>OZ241363.1:0-3370000 GCA_965200575.1 Thermoanaerobaculia bacterium | reverse complement strand
CCCTGCCTAGGGGAGTGAAACAGTACCTGAAACCGTGCATCTACAAGCAGTGGAAGCGCTTCATGCGCGACCGCGTGCCTTTTGCATAATGAGCCGGCTAGTTACCGTCGTTGGCAAGGCGAAGTCTATTGCAGAGCCGAAGCGAAAGCGAGTCTGAACAGGGCGAATGAAGTCAGCGGTGGTAGACGCGAAACGAGGTGATCTACCCATGGCCAGGGTGAAGCTGAAGTAACACTCAGTGGAGGCCCGAACCAATGTTGGTTGAAAACGGCTTGGATGAGCCGTGGGTAGGGGTGAAAGGCTAATCAAACCTCGTTATAGCTCGTTCTCCTCGAAATAGCTTTAGGGCTAGCCTCGCGGACTGCATTGCGGAGGTAGAGCACTGGATGGACTAGGGGGCCCAAAAGCTTACCGAATCCAACCAAACTCCGAATGCCGCAAATGGGAACCGCGGGAGTCAGACTACGGGGGATAAGCTCCGTGGTCGAGAGGGAAACAACCCAGATCGCCAGCTAAGGTCCCCAAGTATCAGCTAAGTGGGAAAGGATGTGGAAACGTCCAGACAGCCAGGAGGTTGGCTTAGAAGCAGCCATCCTTTAAAGAAAGCGTAACAGCTCACTGGTCAAGTGGTTCCGTGCCGATAATTCAACGGGGCTCAAGCTGATCACCGAAGCTGCGAATCCCCGGCGGCGCAGCCGTCAGGGGTGGTAGAGGAGCATTCCGAGGGTGCTGAAGTCGGACCGTGAGGACCGATGGAGCGCTCGGAAGAGACCCTGCCGGCACAAGTAGCGACAAAGCAGGTGAGAACCCTGCTCGCCGTAAGTCTAAGGTTTCCTGAGGAAGGCCAATCCGCTCAGGGTTAGTCGGCCCCTAAGGCGAGGCTGAAAAGCGTAGTCGATGGGAAACAGGTCAACATTCCTGTACCGTTCCGTTCTCGTCATGACCGACGGGGTGACGCAGAAGGACAGACGAGCCTGCGACTGGAAGTGCAGGTTGAAGCGTGTAGGCGGAGGCGGCAGGCAAATCCGCTGCCTTGATCAACGCCGAGACGTGATCCCGAGGGCCCAGGCCCGCAAAGTCGTTTATTCCGTGCTGCCAGGAAAAGCCTCTAGGAAGAGGACGGGACGACCGTACCGCAAACGGACACACGTAGACGGGGAGAGAATCCCAAGGCGCTTGAGTGATCCCCTGTGAAGGAACTCGGCAAATTGACACCGTAACTTCGGGAGAAGGTGTGCCGCTGATGGTGACGAGGCTCAGCCCTTTGAGCTGTCGGCGGTCGCAGTGCAAAGGCCCAGGCGACTGTTTACTAAAAACACAGGACTCTGCAAAGTCGAATACGACGTATAGGGTCTGACGCCTGCCCGGTGCCGGAAGGTTAAGAGGAGGTGTTAGCGGCTCGCAAGAGCCGCGAAGCTCTGAATCGAAGCCCCGGTAAACGGCGGCCGTAACTATAACGGTCCTAAGGTAGCGAAATTCCTTGTCGGGTAAGTTCCGACCTGCACGAATGGCGTAACGATCTGGGCACTGTCTCCACAGGGGGCTCAGCGAATCTGTAGTACCGGTGAAGATGCCGGTTACCCGCATGAAGACGGAAAGACCCTGTGAACCTTTACTGCAACCTGGCAGTGATCCCTGATGCGTTATGTGTAGGATAGGTGGGAGGCTGCGAAGCCGGGACGCCAGTCTCGGCGGAGCCAACGGTGAAATACCACCCTTGACGTATTGGAGATCTAACCTTGGCTCGTCATCCGGGTCGGGGACACTGTCAGGCGGGTAGTTTGACTGGGGCGGTCGCCTCCTAAAAGGTAACGGAGGCGCTCGAAGGTTCCCTCAGGCTGATTGGAAACCAGCCGCAGAGCGCAAAGGCAGAAGGGAGCTTGACTGCGAGACATACAGGTCGAGCAGGTACGAAAGTAGGACTTAGTGATCCGGTGGTTCCGTATGGAAGGGCCATCGCTCAACGGATAAAAGGTACTCCGGGGATAACAGGCTTATCGCCGCCAAGAGTTCATATCGACGCGGCGGTTTGGCACCTCGATGTCGGCTCATCACATCCTGGGGCTGAAGCAGGTCCCAAGGGTTCGGCTGTTCGCCGATTAAAGTGGTACGTGAGCTGGGTTTAGAACGTCGCGAGACAGTTCGGTCCCTATCTCATGTGGGCGCAGGATACTTGAGAGGAGCTGTCCCCAGTACGAGAGGACCGGGACGGACGAACCTCTGGTGCACCAATTGTCGCGCCAGCGGCACAGTTGGGTAGCTATGTTCGGTAAGGATAACCGCTGAAAGCATCTAAGCGGGAAGCCAGCCTCGAGATGAGGTATCCCTGAAGACCCCTGGCAGATTACCAGGTTGATAGGCGGGGCGTGTAAGCGCTGCGAGGCGTTTAGCTGACCCGTACTAATCGGTCGTTCGGCTTGACCATGATCAGAAGTGGCTGCACTCGAGATTTGGACGCTCAGGTTTCGGTACTCTTTCAAGATT
Source organism: Thermoanaerobaculia bacterium (assembly GCA_965200575.1). GTDB lineage: Bacteria > Acidobacteriota > Thermoanaerobaculia > Multivoradales > Multivoraceae > Multivorans. Next base: position 3,367,516 of record OZ241363.1, on the reverse strand, counting down.
CGCTTCCGTCGGTTCCCGCCCGGGAGGCGCGGGGCCCGCGAGCGTCAGCTGACTTCCGGGGTTTTCCGGTGGCCAGAGCGTGGAGGAAACACCCGTTACCATTCCGAACACGGCAGTTAAGCTCCGCAGCGCCGATGGTACTGCACCGGGGACGGTGTGGGAGAGTAGGTCGTCGCCGGGAATCTTCTTGGGGCCCTCGGTGGATTTCGATCCGCCGGGGGCCCTTTCTTGTGCGAGGAGCGGCTCTTGTGCGAGGAGCGGCCTGTGGGAGGAGTGGTTTGGTGGCCCTGGGGAGGCCGCATTGCTCTGGATGGAGCCTGGTGTGAGCAGGCTGTCGATGGATCAGGGGTAGTAGCCGCTGATTGTGCGCACGTCCGCACTGGAGCGGCCCGGCAGCCGGACGTCCACTTCACGGAAGCCGTCGTCGGTTCGCTTGCTGTCGGACTGGTAGGCGAGGAGGTACTGGGAGCGGAGTTCCCGCTGCACGTCGTCGTAGATGGCGGCGAGGCGGCTTGCGTCGCGCAGGAAGTAGCTGCGGCCGCCGGTCTGGGTGCTGAGACTGTCGAGGCGGCGTCGCGCCGAGGCCTCCTGGATGCCCAGGCCGATGGTGTAGACGGTGACGCCGGCACGGCGGGCGTACTCGAGCGTGTCCTCGAACGAGTAGCGGGAGACCTCGTCCTTGCCGTCCGAGAGCAGGAGGATGGCTCGCTGACCGCTGGTGCCGGCGAGGTGGTAGAGGCTGAACATGAGGCTGTCGTGGAGGGCGGTCTGGCCTTCCGCGGTGAGGCCCGCAAGACCGCCGCCGAGGTCACGCAGGTTGTTCGTCAGGCGGACCGCCAGCTGCGGGAATCGGTTGAACGTGATGACCGCGGCCCGGTCGCGCGGCTTGATCGCCTGCTCGAAGAAGCGGAGTGCCGCTCGCCGGGTCATGTCCAGCGAATCCCTCATGGAGGCCGAGTTGTCGATCACTACGGCGACGTGAATCGGCAGGTCCTGGACCCGTTCGAAGCGACTCACCCGCTGCTCCCGGCCGTCCTCCAGGACGCGGAAGTCGGCCTGTCCGAGGTCGTCCACGGGCCTGCCTCCGCGATCCCGCACCGAGACGAAGAGCTCCACGAACTGGACGTCGATCTGCTCCATGTCCGCGGGCGCGTTGATGAACACGAGGTCCTCGGTGGCGTTCCCGTCGGTGAGGTGCGCCACGACGCGGACGTACGCGATGGCGGCAGCGCGTGGAAGCTGGATGGGCTGAACGAACGGTTCCTGGTACAGAGTCGCCGAGAGGTTCTCGTTCAGGTAGAACTCCAGCCGGTCGAGGCTGGCGCCGTCCGGCATCGTCAGATCGGCCCGTGCCCGCAGGCTGGTGGCGTGGCGAGTACCGCGACGAGGCTCGATGAGGCGAACCGAGAAGCGCTGCTCGCCGGCGTTGATCGGGAGCTCGTCCCAGGCCAGCACCTCGCCGAGCTCGTCAAGCCCCTCGGCCCGCAGCGTGCGCGGCCTGGGAAAACTGCCGAGATCGATCTCGACGCCGAACGGAGGTCTCGTCTTCCTGACGATCTCCCGGTCGTCGAGCAGGAAGGAGATGGTCCTTACCTCTTCGCCCTCGACGGCGGCGTCGAAGCGAACGAGGCCGGAGAGAATCTCGCCGGCAGGCTTCAGCAGCCGCACGGCAACGGCTCTTGCGTCGACCGCCCCGGGAGCCCCGACCTGGAGCGGCGGAGCCTCGGGCACGTCCGCGCTTCCGGCGCCCTCCCTTGCCGGCACTTCGACATCCTGCTCGGTGCGGAAGAAGAGGGCGCCGTTGATGTCCTCGACCTTCAGGACGATCCGATAGCTCCCGGGGCGCAGGTAGCGCTGGAACGGCAGCAGGAGTTGCGGTTCGGCTACCGCGGCCGGGCCCTCGGGCTCCGGGAAGCCGAACTTGTAGCGGAAGGACTCGAACAGCTCCCCGTCACGAACCACGTCGCCCGCCAGCACGAAGTCGCGCGACCGATACCCGGCGAAGTCGCCTGTCGTGACCGAATCCGGACGGATGCGGACCTGGCCCTGCACCACCGTGCGACTCTGGAAGCGCCCGGGAAAGGCGTAGCTGACCTCCGCCTCGAAGAGCCGGGCGTCGGGCGGCAGGTCCGTGCCCGCCGCCGCGAACGCGGCCACCCACTCTTCGTTCCGTGGCCGCGGTCTGGCCAGTACCTCGGCGAGCCGCCGCCCGTACTCGGCGCCGAGCTCCCGCACCTGGTCGACGATGTCCTCGAGCAGCTGCCCGTTGATGCACGCGCTCGCGCCTTGCAGCACGCCCCGGATGTCGCCCCTTCCCGGCGCCCACACCCGCGCTTCTCCGAGGCCGCCCGGGCGCACGAAGATCAGCAGGAAGTCGAAGCGCACCCGGTCGCTTCCCTGGTAGACCCAGATCTCGGCGGGGATGCGGGTCGTCGTGCAGCGCACCTGCACCCTGCGGTGAGGCTCGCCGTGCACGAGCAGGATTCGGGCCCGGGCGTCGGTCAGCCCTCCGAAGTTCCTGCGGGCGTACGCCACCCGTTCTTCCCACCGTTCGCGCATCTCGTTGCGGCCGGTCCGGGCGACCGGATCGCGCACCTGCCAGAACTTCCTGACGAATGCCGCCCTCTGGTACTCGCGGCGGAGCTGGAGGAACAGGTCGCGCTCCTCCGGAGTCATGATGACCTCGACCTCGGCCAGCCAGGCGCCGTGGCGGGGGCTGATCCGATCCATGGTTGGTGGCGCCGTGCGCATGGCAGGCGCCGTGGCCGCCGAACCGCCGTCGTCGACCGCCGTGGCCGTCGGGGTCGTCTGCGCGGACGCCACGGCGGTCTGCAGGGCGGCCATGCTGCAGAGCAAGAGCACCTTGACCATCGCCGCCGCAAAGCGGCAGCGCGGCAACCTGGGCGCCGCGGGTCGGCTCACGGCCCGACAGGCTAGCAGGCTGTCGGACCTGCCAGCGGACGCCGGACGCTGGCGTGTCCGCGAGGCCTGCAGGCGAGGTGGCGGCGGCAGCAGTCCCGGTCGAGCCTTCTCGTGGGGTGCAGCGTCAGCCGGGCTGCTGCCGGGTTGCTATAGTCCCGGTCCCGAAACAGACCCTCTGGCGCCGTTGCGAGCGCCGCCAGCAGATTCCCGCATACTCGGAGAACGGAGGATTCCCGCCATGTTGAACAAGCTTGTCTCCGGTCGCACCGTGCAGCTGGCCGCTCTCGTGCTGGCGTCGGCGCTGCTGGTGGCCCCGGCCGTCGCCCAGCTGCCCCCCGAGGCTGTGGATCTGGCCAAGGTGAAGATCCCGGAAGTGCTCAAGTCGACGGACTTCTGTCCGGTCAAGCTCGTCCCGTCGGTCGCCGACGGCGAAACCTGGAGCCACGGCGGCGTCGACTACCGGGGGAGCGAGCCTGGAGTCGCGGACGTGTTTGCCGCCGACCCCGATTCCAATGCCGCCAGGGCGGCGGAGGGGCGGTACGTCGAGAACTTCATGCTCGCGATGAGCACGATCTGGTGCCCGATCACGGACGAGGTGACCCCCGGTGGCCGCAAGCAGGTGGACGGTTTGGGCTACACGTGGGAGAGCTGCTGCTCCTTCTGTGACGAGGAGATGGTGCCGGAGAACTTCGACGAAGCCCTGAAGAAGCTGCGCGAACGCGCCGTCGAGTCGTTTGAACTGACGGGCGGCATCTACACCGAGGGGGCGAGCAGCCCCGTCGAGGGCGCGATTCGGGACGACGTGTAGCGCCGGCCGGTGCGGCCGGGGAGCGCGAAGGTTCCGGAGGTTGACCCCGCGATGACGGGCCGACCCGGACAGTCATGCCGCGCATAACCCGCGTCTACACCCGGACGGGCGATGACGGGACGACCGCTCTCGGGAGTGGTCTTCGCGTCGGAAAGGACAGCGCGCGCATTGAAGCCTGCGGCGCCGTGGACGAGTTGAACTCGGCCATCGGCGTGGTCGTGACCACGTCGCCGTCCGAAGCGGTTCTGACCGAGCTCGCCCGGGTGCAGCAGGAGCTGTTCCACCTCGGCTCCGACCTCTGCGTGCCGCCGGACGGCGACTCTCCGGCCGTGCCGCGAATCGAGCAGCGCCACGTCGATGCCCTTGAACGGAGCATGGACCGGCTGCAGGCCGATCTCGAACCGCTGGCCAATTTCGTCCTCCCCGGCGGCTGTCCGTCGGCCGCCGCGCTGCACCAGGCGCGCGCCGTCTGCCGCCGGGCGGAGCGCCGTCTGGTGACGCTGGCCGCGTCGGAGCCGGTGGGCGCCGCTGCCGTGATCTACGTCAATCGGCTGTCGGACGCGCTGTTCGTGATGGCTCGGCACGAGAACCGGGCAGGAGGCGAATCGGACGTGCTGTGGGACTCCCGTGCCTGAGGCGCGGCCAGCAGGCCGTGGCGCGACCCGTCAGCGGCCGAACGACGCCGGCGGCGCCGCCATGCCGCGCCTGCCGCGACGCCGCCGGGCGGCCGCTCCGACTCCGACCTGAGGCTCCGGGGCGATGCGCCTTCCGGTTCGCCTTCTCGACGTGGCGGTCATCGGCCTCGTCTTCCCGGTGGCCTCCGTGCTCGGGCTGACGGCCGGCCGGTGGGTCGGGAGCTGGCTGGGCGCACCAGCCGCCGGCGCCATGATCGGCCTGCTGTTCGGCATCGCGGCTGGCTTCTACAACGCCTGGCAGACGATACGGCGCGTTCTCGCCGACGAGGAGAGCGGTGGCTTCGACGACCCGTGAGGCGGCGCGTGAAGCAGCCCGGCTGCTCGGGTTCCGCTCGGCCAGCGGCGGAGACGACGAGCTGGCCGCCATGTCCAGGCGTGTCCTGTGCGTGGCGGTGGCCCTCACCCTCGCTGGCGGGGGCCTCGCGGCCTGGGCCTGGGGTCCGAATGCTGCGCTCACCTTGACAGCGACAGGGCTCGTCAGTAGTTTCAGCTTCCGCGGCCTGGAGATGCAGGTTCGTGCGCTGGAGCCGGATGCCGATGGGCGTGCCGGCGCCAGGAACACCCTGATTTCGGTTCTCCGCCATACGCTCCTGATCGCCTTTGTGGTTTTGGCTCTTGTCCATGGGTCATTGGAGTTCGTCGCGCTGATACTGGGCTTCTCGGTCGTGCCCCTGGCGCTTGTCCTGTCGGAACTGGGGAGGCGCCTCGGCGCGGTCGGCGTGGCCGCGCGTTCGCGTCGGACCTGATTCGGCCCTCGCCCGTGTAGCGCTCCGACCCGTTCGAGCGATCGGCTCCACTCCTCCCTTCCCGCTACCCACCGACCATGGCAGCTGGCGACAACTCCGTACTCCACGAGCCCGTCAACTGGGTGTGGAAGGGCGTCGTGGACCTGACGGGCACCGAGGAGAGCCTGCCTGCCGAGGTTCCGGACCACGTCGTGATGGCGCTGTTCGTCTTCGGTGTGGTGACCACCCTCGGTCTGGTCGTGTCGCGAGGGCTGAAGAGGGACGATCCCGGGAAACTCCAGCAGATCATCGAGGTGGCGCTGGACTGGATGAGGAACCTGCTGGAGGAGACGATCGGGGAGGGCGGCTCTCGCCACCTGCCCCTCATCGCGTCCTTCGCCTTCTTCATCTTTCTCAGCAACATGTCGGGCACCATCTTCTTCCTGCGGCCCCCGACCCAGAACGTGAACGTGACCTTCGCCCTGGCCATCACGGCGTGGACGCTCTACCACCTGTTCGGCCTGCGGCGGAACGGCCTTCGCTACTTCAAGCACTTCGCCGGCCCGGTCCTGCTGCTCGCGCCGCTCTTCATACCGCTCGAGATCATCACTCACCTCGCCCGCGTGCTGTCGCTCGGCATGCGCCTCTTCGGCAACGTCTTCGGCGAGCACCTGGCGGCGGCGGCCATCTTCAGCCTCGTGCCGCTCGCGCTGCCACTGCCGGTCATGGCGCTCGGCGTGGTGGCGGCCTCGCTTCAGACCTTCATCTTCATCATGTTGACTACCGTGTACATCGCCGAGGCCGAAGGCTCGGCACACTGAAAGGGACTCTCAGGAAATGAAGAAGACAAAGCTCGTGCTTCTCGTGGCCGTGCTGCTCACTCTCTTCGCTGCTCCGGCGCTGGCTCAGGACGGCGGAGAGGGCGGTTCCGGCGAACTCGGCGTGCTGGCGGCGGCGCTTGGCATCGGCATCGCGGCGGCCGGTGGCGCCATCGGCCAGGGGCGGGCAACCGGCGAAGCCTGTGCAGGGCTGGCGCGGAACCCGGGCGCTGGCGGTCGGATCCAGATCGTGCTCCTGATTGGTCTCGCCTTCATGGAGTCGGTCGTGATCTACGCCCTGCTGATCGCACTCCGCGGCGCCGGGTTCGTCTAGCGCAGCCTCGGCAGATCGGGCGGCAGGCCGCCTGACCTGTCTGACCTGGTCAAACCCGACTGCGGCGCGCACGCCCCACGGGTCTTGACCCCGAGCGGCAGTGGTTGCCTGGGCGATGCTTCGCGGCGATTGCCGGAGTTGCAGTGTCTGGCCGGCCGGCGCGCCAGAATGGCGTGCTCCCGGCCAGTTGTGCCCGTACGCGGCAGGCGTGGCTTCCGTCGGCATGCAGGCGCCCCGAAGGTGGAGTCGCCGCAAACTGGATCGCGCCGCGCGCCTCCGGTCGTCAGTGGGCCGTGCGCGGTCTTTGCGTCATGCTGGCACCGAACGTGCTTGTGTCAATCGGTACACGACGCCGCGCGAGTTCCGCGGCCGAGGAGGGACGAGCGACATGAGCGCCTTTGCCAACGACCGGGGACGATGGGACTTCGATGCCGACGTGCTGCCCTTCATGGACAGCCTGTACCGGCTGGCTTACCGGATGTCCCGCAACCGCCAGGATGCGGAGGACCTGCTGCAGGAGACGTACCTGCGGGCCTACAAGTACTACGACAAGTTCCAGGAGGGCACGAACCTCAGGGCGTGGCTGTTCAGGATCCTCAGGAACACCTTCATCAACCGCTACCGGCGGCGGCAGCGCCAGCCGCTGCGGAGCTCGTTCGACGAGATCGAGGACGGTCGGGAGTCGCGGCTCCTCGATTCGCCTCTGGTGCCTCGGGGCCTGACCCCCGAGGAGGAGCTGATGGTCGGTGCGCTCGACCAGGACCTGCAGGCTGCCCTGGAGTCCCTTCCGTGCGACTACCGGACGGTGGTGGAGCTGGCCGATCTGCAGGACCTCTCCTACCGCGAGATCGCCGAGCAGCTCGACATTCCCCTCGGGACGGTGATGAGCCGGCTGTATCGAGGCCGCCGGAAGATGGAAGACGCTCTGCTGGCGTACGCCCGCGAGAACGGCTATCTCCGTGGCGGCGAGCCGAGGAAGATGCGGTCGCGGCGGCCGCGCACGCGGTCGCTCGAGCAGGCAGCCGCTCTCGCCGAGAACTGAGCACCGCCGCACGTGACGCAGGTGCGGCGCCGGGCGTCTGCGTCCGCACCCGATGCCAGGTTCAGAGCGCGACGGCGCCTGGCAGTGTATGCTCCGTGTTTCGTCCTTTCAACGACCACGGCGTTTCACTCAAATGATGATGAACAAACAACTTGCTCGTCGTGCAGCGGTCCTTCCCGGAATCGGAATCCTGGTTCTTGCGGGCTGGCTCCTGTTTCGCCCCGAGGCTCACACCGTGATGCTGGAGGGCAACTGGGCCGATCCGACAGGTGAGGAGGGGCCGCCGCTGCTCGACCCGGTTGCGCTCGACCGGACGCCGTTTCCGCTCGACCACCGGATACGCAGGGGCGACACGCTCTCCGACGTGCTGACCCGGGCCGGAGTGCCGTCGTCCGAGCTGTTCGAGGTCAGTAGCAGGGTCGGCGAGGTGATGGACCCGCGGAAGCTCCGAGCCGGTGACACCGTCTGGTCGATGGTGCGACGCGGCGAGGGGCTGATCGCCATCAACATTCCTCGCGCCGACGAGGGGGTCGTGGTCGCGGCACGGAAGAACGGAAGCTGGACGAGCCACTACCGGGGGTTCACCCGCAGGCGCGTTCGACGTGCGGTGAGCGGCTCGCTCGAGAGCGGCGCGCTGGAGACCTCGGTGCGGCGGGCCGGCGGCCCCGCCAACCTGGCCGCCAGCGTGGCGCGCGTGCTGCAGTGGGACCTCGACTTCAATCGCGACCTCCGCGCCGGGGATCGGTTCGAGATCCTGTTCGACGACCTGATCGTCGACGGCAGGACGCGCGGAGCGGCCGAGGTCCACGCCGTGCGCTACAGGAACGGCGACCGCTGGTACGAGGCCTACGGCTTCCTGGCGGAGGACGACGGCGGCGAGGACGCCTCGACCCACTACTACGACGCGGACGGCAAGCCGGTGCAGAGGCAGTTTCTGCGCTCGCCGCTGCCGTACTCCCGAGTCACCTCCCGCTTTTCGCTCAGTCGCTTCCACCCGATCCTGAAGCGGCGCATGCCGCACTACGGGATCGACTACGGCGCGCCGGTCGGAACCCCCGTCCAGGCCACGGCCTCCGGCAGGGTTCTCTCGGCCGGCGTGCGCGGCGGCGGCGGCCGCACGGTTCGGCTGCGGCACGCCAACGGCTACATGACCGCTTACCTGCATCTTTCGGGGTACGCCCGGGGCATTCGGGCGGGGGCTCGGGTGAGCCAGGGCCAGGTCATCGGATTCGTCGGTTCCAGTGGTCTCTCCACCGGCCCGCATCTCGACTACCGCGTGCAGCGCAACGGCCGCTGGATCAACCCGGCGAACCTGGTCAGCGAGCAGGCGCCGCCGCTCGCCGATGCCGTGCTTCCGGCCTTCCTGGCGGAACGGGACGCGCTGCGTCGCGAGCTCGCCGTGTCATCGCGCCCCGCCGACGCTCGACTGGCCCCGTAGCAGCGCGCGCCGTCTGCCTGGGTCTGCTCGACCCTCATCACGATTCCCGCCAGGCACGACCGAGCCTGCGGCCCAGCGGACCTGACGACGGCGCGAGCGGCGATCAGGTCAGGGCCGGGTAGATGATCGACTTCAGCTGGCCGCGGAAGTTGAACGTCCCGGACATCCAGAACTGGACCATGAAGATCACGATCAGGTCCTCGGCCGGGTCGACCCAGAAGGCGGTGCTCGCAGCGCCGCCCCAGCCGTACTCGCCCGGGGAACCGATGGACTGCGCCTTCGCCAGGTCGAGCGTGACCGAGACGCCAAGCCCGAAGCCGACGCCCTCGTAGGTCGTCTCGCTGAACGCCCCCGTGGCGAGGTCGGTCAGGTCCCTGCCGTCCGGAAGGTGGTTCATCGTCATGAGTTCCACCGTCTTGCGGCCGAGAATGCGGACGCCGTCGAGCGTGCCGCCGGCCAGCATGGCCTGGCAGAAGCGGAAGTAGTCGTGGGCGGTGGACACGAGTCCGCCGCCGCCGGAGAGGAAACCGGGCTGCTTCAGGTAATCGCTGGTGGCGGGATCGTCGAGCAGCACCAGGTTGCGGTTGCGGTCCCGTTGGTAGCTGGCCGCGAACCGGTCGATGGAGGCAGGCGGCACGGCGAAGCCGGTGTCGACCATGCCCAGCGGCCCGGTGACGTGGTTCCTCAGGTACTCGTCGAACCGCTCGCCGGACAAGAGCTCGACGAGGTACGAGAGCACGTCCGTTGCCACCGAGTAGTTCCACGCGGCGCCGGGGGAGAACTCCAGCGGCAGCTCGGCGAGCTGTTCCACCATCTGTCGGAGGCTGCCGCTCCGGACAGGTCCACCGGCGCCGAGCAGCTTCCGGTAAGCGGCGTCCACGTTGGTCCGCTCCATGAAGCCGTAGGTGAGCCCGGCCTGGTGGGTGAAGAGATCCCGGATCGTCATCGGCCGGTCGATCGGCCTGGTCAGGAAGTGGGGGTGGTTGCCGCTCTGGTACACCCGCAGGTCGTGCCATTCGGGGATGAACTTGTGGACCGGGTCGTCCAGCTGGAAGTGGCCCTTCTCGTACAGCTGCATCAGGGCCACCGAGGTGATGGGCTTGGTCATCGAGTAGATGCGGAAGATGGTGTCCTCGCGCATCGGTCGGTTGCGCTCGCGGTCCATGAAGCCGAGCGTCGAGAGGTACGCGGGTCGGCCTCCGCGCGCCACCAGGGTGAGGCAGCCGGCGATCTTCCCCGGGTCGAGATAGCGCTGTTTCAGGTGGTCGTCGATCAGGGCGAGCTGGGCCGAGTCGAGGCCCACCTGCTCGGGCGTCGCGAGATCGAGTCGGGGCGGCGCCGTCGGTCCGTCGGTCTGCATGTCCATCGCGTGCTCCGTGTCAAAGGTTCGGTTGGGCGATCCTTGCAGACGCCGGAACCCCGCGCCTCCACGGTCCGTTCGGCGGCGGCGAGCTCTTCGCGCATACAATCGCCGCGCCGTGGACGTGGAGCAGACTGCAGAGTCGCCGGCCTCGACCTGCCTCGAGGTCAGGAACGTGACCCTCTCATTCGGCGGCGTGCGCGCCCTGGACGCGGTGACCATGGACGTGCGCCACGGCGAGGTCTTCGCGATCATCGGGCCGAACGGCGCCGGCAAGACGTCGCTCCTGAACTCGATCAGCAGCCTCTACCGTCCGCAGCAGGGTTCCATCACGTACACGTCGGCGCCGGGCGCCGAGCCGGTGTCGCTCATCGGCCGGCCGCCGCATCGCGTCGCGCAGGCCGGCGTCGCCAGGTCGTTCCAGAACATCGAGCTCTTCCGGGGCATGACGGTGCTGGAGAACCTGATGCTCGGGCGTCACATTCACATGAGCGGCAACCTGCTGACCTGCGGCCTCTACTGGGGTCCGCAGCAGCGGGAGGAGATTCGTCACCGGGCCGTGGTGGAGGACGTGATCGACTTCCTCGAGATCGAGAAGCTGCGCCACCAGCCGGTGGGCACGCTGGCCTACGGCCTGCAGAAGCGGGTCGAGCTGGCGCGGGCGCTGGCGCTCGATCCGAATCTGCTCCTGCTCGACGAACCGATGGCCGGGATGAACGTCGAGGAGAAGGAGGACATGGCCCGCTTCATCCTCGACGTGAACGAGGAGCGAGGCGTGACGACGGTCCTGATCGAGCACGACATGGGCGTCGTCATGGACCTCTCCGATCGGGTGGCCGTGCTGGACTTCGGGCGTTCGATCGCGTGCGGCGCCCCCGACGAAGTGCGGGCCGACCCGGCGGTGATTCATGCCTACCTGGGAGACGCCGAATGACGCCGGTGGTCGAGCTCCCGCCGGACGCCGACACGCTGCCGAAGCTGCTGCTTCGCAACGCCCGCGACCGGGCCGGCGGGATCGCGCTCCGGGAGAAGGAGTTCGGCATCTGGCAGACCCTGACCTGGGCCGAGTACGCCGACCGGGTCAGGAACTTCGCCCGGGGTTTGGTCGAGCTCGGGCTCAAGCAAGGCGACGTCGTCGCCGTGCTGGGGGACAACCGGCCCGAGTGGCTGATCGCCCAGCTGGCCGCGCAGGCCGTCGGCGCCCTGTCGCTCGGCGTCTACCAGGACTCCGTGGCGAGCGAGGTGCAGTACCTGGTCAAGTTCGCTGGCGCCCGGTTCGTCATCGCCGAGGATCAGGAGCAGGTGGACAAGCTGCTCGAGGTGTGGGAAGGGCTCAGCGGTGGGCAGGAGGACGACGAGGGTGTTCTCCGCGTTATCTACTACGATCCGCGGGGCCTGGGCGCGTACCCGCACGACTTCCTGCTCGGCTTTCCCGAGGTCGAGGAGGCGGGCTGCAACGCCGGCGCGAGCGAGCCCGGCGACTTCGACCGCTGGGTTGCGTCCACGGCCGCGGACGACGTGGCGCTGCTGTCCACGACCTCCGGCACGACTGGCAAGCCGAAGCTGGCGATGCTCTCGCACCGCAACCTGCTGACCATGGCGCAGAGCTTCCACAGCATCGATCCGATGCAGAGCGACGACGAGTTCGTGTCCTTCCTGCCCCTGGCGTGGATCGGCGAGCAGATGATCGGCGGCGCCTGCGGGCTGCTCGTCGGCTTCGCCATGAACTTCCCCGAGGAGCCGGAGACCGTCCAGGCCGACATCAGGGAGATCGGTCCGCACATGATGTTCTCGCCGCCCCGGATCTGGGAGAACATGGTGTCCGACGTCCAGGTGCGCATCGAGGACGCCTCCTGGCTCAAGCGCAAGGTCTACGGCTGGGCTCTCCGGGTCGGGTACCGGTCCGCCGACACCCTGCTGGACGTGAACCGCCTGCCGCCGCTGCTCGCGGCGCAGCGGTGGCTGGCCAATGCGTGCTGCTTCTTCTGGCTGCGCGACAAGCTCGGCCTGCGCCGCATTCGCCGCGCCTACACGGGCGGCGCCGCCCTCGGGCCCGACATCTTTCGCTTCTTCCACGCCATCGGGGTCAATCTGAAGCAGATCTACGGCCAGACGGAGGTGTCGGGCATCTCGGTCGCCCATCGCGACGACGACATCCGGTTCCAGACCGTGGGCACGCCCGTTCCCGGGGCCGAGGTCAGGATCGGGGAGGGCGGCGAGATCCTGACCCGCAGCGCCTCCGTCTTCCTCGGCTACTACCGCAATCCCGAGGCGACCGAAGAGGCGCTTCGCGACGGCTGGCTGTTCTCCGGCGATGCCGGCTACATGGACAACGGTCACCTTATCGTGATCGACCGCAAGAAGGACGTGATGGAGCTCGAGGACGGGACGCAGTTTTCGCCCCAGTTCATCGAGAACAAGCTGAAGTTCAGCCCCTACGTCAAGGAGGCCGTCGTGTTCGGCGGCGGCGACTATCCTTTCGTCACCTCGCTGATCACGATCGACTTCGCTAATGCGGGCAAGTGGGCGGAGCGCCGTCAGATCCCCTACACGACGTTCACCGATCTCGCCCAGAAGCCGGAGATCTACGAGCTGGTTCTCGAGCACACCGCCGGGATCAACGGCGACCTGCCGGAGGCAGCCCGCATTCAGCGGCTGCTGCTGCTCCACAAGGAGCTCGATGCCGACGACGAGGAGCTGACCCGGACCAGGAAGGTCCGTCGCCGCTTCATCGCCGACCGCTATCGTCTGCTCGTTGACGCGCTCTACGGCGACGACCCAGCGGTCGACATCGAGAACCGCATCACCTACCAGGACGGCACGACCGCCGTCCTGCAGACCCGCCTGCGGATCGCAGTGCCGGCCACCGCCTGAGGACGGACGATGGGTTCCGACGTATTCCTCCAGCTAACCGTCTCGGGTCTCTCGAACGGCATGGTCTACGCCCTGGTGGCGGTCGGCTTCGTCGTCATCTTCAAGGCCAGCGACGTGATCAACTTCGCGCAGGGCGAGTTCCTCCTGTTCGGCGCCTACCTCGCGTTCGCCTTCATCGCGCAGTTCGGGCTGCCGTGGAGCATTGGCGTGCTGGTGACGCTGCTGGTGGCCGCCATGATCGGCCTGATAGTCGAGCGTCTGGTGCTCCGGCCGCTGATCGGCGAACCGGTCATCTCGATGATCATGGTCACCATCGGCCTGTCCAGCCTGCTGCGCGCGATCGTCAACGGCATCTGGGGCGCCCGGCCCAAGGCCTTCCCGGCCTTCATTCCCTCGGGCGAGGTCGAGTTCCTGGGCGCCGTCGTCGGCATCGACCGCTTGCTCGTCATCGCGATCGCGGCCGTCCTGCTCACGGGCCTGACCCTCTTCTTCCGCCACACGCGGGACGGAATCGCGATGCGCGCCATAGCCGACGATCAGCAGGCGGCCCTGTCCATGGGCATCAGCATCAAGCGGGTCCTGGCGGTGGCCTGGGCGATGGCGGCGATCACCGCGGCCGTGGCCGGCATCATGCTGGCGAACACGGTGGGCGTCAGCCACGACATCATCTTCATCGGCCTGCGGGTGTTCCCGGTGGTCATCCTGGGCGGCCTCGATTCCGTGCCGGGCGCCATCGTCGGCGGTGCCGTTATCGGGCTGCTCGAGTCGTACACGGCCGGCTACACCACCTCCGGGCTGGAGCTGATCGTCCCGTACATCGTGCTGATCGTGGTCCTCATGGTGCGGCCCTACGGCCTGTTCGGGAAGGAGATCATCGAGCGCGTCTAGCGACCGCCGGACCCGCGCGGCCGCTGCCGGCCGCCGGTGAACGTCCATCATGGAATCAGGGATCTTCTTCACCGACTACCGCTCGGACATGGTGCTTCGGCGCCGTCCGCTGCAGAAGGTCCGCACGGGCCTCCTGCTGCTGGGGCTGATCGTGTTTCCGTTCCTGGCGACGCCCTACTGGCTCAATCTGGCCAACCAGATCGCGATCGCGACCATCGGCGCCATCGGCCTGAACATCCTGGTCGGCTACACGGGTCAGATCTCGCTGGGCCAGGGCGCCTTCATGGCGATCGGCGCCTACGGAGCAGGGCTGCTGACGGTACGGCTCGGCGTGCCCTTCTACCTGAGCATCCCGGCGGCCGCCCTGATCACCGCCTTCGCCGGCCTCATCGTCGGGCTGCCCTCGCTGCGGCTCAAGGGGCTCTATCTCGCTGTCGCCACCCTGGCCGCCCAGCAGATCGTCGAGTTCGTGGTGACGCACTGGGACGGTCTGACGGGCGGCACCGAGGCGCTGGTACTGCCGGCCCCCGAACTGTTCGGCGCCCGGATGAACACGGACGGACGCTTCTACTGGATTCTGGTGGCGGTCGCGCTCGCGGTCACGCTGTTCGCGGCGAACCTGTTCCGGTCCCGGGTCGGCAGGGCCTGGGTTGCCGTCCGGGACCAGGACATCGCGGCCTCCGCCATCGGCGTCAACGTCTTCGGCTACAAGCTGCTGGCGTTCGCGACCTCGTCCTTCCTGGTGGGGCTGTCGGGCGCCCTGATGGCGCACTACCGCCTGATCGTCACCTGGGAGCGCTTCACCATCGAGGTCTCGATCTCCTACCTGGCGATGATCATCATCGGCGGCCTGGGCACGCTCTCCGGCTCGTTCTTCGGCGCCACCCTGATCGTTCTGCTGCCGGCGATGATCAACACCGCGGGGCGCTCCCTGCAGGATGTCGCCCCCTGGGCCGCCGGCGTCCTGCCGTACGTGCAGCAGGGCGTCTTCGGGCTCGTGATCATCCTGTTCCTGATCCTCGAACCGGAGGGCCTGGCGAAGCTCTGGCGCAACGTCAAGGACTACTTCCGGGTATGGCCCTTCTCGTACTAGAGGGCTCTGCCGCAGTTCCCTCGCCGGCGACTCTCCAGTCACGACCCGAGCCGGCAGGACCGAGGGGGCCGCAGGGGGCTGGAGGCAAGCGCCTCCCCGCCTCCTCCCGCGACAGCACTGCCCTCCGCAGCGCAGCCGACCGAAACGGGCGCCAGCTTTCGTCCAGCCTCCGGAGCGCCCGCGGCCCCCTCGGGCCTTACGGCGGCCAGCGGCACGGCTGTATGATGTCCGGCCTGCTTCAGGTCATGATCGGGCGCCCGGCGCCCTTCACGGGAGACTCCGCACCATGAAACGCCTCGTTGTCCTCTCTGCCACGGTTCTGCTCGTCCTCTCGGCCTGTGGCGGCGGCGACCCGCCCGACGACGGCACGGCGCCCATCGTCATCGGCGCGATCTTTGACCTCACCGGGCCGACCTCGGACGTCGGAACCACGTACTCCGAGGCCATCCGCGATCACTACGACTGGGTCAACGAGAACGGCGGCATCGCCGGCCGCGAGGTCGAGCTGCTGTGGAACGACTACGGCTACGACGTCGCCAGGGCGGAACAGCTCTACTCGGAGTACGTCCAGCGGGGAGCGGTGATGTTCATGGGCTGGGGCACGGGCGACACCGAGGCGCTCCGGGGCCGGATCGCCGCGGACCGGATTCCCTTCGTCTCCGCGTCGTTCTCCCACGTGCTTGGCGAGCCGTCCGAGGCCCCGTTCAACTTCCTGGTCGGGACGACCTACACGCATCAGATCAGCGTCCTGCTGGATCACCTGGTGGCCGAGACCGAGGCGACCGGCGCCGACATGCCGAACGTGGCGCTGATGCACCATCCGAGCCCGTTCGGGCTCTCGCCCTGGCGGCAGGGCGGCGAGGAGCTGGCCCAGGAGCTTGGCATCACGATGGCGCCGCACGAGATGGCCCGCGGCAACATGGACTTCAGCGCCACCCTGACGCGGATAGCCGAGTCCGGCGCGAACTGGGTGGTGTTCCAGAACACCTCGGGCCCGGCCGCCGTGGCGCTCAAGAACGCGCAGGATCTCGGTCTGGACCTCCGCTTCGCCTGTCTGAACTACTGCAGCAACGAGGTCCTCGTGGAGCTCGCCGGCGAGGCTGCGGAAGGTGTGCTCGGCTCGATCATCTACTCGCCGAGGGGCGAAGGGGTGACCGGTCTGGACGACGCCGCGGCATACCTGGAGAGCAAGGGCGGTTCCATCGACGAGGACGGCCTCCTGTACGGACAGGGCTGGACGGTCGCCAGCCTGGTGACCAGGGCGATCGGGCTCGCTGCCGACGGCGGCGACGTGACGGGCGACTCGATCATGGCCGCCTTCGAGACCTTCGACAACGTGGACACCGGCGGCGTAACGGCGCCGATCAGCTATTCCCCCACCGATCATCGAGGCGTCAAGGGAATGCGCATCTTCGAGGTGCGCGAGGGACGCTGGCAGCCAGTCACCGAGATGCTCATCGCCGAGGACCGGGGAGCGGGCGAGTAGCGCCACCTTGTCCGGCCCGGCCGCCGGGCGGCGCTGCAACTCTCCCTACTGAACGGCAATGCTGTCCCTGAACAACGTCGAGGTCATCTACAACGACGTCATCCTCGTGCTCAAGGGGCTGTCGCTCAAGGTGGAGCAAGGGCAGATCGCGGCCCTGCTCGGCACCAACGGCGCCGGCAAGTCGACCACGCTCAAGGCCATCTCCGGGCTGCTGCGTCCCGAGCAGGGCGAAGTCACGGACGGCAACGTCGAGTTCGACGGCGACCACATCGACCGGCTGCCGGCCGAGGACATCGTCCGTCGGGGGATCTTCCAGGTCATGGAGGGTCGCCGGGTCTTCGAGCACCTCACGCCCCAGGAGAACCTGCTGGCCGGCGCCTGCACCGTCGCGGACAAGGGCTCGCTCGACGAGAGCCTGGATCTGGTCTACGGCTACTTCCCGCGCCTGAAGGAGCGCGGCTCGTCCATGGCCGGGTTCCTGTCCGGCGGAGAGCAGCAGATGCTGGCGATCGGACGCGCCATGATGGCCCGGCCCAGGCTGATGCTGCTCGACGAGCCGTCGCTCGGGCTGGCGCCGCTGCTGGTACAGGAGATCTTCGAGATCATCCAGCGCATCAACCGCGAAGAGGGAACGACGATCCTTCTGGTCGAGCAGAACGCGACGAGGGCGCTGGAAATCGCGCACTACGGCTACATCATGGAGGGAGGCCGGGTCGTTCTGGAGGGCACTCCGGCCGAGCTTCAGGACAACGCCGACGTCAAGGAGTTTTACCTGGGGCTGACCCAGGTGGGCCAGCGCAAGAGCTATCGGGACGTGAAGCACTACCGTCGCCGCAAGCGCTGGCTTTCCTGAAGCCGCCCGGAGGCGGCCGCCGCCGGCTCGACGTCGTGCCCGGGCGGGGCAGGCGAGGACCGACGAGTGATGTGACGACAGCGGTCAGCTGCACAGGTCGGCCGGGTCCTGCTCGCTGCTCTCGATCATCTCCTCGATGTGGTCGAGGCGCTTGCGCAGCTCCCTGCGGGCCGCGGCTGCCCTGGGGTTCTCCCCCGCGATGGTCTGGAAGAGATCGTGGGAATCCTCCCTGAGGTTCTCCTCGATCTGCATCAGGTGCCGCCAGGCGACCGTGCTCAGCGTGGATTCGGGCATCCGCATCTCGCGCAGCGCCTTGGCCATCCAGTGCGTCAGGCCCTGAATGTAGGCCATCTCGGCGTCATGCCGCTCGGCGGACATGTCGACCACCTCGAGGCCGAGCTCCGAGCTCAGGAACCCCCTCACGGCTCGAACGCGTCCCTCGTCGACCGGCCGCCTGGGTGGGCAGATCACGATCTGCAGGCCGTCGAGCCCGCATCTTCCGCTCTGGGCGCCGAACAGCGGGTGAGTTCCCAGGTACTGGACGTGCTCCGGCAGACGCCGTTCGAGAAGCTGCATCGGCTTGATCTTCACCGAGGCGACGTCCACGACGAGCGTGTCCTCGGCGAGAAGTGGCGCCAGCTCGACGAGCAGCCCGTCGAGCTCCTGGACTGGCACGGCCGGGATGACGATGTCGCAGCCTGCGCACTCCGCGAGGTCGGCCCACCGGGCGCCCAGGCCCTCCGCCTCCGCCTGCAGGTCACGCCGGTCCCACACGGCGATGCCGAAGCGACCGGCGAACACCTGGACCAGGAAGCGGCCGAACCCGCCAAGGCCGATGATGCCGATGGACCTTGCCCAGCAGGGTTGCACTGCGCTCAGCGTAGCAGCCGGGGGCCAACCGGAGACCGGGCGCCGGTCGCGGCCCGGCCATCCGCTCCCGCTTCGCCTACAATCGCCTCCACAACGGCAGGCAGGGGGTGAAGATGAAGGCGAAAGGCGCTCTGACAGGCGCCGTCATCGCGTTGGTGGTGGGCTATGGTTCAACGTCCGTGGCCGCTGCGCAGGAGGAACGAGCCAGCCGGGAGCACGTGCTGAAACTGCTGCGCGAGGTTCCCCTGGTGGACGGCCACAACGACGTCCCCTGGCAGTACCGGACGCGGGTGGGGAACCGCCTGGCGGACATCGATTTCCAGGACACGACGGCGCTTCAGCCGCCGATGCACACGGACTTGCGGCGTCTGCAGGAGGGCGGCGTCGGCGCGCAGTTCTGGTCCGTCTACATCCCGACCTCGTTCACGGGCCCCGGCGCCGCCCGGGTCGTGTTCGAGCAGGTCGACCTGACCAGGCGGCTGATCGAGCGCCATCCGGACGTGCTCGAACTGGCCCTGACTGCCGGCGACATCGAGCGCATTCATGCCGCTGGCCGGGTGGCGTCCCTGCTCGGCGCCGAGGGCGGCCATTCGATCGAGTCGTCGCTCGGCGTCCTGCGGCAGCTCCACCTCGCCGGCGTCCGCTACATGACGCTGACCCACGGCGACAACGTAGCCTGGGCGGACTCCGCCACCGACGAGCCGGTCCACGGCGGGCTCACGGCCTTCGGGCGCCAGGTGGTGCGGGAGATGAACCGGCTGGGCATGCTGGTCGACCTGTCGCACGTCACGGTCGACGTCATGAACGACGCCCTGGACGAGAGCGAGGCGCCGATCATCTTCTCCCACTCGTCGGCGTTCGCGGTCACGCCCAGCCCGCGCAACGTGCCTGACGACGTGCTGCGCCGGCTGCCGGAGAACGGCGGCGTGATCATGATCACCTTCGTCCCCTCCTTCGTGAACGAGGAGGTGCGGCTTTCCTCCCAGGAGGTGGTCGCCGAGCGCACCCGGCTGCTGGAGGCAGGGACCGACCCGGCGCAGATTGATCAGATGCTGATGGCCTGGCGACGCGCCAACCCCGGCCCCACGGCAACTCTCTCCGACGTGGCCGACCACATCGATCACGTTCGCGGTCTGATCGGCACGAAGCACCTGGGCATCGGCTCCGACTTTGATGGCATCTCCGTCGTTCCCGTCGGCCTCGAGGACGCCTCGACCTTCCCGGACCTGTTCGTGGAGCTCGTGCGGCGGGGCTACAGCGACGAGGAGCTGAAGGACATCGCGGGTCGCAGCGTGCTGCGCGCCCTGCGCGGCGCCGAGGAGGCGGCGCGGCGTCTGCAGGCCTCGACCCCGGCCGCCGACGTGCAGATCGAAGAGCTGGACGGCGACGATGGCTGACCGGTCGCCCCAGTCGGTGACCGCCCGTCACGCCTCGACCGTTCTGCTGCTGCGTGACAGCCCGCACGGCGTCGAGGTCTTCATGGAGCGGCGGCACATCCGGTCCGACTTCGTGGGCGGGGCCTACGTCTTCCCGGGTGGACGCGTGGATCCGGAGGACCGGGTCGACGAGTCGCTCTGCGACGGCCTGACCGACCGCGAGGCCAGCGACCGGCTCGGGCTTGCGGAGGGCGGCCTGACCTTCTTCGTTGCCGCGATACGCGAGTGCTTCGAGGAAGCTGGCGTCCTCTTCGCTCATGACCGCCAGGGGCGCCTGCTGGACTTCTCGGCCCCGGCAGTGGAGGCGCACTATCGGAAGCTGCGCGACGACCTGAACGCAGGCGAGTTGTCGCTGCTCGACATCGCGGCCGCGGAAGGGCTGACGCTCGCAACCGACCGCATCAGCTACTGGGCTCACTGGATCACGCCGGAGGGGCAGCCGCGTCGCTACGACACCCGCTTCTTCGTCGCTCGGGCGCCGCGCAACCAGGCGGCCGCCCACGACGATCACGAGCTGACGAGTTCCGCCTGGGTGACGGCTGCGAAAGCTCTGGAGCGAGGCCGCCGCCGGGAGTGGATGATCATCTTCCCGACCATCCGCAACCTCCAGAAGCTCGCGCCGTTCGAGTCCGCGGACGAAGCGATCGCCGCCGTCGATGCCCAGGTCGACTTTCCCGTGATGCAGCCTCGGGTGCTGCTGGGGCGCACGCCGGACGAGCCGGCGCGCGCCGTGCTGCCCGGCGACGAGGGCTACGAGGAGGCCGCCGTGCGCCCCTCGACCGACAACGCCCGGGACTGGCAGCGGGCGTTCACGCGCTGAGGTGTCGTCGATGCCCGACCTGGTGAAGGGCGAACCCGTCCGGGTTTCGGAGCGCGTGCTGCGCGTCACGCAGGACAACCCGGGCATCTTCACCGGCCCGGGCACGAACACCTGGATCATCGGCGGCGCCGAGGGGCCAGCCTTCGTGCTGGACCCGGGCGAAGAGGACGACGCGCACTTCGAGACGATTGTGGAGGCGGTCGGCGGCAGGCAGGTGGCCGCGGTGCTGATCAGCCACGTCCACCGGGATCACTGGCCGCTGGCGCCGCGGGTCGCCGAGGCCTTCTCGACCTCCATTCGCGCCTTCCACCGCCATCCGCCGTTCGCGGGGAACCGGCGCCTTGAGGATGGCGAACGACTCTCGGCCCCTTCCGTCGACCTGGTGGCCCTCCACACTCCGGGCCATGCCAGCGATCATCTGTGCTTCCTGCTCGAGCAGGAGCGAGCGCTGTTCTCGGCCGACCTTGTCATGGGCTGGTCGACCTCGATCATCGCGCCGCCGGACGGCAACCTGAATCAGTACATGGCGTCGCTCGACCGCCTGCTGGAGCTGGGCCGGGACGGCGGCATCGCCGTTCTCCATTCCGGTCACGGCGAGTCGGTCAAACCTCCGCTGGAGCGCATCCGCGAGATCAGACGCCACCGGCAGCTGCGCACCGACCAGGCCCTCGAGGCGACAGGCGCCGGCGCCGCGACCGTCCCGGCCATGGTGGAGCGCATCTACGCGGACGTGGACCCGAAACTCCACGCCGCCGCCGCCTTCTCGCTGCGGGCCCACCTCGAAGCCCTGGTCGAGCAAGGCAAGCTGCGCGAAACCAGCCCCGGCCGCTACGAATCGGCCTGACCCGCCCTCGAGGGTCCCTGGCCTCAGACGTGAGCCGTCAGGTTCGAGGGGGTGGCAGGGGGCTTCAGGCCAGCGTTTTCCACCGTCCTTGCGGAGAAGCACACCCTCCCGCAGCGCAGCCGACCGAAGCCGGCGCCGACCCTTCAACCACCCCCAGAGCGCCCGGTCCCCTGCGGCCCCCTCGGCCCCCGGACGGCGGGCGCCCTCAGCGGCGCCAGGGCGCTCTCACCGGTTGACCGGCCCGGTACGCGGCCAGACGCTCCCGCGCATCTGCCAGCGCCTCGCCGCCGCCTTCCCGTTCCAGGTTCTCGATCAGGCGCTGCTGCCAGGCGGCGGCCTGTTCGAAGTCGCCGTTGGCGGCGTAGGCGAGCGCCACGGCAGCGCCGTGGGCCGGAGTCTGCGCGCGTTCGAACAGGCTCGTGGCCATCCGGAGCGCCAGCTCGGCATCGCGCACCGCGTCGTCGTCCGAGGCCGCCAGGACCTCGGCCAGGAGCAGGGCGAAGAAGCCGCTGCCGCCCTGGTCGGGCAGGTCGAGGGTCTGCTCCAGCATCAGTCGGACCCGGGCGTCTTCGCCGGCCAGCAGCAGGGCAGTGACCTCGGCCGCCCGGGCTCTGCTGTCGTCCGGGTCGAGCTCCAGGGAACGACGGGAGGCGAGCGCTGCCTCGGCGAACTTGCCCAGGCGCCCGAGCGCGGTCCCCAGGTTGAACCAGGCTTCCTTCATCGTCGGGTTGAAGGTGAGCGCGAACTGGTAGTGGGGAATCGCGTCGTCGTAGCGCTCCTGTTCGGTGCGGACGTTGGCCAGCGCGAAGTGCGCCTGGCTCATCAGGACCGGGCCGGGGTCCGCCGCGATGACCTCCTCGAAGCGCCTGGCGGCAGAAGCCGGTCGGCCGAGCTCCGCCTCGATGCGTCCGAGCACGAGCGAGATCTCGGCGTTGGGCCCGAACTCGGTCAGCAGTGCCTCGAACTCGCGGAGCGCCAGTTCGCGCCGTCCCGCCGACCGGTAGTAGCGGGCACGGTGGTAGCGAAGGTTGCGGTCGCCCGGCGCCAGCTCCAGCGCCCTGGTCAGGGCCTCGGCTGCCTCGGCGTGCTCGCCGGTCCGGTCGAGACTCCTGGACAGTTCGACCCACGCCGGCCCCAGCGAGGGTTCGATCTCGACGGCGCGGCGCAGCCGCTCCGCGGCCGCCTGCCAGCGGTTCTCCTCGTTGTAGAGCACGCCGGTGCGAAAGAGCAGCCCGACGTCGTCAGGCGCAAGGTCGAGAGCCTCCTGGTACCACATGACGGCCTCCGCCCTGCGCCCCATGCCTTCGAGCGCAGTCGCCAGCGATCGTCTCGCGGCGACGTTGTCGGGGTACCCCGTCGCTGCTTCGCGGAAGTGCCCTTCCGCTGCCTCCCAGGCGTTCGCGGCCAGGGCGACGCGTCCGAGCAGCAGCAGGGCGCCGATCCCGGTGGCCGACTCCTTGATCTCGGCCGCGATGGGGTCCGGGAACGCGACCTGGGCTTCTCCGCGCAGCTGCATCGCCGCCCGCATCGCGTCGTTGTTGCCGAGCGCCCGGTGCGCCTGGGCGATGTGGTAGTGCAAGGAGTCGGCCCGGGGTTGCTGTTGCAGCGCGTCCTGGAAGTGGCGCAGTGCAGTCTCCGGATCGTCCGTCTCGAAGGCGACCCGACCCAGGCCGAAGTGCGCGGCGGCCCCGGCGCCTGGGAGCTGCAGGGCTCGCTCGTAGTGCCTGCGGGCGTCCTCGTGGCGCCCGAGGGCCAGATGCACCCGACCCAGGCGGATGGCCACGGGTGGGTCGTCCGGCTGAAGCTCGGCCGCCCTGTCGTACTCCTCAACCGCCGCCTCGAGCTCGCCAAGGTGCTCGGCGGCGCTTGCCAGCAGGTACCGCCAGCGGAAGTTCGTCGGCTGCAGGGCGGCGGCGTTGGCGAGGCAGGCCCGGGCCGCCGGCAGCAGGTCGTAGACCAGGTAGAGCTGGCCAGCGTCCCCGAACAGCAGCCCCAGCTGCTCCGCCTCCATGTTCTCGGCCTCGCCCAGGGCCGCTTCCAGCAGTTCCCGCTGTTGCTCCAGCTGCTCCCGCACCGCATCGTCGACCCCGCGCAGGTCGACCTCCGGCACCGGCAGCAGCGGCGGCCGCCCCTCGGCCTGCGCCTGCAGGCCGGCGCCGGCGAGCGTCGCCAGCAGGGCCAGGATCAGAGCCGGCGCCCGGCGGCTGGTTCTCCTGGTCATGATTCGTCGTCCCCCTCGTTCGGGCGCGGCGTCCCCGTGCCGCGCACCAGGGGAGTGTAAGCCCCGGCAGGCGGCGGCGCCCACTCCTCGACCGTGCCGTCGGGCCAGGCGATCTCGACGCGGACGATCTCGTCGCTGCCGGTCGGGACCACGACTCGTGGATCCCCCCAGGATGCGTAACTGCCGCCCCCGCCGGCCAGCCGAACCATCGGCGGCGCTTCGCTTCGGTGTACCCGCACCGTGACGCTCGCGGCTGGGCGACTACCCTGCTCCGGCCCCAGCCGCGGCTCGATGCCGACCCAGTCTCGGCCCGGGTCGGCCTGGTTCAGCAGCAGGCGCGCCGGCCCGCTGTTGTTGGTGATGACCAGGTCCGTGTCGCCGTCGTTGTCCACGTCGCCGACGGCGAGACCGCGGCTGACGTGCGGGCTCGGCCCCTCCGGGAGACCGCCGGGCGCGACGGCGAAGCGTCGCCCCCCTCCGCCGCCAGGCACGTTCAGGAATGCCTGGTTCGGCTGGTCGAGGGGGAACGGGTCGTCCTTCGTGCGCGGTCTGCCGGCGGCGAACGTGACCGCGCCGTTGACCGTCGCGAGGTCGAGCCAGCCGTCGTGGTCGAGATCGACGAAGGCGACCCCGAAGGCGGTCACGTCCCAGCTCGGCCGGCCCAGTGCGGCAGCAGTCGTCCGGTCCCGGAAGCTGGCCGCGCCCGGGGTCGAGTCGTTCCGATACAGCGTGTTCGTCTCGCGGTGAAAGTGGGTGAGGAAGAGATCGAGGTCGCCGTCGCCGTCGTGGTCGCCGGCGCTGACGCCCATGCTTGCCTCCGCTTCACCGTTCGCGTTCATTGCGGCGCCGCTGACCAGCCCGTCCTCGACCAGGCGGCCGTCTCCGGCGTTCAGCCAGAGGTGGTTGGGCATCAGGTCGTTGGCGACGTAGAAGTCGAGCCTGCGGTCGCCGTCGAGATCTGCCGCGATGACGCCGAGGCCGTTGCCGGGATGCGCCGCCATCAGACCGGCCCGCTGGCTGGCTTCCTCGAACAGCCCGGCGCCGTCGTTCACCAGCAGGGCGTCCGCGACGGGTCGATAGGCGCCCGGCAGGCAGTAGTCCTCCTCGCCCCGTTCCGTCAGGCAGGTCTTCTGGTTCGCCAGGCTGAAGTCCAGGTAGTTCACCACGAAGAGGTCGAGGTCCAGGTCTCCGTCGTGGTCGGCGGCAGCCGCGGCGATGCTCCAGCGTTCGTCCCCGGTGCCGCTGGCCCGGGTCCGGTCGCTGAACCTCCCGTCGCCTTCGTTGCGCCAGAACTGGTTGGCGCCCAGGTTCAGTACGTACAGGTCGACGTGGCCGTCGTTGTCGAAATCGGCCGCGACCACCCCCATGCCGTAGCCCGTCGCGTCGATGCCGCTCTCGTCGGTGACGTCCACCAGTCGGACGACCGGCTTGCCGGACCCGGTTTCCAGGTCGTTGCGGTAGAGCCGGTCCCCAGGGGGCCATTCGCCCGTCCAGGGCATGGTGGCGCTCGCCGCATCGATGTCGCCGAGCTTGGCGCCCTGCACCAGGTAGAGGTCGAGGTCGCCGTCGTTGTCGTAGTCGAACAGAGCCGCGCCGGCGCCGACGACTTCCGGGTAGTAGAGGCGCCCGCTCATCCCGTTCCAGTGCAGAAAGTCGAGCCCGGAGCTGACCGTTGCGTCGACGAACGCCACCTCTCCGGTTGCGGCTCGGGAGTCCGCCGCATGAAGCGTGGCGAGCAGGGCCAGGGCGCTCGCCCCGGCGGCCAGCCTCAAGGGTCGCCGCCCAGGCGAAAAGGGGCGGCCTCGACCGGTTCCAGCGCGCCTTCGCCCTCGACCACGCGGTAGACCGCGCGCGGTGCGACGTCGAGGAAGGTCTGCTCGCGACCGGAACCGGCCCAGCGCACCCGGATCTCGGCGATGCGGGTCGCGTCGCCCAGGCCGATCTCCAGCTGCAGGCTGTTGCCGCCGAACGACCCCCCCGACCCGACCACGCGGTGGATCGTCCTGCTGCCGCCTGGCCCCTCGGTCCTGAGCGCGACCCGGGAACCGACGCCGAAACGGTTGGCGCCCCCGCCCGCCGGGCCCAGGCCGCTGAAGCGCAGCGTGGCCCAGGCGTTGTCGTTGCCCGGGTTCTCGAACAGCGCGTTGCCGAAGGTGTCGGTGGGGTAGAAGCCGCCGAGCTGGTGCAGCAGGTCCATGTCGCCGTCCCGGTCGAGGTCGGCGAAGGCGACCCCGTGGCCCTTCTGGAGGTGGCCGAAGCCGCCGGCGAAGGTGACCTCCTGGAACATCGCTCCGTCGAAGCGGTACATGAGGTTGGGCATCAGGCTGGCCAGGTCCGGCTCGCCGGTGCCGAGGTAGAAGTCGAGCCAGCCGTCGTTGTCCAGGTCGCCGAAGTTGGCGCCCATCGGCATGGCGGGCCGCCGAATCCCCAGCTCCCTGGAGACTTCGGTCATCCGCAGCTGCCCGCCGCAGCCGGCCTCCGGTCCGCAGTCGTTTCGATACAGCAGCGGCTGGCCCTCGCCCGGGTCCGTTCCCAGGTAGGAGGCGACCACCTCGGCGGCCTGGTCGCGGTAGTCACCGACGTACAGGTCCAGGTCGCCGTCGTTGTCGTAGTCGAAGAACCAGGTGGCGAAGCTCTCGCGCTCCGGCTCGGTGACCCCGGTGCGAACGGCAACGTCGCGAAAGGCGCCGTCGTCGTTCAGGTAGAGGCGGTTGGCGCCGAAGTTCGAGACGTAGAGGTCCGGGTCGCCGTCGTTGTCGACGTCGCCCCAGGCGACCCCCTTCGCGTAGCGCAGGTTCGTGACTCCTGCTTCCTGCCCGATGTCGCGGAACGTGCCGTCGCCCAGGTTCTCGAAGAGCTGCGACGGGTGCGCGTGGGCCTCGCTCGCCTCGTTGGCCACGTAGAGGTCCAGGTCGCCGTCGCCGTCGTGGTCTGCCCAGGCCGCCGCCTGAGTGGGGTAGCCGGGCGTGGCGAGGCCGGCCGCGTCGGTGACGTCCACGAAGCCGCCTCCCGTGTCGACTTCGTTGCGCAGCAGCGAGTTGCGGATGCGCCCTTCCTCGAGCAGCCAGGCGCCGCGCAGGACGTACAGGTCGAGCCGGCCGTCGCCGTCGTGGTCGGCGTGAATCAGGTTCAGGCCGCCGTACTGACCCTCGAGGCCCCAGGCGTCGGTGACATCGATGTAGCCGCCTCGGCCGTCGCCGCGGAAGGCCACGAGCGAGCCGCACGGATCCCACGTCGAGGTGATCAGGTCGAGTACGCCGTCGTTGTCGAAGTCGTCCGCGATGGCCCCGCCGGCCAGGTCGAGTGCGTCGA
The DNA here is from genome assembly GCA_965200575.1 of Thermoanaerobaculia bacterium. GTDB lineage: Bacteria > Acidobacteriota > Thermoanaerobaculia > Multivoradales > Multivoraceae > Multivorans. The sequence goes on along the minus strand of OZ241363.1, from coordinate 3,340,677 downwards.
CGCCGAGCTCCGGCCCCAGGTTGCGCCAGCGGCCGCCGGGCAGGGCGCCGGAGACGAGCGCTTCGTCATCGATGCGGAAACGGGCCGGGACGCCCTCCGGGAAGTCTCCCGTCAGTCGTCGCGCGACGTTGAGCAGCCAGGCGGCCCTGTACCTCCGGGGACCGGTGGGGCGGCCAGTCTCCAGCATGTCCCGGAACAGGTCGCCGGCGGCGCGGGCGTGCTCCGGCCGGCGATGAACCGCCGCCGGCGAGACCGGGAAGATGCAGCTGTCGCCTGACACGCGGGCCCGGTTCGGGCGTCCCGCCGTCGTACCCTCGCTGTGGCTTTCCGCCGCGTGGTGGACGCAGTTCTGGTCCTCGGCTCGCTGCAGGTGGGCGAGGGCGAGGATCCACTCCGGGATCGTGGGTCGCCTTTCGGGCGGCGCCGCCAGGGCCTTGACCACTGACGACAGGTGGTCGATGGCGCTGGCGGTGTCGCCCTGCCGAAGCAGCTCCGCGCCGAGCTCCGCCTTCAGCTCCAGGTCGCCGGGCTCTGCCGCCAGGGCTGTGCGCAACTCGTCCGCCCGCGCGGCGCCAAAGTACGGGTTGTCGCCGTCGCGCAGCCGTTGACAAGCCTGGGCGAGGTCGTCGCTGGCCGCAGCACCGGCCAGCGGAGCTGCGAGCAGAACGAGTCCGGCGAGCCCGCGGGCCAGCATTCGCCGAGACTACTACGCTGCGCCCCTGTCCGCCGCTGCATGCCCTCAGGGCATGACGGAAGGACTCAGGCCGGCGGCGGCTTCGGAACCAGGGATCGGGAGATGTCGTCCCTGCCATCGCTGTCATCGCCGTCGCCGCCGCGGTCAGCCTCGGCCGACTCTCCGTCGGCATCCGGGGCTGGTTCGGCTTCGCTCTCCGGTGGCTTGGCGCCCTCCACCGTCTCAGCCGCTGCCGCCGCGGGCTGTTCCTCCGGCGCGGGAGGCGCAGGCGGAGGCGTATCCGGCGTTTCCGGCGGTTGAGCGGGCGGCGGAACCGGCGTCGTCGGCGCCGCTTCGTGGTCCGCCGTGCCGAAGCGCGTCACGCAGGCCGCGCCGAGGCCGATCGACCACGCCAGCCAGCAGACGACGAAGCCCGGGATCCAGAGCATGGCGCGAAGGAACCACGGCATGCCGAGGAAACCCAGGAGGTCCGCCGCCAGGGCCAGCGCCTGAATGACGAGCACACCGAGTGCGATGGCGGCGAAGCTGCCTGTCGGCAGTCGACGGGCTGCCTCGAAGCGCTCACGGAACCAGTTGCCTGCCGCCAGGGCTACGCCGCTGTAGCCGAGCAGGAGGGCGGCGGCCAGGGCAACCCCCGCCACCGGCCACAGCAGCACGGCGAACGGGATGCCGACCACCGTCACCACGAGCAGCAGCGTGGCGACGACCATCGCCGGCAGGAAGAGGAGTTCGATCCCGAAGCCGACGGCGAGCAGGACCCAGGGATTGGCAAGTGCTGCAGTGCGCACCCGTCCCACTGCCTTGGGCACGACGAGCAGGACGAAGCCGGCAAGCACAATCAGGACGCCGGTGAAGACGATGTTCCACAGGAAGCTCATCAGCTTGCCTGCGCTCAGGAAGGAAGACCGCTCGCGGACGCGCGGCGTGGAGCTGTCGTTCCAGTTCGGCGACCAGTCCCAGTCGCCCCACTCGAAGCTGCCGATCGGCACCTCGGCAATGTCGCCTCCGATGTCGTTGCGGTCTTCATAGCTGACGTAGCCGCCGACCGAAACGGCATCGCCGCCGACGTCGGCGTCCGGGCCGAGCTCGACGTTGCCGAGGATGGAGACGACCTCGCCGGTCACCCGTCCGGCGATCTTCACTCCGCCGCCGACGGCCACGACGTCGCCGCGCACCACGCCGTCGATCTCCGCCCCGCCGCCGATGGAGACGACCTCGGATGCGACCTCGTCGCGGCCGACCCGCACCATGCTGCCGAACGCCACGCGGTTGTTGTCGCGGCCGCGGCGAGCGCCGTCACCGGCGCTGCGGCCGTCGCTCCGTCGGTCCTGATCGCTGGCCGCGGCCAGGTCGCGTTCCAGGTCTTCGATGCGTTCAAGCGCGTCCTCGACCACGCTCTGCGCGTCGCCGTCGTCCGCTTGCGTCGCGTCGTCGAGAGCTTCGTCGAGCCGCTCCTCGAGAGCGTCGACGGCATCCCCAAGCGACTGCAGTTGTTCCTGCTGAGCCTGGCCGGCCGCTTCCTGCGCTTGGGCCTGGGCCTGCTCCTGCGCTTCCTGGGCCTGCGCCCGGGATTCCCGGGCACTCTGCTGCGCCCCTTCGGCCGCACCGGTTCCGGGCTGGCCGAAGGCCACGCCGGCCGTGCCGAGACCGAAGGCGAGGACGATGGCCCCGGTCCGAACGCCTCGCCGGCGGCGCTGAATGACGGCGGCCTGCGCGAGGCGGTGCAGGAGCGCCACCCCGACCAGACAGAGAAGCGTGACCGCGGCGACCGCGGCGGTCACGGTCGGTGTGCTCAGGACGAGGCCGGTCGACTCGCCTGCCAGCACGGCGCCGTTCAGGAACGCGCCGCTCGCGGCCAGCACGCTGACGGCGAGGACGAGCAGCTCGGTCGCTCCGAGCAGCGAGGCTTCCACCCCGTCGAGCAGGCTCAGCCAGGAGTTCGCTCCCAGCCAGACGCGACCGCCGAACAGGAGCAAGGCCGTCGCGCCGGACATGGCGATGGCAGGCCGCAGCCACGCGAGGGCCGCCAGCCTCCCCGTTCGCCGGACCGGTGTCGGAACGGGCCGCCTGGTCATGGCCACCTGGTTCATGATCCGGCTGGTGAGGTCCGCCGGCGGGGCCCCGTCCTCCAGTGACTTGAACAGGGTCCGAAGGTCGAGCTGTTTCCGCATCAGACTGTCCTCGCGGCGTGATTCGCGTTCTCGGCAGGGCGCCGTCGCGTGGGTGCTTGCGGCCCGAGCCTGCCATGTTCCTCGCCCTACGGCTGCTCCAACGCTCCGGTTTCAGACCACGCCCTCCCCGCGCAGCCGGTCCTCGATCTCCCGTCGTGCCCGTCTCAGGTTTGTCTTGACCGTGCCGAGCGGCATGCCGGTGGCCTCCGCGATGTCGCGGTAGGGCAGATCCTCCCGAAAACGCAGCAGGATGACGATCCGGTACTCCGGCCTGAGCGCCGCCACCGCAGCCTCGAGGGCGGCGGCGAGCTCCTTGCGCTTCACCAGCGTGTCGGGAGACTCCGCACGCTGGTCCTCGATTCGGGCGAGGAGCGACGTTTCCTCCGGTTCAAAGGTCTCGAGCGGGGTCGTTGGCAGCGTCCGGCGGCGGAGCTGGTCGATCGCGGCGTTGCTGGCAATCTTGAACAGCCAGCTCGCGAAGCGTCGCCTCGGGTCGTAGCGATCGAGCGCCATCCAGGCCTTCACGAACACGGTCTGGGTGACGTCCTCGGCGATGCCGCGGTCGCGGACCATGCGCAGAATCAGGCTGAAGATGGGTCGCTGGTAGCGTTCGACGATCTTCTGGAAGGCAATCTCGGAACCGGCGATGGCCTCGGCCACGATCGCCGCTTCCTCCCTGGTGTCCACCGCCACCGGTTCAGTGTGGCACGGGTGAGCACTGCCAATATGATCGCCGCTGCGGCAACGAACGCATGGGCAACGGGAACATGGCAGACGGGAGCACGACTGATGGAGAGTACGGCGATCTGACCGATGCGGTTCGCGCCGTGCGGCTGGCGTGCCGGGTCACCCGCAGCCTTCAGGACGATCTGAGGGGCGCGTTCCTGACCAAGGAAGACCGCTCTCCGGTCACGGTCGCGGACTGGGTGGCGCAGGCCCTGATCAGCCTCACGCTGCCGGAAGACGACGCGATCGTCGGCGAGGAGACGTCGGCGGACATCGCCGGCAGCGGCCTGATGGACCGTGTCGTCGAGGTCGTTGCGGCCGAGTTTCCCGGAGCCGACGCCGACCGGGTCGCCGCCGCCATCGACCGGTGCAGCGCTACCGGCGGCGCGACCGGCAGGTTCTGGGTGCTGGATCCGATAGACGGCACGAAGGGCTTCCTCCGCGGCGCCCAGTACGCGGTCGCGCTCGGCCTGATGGAGGACGGCGAGGTCGTGGGTGGCGTGCTGGGCTGTCCGAACCTGCCGGTGGAAGGCGACCGTGGGTGCGTGTTCGTCGCCCGCCGGGGCCACGGCGCCTGGGAACTGCCCGTGGAACGTGGCGCGGGGGAGGCGCGCCGCATCGGCGTCTCGTCGGTCGACGACCCGGCGCAGGCCGTCTTCTGCGAATCGGCGGTGTCGATGCACTCGAACCGGGGCGGCCATGCCGACATCGCCGAGCGGCTCGGCGTCACGGCGGAGCCAGTGCGCATGGACAGCCAGTGCAAGTACGCGGCCATGGCGCGCGGCGATGCCTCGATTTACTTGCGCCTGCCTTCGTCCGCCACCTACCGCGAGAAGATCTGGGATCACGCGGCCGGTCTGAGCGTCGTGACCGAGGCCGGCGGCACAGTCACGGACGCCTTCGGTCGCAAGCTTGATTTCAGCCTCGGCCGAACCCTGGACGACAATCGTGGTGTCGTCGCCACCAACGGCCTGCTTCACGAGCGGGTGCTGAAAGCAGCCGCGGCCGGTTCGCCTGCGGCGCCGACGGCCGGCGACCACTGATCCGCCCTCGGGTCCGTCCTTGGCTTCTGCCGAGATCCTGCTGGTCACCGGCGGCGCCGGCTTCATCGGCAGCAACTTCGTTGCCGCTGCGCTCGCGGACGAGAGCTGTCCCGAGCGCCGCGTGGTCGTGTTCGACAAGCTGACCTACGCCGGCAGTCTGTTGAACCTGGAAAGGGTGGCAGGCGACCGGCGCTACTCGTTCGTGCGCGGCGACGTGGCGGACCGGGACGAGGTGCGGCGGGCGTTCGCCGACGTGGGGCCGACCGCGGTGCTGAACTTTGCCGCCGAGAGCCACGTGGACCGCTCCATCGATGGCCCGGGCGCGTTCGTGCGCACCAACGTCCTGGGCGCGTTCGAGCTGCTGGAGGCGGCGCGGCTTCACCTGACCGGGCGCCCCGAGGCCGACCGCCGCAGCTTCCGGTTTCTCCACGTCTCGACCGATGAGGTGTTCGGCAGCCTGGGCGAAGAGGGGCTTTTTCGCGAGGACACGCCGTACGATCCGAGCTCCCCCTACTCGGCCTCCAAGGCGGGCGCCGACCACCTGGTCCGCGCCTGGCACAGGACCTATGGTCTGCCCACGATCGTGACCAACTGCTCGAACAACTACGGCCCCTTCCAGTTCCCCGAGAAGCTCATCCCGGTCATGATCCTGAACGCCGTCGCGGGGCGTCCGCTCCCCGTCTACGGCGCCGGCGCCAACGTCCGCGACTGGCTGCACGTGGACGATCACTGCGCCGGCCTGCTCCGGGTGCTGCGGCAGGGTCGGCCCGGCCGCAGCTACAACCTGGGCGGCGATGCCGAGCGCACGAACCTCGAGGTCGTCCGGGCCATCTGCTCGCTGCTTGAGCAGGAACTTCCGGCGGCGGAGAACCCGGCGCTGCGTTCGACGGGAGCGCGGAGCTACCTCGACCTCGTGACCTTCGTCGAAGACCGGCCCGGTCACGACCTGCGCTACGCCATTGACGCCTCGGTGGCCAGGGGCGAGCTCGGCTGGGCGCTCCGTTTCGACTTCGAGAGCGGCCTGCGCCAGACCGTGCGCTGGTACCTGGCCAACCGCGAGTGGTGCGAGGCGGTCGCCGCCGGCAGCGAGAGCCGACGGCTTGGCCTGCAGCCGAAGCTGACGGGGGCGCCGTGACGCCGCTGCGCGGCATCCTGCTGGCCGGCGGAAGCGGCACGCGGCTGCACCCGGTGACCCGGGCGGTCAGCAAGCAGCTCCTGCCCGTGTACGACCAGCCGATGATCCACTATCCGCTCTCGACCCTCATGCTCGCCGGCGTGCGGGAGGTCCTGATCATCACGACGCCGCAGGATCAGGCGGCCTTCAGGCGCCTCCTCGGCGACGGATGCGAGCTCGGCCTCGATCTCTCCTGGGCGGTTCAGGAGGCGCCCGAGGGCATCGCCCAGGCCTTCCTGATCGGCGCCGAGTTCCTCCACGGCGCCCGTTCGGTGCTGGCTCTCGGCGACAACGTCTTCTACGGCCACGGCCTGCCCGACGTACTTCAGCGGGCGGCGTCGCGCCACGCGTCCGGGGGCGCAACGATCTTCGGCTATCGCGTGCGGGATCCGGAGCGCTACGGCGTGGTCGAGTTCGATGCCGAACGTCGTGTGGTGGGCCTGGAGGAGAAGCCACAGTTCCCGAAGTCCTCATTCGCCGTTCCCGGTCTGTACTTCCACGACGAGCGCGTCGTGGAGCTGGCGCGCTCGCTTCGTCCGTCGGCGCGGGGCGAGCTGGAGATCACGGATCTGAACCGGCTCTACCTTGCCGAGGGGACGCTGCGGGTCGAGCTGCTCGGCCGCGGCATCGCCTGGCTCGACACCGGCACACACGAGGCTTTGCTGCAGGCCGGGCACTTCCTGCACGTGCTCGAGGAGCGGCAGGGTCTGAAGGTCGCGTGCCTCGAGGAGGTCGCGTTCCGCATGTGCTTCATCGACGCGGAGCAGCTGGGTCGGCTGGCGGCCCGTGCCAGTGGCTCGTATGGACGTTACCTGGAGCTCGTGCTCGAGGAGGAGGCGTGAGCGCTCCGCCGCAGGTCCGCGAGAGCGGCCTGGTCGGCGTCCTGGTGGTCGAGCCCGTCGTTCATCGCGACGGGCGCGGCTTCTTCCTGGAGAGCTGGAACGAGGCGACCTTCGCCGCCGCCGGGCTCGCCCGGCCGTGGGTCCAGAGCAACCACTCACGCTCGGTGCGGGGAGTCCTGCGCGGGCTCCACCTGCAGTGCCGTCGTCCCCAGTCGAAGATGGTCCGCGTCACCAGAGGGGAGGTCTTCGACGTCGCGGTCGACCTGCGTCGCGGCTCGCCGACCTTCCTGAAGTGGACCGGATGGCAGCTGTCCGAAGGCAACTTCCGCCAGCTCTACATCCCGCGCGGCTTCGGCCACGGCTTCTGCGTGCTCAGCGACGTCGCCGAGCTGCAGTACCGCTGCGACGAGCTCTACAGCCGCGAGGACGAGCTCGTCGTTGCCTGGAACGACCCCGAGATCGGTATCCGCTGGCCGGTCGAGTCGCCGCACCTTTCGGACCGCGACATGGCGGCGCCCCCGGCGGCGGAGTGCCTCGACCGCTTGCCGACCTTCGAAGGTCGAGAAGGCGCCGTCGATGGCGACCGCGGCGCCGGCAGATGAACGCGTCCGGGTCGACCGACCGTGACGACCTGACCGCCGCCGACCGCGAGCAGCTTGTCTCCCACGGCATCCGGCCGGACGAGGCGCAGCGGCAACTCGCCTTGCTGCGCAACCCGCCGCCGAAGACGAGGCTCGTCCGCCCGGCCCGGCTCGGCGACGGCATCTCCCGCCTGCCCGAAGGGGCCGAGGCGGACCGCCTGGCGGAGCTCGGCCTGCAAGCCGCGGAGCAGGGTCGCATGGTGCGCTTCGTGCCGGCGTCGGGCGCGGCGTCGCGGCTGTTCGCCGAACTGCGGGAGGCCCGGGCCGCCGGCTACCCGCCGGACCATCCGGCGCTCGTTCGCCTGGGCAGGGTCCGCGACCGCCTCCCCTTCGACTGCGCACCGGAGGAGATCCTTGGCCGTCACGGCGACTCGCCGAAGGCGTTGGTCCCCTTCCATCGGTATCCGGGCCGTCCGGCCCGCCCCGGCGCCCGGGAGCTGCGCACCGCCCTGGAGGAGCACCTGGTCGAGGCGGCGGGCTTCCAGGGAGGTCGGGGCACGGCGAGGCTCCATTTCTCCGTCGCCGCCCGCCATCAGCCGGCCTTCGAGGCGCTGCTCACTGCCCGCGTCCCGGCGCTCGAACGGCGGCTGAAGTCCCGGTTCGAGATCACCGTCTCGCGCCAGGCGAAGGCCACGGACAGCCTCGCCATCGACGCGGAGGGTGCTCCCTTCCGGGTCGCGGACGACCCGGCCGCGTCGCTCCTGCTGAGGCCGGGCGGCCACGGCGCCCTGCTTGGTAATCTCCAGGCTCTTGCAGATCGGGGCTTCGAGCTCGTCGGCTTGAAGAACATAGACAACGTGCAACCTGAACACGCACAGGGTGCCGCCGTGAACGCCATGCAGGTCCTGGCCGGCATGACGCGGGAACTCGCTGCGCAATCGAACCGACCGGCCCGCGTCTGCGGCTTCGTTCGGGCAGTCGGCCAGGCCGGTGGCGGCCCCTTCCGGGTCGCTCCGGCGGACGGCGCTGCGTCGGTCGAGCCGCAGCTGCAGATTGTCGAGACCTCGCAGGTTGACCTCGACGATGCCGAGCAGGCGGAGATCCTGGCCCGTTCCACGCACTTCAACCCGGTCTTCCTGGTCTGCTCGGTCCGGTCGTCCGGCGGCTCGGCGTACCGGCTGGAGGACTTCGTCGACCACGACGCCAGCTTCATCGTCCGCAAGCGCCACGACGCGCGGGAGCTCGTGTCGTTCGAACGTCCCGGCCTGTGGAACGGTTCGATGGCAGGCTGGGAGACCCGGTTCGTCGAACTCCCGGAGGACATCTACACGCCGGTCAAGAGCGTCTTCGACCTGGCCGACACCGCGCATCAGCCTGAAGGGAGGCACTCGTGACGGAAGGAAACGGAGACGGCGGCGGCGGCAGGGGGAAGCTGCTGATTCGCATCGGGGCGCTGGTCGTCGTGGTCGGCCTGCTGGTGGTCTTCGGCCGCGAGGCGGCGGGCTACCTGCCCGCGTTCCGCGACTGGGTTCAGGGCCTCGGCGTCTGGGCACCGGTCGTCTTCGTGCTGGGATACGCGGTGGCGACGGTCGCGTTCATCCCGGGCTCCCTGCTCACCCTCGCCGGCGGGGCGATCTTCGGCCTGGCTCAGGGCACCGCGCTGGTGTTCGTGGGCGCTTCGCTGGGCGCCACGGGGGCCTTTCTTGCCTCGCGCTACCTGGTGCGGGTCGCCATCGAGAAGCGGGTCGCCGGGGAGCCTCGCTTCGCCGCCATCGACGCCGCCATCGGCAGGCAGGGCTTCAAGATCGTCTTCCTGCTGCGCCTGACGCCGGTCGTGCCCTTCATCCTGCTGAACTACGCGCTTGGCTTGACGAAGGTGAAGTTGAGCCACTACGTGGCGGCATTCGTCGGCATGCTTCCGGCGACCCTGCTCTACGTCTACTACGGCGCCGTCGCCGGCGAACTGGGCGATGCCGCCGCCGGCCAGGAACGGGGCCTTCTCGACTACGCGCTGATGGGGGCCGGCCTGGTCGCCACCGTAGCCGTGGTCACGATCATCTCCCGGATTGCGAGCCGGGCCTTCAAGCAGGAGCTGGGCGAATGACGAGACCGGAGATGCTCGCCGAGAGCGCGAACGACCGGATTCTGACCAGCCGCGTGGCGCCAGAGGAGTGGACCAACCCCGAACCGCCGGGCCGCTATCACATCGTGGTCATCGGCGCCGGCACCGCCGGCCTGGTCACCGCGATCGTCGCCGCCGGCCTGGGCGCCCGCACGGCGCTCATCGAGCGGCGGTTCATGGGCGGCGACTGCCTGAACTTCGGCTGCGTGCCGTCGAAGGGCGTCATCGCCGCGGCCCGCCGGTGGAAGGCCGGTCGCGGCGCTCCCGCGTTCGGCGCTCCGGAGCTCGACCGGCCGGGCGACTTCGCCGCCGCCATGGAGCGGATGCGCGCCGTTCGCGCCTCGATCGCGGAGGACGACAGCGCCGAGCGCTTCACGGACAACGGCGTGGACGTCTACCTGGGCAGCGGGCGCTTCCTGAGCAACCGCAAGGTCTCGGTGACCGGCCCGGCCGGCGACCGCAAGCTGTCGTTCCGGCGGGCGCTGATTGCCACTGGCGCCCGGCCCATGGCGCCGCCGATTCCGGGGCTCGCCGGCTGCGACTACCTGACCAACGAGACGGTCTTCAGCCTGACGGAACGTCCCGAGCGCCTCGCCGTCATCGGCGCCGGCCCCATCGGCTGCGAGCTGTCCCAGTCCTTCGCCCGCCTCGGCAGCCGGGTGACCACCTTCGACGTGCTCCCGCGCGTTCTTTCGCGCGAGGATCCCGACGCGGCGGCTCTGGTCGAGCGGGCGTTGAGGCAGGACGGCGTCGAGCTGGCGCTCGGCGCGCAGATCGAGAACGTCTCGCCCCATGACGGCGGCATCAAGGTCACGAGCGTCGGCGGCGACGGCGAGCGCACCGAGACCATCTGCGACGAGCTGCTCGTGGCGGTGGGCAGGGCGCCCAACGTCGACGACATGGGCCTCGAGGACGTCGGCGTCGAGTTCGACCGCGCCGGCGTGCATGTCGACTCGAAGCTGCGCACCACGAACAAGCGGATCTTCGCGGCCGGCGACGTCACACCGTTTGCCAAGTTCACCCACCTGGCCGACGCCCACGCCGGCGCCGTGGTCCAGAACGCCCTCTTCTTTCCCAGCGCCCGCGTCGACCGGCTGGTCGTGCCGCGCTGCACCTACACCTCGCCCGAGTTGGCGGGCGTCGGCCTGAGCCGCAGCGAGGCCGAGGAGAAGGGCATCGCCGTGGACGTGTTCGACGCCACCTTCGACGAGAACCATCGCGCCGCGCTCGACGGCGAGGAAGAAGGCTTCCTCCGCGTCCTGCTCAAGCAGGGCAAGGACGAGATCGTCGGCGCCACCGTGGTCGGCGCCGGCGCCGGCGACCTGATCGCCCCGCTCACCCTGGCGATGACCCACGGCGTCGGCCTCTCCCGCTTCGCCTCCACGATCTTCTCGTACCCCACCCGCGCCGAGGCCCTCAAGAAGGCGGCCAACCAGTGGCGCCGCACCCGCTTCAGCCCCTTCGCCCAGCGCCTCTTCGCCCGCTGGTTCGGCTTCACGAGCGGGTAGCTGTAACGTCCAGGTTGATGCAGAAGGCGGACGACGGCTGAACGGGCTTCGCAGGCCTGGCGTTGCTTCAGCGCGAGTTCCGACATGGCGCTTCCCAGCGCTGATTCCGATCTCCGTGGCCAGTCCCTGGCCGCGGCCAGGACGTCGTCGTCGGTGGTCAGGCTAGTGCGCAACGCCAGAGGACGGCATCAGCGCGGCGGCGTGTCAACGGCTTCTGGTCTTCGTGGGATACCCTGACGCAATGGAAGCGACGGCTCCGGCCACCGTCCTTTCGCGCTCCCAGCACCCCGTAACGCCGAAGCACTTCTCGGACGGCGCCCGCAAGGTGTTGTATCGCCTGGACCAGAAGGGGCGCAAGGCCTGCCTCGTCGGCGGCAGCGTGCGCGACCTCATGCTCGGGCGCAAGCCGAAGGACTACGACATCGTCACCGACGCCCGGCCCGAGGAGGTACGGCGGCTGTTCCGCAATTCGCGGATCATCGGGCGACGGTTTCGCCTCGTTCACGTGCTGTTCGCCGACGGTGTGGTCGAGGTGTCGACGTTCCGCGGCGCCCCGGACCCGGAGGATCAGCGGCGTGCGCCGGGCGAACTGCTGGTGACCAGCGACAACACCTGGGGCACCCCCCGGCAGGACGCCTTCAGGCGCGACTTCACCATCAACGCCCTGCTCTACCGGGCCTCTGACCGGGCGATCGTGGACTACGTCGGCGGCATCGAGGACCTGGAGCGGGGCCGCCTGCGGATGATCGGCGACCCGGAGGTGCGCTGTCGCGAGGACCCGGTACGCATGCTGCGAGCCTGCGAGTTCGCGGCTCGCTTCGACTTCGAGATCGACGAGCCGACGCTTCAAGCCGCCGTCGAGCACCGGCACGAGATCGCCAAGGCCTCGCCTCACCGGCTGATCGAGGAGCTGATCGAGCTGCTCGCGAGCGGCCGCAGCGCCGCGGCGTTCGGCTGGATGGCCCGCATCGGTCTGCTGCCCGCCATCCTGGCCGAGGTCGACGAGGTATGGCAGCCCGAACGCGAACCACCCGGTTTCGGGGCCCTCGTCCACCGGCTCGATGAACGGGTGCAGCAGCCGCCCGCCCTGCCCGTCGCGGTACTTCTCTCGACCCTCCTGCTGCCCCGCATCGTGGTCGGCCGCGAGCGCCTGGAAGCCCGCAGTGAGACAGTGCGCCGCCGTCGGCTGCTCCAGCTCGTGGACGACGTCGTGGCGGACATGGGCAGTCGCTTCGCCATTTCTGCAGCCCGCCGCCGACGGATGAAGATGACGCTGGACGCTTTCCAGCGCCTGTGCGAGGAACCCACGCGCCCGAAGGCCGTGCAGGGGCTCCTCCGGCGCGAGGACACGCCTGCGGCGCTTGAACTCTTCTCCCTGCTCGTCGCCGCCACCGGCACCGGCCAGGAAGCGCTGGCCGGCTGGCAGCAGCGCGCCGCGGACACCCCGGCCCGCGCCCCGACCGGCGCCACGCGCCGACGCAGAAGGCGCCGGCGCCCGCGTCGGCGGCAGCTGTAGGGGGCTGGCAGGCCAGCCCGCGTCCCCAGCCTCCGGGGTAGGCTCGCACTCGTGGGTGCTCTCGATGGACTGCGGGTGCTGGACCTGTCTCGGCTGGCGCCCGGGCCCTATTGCTCGATGCTGCTTGCCGACATGGGCGCGGACGTGCTGCGGGTGGACAATGCGGTCGGCGGGCCGGTGCGCTCCGGCGACATGCTGTCGCGCAACAAGCGCAGCATTGCGCTGAACCTCAAGACGGAAGGCGGCAGGCGGGTCCTGCACCGGCTGGCCGCCGATGCCGACGTGTTCCTCGAGGGCAATCGGCCCGGCGTCTGCGCCCGCCTGGGCTGCGACTGGGTGACGCTTGCGGCACTGAACCCGCGGCTCGTCTACTGTTCGCTGACCGGCTACGGACAGACCGGGCCGATGGCCATGGCTGCGGGCCACGATGTGAACTACATCGCGCTCGCCGGCGTCCTGTCGCAGATCGGCAACGGCCAGGATCCGCCGCATCCGCCGCTCAACCTGGTGGCCGACTTCGGCGGCGGTGGCCTGATGGCGGCGTTCGGGATTCTCTGCGCCCTGTTCGAGCGCGAGCGCTCTGGCCGCGGCCAGTACATCGACGCCTCGATGGTCGATGGCGCGGCCTCGCTGATGGCGGTCCACTTCGCGCAGAAGGGCGCCCGTTCGACGCCGGGCGTGGGCCTGCTGAGCGGCGGCGCCGCCTTCTACCGCTGCTACGAGTGCAAGTGTGGCGGCTACGTCTCCGTGGGCGCCATCGAGCCGCAGTTCTTCGCCGCTCTGTGCGAGGGCACGGGCGTCGACGTGGCCGAGGAGCAGATGGACGAGGAGCGCTGGCCCGAGCACATCGGGATGTTCACGCGCGCCTTCCTGACCCGCACGCGGGACGAGTGGGCGGAGGTGTTCACCGAACTCGATGCCTGCGTGTCGCCTGTCCTGGACCTGGACGAGGCGCCGGGCCACCCCCACAACGTGGAGCGCGGCGTGTTCCCGGTCGGCCCCGACGGCGAGGTCCACGTGGCCCCGGCGCCGCGTCTGGAGCGCACGCCGGGCACGTTGCGGCAGCGGGAACCGCGGATGGGGGAGCACACCCTCGCGGTTCTGGCGGAGCTCGGCTATGGCGACGGCGAGATCAGCGATCTGGAGCGGAATGGAGCGATTGCGGGGGAAACGAAGGAATGAGCGACGACCTGACGAGCGGCAACGGCGAACAGACAGGTTCGCCGGCGCTCGGCGCCGGCCGGTTCTTCGAGGACTTTCACGTGGGGCAGGTGTTCCGCCACGAGCTGGGGCGCACCGTGACCGAGGGCGACAACGTCTGGCTGACGATGATCACCCTGAACCCGAACCCGATTCACTTTGACCGTCAGTACGCCGCCCAGACGGAGTGGGGGCGACCGCTGGTGAACTCCTGCTTCACGCTGTCGCTCGTCACGGCGCTCACGGTGGCCGACCTGTCGCAGAACGCGGTCAACCTGGGCTGGGACCGGGTACGGCTGCCCAACCCCGTGTTCGAGGGCGACACCCTCTACGCGCAGAGCGAGGTGCTGTCGGTGCGCGACTCGGCGTCGCGGCCGCACCAGGGGATCGTCGGCTTCCGCACCATCGGCTACAACCAGGACGGCAAGCCGGTCATGACCTTCGACCGGACGATCCTCGTCTACCGCCGGGACCACTCGCCAGCGAAGCCGGCCCGCCCCGAACTGCGGGCCTGACCGGCCCGGCCGCGTCGCCGTCGGCACCGAGGGAGCCGCAGGGGACGCGGGTCCATTCGAGCTTGTCCGGCGGTTTGCGCCCGCTGCGGTCGACTGGCGCAGTGGGGAATCTCGCCTGTCCGGGAGAATCTCGAGAGTCGCTGGCCGACAGCCCCCTGCCGCCGTCTCGGCCCTGACGGCCCGGGTCGTGCCCTGGCAGGGAGCCGGCGAGCAGCAGTGGCACTGCTGGAAGCGGTGGCGGCTGGGGCTGCGGCGCGGCGTCCGCAACGCGGCTGGCGGCGCTAGCGGTCGGCCAGCGGCGCGTAGTCGCGGGTCTGGGCGCCGGTGTAGATCTGCCGCGGCCGGTTGATCCGGTTCTCCGGGTCGCCGCGCATCTCCTTCCAGTGCGCGAGCCAGCCCGGCAGCCTGCCGAGGGCAAACATGACCGTGAACATGTCCGTGGGCAGCCCCATGGCCCGGTAGATGATGCCGCTGTAGAAGTCGACGTTGGGGTAGAGCTTGCGGGAGACGAAGAAGTCGTCCTGCAGCGCGACTTCCTCCAGGTTGCGCGCGAGCGCCAGCAGCGGGTCGTCCACGCCGAGCTGCTCCAGGACGTCGTCCGCGGCGCCCTTGAGGATGCTGGCGCGCGGGTCGAAGTTCTTGTAGACCCGGTGGCCGAAGCCCATGAGACGGAACGGGTCGTCCCGGTCCTTCGCGCGATCGACGAACTTGCCGTAGTCGGCGCCGCTGTCGCGGATGGACTGGAGCATCTCGATGACCTGCTGGTTGGCGCCGCCGTGCAGCGGCCCGGACAGGGCGTCGATGCCGGCGGAGATGGCGGCGAACAGGCTGGCGCCGGAACTCCCGACCATCCGCACCGTGGAGGTGGAGCAGTTCTGCTCGTGGTCCGCATGCAGGATGAGCAGCATGTTCAGGGCCCGGGCGAGCACGGGAGGCGGTTCGTACTCCTCGCAGGGGACGGAGAACATCATGTTCAGGAAGTTCTCTGCGTAGCCCAGGTCGTTCTGCGGATAGACGAACGGCTGGCCGACGGACTTCTTGTAGGAGAACGCGGCTATGGTCGGCAGCTTGGCGATCAGCCGGACGACGTGGAGGTCGACGTCCTCGTCTTCCGAGTAGAACGTGGCAAGCGAAGAGATCATCGAGGACAGGATCGCCATCGGGTGCGCAGTGGGCGGATAGGCCTCGAAGAACTTCTTCATGTCCTCGTGGATCAGGGTGTGCCGCTTGAGCTTCTCCTGGAAGTCGCTCAATTCCTCCTGGTTCGGCAGCTCGCCGTAGATCAGCAGGTAGCAGACCTCCATGAACGAAGCCTGCTCCGCCAGCTGCTCGATGGGGTAGCCGCGGTAGCGCAGGATCCCCTGCTCGCCGTCGATGAAGGTGATGGCGCTGCGGCAGGACCCGGTGTTGCCGTAACCGGGATCCAGGGTGACCGCTCCCGTCAGGCTCCGAAGCGCGTGGCTCTGAATCGCCACCTCGCCTTCGGAGCCGACAAGAACGGGGAATTCGTACTCCTGATCGTCAAGGGTCAGCTTGGCCGCTCTCATCTGTGTCGTCTATCCCTGCCTTTCCGCGTGTCCGTGGTATCCGCATTCTGGTTCGATACTCATGCGCTTCGGACTCTATCAGCCGAGGGCGGGTGCCTGGCGCGCTGGTGGGCCGGATGTGGGCGCCCGTGCCCGGTCGCCCCGTCAGGCAGTCGGTCCAGCCAGCCTCCGGCCGCTCGCGAGTCCGACAGTCCGCTGGTGTGCGCCTCCCCCCGGTCGGGAACGCCCGAGCCGTCAGGCCTCTCGGACCTGACCGCGGCCGTTGCTGGCCGTCAGGATGCTGGCCGTCAGAAGCGGAAGCGCAGGTCGAGGCCCAGGTGCGTGCCGCCGGCGTCCGCGGTCAGCGCCGTGCCGTCAGGGGCATCGAGGTCCACGGTCGCGTCGCTCCAGCGAGCGACGGCGCCGATGCCGACCGTGTCGTTGAAGTACCAGGCCAGGTCCATGCCGACGTGGAAGCCGGTGGCGCTGCCCGATGCGGACTGCTGCTCGACGCCGGCCCAGGTGGCGGTGTCGAACGGGTAGATCTGATCGAAGCGGACGGCGGAGACGAGCTCGTAGTCGAGGTCGAAGCTGGACGGGCCGGCGAACAGCCCGAACTCCATCTTCTCGCGGTCCGCCGCCACCCAGCGGAGCGACAGGTGAAGCGCCGTCTCGTCGCGGCTCAGGCTGGTCGCGCTGCCGCTGACTTCCCGGTGGCGGTCGAACAGGAAGGGGTGGGGCAACCGCGCTTCGACCGCCGCACGGTCGTCGATCGACGTGCTGGACCACGTGATGCCGATGGCGAATGCTCCTCGCACCCGATAGCCGACGGTCAGTTCCTGGGCGGACGCGTCGCCGCCCTGGTAGTCCGTGCTGAACTCGCCCGCTTCGCTGCCGAACAGGTCGTTGTCGAAGGTGTGGTTGCCGGACGGCTGGTCGCCGGTGGAGGCTGACCCGCCGCCCGCCGCAAGCGACCATCGCTTCGCCGGAGTCGAGGCCCCGGCGCCGCCGTCGTTGGTGTCCTGGGCAGGCGTCGGAGCGGCGAGAAGGGTCGTCGCGAGCAGCAGGAGGCAGGCGCCGAGCGGCTGCGGAGCGCGCAGGCTGGCTCTCAGGGCAGTTCGGAGGGTGGTCGTGAGGGTGTTCCCGGGGTTGCTCATGGCTGGCGCCGCCTTCATCGGTTCATGCATCGGTCGGGGAGTCGGTTTCGCGCATCGCTTCGTGCATCGGTTCAGGCAGCGGCCGGGATCCCCACCGCGGTCAGGGCCTGGTCGATGGCGACCCAGGCCGCGCTGCCTTCGCCGTGGAGGTCGATGGCGGCCTGACGGATCAGGGCGCCCATCGAGTACAGGCTGACCCTGGGCGGCGCGAGCTCGGTCAGCGCCCGGAAGAACGCTCGTTCGACCTGCAGGCGGTTGGCGTTCCCGACGCCGGTGACTTCCTGTTCGGTGGCGATGTGGAGCCCTCCTTCGATGGCCAGGTAGTAGGCGTGGCTCAGGATCGTCGAGTTCCAGTGGACGCCGGCGTAGTCCTCGATGTTCGTCAGGTAGAGATCGCCCTGGTGGAAGAGGTAGCCCGTGTAGCGAATGAGATTCTCGCCGACCCGCGCGGCAAGGAAGCGAAACGCCCCGTCCACCTCGACCGGCAGGGACAGCACTCCTCCGATCGAGAAGACCCAGGGTTCGTCGACCCGACGCACCGGGCTTCCGGTGTCCTCCGCCAGCACGTAGTCCGCGGTGTCCGGGTTCTCGGTGCCGCCCGGGTCCTGGATGCTGAACCCCGGGCCGGGCGGCTGGAACGCGAACTCGGTGGCGATGCCCAGGATGTCCGAGTAGGACTCGTTGATCGCGCCGCCGTGGTCCATGAACACGGCAAAGCGGCCGCTCGGGTCCGTCGTGGGCAGGCCGTCCTCGTCGAGGCACAGGAGCGGCGCTACCTCGCCGTCCTGGAACTCGTACGTGTCGCCGCAGCTGACCTGGTCCATCGGGTTGTAGGCGTAGCTGGACTCGCCCAGGGTGTAGAGATGGGTGTCCCGGAACGGAGTGCCGGTGCGATTCGAGACAGACCAGTAGGTGACCCCGTGCATGATCTCGTGGGCCACGACGTCGAGCGAGGCCAGGGGCGTGGCGTCGTCCAGCGCCCCGAACAGCATGCCGCCGCCGCCTTGCGGTCCGAACGGGGGATGGAAGAAGGCGGCGTTCTGGAACTCCGGGACGTTGGTCAGCGCCAGCAGACGCCGGTTGGCGCCGTCGTAGCCCTGCCAGCCCTGCTGCTGGTGCAGGTAGTCGTAGACCAGCCCCATGCCGGAATGCACCTCGACGATCGCCGGGTTCGTCCACTCGTTGTCGTCGTCCGTCGCCACCGCGTCGAGCCATGCCGGCGAGGGCCGGAGGTACTCGAGGGCGTCGGAGAAGTCGCCGTTCACGTCCAGCGTCACCAACTCGCCCGGCCGCAGCCGATCCCAGGCCTGGTAGCCATCCGCTGTTCGCCAGGCGCTCACCTTCCGGAGCGCGTCCGTGATGCCCATGCCGAAGCCAACGGAGGCCTGGCTGTCCACGAGGTCGCGCCGGTACACGGTTTCTCCGCTGTGAGCGTCGACGAAGTGCATCCGGAAGTCGCGCATGGGCGCGCTCCAGGTGAGCACGAGCCGGCCGAGCGGCGTCGGGAAGATCGTGAGCCGCGGCGGCTCGCCGTTCGCGAACCCGGCGCCGGCGCTTGCTCGCAAGCTGCGGCGGGCGGCCTCGCCCTCGAGCGTGGGCACGACGTCCACGTCCACGTTGTCGTGCAGGGTTCCGAACACGGACACGGTTCGACCGAGCTCGGGCGCGTTCTGGCCGGGTCTGCCGCGTGCAGGTCCGCCGACTGCGCTCCTGTCGACCTCGGCATTGCCGCCGTCGCGCTGCCGGACCAGCATGGCGCCGTGGATGGGGACGCGGCGGTGGACCTGCTGCAGCACCTCGTGGGTCCGACCCGGCAGATTCGGGTCCGGTCGGGTCGACTGCACGACCAGCTCGCCGCTGGCCAGCCTGTCGGCGATCATCGCGTCGACTTCGAACAGCTCCGGCGCGTCGACCGGGCGCGAGGTGACGGCGAACGACAGGAGTTCGGGAACCTCCGGCGCCTGTGCCGTGATCGGACCGACGGCGAGCGTCATCGCTGGGGTGACCGCCAGCGCGACGAGAATCCGTGTGCCTTGTCTCATCGGGCCTTCCTCCAAGGTTGCTCCGGATCAACTCTAGCGTGCGTGCGACAGCCGCGGCTTCTGCTGGTTGCCCTCAGCCGGCGGCCGTCGAGCCGGGCGCATGCCGTCGAGCAGGGCAGCGGTCGTCAAGCGCACAAGGTCGTCTACCTCGACGCCGGGGTCGATCTGCCGTTCGACCAGCAGCGACGCCAGGCCGTGCACGGCGCTCCAGGCGACGTAGGCCTGCATCCGCGGGTCTCCGTCGGCGATCTCGCCGCGCTGCTGGTGCGCCCGGATGACCTCGACCAGGCGCTCCAGCAGGGCCCCGGCAACTTCGCGCAGTTCCGGCTGATCCTGGCGTTCCAGGGCCTCCTTGCCGTACATCAGGCGATAGTGGGCCGGATGCTCCAGGGCAAACCGCACGTACCGCTCGCCCATTCGCCGAAGCTGCTCGGCGTTGGCCTGCATCTCGTCGGCGTCGCTGACGCCGAGGCGCCGGTTGAGCCGCCGAAAGCCCTCGACCGCTACCGCGACCAGAAGCGCGGCCCGGTCGGGAAAGTGACGGTAGGGCGCGGCGCGCGAGACGTCGAGGCGGCTGCCTATCGCCCTCATTGTCAGGCTGGCCGTGCCGCCCTCGGCGACCATCGTCGCCGCTTCCTCCACCAGAGCCGCTCGCAGTTCGCCGCGACGCCAGGTGCGTGCCGTTTCGGCCATGGCGCGATTATGGCAAGGCGGTTGACGGCGTCAACACCATGTTGTAAGTTGACGGCGTCAACTTGGGCCGGCGAGGCCCGCGAGGAGGCAGGAAATGACGAACGAGACGCCCGGAGGAACACGACTTGGAACTCGCGGACGACGCGAATGCCCCCAAGGGTCCGGCGGATCGGGTAGCAGGCTGCGCGCCCGAAGCGGGGCGGTTCGCTGCCCGCATCGACGGGGCCGGTCGATGCGGGTGAGCGACTCGGCGGCAGGGCAGACCGGGGATGGGCGGCGGCCGCCCGGCCCCGTTTCGAGATCGTTGCCAGGGAGGACCCGGCCGAGCCGGGCCCGGATTGCCGCAATGACCCTGCGGGTGTGCCTGTGGGGATGCCTCATGCCGCCCGCAGTCCAGGCCGGCGCGGAGCCGTCGGCGACCTTCGACCCGACGCCCCACGAGGTCGTCCTCGGCACGGCGGAACGGATCACGGTGCTGACCGGGTTCCTCACCGGCAGGCCGGTGGCGGACCTGGCGGCCGTCTCCGTTGACGCCGCGGGGGCGCGGAGGCTTCGCCTGTTCTCGCATGAGGACGGGGCCTGGTCGCCGTCGGTCGAGGCCGGGCTTCGCCGCGAGACCGCCTTCGTCGACGTGGCGGCAATCAGTGGCCGCGAGCGCCTCATCGTCTGGGGCGGCGGTCGCCTGACCTGGCTCGACGTCGCAGCCGGCGTCGAGCGCGATCTGCTCGAGGTCGAGTCCGACTACCCTCCTGCGGCGGCCGGGGGTCCGGTTCCTCACGTGGACGTGACGCACGACCTGAACGGCGACCACCTCGACGATCTCGCGGTGCCGGACGGTTCGCGCTTCCACGTGTTCGTCCAGCTTTCGAACGGCTCGTTCGCCGCTCCGCTGCTGATCGGTCCGTCGACCGGCCGCGGTCCGGTCCTTCCCGCGGACGGCTACCGCTACC
Organism: Thermoanaerobaculia bacterium; assembly: GCA_965200575.1. GTDB lineage: Bacteria > Acidobacteriota > Thermoanaerobaculia > Multivoradales > Multivoraceae > Multivorans. The sequence continues at coordinate 3,320,217 of OZ241363.1, read as the reverse complement.
GCCCCTGGGACGAGTTCGGCCGGGTACACGAGTTCGACCACGATCTGGACGGTCGGCCTGACCTGGCCTACTGGAACGGCGACGCCTTCGTGGTCCACCTCCAGGACGAGCGCGGCCTCATCGCTGCCATGCCCCGCACCTTCACCACCGACGTTCGGTTCGACTCCGACGAGATCGTCTCGCTCTCCGCGCCGGTCGGCATTCGGCATCGTCGGCACGACCACATGCCGGAGGGCGAGAGCAGCGGCAGGGTCCTGTACGCGCTGGCCGACGTGGACGGCGACGGCGTGGGTGACCTCGTCGTGTTCGCTCTCGACGGGTCGAGCCTGTGGAGGATGCGCTCGTCGTGCGAGATCCACTTCGGAAGTCGCGGCGCGGACGGCGCCGTGGAGTTCTCGCCCGAGGTCGGCGCCGTCGTCCGCTCGCAGGGCATCCTGGCCGGCCTCGACCACCGCGATCTCGACGGCGACGGCCAGGTCGACTTCATGCTGACGGCCTTCGAGCCGAGCGTCTTCTCGGCGATTCGGGTGCTGGTGCGGTCCGTCCTGACCGGCGCCGGGTCGTTCGACGTCGCGTTTCACCGGATGCAGGACGGCGCCTTCGGGGCGCGGCCGGCGGCGGTACGAGAGATTCGACCCAGGTCGGCGAACAGGACCGGGGAGAGCACGGCGTGGCCTGCGGTGCTGGTCGGCGACCTGAACGGCGACGGCCGGTCTGACCTGGTGATCCAGCGCAACCTCAAGGCGTTGCACGTGCATCCGGGCGTGGCCGGCCCGGGGCTGTTTGCCGACCAGGCGCAGCGGGTTCGGGTCGAGGACCTGCCGCGTGCGGGCGAGTACCTCTGGCTGGCCGACCTCGACCGCAACGGCAAGGACGACGTGGTCATCCACCAGCCCTCGACCGAGGCGCCGCACCGGTTGACGGTGCTGATGTCGCGGTAGCAGTTCCTTGCGCGTGTCCCTCGTGGCCTGCTCGAACCGGGTGGCTCACGTCCTGCGCTGACCAGCGGGCTGCCACGACTGCCACGCCGGAGGTGCCCTCTCCGGCGCAGGATGCGCGTCCGGTGGCGCTGCGATTCGCCGCCACGACGGGTTTGCCGGCAGGCTTGGCTGAGGCGCCCGGTTCCGGGTCCGGCGCTACACTGAGCTCGGCTTGAATCGAAAGGGAGGTGCGCCTTGCGCCGACATGCTGCTTCGTTCCCGTGGCTGACAGTCCTGGTTCTTTCCGCATTCGCGCTGTGGGGCTGTGCCGCGGGCGATTCTCCGGGCGACGGGGGCAATCCGTCTGCCTCCGAGGCGGCGTCCGTTGACCCGGCGACGGCCGAAGCCGGCGATCCCGCCGATCGCCAGGTTTTCTACGGCGACCTGCACGTCCACACGATGTACTCGTACGACGCCTACGTCTTCGGGACGCGGACCGGGCCGGACGAGGCGTACGAGTTCGCCAAGGGGAACCCGATCGGCCATCCGGCAGGGCTGGAACTGAAGCTCGACCGTCCGCTCGACTTCCAGGGCGTTTCCGACCACGCGAACTACCTCGGCATGCTTCCGGCGATGACCGACGCCGATTCGCCAGCCTACGGCCACCCGGCGGCGGAGACCGTCCGCGGCGCCCGAACCGTGCAGGAGCGCCGCGGGATCTTCGCCGCCCTGCAGCCGTACGTCCGCTTCATGGCGGACGCCGACCCGAGCGTTCGAGATCATCTCGACCTCGGCATCGTGCGCTCCGCCTGGAGCGAGATCATCGCCTCGGCGAACCGTCACTACGAGCCGGGCGAGTTCACTACCTTCATCGCCTACGAGTACACGTCTGCGGGGGCTGGCGGCATCTACGAGAACCTGCACCGCAACGTCGTCTTCCGCGGCGCGGAGGCTCCGGATGTCCCCTTCTCGCGCCTCGACTCCTACAACCCGGAGGACCTGTGGGCGCGAATGGAGGAGTGGCGTGAGCAGGGCTTTGAGTCGATTGCCATCCCCCACAACACGAACGGCTCCGGCGGCCGGATGTTCGAGTATGAGTACTTCGAGGGCGGCGCCATCGACCAGGCCTACTCCGACCTGCGCAGCCGCAACGAGACGCTGGTCGAGATCACGCAGACCAAGGGCACATCCGAGACGCACCCCGCCCTGTCGCCGAATGACGAGTGGGCCGACTTCGAGATCATGCCGTACCGGGTCTCGACCAGCATCCTGAGCGAACCGCCAGGCAGCTACGTGCGCGACGCCTTCCGGCGCGGCCTGACGATCGAGGCCGGCGGCGTCTCCAACCCGTACAAGCTGGGCGTGATCGGTTCGTCCGACACGCACGTCTCCGCTGGCTCGTTCGACGAGGAGAACTACTGGGGCGCCTCGGGGCTCATGCAGGCAACCGCCGCGCAGCGCGGTTCGGTACCGAGCGAGCCGGGCGCCGGAGCGAGCCTGCAGAACCCGAACGCCGCATCACGGCCGATCGACGACGGCAGCGGACGCATCTACCCGTTCACGACTGCCATCACGAACGGCGCCTCCGGCCTCGCGGCCGTCTGGGCCGGCGAGAACACCCGCGAGGAGATCTTCGACGCCATGCGCCGCAAGGAGACGTTCGCCACGTCAGGCACGCGCATGAAGGTCCGGTTCTTCGGTGGCAGAGGGCTCGCCGGTCTCGACCCCGATGCGCCGGATCTGGTCGCGTCAGCCTACGCGCGCGGCGTCCCCATGGGAGGAGATCTGACCTCCGAAGGTGGCGACGAAGCACCGAGCTTCCTGGTCTGGGCCCTGCAGGACTCGATGGCCGCGCCGCTTGCGCGGGTGCAGATCGTCAAGGGCTGGGAATCGGACGCCGAGACCGCCGAGCAGGTGTACGACGTCGCCTGCTCCGACGGCCTGGAGGTCGACCCGGTCACGCGGCGCTGCCCGGACAACGGCGCGTCGGTCGACCTGAGCGACTGCTCGACCACCGGCGACGCCGGTGCGGCGGAGCTGAAGACGGTCTGGACCGACCCGGACTTCGACCCGAACCAGCGCGCCTTCTACTACGCCCGCGTGCTGGAGAACCCGACCTGCCGCTGGTCTTCCTGGGACGCCATCCGCGCCGGGACGGCGCCGCGTCAGGACTTCCCGGCGACCATCCAGGAGCGCGCCTGGTCGTCGCCGATCTGGTACACGCCATGAGATCCTGGCCACTCGGGCCTGGAAGCGGAGTGACCGCGGCCGGCTGCCGTGACTCGACGGGCGCTGCTACCGAGCGCTCCCGCCCCGTCGCGCCTGTAGCCGGGTGAGCAGCAGGCAGAGGGCCAGGCCGATGGCGCCGCCGACAAGCGCCAGCGCCGGGGTGTCGGCGCCCTTCTCGGCGAGCATCGCGTTGAAGACCGCGCCGACGAGAATGCCGACCGGCACGAGGAGCCATTTTCGCCAGGTCCGTGTCATGTTCGCCGTGCCCATGAGGTGGTGACAGCATACGAGCCCTTGCCGGCCGCGAACCTGCGGGAGAGGACACGCAACGATGAAGATCGACGACCTGAGCGTCACGCTCTTTGCCTGGAAGGACATTCCGCCGCACTCGTACCTGGGGCGGGGACCGTTCGACCCGGCCGGCAAGCCCAACCGGGACGGCGAGCTCGGCCTGGTGACGATTCGTACGGACGAGGGGATCGAAGGGCACGCCTTCCTCGGCATGGCGCCGAGCCTTGGGGCGCAGCAGCTGCTCCGCATCCTGAAGCCGGTGGTCATGGGCCGGGATCCGCTGGTGCGGGAACGGCTCTACCAGGAGATGCTCACGCGCCGGGTCGTGGTCCAGCCGTGGGTGGTCGGCGCGGTCGACGTGGCGCTCTGGGACATCGGCGGCAAGGCCGCGGGAGAGCCGATCCACCGGCTGCTGGGCACGTACCGCGACACGCTGCCCGCGTACGCCAGCTCCGAGCAGCATCCGAACGTGGAGGCGTACGTCGAGCAGGCGCTCGCCTACAAGGCCGCGGGCTGGCAGGGCTACAAGATCCACCCGTTCCGCGTCTGGCGTGACGACATTCGCGTCTGCAGGGCGGTGCGCGAAGCGGTGGGCGACGGTTTCCCGCTCATGGTCGACCCGACGTGGGGCTACGACTACCCGTCCGCCCTGCGCGTGGGCAAGGTGGTCGAGGAGCTTGACTTCGAGTGGTACGAGGACCCGCTGGGCGACCAGGACATCTACAACTGCACGAAGCTGCGCCAGCAGCTGCGCATTCCCGTCATGGCGACCGAGCTGCCGGGTGCCTGGTATGACTCCTTCGCGCCCTGGATTCACCAGCAGGCGACCGACTACCTGCGCGGCGACGTGGCGATCAAGGGGGGCATCACCGGTTGCCTGAAAGCGGCCCACCTGGCCGAGGGCTTCGGCATGAACTTCGAGATCCACCACGGTGGCAACTCGCTGAACAACGTCGCCCACCTGCACCTCAGCGCGGCGATTCCGAACTGCGAGTGGTTCGAGGTCCTGCTGCCGTCGGCGGCCCAGAAGTACGGTCTTGTCGAGGACATCGAGGTGGACGCCGATGGCTTCGTTCATGCACCCACGGCGCCGGGCCTGGGCGCCGAGATCGACTTCGACCTGATCGAGCGCCACAAGCTGGCCGAGCTGCGGTAGCGCCTGCGTCGAATCGTCACGACGAAGCCAGTTTCTCCCTGCCAGAGTACACGCCGATCTCGGCCGGGCACTACGCGTGCCGCCGGGTCCTGCCAGGTTGTCGTGCCTGGCGGCAGCCAGAAGGACGCTGGCCGTGGCCGATGGTCTGCTGGACAGGTTGGGCGCACTGGGCCAGGCGCGGTGGCCACCCAGCAAGCCGGAGCGGCCGCGGCGCTCTTCGGCATAGACTGCGCATTGCTCGTACAGTGCAAACCCGACCACCGGGAGTTCCAGCGCGGACCCGTGCCCGGCGCGCTCCCGACCAAGGAGACCTCATGAAGCACCCCTCTCTCGTTCTTGCTGCCGCCGCACTCTTCGCGATGGTTGCCGTCCCAGTGTTGGCCGGTTCGATGGACGTGGACCTGAAGGCGGCCGACGGGACCATGCTCAAGGCGACCTACATGTCGCCCGGGAAGCCCGGCCCCGCCATGCTGCTGATCCACCAGTGCAACATGGACCGCACCTCGTGGAAGGGCATCGCCTCGCAGCTGGTCGAGGCGGGCGTCCACGTGCTGACGATGGATCTGCGCGGCTTCGGCGAGAGCGGCGGCGCCGGTATTCGCGAGGCGGGTGGCTTTCCGCCCTTCCTCAAGACCGCCAGCGGCGACGTGGACCTGGCATTCGGCTACCTGGGCAAGCAGGAGGGCGTCGACACGGGCCGGATGGGCGCCGGCGGCGCCAGCTGCGGCGCCATGCTCACCGCAGACCTCGCGGAGCGCAACAAGGGAGTCAGGGCGTTGATGCTGTTGTCCGGACCGCCGAGCGAGGCCGCGGTCGCCAACATCGCTGCCCGGAAGGACCTTGCGGTGTTCGCCGCCGCGGCAACCGGTGACTCGATCACGCCCGGCGTCGCGGAGCAGCTCGAGGACGCCGTCAAGGGCTCGATGCACAAGCGCTCAACCGCGAAGATCTACGACGGTCCGGAGCACGGCCTGCCCATGTTCGCGAAGAACGCGGACCTCGAGCCGGCGCTTGTCTCCTGGCTGAAGATGGAACTGACCGGCAAGTAGCGCCGTAACCGTGTCGCCGTCGTGGCCGGCCTCGGCTGTCGCCAGCCAGGCCGGCTACAGGGCGAGAGCGGTCGAGAAGTCCGGGACTCCCTGCCAGCGGCCGGGGTTCCCGGCTCGCATAACCGCGATGGTCTTGATCGCTTCGGGATTGGCGATGCCGTGTGGCATCAGGCCCGTGAGGACGCGCACGACGTTCTCGGCCTGACGCACGGGGCACTGGCCCAGGAAGACGGGCGAGAAGCCGGCCAGGTGCGGCGTCACGATGCAGTTGGACAGCTGCAGCAGCGGGTCGTCCGGGTTGACAGGTTCCTTCTCGGTGACGTCGATGGCGGCTGCCTCGATGGCGCCCTCGCGCAGCGCCTCGGCCAGAGCGGCTCCGTCCACGATCTGACCGCGCGCCGCATTGACCAGCAGTGCCGTCGGCTTCATCAGCGCCAGCGTGTCGCGGTTGATCAGGTGGTGCGTCTCCTCCGTGCTGGAGCAGTGGATGGTCACGTAGTCGGACTCGGCGAGCAGTTCTTCCAGAGGCACCATCCCGACGCCGTAGAGATCCGCCGCGACCTGGTCGACGTACGGGTCGGCCGCGATGATCCGGGCCGGCCCGAAGCCGCGCACGCGGGTGGCGAAGGCGCGTCCGATGTTGCCGAAGCCGATGATGCCGACGGTGTGGCCGGCGATGCGCCGTACGCCGGTCAGCAGCCCGATCATCGCTTCCCGGTCGCGGCCCCAGCCGCCAGCCCGGGTGGTGGCGGCTGCATCGACCACGCGCCGGGTGAGCGCAAGCAGCAGGGCCATGGCGTGGTCGGCCACCTCGGACGTGTTCGAACCGGGAACGTTCGTGACCAGGATGCCCAGCTGGGTCGCCGCGTCGAGGTCAATGGAGTCGACGCCGACACCGAGGCGGCTGATCACCTTGAGTCGAGGACATCTTTCCAGCACGGAGCGCGAGGTGAGCGGCATCACTCCGACCAGGGCGCCGTCCGCGTCGGCCATGAGGTCGGCGAGGTCGTCCTCGGTGCGGCAGAGGCCGTCCGTGATCTCGAACCCCTGTGCCTCGAACAGGTCGCCCCGGTTGAAGGGACTCCGCTGCATTGCCACTTTCATGTTGCGCTCCAGGTACCGGGATTGGCGGTTGCCGGTCAGGTGACGGGGCAGAGGCCGCCGTCCAGGTTGATGGCCGTGCCGGTGATGTAGGCGGCGCGCTCGGACACCAGGAACGCGATCAGGTCCGCGTACTCCTCCGCCTCGCCGACGCGGCCGAGCGGGACGCGCTTGCCCATCGCTTCGTAGATGGAGTCCACCTCGACACCCTGCGCTGTCGCCCGGCGCACCCACTGCTCGCTCTTGATCAGGCCGATGCAGATCGTGTTCACGCGGACCTGGTCGGCGGCGAGTTCGTTGGCGAGCGACTTGGTCAGGTTGATGCCGGCTGCACGGGTGACGCTGGTGGGCAGTGCCCGCGCCGGCGCCGCCTTGCCGCCGCCGATCGTCGCGTTCACGATGGCGCCGCCGCCGCGCTGCCTCATGATGGGCGCGACGCCCCTGCAGAACCGCACGGCGCCCATCACCTTGAGCTCGATGTCGGCGAGCCACGCCTCGTCGTCGAGAGCCTCGAGTCCGCTGGCCGCCGAGGCGCCGGCGTTGTTGACCAGGATGTCGATGCCCCCGAACGCGTCCGTGACGGCGTCGATGAACCGGCTCACGTCATCGCCCGAGGTCACGTCCGCCGGATGTGCGAAGACCCTGCCGCCGCCGAGTGCGCCGAGTTCGCCGGCCGCACGCTGCAGGTTCTCGTTTCGGCGCGCGCAGATGGCCACGTTGACGCCTTCGCCGACGAGCCGCCTTGCCGTCGCCAGCCCCATGCCCTCGCTGCCGCCAGTGACGATTGCCGTCTTGCCCTTCAGGCCGAGTTCCAGCATGTGCCGTACTCCGTTCGGTTGTTCCCGGGAAGCCGCGAGTCTGCCTGTGGCGGGCCGATGAACGCAAGCGCCGGCCGGCGTTGCTGCCCATCGCAGTCGGATCCCCTGTGCTGAACCGCACGACCGGCTTCGGCGGATTCGGCCGGGCGGCATCCTGCCGGTCGCTCGGGGGCGTGTCGGTTCACGCGGGCTTCGTGCGTAGAGTCAGGCGCCTGCCGTGGACACGAAACGTAGTTGCCGTCCGTCTGGTCGCCTCACCCTGGTGGTCCTTGCGGCGGGCCGGTCGTCGAGATTCGGCCGCCCGAAGACGCTCGAACCGGTCGGCCCCAGCGGCGAGGTGCTGTTCGAGTACGCGATCTGCGACGCGATCCGCGTCGGTTGCGAGCGGGTCGTGTTCGTGACTTGGGCGGAGGGGGCGGAGCCGATCATGGAGCGCGCCGTTGCAAGGGCGGGCCGGGCGGTCACCGTGGACCGGGTGATCCAGTCGCTCGATGGCTTGCCAGGCGCCCTGCGGCCCCCTGCGGGCAGGGTCAAGCCGTGGGGGACCGGCCATGCCGTCCTCGCGCTGCGCGAGGAGATCTCGACTCCGTTCGTGGTCGTGAACGGGGATGACTTCTACGGCCCGCGGGCGGTGGAGTCGTTCGCGCGGCGGGCTGCCTCCGCCATCGCCGACGGCGACGACGGGCATTTCCTGGGCGCCTATGCGCTCGGGCGTACGGGCGTGTCCCCGAGCAGCGGCGTGAATCGCGGCGTCCTCGCTGCCGGGGTGGACGGGACGCTCCAGGGAATAGACGAGGTCTACGACATCCGTCTGACCGATGCCGGCTTCCTTGGCCGCGACGGCAGCGGTGTTGCCCGTGCGCTGAGGTCGGACGTAGCCTGCACCATGAACCTGTGGGCCTTCCAGCCGTCCATCTTCGACTGGCTGGAGGATCGCTTCGAGGCGTTTCTCTCCGGGCTCGGCGCTGCCTGCGCCGACCCGCCAACGCCGCCAGCCCCTGCCTTGCCAGCAGGCCGTCGGCCGCGCCAGCACTCTCCGGCCACTGGCAAGTCGGGCAGACTGCTGATCGACGAGTTCCTGCTCAGCGAGACGGTCGGCGACCTCGCGAAGGAGGGCGCCGTGCGCGTTCGGCTGGTGGAAATGAGTCACGACACGACCGGGCTCACGCACGCCGACGACCTGCCTTCCGTGGCCGCGACGCTGCGCCGGGCGGTCGAAGGCGGTGCCTGTCCGGCCGACCTGGGCCGCTGGTTCGAGCGGCGAGCTCGAGTGGACCCGGCGCCGGCGCCGATGCGGGAAACCTCGGGCGAGCGATGCGTCTGAGCGGTCTCGACTGGGCCGTCGTCGCCGCCTGCCTCGGGCTGGTGTCGGGGGTTGGCCTCGTTTACGCCCGCCGAGCGGGGAGCGGCACGGGGCAGTTCTTCCTCGGCGGGCGCGACCTGCCCTGGTGGCTTCTCGGCACCTCGATGGTCGCCACGACGTTCTCGACCGACACTCCGAACCTGGTCACCGACCTGGTGCGCAACGGCGGCGTCTCGGGCAACTGGGTGTGGTGGGCCTTCCTGATCACGGGAATGTGCACGACGTTCTTCTACGCGAAGCTCTGGCGCCGCGCCGGCGTCTTCACGGACCTCGGCTTCTACGAGCTGCGCTACTCCGGTCGGGCGGCGGTGTTCCTGCGCGGCTTCCGAGCCGTGTACCTGGGCGTGTTCTTCAACGTGATGATCATGGCCGCGGTGCTCCTCGCCGGGATCAAGATCGGCGGCGTCCTGCTGGGCGCCGACAGGTATACGACGGTGCTGGTCGCGGTCGCGGCGACGGCGCTGTTCTCGGCCGCGTCGGGCTTCTGGGGCGTCGTCGTCACGGACCTGATGCTGTTCGTGATGGCCATGGTCGGTTCGGTGGCGGCCGCCTGGTACGCCCTCGAGCACCCTGCGGTGGGCGGGCTCTCAGGGCTGGTCTCGCACCCGGACCTCGCCTCGCGCCTGTCGCTTCTGCCCGATTTCGCCGACTGGGAGACCGCAGCGACCGTCTTCCTCGTTCCGGTCGCCGTTCAGTGGTGGTCGACGTGGTATCCGGGCGCCGAGCCGGGCGGCGGTGGCTACGCGGCCCAGCGCATGCTCGCCGCGCGCAGCGAACGGGATGCCATGGGCGCCACGCTGTGGTTCAACGTGGCCCACTACGCGCTGCGGCCCTGGCCGTGGGTTCTGGTCGCGCTGGCTTCGCTGATCGTCTATCCGACGCTGGACTCGATTGGCGCCGCCTTCCCCCACCTCGACCCGGCGATCATTCGGCACGACCTCGCCTACCCGGCGATGCTCGTTTTCCTGCCGCACGGGCTGCTCGGCCTGGTCGTCGCCTCGCTGGCCGCGGCGCTGATGTCGACCATCTCGACCCACCTGAACTGGGGCGCCTCCTACATCGTGAACGACGCGTACCGGCGCTTCGTCCGGCCCGGTCGCGACGAATCGCACTACGTGCTGGTGGCGCGGCTGTCGACCGTCGGTCTGGTCCTGCTGGCGGCCATGGTGGCGCTGTGGCTGGAGAATGCCCTGCAGGCGTTTCAGATCCTGCTCCAGATTGGCGCCGGCACCGGCCTGATCTTCCTGCTGCGCTGGTTCTGGTGGCGCATCAACGCGTGGTCCGAGATCTCGGCGATGGTCGTCTCGTTCGGGGTCGCCGTCTGGTTTCAGTTCGTGCACGAAGCGGTCGGCCTTGCCCTGCCGTCCGCCGCGGTGCAGTTGCTGGTCGGAGTCGGAGTCACGACGGCCGCCTGGCTTGCCGTGACCGCGGCCACGCCGCCCTCCGATGCGGCGGTGCTCCAGGCGTTCTACGACCGCGTCCGCCCGTTCCCCCGAGGCTGGAGCAAGGCGGTGGTGGCGGTGCCCGGCGAGCCGGGCGCTGTCACGGCGGCGCTCCTCGCGTGGTTGTGCGGCTGCGTCGCCGTCTACGCGGCGCTGTTCGGAACCGGCATGGGGCTTTATGGCCGCGGCCTCGAAGCCGCGCTGTTCGGCGTCGCGGCGCTCATCGCCGCGCTCGCCCTCTTCCGCCTGCTGCCCAAGACAGCGGGCTGACTAACCCATCCAGAAGCCCTTGCGGTGGGAGATGCCGAGGACCTTCTTGCACAGCCCGCAGAAGTAGATGTAGCGCTTGCCCAGCGCTCCGGCGACGCGGCGGAACTGCAGGGAAACGGGCTGCTCGCAGTGGGGGCAGAACGGCGTGATGTCCGGGCGTTCCTCGGCCTGCATCATCAGTCCTCGGTCTCCAGGCTGTCAGTGGTCAGGTCGGATCCAGTACCAGCGAAGAGACGCGGTGGATCTGTTGGCAGCGAGCGTCGAACGTGAGCACCATCGCGCCGAATCGAGCGGCGGTGGCGGCAATCGAGATGTCGTTGGCCGGCAGTGGCTGGCCCGCGGACCGCAGATCGGCGACGATCTCGCTGACGATCTCGCCGTAGATGACGGCGACTTCGTCGTCGACTGGTACCAGCTGAACGGCAGGGTGGCTCACGAACTCTCTCGGCACCGACAGGTTTGCCGGCAGCCTGGTCCCGAGAGGAATCCGGCGTGCAGTTCGCCGATGACGATGCTGGGCATGCCGACCCACCGTGAGCGCGCGATCAGTCGGACGACGCGTTCATCGCCCCGCTGCAGATTGCTGCAGGCCGAGGTGTCGATGCAGATCGGCGTCATCTCCACATGTCCGGGTCAGTCTGGTCGAACACACTAGGTGGCACGCTGGAACTCCTGGAACCCCTCTTCCGTCCAGTTGCCGGCAAAAGCGGCCTGGCCCGTTGTCGCGGTCGCCGCCGGCTTCCACGCCTGGCGCCTCTCGCATCAGAGCGAGGACCGTCCGGTTGAGCGAGACCCCGTCGACTCTTCTCTGCCTCGAGCGCCGCGGCCTTGAAGCGCGGCGTCAGGGACACGTTGAAGCCGCCGTAGCCGTTGAGCAGGGCCGGCGTCGTGCCGTCCGGCTCGATGCCTTCGCGGTGGGCGATGTACATCGGGGCCGAAGCGCCGTCCTTTCGACGTGTAGCGCGCCTGCCTCAGATCGAACGTCACGTTGCGTATGGTCATCGTCTTCATGGTTGCGGCTCCGCGAGTTGAGATCACGAGAGTGCAATCTGCGCAGTCGTCGACGTGAATGCAACGGCGCTGGTCTCAGGCGAGCACCTCCTTCACCACGCGGGCCGTCTCGACGCCGGTCAGGCGGGCGTCCAGCCCCTGGTGCCGGTAGGTGAACCGCTCGTGGTCGATGCCGAACAGGTGGAGCACGGTGGCCTGCAGGTCGTGGACGTGGACCGGGTCCTTCACGATGTTGTACGAGAAGTCGTCCGTCTCGCCGTGGACGACGCCTCCCTTCACGCCGCCGCCCGCCATCCAGATGGTGAAGCAGCGGGGATGGTGGTCGCGTCCGTAGTCCTCCGTGGTCAGGCGGCCCTGCGAGTAGATCGTCCGCCCGAACTCACCGCCCCAGATGACCAGCGTCTCGTCGAACAGGCCGCGTTCCTTCAGGTCCTGAATCAGCGCCCAGGCGGCACGGTCCACGTCGCGGGCCTGCGCCGGCAGAACGGTCGGCAGGATGGAGTGGACGTCCCAGCCGCGGTGGTAGATCTGCACAAAGCGCACGCCACGCTCCACCAGTCGCCTCGCCATGAGTGCGGCGTTCTGAAACTTGCCCGGCTGCCTGGCTTCCTCGCCCCAGCGCTCGAACGTGCTGTCCGGCTCGCTTGACAGGTCGGCCATTTCGGGCACCGAGGACTGCATGCGGAAGGCCATCTCGTACTGCTCGATGCGGGCCAGGGTCTCCGGGTCGCCGACCTGGGCGTGGCGCAGGCGGTTCAGCTCGCCCATGCCGTCGAGCACACGTCGCCTGACCTCCGGCGAGACGCCGTGCGGATCCCTCAGGTACAGAACGGGTTCGTCGCCGGCGAGCAGCCCCACCCCGGCGTACTCGGGAGACAGGAACCCGGCGCTCCAGAGCTTGGCCGAGATGGCCTGCAGACCGGCGCGGGGATGGCTGCGTTCGGCGTTCATCACCACGAATGTCGGCAGGTTTTCGTTCATGCTGCCGAGCCCGTAGGCGAACCAGGAACCGATACAGGGACGCCCCGGAATCTCCTGCCCGGTCTGAATGAAGGTGATGCCCGGTTCGTGGTTGATGGCGTCCGTGTGCATCGAGCGGATGATCGCGATGTCGTCCGCCATGCTCGCCGTGTGGGGCAGGAGCTCGGAGAACCAGGCGCCGTTCTCGCCGTGCTGCGAGAACTCGAAGACGGACGGCGCGATGGGAAAGCGTGCCTGGCCCGATGTCATCGTCGTCAGGCGTTGACCCTGGCGAATGGACTCGGGCAGGTCCTGGTCGAAGTACTCCCGCATCTTCGGCTTGTAGTCCAGGAGGTCCATCTGCGGCGGGGCCCCCATCATGTGCAAGTAGATGCACTGCTTTGCCTTCGGCGCGAAGTGCGGCAGGTCGGGCAGTCCGCCCACCCGTTCCCGTGCGGCTGGCAGGGCGAAGACGTCGTCCGCCATCAGGCTGGCCAGCGCCAGGCCGCCGATGCCGCGCGCCGCCGTACCGAAGAACTGGCGTCTCGTTTCGGCTCGAACCGTTTCGCTGAATGGGTTCATGTCGGCGTTGCCTCCGCTTGCTCGTTCCTGAGCCCTACTTGTTCAGGGCTTCGTCCAGGTTCATCAGCTGACTTGCCAGCATCGTCCAGGCCGCCGATTCGTCGACCGCCAGGGCGGCGTCGTGGGGCGAATCGCCGACGTCGACGAGCTGCTTCGCCGCCGCCGGGTCCTCGCGATAGTGGTCGAGCAACCCGCTCCAGGTGCGGCGGGCGACCGTGCGCTCCGGGTCGGCGAAGGGGCGGGCGAGCAGGCGGGTCGTCAGGTAGTCCAGCCGCCGGTCGAAGTCGTCGCCAGCCTCACGCATCGCCCGTTGCGCCAGGAAGCGAGACGCCTCGACGAACTGCGTGTCGTTCATCACCACCAGCGCCTGGAGCGGCGTGTTCGTGCGTTCCCGGCGCACCATGGAGTGCTCGCGGTTGCCGGCGTCGAAGATCGTCATGGAGGGCGGCGGCGCGGAGCGCTTCCAGAACGTGTACAGGCTGCGCCTGTAGAGCTTGTCGCCCGAGTCCTGCCGATAGCGGGCCGTGTTGCTCTGGTTCATCGCCACCCGTTCCCAGTGACCCTCCGGCTGGTAGGGCTTGACGCTGGGGCCGCCGATGGTGCGCACCAGGAGCCCGCTTGCGGCGAGAGCGGAATCGCGCACCATCTCGGCGTCCATCCGGAAGCGGGGGCCGCGCGAGAGCAGTCGGTTCTCCGGGTCGCGCTCCCGCTTGCCGGGCGTCAGCGTGGCTGCCTGCCTGTAGGTCGAGGACGTCACCAGGCGCCGGAAGAAGCCCTTGACGTCCCAGCCGGAGTCCCGGAACTCGGTGGCCAGGTAGTCCAGGAGCTCGGGGTGCGACGGGGTCTCGCCCTGGGCGCCGAAGTCCTCGCTGGTCTTCACCAGCCCGGTGCCGAAGACCTGCTGCCAGAAACGGTTCACCGTGACTCTCGCGGTCAGCGGGTTCGCTTCGTTCACCAGCCAGCGGGCGAGGCCGAGTCGGTTGCTCGGCAGATCCGCGGGCATCGGCGGCAGGACTGCGGGCGTGCCCGCGAGCACCCGCTCGCGCGGCTGGTCGTACATCCCCCGATGGAGCACGTGGGCGGCGGCCTCGGTCCCCGACAGTTCCTGCATCACGTGGGTGACCGTCCCGCGACGCCGGAGTTCGCGCCACTCGGCGTCGATGTCCAGGCGGCGGGCGGCGAGGCGGCGGTACTCGTCGTCCTCCGTGTTTGCCCAGGCGAGCAGCAGGGCCTCGCGCTGGTCGGGCGAGAGATCGTCCGCCGGCGTCGAGGCCGCCGCTCGCAGCGTGGCCCACTGCGACACCACCCTTGCCTCGTCGACGGAGATGGCCCGATCGAAGACCCGCACGTCGGCGATGGCGCCGCCGGCGAGGTGGCCGGCCTGCTCGCCGTCCCTGTTGTCGCGTCGGCCCAGGTAGAAGGGACTGTCGGCGACGATGCTGCCTTCGACCTTGGTGAAGAACTCGCTGCCCTGTTCGGGCACGCGCTCGCCGTCCCGGTAGATGTGTAGCCCGGCCCGTTCGCCCGAGCCGTCGTGGGTGAAGACGACATGCGTCCACTCCCCCGGCGTGAGGCGCTTCGTGTTGTTCGGGTTGATGGACACGGAGGTCGCGCCCCGGCCGGGTCCGGCACGGTCGCCTCGCAGCCTCAGATACAGCTCGCGCGCGCCGACCGTGACCTGCCAGCCGCGGTCCGCTTCGCGTGGGTCGCTCTGGCTGGCGACGGTGAAGCTGCCCTCGGCTTCAGGCAGACGCAGCCACATCGCCAGCGAGAACGGCGTGTCCGTGTCGAGTTCCAGCGACGGCAACTCCGCCGACCCGCCTTCGCCGAAGTGCAGCGCCGGAAGGCCGTTGGGCCCCGGCTCGATGTCCACCGGACCGTGGAGCGTCAGCTGCTGAAGCTGCCCCTTCCATGTGGTGGACGGCTCGTCGCCGTCCAGGGCGAGGCTCAGAATCTCGGGGTCCGTGCCCAGTGGGGCCGCCATCTCGCGTCGGTCGCTGCTGGTCAGCCACGCCGCGAACGCCGGCTCGGCCGGGTCGAGCCGGTCCTCCAGCGCCTCCTCGATCTCGGCCGCTTCCTGTCGCAGCCGGTACCAGTCGTCCCGGTCTTCCTCGCTCGGCACGACCAGGGTTGGCGGCGGGTCGGAGATGTTCCCGTCCATCACGTACTGCGTCGTGTTCCGGAAGAACGCGGTCAGCGCGTAGAACTCCCGCTGGGAGACCGGGTCGAACTTGTGGTCGTGGCAGGTGGCGCAGCCCACCGTCAGCCCCAGGAACACGCTGCCGACGGTCTCGGCGCGGTCCTTCGCGTAGATGGCCTCGTACTCCTCGATGAGGACGCCGCCCTCGTTGGTCGTGATGTTGTTGCGCTGCAGGCCGGTGGCCACGAGCTGGTCGAGGCTGGGGTCTTCCAGGAGGTCGCCGGCGATCTGGTCGACCGTGAACTCGTCGAAGGGCTGGTTCTCGTTGAAGGCGCGGATGACCCAGTCCCTGTAGGCGTACATCTCGCGGTAGTTGTCGATGTGAATGCCGTGGGTGTCGCCGTAGCGTGCCGCGTCCAGCCAGTAGCGCGCACGGTGCTCGCCCCAGTGCGGCGAAGCGAGCAGGCTGTCGACGAAACGTTCGTACGCCCCCGCCTGGGTGTCGGCGAGGAAGCTCGCCAGAGCGCCCGGGTCGGGCGGAAGGCCGGTCAGGTCGAGGGCGACTCGCCTGGCCAGCGACCGCCGGTCGGCTTCCTGGGCCGGCGCCAGTCCCTCGGCCTCGAGGCGGGCCAGGATGAAGCGGTCGAGCGGGTCGCGACTCCAGGGCTCGTCCTCGACGGTCGGCGGCGCGGGGTGGGCGATAGCAGTGAACGACCAGTGCTCGGTCCAGTTGGCGCCCTGGTCGACCCAGCGGGTCAGAAGATCGACCTGCTCGTCGGAGAGCGTCTTGCGGGAGACTTCGGGAGGCATGCGCCTGCTCGGATCCGCGTGGCGGATGCGCTGGATCAGCAGGCTGGCGCCGGCGTCGGCGGGGACCACCGCCGGGCGGCGCGGTCGGTTGCTTCGACCGGCAGGTGGGCGGTCACCGAATGCTCCATCTCGCGTGTCAAGCCGCAGGCCTGCCTCGCGGGTTGCCGCATCGGGTCCGTGACAGGCGAAGCAGGCGTCCGAGAGGATGGGCCGCACGTCCCGCTGGAAGTCGACCGCCTGCGCTGCGAGAATGGGCGTCGAGCCGAGAGCCAGCAGTGCTGCTGCGAAGCAGCTCGGTGCGCGCCGGGCGAGGGCACGACGGACCATGTTTGGCGGAGGCAGGTCGAGCGATGTGGGCTGTTTCATCAGGCAGGTCGGAGCCTAACCCGAAGTTGGCGCAGGCTGGCAAGCAGGTCGTGCCCCTGCGGAGGCCTGACGTGGTTCCGGGAGAGCCGGTTCCGGGCGACGGGTCAAGGACTGCGGCGGCGTGGGCGCTGGCGCCTTGTCTGGCGTTCCTGCTGGCGTGCTCGACGGTGGCGGGCACGAGCCCGGCGGCCGGTCCGCCCTCGCCGTCGGCGCCCGAGTCCGGGGAGGAGACACCGTCAGCGCAAGCCGTGACCGGGCCGCCTTGCGAGACTCCGCCGAGCGGGCCGACGTCCGTGGTGGAGGGAGTCTTCACAGCTGCCCAGGCGGAACGTGGTCTCGCCGCCTATGCCCAGCACTGCGCCGAATGCCACGGCGACGAGCTCGGTGGCGGCGAGATGGCGCCCGGTCTTGTCGGCGTGGCGTTCAGGTTCCGCTGGCGGGGCCTGACCGTCGCCGACATCTTCGACAGCGTGGAATCGACCATGCCGCCGGACGAGCCCGGCACCCTCGGCGACCAGGCCTGCGCGGACGTGGTGGCGTACCTGCTCGACGCCAACGGCTACCCGGCCGGTGACCGGGAACTGACGGCCGATCTCGACTCGCTGCGGGGCCTCGCCGTCGAACCCGTGCCCCCCTGAGTCGGGTCGGTGCTGTCGGCGAATGGCGGCGGCCCGGGTCCTGGCCGGCCGAGGCGGTGAGACGCAGTCGGGGCCGCCACGGTTGCGCGGGTGAACTCGAGCGCCGCCAGCCGGGTTGGGGACGCCGGGTCTACGGCGCCGGATACTGAAGTGCGAACACGAACAGGTTGTTGGCGAAGCCGGGCTTCAGTTCGGGGGTCAGGCGCAGGAAGCTGGAGGTGGTGGCGGAGATGCCGGTGCTGACCGCGACGTACTGGGTGTCGTCGACGGCATAGGTGATCGGGTAGCCGGTGACCGGTGCGCCGAGGTTGACCTCCCAGAGAACCGCGCCGGTCTCCTGGCTGAAGGCCTTGAAGCGGCCGTTCACGTCGCCCCCGAAGAGCAGCCCGCCGCCGGTGGCGACCAGCGATGTGGTCGAGGCGCGCTGTTCGTGCCGCCAGATGGTCCTGCCGGTCTCCGCCGAGATGGCGTACACGGCGCCCAGGTTCTCCGTGCCCGGTGCGAGCTCGTGCCGGACGCTCAGGGCGTAGATGGTGTGGGATGCGCTCGGGTCCGTCGTGGTCAGGGTGGGCATGCACATGTTGCGCAGCGGGTAGTAGAGCGTGTTCGTCTCCGGGCTGTAGGCGCCGGCCTCCCAGTCCTTGCCGCCGTGCATGTTCGGGCAGATCAGCCGTTCCTGTTCGAGCGCGTCGAAGATGACCTCCGGGTTCTCGGTGGCCCGCCCGGTCTCGCCGTCGATGCTGGAGATGACGTTCTGGTACACGGTGGGCCGCGCCCACAGGAACTCGCCGGTCTCCCGGTCGATGGAGTAGACGAGGGCGGTCTTGCCGGGGATCCCGGTGATCACCTTGCGAACTTCGCCGGCCTCGAGGTTCGGGCTGATCCAGGGCACCTCTTCCGGGTCTGGCGCCACCGCGGTGTCGACGATCAGACGCTCGAACGGATGGTCCAGGTCCCAGTGGTCGTTCATGTGCTGGTAGTGCCAGACGATCTCGCCGGTGTCGCCATCGAGTGCGAGGGTCGAGTTGTGGTAGAGGTGCGTCCTGTCCGTGCCGCCGAGCATGAACTTCGGCGCCGGCGCCGTGACCGAGGTGCCGGCAAAGACCAGGTCGAGCTCCGGGTCGTAGCTCGGCGGCATCCAGGAACCCACATGGGTTCGCTCCTCGAACGGCACGTCGCCCCAGGTTTCGTCGCCCGGCTCGCCGGGAGCGGGAATCGTGCGCCGTCGCCAGAGTTCCTCTCCGGTGAGCGCGTCGTGGGCCGTGATCACGCAGGCGTCGGGTCCGCCGCGGGGCGAGCAGCTGCGCCCCGAAAACGCCTTGCCGTCACCGATGATCGGTCCTGCGCCCTGCACCGCGGGGTGGGTGCGGTAGTCGAGCACCATCGTCTCCCAGACAATCTTGCCGGTCTCGGCGTCGAGCGCGAAGAGGTGGTCGTCGACGCTCGTGTCGATGATCAGGTTGCCGTAGATGGCGATGTTGCGGTTGTTCTGGGAGAGGAAGCCGCCGACGTACTGCGCGGCGTCGTCCGGGACCTTCCGGCGGTGCTCCCAGATCAGGTCGCCGGTTGCGGCGTCAAGCGCCTGGATCACGTCGTTCGGGTTCGGCATGTACATGACGCCCCTGTAGACGAGCGGAGTGCCGGTCTGGCTGCCGTCGTTCAGCGACCGAGTCCAGACCATGCGCAGGTCGCCGACGTTGTCGGGCGTCACCTGGTCGAGCGGGCTGAAGCCCCATCCGTTGGCCGTCCGCCGCCACATCGTCCAGTCGTCGGGCGCCGGCTTCTCGAGCATCTCGTCCGTGACCGGTACGAACTCGTCCGCGGGCTGGGCTGTCGCCGTGAACGACCCGCAGACCATCTGTGCGGCGACGACCGTGCAGGTGACCGGAAGGCTACGGAACCGGTTCAGCATGTGAAGCCCCTTCTCGATGTTGGCAGGCAGGCAAGGTTACTCGGTTCGCGCTCGCTGGGTCGGTCCCCATGGCTGGCGGCCCGGTCGTCCAGCGGCCACGGGCGACGTTCGCCGCGAGCAGCAGCAGCGCATCGACGGTGAGGAAGGAGTCTTGTCAGCTTCTTCGAGCTTCGGGGAAGCGAGCTGACCGGCCGTGAACGATCAGGTCTTGCGAGATCCTCCTCTCGCACGGCCAGTGGCGCCCGCCGGGCGAGACGTTGATGCCGTGCGGGCCTTCCTCGCCGCCGCGGAGCAGGCCCGCAGGGCTGGTCAGCAGCTCCTCGAGGAGGGAGGGCGCTGGAGCGCTCCGGACATGACCCTCTGGTCGGCGGCAAGAGGCTGAAGCACCTGCCCGAGAAGTACCTGGACGTCGTGGCCTTCGAGGTCAGGCCCCATCTCGACGTCAGGGGCTCCGTGGCCGGCCTTGAAACTGAAGGAACTGCCGTCACCCGTGCCGAGCGGCATCGACTGCTTGTCATTCAGAGCGTCGGCAAGAGCGCAAGCATCGACAACTCCCCGGACTCCCAGCTCGGGGACTTCGCCGCGCCTCGGGTGGCCTGACCGGCGCCCGGCGGTGCCGGGCGCTCTTCAGGGCATGAACGCGGGTCGGCCGCGGGAGTTCGGTGCCGCTCGGCGAACCGCGAGCCGGGTGTTCCCCGGGCCGCCTCGCGGCCGGGCCCTCAGTGGTCTGCCGCGTAGTGCTGCCGCAGGAGGTCCTTGCCGTAGTCGTTGCCGTTGGGCGTGCGCACTACGGCGTGGATGTGATCCCGGGTCGGGCCGCGGCCGCCGCCCCGGATTCCCACCGGCCGCTGATGGTCGAACTCGATGAGGATGACCGGGCTGTGGATGCGGTAGTAGAAGACGGAGTCGTCGTCGGTGCCGCCAATCCAGGCGAAGCGGGTCGCGTCGAGGTGTGCCTCGACCTCGTCCATCCGTACCCGGGCGTGGCCTTCGCGCATGTTGTGCACGTAGAGGCCGATCAGGTCGCGCAGCTGCTCCCTGGCGCTGGCTGACAGCTCGGACGCGGGGATGCCTGCGTAGTCGAGTTGCAGGTTGTCCGTGAACGCCTCGGTCAGGTTGTTGTTGCCGTCCTTTGAGGTCTCGATGACCGCCTTCGCCTGCTGCTCCGGCCGGAGCGACCGGATGAGCGCGAGGCCGTGGTCCTGTTCGCGCTGCATGATCACGGTGCCCTCGTACTTCCCGGCCCTGGCGGTGACCGGTTCGGAGCCGACGAACAGCGGGGTCATGACGACCTGATCGCCGAGCACGAAGTAGTTGACGACCAGGTGGTGGCCGTCGAGCTGCCAGCCCCAGGGCTGGTCGGCGGACGGCTCGCCCATCACCGTGATCCAGTACAGCCACTCGTTGTAGGTCTCGAACTCGCCGCCCTTGAGTTCGCCCAGCGTCCGGTTCAGGTTCATGATGTCGCGGCTCAGCTTCAGGCCGTCCGCACTGAGCGAGGCCTGCATCAGGCCGAAAGCGGCTTCGCGCTGGGCCTCGTCCATCTCCTGGAAGCTGACGCCCTGGCGCACGTAGAAGTGCTGGTTCGCCCACTTGCGCCATTCGTCGTCGTCGACCGGAAAGGTCGACCTGTCGCGCTGTTCGTCCGTCAGCGAGGCGAGGAACGCCTCGGCCGCCAGGCGCACTGGCTCCGTGGAAACGCCCGTCGACTCGATGCGGAAGAGACCGTGCTCGATGCTGTCGCCGGCGTGGATGCCGACGTAGGGGTTCGTGGCGAGGCTGGCGTCCATCATCCGGCTTCGCTGCTGCATGCGGTCGCCGCGGGACTGGGCGAAGGCAGCGGTGGCGGTCAGAAGCAGGAGGGCGGCGGCGAGGGCTTGTCGTCTTGCGTTCATGTAGATGAGACGCTTCGGGCTGCCGGAACGTTGCATCCGGGCCTGCTCCGGGCGGGTGCAGGCCAGCAGGCTGTCGGCGTTGCAGCGGCCTCCCTGACGCTGGCTTGCTGGCGGCATGCCGGTGAGGTGAGGGCCAGGATCAGGCGCGGCGTCTGCGGCGGGGCTGCCGGCGCTGGCGTGCCGTCGACGACGACGTGCTGTCGGCGCCGAAGGCCGGTCGATCAGTCGAACAGGCCCGCCAGCCGGTCGAACAGGCCCGCCAGCGCCACATAGCGGATGACGAGCAGCGCCATCGCCGCCTCGAACACGAACACGACCCAGAGCGCCACATGCGTGATGCGCCGAGGCCGGATGCGCGGGTCCATGCGCGTGCGCTGCAGCCACAGGGTGGCGCCGCACTGAATGGGCAGGAAGAGCGCCGAGGTCAGGCCGCCGACCATGATCAGGAAAACGAAGTCCTCGAAGAAGTAGTCGATGCCGAAGGCGATGAGCGGCAGGCAGACCAGGTAGCCGCGGATGATCTTCTTGCGCAGTGCCAGGTTCGAGCGCTCGATGAAGCCCATCTCCATCAGGTAGTCCGGGATGGACCGCCCGCCGCCGCCGGCCCCGGAGAGCACGGTGGAGAAGAGGATGGCGAAGGCGCCGATGGCGAAGACCCACACCGCCCACGTGCCGACCGTCTGGGTGAAGATGTTGGACAGTGCGCCGATCGTCTCGTCGTTGCCTTCGGGGGTCAGCCCCATCCGGTTGAGCACGCCGGCGCCCAGGACGTAGTACGGGATCGTGGCGCAGGTGACGATCAGGAGCGCCAGCCAGACGTCGGTGTGGAGCACGCGCATCCAGCCTCGGGCGTGCTTCTCCCAGTTCGGGTCGCTGCGGTCGGCGCCGAGCAGGCTGGGATAGCCCTTCTCCACGCACCAGTAGGTGTAGGACGAGATGTCTCCGGCCGTGGTGCCGGTGTAGCCGTAGGCGGCCAGGGCGAGAGCGGCGAAGGCCACCAACAGCGACAGGTCGGGCTTCATGCCGCCCAGAATCTCGGCGGGCGAGGTCCTGAAGTCGGTGAACTGCATCGCGATCAGGCACACCAGCGTGCAGAAGGTGAAGGCGAGGACGAGCGGCAGCATGACCCGTTCCAGCCACTTGTAGGACCCGGTGCCCAGGATGATGGAACCGGCCACCGCGATGATGCCGGTGCAGGCGACGCCGCTGATCTCGACGTTCGCAAGCGAGACGAGGAAGGACATGGACTGCCCGGCGGCGCCAATGATGCCGCCCAGCCCCATCGTGCCCGGGACGTAGGCGATCAGCCCCAGCCAGATGGGCCAGGAGATGCGCCAGAGCTTTCCCGGCAGTCGGTTGATCGCGCGCAGGTAGGTGTCGCCGGACTCGATCGTGTAGCGCGCGAGCTCGGCCTGCACCAGCGACTTGCACCAGCAGGAAAGGAGCATCCACCACAGCAGGGTGAACCCGGCCACGGCGCCCAGGCTGGTGGTCAGGACGAGCTCTCCCGAACCGATCACCGCGCCCGTGACGATCAGGCTCGGCCCCAGGTACTTCAGGCGCTCCCGGAAGTTGGTGGGCGGAGCGACGGCTTCGCCCTGGCGGACGGTGTACGGATCGAGCGCCTGCTTGGCCAGAGAAGCCTCTTCGGGACGTGATTGGAAGTGCCGCAGTGTAGCAGGCAGGCGCTTGCTGTCGAGCCGGCGGCCGCCGTCAGGTCTGATGGGGGCCGGACGGGACGCGACCCAGGATCAGAAGTGCTCGATCTCTCCCTCGGTAGTCCGGCGGCGTTTGTGGGGACGGCGCGCGGCTGGCCGTTCCAGTGCAGCGTGTACTCGCCGACGGGCAGGTTCGGGATCGCTTCACCGACGCGGAAGGACTGCGTTCTCGCCGCCGGCCCCGGCCGGACCACCAGCGGCCTGGTCAAGGCAATCGAATCCACCGTGTGGATGGCGTCGCGTGATCACTTGCAGCATGTCGAGTGCGTTCCGCTTTGCGGCCGATCTCCTGGCGACAGGCTCTCGGCCTGCTTCCTTCGGCCGCTGGCAAGGCCGAGAGTCAGACCGGGCAAGCACCGGGCAGCAGCCGTGCTTCCGCTACACTGATCTGCGCCCACCGCCCACCAGACTTCCTGACGGAGCGACGCGATGACGAATCGACGTATTGGGGTCTGCGCCCCGCTTCTGGTTTTCGTGCCCGCGGCACTCGCCGTTGCGGACGCCTCGGCCCCCACCTTTCACGCGGACGTTCTGCCCATCCTGCAGGCGAACTGCCAGGAGTGCCACCGGCCTTCGGGCAGCAAGATCTACCGGGGCGGCGTGCCGATGTCGCTCACGACGTTCGAGGAGACGCGGCCCTGGGCGCGCTCGATCGTCCGCATGACGGCATCGAAGGAGATGCCGCCCTGGGATGCGTCCGAGCACTTCGACAGCGTGTTCCGGAACGAGCGCGGCCTGACCGACGACGAGATCGTGACCATCCGCCGGTGGGTGGAGGCGGGCGCCCCTCCCGGTCGGCCGGAGAGCGGTCCGGCGCCGATCGAGTGGCCCGACAACGAGGGCTGGGTGTTCTCCGATCCCGACCTGGTGCTGGAGATGCCCGAGCCGTACTTCGTGGCTGACGACGTGAAGGACGTGTACACGAAGCACCGCCTGGTCCTGACACCGGACCTCCTGCCCGAGGACAGGTGGGTGCAGGCGATCGAGTTCCGCCGCGGCAGCGAGCTGGTCCACCACTTCAACATCTTCGTCAAGGGGCCGAACGACGAGGAGACGCGCGGCGACGGCGACTTCCTGGGCGGCGCCACGTCGGGCTCGCCGCCCCACGTGTGGCCCGAGGGCTACGGCTCGCTTCTCGAAGTGGGGGACACGCTGACCTTCGACCTGCACTACCACAAGGAGCCCGGGCCGGGCAGCGGCGGCTGGGACCAGTCGTCCATCGCGCTCAAGTTCGCGACCGCACCCGTCCGGCGCCCGATTCACTTCTTCCCGATCAGCAACTTCGAGTTCGAGATCCCGGCGGGGCACGCCTATTGGCACGACTTCGCCGAACGCACCTTCGACCGTGAGGTGACGATTCTGGGCATGCTCCCGCACATGCACATGCGCGGCCGCGAGGCGAAGTACACCGCCTTCTACCCGGATGGCACGGAGGAGCTCATCCTGCACGTCCCGGACTGGGACTTCGACTGGCAGGAGATCTACTGGTACGGCGAACCGAAGACGCTGCCGAAGGGCACCCGCCTGCGCATCGACATGTGGTTCGACAACTCGGCCGAGGAAGCGGAGCGCTGGGGCTTCGATTCGACCCGCGACGTCGTGTTCGGGCCGCAATCGACCGACGAGATGCTCATGGGCTTCATCTCCTGCGTCTACGGCGACGAGGAGATGCTCTTCCCCGGCATCCCTGCGCCAGCCGAGACAACCGGCGGCGAGTAGCGCGTCGCACGACGAGTGGGCCGCCGTCAGGTCCGAGGGCACCGCGGGGACGCGGTCGTGCCGGAGGTTGGCTGACGGTTGGCGCCCGCTGCGGTCGGTTGCGCCGCGTGGGTTGGTGCCTTTCGGGAGGGCGTGGCAGACGCTTGCCGACAGCCCGCCTTCGGCTTCCTCGGACCTGCCGGCTCAGGTCGTGCCTGACTGGAACGTCGGCCGGGCTCTTGACTACACTGCGACCGCCGTGAGTTCCTGTCCACGTGAATGAGGTCGCGCCAGCGCCCTTTGCCGGCTTCATGACCCCGGAGCGCGTCATGCTGCAGCGGGTAGCGCGGGAATTCGCCGACCGGGAGGTCCTGCCAGTGGCCAACGAGCTGGACCCGCAGAAGGGGCTGATTCCGCAGTCGCTGATCGACCGGATGGGCGACCTGGGCTTCTTCGGCATCGTGATTCCCGAGGAGTACGGCGGCTCGGGCCTCGGCGCCTTCGAGTACTGCCTGGTGGCCGAGGAGCTCGCCCGCGGCTGGATGAGCGTGGCGAGCATCATCGCCCGCGGCAACGGCTTCTACCGGTCGATTCCGTTCGAGGGCGAGGAGCGGCGCAAGCGCATCGAACTGATGGCCCGTGGCAGGTACCTGGGTGCGCTGGCGATGTCCGAGCCGGAGGCCGGTTCCGACATCTCGTCCATCACGACGCGGGCGCGCGTCGAGGGTGACCACTGGGTGATCATCGGCAACAAGTACTGGTGTACCTTCGCCGACGGTGCCCACTTCATCCAGGTGATCGCGCGCACCGAGGGCGACCCGTCGAAGCGGCACGCGGCCCTGACCAGCATCGGCATCGAGAAGCCGCCTGGCGAGCTGCCTCAGGGCGTCACCGGTTCGCCGATTCCGAAGATCGGATACCACGGCTGGAAGACCTGGGAGCTTCACTTCGACAACGTGCGCGTACCGATCACGAAGCGCCAGAAGGAGGCGCGAGGGCGGGCTTTCTACGGCATGGCCCGAGGCCTGGAGACGGCACGGGCGCACACTGCGGCGCGTTCCATCGGCCTCGCCCAGGGCGCTCTGGAGCAGGCGATCGCGTACTCGAAGGAGCGCATCCAGTTCCGGCGTCCGATTTCCGACTTCCAGGCGATTCGATTCAAGATCGCCCACATGGCGACCGAGGTGGAAGCCGCCCGCCAGCTGAACTACTCGGTGTGCGCGAAGATCGACACCGGCGTGTCCTGCGCGAAGGAGGCGGCGATGGTCAAGTACCACGCGGCCGAGATGTCCGAGCGGGTGTGCTCCGATGCGCTCCAGGTGCTCGCCGGCGCGGGGTACACGACGGACTACCCGGTCGAGCGCTACTGGCGCGACGCGCGGTTGACGAAGATCTTCGAGGGAACGTCCGAGATCATGCTGAAGATCGTCTCGGACGCCCTGCTTGGCAAGACGTCCAGGCGGAGTTGACCAGGACCTCCGCCTCGGCCCCCTGCCCGACCCGCACACCATGAAGCTCGCGAACCACCTCTGGGACCGCTTCGGCGGCATGGATCTGCGGGACGTCCCGGCCTCGGCACGCACGGTCGCCGGACAGTGCGTTCTGGACTGGTTCGGCTGCGCCCTGGCCGGCAGCCGTGAGCCGCTTTCGGCGATCCTCCGCGACGAGCTTGGCAGCCAGGCCGGACCGTGCTCCGTCGTCGGCTCGGACCTCCGCTGCCGGCCCGGCGTGGCCGCGCTGCTGAACGGTGCCGCCGGCCACGCGCTCGACTTCGACGACGCCCACAGCATGATGGGCGGCCATCCGACCGTACCGGTCCTCCCTGCCGCGCTGGCCCAGGCCGAGGACATGGGCGCGACCGGCGAGAAGCTGCTCGTCGCCTTCGTCGTCGGCGTCGAGGTGGAGTCCCGGGTCGGCGCACTCATCGGCCCGCGTCCCTACGCGAAGGGCTGGCACTCGACCTCGACGGTCGGCGTCCACGGCGCGGCCGCTGCGGCCTGCCGCCTGCTGGGGGCGACCAACGAGCAGTTCGGCCACGCCCTGGGGCTCGCGGCGTCTCAGGCGAGTGGTCTCAAGGCGAACTTCGGCACGATGACCAAGCCGTTTCACGCCGGCCATGCTGCGGAGCGCGGGCTGCTGTCGGCCCGGCTGGCGATGCGCGGCTTCACTTCGAACCCCGACGCAGTGGACGGGCGGCAGGGCTACGCCGATGCGGCCGCCTCCGGCCGTGACCGGGTCGACTGGCAGCGGCTGGCGGACCAGGACGGTCGGTTCCTGATCGAGGACACGCTCTTCAAGTACCACGCGGCCTGCTACCTGACCCACGCTGCCATCGAATCGGCGGTGCGCCTGCGGGGCCGTCTGGCGGAGCGCGGCGCTTCGGCTCGCGCCGTCGAGAAGGCGATCGTCACCGTGAATCCGGCGCTGCTCGACGTGTGCGGCATTCCCGCGCCCACGACCGGGCTGGAGGCCAAGTTCAGCCTGGTGGCTGCCACCTCCCTGGCGCTGCTCGGTGTCGACACGACGGAAACGGCCACGTTCGTCGACGCCACGCTGGCCGATCCGGACCTGGCGCGCATGATGAGCAGGGTCGAGGTTCGGACCGACCAGGGCCTCGGCCACGCCCAGGCCCGAGTCGAGGTGCGCGCGAACGGCCATGCCCTCGATGCGTTCTGCGACACGGGCATCCCGGCCACGGACCTCGACGAGCAGGGAGCGAAGCTGGGCGCCAAGATGGCAGGCCTCACCTCGCCGCTGGTCGGAACCGAGGCCACCGCCAGGCTGCGCGAGCTCTCGCTTCAGCTCGAATCGGTCGGCGACCTCCGTGACCTCGTCGGCCTCGCGTCCGGGTGCCAGTAGCGGCAGGCGCTCGCCACCCCAGTCGTCGCTTCCCGCAGGAGCACGAGCCGAGCCGGCAGGTTCGAGGCGGCGGCAGCGGGAATGAGGCAAGCGACCATGCCCTTCCTCCCGGACGAGCACGACCTGTCGGAGCGCAGCCGACCGCAGCGGGCGCCAACTTCAAGTCAACTTCCAATGCGCCCGCATTGCCTGCGGCCCCCTCGGACCTGACGGCGGCGCAGCTGCAGGCGTCGCTGGTGGCCGTCAGGACTGCTGTCCGGCGATCTCCGCCAGCACGGGCTCGATGTAGCCGAAGAACCGCTCCGGGTCCTCGGACATGGGGAAGTGCCCCAGGCCGCGCATGGTCCGGTACGTCGCGCCGGGAATCTGCGCCGCGACCTCGGCGGACATCGCGGGCGGCGTGGCGGCGTCGTACTCGCCGGTGAGCAGGAAGACGCGGGTCCGCGAGGTGTCGATCTCGGACGCCCGCTCGCCCAGATCGTGGTCCGTGCCCCAGTAGTGCAGGTCGCCCCGGAACACGCGCGGCGCTCCCTGGCTGTAGCACCAGCCGACCTCGCGTCGGAAGGCCTCCGGCGCCGTGGGCGAGGTGATGCCCATCATCAGGTCGCTCTTGAAGGCGTTGCTGGCCTGGGGGTGGTCCAGCCGGTCGATGTTGCCGGGGTCCGACTTGATGGCGGCCTCCAGGCCGATTACCGCCTGGAACAGGCCGGGGCGGTGAAGCGCCAGGTCGAGCGCCAGATGACCGCCGATGGAGCTGCCCATGTAGACCGGCTCCTGGAGACCGAGTTCGGCCACGAAGCCGGCGACGAAGTCGAGCAGGAAGCTCTTCGTCAGCTTGTACTCCTGCTTCCACCACTCGATGCTTGTGGGCGGCACGGACTTGGCGTGGTAGGGCAGATCGTACGCGAGCATGTGGAATTCCCGGCCAACGGCGGCGTTCTCGAGCAGGTGGCGCCACTGGCGGCCGTCCGCGCCGGCGGTGTGCTGGAGCACGACCGGGATGCCCTCGGGGTTGCCCGCAGACTCGAAGTACACCTCGTACGGCACCCCCTGGACGGTCAGGTCCAGGTAGCGACCGACGCGCTGCGCGAAGCTGGGCATCAGTCGCGTCCTTCAAAGCGTGCCGGCGCCGTCATCAGGCCGCGGCCCGCCGGTCGCCGAGCAGCATCCGCTTCGGGTCGCCCCCGGTCTGCAGGCTCAGGACGAGCAGGTAGGCGGTGAGGAACGGGGCGCCCAGGAACAGGCCGCCCACCCCGAGCAGAAGGCCGCCGGGCGTGAAGTGGTTGCGCCAGGCGATCCAGAAGCCGGAGAGCATCAACATGCCCATGAAGTCCAGGTTGAACTGGCCCGGCCACCCGGCTTCGGCAATGTCGCCGAAGAATATCGGGATGAGGCCCATACCGTGTTCCAGCACCACGAACCCGGTGTACAGGGCGATGGCCCCGAAGACAAGGCAGAGAAACACGCGGAAGGCGTTCATCGGAAGGACTCCAGTCTAAGGTCGTGAGCTCTGTCGGGCAGGAGGGATCAGGCAGCGGCGCGTCGGTCGCCGAGGAGCAGCCGCTTCATGTCTCCGTCGGTCTTCTGAACCAGGGCGAGCAGGTAGATCAGCAGGAACCGGGGGCCGAGGATCCAGGTGGCCGCGCCGAGCTGGATTCCGCCGGGGGTGAAGTGGCGCCGCCACGCCACCCACAGGCCGGCCAGGAGCATCATGCCTTTCAAGTCCTTCCAGGGAATCACGACGTGGAATCGTAGCGCCTGCGGCTCGGCCGTGCGCGCTCGCGGTGATGACGGCCAGGAAGCTGCGGCGCGGGGTTGCGCGACCCGCAGGTTCTTCGACGTTGCCGAAGGGTGCGGGCCACGCGCAGCCCGGCGAACGGCATGCTGGTCGGAGAAATCGCCGGGGGCCGCCGTATACTCCCGCCAGACCTGCTCCCGCCACGCTGTTCGCCGAATCTGGTTGCCGCCCTGCCGGAGTGCCGCCGGGACGCCGTGCGGCCTCGCTCTTGACCTTCGCATGACCGACCCGGACTTCTCGGCCTTTCCGCTGCGCAGCAAGGGCAACCGCTTTGAGGACTTCGACGAGGGGCGGGTCTTCGAGCATCACTGGGGGCGCACCCTCACCGAGGCGGACAACACGTTGTTCGCCACCACGACGCTCCGCTTCACGCCGCTCTACTTCAACGCCGAATACGCGCGCGCCCACGGGCACGAGGCGACGGTCATCGACCCGCTGCTCGTGCTCTGCACGGTGGTCGGGATGTCCGTGGAGGACCTGTCCGAGGGCGGCGGGCCGTTTCTGGGCATCAACCAGGTGCGCTTTCACCGCCCGGTGCAACCGGGAGACACGGTCACCGCCAGCAGCCGGGTCGTTTCGCGCCGGCCGTCCGGGTCGAGGCCCGGGTTCGGCATCGTCACCTGGGAGACCGAAGGTCGAAACCAGAATGGCGAGGTGGTGGTGAGCTGCCAGCGCACGAACCTGGTCGCCAGGCGGCGGGAGGACAGCGCGTGACCGGTCGGTCCCGGCGCCTTCCCGCCGTCGGCGGTTCCACGCCCGCACAACCTCAGGAGGCGACGCGGTGACCCGCCTGACGTCGGAATCGTCCTTCTTCGAGGACTTCGAGGTGGGGCAGAAGATGCGCCACGCCCGCGGCACCACCATCGAGGAGGTGGAGAGCCAGCTCCTCACCAAGCTGGTCATGAACACTGCGGACGGCCACTTCGACGAGCACCGGATGAAGCGGTCGCCCTGGGGCCGTCGGCTCGTCTTCGGGCTGGTGACCGGCTCGACCGTCATCGGACTCGCCACGCAGGACACGGCCGAGAACGCGCTGGCCGAGCTCGGCCTGGACAAGCTGCGCTTCCGCGCGCCCGTGTTTCTCGGCGACTCGCTGACCGCGTACACGCAGGTGCTGGAGACCCGCGACGCCGACAGCGAGGATGCCGGCGTCGTTCGCTTCAAGCACTGGGGCGTCAAGCAGGACGGCGTCGTCGTCTTCGAGGGTGAACGCGAGGTGCTGATCAAGCGCCGGTCGCACTGGTCATCCGGCGAGGGTTCCGGGTCAGGTGTCCGAGGGTGAGGGGAGCGTCGAGATGAGCGAAACGGCGCCTCGGACGGGCCCGCTCTCGGACCTCGTCGTCATCGACTGCACGATGGCGCTCGCCGGGCCGTTTGGCTCGGCAATCCTTGCTGACCTGGGCGCCGACGTCATCAAGGTGGAGCCGCCGACGGGCGACCTGTCGCGGACCTCGCCGCCGATTCCCGAGGACTTCGTCAACCCCGCCGAGGGCAGCGCGGTCAGGGACGGCGGCTGCGATTTCGGCGGCTACTTCGGCAGCATCAACCGCAACAAGCGCAGCATCGTGCTGGACCTCAAGAACGAGGCCGACCGCAAGGCCTTCCTTCGGATGTGCGAGCAGGCCGACGCCGTGCTCGAGAACATGCGGGCCGGCGTGATGGATCGGCTGGGGCTGAGCTACGAGACGATCAGGGAGCGCAACCCGCAGATCGTCTACGCGGCGCTGCGCGGGTTCGGCGACCCGCGCACCGGCGAGAGTCCGTACGCCGACTGGCCGGCGTTCGACATCGTGGCCCAGGCGATGGGCGGTTTTGCCCACGTGAACGGTCCTCCGGGTTCGACCGGCTACCCGGGCGGCGCCTCGGTCGGCGATCTGTTCCCCGGCGCGCTCATGGCCCTGGGCGTCGTTGCGGGAATCCACAACGCACGGCGGACCGGCAAGGGACAGTTCATGGACGTCGCGATGGTCGACGGCGTGAATCTGCTGTGCGAGTCGGTGTTCGCGAACTTCGGCTCGGCGAAGCGGCATCAGCTGCCGCCGCGCGGCCGGCACCACCACAGCCTGTGTCCTTTCGGCATCTACGACGCCGTGGACGGTGGCGTGGCGGTCGCGGCGCCGCTGCCTGCCCAGTGGGAAACGCTCTGCGAAGTCATGGAGCGCCCCGATCTGGCGGTCGACGAGCGTACGAGCGACTTCGGCGCGCGCCGCAAGCACCGCGAGTTCGTCGAAGACGTCGTGGCGGAGTGGGTCGGCTCGCGGACCCGCGACGAGGTCGTGTCGGCACTTGCCGGCCGGGTGCCGTGCGGCCCGGTACAGACGGCCGCCGACATCTTCGAAAGTCCGCATACCGCGGTTCGCGAGATGGTCGCCGAGGTCGAGTTGCCGGGAGAGAACGAGCCGGTCCGCGTCGTGGGCAGTCCGATCAAGTACACCGAAACGAAGACGGGAGTGCGTCACCGGGCGCCCCTGCTCGACGAGCATCGAGCCGAGATCCTCGCCCAGTTCGGGTTCGGGAACGGCACCGGGACCGAGGGCGGGGCCGGGATCGGCAGCGGTCGGGACGCCGCGTCCGCCGCCGCGGACGAAGTCGGGCGCCGCGAAGGCGACAGGGAGAAGCAGTCATGAGACTGAGACGATCCGAACTGGCCGTGCCGGCGAGCAACCTCAGGATGGTCGAGAAGTCCGCCGACAGCGCTGCCGACCTCGTCTTCCTCGATCTCGAGGACGCCGTCGCGCCGGAGAAGAAGGAAGGCGCGCGCCAGATCGCCATCGACGGCCTGAACGACCTCGACTGGAGCGGCAAGGTGCGCTCGGTGCGGGTCAACGACCACACCACCCGCTGGGCGGTCGACGACGTGACAAGCGTGGTCGAGGGCGCCGGCAGGAACCTTGACCTCATCATCCTGCCCAAGGTCACGCAGCCCCGGGACGTGTGGTTCTTCGAGACCCTGCTCGACGGCCTGGAGAAGAAGCTCGGCCTGGAGCGTCCGATCGGTCTGGAGGCGCTCATCGAGGAAGCCGAGGGCCTGGCCAACGTGGAGGCGATCGCAACCTGCTCGCCGCGCCTGGAGGCGCTGATCCTCGGCTTCGGCGACCTCTCCGCCAGCATGGGCATGCGCTTTGGTCACGAGCTGGACCGGGACTACCGCTACCCGGGCGACATGTGGTCGGCGCATCGGGTGCGCATGATCGCCGCCTGCCGCGCCGCCGGCATCGACGCCATCGACGGCCCGTTCGGCGACTTCCGCAACGACCGCGCCTACATGAAGCAGGCCACCTGGGCCGCCAGCCTCGGAGCGGTCGGCAAGTGGTGCATCCACCCGAACCAGATTCCGCTCGCCAACGAGGTCTTCGCGCCCTCGCCCCGGGAGATCGAGCAGGCGCAGAAGATGGTCGACCTGTACAACGAGTCGCTCGGGACTGGCGCCGGCGCCGGCGGCAAGGGCGGTCAGCTCGTGGATGCGGCCACCCTGCGGATCTACCAGCCCGTGCTGGACCGGGCGCGGGCGACCGGGAAGCTGTAGCAGGATGACGAACCTGAGGAACACAGGTCGCCGCGCAGTCGGCAGGGCGTCAGGGTTGATTTCGGCCGTGGCACGCATGCACCCGATGAGCGCAGCGGAACGTGCGCCTCGTGCAACGGACTCCGCAAGGGGAGGTGCTGCCACGTCGATGGAACGTGCCGGATGTCGACTGTCGCGACGACGCCTGCTGCGGCAGGCCGCCGCGGCGGGCGCCGTCCTCGCCGCTTCCAGCGTCGGCGGGCCTCATCTCGCGTTCGGGCGCCACCGCCTGTTCCGCCAGAGCACGACACGCTACTCCACCCGCGCCGTCGACCTGGTGGGCGACTCCCTGGTCATCGACATGCTCAGTCCGCTGACGCTCGCGTCCTCGACCGCTCAGGCCTGGTACGGCAATCCGGAGAACATCCCCGAGTCGCTCTGGGACGACTTCGCGCGCTCCGGGATCGACGTCGTGCTCGATGCCGTCGGCACCGGACCGTTCGACGCCAGGGAGGCGGTCCTGAGGCGGGCCGCGGCGGTGAACGGCGTGGTCGCGCACAACGCGCATCGCATGCTGCGGGTCTCCCGCGTGGCGGACCTCGACGAGGCGGCGTCCGGGAAGCGGGTCGGCCTGATCTTCGGAGTCCAGAATGCCGACCACTTCCGGTCGCTCGACGACGTCGACTTCTTCTTCGGCCTCGGCCAGCGCGTGTCCCAGCTGACCTACAACGCCCGCAACCTGATCGGCACCGGGGCCACGGACCGGAACGACGGCGGGCTGTCGGACTGGGGCGCGGCCATCGTCGAGCACATGAACGAAGTCGGCATGGCGGTCGACGTGTCGCACTGCGGCGACCGGACGTCGCTCGACGCGTTCGCCGTGTCGTCAAAGCCCGTGCTGGTCACCCACTCGAACGTGCGGGCGCTTGCGGACGGCCACGTGCGCTGCAAGCCGGACGAGGTCATCGACGCGGTGGGGAAGGCGGGCAGCGTCTTCGGCGTCACCGGGGTGCGGATGTTCGTCAAGGCCGACGAGCCGACGACCATCGAGCACCTGCTCGATCACTTCGACTATCTCGCCAGGCGCATCGGCCCCGAGCATGTGGGCATCGGCAGCGACATCGACCTGTACGGCTACGACGACATGCCGGCCGCGGACTACGAGCGTCTCAAGTCCTTCTACACGCAGGACACCTACCGCTTCCGCGAACAGATCGACATCCCCGAGGCGGCCCATCCGCAGCGGGTCTTCGACATCACGGAAGGTCTGATTCGCCGCGGCTGGTCGGATGCCGACATTCGCGGCGTCCTGGGCGGGAACTTCCGCCGCGTTCTCGAGGAGATCTGGGGATGAGAGAATTCGACGCAACGGGAAACGGCGGCTGGGCAAGGCAGGACCGTTTCGCCGTCGAGCGTTGTTCGGCGCCTCGGCGGGGTTCGATTACGAGGACGCCAGAAGACAGGCGGCGTCGTAACGCCGAGGGAGCAGGTGGCGCGCCTGGCGGTCTCGACGGCACCCGCTGCGCTTCTTCCTGCGCTTCGTTGCCTGTTCGAAGGCTCCTGGTGGCGTGCGCTGTCCTGGCGTTCGTTTTCGCCGGGGCGTCCGCTGGCTTCGCGGCCGATGCGGTCGACCAGCGACTCGCAGGCTTCGACGAGTGGGTCGAGGCGGTCATGGAGGAGTGGAAGGTCCCGGGCCTGGGCGTGGCGATCGTCGAAGACGGCGAGATCGTCCTCGCGAAGGGCTACGGCTGGCGCAACGTGGAGCAGGAGCTCCCGGTCACCGCCGACACGCTGTTCGCCATCGGTTCCAACACGAAGTCCTTCACCGCCACCCTGCTCGCCATGCAGGTCGGCGACGGCGCGCTTGCCTGGGACACGCCGATTCGCGACGTGCTGCCGGAGTTTCGCCTTCACGATCCGGTCGCGACCACGGGGATGACCGCCGTCGATCTGCTGAGCCATCGTTCCGGTCTCCCGCGGCACGACCTGTACTGGTACGCAACCGGCAAGAGCCGGGACGAGCTGATTGCCGGTCTGCGGCACCTCGAACCCTCCGCCTCCTTCAGGAGCAGGTTCCAGTACCAGAACCTGATGTTCCTGACCGCCGGCGTGGTCTCGGAGCGGATTGGGGGCAAGTCCTGGGAAGAGCTGCTGGGGGAGCGCATTCTCGGTCCCCTCGGCATGACCCGCGCCACCTTCTCGGTCGACGCGATGCAGAAGGACGACGACTTCTCGTACGGCTACCGCGCCGACACGGAGATCGAGCGGGTGCCGTTCCGCAACATCGATGCGATCGGGCCTGCCGGTTCGATCAACAGCTCCGCGCGAGAGATGGCTGGCTACGTCCTGTTTCATCTCGCCCACGGCAAGGTCGGCGACACGCAGCTCCTGAAGGAGGACTCGGCGCGGTTCATGCAGCAGCCGCAGATGGTGATGACCGGTCCGCTCCGGGCCAGGCTGCAGAACGGACCCGAGATCAGCGAACCGACCTACGGTCTCGGTCTGATGGTGGGCGGCTACCGGGGGCGCAAGCACATCAGCCACGGCGGTGGCATCGACGGCTTCATTTCGGCGATGGAGTGGCTCCCCGACGATGGGGTCGGCGTGATCGCGCTGTCCAACACGTCGTCCAGCGGAACGGTTCCGGCGCTCGTCGTCCGCAACGCCTTCGACCGCCTGCTCGGTCTCGAACCGATCGACTGGGCCGCGCGGGCGAGGAAGCGCGAGGCCGAAGCGGAGGCGCAAGGCGAGGAAGCGCAGAAGGCCGACCTCGCGGCGGCGGTGGCGGATGCTGGTCCGTCCCACGCGCTGGCCGACTACGCCGGCGACTACGAGCACCCCGGCTACGGCAAGGCCTCGGTGCGGGTACACGAGGACGGCCTGGTTCTCGACGTTGCGGGCCTCGAGTTCCCGATCGTCCACTACCACTACGACATCTTCATGGTCCCGTACGACCTGCCGCCCTTCGCCGATGCAGCCGCCAACGGCGGCACGAAGGTCCGCTTCGACTACGGCGGCGACGGCGCGATCAGTGTCGTCTCGGTGCCGCTGGAGCCGTCCGTGGCGCCTGTCCGTTTCGAGCGCGTGGCCGACTGACGGCCTCGGGCACTGCACCGGAACCGCCGAATGTCGATCAAGTCCTTCGCTTCGCGGAAGTTCTCGTCCCTGCTGCTTGACGAGCGGCGGCACGAGAAGTCCAGGGCGCGTTTCGAGCGGCAGCGGCAAGCCGCGGCAGAGCCCCATCGGGTCGAGTTCTTCCATCAGGTCGACGATCCGTATTCACATCTTCTGGCGCAGGCGCTGACTCAGCTCGTGGATCGCTTCGATGTCGAGGTCGCGACCTGGCTGGTGACCCCGCCTGACGACTGGGCGGCGCCGGCGCGGGCAGAGCTCGACAGCTACTCGCTGGTCGACGCGAGGCGGCTGGCAGCAAAGGCAGGGCTGCATCCGAGCGGCCCGGCTGCGCCGCTGCCCGAGACGACCCGCAGGGCGCAGAGGCGCCTCGCTGCGACTCTGCCCTCACCGACCGAAGCTGGTCGGATGGAGACTCTTCAGGCGGCCGTGGAACTGGGCAGGCAGCTCTGGGATGGCGGCGTCATCGCCGATCCGGAGAGCCGCGAGTGGCCGCGCGACGCGGGGTCGGAAACGGCCGAAGGCGCCGAATCCCAGGTCGAGTGGCAGGAGGAAGCGGACGACGCCACCGTCGAGGCAGTGCTTTGTGCCGGCTCCAAGCGGCGCACGGAGCTCGGCCACTACCTGGGCGGCGTCTGCTGGTACGGCGGCGAGTGGACCTGGGGCATCGACCGTCTCGCCTACCTGGAGGAGCGGCTTGAAACCCTCGACCCGCGCAGGCCGGCGGGCGGACACGGCCTGGCCGCGGCGGAGTCGGACGAGTCGGCGGGGGTCGGCGTCGGGGGTGCGGCGCGCGAGGGGCAGGTGCAGCAGGGCGTCGCCGTGCCGGCCGACGAGACCGCCAAAGCCGCTGCCGAGGCGCCGTCTGGCGGTGGCGTGTCGCTGCTCGGCGAAACAGGCTCGCCCGTGTTCATCTATCGGCAGCCGGAGCTGCTCGCCACGCCCGTGCCGCAGCCGCCGAGCGACGGCGAGAACCGGCGCTCGTTGCCCGACCTGCACTTCTTCGCTTCGTTCAGGAGCCCCTACACCTGGGTGTCGACCGACCGGGTG
Organism: Thermoanaerobaculia bacterium; assembly: GCA_965200575.1. Taxonomy (GTDB): domain Bacteria; phylum Acidobacteriota; class Thermoanaerobaculia; order Multivoradales; family Multivoraceae; genus Multivorans. Next base: position 3,283,504 of record OZ241363.1, on the reverse strand, counting down.
ATTCGCCTCGCGGAGGCGTTCGGGGTAAAGCTCAGAATCCGCTTCGTCCTGCCGATGGTCATGCGCGGCCTGCCGGTCAAGCGGGCCAAGCGCGTCTACATCCTGCTTGACGCTGCGCGCGAGGCGAAGCGCAACGGCGTTCCCTTCGGCCCGATTTCGGATCCGGTCGGCAAGCCCGTCGAGCGCGGCTACGCCCTGCTCCGCTGGGCCGTCTTCCGCGGCCGGGGAATCGAGTACTTCCGGTCCTTCATGTCGCTCGTCTTCTCGCAGGGGGTCGACGCAGGGACCGATCGGGGCCTGCGGAGGATCGTCGAGGAAGCCGGCCTCGACTGGGCCGAAGGGCGCAAGCACCTGGACGACCCGGCCTGGAAGGACGAGGCGGAGCGGAACCGCGAAGAGCTGCTCGACCTCGGCCTGTGGGGCGTACCGTCGTTCCGGGTGGGCGAAGTGGCAACCTGGGGCCAGGACCGCCTATGGGTCCTGGAGGACGAGTACCGCCGGCTCCTCGCGGAGGGCTGATCCGGTGGCTGCGCGCTCGGTGGCTCCGGCGCGTTGGGGTTGTTCTCCCGAAGGTCAGGCGCGTTGCGCTCGTCATGGTTCCGCCCCGCCGGACCGGGCGGCGGCTCCAGGCGCAGTGCGTGCGGTCTGTCCTGTCCGGCCGGGGCGAAGTAGCATGTACGGCGATGCGTTCCGCCGACTTCCGAGTTTGTCGATGAGGTCCGGGCTGGGCCTGCCGATCATCTGCGTGGTGGGGGTGTTGGCGATGACGGTCGGCTGCACTACGGACTCTTCATCGCCTCCGGCCGAAGCCGACTTGACCGAGGTCGGAGCGGCGACTGTGCGCGTGGAGCGTCTCCTGGACGCGCCGATCATCGGCCCCGAACTCGACCCGAGCATTGGCGAGAACATCCAGGGGCCGTCTCTGATTCGGGTGCCCGACTGGGTTGCCGAGCCACTGGGTAGCTACTACCTCTACTTCGCCGACCACAAGGGGCGCTACATCCGCCTCGCGTACGCCGACGACCTGCTCGGGCCGTGGTCCATCCACGTGCCGGGGAGCCTGCAGCTGGAGGACTCGCACTTCCTGGTCGAGCCGCCCGAGGTGACGCCGGAGATGGCCGCGGAGTGGCAGGCCAGGCGAGGGCTGACGATCTCGCACGACGTGGCGAAGGAGATCACGGCCATCCACATCGCCTCGCCGGACGTGCACGTGGATGACGAGAACCGGCAGATCGTCATGTTCTTCCACGGCCTCGAAGACGTGGGTCACCAGGTCTCGCGGGTCGCCGTCTCGGCGGACGGCATCCACTTCAAGGCGCAGCCTCAGGTACTGGGGCGCACCTACATGCGCGCCTTCCGGCACGGCGGCATGACGTACGTGCTGGCCATGCCGGGGCAGATCTACCGGTCGGCAGACGGGTTCACGAACTTCGAGGAAGGGCCGCTGCTGTTCGAGCCCGACATGCGGCACTCCGCGGTACTCCTGCGGGGCGACACGCTGTGGGTGTTCTGGACCCGCGTCGGTGAGGCGCCGGAGCGCATCCTGCTGAGCAGCATCGACGTCTCCGGCGACTGGATGGGCTGGACCGAGTCCGAGCCGGTCGAGGTGCTGCGCCCGGAGCGCGACTGGGAGGGCGCCGACGCGCCGCTCGAACCGTCCGTTCGCAGCACCGCCTACGGACACCTCAACCAGCTGCGTGACCCGGCCATCTTCGAGGAGAACGGCCGCGTCTTCCTGCTCTACGCCGTCGCCGGCGAGAGCGGCATCGCCATCGCGGAGGTCTTCCTGGAGTAGCGAATCGGGTGCGCAGACGCCAGGGTCACCGACCCCATCACGTGCGCTCGGCCGGCACCGGCTGCGGCAGCAGGGGGCGGTTCGGGATGACGCTGCGCAGGAACTCGTCGACAGGCAGGCTGAGGATCCCGTCGATGAGAAGACGGCGGGATCCGCGATGGAGGAGGGCGGCGCGGGCTTCCGGGTAGTCGCTCGTGAACGCCTTCAGTCCCCGCAGGTCGCGCCGTCGGACGGTGGTGGAGTTCTTGACTTCGAAGGCCCAGAAACCGGCCTCGCCGTAGACGACGAAGTCGACTTCGGCGCCGCCGCGGGTCCGCCAGAAATACAGGCGGGCGCTGCGGTCGGACCATGCGGCCCAGGTGCGAAGGTGCTGGGCCACGAGACCTTCGAGGGCAGGGCCCTCCGCTTCGGCTCGGATGTCCAGCGGCCCGGCCGGACGCAGCGAGCGGAAGATCCCGGCGTCGAAGAGGTACAGCTTGTCGTGGACGACCGTCTTGCGACGCGCACGGCGACGGAACACGGGCAGGCGAAACGACAGGAGCAGGTCCTCCAGAATGCCGACGTAGCCTGCCGCGGTGGTGCGGGGCACCGCGCACTCGCAGGCCACCACCGAGGCGACGTTGAGCTGGGGAACTGGCAACCATGGCCTCCCGGGGGCGCGCCGCGCACTCGCAGGCCACCGAGGCGACGTTGAGCTGGCTGCCATGCGAGAAGCTCACCGCCTCCAGGAATCGGCCGAAGGCGCCGATGTCGCGCACGATGCCCTCTGCCTGGACCTCCTGCTCCAGGTAGAGGCCGGCGTACGCGTCGAGCACCTCCTCCGGTCCTGGAGCGCAGGTCACCAGGGGCAGCAGACCGATCTCCAGAGCTCGGTCCAGGCTGAAGCCCGGCGCTTCGGCAGCGAGGAATGGATGCATGGTGCGGTAGAGGGCTCGGCCCCCGAGAAGATCGACGCCGCCCCGGCGGAGCTTCCTCGCGCTGGAACCGGTGAGCGCGAAGCGCCGTCTGTCCGGCGACTCGAGAACCGAGTGCACGACGGTCAGCAGTTCGGGGATTCGCTGCACCTCGTCGATGACGACGTCGGCTCGGTCGGGCTCGGCGGCGATTATCTGGCGGAGCCGTTCCGGCCGGGCACGGAGCGTGCGGTAGAGCGGCGGTTCGAGCAGATCCAGATGGAGCGCCTCGGGAAGCTGCTCCAGGATCCAGGTCGACTTGCCCGTTCCTCAAGGGCCCGAAGAGGAAGAAACTCTCGTCCGGGAGCGTGCAGAAACGCGGTACTGGCGTCGTATTGGGACGCAAAACGACGACAGTGTAGTCGATTTGCGACCCAATACGACGGCGGAGCAGCCGTCGGGGAGGGCCTCAGCGGCTGTCGGGCGCCGGTTGCCGGCTCCGCTCCCGGCGTGCCGCGAGGGCGCGCTCGAAGCTCACCAGGCGGCGGATGAGGGCGTTGTAGCGGGAGTGGGCTCCGCCGGGCGATTGCTCGGCGACGGCTTCGTAGAGGGCCGGCTCGGGCGGGTGGGGCCACCCCGGAGGACGTGGCACCGCGATTCCGAGGCTACGCAGCCGCGTTGTGCCCACCGAAACGAGCAGCGACTCGACACTCACATCGCCTCGCTCCAGACCGCAGAGGCCTGCTGCTACAAGGTCGGCGCCGGGCAGATCCTTGAACTCGGGTGGGGTCGTCACGGGTTCCCTTCCTGGCCGGGCTCGTCCGGGGCTCGTCCGTGGCCGCCCGGCAGATCGGCCAGCGCGGACTCGACAGAACATCTGAAGCACGCCGGCTCGATGGCCGGAAACTCGTTGAGCCGAGGCTCGATTCGGGCAAACAGCTCCTGCATGCGATCGACCTGGATCAACCCCAGGCGGAACATGGCCCTCACGTCGTCCAGGTCCTGCTCGTGGCCGCGCTCGATCTTTGCCAGCGCCTGGGCGAAGAAGTCGTAGTGGAAGAAGTCGACCCGCCCCTCTCGGTCGATGAAGATGCTGCGTTCGACCCAGCCTGGAAGGGCGGGAAGGAAGTCGTCGGGCGCCGCCAGTTCCACGTTCATGTCCAGCTCGAGCTTTGCGCGCGAGATGGCCTCGAACACGCCCCGAGGCTCGGGGAGCAGTTTCAGGTCCACATCGATCGTCGTGTCGCGCCAGCCGACAAGAACAGCCGATGCGCCGCCGACCAGGAAGATGCGGCCCGGCCCCCTGGCGTCGCGTCCGAGGCGGCGCATGAGCTGGCGGACCTTCTCGGCGTTGCTTGCACTTCGTGCCATCGCGGGATCTCGGCAACAGGCCCAACGCGGTGTCGGCAGGCGCTCAGGGCGCCGGCGCCGCTACCGGCACTCCGTCGACATGACCTCCGCCTCGATGATCACGCCGCAGATGCGGGTCGTGTACTCGAAGGGGTCGCCGTCGAACAGGGCGAGGTCGGCGTCCATGCCGACTTCGATGGCGCCGACACGGTCGTCGATGCCCAGGATGCGGGCCGGACTCAGCGTCACGGCCTCGAGCGCCCGCTCCATGCCGAGGCCGTTGGCGGCGGCGATCGCGGCTTCCCAGAGCAGTACGCGGGTCTTCGGAACGTAGCCTTCGAAACCGGACTGGATGGCGAAGGGGATGCCGGCATCGGCGAGAGCGGCGGCGGTCTCGTACGAGCCGTTGCGGACCCGGCTCATCGTCGGGTGGAGAACGACCGGCACGCCGGCCTCGCGGATCTCGTCGAGCAGCCGGTAGGACTCGGCCGCCCCGTCCAGGACGAGGTCGAAGCCGAACTCACGCTGCAGACGGAGCGCGGCGGCGATCTGCGGCGCGGTGTTGGCGGTCACCATCAGCGAGAGCTCGCCGTCGAGCACCTGGCCCAGGGCCTCCTTCGCCAGGTCGCGGGGCGGCGGCGTGCCCGCCGATTCGCCGCCGGTGTCCCCTTCGCTCCCGGCCTCCGTGCCGCTGTCGCTGCCCTCGTCGTCGGTCTCGCCGTCATCCGCGGCCTCCACCTGATCCAGGTAGCTGCGGGCGCCGTGCAGCGCGTTGCGGAGCATGGCGACGCCCTTCGCCGAGGTGCCGGGCGACTGGAAGTTCGAGGACACGGCGTTCCCGAGCGTGCTGGCGAGCATGCGCGCCGGGACGACGACGGCTTGGTCGACGTTGCGGCCGCGCGTCTTGGCGATCATCGTCTGGCCGCTGATCAGCGCGCCGGGCCCGTGGCCGGTGTGCAGCGTGGTGACGCCGTACAGGCGGACCCACTCGACCAGCGTCTCGCTGGCGTCGTAGGCGTCGATGGCCCGCAGGTCGGGCTGGATGGGTGACGAGCGCTCCAGCTGGTCCTGGTCGCGCACCGGGCCGACGTTGCTGTTCAGGGCGCCGGACAGGCCGACGACGGAGTGCGCGTCGACGAGGCCGGGAGTCACGACGGCGGCTTCCAGCACCTCGACGCCGTCGGGAATCTCGGCATCGGCGGCCGGACCGATCCAGGCAATCTTGCCGTCGGCGCCGGCGATGACCACCGCGTTCTCGACCGGCTCGCCGGAAACCGTGTGCAGCGTGCCGGCGCGGACGGCCACCTGAGCGCTGGCGGGCACGGCGACCGCGACGGCGAGCGCGCCCGCGACGATCGCGGCGGCCAGAGTTCGGGCTTCGGCGGGCCGGTTCGCTCGCCGGCGGCTCATCGGACCTCTCCCTCCAGCAGATGCTGGGTCATGTGGTCCTCTTCGGCCGTCGTCTGGTAGACCTTGTAGCCGCCGACCGCGTACTTGCGGTGCTCCGGGTTGGCGCGGTCGTAGATCATCGTTCCCTCCACCCAGGTCTGTTCGACCTTCGTGTAGACGCTGAGCGGGTCGCCGGAGAGGATGACGAAGTCCGCGTCCTTGCCGTTCTCGAGCGAGCCAACCCGGTCTTCCAGGCCCAGCATCCGGGCCGGGGCCAGGGTCAGGCCCTCGATCGCCTTCTCCCGCGACATGCCGTAGCGCACGGCCATCGCCGCGCCCCGGAACAGGAGCCGCGAGTCGGTCACCGAGTCGTCGGTGTTGAAGGCAACGTCCACGCCGGCACGTTCGAGGATGGCGCCCACCTCCATGTTCCAGTCCATTGTCTCCTCCTTGCCGCCCGGCGCGTCAATCCAGGTGAGGGTGACGGGCACGTCGGCTGCTGCAAGCTCGTCGGCGACCTTCCAGGACTCGGTGCCGTGCTGTACGACGACCCGGAAGCCAAACTCCTCCTTCAGCCGCAGCACGGTGGCGATGTCGTTGTGGCGGTGCGTGTGGTGCTGGACGATGCGGTCGCCGGCCAGCACCTGAGCCAGAGCCTCCATGCCGAGGTCGCGCTTCGTGGCGCCGCCGTCCCCGTCCTCCTCATCGTCGGCGTTCTCGGCCTCTCTGGCCATGCGGTCGCGGTACTCCACCGCCTTGTGGTACAGGTTACGGACCAAGGCCGCCGACTTCGAGCGGGTGCCGGGAAACGGCGGCGAACCGATCGAGTTCGTGCCGTTCGCCATCTTCAGGCCGCCGCAGATGCCGTTCAGCGGATCGTCGCAGTAGAGCCAGTCCTCGATCGTGCGGGCGCCGTCGCGCAGCTTCACGTAGGCCGTCTGGCCGGACATCAGATGGCCCGAACCGGACATGATGTTCACCGTCGTTATGCCGCCGGCGCGGGCCCGCCAGACGCTGTCCGAGGCGATGTCGATCGAGTCGATGTTGCGCACGTCCGGGTGCAGGGGCGCCGAGCGGTCGCCTCCGGAAACCGAGCCGACGTGGGAGTGCGTGTCGACCAGGCCAGGCATCAGGACCTTGCCGGAGACGTCGTGCTCGACGGCGCCGCGAGGCGCCTGCGTGTCGGGGCCTCCGACTGCCGTGATGCGTCCTTCGTGGACCACGAGAACGCCCGACTCGATGGGGGAACCGGCGATCGGCAGGATCGTCGCGCCGCGGAAGACGTGAGGGTCTTCCTGGGCCGACGCCGGCATTGCCGGCAGCGCCAGCAGCGCCGCAAGCACGACCGGCAGGACTGGCGGCGCGAGCCGGAGTGGACGGTGGCGGACTTTCGTCATGCGCGACTCCCGGTGGTCAGCGTCGAAACGACGGATCGAGATGGATGCGGTACACCGCCTCCTGCGGGCGCTCGTCGCCGCGGTCGCCCCAGAGCACGTGGACGGCGATCTGGTCGCCGCGGGGGTTCCAGGCCAGGTCGCCGACCCAGGCGTGGCCGAGGCGGTGACCAGAGGTCGGGTCGTTGAAGAAGGTGAGCCGCTGCTTGGCCGAGCCGTCCGCGTTCATCAGCCAGAGCTCTCGCCTGAGTTCCGGTGGCGTCGCCTGTTCCGGTTCGACGCCGCGGATGCCGGCGTTCGAGGTGAAGGCGATGTGCTGGCCGGTCGGCGACAGACGCGCGTACTGGTCGACCCCGCCGCGGGAGCGGGTCAGGCGTTCGGGGGCGCCGCCGCCGAAGCGCAGCCGGTAGAGCCCCGGAGCGTCCGGCGACTGACCCGGCTCGAGGTTGGCTGCGACCAGGGCGCCCCGGTCGTCGGGCGTGAAGCCCTGGGGCACGATCAGCGCGTCGCCGGGCGCCGCGTGCGCCTCGATCTTGCGCAGCCTCGGAATGCCGCTGCGGTTGATTTCGTACTGCGCGCTCCGCAGCTGCCAGGCGCCGTATCGCCCTTCCCTCGCCTTGATGCGCTCGCTCCACAGCAGCCAGGGGCCGTCGAAGGCGAACTGCGGGTCGAGAACCGCCGAGCCGCTGGCGTTGAAGCGGGTCAGCCGTGTGAAGTGCTGGCCTCGGCGGTCCACGTCGTAGAGCTCGCTGTGAACGCCGCGGTCCGGGGTCAGAAGTTCCATCGGGTTTGCCACCAGGCCGAGCCGTTTCGGATGACTCTGCACCTGCACCACGAGCCGCTCGCCGGACGGATGCCAGACCGGGTTCAGCGCGTTGTCCTTGCGCAGCTCGTACATGTCGCACGTCAGGCAGCGCTCCGCCAGCCGGTCGGTGGAGGTCACGTGGATGTCGTAGCGGCCGTCGGCGCCGGCCTTGTCGTACGCCAGCCACTCGCCCTGGCGCGACCAGTCCAGGCGGCCGCCTCCCTCGATCCACCGTTCCACCCGCACGACGGGGCTCGCCTCCTTCTCGGCAGCGACGCCGGGCCCCGCGGCGGCGGCAGCAAGGCCGGCCAGGAGAACCCGGCCCACGGCCTGCGGAAGCGCAAGCATCGGTGAAGCGTAACAAGCTGTCCCGCTACCGGCGCCCGGAGGCGCAGGCTGGCAGGACAGCTTGTCACGCAGCGTGCGGAGGGGGGGGGGCTGGGGCCGGGCGCGGCGTCCGAGACGCGTGCGGCGGCGCCACGCGCGAGCGCGGGCACGGCAAGGGCGGTTGCTGCATCATTGGCCCATGCTCTTTGCGCATCGAGGCCGAACCGGCTGGCGTGGCGTCGGTTTCGCGGCGCCGGTCCTGCTTGTGGCGTGGATCGTCGCTTCGGCGCCCTTTCTCGGTCGGCTCACCCGGTGGTTGCAGCAGGAGGTCGATCGCTCGCTGCTGATCGTCGTGCCGGCGGTTCTGTTCTGGCTCGCCGCCGCGGCGCTGGTGCTGCGGATCGTCCGTTCTGCGCGGCGGTTCGGCCTGGCCAACCTGGCCGCGCTGGCGGTCAGCCTGCTTTGGGCGGCCGTGCAGGCCACGGCGTTGGCGCGGGGTCGACCTGAGGAGTCGGCCCTGGAGCGGATGCACCTGGTGCTGTACGGGCTCGTGGCCCTGCTGCTCTGCCGGTCGCTCCTCCGTATTGGAAGGTCGCCGGTTGCCGCGGGCGGCGCGGCGCTGCTTCTGACCACGCTGGCGGGGCTCCTGGACGAGTTCGTCCAGTGGCTGGTGTGGGTGCGCGTCGGCGACTTCCACGATTGTCTGCTGAACGCCTCGGCTGCTGGCTGCGGGGCCCTCCTCGGAATGGGTCTGTTCTGTCTCGACCGGGGGTCTTCGGCCCCGGACGCCTCGCGGCCGGCGTCTTCGGCCGCCGCACCGTCTCCAGACCGGCGTTTCGGCCTGCAACAGGCTGGTGCCTGGCTTCGCCCGGCCGGGTCACGCCACCTCCTGGCCTCGTCTGAACGCCGCGGCCTTGCCGTTCTGTGGATCGTCCTGGTGGTCGCCTCCGCAGGCCTGGTCGCGCTGACGAACCTGGGCCACCGGCACGTCGATGCGGAGTTCGGCAGCTTCAGGAGCTACTTCAGCGCCGACCGGCTCGACCGGCTCGACCGGAACCGTCAGCGGCGCTGGGCGACCAGGCTGCCTCCGATGGTGCTTCAGCCCTGGCACGTCGAGGACCACTTCCTGTCCGAGGCGGCATGGCACGTGCAGGCGCGCAACGAGGCCTTCGACGCCGGCGACTTCTCGGTGGCGGCGGCGGAGGAGGGGATCCTGCGCCGTTACTACCCGGCCGTGCTGGCGCTGCGGACGCCTGACGGGCACCTGCGCCATGCCCTGCCGCCCGAGCGGGCCCTTCGCCTGGTCGAGGAAGACGCAGTTCCGGATGCCGCCCGCGAGAGCGCGGCGGGCGGCGGCAGGATCTGGATCTGGCCGCCGTTCCTGCTGCCCGGCCTGGCGGCAGTTGGCCTCCTGGCGGCGGTGCCGCTGCTTCCAGGCCGCCGCGGCATCCGGCGGAGGTCCTGAGCCGGCCTCGCCAGCGAACGTGAGGGCTTGCTCGTGTCCGAGCGTCACGGGCGGCGGCCACCTGGATCGTGCCTCGCCTGCTGCGGGGCGGCCCGGGCGGTTGGCGCCGGTCGATGGGTCTTCGGTCGGCGTGATCCAGGCGCTCAGTCGCAGCCTTCGCGGGTCTCCTCGACCAGGCCGTCGACCACGGCGAGCAGGTCGCCGTCCTCGCCGCGCCGCAGCTGGCGGTCGGCGCTCGACCCCTCGGCAAGGATCGTGTGTACGTACTCGGCTTCGGCCCGGACGTTCAGCTCGTCCAGCACGTCGTCCACGAACTCCAGCAGTTCGAGCACCAGGCTGCGCAGCGGAACCTCGTCGCCCTTGCCGAAGTCGATCAGGCGGCCGTCGATGCCGTAGCGCATGGCACGCCACTTGTTCTCGTTCAGCAGATGGCGGGGGTAGCGGCGCCAGGCCTGGTTGTTGCGCCTCAGACGAATCAGCTTGCCCACGATGGCCATCAGCAGGGCGGTCATGCACAGGGCCTCTTCGATCTTCGTGCACACGTCGAAGACGCGGAACTCAATGGTCGGGAACTTCGGGTGCGGTCTCACGTCCCACCAGATTTGCGTGGGTTCCTCGATGCACCCGGTGTCCACCAGGACCTGCACCAGGCGTTCGTACGCCCGGTAGGAGCGCAGCGAGGGCGGCAGGCCGGAGCGGGGCAGGCTCTCGAAGACCACCGACCGGTACGACTTGAGTCCGGTCCGCCGCCCCTGCCAGAACGGCGAACTCGTGGACAGAGCCAGCAGGTGGGGGAGGAAGTAGAGGGACTGATCCATCACATCGATGCGCAGTTCCCGGTCGGGCACGCCGATGTGCACGTGCATGCCGAAGATCAGCATGCGGCGGGCGACGTCCCCGAAGTTCTCCTGCAGCTTGATGTAGCGCTGGGCTTCTGTGACGTCCTGCTCCTGCCATGCCGAGAACGGGTGGCTGCTGGCGGCGGCGATGCAGAGCCCGTTCTTCGATGCCAGGTGCCCGATGGACCGGCGCAGCCGGACCAGCTCCTGGCGGGCCTCGTCCATGGACGAGCAGATCTCGCTGCCGACCTCGACCTGGCACTGCAACTGCTCGGCCTTGATCTGCTCCTGGAGCACGATCTGCCCCTGCTCGAGGAACTTGCCGATGAACGGCCTGAGTTCCCGACTCTCGGGGTCAATGATCTGGTACTCCTCTTCGATGCCGATGGTCATCTCGGGGAGCTTCGTCGTCATGGCTCTCTTCCTGTGTGATGTGAAGGCGCTAGCGTATCTGCGCGGCTCCCAAGGGCATTCGAGAGGTCTGGCCGTCAGGCGGGCGTCGCCGTCCGGTCGCGGCCCGCCGCGCCGGCTAAGCCCTCAGGGCGCCGCACTCGCTCTGATACCGTGCCCCCACTTTCCATGATCCAGCCTGCGACCACAGCCTGGCGTCGGCAGGGCCCGGCGGTCGGCAGGCTGCTGTTCGCGGCTCTTCTCGCGCTCCCTGCCTGCGCCGGCCCGCCGGCGCCGCTGGCAGAGGCTCCGGAATCGACGTGGCCGCTCGATGACGGCGCCCGCACCGCCCGGAGCGAGCACGGCATGGTGGTCAGCGGGCATGGCCTGGCATCCGAAGTCGGCGCCGAGGTTCTGGCGCGGGGCGGCAACGCGATGGATGCGGCGGTGGCGGTTGGCTTCGCCCTCGCAGTCGTCCTGCCCGAGGCCGGCAACATCGGCGGCGGCGGCTTCCTGATCTACCGCTCCAGCGACGGCGATGTCCGTGCGCTGGACTTCCGGGAGAAGGCGCCGGCGGCCGTGTCGCGCGACATGTTCGTCGACGATTCGGGCGACGTGTCGGAAGCGGCGACGATCGGCCACCTGGCGGCAGGCGTTCCGGGGTCGGTGGCGGGTCTGTGGGAGATGCATCGCGAGCACGGTTCGCTCGACTGGGCCGACCTGGTAGCGCCGGCGATCGAGCTCTCCCGAGGTCACGAGATCGACACGGCCCGGGCGGCCGGGCTGGCCCGGGCCGCCCCCCGCCTGCGCCGGTTTCCTGCCAGCGCGGCGCAGTTTCTGGTCGACGGCGAGGCGCCGGCGGAAGGCACGTTGTTTGCCCAGCCGGACCTGGCGAGGACCCTGGCCGCGATCGCCGAGCAGGGGCCGGACGGCTTCTACCGGGGCGCCGTCGCGGATCTGATCGTTGCCGAGATGGAGCGTGGCGGCGGGCTCATCAGCCACCAGGATCTCGAGGACTACTCCGCGGTCTGGAAGGCGCCGGTGGAGATTGAGTATCGCGGTTACACCGTGTTCTCGATGCCGCCTGTGTCTTCGGGAGGCCTGGCGCTGGGGCTGATCCTGAACGTCCTGGAGGGGTGGGATCCGCTGCCTGCGTTCGGCAGCGCCGACCTGGTCCATCTCGAGTCCGAGACGATGAAGCTGGCCTTTCGCGACCGCAACACCCTGATCGGCGATCCGGACTTCGTCGACGTCCCACGGCAGCGGCTCGAGTCCCAGGGCTACGCCGACGAACTGAGGGCGGGCATCGACCCGCAACGGGCGACTCCCCTGCCGCCGCCGGAGACATCGCCTCCGGCGGAGAGCGCCGACACGACGCACTACTCCGTGGTCGACCGCTGGGGCAACGCGGCGTCCGTGACGACGACGATCAACAGCCTGTTCGGCAATGCCGTGACGGTTGCCGGCGCCGGTTTCCTGCTCAACAACGAGATGGACGATTTCGCCGCCCGTCCGGGCAAGCCGAACCAGTTCGGTCTGGTCGAGGGCGAGAACAACGCGATCGAGCCCGGCAGGCGGATGCTGTCCTCGATGACGCCGAGCATCGTGCTCGATCCCGAAGGCGAGCTGTTCATGGTGGTCGGCACCCCGGGTGGCCCGACCATCATCACCTCGGTGTACCACACGATCTCGAACGTCATCGACCACGGAATGACGCTTGAACGCGCCGTGGAGAGCCCGCGGATCCACCATCAGGCCTGGCCGGACCAGATCTTCCACGAGGCGGGCGGGCTGGCCCCGGAGGTGGTCCTTGACCTCGAGGGCCGCGGTCACCGGGTGGTTGCCCGTGAGCGCTACAGCGGCGACGTGGCGGCGATCATGGTGGAGGGATCGAGCTTGCTCGGAGTGGCGGATCCGCGGCGCGGCGGCGCCCCAGCCGCTCCCGAGTCGATGCCCGCGGCGACGGGTGGAACGGCCGCCGGCGCCGCCGAGCCGCCGCAGCCATGACGACCGCCGAAGCAGTCGGCTCGGCCCGGGTGACGGTTGCGGAGGCCGACCGCAATGCCAGGCGCATCTTCGGCGGGGTGACGGTCGGTCATCTCGGCATCGACATCTTCAACAGCATGGGGCCGGTGCTCCTGGCGTTCCTCAGGGACCCGCTGGAGCTGACGAACGGCCAGATCGGGCTCGCCATCGGGCTCTACCAGTTCCTGGCCGGCACGACGCAGCCCGGGTTCGGCTGGGTGATCGACCGGGTCGGCACTCGCTTCATCGGCCCCTTCAGCGTCGCCGCCAACCTCGCGTGCATCGGTCTCGCGGTCCTGGCGGCCGCCACGACGGGCAGCTTCGCCCTGTTCATGGTGCCGTTCGTGCTGGCGGCAGTCGCCTCCGGCGCGTTTCATCCCGTCGGCGTCATGCACGCCAGCACCGTGAACGCGCTGCGGTCGTCGACATTCACGGCCATCTTCTTCTTTGCTGGCCAGGTTGGCATCGCCGCTGGCCCCTACCTTGCCGGGCTGGCGCTCGACTACGCCGGGCTCGACGGGATCTACTGGCTTCTTCTCTTCGTGGTGCCGGTTCCCCTGTTCATGACCATCGCGATGGGACCGCGTCGCTACCATCTCCGGCCTCCGTCCGACGATGCCGACGATGCCGACGATCTTCCGGAGCTGGCCGGGAGCGACGAGCAGGAGGAGGCGGCGTCGCCGGTCGAGGCCGGGGCGGCGCCTGCGGCCTCGGTGCGTCCCGAGACCATCGGCTTTCTGGCCCTGGTGATCGCCACCCGGTCGTGGGCGGTGTTCGGCACGATCGCCTTTCTGCCCAGCCTCCTCGCCCAGCAGGGCTGGAGCTCCCAGGATCAGGGTCTTGCCAGCGGACTGTTCATGCTCGGCGGCGCCATGACTGCGGTCGTTGCTGGTGCTCTGGCCGACCGCCGGGGCAATCGGGTGGTGGTCACGGGGACCCTGCTGGGAGGCGCCGTGTTCCTCTATCTGCTCCCGGAAGCGGGAAGCTGGTCCTTCGTCGTGGCCCTCGTCTGCGGCGGCATGCTGGGCGCATCCCACTCGATTCTGATCGTGATGGCGCAGGAGGTGTTGCCGTGGCGGCGCGGCCTGGCCTCCGGCGCCGTGCTCGGCTTCGTGTTCGCGACCGCGGCGGTGGCGACCTGGTCGGAGGGCATCCTCGCCGACCGGTACGGCCTGGCGTCAGCCCTGCAGTGGGGCGCCGTCGTCGCTCTGGTGTCGGCGATTTCCTCGTTGTTCCTGCCGGAGCCGGAGCGGGAACCCTGAAGGCCGGGCCGCCGCTGTCGGCGGTCGTTGTCGCTCTGACGATCGTCCCGGGCCTGTTCCGGGCACAGCCGGCGTGCGCCGGCCTGAACGGCGAGATCAATGGACAGGTCCGCGACGTCGCCACGGACGCTCCGCTGGTCGGCGCCGAGATCAGGGTGAGCGGCGAGCAACTCCACAGCACGCAGGTCGTTCGTGCCGGCAGCGGCGGGAGCTTCCGGGCGCCGGGCCTGCCCCCCGGCGACTACTACGTCGAAGCCACCATGGACGGCTACGCGACCTCGGTGGTCGAGAACCTCGTCCTGGTCGCCGGGGGCGTCCTGCGCGTGGACTTCGCCATGCGCGAGGGCAGCTCCTCGGCTCTCGACCTGGTGACCTCGCCCCTTCTGGACGTCGTCACCGGCAGCGACGGCAACGTACTGACCGGCGCCGACCTGCGGCAGCTGCCGGGCCGCCTGGCTTCGTACGGCCTCGACCTGGCCGCCGGGCTCGATGCCCTCGACGGCGACGTCGGCGTCAACGGCTGGCCGCCCGGATTCGCCAGCTATCGCATCGACGGCCAGGAGAGCGCCCTGCGCAGTCCGGGCGCCTTCGCTGTCGACCCGCACTGGGTGGACCAGATCCGGGTTCGCGCGATGGATCTCTCCGCCGCCATGGCCGGGCCGCACATCGACCTGGTCACGCGTTCGGGAAGCACCGCATGGCAGGTGGACGCCGGCTGGTCGACCATCGAACCGCTCGATTCGGGCGGGCGTCTCGCGCTGCGCCTGTCCGATGCGGCAGCTTTGCCGACGGGAGGCAGGGACACGCGGCGTCTCGACGGCGACGAGGCGACGTTCTTTGCCGGCGGCCCGCTGCGCGACAAGCGTGCGCGGGCGTTTGGCGGCTTCTCCAGAAGCAGGACGAACGGCGTCGAGGACCTGTTCGGCGCCGGCGCACCCGTGACCTGGTCCGAGACGATGGAGCAATCGGTCGCCAAGTTCGACTGGTGGGCTGGCTCGGCCAGCAACCTGACCCTGAAGCACCACTCGGCCTCGGGCGATTTCCAGGGGCGACGCCCACGCCTGACGCTGCCTTCAGCGGACGGCGACGAGCAGACGCCTTTCCGGCGGCAGACGACCAGCCTCAACGTGGAATGGGGCATCACCGACCGGCTCTGGCTGCGGGCGTTCGGCGGTCGCTCCGACTTCACTCTCCGCGGCAGCGCCTGGTCCGAGGCGGGCGCGTACTTTGGCGCCCCGGTGCCGGGCCGCGTCGCCGGCTGGTTCGAGGCGGCGCCTTCGGCAGGGGCGCGCAGGTCCGCGGCGCGTCGGAACTGGGCCGTCGAGCCGTCCTTCTTCCTGGGCGACCACACTCTGGAGGTCGGGGTTCAGGCCGTCACCGGCCGGGTGGACCTCGACCGGGAGGCCTCCCGGGCGGAGCGTGCGCTGCACCTTCCCGGCGGCCAGGTGGAGGAGTGGCGAGGTCGGGCGCTGGCCGCCGCCGGCCTGCGGCATGAACGGCTTGCTCTCTACGTCCACGACGCCTGGCGGGTCGGTGGCGTGTTCGGACGGCGGCTGACGCTTCACGCCGGGCTGCGCGCCGAGCAGGAGACGGCGGGCCCCCTCGACCTGGACTTCGACCGACGCACGGAGCCGCGGCTCGGCTTCGTCTGGGACGTCGCCGGCCGTGGCCGGTGGAAGGTTCACGGCGGCGCCTCGTGGTGGCACGTGGACACCCTCCGCGTGCGGGACGGATTCCCGGATCTGGATGCGCAGGCGAGCCTGAAGGCGGATGGAGGTCTCGTCGGTTCGCACCTCGACTTCGCCCGTGCGGCGGTGGATCCGGAGCTGCGCCCGGCCCGCGTGCGGGAGCTGCAGCTGGGCACGGGCTACCAGTTTCTTCCGGAGGTCGTGATCTCGGCCCGTCTCTCCCGGCGTCGGCTGCGTGACGGCATCCGTCTGATGCCGGTCCGAGCGGACGGCGAGATCGTGCCGGTTCTGCTGACTCCGGGTCGCGGCGCCGGCGCCGCGCCATGGGGAGACGGCGGCGCGCGGCTGCCGCGCCTCGAGCAGGACTGGTGGGGGGCCGAACTGATCGCGAACGTCGGTCTGGCGCCGTCATGGAAGGTCCACTTCAGCTACCTGATGAGCCGGTTGACCGGCAACCACGAGACGGGGGGCCTGGGCGCCCTTTCGGGAGGTCTGGACCCGTCCCATCCGGCCCTCCTGGCGCTGGATCTCTGTTCGTCCCCCGTTCCCTGCGATGTCCTTGACCTGGCCCCGGACGGGCGGCGCCTGGCCCAGGATCGCGAGCACCAGATGTCAGGCTGGCTGGTGCTGACGCCCGGCGCCCGCTTCCGGCTGGCGCTCGTCTACCGGTTTCGTTCCGGCGTCGCGGCCACGCCGCTTGCGTTTGCGGTGCGGGTCGACGACGCGAACCGCGTTCTGTCCGCCGGGCTCGCCCCCCTGCCCGAGGGCGCCGGGATCCCGGTCAGGAGCTCCGACCTGAAACGCGCGGACCTCTCACTGACCTGGCTCGTGCCGATGCGCTCCGAGGATCGGCGGCTGTCCTTCTTTGCCGAGGCGCTCAACGTCTTCGACCAGGATGCTGCCAAACTGCTCTGGCCGCTCGTCTGGCTGGACCCGGTCCGGGTCGGCACGGGCGGAACGGCCATCGCGGACGCGGCGGCCCTGCAGCAACCCAGGCCGGACAACCGCGCCGGCCTGCCGGCCGCGTTTCAGCAGGGCCGACGGGTACGAGCCGGGCTGCGGCTGCAGTTCTGAGGGGCGTCAGGCGCGTCCGGCAGAGGCGCGGACCGTCGCGCTCATGATCGCCTCTTGTTGGACAGCGACGGACGACCTGTGTTGGACTCGCGTCTCCTCATCGGAGGCATCCACAACTCATCGGAGGCCTCCACAACGGGAACGGAGGTAGCCTGAATAAGACAGGTGGTGGCGCACCGGGGTCTGCCGGTCGTCGCAGTTGCAGTGATTCTGCCCGGTGCTGCAGGAGCGCAGGAAGGGTGCGAGCCGCCCGTGACGGGATATACCGTCTGGAACAAGAACTCGCTCAAGGCCGGTGCGGGTGTCGACAGACAACTCCTGGCCGACGCCATAGCCGGTTGGCGGGTCTGCAAAGACAACATTCCGCCCATCGACCCGACCTGAACCCGGACGACCCTCGGTGCGGACAAGTCAGAACCTGCGACTGGTTTGAGCAATCCGACGGGACTTCGGTCCCTGATCCCACCAATGGCCCGCACTGTCCTGCTGCACCACCGATCCAGTCCCCCGGGAAGGATTGCTCCAATGCTGGCGAGAATCGTGAACGTGCTGCTGTTGGTGTTGCTGATGGCGCAGGCAGTTGCAGCAGGCCATCCGACGACGATCGGCGAGAAGGGTCGGGACGGCTACCACGGCCACGATTGGGTGGCGGCGTCGCGGGCGTTGAGAGCGGGCGGGTCCGCGAGGAACGGGCTGGGAACGATCGTCAAGAAGCACCTCGACTGGCAGTCAATGCACGGCGTCTCTGATCACGGCCTGGAAGACGGGGTTCCTGTCCAGACTCAGGAGTTCTGCGCGCCGCGGTATCCGTGGTTTCCCAAGGGGTCCCCGTCGCTTGGACAATCACGGTTCGACCTGATGTTGCTGCTGTCCGAGGTGGTGGTCACAGCGGAGGTCGGCGAGGCGATTCCGGGCTTCGACCCCGACGGAAGTCCGTACGTTCTGTACCCGCTGTCGAATGTGGTGCCGCTTCACGGGAGCTCTCCGGTTCCCGGCTACGTGCTGGTCCCGGTGGACCGAATGGTCTACCGGGGTCGGGTGTACTGTCGCCCGGATCATCGGCGGTGGCGGGACGGGGAGTGGAGTCCCCCCGCAGCAGGAGACAGGGTGGCCTTGATCGGTCAATGGACCCATGGCGGCATCGTCACCACGGGGATGGCAGGCGGCGCCATGGCGCTGATTGAGGATGGCGAGGATCTGACCTGGGTGCTCCCGGGCATGGCGCGATTCACAAAGGGCGTTGCCGCCGCTCCCGGCAGCGCACCAGCATTGCAGGCCCGCGTTGACGAGGCCGTGGCCGGAGGCCTGCTTGATCTGACGGCCCACTTGCAGAGACAGAGATGGGGTTCGCCGGAGCGCTGGGAGTTCGTCAGGACTTGGCGGAGATTGAACGACGACGTTTGCCGTGTTGCAGCCGCCGCCATCCGGGAAGGTCGAATAGTCCCCACGCACCGCGTCTGCAGGCTGCCCCTGACGAAGTCGCCCGCATCTGACTCAACCGGCGCTGTGTCCCCGCAGGGAGCCGAGGAGCAGTAGCCGGCTGCGCCGCCGCCAGACTGGCGAGCGCTTCCTCGCTTGACCGCAGCATCCGCAGGACACCCGCCCGGCCGCACCAGCTGGTTCAGTCGCAAGAGCGCCGCCAGCAGGTCAGCGCCTCGGCGGGCAGGCTGCTCATCGGGGCCTGTGCCTGGACAGGGTGGCGCTCGAGCCTTGCCTACACCAGCTGGCTCAGCCGTTGAAGCGCCGCCAGCAGGTCGGGCGCCTCGCCGAGCAGGCCGTGCATCGGGTCCTTCGCCTGGTCGCGCAGGCGCTCGGGGACTGACCGGATGTTGTGGTCGCGGAGGTCGAGTCCGGGGCGGACCTCGGTCCAGCAAAGCGGAATCGACACGGGGGCGGCGGGCAGGGGGCGCACGCTGAACGGGGCCACCAGCAGCCGGCCGCGGCCGTTCTGGACGAAGTCGATGTAGACCTTGCCGCCGCGGCGCTCCGGGTTGCGCGTGACGGTCGCGATCTGGGGCAGTTGGCGACAGATGATCCCCGCCATCAGGCGACCGAGGTTCCGAGTCTGCTCGAAGGTGCAGGCGCCGCCGAGCGGCAGCAGCACGTGAAGACCGCTGGAGCCGCTGGTCTTGACGAAGCTCGGCAGTTCGATCTGCCGACACAGGTTGCGGATGGCGAGCGCAATCTCGATCACGTCCTCGAACGGGGCATCCTTGGGGTCGAGATCGAGGACGCACCAGTCGGGCTGACCGAGCTGGCTGAGCCGGCTGGACCACACGTGCAGCACGATCGCACCGAGGTTGGCGACGTACGCGAGGCTCTCGCTGTCCTGACAGACGAAGTACTCGACCTCCTTGCCGGTGCGGGGGCTCGTGAGCTGGACGGTCTGCAGCCAGTCCGGAGCGAAGTCGGGCGCGTTCTTCTGAAAGAAGGACTTGCCTTCGATGCCGTCCGGGTACCTCGTCAGCACCAGGGGGCGGTCTCGCAGCCAGGGCAGCATGTGGTCGGCGATGGCGCCGTAGTAGTCGATCAGGTCGCCCTTGGTGTAGCCCTCGGCCGGCCAGAACACCTTGGAGCGGTTGGTCACTTCGACGCGGCGCTCGGGCGGCGGCGGCGCCGAGCTGTCGCGGGCGGGGCGGTCGTCCTGGCGGATGCAGTCCTCAAGCGGCAGGTCGTCGCGCAGGCGCACGAAGACCGGGTGGCGAAGCGTGCCGCCCGGCGTCCACTCCTTGAAGCGCACCTCGCACACCAGCTCGGGGCCGGGCTCGACCCAGGTCTGGTCGGCGAGCCGGCCGCCCATGTGGCTGTCCTGCATCTGGCCGGTGGCGGCTTCGCCGGCCTGGTCGCCAGCGCCTCGGGCCTGGTCGAGGTCGACTGCCGGTGGCCGGCACCGAGGACCGTCGCGTCGCGCGGCGGCGAGCCGCCCGGCGAGCTCGGCCAGCAACGTGTCGCTGAACCCGGTGCCGACCCGCCCGGCGTAGACCAGGCCGTGATCGTCCGCGGTATCGGCGTCCCCGCTGGCGCCTGGCCTCGCGGCGCCGGGTGCATGTACGGCAAGGTGAAGGGCGCCGAAGCCGATTCGACTGCCCCTGGGCGGCGACATGCCGACGATGGCGAAGTTCCCGGACCGCTCGGTACGCAGCTTGACCCAGGAGGACGAGCGACGGCCGACGTAGCGGGACGAGGCGTCCTTCGCCATCGCGCCCTCCAGCCCCATCGCCGCCACCTGCTCGAAGAACGCCTCGCCCTGTTCCTCGACGTGGTCCGCGTAGCGCAGGGGGCCCGCTGGCGGCAGGATCCTCGCCAGCAGGGCCTTCCTCTCGCGCAGTTCGAGCTGCCGCAGGTCCATGCCCTCGAGGGCGACCAGATCGAAGGCGAAGAAGGTCGCGGGCTGGCGCACGGTGGCGCGGGCGATGTCCACCTGTCGGCCGAGAAGTGCCCGCTTCTGAAGTCGCGGGAAGCTGGGCCTGCCACTGGGATCGAGGACGGTGATCTCGCCGTCGAGCACCAGGGACTGCACGGGCAGCGCGCGCAGCACGCGGGTCAGCTCCGGGTACAGCGTGGTGACGTCGCTGCCGTTGCGATAGCGCAGGAAGACGTCGCCGCTCTCCTTCGCCGCGACCAGCCGGTAACCGTCGTACTTCAGCTCGTGGATCCAGCCTGGCCGGGAGAACGGCCGGTCGCCAGCGACCGCCAGCATCAGCGACAGGGACCGCGGGTCCACGCGGCCTCGCCGCGCCGCCGAGGTTTCGAGCTCGGCGCGCACCTGCTTCAGGCGCTCGCTGCCGTTCCGCAGTTCCTCGACGGTCAGGCCCGAGAGCACGGACTCGGGCGGCAGGTCGCCGACGTCCGCGCCATCCCCCGACCGGGCGGCGGCATCTGGCTTCTTCATCATCAGCCACTGGTCGTCGTCGCCCTGCCGCCGGCTGGAACCGGTGCGGAACAGGGTCCAGACGCCGCGCAGCTTGTAGCCGGAGAGCTCGAACAGGAGCTTGCCGTCCTTGAGCCCGGCGACCGGGTCCTCGAGCGGCTTCCAGCGCCCCGCGTCCCACACGATCATCTCGCCGGCGCCGTAGTTGCCGGAGGGGATCGAGCCTTCGAAGTCGGCGTACTCCAGGGGATGGTCTTCGGTGGCCACGGCCAGCCGCCTGACCTCCGGGTCGAGGCTGGGGCCGCGCGGCACGGCCCAGGACTTGAGCGTCCCGCCCAACTCCAGGCGCAGATCGAAGTGGACTCGCCGGGCGGCGTGCTTCTGCACCACGAAGCGCCCGCCGCCCGCCGCGATGCGGGTTCCCATCGGCTCCGGCGTCGACTCGCTGGAACGCTTCCGCCGGTAGGCGTCGAGGCTGCCGCGCGGCATCGTGGCCGCATTCTCCCAGAACCCGACGTCCGCGGTTCCTGCGGATGACATGGAGCGCGGCCCGCGTCGTGCTGCTATGGTTGCCGGTTGATGCCTGCTCGATCCGTTGGCGCCGGGAACGTCTCGTTCGGCCTGGTCTCGATCCCGGTTCGGATGTACTCGACCACCGAGACTTCGGGGACCGTCCGCTTCAACATGCTCGACCCGAGCGACAACACGCGGGTCAAGCAGGAACTGGTGAACTCCCGGACGGGCGAGCCGGTCAAGCGGGGCGACCTGATCAAGGGCTACGAGTACGGCCGGGGCCAGTACGTCACCTTCACCAAGGACGAGCTCAGGGGGATCGAGAAGAAGGCCTCGCCGTCCATCGAGATCAAGGAGTTCGTGCCGCTCTCGGAGGTCGAGCCGATCTACTTCGAGAAGTCGTACTACCTGGGGCCGGAGAGGGGAGGCGAGCGGGCCTACCGCCTGCTCAGCCAGGCCATGCGGACGACTGGCCGCTCGGCGCTGGCGAGGCACTGTGCACGCGGGCGGCACTATCTGGTCATGCTGCGGCCGTTCGGCCCCGGCCTTCTGATGCAGCAGCTGAAGTACGAGGACGAGCTGAAGTCGTTCGACGAGGTGCCCCTCGGCGATGACGTGGAACTCGTGCAGGGCGAGCTGGACCTGGCCATCCAGCTCGTGGAGCAGATCGCGAACGACGAGTTTCAGCCCGACAAGTACACCGACGAGGTGCGCCAGCGAGTCTGGCAGGCGATCCAGGACAAGATCGACGGTCGAGAGATCGAGGACGACGAGTCGGAAGCGCCGACGGCGCAGATCTTCGACATGATGGAAGCGTTGAAGGCGAGCCTGAAGAAGAAGGAGGACGAAGCGGCTGCGTCGAAACGCTCCGCTCGGAAGAAGAGCGCCCGGCGTACGGCCAGCGCCCCAGCGAAGCGGGCCGCGGTCGGCTGACGTGAGCCCTCGTCCCTCGTGAGCCCTCGTTCGTGAGGCGCGCCTGCCTGGGCGCGGCCGTTCAAACCACTGGATTCCCGATTTCCCGCCGCGGTGGAAGCGTCGCCGCCAGACGTGTCGCGGACGACGCGTCTGGCCTTGGCCCCCGCCTCGGCGGCAGGCTGCCGGCTGAGCCTGCGGCCTGCGTCCGCAGGCTGTTCCGACAGACTGCTACTGTAGTTTCCACGTTCGGCAACGGCCGATAGACGTCTGGCAAGGAGGCATCGAGATCGCACCCCCAAACAAGGAGCCGCGCATCAATCACCGGATCAGGAGGAGCCCGGTGCGGCTCATCGATCAGAACGGCGCCCAGGTGGGCGTGGTGGATCTCGAGGTTGCAAAGGGGCGGGCCCAGGATGCCCGCCTGGATCTCGTCGAGGTAGGCCCGAACGCGAGTCCTCCCGTCGTTCGGGTGATGGACTGGGGCAAGGTCAAGTTCGAGCGCGAGAAGAAGAAGCGCGAGTCGCGGAAGAAGACGGCGACGGTGGACCTCAAGGAGGTCAAGTACCGGCCGACGATCGACCCGCACGACTACCAGATCAAGACGGACCGGGCGCTTCGCTTCCTGCGCGAGGGCAAGAAGGTCAAGGTGACGATCTTCTTCCGCTACCGCCAGCTCAGGCGGCCGGAGCTAGGCGTGGCGATCCTGGACAAGGTGAGCGCGGCCATCGATGGCGTCGGCGAGGTGGAGACGCGTTCCGGCCTCGAGGGCCGTCAGATGACGATGGTCCTGAACCCGGTCGCCCAGGAGGACTGAGCTTCTCGCGAGGGTTCACGCCGTGAGCGGCTGCCGCTTCGGCGCTTGCGGGTTCCGGTAGTCGTTCTCGGGCTGCATGTAGCGCTCTGCGCGTTGGTTGTCGCGCTTGTCTTCCTGGCGGAGCCGAGCGACAGCCGTGGAGTCGACCATCCGGGGTTCGAGAGGATGCGCAGGGCGGCGATCATGGCCGACGACGCGGAGCCGATGGGCCCGTGGGGCACCGCCGGGATGATGAACTCGCTGTCCTCCCTGACCGGCCCGAGCCCGGGCGCGATCTGACGGCGGCGGCCGCAAGAGCGGCCAGGTCCGACCGCCTGCTGACGCCGCCAGTCACGTTGAGGACGCCGCGTCTGACGGTCAGTACAGCACGACGGAGCGGATGCTCTTGCCCTCGTGCATCAGGTCGAAGGCGTGGTTGATCTCGTCGAGCCCCATGGTGTGGGTGATCATGCTGTCGATCTCGATCTCGCCGGCCATGTACTGGTCGACCATGCCGGGCAGGTCGCTCCGGCCGCGGACGCCACCGAACGCCGTGCCGCGCCAGACCCGTCCGGTGACCAGCTGGAACGGCCGGGTGGCGATCTCCTCGCCGGAGCCGGCGACGCCGATGATCACCGACTCGCCCCAGCCCTTGTGGCAGCACTCGAGCGCCGAGCGCATGACGTTCACGTTTCCGATGCACTCGAAGGAGTAGTCGACTCCGCCGTCGGTCATGTCGACGATCACGTCCTGAATGGCGCCGTCGTGTTCCTTCGGGTTGACGAAGTCGGTGGCGCCGAGTGAACGCGCGAAGTCGAACTTGGCGGGGTTGGTGTCGATGGCGATGATCCGCCCGGCCTTCGCCATCACGGCGCCCTGAATCACCGACAGGCCGATGCCGCCGAGGCCGAAGACGGCGACCGAGGCGCCGGGTTCGACCCCGGCCGTGTTCAGGACGGCGCCGATGCCGGTCGAGATGCCGCAGCCGAGAAGGCACACCTTGTCGAGCGGCGCGGCCTTGTTCACCTTCGCTGCGGAGATCTCCGCGATCACCGAGTACTCCGAGAATGTCGACGTGCCCATGTAGTGGTACAGCGACTGCCCGTCGCTACTGAACCGGGAGCTGCCGTCCGGCATCACCCCCTGCCCCTGCGTGGCCCGGATCGCCTGGCACAGGTTCGTCTTGCCCGAGGTGCAGAACTTGCACGTGCGGCACTCCGCCGTGTAGAGCGGTATCACGTGGTCGCCGGGCGCGACGGAGGTGACGCCGGGCCCCACCTCCTCGACGATCGCGCCTCCCTCGTGGCCGAGGATGGCGGGGAAGAGGCCCTCGGGGTCGGCCCCGGACAGGGTGTAGGCGTCCGTGTGGCAGACGCCCGTGGCCACCACGCGGACGAGGATCTCGCCCGCCTTCGGCCCCTGGACGTCGACCTCCTCGATCTCGAGTGGCTTGCCCGCCTCGCGGGCCACGGCGGCTCTTGACTTCATCGGCTCCGGCCTCGTTCAGTCGTTGTTGTCGGGATTTCCGCAGGCCACGCTACCACCGGTCGCGGCCTTCTTTGCCGCTTCAGTTCTCTAGCCACCACAGCAGCGTGCTGCGGACGGTGTTCAGCGTTGCCTGGTACTCGTGCCAGGCCAGAGCCGCCCAGAACGCTGCCCGGGAAAGCAGGGCGGCGGCGGCCATCAGAGCCGCCGACAGCAGCAGCCAGCGGACGACGCCGCCCACGCTCTCGAAGGCCGCGTCAAGGCACGCCCTTGCCTTTTCGGTGTCCGTGGTGCCGTTCAGGGTCGAACTGCGGCTGTGGTCATCCGCTCCTGGCGTCGCCGCCACCGTGCCCGGGCCTTCTCGGCCTCGACCGCGCGGTTGCGCGGCGCGGCACTCGTCGTGAGCTCCCGCAGGAGCCGAGCGGTGGCCTCGGCGACGGCATCGACCGCCTGCTCGAAGGCCGCCTCGTCGGCCCGGGAAGGCCGCGGCGAGCCGCTCACCTTGCGCACGTACTGAAGCGCCGCCGCGCGCACCTCCTCGGCGCTGGCCGGCGGCTCGAAGTTGTGGAGGACGCGGATGTTCCTGCACATGGGGTTCTCCCGGGAAGTGACTGGTCGGCGTCATGGTAGCGCCGCAGGTCCGGCGCGAACGCCGCGACCTCGGCGACCTGCCGCCCCGACCGGCGGGCCAGGTTCGGCCGCGACCGGCCTTCTCCCTGTGCAAGAGTCCCCGGCATGACCTCGGCCAAGGCGCCGCCCTTCACGCTCACTCCCGAGATCGTGTCCCTGGTGGAGCGGGTGGGAGAGGCGATCGGCCATGCCGAGGCCGCCGACGATGTGCTGGACCTGCAACTGCGTCGGCAGGCGCGCGTCCGCACGGTGCACGGTTCTGTTGCCATTGAAGGCAACGTGCTGTCACTGGAACAGGTCTCGGCGGTCATCGACGGCCGGCGGGTCGCAGGCCCCGTGCGGGACATCCGCGAGGTGCGCAACGCCAACGCCGCCTACGATGTCTGCAAGTCTTGGCGGCCCGAGCGCGAGGCGGACCTGCTCGAGGCTCACGAAGTGCTGATGGCCGGGCTGCTCGAGGCGCCGGGCCGCTACCGCACGGGCCAGGTCGGGGTCATCGGCCCGGACGCCGTCCACCACATCGGCCCGCCGGCGAAACGAGTTCCGCAACTCATGGCCAGCCTCTTCGCCTGGCTGGGCGAGACGGCGGAGCACCCCCTGATCCGCAGCTCGGTGTTCCACCACGAGTTCGAGTTCATTCACCCGTTCGAGGATGGCAACGGCCGCCTGGGCCGCCTCTGGCAGACCCTGGTCCTGAGCCGCTGGAAGCCGCTGTTCGCCCACGTGCCGGTCGAGAGCGTGGTCAGAGCTCGGCAGGGCGCCTACTACGAGGCGATCGAACGGAGCTCGGCGGCAGGCCAGAGCGGGCCCTTCATCCGGTTCATGCTGGAGGCCATCCTCGAAGCTGTCCGTGAGACGACCCCCCAGGTCACCCCCCAGGTCACCCCCCAGGTTGAGCGCCTTCTGAGGGTCATGGACGGGGAGATGTCCGGGGCCGACATTCTCGCCGCACTGGGCTTGCGCGACCGCAAGTGGCTGCGGGAGGGTTACCTGGGTCCGGCACTCACGGCAGGCCTGGTCGAGATGACTCATCCGCACGCGCCGAGTTCCCGCCATCAGCGCTATCGGCTGACCCCGGCGGGCAGGCAGGCGCGGACCTGAGAGCGGAATCCGCTCCGCGACCATCAGGGAACAGGCCCGCGCCTTCGTCGTCCAGCAGGCTGCCGGACCTGCAAGCGGCCCCATCGGACGCTGGCTGGCCGGCCAGCTGGATGGGTGGCGGCGCTCGTCAGCTGCTCGGGGACTCGGCCTCGTCTCCCCACACGGTCCAGCGCGCTGAACGACGGCCTCGGGCGAACAGCTCCAGGTACGGGCCAGGGCTGCATGCCTCGATGATCTCGTACAGCTCGTCCGGCTTGCGCGAGTGTTCCCGCTTGCGGGTGCGCATGATGTTCACCTGACGCCGACCCGGGGCGAGGGTGCGCAGGCTGCCCCGAACGCCGAACAGCACGAGCTCGGTCGTGTTGCGGAAGTAGAAGCCGACGCCGCGGCCATCGGGTCCGCCGTCCTTGCGGACCTTGTGCCAAACCAGGTTCGTCTTGTAGGCGAAGCCCCAGCGCTTCATCGTGTCGAGACCCTCCTGGAGCAGGGCGTTGGGCACCCAGAGGTAGATGTGCGCGGACTCGGCGCAGGCGGCGGCCACCGGAATGGCCGCGATCTCCTCCCGACTCAGGGTGGCGTAGCGACCGAGCCGGCGATGCTCGGGCGACACCTTTCCGGTGCGGTTGACGAACTGCCACGGCGGGTCAGCGAGAACGGCGCCGAAACCGCCGCCGGCGTGCATCCGCTCGAAACTGTCGGCCGTGACGCTCCTGCCGGGCATGCCGGCTTCATCGTAGCGCCTGGACAGGCAACCGCGACCGCAGCCAGTCCCGTGGCGGGCTCCGTGCATCGCCCCAGCGGCCAGCTCCCGGCAGGTCGTCACGCAGGACGCGACGTTCGGGGCCGGGCGAGGCCGCTACTTTCGTCGTACCTCGTGCCGCATCAGCAGCTTCTGTTCCGGGTCGACCCGGATCAGTTCGACCGACCCGGGCACGGGCAGTGTCGCCGACGTGTTCCGACTCTCCAGGTCGACAAGCCGAGCCATGGCCGAGCCATCGGCGAGCACGACCTCGACCTCCAGCGGCAGGCGCCAGGTGGTCGATCCCGACTGGCGCACCTCGAGCACGACCGTGGACGTTGTGTCGTCCTGTTGCCAGGCCACATCGAGCTCCGGCGCCCCGGGCTGGCGCAGCCACTGATCGAAGAACCAGTCGAGGCGGCGGCCCGATACCTCCTCCATGACCGCCCTGAAGTCGGCGGTCGAGGCGTTGTGCCCCCGGAAGCGCTGGTAGAAGGTCCTGAGGCCTCGCCAGAACGACCCTTCGCCAACTTCGCCGCGCAGCATGTGGAGCACCCAGGCGGCCTTCTGGTAGACGTTCGGGCTGAGCAGGCGCCGCGGGTCGGGCACCGCGTCCGGGACGATGACCGAGTCGGGGGCCCGGTCGATGTGCTGGAAGACCCGGTCGCGGGCCTCGGCCATCTCCTGGGCGAAGCGCTCGCGGCCGTGGGTCCAGTCCAGGTAGCAGGCCGTCAGGTAGGTCGCGAAGCCCTCGGACAGCCACACGTGCGGCCAGTCGCTCTCCGTGACCGCATTGCCGAACCACTGGTGAGCGACTTCGTGCGCGACCAGCCCTTCGATGCCTCCGTCCCGGACCACGGCGTTCTCGGCGTAGAACACGTTGCCGGCGTTCTCCAGACCGCCCCAGCGCGTGGTCGACTGCACGTTCGCCAGCTTCGACCACGCGTACCCGCCGAGGCGACGCTCGAACTCGCCCAGGACCCGCGGGCCGGGAGCGAACGCGAGGACGCCGGCGACCTGATCCTGCGGATACACCCAGGCTTCGACCGGCACGCCGTCAACCTCGGCCTGCCTCAGGCGGCTGAAGCGGGCGACGCCGACCGCCATCACCTTGGTCGCGACCGGCTCGGTGCTTCGCCACTCGGTGCGACGGCGGCCTCCGGCCAGGTCGACGACGCCGACGAAGGTGCCGGTTGCGACCACCTGGTAGCGGGCGGGCGCGGTGACCTCGAAGGCCACCCTTGCCTTGTCGGCGGGGTGGTCGATGACCGGCAGCCAGTGGTGCGCGCGGTTCGGCCAGTTGTCGGCAAAGAAGGTCCTCTCGCCGTGGCGGTTGGCGCCGATGGTGAAGCCGTCCGCAGGTCGGCCGCGGTAGTCGACCCGAACGCGGATCTCGTCGCCGATCGCCGCCGTCCGGCCCAGGGCGACCAGCAGTCGCTCGTCGCGCTGCTCGAATCGAAGCTGGCGCACGAGCGCCGGCGCCTCGTCCTCGTGCTCGTGCTCGGGCTCGGGCTCGGCCGACGCTTCAGCCGAACCCGCCCGCGAGGCGAGAAGCACGGCAGCCGACACGGTCATGCCTCCGGTCTCCGAGTCGCCAGCCGTCTCCGGGGCTTCGCCGGTTCCGGCCGCGTCCGGGTGGTCGAGATCGAGCGCGACCAGCGTCAACGGCTGCAGGATGCGCAGTCCGATCGTCGCCCGGCCCGCGATCTCGTCCGTGTCGTCCGAGAGCTCGAGCTCGAAGCGATAGTCCAGGACGTCGATCAAGGCGTCGGGCGCCTGAGCGGCCGCCGGGGCAGCGGCCAGCAGCGCCAGCAGCGCCAGCAGCACGGAAAGTGGAAGGCAGAAGGTCGCGAGGCGCCGGTTCCACGGCCCGCGGCTGAATCTCGACCGGAGGCGGCCGGTCACCGTGCGGGCGTTTGCCGGGCGTCACTCAAGCTGCTTCGCCGACCGCGGTGTGCGTCCTCCTCCCGGAACACCTCATCGCAGCAGTCGATGATCCGGCGGACCCAGGCGCGCTTCTCCGTGTAGCTGCCGGGGTAGAAGCTGCGCTTGAAGCCGTGGATGATGACGTTTCGCAGTTCTTCGCGGGTCAGGTCGAAGGCCTCGACGGCGGAGGTGATCTCCTTCGTCAGGCTGGTGCGGGACATCAGGCGGTTGTCCGTGCACAGGGTCACGGAGAGGCGGTCCTTCACCATGCGGCCGAAGGGGTGGTCGGCGAAGCGCCGCAGGTGCTGGATGCTCTGCAGGTTCGAGGTGATGCAGACCTCCAGGGTGATGCGCCGGTCGGCGATGTACTGGGCCAGGTTGCTGATGTAGCGGTCAGGGTCCCGCGCGGCCGCCGAGTTCGGATTGTCGCGGCGGAGGCGGTCCGCGTCGTACAGATGCGTGCCGTGGCCGATGCGGTCGGCCTGGAGCAGCGTGATGGCCTGGAAGATGCTCTCCGGCCCATATGCCTCGCCGGCGTGGATGGTCTTCATCAGGAAGTTCTGCTGGGCGAAAAGGAAGGCGTCCCGGTGGACGGCAGCCGGGTTGCCGGCCTCGGCGCCGGCGAGGTCGAAGGCGACCACGGGCAGGCCGTGCCTGTCGCGAGCCTCGACCACGGCGCGGGCCAGGGACAGCGACGCCGCTGCGTGGATCTCGGATGGCCGGAACCCGAAGAGGGCGGAGTGCAGGCCGCCGTAGTACGGGCTGTGCTCGGGCGAGAACATGCGCAGGGCGCAGGCGATGATGCCGTGGCGAAACGCGGGCAAGGCGCCGCTTCGGACTTCTTGTGTGGCCTCGTGCTCCCTGCGCACGCGGTCGAGGCCACGGTGGACGGCGGTCAGCACGCCGGCCACGTCCAGGCCGTCGCCGGTGTGAAGCTGTGGCGCCAGCCGGACTTCGAGGTAGCAGACGCCCTCGGCCAGGTTGTCCACGCCGAGCTCGTACGCCGCCCGCTCCAGCGCCTCTGCGCTGCACAGCGCCGGCGACGTGTACGAGAAGGCGCGCAGGTAGTCCTCGAGGTCGTCGTAGCTCTCCTTGAAGACGAGCTCGAGCAGCCCTTCCGGGGTCTGCGAAGGCAGCTCCAGGTGCGCGTCGCGGGCGAGCTCGATCAGGGTGTCGAGGCGCAGCGACCCGTCCAGGTGGACGTGGAGGTCGGTCTTCGGCAGCTTGCCGATCAGGTCGGCGGAGGGAAGCGGAAGAGTCAAGTCGCTAGACTGCACGATCTGCAAGGTGAAGTCCAACGGCGGAGACGAACGGGGAGCTGAGATGATGTCCACGACCAGGCGACGCTTTCTTCATGGCATGGGCGGTGTGGGGGCCGCGGCTGCCGGAATCGGAACCGGGGGAGTCGCGCTGACGGCGCCCGTTCGCGGCCGGGCGGTGCCGGCGAGCGACCGAATCCGGGTCGGTGCGATTGGCGTGAAGGGCATGGGTTCGAGCGACATGCGGTCCATGCTCGACGTGGACGGCGTCGAGTGCGCGGCGCTTTGCGACGTGGACAGCAACGTCCTGAACCGTGCAGTCCGGGACTTCACCGAGCTGACGGACAGCCGGCCGGATGCCTTCGGCGACTATCGGAGGCTCCTCGAGGACGACGAGATCGATGCCGTGATCATCGCCACGCCGGACCACTGGCACTGCAAGATCATGGTGGACGCGTGCGAGGCAGGGAAGGACGTCTACGTCGAGAAGCCGATGGCGAACTCGGTCGAGGAGGTCCGCATCATGCAGCGGGCAGCGAAGCAGTACGGACGGGTCGTCCAGGTCGGCCAGTGGCAGCGTTCCGGCAGGCACTGGCAGGAGGCGATGGAGTACCTCTGGTCCGGCGAGCTGGGCCAGATTCGCACCGCCAGGGCGTGGGCCTACATGGACTGGGACGCGCCGATGCCGGTGCCGGACTCCGACCCGCCGGACGGGGTGGACTACGACATGTGGCTGGGGCCGGCGCCGAAGCGCCGCTTCAACCTGCACCGCTTTCACTGGAACTTCCGCTGGTACTGGGACTATGCCGGCGGCCTGATGACGGACTGGGGAGTCCACCTGATCGACATGGTGCTGATGGGCATGAAGGCCGAGGCGCCCAGGTCGGTCATGTCGCTGGGCGGGCCGTTCGGCTATCCGGGCAGCGCGGTGGAGACGCCGGACACGCAGCAGGCGGTCTACGAGTTCGACGACTTCACGATGATCTGGGAGCACGCCCTGGGCATCGCTCTCGGACCGCACCAGCGCGGGCATGGTGTTTCCTTCATCGGCAACCGGGGCACCCTGGTGGTGGACCGGGGTGGCTGGGAAGTCCTGCCCGAGACCGTCCGCAAGGACGGCAAGAGGTTCTACAAGACGGCCGCGCTCCCCGACCGGGGCGCATCGCGGGACCAGCGGGGGCTGGCTCAGCACACGGAGAACTTCATCGAGTGCATGAGGACCCGCGAGCAGCCGAGCTGCAACGCCGACGTGGGCGCGCTGGTAGCGGTCAACGCGCACCTGGGGAACATCGCCTTCCGGACCGGGCGGCGGGTGTACTGGGACCATGCCACCGGGCGCTTCGAGAACGACGACGAGGCGAACGCCCTGCTCCGTGCCGAGTACCACAACGGCTGGACCCTGCCGCAGGTCTCCGGCGCCGAGGCTTCGGCCGGCTGAGGTGGCGGACCTGCAAGACCGGCGTCTCGGCGCCGTGACGATCCTGTTCGGCGAGGCCGGTGGCAGGACGCCGGACAACAACGCGCTGCTGGTGGAAGGCGCCGATGCCACCATCGTGGTGGATCCGTCGCTCGGCGTTCGCTCCCGCGGTCGGACCGCCCTGCCCGAAGTGGACCGCGTGTTGCTCAGCCACTGCCACGAGGATCACATCGCGGCGCTGCCCTTGTTCCGTGACGTTCCTGTCCACGTCCACGAGGAGGACCTGCAGGGCCTGCGCGACCTCGATGGCTTTCTGGACATGTTCGGCGTTCCGCCCTTCCGGCGCGAGGAGTTCGGTCGCGTCCTGAGGACCGTTTACCACTACGAGCCGCGAGAGGACGCCGTGCCGTTTCGCGACGGCGACATCTTCGATCTCGGCGGCGGCGTGCTGGTGCGGGTGATTCACACCCCCGGCCACAGCCGCGGGCACTGTTCGCTGTGGCTCGAGCCCGACGAGATTCTCTTCCTCGCCGACATCGACCTGACCGGTTTCGGCCCGTACTACGGCGACGCATGGTCCGACCTCGATGCGTTCGAGCGCTCCATCGAGCTGGTGCGGGAGATCGAGGCCAGGCACTACGTCACCGGTCACCACATCGGCCTGCTGCCGGACCGCGAGACGTTCCTCGCCCGGCTCGACCGCTACGCCGAGCGCATCCGTGACCGTGACCGGCGTCTTCTCGGCTTCCTTTCCGCGCCGCGCACGATGGAGGAGATCGTCGAGAACCGTTTCATCTTCCGTCCGCATGACACGTCGCCGAACATTCCGAAGGTGGAGCAGCGCAGCATGGAGCAGCATCTGGCACGCCTGGAGCGAGGCGGGCGGGTCCGCCTCGAGGGCGCTCGCTGGCGAGTGGCCGACTGAGGTTCGGTGCCCGGAACCGGGCTTCAGCCGCCTATACTTCTGCAGGCCTGACGCTTTCCGGCGTGCGGCGCGAACACCAGAGGAGGCACGGAACTTGAGCAGCGGACGACGGAGCGTGGCAGCGTGGCGGGTCTGGATTCCTGTGCTGGCGGCGCTGGCCGCCGGACTGTCGCCGGCGTGCGCGGCCGACTCGAGCTCGATCGAGCACCTGATCGACCCGGACACGATTCATCCGGTCACCCCGGAGCAGTTCCAGGCGGTGCTTCAGCATCACGAGGGGAAGGTCGTGGTCGTCAACTTCTGGGCCACGTGGTGCGTCCCCTGCATCCAGGAGCTGCCCGAGCTGGACCTGCTTCAGGAGCGCTACGGCGACCGCGGCCTGGTGGTCATCGCCGTCTCCGCGGACGAACCGGAGAAGCTCGAGGACCGGGTGATTCCGTTCCTGACCCGGCGTGCGCCCGGCCTCACGGGTTACCTGGGGACGCACGAGAACGGCCCGCTCGACTTCGTGTACGCGTTCGACCCGGAGTGGCCGGGGGCCCTGCCGACGACGATGTTCCTCGACCGCGACGGCGAGCTGGTCAACGTGCACTGGGGGCGGATGCTGTACGGGGAGTTCGAGGAAGTCGTCCTGGGCCTGCTCGGGGAGGAAGGCTGACCGCCGCCTGGACGATGAGGCGCCGCAACTCGCTGGCCGAGCCGGCGGTCGACCGACGATCCGAGCGCCGCGGTGATGCCGACTGGCTGGCCGGCCGTCTCGCCGACCCCGACAGCCTGCTGACGGTCGTCTGGCGGGAGCGGAGCCTGGTGGTCGACGCGCATGGCGACCGGGCGCCCGAGCCCGGGCTGGTGCCCGTGACCGACGTCGCGTCGCTCGTCGAGCAGGCCGACGAGGTCGTCTACCTGGGCGATGCGGGGGGCAGGAGCTACTTCTCGGCCGATCTTTCGGACCGCGAGGACCCGCTCTCGGGCCCGCTGCGAGGCGCCGGCCGACTGGTGGAGTTGCGCCAGGTCGGCGCCGCCATGAGCGCGGCCGGCGGCAACCTCCTTGCCTATGCGCGTGCCATGGCCACGTGGCACCGGCGCCACCGGTTCTGCGGCCGCTGCGGCGGCCCGACGGCAAGCAGGAATGCAGGTCATCTGCGGGTGTGCAGCGGCTGCGGCGCCGAGCACTTTCCGCGCACGGATCCGGCGGTCATCATGCTGGTGCACACCGGCGGGGACGACGACGCGTGCCTGCTCGGCCGCCAGGCCTCGTGGCAGCCCGGCGTCTTCTCGGCTCTGGCCGGCTTCGTGGAACCGGGCGAGAGCCTGGAGGCCGCCGTGGCGCGGGAGGTGCTGGAGGAGACGGGGATCGCCGTCGACACGGTCGAGTATCACTCCTCCCAGCCGTGGCCGTTCCCCACCTCGATCATGCTGGGGTTCCTCGCCACGTCGTCCGGCGGCGAGGTGCGCGTGGACGGCGAGGAGCTCGAACAGGCCGTGTGGGTGCGACGCTCCGAACTGGCGTACGCCCTGAGGACGCGCGAAGTCCGGCTGCCGCCGCCGTTCTCCATCGCGCGCCGCCTGATCGACGACTGGCAGCGGGCCGAGACCGGCTGACCCGCCGCTGCGGCCGGCAGATCCGGCTGCGGCTGCAGGGGACGCGGGCGCATTGGAGGTAGCTGGAGGGTGGCGCCCGCTCCGGGCGGCGGCGCTGCGGAAAGTGTCTGCCTGTGTGAAGCACGTCGAGAGTCGCTTGCCGACAGCCCCACGGCCGCCGCAGCCGGACCCGACGGCTCACCCGAGTGCCAGCGTGGACCTGGGAGGAAGTGTGTGGTAGCTGGAAAGGCTCGCGTAGCATGCGCGAATCGTGAGCCCCGACGCCGCCAACGGAAGCACCGCGTCGCCGCCGGTCGCCGACAGGCTCGGTCGGCCGCTGCGCGACCTGCGCGTCTCGGTCATCGACCGCTGCAACTTCCGCTGCACCTTCTGCATGCCCGCGGACCGGAAGTACACCTTCCTGCCCAGGCAGCAGCTGATGACCTTCGAGGAGATTGAGCGCCTGGCCCGTCTGTTCGTGCGGCTGGGCGTTCGCAAGCTGCGGCTGACGGGCGGCGAACCGCTGCTTCGACGCGGCATCGAGGACCTGGTGGCCCTTCTCGCCGCGGTGCCGGGCGTCGAGGACCTCGCGCTGACGACCAACGGCGCCCTGCTCGGCGCCAGGGCGCGGGCCCTGGCCGACGCCGGCCTCGACCGGGTCACGGTCAGCCTCGAGTCCCTGCAGGACGACGTCTTCGGTCGCGTCACCGGCCTCGGCCACAGCGTCGGCCAGGTCCTCGACGGCATGGATGCGGCGGCGGCGGCCGATCTGGGCCCGATCAAGGTCAACACCGTGGTCATGAAGGGCACGAACGAGGGCGAGATCCTCGACATCGCGAGCTGGGCAAGGGAACGCGGGCACGTCGTCCGGTTCATCGAGTTCATGGACGTGGGCACCGTGAACGACTGGCGTCCGGATCGGGTGGTCGCGAAGGCCGACATCCTCGACCGCATTGCTGCTCGCTGGGCGTTCGAACCCGTGGATCGCAACCAGCCGGGCGACGTTGCCGAGCGATTCCGCTACCTCGACAACGGCGTCGAGTTCGGCGTCATCTCGTCCATCACCAAGCCCTTCTGCAGCGACTGCGCCCGGGCACGTCTTTCCGCCGACGGCCGCCTCTACACGTGCCTCTTTGCCGGCGACGGTCCGTCGCTGCGCGACCGGCTCCGGGCCGGCGCCACGGACGACGAGCTGCTGGCCTTCCTCGCGTCCCACTGGCGCCAGCGGGAGGACCGCTACTCGGAGGTGCGGGCCGCTCGTCTGCGCGCCGGTTTGCCTCCGCAGGCCGAGCGGGTCGAGATGTACCGCATCGGCGGCTGAGGCGGGTTCGGGCGGTGCCGATTCCTGTACAGTCGCGCCCGTGACAGCAGGTGTGACCACGGTGTCGGCCCGATGAGTGCGCGACCGCTGGTGGCCGTGGCCGAGGGCGAGCGAGACCGCAAGGCCGAGCACATCCGGCTGAGCCTGGACCGCCAGATGCAGGTCGATCGGAGCTACTTCGACGACTACCGGTTCGAACACCGTGGGCTGCCGGAGATCGACCTCGACGACGTGAGGATCGGGATGCGGTTCCTGGAGCGGGACCTGCGGTCGCCGCTGCTCATTTCGTGCATGACGGGCGGCACTGGCGTCGCCGAGCTGATCAACCGCCGCCTCGCCGAGGCCGCCGAGGAGGAGCGGGTGGTGCTCGGGGTCGGCTCGCAGCGCAAGGCGATCGAGGACCCGGAAACCGCGGCGAGCTTCCGCGTGCGCGAGTTCGCGCCCAGCGTGCCGATCCTGGCCAATCTCGGCGCTGTCCAGCTGAACTACGGCTACGGCATCGACGAGTGCCGTCGAGCGGTCGACATGATCGACGCCGACGCCCTGGTGCTGCACCTGAATCCGCTGCAGGAGGCCCTGCAACCCGAGGGTCAGCTGAACTTCAGGGGCCTTCTGCCGAAGATCGCCCGCGTGGTCGAGGCCCTGGAAGTGCCGGTGGTGGTCAAGGAGATCGGCTGCGGCCTGTCTGCCGCCGTGGGCCGCGAGCTTGCGAACGTGGGTGTGCGGATTCTCGATTCGGCCGGCGTCGGCGGCACCAGCTGGGCGCGCATCGAGGCGGCGCGAGCGGGCGAGACCGGGCTCGGCGAGCGCTTCGCCGACTGGGGAGTGCCGACCCCGGAATCGATCCGGCAGCTCGCCGGGCTGCCCGGGGTCCAGGTGATCGGCAGCGGCGGCGTGCGCTCTGGCGTCGACGTGGCCAAGGCGCTGGCTCTGGGCGCGGATCTTGCCGGGATGGCGTATCCGTTCCTCGAGGCGGCGAACTCGTCGACGGCCGCCGTGGTGGATCGGATTCGGGAACTGTCCTTCGAGCTGCGCACCTGCATGTTCTGCACCGGCGCCGTGGACGTGGCGGCGCTACGCCGCGTTCCCCTGCACCACGGAGTTGCCGATGGCTGATCGACTGACGGAGGAGATGGAAGCGGCGGCGGCCGAGATTGCCCGGCAGGAGCGCGGGTTTCATCGGCCCCCGGCGAATCTCGACGCCAGGGGCAAGGCTGCGGTGAGGCGGCGCGCGCTCGACCTTGCGAGCGGCAGCGGGCCGCTCGATGCCGTGGGCAGCTTCACCCTGGACGCCGAATCGGCCTCGACCCGCAACTGCGAGAACTTCATCGGCGCCGCGCAGGTGCCGATGGGGGTGGTCGGGCCGGTCGTCGTGCGCGGAACGGAGATCGACGGGCCGGTCCACGTGCCGCTGGCGACCACCGAGGGCGCCCTGCTGGCGAGCGTGAACCGCGGCGCCCGTGCGATCACG
Organism: Thermoanaerobaculia bacterium; assembly: GCA_965200575.1. Lineage (GTDB taxonomy): Bacteria > Acidobacteriota > Thermoanaerobaculia > Multivoradales > Multivoraceae > Multivorans. Next base: position 3,246,861 of record OZ241363.1, on the reverse strand, counting down.
GCGGCCGGCGGCGCCATCGTGTACGTCGAGGACGTGGGCATGACCAGGGCGCCGGTCTTTCGCACTACCGGCATCAGGCAGACGCAGCGGTTGCTCGATTGGCTGGCCGGGAACGAGGACGCGATCCAGACCATCGCGGAGCGGACGAGCCGCTACCTGAAGCTCGTGGAGGTGAGGCCTTCCGTCGTCGGCAGCACGGTCTTCCTGCGCTTCCGGTTCAGAACCGGAGACGCGATGGGCATGAACATGGTGACGATCGCGTGCGACCGCATCGTGTCCGAGCTCATCGAACCTCAGACCGGCGCCGAGTGCGTCGCCCTTTCCGGCAACTACTGCGTGGACAAGAAGCCCTCCGCGGTCAACTACCAGTTCGGCCGCGGGAAGCGCATCCACGCAGAGGTCGTGCTGGACGAGCAGACGGTGCGCAAGGTGCTCAAGTCCGAGGCCGGGGCGCTTCAGGAAGTGGCGTACCGGAAGAACCTTCTGGGCTCGGTGGCCGCGGGCGCGCTCGCCTTCAACGCCCAGTTCGCCAACGTGCTCGCGGCCATGTTCGTGGCTTCCGGCCAGGACCTGGCCCACGTGGTGGAGGGCTCGATGGGCGTCGCCTCGTTTGAGGCTCGCGACAACGGTTCGGTGTACGCGTCGGTGTACATGCCGGACGTTCCGCTCGCGGCGATAGGCGGCGGCACCGGCCTTGACACCCAGCAGGAGGCGCTCGACCTGATGGGAGTGCGGCCCGACCCGGACCGCCCCGGCGCGGCGGTGCTCAGGCTGGCCGAGATCGTCGGCGCGGTCGTCCTGGCCGGGGAGCTGTCCCTGACCGCGGCGTTCACGTCGGGTGACCTCGCCAGAGCGCATGACCGGCTCGGTCGCTCGGGCGCCTGAAGCGGCGTCCGGGCTCTCGCAGGAGGCGTCCGCCGCGGAGGCCGCCGGGGAAGCCTGGCGGGTCAGCGTTCCGGGCAAGCTCATCCTGATCGGGGAGCACGCTGCGGTCTACGGCCGCCCGGCGGTGGTGGCAGCGGTCGATCCTCGACTGGTCGTCCGGGCGTCGCTGCGGCCGCTCGGGCGGAGCGGTGGCGGTTCTGTCCGGCTCGACCTGCCCGATCTGGGCCTGCAGGAGGAACACTCCTGGGCCGATGTCAACGACTTCACTCGCGCCGCCCGCCGCCGCTGGCGCCGGTTCGCAGCCGGCGAGTGCGACTTCGAGCCTGTGCGCGATGGCTCGGCCCTGATCCGGATCGCGGTGGGCGAGGCGGCGGCCTCGTTGCCGCCCGCGGCCGCGGCGCAGCTGCACGGCCGGTCGCTGTCTCTCCTGGTGCGTTCCGAGCTGCCGCTCGGAGGAGGCCTCGGGAGTTCCGCCGCGGCCGCAGCCGGAGTGGTGGCCGCGGTGTGGGCCGCGGGTGCCGGGCCAACCGCGGGGCCGGGCAGCGACGGCCGGCCGAGCAGGGCCGAGCTTCAGGCGATCGAGTCGGCGGTGCTCGAGGTCGAACGCCGTCAGCACGGCTACCCCTCCGGCATCGACAGCGGGACCGTCCTGCGCGGCGGAGTTCTTCTGGTTCGTCGGGCCGACGGCGGGCTGACCTTCGACGACCTGCCGCGCCCCGACTGGCTGTCCGAGGCGGTCAGGGTCTTCGACAGCGGCCGGCCCGGGCAGACGACGGGCGCCGTGGTCACGGCCGTGCGTCGTCGTCGGGAGGCGGCCAAAGGCTCGACCGACGCTCTGTTCGACCGCATCGAGCTTGCGGTCGAGGCGTTGTGCCGTGCGCTCGCAGGCGGCAGGCGGCAGGCGGCGGCCGCCGCCCTGTCCGAGAGTCATCGGGCCCTTTGCGAGCTCGGGGTGACGCCGCCGGGCATCGCTCGGCGAATCGAGGAGGTCGAGGCGGCTGGCGGCGCGGCGAAGGTGTCCGGCGCCGGCGCTCTTTCCGGCGACGCGGCCGGCGCCGTGATCTGCTTGCCCGGGCCGCGGCCGGCTGAGGTGTTGGCCGCCCTGGCGGGCATGAAGTCTCTCGACGCCCGCATCGGCGCCTGCGGCCTGCGGTTCGAGGGCGCAGGTCCAGGACGCCGGTGGCCCGACGACGGGTAGGCTCCGGCCATGAGCGACGACGCAACGGGACCGAGCCGTGATCCCGAACCCGTGACCGCCGAGGCGCCGTCCAACATCGCCTTCATCAAGTACTGGGGCGCCTTCGACCTGGACGTGCCGGTGCCCTGCAACCGTTCGCTGTCAATGACCCTGGACGCCTGCCGTTCGATCTGTCAGGCCTCGCCGCTGCCGGCGGGCGGAGACGACGAGATCGTGTGGCTCGAACGACCGTCCGGCAGCTCTGCCGGTCCGGCCATGAAGGCGCCGCCGGCCTTCGTCGAACGCACGCGTCAGCACTTGGACCGGCTCCGGGAGTGGTCCCAGTCGACCGAGGCGCCGTACAACGGCTGCTTCCGGGTCGCGACCGGCAACACATTCCCGGCCGCGGCAGGCATCGCCTCGTCGGCGTCGGGGTTCACGGCGCTCACCCTTGCAGTGACGGCGGCCATGGGCTTCGACCTGTCGCCGCAGCAACTGTCCGCGCTGTCGCGCAGCAGCGGTTCGGGCTCGGCCGCCCGCTCGGCCTTCGGCGGCTACGTGGAGTGGCCGGACGGCGAGAACAACTGCGCGGTGCAGGTGCTGGACGAGCATGCCTGGCCGCTCCGTGACGTGGTTGCGGTCGTCGCCGCCGAGCCGAAGAAGGTGTCTTCGCGCGACGGTCACCGTGCGGCCGACAGCAGTCCGTACTTCGCGCGGCGGCTGGAAGCGCTCGAAGGCCGGTTGGCGCAAGTGCGCCGCGCTCTCTCCCAGCGAGACTTCGACGCTCTCGGCGCGGCGGTCGAGGAGGAAGGGATCGACCTGCACCTGATCGCGATGTCGTCGCGGCCGCCGGTGTTCTACTGGTCGCCGGCGACGCTGGCGGTGCTGTCTGCTGTGCGTGCGCTCCGTGCCGGCGGCGTGTCCGCCTGGTCCACGACGGATGCCGGCGCCAATGTTCACGTGATCTGCCAGCCCGAGGACGAGGAGCAGGTGGCGTCGCGGCTTCTGGCAACGAGCGGAGTCGAGCGGGTGCTGCGCGACCGCACGGGGGGGCCGCCTCGTTGGCGGCGCGGCGCCGGGCCCTGAGCGGCAAGGCCAGCCGCGGGGCGTCGGCATCCGTCACGCTGCTCAAGCTCGGCGGCAGCCTGATCACGGACAAGGCGTCTGCCCGGACGGTCGCCGAGGACCATGTCCGGCGTCTGGCGGCCGAGATCGCAGCCGGGTGGTCGGGAGGCGGGCTCGTCATCGGCCACGGCAGCGGCTCCTTCGGGCATCCGGAAGCTCGGGCGGCGGGACTCGCGGGGAGCGGCGGCGAGAGCCCGGATCGGGCGCCGGACCCGCTCGGCGTGGCGCGCACCCAGTCGGCCGCTCACGATCTGCACCGAACCGTGGTGCGGCGTCTGGTCGATGCCGGCGTGCCGGCGTACTCCCAGCCGCCGTCGGGGTTCCTCGTCGCCGCCGCCGGCACGCCGCGAGGCGAGCTCCCCGCGTCCATGGCTGCCGCGCTCGACGGCGGCCTGGTGCCGGTGACGATGGGCGACGTCCTGCTCGACGTCGAGGACGACGGCCCGCTCGCCGCCATCGCTTCGACCGAGACGGTGTTCACGTACCTGGCTCCCGCGCTCGGACGCTGGGGGTTTGCCGTGGGGCGGGTGCTGTGGCTGGGCGTGACGCCGGGAGTGCTGGACCGCGATGGTCGCCCGATGGCGCTGATTGACGAGTCGAACATCGAGGCGGCCGCGGCCGCGGCCGGCGGCTCCGCAGCCGTCGATGTCACCGGAGGCATGGCGCACCGACTGGCCGTGGCCTGGCAGCTAGCCCGTCGCGGCATCGAGTCGCTGATCCTGGATGGCCGGCGCCCCGGGTCGCTGGAATCGGCGCTCGACAGCGGCGGCGAGACGCCTCCCGAGGTCGGTACACTGGTGTGTCCCGCAGGCGGCGCCGGCTGACCGGCGCGGTCCTTTGGACGAGCGGCACGCGGGTCGGGGCGGGACGCGGGAAGGCGGGCCGATGCGGGCCGCGCGTTGTCACCCTGCCTGTGGCCCTTGGGGCGATGAACACCAGCAGCACCGTCGAGGACTACCTGAAGTCCATCTACCAGGCCGAGCAGGAGGCTCGGCAGGCGGGCCGCCGGCTGGCGCCGATGGGCGAGATCGCCGAGCGTCTGCAGGTCGCTCCCGCCTCGGTCACCGGCATGGTGAAGACGCTTGCCGAGTCGGGCCTGATCGCGTACGAGCCGTACAGCGGCGTGCGGCTGCTGCCGGCCGGCCGCAAGCTGGCGACGCGCGTCCTTCGCCGGCATCGACTGGTGGAGCTGTTCCTGGTCAACGTGATGGGGTTCGACTGGAGCGACGTTCACGCTGAAGCCGAGCGGCTCGAGCACGCGGTCTCGGATCGGATGATCGACCGCATCGACGAGATGCTGGGCTTCCCGTCGGTGGACCCGCACGGCGATCCGATCCCGAGCGCTGACGGTCACGTCGAGGTCGTCAACCATCCGAGCCTGCTCAAGTGCGACCTTGGCCGGACGGTCGAGGTGGTCCGGGTCATGGACCAGGACGCGGAGTTTCTGCGCTTTGCCGAGCGGGAGGGCCTGGCGCCGGGCTGTCGCGTCGAGGTCGTGGACCGGAACGCGGTGGCGGGCAGCGTGGCGGTGATCTCCAGGGCGCGGAAGTTCAGCCTAGGCTTCCCGCCCGCTTCCAAGGTCCTGGTCCGCCATCTGCACGCGGCCGGCGACGGCCGTAGCCCCTAGTTGGCCAAGCACGGCCGCGGCCGCGGTGGACGCGGCGACGGCTCGGCTGCTCAGTCCGGCTCGGCTGCTCAGTCCGGCCCGGCGATGGCGCCGACCGCGAACAGCGGGTCGCCGGCGTTGACCGTCTGGTCGACCTCCACCAGGAGCTGCTCGACGCGGCCATCGATCTCCGACGGGATCTCGTTCTCCATCTTCATCGCCTCGAGCACCACCACGCCCTGCCCGGCGGTCACCTCGTCGCCTTCCGCCGCCAGCACCGCGGTCACCCGGCCTGGCATCCACGCCTTCGCCTCGAACCGGTCGCCGCCGCCCTGCCTCGTGCCCTCGCGCGGCGCCTGCGAGCGGGGATCGATCACCTCAAGTTCCTCGCCTGCCACCCGGTACACGCCGGCGCCCAGCGGTTGCACGTGCATCGTCGCCTGGCGGCCGCCCGTGATCAGGCTGAGAACTTCCGGGCGGCCGAGCTCGGCGACGTCGATGCGGTACTCACGGTCGTCGACGGCGATGGTCCACACGCTGCCTTCGGTGGCCCGGACCTCGACCTGGTGCTCCTCGTGGCCGCGGGCGACGATCAGCTCCACGTCGAACTCCTCCGTCCCTCGCGCCGGGCCGCCAGCAGCCAGTTCGAGCGCTGCGGCACGACCTCGGCCTGCGCGGCCCCGGTGGCTACGCCTTGCAGGTGGACCAGGACCGCCGCCAGGATGGGCAGATCGGCCTCCAGAGCGTCGCCGGATGCCGACGGTTCGAGATCGCCGCTTTCGAGCTTGCGGTCGAGCATGGAGATGTCCATGTTGCCGGAGACGAAGTCGCGGTCCTCAAGCAGCAGCCTGAAGAGGGGGAGGTTGGTGCGAATGCCCTCCACCCGGGTCTCGGCCAGCGCGCGTCCGAGGCGCTCCAGGGCTTGCTTGCGGTCCGTGCCCCAGACAATCAGCTTGGCCAGCATCGGGTCGTAGTGGATGCTGACCTCGTCGCCTTCGTACACGCCGCAGTCGGTGCGAACCCCGGGACCGTCGGGCAGCTGCAACAGGTCGATGCGACCGGGAGAGGGGGCGAAGCCGCGGAACGGATCCTCCGCGTAGAGGCGCACCTCGACGGCGTGCCCGTTCGGTTCGATCCCGTCCGCAAGGGCTTCGGGCAGAGGCTCTCCGGCGGCGATGTCCAGTTGGGCGCCGACGATGTCGATGCCGGTTACCAGCTCGGTGACCGGATGCTCGACCTGAACCCGCGTGTTCATCTCCAGGAAGTGGAAGTCGCCGTTCGGCTCCAGCAGGAACTCGACCGTGCCGGCACCGACGTACTGCACCGCGGCCGCGGCGCGGACGGCGGCCTCGCCCATGCGCCGGCGAAGGTCCGCGTCCACGACCGGCGACGGCGCCTCCTCCACCACTTTCTGGTGGCGGCGCTGGAGCGAGCATTCGCGCTCGCCCAGGGAGACGATGCGCCCGTTCTGGTCGCCCAGGATCTGGATCTCGACGTGGCGCGGACGCTCGATGAACCTCTCGATGTAGACGGCGGCGTCGTTGAAGCTGGCCCCGGCCTCCGACGTGGCGCCGCGGAAGGCGGCTTCGAGCTCGCCTTCGGCGCGGACCAGCCGCATGCCCTTGCCGCCGCCGCCGGCGGAGGCCTTCAGCATCACCGGGTAGCCGATGTCCGCGGCCGCTGCCCGTGCCGCCGCCGGGGAATCGAGCGGGTCGGTTCCGCCGGGCACGATGGGCACGCCGGCCGCCGTCATCAGCCGTCGGCTCTCGATCTTCGAACCCATCGCCGCGATCGCCTCCGACGAGGGACCGATGAAGGTAATGCCCCGCTCCTCGCACAGCCGGGCGAAGCCGGCGTTCTCGGACAGGAAGCCGTAGCCGGGGTGAATGGCGTCGGCGCCGACGGAGACGGCCAGGTCAACGATTCTCTCCGCCTGCAGGTAGCTCTCGTTCGAGGGCGCCGGGCCGATACAGTGGGCCTCATCGGTTAGTCTGGTGGCGAGACCGCGACGGTCCGCCTCGGAGAAGACGGCGATCGAGACCATGCCCCGTTCCCTCAGCGCACGAATGACGCGTACCGCGATCTCGCCGCGGTTCGCGACCAGTACCCTGCTCGGACGGTGGTTCATGCGACGGGCGGATACTACAGTCGGGCGGACGCGGGGAGCGCACCGCGGCGAGGTCAGGCATAATGTCGGCACGCGTCGACAAACGAGGAGGGTTGCTCATGGAGTGCAGTAGCGGACAGATGGCGTCCAGCGACGGTGGCTGGGGGTTGCCGGTGACCAGAAAGACGGTGATGCGGTCCGGTTTGGCCGCCCTGCTCGCCGCGCCGTTCACGGCATCGGCCCTTTCGGCCGGGCGCGGCCAGGAGTCGGGGGCGGGCCCCGCCCCGCGCAGCGAGCCGAGTGCGGATCGGGGCGCGACGGACGACGAGATCGTCCTGGGGGTGTCGGCGGCGTTCTCGGGCCCGTCGCGGGGTCTCGGCACGGAGCTGTATCGGGGCGCCATGGCCTGCTTCAACCAGATCAACGACGCAGGCGGCATTGAAGGCCGGAAGATCCGGCTCAAGCTCTACGACGACGGCTACCAGCCGGATCCCTGCGTCCGGAACACGATGCGGCTGATGCTCGAGGATCAGGTGTTCCTGCTCTTCGGCTACGTCGGCACCCCGACGGTTACCCGGGTGCTGCCGATCCTCAAGAAGTTCCAGGACCGCAGCTACCTCCTGTTCTTCCCCTTCACCGGCGCCCAGCCCCAGCGCGAGGCGCCCTACGGCGAGTTTGCCTTCAACCTGCGGGCTTCCTACAACCAGGAAACGGCGGGCCTGGTCGACAACTTCGTGAAGATCGGACGGCGACGAATCGCGGTCTTCTACCAGATCGACGCCTACGGCCGCAGCGGCTGGGCCGGTGTCCGCGCCGCGCTCGAGAAGCACGGCGAGCGGCTGGCGGGCGAAGCCACCTACAGCCGGGGCGAGAAGTTCACGGGCAGCATGAGAAAGCAGGTGGAGATTCTTCAGCACGCGAACCCGGATGCGGTGATCTGCATCGGCGCCTACGCGGCCTGCGCGGCGTTCGCCCGCGACGCGGTCGACCTGGGGCTGGACGTGCCGATCGCCAACCTGTCCTTCGTTGGCAGCGAGAACATGCTGAAGCTGCTGACCGAGGATCAGGACGATCCTGGCAGGTACACCAGCCAGTTGATCAACTCCCAGGTGGTGCCGAGCTACGAGGACACCTCGATTCCCGCGGTCCGCGAGTATCGCGAACTGATGGCGGTTCATGATCCCCAGGTGCCGGCCGAGGTCGTGAGCGAGGAATACTCGCCCTTCCCGCACAGCTTCGGCAGCCTGGAGGGGTTCCTCAACGCCAAGCTGACAGCCGAGATTCTGCGCCGCCTGGGGCCGAATCCGGGTCGCGACGGTCTCGAGGAGGCCGTCTTCTCGATCAGGAACTTCGACCTTGGCATCAAGGAGCGCGTCTCGTTCGGCCCGGACCGGCGCCAGGGTCTGCAGAGCGTCTTCCACACCGTCGTCGAGGACGGGCGCTTCGTGCCGCTTGACGACTGGGGCGCCAAGTTCGGTTGAGAGGCAGGTCGGCCGAAATGAAGATTCACCGGCTGTTTCAGAAGACCAGGTTCGGCATCTTTGCCGTTTTCGGCCTGATCGTCCTGTCGACATCGGCCCTGTGCATCTACACGGTCGAGACGGCTCTTTCGGACGAGTACGAGGTCAACACCCGCAACATCGCCAAGACGATCGCGGATTCGAGCGCCGGCATCCTCCTCAACCAGAACCTGGCCACCCTTCAGTCGCTGGTCGACCAGTTCCTGGAGGTGCAGGGCATTCGCTACGTCTACATCACCAGCGAGACGGGCGAGTTTCTGGCGCACACCTTCGTGCCCGGCATCCCGGAGGAGATCCTCCAGGCCGAGCACAGCAGTACCGAACTCGTGCAGCGGAACCTGCCCGGGATCGGCGACTTCATCGAGGTCGGCAGCCCGATCCTCGCCGGTTACGCAGGGACGGTCCACGTGGGCATGGATCTCGACGTCGTCGGCCTGAAGATCCAGCGGGCCATCGGCCAGCAGCTCTATCTGATCTGCGTGATCCTGGTGCTCGGCGTTCTGGCTTCCATCTTCTTCGTCAACCTGGCGGCGAAACCGCTCGGCGATCTGCTCGCCTACGCGGTCGAGATGGCGAAGGACGGCGCGCACGAGGAGCTCGGCGCCCGGGAGATTCTGGAGCGCGACGACGAGGTGGGGCACCTCGCCCGGCTCTTCCTGCACGTGTCGCGTCAGGGCGCCGCGGGGAAGAGAGACTAGAGCGTCTTGCCGTTGCCGAGAGTCTTCATCGCGCTGGTGTGCACGGCCTTGCAGCTGTGCTTCGGGACCGTGTACGCCTGGAGCTTCTTCCAGACGATCCTGGTCCGGCAGGTGGGGTGGACGTTCAGGGAGACCGCCTGGGCATTCAGCATCACGATCTTCTCGCTCGGCGTGTCGGCCGCGTGGGCGGGGCAGGTCCTGCCGCGCTTCGGGCCGCGAAAGCTCGCCCTGATCGGCAGCCTGATGTTCTCGGGTGGCTACGTGTTCGGCGCCATCGCCCTTCGTCTGGATATGCTGCCGCTGTTCTTCATCGGCTACGGGGTCATCGGCGGCGCCGGCATCGGCCTCGGCTACGTGACGCCGGTCGCCACCGTCGCCAAGTGGTTCCCGGACCGCAAGGGTCTGGTGACCGGCATCGTCGTCATGGGCTTCGGCGTCGGCGCCTTTCTCCTGAGCAAGGGTCTGGCGCCGCTGCTGGTCGTGAGCACCGGCGAGGACCTGGCCCAGGTCTTCCTCTGGCTGGGGGTGATCTTCGCCTGCGTGCTGGTTCCGTGCAGTCTGGTCCTGACCGATCCGCCGGTCCCCTCGGACCTCGTGAAGGCGGTGTCGGGAAGTCCCGCGGTTCTCTCGGAGGAAGCCGACGTGCCGGCCCGGACCTTCCTCGGCTCCCAGCAGTTCGTGTTCATGTGGATCGTCTTCTTCTTCAACATCGCGGCCGGCATCACCGTGATCAGCTTCCAGTCGGAGTTGCTCCAGGAGGTGTGGGGGCTGTCCGACCCGACCATCGAACCGGCCGTCCTGGCGGAATACGGCGCCACCCTGATCGCGATCAGTTCGCTGTGCAACGGCGTGGGGAGGCTGTTCTGGGGCCTGCTCTCGGACCGGTTCGGCCGGGTGAGGGTGTTCCGCGTGCTGCTCGCGAGCCAGATGGTCGTGTTCGGCATCCTGATGACCGAGGACAACCCGTGGGTGTTCTCGGTGCTGGTCTGCTACGTCCTGCTCTGCTTCGGCGGCGGCTTCGCCACCATGCCACCGTTCGTTCTCGACGTGTTCGGTTCGAAGCGCATGTCCTCCATCTACGGCGCCGTGCTCACCGCGTGGGCGGCCGCCGGGATCGTCGGTCCGACGTACCTCGGTTACCTCAAGGACGTCTATCCGGATCGCGCCGTCATGTACTGCTTCCTGGTCGGGATCCTCATGCTGGGCGGCGGATACCTGTTCTCGTATCTGCTGACCGACGATCGGATGCGCATCGGACGGCCGACGTTGGAGGCAACCCTGCGCGAGTTCGGCATCCCCTCGCCCGGCCGGGGCTGAGCGCTCGCGCGGGACGTTCCGCTCGCCCCTCGGTGCTTCCGCTCTTGCTGAGGGCGCTGCGGCCGGCGCAGTGGAGCAAGAACGTCTTCGTGCTTGCGCCGGCCACCTTTGCCGGGATCGTGCTGACCCCGGGCGTGGCCGGACGCGCCGCGCTGGCGTTTGCAGCGTTCTGCGCCGCAGCGAGCGGTGTCTACCTGCTGAACGACCTGAAGGATCGCAGGCAGGACCGGCAGCACCCGCGCAAGCGTCGGCGGCCGATCGCTTCCGGCGCCCTGGGCGTCGTCCCGGCGTCTCTGGTCAGCGCCGGGCTTGCAGGCGCCGCGCTGGTCGCGGCGTTCTCGCTGAGCCTCGAGACGGCTTTGCTGGTCGGCTGCTATCAGGCAGCCAACCTCCTCTACAGCCTGTGGCTAAAGGAGGTGGTCATCGTCGACGTGATGGTGCTGGCGAGCGGCTACGTTCTGCGGGTCGCGGCCGGCGCCGCCGCGGTTGGCGTGAACGTGTCCGCCTGGCTGCTGATGTGTACCGTGTTCCTGGCGCTGTTCCTGGGCTTCTCCAAGCGTCGTCACGAGCTGGTGCTGCTGCCGGAAGATGCCGGCCGCCAGCGGGCCGTGCTCCAGCACTACAGCCCGGCCTTCCTGGATCAGATGATGAACGTCGTGACGGCTTCGACGCTTCTGTCGTACGCCCTGTACGCGACCGCGGACGAGACCGTCTCGCGGTACGGAGACCAGGGGCTCGTGCTGACGGTTCCCTTCGTCCTGTTCGGCATCTTCCGCTACCTGTACCTGATTCACCAGGCGGACGATCCCGAGCAGCGGAACCCGACCGAGCTACTGCTGTCCGACATCCCGTTCCTGGTCAACATCGGGCTGTACGGCATCGCCGTCATGCTGATCGTCTACCTGCCGGGCCCTGCGCAGTAGCGCCAGAACCCAGGGCAGCGCAGCCAGGCCGACGACAACCGCGAACCAGAGGGTTGCGGTGCGGACGATGACCGTGGACGCCAGGGCGGCGTCGAGCGGGATTCCGCGGCGCTCAAGCAGCAGCACCAGCGATCCGTCGGCGGCGACGAGCCCGCCCGGGAGCATGGAAACGGCGCCGGCGATGCAGGAGGCCAGGTAGTCGAACGTGGCGCCGAGCACCGATGCCGACGGCGCGTAGTGGCGCACGACCAGCGCGCAGCCAACGCCCTCCGCAGCCCAGGCGGCGAGCGAGAGTCCGAGCGCCGGCAAGAGCATGCCCGGCTTCATCAGCCGACCGAAGGCGCCGCGGATGTCCAGCAGCACGGCGGCTCGCCTGCGCAGAAGGCGGGTTCGGGCGAGCCGCGGCAGCAATCGGCCCAGCAGCGGCCCGCAGACCGCGGTCACCGCGACCGCGGCGACCATCAGGACGACCGGGGCGACGATGCCGAGCTGACCGCCGAAGACGGCGCCGGAGGCGAGCAGGAGCAGCAGGACGGCGAACACGTCGAGCAGCCGTTCCGTGACCACCACCGCCACGACCGGGCGGGCCGGGCTGCCGCCGAGTTCCCGGGATAGCCAGGCCTTGGCAAGCTCGCCGCTCTTGCCCGGCGTGGTGGCGAGGACCAGGCCGGCGAGGAAGATCGAGAGACTTCGGCGCCAGCTCAGACGGACGCTCAGGCCCCGCAGGTAGAACTGCCAGCGCAGGAAGCGCAGCCAGTAGTTGACGAGGGAGAGCAGCAGGACGAGTGCCAGCGTGACGGGGCTGAAACCGCGCAGGAGCTCGCGGATGCGCCCGAAGTCGCCGAGGAAGCCGAACGCGGCGAAGGTGACCGTGCCCAGCAGCAGGAGGATCAGCAGGCCCCGGCCGATGGCTCGAAGCGGCCTGGATTCGCCGAGCGGCCGGGCAGCGGTCTGGTTCGGGCTCGAAGGCGGCACGTGCGGCGGTTGGACGCGGGCTGGCGTTCGAATGGCCAAGTCGGGACCCCGCGTCCTTGCTCCCGACCGAAGAGTATGGCCGGATATGCTCTCCGATTGCGCCGGAGCCCTTTCCGGGCGCCGGCAGTCGCTGGCCAAGGCTTCGGCAGCCGTTTCCGAGCGCCGCGCGAGCTCCGGAATCGCCCCTTCGCGCAGCAGCCGGACGCTCGAAGCCGGGCCGCCCGCCGCACATCCGTCCACAGAGCCGAGAGCGTCGCCAAGTTGAGTCTGCACGACCCGGGCGCTTCATGGAGCAAGCGCCGCCCGCTGGCTTCCCGGGTCGTGCTGTACGGCGTGCTCGCGGTCTTCCTCGTCGTGGCAGTCGGACTTTCGCTGCGCACGGCGCCGGCGCCGGCCTTCGACGCCGAGTGGAGCAGGATTGACTACGAGGCGCACGAGGACGTCCGCCGCCTCCGTGACCTGGTGCGCATCGACACGACGTCGGACACGGGGCGCGAGATCGACGCCGCACGCTACCTGGCCGGCATTCTCGAGGGCGCCGGGATCGAGGTCGAGATCGAGTCGCTGGAGGGCTCGAAGGCCAACCTGTGGGCCATCGTCGAGGGCGAGAGCCGGGAGGCCCTGGTGCTCCACAATCACCTCGACGTCGACCCGGTGCGGCGGCCGGAGGCGTGGACGGCGCCGCCGTTCGAGGGTCGGATCGACCCTCCCTGGATCATCGGCCGCGGCGTGTTCGACATGAAGAGCATCACAGTGGCGCAGCTCGCTGCGGTTCTTCACGTGCAGGAGCGGGCCGTGGCGACGGGCCGCCGGCCGCACCGGTCGCTCGTCTTTCTGGCCACCAGCAGCGAGGAGACCGGCAGCGACCCGGGCACCCGGCGCATCCTGCGGCACCGGCCGGAACTGGCCGGCCGTTTCTGGGCGGTGCTTACCGAGGGCGGCGTGGTGGAGGCGACCTGGACCGGCGAGGTGAAGTACTGGGGGACGTCGTTCGCGCAGAAGCAGTTCCTGGAGGCGACCGCGACGGCCGGCAGCGCGGCTCGTCTGGAGCGGTTGCGTCGGGACCTTGATGAGGCACGGGAAGCCGCGAAGCCGGCGGCGGGGCTGGCGCCGGAAGTTCGGGCGTTCGCGGCCGCGTACGCGCCGTCGAGGCAGCATCCGGACTATCGGGCCGCGCTTCTGACGCCGGAACGGGTGCAGACCGAACCGGAGCTGTTCGACGCCCTGCCCGATCTGCTGAAGTCCCTGTTCCGCAACGAGGCGCATCCCTTTCCGGTGGAGCCGGCGCCGGGCGGCGGCTTCGCCATGCGCATCGTCCTGCACGTGCTGCCGGGCCTGGATGCGGACGCCGTGGCCGCCGAGCTGCTGCCGCCGGAGCTGCTCGATGGCGTGGAGATCAGCATTCACGAGCGGCGCGGCGCGGCGCACGGCAGCCCCCTCGATCACCCCGCCTACCTCGGGCTCACCGACACCGTGCGCCGTCACGTGGGCCTGGACCGTGACCGTGTGGGCCCCTACCTGCTCACGCGCCATGCCAACGATGCCCGCTTCTTCCGGCGTCACGGGATTGCGTCCTGGGGCTTCACTCCCTTCGCCTTCCTTGCCGTCGACTCCATGACGGTGGCCGGTCCAAACGAGAAGATCGCCCTGCCCGCCTTCCTCGACGGCGTAAAGCTGTACCGGCAGGTGGTCCACGACCTTGTCGTTGCGCCCGAGGCCGCCGCAGAGCCTCCGGTGGCGTCTGCGGTCGGCGATGCCTCCGGAGCGGGAGAGTGATCCGGTCTGCCGTGCGGCGGATGGCGCTGCCGCTCATTGCCGCGGCCGCGCTTGCGCTGCCCGGCGCCGCGCTCGCAGCCCAGTCCGGAGGCGCGGGGCCGGTAGCCTGGCTGCAGACCTATCTGTCGTTCGACACCAGCAATCCGCCCGGCGACGAGCTGCCGGCAGTCGAGTACCTGGCTTCGCTGATCAGGCGGCACGACCCGGAAGGAGAGGTCGAGATTCGGATTCTGACCAGCCCGGGAGGTCGAGCGAACCTTTATGCGCGGTTGCCGGCGCACCCGGAGGTGAGAACGGGCGGAAGCCTGGTGCTGCTGCATCACGTAGATGTCGTGCCGGCGGGCGCCGGCTGGACCAGGACTCCGTTCGGCGGCGCTCTCCACCAGCACCGGGTGTGGGGCCGTGGCGCGCTGGACGTCAAGAGCCTGGGCATCGCGCACCTGGGCGCCATGCTGGACCTGCTGGCGAGCGGGGCGCCGCGGCGGCGGGACCTGGTGTTTCTCGCCGTGGCCGACGAGGAGGCCGGCGGCGTCGAGGGCGTGGGCTGGCTGCTGGACGCGCACCGGGACCTGTTCGACGATGTGGACGCCGTGCTGGGCGAAGCGGGCGTGAACCGGATGGTCGGCGATCGGCTGCTCTGGTGGGGCATCGAGACTTCCCAGAAGCAGGTGCTCTGGCTGCGGCTGACCGTCGCCGGGCGTGGCGGCCACGGCTCAGGCTTCAACCCGGCCAGCCCGACCCATCGGCTTCTGCGATCGCTGAACAGGGTGCTCGACATGGAGCATCGCTGGCGCGTGACGGACGGCGCCCACCAGTCGTATCGGGGCCTGTCGGCCTTCCACTCGGACGAGTTCGCCGAGGTGTTCGACCAGCCGATGGATCGCGTGCAGGCCGAGCTCGACCGGCGCCTGCAGGTCGGCGGGCTGGACCGGATACTCCTGCCCGGCATGTCGGCCAGCTTCCGCGACACGCTTCAGGTCACCCGGATCGACAACGGCGACGCTCCTGTCAACGTGGCGCCGTCCGAGGCGGTCGCGCTGCTCGACGCGCGCCTGCTGCAGGACACGGACGCCGAGGCGTTTCGTCGCCGCGTCGAGACGGTCCTGGGCACCGGTGTTCACGTGGAGGAGCTGCTCCGTTCAGAACCGAGCCCCACATCGAGCGTGGACGGTGAGGTCTGGCGTACCCTGGTGCGCGTCCTCGAGGTGCGAGCGCCGGTGGCACCGGCAATGATCGGCGGCGCCACGGATTCGCGCTTCTTCCGTCGGCTGGGAATCGACGCCTACGGGTTCTCGCCGTTCGCCATCTCCGGCGGGGACGGCGCCGGGATTCACGGCGTCGACGAGAGGATACCGGTGGACGACTTCCTGCGTGGCTGCCGGATGATGAGCCGGGTCGTCGCGGCGCTGGCCCTGGGAGGGGGCGAGTCGCGGTGATTCCGGCCGGTCTCTCGGCGCTGGACGTCTTCGGCGCCCTCTACGCCGCGGTCGTCGGGCTGTGCGTGGGCAGCTTCCTGAACGTCGTCGCCGGTCGCCTTCCGCGCGGCGAGTCGATCGTGCGGCCGCGGTCCCGCTGTCCGCTGTGCAGTCAGCCGATTAGCGCCCGGGACAACGTGCCCCTGGTGAGCTTCGCGCTGCTTCGCGGTCGCTGCAGGTCGTGCGGCGGCCGGATCGCGTGGCGCTATCCGGCGGTCGAGGCCGCGAACGGAGGTTCCTGGCTCGTCTCCTGGCTGGCCTTCGGGCCGAGCTTCGACGGTCTCGCGGCCGCCCTCTTTTGCAGCCTGATGCTGGTGCTCGCGGCGACGGACGCGAGCCACCTGCTGCTGCCGGACCCGATCACCCTCGGCGGAGTCGGTCTGGGGCTTGCGAGCTCGTTCGCGGTCAGCTGGACGACCCCGGTGGGCGCCGTCTTCGGCGCACTGACCGGCGCCGGCGTCCTGCTGCTGCTGATCGGCGTCTGGTACCTGATCCGACGCGTCCGGGGCATGGGCTTCGGCGACGTGAAGATGCTCGCCGCGGTGGGAGCCTTTCTGGGCGTCGGCGGCGTGTTCCTGACTCTCTTCGTCGCCTCCCTGATCGGCGCCGTCGTGGGCCTCGGGCTCCTCGCGCGGGGTCGCTTGACCTGGAGCTCGCGGCTGCCGTTCGGCGTCTTTCTTGCCGTCGGTGGAGTCGTGTCGCTGTTCTTCGGCCCCCGTCTGATCGACGCCTGGGCTTCGCTGCTTTAGCTGGCCCAGGCCTTCACCGCCCCGGACCCTCGTACTCGTGCCCGGCCGGGCATGAACGTCCGGCGGAGCGAGACAGGAGCCGCCCGTGCCTGCGGCTCCCTTCGGACCTCGCGGCTGCCGCCCGCAGCTGCGGCTCCGGAAATCGGGATCCAACTCTCGGGGTCCTTTTGCGTCCATGTCCCCATGGACAGGATGGACCACTCTTCCGGCTCCTCGCCCGGCGCCGGATTCAGCCTGGTCGAGGTTCTGGTTTCCTGCGCATTGCTCGGAGTGGCCGCGGCCACCGTGCTCTCCCTGCTGCTGCAGTCGGGACTGAACAACCTGGAGGCGCGGCGTGCCGCCGGGCTTGCCGCCGTCGCGCTCGTGACGTTACCGAACCTTGATGCCGGCGCCGAGGCGGAGCAGCTCTGGTGCGGCTCGCCGCCATCTTGGCAGGCCCATTGCGCCGATGATCGGAGCGTGGAACGGCCCCGCTTTCGCCGCGTGGTCCGCGCGGTTCAGGTGCTGGAGGCAGGGCCTCCCGGCGAGTCCGTCGAACTGGTCGAACTGACGGTGGAGGTCAGCTCGCTGCCCGCTGGCGGTGCGTCCGGTGGCAGAACCGCCACTTTCGTCACCCTGAGAGCGCCTTGAACGCGCGCGAGTCCGGCGCCAGTCTGGTCGAGATCCTGGTTGCCTTCGGTCTGACGGTCGCGATCTCGGCGGCGGCCTTCGCGCTGTTCGACCTGCACCGGCGCCTGGCGCGGGCGCAGCTCGACGACTCGTCGCTCGAGCAGTCCCAGCAGGCGGCCCACCGCGAGGTGCGCCGAGCACTGCGGGCCGCCGGCCGCGGCGGCATCGCGCGGCCCTCCCCGGGCGGTCCGCCGCAGGTGGAGCTTGCGGTGCGGGTCGAGGCGGACGTCGCGGCCGGCCATGCGGTGGGCGTTCGGACGGCGGCTGCGGGCACGGACGTGCTGACCGTCCGCGGCCTGATCAACGGGCCGTTCCTGCGGGTCAGCGACTACTCCTTCGACGAGGTGTCGGCAACCGGCTGGGTGCTGGTCGCCGCGGCGCCGGCCAAGAACGTTCGGCAATCGCTGTCCTTCCTGCAGGAGGCGGGCGAGGCGGGCGACGACGCCCTTCTGCTGGCGTCGACAGTCGGTTCGACGTTCGCCGTGGTAGCCCTCACCGAGGTTACGACCAGCGGCCGGGGGCGACGACGCACTCTCCGGGCGCACTTTCACGCGGACGCCTCACGGAGCCCCGTTGCCGCGGCGTACCTGGGCCTGTCGAGCGGCGGCGCCTGGCCTGCGGGCCGGATGGACGCCGTGCTTCGGGTTGGCGTGCTGGAGGAGTGGCGGTTCTACGTCCAGGCCGAGGACGAGCGGTCCGGTCGCCAGCGCCGCCTCGTGATGGGCCGCTTCCATCCGGGTACCAGCATCGCCTGGCGGCGGCGCAACGCGAACCTGGCCCAGCCGCTCGCCGATGACGTCGTCGACCTTGCCGTCGCTGTCAGCGAGGACGCCGACGGCGGGGGTTTCGGCGTCACGCTGACCACGACGGCGAGCTCGGGCGAGCCTGGCGTTGCGGCCCTGAGGGTCGAGCGAAACGCGACGTCGTTCGTTCGGCTGAGGAACGTGCGGTGAAAGCAGCCGCTGCCGCCGAGGGGTCCTCGACCCTGCTCGTCACTCTCGTCCTGCTGCTGCTGACCGGCGCCTGTCTGGCACTGCTGATGGCCACCCAGACGGGGATGCTCATCGCAGCGCAGCATCGGTCCCAGGTGCGCCTCCTGGCCGCGGCGGACGGCGGCCTGGAGCTGGGCGTGGCGCGGGGCATCGCTGGCGCCTCGGGGCAGGTCGAGCGCGCCTTCGGCGGGGTCGCGGCGGGATCAGGCGCGGTGGTTCAGGTGTCTGGTTTCGAGCCCGTGGCGAAGGGCCACTGCGACCGGTGCATGGCCAACCTGGAAGGCGGTCTCGGTGCGCTGGGCGGTTTGCGGCGGGTGAGCCACGAGGTCACGGCCACGGCGAGTCTTCCGGCGCGCGGCGGCGCGGTCCCTGCCGCTGCCCGCAAGGTCTCGGCGCTGGTCGACCTGATGCCGTGGCCAGCGCCGCCACGCGATCGCTGGGACCTGGCGCCCGTGCTCTCTGCCGCCCGACGCCAGGTGCGCACCGCCGCCCTGGCGGCCATCGGCCAACATGACGAGAATGCCCCGATCGCGGTCGTCGTGGTGGAGGGTTCCGTCCCCGGCGACGGGGATCGGACGATCGCCGTCGCCGGGGTCGGCGTCGAGATGCTGGCTGTGGAGGTGTCGCCGCGGGCAGGTCTGCTCTGGCGCTTCGGTGACTCGGCCGATGCGGACGGCAACGGCGCGGCCGACCTCGGGCCTGCGCGCTCGGCTCCGGCGCTCGTCACGCTGCGGCTCGAGGGAGGGGAGCGCGCCGTGGCGCTGTTCGGGGGCGGTTTCGACTCGAATCGGCCGACGGCGGTCGGAAACTGGCTCTACGCGTTGGACCTGGACACGGGCTCGCTGCTCTACAAGCGTCAGGTCGATGGTCCGCTTGCCGCCACTCCTGCCGTTGCCGACCTCACCGGCGACGGCGTGGCGGACGCCATCCATGCCGGGACCCTCGCCGGCGTTCTGTACCGCGTGGACGTCTCGACACCGGCTCGGCTCGCAGGCGGCAGAATCGCGCCCCGCGCCTGGTCGCCTCGGCAGGTGTTCGATACCGGGGGCGAGCCGATCCACCACCCTCCCGCGGTGGTTCCCGCGCCGACGCAGGGCGTTGCAGTGCTGGCTCTCGGCGTCGGTCCCGGCCTCGACGCGCCTGCGGTTCCGGGCTCTTCGGGCACGAGCCGCATGCTGGTGGTCGTGGACCGCGGCAAGGGCCTGATCGGGTCGGCGGCCGACCTGCCTGCGATCGACCCTGACGACCCTGCGCCGGGAACGGATCGCCTGGCGCCCGGGCTCCCGCCCGAAGAGCAGGGCTGGTCGCTCGCACTCGGCGCCGGGGAGCGGCTGGCGTCGCCGCCGCTGGCGGCGGGCGGCCTGCTGACCTTTCTGACTTCCACTGCAACCGGGAGCGGCGCCGAGGAGGTGCGCCGCCACTCCCTGTGGCTGGCGAGCGCCGACGCCGCGGGCGGCGCCCGTTCAACCGTGGTGGCCGCGTCGTTGGCCATGTTTCCCGCTCACCCGGTCCGGGTCGAGATCGACCACGCGGGGCGCCGCTCCGGCCCGTGGCTCGATGCCGCGGAGGAACAGGTTCTCGGTGCGCTTCGAGCGGCCCTGCCGGCTGCCTGCGGCGACGGCGCCGCTCGCCTGCGCATCGACGGCGCTGGCCCCGACACCGCCCTGGTCCGCCTTGCCGTCCTGCCGGTGTGTCGGCTCGAGGTCGACTGGTTCGAGCACGGCGAGTTCTGAACGCTTGCCCCGGTCTGGCTCGCCTGCAGCTGGTTGTGGCAGTTCCCTGCGCGGCATTCCTTCGGGGGCGGCCGGGAGCCCCCCGTGCCGCGCCTCGCCGACAGCCCGCCCGGGCCTGGCGGCGGGTCAGCGGCGGGTCAGCGGCGGGTCAGCGGCGGGTCAGCGCCCAGGGCCGCTTCGACCGCTGTCGCCAGGGCCTCGTCGTCGGCCGGGTCGACGGTTCGCAGGTCGAGCAGCAGGCGTCCCTCGCGCTGGTAGCCCACCACCGGCGGTTCCCCGCTTCGGAGACGCGCCGCCGCATCGCCCGGCGCGTCGAGTGCCAGCACCCAGCCTTCGATCTCCTCTGCCGGCGCCGAACCGCCGCCGATGCAGGCGCCGGCCCGCACCGCCTCGCCGCCGAGCCGAGCTGCCATCCCGGTGACCCTGCGGTGATGATCGGCATCGTCGCGCCACAGGGAGGAGACCGGCAGCGGCCTCGCTGCCAGGTGCAGGCGCAGCGCCGCGTCCAGTGCCGTCAGGACAAGCCGACCGGGGCGAAACGCGCGGTAGAGCGGCGAGGCTCCCAGGCGTGCGACGAGGTCCGCGCGCCCGGCGATCAGACCTGCCTGGGGTCCACCCAGGAGCTTGTCGCCGCTGCCGCAGACCAGGTCGCAGCCAGCCTCGATCAGCTCGCGAATGCTCTCGTGGTCGCGCAGCGGCGGTCGCGGGTCGGGACGCAGCAGGCCGCTGCCCTCGTCCACCACGAGCGGCAGCCCGTGGCGATGAGCGAAGCGGGCGAGGTCGCCGGTGGCGACGGACTCGACGAAGCCGTCGATGCGGTAGTTGCTCGGGTTCACCTTCAGCACCAGGGAAACGCCCGGTCGCACGCCGCGCTCGAAGTCGGCGAGGCGGGTGCGGTTCGTCGCGCCGACACCCACCAGCCGGGCGCCGCTCGCCTCGAGAATGTCGGGAATGCGGAATGAACCGCCGATCTCGACCATCTCGCCGCGCGACAGCAGCACCTCCCGGCCGGCGCCCAGCACCGACAGGATCAGCACCAGGGCAGCGGCGTTGTTGTTCACGACCAGTACCGCCTCGGCGCCGGTCAGGGTGCGCACCATGCTCTCGACCCGCAGCCCGCGGTCGCTTCGCCGCCCGGTGTCGAGGCGCATCTCCAGGTCGCACCACGCGTCGAGCGTTCTCTCGAGCTCCGCGATGACCTCCCGCGGCAGCGGCGCGCGCCCCAGGTTCGTGTGCAGGAAGACGCCCGTGGCGTTCAGCACTCGGCGCAGCGGCGGGGCCTCGGCTTCCAGGGCCGCCCGGACTTCCTGCGGGATCTGCCGAACCTGTTCGGCCAGCTCGGCGTCGTCGATTCCGGAGCGGATCTGGTCGCGGACGCCGTCCAGCACGCGCCTCGCCTGGACCCTCAGCGCGTCGCTTCCGTATACTCCCATGAGTTCGGCAAGCGGGCTTTCCTGCAGCAGATGACCCACCGCAGGGAGCCTCCGAAGTTGACTCGCTTGCAGTTGACTCACCCTTCCGATCCTATTCCCGGCGGCGAACGAGGCCGTGTCCCGCGAAGGAGAACCGTGACCGCGATGAAGACGATGTCGAAGGCGCCTGTGCTCGCGGCGGGCCTTCTGCTGACGGTGCTGGCGGCGCCATTCGCAGTTGCGGGCAGCGATGGCGAGTCGAGCCTGGACCGCGCGATCGCCGCGCAGCACGCCTTGCTGGAGAAGACCTCCGGGGCGACCGAGCGGGCCGCGGCGCTGAACGATCTCGCGAACCTGCTGGAGTTGCGCGGCGACCTCCAGGGAGCGGCCGAGAACTATCGGGCGGCCATTGCCGCGGACGATTCCCTGGCCTCGGTGCACTACAACCTGGCGCTGCTCGCCTGGACCACCGGTGCCAGCGATCTGGCTCGGACTCACCTGGAAGCGGCCGTCGAGCGCGATCCCCGCAGCGCATGGGCGCACTATCAGCTCGGGCGGCTCTCGGCGGATGAAGGCGACCCGGTCGCCGCGGTCGAGCACTACGTCCGTGCGCTGAGCCTGGACTCGCGCCTCGCGTTCGCCGACATCAACCCCCACTTCGCGGTGAACGAACACGCCACCGAGGTACTGCTGAAGGCGGACCGGTCCCGGCTGGAAGCGCTGCCGCCGCGCACCTACGCGCAGCCCGGCCGCATCAGCGGCCTGCTGCTTCAGAGGCCGGAGGCGCCAGCCGAGAGGCCGGCCCAGGCCGAGGCGAGCGAATCCGACGGCCGGGTCGATCGCGGCCCGGCTGGCGAGTCGGGCGGCGCGGGCGCGTCGCGCGTTTCGTCCTCGGGGCACGAGGTCTCGGGGCACGAGGCATCGGGGCGCCCGGCCGACGCGGCGTCAGCGGTGGGTGCTGCGTTCCCGGCCGACGTTGTCGGAAACGCTCGGCCGGGCGACCAGGCCGCATCTGCCTCGGCTCGGAGCACGGCGAGCGCCACGGCGCCGGCAGGCGACCCGCCTCGCAGCGCACGCAGCGAGCGCGTGTTCACGCGGGACGATCTGCGGACCCGCTCATTCGGCGGTGGCCGGACCATCATCGGCACGCCGTCGAACCCTGCACCTGCGGCGTCGCCCGCGAGCGGTTTCGGGGGCGGCATCGACGCCGGCCGCGCCGTCGGCCCGAGCGGCGTCGGGTCGCCGACGCCGGCCGCCGGCGGTGGCCGGCGTGGCGTCAGCGGCGGCGGCTTCAGGCCGAGCGTTCAGAGCAGCGCCCGGCTCAGGACGACGATTCGGCGCCTACCCGTGCCGACGCCAGCGCCGTGAGCCGTTCCCCGATCATCGGGCTGGTGCTTGCCGCCGTGCTTGCGTCGTTGCCCGAGGGGTCGGCGGTGGCCAGCGAGGCGGTCACCTACCCGGGCGGCGATGGTCCGGGCGCCGGGCGCAAGGTGGTCCTGATCGCCGGAGACGAGGAGTACCGCTCGGAAGAGGCGATGCCGATGCTGGGGAAGGTGCTCTCCGTGCGGCACGGCTTCGAATGCGTCGTGCTGTTCTCCATCGACCCGGAGACTGGCGCCATCGATCCGGAGGAGCAGACGAACATCCCCGGTCTTGTGGCGCTCGACGACGCGGACCTGATGGTGATTGCCACCCGCTTTCGCGAGCTGCCCGACGATCAGATGAAGCACATCGTCGACTACGTCGAATCGGGTCGGCCGATCGTTGGCCTGCGCACCGCCACGCACGCCTTTTCCTACCAGCGCAACCCGGAGAGCCCTTACGCGCACTGGAGCTTTCGCAGCGAAACCTGGCCGGGAGGGTTCGGTCAGCAGGTCCTGGGCGACACCTGGATCAGCCACCACGGGCGGCACGGCACCGAGAGCACTCGGGGCGTTGTTGCGCCGGGCGCGGAAGGCCATCCGATCCTGCGCGGCGTCGGCGACGTCTGGGGCCCGACCGACGTCTACGGCCTGGCGAACCTCGGCGACGACGCGGATGTCCTGATGCTCGGGGCAGTCCTGGACGGCATGTCCCCCGACGACGAGCCCGTAGAGGGGCCGAAGAACGAACCGATGGTGCCGATCGCCTGGACACGGTACTGGTCGGGCCCCGAAGGCACGCCCTCGCGCGTGTTCACGACCACGATGGGCTCCTCGACGGACTTCGCGAGCGAAGGTCTTCGTCGACTGGTGGTGAACGCCGTGTACTGGGGGCTCGGCATGGAAGACGGCATCTCGGAACGGAGCGATGTCCGCATCGTGGGCGAGTACGCGCCGACGGACTTCGGCTTCGGCAGCCACGTGGCGGGCGTCATGCCGTCCAGCCACGAGCTGCCCTGAGGGCCGGTCCGGTGGAGCTCGTCACCTTCGACCTGGAGCGGGAGCAGTCGCTCTGGGAGCACCGGGTCGACGTGAATCTGAGCGAGAGCGGCGTGGAGCCCCTGTCGCTGGCCGGTCTCGCCGCTATGGGCCTCGACCTGGACGCGCTTTGCACCGTACCTCTGGAGTACATCCAGTCGAACGGGACGCCGGAACTGCGCTCGCAGCTGGCCGCGCAGTACGAGGGCGCCACGGAAAGCCACCTCCTCGTCGCCACCGGCTCTTCGGAGGCGAACTACGTCGCCGTGCAGGTGCTGGTCGAACCCGGCGACGACGTGGTCGCGATCGTGCCGAACTACCTGCAGGTCGGGCTGATGGCGCGAGGTCTCGGCGCCCGCGTGCATGACGTGCCGCTGTTGCCGGGCGCCGACGCGTCCACCTGGGCTCTGGACTGGGAGGCCTTCGACGCCGCGGTCGGGCCACGCACGAAGCTCATCTACCTCAGCCACCCAAACAACCCGACTGGTCACGTGTTCTCGCCTGCGGAGCTTGGCCGGATCGCCGCTGCAGCGGAGAAGGTGGGCGCCTGGATCCTCTCGGACGAGGTCTACCGGGGCGCCGTCCACGACCTGTCGCCTGGCGAGGAAACACCGGGCACCTGGGGTCGCGGCGACCGGGTGATATCGGTGTCCAGCCTGTCCAAGGCGTACGGCCTGCCCGGCACCCGGCTCGGCTGGATGGTCGGTCCGCCCGCCTTCATCGAGCGCTGCTGGGCGCGTCGCGACTACACGACCATCGCCCCGGCGACGCTGTCGGACGTCATCGCGCGCTTCGCCACGGATCCGCCGAACCAGGAGCGGCTGTTCGAGCGGGCTCGGCAGATGATGCGGTCGAGCCGCGACACCTTCCGCGACTGGGTCGGCCGCCAGAACGGCCGCTTGCTCTATCGCGAGCCCCGGGCCGGCGCGTTCGCCTTCGCCCCGTTCCTCGACGATGGCCGCCCGGCCGACTGTGCGGCCTTCGCCCACCGGCTCCGGGACAACCGCAGCGTTCTGCTGGTGGCCGGGCGCTGGGCCGGCATGCCGGGCTACCTGCGTTTCGGGCTGGGGCTCGAAGCGCCGGCTTTCGCCGAGGGTCTGCGGCGGGTCGAGCTGGAGCTCGGCGCAGCAAGCGCGTGAACAGCGCCCGCCTGCGGCGAGCCGTTCACTTCGTCCCCGGCGGCAACGACCGGATGCTGGCCAAGTCCCTCGGGCTTGCCGCGGACACACTCATCCTTGACCTGGAGGATGCGGTCACGCCCGAACGAAAGGACCACGTGCGCCGCGAGGTGGCGGAATGGCTGCGAACGGTGGACTTCGGCGGCCGCGAGCGGGCGGTTCGCATCAACGACGTCTGGACGCCGCTCGGCAGGGCGGACCTGGAGGCGACGATGGACCATCCGCCGGATGCGTACGTCCTGCCGAAGGTCTCGAAGGCCGCCGACGCACGCCGTGCCGACCTCCTGATCCACGGGCTGGAACAGAAGCACGGCCACGAGCCGGGGCGCATCGCCCTCATCCTCATCGCCACCGAGTCGGCCGCCGGGGCGCTCGGCGTCGCCGGCGTCACGGATTCGGACCGCGTCGCGGCGCTGACCTGGGGCACGGAGGACCTGTCCGTGTCCATCGGAGCGACCAGGCGGCATGACGAACGCGGCGAGTACCTGGACGTGTTCCGCCACTGCCGCGCCATGACGCTTCTGGCGGCGCGCGCAGGCGGCGCCCAGCCCCTCGACAGCGTGTACGTCGAGGTGGGCGATCTCGACGGCCTGCGACGCGACTGCCAGCGCGCCGCCTGGATGGGTTTCGAGGGCAAGCTGACCATCCACCCGAACCAGATTCCGATCGTGAACGAAGTCTTCACGCCCAGCGAGGAGGAGGCCGCGTCCGCCGCTGCCCTGGTCGCCGCGTTCGAGGAGAACCGGGCGCAGGGTCGCATGGCTTTCCGCTTCGAGGGCCGGATGGTCGACGCGCCGCACCTGCAACGCGCCGAGCGAATGCTCGCCCGCGCTCGGAAGGCCGGCGTCATCGAGTGACCGAAGCGCCGGCGAGCTTCAGGGCGGACGCCGTGCCAAGCCGCCGAATGCACTCCCCTGGCGGGAGAGTTTCTCGTGTCCTCGGTCCGCGCCCGGGAGTCCGTCGGTTTCGACTCATGGCGGCGGCCGTCGCTGGCCTGGTCGCAGTGGGGCTCCTTGCCTGCGGCCCCGCTCCCGAGCCGGTCGAGGTGGCCGATCTGGTGGCGGAGCTCCGCTACGCCGAGGTCGCGCGCGAGCTGCCGGTCGTCGACCTGGGAACGCCGTCGGCAACGGGAGCGCGGGCCGGCGGCTGGTCGTGGAACGAGACCTCTCCCGATGGCGCCACCTTCGCCTGGGCGGTCGGGCCGCGCTCGGAACTCGCCGTGTACCTGGCCTGGCAGCGCGAGCTGGACGTGCGTGTCCGCTGTCGCGCCTTTCGCTATCCGGGCGCGCCGGCGCAGGTCGTTGATGTGCACTGGGACGACGTGCAGGTGGCTTCCGTGGAGCTGGGCGCCGGCTTCGAGGAGCGCAGCTTTGTCATCCCGACGGAGCTCGCGACACCCGGCGACCACCGCCTCGCCTTCGTCCCGACGTACTTCGCGCGCTCCGCTCGGCCTGCGGTCGCCGACGAGACCGCTGGGGACCGGCCGCTCGGCCAGCGGCCACCACAAGCGCCGGCTGCGGGTCCATTCGCCGAGGCCGTCGAAGAGCGCCGCGGCGACCAGCGCAAGCTGTCCATTGCCTGCGACTGGGTCGCCATCGGGGCCGGGAACGGATCCCGTGGCGCAGCCGGCGGCGAGGTTCGGCATGGCGCGGAATCTCCTCCAGGCGCCGAGTCAGCGAGCGACGGGGCAGGTGAGTCGCCGGCTGCTGCCTCGCGACCGCCGGACGCCGAGTCGACGAGCGCCGTCGAGCCAGGCAATGAAGGCGGGCCGCGCGGCGAGGGCGAGACGCTCTGGATTCCGGTCGGCAGCGAGGCGGCGTTCTTTCTGGAACCCGAGCAGGACCTCGACTTGCGGTGGGACGAGCTGTCCGTTCGCGGCGACGCTGGCCTCGCCGCGGTATGGGAAGTCGAGGGCGAGGCGCCGGCTGCGACTGCCCTCGCCCGGTCGTCGTCGCAGCCTCTGACCCTGCCGGGTCCGGCGGCGCGATCCGGAGCGGCGGCCGAAGGCGCCGTGCCGTTTCGCGCGGCGCGGCTGACGCTGCGGGCCGTCCCGGCCGCGGCCGCCTCCGGTACCGCGGGGACCGCAGGCGACGTGGAGGCCGGTGTTGTGCTGCGCAGGCCGCGTCTGACGTCCGACGGCTGCGGTTCGGCGGCGTTGCGTCCGACGGCGGAGCGCAGCGCGACTGGTGTCTCGGGTACTCCTGAGGTGTCCGATGCGGCCGAGAGCCGGCACTCCAGCCAGCTCGATTCCATCCTGCTGTGGATCATCGACACCCTGCGGGTCGACCGGCTCGGCTACCACGGCCACGAGGTGCCTGGCGCCGCGGTGTCCCCGAACCTGGATGCGCTGGCGGCGCGCTCGACAGTGTTCGAGCAGGCCATCGCCCAGTCCTCGTGGACTCGACCGACGGTCGCCACCCTGCTGACCGGCGTGGGGCCGGAGCGCCACGGCATCCGGGAGCTGAGCCACGGCATGGAGGAGTCGTTCGTCACCCTGCCGGAGCAGTTGCGCGAGCTCGGCTACGCCACGGCGGGCTTCTCCGCCAATGCCAACGTGACGGCGGACACCGGCTTCGCGCAGGGCTTCGACAGGTTCGAGTACGGAGCGGTCGAAGTGGACGAGCTGGTGGGACAGGCGCTCGCCTGGCTCGACGAGCTTTCGCCGCCAGCCTCCGTCTCCCCGGCAGCCGGGGGGCCCGGTGAGCCTGCTGGGGAGGCTGCCTTGTCCGGCAGCCCACCGCGGTTGCCGGGTTCGGCCGTGCCCGCCACCTCGCCGGGCGACCGGTCCGGCGATCAGCCCTTCTTCCTGATGATCCTGAGCGTCGAGCCGCATGCCGCCTTCGCCCCGGCGGAGCCGTTCCGCAGCCGCTTCGCGCCGACGGTGAGTGACCGCGAGCTGGGTTCGGTGGATCATCTGCGGGCGCTGAACCGCAAGGAGGCGCCGTCGAGCCCGGAACTGGTGGACCAGCTGTTCCAGCTCTACGACGGCGAGATCGCCTGGAACGACCACGTCTTCGGCGTGATGCGCGACGCACTGCGCGAGCGCGGTCACGACCCCTTGGTCGTCGTCATCGCCGACCACGGCGAGGCGTTCGAGGAACGGGGCGTCTTCGGCCACGCCTGGGACCTGCACCGGGAGGTCCTGGACATCCCGTTCTTCATCCACCTGCCCGGTCAGGTCGAGGGCCGCCGCGTGCGGACGCCCGTCCAGCAGGCGGACGTGCTTCCGACCCTGATGGAGCTTGCCGGGGGCACGCCGGGCCACGACGTCGAGGGCGACAGCCTCGCGCCGCTGCTCCAGCTGTCGCCGACAAGGAGCGGCGCGGGCACGGGCGAGTCCGGATCGCCTGCCGCTGCGCTGGAGGACCGGCTGCTGCTGTCGACGATGGACACCTTCCGGCGGCCCGCCGCCTCCCTGGTGCGCGGGCGCTACAAGTTCATCGAGCTGCGCCGCCCCGGCCGCGCTCCCGTCCGCCAGCTGTTCGACCGCGTGGCCGACCCGGAGGAACGCCAGGACCTTGCCGCGACGCGCCCGATCCTCGCCGGCCGCCTGGCGCGGCTGCTGCGCGAGCAGGTGGAGCTCTCCGGTCAGGGCGCCGCCCCGGCGCCGCAGGTCGAGGTGGACGAGGACACGCGCCGCCGCCTGAGAGCGCTCGGTTACATCGAGTAGAGCGCCTTCGCCCGGTCCCTTGGCAGTCGTCCAACGTTCGAGTTGCGCTTGGTCGTGAAGTATGGTGTTGCTTGAGGCTGGCCAGAATCGGAGCGCCAGTGAGTACAAGGAGGTGGAGTCACCAAGAACCCGGTGCCGCTCAGGCGGATACTTGGCGCGGCCACTCGTCGGGGACCAGGGTGTACGTAGCCGCAGCCAGACAGCCCCGCGGATACGCCGCTGAGCGAGGCTGCGGTGGGGAAGCGAGGCTGCGGCGGGGAAGACGGAACAGCAAGGAGGCACTGAGGACCGCATTGGCCCTTTTCATGTTGCTTGCAGTTGTCGGATGTGACAGGAAGCAGTGTGCGTTGGGTGCCAAGGGCGCACAGCAGTGTTCCGGCTACACTTCTGGCGAAGACTTCTACCTCCTGAACTACGACCCTGAACGTGAGTGGTTCAGGGGCTTCCTGTGGTGTGGCGGCGAGCCGGAGGGCGACGAGCTGGCCGACTTTGAATGTAGCGGCAACCGAGGTGCGCAGGGCCAGGGCGACGACGTGGTGTGCATCAGCCATGGCCCGGTGCCGGGTCAACCCGGCCAGTCGATCGATCAGGAGCGGGTGTCTTGCGACTAGCCAGCGTTTTCGACGTAGAGGCCATGCGCCCTTGCGGCGTTGTTCTGATCTGGTTTGCCTGTGCAGTGGTGGTGGGTCTCGCTGTCGCCGCGGAGAGCGACCAGTCGGGCTTCGAGTTCTCGGTGCGGCTCGAAGGTGGCGCTGCTCGTCCGTCCGGCGCCCGGGTGCGCCTCTATCCGGCGTGCTCATCGGCCGATTGCGGGCGCAGCTGGCTTGACGGGGATTGGCCCGAGCCGCGATGGAGTGGCGCCTTCGAAGGTGTCGGCCGCTTCAGGCCGTTCGACGGTCGCACGACGTCCGGCGGAGGGTTGTCGGAAGTCGACGCCTTGCCCGCACCGGTCGCGCCTCCTGCACGGGAGGACTGGTGGGTCGTTGTGGACCGGGGCGCTGGCGCCGAAATGCCGCTGCCGGTCGCGTGGCTGTGGCGGCCGGGCACCGGTGCGGACGATCTGTCGCCGGCGCCGCTTGTTCCAGGCCGGTCCTGCACGGCAATCGTGCTGTCACGCGACACGGGCGCGCCGGTCCCGGGCGCCGTGGTCGTGCCCGAGCAGCGCAGAATCCTCATGCCGCCAAACCAGGCGCGGTCGCACCGCGTCGTGACCGCCTGGACGAAGAAAGCCGAAACCTGGTCGGGCGGCGGCGCGTGGTACGCGTTCCTGCCGCCGGTCGTTGCCGGGGCGGACGGACGGGCCGTGCTGTGGGCACCGGCAGACGGCGAGACGACCGTGCACGTGCGAGCCGAGGGGTTCGTGGCCGCCGAGGTGACGTGTCGCCCGGCCGTGGAGCGTTCGGCTGCGGGAACGAGCTTCACCGTTCGGCTGGGTCGGGTGACCGGCTCGCTCGAGCAGCAGCCAGCGAGGCCGGAGGGAGTCCCCTTGGCAAGCCTCCCAACCGTGAGCGAGGCAAGGGAATCGCGACCAATCAGAGGCTCGGGCAGCGCGTTGAAGCCGGCCGACGCCGGCTACCTGCTCGGACTCGGTGACGTGGAGGAGGTCGAGTTCTGGCTCGATGGGCCTGCCTTGCCGTGGTCCGGAGCGCGGGTGGATCGGCCGCCGCGCCCACCCACCGGTACCGCAAACCGCCAGGCGGACCGCCGACCGGACCGGCGCGTCGCGGGCTTGCCACCGGGGGCGCCTGGCGCAGTCGCGGAGTCCGGTGATCTGGCGGCTGCACCTGCCGAGCGGTCCGACACGGCGCCAGGCCTCGACCTCCAGCTCGGCGAATCGATCTGGTTCGCGGCCCCCGGCCACGGCCACGACCTGTGCTCCGGAAGCGAACTGAAGACCGGCGCCTGCCCGGTGCTTGCGCCCGCGATGGCCATCCGGGGCCGCGTCGTGGACGACCGCGGGAGCCCCCTTGCCGGCGTCGAGATCCATCTCGCTCGTGACCCGACCCGTCCGGGCGGGCCGGTACACCGCCACTTCCTGCGCACACGGTCGGATGGCGTCTTCGCGACCGACCGGCTGCCTGGTCCGGAGAGGCTGCGTGCCTTCGTCCGCGTCGCCATCCGCCACCCCGGCTTCCTGCCGGTCGACTCGGTCGGCATGTCCGGCTGGCGCACCGAGGAGGGCGAGTACCTGATCACCCTGCAACCGGGCGTGGTCGTGACCGGGACGGTTGTGGACGCGGATACGGGTCATGCCGTGGCCGGCGCCGAGGTTGGACTCGGCGAGTTCAGCGCAAAGGGCTTCGTGGCGTCGTTGAACTCGCTTGCCGCCCTGCGGCTCGGCAAGACCTGGACAGCGCGCACTGGCGACGACGGGCGGTTCGCCGTCCGGGCGCCGCCGGGCCGGCATGACTTGGCGGTTCGCCCTGCCGAGCACGCGTTTCGGCTGATGCGGGGAGTGGAAGCACCGCCGGTCGAGAGTCACGACGTGGGCGTCATTGCGCTGGACGGGGGCCTCGTGTTTCTGGGCAGGGTGGTCGACGAGACATCGGCGGGCATCCCCGGCGCGCACGTCAGCGTGGCGGCTCAGCGGACGCCCGACGCGCTGGGCCGCGACCCGATGGTGAGCTGGGGCGACGCCCTCCGGCTGCGTACCGACGCCGACGGCTCGTTTCGCGTGCCGGGGCTTCCTTCGTGGGTGCAGCTCGACGTCTGGGCCGCCGCTGACGGCTTCGTCGCCCGAACCCTGCGCGGCCTGAAGCCGACTCCGGAACCGATCGAGATCCGCCTCGGTCCCGGCGCGGTCCTTCACGGCCGCCTGAGTCACGGCGGCAAGCCGGCAAGAGGCTCGTTCGAGCTCTTCGGGTCGGCGAACCGCGGCTTCAGGGACCCCCTCACCGGCGACCCGGGTTTCGTGACCTCCGGTCGCGTGGGCAATGACGGGTCGTTCCGGGTGGAGGGTCTGGAGGCGGACCGCTATCGGATCGTCGTCAGTTCGAGAGGCGGGGAGGAGAAGAGGGCGGTGGTCGAACTCGAAGCCGGAGAGGAACGCCGGTTGGACCTGGAGTTCGACGACCGCCCCGGCCGCATCGCGGGTCGTGTGATGGACCGACGGGCCGGGCTGGCGGGGGTGACCGTGCGGCTTCTCCCTGCGGCGACAGGCGATGGCGAAGGGCGGGCGCCCGTCAGCGCGACGACGGGCTCCGACGGCCGCTTCGTCTTCGAGAACGTCCCGGTCGGATGGGCCGCGCTGGAGTTTGATTCCGGCGACGGCACGGCCGTACACGACAAGGCCCTCCAGGTTCGACCAGGCGCCAACCGCGTCACGGTGGACTTCGGCGTGTACGAGATTCGTGGCCGGGTCGTGCTGCCCCGAGGCGGTGACCGCGTCGATGATCCGGTCGCCTTCGGCGGCCGCCTGACCTTCCTGTCGCTCGACTGGCCGGACGAGCGGCCGGCGGCCGCCGTCGATGCGCGAGGGAACTTCCGCGTCCACCTGAGGCGCGGCGATCACGACGTCGGAGGCAGCCTGGAAGGAGTGCGGGTCGTGTCCGTGGACAAGATCCGCGTGCGGGGCGACGAGGCAGGCGTGAGGCTGCGGCTGCGTTCGGTGGGGCGCGGTCGCATTGTGGGCCGGATACACGGCCTGGCGGATGACGAGTTGCAGACTCTGCGCGTCGAGGCCGTCGACCGCGAGCTGAACATCCGGCCGGCCACGCTGGACGGCGACGGCGATTTCATTGTCGAGCGGCTTGCCGCGGGCAACTGGACGCTGGTCGGCGAGGTTGGCTCGTCGCACCGACGGGCAACCCGGAGCGTCAAGGTCGGCCCGGGCGAAGCTCGCGTGGACCTGGTGTTCGAGCGCGGCCACGAACTCGCCGGGGTCGTCCGCCTGGACGGCGTGCCCTGGGCCGGCGCCCAGGTGCTCGTCATGCCGCGGGGGAAGCGCGAGCAGGCGCGCCGGGCGTTCACCGGCCACGACGGGGCCTTCGCGTTCCTTGATCTGGAGTCGGGCCGCTACCTGCTCGCCGCCGGGGCGGATGTGCGGGAGCTCGACCTCCACGGAGACCAGCGGCTCGACCTGCAGCTCGAGAGCGGCGCCGTGCGCGGCTTGATCCTCAGCCAGGCGACTGGCCTGCCTGCCCCGGGGACGGTCGTTTCTCTCTGGCCTGCCGCCGCCTCGCGCCGGGAAGCCGACGCCATCGGCGCCACCCGCACGTCGTGGACGGCCGACACGTGCGAGTTCGTCTTCCAGGCGGTGCCGTCGGGCGACTGGGTGCTCGAGGTCGCAGGCAGGCCCGGCAGCCGGCAGAGGCTGAGCGTGGCCCCTGGCCGGGACACGGTCATTGCCGTCCCCGGGGACTGACTGGCCCGGCCCACCCCCGCAGCGGGCGACAATCCCCGGACCACTTCCAGTGCGCGCGTCCCCTGCGGTGCCCTCGGATCCAACGGTGGCCAGCGCCGGCCGCCGCGCTGATAGCGTTCGGCTTCCGTGAGAAGTCTCCTTCGTGCTGCCGGGGTCGCGCTGGTGGTTGTTCTGCTTGCCGCTGCCGGTCAGGCCGGCGCTCAGCCGGCCGACCCGCCGCTTGAGGAGTTGATGCGTTCCGCGGACGACGCGATGCGGGGCGACTCCAGCGAGAGCCGCATCTCCATGCGCATCCGGACAGCTCGCTGGCAGCGCGAGCTGCGGCTGCACGTCGTCTCGGAAG
This sequence comes from Thermoanaerobaculia bacterium, assembly GCA_965200575.1. GTDB lineage: Bacteria > Acidobacteriota > Thermoanaerobaculia > Multivoradales > Multivoraceae > Multivorans. The sequence goes on along the minus strand of OZ241363.1, from coordinate 3,213,769 downwards.
GGTCCGAGAAGGCTCTGGTGCGCATCGAGGCGCCGGCGAAGGAGCGGGGCACGGCCACGCTCAAGGTGGAACAGAACATCTGGAACTACCTGCCGAAGGTTGACCGGACGATCAAGGTGCCGGCGTCCATGATGCAGTCGGCCTGGATGGGCAGTCACTTCACGAACGACGACCTCGTCCACGAATCGCGCTACAGCGAGGACTTCGAGTGCGAGTACCGGGAGCGGCCGACGGATGAGTCGCGCCACTGGCTGGTCCGCTGCGTGCCGCTGCCCGACGCCCCCGTGGTCTGGGGCGCCATCGACGCCAGGTTCCGGGCCGCCGACATGCTGCTCGACCGGGCCGAGTACTTCGACGAGCGCGACCGCCTGGTGCGGACGATCCTGTACGAGGACTTCGGCCCGCTGGGCGGCCGGACGCTGCCGCGCCTCCTGCGCGTAGTTCCCGCCGACGAGCCGGACGAGGCGACCGAGATCGTGTACGAGGAGCACGAGTTCGACGTCGACCTGCCGCCGGCGACGTTCTCGCTGCAGTCGCTCCGACAGTAGAGCGGCTGCGCCAGTGGACAACGACCACCGAGACGGCGAGGATGCTCCGCTGACCCCATGAAGACGCTATGCATGGCCTGGCGCAACCTGTGGCGCAACGGCCGCAGGACCACGGTCACGGTGGGCGCCATGACTCTGGCGCTGTGGAGCATGGTCCTCTACACATCGGCGATGGAGGGGATGCTGGGCAGCATGGAGCAGACCCTCTTGGACGTCGAGATGGGCGAGTTCCAGATTCACGCGGAGGGCTACAGGGAGCGACCGTCCATCTGGGAGCGAATCGCGGACCCCGACGGCCTGGTCGAAGCCCTCGACGATTCGGGGCAGCGCGCCACGGCGCGGCTCCTGGGGGGTGCCCTGGTCGCCTCGGGCGACGCCTCCGCCGGCGCCTTGCTGAAGGGACTTCGCCTCGAACGTGACGCGCTGGTCAGCGAGGTCCACCTGCGGCTCGACCGAGGCGAGTGGCTCGATGCGGCGGACCCGAAGGGCGTGGTGCTGGGCTACCGGCTGGCGCGCACGCTGGCGGTCGATGTCGGCGACGAGCTCGTGGCGCTCAGCCAGGCGACCGACGGCAGCATGGCGAACGACCTGTTCCACGTGCGCGGCGTGCTGGAGAGCCTGAGCGAGGAGACCGACCGCGCCACCGTCTTCCTGCTCGAGGATGAGTTCCGCAGCTTCTTCGCGTTCGCGGACGGCGCCCACCGGATCATCGTCCGGAGCGGCGAGGGACAGGACCTGGCGACGGTCGCCGCGGCGCTCGAGGAGGTGGCGGCCGCGACTGCGCCCGGCGCCGAGGTCAGGAGCTGGCGCGAGCTTCTGCCGGGACTGGCGAACGTGCTGGACTCGGCCCAGGCGGCCGTGCAGGTGGTGGCCTTCGTTGTCTACGTGGTGATGGCGATCCTCATCCTGAACGCGATGCTGACCGCGGTGTTCGAGCGCATACGCGAGTTCGGCGTGCTGAAGGCCATCGGCGTGCCGCCGCGGCAGGTCCTGGCGCTCATCCTGGTCGAGGGCGGTCTGAAGACGGCGCTTGCGGTCGGCATCGGGCTGGCGGCGAGTGTTCCGGCACTCTGGTTTCTCACCACCCGCGGCATCGACGTCGGCGGCCTGGGCGGCACTGCGATCATGGGTGTGGCCATGGACCAGATCTGGGTCGGCGCCGTCAGTCCGGTGACGATTGCCGGGCCCGTCGTGATCCTGGTGGTCGTGGCGTTGCTGGCCGTGCTCTTCCCGGCCGTCAAGGCTGCGCGCATCCATCCGATCGAAGCGATTCACCACCAGTAGCGGGCAGGTTGTCGGAGGCGAAGAAGGAGTGGCGATGAGTGGACCCAGCGTTGTGACCCTTGCCTGGCGCAATCTCTGGCGCAACCGGCGGCGAACCCTGCTCACGCTCGGTTCGATCGTGTTCGGCGTGTTCATGGCCGTCCTGTTCACGGCCATGCAGGACCGGAACTGGAAGGACATGATCGACCTCGCGGCCCGCCTCGGCGGCGGTCACGTCAGCCTGCAGCACCCGGAGTACCTCGACAAGCCGACCCTGTCCCGCACGGTGGTGCGCGGCCCCGCCGTGGAGGCGGCTCTCGACGCCGAGGGCGGGCGTGTTCGGCAGGCGGTCGACCGGGTGATCGGCCCGGCGATGCTGGCCACCGCCGGCGAGACCTTCAGCGCCGCCTTCATCGCCTTCGACCCGGAGGCCGAGGACGCGTCGACGCTCTCCATCCTGGAGGCCCTGGACGAAGGCTCGGTCTTCGCGCCCGGCGACCAGGGCGGCGTGATCCTCGGTCACCGGCTGGCCAGCAACCTCGGCATGGAGCTCGGCGACAAGCTCGTATACACCCTGACCGATCGCCACGGCGAGATCGTCAGCGGCCTGGCTCGCCTCCAGGGCACGCTGCGCACCAACGCACCCACCGTGGACGGCGGGTTCTGCCTGCTTCCGCTCGACACGGTGCGCGAGCTGCTCGGCTACGCGGACAACGAGGCCACCGCGGTGGCCGTGTTCCTCGACGATCAGCGCCGGAGCCGCCGGGTCGCCGAGCGCCTGGATGGTCAGTTGGGCGACGCGGCGGCAGTGCCCTGGAACACGAGTCAGCCGCAGCTGGCGGCCTTCATCGCGCTCAAGGTCGGTGGCGCCGTGGTGATGGAGATCCTGATCGCGATCCTGGTTGCGGCGGGCATCTTCAACACCATGTTCGTCAGCGTCATGGAGCGCCTGAGGGAGTTCGGGATCATGCTGGCCATCGGCTGGAGCCCGTTCCGGCTGTTCCGGCTGATCATGATGGAGAGTGCGTGGCTCGCGGTCCTCGGTCTGGCCGGGGCCTTCCTGATCACCATCGGACCGTACGTCTGGCTGTCGTCGACCGGCCTGGATCTGACTGCGCTGTACGGCGGTACGGTGGAGATTGCCGGAGTGGGCCTCGATCCGGTGCTCAAGGTCGGCATCTTCCCGCGCAACGCGGTCCTGATCGCGGTGTTCGCGGTGCTGGCGACCATCCTGTCCGGCATCTATCCGGCCTGGCGCGCGGGCCGGGTGCAGCCGGTCGAGACCATTCGGGTGGTGTGAGATGAGCTCGGAGACCGCCCGGCCGATCATCGCGCTCAGGGACGTGGTCCGTGTCTACCGGCAGGGCAGCGTCGACGTCCACGCCCTGCGCGGCGTCACGATGGACGTCGCGGCCGGCGAGTTCACCGTCATCTGCGGCCCGTCCGGCTCCGGCAAGACGACCATGCTGAACCTGATCGGCGCGCTTGACGCCATGACTTCCGGCTCCATCCTGCTCGAAGGCCAGGAGCTCGGCGACCTGAACCGGAAGGAACTCTCGGAGCTTCGGCGCGACCGGATCGGCTTCGTTTTCCAGGCCTACAACCTGATGCCGGTCCTGACCGCCTACGAGAACGCCGAGATGGTGCTCTGGGTGCAGGGAGTCGACAGCGCGACGCGGCGCGAGCGCGTGATGGACCTGCTGCGGCAGGTGGGGCTCGAAGGCATGGAGGATCGCCGCCCCACGGAGCTCTCCGGCGGGCAGCAGCAACGGGTCGCGATCGCCCGCGCCATCGCCTCGAACCCCGCGGTCGTGCTTGCCGACGAGCCGACGGCGAACGTCGATTCGGAAACAGCGGAGACCCTGCTCGACCTGATGGAGGAACTGAACCGGGAGCAGGGGATCACCTTCCTGTTCTCGACCCACGATCCTCAGGTGATGGAGCGGGCGCGCCGGGTGGTCCGCCTCGTGGATGGACGCATCGCGAGCGACGAGCGACGCTGAACCGGCGCGGCGACCGGCGTTCGCGGCGCTTCTGCCGGCGGCGGTTCTGGTTGCGGTCGGGGTGCAGACCGCCGCCGCCCCTGCGCCGGCGCAGGTGGAGATTGGCGGCGACGTGCGACTGTTCGCCTTCCGCGCGCTGGAGGAGGCCGATGCCGGCGACGAGCCCGGAGACGGGGCGGAAGGCGCCGACGACGGGTCCGGCAGGCTCGATCTCGGCATCGCCCGTCTGAAACTGGATTCCCGGTGGCGGGTCGGCGACCGGGACCGCTTCCGCTTCGAGTTGCACGGCACGGCTCAGGCAACGTCGCCGCGCGGCAGCGGCGCCGTGGCGTCCATCGCCACTGGCGACACGCGACGGTTCTTCGACCTGACGAAGTCGTCCTTCGGCGGCGGCGACGTGGCCGGGGTCACGGAGGTCGACCGACTCAACCTGCGCTGGGACCGCCCCGGCTTCCGCCTCGTCGCCGGGCGGCAGGCGATCACCTGGGGCGTCAACCATCTCTGGCCGGTACTCGACCTGTTCGGGCCGTTCGCGCCGCAGCGCGTCGACCGCGACTACAAGCCGGGCGTGGACGCCCTTCGGCTCGTGGTTCCCAGGGGCGACTTCTCCGAGGTCGAGCTGGTCGTGGCCGGCCAGGGCGCCCGCACGCCGGAAGACCTGAGCGTCGCGACGTTCGGGCGATTCCACTCGGCGCTGGGCGATGCTGGTGCGAGCATCGACTTCGGCTACATGGTCGGCGGCTTCCATCGAGACTTCGTGCTCGGCGGTTTCCTCGCCGCCGACGTGGGTGGCACGGGCCTGCGCGGCGAGGCTGCCTGGACCAGCCCCGGCTGCTCGCTCGACGCCCTGCACCCGACCTTGGGCTGCGGCGATTTCTGGCGCGTCACGGCCGGCGTCGACCGGCTGCTCACGCCGCGCCTCACCCTGATCGCCGAGGCGACCTGGAACGGCTTCGGGGCGCGCGACCCGGGCCGCTACGAACAGCTCGCCGAGTCGGACCGCATCCGGCGCGGCGAAGTGACCTCGCTCGGACGCCGCTACGCCGGGCTGTCGCTGGCCTGGCAGGCCCATCCGCTGGTGACCGTGACCGGCGCCGCTCTGTGGAACGCGGATGATGGCTCCTTCCTGCTCCAGCCGGGCATCGCCTGGTCGATGGCCGACAGCGTGACTCTGACGGTCGGCCTGATCGCGGCGGACGGCAGGGGCCTCGTCGCCGGCTCGCTGCAAAGCGAGTACGGCGCCGTGCCACTGTTCGCCTGGACGTCGCTGGTTGTCTGGTTCTGAGACGCGCCCGCGGTCGCGGCGGCCTCCTCGGACCTGACGGCGGCGAAGCCGGCGAGGCCGTCTTTACCGAGCGTTCACGGATGGAACCTACGCTTGCGCCGCCATGGTTCTTGCGTGTCGGGCCGGAGTGCGCGTTGGTCTCGCATTCGCCTTGCCTGCCCTGCTTGCGGCGTGCGGCGGGAACGGCGCGGCGGAGCGCAACGTGATCCAGAACAAGGGTTCGGACACCCTGGTCAACGTCGCCCAGGCCTGGGCGGAGGAGTACGCCAAGCTGTCCGCCGACACGGCGGTCGCGGTGTCGGGCGGCGGATCGGGCACGGGCATCTCGGCGATGATCAACGGCACCGTCGACATCGCGAACTCGAGCCGCAGGATGACCGAGTCGGAGCTCGAGCAGTCGCGGGCCAACGGCCACGATCCGATCGAGTTCATCGTCGGCTACGACGCCCTGGCCGTCTTCCTGCACGCGGACAACCCGATACCAGGCATGGCGATCGAGCAGCTCGCCGACATCTACGGCGAGGGTGGCACGACGGAGCGCTGGAGCGAGCTGGGGGTGGCGCCGCCTGGCTGTCCGAGCGACCGCATCATCCGGGTCAGCCGGCAGAACAACTCCGGCACCTACTTCTACTACCGGGACGCGATCCTGGGCGGGCAGCGCGACTTCAAGCTGGGGTCGCTCGACATGCACGGCTCGAAGGACGTCGTCGACCTGGTGGAGAATACGCCCTGCGCCATCGGCTACAGCGGCCTCGCCTACGCGACCGACCATGTCCGCATGCCCTGCGTCCGAGCGACGGAGGGCGGGCCGTGCGTGGCGCCTACCGTCGCGACGGCGATTGACCGCTCGTACCCGATCTCGCGACCGCTCTTCATGTACACGGCGGGCGAGCCGCAGGGCGCGATACGCGAGTACCTGGACTGGGTGCTGAGCGATGTCGGCCAGTGCATCCTGCACCGGAAGGGCTACGCCCCCGCGACCGAGCTGGACTGCTCGTGAGCCAGCTCGCCAGCACCGAGGGGTCGGGCCTGCCGCCGTTGGTGGCACGGCTCGCCGCCGCCGACCGGCGCGACCTGGCCTGGTGGGTCGACCGGGTCATGCAGATCCTCGTGCTGCTGGGCGGCCTGTCGGCGATCGTCTTTATCGTCGGCATCTTCATCTTCGTGGGCCGCGAGGGCGCCGGCTTCCTGTTCGACGGCTTCAGCTTCCGGGAGTTCTTCCTGTCGCCGCGCTGGACGCCGACGTCGAGCCACAACCCGACCTTCGGCGCCCTGGCGCTGATTGCGGGCACGGCGTCGGTCACCGGGCTCGCCATGCTGGTCGCGGTGCCGTTCTCGCTCGGCGCCGCCATCTACATCGGCGAGTTCGCCACCGGACGGCTGCGTGAGACCCTCAAGGTCCTGGTCGAGCTGCTGGCGGCGATTCCGTCCGTGGTCTGGGGCTTCGTCGGCCTGTCGCTCATCAACCCGCTGATCGTGCGCACCTTCGACGCGCCGGTCGGCCTCAACGTCCTGAACTCGGGCGTGATCCTGGGGCTGATGGCGGCGCCCATCATGACCACGATCGCGGAGGATGCGCTGAAGGCCGTGCCCGACACCTACCGCGAGGCGGCCGAGGCAATGGGCGCCACCCGCTGGCAGGTCATCTTGAAGGTTGTCCTGCCCGCCGGCCGCAACGGACTGGTGGCCGCGACGCTGCTTGGCGTGGGCCGAGGCTTCGGCGAGACGATGGCGGTTCTGATGGCCAGTGGCCACGCGGTGAACCTGCCGACGAGTCCGTTCGACGCCGTGCGGGCACTGACCGCGACCATCGCGGCCGAGCTCGGCGAGACGGCGGAGGGTTCGGAGCACTGGCAGGCGCTGTTCACCCTGGGCATCTTCCTGTTCCTCGTCACCTTCACGATCAACTTCCTGGCCGACACTTTCGTGCGCGGCGGCCTTCCCGGTCGCCGACGCGGCCAGCGGCCCGTCGCGTCGGCGAATCCGTAGCCCGGCCCGGCCCGATTCCACCCTGCATCTCCCGCGTTTTTCGGACCGGCGCAACCATGTTCACGGCAACTGCTCGCGACCGGCGCAACCAGTCGGTGGAGAAGGTCTTCCGGCTGTTGTTGCTGTGGATGACGTGCATGCTGATTCTGCCGGTCGTTCTCATCCTGGGCGTGCTGGTCGTGCGCGGCGGCCCGGCGATCTCCTGGGATTTCCTGTTTACCGCGCCCACGGACGGCATGACCGCGGGCGGCATCCTGCCGGCGCTGATCGGGACCGTCTGGCTGGTCGTCGTGGCCCTGCTCGCTTCGGTGCCCATCGGGGTGGCCGCCGCCCTCTACCTGAGCGAGTACGCGCCGGACAACCGGCTGACCCGGGCGATCAACCTGGCGATCATCAACCTCGCCGGCGTGCCGTCGATCGTCCATGCGCTGTTCGGCGTGGGCGCGTTCGTCATCTTTTTCCGCTTCGGCACCAGCATCCTGGCGGCGAGCCTGACCCTGGCGGTCATGACCCTGCCGGTGGTCATCGTGTCAACGCGGGAGTCGCTGCAGACCGTGCCGCGCGCCTTCCGCGAGGCGTGCTGGAACATGGGCGCGACCCGCTGGCAGACGATTCGCAAGGTCGTGCTGCCGAACTCCATCAGCGGCGTGCTGACCGGCGTCATTCTGGAGGTGTCGCGCACCGCCGGCGAGACGGCGCCGATCATGTTCACCGGCGCCGTGTTTTTCTCGCCGTTCCTGCCGCAGAGCGTTCTCGACCAGACGATGGCGATGTCACTCCACCTGTTCGTCATCCAGACCCAGGTGCCGAACGTGCCGGATCACGTGCCGTTCGGCGTCGCGCTGGTGCTGATCTCCATGGTGCTGGCGATGAACGGTCTGTCCATCGCATTCCGGGTGTACCTGCGGGGGCGCAAGAGGTGGTGAACGGCGCCAACGCCATCGAGGTCGAGGACCTTCGGATCCGCTACGACGGGCAGATGGCGCTCTCGGGCGTCACGCTTCAGGTGCCTGCGAACGAGATCTTCGGCGTCATCGGACCTGCGAACAGCGGCAAGACCTCGTTCCTGCGCGCCATCAACCGGATGGACCTGTTGACGGCGGGCATGGAGGTTTCGGGCGCAGTCCGGGTCGAGGGCAGGGACGTGCGCAGCTGGCGCAACTCGTATGCCCTGCGGCGGCGCATCGGGGTCGTCTTTCCGCTGCCCGTCGGCCTGCCGATGACGGTCTACGAGAACGTCGCCCTGTCGCCGCGTCTGCGGGGAATCCGCAACCGGGCGGAGCTCGACGTCGTGGTGGAGCGCTGCCTGCGCCGGGCCGCCCTCTGGGACGAGGTTAAGGACCGACTCGATTCGCTGGGCAGCCTGCTCTCGGGCGGGCAGCAGCAGCGGCTCACAATCGCCCGGGCGCTGTCGCAGGAACCCTCGATCCTGCTGCTTGACGAGTTCTCCATCGCCGTCGATCCGGTGACCACGATGCGGATCGAGGAAGTGCTCGCGAAGCTGAAGTCGGAAATGACGATCGTCCTGGTCACGAACCTGGTGCAGCAGGCGCGCCGCCTGGCCTCGCGGACGGCCTTCTTCCTGACCGGCGAGCTGGTCGAGGTCAGGGAGACGGAGGAGATGTTCGAGGGCAGCGACCGGGACCCGCGCACGGCGGCCTACGTGGAAGGGAAGTTCGGATGACTGTTGCGGAACCTTCGATTCGCCCGAGGCAGCCGCCCGGGCAGATGACGCTGGCCGGGGCCGCGCCGGCGCTGGCGTCTGCTGCCGCGCCCGAGGCGGAGACCGCCATCCTGGTGGAGAAGCTCAGCCTCTGGTATGGCGACTTCCAGGCCCTGTTCGACGTCGACCTGAGGGTGCGGGCCGGCGCCATCACCGCGCTCATCGGCCCGTCCGGATGCGGCAAGACGACCCTGCTGCGCTCGGTCAACCGGATCAACGAGCGACTTCCCTACGTCCGCACCGAGGGCAGCATCCGGCTTTGGGGGCTGGACGTCTACGCTCCCGAGGTGGAGCTGGCGCAGCTTCGCAGGCAGGTTGGCATGGTCTTCCAGCGCCCGAACCCGTTGCCGCTGTCGGTGCGCGACAACGTCCTGTTCGGCACGCGCGTCCATCTGCCGGGAGGACGTGCGCCGAGCCGGGGCGAGAGCGACCAGATCGTCGAGGAAGCCCTGCGCGGCGTGCTGCTCTGGGACGAGCTGAAGGACTTTCTCGACCGCCCCGGCACGCAGCTGTCCCTGGAGCAGCAGCAGAAGCTGTGCATTGCGCGCCTGCTGCCGGTGAAGCCGAGGTTGTTGCTGATGGACGAGCCCTGTTCGGCGCTCGACCCGGCCGGCACCGAAGCCGTCGAGGAACTCATCTGGAAGCTCCGCGGCGACTACACGATCCTGATCGTGACTCACAACATGGCGCAGGCCAGGCGCGCCACCGACGAGTGCGTCTTCATGCTTCTCGGCAAGATGGTCGAGCACAGCGACACGGCGTCGATGTTCCTGAAACCGGCGAACGAGCAGACGGCGGCGTACATCGAGGGTCGGTACGGCTAGCTGGCGCCACCGCCCGCCGCCGCCAGGTCCGTTGCGACCGGAGGGGTGCGGGCACACTTGAGGTTTGCCTGGGCTGGGGCCCGCTGCGGTCGGCTGCGCTGCGGGACGCTGTTGCCTGCTTGAGAGGACTCGACAGGCGCCTTGCGGCCGCAACGGACCTGACGGCTGACCTCGCGCTCCGGGCGACAGACCCGGAAAGTGCGGACACGAGGTGTGGCAACATCGGCTGCGTTTCGAAACAGGTTGAACGGGAGGCGTCGAATGGGCAGGTACGGACTGACGGACGATGTGGTCGAACTGCGAGACAGGATGCGCGACTTCATCGATGGCGAGGTCATTCCGGCCGAACCGGAGCTGGTGTCGGAGTCGGGGGAGGATCGCGCCCGCGGCCGGATGGGCGAGCTGAAGGCGCTGGCGAAGCAGCGCGGCCTGTGGGCGCTGGGTCACCCGGCGGAGATTGGCGGCGGCGGGCTGCCGCTGATGGCCTTCGTCTACCTGAACGAGATCATCGGCCGTTCCCACTACGGCCAGGTGGCGGTCGGTTCCGCGTCGATGCAGGACTCGATCATGCTCCACCTGTACGCCAGCGACGAGCAGAGGGAGCGCTGGCTCAAGCCCCTGGTGGCTGGTGACATCTACCCCTCGGTCGGGCTGACCGAGCCCGAGGTCGCCGGTTCCGACCCGACCCTGATGCAGACCAGGGCCGTGCTCGACGGCGACGACTGGGTGATCAACGGCCACAAGTGGTTCACCAGCGGCGCCTCGCGGGCCGCGTTCACGACCTGCTTCGCGCTCACGGAACCCGAAGCGCAGGGGCACCGCAAGTTCTCGTCCATCATCGTCCCCACGGACACCCCGGGCTACGAGATCGTCCGCGCCGTGCCGACGATGGGCACGACGGCGGGCCAGCACTGCGAGGTCCGCTACAACGACGTGCGGGTGCCGAAGGAGAACCTGCTCGGCGGCCGGGGCGAGGGCTTCGTCATCGCGCAGCGTCGGCTCGGGCCGGGCCGCATCTTCCACTGCATGAGGTGGCTGGGCCAGGCCCAGCGGGCGTTCGAGCTCATGTGCGAGAGGGCGAAGTCGCGTTGGGCGCACGGCTCGTACCTGTCGGAGAAGGGCGAGATCCAGCGCTACATCGCCGAGTCGGCGGCGGAGATTCAGGCGGCGCGTCTGATGACCCTGGACGCGGCCGAGGCCATGGACCGGGGCGACCGGGCGCGGGTCGAGATCTCGCTGATCAAGTTCTGGGGCGCCCGCATGCTGCACAACGTCATCGACCGGGCCATCCAGGTACACGGCGCCCTGGGCGTCACCGGCGACACACCGCTGGAGCGGATGTACCGCGAGGCGCGCTACGCGCGGCTCTACGACGGACCGGACGAGGTCCACCGGATGGTCGTGGCGAGGCGCATCCTGCGCGACCCGCAGGGCCGGGTGCCGTGGGGCACGCTCGGCGGCGGCGAGAACTGAGGTCCGGCTCCGGGAGGTGGCTTTCCTCGATGAAGCGCTCCGCCGGTTCCTGGGCCGCGCCACGAGCTTCGGAGTGGGCGCGGTGGCAACTGTTGCCCTCCTGGGTGTGCTGGCCCTGACCTCGTCGCCGGTGGCCGCCCAGCTTCGGGCCGGCGCCGCGAGCGTCGACATCACGCCGCCCGACGGCGCGCTTCTCTACGGCTACGGCGCCCGCGGCACTGGGCGGTCCGAGGGGGTGCACGATCGGTTGCGCGCACGGGCCCTGGTGCTCGAAGCGGGCGGCGAGACGGTGGCGCTGGTGACGCTTGATCTCGGCTCCATCCGCAAGGAGAACACGCTGCCGGTCCGGCAGTCCGTGCTCGACGCCGCCGACTTCGACCACGTTCTCCTCAACGCCTCCCACACCCACTCCGCGCCGCTGTTCGAGGCCGAGTTTCCGAGCGCCGAGCGACCCTGGGTGCGTGGCCTGGAGCGGAAGATCGTCGATGTCGTTCTGGAAGCGCACGCCGCGCTGCGCCCTGCCCTTGTCGCCGTGGGCTGGGGACGTGCCAGCGAGGGGCACAACAGGCGGCGGGTAGGCGCGGACGGCAGCGTCGAGATGCTGTGGCGCAACCGGGAGCGGCTGCCGACGGCGCCGGTGGACGAATCCGTCGGCGTCCTGGCGGTGGACGGCGCGGACGGCGAGGCGATCGCCACGGTGGTCAACTTCGCGGTGCATCCGGTCATCCTGGGGCCCGAGAACATGCTGGTCTCGGCCGACTTCCCCGGCTCCATGGCGGCGCTTGTCGCCGAGCGCGGCGGCGGCGTGCCGCTGTACCTGCAGGGCGCCGCGGGCGACATCAACCCGTTCTGGGACAAGACGCCGCCGGCCGAAGGCGGCTTCGACCAGGTCCGGATGGCGGGCCAGCGGCTGGGCCATGAAGTGCTCCGCATCCGCGCCGACCTGGCCGCTGGCGACGCGTTCCGCGACCCGGGCGCGCTCTCCGTTCGACGCCACGTCGTGGCGCTCGAGCCGCGCTGGAATCTCGAATCCGAGGTCGTTGCCGAGGGCTTCCGTCGCCACGGCCTCGAAGCGTCGCTGGCCAGGTACCGCGCTCGCTTCCCGCGCGAGCGCGAGGCCGAGGTCAACACCCTCGTCCTCGGGGCGCCGGGCCCGCAGCAGTTCGCCCTGGCCACGTTCCCCGGCGAGTTCTTCGTCGAGCACCAGCTCCGCCTGCGAGCCCAGGCTCAGCCCGTGCCCAACGTCTTCTTCGCCGGCTACACGAACGGCGAGCTGGCCTACTTCCCGACCATCGCCGCCGCCGCCCAGGGTGGCTACGGCGCCCGCGAGGCCACGATCGTCGAAGTGGGCGCCGGCGAGAGGCTGGTCGACCTGGCCTCGGTCTCGATCCTCGAACAGGCCGCCTGGCTCCACGACGCGCCCCCTTGAGCCGGCGGAGGGCTTGACCCGGGGTTGGTCGAGATGCTTGACCACGTGGACAGGCGGTTCGACAGTTCAGATGGGAGAATCGCCTGCTGTCCCTGGCGCTGGCTGTGCTGATCATGCTCTTCGGCCTCGACGTCCTCTGAGTATCCTTCGCTGGCGACGGCCACGGCGCGTTCGCGCTGCGGCGCCGCTCGTCTCCAACCGAACTCTCGCCCCGGGAGCCTTGCCGATGAAGAGCCACTTCGCCTCGACCCCTGCTGCCCTCGGCCTGCGCCCTGACCGGTGCCCGCTCCTTCTGCCCGCAGCGGTTCTCGCGCTGATGGCCTGCGCCGGCGGGCCGGAGACGCCCGAGGCGCCCGAGCCGACGCGGTACGACGCGGCCGCCTTCCACAACACGACCTCCTTCGGTGGCGCCTCGTTCTCGGCCGACGAGACGCGCCTGCTGATTTCGAGCGACATGAGCGGCGTGTTTGCCGTCTACAGCATGCCGGTCGCGGGAGGCGAGCCCACGCTCCTGACGGACAGCGCCGGCCCGGTTTTCGCCGAGAGCTACTTCCCGGCCGACAATCGCTTCCTGTATCGAGGCGATCAGGGCGGCAACGAGCTGAACCACCTCTACGCGGGCTGGGACGGCGGCGAGGTTCCGGACGGCGGCGTCGACCTGACCCCCGGCGACAACGTGCGTGCGTCGTTCGCGGGTTGGCGGAGCGACGGCGAGGCGTTCTTCGTCCGCGCCAACGAGCGGACCCCGTTCGCCATGGACCTTTACCGCTACGACGTGCCTCCGGCGGGAACCTGGGAGTTCGAGCGCGAACTCGTGTTCGAGAACGACGGCACGTTCAACCTCGGCGCCGTCAGCGATGACGGTCGCTGGGTGGCGCTGGACCGGGTGACCAACAACAACGACAGCGACGTGTACGGGTGGGACCTCGAGGCGGGGCGGCTTGTCCACGTCACCGAGCACGAGGGCGAGGTCGAGCATCGCTCGGGCGGATTCACGCCAGACAGTGCGCGCCTGCACTACGGCACGAGCGAGCACGGCGAGTTCCAGGAGATCTGGTCGTTCGACCTTGAAGGCGGCGGGCGGGAAGTCGTGGTCGCCGCCGACTGGGACGTCCTGGGCGTGTCCTTCTCGGAGACCGGGCGCTACCGCGTGACGTCCGTCAACGAGGACGCGTCGACCGTGGTCGAGCTGCTGGACACCGAGACGGGCGCTCCGGTCGACCTGCCCGATCTGCCGCCAGGGGACATCGGCGGCCTGCGCTTCTCCGCCAGCGACCGGTTGATGGCCTTCTACCTGACCAGCGACCGGGCGCCGTCGGATCTCCACGTGGTCAACCTGGCCGAGGGAGGCGCCGTGCGCCGCCTGACCGAGAGCCTGAACCCGGAGATTGATCCCGACGACCTGGTGTCGACCGAGGTCATCCGCTATCCGAGCTTCGACGGCCTGGAGATTCCGGCGATCCTGTGGCGGCCTCACACCGCATCGGCGGACAATCCGGCGCCGGCAGTCCTCTGGGTCCACGGCGGCCCCGGCGGTCAGACCCGCCGCACCTATCGCGCCGAGATCCAGCACCTGGTGAACCACGGCTACGTCGTCCTGGGCGTGAACAACCGGGGCTCCTCCGGCTACGGCAAGACCTTCTTCCACATGGACGACAAGAGGCATGGCGAGGTCGACCTTCAGGACTGCGTCTGGGCCCGCAAGTGGCTCGAGGAGCAGGACTGGGTGGACGGGACGCGCGTCGGCATCATGGGCGGCAGCTACGGCGGCTACATGGTCGCCGCGGCGCTCGCCTTCGAGCCGGAGGTCTTCGACGTCGGCATCAACATCTTCGGGGTCACGAACTGGATCCGGACGCTCGAGAGCACGCCGCCGTGGTGGCAGGCGCAGAAGGTGGCCCTGCTCGGCGAGCTGGGCGACCCGGCGACCGAACGCGACCGCCTGCATCGCATCTCGCCCCTGTTCCACGCCTCGAACATCGTTCGTCCGCTGCTCGTGGTCCAGGGCGCGAACGATCCCCGCGTGCTGCAGGTCGAGAGCGACGAACTCGTCGAGGCGGTAGAGGCCAACGGCGTCCCGGTCGAGTACGTTCTGTTCCCGGACGAGGGCCACGGCTTCCGCAACCGGGTGAACCGCATCGAGGCATCGGAGCGCTACCAGGCCTTCCTGGACCAGTACCTGGCGCCGTAGCTGGCACAGAGTGGCGCTGGTGACGAGGGCACTCTGGCGCCTGCTGGAGCCGGTCGTTCGTTTGCGGCTCGCCTTCAGGCACGAGGCGGCGTAGCGGCGCGCTTGCCGACCACGATGCGGATGCGGGTGCTGGGCGAGTAACGGTGACGGCCTGCTGCGGAGACTGGGCCTGGAGTTGCTGGCCGCCGTCAGGTCTCGTACAGGCGCCTGTCGCTTCGCAGCCACTCCGCGACGCTGTCTGCGAGCGCGGGACCGCCGTGCTTGCGCAGGGCGCATTCCCAGACAATGGCTAGCCGCCATCCGGCGTCGAGCAGCGCGTCGCGCGCGGCGCGGTCGCGTCGCACGTTGGCGCGGAACTTCTCCTGCCAGAACTCTGCCCGGGTGGCCGGGGTGGTCGTGTAGCGGCAGCCCGGGTGCCGGTGCCAGAAGCAGCCGTGGACGAAGCAGACGGCCCGGAAGCGGCGGAGAACGATGTCCGGCGAACCGGGCAGGCGGCGGTCGTGAAGGCGGTAGCGGAAGCCCAGGGCATGCAGCGCCCGCCGCAGCGCCACCTCCGGCTTCGTGTTGCGGCTGCCGATCCCCGCCATCATCCGGGAACGGGTGGCCGCGTCGACCACGTCGGGCATCCGTCAGGTCTCCATGTCGGGCAAGTTCGTCACGCGCCGGCGTGGTTGCCGCGCACTCCTGCCGTGTGGACGGTCGCGTCGATGCTCTTGCGGGAGGCGCGACCCTTGAGGTGAAGAACGCTCATCTACTATCGGCGCCGTGAACCACGCTGTGCCGGTCGTTGACCTGTTCTCGGGCCCAGGCGGCCTGGGGGAGGGGTTCGGTGCCCTGAAGGACAGGGCGGGCCGGCCGGTCTTCCGCATCGCCATGTCGGTAGAGAAGGACAGGGACGCCTTTCGAACGTTGCGCTTGCGCGCATTCCTGCGCCAGTTCGGGGAGTTCCCGCGAGAGTACTACCGGTTCCTGGATGACCCGAAGGCCGAGGCGCCGGACTGGGTGGCCCTGTACCCGCGGCATTGGGGAGCGGCCTGTCACGAGACGGCCAGGCTGACTCTGGGCACGCCGGAGGCGGAACGCCAGTTGGCCGAGAGGGCAAAGCTGCTGCGGACGCTGCACGACGGGCGGACCGTGCTCCTTGGCGGTCCGCCTTGCCAGGCGTACTCCGTGATCGGTCGGGCCCGGAACGCTGGCTCCGCGACATACCGTGCTCAGGATGACGATCGCCTCTGGCTCTACCGCAGCTACGTGCGCGTCCTGGATAAGCTCCGCCCCCTGGTGGCGGTGATGGAGAACGTGCAGGGCCTTCTCTCGGCTCGTTCGGCGGGGGAACACATCTTCCCGAAGGTGCTCGCGTCTCTGCGTGGCGCGGGAGTTGCAGAGAGAGAGAGAGGTAGGGGCCTATTGCCTTTACGGGCTCGGGCGGTCTGCCTCGGGCCATCGCTCCAGTCTCGCTGAAGCCGCACCCAGCGACTTTCTGGTCCGCGCCGAGGACCATGGGGTTCCTCAGCGCCGCCATCGCGTCTTCGTGGTCTGCGTCCGTTCGGACGTGGTTCCCCAGCTGGGACCTGACGTCCTGCGCCTGTGCCGGGGTGCGCCCAGTACGGTCGGCGACGTTCTGTCCGGCATGCCTCGGCTGCGGAGTCGTCTGAGCCAGGGGGACGATGCAGAAGCCTGGCAGGCGGCCGTGCGGGACGGTTGCGAGCGGCTGCTCGGGCGAGCCGATCACCTGCCGAGGATGGATGAGGCGACCGAGAGCCGCTATCGCGCGGCTCTCGAGGAGGCCAGGCACGCCACGTTCGAGCCGCCGCTGCCCTGGCGGAACGGCCAGGGCGGCACGGCCCTGCCTGACAGCTGTCCGCCTGACCTCGCGGACTGGCTTGGCGACCCGAGGCTTCCCCGGCTGCCGAACGTCGAGTGCCGCGCCCACATGCCGGGCGACCTCGCTCGCTACCTGTTCACTGCCGCTTACGGCCGCGCGGTCGGCAGGTCGCCTCGAAGCAGCGACTTCCCGAAGGCCCTCGCCCCCCGTCACCGGAACTGGAGCAGCGGCAAGTTCGCCGACCGCTTCCGGGTTCAGCTTGCCGGGGAGCAGGCCACCACGGTCACCAGCCACATCGCGAAGGACGGCCACACCTACGTCCATCCGGATCCGAGCCAGTGCCGCAGCCTGACGCTGCGGGAAGCGGCGCGGCTTCAGACCTTTCCCGACAACTACTTCTTCCATGGCAGCCGATCGAGCCAGTATGTCCAGGTCGGCAACGCCGTGCCGCCGTACCTGGCGCTTCAGATCGCCGGGGTCGTGGCGCGTGTGGTGAGGCGACACGATCGGGCAGGCAGGCGGGACCGGTCGCGAGCAGGTAGCTCCGGCGACGCTGGCGCCTCCGGTGAGGTCGGCGGCGAGGTCGGTGCGAAGACCCGCACGGAGGGTGGTCGGTCGGGGTTCGGGGGATGAGTGGGTCTGGCCACGAGCGCCACTTGTCGGAGCAGGAGTTGGCGCCGAGAGCGTCGGTTCTGATCGAGAGCCTTCGCGATCTCGGCTACTCGCTGCAGACGGCGGTAGCCGACGTGGTCGACAACTCCCTGACCGCGGGGGCCACGCGCATCGACCTGCTTGCCGACACGCACGGCGACGAACCGGCGATGGCGATCCTGGACGACGGCGTCGGCATGACCCGGTCCGAACTGCTGGAGGCCATGCGGCCCGGCAGCCGCAGCCCCCTGGAGGAGCGATCATCGGCCGACCTGGGGCGGTTCGGCCTGGGTCTCAAGACGGCCTCGTTCTCCCAGTGTCGCCGGCTGACCGTCCTTTCTCGCAAGGGCGGGGAAGAGGCCTGCGCCGCATGGGACCTCGACCGGGTGGCCAGGACCGACCGCTGGGTCGTCGAGTTGCCCCGAGATGCCTCGCGCGTCCGCTGGTCCGAGCGGCTGGGGGAGAACGGAACGCTCGTCGTATGGGAGAACCTGGACCGGATCGGCACGGCGGACAGGGCGCTCGGGCAGAAGGATCTCGTCCGCCAGCTGGACGAGACGGGTTCGCATCTGCGCTTCGTCTTCCATCGATTTCTGGTCCCGGGTCCGGGTTCAGCAGCGCGTCGCCGTGTCGTGATGGTCCTCAACGGCACGAGGATCGAGCCGTACGACCCCTTCCACTCGCGTCATCCGGCCACCCAGCGGCTTCCCGAGGAGGTGTTCGCCTACCTCGGGGCCGAGGTCCGGATCCAGCCCTTCACGCTCCCGCACCGGGACAAGGTGAAGAAGGGCCAGTGGAGGGAGCACGCCGGGCCGGGCGGTTACCTGAAGAACCAGGGCTTCTACCTGTATCGGAATCGCCGGCTGATCGTTCACGGGACCTGGTTCGGCCTCGCCCGGCGTCAGGAGGTCACGAAGTTGGCCCGGGTCCAGGTCGACATACCGAACAGCCTGGACTCGGCCTGGAAGATCGACGTGCGGAAGGCGTCTGCCCAGCCGCCGCCACAGGTGAGGGAACGGCTACGCGGCATAGTCGATCGGATCGGGGCGCCGTCGAAGAGGATCTTCGCCAGCAAGGGCAAGCAGCTGACGGGTCAGACGCCGCTCCCGGTCTGGCTGCGGGTCCAGGCCAGGGACCGGATCAGCTACGGGTTGAACGCGGAACACCCGCTGGTCGTCGGGTTCGAGGAGCGTCTCGACGACGGAGCGCGGCGCGACTTCCGCAGGTTGCTCGACGTCATCGGCGCCGCCGTGCCGATCGGGGCCATCTACGCCGACGAGAGCGCGGGGGAGCAAGTTGGCGGGGTCCGCATGATGCCGGCCGACCTGAGGGCGAGCCTGGTCGCCGTGTGGCGCGCTCTGGCTGCTGCCGGGTTGAGCCGGCCCGATCGAGAGGAGTGGCTGAGGGCGTCGGAGCCGTTTCGGTCGGCGATCGCGGACACCCCGGAGCTGATCGACGGACTGGAGGAACTGGCGCCGGCGGGGCCGGGTTCCGTTTGAGCGAGTTGCGGATGGAGGACTGGTGACGTGGTCGGGGCTTCTGGCGGGTACCTGGAACTGAAGAGAGCCGTGTTGGGGGTGCTTGCCGAGTTGAGAGCGCCGACCCACCAGCCTCCGAGTGTCGAGGAAGTGCGGGCCTGCGTGGCCGGCCTTCGCCCCCTCTGCTCTGTGGAGGACGCGGAGGCCGATGCCCTGGTTCGGGACGTCGAGGCCACTCTTGGCGTCTCGATCGGCAAGGGATCGCAGCTCGTGGACGAGGCCAGCTACCGGCCCTGGCTCCATGGAGCCCGGGGCGCCATCGACTGGTACTACTGGAATCGCTACCGCTCTCACCTCGAACGGAGGCTCCCGCTCCAGGTCGTCCTTGAGACGGACCGGATCACCGACAAAGTGCTCAATGGCCTGCAGAACCCGGCCCGGGATGGCCCCTGGGACAGGCGAGGGATGGTCATCGGTCACGTCCAGTCGGGCAAGACCTCGAACTACATCGGCCTCGCCTGCAAGGCGGCCGATGCCGGCTATCGGGTGATCGTCGTGATCGCCGGTTTGCAGGACAGCCTGCGGACGCAGACGCAGCGACGGGTGGACGAAGGCCTGATCGGATTCGACAGCGCTCGCACAGTGACCCATCGGGTCCGCAAGGTGGGTGTTGGGCGCATCGTTGACGACCGTCAGCCGGCCGCCTTGACCACGTCCCTGGGCGACTTCGACACCAGGATCGCCGACAAGGCGGCCATTCCTCTCGCCAATCTGCGAGAGCCTCTGGTTCTGGTGATCAAGAAGAACGCGGCGATTCTGCAGAACCTGGTCAAGTGGCTGGCAGTCCACAACCGACGGCAGGGCGCGAGCCAGATCAGCGCGCCGATGCTTCTGATCGACGACGAGGCCGACAACGCGTCGATCAACGTGGCCAGCAAGAAGGACGAGGTCTCGCGGATCAACGGGCTGATCCGGAAGCTCCTGGGATTGTTCGAGCGCAGTGCCTACGTCGGCTACACGGCGACGCCCTTTGCCAACATCTTCATCGACCCGGACAGCGAGGACGAGATGGTCGGGCACGACCTCTTCCCGCGCGACTTCATCTTCTGCCTCGACGCGCCCAGCAACTACTTCGGCCCGACCCGGGTGTTCGGCGAACGGGAGCGGCGGGTTGTCAGACTGGTGGACGATCATGCCGACCTGCTGCCCCTGCATCACAGGAAGGACTGGCGTCCGGAGCAGCTGCCGCGAAGCCTGAAGCAGGCAGTGCGCGTGTTCGTCCTGGCGCGGGCGATTCGCCTGACGCGGCCCGGCCAGGAGCGAGCGCACAACTCGATGATGGTGAACGTGTCCCGGTTCGTGGCCGTGCAGGGCCGGGTGCGCGAGCTGATCCACCGGATGGTGGACGATATGCGCCAGAGCGTTCGGGTGAACGGCGGCCTGCCGCCTAACGATGCCATCCGCGATCCGGTGATCAGGTCGCTGCGGGAGTTGTTCCGGAAGGAGTACGAGTCGCATTGCGGCGTCTCGTGGCCAGAGGTGCTGCGCCGCCTGCACGACAGCGTCAGCGCGGTGCGAGTGGTCGAGGTGAACAGCAGCGCCAAGGAGCCCCTGGACTATGCGGCTCATGAGGAGAACTGGCTGAACGTGATCGCGGTAGGCGGTCTGTCGCTGTCCCGGGGGCTGACTCTGGAAGGCCTGACCGTCAGCTATCTCCTGCGGAACACCGTGATGTACGACACCTTGATGCAGATGGGCCGCTGGTTCGGCTATCGGCCCGGCTACGAGGACCTGTGCCGTGTGTGGCTGCCCGACGAAGCTGCCGGCTCCTATGCCCACATCGGCGACTCCATCGAGGAGCTGCGGGCCGATCTGGGCGACATGCAGAGGGCGGGCGCGATGCCCAGCGAGTTCGGCTTGCGGGTCCGCAGCCACCCGGATTCCCTGATCGTCACCGCGCGCAACAAGATGGGCTCGGGCCAGCAGGTCAGGGCACGCATCGGGCTCGCGAACAAGTTCGTCGAAACGGTGACTCTTGATCGGCGGCCGGACGTGCTGCGCGAGAACCTGGAAGCCGCGAAGGCGTTCGCCCGCGAGGTCCGTTCTGGCGGGAAGCAGGCGTTGCCATGGCCCGAGCGTGGTGGCGGCCACCTCGTGGGCGGCGTTCCCTGTGCCGTGATCGAGCGCTTCATCGATTCGTTTCGCAGCCACCAGGCCGCTCTCAAAACGCAGCGGGGTCCGATACTCGCCTGGCTGGCTGGCGGTCGCCGAAGCGAGTTGGCGACTTGGGACGTCCTGCTTCCTGGCGTGCATGAGTCTGCTCGGCCCTCGCGGCAGCTCGTCTTCGAGCTGGCTGGTTTCAGGCTCGTATGCCAACGACGAACGCCGGGAAACCGAAGCGACGAAGGAACCCTGTTTGTCACGAACCGCCAGCGCGTCAGTTCCCGCGGTGCGGAGAGGGCGGGCCTCGACCAGAAAGTGGTCGAGCAGGCTGAAGCCGACTACAGGAGCTCGGCCGGCGACAAGGCGTCGCAGGGGAACTACCCCGACCGCATCTACCGGAGCGTACGCCGGAGACCGCTGTTGATTCTCCACTTGCTCGCGATAGGGAAGCACGGCGAGGACCTGAGCGGGGAACAGCCGGTCGTGGCCTGGAGCATGAGCCTGCCCCGGACGGAGCGCGAGCAGGAGACGGTGGAGTACGTGGTGAATGCGACCTGGTTCAAGCAGGCGTACGGCGACGAACTCGGCGACGAGGAAGGAGAGTCCCCCGATGGCACGTGATGCCGGAGTCGGCGCCAGCGATCCCTGGCGCGACATCGCGAGACCGCCGGCCAGCGGTCGCCTGAACGCCAGGCGAGTCAGCGCCGACTGTCGATGGGACCTGTACTGGGCGGTGGACGCGACCGGGGACGTGCTGCTCGTTCTGTCGCACGCCGCGCTGCCGGAGCAGCGGGCGAGGCGCCTGCCGGCGTTGAAGGCCCTGCGGATGGAGCACCTGTCGGACGAAGACTCGGGTCGCCGGAGCATCCTGATTCGGCTGACCGAAGGTGAGCATCGAGACCTGTTCCGGCGTTTCTGCGAGGACATGGTCGAGGCCACCAGCGGCGCCGAGACGGAGGTCGATGCCGTGGCGCGGTTCGTGTCGCGGACCTGGCGGTGGCACAGCCTGCTGCGGACCGGCCGTCTCGACCGCCTGACGGACGAGCAGCAGAGAGGTCTGGTGGGCGAACTCGATGCCCTCCGTCTGGAGATCCTGCCAGCCATCGGCGCCGCCGGGGCCGTGCGCAGCTGGTCGGGGCCTCTTGACGCGCCTCATGACTTCGAGGTCGGACGGCTGCGGGTCGAGTGCAAGGCTCTGGGCCCGGCGGCGACAGCCGTACGCATCTCGTCAGAGATCCAGCTGGGCGCGAGTCCGAATGAGGACCTCTGGCTCCACGTCGCCCAGGTGTCGCCAGCGCCGGCAGGCGGCGCCGACGCGCTGAACCTCACGGAGCGGGCGACGCGCCTGCGGGACATCCTGGCCCGGGACGACCTGCTCGCCGCCGACCATTTTGAGGAGCGGCTGCACGCAGCCGGCTTCGACTGGCGCCACAACTACTCGGACAAGTCCTGGCTGGTGGCGGGCAGAGCCGTCTACGAGGTGCGAGACAAATTCCCGCGCATCACGGAGGCGATGTGTCCGACTGGGGTGGGCCGGGTGCGCTATGACCTGACACTGACCGCCTGCGAGGACTTCCGTGCCGACAGGGAGGCGCTTGGTGGGGCGCTGCGGAGGACGGTCGTTTGAGAGTTGAGGAGTACCAGGCGGAGCTGCTTCAGCACCTGATGCGGGAAGCCGAGGCAGACGGGGCCTTCGCCGAGGATGCCTTCTTCGAGATCACCTCCGACCTGCTGCTGGACGCCGGAGAGTTGGTGACGGCAGACCGGTCACGGCACGTTGGCGCTCCCGGTACGGGCATCCGCGTCGACGGCTACGGCGGCGACCCGACGGATGATGCCGAGACGCTGAGCCTGGTCGCGCTGGACCTGGCGTTGGAGACGTCCCCTTCGCGCCTGACTCGCACCAGCATGGGGGCGGCCTTTCGGCGGCTGCGCAAGTTCGTGGACTCGTCCCGGGCTTCGTCGTGGCGCAACTCCCTGGAGGAGACCAGCCCCGGCTTCGGCCTGGCTGACCTGATCGCGACTCGGTGGTCGAGCATCGGCCGCATTCGCCTGTTCCTGATCACGAATCGGATCCTCAGCGAGAGGGTGGACGGCAGGGAGGCGGACGAGTTCGACGGCAGGCCCGTCAGCTACAGCGTCTGGGACGCGGGCAGGCTCTGTCGCCAGGCGTCCGCCGGGTCTGCGCCCGAGCACATCGTGGTCGACCTGGAGGGCGACTTCGGTGGCTCGGTTCCGGTGCTGCCGGCAGACCACGTCGAGGGGCAGCATCGCTCGTATCTCGCGGTGCTGCGGGGCGAACTGCTGGCCGACATCTACGACCGATGGGGTCGACGCTTGCTGGAGCGCAACGTGCGGGTGTTCCTCCAGGCCCGGAACAAGGTGAATCGCGGCATGCGTCTGACGCTCCAGAACGAGCCGTCCATGTTCTTCGCCTACAACAACGGCATCACGGCAACGGCCGAGGATGTCGAGATCCGGCGCGAAGGCGACGTCCATCGGCTGGTGTCGATGCGGAACTTCCAGATCGTGAACGGCGGCCAGACGACCGCTTCGGTTCATGCCGCCCGGCGCCTGGGCATGAACGTGTCGCGTGCTTCGGTCCAGATGAAGCTGTCGGAGGTGGAGCACGAAAAGGTGGACGAGCTGGTACCGAAGATCTCCGAGTACGCGAACAGCCAGAACCGGGTCAACGCGGCGGACTTCTTCTCGAACCACCCGTTCCACGTGCGCGTCGAGGGCTTCTCGCGCCGGATGTACGCCCCGTCGCCGGACGGCACGTTCAAGCAGTCGAGGTGGTTCTACGAGCGGGCGCGTGGCCAGTACGCCGATGCCCGGGGCGGCTTGACGGCAGCCGAGCGGCGCAGGTTCGATCTGGAGAACCCGCGCAAGCAGCTGTTCACGAAGACGGACCTCGCGAAGTTCCACGCGGTCTGGGAGGGGTTTCCCCATGAGGTGAGCCTCGGCGCGCAGAAGAACTTCGCGAAGTTTGCCCAGCGCATCGGGTCCGAGTGGGAGAAGGGGTCGGACCAGTTCAACGAAGGCTGGTACCGGGAGACGATCGCCCGGGCCATCGTCTTCCGGGAGACCGAGCGAATCGTGTCCGCTCAGCCCTGGTATCAGGGCGGCTATCGCGCGAACATCGTCGTCTACGCCATTGCCAAGCTGGCGCACGACGTCGAGGAGATGAAGCGTTCCGTCGACTTCCAGGGCATCTGGAAGCGCCAGGGCCTCGACGACGGGCTCGGTGCTTCGTTGGCCGAGGTGGCCTTCGAGATGCACGAGGTGCTGGTCGACCCGCCGGAGGGGATCCGCAACGTGACGGAGTGGGCCAAGAAGCAGGCGTGCTGGGAGCGGGCTCGGAAGGTCCGGGTCGACTGGCCTGCAGGTCTGGCCGACGCGCTTGTCACTCTGGAGGAGCGCCGGCAGGAGGCTCGTGGGCCCGCAAGGAGCAGAGGCTGCTGAACGGCATCGAGGCGGAGATCGCGGTTGTGGGCGCCGGCGCCGGGTTCTGGAAGCGTGCCGTCGCCTGGGGCCTGGAGCGGAATCTGCTCTCGCCGAAGGAGGCTGGCATCCTGACGGCGGTCGCCACGGCGATCGAGCGCGGACGGTCTCCGTTTGAGAAGCAGGCTGCAACGGCCCTGGAGGTTCTGGCGCGTCTTCGGGAGGAGGGCTTCGGCGGCGTGCTGCCTGGCCGGTAGCGTCCCCGCCTTCAAGACCTCCTGCCGGCGACAGGCTCCACGGGCTGCTTCCGCTCAGAAGTCGACGTGCAGCAGCAACGCCGTCAGGTCTACCGATCCGCCGCCGGCGACGTCTGTCTTCACGTGGTTCAGCATGGCTCGCAGGTCGCTGCGCAGGTGCCAGTTGAGGCCTGCGGTGAGGCTTCGCTGGCGGCCTCCCGTGACCGAGCCGTCGTCGAGGTCGACGCGGTCGTGCCGGAGCGTCAGCTCCCAGGCGCCGGCGCCGCCGGGGAAGGGTCGTCGGGGCTGCAGCCGTGCGAAGGTCCGTTGGCCTCGATGGTAGGGGCGAGTGTCCCGGGTGAGGTACCAGCCGGCCTGGACGTAGTGACCGCCGAGGCGGGCCAGGCCGCGGTTGCCGAGGAGTTCGACGCGGGCCCGCAGGGCCTCGGCCTGGAGCCACCACCGGCCCTGCCTTGCGGCGAGCTCCATCCCCCAAAGGCTCGTCCGGTCGGCTGCCAGCATGCCGGTGTCGACAAGCCCTGGTCCCAGCCGCGTAGCCGTTCGGCCGCCCAGGCGCACGAAGCCTGCCGTCGACTCGCGCCGGGAGAGGGCGGCGCCGAGGTGGAGGAGTGGGTCGCTGGCTTCCGCACCGTCCAGCACCAGGCCGCTCGCTCGCGCGGTCAGGCGTTGTCCGGACTCGGGGCGGACGTCGTGTCCGTCGCTGTCGTGAAACACGCCGGCCGCCCAGGCGAACCGGTCGCCCGGAAGTCGGCCGTGAACCAGGACCCCTGCGTTTCGCAGCGGCGCGAACGAGGTGACGGAGACGGGCCGTTCGACGAAGGGAACGAAGTTGGACGAGGTCAGAGCTGACAGGCCGAATGGCTCCTTCATGTGGCCGAGCCGGATTCCGGGCGCGGCGCCCTTCGGCAGCAGGCCGACGAAGACGTCCGAAGCCGTGAGCTTGCCGTCGTTCACGTCGTACTCGACCTTGACTTCGTAGCTGCCGCGAGGCGAGACGAGCATCAGCAGCCGGGCCCTGCGGATTCCGGCGCTGTTGTCGAGCGTCAACCGCGGCCAGGCCTCTGACGGGGCGGAGAGCGTGGCGGTCTCGAACTCGATGCGCCCGCCGAGGGTGAGCCGAGGCGGCCTGCTGGAATCCGCCGGCTCGGCGCCCGCCATGTTGACGGCGCCGAGTGCGGACGGGACCAGGAGCGCGGCGAAAAAGAGCGTCAGAGGCGATGCTGCCGGTCGGCTGCGGGCCCGGGCGACCGCCGCAGGCCGCTGGCAGCCTGAATGGCTCGCCGGTGAAGCGGACGCCGGGGCCGGCTGCGGGGTCCACTCTGCGCTTTCTGACTTCACGGTGGAAGCGTGACACAGGTCCGGCAGGTCCGTCGCCACCGCGAAGACGCGGTCGGCCCGTAGCGTACAGGTTGAAGCTGACGCCATGGTTGGGAGTGCCGGGCTTGGAGTTGCCGGGATCGATGTCGATGCGCCGACCTTTCAGCGCGGCGCCGCGCTGGCATTCGCGACTCCGGGCGCGGGGCAACTCAAGGAGCTGCCCGACTCCCGAACTCGGCCGCCGTCTGACCCTCTCGGGCCGCAGGGTCGCGAGCGGGTTCGTGGCCGTCAGCGGGTTGGCGCCCCTGTGGCCGGCCGGGTTGCGGTCGCCCGGTGCCTGTCGGTTGCCGACGGCCGGTGCCGCGGCTTCATGCCGCTTTCACGAAGTAGCGGCTACGCTTGCCCGCAGGTCGTCGCTCAGCATCTCTGGAGGCATGCCGCAGGCCGTGGAAGCGAAGAAGGTAGTGGTCATCGAGGATGACCCCGACATTCTCGAGCTGATCGAGTTCAACCTCCGCCGCGAGGGGTTCCAGGTGGCGACGGCGAAGGGCGGTCGGCAGGGTCTTTCCGTGGTCGGCCGGGAGAAGCCCGACATCGTGCTTCTCGATCTGCTGCTGCCGGGGCTCGACGGGCTCGACGTCTGCCGACGGCTGCGGGCCGTGGAATCGACCCGCGACATCCCGGTGATCATGGTGACGGCCCGTGGCGAAGAGCACAACGTGATCGAGGGCCTGGGCGCAGGGGCCGACGACTACGTGCACAAGCCCTTCAGCCCGCGAGAGCTGATCGCACGGGTGCATGCCGTGCTCAGGCGGGGGCCGCTGCGAGAGCAGGATCCGGAGCGGCGGGTGGTGCGCCACGTGCTCGAGATCGACCCGCTGAAGCACCGGGTCCGGGTCGCCGGGCGGGATCTCGAACTGACGCCGACGGAGTTTCGTCTGCTTCACGTTCTTGCCTCGGCGCCCGGCCGGGTCTTCACGCGGCCCCAGCTGGTTGAGCGGGCGATCGGCGACCGGGTGGCCGTCATCGACCGCAACGTCGACGTCCACGTGCGGGCAGTGCGCAAGAAGCTGGGCTGCCGCCGCGGCCTGATCGAGACGGTCCGCGGCATCGGGTACCGTTTCCAGGACGAAGAGGACTGGCAGCCGGGTACGAAGGAGCAGATGTGACCGGAACAGTCGTTGCCGAACGGCGTGCGCCGGCGGCGGGCACGGCCGGTCACGTGGCGACCGTCTTCCGCTCGCCGCTCTTCCTCAGGCTCGGCCTTGGCGGCGCGGGTCTGCTGGCGGCCGGGTTCCTGCTGGGCGGCGGCCTGGCCTCGGGTCGGCTCGGGCCTCTGCCGACCGCCGCCCTGCTGCTCGGCTCGGTCCTCATGGCGCTCGTGGCGTCGCGGCGGGTCGCCGAGCGCGCGCAGCGCCTGCTCGAACGCGCGGGTGCGCCGCCGAGGCCGCCGGGCGGGTTCTGGCAGGAGGACGAGTTCTCTCAGCTGGAGATGCGGCTGCGAGCCAGCCGGGTCCGGTTCGCGGAGCAGCTCGAGGAGCTCAGGGCGGACCGCAACCAGCTGACCGCGCTGCTCGGCAGCATGGTCGAGGGCGTGGTGGCCATCGACCTCGACCGGGACGTGGTGCATCTGAACGCCATCGCGGCCAGGTGGTTCGGGCGCCCCGTGCCGGAATCGGCCGTCGGACGCCCCATCTGGGAGCTGTCCCGCCAGCCGGATCTCTCCGGGGCGTTGATCGAGGCGATGGAGAAGCGCAGGGAAGTGAGGCGCTCCTTCGGCCTTCCCGGTGCGCCCGGGAGCGACGTCGACCCGCGCAAGTTCGAGCTGACGGCGTCGCCGTTGCTCGGCGCCACGGACAACGGCGAGGCGGTCGAAGGAGCCGTTGCCGTGCTGCACGACATCTCCGAGCTCGAGAAGCTTGAAGGGCTGCGGCGCGACTTCGTGTCGAACGTGTCCCACGAGCTCAAGACGCCGCTCACCGCGATTCACGGCTACGTGGAGACCCTGCTCGACCCTGCGGGGCTGGACAAGAAGACCCGTCGCCGCTTTCTGCGCAAGATCCGCAAGCAGAGCCGGCGGCTCGGAACTCTGGTGTCCGACCTGCTGACCCTGTCCCGGATCGAGTCGACGGTTGAGCAGCCGGCGAACCTGGTCGACCTCAGCTCGCAGGCGGCCGAGGTCGTGGGCCTGCTGAGCTCGACAGCGGAGGAACAGGGGCTGGAGCTCGTGTCCCGCTTTCCCCCGCGGGCGGTGACGGTGCGCGGCGAGGAGGAGGCGATCCGCCAGGCCCTGTCCAACCTGGTGGACAACGCGGTCAAGTACTCGGCTGCGGGCGGCCGCGTCGTGGTTCGGCTCGAAGCCGCCGACGGGCGCGCCGTGCTGGAGGTGGTGGACGAGGGGCCGGGTATCGCCCCGGAGCATCTGGACCGGATCTTCGAGCGCTTCTACCGCGTGGACCGGGCTCGCTCCCGGGAGCTTGGAGGCACCGGCCTCGGGCTGGCCATCGTGAAGAACGTGGTACACCAGCACGGTGGCGGGGTCGAGGTGGAGAGCGAGCGTGGCCGCGGCTCCACCTTCCGCTTCTGGCTGCCGACGGTCGCTTCCTGGCCCGCCGACGCCGGTTCCGTGCGGGAACGAGAGAATCAGGCGGCCGCGGCTTTTTCGGACTGACCGTTGAGAATCCACCTCCAGCGCGATCTGGACGACCTGACCCACTCCCTGGTGGCCCTGGCGTCGATGGTCGAAGACATGATCGCGAAGTCCCTGGTGGCCCTGCGGGAGGGGAGCGTCGACCTGGCCCAGGAGGTCCAGCGCCAGGACCGGGAGATCGACGCCCGCGAGATAGAGGTCGAGGAGGAGTGCCTGAAGATCCTGGCGCTGCACTCGCCGGTGGCGGCCGACCTGCGCCAGGTGGTCACCTTCCTCAAGGTGAACAACGACCTGGAGCGAGCCGGAGACCTTGCCCACAACCTGGCGGGCCGGGCGGAGAGCCTGGCGGTCGAAGGCCCGGTCGAGGTGCCGGACGAGATCTGGACGATGGCGGAGCGGATCCCCAGGATGCTCCGCCTGGCGCTCGACGCCGTGGTGGGCGGCGACACGGGGCTGGCCCGCACCGTCATCGCCGAGGACGAGGTCGTCGACCGCAGCCACGAGGCGATGTACGGCATCGTGGCCGCGCGGGTGCGGGAGGACCCGGGCGCCGTGGCCGTGAGCATGCAGTTCCTGTCCATCTCCCGCTATCTGGAGCGCATGGCGGATCTGGCGACGAACATCGCCGAGGACGTGATCTTCATGGTTCAGGGCGAAGTCGTGCGCCATCGGGTACCGTAGGGGGGTTTACGTCTGTCGCAGAAGCGGCTACACTTCGCCGTCTTACCCGCGACGCATCGCGTAGTTCGGCTCCGGGTGCGGGCAGGGCTGTGTGCCGGGGTCGGCGTGGGGAGCGGAACGGGGTCCCGGAACACACCAGAGACTTGATGGCAGGGAGATCCTGAGACGGCTGCCCACGTGGCTCAGGGGTAGAGCACTTCCTTGGTAAGGAAGGGGTCACCGGTTCAAATCCGGTCGTGGGCTCCAGACAGGGCGAGTCGGACAGACACACGGACAGGCGACCGTCACGAGACGGGAGAGGCAGCGAAGGCAATGGCGAAGGAGAAGTTCGAGCGCACGAAGCCGCACGTGAACGTGGGGACGATCGGGCACGTGGACCACGGCAAGACGACGTTGACGGCGGCGATCACGAACATTCTGGCGAAGCACGGCGGTGCGGAGTTTGTGCCGTTCGACGAGATCGACAAGGCTCCGGAGGAGCGAGAGCGTGGCATCACGATTGCGACGGCTCACGTGGAGTACGAGACGGACCGGCGTCACTACGCTCACGTGGACTGTCCGGGTCACGCGGACTACGTGAAGAACATGATCACTGGCGCGGCGCAGATGGACGGTGCGATCCTGGTGGTGTCGGCAGCAGACGGTCCGATGCCTCAGACCCGCGAGCACGTGCTTTTGGCCCGTCAGGTGGGCGTGCCATACATCGTGGTGTTCATGAACAAGTGCGACATGGTGGACGACGAGGAGCTTTTGGAGCTTGTGGAGTTGGAGCTTCGCGATCTGCTGTCGTCGTTCGATTTTCCTGGAGACGACATTCCGATCGTGCAGGGTTCGGCGCTTCGGGCGCTGGAGGATGGGAACCCCGACAGCGAGTGGGGTTCGAAGATCGTGGAGCTGCTGTCGGAGGTGGACTCGTACGTGCCGACTCCGGAGCGGGCGGTGGACCAGGACTTTTTGATGCCGATCGAGGACATTTTCACGATTTCGGGTCGCGGCACGGTGGTGACGGGCCGTGTGGAGCGGGGTCGCGTTCAGGTTGGCGAGTCGGTGGAGATCGTGGGCATACGGGAGACGAAGTCGACGGTTGTGACGGGTGTGGAGATGTTCCGGAAGCTTCTGGACTCGGGCGAGGCCGGGGACAACATCGGCGTTTTGCTGCGTGGGACGAAGAAGGACGAGGTGGAGCGCGGTCAGGTGCTGGCGAAGCCGAAGTCGATCACTCCGCACACGAAGTTTCGCGGCGAGGTGTACGTTTTGAACAAGGACGAGGGGGGTCGCCACACACCGTTTTTCGACGGCTACCGTCCGCAGTTCTACTTCCGGACGACGGACGTGACGGGGGTGGCGAACCTGCCTGCGGGTACGGAGATGGTGATGCCGGGCGACAACGTGTCGCTGGACGTGGAGCTGATCGCTCCGATCGCGATGGAGCGCGGCGTGCGCTTCGCCATCCGAGAAGGTGGTCGGACCGTCGGCGCCGGCACCGTCACGGACATCGTCGAGTAGCGGCGGTCGAGCAGGACAGAGCGACGTGGCCACCGGGAACGAGACGACCGGGTAACGGGAGATTCAGGCCAGTAGCTCAATTGGTAGAGCATCGGTCTCCAAAACCGAAGGTTGGGGGTTCGAGACCCTCCTGGCCTGCCAGGCTCCTGGGGGCGACAACGGGATGGGGAACGAGGCGCAGGGGTCGAGGCGCGACGACGGCTGAGCGACGCCGTCTGACGGCAGCAACAAGAGGCGGGGGAAGAGTTTGATGGCGAGTGTGCGCAGGCTCGGCGAGTTTCTGGGCGAAGTTCGCACGGAGATGAAGAAGGTGACCTTCCCGTCGCGGGAGGAGGTCTTCGGAACCACCGTCGTGGTGCTCGTGACCAGCGTCATCTTCGCCGTGTTCCTGTGGGCCGCCGATCTCGTCATCCTGCGCCTCTACAACGGCCTCAACGGTCTGCTGCTCGGATCCTGACCGGGACCGGGCGCCTGGGGAACGCAATGAGCGAAGTCGAGACTGCAGCCCTGCCCGACGTGGGCGTGGCGGACGATGCCGGCGACGCCGAGGCGCCGGAACTCAGGCGGCAGTGGTACATCGTCCATACGTACTCGGGCTACGAGGAGCGGGTGCTCCAGACCCTGCGTCAGCGCGCCGAGGCCCACGACATGGGCGACGCGATCGGTGACGTGCGGATTCCGAAGGAGACCATCGTCGAGCTCAAGGACGGCAAGAAGCGTGAGACTCAGCGCAAGTTCTTCCCCGGCTACATCCTGGTCGAGATCGAGTGCGTGCCGCGCGGCGACGGCAGGTTCAAGATCTCCGACGGGGCGTGGCACCTGGTCAAGAACACGCCGAAGGTCACGGGCTTCGTGGGCACCGGCAAGGAGCCGACGCCGCTCGCCCAGGCCGAGGTCGATGCGATCATCGAGAAGGTGGTCACCGCCAAGGAGAAGCCGAAGCCGAAGTACCTGTTCGAGAAGGGCGAACAGGTGAAGATCGTGGACGGTCCGTTCAAGAACTTCACCGGCACCGTCGAGGAGATCAACCTTGACCGCAGCACGCTGAAGGTCATGGTGACGATCTTCGGCCGGCAGACGCCGGTCGAGCTCGAGTTCCTCCAGGTCCAGAAGACCTGACGAACGGGGCGACGGACCAGGCGAACGGCAAGACACGAGGCGGCAGGGCGAGGAATCAGGGCCTGAGGTCGGAAACCAGACCGGGAACGAGGAACGATGGCGCAGAGAAAGACGGGAAAGCGGGTCACGGGGCAGATCAAGCTGCAGATCCCGGCCGGTTCGGCGACGCCGGCGCCGCCGGTGGGTCCGGCGCTGGGCCAGGCGGGCCTGAACATCATGGACTTCTGCAAGGCGTTCAACGCCAGGACGCAGGGGGACGGCGGGCTGATCATCCCGGTCGTGATCACGGTCTACGCCGACCGCACCTACTCGTTCATCACCAAGACGCCCCCGGCGGCGGTGCTCCTGCTCAAGGCCGCGGCCCTGGACAAGGGTTCGTCGGAGCCGAACCGCGACAAGGTCGGCACGGTGACCAGGGCTCAGCTCGAGGAGATCGCCCGTACCAAGATGCCCGACCTGAACGCGGTGGATCTCGACGGCGCCTGCCGGATCGTTGCCGGCACCGCCCGTTCCATGGGACTGGAGATCGTCGCCTGAGCCCCGGCCGGGGGTGAACGACGCGAGGATCGACGAGGAACGCTGAGGGAAGGCAGACGGAAGGAAGAGGGGAACGAGTGGCTGTTACAGGCAAGAAGTACAGGGCGGCCAGCGCTGGCGTGGAAGACCGGCCGCATCGGCTGCGGGAGGCGCTCGAGGCCGTCAAGGATCGCAGCTTCGCGAACTTCGACGAGACCGTCGAGATCGCCGTCCGGCTCGGCGTCAACCCCCGGCACGCGGATCAGATGGTGCGCGGCACGGTAGTGTTGCCCCACGGCACCGGGAGGGTCGTGCGGGTGCTCGTGTTCGCCTCGGGCGAGAAGCTGCAGGAGGCGGAAGCGGCCGGCGCCGACCACGTGGGTGGCGAGGAGCTTGCGGCCCGCATCCAGGGCGGCTGGCTCGAGTTCGACTCCGTGGTTGCGACCCCGGACATGATGCGCGTGGTGGGCCGGCTGGGCCGGATCCTTGGACCGCGCGGCCTGATGCCGAATCCGAAGACCGGCACCGTCACTCCGGACGTCGGCCGGGCGATCGGAGAGATCAAGGCGGGCAAGGTGAACTTCCGCGTCGACAGGGCAGGAGTCGTCCATGCGCCGCTCGGCAAGGTGTCATTCCCGGTCGAGAGCCTGGAGGAGAATGCGGGGGCGCTCCTGTCCGAGATCATGCGGGCGCGCCCGAGTGCGGCCAAGGGCACCTACGTGCGTTCCGTCAACCTGAGTTCGACCATGGGCCCGGGCGTCAAGGTGGACGCCGTCGAGGCCGCGTCGGTCGAGGCTGCCTGACCGTCGACGTGGATTGCGGAGGTTGAGAGATGGCGTTGACGCGCGAGGCAAAGAGCGAGTTGCTGGCCAGCTACCGGGAGGAGTTGGCGCTGGCGTCGCACACCTTCCTGGTCGGTTTTTCAGGCATCACGGTGAGCCAGGTGGACGATCTCAGGAGCCGCGTACGGACGGCTGGCGGCCACTACACGGTGGTGAAGAACCGCATTGCCCGGCTGGCGTTCGAGGACACGAACCTGAGCGGCCTGTCGGAGCACCTGGTGGGCCCCGTCGCCGTGGCGTACACCGCCGACGATCCGGTCGGGCTGGCGCGGGCTCTGGACGAGTTCGCGAAGGACGTTCCGGTTCTCGAGTTCAAGGCCGGTCTGGTCGAGGGTCAGCAGGTGTCCGGCGAGGCGATCAGGGAGATCGCCGACCTGCCGAGCCGGGAGGATCTGGTGGCGAAGCTGCTCTTCCTGCTTCAG
Organism: Thermoanaerobaculia bacterium; assembly: GCA_965200575.1. Classification (GTDB taxonomy): domain Bacteria; phylum Acidobacteriota; class Thermoanaerobaculia; order Multivoradales; family Multivoraceae; genus Multivorans. The sequence goes on along the minus strand of OZ241363.1, from coordinate 3,180,170 downwards.
TCGCCGATCGCGCGCTTCGTGCGGGGGCTGGGCGACATCGCGCCGCAGCTTCTCCGCGTACTGAATCAAGTCGCAAGTCAGAAGGAAGAGGGCTGATTCCAGCCCGTTCGAGATCATTTCGAAGGCGCGTCCGCACCGGGCGCGTTGGCGAACCATGGGGAGTCCAACGAGATGGCAGTAGCAGCAGCTGATCTGATCAAGCAGATCGACGAGATGACGGTTCTGGAGCTGAACTCGCTCGTCAAGGAGCTTGAAGAGCACTACGGCGTGTCCGCGGCGGCGGCCGCGGTGCCGATGGCGGGCGGCGGCGCCGGCGAGGCCGAGGAGGCCGAAGAGAAGACGGAGTTCGACGTCCATCTGACCTCGTTCGGCGCCAAGAAGATCGCCGTGATCAAGGTCGTCCGCGAGGTCACGAGCCTCGGCCTCAAGGAGGCCAAGGACCTGGTCGAGTCGGCCCCCGTCGCGGTGAAGGAAGCAGTGTCGAAGGACGAGGCCGACGAGGTCAAGTCGAAGCTGGAGGAGGCCGGCGGTCAGGCCGAGGTCAAGTAGCCATTTCGGCTCGATTCATCTGTTCGGGAACCTCGGCCGCAAGGGCCGAGCCGGTTTGGTTCGGCTCGGCGCCTTTCGAGCTGGCATTCGGGCCGGTTCGTCTTCTTCGGCGCCCCGTGGGGCGGCCCTTCAGGGCCGCGGCCCCACGGTTGGTTGGCGTTGCGGCGGACGCTCCCTGCCGGCTCGGACCGGCGCCTGTTTCCCGCACTCCGGGCACTGGACATTGCGCCGGCCCGGCGCATCGGACTCGGGCACTGGACTCGTGCAGAGGCCCCTTACCCCATAGAGGACATTGAAGCATGACGGATATCGCGGCTGCGCAGAACGGCAACGGCGCCCCGAACGGCAATGGCAACGGGCGGATTGACTTCTCGACCATCGAGACCACGCTGGGCATTCCCGACCTGATCGGGGTGCAGCGCCGTTCCTACGAGCGGTTCCTGCAGATGGGCCTGCTGCCGAGGGAGCGGGTGAGCCACGGCCTGCAGGCCGTCTTCACCGGCATCTTCCCCTTCTGGGACTTCCGCGAGACCTGCTCGCTCGACTTCGTCAGCTACTCGATCGGCGACTGGCACTGCCGCTGCGGCGGGCTCAAGGGGCTCGAGTACCTGCGGATGTCCTGCACCAACTGCGGCGAGAAGATCATGACCGACCACCCGCTCGAGGACAGCGTCGCCTGTCCGGCTTGCGGGGCGGTGAACGAGAACCGCGTCACGCGCTGCGACACCTGCGGCGGTCCGGTCGAGCTCCAGCTGAAGTACTCGCTGCCCGAGTGCCGGGAGCGCGGCATGACCTACGCCGTGCCGCTCAAGGTCACCTTCCGGCTGTTCGTGTACGACAAGGACCCGGAAACGGGCACCAGGATGATGCGGGACGCCAAGGAGGAGGAGGTCTACTTCGGCGAGATCCCGCTGATGACCGACACCGGCACCTTCATCATCAACGGCACCGAGCGGGTCATCGTCAGCCAGCTGCACCGCAGCCCCGGCGTCTTCTTCACCCGGGACAAGCAGGTCTACCTGGCGAAGATCATCCCGTACCGCGGCTCCTGGGTCGAGTTCGAGTACGACCAGAAGGACATCCTCTCAGTCCGCATCGACCGCAAGCGCAAGTTCTACGGCACGATCTTCCTGCGTGCCCTGGGGCTTGAATCGGACGAGCAGATTCTCCGTCAGTTCTACACGGCGCTGCCGCTGACGGTCGAGGGAGGCGGCGTGTACCGCCTCGGCATCGTCCCGGATGTCCTGGAGAAGGAGCGGCTGCGCGACCGTTCGGGCCGTGGCGTGCGCCACCGCTACAGCGTGTTCGCTGGCCTGGATCTGGAAGAGGAGGCGATCGAGCGCCTGGATGCCGGCGACCCCATCGAGGCAGAGGTGGGCATGCCGGAGCTGGAGGCCGCGTACTTCATCGCCGACGTCGTGGACAGGGAGACCGGCGAGGTGCTGCTCGAGGCGAACGACCTGATTCCCGAGGACCTCGACGAACGGCTCGAGGGCCGCGACCACAGCGACGTGGAGGTGTTCTACCCGGACTGGGAGCTCTGCGGCGCAACGATCTCCAACACCCTCGCCAAGGACAACACGAAGGACTCCAGGGAGGCCCAGATCGAGATCTACCGCCGCATGCGGCCCGGAGATCCGCCCACGCAGGAGAGCGCTCGCTCGCTGTTCTACGGGATGTTCTTCGACGCCAAGCGGTACGACTTCTCGCGCGTAGGCCGCTTCAAGTTCAACATCAAGCTCGACAGCGACGTCGCGATGGACCAGAAGACCCTCTCCGCGGAGGACTTCTACAAGGTGATCACGTACCTGCTGCAGCTGCAGAAGGACGTGGGCCAGATCGACGACATCGACAACCTCGGCAATCGGCGGGTCAGGGCGGTGGGCGAGCTGCTGGAGAACCAGTTCCGGCTCGGCCTGGTGCGCATGGAGCGGGCGATCAAGGAGAAGATGTCGGTCCACCAGGACATCGACTCGGCGATGCCGCATGACCTCATCAACTCGAAGCCGGTCATCGCGGCGATCAAGGAGTTCTTCGGTTCGTCGCAGCTCTCGCAGTTCATGGATCAGACGAATCCGCTCTCCGAGGTGACCCACAAGCGACGGCTGTCCGCCCTCGGCCCCGGTGGGCTGTCGCGGGAGAGAGCGGGCTTCGAGGTTCGCGACGTGCACGCCACGCACTACGGCCGGATCTGCCCGATCGAGACGCCGGAAGGTCCGAACATCGGCCTCATCTCGTCGCTCGCGACCTACGCCGAGATCAACGACTACGGGTTCATCCAGAGCCCGTACAAGAAGGTGGAGGGCGGCCGCGTCATCGACCACCACAAGGTGATCAAGGTCGGCGGCAGCTCCTTCTCCCACGGTCAGATCATCTCGTCGGACGAGCTCGAGGCCGAGAACGAGCGGATCGCCAGGGACGGAGGCCGGCCGGTGGAGGCCGAACCCCACGCCTTCTACCTGACTGCCTGGGAGGAGGAGAAGTACCGCATCGCCCAGGCGAACGCCAGCGTCGACGAGCGGGGCCTGCTGCTGAACGACAGGCCGGTGGCCCGTTCCGGCGGCGACTTCGTCACCGTGGACCGCGAACGCGTCGACTACATGGACATCAGCCCGAAGCAGCTCGTGAGCGTCGCCGCGGCCCTGATCCCCTTCCTCGAGAACGACGACGCGAACCGCGCCCTGATGGGCTCGAACATGCAGCGGCAGGCCGTGCCGCTCCTGCGTTCCGATTCGCCGATCGTCGGCACGGGGCTTGAAGGCATCGTCGCGCGGAACTCCGGCGCCGTGGTCCTGTGCCAGCGGGCGGGGATCGTGGATTCGGTGGATGCCGACCGGGTGATCGTTCGGGTCGAGAGCTCCGAGAGCGGCGAGTCGCGCGACTTCGGCGCCGACATCTACCAGCTGACCAAGTTCCGCCGCTCGAATCAGAACACCTGCGTGCACCAGAAGCCGATCGTGCGCGAAGGCGACCGGGTGCGGCCCGGAGACGTTCTCGCCGACGGCGCCTCGACCGAGAAGGGCGAGCTGGCCCTCGGCCGCAACGTGCTCGTGGCATTCATGCCCTGGCGCGGGTACAACTTCGAGGACGCGATCCTGGTGTCCGAGCGCCTGGTGCGCGATGACGCCTACACCTCGATTCACATCGAGGAGTTCGAGATCGAGTCTCGCGACACCAAGCTGGGGCCGGAGGAGATCACGCGGGACATTCCGAACGTCTCCGAGGCCGCGCTCGCCGACCTTGACGAGAGCGGAGTGATTCGCATCGGCGCCCCTGCCAAGGCCGGCGACATCCTGGTGGGCAAGGTCACGCCGAAGGGCGAGACCCAGCTCACCCCGGAGGAGAAGCTGCTGCGCGCCATCTTCGGCGAGAAGGCGGGCGACGTCCGCGACGCCAGCCTGAAGGCGCCCCCCGGCATAGACGGCACCGTCGTCGAGGTCAAGATCTTCCAGCGCAAGGGCGTCGACAAGGACAGCCGGGCGCTGGAGATCGAGGAGCACGAGGTCGTCCGACTCGAGAAGAACATTCGCGACCAGACGAGCATCATGCACGAGGAGCGGAACAAGAAGATCCGTCGCCTGCTCGAAGGCCTGAAGCCCACGGCTGCGGTGAAGGATCGTGAGGGCGAGGACCTGCTGGAGGCGGGCGAGACGATCACGGACGATCATCTCCGCCAGCTGACGCGGCAGGAGGTGTTGGCGCTGCCGGTCGACGAGGACCTGCTCAAGGAGGTGTCCGCGATTTACAAGCGCACGGACTCCTACATCAAGGTCATGCACCGCGTGAACGAGGAGAAGATCGAGCTGCTCCAGAAGGGCGACGAACTTCCCCCGGGCGTGATCAAGATGGTCAAGGTGTTCGTGGCGATGAAGCGCAAGCTGCAGGTGGGCGACAAGATGGCCGGCCGGCATGGCAACAAGGGCGTCATCTCGCGCATCCTCCCCGAGGAGGACATGCCCTACCTGCCGGACGGCACGCCGGTCGAGATCGTGCTCAATCCGCTGGGCGTGCCGAGCCGGATGAACGTCGGCCAGATACTCGAGACGCACCTCGGCTGGGCTGGAAAGGCGCTGGGGGTGAAGTTCGCCACCCCGGTCTTCGACGGCATCCGCGAGTCCCGGCTCAAGGAGCTGATGGGCGAGGCCGAGCTGCCGGAGTCGGGCAAGACGATCCTGTACGACGGCGTCACCGGCGACGCGTTCGAGCAGAAGGTGACGGTGGGCTACATCTACATGCTGAAGCTCTCCCACCTGGTGGACGACAAGATCCACGCTCGGTCGATCGGTCCTTACTCGCTCATCACGCAGCAGCCGCTGGGCGGCAAGGCCCAGTTCGGCGGTCAGCGTTTCGGCGAGATGGAGGTGTGGGCCCTGCAGGCATACGGCGCTGCCTACACGCTTCAGGAGCTGCTCACCGTCAAGAGCGACGACGTGGAAGGCCGGAGCCGCGCCTACGAGGCCCTGGTCAAGGGCGACGTGCCGGAGGATCCCGGACTGCCGGAGTCGTTCAACGTGCTGGTGCGCGAATTGCAAAGTCTGTGTCTCGACGTCGAGTTGATGAAGGTCCAGGAATAGGAGGTCGCAGGGTGCAACCACTGTCCAGTTTCGAGAAGACGCAGTCGGCGAGGGACTTCAACGCGATCAAGATCGCTCTGGCGTCGCCGGAGAGGATCCGTTCCTGGAGCTACGGCGAGGTCACGAAGGCCGAGACGATCAACTACCGCACCTTCAAGCCGGAGCGGGACGGTCTCTGCTGCGCCAAGATCTTCGGGCCGATGACCGACTGGGAGTGTCTGTGCGGCAAGTACAAGCGGATGAAGCACCGCGGCGTGGTGTGCGACAAGTGCGGCGTCGAGGTCACGCGTTCGCGGGTTCGTCGGGAGCGCATGGGCCACATCGAGCTGGCGAGCCCCGCGAGCCACGTCTGGTTCTTCAAGGGTCTGCCCAGCCGCATCGGCCACCTGCTCGACCTGACGCTCAAGAACCTCGAGCGCATCCTCTACTTCGAGAGCTACGTCGTCATCGACCCCGGCGAGACGGAGCTCGAGGGGAACGAGCTGTTGTCCGAGGAGCGCTTCCGCGAGCTGCGAGAGGAGTACGGCCCGGACGGCTTCGACGCCCGGATGGGCGCCGAGGCGATCAAGGAGCTCCTGTGCCGCATCGACGTCGACGAGCTGGCCGAGGAACTGCGCATCGCCATGCGCTCCGACTCGAGCCAGATCCGCCGCCTCAAGGCGGCCAAGCGGCTCAAGGTCGTCAACGCGTTCCGGCGCAGCGGCCACCGGCCGGAGTGGATGATCCTCGACGTCATCCCTGTCATTCCGCCGGAGCTTCGGCCGCTCGTGCCGCTGGACGGCGGGCGCTTCGCCACCAGTGACCTGAACGACCTCTACCGGCGGGTGATCAACCGCAACAACAGGCTGAAGAAGCTGCTGGAGCTGCGTGCGCCCGAGGTCATCGTCCGCAACGAGAAGCGGATGCTGCAGGAGGCCGTCGATGCGCTGTTCGACAACGGTCGGCGCGGTCGCGTGCTCAAGGGCTCGAACAACCGCCCGCTCAAGTCCCTCTCCGACACCTTGAAGGGCAAGCAGGGGCGGTTCCGCCAGAACCTGCTGGGCAAGCGGGTCGACTACTCGGGCCGCTCCGTCATCGTGGTCGGCCCGGACCTGCAGCTGAACGAGTGCGGCCTGCCGAAGAAGATGGCGCTGGAGCTGTTCAAGCCGTTCATATACAGCTGGCTCGAGGAGCGCGAGCACGTCAGCACGATCAAGGCCGCGAAGGAGATGGTGGAGCGCGAGGAGGACGTCGTCTGGGATGCCCTGGACGAGGTGATTCGCGATCATCCGGTGCTCCTGAACCGGGCGCCCACCCTCCACCGCCTGGGCATCCAGGCCTTCCAGCCGGTGCTGATCGAGGGCAAGGCGATCCAGATTCATCCGCTGGTCTGCGCCGCCTTCAACGCGGACTTCGACGGCGACCAGATGGCGGTTCACGTGCCGCTGTCGCCCAAGGCCCAGATCGAGAGTCACGTGCTGATGCAGGCCTCGAACAACATCCTCAGCCCGGCGAACGGCCGGCCGCTGGCGGTGCCGAGCCAGGACCTGGTGCTGGGCGGCTACTACCTCACCATGAAGCGCAAGGGCGCGCGGGGCGAGGGACGCACCTTCGCCAGCGTGGACGAGGTGCTGTTCGCGCTCGACGGCGGCGTCGTGGAGACGCAGACGCCTATCCGCCTGAGGCTCTCCGGCGACTACATCGATCTCGAGGTGCAGAACGACGACCAGGACGTCGTCCATGCCGAGCCGCGCCAGCTCGACGGTGAGCTGGTCGAGACGACGGTGGGCCGGGTGATCCTGAACGATCACCTGCCCGGCGAGATGCCGTTCATCAACGGTCTGCTGAAGAAGCGGGGCCTGCAGGACCTGATCGGCTACTGCTTCATCCGCCACGGCAGCGATCTGGCGGTCCGGATGCTCGACGAGATCAAGGAGATCACCTTCCAGTACGCCACCAGGGCAGGCATCTCCTTCGGCGTCGACGACATGGTCGTGCCGTCGACGAAGGAGGACCTGATCGAGGAGGCGCGCCGCGAGGTGCTGGAGATCGAGGACCAGCGCCGCCAGGGCGTCATCACCGCCGGCGAACGGAAGAACAAGATCATCGACATCTGGCATCGGGTGACCGAGAACGTCTCGTCCGAGATGTTCCGCGAGATGAAGGAGGTCGAGGAGGAGCGCTCGGAGGCGAATCCCATCAACCTGATGGCCGATTCCGGCGCCCGAGGCTCGCGCGAGCAGGTGAGGCAGCTAGCCGGCATGCGCGGTCTGATGTCCAAGCCGTCCGGCGAGGTGATCGAGACGCCCATCTATGCGAACTTCCGCGAGGGGCTGCCGGTCATGCAGTACTTCATCTCCACTCACGGCGCCCGCAAGGGCCTGGCCGACACGGCGCTCAAGACCGCCGACTCGGGCTACCTGACCCGTCGTCTGGTGGACGTGGCCCAGGACGTGATCATCACGGAGCGGGACTGCGGCACGATCGACGGCATCGTCGTGACGGCGATCATGGAGGGCGGCGACACGCTGCAGCCGCTGCGCGCCCGCCTGGTCGGTCGGGTCAGCCAGGAGCCCCTGTTCGACCCCCTGACCGGCGACCAGCTGATCGAGGCCGGCGAGGCCATGACCGAGGAGATGGCCAACAACATCCAGGCCGCAGGAATCGAGGAAGTGAAGATCCGCTCCGTGCTGACCTGCGAAACCCGACGCGGCGTCTGCGCCGCGTGCTACGGGCGCAACCTGGCGACCGGGCGGCCCGTCGACCTAGGCGAGGCGGTTGGCGTCATCGCCGCGCAGTCGATCGGGGAGCCGGGCACCCAGCTCACCATGCGGACCTTCCACTTCGGCGGCACGGCGAGCCGCGTGTCCGAACAGTCGCGACACGCCGCCCGGAACCAGGGCTTCGTGAAGCTGATCAACGTGGCCACGGTCGACAGCCGGGAGGGCGATCTGGTGGTCGTCAACCGGAACGGCAAGCTGGCGCTGGTCGACAAGGCCGGCCGCGAGCTCGAGCGTCACTCCCTGACCTACGGCTCCCATCTGCTGGTCCGCGAGAACCAGGAAGTCGAACCGGGCACCGACCTGGTCGAGTGGGATCCGTTCACCTCCGCCATCCTCACCGAGGTGAAGGGCCGTGCCGAGTACCGCGACATCGTCGAGGGCGAGAACGTCCGCGAGGAGACGGACAAGGTCACCGGGCTGTCCCACCGGATCATCGTCGAGGCGTCGCAGAACGAGAAGCGCGCCCCGGCCATCCTGGTCGTCGGCGCGGACGGCGAGGAGAGGCGCTATCTCCTGCCCAGCGGTTCTCACCTGTGGGTCAACGACGGCGTCGAGGTCCATCCCGGCGACACGCTGGCCAAGATTCCGCGCGAGACGACCAAGACCAAGGACATTACTGGCGGTCTGCCGCGGGTGCAGGAGCTGTTCGAGGCGCGCAAGCCGCGGGAGCCCGCGGTCATCACCGCCATCGACGGCACGATCCGCCTGAGCAAGGAGGTTGTCAAGGGCCACCGCGAGATCACCGTCGAGAACGAGGCCGGCGAGAGCCTGAAGTACCAGATTCCGCGCCACATCCACGTCAACGTGCAGGACGGCGAGTACGTCTCTGCCGGCGACCCGCTGATCGGCGAGGCGATGAACATCAACCCGCACGACATCCTGCAGGTGAAGGGCGAGAAGGAGTTGCAGCGCTACCTGGTCGACAAGATCCAGGAGGTCTACCGCTCCCAGAGCGTGTCCATCAACGACAAGCACATCGAGGTCATCGTGCGGCAGATGATGCGCTCGGTGAAGATCGAGGAGGTCGGCGACACGGACTTCCTGATCGACGAGCAGGTCAACCGGTGGCGGTTCCAGGCGGAGAACGAGCGAGTGACTGCGGCCGGCGGCACGCCGGCCATCGGCCAGCCGCTGCTGCTCGGCATCACCAAGGCCTCGCTTTCCACCGAGAGCTTCATCTCGGCGGCGAGCTTCCAGGAGACCACGCGGGTGCTCACCGAAGCCGCGATCAGCGGTCGGGTCGACCACCTGCGCGGCCTGAAGGAGAATGTGATCGTCGGCCGCGTGATCCCCGCCGGCACCGGCATGGACCACTACCATGACTTCCACATCGAGGAGGTGGTCTACCCGACGCCGGACCTGCAGACAGACGACCTCTACTACGACTATCCGGAGGAGTTCATTCGCACGATGCCGCAGATGATGAGCGAGGGCGAGAACTGATCCGCTCAGGCCCGTCCTTTCCAATCCTGAAGTGAGCATGAACGGGCGCTGGCCCGAGGTCAGGGATGCCAACGGCGTCCTCCGTGTCGGCGGGCCGTTCCCGGGGCCGGCCGGTGGCGCCGATTCTCGCCGTGGATGGGTTCGAACAGCCTGACTCGAGCACGGCGCAGCTCGGCAGCGGAGTCAAGAGCTCCTGGCCCGCGCCCGAACTACGACGACGGCGCGGCGGCGCAGATCAGCGTATTCATCCTCGGGGCGCCGAGACTGACCTGTCCGGCCGCCCCGACCACGCTGATGGTCGGCACGGCCATCGCCACGCTCGCCCCCACGGCGGTGAACTTTTCGGGGGCGATCAGCTTCACGGTGGCGCCCGCCCTGCCGCCGGGACTGACCATTGATGCCGTCACGGGCGCCATCAACGGCGGCCCGACCATGTTGAATGCGCAACCCACAACAGTCACGGTCACTGCCAGCGTCAGTAGCCCCAGCCAGGGCGCCACCCACGACATCACCTTCCCGGCGTTGACCGCCGCGGTCAGCGGCGCCCGCGCTGCTTGTGCGGTTGGACAAGACGCAGGCTTGCCCAGCCTCTCGCTTTTCTGCTAGCGTTCGCGATCTTGTGCGGTTCGCGGAGTGCGGGCCGCGGGGACGTCCACAAAGAGCACAGTTCACCAACTCAGCGACAAGCTCTGAACCGGGTTGACGCCCGGTGTCGCGTCCGGTTCCCCGTTTGGGGGGCCTCGTGCGGTCGGGAGTCGGGTCGCAGCGGTTGCCCGGGCCGAGTCCCGGTGGCCGGCAGGGGTACGGCGCGTCAGGTCGGGAGCGCCGGCTGCCGGTCGGAAGAGAAGTTCGCGCAGGGAGTAGCCGGAGCACAGATGCCCACGATCCGTCAGCTGGTCCGCAAGGGCCGACAACGCCAGGTACGGAAGACGAAGAGCCCGGCTCTTCAGTCCTCGCCGCAGAGACGTGGCGTCTGCGTTCGCGTCTACACCGCGACGCCCAAGAAGCCGAATTCGGCCATGCGCAAGGTGGCGCGGGTGCGGCTGACCAACGGCATCGAGGTCACGACCTACATCCCCGGGGTGGGGCACAACCTGCAGGAGCACTCCATCGTCCTGATCCGCGGCGGCCGGGTGAAGGACCTGCCAGGCGTCCGCTACCACGTGATCCGGGGCACGCTCGATGCGGTCGGGGTCGATGACCGCCGTCGCGGGCGTTCCAAGTACGGCGCCAAGCGGCCCAAGGTCTGACGGGGGAGAGTTCCGTGCCCAGACGCCGTGAAGTTCCGAAGCGCGAGATCCTGCCTGATCCGCTGTACAACTCGCAGCTGGTAAGCAAGTTCGTCAACGTCCTGATGAAGGACGGCAAGAAGTCCGTCGCCGAGCGCATCCTCTACGATGCTCTCGCCACGATCAGGGAGCGCACCGACGAGGAGGATCCGGTCGCCGTCTTCCAGAAGGCGATCGACAACGTCAAGCCGGCGGTGGAGGTCAAGTCGCGCCGGGTTGGCGGTTCGACCTATCAGGTGCCCATCGAGGTGCGGCCGGCGCGCAAGCTGGCCCTGGCGATGCGATGGCTGATTCTGGCGGCCAAGGGCCGCGGAGAGAAGACCATGAGACTGCGGTTGGCGGGCGAGCTCCTCGACGCCGCCGGCAACCGCGGAGTAGCGATCAAGAGGAAAGAGGACACCCACCGAATGGCAGAAGCGAACAGGGCCTTTTCCCACTACCGCTGGTAGGGCGCGAGTTCGGCGGCCGCCAGCCCGGCGGCGCCCTCCGCGTTCATGCCGCCGCAGGTGGCCCGCCCACGGCGTCGCGCCGCTCCCCCTTCTGGTCGCGGAACCAGGCGGGTCGGGAGCCTGGCTCCGATGGGCGCAACACGTCCCTTGCTGCCAGACCAGCCCGTAGCTGCCAGACCCCGTTTGCCGCCCCTCAGGCCCCTGCCCCAGAGTCCAGTCCTTCAAGCCCTGCCCGCAAGTTCTCCCGCAAGTCACGCCAAGCCATGTCGAAGAACGCACCCGGAAGCGTCCCGCTTCAGAAGACCCGGAACATCGGGATCATGGCGCACGTCGACGCAGGCAAGACGACCACGACGGAGCGCGTCCTCTACTACACGGGCGTGAACTACAAGCTCGGCGAGGTGCATGAAGGCACCGCCACGATGGACTGGATGGAGCAGGAGCAGGAGCGCGGCATCACGATCACGTCGGCGGCGACGAGTTGCACCTGGAAGGACCACCGGATCAACATCATCGACACGCCTGGCCACGTCGACTTCACGGCCGAGGTCGAGCGCTCCCTGCGCGTGCTTGACGGAGCGGTCGCCGTGTTCGATGCGGTGGCCGGCGTCGAGCCGCAGAGCGAGACCGTGTGGCGACAGGCGGACAGGTACGGCGTGCCGCGCATCGCCTTCGTCAACAAGATGGACCGCTTGGGGGCGGACTTCGACCGCTGCGTGCGGATGATGCGCGAACGCCTGAACGCGTCGCCGGTCGTGCTTCAGCTTCCCCTCGGGCGCGAGGACGCGTTCTCCGGCGTCATCGACCTGGTTGAAATGACGGCCTGCCTGTACGAGGACGAGAGCCTCGGCGCCCGCTACCGGGTGAGGGAGATTCCGGAGGAGTACGCGGATCTGGCCCTGACCGCGCGTGAGGTGATGGTCGAGGCGGTGGCCGAGGTCGACGACGACTTCCTGGAGCTCTATCTCTCCGGGGCCGAGGTCAGCAACGACGATCTGCGTTCCGCGCTGCGCCGGGCGACCGTGAACAGCAGCCTGCAGCCGGTCTTCTGCGGCTCGGCCTTCCGCAACAAGGGCGTGCAGCCGCTGCTGGACGCGGTCATCGCGTACCTCCCGTCGCCGCTTGACGTGCCGACGATCGAGGGCCTCGTCGACGGCGACGAGCGGGCTTCCCGCGAGGCCTCGGAGGATGAGCCGTTCAGCGCTCTCGTGTTCAAGATCATGAACGATCCGTTCGTCGGCCAGCTCGCCTACCTGCGGGTCTACTCGGGCCGGGTCGAGAGCGGCCAGTCGGTGCTGAATGCCAACAGCGGCAAGCGGGAGCGCCTCGGGCGGCTGCTCAAGATGCACGCCAACAAGCGCGAGGAGATCAAGCGCGTGTGGTGCGGCGACATCGCCGCGGCAGTGGGTCTCCGCAACGTGACCACCGGCGACACGATCTGCGATCCCGGCGCCCCGATCGTCCTCGAGTCCATGGACTTCCCGGAACCGGTCCTCGCGGTCTCCATCGAGCCGAAGACGAAGGCGGACCAGGAGAAGCTGGGGATCGCGCTCGAGAAGCTGATGCGCGAAGATCCGACGTTCCGCGTGCATACCGACCCGGACACGGCGCAGACTCTGATCTCGGGCATGGGCGAGCTGCACCTGGACATCATCACGGACCGCCTGATCCGCGAGTTTCGCGTCGGGGCGAACGTGGGGCGGCCCCAGGTTGCCTACCGCGAGACGATCACGCGAGAGGCCGAGGGCGAGGGTCGTTTCGTCCGTCAGTCCGGCGGTCGCGGGCAGTACGGCCACTGCAGGGTCCGGGTGCGTCCCGCCGAGGGCGAAGGCATGGAGTTCGAGGACACGACCAGGGGCGGCGTGATTCCCAGGGAGTTCATCCGGTCCATCGAGCGAGGGGTGTCCGAGGCGCTGGAGTCCGGTCCACTGGCCGGCTACCCGGTCACCGGGGTCGCGGTCGAGGTGTACGACGGCAGCTTTCATGAGGTGGACTCCTCCGAGGTGGCCTTCAAGATCGCCGGTTCGATGGCATGGCGCGACGCTGCCGGCCACGCCGCCCCCGTGCTGCTCGAGCCCGTCATGGCCGTCGAGGTCACGATGCCCGAGGAGTTCATGGGCGACGTCATCGGCGACATCAACTCGAGGCGGGGCAAGGTGCTGGGCATGGAGCCCGTGAACCGGACCCAGGTGCTCAACGCCCGCGTGCCCCTGGCCGAGATGTTCGGCTACGCGACGGATCTGCGCTCTGCCACCCAGGGCAGGGCGAACTACTCGATGCAGTTCGAGTCCTACGAACCCACTCCCCGCAACGTGAGCGAGGAAGTGGTGGCCAGGGCAGCCGGCTGAGGCACGGCCGCCGAGATCCCGCATTCATCCGGAACTTCATCAAGACAGACGAATCAAGCCAGTTCAGGCGATCAGGCGATACAGCGAGGAATTCAGGCAATGGCGAAGGAGAAGTTCGAGCGCACGAAGCCGCACGTGAACGTGGGGACGATCGGGCACGTGGACCACGGCAAGACGACGTTGACGGCGGCGATCACGAACATTCTGGCGAAGCACGGCGGTGCGGAGTTTGTGCCGTTCGACGAGATCGACAAGGCTCCGGAGGAGCGAGAGCGTGGCATCACGATTGCGACGGCTCACGTGGAGTACGAGACGGACCGGCGTCACTACGCTCACGTGGACTGTCCGGGTCACGCGGACTACGTGAAGAACATGATCACTGGCGCGGCGCAGATGGACGGTGCGATCCTGGTGGTGTCGGCAGCAGACGGTCCGATGCCTCAGACCCGCGAGCACGTGCTTTTGGCCCGTCAGGTGGGCGTGCCATACATCGTGGTGTTCATGAACAAGTGCGACATGGTGGACGACGAGGAGCTTTTGGAGCTTGTGGAGTTGGAGCTTCGCGATCTGCTGTCGTCGTTCGATTTTCCTGGAGACGACATTCCGATCGTGCAGGGTTCGGCGCTTCGGGCGCTGGAGGATGGGAACCCCGACAGCGAGTGGGGTTCGAAGATCGTGGAGCTGCTGTCGGAGGTGGACTCGTACGTGCCGACTCCGGAGCGGGCGGTGGACCAGGACTTTTTGATGCCGATCGAGGACATTTTCACGATTTCGGGTCGCGGCACGGTGGTGACGGGCCGTGTGGAGCGGGGTCGCGTTCAGGTTGGCGAGTCGGTGGAGATCGTGGGCATACGGGAGACGAAGTCGACGGTTGTGACGGGTGTGGAGATGTTCCGGAAGCTTCTGGACTCGGGCGAGGCCGGGGACAACATCGGCGTTTTGCTGCGTGGGACGAAGAAGGACGAGGTGGAGCGCGGTCAGGTGCTGGCGAAGCCGAAGTCGATCACTCCGCACACGAAGTTTCGCGGCGAGGTGTACGTATTGAACAAGGACGAGGGGGGTCGCCACACGCCGTTTTTCGACGGCTACCGTCCGCAGTTCTACTTCCGGACGACGGACGTGACGGGGGTGGCGAACCTGCCTGCGGGTACGGAGATGGTGATGCCGGGCGACAATGTGTCGCTGGACGTGGAGCTGATCGCTCCGATCGCGATGGAGCGCGGCGTGCGCTTCGCCATCCGAGAAGGTGGTCGGACCGTCGGCGCCGGCACCGTCACGGACATCGTCGAGTAGCGGCGGTCGGGCAGGACAGAGCGACGTGGCCACCGGGAACGAGACGACCGGGAACGACGGGATTCGAGAACACGAATGAACGAGAAGATCCGCATCAGGCTCAAGGCCTTCGACTACCGCATCCTGGATTCGTCGACGCACGAGATCGTTGACACCGCACGGCGAAGCGGCGCCCGCGTCGTCGGGCCCATTCCGCTGCCCACGCACATAGCGCGCTACACGGTGAACCGCTCTCCGCATGTCGACAAGAAGTCCCGGGAGCAGTTCGAGATCCGCACCCACAAGCGATTGCTCGACATCTTCGAGCCCACCAGCCAGACGGTCGACGCCCTGATGAAGCTCGAGCTTCCGGCCGGCGTCGACGTCGAGATCAAGGCCTTCGGCGCCTGAGGCGCGAGGCGAACTTCGGGGAGAACCGACGGTGAGCGGTAGCAGGAGTCAGACCAAGGGGCTGCTTGGGCGCAAGATCGGCATGACCCAGATCTTCAGCGACGACGGCGCGGCCGTGCCGGTCACGGTGCTGGAGATGGGGCCCTGCCGCGTCGTGCAGCGCAAGACCACGGCCACCGACGGCTACGAGGCGGTGCAGATTGGTCTCGTCGAGAGTCGCCCTTTGAAGCGGGTCACGGAGCCGCGGCGCGGGCATTTCAAGAAGGCAGGCGTGGAGCCGATGCGCCACCTGGCCGAGCTTCGGGTCGATGCCTCGGATGAGTCCGGCCCCGGCGACGAGATCGACGTGTCAGTCTTCGAGGCCGGCGCCCGGGTCGACGTCATCGGGACCGGCAAGGGCAAGGGCTTTCAGGGCGTCATGCGGCGCCACGGCTTCGGCGGCGGTCGCGCCAGCCACGGCTCGATGTTCCACCGCGCTCCCGGCTCGGTTGGACAGTCGGCCAGCCCGTCGCGCGTCTTCCCCGGCATGCGCTTCCCCGGCCGGATGGGCGGCAAGAGGATCACGACGAAGAAGCTGGTCGTGGTCAGGGTGGATGCCGAGAACCGCCTGCTCTACCTGCGGGGCGCCGTGCCCGGTGGTCGGCGGGGCCTGGTGATGGTGCGAGGTTCGGTCTGATGCCGTCGCTCGAGGTCCGGAGCCTGGACAACGCACCGGTCGGCAGCGTCGACCTGCCGGAAGAGGTGTTCTCCTACCCCTACAAGGAGCACCTGATTCACACTGCCGTCGTGGCCTGGCGGGCGGCGCAGCGAGCCGGGACGCACAAGGTCAAGGGGCGTCACGAGGTGCGCGGTTCGGGCGCCAAGCCCCACCGCCAGAAGGGAACCGGTAGGGCACGTGCCGGAAGCCGCAGGTCGCCGATTCGGCGTGGCGGCGGCGTGGTCCACGGTCCGCGTCCGCGCAGCTATCGCAACAAGCTGTCGCGGAACGAGAAGCGCAACGCCCTCAAGTCTGCCCTGTCCAGGAAGCTGCTCGAGGAGCGGATCATGGTGATCGACTCGCTCGAGCTCGACAGCCACAAGACCGGTGCCCTGGCGGCCCGCATCCAGGGACTGGGAGTGAACGGCAAGGCCCTGATCATCGACGATCACGGCAACCGGAACCTGGCGCTCGCGTCCAGGAACCACCCGCTGCTGAAGGTGGTCGACGCCATGGCGGTCAACGTCTACGACGTGGTGGACCGGGGCCACCTCCTGTTCAGCACTGCGGCGATCGAGCGTCTGGCCGACGTGCTGGCCCGGAAGCGACGCAAGGGGAGCGAATCATGAGGGTGCAGGAATCATGAGGGTGCAGGACGTGCTCCGGCGGCCGCTGATCACCGAGAAGTCGACCGATCTGCGTGACGAGCGCAACATCATCGCCTTCGTGGTCGACCCCCGGGCCAACAAGATCGAGGTGCGGCGCGCGGTCGAGGCGCAGTTCTCCGGCGTCCGCGTCGCCGAGGTCCGCATCGCCAACATGCGCGGCAAGGTCCGCCGCCGCGGTCGTTTCGTCGGCCGGACGGCGAGCTGGAAGAAGGCATACGTTCGCCTGGCCGAAGGCCAGATCGACCTGTTCGACAACGTTTGAGCGAGAGCCGGCAATGGCGATCAAGAAACTGAATCCGACGAATCCTGCGAGCCGCTTCCAGGAGTACGCCCGGCGGGAGGAAGTGACGGCGAACCGGCCGCACAAGCCTCTGGTCGAAGGCCGGAAGCGAATCAGCGGCCGCAACAACAAGGGCCGGCAGACGATGCGGTTCCGGGGCGGCGGCCACAAGCGTCGCTACCGCCGCATCGACTTTTGTCGCGACAAGGTCGGCGTCCCGGCGAAGGTCGCGACCATCGAGTACGACCCGAACCGCAGTGCCCTGATCGCCCTCCTCCACTACGCGGACGGAGAGAAGCGCTACATCCTGCAGCCGCGCGGGCTCAAGGTGGGGGACACGGTGCAGGCGGGCAAGGACGCCGAGATCGATGTCGGCAACTGCCTGCCGATCCGGTTCATCCCCCTGGGCACCGTGATTCACAACATCGAGTTGAAGATCGGCGGCGGCGGCCAGATGGTGCGGAGCGCGGGCGCCGGCGCCCAGCTGATGGCCAAGGAAGGCGCCTACGCCCAGGTGCGGCTGCCCTCCGGCGAGGTGCGCCGGGTGCATGTCGACTGTTCGGCGACGATCGGCGAGGTAGGCAACGCGGAGCACTCGAACATCTCGCTCGGCAAGGCGGGCCGCAAGCGCTGGCTCGGCCGACGTCCGCACACCCGTGGCGTCGCCATGAACCCGGTCGACCACCCGATGGGCGGCGGCGAGGGCAAGGCGTCCGGCGGTCGGCATCCGACGACGCCCTGGGGCAAGCCCACCAAGGGCTACAAGACGCGCAGGAACAAGCGCACCACCAACATGATCGTGCGGCGACGGTCGCGTCGCAAGTAGACGGGGCGCGGGAGACAAGGAGGAGGAGACGTGGGGCGTTCACTCAAGAAGGGTTTCTTCATCGACAATCACCTGTATGACAAGGTGATGGCGATGAACGCGACCGGAGATCGGCGGGTCATCAAGACCTGGTCCCGCCGGTCGACGATCATCCCCGACATGGTCGGCCACACGGTCGCCGTGCACAACGGCATGAGGTTCATTCCGGTGTTCGTCAGCGAGAACATGGTTGGCCACAAGCTCGGCGAGTTCGCCCAGACGCGGACGTTTCGCGGGCATGCTGGCGGCAGGCGGGAGCGCAGTTCCCGTCCCCGCTAGCGGGGTCTGCCTCGGAACGGGGATCGAAGAGGGGAACGGTAGAGAACGATGGAAACAACAGCCCGACTCAGGTACCTGCAGGCGTCGCCGCAGAAGGTGCGCCTCGTGGCTGACCTCATTCGTCGGCGCGGCGTCGAAGAGGCTTCAACCTTGCTGCAGCTGAGCAAGAAGGCCGCCGCGCGGCCCGTCTACAAGCTGCTGCGGTCGGCGGTGGCAAACGCGGAGAACCGCGACCCCGGCGTCGACATCGGCGATCTCTACGTCAAGGAGATCTACGTCGATGGCGGCCCGACCCTCAAGCGGCTGCGGCCGCAGCCGATGGGGCGCGCCTTCCGCATCCTCAAGCGACAGAGCCACGTCACGATCAAGCTCGCCACTCACGGCGATTCGGGCCAGGAGGTCTAATGGGTCAGAAGACACATCCCTACGGGTTTCGCCTGGTCTACAACCAGGGCTGGCATTCGCGCTGGTACGCCGAGCGAGACTACGCGAAGACCCTGCAGGCGGACATCGAGCTGCGCACCGCGCTGAAGAAGCGCCTCATGCATGCGGCCGTCAGCCAGATCGACATCGAGCGCGCCCCGGCGAAGCTGCGGGTGACGATCTACACGGCCCGTCCGGGGATCATCATCGGACGGAAGGGCGCCGAGGTGGACAAGCTCCGCGACGACCTGACCCGTCAGATGGGGCAGGAGGTTCACATCAACATCCAGGAGATTCAGCGTCCGGAGCTGGATGCGCAGCTCGTCGCCGAGAACATCGCCGGTCAGCTGCTGCGGCGGGTCGCCTTCCGGCGGGCGATGAAGAAGGCGATGGAATCGGCATTCCGATTCGGCGCCAAGGGTGTCAAGATCATGGTTTCGGGCCGGCTGGGCGGCAACGAAATCGCCCGCACCGAGTGGTACCAGGAAGGGCGCCTTCCGCTCCACACCCTGAAGGCCGAGATCGACTACGGCTTTGCCGAGTCGAGGACGACCTACGGGGTGATCGGAGTCAAGGTGTGGGTGTACCGGGGCGACCTGTCGCGTGAGCGCGGCCGGCGCACGGCGGCCTGAGGCCGGGCGATCGTCAAGGGTCGAGCACCGGAGCAGCAGGAGTAACGAGCGATGTTGATGCCGAAGAAGGTCAAGTTCCGCAAGCACCACCGTGGCCGTCGCCGTGGTCTGGCGAAGGGCGGCAACACGGTGTCGTTCGGCGAGTACGGTCTTCAGGCCCAGGAGGCCGGCTGGGTGACCGCCCGCCAGATCGAGGCCGCGCGAATCGCGATTACCCGGCACATCAAGCGTTCGGGGAAGGTCTGGATCCGGGTCTTCCCCGACAAGCCGATCACGAAGAAGCCGCTCGAGACCAGGATGGGCAAGGGCAAGGGCAACCCGGAGGAATGGGTGGCCGTGGTTCGCCCGGCCCGCATCCTGTACGAGCTCGAAGGGGTGTCGCCGGAACTCGCCAGGTCGGCGATGCGTCTGGCCTCGCACAAACTGGGGATCAAGACCAGGTTCGTGGCGCGTCACGGCATGCAGAGTGGTTGACGGTTACGGGCACCGAGGGTTGATGGCGAGATGAAGGCAAGCGAACTGAGGGAACTGACCGAGGACGAGCTGCGCCAGAAGGAGGGGGAGCTGGCGGATCAGCTGTTTGCCCTCCGGGTGCAGAAGTCGATCGGTCAGCTCGAGAAGCCGACCAGGTTGAGGAACACGCGGGTCGAGTTGGCGCGGGTGCTGACGGTCCTGCGCGAAAAGACGGGATGAGCAACATGGACGCTGCAGAGCAGGCAGCGCGAGGCCGCCGGCAGACTCGGGTCGGCAAGGTGGTCAGCGCGAAGATGGACAAGACGGTGGTGGTGGCGGTCGAGAAGACGGTCATGCACCGGCTGTACCACCGGTTGATGAAGAAGTCGTCCCGGTTCGTGGCTCACGACGAGACGAACGACTGTCGGGAGGGGGACGTGGTCTCCCTGGTCTCGACGCGTCCGCTGTCGCGCCGGAAGCGCTGGCGCGTGCAGCGAATCGTGAAGCGTGCGGAAGGGTAGGCGGGTGCCATGATCCAGATGGGAACGGTGCTCGACGTCGCGGACAACTCGGGTGCGAAGCGCATCGCCTGCATCAGGCTGCGGGGCGGCTCGTCGGGCCGCTACGGCGTCCTGGGCGACGTGATCACGGCCTCGGTCAAGGAGGCGACGCCGGAGGGCACGGTCAAGAAGGGCCAGGTGGTGCGCGCGGTGATCGTCCGCACACGCAAGGAGCGTCGTCGCCGCGACGGCAGCTACATCCGCTTCGACAACAACGCCGCGGTGTTGATCAACGACTCGCGCGAGCCGATCGGCACGCGCGTCTTCGGACCGGTCGCGCGCGAACTTCGCGAACGGCGCTTCATGCGCATCGTCTCGCTGGCGCCGGAGGTGATCTGAGATGGCGGCGAAGAAAAGCAGGACGAAGGCCAGAACGAAGAACACCCGCGTGAAGATCAAGAAGGGCGACAACGTGCTGGTGATTGCCGGCCGTAACCGCGGCGCTCGCAGCCGGGTGCTGCGCGTGCTTCCCGCCACCAACCGGGCGATCGTCGAGCGCGTGAACATGGTCAAGAAGCACGAGCGTCCGAACCCCCAGCGGCAGGTGCAGGGCGGCATCCTGGAGCGCGAGGCGCCCATCCACATTTCCAATCTCATGGTGATCTGCCCCGACACCGGCAAGCCGACGCGAGTGGGCAGGCGCCGCCTCGAGGACGGCAAGCTGACCCGCTACGCCAAGGTCAGCGGCGCGGTGCTGAGCTGAGGAGCTGACGAATGGTCCCCCGACTCAAGACCCTCTATCAGGACGAGGTCACGAAGAGCCTCCAGGAGGAGTTCGGCATCGAGAACCAGATGGCCGTGCCTCGGCTCGAGAAGATCGTCCTGAACATGGGCATCGGCGACGCCATCCAGAACATCAAGGTGCTCGAAGGCGCGGTGCCCGAGCTGGCGCTGATCGCCGGTCAGCAGCCGGTGATCACACGGGCCCGCAAGTCCATCGCCGCCTTCAAGCTGCGTGCCGGCATGCCGATCGGCTGTCGGGTGACGCTGCGCCGCAACCGGATGTGGCACTTCCTCGACCGGCTGGTCACGGTGGCGTTGCCTCGGGTGCGGGACTTCCGCGGCATCTCGGACCGGAGCTTCGACGGCAGGGGCAGCTACACCCTGGGCATTCGCGACCACCTGATCTTCCCCGAGGTCGACTACTCGAAGAGCGGCGGCTCGCGGGGCATGAACGTCACGGTGGTGACTTCGGCGGAATCCGACGCTCAGGCGCTGCACCTCCTGCGCGGCCTGGGCATGCCGTTCGTCCGCTGACCGACCCGACGACCGGCACTGACCAACGATCCGGCACTGACCGACTACCCGGCCCTGACCCGACGACCCGGAAGGGAAACTCCAGGAACTGACCGATGACTGTTACCGACCCCATCGCGGATCTTCTGACAACCATCCGCAACGCCCTGATCGTCAAGCACGATCGCACCGAGGCCCCGGCCTCGAAGCTGAAGATCGCGCTCTGCAGGGTGCTTCGCGACCAGGGCTACATCGCCGACTACGAGGTGTTCGACACCCCTCCTGGCCGGACTCTGCGGATCTTCCTCGCCTACGACGGCGAGGGCACGCCGGCGATCACGAAGGTGCGCAAGATCAGCAAGCCGGGCCGCCGGGTCTACAGTGCCGCCGACGACCTGAAGCCGGTTCTGAACGGCCTCGGCGTGGCCATCCTGTCGACGTCGCAGGGGCTCATGACCGACGCCCAGGCCCGCCGTCAGCGGGTCGGCGGCGAGGTCCTTTGCGAGGTGTACTAGGAATGTCGCGCATAGGCAAGGCTCCGATCTCCCTGCCGGACGGCACCACGGTGGCGATCGCGGAAGGCGAGGTGACCGTGAAGGGTCCCCGCGGCCAGCTCCGGCAGCCGCTGCAGAAGGGAATCGACGTGCGGGTCGACGGTGGCGTCGTGACGCTGCACCGCTCGGGTTCGAGCGGTCAGGAACGGGCGCTTCACGGCCTGGCGAGGGCGCTTCTCGCGAACGCGGTGCTGGGCGTCAACCAGGGTTTCCGCAAGGAGCTGGAGATCGTGGGCGTGGGCTACCGGGGCGAGGTCAAGGGTCGCGAGCTGCACCTGGCCCTGGGTTACTCCCACCCGGTCGTGTACCAGGTGCCCGAGGGCATCGACGTGACGATCGACGGGCGTGCGAACCGCATCAGCGTGACGGGCAACGACAAGCAGCAGGTCGGGCAGGTCGCGGCAGACCTGCGCAGTCTGCGCAAGCCCGACGCGTACAAGGGCAAGGGCATCCGCTACGCCGACGAAGTCGTGAGGCTCAAGGTCGGCAAGGCGGCGACCAGGTAGGCAGCAAGGCAGGAACCGGAACAGGAACAGGGCATGAGCAACCTGCGCAGGAAGAGAATCCTCGATCGCAGCCAGCGGCGGCGGCGCACGCGCTACCGCATCCGCAAGAAGCTGCGCGGATCACAGGAGCGGCCGCGTCTCGCGGTGCGCAAGAGCCGTCGTCACATCTACGCCCAGCTGGTCGACGACCGGGCAGGCCATACGCTCGCCTTCGCGAGTTCGCTGGAGGCTGGCGTGCAGGAAGGCCTCGAGAGCTCGACCGGAAGCTGTGGCGCGGCTCAGGCGGTGGGTCAGGCGCTGGCCGAGCGAGCCAGGGAGAAGGGCTTCCGGGCGATCGTGTTCGACCGTGGCGGCTTCCTCTACCACGGCAGGATTCGAGCGCTGGCAGAGGGCGCCCGCGAGGGAGGCCTGGAGTTCTGATGCGGCGGGCGACGCGGGCCGGACAGGTAGCGAAAAGGGAAGTGAGAGAGGGCATGAACAGTGGCCAGGGGTAGAGGCAGGGACATCGATCTCGACAGCGAGTTCTTCGAGCAGGTTGTCGACATTAACCGCGTGACCAAGGTCGTGAAGGGCGGCAAGAACTTCTCGTTCACCGCCCTGGTGGTGATTGGGGACGGCGCCGGCAGGGTCGGTCACGGCTCGGGCAAGGCGAAGGAGGTGCCGGCGGCGATCCGCAAGGGCATTCAGATCGCCAAGCGCAAACTGGTGCGGGTGCCGCTTGCCGGCCATACCATCCCGCACGAGACGGTTGGCGTCTTCGGCGCCGGTCGTGTGATGCTCAAGCCGGCCTCGGAAGGGACCGGCGTGATCGCCGGCGGCGCCGTGCGTGCGGTCGTCGAGGGCGCAGGCATCCAGGACATCCTGACCAAGTCGCTGGGCACGACGAATCCGCAGAACGTGGTCAAGGCGACGTTCGCCGGGCTGATGTCGCTCCGCAACGAGAAGCAGGTTCGGGAACTCCGGGGCCTCGATTCGCTCGATGGCGGGGTCGTGAACACAGATCAGGGAGGTTCGGAGAGTGGCAGGCAAGACGATACGGATTCAGCAGGTGCGGAGCGGGATCGGCAGGCCGAGGCCGCAACGTGAGGTGCTGCGCAGCCTGGGTCTGAGGCGTATCCGCCACGTCGTCGAACGCGAGGACACCCAGGCGGTGCGAGGCATGGTGCGGAAGATCCCGCACCTGGTGCGCGTACTGGAGGACTGACATGAAACTGCACGATCTCAAGCCGGCGAAGGGCAGCCGCCGTCCGCGCAAGCGGGTCGGCCGCGGTCCCGGTTCGGGGACCGGGAAGACGGCAGGCCGCGGTCACAAGGGCCAGCGGTCCCGGGCCGGCTTCTCGCGCCGCGCCGGTTTCGAGGGCGGCCAGATGCCCCTGATCCGGCGGGTGCCGAAGCGAGGCTTCACGAACATCTTCCGCACCGAGTACACGGTGATCAACGTCGGGGACCTGGGGGATCTCGGCAAGGCGATCGACGTGGAGCTGCTGGTGTCCCGCGGCCGGGTGCGCAAGGGCATGCCGCTCAAGGTGCTCGGCGACGGCAGCGCCCCTTCCGGAATCACCGTGCGTGCGCATCGGTTCAGTGCTTCTGCGCGCGCGAAGATCGAGGCTGCCGGCGGCGCCTGTGAAGTGATCGCCTGACGGAGAAGACTGTGGGCGTCGAGAGTTTCCGCAACATTTTCGCGATTCCGGACCTTCGGAATCGGGTCCTCTTCATGTTCGGGCTGCTGGCGGTCTACCGGATCGGGTGCATCATCCCGGTGCCGGGGATCGACCCGCAGGCCCTGCTCGAGTTCATGGAGCAGATGCAGGGGACCGTGCTGGGCTTCGTCAACACCTTCACCGGCGGCAGCCTGGGGAGGGTGGCGCTGTTCGCTCTCGGCATCATGCCGTACATCTCGGCCTCCATCATCCTGCAGCTGCTGACGGTGGTCTGGCCCTATCTCGAGAAGCTCTCCAAGGAGGGCGAGATGGGCAGACGGAAGATCACCCAGTACACCCGCTACGGCACGGTGATGATCTCGATCGTCCAGGGTACGAGCATCGCCTTCTTCCTCGAGAACCTGACCTCGCCGGGCGGCGCTCAGCTGGTGTCGGATCCGGGCCTGGGCTTCAAGTTCATGACCGTGCTCTCCCTGACCACCGGCTGCGCCTTCGTGATGTGGCTCGGCGAGCAGATCAGCGAGCGCGGCATCGGCAACGGCATCTCGCTGATCATCTTCGCCGGCATCGTGGTCGGCCTGCCGGGCGCGGTGATCACGCTGTTCGGCCAGGTGCAGACCAGAGCGATGTCGCCGCTCAAGATCATCGGCCTGTCCGTCTTCATGCTCCTGGTCGTCGCCTTCATCGTCTACATGGAACGGGCGCAGAGGCGCATCCCCGTGCAGTACGCGAAGCGCATCGTCGGTCGGCGCCAGTACGGCGGGCAGAGCACCTACCTGCCCCTGCGTGTGAACACCGGCGGCGTGATTCCCGTCATCTTCGCCAGCTCGGTGGTCACGGTGCCGGCCACCGTCGCCTCGATGATCCAGTACGAGCCGATCCAGCAGGTCGCCGCCGCTCTCCAGTGGGGGCAGCCGGTCTACTACCTGCTCTACGTGGCCGCGATCATCTTCTTCTCCTACTTCTACGTGTCGATCATCTTCAACCCGAATGACCTCGCCGAGAACATGAGGAAGTACGGCGGTTTCATTCCCGGCATCCGCTCCGGCCGGCGCACGTCCGAGTACATCGACCGGGTGCTGACCCGTCTCACCCTGGTCGGGTCCCTGTACCTCGCCGGCGTGTCCGTCCTGCCCGAGTTCCTGATCGCCGGCTTCAAGGTTGGAGGCATCCCCCTGGTCGGCCCCACCCTGGACGGCTTCGCACCCCTCTGGCTGACCGAGGGCCTGGGGATCAACTTCTACTTCGGCGGCACGTCTCTCCTGATCGTCGTCAGCGTCGCCATGGACACGCTTCAGCAGATCGAGAGTCAGCTCGTGATGCGCAACTACGAGGGCTTCATGAAGCGGGGCCGCATCAAGGGGCGTCGTGGCTGAGTCGCTGCGCATCGTGCTGCTCGGCGCGCCGGGTTGCGGCAAGGGGACGCAGGCGGCCCGCCTGGCCGTGACGCTCGGCGTGCCGGCGATCTCGACCGGCGACATGCTGCGGGCCGCGGTGGCCGCCGGCAGCGAGCTCGGCCGCCGCGTGGAAGGCGTCATGGCGTCCGGCGCCCTGGTCGGCGACGACCTGATGGCCGACGTCGTGCGCGACCGCCTGGGGCAGGCCGACGCCGCGTCCGGCTTCCTGCTGGACGGCTATCCGCGGACCGCTCCGCAGGCGCGGACGCTGGAAGAGATACTGGACGGGCAACAACTCGACCACGTGGTGACCATCGACGTGCCGGACGGTGAGCTGGTGCGGCGGATCGTCCTGCGCGGTCGGGGCGCGGACGACCGCGAGGAGGTCGTCCGCGAGCGGCTGCAGGTCTATGCTGCGCAGACGGCGCCACTGGTCGCGCACTACGAGGAACTCGGGCTGTTGCGCCGCGTCGACGGCGCCGTGCCGATCGAGGAGGTCACCGCCGCCATCGAGGCTGCACTCGCTTCGGCGGAGGTCACATGACGGTGCCGACGATGACCGTGTTGGCGAAGGAGAGGGGCGCGACGCAGACAGTAACGAAGGGAACGCTGGTGTGAAGAAGGAAGAACCGATAGAGGTAGAGGCGGCCGTCGTGGAGACGCTGCCGAATGCAGTCTTCAAGATCGAGCTGGACAACGGCCATCAGGCTCTCGCGCATATCTCCGGCAAGATGCGCAAGCACTTCATCCGCATCCTGCCGGGGGACCGGGTGGTGGTCGAGCTTTCGCCCTACGACCCTGGTCGGGGCCGGATCGTCTACAGGCTGCGGACGTGATGGTCGGTTGCTGCGCCTGGGGAGGGAACCAGGAATGAAGGTCAGAGCGTCAGTGAAGAGAATGTGCGTGAAGTGCAAGGTGGTCAGGCGTCGCGGCGTGATCCGCGTGATCTGCGAGAACCCCAAGCACAAGCAGCGCCAGGGCTGAAGGACGAGAGAGGAATCGCATGGCGAGAATCGCGGGAATCGACCTGCCTCAGAACAAGCAGGTCGGTATCGGACTCACCTACATCTACGGCATCGGCCGTGCTCGGGCGCTCGATCTTCTGGGCAGCGCGGGCGTGGACTCGACGATCAAGGTCAAGGACCTGACCGAGGACGAGACGGGCCGGATCCGGCAGGCGGTCCAGGACGCCGGCTCGGTCGAGGGCGACCTGCGCAAGGAGGTCACCCAGAGCATCAAGCGGCTGATGGAGATTGGCAGCTACCGGGGAGTTCGGCATCGCAAGAGCCTTCCCGTGCGGGGGCAGCGCACCAACACGAACGCGCGCACCCGGAAGGGTCCCAAGCGGGCCACGGTCGCGAAGAAGAAGAAGGTCGGCAAGTAATGCGTGAGAGGACGGCATAGATGGCCAAGGCGAAGTCGAGGAAGAAGGAGAGGCGCGTCGTGCCCCACGCGGTGGCGCACGTCAACGCGACCTTCAACAACACTCTGGTCTGCGTCGCGGATCCGGACGGCAACGTCCTGACATGGTCGTCGTCCGGGCGCAACGGCTTCAAGGGATCCCGGAAGGGAACTCCCTTCGCGGCCCAGGTGGCGGCCCAGGCGGTGGGCTACCAGGCCAAGGACCTGGGTGTGCGCACGGTCGATGTCCTGGTCAGGGGGCCTGGAGGCGGCAGGGAATCTGCGGTCCGGGCCCTGCAGGCCACCGGTATCAGCATTCGTTCCATCCGCGACGTCACGCCCATTCCGCACAACGGCTGCCGCCCGCGGAAGCGGCGCCGCGTGTGACCCTGGCTCCGCGCTTGCGGGGTCAGTTCAGCAGAGAATCAACGTTTCCAGCTGGAACGCAATCGAGACAGTAGGAGTGAGCATGCTCGAGATGGGATTTCAACGCCCGAAGCAGGTCGAGGTCGATGAGACCCTGACCGAAAGCTACGGCAGATTCACGGCTCAGCCGTTCGAGCGCGGCTTTGGCGCCACGATCGGCAACGCGATGCGTCGCAGCCTGCTGTCGGCCATTGAAGGCGCCGCCATCACAGCGGTCAGGATCGATGGCGCCCTGCACGAGTTCTCCTCCGTCGAGGGCGTCGTGGAGGACGTGACGGACATCATCCTCAACCTGAAGCAGGTGCCGCTGTGCAGCCATGGCGACGAGCCCCGGGTGATCGCGCTGGACGTCACCGGCCCGAGGGAGGTCACCGCCGGTGACTTCGTCACGGACGACATGGTGGAGATCCGGGACCCTGCCGCCAGGGTGGCGACCCTGAACGAGCGCGGGCGGCTGCGCCTGGAAGCACAGGTCGGCAACGGCCGCGGCTACATCAGCGCGGAGAACAACCAGGACGAGGAGCAAGGCATCGGCTGGATCTCGCTGGACTCCGTCCACAGCCCGGTGAAGCGCGTGAACTACCGCGTGGAAGCGGCTCGCCTGGGTCGCACCACGGACTACGAGCGGCTGGTCATGGAGGTCTGGACCGACGGAACGGTGACCCCCGAAGAGGCGATGTCGCGTGCCGGCGCCCTGCTTCGCGATCACCTCACCATCTTCGTCGACGCGGAGGAAGCCGCGGTCATGGAGGAAGTGGAAGAGGTCGAGGATCCCGAGCAGCAGGAGCTCGACCGGCAGCTCGGCCAGGCCATCGACGTGCTGCAGCTGAGCGTTCGGGCCGCGAACTGCCTGATCAGCGCCAACATCAACACGATCGGGGACCTGGTCACGCGGACCGGCAAGGACCTCCTCGAGACCCCGAACCTGGGCCAGAAGTCGCTCGAGGAGATTCAGGGGAAGCTTGGAGAGATGGGGTTGACCCTCGACATGAAGGTCACGGGCAGCGTCGAGGGCGGCCTGCAGGCGTAGGGGGGCCAGCACCCGGGCCCGGGCGGCCAGGCGCTTCGAGTCCGCAGGGCTCGGGTCGAGGCGGCCTGTCCGGTCCTGCTGGAGCGTCCCCGGCCATCCGGCCAAAGGAGGAGGAAGCGCAGATGCGTCACGGAGTCGGTTACAAGAAACTCGGCCGCACGTCGGCCCACCGACGGGCCATGTTCCGCAATCAGCTGGCGTCGCTGGTCGAGCACGGGCGCATCCAGACCACCCTGGCCAAGGCCAAGGCTCTGCGGCCCGTGGCCGAGCGGGTGATCACGAGAAGCCGCGACGACAGCGTCCACGCCCGCCGCCTCGTGCGTCGCTGGTTGCCCAATCGGGCCCATGTCCGGAAGCTGTTCGACGAGATAGCCCCCCGCTTCGCCGACCGCCCCGGCGGCTACCTGCGCATAACCAAGTTGGGCCCCCGCAAGGGAGACGCCGCCGAGCGAGCCGTCATCGAGTTCGTCGACTACGACGAACTGGACTAGCCCGGAGGCTTCCCGACCTGCCTGCGGCTCGTGTCTTGCCAGCAGGGCGGGTGCCGCCGGTGCCGCCGGTGCCGCCGCAGGACAGCTTGAGAAGCCTTGGGACTTGCGCGACCGGGACCGGGCAGGCGGCAGGCTGGAGGCGGAAGCTCCGGAGCGGACGTGACCATGAAGCGCATCACCGTGTCGGTCGACGAGGAGACGTGGAGGAACTCGCGCATTCAGGCGGCCGAGTTGGTTGCGTCCGTCTCCGCTCTGGCCCGGCGCTACCTGAGAACGCTGGCTGATGGATGCGGCGGCGCCAGCGAAGCGGTCGTCGAGCGTGTCGCCGTCGCCTCCTGGCCGCTGTCCTGGAGGACTTCGAGCGGCGCGGCGTTGGCCTGGAACCGGCCGAGAATTTCCCGTCGGAGGAGCTGTACGACCGCGACCGGGCCCTTGCTGAGGTAGACCACAGCAGGAAGAGCCAGGAGCGAACCTGATGCCGCGGCAAAGCTGAACCACAACCAGGACTACGGTCGTGTCCGCGTGGTCAATCCGTTCCTTCGGGTCGCCTGAGCAGGAAGGCGTCCGCCGTGGGCAGGCGCCCGGTCCGGTGTTCGGGTGCGGCGCCGGGGCGTTACCCCTCCTCTTCTTCCCGCTTCGCTTCGGCGATGATCTTCTCCTGGATCTGCCGGGGGACTTCCTCGTAGTGAGAGAAGGCCATCGTGAAGCTGGAGCGGCCCTGGGTCATCGACCTGAGGGCTGGAGCGTAGGTCAGCATCTCGGCCATCGGCACCGTGGCCTTGACGATCTGGGCCTTGCCCCTGGCCTCCATGCCCTGCGGGCGGCCTCGCCGGGATGAGAGGTCGCTCATGATGTCGCCCATGAAGTCCTCGGTGGTGTTGATGTCCACCTGCATCACGGGTTCGAGCAGCGTGGGCGCCGCCTTCGACATGGCGTCCTTGAAAGCAAGCGAACCGGCGACCTTGAAGGCCATCTCGGACGAGTCGACGTCGTGGTGCTTGCCGTCCTGCAGACGGACGCGGAAGTTGCCGACCGGGTAGCCGGCGACGTAGCCCTTCCCGGCCGCCTCGAGCAGGCCCTTCTCCACCGCCGGTCGGTAGTTCTGGGGAATCGAACCGCCGAAGATCTCGTCGACGAACTCGTAGTCCTCGGCGGTGGCGACCGGCTCCATCGTGATCGTGCAGTCGGCGAACTGACCGCGGCCGCCGCTCTGCTTCTTGTGCCGCCCGTGGCCCACCGCCGGCCTCCGGATGGTCTCGCGGTAGGGCACCTTGGGTGGATGGAGGATGACCTCGACCCTGGAGCGGGTCTTCAGCTTGGAGACGGCGATCTCGACGTGCAGCTGCCCGGCGCCGGAGAGCAGGAACTCCCCTGTCTGCGGGTCGCGACCAGCGCCGAGGCTCGGGTCCTCCTCGACCAGGCGCAGGACGGCCTCGCCGATCTTCTCCTCGTCGCCCTTGGTCTTCGGCTCGATGGCGAACGAGATCGCCGCCACCGGGGGCTTCGGGAAGACGATCTGGACAGGCCGCTCCCGGCTGGCGAGCGATTCCCCGGTGGACGTCGTCTTGAGCTTCGCGACGCCGCCGATGTCGCCCTCGATCAGGCCCGGCACGTCGGCACCGGTCTTCCCCTGCATGTGCATGAGGTGGCCGACGCGTTCGGCCGTCTCCCTGCCCGGGTTCCAGTAGACGGTGTCCGAACTCATGTGACCGCCGGTGACTCGCAGCAGGGAGATGCGGCCGGTGAAGGGGTCGTTCAGGGTCTTGAAGACCAGGGCGCTGACCGGTGCGTCGCCGCCGCGGACGATCTCGACCGCCTCGCCGCCGAGGTCGACGGCGGGCAGCGGGGCAGCGTCCACGGGCGACGGCAGCAGGCGGACCACCAGGTCCAGCAGGGCCGAGTTGCCGACTCCGTGGCCTCCGGACGACATCGTGACGGGAAACAGGGACCGGGCTCTGATCGCCTTCCGCAGGCCGCCGACCAGCTGCTCGGGGGTCAGTTCGCCGTTGTCGAAGTAGGCTTCCATCAGGTCGTCGTCGCTCTCGGCAACGGCCTCGATCAGCTGGTTCTGCCAGTTCTCGATCTCGTCGGACAGTTCCGCTGGCGGCGCGGATGGCTCGCTGCGTCCGTTGCCGTCCACGTCGTACCTGTACGCGTTCCCGCTCAGCAGGTCGACGAGGCCGGTGAAGTCCTTGCCAGCGCCGATGGGAATCTGCAGCGGCAGCACGAGCCGGTCGAAGTTCTCCTGCATCTCCGCGATGGCGCTGCCGAAGTCGATGTTGTCGCGGTCCATCCTGGTCAGGTGGATCATGACCGGCTGTTCCATCTCGCTGGCCACCTCCCAGAACTTCTCGGCCATGACCTGGGTTGGCGAGGCGGCATTGACGCACAGCAGCGCCGCGTCCGCCGCGCGCATGCCGGAGATGCTCTCGTGCACGAAGATCCCGGAACCGGGACAGTCGATCAGGTTGACCTTGTACTGGTCGCCGCCGTCCGACCACGGAGTGAAGCAGATGCCGAGGCCGATCGAGATCCCGCGACGGATCTCCTCGTCGTCGAAGTCGGTGACGGTGTTGCCGTCTTCGACGCGGTTCTGCCGGTTGTGGATGCCGCCGCTGTAGAGCAGCCCGGCGACCAGGGTCGTCTTGCCGGTGTCGTTGTGCCCGACGAGGGCGAGATTGCGAATCTGTTCCGGGTTCTCGAGTTGCATCAACGCTCCGGTCGGTGGCGGTGCGGAGCTGACGCCTTTCGCGGGCGCGTGTCCGCTCTGGCGCGGTCGTCGGCCACCGCAGGCGGCACGATTTCCGGCGTGGAAACAGCCGGAGAAGTTACCACGCAGGTGTTGTCATGCCGCCGTCAGGTCCGAGAAGGCGCTGGGAACGCGTGGGCATGGTGATGCGCGGTCAGTCGGCGGGCAGGGATCCGACGAGCCGACGGCAGGCTGCGGCCGCTACTCGCCGGCCGACTGCACCTGGGTGGCGCCGAGTCCTTCGAGCTGGGGCAGCAGATCGGCGGCCGGCCCGACGGCGGTGATCGTCAGCCGGTCGGGGAACAGATGGCGGCTGCAGACGACGTGAACGTCCCCGGTAGACGTGGCGAGCACTCGTTCCGGCCAGAGGTCGAAGTCTTCGCGGTCGAGGCCGAAGACGGCCAGGGTGCGCAGCGCGGAGGAGAGTTCCTGGATGGTCTGCAGTGTGTAGGGGAAGACGCCCACCAGGTAGTTGCGGGCGTCATCGACCTCGGCCTCGGCGGGTGGCTCGGAGCACATTCTTTCGACTTCCTCGATCGTCATTCTGCACGCCGCCCCGGCGACGTCGTTGGCGACCGCGGTGGCGATGCAGAAGGGCCCGGGGCCGCGACGGAAGCTGAACCTGCTCGAGACTCCGTAGGTGTAGCCGTGCTTCTCCCGCAGCGAGAGATTCAGCCGACTCATGAACTTGCCCCCGAGGAGCGAGTTGGCAACCTGAAGCGGCACGCGGTCGGGGTGATGACGCGGCACGCCCGGATGGCCGAGGCGCAACTCGGTCTGTGCCGCGGTGGGACGGTCGACGATGACGACGCGGCGGCCATCGGGCGTCGGCGGGTCGGGTTCCAGAGTCGGCGCTGCGGCGTCGAACCTGCCCGGGTGCTCCCCGAGCCGCGGTGCCAGCGTGTCGTCGATGGTCCGGCGCGTGCGCTGCCCGTCGAGGTCGCCCACGACGACGAAGTGACAGGAACCGGCGGCGAGCGTGCGGGAGTGGAGCGCGGCGATGTCGTCGCGGTCGATGGCGGCGGCCGACTCCGGGCTGCCGATGCCAGGCCGGGAGTAGGCAGAGCCGCCGTACACCGCGCGGTTGAAGGCGGTGCTCGCCAGAGCCGACGGGTCGCTCCGGCGACGCTCGTGCTCGGCCAGGCGGCGTCGGCGACGGCGTTCGACCTCCTCGTCCCGGAAGGCCGGTTCGACGGCAGCCTCGGTCAGCAGTTCCAGGCCCGCCTCCACGTCGCCGCTCCCGACCGTCGTGCCGATGGTCGCAGCTTCCCAGCCGCAGGAGGTGGCGATGCTGGTGCCGAGGTTCTCGGCCGCGGCGGCAAAGGCGAGCGCGTCGCGGTGCTTCGTCCCGGCGCCGCGCAGGCCGGCCGTGAAGGTGGCCAGCCCGGCCTTCTCGGCGGTGTCGAGCTCGATGCCGCCGGGCAGGAGCAGAGCCATCGTGACGAGACCGCACCCCGGTACGTCCAGCGACCAGAGGCGCGTTCCCGATGCCAGCGTGTCGACGCTGAAGTCGGGGAAGAGGCAGCTCTGGCCGGGACCGGGTGTCGGCGCTCGGCTGCGGTCGAGAGTCTCCTGGACCGGCGACGTCATGCCGCCGGCACCGCGACGATGGCGGCGCGTCTTCCGGGGTCGAGGGCGCGCCTTGCCAGGTCACGGACCTGGTGGGCTCCGACCTCGACCAGCCGCTCGGCCTCGGTCCAGACCCTGGAGGGGTCGTCGAAGTAGGTCGCGGCGCACGACAGCCGGTCGGCGCACTGGTCCAGGTGCTGGCGCCCGTTGTGGATGCCGAGCAACAGGCCGCGACGGGCCCGCGCCATCTCCTCGTCGGTCGGCCCGGCCGACCGGAGCGTCTCGACGTGCTCCAGCACCGCCTGCTCGAGAGTGTCAACGCTGGCTAGAGGGTCTGACGAGCGGCCCTGGCAGGTGGCGATTACGGCGAAGGTGGCGCAGATCTCGGTCGGCAGCACGAAGGCCGAGACGGACTGGGCGATCTGACGTTCGTGGACGAGGTCGCGGTGGAGCCTGCTGGTCCTGCCGTCGGCGAGAATCGACGACAGGATCGCGCCCGCGTACCAGTCGCTGCTGCCGTACCCGTCCATGCACCAGGCGGAGTAGCTGCGCGGCAGCTCGATGGTGTCCTGGACCACTTCCCTGGCCGGACCGTGAGCGCCGACTTCGCTTGCTGGCCGCGCCTCGGGAGGCGGCGGCAGCGGGCCGGGGGCGAGCTCCCCGAAGTAGCGCTCCGTCAGAGCGAGCGCCTCGTCGCAGTCGAGGTCGCCTGCCAGGGTCAGTACGGCGTTGTTCGGTCGGTACCAGGTGCGGAAGAAGTCGCGGACGCCGTCGAGCGAGGCCGCTTCGAGGTCTTCCGTGTAGCCGATGACCGGCCAGGAGTAGGGGTGGTCCCGGCCGTCCGGCCGCTGGTAGAGAAGCTCCCCGAGCCGTTCCGAGGCCAGGCCATAGGGCTGGTTGTTCACTCGCTGCAGGCGCTCGTTCATGACCACCGAGCGCTGGTTCTCGAACTTCTCCTCCGTCAGCGCCTCCAGCAGGAACCCCATGCGGTCGGATTCGAGCCAGAGCCCTAGCTCGAGCTGGTTCGACGGCAGCGTCTCGTAGTAGTTCGTCCGGTCGTACCAGGTGGAACCGTTGGCGACGCCGCCGACCCGCTGGACGTGCTCGAAGTGGCCGTTCTCCGACACGTGGGCGGAGCCCTGGAAGAGCATGTGCTCGAACAGGTGGGCCAGACCGGTTCGCCCCGTTTCCTCGTTCTTCGAGCCGACGTGGTACCAGAGGTTCACGGTCACGAGCGGCAGGCGTCGGTCCTGGTGAAGCAGGACCCGCAGGCCGTTGTCCAGCTCGTGCTGCTCGAGGTGCCCCGACATCGACGGCGTAGTGTATTCCGTTGCTGGCTTGTGGTGCGGCTCGCGGGTTGCTGGTGGGCTGCCCACGGCCCCGGCGAGCGCTGGACGGGCTTGCAGTTCAGCCGTGTATCTGCGGGCCGAGGCCCTACTCGACGCTCCGCGCGATGCTGGCGAGCACCGAGACGGGGCACGTGGCGCCGGAGCTTGCCTTACGCTCGGTTTGCGGCTAGCGTCGGCCGCCTGATGCCCGACTTCCTGACCGAACGCCAGAAGCAGATTCTCGACTTCGTCAGCGAGTTCCTGCGCGAGAACGGCATCGCGCCGACACACCTGGAGATTCGCCGCGAGTTCGGCTTCCGCTCCTATGGCACCGTGCACAAGCACCTGAAGCTGCTGCGCGAGAAGGGCTATCTCCGCGGCGGCTGGAACCAGAAGCGTGGCCTGGAGCTGACCCCCAAGGCGCGTCGCCGGGCTGGAGCCTTGAGAGCGTCAGCCCGCAAGGCAGCAGCGCAGGAGGCAGCGGCGCGTGTGGCGGCAGCGCGGAACAGCGTGCCCTTCCACGGCCGGATTGCAGCCGGCAATCCAATCGAGGCGGTTCCGGGCGTGGATGACCTGCAGGTGCCTGAGCACCTGCTTGGTGGGCTGGCGGGAAGAGGGGGAGCCGGAGCGCCGGGTCGGCACTACGTTCTCCAGGTCGCGGGGGACTCGATGATCGAGGACGGCATCCACGACGGCGACCTGGTTGTCATTGCCGACCGCGAGGCCCGGCCGGGTCAGACGGTGGTGGCGCTGGTCGACGACGAGGCCACGCTCAAGCGGTACTTCCCGGAGGGCGACACCGTCCGGCTGCAGCCGGCGAACCGCGGGATGGACCCGATCCGCGTTCCGGCAGACAGCCTTCGCATTCAGGGCGTCGTCGTGGGTCTGATGCGGCGCTACTGAAGACGACGCCTCGCGCTTCGCCCCCGCTTCCTCGCGCCACGCCTGCACGAACTCTCTGGAGGTCACGCTGGGCAGCTCGGTGGGAGCGAGCCTGACTCTGGGCCGGACTGCGCCCGCGCCCCGGGGTCCTTCTCCGGCTCGTGCCGCCAGGGTCTGCGCGGTAAGCGCTGCGCGGGCGCTGCGCCGGAAGCGCGACGGGTCGGACGTCGGCCCCAGGTGGCAGACCTCGGCTCGCCCGCCGGGCCTGTCCTCAGCTGCCTGCGGTGACGGTTTCGCCGGCGTCCCTGCCCGGCAGCCCGTAGTACCTCAGAATGCCGTCGACGATGGCCTCGGCGATGCGCTGACGGTAGGCCTGGGTCTTCAGCAGGCGCCGGTCCTGCTCGTTGCCCATGTTGTTGACCTCGAGCAGGATCTTGGCCGGTATCCGGTTGAACCGCAGCTGAGCCGGCACGTAGGTACGCCGTCCGCGCACGATCCGGTCGCGAATGGGGCTGCGGTCGTGGACGGCCAGGTCGAAGCGGTGGAAGCTGTCAAGCATGTGCCTGGCGAGATCCTCCGACAGCCCCCGGCTCGTCGTCCGTTCGGTGCGGCTGAAGGAGACACGCGGTTCGGCCCTGACCTCCCGCCGGGCGTTGTACACGGTGCCGGTCTTTCCATAGTTGTTCGTGATGCCGACGAGGCCCGGAATGTAGACCATTGCCCCGCGCAGGGAGGGGTGGAGCGAGTCCGCGTGAATCGAGATGAAGATCACCTGCTCCGGGTCGGCGCCCTCCCGGCGCTGCTTGCGATAGAGGGAGTTCGACAGGTACCACCGGAAGTTGGTTGCCACCGCAGCGTTCTGGATCCGGTATGGCGGGTCGGTCAGCACCACGTGGTCCTGCGTGTGGGGCAGCAGGTCGCGGTCGATGATCCGGTAGCTGCTGCCTTCCCTCGTCGTCGTCAGCACGGTGGCGCCGGTTCGGCTCTGGAGCACCCGCCGGGTGCGCAGCATGATGTCGTAGACGTAGACGCTCTCCCACAGTCCGCCGACAGGCGCCCCGATGTCCTCGCCGCCGTGTCCGGCATCGAGCACTACGGTGACTCCGTCGAGGTCGAGGACCGTCAGCTCGTTCTCGATGCCCTCGAACTCGGAGCGCTCCGCTTCCCACGCCTGCCGCCTCGGGTGTTCGGGCGGCAGGTACCGAGCCGACAGCAGCTCGACCGGGATCCTGACCTCGTACCCCACCGGCAGATCGCGCACGTCGCCGATGCCGTTGCGGTCCCTGATCTCGTCCACGATTGCGTTGATCTCGGTGGCGAAGAGCTGGCCGGTGAAGCGCATCACCACGCTGGAGTAAAGCGCCTCGCCGGCCTTGAGCCGGTAGCTGGCGAAGTCGCCGTGGTCGTCCGAGCCGTAGCGCACGAAGGGCGAGGTGCCGGCCCTGCCTTCGGCGGTCGGAGCGCCGGTCGGAGCGGCCGCGACTCGGGTCGCGGCAGGCGAGAGCATGCCCAAGTACGGCTCCGAGAGCAGGTCGCGGGGGATCAGGATGACCTGCCCGGGCTGGATGATGCTGCGGTCGAGATTGTTCGCCCGCTGAATCGCCCTGTGGTTCTCGCCGCTCCCCGTGAACCAGGCCGCGATGCCCCACAGGCTCTCCGCTCGCTGGCCGCGCGGCGCCCGAGGGACCCGGTGGCGCCAGCCGTCGGCGTCCGCCTTGTCCTGCGGCAGGAGAGCGCGGACCGCGGCTTGCTGGTGGTCGTCCAGGAGCAGGTCGAACGGCACCCGGTAGCGTACTCCGCGCTGCAGCTGGCGGATGCCGCCGTTGGCCCGGCTGATGGCCGAGGCGTGGCGCGAAGTGCCGCAGAGGCGCTGCGAGAACGCCAGCAGCCCCTCGTTGCGCTGCGGCCTGGCCTCCAAGTGTATCTTCCCGGACTCCCCGATCACGGCGACCGGCGTCGGCGAGGTGATCTCGGGTACCGCCACCCGACGTGTCGCGGCCTCGCCGGGCGCCGCCGCAACCAGGGCAAGAACGACCGCGGCGGCCACGGCGCTGCCGCCCCGCAGTCGGCGTCGGCCGTGTTCAGGGCACAGGCCGAAGCCGACGACCTCCGATGCCGGCGGGGCCGCTCCGGGCAGGACATTGAAGCCTCGGGGCCAGTTCACGAGACTCCTCCCGGGCTGCTGTCGAAGCCGACTTCCCGTTCCAGGGCGCGTGCTGCCCTGAGTGCGGTGGTTTCCGCGAACGGACGCGCCAGGATCTGGAGGCCGATCGGCAGACCGCGGTCGTCAAGGCCGCACGGCGTCGACACGCCCGGGATCCCGGCCAGGCTGGTGGGCGTGGTGAAGACGTCGGAGAGGTACATGGCCAGCGGGTCGGCGGTGCGCTCGCCGAGAGCGAAGGCGCCGCCGGGACAGGTCGGCGTCACGAGCAGCTCGGCGACTTCGAACGCCTCTGCGAACTGCTGCCTGAGCGCGCCGGCGATGCGGGCCGCTCGGCCGTAGTAGGCGTCGTGGTAGCCGGACGACAGGGCGAACGTCCCCAGGATGATCCGACGCTTCACCTCGGGCCCGAACCCTTCGCTGCGGCTGCGGGCGTACATCTCGGCCAGCGACCGGGCCGGGCTGGCGCGACGGCCGTAACGGCTGCCGTCAAACCGGGCCAGGTTGGCGCTGGCCTCGCTGTTGGCGAGCACGTAGTAGGTCGCCACGGCGGCTTCGACCAGGGGAACGCTCACCTCGACCAGTTCGGCGCCGCAACGGTCCAGGGCCTTCAGCGCCTGCTCGAAGCCGAGCGCGGCGCCGGAATCGAGCTCGGAGGTCCTGACCTCTCGAATGGTCGCGATCTTCATGCCCCGCACGCCGTCCTCGATGGACTCGAGGAAGTCGGGGACGGGAAGGTCGCTGCAGGTCGAGTCGCGCGGGTCGGGGCCGGCAATGACGCCGAGCCCGAGGGCCGCATCGCGCACGTTGCCGGCCAGAGGGCCGATCTGGTCCAGCGACGACGAGAACGCCACCAGACCATGGCGCGACACCCTCCCCCAGGTCGGCTTCACCCCGACCACGCCGCAGAAGGCGGCCGGCTGGCGAATCGAGCCGCCGGTGTCCGAGCCGAGGGCTAGCGGCACCTCCCGCGCTGCCACTGCCGCCGCCGAGCCGCCGCTCGACCCGCCCGGGGCCATCCCCAGGTTCCACGGGTTGCGAGTGACTCCCAGGGCGGAGTTCTCGCACGAGGAGCCCATCGCGAACTCGTCCATGTTCACGCGCCCGACCGGGACGGCGTCGGCGGCGAGCAGACGTTCCACGGCGCCCGCCGTGTAGGGCGACCGATAGCCGGCAAGGATGCGGGAGCCGCAGTTCAGCTCGTGGCCGGCCAGCGACAGGTTGTCCTTCAGGGCCGTCGGTACTCCGGCAAGCGGCCCCAGGGGTTCGCC
The DNA here is from genome assembly GCA_965200575.1 of Thermoanaerobaculia bacterium. GTDB lineage: Bacteria > Acidobacteriota > Thermoanaerobaculia > Multivoradales > Multivoraceae > Multivorans. The sequence continues at coordinate 3,141,554 of OZ241363.1, read as the reverse complement.
CCGGCCTCGGCGCCGGTCGATGTCGGTGGCGCGTTCGGTCGCCTCGTCGCGCCAGAGCTCGAGGAATGCGCCGACGGCGCCGTCGGCATCGTCAATGCGGGCGAAGGCTGCCTCCACGGCCCCGACAGCGGACTGCTGGCCGGAACGAACCGCGGCAGCCAGAGCTTCCGCCGTCATCGGCGCCGTCACCCGCCGGCCCCCGGACCGCTCTTGATCTGGGGCACCAGCAGGAAGCGGTCGAGCGATGCCGGAGCGTTGTCGAGGAAGCTCTCGAGCACGGGCTTCGCGTCTGCAGCTCGCGGCAGGTCGCTGGCGCTTTCCCCCTCGGCCTCCTCCTGCGACCTGTCGACCGCTGGCGGCGAGGCGAGGTCGGCGTCGAACTCGCGCAGCTGGTCGATGTAGGTGACGATCCGGTCGAGCTGACGGGCGAACTCCGCCTCTTCGCTTGCCGGGATGTCCAGCTTCGCCAGCGCGGCGATGCGCCGCACTTCTTCAACGTCTAGAGACACTTGGCAATAAGTGTAGCAGTCAGGCCGGGCGCGGCCGCCGGGCCGCGGCTGAAGGCGCTGTCAGCAGGCGGAGGCGAGCTTGTCGATCGACCGCAGCGTGAAGACCTCGCCGTCGAGCGTGACCGTTGCGCCGGGCTGGGCGCCGAGCAGGCGGCCTGCGAGGTCCGACTCGTACGAGATGATCCCCTGCTCCGGAGCGCTTTCCCAGGGGCCGAGAATGGCCAGCGTCCGGCTCTCGCCTCGTTCCGATTCGAGCGTCGCCCGGTTGCCGATGCGAAGGCGGTCGCAGGCGGCGGCGGCGAGGTCGATCGGCGTAGACCGATTCAGGTCCTGCTGCAGCTCGGTGGCCAGCGCGGTGAGGTACTCGTGCCGCTGGCGTGCCGACTTGTACTCGAAGTTCTCGCGCAGGTCGCCCATGGCGCGGGCCTCCTCGATCGCCCGCCGGTTGCTCGGGATCTCGACTTCAACCAGTTCGCGGAGCTTCTCCCGCTGCGCCTTGATGCTGGCGGGCAGCGCGTAGAGGTCGGACCTGCTGACCTCCTGGTCTGCCTGCAGGCCGGGGAACTTCAGCTGCAGCGCTGCCAGGAGGGGTTCGCGCCGGTAGTCCTCGAGCGCCGCGTGGCGAATCGACGCCTCGGCCTGCCGGGCTTCGTCGAGGGTCAGCTCGGGGAGAAGCCTGGGAACCGTGCCGCCGGAATCGAACAGTGCCTTGATCCGCTGGCGGAAGGGGGCGAAGGCGTCGTGCCGCAGGGCCTGGATCAGCAGATTCAGGAGGCGGCTCTGGCGGCCTTCGCGCAGCGACGGGTCGTCGGCGGCCCGCTCCACGAGCCAGGTGAACGCTGCTGGCGTGCGTCGAGGTTGCACCTGGGCACGGGTGGCGTAGCGGTTCAGCGTCTCCTCGTCCATCAGGGCGGCTATGGCGTCGATGGCCCTGGTGTCGGGCTCGTCGAGAAAGCGTCGCTTCAGCACCTCCAGCCAGTCGTCCCGGCAGGACGGCAGCAGCGCGTAGGCCTGTTCCCTGGCCGGTCGCTGACCGAGCGATTCCAGGAAGCCCAGCGGGTCGGACAGATTGCCAAGGAGCTCCTCGGCCTTCCATGAGGGTTCGACGCCCATGCGTTCGAGCGCGTAGCGCAGTTCGAAGGCCAGCGCTGGCTGGTTCCCGGTGAGCGCCCGGCTCAGCGCATCCAGCTCGCTCGCCATTCGGTCCCGCAGCGCCTTCGACTGGTTGGCCGCTCGCTTGAGCAGGGCGACCTTGCGGTGATCCGGCGCGTCCTTGAACTCCTGCCACAGGGACTCTTCGGCTTCGTCGGCGGCGACCCATCGGTAGGTCTGCCGGGGACCTCCGGAGGCGAGAACCTGCGGCTGTCTGCGGGCGCTGGTCCACCAGCTCGACCAGCGGCGGGCAGGTATGACGCCGACCACGATGGCCTTCACCTCGGCGCCGGTCAGCGGCCGGTCGTAACTCCTCAGGGTACGTTCCAGCAGTTCGGTCGGCTTGAGCTGCTTCAGGGTCTCGGGCTGTTCGAGCTTCTGGCGGAGCACGTGGTCCTCGGTGAGGGGACTGAGCATCTTTCCGGCGGCGCGGAAGCCGACCGCGACGCCCTTCACCTTCTCCAGGTCCACCTTGAAGACGTGAAGCGGCATGTTGACTTCGGCGATGCGACCGACGCCGCGGCCCCGCATCTCGACGATGTCGCCCCGCTGAAACGCCATCAGGTTGCGGACCCGGTCCACCTTGTCCCAGAGCTTGTTTGCCAGGTGGCGTCCCTGATTCAGCTTGAGTTCGGCCAGCAGCTGGGCAAGGTCGGACTCGCGGTCACTGTAGAGCGAGCCGAGCGTCTCGATGACGGTGTCGTAGATGTGCCCGCTGGCCAGGAAGTGCTGCCCGGCGTGGTGAACGAGCTCCAGGCGTTCGGCCCACATGCCGCGTTCCTGCAACTGGTCGTCCAGCAGCTGGAGCAGCGTTCCCACGCGGTCCTCCTCGCCGAGCCGAATCAGACCCCGGGTCATGGCCAGGAAACCGTCTACTTCGATGTCGCCCTCGACGGCGACCAGCCAGTCCGCCTCGACTGCGTCAATGTCCCCCTGCGCCAGACTGTCCTGCGTGCTTTGCGGAATTCTCATTCTGTCCCGTTGCCAGCAGTCTGGCATGGTAGCAGGCTGTCTGGACTTCCAGCGGCCGAAGGACGCTGGTTGTCCCGACTGCCACCGAATGCCTGCTGGCGAGGTGGATCCGGGGGCGGTTCGGGCGCGGCGGACGCGTCGGGATAGTATTGCTGTCGTGCCCTGATTCACTTTGCATCGGAAGTTGGCATGAGCAAGACGACAGCGCCGCCAGCCGGGGCAGAAGAGTCTGCCGCGGAAGATCTGGCGGCTCTGGGGAGGGGCTCCCTGGGCGAGTGGCTTCGTCGTCGCCGCGAGGAACGCGGAGTCGACCTGAGGACGATTGCGGGGAAGACCAAGATCAACCTGCGCTATCTGGAGTCGCTCGAGGAGGATCGGTTCGATCTCCTGCCGGCGCCGGTGTTCGTTCGAGGCGTCATCAGGGAGTACGCGCGGGTGGTCGGGCTGGATGCCGAGGACGCCCTGGACCGCTACATGCTGGCGGACGGCGAGGTCGAGGTCGCCAACCTGCCCGTGCCGAACCGGCGGACCGGCTGGACTCCGACTCGGGCCGGCCTGCTGCTGATTGGAGTGATCCTGGCCGCTGCGGGGGCCTGGATGTCGCGGCCGGGAGGCCAGGATCAGGACCCGGGCGCTGCCACCGAGGTCGAGGCGATGGCGCCGCCGCTGACCGAGCCGGTTCCGGAACCGCCGCTGCCGGCGCCGACGACCACGTCGCTGTCCGCGCTGCGGGTGACGCTGGAGTTTCGGGCAACCAGCCGGGTGAGTGCCTGGCAGGACGGCGAGCAGACCTACAACGAGCTTCGGGTGCAGGGGGAGTCCCTGACCGTGAGCGCGACCGAGGAGGTGCGGCTCCTGCTGAGCCGGGTCGACGCCGCGACCATCCAGCTGAACGGCGAACCCTTCGAGCACGACGCCGGCGACGGCGAGGAGATCGTGATCAGGGCGGCCGAGAGCGCCCCCGCCGGTTCGCCGGCCGAGCCCTAGAGCTGGCGGGCAGGGGCGGCGGCCGATCAGCTGCAGAGCCGTCACGCCCAGCGCCAGCCGATCAGCGGAGCCGGCGGGCAGGGCGCCGACCGGCGGAGCGTCGACGCAGCGTTCGGCCTCGGGTTCCGCACTTCTGCGGCAGCTCGATGGTCCGGACGGGTACTGGCCCGCTGGACTTTCGGGTCCGCGCCCCATACTCTGCGGCGTTCGCTGCGACGGGGCGTAGCTCAGCTTGGTAGAGCGCACGGTTCGGGACCGTGAGGCCGGAGGTTCAAATCCTCTCGCCCCGACCATCCTGCCGGCTCCATCCCCTCGCCTCTGGCGCCAACGCAGTGGGTGGCGCGCGGCGGACCGCGGGCGACCGATCGTGACGCCGGCAGCGGCAGCGATCTCTGGCGCTCGTTCCGGTGGCGTGCCCCGGCGTCGTGCTCGGGGGACCCGGAGTCGCGACAGCCTGTAGACTTGCCGGGATGAACGCTCGGATCAAGGGCCACGCCGCGGCGAAGTTGCGCCCGTCGTTGTTCGCCCTTGTCGTGCTGGCGGGGTGGTCCCTCGCCGCCTCGGCGACGCTTGAGGACGAAGCGGCGCAAGCGGGTGCGGCAACGGCAACGGCAACGGCGACGGCGGAGGCCGGCGATGCCGGCGCCAGCGATGCGGGCGTTGGCGACATCCCTGCAGGCGACGCATCGGTTGCGGCCGGCCCGGAGGTCGTCGTCCTGACCATCGACTCGGCGATTCAGGTCGTGGTGGCCGAGTTCGTCGAGGAGGTGACCGCCGAGGCTGACCGAGCCGGCGCCGAGGCCCTGATCGTCGAGCTGTCGACCCCCGGCGGCGAGATGCAGGCGATGCGGTCTGTCTTCACGGCGTTTCTCGAGGCTCGGACGCCGGTTGTCGTGTACGTCTCGCCGAGCGGCGCCCAGGCGGCGTCCGCCGGCTTCTTCATTCTCCTCGGCGGCGACATCGCGGCGATGGCGCCGGGCACGAACACCGGCGCCGCTCACCCCGTGGCCGGAGGCGGCACGGACATTCCCGGCGCCATGGGCGACAAGATCACCGAAGACGCGGCGGCCACGGTGCGGTCCCTGGCCGCCCGGCGCGGCCGCGACGAGAAGCTCGCCGAGGCGGCGGTGCTCGAAAGCCGGTCGTTCTCCTCCGGAGAGGCGCTCGAGGCGGGCCTCGTGGACATGGTCGTTCCGAGCCTGGCCTCCCTGCTTGTCGAGCTGGATGGCCGGGTGATCGAGAAGCGGGGGCAGGAGAGGATCCTTCGGACTCGTGAAGCCGCGGTCAGGCGGGTGGAGATGTCCCCCTTCCAGCGGTTCCGCTCGACCATCGCCCACCCCAACATCGCCATCCTGCTGATGTCGATCGGGTCGATCGGTCTGATCTTCGAGATCACCCATCCGGGCTCGATCTTCCCGGGCGTGGTGGGGGCCATCTGCCTGATTCTGGGTCTCTGGGCCACCTCTATCCTGCCGATCAACTACGCCGGGCTGGCGCTGTTCGCCCTGGCCGGCCTTCTCTGGGTGCTGGAGATCAAGGTTCCGAGCTTCGGTCTGCTGACCCTGGCGGGCGCAGTCGCGTTCAGCTTCGGCGCCGTGATGCTCTTCCGGGACGCCGACCCGGCCCTGAGGGCAAGCCTGGAGGTGATCGTCGCGGCCGGCATCATGGTCGGCCTGGTGACGATCGCTCTGGGGCGCCTGGCGGTCAAGGCCCATCTCAGGCGGGTGGCGACCGGCCAGGAGGGGATGCTCGACGAGCGCGGCCTGGTCAGCGCTGCCATCGGCGTCGGCGCTCCCGGCAAGGTCCGTCTGCACGGCGAGATCTGGAACGCGGAGGCCGACATCGCCATCGCGGCGGGCGACCGCGTCCGGGTCCTCGGCGTCGACGGCATGACTCTCCGCGTCGCAGCCGAACAGCAGGGCGCTGCGGGCGACCCTCCAACAGCCACCAACTCCTCCCCGAAAGGAGCCGAATCCGCATGACCGCCCTCATGACCTCCCCCCCCTTTATTGGTTTCATCGCCGTGGCGGTGCTGTTCCTGCTCACCAGGTGGGTCAACGTCCTCGCCGAGTACGAACGTGCCGTCGTGTTTCGTCTGGGCCGGATTCTCGAGCAGCCGAAGGGCCCGGGCGTCGTGTTCGTGTTCTGGCCGCTCGACCGCATGGTCAAGGTGTCGCTGCGCACGGTGGTGCTCGACGTGCCGCCCCAGGACATCATCACGCGTGACAACGTGTCGGTGAAGGTGAACGCGGTCGTCTACTTCCGCGTGCTCGAACCGACGCGGTCCATCGTCGAGGTCGAGAACTTCCTGTTCGCTACCAGCCAGCTGGCGCAGACCACGCTGCGGTCGATCCTCGGTCAGACCGAGCTCGACGAGCTTCTCAGCGAGCGGGAGAAGCTGAACACCCAGCTTCAGACCGTGATCGACCAGCAGACCGACCCGTGGGGGATCAAGGTCTCGATGGTCGAGGTCAAGCACGTCGACCTGCCACAGGAGATGCAGCGGGCGATGGCGAAGCAGGCCGAGGCGGAGCGCGAGAAGCGGGCCAAGGTGATTCACGCCAGCGGTGAACTCCAGGCCTCCGAGTCGCTCGCCCAGGCGGCCAACGCCATCAGCGTCAATCCGGTGACCCTGCAGCTTCGCTATCTCCAGACCCTGTCCGACATAGCGACGGAACGGAACTCGACGATCCTCTTCCCGCTGCCGCTGGAGCTGCTTCGCGCCTTTGGCAGCTTCCTCAACGCCCCCGCTGAGGCGGCGGCGCAGGCGCCAGAGAAAGAGTGAGCGACGCCCAGGAGCCATATGAAGTCACGCTGAGCAACACCCAGATCGTCGCCTGGGCAGCGTTGCTCGTCGTTCTCGTCGTCGCCGCCTTTGCCGCCGGCGCGTGGTGGGGACGGTCGGATGCCGGAAACGAGCCGGCTGAGGAGAACGCGATCGTCAGCCTGCCGACCTCGAGCGGCCTGGCGCCCCGGTCGCCCGAAGAGAGCGCTCCCGCAGCCGATGTCGTGAACTTCTTCGGCGACGACACGGAGGATGGCGCCGGCAACGACGCCTCCGACAGCGCGGCGGACGACGCTGCGGAGGCCCCCGCCGAGGAGCCCCGCACCACGGAGGCCGCCCTCGTGGTCCAGGTGTTCTCCAGCACGGATCTGGAGCAGGCCCGGGGGGTCGAGCAGAAGCTGCTGGCGGACGAGCACCCTGCGTTCCTGTCGCCGCAGGCGCTGGACGGCGAGGTGATGCAGCGGGTCAGGGTCGGTCCGTACGATTCCCGTGAGGCCGCCGAGGCCGCCGCCGATCAGCTGGCCCGAGAGTACGGGCTCGAGACCTGGATCACGCCGAACAACTGACGGTCGCCGCAGAGGCGAGCGGCGGCGCGGGGCAGGAGGCGGGACGGCCGCTCTTTCGGTCGCTGTGGTGGCCGCTTTGCGTGGCTCTCATGGGTGGCGTCTGGTGGGCGTACGGTTTCGACGAGCAGCCGGGGTTGCTTCTGTCGCTCCCGATCGCGGCGCCCCTCTGCTTCATCGGCACCGTCCCTGGCGGCCTCCGGCGGCTCCTGCTCGGGTGGCTGCACGGCACGGTGGCGTGGCTGGTCGGCGTGTCGTGGATAGCCGACACCATCGCGGTCTACGGCGGACTGCCGGGGCCGGCTTCGACCGCCCTTCTCGGCCTCCTGGCTGGTTACCTCGGCCTGTACCACGGGCTGTTCTGCTGGCTCGCAGGCCGGGTGCTTGATCGCGGCGGTCCGGCGGCGCCCCTTCTCGCCGCGGCGGTCTGGGTGGTCCTCGAGTGGCTGCGCGGCCTTGGCCCGTCCGGGTTTCCCTGGAACCTGCTGGGTTACGCGTGGGTCGACGTCCCCGGCGCTCTCGACGCGACGCGGTGGATCGGCAGTCACGGGCTTTCCTTCCTGGTCCTGGCCAGCGGCTTCGCGGTGCTGCGCCTGGGCAGGCGGGAGCATCGCCGGACGGCCGCGTTCGTGCTCGCCGGCGTCGTGGCACTGCTTCCGCTGGCGCGCCTGACCGCAGGCGACGAGCCGTCCACGGCCAGGGCGGGCCTCGAAGTGGCTCTGGTGCAGCCGAACATCCGCATGGCCACTGCCGAGATGGTCGACGACGGTCCTGCCGACCAGTTCGCAGACGTGGCCAGCAACTACCAGCGCCTGTTCGCTCTCAGCCGCTCCGTCTGCCGTCCCGGCGTGCTCGTCGTATGGCCGGAGAGCGCCGGCTGGCCGTACCAGCTCGAGCGGGACGCCGCCTTCAGGAGGGACGTCGAGTCGCTCGTGGCCCGAGGCTGCGCTCTGGTGCTGAACAGCCCCCGGGTGGTCACGGCGGATGGTCGGCAGCGGGCGTTCAACGCGGCCTACCTGCTCCTGCCCGGTGTCGGCGGAAGCGAGCGGCAGTTCTACGACAAGCTCCAGCTGGTGCCTTTCGGCGAGTACGTGCCCCTGGCTCGGTTCCTGCCTGCGGTGCGGCAGCTGGCACGCCAGGCCGGGGGCTTTTCGCCCGGGGACGAGATCCGCCTGCTGGATGCTCCCGGCGCCCGCCTCGGCCTGTCCATCTGCTTCGAGATCGTCTTTCCGGAGCAGGTTGCCGCCAGGGTGAGACGGGGCGCCGATCTGCTGGTCACGATCACCAACGACTCCTGGTACGGCGACACCTGGGCGCCGCATCAGCACCTGAGGCCGGCGCGCTTTCGTGCCGCCGAAAACGGCCGCCCCCTGGTTCGAGCCGCGATCACCGGCATCTCGGCGGTTGTCGACCACAGGGGCCGCGTGCTGGACCAGACCCTGATCGACGAGGCAGCGGTGCTCTCGGCGCAGGTGACTCCGCACGACGGTTTGACGCCGTACGCCCGGCTGCCGCTGCTCGTGCCGTTGCTTTGCGTTGCCGTCGCCGGGTTTGCCATACTGCGCCGATGATTGCGGAAGATGTCGGGCGCTCGCTGTCCGAACTCAGGGCTCGTCTCGACGGCCTGCGGAGGTATCTTTGACCCCGTAGAGCTTGATGAGCAGTTGGCTGCCCTCGATCACGAGATGCAGCAACCGGGTTTCTGGGACGACCCGAAGGCCAGCGCTCCCCTCGTGCGTCGCCGCAGTTCGCTGGAGCGCCGCCGGGCGACGATCGATCGCCTGGAGGCCGACCGCGAGGAAATCGACGCCTGGAGCGAGCTGCTGTCCGAGAGTCCGGAAGGGGTCGGCGAGGACGCGGAGCTGGGCGCGTTCATCGACCGCGTGGCCCGCGAGTCGGCCAGCCTCGACCTGGAGTTGAAGCTCTCGGGCGAGGATGACGAGCGGTCGGCGCTGCTCGCCATCCACCCGGGCGAGGGTGGGACTGACTCCCAGGACTGGGCGGAGAAGCTGCTGCGGATGTACCTGCGCTGGGCCGAACAGAGCGGGTTCGAGGTCTCGTTGCTGGACCGGCTGGACGGCGACGAGGCGGGGCTCAAGAGCGCCACCGTGGCGGTGCGCGGCGAGTACGCGTTCGGCCGGCTGCGCGGCGAGAGCGGCGTGCACCGTCTGGTGCGCATCTCGCCCTTCGACGCGGCCAGGCGTCGCCACACGTCGTTCGCCTCGGTCTACGCCTACCCGGAGGTCGAGGACGATATCCAGGTCGAGGTCGAGGACCGGGATCTGAGAATCGACACCTTCCGGTCGTCCGGCGCCGGCGGCCAGCACGTGAACGTGACCGACTCCGCCGTGCGCATCACCCATCTGCCGACCGGCATCGTGGCGAGCTGCCAGAACGAGCGCAGCCAGATCAAGAACCGCGCGATGGCGATGAAGATCCTGAAGGCGCGGCTCTACGACCGGGAGCTGCAGAAGCGTCGCGAGGAGCAGGCGGAACGAGAGGGGCAGAAGCTGGAGATCGGCTTCGGCTCGCAGATCCGCAGCTACGTTCTGCATCCCTACCGCATGGTCAAGGACCACCGGACGAAGGTGGAGGTGTCCGCCGTGGACCGCGTGCTCGATGGCGATCTCGACTTGTTCATCGACGCCTGGCTGGGGCAGCAGCTCGAATCCTCGGATGACGCGTAGCTTGCGGGTCGCCGCCAGGTCCGAGGGGGCCGCAGGGGACGCGGGCGCATCGGAGGTTCGTCGCGGGTTGGCGCCCGCTGCGGTCGGCTGCGCTGCGGGAGGTTCTGCTTGTCCGTCAGGGCGCTGACAGTCGCCTGCCAACAGCCCGCCTGCCGCCCAGGAACTTGCGGCTCGGGTCGTGCCTGGCGAGGGCGCCGGTGAAAGATCTCCGGCCTGGCTGCCGGGGAGCGCGGCAACCCATGCGAGGAAACGGTGACGGCCCCGCGGTCGATTTCGTGTCGCCGCTGCCCCCGGTCCGTTCGGGAATCGCGGACTACAGCGTCGACCTGCTGCGCGAGCTTGCGCCGCTCGCCGACCTCCGAATCGTCCGCCTTCCGGGTCAGGAGGTGACGCCGGAACTGCTCGACCTTCTGCCGTCCGGTGAGTGCCCCATCGTCGAGCCGGAGGCGACCGCTTCGGCACAAAGGCTGCCGTTCTACCAGATGGGCAACAACGTCCTGCACCGGGACGTCCGCCGCCTGGCGGACCGGGCCCCGGGGGTGGTCACCGTGCACGATCTGCGTCTGCACCATCTGATGGTCGAGTCGACGCTTGCTTGCGGCGACCTGGATGCCTACGTCGAGGCCATCGGCGCCGAGCACGGCTGGGAAGGGGCGGTCATGGCAGTGCCGGTGCGCTGGGGCGCCCATGGCCGGGCCCGGTTGTTCGAGCTGCCAGCGCATCGTTCCCTGCTGCTTCGCCAGCGCGGCCTGCTGACCCACAGCAACTGGGGCGTTCGCTTCCTGACCGAGGAGCTGAGCGGGGCGGCGGATGGCGCCCGGACCGGGGCGTCTTGTCCTCCGGGTCGTCGAGCACTGCCTCCGATTCGTCGAGTGCCAATGCCGATGCCGGTTCCCGCCGCTCCGACTCCCGCCGCGGCGCGGGAATGGCGTCGGCAGATCGGCATTCCGCCGGAGGCCGTGGTGATCGGCTCCTTCGGCTTCCAGACTCCCATCAAGCGCACGGACGTCCTGCTCCGGGTCCTTGCCGAGCCCGGCCTGGAGCGGGTGCATGCCCTGGTCGTTGGCGACGTCTCGCCCGAGCTCGGTCTGGCCGAGCTTGCCCGCGAGCTGGGCGTTCTGGATCGGCTGACGATGACCGGGTTCGTGGACCACACCGTCCTGCCCGAGGCGGCTGCGGCTTGCGACCTGTGCCTGAACCTGCGCTATCCGAGTGCGGGCGAGACCTCGGCGTCCCTCCTGCGCATCCTGGCGCTGGGCCGACCGGCGGTCGTCTCGGAGTACGCTCAGTTCATCGAGCTGCCCGGCGACGTCGTGGTCAAGGCGCCGCTGGAGGATGATCCGGCCACCGAGGCCGCTCGGCTTGCATGCCTCCTGCGGGACCTGCTCGGGGCGCCGGATCGTCTGGAGGACATGGGGCGAGCGGCACGATTGTTCATCGAGCGTGAACACCGGCCGGCGGCGGTCGCACGGGAGATCCGGGACGCTCTGCAGGACTGGTCGCGGCCTGTCGAGGGCGCGCCGTTCGTCGCCGCCCCGCCGTGGCCCCTGCCGCCCACCTCGCTGACCTGGGGCTGGTTGCCTGGACGCATCGAACTCGAGGGCGCCGAGCCGCCATGGTCGGCTGGCGAACGCCGGTCGGTTGCGCTGGTCTTGACCAACACCGGTTTCGCAACCTGGCTTGCGGGGCACAACGAGGATGGCGGCGTGGTGATCGAGCCGCAGCTCTGGAGCGACGGCCGGGATCTTCTGCGGGGCCGTCCGTGGCTACCGCTGCCGCGCGATCTGCCAGCGGGCGAGACCTGCCGCATCCCCGTTGCCTTGCGGCGCCCTCTCGGTTCGGCGCGGCTGCGGTGTGAGCCGCACGTGTTCGGCGGCGGGTCCATGGTGCGCTCCGGCGCCTTCGCCCTCGACAGGGAGCTGTGAGGAAGCCCGGGTGCGCGGCGAGCGCCGCTGGCCGGGCCACTGCGGTGGGGAGGCTGTCGTGGGCGCTTCTCGGCGGCGCCCTGCTCTGGCTGCTTGTCGTGTCGCTCGACACCGACGTCGGGGCGCCAGGCGAGCGGGAGACGACGCATCGCATGGCGGCGCTCAGCCTGGCCATGGACGGCGATCTGGGCTGGGGGCGGGAGGACCACGACCGCTGGCTGCGGCTGTTCGGGAGTGAACCGCAGGCGGTGTCCCTGACCACCTCCAGCGGCGGGGAGCTCGTCGGCTTCGGGAGGCCGCCTTCGTATGCGGTGCTGATGGCGCCCCTTGCGCGGCTGATGCCGACGCGCGCCGCGCCGGTGCTGAACTGGCTGCTGCTTGCGGTCGCGTCGGTCGCGTCGGCGCTGGTCCTGGAGCGGCGGGCCGGCCCCGCCGCCCCGGCCTGGATTGCGGCCTTCTGCGTCGGCACGACGGCCTTCACGCTGCTGCCGCTGGCGAACCCCGAAGTCTTGCGCCTGGCGGCGTCGGCGTTGGGCTGGGCTCTCGTCGTCCAGGTGATGCCTGTCGGCCGCAACCCGGGTGCGACCGACCGGCGCCGACGGCACACCCTCCTGCGCTGGGGCCTGGTCGGGTTCTTCCTTTCCCAGGCGGCGGTCTCCGGCCAGAACGGCGCTGTCCTGCTGCCTGCCCTCATCCCGGCGGCGGTCCTCGCGGCGGTCGGCCCCCGTGCCCGCCTGGCGGTGCTGGCGCTGCTGGTCGGCGGGGCGTCTTCCTTCGGTGCGTCGTTCGGTCTGGCGGCTCATGCCCGCGGCGGTGCGGTTGCGCCCGAGCGGATGGTGTGGACCCCGTCGACCGGGTTTCCGGCCGTCGACTTCGAGCAGGAGGAGTGGGGTGCTCCGTCGAACCGGGCCCCTGGCGCGACGACCGAAGGGCCTGGGCCGTCCGAGGCCGGAGCGAGCAACTTCGGGGTAGCGGGCTGGCGCGATGCCCTGGCGGGGCGCACGGTGGGCCTGGTTCCTTGCTGCCTGCCGGTGGTGTGGGCGATCGTGGCGGTGCTGGCGGCGCCGCGTCGCCACGGCTGGCGCCACCTGCTGCTGCTGGGCGGCGCCCTGGGCGCGGTGGGGTTGCGGGTGGCGTTGTTCCCGTTCGAGCTGGGCGACGAAACGGCAGCGGTCGGTCCCGCCAGCATCGCCGCTGTCCTGCCCGTGTTCTGGTTTCTCGCCAGTCGCGCCGGCGCCGCGAAGGTCGCTTCCATGGTCGTGGCCTCGGGGCTGTTCATGTACCCGCTCTGGCTGCACCCCGGCGCGGCCCTGGGCGTCGGGCCGCCGCCTGAAGGGGCCCTGCACCGCTTCCTGCCCGCAGAGGTCGGCCAGCGTCCACGGGCCGGCGCCGCTTTGGACCTGTTCCTCGGCGACCTCTGGCTGCGGCCGGTTGCCGGACGGGCGTCGCCGCTGGGGGAGGCGGGCCTGACGGTCGATGACGGGGTGGAAGTGCTGCTGGCGTGGACCCGGCCTGCGGCGCACGGCGCGGACGCGAACGATGGCGCCTCGGGTCGGCATCTCGAACTGACTCTGGCGCCGGATCCGCCGGAACTTCGGGCCATGGGCGCCGTGGTGGAGACGCGGACGCTGCTGTCTTCGGGCGAAACGTTGCTGGGTCTGCGCCTTGACGCGCCCGAGGCCCGTCGCAGGATGTGGTGGTCCGGCGGCAGGGTCGACCTGTTCAGGCTGGAGCTGGTGGTTGACGGCCTGCCGGCGTCTCTGCGCATCGTGCGGATAGGGTCCGGCGGGTGAGCTGGATTCTGGAAGTGCAGCGTCTGCTGGGGAGTTCCCGCCGCCTGCCGGCACCGTCCGAGGCGGACGGCACGACGGTGGTCGTGGTGCTGCCGCTGTACGTCGAGTCGGCCGAGCTGTGGACCCTGCTGCGGGAGGATCCGGAGGAGTCTCCGCCGCTCAGCTTTCCCGCGGCCGCGTTCGAGGGCGAGGACCCCTGGCCGACGGTTGCAAGGCTGGGTGGCGTCGCCCTGGGGGTGGAACCGTCCCGGATTCTCGGGCTCGGTGAACTCGACGAGCTCGCGGGTCCGGGCGGCTTCCGGATGCGCGTCTGCGTCGTTGCGGTGCCCTCGCCCGAGGAAGACGGCAGCAACCCGGAGGCGCCGGGGGTGCGGCTGCCGCTGTCCGCCCTGAAGCAGCCGCGCCTGGTTGAAGAGCGCGCCTTCGAGGCCGGTGGCGAGAGGCTCACCCTGCCCGTCTACCACCTGGGTCGACATCGGCTGTGGGGCCCCGCCCTGGACGTTCTGCTGAAACTGCTGGAGCGGCTGGAGCGGCCGGCTACAGCACCGGCCGCGTTCGCGAGCAGCTCGAACTGAGAGCGCGGCCGGCGCCGGACCTGCCGGATTCGGTCATGCCAGGCGAAGGAAGCGTGAAGATCGCTCCAGCCGTGGCTGGCTAGAATCGCGCCGCTTCACTTGGGGAGGGTGATCGATGATGGCCGACATCGCACGTATCGAAGAACTGCTTGGCGCCGAGGCGGAGAGTCTGCTGGGGCACGTCTGTTCCGGGATAGCGAAGGATCAGCTGACGGTTCCTGGTCCGGACATCGTCGACCGCGCGTTCGGCCCATCCGACCGCAACGTCCGCACCCTGGGCAGTCTTCAGCGCCTTCTCGCCCACGGCCGTCTTGGCGGCACGGGCTACCTCTCCATCCTGCCCGTGGACCAGGGAATCGAGCATTCCGGCGCCGCGTCGTTCGCTCCGAACCCGATCTACTTCGATCCGGAGAACATCGTGCGGCTGGCCGTGGAGGGCGGTTGCAACGGGGTTGCCTCGACCCTGGGCGTTCTCGGCAGCGTCGCTCGCCGCTGGGCGCACCGGATCCCGTTCATCGTCAAGATCAACCACAACGAGAGCCTGACGCACCCCCACACCTACCACCAGGTGCTCTTCTCCCAGGTCGAGCAGGCCTGGGACCTTGGCGCTGCGGCGGTCGGCGCCACCGTCTACTTCGGCGCCGACGTCTGCCGCGAGGAGCTGGTCGAGATCGCCGAGTGCTTTCAGAAGGCGCACGAGCTGGGCATGGCGTGCATCCTCTGGTGCTACGTCCGCAACAGCGAGTTCTTCGTCGACGGCGTCGATTACCACAGTTCGGCAGACCTGACCGGGCAGGCGAACCACCTCGGCGTCACCATCGAGGCGGACGTCATCAAGCAGAAGCAGGCGACGAACAATGGTGGTTACCCGGCGGTCGGCTTCGGCAGGACGAGCGATCTCGTGTACGGCGACCTGGTGACCGATCACCCGGTCGACCTCGTGCGCTGGCAGGTGGCCAACTGCTACATGGGCCGGATCGGTCTGATCAACTCCGGTGGTTCCTCAGGAGGCGCCGGGGACCTGGCGGCAGCGGTGCGCACCGCGGTGATCAACCGCCGTGCCGGCGGCCAGGGGCTGATCTCGGGCCGCAAGGCCTTCCAGCGCCCGATGTCCGAGGGCGTCGAGCTCCTGCACCACATCCAGGACGTGTACCTCTCCGACGAGATCACGGTCGCCTGAGCCCCCTGGCTTGTCGCAGGTCCCTGTTGGCCTTCTCTTGCAGTCACGACGTGAGCCGTCAGGTCCGAGGGGGCCGCAGGCGGGCGGTCGGCTATCGACGCTGAAGGACCTTCCGGACAAGCGACCTCCCGCAGCGAAGCCGACCGCAGCGGGCGTTTGACCCTGCTGGCAACGTCCGATGCGCCCGCGTCCCCTGCGGGGCCCCCCAGGACCGGGCGGTGGCAGCTACGCCGCCAGCCGCGTTGCGGCCGCCGCGCCTGGCGCTGTGCCCCCACCGCCCCAGCAGTCTGTGGAGCCAGCCAGCGCCCTTCGGCCCCAGGCAAGCCCCGAAAGCCTGCTGGCTGGCTAGGCGCGCACCAGCGCCGCGACCTCGTCGTGGCGGTCCTCGGCGTCCTTCTCTCCGAGCTCCATCAGGGCGCGGATGTAGTCGGGCTGGAACATCAGCAGGCTGAGCAGGTCCGGCGTCTTCGTGTCGCGCGTGCCCAGACCTCTGGTCAGGAATCGGAACGCCGCGGGCAACCTCGGCTCGAAACGGCTGGCGAGCAGTCCCAGGTCCTTCGAGGGCCGAAGCAGCACGAGGTCGATGTGCCGGAACGGCCCTTCTGCGCCCTTCGGCAGGCGTGCGAGCAGGCCGTTGACCACTTCCACGCGGCTGACGTCCTGATCGATCTGGTCAAGGAACACGGCGTTCAGCAGCACGCCGCCGAGCTGGGCTGGCGGCGGGTAGCCGGTGGCGGCCGGCCGCGGCGTCGGAGGTTCGTGACGAGTGGCCACGGCGACCAGTCGGTCGCAGCCCAGGTGCAGTGCCGGCGACAGGGGTGACGTGAGCCGCACGCCGCCGTCGCCGTGCCAGGCGTCGCCGATGCGCACGGCCGGGAACAGGAGCGGCAGGGAGGCCGAAGCGAGGACGTGGTCGAGCGTCAGCCGGGTTTGCACCGACCGGCGCTTCGGTCGCGTCCAGTCCTGGACGTCCCGGCCCTCTACCCAGGTCACGGTGTGCCCGGTGGACCACTCGACGGTCGAGACGGCGGCGGCCTGCAGGCGGCCACGGTTCAGGTTCTCGCTGATCCCGTTCAGAGTGCGGCCGTCTTCGGGCTTCACGCCCAGAGTCCTCGCCAGGTGGCGGTCGAGCGGCGAACTGTCAACCAGGCCCCGCACCCGGGGCCGGAAGGAAGCGCCGCCGGAGGCCAAGTTGAGCAGCCAGCGTACCGCCTGCTGCCCCAGCGACCAGCCGTCGGTTCGGAACACGCGTTCGGGCGTCAGGCCGAGCCAGGTGCGGCTGAGCGCGTCGGTGGCCTCGGCCGCTGTGCCGGGATGCGAGGCCAGGAACGAGATGTTGATGGCCCCGGCCGAGACCCCGGTGAGCACGTCGAAGCGGAAGTCCGGCAGCTGCGCCGCCAGGTACCGAATCAGGCCTACCTGGTAGGCCGCCCGAGCTCCGCCGCCGGTAAGGACCAGCCCGATCCTGCGGTTCCTCGGGCGGCGGGCCGCCCTGTCCTCGGATCCGCCTTCGCCGTGCCCGGTGCGCGGATCGGCCCCGCCCGCCAGGTGCTGCCCGGACCGCCCAGGCGACCCTGCGGCCTGCGCGTCGTCTCGCGAGCCTCCGACGTGGCGCTCCGGCGGTCGTTGAGTCGCCATCTGCGGCCCGCCACTGTAGCGGATGGCCCGGGGTCGATCAGGCCTCGGCCGTGACCGCCGCGGCACTCTTGCAGGTCCTGGCTTGGCAGCTCGCGCGAGCAGGCAGACGAGCCAGGTGCGCGAAGTTTCGCCCGTTCAGAGTGACGCCGTTCGCGGACACTGCCGACAGGTGGGCTGTCTCGCGTGGCCCGGAACCACGAGCCAGAGTCTTTGCACACGAACGAATCGCCCCTGGTCGGGCCACCGGCTGCCAGGGTCCGACTCAAGCACGCACCGCTGGTGCGGGTCATGGCCCAAGTGCGCTTCCCGCTGATCGCGGCGGTTGAGGGCCGCAGCTTCGTCGCCCCCTTTCAGGAAGCGATCCGGGACGATTACCCGGTGCTGCGTCCTGAAGAGTGTGTTATGCAGGCTGGGTGCCGTGGCGCGGGCCTTCCGTGGTTGCTCTCGTGCTCTCATGTGGATGTGGCTCGATCTCACCGAGAACGAGATTTTCGGGAAGCCGTCGAAAAAGAACGCGGAGCTGCAGAAACAGCTTGCTGGCGTGATGGGGCTAATCGCTGCCGGAGGGCAATTGGACAACATCACGGTTAGAGTTCTGCAATCTGACAGGTCATCCGGTCAAGTAAAGGGAAGGAGAGATTCCGTGTCAATGCTGGATAAGGTGGAAATGCCGCTGTCCACGAAGATCCTTCGGGTGACCTTGGGTGCAGGGATGTTCGGCCTCATAGGGCATTGGCTGGCTACAGATCCAAGTATGTGGCGGTACGAGTCGGCGTTCGGCTGGCTGATCTTCATCCTTCCGGGTGCCATGATGGCGTCGCTCATGATCGTACCCGTGTTCGGTTGGCGAGGACGGAAACGCCGGGAGCGCCCACCTGACGGTGTTTCAACCACTGTTGCCGATGATCTTGGTGCCCTGCCCCGGGCTGGTGGGCGCAGGCCGCTGCCGGAAGGCGGCTTCGCCATGGGGGGCGTCGTCAGACCGGGCAGACCGCGGCTGGGTGGGCGCAGGCCGCTGCCGGAAGGCGGCTTCGCCCACCACGAAGCCGGTGATCTCTGAGGCCTCTTCGGGCTTCATGCCGGCCATGACCAGACTGCCGAAGGCGCGTGCCTTCCCGGCGAGGTCGGTGGCAGCGAGTGCCTCGAAGGTTAGTTCCACCGGCGCATCCAGCTTCGCCTGTGCTTCGACCTGAATCTCCTGGGCTACGGCGCGATGGTCGTGTGCAGGAACCGGCGCAGCGCCTCGCGGGTACCGGTGCCGTCACCGCCTTCCATGAGGTCTGCCGGGATTCCGCACGCCTGCCAGATGCTGCGCTGAGCATCCAGCCGTAGCTGAACCAGTGGCTGCGGTGGGTCTGCGCCGACACGCTGAGGTGTCATCCGCGACCTTTCCGCGGGCCAAGGGTGAGCTTGTCGGTTCGCTTGCGCCCACCCCACGGGACTCGGGCCTTGCCGCCGTCGCGTCCGATGACGATCAGGTGGGCTTACCCCATCGGAGTGTCCCAGCGAGGCCACCAGCGCACCCGCAACATCGTCTTCACGGACACCCAAGGCGGCAGCCAGGCCGTCACGGCCAATCCACAGCAGCTGGTTCTCGGGCGCGTGTTTCAGCAGGCCTTTCCGCCACCAGGAACTTGGCGAGCTTCTGTTTGGTCGGCTTCCACGTGTAGCCACCCTCTTCGAACCAGTCCGTGGTGTCGGTGAACAGGTCGGCGAACGTCACCTCGGCGGTGGGATCGCTGTCGTTGACCCGCTCGTCCAGCCACGCATCTAGCGGTTGCGCCGAGTTGATCAGGAACTCGCGGGATTCTTCGACCACACACTCAGGTGCAGGCAGCAGCCCGTCACTGAGGTAGGCCTTGGCTTCTTGGGTCATCCTCCACAGGATGGCCGGGTACTCGGCGGGCAGCAGTTCGTTTTTCACCCGTGGGTCGATCTGGCTGTCCTTCAGCCGCATGTCGCAGGGGATCACCCGCAGCCGCCGTGCCATGGCGCGGCCACCGTCCAACGTAGGCGTCTTGTTGCAGCCCACCCACAGCGTGCCGTCCAAGGCGATCCTCATTGGGTCCTGCCGCATCTTGTTGGCGGTGGTGCTCTTCTCGCCGGTCAGCACCTGGAACCGCTGAACCACCCACGCACCGTCGGCACTTTCCGGGTTGACCCACAGCCGCTTCCGGTCCAGCACTGCCATCTCGGCCTGATGGCGGTTCTCGGCTGACTTCTTGAAGAAGTCCGGCTGCGGCATCGCGCCGTAGTCGCCGAGGATGTCCATCAGCACGCCGATCAGGGTCCCTTTGATCAGGGTGCCCTTTCCGTTGGCTCCCTCACCCTTGAGCAGGATTGCGATCTCCTCGCGCCCGCCGGTCAGCGTGTACCCCATCAGCCGCCACAGGTAGTCGGCGAGTCTTGGCGGCCACAGGTGACCTGATCCAGGAACCGGTCGAAGTGCGGTGTGTCGGCCTCCTCGGGTGTCTTGGCGACCGTCATGATCACGCGGTCCTTCTTCACGGCATCACGCGGTACACCGGTGCGCAGGTCCACCACGCGCCCGGACGGCAGCCCGAGCAGGTGAGGTTGGTCGTCGAACGACCAACCGCCGGTCCTTCGGAGCCGCTTGACGACCATGTTCCACTGGTCTCGGGCGACCGCATCCTTGTGGGCGGTGGGGTAGTTGTCCTTCCTGCCTCCGTCGAACTCGCGCACGAAGTCAGCGGCTGCTGACCGCCGTTCGTCATGTCCCCGGGTCCAGATCCGAAGGTTTGATGGTCGAAACTGGGCCGAGCACAGAGCTCGCTGGCTGGAGAGGCTCAGGCCGGCTGGACGGTACGGTAGCGTCGACGGGTACGTCATGACCCTGGACGACCTGACTGCCCGAGACTGCGTGGAGAGCGACCCGTTGGATCTCGATCATCTGTCTCTGGCGAAGGACCCGTCCGAAGCGCCCAGGAGGAGATGAAGACTGGCTGAGTCCTCGGTGGTCGCTGACCTTGCGGTGGACGGCCCGGAACCCGACCGGTCGGTCATCCGATCGGCCTGGCTTGGACGGGTCGGCTACCGGGAGGGGGTCGAGCTTCAGGAACGCCTGCGGCAGGGCATCCTGAGCCGGGCGTCGGATGCGGCGGACACGCTGCTGTTGCTGGAGCACCCGCCCACCTACACGACCGGCCGCAACTGCGACCGCAAGGACGTTCTGGCGACCGGCGAGTGGTTGAGGCGGCGGGGCATCGACGTGGTCGCGTGCAACCGGGGCGGTCGCGCGACGTACCACGGGCCCGGCCAGCTGGTTGGCTATCCGGTGCTCGATCTCGCGCGCGACTGCCGCAACGTGCGGGCGTACGTGCGCGACCTGCAGGCCGTCCTGTTACAGACTGCAGCCGCCTTCGGCGTCGTGGCCGAGGGCGGCGAGGACAGGGAGAGGATCGGCGTCTGGGTGGGGACACGGAAGCTCGCGTCGATCGGCATTCACCTGCGGCGCTGGGTGACTACCCACGGCTTCGCTCTGAACGTCTCGACCGACCTGAAGGACTTCGACGGCATCCTGTCGTGCGGCTTCGACGCCGGGGTGATGACCTCGCTCGAGCAGCTGACCGGCGTGCGGCACGACCTGGAGGAAGTGGCAAAGGTCTGTGCCGACGCCTTTGCCTCGGTGTTCGGTCGGCGTCTTGTGAAGGCACGTTCCCCGTTGGCTGGCGCGTTCGCTGGTCCTTCGCCGGTTGGCCAGCCCGGCACGACCCGGTCTGCAGGTCCGAACGGGTCGGGGACGGGCTGACGGGAAGCGACGCGGAGCAGCCTGCCTTCACCGGACACCCGGCGACCGTCCGTTCCGCAAACAGCTGGCCGAGCCGGCAGGCCGCGAGTCATCGACGTCACCGAAGGCTCGGGCATCGTCTCGACCGGCTACTGTGAACGCGAGCCGGGAGATGCAGCAACTTCGCGCAGGCGGAAGATAGGATCCGGGCCAGCGGCGGCCGCCGTTTCGCGGCCGCCCGAGGGCAACCCGCATGGACGAACTCGTCGCCATCGGCGGCCGCAATCGCAGCGCCACCGCCAGGCAGCCGCGCCCCGAATGGCTGCGCATCCGGCTCAGCACGCCGCCGGCCTACGGGCGCGTCCGGCAGCTGGTGCAGAAGCTCCAGCTGAACACGGTGTGCGAGGAGGCGCGCTGCCCGAACATCTACGAGTGCTGGGGCGTGCACGGCACGGCGACCTTCATGATTCTCGGCGATACCTGCACCCGTCGCTGCGGGTTCTGCGCCGTGCACACGGGCCGCCCCGCGGCCGGGGTCGACCGTGACGAACCGGCCCGCGTGGCCGAGGCCGCGGCAGTCATGGGTCTTCGCCACGTGGTGGTCACCTCGGTTGATCGGGACGATCTGCCGGACGCCGGCGCCGGGCACTTCGCCGACACGATCCGGGCCATCCGGCACCGGCTGCCGGGCGCCGCGGTGGAAGTCCTGACGCCGGACTTTCGCGGCGTGGAGGATGCCCTGGACGTTGTTCTGGAGGAGCGGCCCGAGGTCTTCTCGCACAACATGGAGACGGTGCCGCGTCTCTACCGGCAGGCGCGGCCGGGCAGTCGGTACGAGCGGAGCCTTGACCTGCTGCGCGCCGCGGCGTCCCGACGCGACGACGGGCACTACCGGGGCCGGGTCAAGACGGGCCTGATGGTGGGCATCGGCGAGACGAGTGCGGAGATCGAATCCACGATCGCCGACATTCGGGCCGCCGGCACGGAGGTTCTGACCATCGGCCAGTACCTGCAGCCGACCCGGGAGCACCTGCCGGTGGACCGCTTCGTGCACCCGGACGAGTTCGCCCGTCTGCGGGAGCTGGCCCTGGAGCTGGGATTCGCTCACTGCGAGGCAGGGCCGCTCGTGCGCAGCAGCTACCACGCGCACGAGCACGTCGGCGGGTCGTCGGTCGGCCAGGGCCCCGGTTCGGGCGCGGCTCGCTCGTGAACGGACTCTCCCGGGTCGTCGGCTGGTCGCTGCCGCTTCTGCCGCCGCCGCTGGTGCGCTGGGCGGCGGCGCCGTACGTGGCCGGCGACGATCCGGCCGACGCCCTGGACTGCGCGGACGCGCTCAACCGTCGGCAGCTGGCAGGCACCCTGGCCCTGCTGGGCGAGGAAGTGGAGAGCGAAGAGATGGCCCGGGAAGGCACGGGGCTCTACCTCGACCTGGTCGATGCGCTCGCCGCTCGCGGTCTCGACTGCAACGTCTCGGTCAAGCTCACCCTTCTGGGGCTTTGCGTCTCGCGCTCCCTGTGTCAGGAGAACCTGGCGGCTCTGGTTACCCGGGCCGAGGCGCGGGGCAACTTCGTCCGCATCGACATGGAGGATCACACCTGCACCACGGCCACGCTGGACCTGTACCGGGAGGCGCTGGCGGCTTCGCGGACTCGCGCCGCAACCGGCGGTGCGACCGGGTCCGGCGCTGGCGGCGATGCGGTCGGCGTGGTCCTGCAGGCCTGCCTGCACCGCACCCTGGCCGACATCGCGGCCCTGCCGGCGCGGTCCAACGTGCGCCTGTGCAAGGGCATCTACGTCGAGCCGCCGAGCGTGGCTCTCCTGGATCGGGGCGAGGTTCGGCGGAACTTCGTGGCGGCGCTGGAGGCACTGTTCGACCGCGGCGCCTACGTCGGCATCGCCACTCACGACGACTGGCTTCTGCGGGAAGCGTCGAGGATGATCGAGCGTCGCGGCATCGCCGGCGACCGCCACGAGTTCCAGATGCTGCTGGGCGTGACGGAGGAGCGCCGCGACCGCCTGGTCCGGGCGGGCCACCGGGTCCGGATCTACGTGCCGTACGGCCGCCAGTGGTATGCGTACTCCACCCGGCGGCTGCGCGAGAACCCGAGCATCGCGGGTCACGTGGCCCGGGCTTTCCTGATGCGGCTGGTTCGCGGAACGCCAGGCGCCGTTCGGTGAACCGCAGCAGCGCGCCAGGCAGGCCGTCGGATCTGCCGGCGGCGCCGTGCGGCTGGCCGGTCCGCCAGGCCGCCGCGGAATCGAGGGCTTCAGAGGGTCAGAGGCGGATTCCTGCCCCGGACCTGGCGACGTCGAGGCCAACCTGGGGCAGAATCCGGCGTTCGAAGCATGGACCGGCCGCGAGGCCTCTGGAGGAGATTCGGCCTTGACCAAGATCGAGAACGAGAGCGGAACCGGCGACGGACCGCGCATCACCGTCATCGGCGCCGGAGAGATGGGGCGCACGCTGATCGGCGGCTGGCTTCGCGCCGGCGTCGTCGCCCCGGAGTCCATACACGCGACCGCCGGCCACGAAGACCGCATCGCCTTGGTCGCGGACGACTTCGGCATCGAGGGCGGCGTCGACAACCGTCGCGCGGCGTCCTTCGGCGACATCGTGTTGCTGGCGGTCAAGCCGCAGACGGCCGACCAGGTGCTGGCCGAGACAGGCGACCTGCTCCACCCGGGCCAGATCGTCGTCTCGATCCTGGCCTCGGTGACCACGTCCTACATCGAGAAGCGGCTGCCGGCGGAGGTGCCGGTCGTGCGCGGCATGCCGAACACCCCCAGCCGGGTCGCCGCCGGGATGACCGCGCTGGCGCCGGGCCGGTTCGCCGGTCCCGAGCACGTGGCCAGGGCGGAACGCCTGTTCCGGCCGCTTGGCCGCACCGTGGTGGCCGACGAGAAGCACATGGACGCCATCACCGGACTCTCCGCGTCCGGCGTGGCGTTTCTCTACATCGTGATCGAAGCTCTGGCGGAAGGCGGAGTGAAGGCGGGGCTGCCGCGCCGCATGGCGATCGAGCTCGCTGCCCAGACCTGCTTCGGCGCCGGGAAGATGGTCCTCGACACGAACCGGCACCCGGCCCTGCTCAAGGACGAGGTCACGACGCCGGCCGGCTGCACGGTCGACGGCATCCTGCGGCTGGAGGAGGGCGGCCTGCGGGTGACCCTGATCAAGGCGATCATCGAGTCGGCCGCACGGGCGGGTCAGCTGGTACCCGACGAGTAGGCCCGAGCCTTGATCCGCTCGCTGCATGTGCAGAACCTGGCCGTCATCGAGCGTGCGGACATCGAGTTCGGGCTGGGACTCAACGTGGTCACGGGCGAGACCGGCGCCGGCAAGTCGCTGGTCGTCGATTCGCTGTCGTTGCTGGCCGGCGGGCGCGCCCGTTCGGAGCTGATCCGCTCCGGCGCCGCTTCCCTGTCGGTGAGCGGGGTGTTCGAACCCTCGGGGTCGGCCTGGCGCGGCGTGCTGGACGAGGCCGGCGTGCCGTCGCGGGGCGACGAGCTTCTGGTGCGCCGTGAGGTCACGCGCGAGGGGCGCAATCGCGTCTTCGTCAACGATCGCCCGGTCACGGTGCGGCTGCTGTCGCAGGTCGCCGTCGGTCTGATTCGCATCTTCGGCCAGCGCGACGAGCTCGGCCTGCTGTCCATGGAGCGCCAGCGGACCTGGCTCGACCGCTCCGGCGGCGAACGGATGGCGGCCCTGGCGTCCGCATGCCGCGAGGCCTGGGAGGCGTACCGCGGGGCGGCGGACCGGCTCGAGCGGCTGTCGCTCGACGACCGGCTGCGGCAGGAGCGCATCGACCTGCTGATGTTCCAGACCGGCGAGATCGATGCCGCACGACTGCAACCGGGCGAGGACGACGAGCTGCGGGCGAACCGCGACGCCCTGCGTCACGCCGAGGCGATCGCGGCGGCGCTGCACCAGACGGTCGCCCTGCTCAGCGACGACGAACCGGCCGCCGACAGCCGCCTCGGGCAGGCGCGCACCGCGCTCGCTGGCGTCTCGCGCTGGCTGCCGGAGGCCGACGGCTGGGTCGACCTGCTGGCGGAACTTGGCGTCGCCGTGGACGACCTTGCCCGCGAGCTCAGATCGCGCGCGGCGGGCTGCGAGTCGGATCCGGCGAGTCTGAACGAGGTCGAGGAGCGGCTGAGCGTCATCGAGCGTCTGACCAGGAAGTACGGCGGCAGCAGTGCCGACGTCATCGACCACGGCCGTCGGCTGGCCGAGGAGCTGGCGGAGCTCTCGACCGCCGACGAGCAGCGCGAGGAAGCGCAGGAACAGGCGCGGACGCGTCTGGCCGCCTACGCCGAGCGTGCCGAGGCTCTCTCCCTGGCGCGCAGGGACCGAGCACTGGCGCTCGAAGGCGAGGTCGAGGCGCATCTGAGAGATCTCGCCTTCGAGCGGGCGTCGTTCGAGGTGGTGATCGGTCGCGAAGTCCGGTCCGACAGTCGGCTCGTCCTGGATGGCGAGCGCGTGGCGTTCGACGCCAGCGGGGTCGACCGGGTCGATTACCGCTTCAGTGCCAACCCGGGTCAGGCGCCGCAGCCGCTGTCGCGGGTGGCGTCGGGCGGCGAGCTGGCCCGCCTCTTCCTCGCTCTCCAGACCGCGATTCGGGGCGTCGGTCCCGCCGCCGGGGCGACCCTGGTCTTCGACGAGGTGGATTCGGGCGTGGGCGGCGCTGAAGCGGCGGTGGTCGGCCGCAAACTCCAGGGTCTGGCCGCGGGAGGCCAGATTCTCGCCGTGACCCACCTGCCCCAGGTGGCGAGCCGCGGCCGCCGCCATCTGGAGGTCAGGAAGGAAGTTGTGGGCGACCGCACCGGCGTGGCGGTGCTGCCGCTCGACCGCGCCCGCCGCATTCAGGAGATCGCCCGCATGCTCGCCGGCGAAGAAGTGACCGATGCCTCACGCTCCGCGGCCGCGGAGCTGCTGGCGACGGGTTGCGGGACCGACGCAGCGTGAGCTCTGCTTCGGGCAACGGGCGTTCTGCCGGACGTGCGGGAAGCCGGGACCGTTTCCCGGAGGCGGGCGCCGGGCTCGAGGTCTGGCCGTGGGACGGCGACACGGGCGAGGTGCGGGAAGCCCTCGCCCGGGGCCTGGTCCTCGCAATCCCGACCGAATCGTCATACGGCCTTGCCGTCGACCCGCGGTCCGAGGCGGGCGTCGAAGCGATCTACCGGCTCAAGCGTCGCGAGCGCGGCAAGCCGCTGCCGGTCGTGGTGACCGACGTGGAGCAGGCCGTGGGCCTGGGCGTGGAGGTGAACGCGGCGGTCCGCTTCGCCGAGGCGCACTGGCCTGCGCCGCTCACAGTGGTGGCGCCGCTTCGCGCCGGAGCGTCGCTTCCGGCGGCGGCCGGTGGCAGTACGCTGGCCATCAGGGTGCCCGCCCACGAACGGCTTCGGTGCCTCTTGGGAACGCTCGGCCATCCCCTGACGGCGACGAGCGCAAACCTCAGCACCGAGGCGCCGGCCCTGAGCCTGGAGGAGCTGGAGCAGGTTCTTCCTGCCGGGAGCGGCCTCGTCGTGGGAGGTGGTCCGACGCCCGGAGGCATGGCCTCCACCGTGGTATCTTCCGCCGACGCCGGTCTGCGAGTGCTGCGCTGTGGACGCTTCCGGTTGTCAGCAGCCGCGGCCAGTTGCGGAGAGGCGACTGAATCGTGAGCCGTTCCGCAGCCGTTCTCCTTGCGTTCGTCGGCTCGTGGACGATGCTGGCCTCGAGCGGCGCGCTGTTCGCCCGGCAGATGGTCACGGAGACTGCAGCCGCTGCCGCCGACGGCGGGCACGCGGACGAGATCGGAGTCGACGAGGTGTCGCGCGGTCAGACCGGCTACGGCCTGTCCGTCTTCGCTGGCAGCGAGCCGGAGCGGTTCGACGTCGAGGTCGTCGGCGTCCTGCGGGAGATGGACCCGGGCGTCAGCTTCATCGTCGCGCGCCTGTCGGGCAAGGGACTCGAGGAGTCCGGCGTCGTCGCCGGCATGAGCGGCAGCCCGGTCTACCTGGACGGTCGCGTGGCCGGCGCCGTGGCCTTCTCGTGGGCCTTCACCAACGAGGCGCTCGGCCTGATCACCCCGATCGCCGCCATGCGTCGACTGACCGCGCTCGAACCGGGTGCGGCCGCGGCCGGTTCGGTCGGTTTGTCGGCACCGAGCGGCGCGTCGTTCGCGTTCGACGCCACGGTCGAGCGGTTGCTTGAGCCGCCGGAAGACCCGTCGGAGGTCCTGCGCGAGATCGTCGCCGATCAGCTGGGCGTCCTCGACGTGCCGGCGGAGTTCGGGCGCGCGGCAGCTTCGGTTGCCGCCATCGGTTTCGGCGAGGGTGTGCGCGGAATGCTCCAGGCGGCTCCGGCCGGACGAGTCGAGCCGGGCGACCTGCCCGAGCTCGGCGCCGGGAGTGCTGTTGCGGGCGTGCTGATCGACGGCGACCTGAAGCTCGCCGTCGGCGGCACCGTGACGCAGGTCGAGGGCGACGAGGTGCTGGCCATGGGGCATCCCTGGCGCGGCGTGGGTCCTCTGGCCCTGCCGATGGCGACGGTGGACGTCGTGGGCGTCGTGTCGCGGGTGGACGGCTCGGTACGGCTCAGCAACATCGGGCCGGTGGTCGGCGCCTTCGACCAGGACCGCGCCGCCGGGCTCCGGGGCCGCGTGGGCGAGAAGGCGCGCACCATTCCGATGACCATCGCGGTCGAGACGCCGAACGGCGAGAACCGCCGGTACGACCTTTGGCTCGCGGATCTTCCCGTCATGCTGCCTTCGCTGGTTGGCGTGCCGACTCTGGAGGCGCTGGAATCCGCGTCGTACTCGGTGGGAGAGAGCGGCCTGGACCTGACCGGCACGCTGCGGCTCCGGGGCCATGACGACGTGCCGCTGCGCCAGGTCTTCGATGGCTCGAATCCGGGCACGAGCGCCGCCTTCTACCTGATCCTGCTGGTCGGGGCGCTGGTCAACTCGGATCACGAGAAGGTTGAGATCGAGGGCATCGACCTGACTCTGCGGCAGACGCATGCGCCGCGCACCGTCACCATCGAGCGCGCCCAGGCGTCCTCCACCCGCGTGCGCGCCGGCGACACTGTCGAGGTCGTGTTCGACCTGAAGCGTCACCGCGGCGACCGCTTTCAGGAGACGCTCGAGGTCGAAGTTCAGGCTAGCCGCAGGCCCGGCCGCTACTACCTGTTCGTGGGCGACGGCGTCAGCGTCGATGCTGCGCGTCTTCAGCTTCAGCCCGTGCGCGCTTCCTCGCTGGCGGAGGAACTCGACCAGCTGCGGTCCTTTCTGCCGCAGAGCCGACTGGGTGCCCTGGGCGTCGTTCCGGCTCGCGGGCTGATCGTGGAGGGCCGGCCGCTGCCCGATCTGCCGGCGACCGTGCGCTCGATCTGGCGGGCGTCGTCGCTTCAGGGCGAGCCGCGTCCCCTGAATCTCGCCATCGTGAGCGAGCACGGACGCGATCTGGACGCGCCGCTGGATGGTCTGTTCCGCCTGGATCTGGAGATCCTGCCGGGCGAGGCGCCATGAGGGGCGGAGTGCGCAGGGCGTGGACTGCGACGCTGGCCGGCTGGCTGCTGGCCTCCACTGCCGGCGCTTCGGAGGTTCGGACCTGGCGCGCCGACACCCAGGCCGCCTTCCTTTCCGGCGAGCTGTTGGACGTCAGCGTCGACAGGCTGGGCGTGTTGCGGCTGGCCCGGCGGGCCGAGCAGCTGGTGACCATCGCCGAACCGTTTCTGTTCTCCCTGGCTGCGGCCGGCGACGGCTGGGTGGTGGGCACTGGCAACGCAGGCAAGGTGATCGAGATCGCGGTGGGCGACGACGGCGCTGCCGCGACTGATCTGTTCGCGGTCGAGGAACCGGAGATCTTCGCCGTCTGGGCCGACAGAGACGGCGCCGTCTTCGCCGGTTCGTCGCCGGACGGCAAGGTGTATCGCAAGCGTCCCGGCGAGGAGGTCGAGGTCGTGTTCGACCCCGGCGCGAAGTACATCTGGGCGCTGCTGGGTGACGGCGACGGCGGCCTGCTGGTCGGAACCGGCCCCGAGGGCAAGCTCTTTCGGGTCGACCTCGCAAGCGGCGAGTCGACCGTCCTCCATGACAGCACGGACATTCATGTCCGGTCGATCGCGCGGCGGGCCGACGGCGTGGTGCTTGCAGGCACCGCGGGCGAGGGTCTTCTGCTGGAGATTCGCCCGGAGGGCGCGGTGCGGACCCTGTACGACGCGTCCGGTCCGGAAGTCGTTTCCATCGTTCCCGGCGAGGACGGCGCCTTCTACGCGACCGCCCTCGCCTCCGAGGCCAGCTTCGTCGACCTCGCCAGCGCCGCCAGGTCGTCGCAGGGCGGGGCTTCGGCCAGCCGCGGCGGCGCCTCCGGGTCGACCGAGTCCGGCGAACAGACGGCCCAGGTGACGGCTCAGGCGGGCGCGATCTCGGTCGGCAGCCGCGCCGCGTCCTTCACCGGTCCGCGCTCGGAAGTGCTGCGAATCGAACCCGCCGGCGACGTCCGGTCCATCTGGAAGTTCGAAGCCGAAACGGTGTACGCGCTGAGCTTCCAGCACGGCAGGCTTTGGGCCGCGACCGGTCAGGATGGCAAGCTCTTCAGCTTCCGCAACGACCAGATGGTGCTGGAGAAGGACATTGATCAGGATCAGATCGTCGGGTTGGTCGAGGGGCAGGCGGGGCCCGTCTTCGCCAGCACGAACGCTGCCGCCGTGTACGGCTTCGTCGGCAGCGGCGGCGGTCTGGCGGCGACAGGCACGGTCACCGCGAAGCCGCTCGATGCGTCGTCGGTCGCCAGTTTCGGCGCCATTCGCTGGCATGGTCGTGCCAACGACGGCGCAGAGGTGGCTCTCTCGGCCCGCAGCGGCATGAGCTCCACGCCGGACGAGACCTGGTCTGAATGGACGGCGCCCGTGGCGGGTCGGCAGGCGCCGCTTTCCGATCTTCCGCAAGGTCGCTACCTGCAGTGGCGGGCCGAGCTTCGCGGAGGCGGCGACCTGAGCCCGGAGGTGGTGGCGGTCGAGGTCACGTGGAGGCAGCAGAACCGCAAGCCGGAGATCGCGAAGCTGGATGTCCTGCCTGCCGGGACGATCCTGGTGCCGTCGAGCTTCAACCCGTCGGACCAGGCCTACGAGCCGGCGCATCCGAATCGCGACCGCATCTTCACCACGGTCGGCGATCCGGCCCGGACCCAGCAGGGGTCGACGAAACGGCTGTGGAAGCTCGGCTACCGGACGGTGCGGTGGGAGGCCGAGGATCCGAACGAGGACCGTCTTCGTTATCGGTTGTCCTTTGCGCACGAGGCTGCGCTCGCGGCTGCCGGAGCCGCCGCCGAGGACGCCGGTCGGAGCGCTGCTTCCGACCTCTGGCTGGAGGTGGCGGACGACCTCGACGCCTCGTTCTTCAGCTTCGACGCCACGGTGCTGCCGGACGGCGTCTACCGCTTTCGGCTCAGCGCCAGCGACCGGCTGGACAACTTGCCCGGCGAGGCACTCGCGGCGGAGCAGGTCTCCGCTGCCGTGGTCGTCGACCACAGCCCGGCTCGGGTGGTCGAGGCGTCGCGCCAGGGCAGCGTGGTGACCGTTGTTGTCGAGGACGCCTGGAGCCCTCTGCGGGAGGCGGTGGTCAGCGTCGATGCCGGCGAGTGGCGTGACGCGGCGGCCGCGGACGGCCTGCTCGACAGTCAGCGCGAGACGCTGGCCGTCGATGCTCCGGCCGACGCGCGGCTGCTTCTGCTGCGGCTGACGGACGCGGCGCACAACGTGACCACGGTCGATCTCTCGGACCAGCTCGGGAGCGGCGAATGAGCCTGCGCATCGGCGTCTTCCCTGGCTCCTTCGACCCGGTGCACAACGGTCACCTCGACCTGATCGAGCGCGCCCGCAGGCTGTTCGACGTCCTGTACGTCGCGGTGCTTCACAACGAACAGAAGCAGGCGCTGTTCACGGTCGACGAACGCATCGACCTGCTGCGCGGCCTCCTCGGGGAGGCGCAGGAGTGCCGGGTGGAGAGCTTCAGCGGCCTGCTGGTTGACTACGCTCGAGAGAAACGCGCAGCGGCGATTGTCCGCGGCCTGCGCTCCGGCGCCGACTTCGACTACGAACTGCCCATGACCCTGATGAACCGCCGCCTGGACGCGGGCATCGACACGATCTTCCTGCTTCCCGCCCCGGAGTGGATCTACCTCTCCAGCCGCTTGACCAAGGAAGTGGGAAGTCTCGACGGCGACCTCGCCGGCATCGTCCCCCCGGTCGTCCTGGACGCCCTGCATCGCAAGTTGGGCTGAGCCGAGCGGCCCGGTCACGGCCAGGCGCCGGATACCTCTTCCAGCGGCGGTCGTCGGAGATCTTCACTTCAGCGAGTGGCCGACGATCAAGCCGACCATGCCGAACGCCCGGTGCGAGTGAGCCTTCGGAGCAGGCGGACTCGGACAGGATGACGCGGAGCGACACGCCGAGCACGGCCGAGCTTGACGGCTCTGGCCTGCGATCTGTCCGTTTGCGGGATCGAGGCCGATCTCGCAGACGATGCCCTTGCTGATCCAGACGCTTCCGGCACTGCCCTTGTCCGCGTTGCTGGGCGTCCCGCCTGGCCGGGCGCGCAGGACTCGTTCGAAGATGGCGGAGTGGTAGAGCCGGCGCAGTTCGCCAACGCGGCCGAGACTCATCCCTTGACGAGCCCGATGACGTGCTCGTCGTGCATTCGCTGCTCGATCTGGCTGCCTGCGGTCTTGCTCCAGCGGGCGGGCATCATGCGTCTGTCGCGGTCGAGCTGCCTGACGCCGATGCCGGCCAGGCTGAGGCCGAGGCTCTCGCCGATGGCGGCGAGGTTTTCGTGCGTCCGGACGTCGATGCCCCGCAGCCTGGAGCTTGCGACCACGATGAGCGCCGCCTTTCCGGGCCGCAGCACGCGCTTCGTCTCGGCGAGGACGCCGGTCATTTCGGCGAGGTAGCGGCGCAGGGCGGCGGCCTTGCGCGGGTCTGCCAGGCCGAGCTCCGCCAGCGTCTCCTCGCATGACGGCGGAAGATCGGGCAGCGGTCCGTTTGCCCGGGCGTCGTGGCCCAGGTACTGCTTCCGCAGGCTGGTCAGGTCCGGGACGTCGAAGCCGAGCCACACCAGCGAGAACTTGTGGGCCCGCATGTAGTCGATGGCGTTGTTGGCGTAGGGCGGCGACGTGACGATCAGGTCCACGCTCTCGGCGGGAAGGAGGGTGGCGGCGGCGGACCGGGCGAGCACCGTGGCCGCAGGGAGGTCGTAGCCGTGCTCGAGACCGCCGACGTTGGCCGCGAGCTTCCTGTCGAACTCGGCAAAGGCGGACCGGGTCTTCTTCGTCATCACCCGGTGCGGTCGGGTGTGGGCGAGGTCGCGCGCCATGGACACGCCGCCGGACTTGGCGATGATCGTCGAGGAGAACACGACCTGCAGGAAGCGCTGCAGTTCCGGGTCCTCGACCGCCTCGATGCGCAGGATGAGCGCCAGGAGCTCCATCTGCCTCTCCGGCACGAACCAGTAGTCGACGAAGGAACGGGTCCTGTCGCTGAAGCGGTCGGCCAGCGACCGCTCCAGCTCGTCGGGCCGCCGGGCGTGGTGGCGCCTGGCGTCGCGGAGGACCTCGCGGCCGCTCTCGAGCGCCGGAAGCCGGGGCAGAGCAGTCAGCTTGGCCTCGGCCAGCAGGCGCGCCAGCGGGTCGATGTCGCAGCCGACCGCGCGTCGGCCCAGCCTCCGGGCCTCCACCAGGGTGGTGCCGGAGCCGAGCATCGGGTCGAGCACCGTGTCGCCCGGTTCGGTCAGCTCGCGGATGAAGAACTCCGGCAGCTGCGGAGGGAACTTGGCCGGGAACGGGTGCCACGCGTGAGTCGCGTGACGGGCGTCGCTGCCGTGGAAGCCGAGGTCTGCCTCGAGCAGGCCCGCGACCGTTGCCTCGGCTGACCTGTGGCCTCGCGGCTTCTCGGCGACGCCTGCCACGCGACTCAGCGTTCCAGCGTGCTGGGTTGCAGGCCTGCCCGTCGGCAGCAACAGGATCGCCTGCGGCGCGACGACGACCAGCAGCAGGGTGATGACAGTTGCTGGAGTGTCCAGCGTCCCAGCCCAGGGACGAGCCGCCCTTGGGATGCCATTCTCGGACCCTCCCGCCGAACCTCGAGAAGCCGAGGCGAGGCGTTCAGTTCAGGCCGCGATGCACGCCGCCGCCGGGGTCAACGGTCCAGGTGTCGGTGCCGTGGATCAGCTGGTCCAGCGTCTGGGGCGTTGTCGTCGCCTGTTCCTGAATCTGGTCGATGACGTTGGCGTCGTAGGTCGGCGCGTCCACCGCGCGCAGCACGCCGAGCGGCACGGGGAAGTCGCCCAGGCCATCGCCGGTCGAGATGCTGGCCATCTGGAACGCCAGGGACGGATTCACGTGCTTCTCGTCCCACACGAGGCAGTCGTCCTCGGTATGGCCGTTGCCCAGCTCGATGACCTCGAAGTCCGTCCCGGTGAAACGCAGGCCCCGGTCCCTGTTGTCGCCGAAGACCAGCGGCTTGCCGTGCTCCAGGTACAGGCCGTTCGCCTGCCGCCCCGTCTTGTCGGTCAGGGCGGAGAAGGCCTTGTCGTTGTAGATGTTGCAGTTCTGCATCACCTCGACGAAGGCGGAGCCCCTGTGGGCCGCTGCCCGCTTCAGGACCGACTTGAGATGCGGCATGAAGATGTCGACGCTGCGGGCGACGAAGGTGGCGCCGGCGCCGATGGCGACGTTCAGCGGGTTGAACGGGAAGTCCAGCGAGCCGTGCGGCGTCGACTTTGTCCGCTTGCCCAGCTCGCTGGTCGGCGAGTACTGCCCCTTCGTCAGGCCGTAGACGCGGTTGTTGAACAGCAGGATCTTGACGTTCACGTTGCGGCGCAGCGTGTGGATCAGGTGATTGCCGCCGATGGACAGGGCGTCGCCGTCGCCGGTGATGACCCACACGTCGAGGTCCGGGCGGGTCATCTTGATGCCGGTGGCAACCGCCGGCGCCCGCCCGTGAATCGTGTGGAAGCCGTACGTGTTCATGTAATACGGAAATCGGCTGGAGCAGCCGATCCCGGACACGATGACGAACTTCTCGCGCGGGATCCCCAGCTCGGGGAACACCTGCTGGACGGCGGAGAGGATGGCGTAGTCGCCGCAGCCGGGGCACCAGCGGACCTCCTGGTCGCTCTGGAAGTCCTTGCGCGTCAGCGGTTTTGCTTCGGTTGTCGCCATGTCTTCCTCAGCCCTCCGCCATCTTCTGGATCCGATGCAGGATCTCGTCGCGGGTGAACGGCTTGCCCTCTACCTTCGAGAACGTCTCGATGTCCTTGAGGTAGCGCGCCCGCAGCAGCAGCGCCAGCTGCCCCAGGTTCATTTCCGGCAGCAGGACGCGGTCGAACCCGGCGAGCACGTCGCCGAGGTTGCTCGGGAACGGGTTCAGGTGCTTCAGGTGGGCCCGGCTGACTTCGATGCCGTCCGCCCTCGCCTGGTTCACGGCGCCGGTGATGGCCCCCAGGGTGCTGCCCCAGCCCAGAACCAGCAGGCGTCCGCTCTCGGGTCCGTCGACCTCGACCTCGGGAATGTCGTTCGCGATCCGCGCTACCTTCTCGGCCCGGAGGCGCACCATGTGGTCGTGGTTGTCCGGGTCGTAGTTCACGTTGCCGGTGACGTCTTCCTTCTCGAGGCCGCCGATTCGGTGCTCGAGGCCGGGCGTGCCGGGAATGGCCCAGGGGCGCGCCAGCGTGCCTTCATCCCTCATGTAGGGCATGAAGCCCTCGGCATCCTGATGGAAGTCGATGCGGAGGTCGGGCAGGTTCTCGACTTCGGGAATACGCCAGGGTTCGGCGCCGTTCGCGATGTAGCCGTCGGAGAGCAGGATGACCGGAGTCATGTACTTCGTTGCAAGACGCACCGCCTCGAGAGCGGTATCGAAGCAGTCCGCCGGCGAGGACGCCGCGATGACCGGCGTTGGCGATTCGTTGTTGCGGCCGAACATGACCTGCAGCAGGTCTGCCTGCTCGGTCTTGGTCGGCAGGCCGGTCGAGGGGCCGCCACGCTGAATGTTGCAGATCACCAGAGGCAGCTCGACCATCACGGCGAGGTTGATGCCCTCGGCCTTGAGCGCGATGCCGGGGCCGCTGGAGCAGGTCACGCCCAGGTTGCCGCCGAAGGACGCGCCGATGGAGGCGCAGACTGCGGCAATCTCGTCCTCGGCCTGGTACGTGGTGACGCCGAAGTGCTTGTAGGAGGCGAGTTCGTGGAGCACGTCGCTTGCCGGCGTGATCGGGTAGGCGCCGAGGAACAGCGGCAGCCCGCTGCGGCGGCTGGCGGCGACGAGGCCGATGGCCAGAGCCGAGTTGCCGTGGATGCTGCGGTAGACGCCGGGCTCGAGTCGGGCCGGCTCCACGTCGTACCGCACCTGGAAGGCATCGGTGATGTCGCAGAAGTTCCAGCCCGCCTTCATCACCTTGATGTTCGCGTCGGCGATGTCGGGGCGCCGCCGGAACTTGACGCGCAGCCAGTCGATCGTCGGCTCGAGGGGGCGGCTGAACAGCCAGTAGATCATCCCCAGAGCGAGGAAGTTCTTGCAGCGGTCCCTGGAGCGGATGTCGAGCGGACTCTCCGCCAGGGCACGGCGCGTCATCGTGTTCAGACCGACCCGGTACAGCCGGAACGCGCTCAGGCTGTCGTCCTCGACCGGGTTGGTCTCGTAGCCCGCACGCTTCAGGTTGCGGGGCGTGAACTCGTCCGTGTTGACGATGATCACGCCGTTCTCGCGCAGATCCCGGAGGTTTGCCTTGAGCGCTGCCGGGTTCATGGCCACGAGCACGTCCGGGGCGTCGCCCGGGGTGTGGATGTCGTGGTCGGCGATGCGCACCTGGAAGGCGGAGACGCCCGGAAGTGTGCCGGCGGGGGCGCGAATCTCCGCCGGGAAGTCCGGCAGCGTCGACAGGTCGTTGCCGATCAGCGCCGACGTGTTGGTGAACTGTGTGCCGGTGAGCTGCATGCCGTCGCCGGAATCGCCGGCGAAACGGATGACCACGTCGGAGACCGTCGCCTCGGCATGCTTGCCGGCAGCAGTCTGCCCTGCAATGGGAAGAGTCATCGTTGTCCTGTCGGGGATGGGAGGCGGGCTCTGTCCAAGGGCGGCGTCGGCGTTCAGGCGCCGCCTCGAAGCGGCTCCGCAGTGCTCCGACCGCCGGAACAGCGAGGGAAGCGAATAGTACCATGATGCCGCCCCGCGCCTTGGCGAGAACCCAGATGCCCAGTCGGGAACAGCAATCGAGCCCAAGCAGGCGACTCCGTCGGGCAGCGTGGCTGTCCGCGCTGCTGGTGGGGTTGGCGCTGTCCATCGTGGCGGTGTCGTTGCAGACGCCGCTGGTGCTGGATCTGATTGCATGGCCGGTGCTCAGCGTCTGCGGCGGCGCGCTGGCCTGGCTGCTCGCGCTCTGGTTGCAGCGCCGGCTGCTCTGGCGGGTGGGTCGACGGCTTGCCTTCAGCTACGTGCTGCTCGGACTGCTGCCGTTCCTGCTCAGC
The DNA here is from genome assembly GCA_965200575.1 of Thermoanaerobaculia bacterium. Lineage (GTDB taxonomy): Bacteria > Acidobacteriota > Thermoanaerobaculia > Multivoradales > Multivoraceae > Multivorans. The sequence continues at coordinate 3,105,536 of OZ241363.1, read as the reverse complement.
CTGGTGCTTGTCGTCGTCACCGCGTACCTCCTGTCCGGGTTCTTCCTGGGCCATCTGTTCCGCGATGCGGCGATCAGCCTCCACCAGGAGATCGATGCGTCGTCGGCCTTCTTCATCGAACCGCTGTCCATGGAGTCCGTCTTCGATCCGGCGACCCTGCCCATGGCGACCGGGCGCGGCATCGCCCTGGCCTACTACCGGAACGGCCGGCGGGTGGCCGGAGACCCGAGGGCGCCCGACGCGTTTCCCGAGTGGCTGGTCGAGGACAGCGCCCTGCCGCCCCTGGTCGCTCTCGCCGACGGGGCGCCGACCCTGGCCTCGGCTTCGCTGCGGGGCTCGTCGGGCGTCGTCGCGTTCTTCGATCCGGTGGTTGCCGGCGACCTGGAGCGCCGCCTGAGCGCCCAGAGCGGCGTCTGGATTCGTCTCGGCCGCTCTGGCGACGAGGAAGAGGAGGGCGCCGATACGGCGGTCCTGTTCTTCGGCGCGACCGAGTTCGTGCTGCAGCCGCTGGCACGTGACCGGGGGAGTGCCGATCGAGAGGCGTTCTTCGAGGCCCAGGGCGCCACTTCACCGATTCACATCGTGGGGGTCGAGATCGCCGGTCCGCTGCGTGCGTTTGCCGACGGTTCGGCGGAGTCCCCGCCGGTCTCCGTGTCGCTCGCCGCAACTCACGGGATCGTTTACCGGAACCTCTTCTCGGCCTCGGCCCAGGTCGACACCCTGGGCTGGATTGCCTTCATCCTCCCGGCCTTCCTTCTCTTCGACGTCTTCGTGGCGGCGACGATCATGGCCACCTTCATGATTCTCGGGCTCAGCCGTGCGGTGAACCTGCTGAGCTCGGCGACCGAGGCGGTGCAGGCAGGCGACTTCTCGGCCCGCATCCCGGTTCGGCGCAAGGATCAGCTGGGCGCGCTTCAGCAGTCGTTCAACGAGATGGCCGAGGGCCTCGAGCGTCTGATCGCGGAGCGGACCGCCAGGAAGAACCTCGAGCGCGAGCTGGAGTTCGCGCGCGAGGTGCAGAAGAACCTGATTCCCGGGCAGGAGGTCCAGGTGGACGGCGTGGAGTTCGCCACCTGGTTCCGTCCCTCGGCTGCCATCGGTGGCGACTACTTCGACTTCGTGACCCTGCCCGGCGAGTCGGAAGGCGAGAGCGACCGTCTGGGCGTCGTGATCGCGGACGTGGCCGGGCACGGCCTCTCGGCCGGCCTGCGAATGGCGATGATCAAGGCCGGCCTGCTGACCCTGGTGGACGCCGGGCGCCCGGCCCGCGAGCTGCTTCCCGCGCTCGACAGCCTGGTGCGCAAGGCGAGCGACCGGGTGTTCGTGACCGCCAGCCTGTCTCTGATCGATGTCGCCACCGGCTGGGTCGAGATGACGAATGCCGGCCACCCGCCTTCGTACCTGCTGCGGGACGGCGAGGTGGAAGAGATCCTGATTCCGGGGTCGCCGCTCGGCGGGCTGGGCAGGAATCACGGCTTCCGCCGCTTCCGGCTCCGCCCGGGCGACGTTCTGGTCTGGCTCTCGGACGGCTTCATCGAGGCCGGCGACAGCGAGGGCGAGCAGTTCGGTTACGAGCGCACGGCGTCATCGCTCGAGGGGGCGGGGGACACCGCGATGGAGGTGCGCGACCGCATCCTGGGCGCGCTCCAGAGCTTCACCGGGAGCGCCGGCGCGGAGGACGACCTGACCCTGGTGGTCATGCGGTACCAGCCGGAAACCGCATCGGGCGCAACCACGGTCAGGCGCGAACTGGCCGGGGCGGCCGCCAGCTGAGGTGGGCGTCGGGCAGCGGGTCACCCGCCCTGTTCGTCGCGTCTCGGCTCAGGCACCGCAACGCCGCCCTTGTCCTGAGGGGACTCGGTCCTGCCCCGGTCGAGGCGGTGCTGGGGCCTTCGGTCGCGTCCGCCGGGCAGGCTGGCGACCCGAAGGGCTGTTCCGTGCCTGCGGCAGGTTGGCAAGGCGGGGGCCCGCGTCAGGCGCGGCGTCCGCGCCGCTCCGGGGCGCCCTCGCGGCGGCGCTGCTGCTGCTCGGCGCCGTGCCGTCTGGCGCCGAGCTGGCGGTGCTGACGTCCGGCACGCACATGTCGGTCACTGGCTGGGAGCTGGTTGACCGGACCGCCTCCGAGTGCTCGTCGCAGCAGTGCATCCGCCTCCATCTGGAGTCGGGCGCCACGATCACCATGTCCCTGCTGAGCGTCGAGCGCATCGTGGACGACGAGATCGTCGACGCCCCGGCGACGGCCCCCGAGCCAGGGTTCGAGTTCTCCTTTCGGCTCGGTCAGCCGGCGCCCGACACGCCCTTCGGCGCGCTGTTCCTCCGCATCGGCAGCGAGCACGGACTGAATCCGGAGCTGCTGGCGGCGCTGGCAAGGGCCGAATCGGGCTACGACCCCAACGCCGTGTCGTCGAAGGGGGCCCGCGGTCTGCTGCAGCTGATGCCGGCGACCGCCGAACGCTTCGGCATCCGGGCCGACAGGCTGCACGACCCGGCACGCAACGCCCTGGCCGCAGCCCGCTACCTGACCTGGCTCCGACGGCGCTACGACGACGACCTGCCGCGGGTGCTCGCCGCCTACAACGCAGGCGAAGGCGCCGTCGATGCATACGACGGGGTGCCCCCCTACCGGGAAACGGTGACCTTCATCGATCGCGTCGCCCGTTTCCTGGGCCTCTAGCTTCGCTCGGCCGCCTCCGACCTGAAGTGGCGGCGCCCGGTGCGGAAGGTCGTGCGGTTGCCCCGCCACTCAGGAAGGATCAGAGATCGTGCAGGCGTTGTCGGCCGGGACGAGACTCTTCGCCGCCTTGCTCGCCGTGGCGGCCACAGTGGAGGTCGCCTAGTGTCCTGCTCCCGTCTCGGCCCACGCCCGGCGCCCCAGCATCCTGCTCATCAACGTCGATGACCTGGGCGACGCGGATCTCGGCATCACGGGTGCCACCAGGGGTACGTGCGCGAAGCGGATCGGGCTGGTCTGCCGCTGCTCGACATCTCGGCCTTCCCGGGCTGCACGAAAGCCGAACAGCGCCCTGAGCCCCCTCGGACCTGACGGTGGCGTAGCTGGTGTTCAGCGCGCCCGCGGGTGATGCCGTCACCCAGGGTCTGGGTTCCCACGCCATAGCTGGTGTTCAGCGCGCCCGCGGGTGATGCTGGTCGTAGAGCGACCGCAGGCGATGCTCGTGGATGTGCGTGTAGATCTGCGTTGCGGTGATGTTTGCGTGGCCGAGCATCACCTGGACTGCGCGCAGGTCGGCGCCGTGCTCGAGCAGGTGCGTGGCGAAGCTGTGGCGCAGCACGTGCGGCGACAGGCCGGGAATGCCGACGCCGGAGCCGTAGTTCTTCAGCAGCTTCCAGAATCCCTGGCGGGTCAGGCCCAGCCCTCGGTAGTTGACGAAGACGACGTCGTGGCGGCCCTTCGCCATCGCTGGCCGAACTTCGGCGAGGTAGCGGCTCGTCCAGTTCTCCGCCGCCTCGCCCACGGGCGCGACCCGCTCCTTCGCTCCCTTGCCGAAGGCGACCACGAAGCCCGCGTCCAGGTGCAGCTGCGCGAGCTGAAGGCCGACGAGCTCGCTGACGCGCAGCCCGGTGGCGTAGAGCAACTCGATCATGGCGCGGTCGCGCACCCCGGCCGGCTTGCCGGTGTCGGGTGCCTGGAGCAGAGATTCGACCTGCTCCTCCCGCAGCACCTTGGGCAGTCGCCGAGGCAGCTGCGGCGGGTAGAGGTTCACCGCCGGGTTGTCGTCGCGATCGCCCTCGTTCACCAGGAACGCGTAGAAGCGCCGCATCGAGACCAGGGCGCGGCTGATGGAGCGCGGCGACAGCCCTCTTCGCCGCAGGCGCCGCAGGTGGCGCGAGAGTTCCTGCACCGTTGCGTCGAGCAGGTCGCTGCCTCGGGAGTCGAGGTCGCCCGCCAGTCGCCGGAGGTCGCGCCGATAGGCGTCGACCGTGTGCGGCGAGAGCCCGCGCTCCACAAGCAGGCCATCGAGGTAGCGGTCCAGTGCCCGGTCGCTCGGGGACACCGCGGTCGGCGGGCATCGCGTCTCCGTGGCAGGCATCAGATATGGCCATGATGCTATCAGCGGGCATGACCACGGCTTGCGTTACGCTTCTGCGGATGACCACACGACGTTTCTCGGTTGCGCTCACGGTCCTGACTCTCGGCCTGGCCCTGGGTGGCTGCCGCGAGCCTGCCGCGGAGGACAGTTCCTCCGACATGGCCGCTCAGCTTGCCGCCTGGATTGCCGACCTCTCCGATGACGCGATGGAGGGTCGCGGTCCGGGCAGTGCCGGCGACGTGATGGCTCGGCAGTACATCGCCGACGCCATGGCCGGCATGGGCCTCCAGCCGGGGGCCGCCGATGGCGGCTGGGAGCAGTCGTTCGACATCGTCGGCATCGATGCGGAGGTGCCGGCGACCTGGTCGTTCCGTTCTGCCGAGGGCGACAGCGTGGACTTCGCGTTCCACGACGAGTTCATCGCCCACAGCGGCGTGCAGTCCGAACAGGCGACCATCGAGGACGCCGAAGTCGTGTTCGTCGGCTACGGCATCCAGGCGCCGGAGCACGACTGGGACGACTACGGCGACGCGGACCTGGCCGGGAAGGTGCTGGTCATGCTGAACAACGACCCGGACTGGGACCCGGACCTGTTCGAGGGCGAGCGCCGCCTCTACTACGGCCGCTGGACCTACAAGTACGAGAGCGCGGCTGCCCAGGGCGCGGCCGGGGCGATCATCATCCACACCACGCCTTCCGCTGGCTATCCGTTCCAGGTCGTCCAGACCTCGTGGACGGGGCCGCAGTTCGAGCTGCCCGACGAGGGCGAGGCGCGCACCCAGATCAACGGCTGGCTGACGGAGGACGCCTCGCGGCGCCTGTTCGAGTTCGCCGGCATCGACTACGACGAAACGCTGGAGTCGGCCCGGAGCGCCGACTTCTCGCCCGTGCCGCTAGGCCTCGTGACCAGCCTGTCGCTCGCCAACACGGTGACCCGCGAGAGTACGGCCAACGTGCTGGGCGTGCTGCCCGGCAGCGACCCGGAGCTCGCGGACGAGTGGATCGTCTTCACCGCCCATCACGACCACCTGGGCGTATCGCCCGACGAGTCCCTGGAAGACAGGATCTACAATGGCGCCCTCGACAACGCTGCCGGCGTGGCGCAGGTGCTGGCGATCGCGGGCGAGCTGGTCGCGCAGCCCACGGCGCCGAGCCGTTCCATGCTCTTCCTCATGGTGGGCGCGGAGGAGCAGGGCCTGCTCGGCTCAGAGTACTACGCCGCGCATCCCACGGTCCCGCCCGGCAGGATGGCCGCGAACGTCAACTATGACGGCGGCAATCAGTGGGGCCGGACTCGCGACGTGACCTACATCGGCTACGGCAAGTCCAGCCTCGATGCCGTCGTCGAGGCCGCCGCGGCGGACCAGGGCCGCATTGTCCTGCCGGACCAGTTTCCTGCCAACGGGTTCTTCTACCGCTCGGACCAGCTGAACTTTGCCCGCATCGGGGTGCCCGCCATCTACCTCGACAACGGTACCGACTTCATCGACCGCCCCGAGGGATGGGGCCGTGAGCAGCTCGAGGCCTGGACCGCGAACGTGTACCACCAGGTGTCGGACGAGTACGGAGACGACTGGAACCTCGACGGCATGGTCCAGGACGTCGAACTCGGTCTCGCGGCCGCCCGCGCCATTTCCGAGACCCCGGAATTGCCGTCGTGGAACTCGGGCGACGAGTTCGAAGCGGTCCGACTCGCGGCTCTTGCTGCCCTTGCAGGCGAGCAGGCGCCCTGAGCCCCGACCGATCAGGAAAAGACCGGTTACAGGAGCAGCCCCGATGACCGAAGCCCGCATCGCCGACCGCGTACCGGCGAAGATCGAACTTGAAGCCGGAACTTACTGGTGGTGCCGCTGCGGCATGTCGAAGCACCAGCCGTTCTGCGACGGTTCCCATCGCGGCACGGAGTTCGAGCCGATGCGCTTCACCGTCGAGGAGGACCGGCGCGTCGCGCTTTGCCAGTGCAAGCGCAGCGGGAAGATGCCCCACTGCGACGGCAGCCACCGATTCCTCGACTGAGAGCAAGGGGCAGGCCCCGGCTGCCAGCCGCTCCTCGACCTCGCGCCCTTGCCGGCTGCATGGAGACCGGGTAGCGCCGTTCGTCCCGCGTCTCCTGCGGCCCCCTCGGACCCGACGGCGCCGCCGCCGGCTCCGGTGCCGCACCTTCGGGCGCACGATGTGCCATGCTGACCGTCCCCCCACAGAGAGGAGGGGCGGCATGGCGGTACGCAGGGGCCCGATGGATGTCCTGCTCTCGGCTTGCCCGGCGGCTCTCGGTGGTCACGCCCGTCGGACGACTGGTTTGCCTCGGCCGGTGGTGCCCCTTCCACGGGAATCGTGCGTGTCGTTTCCGGCGCCTTGCTGGCGCTTCGAGGGGATTCCTCGCTGCATCTGTTCGAACAGGAGGTGGTCAGCCCATGGACGCGGCCCGGAAGACTCTGCCTCGCAAGCGGCTGACGGTCCTGATCGGGCTTCTCCTTCTTGCCGGCACGACTGGCTTGCCGGCACGACTGGCTGCTGGCCGGCTTCGCCTCAGACGTCGAGCTGCACCTGACGGTCCGGAACACGGCGACGGGCGCGACCAGGGAGTACGTGCGCGAGGCGGCCCGGGCCGGTCTGCCGCTACTCGACATCTCCGCCTTCCCCGGCTGCATCGAGACCGAGTAGCACCTTCGCCTCCCTCATCTCTTGCCAAGTTTTGCTCTTTCTGGCCGATTCTCTGCGTGCCCTCTCAGCGGGCACGACCTGACGGCGGTCCGGCCGGCCGGTACCTGCGTTCAGGCGGCGACGACCCTTGCGTCGTGCCCGCACCAGACCAGGCCCGACACGAGCTTTGGCAGGAAGCGGGTCGACTTCGGCGGCAGCAGGTCGCCGTCCTCGGTGGCCAGTGCGAACTGCCGTGGGGTCATCGGCGGCAGGAAGATGCCGGCGCCAATCTCCTGGCGCTCCAGCAGGCCCGTGATCTCGTCGGGATCGGCTTCGTAGGCGATGCTGCCGTCGCTGGCCGACGCGATCGGCAGACCGGCGGCCGCGAGCAGGTGATGGTGAAGAAGCGCAGCGGGGAGGTCCGCCTTGCGACCGGGCATGTCGGCTGGCGCGGCGGCCGGGTCGAGAGTCCACAGCTCGGCCGCCGGTTTGCCCCGGAACCAGACGGCCAGGGTGGGGCTCGCGCTGGCAGCGGCCCGAGCCGCCACGCGGGCAGCGACCTCCTGGCCGGCGGCGGCGTCGAGCGTTTCGCGTTGCGCCGGCAGCGCTGACATCGCCTCGAGGCCGATGGGCACGCGGATGCCCCGGTGAATCGGGTCGATGCGCAGGTCGGTCGAGGCCATGCTGGTCAGGACCACCATCTTGCACGCGGCGGCCGTCCCCGGCTCGGCGCGTTCCTCGGCCGCGTACGTCTGTGCGACCTTCGTGCGGTGGTGCCCGTCGGCGATGGCGGCGCGGGCGCCCCGCAGCGCCGCGGCATAGGCGCCGATCCGTTCGCGGCTCGTGACCCGGTGGAGCGCGTGGAGGTCGCCGGTCCACGGATCCCGGTGGCGCACGAGGGCGCCTCCGCGGTTGCCGCAATCTTCCTCCAGCAGCGCCTCCAGCGTCCCGTCGTCCTGTGCCAGGTAGAAGACCGGCTCCATGTCCACCTGCGTGGTCCGCAGGTGGGCCAGGCGCTCGGCGATGGACTTCGCGACCGTCTGCTCGTGCGGCCAGAGGTCGCCCTCGCGGCCGGGCTCGACGCCGACCAGGCCGCACAGTCCCAGGCGGGTCGAGCCATCGGGCTCGATGATCGAGTACGGGTAGAGCGAGGGCGTCTCGTCGCGCACGATCACGCCGGCGCCAAGCCAGTCCCGGTGCAGGGCCCCGGCGCTCTCGTGCGCTGTTCGGTCGCCGGTGGACGTCGGCTTGGTGAGGTGCGCGAACTGATGCGGCGATTGCGCGTGCAGCCGGTCGCGCAGCGGCTCGTCGATCTGGTCGAAGGGCGGCGCCGCCTGGGCGGCGGCATCGAGCGCCTCCAGGTTGTAGCGATGACCCTGGAAGGCGTAGAGCTTCATGGTGGCTCCGGAGTGCGGTGGGAGTGGCGAGCGGTCCGTGCGGGGCCGCCCGGTGATCGTGTCACGTCCACGATCCGTCGTGTCGCGATGGACCTGCCGTTCCGCTTGTCAGCCCGGCTGGTTCTGGTCTCGGTCGCCGAGCAGTTCCGTGCAGAGCGCCGCCGCCGCATTCGTGGCGAGGTCGCCCGGCTCCTCCAGAGCCGCGGCAGATGCTGGTCGAACAGGAAAGTCAGGCAGCGCGGTGGCTGTCCTGAGTGCTCGCGCCTGCGTCGCTGCGGATGGAGAGGCTGCCGTCAGCGACGTCGATCAGCAGGCGGTCGCCGGACTTGATGTCGCCTGCCACCAGCGCCCGACCGACCCGCGTCTCGACCTCTCGCTGCAGGTAGCGCCTGAGCGGCCTGGCGCCGTAGACCGGATCATGGCCGGCGCGGGCCAGGAGGCTGCGGCCAGCGGGCGTCATCTCCAGTTCGACCTGCTGCTCGGCGAGGCGTTTGCCGAGATCCTCGATGAGCAGGTCGACGATCTGCTCGATCTCCGACAGGACCAGCGGCGAGAACAGCACCGTCTCGTCGATGCGGTTCAGGAACTCGGGCCGCATCGCGAGCCGCAGATCGGCCATCACGGCACTGCGAGCCGCCTCCGTGATCTCGCCTGCCGGCGTCACTCCGTCCAGCAGGTGAGGGGAGCCCAGGTTCGAGGTCATGATGACGACCGTGTTGCTGAAGTCGACGGTGCGGCCCTGGGAGTCCGTGATCCGTCCGTCGTCCAGCACCTGAAGCAGGATGTTGAAGACGTCGCGGTGCGCCTTCTCGATCTCGTCGAACAGGACCACCGCGTGGGGCTTGCGCCGCACCGCCTCGGTCAGCTGACCGCCGTCTTCGAAGCCGACGTAGCCGGGCGGCGCTCCGACGAGCCGCGACACGGCGTGCCGTTCCATGTACTCGCTCATGTCGATGCGGACGATGCTGCTCTCGCTGTCGAAGAGCGCCTCGGCCAGGGTCTTCGCCAGTTCCGTCTTTCCCACGCCGGTGGGGCCCAGGAAGAGGAACGAGCCGATCGGGCGTCGCGGGTCCTTGATGCCGGAGCGGGCGCGAATCACGGCGTCGGCCACCAGGCGGACCGCCTCGTTCTGGCCGATCACCCGGCGGTGCAGGATCTCGTCCAGGCGCAGCAGCTTCTCGCGCTCGCCTTCGACCACGCGCGTGACCGGGACGCCGGTCCAGCGCGACACGATGTCGGCGATCTCGTTGTCGGTGACCTCTTCGCGGATGAGCCGCCCGGCCCCCTCCGCCTTGCCGGAAGCCTGCTCCTGGGCCTGCAGCTTCGCCTGCAGATCGGGCAGGACGCCGTGCCGGAGTTCCGCTGCCCTGTTCAGGTCGTACTCGCGCTCGGCGACCTCGATCTCGTGCCGTGCCTTCTCGATCTGCTCGCGCAGCTGCCGCTCGTCGTCGATGGCGGCCTTCTCGGATTCCCACTGGTTGCGCATGGCGCCTGCCCTGGCTCGCAGGTCGGCAAGCTCGCGCCGAAGTGTCGCCAGGCGCTCCCGGCTGGACTCGTTCGTCTCCTTGTCCAGCGCCTTCTCCTCGATTTCCAGGCGCATGACGCGCCGGGTGACCTCGTCGAGCTCGGCGGGCAGGGAATCGCTTTCGGTGTGGATCAGTGCACAGGCCTCGTCGACCAGGTCGAGGGCCTTGTCCGGCAGGAAGCGGTCGGCGATGTAGCGGTCGGAGAGCGTGGCGGCCGCCACCAGGGCGCTGTCCTGGATGCGCACCCCGTGGTGGACCTCGTACTTGTCCTTCAGACCGCGCAGGATGGACACGGTGTCCTCGACCGACGGCGGCTCGACCAGGATGGGCTGGAAGCGGCGCTCCAGCGCGGCGTCCTTCTCGATGTGGCGGCGGTACTCGTCCAGCGTGGTGGCGCCGATGCAGCGCAGCTCGCCGCGCGCGAGCATCGGCTTCAGCAGGTTGCCGGCGTCGTTCGATCCTTCTGCGCTTCCGGCGCCCACGATGTTGTGTACCTCGTCGATGAACAGCAGGATGTTCCCGGCGCTCTTTGAGATCTCGGTCAGCACGGCCTTGAGCCGTTCCTCGAACTCGCCGCGGTACTTGGCGCCGGCCAGCAGGGCGCCCAGGTCGAGCGAGAACACGCACCGGTCCTTGAGCCGCTCCGGCACGTCGCCCTTCACGATGCGCTGGGCCAGCCCCTCGATGATGGCTGTCTTGCCCACTCCGGGCTCGCCGATGAGAACCGGGTTGTTCTTTCGCCTGCGCGAGAGAATCTGGATGGTGCGGCGAATCTCCGAATCGCGACCGATGATCGGGTCGAGCCTGCCGGCTCGCGCCTCAGCTACCAGGTCTGTGCCGTACTTGTCGAGCGCATCCCGGGATGCTTCCGGATGGTTGCTCGTGATCGGCTTTCCTCCCCGAAAGTCCCTGATGGCGTCGAGCAGCGCCTCGCGGGCCAGACCGGCGTCGGCCAGTGCTCGGGCGGTGCCGTCGTCGCCGTCAAGTGCCGCCAGCAGCAGATGCTCGACCGAGACGTACTGGTCGGCACGTGCGCTGGCTTCCTTCTCGGCCCGGACCAGGAGTTCGTTCAGCTGCGGCGTGAGATAGATCTGGCCGACTTCGCCGTTGCCGGCCGACACCTTCGGCCGCCGCTCGAGCCCGGCCTCGAGCGCGGCGCCGAGCCTGGCCGCGTCGACGCCGAGCCCGGTCAGGAGCCGGGGCGCATCACCGTCCTGCTGCTCGACAAGAGCCAGCAGCAGGTGGTCGGTGTCCACCTGCTGCTGGCCGAGAGCCCGCGCCCTGGCCTGAGCGGCCGTCAGCGCCTCCTGGGACTTGATGGTCAGTCGATCGGGGTTCATGTCCTGTGCCTTCCTTCGTTCTTTCCTGATTCGTTGTCGTGCGGTCTCTCGTGCGTCGGGACGCCCGCGGGTCAGCGATCGTCGCCGCCGGGCTCGAAGTCCGAAACTTCGGCCAACTGCTCGAAGAGCGCCTTCTCGGGTTCCGACAGCCGTGCCGGGACGACCACGCGAATCTCGGCGAGCAGGTCGCCTGGCGCGCCCGACGGGTTGGGCAGTCCGCGCCCGCTCAGGCGCATCTTGCGCCCGGTCGAGGTGCCCGGCGGCACCGTGACCTCGACCCGTCCGTCGAGCGTGGGAACGGGCGCCTTGCCGCCGAGAGCTGCCGTCCAGGGCGCGACGGGCAGGTGGCAGTGGAGGTCCCTGCCGCGGCGGCGAAAGATCGGATGGGGCAGCGCTTCGACCTTGAGCAGCAGGTCGCCGTCGGGCCCGCCGGCGCCCTGGCCTCCCTGGCCGCCCAGGCGAATCGACTGGCCGGGCAGCACGCCGCGCGGAATCTGAACCTGAAGCCGCCGGGGCCGGCCGGTGGAGCGGTCCAAAAACTCGATCGTCTCCGCTCCTCCCACGGCCAGGCGTTCGAGAGTGAGCGGCAGCGAGACCTGATGGTTGCGGCCGCGGCTCGGCGGCGACCAGGCGGTCTGACGGCCGCCGCCGAAGGCCTGGGCGCCGGCGTCGCCGAACAGCATCTCGAAGAAGGAACTGCGACCCGAACCGCCGCTGCCCTGGAACTCGAACGGACTGCCGCCGCCGCCCAGGTCGAACTGGAAGCCCTCCCAGCCGGGAGGTGGTGACCCTTCGCTCTGCACGCGCTGCCAGGCGGCGCCGTACCGGTCGTAGCGGCTGCGCTTGTCCGGGTCGCGCAGCACCTCGTAGGCCTCGCCTATCTCCTTGAAGCGGGCCTCGGCGCCGGGGTCCCTGTTCACGTCCGGATGGAACTGGCGGGCCAGCTTGCGGTACGCCTTCTGGATGTCGCCCGCCGAGGCCGCCTTGTCGACGCCCAACTCCCGGTAGTAGTCCCTGTACTCCACGAAACCCTCGTTCCAGTCTTCCTGATGCCTGCTTCCTTGTCGGTCCGCCCTTTCGGCCGGTCGCCGGCGCCTTCGCCGAGCGCCGCCGTGCCGGGCGCGATTCCTGAGTGACCGCGACTGCGGCCAATCACGAAGTTTAGTGCATCACGCTCAACTTTGGAACCCCTGGAGCGGGACGTGGAGGTGAACCCGAGGTCGGTTGCTCAGCCCGAACCGCTGGCGAACCGTGCAGACGCGAGGTGTGGGCGGGACGGCGATTCGTGCCGCCGAGATACCGATGGCCGCAAAGTCGGCTGACCGGCGTCAGCGGCGACCGGACTGGCCAGGGACGCTGGCCTTGCTGGCCGGTCGGCGCGTTCGGCATCCCGCGAGCATCGTCGCGTCCCTGCCGGTCTTGTCTGCGGCCAGGGTCCCGCAACGGAACCTGCCGCGGAAGAGAGAATCGGCGCGTCAGGTTGTCCACGGCGCGGCGGGGACCGCCAGGCACGCCAACGCTGGCTGCCTGTGTCGCCTGCCGTGGCGTCCTGGTCGGGCAGCGCTGTGGCTCAGCGGCGCCTGCCCGCCACCCGGGATCGATTCTCGTCCGGACGTCTAAGGAGGATCGAAGCCGAACATCGTGTAGTTCAGCGCGATGTACTTCTCCTGCCCGTCGGGGACCTCCTCGAGGGGCAGGATTGCCTGAACTGGGCACACGTCCACGCAGAGGCCGCAGTCGATGCACTCCTCCGGGTGGATGTAGAGCATGTCCCAGTCCTCTTCGTCCTTGCCGTAGATGCAGTCGACCGGGCATACGTCCACGCAGGCGGTGTCCTTCACGCCGACGCACGGTTCAAAGATGATGTGGGTCATCGAGTCGTCCTCAAGGGTCGCTCGCCACCGGACGCAGGCGTCGGGGCGACGCTGAAAGCGCGTGGAACACTAGCAGATCGCGGACCCGACCGGCCCGGTCGCGTCCGACCGAAACCGGACCTGGAGCGGGTCGGACCTGCCTGCGGCCGAAGGACGCTGGCTCACCGACGGCCTGCCGGTTGGGTGGGTGGGGGGCACAGGGCGGGTGGCGGCGTCCACCACGCGACTGGCGGCGCTGGCAGAGTCGCCCTGCCGGTCAACCGGCGCCGGCCGCGGTGAAGCGGTCGGGGTGCATTGCCGGGGCCACGACCAGCGAGGGGTCGTCCGGTCCCTGTCCGAGCACCATCGGCGCCAGGATCGCCGCGGTGACGGGCGCCAGCAGTATGCCGTTGCGGAAGTGGCCGGTGGCGACGAACAGGCCTTTCCCCAGAGGTCCGACGATCGGCCAGCCGTCCGGCGTGCCGGGCCGCAGACCGGCCCAGTGGGCGACAGGCTCGCGACCCGCGAGCGCCGGAAGGAGGTCTGCGGCGCCCGTAGCCAGGTCCGCGGCCGCGTCATCCGTCAGGGACAGGTCGAAGCCGGTGCGCTCCACCGACGCGCCGATGAACAGGCGGCCGCCGGCGCGGCGCACGGCGTAGAAGTCGGGCGTGCGGATGGCGCCGGTGAACGGCCACTCGACGCGGTCAAATGCGATCATCTGTCCCTTGACGGGCGTGACGGGAAGGTCCGGTAGGCCGCGAATCGAGGGCGTCCAGGCGCCGCCGCAGATCACGATGGCGCCGGCGGCGCGTTCGAACCCGTCGCCCCTGGCCAGAACCCCGTGGCCGGCCGTGACGACTTCGGCGATGGCGGTTCGATGGATGGAAACGTTGCTGCGCCGGAGCGATTCAGAAGCCGCCGCGGTCGCCAGACGGTTGTCGACCCGGTGCTCGCCCGGAAGCAGAAGCGCCTGCTCGATGCCGGGGCGCAGATCGGGCACCAGGTCGTCCAGCTCCGGGCGCTCGACCCAGCGCGGCGACTCGCCGAAGCCGACCGCCAGGTCGCGGATTCGGTCGAGGGCCGTTCGCCCGTCCGCGTCGAGGACGGGCAGCAGAGCGCCGCTGTCGTCGTGGTCGACCGAGGCGCCGCTCTCGCGTTCGAGCACCGGGGCCAGGTCGCGCCAGAGATCTCGTGATCGGAGCGCCAGCCCGGTGAAGTCCCGGTCGGTGGCGCCTTCGGCGACCGGCGCGATCATCCCGGCCGCGTTGGGCGACGCCGCCCCCTTCTGCGCGTCGTCCACGACCTCGACCCGAGCACCGGCCCGGACCAGCTCGCGTGCCAGAAGCAGGCCGATCAGGCCGCCGCCGACCACGAGGACGTCGGGCCGTGGGCGCGACCCAGGGTCGTCCGAGGTCCCGGTCACCGGTCGACCGCAAGGCCCCGGGCGTGGAGCCGGGCACGCGGCGCCAGGTCGGGACCGGCGTCGGCGCCGAGTCGTCCGCGCTCGGTCTCGGCCAGTTCCTCGAAGATGGCCCGGGCCCGTTCGCGGTACTGGTCGCGGCCCTCGTCTGCCAAGGTGGCCAGCGCCATTGCGAGCAGGTACTGCACGGTGTCTCGCCCGAGTCCTCGCCGCGAGGGCGCCTCGATGGCTCGCAGCTGGCGAACCGCCTCGGCTGCGTCGCCGCCGTTCAGCAGGAGCGTGGCCAGATCGAGTTCGAGCAGCCAGCGCGGGACATCGCCTGCCCGGCCGAGCTCCTGCTGCAGACGTGCGGCCGTGGCCGCGGGCAGCATCTCCTCGCCGAAGGCGTCCTGCAACGAGAAGCCCCACTCCGGCTCGACCAGGTGGACGGAGACGCCGCCGTTGCGGGTGGCGATCTCGATGAACTCGCCGGGCCCGAGGTTCGCCATCGCGGCGGTCAGCCCGGCGGCCGTCGCCGGTTCGCCCGCGATCGTCGTGACCTCCATGCCGGGGACGAGGCCCGCCTCTGCCGCGGGCCCACCGGGTTCGACCGTGGCGACGACCGGCCCGCTGCTGGCGAGGGAGTCGACCAGGACTGCGCCGAAGCGGGGGGTGCGCAGGCCGAGATCCGGGTCGAGAGCCGTCGTCAGGGCCTGGAGCGTGCCTGCCTCGAGGCGCCGGTCCCCGATGCCGAGCGTGCGGACGTCGGGCGTCGGCGGACTCGGCGCGGCCGGCCACAACCAGAAATCCACAGCGTCGGCCACGAGGTCGTCGTTCAGTACCGCGACGACGTACAGGGCACCGGGCAGCGCAGACTGCACCTGGCGCTGGACTGTTGCCCAGTTCATGCCCAGCGCCGCGCGGCGGTCACGCAGGGTCGCGGCATCGAGCCCCAGGGCGGCCAGCGCCGCTTCACCCCCGGCGCGGCGGTCCAGCACCGTCCACGTGTCGCCCGCCCGGAAGGCGTCAAGCGCGGCGCCAACGGCGCGGAGGCCGCCCGGGTCTTCGCCGAGTGCTCCCAGGAAGACGAGCGCCGGTCGCAGGTCGACGTCGATGTCGATGCGACGTCTGTCCTCGGCGACCACGGAGGTCTCGAAGTGGCCCAGCGTGCCGTGGGTGATCGAGAGGTCCCAGGCGCCCGGCGGCAGCCGTACCTGCGGCGGCGAGACCGAGAAGTCGGGGCGCAGGATGCGTCCGTTCCCCAGCACGGTGGCGTCTCTGGTGAGGCCCACCAGGCCAACCACGCCCTCCTCGCGCTCCAGCACCACCGGCGGCAGAACGTAGTCCTGCAGGTCGGGCAGCTGGAGGCTGGTGCGGAACTGTCGGAACCCGTCCTTCTCGACCTCGATGCGGTAGCGGCCGGCCGGCAGGTCGTCCAGCCACAGCTCCCGCGAGAAGTCCTCCGGCGGGTGGCTCGCTGCGGCTCCGTCCGGCTCGTACCAGGGTTCCGCCTGGCCTCGGGTCTGGCCTCGCTCAATGCCGTCGACGCGCACCGTGGCGCCGGTCGGGGCCGTGCGCAGCCGGACGACTGCGCTGTCGCGCTCGAGCTCGACGGCGACTTCCTGGTCGCTGCCGCCGGCGATGGCGAACGCGGCTGTTGTGGGCAGGTAGCCCGGTCGGGTCACCTGGACGAGATAGTCGCCAGCCAGAATCGGGGTCGGCGGCGGTGGCTCGAACGCATCTTCATCCGCATCGTCGCCTGACGCTTCCGAGTCCGGACCGTCTTCCGCCGCGGCGGCGTCCTGGGCGTCTTCGCCGTCGTTGCTCTCGTTCTCGGCGTCGGGGCTCCCGGCGTTCTCCCGCACCGCATCGGGCGGCGGTTCCGGCGGCGGCGCCGCGTTCTCGAACGCCGCGCCGGCGACCAGGATCTCGGCGTCCCAGGGCGCGACCACGAAGGAGACGCCGCCGACCAGCTCCTCCCTGCGCCGTTCCAGGCGTTCGGTCAGCTGCGTCCCGGCAGTCGCTGGGTCCAGCTCGAAGAGCGGGTCGAGCCGGATGATCCGGTCCAAGGCTTCGTCGGTGCCCTCGCGGTCGTCCAGCGTCCAGCGGGCCGCCGCCAGGTAGAGCCAGGCGGTTTGCAGCGTGTCGAACAGCCGCGGATCCTCCGCTGCAAGCCTGGCGGCGCTGCCGGCTTCGGCGGCAAGGGTCTCCAGCGTGCCGATGACTTCCTGCAGCAGTGGAACCGCCGCTTCGGAATCGCCGTCCGCATAGATGGCGCCGGCTTCGCTCAGGGTCGCCACGGTGCGGGGCGGCAGTCGGGTGGACCGCTCCACCTCGATCTCGCTGCGGACGATCTCCTCGACCTGGACCTGGCGGGCCGGGGTGACTCCGGCGACGGCAGCCATGAGTGCCGCGGCCAGAAGGGCGCGCAGGCCGGCGGCGGCCGGAAGGGAACAAGGCGGCGCGGTCATTCCAGCACCAGCACCTGCCCGAGACGGCTGTCGGCGATGAAGATCCGCCCCTGGCCGTCGACCGCCACGTCGCCTGGTGCGCGCAGCTCCACGCCGCCGGGCAGGACCGGGCCGAGCCTGGCCAGAAGCCGCGCGGTCGGGTCGTAGACCTCCACCTGCAGCGTGCCCTCATCGAGCACGTAGCGGTTGCCGAACCAGTCGACGTCGAGCGCCGCAGGGCGCCGCCAATCGGCCCGGAAGCTCTCGTCAAGGCTGCCGTCCGGCGCGAATCGAAGCACGGACGCCGGAGTGGAGCGGTTGCCCGCGTCCAGAACGTGAATGGCGCCGTCCCGGCTCACCGCGAGGTCGATGGGCTGCACCATGTTCGCCATGCTCAGGCGATGGGTCGGTCGTCCGTTCCGGTCCAGGCGGAGGACCTCGGCGGAGCGTCGCGACAGGACCGTCCAGGCGCCGAAGGCGTCGCGATGAGCGGCCAGGAGGCGGTCGAGGGCGCCTCCTGCGGGCCTGGTGAAAGTGACCGTCGCCGTGTCTTCGACGCCGGTCGCCCCGTCGGCGGTCAGCAGGCCGGGCACGCCGGCCGCGGCATGAACGGGTCGAACCAGGCCGCGCAGGTCCCGAGCGACGAGCGGCGATCCGTTCGCCCCCAGGACAGCCGCGCGATTCGTTTCCAGGACGACCAGCTCGCCGCCCATGCCGGCCGCGACGCCTCGCGGCTTCTCGATGCCGGCCTGCGCGGGCAGGAAGCTCCGCGCGGCGAGCCAGCTCTCCTGACCGGCAAGCGGCCGCAGCACCATTCGGTGGACGAGGGTCAGCAGGTCGAGCGCATCGTCGGCGACCGCTCCTGGCGTGCCGGCGCTCACGGCGCCTTCGCGCGCCTGCTGAAGATGCATGGCGGCGGTCTCCCAGTCGCCCTGTCGCAGCAGGAGCCGGCCGAGCTCCAGGTGGGCCCTCGGCGTCCATTCGTTCTGGGCTTCGCGTTCGAGCACCTCAAGCAGCTCGCTGCCGGCTTCGGAATCCTCTCCGATTCGCCCTGCCAGCGAGGCGGCTTCCACGAGTGCCCTGCTTCGCGCCGGGAAGGCGACGTGTTCGCTTCGGGGATAGCGGCGAGCCACCTTCAGCAGCTGCTCGCGCGCATCTGCCAGACCGCTGGCGCTCGCCGCGTCGCGCGCGGCTGTCAGCGCGGCGTCGACCAGCCCGGCCGCCGTCTGCGCCGCGTCTTCGTCCTGCACCTGCGCGTGTACCGAGTTGGCCGACGCCGCGCAGACAGCCACGACGACCGCCGCGCCGACCCGTGCGACCCGGGCCACGACCCGGGCCGTGCCCGTCGCCGCGCCGATTCCGGGGCGGCCGGTGCGTCTGCCTCGCGCGGCCCTGTCGGGTGTCGCTGGGGCCGCTGGCGGGCCGGACCGCCTCCTAGGCGTCGAGTTCTTCTTCGAGTCGCTCGTCACGGAGCCTTCTGGCGGTCGGCGAAAGGGGGGCGTGGGTGAGGATCTGACTGGCGTGCGCGATCGCCTTGGCGGCGTCGCCGAGCTCCCGGTAGATCATCATCTCCTTGTAGAGCAGGTCGGCCAGGACGTCCAGGCGTTCCCCGATCTCGTCCGCCCACGGGCCGTCGGGGAAGCGCCGAAGGTACTCCGACCCGCTCGTGATGTCGTCGTAGCTGGACGCCAGCTTGCGCAGCCGTTCCTCCGCCCGTTCGCCGAGGTCGTGGTCGCGCTCCTGAAGCGCCAGGTGCTGAAGCGAACCGAGGCGGGTGAGCACGGGCGCCAGGTTGCGCAGCCCGCGCTGGGCTGCGGCGGCGGGGCTGTCGCCGTCCTCTTCGATGTCCCCGACCGGCGACGATTCCCAGGCCTTCAGGAAGTTCTCGACCGCGTCCGTTTCGCGGCCGAGGCGGCTGTAGGCGGTACCCAGCAGCAGGGATACCCGCGGCGCCCTCGGCGAGTCCGGGAAGTTGGACAGGAACGCCTCCAGGAACGGGGTCTCGAAGACGCCGCGCTCCAGGATGTCGATGGACAGGCGGTAGGTTTCCTCCTTCTGCACCCGCAGGTCGGCGAGCTCCTGACCGAGCACGGTCAGGAAGGGCGAGTCCGGCGTGAGCGCCCGCACCGTCTCCATCTCCCGGCGCCAGGCCTCCTCGATCCGACCGTAGTCGCGGGAGGTGGCCAGCCGGTCGAGTTCGCGGTCGCGTAACTCGTGCAGGCGAGCCAACCGCAACGACTCCGAAGCTGCGCCGGAAGGCCAGGCCTTGAGGGCGAGTTCGCGCAGGAACCGCAGCGGCTCCGGCTCGCTGTCGCTTTTATCCCGGTCGCCGCGACCGCGCTTCCATGTCGGGTCCGACCGGAACGCGAGCAGAGTCTCCCGGGTTTCCCTGCGGTATGCCTCAACCTCCTCGTCCGCGGCCGGCTCCAGCGTCGCCAGGTAGCGCCCGCGTGCCTTGGCGGCCAGCGACCGGGAGTCGAAGAACGGGTGCGTCTGCCAGTAGCCGTACGCCCGCGACTGCGGAATGCGCTCGCCCATGCGCTCCATCAGCCGGGCAAGCGCGTTCGGGTCGTAGCCGGCGGCCGCGGCGAAGCGCTGTCCCTCCTCGTCGCTCTCGTCCTCGTGCTCGCGGGAGTAGCTGCGCATCACCAGGTCGGTGATGGCCATGCCGCCGACCAGCGCCGCCTGGGCTGCCGCCTCGGTCGCGCTCTGGTCGCGGGTGTAGCCGTAGGGCCCCACGTAGCCGTCGTCGCGGTCGGAGGCGCTGGCCGCCAGCAGGCCGACCGAGAGCAGCGAACTGAGCATGTTCAGCCGCGTTGCGCGCTTCTTCTGCTTGAGGAAGTGCTCGGAGGTGACGTGGGCGATCTCGTGCCCGAGCAGGGCGGCGAGCATGTCGTCGTCGAGGCCGAGGTCCAGCATGCCGCTGGTGACGAAGATCTGGCCCGCCGGCAACGCGAAGGCGTTCGGGATGGGCGTGTCCACGACGGCGAAGGTGAAGGGGTAACTGTCGAAGTTCGCGTGGTAGGCGACCTTGTAGCCGATCCGGTTGACCCGCTCCTGCGCCTCGGCGTCGTCGAGCAGCCCGTACTGGCGCGCCGCTTCGGTCGCCGCGGCGAGGCTCCTCGCGAACAGGGCCGGGTTCGCGACTTCGACGCCCGCCGCCGCGCCGGCGCCAGCGACGGCCAACGCGAGGGCGGCGCCGATTGCCGCACGTGAGCGGCTTGCGGTTCGGGCGGTTCTCGTCGAGCGGGTCATGGCGGGGCCAACGGTCGCGGTCGCTGCGGGATTCCGAAGCCTCCATAGGATAACCCTGTGCAGGCGTCACGGACCCGCGATGCGCTCGCGCTGGCGGCCCGCGGCCGCGCGAGCCACGAGCCCTGGCTCTTTCACCCCCGGGACGGGAGGTGGCGCTGGTGGTCCTTTGCCCGTGCCCGGGCCGAGGTCGAGTGGCGCCGGCGGCTCCTGGAGCGGGACGATGACCGCGGCTTGCGCCCGGAACCGGGCCGGGGGAGGCATGACGCGGCGGACCGCCTTCGAGCGGCGGAGTCATCGCCCGAGGCCCTGTGCCGCCATCTCGCCTCGACCGAGGGCGACACCGACCGCGCAGCCCGTGTCTTCGACCGTCTGCTCGCGCCCCGGGCCGAACGCGAGATCGTCGTCGTGACGCCTTCGGCCGGGGAGGGGCGGCTGGCGCGGCTGTGGCTCGAATGGTGCTGCGCCAATCTGGCGGTGCTGGCGCTCGAACCCAGCCCGCGGGCGTTCGTCGGCTCGGTGCTCTGGTGCCGACCGACGGCGCTGTTCGTGGACGCCTCGCAGGAGCGGGCGCTGTCGGCGGCGGTGACGAGCCGAAGCGGCGGCAGGGATCGGCGGGCCGCGCGTCTGCTGGCCCGGTTGCGCGTGCTGCTGGTGGCCGCGGACGGCGAGACTGCGAACGCCGTGGCTGCGGATGGCACGGCGGTCGACCGGCCGGAAGGGGCAGGCGTCGCCGAGCCGGATCTGGCGGCAACCTGGCGTGCCTGGGGGGTGGAACGGCGCACGGTCGTCTGGCCGTTTGACGGCGCCGGCTGAGCGAGTCGGCTGCTGTATCTGCCAGCCGCCCCGTCGGGCGCAGCGCGGCAGACGGCCTGCCGTAGCGGGGGACATGGGGCCATGCGCGGCGTGCGCGACGCGGCTTTCGACGCGATGCCGCGATACAGTGACCGTGGCAGGGCACGGCAGGTGGCGCCGGCGTGTGCGCTGTCGGCTGCCGATGACCGGGCGGCCAGACGAGGAGTCAGGAGATGACGTTGTCCAGGCAAGGCAGGTTCTTCGGGTTGCTCGCGCTGGCGCTGGGTGTTCTGGTGCTCGCGCCGCCGGCCGACGCTGCCGGCTTCGAAGTCAAGATGGCGACTCTGTCGCCGGACGGTTCGCCCTGGGACGGCTTCCTCAAGGCGATGGGCCGAAGCTGGGAGACCGGCACCGACGGCCGGGTCAGCCTGGCGATCTACCCGGGCGGGGTGGCCGGCGACGAGCCGGACATCCTGCGCAAGATGAAGATCGGGCAGTACCACGCCGCCGCGCTCTCGGTCAGCGGGCTGGCAGACATCTCGAAGGACTTCAGCCTCTTCGAGATCCCCCTGTTCTTCCAGGACGAGGAGGAGATGTTCCACGTTCTGCGGCAGATGACGCCGAGCCTGCGCCAGTCGCTGGACGACGAGGGCTTCGTGCTGCTTGGCTGGGGCTACGTCGGGCAGGTCCACTTCTTCACCAACGAGCGGGCGCGAACCGTGGAGGAGATGCAGCGGCTCAAGATCTTCACCTGGGCCGGGGACGACGCGATGGCGAGCTGGTGGCGCGAGGGCGGCTTCCGTGCGGTGTCGCTGGCCGCGACCGACATCGCCGCCGGCCTCCAGACCGGGCTGATCGATGCCCTGGCGGTGCCTCCCCTCTACGCCATGCAGGTGCAGTTTCACAAGCAGGCGAAGTACTTCGCCGACCTCCCCCTGATCCCGATGATGGCGGCGGTCGTCGTCACCAGGCGGGCCTGGAACCGGATTTCGGAGGCGGACCGTGAGGTCATGCTCGCCGGCGGCGCCAGGGTGGAGCAGCAGAACTTCGAGACGATCCCGGAGCTGGAGCAGGTCGCCATCGGGCTGATGGGAGGTCAGGGGCTCGAGGTCGTGGAGATCGTGGGTTCGGAAGTGGAGGACGACTGGACCGTGATCGCGAACAGCTTCGCCGATGCCATGCGCGGTCGGACGGTGCCGGCGGAGGTCTTCGACCGGGCGAAGGCGGCGCGGGACGCATGGCGCTCCCGCCAGGATTGAGACCTTTTCTTGACCTGGTGACTGCTTGACCGAAGTCGCCGCCATCGAGCGCACGCCTCGGTCCGTCCGCGTTCTCCATCGACTGGAGGACGTTGTTCCCGCCCTGATGCTGGCAGCGATGGTCCTCCTGCCGCTTGCGGAGATCGTCGCCCGGCAGCTGGGTGGCGGGATTCCGGGCGTCCTGGCGATCGAGCAGCATCTGACGCTCTGGGTGGCGTTTTTGGGCGCCGCCCTTGCCGCACGCGAAGGCCGCCTGCTCTCCCTGGCGACGGGCAGCTTTCTCCCCGAAGGCCGATTCCGCGAGGTTGCCGGCGTGTTCACAGGCGGCGTCAGCGCCATGGTGGCGATCCTGCTCGCCCGGGCCGCCCTCGACCTGGTGCTGATCGAACGCGAAGGCGGCATCGACATGGCGCTCGGCGTGCCGGTCTGGGTGGGTCAGCTGGTCATGCCGGTCGGCTTTGCGGCGCTGGCCCTGCGGCTGGCGTGGCGAGCCTCACGCTTCTGGTCTGGCCGCGCCCTGGCCGCCTTCGGCCTCGTGCTGGGGCTCTGGATCGGCGCCAGACCGGACTCCTTCGCCGATGGTGCGGTCGTGCCGTGGCTGGTGCTGATCCTGGGGTCGACGCTTCTGGGCGGGCCGATCTTCGCCGCCATGGGCGGAGCGGCGGTGTTCCTGTTCCTGTCGGACTGGGTGCCGCTGGCGGCGATTCCGGCCGAGAGCTATCGGCTGGCCGTGTCGCCGACCCTGGCGGCGATTCCGCTGTTCACTCTGGCCGGTTTCCTGCTGGCCGAGGGCGGTGCCTCCAAGCGTCTCGTCGGCGTGTTCCGGGCCGTCTTCGGCTGGATTCCGGGTGGCACCGCTGTCGTGTGCGCCGTCGTGTGCGCGTTCTTCACCGTCTTCACAGGCGGCTCCGGGGTCACCATCCTGGCTCTTGGCGGCGTGCTCTTCGCCGCCCTGTCCGCCGACGGCTACCGGGACCGGTTCTCGATCGGCCTGCTGACGTCGTCCGGCTCGCTGGGCCTTCTGCTGCCGCTCGCCCTGCCGCTGATCCTGTACGGCATCGTGGCGGAAGTGCCGTTTCGCGATCTGTTCGTGGGCGGGCTGCTGCCTGGTCTGCTGCTGATCGCCCTGATCGCCGCCTGGGGAGTGCGGGAGGGCCTGCGCCGCGGCGTCGCCCGCGCCCGCCCATCGTCCTGGAACGCGTTCCTGGGCAAGGCGCTGAAGGCAGTCTGGGCGGGCAAGTGGGAGCTGATGCTGCCTGTCGTCATCCTGGTTGCTTTCTTCTTCGGCTTCGCGACCCTCGTCGAGACGGCGGCGCTGGCGGCCATGTATGTCCTCGTCGTGCAGTGCTTCGTGCATCGCGACCTGAAGTTCGGCAAGCCCCTGCTCGAGGTGTTCAGGCAGTGCATCGTCCTGGTCGGCGGCGTGCTGATCATCCTGGTCGTGGCCATGGGCCTGACCAGCTGGCTGGTCGACGCCCAGGCCGCGCAGGCCATCGTGGACCTGGTCCAGGACAACATCGAGTCGAAGCTCGTCTTCCTGCTCGTCCTGAACGTGTTCCTGCTGCTCGTCGGCTGCCTGATGGACATCTTCTCGGCGACCATCGTCGTCGTGCCGCTGATCATCCCCCTGGGCCTCGCCTTCGGCATCGACCCCATCCACCTGGGGATCATCTTCATAGCCAACCTGGAACTCGGCTACCTGACGCCCCCGGTCGGGCTCAACCTCTTCCTCTCCTCCTACCGCTTCGAGCGCCCCCTGCTCCAGGTCTACCGGGCCACCCTGCCTGCGCTCATCATCCTCGGCATCGGCGTCCTGCTGATCACCTATGTCCCCTGGCTCACCCTGGGCCTCCTGAACCTGCTGGGCCGGACCTGACCGCGGACGCCGGAGAACATGTCCCTGTCAGGACATCGTGTGCGAGGACGAGGTAACCGTCTTCGGCGACCTGCCGGATGACGAGACCCCCATACCGTAGCCGGGGCCAGGGTTCAGCTTCCCTTGGGAGACCACCCCCGACCCCCATGTGCCGCCGCTACCGACTACGCCGTCTTGCGGCGCTACTGATCCTCAGCCGCTGGGGGAGACCCCTTCCTGTTGCCACCACCCGACCCGGGCCACCGCCGTGTACAGACGTGCGATATCTCACTGCGGTCCGTACCTCGAGCGGGACAAACAGCAATTCTGCAAGCGGGTTGAAGTTATGGATCTGGACAACGCCACGGTCCTCTCGGGGATCATGTCGGCTCTGAGCAAGGTCCCCATGGAGCCCGATTCATGGCGATACTCGCGGGCGGTATCGAAGCAATCCACGAATACTGCGGATATGGGCGGAAATGACAATCCGTACGCTCCTCCTCCCGTTTCGCCTTCTGAAGAAGCTCCATGACGGCTTGGTCGACTTGATCCTCCTGTTCCATGGCCACTCGCCGCCGGCGTACGACGATGGGGAAGACGTGGCCATTACAGGGTCCATTACAAGCACCTTCTCCTGGCTCTCGCCGTAGCGGGGCCAGACCGTTGTGTGGTGCCGTTGCCGGCACAGTTCTACCGGGTACGCCGCGTTGCCAAAGCACCCTGCCGGGTCCGAAGAGCTCGGGCGTCTCTTGACCAGCAACGTGTCTGCCCTGCTCCGCGAGTGTGCCCGGATCAAGGGCGTCGGCAGGTTCGAGATCGTACGGAGTCCACGTCTATTGCGATAAGTCGGGAGGAGTCTGCATGAAGATCAGAGAAGCCATTGTCACGGTTTTCGTCGCCGTGGCCCTCCTGTTGCCCGCTGCGACTGCCAGCTCTGAGGATGCGCCCCGCTTTCTGCGCGCTCACCCGTCCCGGGAAATGGACGGACTGTACTGGGTCGCGGCATCCTGGGCTATCGGGTCAGATGGACTTGTCCGCCAGGACGAGCGCTTGGGCGGCCTGGCTCGGAAGTTGTCCGATAGCGTGAAGCGGCGAAGGGAGACACCGGAGGACCATGGCGCCTGACGAGTTGGGTTGCAATGAACGCGCAGCATCCATCCGCGAACGAATGGTCGTTGCGCGGCAAAGGGTGTTCCCCCCCCCCCCCCGAGGATTTCGCGGCTGGACAGCGGCGTCCGATGCTGTCGTTCTGGCGCCGGTAACGGGACTTGTTCCAGGATTCGATCACGAGACCCTTCCCTCGACACTTTTGATCCTGAAGGGCACCGAGCACCTGTACCCCTCCCGCAAGTACGGCCACAACCCAAGGTACGCGATTCTTCCGTAAACCAGATTTGTTGCTGGTGGCAAGGTCTTGTGTGCGCCCCCTGGCACGCTTGCGGAGTACTACCCGGAGGTTGGAGATCGACTGTTGATTGCTGCGGACCTTCCTGCCGACAGAGCCAGCGAAGCGCTGACGGTCAGGGGAATGAGCCGAGTGGTCAGCGTGGCGAACGATGGTCGCCTGAGGACATGGGGCGGGTCCGACTTCTATCCGGTCGACTTCGCGCCGGACTTTCCGGAAACACTGGGCGAGGCGAGATCTCGGGCATGGGAGGTCTGGCGTTCCGGCTTCGTGGACCTTGGCCGATACCGTTGGTCTTGAGGAGTTCACGCGGCTGTGGAGGGGGTTGAAGGCGTCCGCTGCCAAGACAGTTCTCCCCGGTTGCTTTGTGACCGGAGTGATTCCTGACTCGAACGGCTGGACTCTGTCGACGGTTTGTCCGCCGTCGGAGAACGAGACGAGGGAGCTTGAAGCGCAAGGAACCGTACTCCGACTGTCCTGATTGCGATACCCCTGTTTGGTGTCACTGTTGCATGTGGGCAGGCGAACTGTACTCGGACACTCTCGAACTACAACGACTCGGCCTGTTCGGAACAAAGCATGTCCTGCGAGTGGTCCGCGGACGACCAGGCTCCTGGCTGGTTTGCGGGTGCTGTCGGGCAATGGGACAGTTGCGCCGACTTACCCTCGTTGTCGGCGGGTACCAGAGGTGCCGTGACGTGGACGGTCACTCTGACCTCCACACGCCCCAACTCGTCGACAGTTCGGCACGAGGAGGCCTCAGCCATCCCAGTACGAGTAGAATAGGGCTCGGCATGAACTTGCGCCGCCTGCAGAACCTTTCCGTGGTGTCGGCGGCGGTGTTCCTGGGGCTGGCGGTCCTTACCATCCTCCTGGGCTTCCAGGTGGTTCCCCGCGGGGTGCCGGGGCTGGTCTGGGGGCTGCACGCGGTGCTGGCGATCGTCGGCCTGCTGGGCGGCGTGGCTGCCGTTCATCGGCGGGCCGAGATCAATGCCGAGCGCTGGCGCATCGTGGACGGCGACGATCTGACTACGGGCGAGCGCGACCATGCCCACCGGGAGGCCGAGTCGAGGCTGCGCACGGCGAGGTTCCAGTTTCTGCTCGGCGGGGTGGCGCCGGGTGGCTGGCTCGCGTACCAGCTGCGCCCGGCGCGGGCAGATGCCGGCGCTGCCGTGAACCGCGTTCTGGGCGGCCAGGCGGAAGGGTCGCCGCCGCCTTCCGCGGCGCAGGAGGGCTCGCGGCCGGTCGAAAGCCTGGTGGAGGCGCTTGCAGCCGAACAGACGTACACGCTCAGTGCGTCCGACGTGCTCATCCTGACGCCGCTGATCGCCTTCGGCCTTGGCATGCTCTGGGCCCGGTGGCGCGGCGATCAGGCGTCGGGCGCCGCCTGATCGCCGGGCTTACCTTCCGGCTCCACCCTCGCTGAAGCGTCGTGCCGGGGCCGCTTTCGGCGCTGGCCACGGCCGCCGCGCGGACGCCGAGGAGGGCAGGCTTGACCTGCCGCCCCTGAAGGGGCTTCGGGCCGTCACGCCAACGTGGGAGGTCGGACGGCTCGCGGAGTCGAGGCTCTCAACCCCGCGCTGCCGTCCAGGCTCGGTACGGGACGACGACCAGGAGCGGGAGCAGGATCAGGACGATGAAGCCCCACGCCATCGCGCCGTAGCCCCGAGCCACGAGATCGATGATGCCGATGGTGGAAAGCCCGGCCGCGGCGGCCAGGACGAGCACGGCGGTTGCGGCCTTCTGCTGCGGGCTGAGCTTGCCTGCGGCGGGTCTCCAGCGGGCGGGCAGGTCGTCGAGGTTGCGCTCGACGCGATGGACCAGGGCGTGGATGGAACCGACGGCGGTCTCGATGAGCGTCCAGCCAACGACGAGCCCGAAGATCGCCGTCCACAGCGCGGCGCCGCCGGCACGGCCGTCAGCCGCGGCGTCGATCAGGCGCAGCCAGGGCACTTCCGCGTCCACGACCGAGGGGTGGGGGAAGCGCAGCAGGCAGGCCAGGGTCAGGGCGAAGGGAATCGTCATCGCCAGCCCGGCGAGCAGGCCGGACACGGCGGTCTCGGCGCGCCGGGTTTGACGGTGCAGGCAGAAGAGGACGGCCGGCACCACGGCGACGTTGTAGCCGACGTAAAGGAGCGCGCTGAGGACGACGCTCATCGTGCCGGGCTCCGGGCCGACCGGCGCCGGCGTCGCCGGCCCGGCCGCACCGCCGACCGGCGCGGTGAGCACCAGAAGCGAGAAGGCCAGGTAGCCGAGATAGAGCGCGGCGCTGCCCCAGGTCTTGGCCCGTTCGATGAAGCCCGCACCGCGCCATGCCATGAAGCCGACGGCTGCCAGCGCCAGCGCCAGGCTGAGCGGCCTCGGGAAAGCGAGGGTCTGCCGGAGAACCTCGCCGATGGACGCGGTCATCACGGCGATGACGAGCATCGTCATGGCGAGGAAGAGGAGGTCGACGAGCCACCAGAAGGGGCCGACCAGGTTCCGGCACCAGCTCTTGTAGTCGTAGGCCCCGGCCAGGCGTGCCAGCTCGAAGGCGAGGGCCATGACGGCGGCGAAGCAGACGGCGATGATGGCGACTGCGAGCCAGCCCCTGGCGCCGAAGCGACCGGCGTACTCGACGACCTCCCTGCCGGTGGCGTAGCCGCCGCCGATGATCATCGACTGGGCGATGACCGCCGGCAGGACAAGGGTGTTGAAGCGGATCGGCGCCCGTCCTTTCATGGCGAGGCGTGTCCCGAGGGTTGGTCGTCCGGATGAAACGGGTTTTCTATACCACCGCGGTGCTGTCGGACTCCTGGCTGATCGGCCTGCCGGCCACATCGTGCCCGGACGAAGGAACTGCCGCGACTGGCCGTGTGCTGGCGAGCCATGGGCAGGCAGTCGCTGTGTACGATGACGCCATGGGACGGAAACTCTCGGTGAGATCGACGACGACAGGGCGCCTGGGGAGGTGGGCGTCGGGCATGGCGGCGCTGGTTCTGCTTGCTGGCTGCGGTCCGTCCACGGACGGTGCTGGAGCTGGCGACACCGAAGCGCAGGAATTC
Source organism: Thermoanaerobaculia bacterium (assembly GCA_965200575.1). GTDB lineage: Bacteria > Acidobacteriota > Thermoanaerobaculia > Multivoradales > Multivoraceae > Multivorans. The sequence continues at coordinate 3,077,269 of OZ241363.1, read as the reverse complement.
GACGTCGTCTTCCAGGGCGCTCGTGTGATGGACCCGGAGCGGAGGTTCGACGAGGTGCGGGACGTCGGCATTCGAGGCGACGTGATTGCCGCCGTGTCCGAGGAACCGCTGGCCGACTCGCTGGCCGACGGCGGCGAACTGGTCGATGCCTCCGGGCTGGTGCTGAGCCCCGGCTTCGTCGATCTGCACACGCACGGCCACACGCCTGCGGCGTACGAGTACCAGGCGCGGGACGGCGTGACCACGTCGCTCGAGCTCGAAGGCGGCGTCGGCGACGTGCGGACGTTCCTCGATTCCCGACGTGGGCTGGCGCATGTGAACTACGGCGCTTCGGTGAGCCTGGGCGCACTGCGGGGGATGGAGATCGTGGCGCCGGAGGAACGGCCTGCCTTCCAGGCGGCGATTACGGCGGTCAGCTCCGTGGATACGGAGGACGACAAGGTGCACGTGGCGCCGAACGTGAACTACCTCAGTGTCCCGGAGGAGCGTTTCCCGGCGCTGATGGAGCGGCTGAACGAGGGTCTGGCGGAGGGAGCGCTGGGCATCGGCATGGCGCATCAGTACTACCCGGGGGCCACCCACCGGGAGATCTTCGAGGTGTTTCGCTTCGCCGGCGAGAAGCGCGCCACGATCTACACCCACGTCCGCTCCATGGAGCTCTCGTCCATGCAGGAGGTGCTGGCCAACGCGGTGGCCACCGGCGCGCCCCTGCACATCGTGCACGTGAACAGCATGGCCGGCGGTGAGATCGACACGGTTCTTCGCCTGATCGAAGGCGCGCGCGACGCCGGCCTCGACGTCTCGACGGAGGCCTACCCCTACACAGCCGGCTCGACCAGCCTCGAATCGTCCATCTTCGATGACGGCTGGCAGGAACGCCTGAAGATCGACTACGGCGACCTGCAGTGGGAGGCGACCGGCGAGCGCCTGACGGAGGCGACCTTCGAGCGGTATCGCCGCGAAGGGGGCACGGTGATTCTCCACTTCATGAAGGACGAGTGGATAGATACGGCCATCGGCAATGACTGGGTGATCGTCGCCTCCGACGGCATGCCGTACGCCCCCGGCGCCCATCCCCGAACGGCAGGCACGTATTCGCGCGTGCTCGGTCGCTACGTCCGCGAGCGGGGCACGCTCGACCTGATGACCGCCCTGCTGAAGATGAGCTTCCTGCCCGCCGAACGGCTCGCGACGATGACCAACGGGCTGAACAAGGGCCGAGTCCGTGTCGGCGCCGACGCGGACCTGGTCGTGTTCGACCCCGACACCGTCATCGACACGGCCACCTTCGAAGGCGGCCTCTCGTTCTCCGAGGGCATCGTGCACACGATGGTGAACGGCGTGTTCGTGGTGCGTGACGGCGAGACCGTGGAAGGCGTGGCCCCGGGCCGCCCGGTCATCGGCCGCCTGGCCGTCGAGCCCTAGCTGGCAGTCTGTCGGACGCGCCACCGGCCGAAGGACGCTGGTTGGCCGGCAGACTGCTGGCGAGGTGGGGGCTGGGGCCCAGGGGCGGCGTCCGCGACGCGGCCGGCGGCCAGCGCGCGAGCGCGGCGGCGGCTCCTGCTCGCCGGGGTGCGCCGGCCGTAACGGTCCCCTGGCTTGCGGCGTTTTCGGCGCGAAGAAGGGAGCTTCGTTGGTGAGGACCAGCCGGCCGGAAGCTCAGTCTCGGCCCGGGTGGAACAGGAAGTAGTCGTACGCTGCGCGGGCGGTCTGGGCGATCACGGGTTCCATCGCCTCGGTGGAGGGCAACCGGGAGTCCTTGACGTAGACCGCCGCGACCACATGGCCGGCGTCCCCTGGCAGGGTGATGACGCCGACATTGTTGGTCGCCTGGCCGATGGTGCCGGTCTTGTGGGCGATTGGCGTGCCCGGAGGCAGCATGCCCGGCAGTCGCTTCAGACCGGTCTGGCAGCGGGCCATGATGTCGATGAGCACCGCGGAACTCTCGGCGCTCAGGATCTCCCGCTTCCAGATCTTCGACAGCAGCGCAGCCATGGCCCGCGGCGTCGAGTGGTCGCGGGGGTCGTCGAGGAACGCGCGGTCCAGGGCGGCCCGCTGCGACGGGGTTGGTTGCGCGGCGGCGAACTCGACGATCAGGGCGTTGTACTCGGCCGCCGGGATGGGACTCTCGACGGTTGCGTCCGGTCGACCCAGCCAGTTGGCGATGAGCGCCCGGGTGGTCCGGTCGACCCGGAGATCGTCGATGCCGGCAGCCCTCATGCGCGCGGTGACCGCGGCGCCGCCCCCGGCTTCGCGAAACAGCAGGTCGGTGGCGATGTTGTCGCTGTTCCGGAGCATCATCTCCAGCAGGTTCCGTATCGTGATGCGGGAACCCGGCGCGGCGAACCAGTCGCTCAGGGCGCCGTGGGTCAGGAAGTGGTCCCCGTCCGCCATGGTGACGAGATCGTCGAGAGACCGCTTGCCCTCGTCGATGCCGGCGAGGATCTCGACCGCTATCGGCACCTTGTACGTGCTCGCCATCGGGAACGACTCGTCGCTGTTCAGCAGCACGCCGCGCCCGGATTCCAGGTGAATCGCGGCGACACCGACGCGCCCCAGGCTGGATTCGGAGATGCGCTCGATCTCGGCGGCGAGATGCACCAGACCGGGATCCGAGCCCAGGAGTTCAACCTCGTTCTCGGCCGCCGCCGGCAGTGCGGCCGCGAGCAGGGCGAGGGTGGAGCAGAGCAGACGCACGCGGGCGAACGCCGCAGGCGCCCGACGTTTCGGCAGGCCGTCGGCCCGGCCCGGGTTCTCCGATCGCAGGAAGGTCGCTCGATCTGCCGGGTGCGTGTGGGTCATGTTCCGTTCTTCCCGAGTTGAACGGCGTGGACCCTATCGCCCCCAGACCTCCTCGAACACACGCAGGTAATTCTCGCCCAGGAACTTGCGCACGGTGTCGTCGTCGTGGCCGCGACGCAGCAGTTCCTCGGTGATCGCCGGGACCTTGCCGATGTGCTCCAGGCCCTCGGGAGCGAGCTCCAGGCCGTAGTGGTCGCTGCCCATGCCGACGTGGTCCGGGCCCATCACGTCGAGCGCGGTCTCGATGTCGTCGACCACCTCGGACAGGTTGCGGTGGGTGATGTGAATGAGGCCAAGCACGCCGCCGTTCGCGGCCAGCGCCTCCAGCATGGGGCGGTCGCGCGGCAGCTCCAGCCGGGTCCGGGGCAGGGCGCCGCCGCCGAGCCGCGATGCCGGGTCGGAGTTGGGGAACATGGTGGGCGTCGTGTGCGAAAGGACGACCGGGCGGTCGACGCGTTCGAGGATCTCGAAGAACCCGAGCTCGCCGATGTGCACGAGGTCGATGACGATGCCGAGCTCCACCATCCGGTCGATGAGCGCCTTGCCGGCGGCGGTCAGCCCGCCCTGCCGGTCGGCGGCCCAGCAGCCGTCGGCGTACATGTTGCGGCGCGTGTGGGTGAGGCTCGCCACCCGCAGCCCCAGCTTGTGGTAGAGGTCGAGAAAGTGCGGTTCGGCGCCGAGCGCTTCGCAGCCCTCGAACGAGAAGACGAGCGCCACGCGGCCATCGGCCTTGGCCTGGCGAATCTCGGCCGCGGTCGTGGCGAGCACGAGGCCGTCGATGCGTTCGACCTCGTGGTGCAGGCGCCAGGTCATCTGAAGCCCGCGGTGGAGCGGGTTGTTCAGCTGGTGGTCGTCGAGGTAGACCGCGCACAGCTGCGCCGTGACGCCGCCTTCGCGCCAGCGCGGCAGGTCGTACTGGCCCATGCAGCCGAACCAGACCGTGTGCGCCGACATGCCGAACTGGGCGAACGGACCGATGTCCAGCCCGAGTGGCGGCGACCAGCTCGCCGGGTCGGGAAGCTCGACGCGCTGGTCGAGCGTCATCTTGCCGTCGGTCAGTGGAATGAGGACGTCGCTGTGACCGTCGATGACGATCGCTTCGCGGTGGAGCTCCGCCGCTCGCTCGCTCACCTCCATCGGCCCTGCCACCGTGCTCGTCGTGGTTGCTGCCTCGACGCCGCTTCGCCTGGCGAGTCGTATCCTGGCGCCGCTCGCGGCTTCATCCGTCAGTGCGCAAGCGCCAGGCCGCTCAGCAGGGTGGTGGCCGCGGCTCGCCGCTTGCCGTCGCTGCCGATCGTTGCGCCGACGACGTAGCCGCGCGGCGCCCGGGTGTCGATGCCGCTCTCCACTTCCGTGATCTGCATGCCCATGCCGCGCGCCGCTTCGAGCAGGTCGGGCGGGAACTCGCCCGCGATGACCTGGGTGGTCGGGGAACCCATGGGGCCGAAGGCCGGGAGGTGGGGCGACGGCGCGTCGATGGCCTGCTTGATGTCCATGTCGTGGTCGAGCAGGTTCAGGAGCACGCTGATCGTCTTCTGGTGCAGCCCGGCGCCGATGGAGGCGAGAGCCGCGACCGGCTTGCCGCCCCGCAGGACGATCAGCGGCTCGGTCGGGTCGGGCAGACGGCCGCCGGGGCCTGTCTCGGCGATCAGCGCCTGCTGGAAGGCCGCGGAATCGGGGATCGAGATGCCGTCGACGAAGATCGCCGTGTCGCCCCAGGCGGCGGTGTTGATCGTGTGGACGACGGCGGCCACGTTGCCCCAGCGGTCGATGGCGACGATGGAGTCCGAGTGCCTGGGCGCCATGGTCGGTGGCACCCGGGTCAGGGGCGGGATGCCTTTCTGCATCCTGGCCCAGAGGCCGGCCGCGTTCTCCCTGGTCGTCCGCCCGGCAAGCGTGGCGTCGAGGTCGCCGTAGAGCGCGCGCCGCATCGGTTCAGGCAGGAACACGACGCCCATCAGGTTCGTCATCTGGTTGACCCAGAAGAAGGCCTCCGGCGATTCCGCGTAGTGCCCCATGGAGCGCAGGCCTGCCACTTCGGCCAGGTTCAGTACCTCGGCGACGTGCGCACCTCCCTGCGCCGGCAGTCCGTGCCCGTACACGTCGAAGCCGTTGTAGGTCGTGTGAACCGGCTCGGTGACCATCGCCCTGTAGCTCTCCATGTCCTCCATCGAGAGCTTGCCGCCGTCGCGCTGCACCGCCTCGACAAGGCGCTCGGCCCAGGCCCCGCGGTAGACGAAGTCGACGCCTTCATCGGCGACCCTGCGCAGCGTCTCCGCGAGCTGCGGCTGCAGCAGCAGGTCGCCCTCGCCCAGGAAGCTCCCGTCGTCGCGGGTGAAGATGCTGCGCGTCGCGGGCAGGCGGGATAGCGCCTCCTCGCGCATCTCGATCATCCCTGCGTGGATGGCGCCGAGCCGGAAGCCGTTCTCCGCGTAGTGAATCGCCGGTTCGAACAGGCTCGCCCAGGGCAGCTTCCCGAAGCGATCATGCGTCTCGCCCAGACCGCCGAAGAAGCCGGGCACCAGAGCAGTGCGTCCGTCCGGCTGGTGCGCGCCGCCGGTCGTCGTGGAGGTCGGAATGGTCAGCGGCTCGGTCTCGGCCCGGACGGTGTCGTAGGCGCCGTTGACGTTTGTGACCTGGCTGCTCTCGGCCTCGAAGTAGACGAGGTTGAAGATTCCCGCGTAGCTGACCCAGCTGCCGGCAGCGAGCGAGATCTGCGTCAGGGCGGTGGCGACGACGGCATCGGCGGCGGTTCCCCCCTGGCGGAGCGCCTCCAGTCCTGCCCGCACGGCTGCCGGGCCTGTGGTGCCCGAGATCGCGCCGTGCGCACCCTCGGCCATCGGCTTGTCGGTCTCGAAGTACGCGTTCGGCGCCTCGAGCGCGTCGGCATCGCCCCAGCCGGTCGGGTCGAGGGCGACCGACGGTTCGTTCGGCGGGGTGGCGGCGCCGGCCGCGGATGCGACGACCAGCAGGGCGGCGGCGCCGGCGCCGAGGGCTCGGATCTTCATGGTCTTCTCCTAAAGCCTCTCCTCGGCTGGGGTCAAAGGCGAGTCTATCGCCGGCGGTCGCAGCCGACAGGCCCGAGAGGGCCGCGGCGGACGCGGACTCGCCGGAGCCTTTCCGGGGGGTCGGCGCCCGCTGCGAGAACGGCTGCGCCGTGGAAGGTTGCGGTGCGGCTTTCCGGGACGACGGTGCCTGGCGGCTCACGTCGTGCCTGGGGAGGGAGCCGGCGGGGCGCCGCGACGGTCCGCGGCGTCTGGTCGGCTGGTCGACATCCATCGAACCAGCAGCGGCGTCAGGCCGGCCAGCGCTGCCGCCACCACCAGTGCCAGCGCTCCGATCCGGGCGTAGACGCCGGTGTAGGCGCCGAGCGCCGTCTCGAAGTCTGCGGCGTCTCCGTCGGCGCCGGTGGAGGTCGTCAGGCGGGCGATCAGCGCCGAGATCCAGCTCGATGCCGAGTAGGCGAGGAGGAAGGCGCCCATCATCGTGGAGACGATGCGCTTCGGCGACAGCCGCGTGACCATGGACATGCCGACCGGAGCGAGGCAGAGCTCGCCGGTGACCATGAACAGGAAGGTCAGGGCGAACCAGATCAGCGCCACCTTGCCGTCGTCGGGCCGCAGAGCGGCGCCCAGCACCAGGAACTGGAAGGCGACGCCGATCTGGGCCATGGCCAGCACGAACTTCATCGGCGTCGACGGTTCCCGTCCGCGGCGCGCGAGCGCCATCCACAGCCAGCCGAACAGCGGCGCCAGCGCGATGACGTAGAGGGCGGGCAGGGACTGCAGCGTCGAGGCGGGGATCTCGGCGCCGAGCAGCTCGCGGTCGACCATGCGGTCGGCGAACAGGTTCATCGAGCTGCCCATCTGCTCGTAGAAGGCCCAGAAGCCGATCGTGAACAGGACCAGGACGGCGCAGGCGAGCAGTTGGTTGCGCTGCTCCTGGTCGCAGCGGCGCAGCGCGTACCACAGTACGAAGATGCCGAGCGCGGCGCCGGTCAGCGCGAGCATGCCGCCGACGACCGGCGGGTGATGGAGCACCCACCATACCCCGCCGACCAGTGCGAGGCTGGCCAGGTAGATGGCGGTCTCCAGGCGGAGTCCGGGCAGCACGCGCGCCTTCAGCGCTTCCGGGCACGGCGGTTCGGCGAGGCCGTGGAGGTGGCGCTGGCCCCGCAGGTAGAGCAGCAACCCGGCGAGCATGCCGATCCCGGCCAGGCCGAAGCCGTAACGCCAGCCCCAGGTCTGCCCGACCCAGCCGCAGAGCAGGGGCGCCGCCGCCGCGCCCAGATTGATGCCCATGTAGAAGACGGTGAAGCCCGCGTCCCGGCGCGAGGCGTCGTCCGCGTAGAGCGCGCCGACGACGGTGGAGGCGTTCGTCTTCAGGAAGCCGACGCCGGCGGCGATGAGCGCCAGCGCCAGGTACAGCAGGCCGAGATGGAACTCGCTGCGCTCGACGACCACGCCGGCCTCGGTAACGAGCTCCCTCGCAGGCTCGCCCTCGAACGTCATCAGGAAGTGGCCGGCGACGAGCAGGAGCGCGCCGAACGTCACCCCCTTGCGCGGTCCGAGCCAGCGGTCCGCCACCGCGCCGCCGATGACCGGCAGCAGGTAGACCATGGACGCCCAGGCCCCGTAGAGCAGGAATGCCCGGTCGTCGCCGAGCAGGAAGTGCTCGGTAAGGTAGAGAATGAGCAGCGCCCGCATGCCGTAGTACGAGAAGCGCTCCCACATCTCGACCAGGAAGCAGACGCCAAGCCCGGGCGGGTGGTCGCGGAAGACCGGCAACCTTTGCCACAGCGAGGGCGTGGCGGGCGTCGCGCCACGGCGCTTGCGGGTTTCGGCCATCGACTGTCAGAGCGTACGCCGGCAGGCTGTCGGCCCGGCCAGGGTCCTCCGGCCGCCGAGGCCGCGGCCTGCTACCGTCCGGCTTCCCTCCAGATGTCGATTCGACCTTTTCGTCGCCGGTCCCTGCAGCATCCGTTGCTCGCCGGCGGGCTGCGGGCGGCAGCGGCGCCGACCCTGCTGGCGCTTGCCGTGCTGGTTGCTGGCGGTTGCGCTACTGCGGCGCCCCGCCTGAGCCTCGGCGAAGGCGAGGTCGTCGTGTTCACCGGCGGCACGGACATGGTGTACCTGGCGCGGGCCGGCTACCTGGAGACCATCCTCGTGGATGCGTTCGCCGACCGGCGGCCTGCCTTCCGGGACCTCTCCTGGGAAGCCGACACGGTGTTCCGGCAGGGCTCGGCGCTGGAGCGCTGGCGCGAGGACGGTTTCGGCGACTGGGACGCCCAGCTCGAACGGGTGGGCGCCACGGTGGTCGTGGCGCAGTTCGGCAAGCTCGAATCGATGGCGGGTCGCGACGGCGTCGAGCCGTTCGAGACGGCGTACGGCGCCCTGGTGGACGGTTTCCTGCGCCGCGCCCGGCAGGTGGTGCTCGTGTCGCCCACCCCGTTCGAGAAGCCCACGGACCCGTTCCTGCCGGACGTCTCGGTTCACAATCGGGCGCTCTCGCGCTACGTCGAGACCACCAGGAGGCTCGCCTCGGAGCGCGGCCTGCCGTTCGTCGACCTGTTTACGGGCGCTCCGCAGGAACTGACTGGGAACGGCGTGCATCTGCGGGCAGAGTCGCTGCAGCAGGTCTCCGAGATGATCGCCGGCAAGCTCGGTATCGAGGCGCCGCCGTGGGGCCGGCTGGCCGCGCTTCATTCCGCCGTGGTCGAGAAGCAGCGCCTGTGGTTCGACTACTGGCGTCCCGCCAACTGGAAGCTGCTCCATGGCGACGACTCGACCCGGCGCTTCACGCAGTCCAGCCACGGCGGTCGTTCCCTTCGCGAGGAGTGGGAGCTTCTGATCGGCATGATCGAGGACGCCGACCAGCGCGTCTGGAGGGTCGCGAACGGCGGCACGGACCCGGGGCATTCGCGGCCCGAGACGGAGCGGCTGTTCGGCGACCCGTCCGCCGACGTCGAAGCGGAGCTCGCGTCCTTCAGCGTTCCCGCCGGCATGCAGGTCAACCTGTTCGCGTCCGAGGCGGAGGGGCTGACGAATCCCATCGCCATCCGCTGGGACACCGCCGGCCGGGCGTACGTTTCGGTTTCCACCGCCTATCCCCATCTCAGGCCCGGCGACGTGCCGAGCGACCGGATCATCGTGCTCGAGGACGCCGACCGCGACGGCGTCGCGGAAAAGTCGACCGTCTTTGCGGACGGGCTGAACATCCCGACCGCGATGGAGCTCGGCGACGGCGGCGTATACGTGGGCTCCGGCCATCAGCTGCTGTTCTTCGAGGACACCGACGGCGACGGGCGTGCGGACACTCGCCGCGTCGTGCTGAGCGGGTTCGGCACGGGCGACACCCACCAGACGATCAACTCGTTTGTCTGGAGCCCGGGGGGTGAGCTCTGGATGGGCCAGGGGGACGGCATCGAGTCGCGCGTCGAGACGCCGTGGGGCTTCGCGGAGCTCTACCAGTCGGGCTTCTTCCGGCTGCGGCCGAAGCGGCTGCAGATGCACTCGCTGCTGGACGACTTCATGGGGCCGGGGAATCCGTGGGGCGTGGCGTTCGGCGAGTGGGGCCAGATGTTCAGCGTCGACGGCGCCGGCGGCGTGACGTACCTGTCGCTCGGCCAGGTTCCGACGACGCACCGGCGCCGACTGGAGACCATCGGCGCACCGGGCGGTTACAGCGGCATTGCCTGGCTCGACGGTCGCCACCTTCCGCCGGAGCTTCGCGGACATTTCGTCATCGGCGACTACCAGGCGAACCGGGTGAAGCGGTTCTCGGTGGCGCCTTCCGGTTCGGGCATGGAGCTGACCTGGGAGGAACCGCTCATCCGGTCGAGCCACCGGAACTTCCGGCCGGTGGACGTGAAGGTCGGGCCGGACGGCGCCGTCTACGTCGTCGACTGGTACAACCCGATCATCTGCCACCAGGACGACGAGTACCGCGACCCGTCCCGCGACAAGGCGCACGGGCGGATCTGGCGGATCAGCTCGCCCTCGGTACCTGTCGTGACGCCGCCCGGGTTGCTGGATGCGCCGCTCGCGGATGTGGTCGCCGCGCTGGAAGCGCCCGAGCGCTGGACGCGCTACCAGGCGAAGCGCGAGCTGACCAGGCGAGATCCGGCCGAGGCTGCGGCCGCCATCGAGGCGTGGGTCGCGAGCCTGGATTCGGCGCACCCGGAGCACGAACGACGCCTGTACGAGGCGGTCGGCGCGTTCGCCACGGTGGAGGCCCCGGCGCCGGAGGTCCTCGGGAAGCTCCTCGAAGCGAGGTCGCCTGGCGCACGGGCGTTTGCGTCCCGGATGGTGGGCCGCTGGCACGACCGGCTGGAGGACCCGCTGACGCTGCTTGCCCGTCGCGTCGAGGATGACGATCCCCTGGTGCGGATGGAGGCCGTCGCCGCGGCTGCCGCGGTTCCGTCGCCGGAGTCGGTCGCCGTGGTCGGTCGAGCCGTGGACCGGCCGATGGACGCCAGCATGGAGTACGTCTTCTCGCAGGCGGTCGAACACCTGAGGCCGCACTGGGAGGCAGCAGAAGAGCGGGGCGAGCTGCAGTTTGCCGACGCCGCTCATCGCGCAGAAGTGCTCGCCCGGTCCGGTGGCGGCGAGCGCGTCGCCGAACTGCGCGAGGTCGCGCTGTCGTACCAGCTCGACGACGACGTGCGCCTTGCCGCGATCGAGAACCTGCTGGAGGTCGGTGGCCGGGACGAGGTCGGGGAGTTCGTGCTCGCGGGCGACCGCTATGTGAGCGGCGGCAGGTACGACGCGGCGGCGCATGCGCGCATCCTTGCCACGGCGGCCGCGCTGACCCGCGCCGGGCGCCTCGAGCCGTACCAAGACCCCTGGGGCCTGGCGAAGATGCTGCAGCACCCGAGCGTCGAGCTGCGCAGGCACGCGCTTGACCTCGTCGGCCTCTGGCAGGCTCGCCAGGCGAGCGAGGCGGCGCTTGCTCTGGCCCGTGAAGAAGCGCTGCCCGTGCCTGTGCGCTCAGCGGCGTTCGGCGCCATCGCGGCGCTCGGCCTGGCCGATGCGGAGAGCCTGCTTGCGGGCGTCGCCGAGGGGCCGCAGTACGCCGCTTCGCTGCGGGTCGCGGCAGTCAAGGCGCTCGTGACACTCGACGCTCGCGTGGCGGCGCGCTCGGCGGTCGGGCTGCTCCGGGAACCCGGGCTCGGCGACGAGGTTGCGGTGCGCGCCATCGCCGCCTTTCTGAACCGGGAAGGAGGCGTGCCGGCGCTTGCCGCGGCCATCGAGACAGGCGGTCTGGGCCGCGAGGAGGCGAGGTCGCTGCTCCGCCTCTTCTTCTCCAGCGGACGTTCGGACGATCTGCTTCTCGGCGCGCTCGTGGCCGCTGCCGGCGGCTCCCTGGAGCTGGACCACGATGCCGACCTGGTCGCGAGCCTTGCCGTCCGCGCGGCGAAGGAGGGGGATGCGGACCGGGGCGCGGCGATCTTCGTCGACTTCGGCTGCGATTCGTGCCACCGGACGGGCGGCGGCGGCGACAGCGCGACGGGCGCCTCGAACGTCGCCGTCGGGCCGAGCCTCGAAGCGGTCGGCTCGACGCTGTCCGCCGAGCGCATCGTCGAGGAGCTGCTGTGGCCGGGCCTGCAGATCAAGGACGGTTTCGATGCCATCGAGGTCACGACGCGCGACTCCCGCGTGCTGCAGGGCTACCGCCGCATCACCAGGGAGAGCGGGGCGAGCGGCGACGTCGTGATGCTGGACCTCGCGAGCGGAGAGACGGTGACAGTGCTGAAGGACGACGTGGCAGAGGTCCGAGAGACGGGGAGCCCGATGCCGGCCGGTCTCGCGACACTGCTCTCGCAGGCCCGGATCCTTGATCTCGTGAAGTACGTGACGACGCTGTAGGCGTGGCGCATCGGGCCATGTCCGGTGGAAGACCGGCAGGGAGGAGATGGAGCATGAGCGGACAGGTTGCCAATCGGATTCGGGGCGTCGCAGTTGGCGTTGTCGCCGCTCTGCTGGCGCTGGCGGCCGTGGCCTGGGTGCCGGCGACGGCGGGGCAGCGGCAAGCGACGACCGGGCCGGACGACGGCTTCGAGTCCATCTTCGACGGCGCGACGCTCGACGGCTGGCACGCCATGCCGGCGGGCTCTCTGGCCGACTGGTCGGTCGAGGACGGCGCCATCGTCGGGCAGGGAAGCCAGGACCGTCTGGTCTACCTGGTCTTCGACGACGTGGAGCTTGGGGACTTCGAGCTGGAGGCGAGCTACCGCTTTCCCGGCCGCGGCAACAGCGGTATCCAGATCCATGGCGTCAAGGACCCGAGCGGCAAGCGGCCCTTCGTGGGCTACCACGCGGACCTGGGGCACGTGGGGATCGGTCCGCAGGTTCTGGGCGCCTGGGACTTCCACTTCGTCGAGCGCGAGGAATACGCGTGCTTTCGCGGCACGAGCCTCGTGATCGACCCGGACGGCACGGTCCACACGGCCGACATCGAAGGTGCCGTGACGGTGGACGACATCCGGCGGCACGACTGGAATCGCGTCCGCGTGGTGGCCCGGGGGCGGCACTACCAGTTCTTCATCAACGGCAAGCTCGCTTCCGAGTTCACCGACAACGCGGAGGAGGAGCGTCAGGACCGGGGCGCCATCGGTCTGCAGATTCACGATGCCGGAATGCGCGTCGAGTTCAGGGACCTGCGCCTGAAACGCCTCGACTGACGACCGTGGCATCATCCCGCAGTTTCCGCGGCGCGCTGGCCCATGAGGCGCCGTCACGGGCTGACAACAAGGGAGCAGTGATGAAAGAGAAGCCAGTCTGCTTTGTTCTGGGCGCGGGAGCCGGCATCGGCGGTACCGCGGGCCGCAAGTTCGCCTCCCAAGGCTACCACGCCGTCCTCTGCCGCCGCAGCGACGCGGACGGTCTGAAGGCGCTCGTCGACGGCATTCGCGAGCAGGGAGGCGAGGCGTCGGGCTTCCTCCTCAACGCGGTCAAGGACCACGCCATCGAGGATCAGATCGACCGCGTGGAGAGCGAAATCGGTCCCATCGAGGTGATGATCTACAACCTGGGCGCCCAGGTCGGCAATCGCGCGCTCGGCGACACGAGCTACAAGGTGTTCGAGCTCGGCTGGCGCATGGCGACGTTCGGGCTGTTCCGCGTCGCGTCCGCGCTCCTGCCCCGCATGGTCGAGCGCGGCCACGGCACGCTGATCGTCACCTCGGCCACGGCCGCGATGCGCGGCGCCGCCGGGCAGCACTCGCACGCCGCCGCCATGGCCGGTCGCCGCATGCTCTGCCAGACGCTGAACGCGGAGTTCGGCCCCCAGGGCATCCACGTCGCCCACGTCGTGGTGGACGGCTCGGTCGATGCGCCCGACACCCTGGGCAAGATGCTCGGGGCGGAGCGGTTTGCTGCACTGCGCAGCACGACCGGCGCTGCCGACGGTCTCATCCTGCCCGAGCAGGTGGCCGAGACCTACCTGCACCTGGTCCGCCAGCACCGCTCCACCTGGACCTTTGAGCTGGACGTCCGCTCCTGGTCCGACAAGCCCTGGTGGAACTGAGCGCGGCCTGGCGCGAGGCAACGACTGAATCCCTTTGGGTCCTGGCATCGCGCCTGTGGCGCGTTGACCACCGCCCCGCCCCCGCCGAAGCTCGCGGGATTCGATCCGTGTCTCGCGTCTGGCGCGAGACGGCGACTGAATCCCGTTGGGGACTGGCATCGCGCCTGTGGCGCGTTGCATCGGCGGTGGCGGGTCTGTGGTCGCGGGATTCGATCCATCGTTCTCGCGTTTGGCGCGAGACAACGACTGAATCCCTTTGGGGACTGGCATCGCGCCTGTGGCGCGTTGCATCGGCGGTGGCGGGTCTGTGGTCGCGGGATTCGATCCATTGTCTCGCGTTTGGCGCGAGACAACGACTGAATCCCGTTGGGGCCTGGCATCGCGCCTGGGCGCGTTGACCGCCGCCCCGCCCCCGCCGAAGCTCACGGGATTCGATCCATCGTTCTCGCGCCTGGCGCGAGACAACGACTGAATCGCTCTTGGGGCCTGGCATCGCGCCTGTGGCGCGTTGACCACCGCCCCGCCCCCGCCGAAGCTCGCGGGATTCGATCCATTGTCTCGCGTTTGGCGCGAGACAACGACTGAATCCCTTTGGGGACTGGCATCGCGCCTGTGGCGCGTTGCATCGGCGGTGGCGGGTCTGTGGTCGCGGGATTCGATCCATTGTCTCGCGTTTGGCGCGAGACAACGACTGAATCCCGTTGGGGACTGGCATCGCGCCTGTGGCGCGATGGCGTCCCCAACGGGATTCGAACCCGTGTTGCCAGCTTGAAAGGCTGGAGTCCTGACCTGGCTAGACGATGGGGACGCGGAATCGGGCCTTCGCGAAACGGTGCCGATCACTGCCGAACGGCGGAGTGTACCCCCACCGCGGCACCTGATTCCAACGCGCCCGCGTCCCCTGCGGCTCCCTCGGCCTTGACGGCGGGGTGAGAAACGGGGCCGGCGGCGAACCGCCGACCCCGGTCGAACTCAGAACCAGAAGCGGGCGGAGAGCGAGATGTCCCTGCCCTGCAGCGGAGCGAAGTTCTTGACCAGCGAGGTGTGCACGCGGGCGTCCTCGTCGGTCAGGTTGCGGCCCCGCAGGAGCAGGTCGAGGATCTGGCCGCGGAACACGAACCGGCGCCCCACATGGGCGTTCAGCAGCGTGTAGCCGTCGGTCGGCGTTTCTTCCTGCGCCACGTCGGTCTGATCGTCGACCCAGCGCCACTCGATGGCGCTCCGCCACGCGTGGCCGTGGTAGTCGACCCCGACGCCGAGGCTCATGGGCGGAATCAGAGGCAGGTTGCCGCCCGCGTCCAGCTCGGCGTCCACGGTGTCGCCGCTCAGCTCCAGGTGGACGCGGTTCTCGTTCCACGCCGCGAGGCTGACCCGGCCGCGGAACTCGGCGCCGGTCAGCGTCGTGTCGGCCTGGCTGTACAGGAGAACGGGCGCGCCCTCCATCTCCTCGCCGGTGAAGGCCTGGTAGATGAAGTCCTGGAAGTTCTGGCGGAAGACGGTCACCTCGCCCCGGACGCGGCCCTCGCTCTTGCGGAGGGACAGGTCGAGACCCGTGCCGACCTCGGTGTCGAGGTCCCGGTTGCCGATGTCGAACGTCTGCGTCGGGATGTGCAGCCCGTAGGCGAACAGCTCCCTGGCGACCGGCATGCGAGTGGAGCGCGAGGCGGAGACGTGGACGCTCCACGGGTCGCTGGCCTGCCAGACGAATCCGGCGGCGACGGACAGCCCGTCGCCTGACCACTCGCCACCGTCCGCGGCTTCGTGGTCGGTCTGTTCCAGGCGGCCGCCGAACTGCCAGATCAGGTCTCCCCTGTCGATCTCCTGAGATGAGAACAGCTCCCAGCGGGTCGAGTCGGTCGGTGGGACGAACGCCTCGTCGCCGGTTGCCGCAAGCGAGTGGTCCGTGAACTGAACCCCCACGCTGCCCCGGCTGGCGCCACGCTGCCGCTGGAACATCTCGACCCGGGTCTCGAAGATGTCGTTCTCGAACAGGAGGTGAACCTCGTCGTTCTCGAGCTCGATGTGTTCGTAGTCGGTCCCGGCCAGGCGCACCTCGAGCTTCTCGAACGCGGCGCCGTCGAGCCGCACGTCGCCGCGCAGGTCGACTCGCTGCTGCTTGAAGTCGAGGCGGACGGGCCCTTCCTCGTCGCCGTGTCCGTGCTCCTCTTCGCCTTCGTGGTCGTCGTCGTGGTCGTCGTCGTGATCATCGTGATCGTCGCCATGGTCGTCGTGCTCGTCCCCGTGATCATGGTGCTCGTGCGCATGGGCGCCCGGCGGCAGTCCGTACTCGGTGTTGAAGCCGCTCACCGACACGCCGAGGAATCCGCGGTCGCCGAAGAAACGGGTCACGCCGAAGTGCCCGCTCTCGGTGCTCAGATCCGTGTTCGGCACGACGCCGAACGAGTTCTCCTCATGATCGTCCCCGTGGTCGTCATGATCGTCCCCGTGGTCGTCGTGGTCGTCCCCGTGGTCGTCGTGGTCGTCGTCGTGGTCGTCATGGTCATCGTGGTCTTCCTCCAGGGTGGCGTAGCCGGGGATCTCGTAGGGGTCGGTCTCGCGGCTGACGGCGGCGATGGTCCACGCCCATTCGCCGCTGCCTCCACCTAGCTGAAGCGAGCCCATCCGCTCGTCGGCCACCGAACCTCCTGCGAGGTCGACGCTGCCGCTCACTGGCACGGCGGCCCTGGCCGTTGGTATCCGCCCGTCGATGACGTTCACGGCGCCGCCGATGGCGCCGGAGGCGTAGCGAAGGGCGGCGGGCCCCTTGAGAATCTCTATCTGCTCCGCCAGGGCGGGTTCGGCAGTCACCGAGTGGTCGTCGCTGATCGCGGAGGTGTCGCCGCTGTCGAGGCCGTTGGTCAGTACCCGGATTCGGGGTCCCGAAAGACCGCGGATGATCGGCCGGGCGGCGCCCGGCACGAAGGCGGTCGATGCAACGCCCGGTTCATCGGCAAGCGTCTCTCCCAGGGTCGGGCCCATGCGCAGCTGAAGGTCGGCGCCGCTCAGCACGGAGACCGGGTTCGACAGCTCGGATTCCCTGCGCAGGGCGCCGGTGGCCGTGACCACGATCTCGTCGAAGTGCTCGACGTGGTCGATCTCCAGCTCGACGTGCGTGGTTTCTCCGGCCGTGACCGTGACCGATTCGCTGGCCTGGCCCACTGAAGGAAGGCTCAGCACAAGGACGTGGGTGCCGACGGGCACGGCCTCGAACGAGAACGTGCCGTCCGCCTCCAGCGAGGCACTTTGCGCGACGGCCGGGATGCGGACGGTGGCGACCGCAATGCCCTCCTCGCCGATCGTGTGGAGGCCTTCGGACATGAGCTTGCCGGTAACGGCGCCCGTCTCGCGTGCGGTCGCGCTCTGCGCGAAGGCGGCCGGGAGCGCGAGCAGGTAGCCCAGCCACAGGGTGAACAGGCTGGCCCGGCAGACCCGGCAGGTCGGGGTACAGGGCCGGGAATGGCGAGCATTCCGGCATTCGGTGGCAACGAGAACTTCAGACTGCATGGTTCCTCCTCTGGAACGATGTTGTGGGGCCTTTGCCCCGGTGGTGGCGACAGGCCGTGGATCGCTCAGGGTCCCCGGAAGGATCTGGGCGTCAGGGCCACTGCCTCGAAGCAGGGGCTTCGATCGTGCGTCGAGCGTCCTCCGCTCGGCGTCGTTGCTTGTTGCCGCCGTCGGCGGCGCTGCGGCGGCGCTGGCCGCCTGCGTTCAGTTCGGCCCGATCGCGGCCGGAGGGGCGCCAGTCAATCGGGTCGACGGGGAGAAGCTGGGGCCGGCGGCGGACCGCCGGCCCCGGTGAACTCAGAACCAGAAGCGGGCCGAGAGCGAAACGTCCCTGCCCGGCAGCGGCGCGAAGTTCTTCAGGAACGAGGTGTGGAACCGTGCGTCCTCGTCCGTCAGGTTGCGACCGCGGAGCAGCAGGTCGAGGACCTGACCTCCGAGGACGAAGCGCCTGCCGACGTGGGCGTTCAACAGGGTGTAGCCCTCGGTCGGCGTTTCCAGCGTCGCCACGTCGTTCTGGTCGGCGGTACGGCGACCTTCGATCGCGCTGCGCCAGTTGTGACCGTGGTAGTGGAGGCCGAGCCCGACCGTGTTCGGCGCGATTCGCGGCAGGTAGCCGCCGGCGTCGAGCTCGGCCTTCACCGTGTCCGCCGTCGCCTGCAGGTGCAGGTGATGGTCGTCACGCTCCAGGAGCTCGAACCGCACCTTGAGCTCGGCGCCCTCGGTGCTCGCGTCGGCCTGGGTGTAGCGAAGGACGGCGAAGCCGTCCTCTTCATCGCCCGTGAAGGCCTGGTAGATGAAGTCCTGGAAACTCTGACGGAACAGCGTGAGCTCGCCGGTCACGGGACCCGCCGTTCGGCGCAGCGAGATGTCGAACCCGATGCCGACCTCGTTGGACAGGTTCGGGTCGCCGATCTCGAAGCTCTGCGTCGCGACGTGGACGCCGTCCGAGTAGAGCTCCTCGGTCACCGGCAGGCGCACCGAGCGAGCAATGGACACGCCCAGCGACCAGTCAGAACCGGCGTCCCAGACCAGGCCTGCCGACGCGGACACGCCGTCGTGCGACGTGTCCATGGCGGTGGTCGGGTTCTGGTCCAGCTGCTCGAAGCGGGCGCCGAACTGCCAGCGGACGTCGCCGACCTCGACTTCCTGCGACGTGAACAGCGCCCAGCCCTGCGACTGCGTGGGGGGCACGAAGGCCTCCTCGCCGAAGGCGGCCAGGTCGCGGTCCGTGTACTGGAGGCCGACCGAGCCGCTGTTCCTGCCGCGCTGGCGCTGGAACATCTCGACCCGGGTTTCCAGGTACTCGTTGAAGAACGTCGTTCCGACGTTGGGGCCTTCGAGCTCCACGTGCTCGTAGTCCGTACCCGCCATGCGGACCTCGATGCGCTGGAAGGCGCCAGCGGAGGGCATGGCTTCGGCGCGTACGTCGACCCGGCGCTGCTTCATGTCGACGCGGACCGGGAGCTCCTCCTCGCCGTGCCCGTGCTCGTCGTCGTGGTCATCGTCGTCATGGTCATCGTCGTCGTGGTCATCGTCGTCATGGTCATCGTCGTCATGGTCGTCGTCGTCATCGTGATCATCGTCGTCGTCGTGATCATCGTCGTCGTCGTGATCATCGTCGTCGTGGTCATCGTCGTCGTGGCCATGGCCCTCCTCGCCGTGCGCGTGGGCGCCGGGCGGAATGCCGTAGTCCGTGTTGAAGCCGCTGACCGAAACGCCGATGGAGCCGCGGTTGCCGAAGAAGCGCGTGAAGCCGAAACGACCGCTCTCGGTCTTCAGGTCCGTGTTCGGGACCAGGCCGAACGAGTTCTCGTCCTCGTGGTCTTCATGGTCCTCGCCCTCGTGGTCCTCGTCATCGTCGTCGTCGTGATCATCGTCGTCGTGGTCCTCGTCTTCATGGTCGTGGTCGTCGTCGTGGTCCTCCTCGACCTGGGCGTAGCCGGGGATCTCGTAGGGATCCGCTTCCCGGCTCACGGCGCCAAGGTGCCAGGCCCAGTCGCCGCCGCCGCCGTCGAGCTGGATGGCGCCCATCCGTTCGTCGGAGACCGAACCGCCTCGAATGTCCACCGAGCCGCTGACTCCGCCGAGCGGACGGTCCGATGGAATCCTCCCGTCGATGACGTTCACCAGGCCGCCGATGGCCTCGGAGCCGTAGCGCAGGGTGGCGGGGCCTCTCAGGATCTCGATCTGCTCGGCGTGCGCCGGTTCGAGGGTGACGGCGTGGTCGGCGCTGACGGCCGAGGCGTCGCCGCTGTCGATTCCGCCTTCCAGAACCCGCACCCGGGCGCCGCTCAGCCCGCGGATGATGGGCCGACCCGCCCCCGCGCCGAACGCTGTCGATGCCACTCCAGGTTCGTCGTCCAGCGTTTCGCCGAGCGTGGCGCCGAGGCGGAGCTGCAGGTCGGTGCCGCCAAGCACCGAGACTGGGTTGGCCAGACCGGAGACAGGTCGCAGAGCGCCGGTCGCCGTCACCACCAGGTGATCGAAGTGGATGCCGTGATGCACCTCCAGCATCAGCTCGACTTCCCCGCCCGCAGCAACGTCCACCGTGCCGCTGGCGGTGCCGAAGGCCGGAATCTCGACCACCACCGCGTGAGTGCCGACCGGCACCTCGTCGAAGCGGAAGGCGCCGTCGGCGGAGACTGCCGTGGAGATGCCGAGTTCGGGTACGCGGGCCACGGCGAGAGCGATCCGCTCGCCGTGGTTCTCGACGCTGCCCACGATGGCGCCGGTCTCCTGGGCGCTCGCCGAGGCGGGGAGCAGCATCAGGGCCAGGGCGCAGAGAAGGCTGCCGGCGAGAGACCGCAGTCGACGCGGCGGCCGGGGAATCGGGGAGGTGGTCAGGTTGTGGTGCATGGTGATCGTTCCTCTGGGTGCTTGGGTCGGTGGTTCCTGGGTTCTGGAGTGCTTCCTCTGGTGACTTGCGGGCCTGGCGTCTGCGCCGGGGCCTCGGGGGACGAACCGGAAGGCTCGGTCAGGTCGTTCGCCGGAGGACGTGACGCCTCCTGCGCCGAAGGTTGCGGCCCCTGCGGGGGTCGACTCCGGGTTCTGCGAGAACTACTGCGGTTCTGCGAGAACACGCCGCGCGGGCCGAATGCGAGCGACTCGGGCCTTTCCGGCGTCCGGTCCTCCCCGGGGCGTCCCGGAGCGGGCCTTCGAGCTCAGGCTCGAGGCGGGCCGCGAGCGGTCGGCAGCCAGCGCTGGCCGTCCCTCGGGCGTTCGCTGTTCCCGGCGCCGACTCCGGCCGGGAACGAGTTGGGCCTGGCGAGGATCGACCCGCTCTGATCTGCCGGGGCCTGGGAGCGGCCCAGCATGCAGGCGACGCAGGAGTGCTCGAGGAGCGGCGCGGCGGCTTGAACCGCCGGGTCGCGTTCGGCCGGGTCGCCGTTCGCGTCGTGTTCGATGGACCAGGTGTCGGCGGCCCTGACCGGGTCGTGGTCGTGACCGGCGAACTCCAGAGCACCCGTGAACAGGATGACCAGCGCCAGCGCTGGCGCGCAGGCGATGGAGGTCCGGGAACCCAGGCGGCGGAACATCGCCGCGAAGGCTAGCAGACTGCCGGACCTGCCAGCGGACAGGACGCTGGCTGATCCGGCAGTCTGCTGGCGAGGTGATGGCTGTGGCCAGACGGAGAGCTGGCGAGGCGTCTGGCGGCTCGGACCGGCGTTGTCGCGAGGTTGCCTCGCGGGCTGAGCCGCTACTCCCCGCCGGAGGCGGCCGCCATGGCGTCAGCTTCCAGCAGCCTGGCGCCGCGCATCACGTTGCCCAGGGCGTAGTTGCCCTCGTGGCAGGCGTACTCGAAGACCTTGTTCGGGGTCGTACGCCACACGTACTCGCCGCTCCAGGGCGTTTCCCACACGTTCGGATCCTCGACGGTGAAGGCGTACAGCAGGTCGCCGTCGGCCAGCCGCTGGAAGCGCTCCTCCACCTGCAGGTCCCGCGTCGCCGACCCGAGCCCCGGCTCGTCGCCAAAGTTCGCAGTCTCGACGACCAGGGTGTCGCCCTCCCAGCGGCCGACCGAATCGCCGAGCCAGCGGCGCTCCCCGGCCGGGGCGCGCTCGCCGCCGATGCGCACGATGCGGGCGTCGTGGACCATCTCGATGAGGATCATGATGTGGTCCTTGGTCTGCACGATGCGCTTGTGGTTGTTGTACAGCGCCGGCAGCATCGGCGGTCCGCCGGTCGAACTGAAGCCCATCAGGCAGCGCTCCGGCAGCGGCCGCTGCTCCATGTTGTCGTAGGGGCCGGAACGGTCGTCGCGCTCCTCCAGCCACCACGCGGTGCCTGTGTTCTTGTGCCCGAAGGCCGCGAACTGGGCCATCCTGCGGGCCGTGCCGGCCGGGGTCATCTCCGGATACTGGCCGTTCGGCGGATCGGTGATGATCGAGGTCCGCCACTTGCCGTCGATGCGAACGACGTTGTCGCCCGGGTCCATGTAGAACGCGTTGTAGCCGCCGCTGCCGCCGGATGCGGCCTCCAGGCCCGGATCGAAGATCGGGGCGCCGCCGACCGGAGGCGCCTCGCGGTTCGGGTCGCTGGGCTGGAAGTCGGCCTCGTAGATCTCCGCCTTGCGGCGAGCGATGGCGGCGGCCTCCTCGTCGGTCAGGGTCAGGCGTTCGCCGAACTCCCGCGGCCTGGTGAGCGGCGTCAGCGTGGCCACGTCGTAGGCGCCCGTGAGATCCGGCCTGCCGTCGGCCTGCCGGGGCACGCTCCCCTGCGCGCCAAGGCCGGCCGGAATTGCCAGAAGCACCGCCAGGGAAGGCAAAAGGGATCGTTCAAGCTGCTTCATCGGCGCCTCCTGCGGGTCATCCTCGTTCAACGCGAGGCGCCTACGCTAGCACTCTGCACTCGCCTGCCCTCTGTTCAGTTCAGGACATCCACGCCAGCCAGGTCCGCATGGCGCGCTGCCGCCAGCAGCCGACGGTCGCTGCTGGGAGATCTCCAGGAAGCCGCTCGAGCTTGCGGAGACCAGATGCACCGCATCTCCGGTACGCAGAAAACGTCCGAAGGAAGGCGTTTGAAGAGGTCGAGGACGCCTGCCCTGTCGAACGACAGGGGAATTCAGCACCACACCCCGGTCCGCCTCGTCCATGCCCATCTGCCCCGGCACCGCTCGGTGCTGCGGGGACGTGAACGCGCCTTCCCGCCGCTTCCGGTGCAACGCCGCGTGCGGCTCAGGGCGTCCCCGGACTGAACAGAAGACCTGCCCCCGTCCTGCGGCCAGAGCCCTCAACTCTCTGCCAGCCCGGCTCCTTCAAGCAGCACTTGAGCAGGTGCGCGGTATTGAAGTAGACCATTCAGCGGTCACGATCCTCGGAAGCCACGACTGTTGAGTCGGTCTGCATCGGGGAGTGCTTCGAACGCCGGGAGGAGCTGGCGGTCTCCCAAGGCGGTGCCGCCCCCGTTCGGAAGGAACCGGGTCAGCGACGCAGCCGGAGTTCCACGGTCCGTGATCGCCACCGCTTCGCTTCGTGCGGTCCGACAAACCCGCTCGGCGGTCTTCAGGTGAAGCACTGCGAATGCCGACCTGGCTCCTGTGCGACGACGTGTCACGTCGCCGTTGAAGCTGTCAGGATCCCCTGGTGGGGAGTGGCGTCCGTTGCCCGGTGTGGCCGGCGGCGCCATGGTCCTGAGCATTGCTATGCTGAGGGTTCACTTCTCTTGTTCGGGGCAGGCATGACCAAGCGACGCCAGTGCAGTCTGATGCGTGGGCCGATACGGCTTGTGGCCTGGGTGTGGATTCTGGCCCTGCCGCTGGCGGCCCAGGACGGCGCAGACGACGTTGCGCGTCACCACGACGGCGCGCCGGACATCAACGGCGTCTGGCAGGCGATGAACATGGCCCACTGGAACCTGGAGGACCACGCGGCGACCGGCGGACCTGCGGAGTACGGTGCGCTCACTGCCATGCCGCCCGGTCAGGGCGTCGTGGTCGGCGGCGAGATTCCCTATCAGGACTGGGCGCTTGAACGGCGACAGAAGAACTTCGAGAACCGGTGGCGGGAGGATCCAGAGGCCAAGTGCTACCTGCCCGGCGTGCCGCGGGCGACCTACATGCCGTTCCCGTTCCGCATCCTCCAGGGCACGGGGAAGATCATGATCGTGTACGGCTTCGCGGAAGCGAACCGGACGATTCACATGGACAAGGACGATCCCGAACCACCGCCCATCGACAGCTGGATGGGCCGGTCCCACGGGCTCTGGGAAGGCGACACCCTGGTCGTGGACGCCAGGGGCTTCACCGGCCAGGCCTGGTTCGACCGCGCCGGCAACTTTGCCAGCGACACCCTGCGGGTGACCGAGCGCTACACGCCGACCGGTCCGAATTCCATGATGTACGAGGCGACGCTCGAAGACGAGAACGTCTTCACCCGGCCCTGGACGATCCGGATGCCGCTGTACCGGCGTCTGGAGGAGCACGTTCGGGTGCTGGAGTTCAAGTGCGTCGAGTTTTCCGAGGAGCTGCTCTATGGCCACTTGCGCAGACGCGAAGAGACCCCGACGGATGATGACCCGTAACCTGTCAGCCGCCGTTGCGGCCGCGGCGGTGCTGCTGCCGGGCTTCCTGTCCGCGCCTGCCGCCGGCGCCGACGTCGTCGTGCAGCTGACCACGTCCGCCCGCAGCGAGGCGGTCGGGTGGTACGAACGCCACTTGGGCTGCCAGGCGGTCGGGGGCCGCGCCGAGGCAGTGGACTGCGGCAACGCAGTGCTCGAGTTCACCCAGGGGCCGATCATGGGGTCGAGCCAGGGCACCGGCATCGACCACATCGGCTTCTCCTTCTCCGACCTGGAAGAGAAGATGGCCGAGCTCGAAGCCGTCGGCGTGCGCGGGTCGGGCGTGCGCCTGCAGCGCTACGACGACGGCTCCACGCTGCGTGTCGAGAACGGCCTGTTCAAGGTGGGCCGAATCTTCGACCCCTGGGGCACGAGGATCGAGGTGGTCGAGGATCCCGATACCCTGGGCTTCCATCACGTGCACCTGAGCGCGAGCGACCCGGCCCGGACGCTCGACTGGTATCGCGACACCTTTGGCGGCGTGCCGGAGTCGCTGCGCGGCACCCAGGACGGTCTGCGCTTCGGCGAGGTATGGCTCTTCGCGACCCGACATGCCGAAGGCGAGCCGGCGCCGAGCGCGGGGCGTGCCATCGACCACCTTGCCTTCGAGCTGGCGGACCTTGACGCGGCCGCGGTCGGCCTGCGTGACCGCGGCGTCCGGTTCACCCGCGACCCGGAACGGCCCGAGGGCGGTCGCTCGGCGGCGAAGCGCGGCTTCGTGGCGGCGCCCGACAACGTCCGCGTGGCGGTGCTCGAGGCAGGCTGGCAGGGCGTGGACGCCGACTTCGGGGCGGACATCGCCGCCGCCGACGCCTCGGAGCCCTACGTCGTTCCACGCACGCCCTGGGGCACACCCGACCTGCAGGGGATGTGGACCGGCAACAAGGCCCACGGCATTCCGCTGGAACGCCCGGAGGAGCTCGCCGACGTGGACGAGCTGACCGCCGAGGAGGCGGCCGCGCGCCGCGAGCGCGGCACCCTGGGCAGCATCTGGGGTTACGAACGCGAGTGGCGGGACACGACCCTCGGCTACGTCAAGTCCGCCCCGTCTCGCCAGGTGGCGATGATCATCGACCCGCCCGACGGCCGCCTGCCGCCCATGACCGAGGAGGCGCAGGAGCGGCGTCGAGAAGCGGCGCAGTCGTTCGGCGACTACGTCCGGCGTCGGCCCGCCGGCCCGGAAGACCTGAACCCCTACGTGCGCTGCATCAGCCGCGGTCTCCCCGGTCTGATGATGCCCTCCATCTACAACAACGGCTTGCAGATCAGCCAGAGCCCCGGCTTCGTGGCGATTCAGAAGGAGATGATCCACGAGACCCGGGTCATCCCCACCGAGGAGCGGCCGCCCCTGGGCGCCGGCATCAGGCAGTGGCTGGGCGACTCGCAGGGCCGCTGGGAGGGCGACACGCTGGTGGTCGAGGTGAAGAACTTCAACGGCCGCACGAACTACCGCGGCTCGAGCAGTGACATGAAACTGACCGAGCGCTACACCCGGCTGGGTCCGAGCCGGCTGGAGTACCGGTTCACCGTCGAGGATCCCGACGTCTGGACCGCGCCCTGGACCGGCCGCTTCGAGTTCGAGCTCGACAACGAGCAGTACGAGCTCGTCGAGTACGCCTGCCACGAGGGCAACTACGGCATGACGAACATCCTCTCCGGCGCCCGGGCTCGCGACCGCGAGGAGGCTGCCGCCGCCGCCACGGGCGGGCAGTAGCACACACTGAGCATTTCGACAGGAAGCCGCCGATGAAGACGACCATGCGCATCCGTATTCGCCTTGCCTTGCCGGTTCTGGGTCTTGCGGCCGCGGTTGCCGCGGGCCTCGTGGCCCTGCCGCGGCCTTCGGTGGCCCACCACGCGTTCGCCGCCGAGTTCGACGCCACGAAGCCGGTGCGCCTGCGCGGCAAGGTGACCAAGGTCGAGTGGGTGAACCCCCACGCCTGGATTCACATCGACGTCACCGGCGCGGACGGCACGGTCACGCCCTGGATGGTCGAGTGCGGTCCTCCGGGCGCCCTGGTGCGGCGCGGCTGGAAGAAGAACTCGGTAGCCCCTGGCACGGAAGTGCTGGTGGAGGGCTACCAGGCCATCGACGGCGCGCCGCGGGCCAATGGCCGCGACGTCACGCTCCCCGACGGCCGCCGCCTGTTCGCCGGCTCCTCCGGCACTGGCGCCCCGTACGACCTCGAGCCGTCCGGCGGTTCTCAGGGGTGACGGCTCCGAATCCAGCTCGGGAGCGCTCCCGATGATCGACCTGAACCTGACCGGCCGCCGTGCCGTCGTCACCGGCGCCAGCCTTGGCATCGGCGCTGCAACCGTGAGAACGCTCGCCGACCACGGCGCTCAGGTGTCCTTCTGCGCACGCAACGAGGCGGCCGTGGAGGCGCTTGACGGCTACGAGCCGCCCGACGGGGAAGGCAGCGTCGCTGGTCGCGCCGCGGACATGGCGGATCGCGCCGCGGTCGATGCGTTCTTCGAGAAGGTGCTCGGCGGCGGCGCGGTGGACATCCTGGTGAACAACGTCGGCGCCTCGCCGTCGCGCAACTTCCTCTACATGAGCGACGACGACTGGGAGGAACTCTTCAGGCTCAACCTGCTCTCGGCCGTGCGCAGCACCCGCCACTGCCTTCCGGGAATGCGCCAGCAGAAGTGGGGCCGGGTGGTGATGGTCGCCAGCGCGGCCGCGAAGTACCCCGGCGCGGCGCTGATCGACTATGGCGCCTCGAAGGCGGCCATGGTCGCGACCGGCAAGGCGCTGTCCGGCAAGTACGGCCGCGACAACGTGCTCTTCAATTCGGTTCTTCCCGGCCTCATCCACACCGCCATGTGGGAGCGGGCGGCGAAGGAGATCGCGAACGCCCGCGGCGGCGACTGGGAAGACGTCATTCGCAGCAATGGTCGGAGTGTGCCGGTCGGGCGCTACGGGACCTCGGAAGAGGTGGCCAGCATGATCGTCTTCCTGTGCTCCGAAGCCGCTTCCTACGTGAACGGCGCGGTCATCGACGTGGACGGAGGCCAGGGGCGGCACATCTGACCACTGCTGGCGCGGACCGTGGCGACGGCCGATCTGCCTGCGCCGCCCGTGACGGCAGCAGGTCCAGCGGCCTGCCAGCGAGGCGCTGCGGTCCGGGCCCCCGACAGGCGCCGGACCGCAAGCGGGGAAGCATCGGGGGCGGTAAGCCGGCTGGTCCGCTGCCGATTCCTCCGTTCAGGCGTCGTCTTCGGCCTGGGCCGCCGGCTGCCCTTCCACCGGGCTCTGACCGGCCCGGCCGTTTCGCTGACCGCGCAGCGCGAGGTCGACGCCGAACAGGCGGCGACTGCCTTCGACCCGGCTGGCACTGCCCCGAATCTCGCGGGCGACCAGATAGTCCGCGAACGCGGCCTCGACGTTCGCGCCGTAGCCCATCGCGTCCTGCGCCTTGTTCACCGCCAGCTTGCCCAGACGGAGACTGACCGGGTCGTTCTCGGCCACCCGCTCGGCCCAGGCCATCGTCTCGCGTTCCAGGTCGGCCTCGGGATAGACGCGGTTCACCAGACCAAGCTCCCGCGCTTCCTCGGCGTCGATGAAGCGGCTCTCGAACAGCAGTTCCTTCGCCTTGCGGGGATGGATGTCCCAGGGCACGGTGAAGGTCTCGAACAGGCTGGCCAGGAAGCGGGCGCTCGGGGCAGCGAAGATGACGTCCATGGACGCCGCGATCATCCAGCCGCCGAAGATGCAGTAACCGTGCACCATGGCGATCGTGGGCTTCGGCAGGTTGCGCCACTTGACCGTGTTGTCGAGGTTGTACCAGCGAAACGCCTCGTACCAGTCCAGGCCGACCCACTCGGTGAGCCCCCGCGCCTCGAGGTCCGCCTGCTGCTCCGGCGTGCCCAGGTCGTGGCCGGAGGAGAAGTGCCGGCCCTCGCCCTTCAGGACGACGACCCGGACGTCGTCGTCCGCCATCGCCCGGTCAAGCTGCCGGTCCAGGTCGTCGAGCAGCTTCCAGCTCTGGGCGTTGTGGTACCTCGGCCGGTCCAGCGTCAGCACGGCCACCGGGCCGCGCCCTTCGTAGCGAACCTCTTCTGCCATCGCTTCAGCACCTCTGTCTGTATCTGCGGAATCAGCTCAGCGTAGCGCAGCCGGGACATTCCCAAGCTCCCTGTCTGGGCCCACTGCCCCACCTCGCAAGCGAAGCGTCCGATGTTCTCGCCCGGATCGCAGGTGAGCCGGCAGCTTTGAGGGGCCGCAAGGGGGGCTTTGGGCGAGCGACCTTGCAGCTCCTGCCGGACAAGCACGACCTTCGGCAGCGAAGCCGTTTCACAGCCGGCGCCAGCCGTCAATCAAACTCTCGGGAGCGCCCGCGTCCCCTGCGTCCCGCTCGGACCTGACGGCGGCCGGTCAGCGGTCGAGGATCGACAGCACGATC
Source organism: Thermoanaerobaculia bacterium (assembly GCA_965200575.1). GTDB lineage: Bacteria > Acidobacteriota > Thermoanaerobaculia > Multivoradales > Multivoraceae > Multivorans. The sequence continues at coordinate 3,049,475 of OZ241363.1, read as the reverse complement.
CGCGACGGGTGCTCCACCGAGTGGTGGACGGCGTTTTGCGCCACCCGCCACTCGCTCTCGTCGAAGTTGGCGCCGCCGGTGTTCAGGTTGCGGTCGTAGCGGGGGAAGTTGCTGCTCGACACCTCTAGCCGCAGGCGGTGGCCCATGCCGAAGACGTTGGCTGTGGCGAGCGGCCCCAGGGTCACTTCGTACACCTGGCCTGGTTCCATGGCGACCTTCCGGTCGAAGCCTTCGCGGTAGCGCATGCGCAGGATCGTGTCGTCCAGGTTGAAGGCCCGGCCGTCGGGGAAGACGTCGACCAGCTTGACGGTGAAGTCGGTGTCCGGCGCATCGGATGACACGTGCAGGATGACGCTGACCGGCCCGACCACGGCGAGTGGTGCCTCGAACGGCGCTGTCGTGTAGACGAGCACGTCGGAGCGTGCCTCCACGCCGCGCTGGTCGAAGGCGCCTGGCTCGTGGTCGCCCATGCAGCAGAAGGCGCCGCCGTGGGTCGGCACGGGCGATGCCGGGTCGTAAGTGAAGCGGTCGACCTGCGTTTCGACGACGTCGACGACGTCGGCGCCGGCGGTCAGGCGCCCGTCGCCGCTGGCGCCGTTGGCGCCGCCGTCGCTGTCGAGGTGGAGCGTCATGGGCCGAGCCCCGGCCGGCGGCCAGCTATCCGCGTTCTGCCAGCTGTCCTCGCCCATCAGGAAGTAGCGGACCTTCGCGTACAGGTGCTCGAAGCCGTTCGCCTCGGGCCGCGTGAATCGGTCGAGAAAGCCCCACAGCATCTCGTCGAAGCCGAAGTCGGTGTCGCCGAAGTTGCGCTCGCCGACGATCAGCGGGTCTCTCAGCCGGTACATGTTGCAGTGCAGGCTCGGCGCCACGACCATGTACTGGTGGTCCCGCACTTCGGCGTCGGCGTTCCTGCGCACGTGGTCGTACAGGGCCAGGTTGGGCGCTACCGACAGGTCGTACCACGAGTTCACCCACAGCGCCGGGACGCCGAAGGGATCGTCGTCGTGGTAGAGGCCGCCTTCGTACCAGGCCGGATCGTCCGGCATCCGGGCGGCGAACTCGCCGAAGATCCCGGGAGGTCCGTTCACCGACTCGATCAGGTTCTGAACCGGCAGATGCCAGAGCGCCGTCTTCCAGTCGACCGGGGGCATGCGGGCTGCCAGGTCGAAGTACGTCGCCAGCCGTTCCAGGTCCTCGCGGCTCGTGCCGGCGGGAAACGTCGGGCGCTGGGTGTTCTGCTCGCCGTGGAGCCAGACCGCCATCGGCAGCTGCAGTGCGCCGCCGCGGTAGAAGTTCCCCTGCTCGAAGAACGGGCCCATGCGGCCGATTCCGGCGCCCGGGGCCATCGGCACGGCCGCGGCGTGACCGGGGTGGCGCATCGCCGCCAGGCCCATCTGCCACTCGGCAGTCGACGAGCAGCCGAGCGTGGCCACCCTGCCGTTGGACCAGTTCTGATCCGTGATCCAGGTCAGGGCGTCGTGGCCGTCGGTACGCGGCCGCCCGAGGATCTCCCAGTCGCCCTCGGAGAAGAACCTGCCCCGTTCGTTCTGGACCACGAAGGCGTAGCCGCGTTCGATGGCGTCGAGAGCGAACTTCAGCATGGCGCTGGGCCGTTCGAGGTTGGTGGGCTGGAGCGGGCTGACGTTGTACGGCGTGCGCCAGAAGACCGTCGGCACGGGCGCCTCGACGCCGCGGGGCAGGTAGACCTCGGTGGCGAGCCGCACGCCGTCCCGCATCGGTACCATGACCATGCGGTGGATGTCCGCCTTGCGGTCAAGGTCGGCCCGTCGCACCGGATCCGGCGTGCGGTGGATCTGCGCGGCGGCCGACGACCCGACGAGGCCGACGAGGACCAGGACCGCGAGCGGACGATCGACGCATCGAACCTGGCTCATGACAATGCTCTCCTTCGTTCAGCGGCCCGGCGGCGCCCGCTCGACTGCGGTCTGCCTTCTGGCCTGGCTGCTTTCGACGGGGGTCATTCTGCCAGCAGGCGTCTCGAACGCCGCTGCGGACGGCGACTCGGCGCCGGAGGCGGCGCGGCGAATCGTGGTGCTGGCGGGCAACGCCGGGGACCCCCGGCTCGCGCTGGTGGAGGAAGCCGTCGCGTTCTGGAACGGCGTCGCCGGCGAGCTGGGCGTGGGCGAGGCCTTCGCTGCCCCCGAGCTGGTCACGCCGCGTTCGGGCCTGCGACCGTTCGAGAACTGGGCGCATCAGCTCTCGCAGCTCGCCGGTCGCCTGCATGCCTCGGCGCCCGGGCCGGCGCCGCCGGAGGCCGTTCGCGGTCTAAAGGCGGACGTGGTCATGCTGCTCTCGACGCAGAGCCTCATGCCGTTCGCGTGGCCCTTTGACGATGACGGACGCCACTTCGTCGCCATCGCCGACCCTGAGGAGGTTCATGGTGCGGAGGACGACGAGGCGGAGGACGACGGTGAGGACCGGGAAGGCGCGAGGGAACACGCGGTCCGGAACGTGATCGCTCACGAGCTCGGTCACGTGCTCGGTCTCGAGCACTCGTCCGAACCGGGCGTCCTGATGTGCCTGCCCTGCGACGCGTGGGCCGATCCTGGTCCGGGAGAGGCCCGCTTCAGGCCGCTGACCGACGCCGACAGGGATCGGCTCCGTTCAGCGGCTTCAAGGCCGCAGTAGCCTCGCCAGGCGCGCAGCGGACGCCGTTCCTGACCTTTCAGGCCGTCGGCCCAGTTCCATCATCGTCCTTTCGCTGGCAAGTCCTCTGCTTGCGAGGCGACGCTCGGGCGGTCTGCCCCGGGGTTGCGGTGGACTCGACCTGTCGCCCGCACCCGCCTGGCCTGACCGAACTCCGACACTCCAGGCGGGCGCTCCTGGCCCTGTCGCCCGTAACGCGCCAGGCCTGACCGGCATCCTCCGTCTCGGTTACTGTTCGTGCGTGGCGGGGAAGGCGAAGCGGCGCGCGCGCCGGTCAGGACCGCGAACGGGGCTGTTCTCCCGCTTCCTGAACGCGGTCGAGTTCCTGGGCAACCTGCTGCCGCACCCGGTGACGCTGTTCGCCGCGCTGGCCCTGACCATCGTTCTCATTTCCGGGCTCGCGGAGCTGCTCGGCTGGCAGGTCGCGGACCCCCGGCCCGCCGGAGTGGCCGGTCGCTCCGAGGACGGCGTCATCCGCGCGCTGAGCCTGATGAACCCGGAGGGCCTGCGCAGGATTGCGACCAGCCTGGTGACCAATTTCACCAGCTTCGCTCCCCTGGGTACGGTCCTGGTGGCGCTGCTCGGCGTCGGCGTGGCCGAACGGTCGGGATTGCTGGGCGCCCTGCTGCGGGCCCTGGTGCTCGGGTCTCCGCGCAACCTGCTGACGGCCGTGGTCGTGTTCGCTTCGGTGGTCTCGAATACCGCGTCGGAGATGGGCTACGTGGTCCTGATTCCCCTGGCGGCGGTGATCTTCCGCTCCGTCGGACGCCATCCGCTGGCCGGGCTGGCGGCCGCCTTTGCCGGGGTGTCGGGCGGCTACTCGGCCAACGTGCTGATCGGGACCGTGGACCCGCTGCTGGCCGGCATCACGACCGAGGCGGCCCGCATCATCGACCCGTCCTACGCGCCGGGTGCGGCCAACGAGATTCCGGCCACCGCGAACTACATCTTCATGCTCGTCAGCACCTTCATGATCACGGTGATCGGGACTCTGGTCACGACCCGGATCGTGGAACCGAAACTGGGCGCCTTCGAGCCCGCCCGGGCCGCGGACGACCTCGAGGATCCGGACGACGGCCTGACCCGCCTCTCGACCGCCGAGAAGCGAGGCCTGAAGCGCGCCGGAGTCACGGTCGTGCTCATGCTGGGCGGTCTGGCCCTTCTCGCCCTGCCGGAGAACGGCTGGTTCCGGGACCCGGCGGTGAACGCGCTGCTGATCGACGACCTGCGACCCCTGCTTCGCAGCGTGGTGGCGCTCATCTTCGTTTTCTTCATCGTGCCGTCCATTGTCTACGGCCGGGCGACAGGATCGATCCGGAACGACCGCGACGTGATCGACGGCATGGGCCGAGCGATGAGCTCGCTGGGGCCCTACATGGTCCTGGTGTTCTTCGCCGCCCAGTTCGTTTCGTTCTTCAACTGGACGAACCTGGGGACGATCACCGCCGTCGTCGGCGCCGACGTGCTGACCCGCTTCGACCTCACCGGGCCGATCGTCTTCCTGCCGTTCATCCTGATGTGCTGCCTGGTCAACCTGATGCTGGGCAGCGCGTCGGCGCAGTGGGCGGTGACGGCGCCGATCTTCGTGCCGATGCTGATGCAGGTCGGCTACAGCCCGGAGGTCATACAGGCCGCCTACCGGATTGGCGACTCGACCACGAACATCATCACCCCCATGATGAGCTACTTCGGCCTGATCCTGGCGGTGGCGATGCGCTACGACCGCAAGCTCGGGATCGGCACCCTGATCGCCACGATGATCCCTTACTCGATGGCCTATCTGGTCGGCTGGGTGACGCTCTTCTACCTCTGGGTCTTCGGCCTCGGCCTGCCGGTGGGACCGGGTTCGCCGACCTTCTACCCGTCCTGACCGCCCCGCCGACCTCGCTGCGTCGGCCTGGGGCTCGTGTCAAGTTCTTGGTACGATCACTGCTCCGCCCCGGCGTGAGTCGGCGCGGAGGAGGGAGTTCTTATGGCCAGACCGGGTCCGACCACGTTCGCTAAACGCCAACGAGAGATGAGGAAGCGCGAGAGGCGGAAGGAGAAGCTGGAACGCCGCGCGCAGCGGAAGCTCGAGAAGGAGCAGGCCCCCGCGCCCGAGGCGCCGCCCGGCGAGGACCCGGACATCGCCGGGATCATCCCTGGCCCTCAGCCCCTGCCCGACTGGGACTGATGCTCACAGCCAACTGAACCGCCAGCCGCGTCGCGGACGCCGCGCCTGTCCCCAGCCCGACGTCGCCCGCAGGCCGTCCGCCAGCCTGTTAGCCGCCGGTGGCCTCGACCGTCTCCGAGGAGGGGTTGAACAGCCTGTCGACGTGGTCCTCGGGCAGCGGCTGCGTCAGCTTCGACACGACGTATGTTCCGGCGATGGACACTGCCTCGCCGACCACCGCGCAGGAGTACGGGTTGATCTGGTAGTGGGCCAGCCACTCCGTGATCGGCGACAGCGGGCCGAAGGAGCCCGGGTCGACGACCATCCACGGCAGGCCGCTGCGCAGCAGGACGAAGGTCAGCATGCCGCTGACGAGGCCGGTTACCGCGCCTGCCAGCGTGACGCCTCGCCACAGGCCGCCCACCACGAGCGGCCCGGCGAACGCCGCCATCATGCCGCCGCTGCCGACCCAGACCAGCAGGGCGATGTTCATGTCCTGCATCGCCCAGGCCATCCAGGTACAGAGGACGAGGACGACCACCGTGCTCCAGCGGCTGATCGTCAGCACCTTCCGGTCGACCTGCTTGTCCGACAGATGGGGGCTGAACTTCGGCACGATCGAGCGCCGGTAGATGTCGTTGGCCACGATCTGGGACGACGAAACGACGAGGCCGTCCGCGGTCGACATGATGGCCGCCAGGATGCCGACGCCGATGAGCGCGGCCAGCCAGGTCGGGAAGAGCTCGATGAAGAGCGCCGGGAGCGCTTCGTTCGGGTTGCGCCCCGACTGCATGAGCGCCTCGCCCAGGACGCCGCGGGCCAGGATGCCGCCGAGGCCGAGCATGCCCATTGTCAGGCCGACGGCAAAGGCGAGCTTGACGAAGCGCATCCGGTCGCCGTCGTCTCTGAGCGCCCAGACCTTGTTGCCGATGTGGGGCAGCATGCCGAGCGGAATGTGGGCGAACAGCACGCAGCCGATCGCCCACCACGAGTCGTAGAGCGAGTTGGACGTGTTGAGCGGCCCGACCAGGTTCTCGTCCTGGCCGCGCAGGTTCTCCACCAGGACGCCCAGGCCTCCGTCCATGCCAGCGGCGAACAGGAACATGATGATGACGACGATGGCGACGGCGAGCATCATCATCCCCTGGATGCCGTCGGTCAGGATGTCCGCGTGCGCGCCGCCGAGCACGACGTAGACGAGCAGCACGCCGGAGGTGATCAGGAGCGCGGTCAGCGGCTCGAGCCCGAGCATGACCTCGAACATGACCAGGCCCGACACCAGCTGCCCGGCGATGTAGAAGAACAGCACCAGCGAGAACACGGACACCAGCAGTCGCACGCCGTCGCTCTGGTAGCGGTCGCCCAGGTACTCCGGGATCGACCGGTTGCCGAACTTGTGGCCGGAGTTGGCTACCAGCCTGATTGTGATCAGGACTCCGAAGTAGACTCCCATCGGGTAGAGGAACTTGCTCCAGACGCTGGCCATCCCGAACTGGTAACCGAGCCCGGGGCTGCCCAGGAAGGTGGCGCCGCTGGCCGTGGTGGCGGCGAACGCCAGGGCGAGGAAGTACGGGCCGTAGCTGCTGCGGGCCGTGGCGAAGTCGTCAGCGTTGCTGATCCGTCGGCTGGCGATCCAGCCGAAGGTGAGCATGCCAACGATGTAGAGGACGAGGAACATCCACGACCAGGCGAACAGACTCATTGGCTACCTCCCTCGTTGGCTCTCGAACCGGCCTTCGTGTGCTGCGCGGCCGCCGCTACTCGACGATGGCTTCGTAGGCGAGCCGCTTGCTGGTGAAGCGCGCCGCGGCGGCGTTGCCGAAGTCGCGGCTCTGGATCATGCCGATGACGACCAGGTCCTGCGTCGGGTTGATGCCGAACCAGGTGCCGCCGATGCCATACCACCAATACTCGCCCTTCGCGAGCTCGTGGTCGGTGGCCGGGTTGGGATCGGTGACGATGGAGAAGTCCAGGCCGAAGCGGTTGCCCCGGTAGATCGGCCCCATGTCGGTCACGCCGTCGGGAAGATGGTTGGTGTGCATCAGCTTCACGGTGTCGGGCTTCAGAATGCGGACGCCGCCCAGCTCGCCGCCGTTCGCCAGCATCTGGGCGAAGCGCATGTAGTCCGCCGCGGTCGAGACCAGCCCGCCGCCGCCGGAGAGGAACTTCGGCTTCGCCAGGTATTGGCCGAACTCGGTCTTCTTCAGCTCGCCGTCGCTGGTCTGGTACATGTGCGAGAACCGGTCCACCTTGTCCGGCTCGACCCAGAAGGCGGTGTCGACCATTCCGAGCGGCTCGAACAGGCGCTCGTTCAGCACCTCGTCGAGCGGCTTGCCGGCGAGAACTTCGAGGATGTAGCCCTGCACGTCCACGGCGATGCTGTAGTGCCACATGGACCCCGGCTGCTGGCGCAGCGGGATCTTCGCCAGCTTGTCGATCATGCCCTTCAGGTCCTGGTTCGGGTCCATGAGAACGCCCGCCTTCGTGTAGAGCGTGTCGACCTGGGACTGCGAGAACAGCCCGTAGGTCAGGCCGGCGGTGTGGCTCATCAGCTCGCGCATGGTCATGGGGTGGTCGGCGTCCTCGGTGATCGGCATGCCGTCCGGCCCGTCCTCCTTCGCCACCTTCAAATCTGCGAACTCGGGTACGAACTTCGACACCGGGTCGTCGAGCGTGAAGCGTCCTTCGTCGAAGTAGGTCATGAGCGCGACGCCGACGACCGGCTTGGTCATCGAGTAGATGCGGAAGATCGTGTCCTTCTCGACCGGCGTTCCGGCCTCGATGTTGCGCTTGCCGTAGGCGTCGAAGAGGACAACCTTCCCCTTGCGCGAGACCATCGTGACGATGCCGGCCAGCTTGCCGTCGTCGACCATGCCGTGCATCGCCGCGGCGAGCTTCTCGATCCCGGCGGGGTCCATGCCGACGTCTGCCGGGCTGGCGTGCTTGAGCGCCGGCTCGGCGGCGGAGGCGACAGGCGCCGCCATTGCGAACAGGATGGCCGCGGCCACGAGGCAGGCGGCGGCAAAGGCAGGCGGGGCGGACTGGCCCCGGTCACGAGACTGGTTCACGGGTTGGTTCCTCCGGTGGATTGGGTAATGGACGGCGAGAGTACCACTGCGGGCCACAACCAGACCCGATGGCGGTGCTGCCACGTTCCCAAAGCTCGGGACACGGCGCCTGGGGCAGGCGGCGGGCGGCGCACGGCGAACGAAATGGAAGCGAATCACGGCCACCAGGAAGCTCGCGCTGGGGTCGACGTTGCGAGTCGTGCACCCAGTCTGCAAAGGCCTTTGCAACTCACGGATCTCGAGCCTGAACGGCAGGTCCGTTACCGGGGCAACGAACACCAGGCGATGACCGTGTTCAACCGGCAGCCGCCCAGTACCTTGACCAGGACCTCGACGTTGGTCCCCGGCCCGCTTGCTTGCGCACTGTTCCACGAAGGATCGCCATCGACCAGGCACTTGTCCGGCCGACCGATTCCCGCGTACGTCTCTCGCTCACTTCGGCGGCGACGCGCGCGGCCAGGCCTGCGACGATCGGCCGGCCGGACCTCCGGCCCCATGCCGGGCTGCGTCGCTGCTCGAACTGTGACATCCTCGCGGCCGCCTCGGTGCGGGACGCTCGCGCCAGGGCCGCGATACGGTTCTTGACGCCGTCTCGACGGACCAACGACCACTGACCGGACGAGAAGAACATGGCCGAACGGAGCTCGCGACTGAGCATGATGCGCTGGACGTTTCTGGCCCTGGTGGGCGTCGGGCTTCCCGTGGCCACCTGCCGGCGTTCCCTCAGCGGGCCGGTGGACGTGCCGCTGCTGGCCGACATTGTGACGATCGCTTTCTACGTGACGGTCTTCGTCTGCCTCGGCGTCTCGCTCATGCTCTCCCTGCCGCGCTCGGAGTAGCCGGGCCACCGACGCCGGGTCAACCCACGGCCGAGGCCGACCTCGCCCCGCCGGCCTGGTCGGCAAAGGTCGACAGCCTGACTGGTGTGGTGAGGGTACAAGGCCGGGCGCGGCGTCCGCGATGCGGCTGTTGGCGCTCGCGCAGCGCAGCGGCGCGTATTCGGCCTCCGTCGTCATTCGAAATCTCGGAGTCGACAGCCGGGAATCTCGGAGTAATCATCCCGGAAATCTCGGAACAAGAAACCGGAAATCTCGGAGTCGCCAGCCGGAAATCTCGGAATCCACGCCTGCTGTCGGGGTAGAGTCCCGTGCATGATGCTCCGGCGCCGCTACCTGGAACGTGTGGCCGATGCCAGCCGGCGCGCGCCCGTGACGTCCCTGCTCGGGCCTCGCCAGTGCGGCAAGACGACGCTGGCTCGCCAGTTCGCCGCCAACCGCGAGGCCACGTTCTTCGACCTCGAGCTTGCGGCCGACCGGCGCCGCCTCGCCAATCCGGAGATGGTTCTCGGCGAGCTTCGGGGCCTCGTGGTCCTGGACGAGATTCAGGCCATGCCCGAGCTCTTCAACGTCCTGCGCGTTCTGGTGGACCGGCCCGACAGCGAGAGCCGATTTCTCATCCTCGGCAGCGCGTCGCCCGACATCGTGCGCGGCGTGTCCCAGACGCTGGCCGGGCGCGTCGAGTTCGTCGACATGTGCGGTTTCGATCTGGCCGAGGTCGAGTCGGCGGACCTGCGCCGTCTCTGGCGGCGCGGCGGCTTTCCGAACTCGTACCTGGCCGCTTCGGAGGCGGACAGCGCCGCGTGGCGCACGGCCTTCGTTCGGACCTTTCTTGAGCGCGACTTTCCGCAGATTGGCGTCGCGGTTCCCGCGGCGGCGATGCGCCGCTTCTGGACTACGCTGGCTCACTACAACGGCCAGACCTGGAACGCGTCAAGGCTCGGCGTAACGATCGGCGTTTCCGACAAGACCGCGCGCCGCTACCTGGACCTCCTTGCCGGCGCCTTCATGGTGCGGCAGCTCCAGCCCTGGTTCGAGAACACGGCCAGGCGCCAGGTCAAGGCGCCGAAGGTGTACGTTCGGGACACGGGTCTGCTTCATGCGCTGCTCGGGATCGAAGAGGACCGCGACCTGCTCGGCCATCGCCGCGTCGGGGCTTCATGGGAGGCTTTCGCCGTGGAGCAGGTCCTTGCCGCACTGCGCGCGCGACGCGCCTGGTTCTGGGGCAGCCACGGCGCCGGCGAGCTCGACCTCATGGTGCTGCGACGGGGGCTTCGCATCGGCTTCGAGATGAAGTTCAGCGAGGCGCCGAAAGTCACCGCGACCATGCGCCGTACTGCCGACGCACTCGGTCTGGACCATCTCTTCGTCGTTTGCCCGACCGTCCACGCCTACCCGGTGGATCGGCACATCACCGTCCTGCCGGCAGCGGACCTGCCGAGCCTCCGCGAGAGGATCAAGGCTCTGTAGCCGGCTTGCTGGCTGTCGGCCATGCCGGCGAGCCAGGCACCTTGCCGCCCACTGGCGGCCGCAAGGGGCAGGGGGGCCTGCGCCAGGCGCCGCGTCCGCGTCGCGGCTGGCGGCGTTCAACCTGGAGGTCGGGAGCCCGGACGGTGAGATGGTCTGCGAAGCAGGAAGCGGCCCGACCTGGCAGGTCTGATCGTCGGTTCCGCCATGGACAAGGATGCTGGAGGACGAGTGGCTGTCGTGATAACAGATCTCGTAGGTGAGTGATAGCGGACCGGTGCCGGACGCACGGGGTAGGCTGGGCGCTTCATGAGCCATGAGCCAACGACCGGCCCGGGGAGGATCCTCTGGGGCTGCAGCACGTCGCGAACCATGCGGGCGCATTGGGCTCTGGCCGAGCTCGGTCTCGACTACGAGCACCGACCTGTCGGCCCGCGCACGGGCGAGACGCAGACGGACGAGTTCACGCGGCTCAACCCGCGCCAGAAGATCCCGGTCCTGCAGGACGGCGAGTTCACGCTGGCCGAGAGCGCAGCGATCGTGAACTACCTTGCCTCGAAGTACGGCAGGTCCGGCGGCCTGTCGGCAGTCACGGGCAGCGAGGACAGGGCTCTGTATGACCAGTGGGCTTACTCCGCGATGATGGAGCTGGACGCGCACACGCTCTACGTGATCCGCAAGCACCGGGACCTGGCATACCTGTACGGCGAGGCGCCGGCCGCCATCCGCACCGCCAGCGAGGGCTTCGCGAAGCAGTCCGAGGCGTTCGAACTCGCGCTGGCCGACGGACGCGAGTTTCTGCTCGGCGACCGCTTCACCGGCGTGGACATTCTGCTCGGATCCTGCCTCGACTGGGCGGTTGCGTACGGCGAACCGATCGGCCCGGCGCTGGCCGCGTACCGCGAGCGCCTGAACGCGCGTCCGGCCCACGCCCGGGCCATGCAAGCGAACTACCACACCCGCCCCGAGCTGCTGCCGGCCGCGCTCCGCGGCGAGCAGGTTCCCGGCGCGTCGTCATCGGCCTGAGCGAAGCAGGATGAACATCCCGTGTCGCCCCTGACCATCAAGATCATCGCCGGCCTGTCGATCCTCGCGATCGCCTTCATCGGCGGCGCCATCCCCATCCTGGTCTCGAAGCAGCAGGCGAGCCGGCGACTTCTCTCGCTCGGCAATGCGCTGGCCGGCGGCATCTTCCTCGGCGTCGGCTTCGTGCACCTGCTGCCGGAGGCCGACCATGCCCTGGGGACGCTGGTCGACTATCCGCTCGCGCCGTTGCTGGCCGCGGTCGGGGTCGGTCTGCTGCTGCTGATCGACCGGGTGGTGCTGGAGAACAGGAACTCCCTGCTGGGCAAGGACGAGGCGCCGTCGCGCCCTCCCTTCTATGCCTTCGTCCTGCTGATCGTCCTGTCGGTGCACTCGATCATCGCCGGCATGGCGCTCGGCCTGCAGCCGGAAGCGGCGGCGGCCCTGGTCGTCATGTTCGGCATCCTGTTCCACAAGGGTTCCGCGGCGTTCGCTCTGATCGTGACCGCCCACTCGGCGGGCAACAAGTCGCTGTGGCAGACCCTGGCCCTGTTCTCGGTGATGACGCCGGCCGGGATCGTGCTGGGCACGATCGCCGGCGGCGTGCTCGAGGGCAACGCCTCGACCGCGTTCGAGGGGGCCTTCAACGCCATTGCTGCCGGCACCTTCATCTACGTGGCCGTGATGGATGTGCTGAACGCGGAGATGTCCAGGGAGCGCGACCGGATCGCGAACTACGTGCGAAGCGCGATGATCGGAGACGACGACGTCGAGATGCCGGAGGAGGATCGGGACCGTGCGCTCAAGTTGGCCCTGGTGCTCGTCGGTCTCGGCACGATGGCCGTGATGAACCTGTGGCACGTGCATCCGGGACACGAGCACGGTGGCCACGGGCACGACCACGGCGCGGCGGCCATACACGAGAACGCGGCCGGCGAGGATGATCACGGTGACCACGACGACCACGGTGACCACGACGACCACGATCACTGAGCCGTCGCGGACCTGACGGATTGGCCCGGCCTCCGCCGCCGGGACGGGTCTCCGGGTCCAGGCCGGGGGCCGGCGCGGTCAGTTGCGTCGTCAGGTCGGCCTGGCGGAAACAGGCGGCCCTGCCGAGCTTCCTCCAGGCGTCGCAGCTCGAGGCGACGGGGCCCGGTGGCAGCTACGGCCTGAAGCAGGTGCGCTCGCCGTCGAGACCGTCGGCGTCGAGTGCGCCGCTGGCCTCGGCGCCGTTCTCGGCCAGCAGGAAGGCGAACAGATCGGCTGACGCGGCAGGCCCGAGCGTTCCCTCGCGGCCCTGCGGCATCGTCTCGCGAATGGTGCGGTAGAGACCGCTCGCCGCCCGGTCTTGCCAGTAGTTCACGAAGCTGCGGCCCGCGAGAGCGGCGCCCTGGGCGCCGCCGCCGAGCGTCGCGCCATGGCACTCGGCGCACTGGGCACGGTACAGGTCGGCGCCGCGTTCGGCCTGCGCTGCGTCGAAGGAGGCGCACGGGGCGTCCTGGCCGAGCAGGGGTGCGTCGATCATGACGAGCGGAGGCGTTTCGGCCTCGGCGGCGTCGACGGCAGCGCCGGGCTGCGCGGTTGCGGCCTGCTGCTCGAACGCCGCGCGCCCGGCAGTGTCCGACAGCTTGAAGGCGTAGAGCATGTTCGCGCCGCCGCGCGCCTTGAGCTGGTTGAAGCTGTTGAACAGGCCGCTCAGCAGGTCGCCGCCGCCCGCAGCTACCGCGACGTACTGTTCGCCGCCCGCGGAGAAGCTGACCGGGAAGCCGGTCACCGGCCCCCCGAGCACCGTCTCCCACAGCACCGCGCCAGTCGCGGCGTCGAAGGCGCGGAACCTGCGGTTCGTGTTGCCCGCGAACACGAGCCCGCCGCCGGTGGTCAGCACGGACATCATCCCGGCGGGTTCCTCGAACCGCCACATGGACTCGCCGGTACGTGCCGACACCGCGTCCAGGCGCCCGACGGTCGTCTTGTTCGGGGCGAGCCGCATCCGGAAGTTGATTCCGTAGCCCTGCGGCGGCCCTTCCCCGTCACCGGTGATGATCGGCGACATGCAGACGTCCTGGAGCGGGGCGTAGACCGCCTCCGTGTGCGGGCTCCAGGCAGCAGTGGGCCAGTCCTTGCCGCCCGCAGCCGACGGGCACACCACGCCGTACTCCTCGTCCCGGGCGCGGGGAATGATCTCCTCGTTCACCGTGACGGCGCCGGTATGCGGGTCGATGTGAGTGATCACGTTCTGGTAGACGGTCTCCCGCGCCCACAGGAACTCGCCAGTCTCGCGGTCCAGGGTCCACAGGATCGCCGTCTTGCCCGGGAACCCGGTCATCACCCGTCGCCGGTCGCCCCGTTCGAGGTCCGGGTTGACCGCCCACGCCGCCTCCTCGTCGGGCTCCATCTCCAGGTCGACCAGGATGCGCTCGAAGGGATGGTCGAGGTCCCAGTTGTCGCGCGGGAGGTGCTGGAAGTACCAGGCGAGTTCGCCGGTGTCGGCCGACAGCGCCACGGTGCTGTTCGAGTAGAGCAGCGAGCCGGCGCCGCTGCCGCGCAGGACTTCCGGCGAGGGCGCGGGAACCGACGTGCCCCAGTAGACGAGGCCCAGGCCGGGATCGTAGGAGCCGACGTGCCAGACGCCGACATGGAAGCGGCGTTCGAGCGGCAGCCCGCCCCAGGTTTCGTCGCCCGGTTCGCCCGGGCGGGGGATGGTGTGGAAGCGCCAGAGCTCCCGGCCGTCCTGCGCGTCGTGTGCGGTGAGGTAGCAGCCGCCGGCGACGGACATGTTGCAGGCACGGCCGCTGATCACCTTGCCGTCGGCGATGATCGGGCCGGAGGAGTGGGCCACGTTGCTGTCACCGACGCGCGTCTCCCACACCTGTGTGCCGGTGTTCGCGTCCAGGCGGACGACGAACCCGTCCATGGTCGTCGTGAAGATGCCGTCCTGCCAGATAGCGACGTTGCGGGTTATGCGCCCGAGGGCCTGGCCGAACCGGCGTTCCGGGTTCACACCCTCCGGGTCCTGGTAGCTGTGCTCGCGGCGGTACTCCCACAGCAGGTCGCCGGTTCGTGCATCCAGGGCGTGAACCACGTCTCCCGTCTGCGCCAGGTAGACGATGCCGCCGCGCACCAGGGGCGTGGCCTCGTTCGGGCCGTCCTCCATCGGGGCCGCCCAGGCGAAGTCGAGCTGGCCGACCGTCTCGACGTTCACCGCGTCGAGGGCGCTGTAGCCCCAGGCAGCGAGGTTGCCGCGAAAGCTCAGCCAGTCGCCGTTCGGCGTGGCGGCGAGTTCGGCGTCGGTGACCGGCTCGATGAGCGGCCCTGCCTGGCCGAACGCGGCGCCGGCCGGTGCCTGGGTGGCGACCGCGATAACAGCAATGCTGCAGACCGCCGCCTTCCGCGTCGCGGAGGCAGTGCGTGGGAGCCGCCGCCGCCTCGCCGGCTGGCCGGACATCCTCTCCCCTGGCCTGCGTGACGCGTTCACGGATTCGCCCCTTCCGCATCCTGCCCGCTCTCGCCCTTCTCGCTCGGCTCGCCGGCCTCATCCGGCTCGCCGACCAGGAACGGCACGGACGCCATCTGACGTTCCCAGATCAGGGCCAGCCGCCCGCCCTGCGGCGTGATGCCGAGGAACTGCCAGGACAACTGCTCGAAGGAGAACGGCAGCTGCTGCAGCGTCATGTCCGTGCGCAGCAGGTCGCGGTTCGGCGTGTAGCCGTAGGCGCCGAAGAGCGCGTCGCGCTCCCGGTGGTCGTAGACCTCCTGGGCGGGCCAGGACGAGACGATCAGCGTCCAGCGCTCCGGCCCGAGCTGGATGAACATCGTGTACTCGCCCGGTTCGAGGCGCGTGTCGGCGATAATGAGCGGCAGCTCGGTGATCAGCCGCGTCGTGTAGTTGGCCCCCGCCCGCCAGACCGGGGCGCCGTCGTTCAGGAAGGCGATGAAGTCGGGCGGCGCGAAGATCTCCCGTCCCCGACGCAGCGGCCGACCGAACTTGACTTCGACCCAGCCGCCGTTGACGTAGCCGGAGCGGGGGTCGAAGTAACCGCCGATCTGGGTTGCGGCCTCGCCCGCCGGGCTGGCTGGCCGGTACTGGGCTGCGGCCGTGCCGGTGGCGCCGAGCAGATCGATGCTCGCGACGGCGAGCGCCGCGGGCACCATCGCGACCGACGGGGCGCCCGTGCCTCGTGCTCGAGGGGCGCCGTCGTCGTTCCATGGGCTGGCCGAAGCCGCCGGAACCGCGCCCGCGGCGGCGCCCGGCGCCAGGCGCACAATCCCCGGCGGGGCAGGGCTCGAGGACCGGTCCCGAACCGGAGTGCGCCGAAACAACGGGCCTCTGAACACCTGCCGATGCGTCGAGCCGCTACTTGACCGCGTCGAGGTTGATGTCGAGCTCCTGGCCGCCGGGCAACTCGATGGAGATGACGAACTTGTCGTCGGCAGGCCGGCTGTAGCCGAGCTTGGCCAGGCCGCCGTTGCCCGTGTTCTCGAACCGGACCATCCTGTCCCCGGATTCGATGAGCTTCATCACCTGGAAGCCCTCGTAACGCGGCTCCATGCCGGGGTTCCACTGCTTGAGCCGAAGGACCAGACTGTCGTCCTCTTCCTCGATGGAGATGAGCTCGATCATGTTCGTCGTGCCGTCGGGCGAGAAGCCGCGCACCAGGGCGGCCATCGAACCGTTCGTGGGCACGGCCCAGGACTCCTCCAGCGAGCCGCCCTGCCCCATCGCGCCCTTCCAGGTCCCGGTCATCCAGGCCAGATCCTCGACACCGGGGCCATGGTCGTCGGCTGCCGCGCCGGTCACGGACAGAAGGAAGGCGAGCAGAACGAAGAGAGTGCGGCGCATGGATTGTCCTCCAGGGAGTTGAGGCGCGACGATAGCAGCCCTGGCAGGAGCGAACGGCGAGGCTCGGTCATGGTCAGCGGCGGAGCTTGCGGGGCTTCTTCGGCCGCGCCGGCGAAGACCAGTGCCTCGGCCGGTCCTTCGGCATCCGCAGGTCGGTGACCAGCTCCCAGCAGATGGCCACGAGGAACCCCACCGCCACCAGGAATGGAAAGATCAACAGTGAAGATCAACGGTGTCGTGGCTTGCGCGGTGCCTGGCCTCGGACCCCGCCACTGGCAGGCCGGGCCACCGCGGCTGGTGTCAGCTTCCGGACGGCACGCGGTGAGCCCAGCGTTCCCTGCGGCCCCATCGGTCTTGCGACCACCCTGCTCCTAGTCGGCGCCGCCGCCAGTGGCAGCGGCCTCGCCTTCGCGAGCCTCTTCCTCGAGCAGGCGTGCGCCCCGGAGGATGCCGCCCAGGGCGTAGTTCCCCTCGTGGCAGGCGTACTCGTAGACCTTGTTCGCGCTCGCCGGCCACGGGTACTCGCCGCCCCAGGGCTCCGCCCAGGTGCTCGGGTCGTCCACGGTGAAGCCGTAGAGCAGGGTGTTCTTGTCGATGCGGCTGAACCGCTCGGTGATCACCATGTCGCTGGAGCCCTGCGTGAAGCTGAAGTCGTCGCCGAAGTTCTTCGTCGTGACCACCAGCGTGTCGCCGTCCCAGCGCCCTGTCGACTCGCCCAGCCAGCTCTCCACGTTGTCGTAGTGCTCGCCGTCGAGGGGGATGACCCGCGCGTCGTGGTTCATCTCGGTCAGGATCATCACGTGCGTGTCCGTCTGCACGATCCGCTTCATGTTGTTGTACATGACGGGCAGCGCCGGCGGCCCGGCGGTGGAGCCGAAGCCGAGCAGGCAGCGCTCCGCGTGCGGTCGCAGTTCCGGGTCGTCGTACGGGCCGGAGTCGCGGTCGATCCACCAGGCGGTGCCGGTGTTCTCGTGCTGGTTGGCCGCCGCCTCGGCGTAGCGCTTCCTGGCGCCGTCCGTGAGATCGGGCCTGCGGCCGTTGGCCGGCTCGGTGATGATCGAGGTCCGGTACTTGCCGTCAAGCTGGAAGTTGCCGTCGCCGATGTCGACGTAGAAGGCGTTGTAGCCGCCGACCTTGCCGGCCGCACCCGTGAACTCGGGAGCGTAGATGCCGGTGCCGCCAGCGGGCGGGGCCTCGCGGTTCGGGTCGCTCGGCGCGTAGTCCTTCTCGAAGTTCGTGCGCCAGTGATCGGCGATCGCCTGCGCTTCCTCCGGCGTGAGGGTCAGGTTGTCGCCGTACTGCGGCGGCCGTTGCAGCGGCGTCAGCGTCGCGACGTCGTAGGTACCGGTCAGGTCCGGCTTGCCGTCGTGGCGGCGCGGAACGTCGTCGGAGGCGGCGATGGCGCCGGCGGCCGCGAAGGCTGCCAGTGTCGCGACAAGGAGAGTGCTTCGGGCCATGGGCGGCGTCCTCCGGAGGCTGGCCGCACGTCCATGCGGCGGGTTGGCGGATTCGTGGAGTGTAGCCGAGCCGGCCGCCGGCGGGTTCGGTCACTCGGTGCTTCCGGTCCGGGGTTTTCCGAACGACTCCGATGGGCGCAGCAAACGCCCGAGGGGGGTTCCTTCACGATGGCGCCAGGGGTTAGGGCGAAGCAGCGCTCAGGGTGGCGGAGACGACTCGCCGCGGGCCTGCCTCGACGAGTGCTGGTGCTCACTGGTTCGCGCCGGACCGGCGTCCGGCCCTTCAGTGCACCACTGCGGACCTCCTGAAGGCGACGGCGGAAGTCGACCAGGTTGGGAGGCACGGAGGTGTGGTCAGCGCGCAGTGACGTCACCACGGAGAGGCCGCTCGGGTCTGGCTTGCCCACCAGGAACACCTTGCCCGGGTCGAGGATCAGCATGATCTCGCCGTCCTTGTCCCAGGGGTCGCTGACCGGCATGAAGATCAGGCGGTCGCCGACCGACGGCTGCGAGGCGCCCATGACGCCCGGGCTGCAGTACCTGGTCCCGCCGTGAACGTGGCCGCCGGGCGGCACAACCACGTACCGGTCAGGCTTGTGGTTGGACGAGAACAGTGATTCTCCGGTGTCGAGATCCGGCAGCAGGGCCGGAATGACCGCGTGGAAGCCGTGGTGGATTCGCCGAACTCGGCC
Source organism: Thermoanaerobaculia bacterium (assembly GCA_965200575.1). GTDB lineage: Bacteria > Acidobacteriota > Thermoanaerobaculia > Multivoradales > Multivoraceae > Multivorans. Next base: position 3,031,270 of record OZ241363.1, on the reverse strand, counting down.
GAACAGGGCGCCACGGGCTTCCTGTGCGTGTTCATCGAAGCGAGTCTGAGGCGGGCTGGGCAGGAATCGGTCCGCTGAGGGGTCGAAGTTCGTCGTGTTGCAGATCTCCACCAGCCTGTCCGTCGGCACGGTCTGGCCGTCCCGAAGAAGTGACATGGGAGCAACTGGCGCTGCAAGAAGTGCCAGCACCGCAGCCGGCAGCACTGCCCGCAGCGCAGCACCTGGGAGCCATGGTCCGATCCCCTTCGAGTGAGGGAAGCTGCTCGCGCGGGCGCTGTTGCGGTCCAGGGGTGCGGAGGAGGTCAGCAGACAATCTGGTCGGTTCGGGTGTCGCGGCGGATGTCGAACCAGCGGCGGCAGCCGGCGGCGTGGAACCAGCGTTCGGTGACGACACCCTGGGTGTTGTCGTGCATGAAGGCGAGGTCGAGGTCGCGTTCGTCCGGGTCGGTCAGGCGCTCCGGCGGGCGCCGGATCTCGCCGTGGACGAACTCGTGTACCGAACGGACGCCGCAGAAGGGGCAGGGGATGCGCAGGCTCATCGTCGGCGTCTCAAGGACAGGGTGCGGCGAGGCGCCGGGTCGTCGACCTGGATTCGTGAGGGGCGGTCATTGTGCGGCGTTCCGGTCAGTGCGTTCCCGCCGAGCCGCGGTCGGCCATCGTGCGGTCGCGGGCGAAGCGGTCGAGGCCGAAGGGGGCGATGAGGTCGGGCGTCTCGCCGGTCGCGACGAGCTGCGCCATCTGTTCGCCGCCCGCCGGTATCGCCTTGAAGCCCCAGGTTCCCCAGCCGGTCGTGACCAGCAGGCCGGGCACGCCGGTCGCCCCCATGACCGGCGAGTAGTCCGGGCTCATGTCGCACACGCCGGTCCACTGGCGCAGCACCCGCAGGTTCGCCATGAAGGGGAGAAGCAGGAGCGCGCGTCGGCAGACGTTCTGCACGAAGTCGTGGCTGGAGCGATACGAGAAGCTCGGCTGCGGGTCGATCTCGGCGCCAAGGAGCATCTCGCCGCGTGCGGTCTGCGAGGCATAGAAGAACAGTTCGGACGAGGCGACGATGGGGCCGAACTGCTGCTGGTAGTGGTTGGTGACGAACGCCTGCAGGCGGTGCGTGCGAATCGGCAGGCGCACGCCGGCCATGGCGGCGAGACGGCTGACGTGGCCGCCGACCGCCAGGACGACGACGCCGGCGGCGACGTCTCCGTGCGCGGTGCGGACACCCGCGACCCGGTCGCCGTCGAGCACGAGACCTTCCACCGGCGTGTTCTGGTGGACGTGCGCGCCGCGTTCCATCGCGCCTTCGGCGAGCGCCCAGACCACGCGGTCGTGGCGTGCGGTGGCCCCGGCTGGGTGCCAGGAGGCGCCCAGCACCGGCCATCTGCCGCCGCCGTCGATGTCGAGCTGCGGGCAGATCTCCCGGATCCGGCCGCGGCCCACGAACTCGGTTTGCGCCCCGAACTCCGTGTTCAGCTTCGCCCGCATCCGTTCGGCTCGGGCGGTCGCCTCCGAGTGCGCCATCCACAGTATGCCCTTCTGCTGGTGCATCAGCCAGCGCCCGGTTTCCTGCTCCAGCCCTCGGTAGAGGTCCAGGCTGTGCTGGTAGAAGCGGACGGCTTGCGGGATGCCGTAGTTCGCGCGGATGATCGTCGTGTTGCGGCCCGAGTTGCCGCTGCCGATGTAGCTCCGCTCGAAGACCCCGACGTTCGTCACGCCGTGGCGGGTGGCGAGGTAGTAGGCCGTAGCGAGCCCGTGGCCGCCGGCGCCGATGACGACCACGTCGTAGGCGCGCTTCGGCTCGGGCCAGGTCAGGCTCATCTGCCGTTCGGCGAACTCGTTCATGCTGCGCCGCCGAGAATGCTCTTCATCCGCCGTTCGAACGCGGTGGCGAAGGGCACCGGCACGAGAAGCAGGGCGCCGTCCGCCTGCAGCCGCAGCTTGACCGGAACTCCGGCGACCTCGCCCTGAGCCAGCGCCGGGCGGGCGCCGGGCGGTTCCCAGTCGCATGCACGTTCCAGCAGGCGTTCGGTGTCCTCCCGTTCGAGCCAGGCGACGCGGAAGCCGGTTTCCCGCTCGACGACGGCGTGCGGGTCGAGATTGGACGCAAAGGTGCTGGCCAGGGTGGTCGGCGGCGCGGTCAACATGAGCTCGTCCGCGGCCGTGCGGAGCGTGACGGCGTGGCCGTGCCAGGGCGCCGTCGCTTCGAAGCGGTCGAGGGCGGCGGGCGATGCCGCTATCCGGGTCGCATCCATCTGACGAAGCTGCCACGGCCCCTCTCCGCCAGGCTGACGTACCTCCTGGTTGGCCGGCACCGGCGACGCCCCGGTGAGGTCGATCTTCACGCGGGCTCGCCTTCCGCGCGGGTCGTGCAGGGGGCGGTCCACTCGCCTGGCGGGGCGGCCGGCGACCGTGACCTCGCGCGGCAGGTTCCCGTGGGCGTCCACGTGGAGCCAGCCGAGCATGGCCACCCCCGGCCCTGGGTCGTGCCGCGACTCGCCTCCCGCGCCCGTCGCCGCGCCCCGGTCGCCGGCGGAGGTCACGTGGCCGGCGTAGCGGTCGCCGTCGTGGATCGCCGCTCCCTCCAGGAACCGGGCCGTCAGGCCGGAGGGTGGATCCGTCATCTCCAGGGCGACCAGGGCGCGGTCGAGCGGGCGCCGGTTCGTGCGCAGGATCGCCTGACGACCGATGAAGTCGCGCTTCGCCATGTCGACCGCCCACTCGTGGCGCAGCCGACGGGGCGTCGAGTCGAAGTCGGTGTCCTGGCCGACCACGAGGTGGCCCTTCTCCAGCCGCAATCGCAGAAGCGCCTCCAGCCCGTGGGGATGGACGTCGAACGGAGCGCCCGCGCGAAGCAGCCGACGCCAGAGGGCGACCGAGTCGGCCGCGGCGTGGTGCAGCTCGTACGAGAGCTCGCCGGTGAAGCTCAGCCGCAGCACGCGGCAGTCGATGCCCGCAATCTCGACCCGCCGCTGGCGGCCGAACGGTGGCAGTTCGGCGGCGCCGGCGCGGGCCAGCAGCCGGGCCGCGAGCGGACCGGTGACGTTGATGGCGGCGAGCGAGGTCGTCTGGTTCAGGATGTGCACCTCGAAGCAGAACGACTCGGCCCAGTCGCGCAGCCAGGCCTCGAGAAAGGTCGACCCGCCGGAGGTCGAGGTCATGAAGAAGCGTTCGCCGACGGTCTCGGATGATCGGGAAACGAGGCCTCGCGCAGAGTCGCGGCCTGCCGCGAGTTCCTGGTTGAGGCCAGGCGGGTCCTCGTCGCGGCAGATCATGCCGTCGTCCAGGACGTGGCCGCGTTCGTCGAGCATCAGCATGTAGCGGCAGCGGCCGGGCCGGATGGTCGCCACGCGTGTCGGGACGATGCGCTCCAGAAAGGCCTCGGCGTCGGGCCCGGCGATGACGAACTTGCCGAGCGAACTGACGTCGCCCAGAGAGACGCGTTCTCGCACGGCTCGGTACTCGTCGTCGGATCTGCCGTCCGAGCCCCCGGCTGGTCCATTACCGTATGTCGAGGGCCGCCACCAGCCGCCGGCGCGGTCCATGCGCGCGCAGAGCCGGAGATGTTCGTCGTGCAGAGGCGAGCGGGCCGTGGCCGGCGTGTGGGCCCCGGCGGCCAGTTCGCGCACGGTGAGCTGCCGGTTGAGCGGGCGGGCCGTGAAGGCGGGCTGCAGGCGCCCCCCGCGTTCCAGCAGGAAGCTTCGCAGGTGCGGCAGGCAGGCGCCGCCCTGGCAGGCACCCGTGCCAGCCAGAGTTGCCCGCTTGAGCAGCTCCATCTCGCGAAAGCCGCGGCGCCAGACGTCGTCCAGGTCGGCCAACGTGACCCCGCTGCACGGGCAGACGACGCCTTCGCGGGGGCAGGGCGGGAGTTCGTCGGGCTCTTGCGCGGCGCCGCCAACGACCCGCACCGGCAGGTCGGACGCCATGCGCGCCAGGGCGGTCCTCGGCTGCCGACCGAGGTCCAGGATGGCGGTGTCGCACTCCACTCGAAACTCGGCCTGGGCGCGCCTGTCGGGGTCGGCAGCAGCGACCTCCTCCGCCATGCCATGCGGGACGAGCACGACGGCCTCGAGCCGCTCCTTGCCCTCGAAGCGGTCGATCTCCCAACCGCCCCCGTTCAGGTTGATGAGGCGGCCGGACACGCCCTCCGGCAGACCGAGAGTTCCGGATGACACCTCGCTCAGGTTGCCCGAATCTGGCCGGGCCTTCGGTTGGCGATCCCTGGCGGGGATCCGCTCGTGGTCCGGGAAGGCCGTTCCGCTTGCTGGCCTGCTTCGTTCCGGAGCGTCGTCGACTGCCCCTTCCGTGCTCAGCCGCAGGACACGGCCGAGGTCGATGCCGGCTGCAGCCAGCGCGTGGGCCCCGCGCGACGTCGCCAGGCCCTCGAGGTCGCTGCCCGGGGCGACCGGCTGGATCTCGGCGGCGCCGGTCGCGATCACGATCTCCTGTCTGGGGTGTACGTGCAGGACCCGGCCGTCGCGGTCGAGCGCCACGACCAGCGGCCCGGGATAGACGCCGGTGACGTGCTGGCCGTGGCCATCGTCCAGCGTGACGACCTCCTGCCCGGCGGCCCGGGCCTCCTCGGCCGCCTTGCGTCCCGACCGGCCCTGGCCCACGACCACCGTGTCGCAGTGGACGTGGCGCACGGCGGCCGGTTCGAGATGGTCGCTCGGCTCGCCGACGGTCTCGGTTCCGCGTCGGGTCGCAGCGGCGCGGGTCTTCCCGGCGCTGCACGATTGTGCCCTGGCTTCCTTGCCCCGGGGCGTTCCTTCGCCGTTGTCGGTAGCTTCAGCTCCGGCGCCGCCGGCCTTCTCGGCCAGCAGGGGCGGCGTGGCGCCATGCGCGTGGTCCCGTCGGACGACCATGCCGTCCCGCGCCGGCGTCAGGCAGGTTCTGGTGTACGCGACGCCATCGACAGTCGCGAGGCAGTGGGGACAGTCACCACTGCCACACAGGCATCCGCCGCCCGTGGGGTGCATCCCGGCTCGGAGCAGCGTGGCCAGCACGCTGTCTCCCGGCCGAGTTTCGATGAACCGTCCTTCTGCCTTCAGGCGGGCCATCGGTTCAATCGTACCCGCGTACCGAGTGTCCGCGTCGGCTGGCGTCAGTGCAGGAGGCAGCACTGGCGGCGTTGGGGGAGAAAGCGGTCGGCGGGACGGTTCTGACCCGGCAGGAGAACGCCTGGTCGTGGCCTGAACGCTGTCGACCTGGACGCACGCGCCGGGCCCGGCCTGCGGCGCTACCATTGCGCCGGGTTCGTGCGATGACTGCATCTCTCCTTGGCCAGGTGGTCCTCGTGACCGGCTCGACCCGCGGCATCGGCCGGGCGACGGCCGAGGCGGTGCTTGCGGCCGGGGCCACGGTTGTCGTACACGGGCGCGACCCCGCCGCAGTCGAGGCGGTCTGCAACGAGGTGGGCTCGGACGGCGCGTTCCCGCTTGCCGCCGACCTCGACGATCCGGAGAATGCCGCCGGTCTCGTGGAGCGCGTGGTGGCGCATTGCGGCCGGATCGACGGTCTGGTGAACAATGCCGGCGGCGGCCGACCGGTCGCGTTCCGCGGCCTCGACCTCGACGCCTGGAGCGCCACCTTCCGCCTGAACCTGGAGTCCGCCTTCGCCGCTTCGCAAGCGGCCTGGAAGGTAATGCGCAAGAAGCGAAGCGGCAGCATCGTGAACATGGCATCGCTGGCGGCGCACGGCCCGGGCGGCTTCCTGGGCGCCGACTACGCCGCGTCGAAGGCCGGGCTGGTCAGCCTCACCCGCAGCCTCGCCCAGGAAGCGGCCCGCTTCGGCGTGCGCTGCAATGCGGTGTCGCCCGGCTTCATCGAGACCGACATGACCGCCGAGCTGACGGACGATCAGCGTCGGCGGCTGCCGGTGCCCCTCGGCCGCCTCGGCACGCCGGAGGAAGTCGCCGCCGCGGTCGTCTTCCTGCTGTCGCCTGCCTCGTCCTACGTCACCGGCGAGGTCCTCCACGTGAACGGCGGCCTGGGGATGCATGGCTAGCGGACGTCGGGTCGCCGTCACCGGGCTCGGCGCGGCGTGCGCCATCGGCACGGACGTCGGCTCCGTCGATGCCGCGCTGTTCGCGGGTCGCGGTGGCATCGGCCGGCTCCGGTCGGTCGACACGGCGGCCATGAAGGTCGGCATTGGTGGAGAGGTCGAGGTCGGATTCGTCCGCCCTCGTCTGAAGCGTCTGCGACGACGGCCAGCGGACCGGGCGGTCGACCTGGGCCTGGTCACCGCGGCGGAGGCGCTCGTGGACGCAGGCCTCGTCGGCCCCGAGCCGCCGTTCGAGCCGCAGCCGGTGGCGGTCATCGTGGGCACGGCGGTCGGCGCTGCGCAGAGCAACACGACGTTGCAGCAGCGGTACGCGGAGCGTGGCGTTCGCGGCCTGCGCCCGACCAGCGTGCCGCGCGTCATGGACAACGCGATCTCGGCCGGCATTTCCATCCACTTCCGCCTGACCGGGGTGAATTACGTCGTCATCTCGGCCTGCACGTCCTCGACCAACGCGATGGGCGTCGCCTGGCGGATGGTGCGCGATGGCTACGCGGACACGGTGCTGACCGGCGGCGCCGATGGCTTCTTCGACCCCTTCTACTACGGGGTGTGGAACAACCTGGGCGTGATGTCGAAGAACCCCGACCCGGCGAGCGCCTGCCGTCCGTTCGACGCCGACCGCGACGGCTGCATCCTGGGTGAGGGCGCGGGCATGCTGGTGTTCGAGTCGTGGGACAGGGCGCGCGCCCGCGGCGCCCGGATTCGCGGCGAGGTCCTGGGCTACGGCGAGTCGTCGGACGCGAGCCACATCACCAGCCCCAGCGCCGAGGGCCAGGCCGTCGCGATTCGGTCGGCGCTCGAGTCCGCCGGGGTCGAGCCGTCCGAAGTAGGCGCCGTGAACGCCCACGGCACGGCGACCCTCGCCAACGACGTGTGCGAGAGCGAGTCCATCCGCATGGTGCTGGGCGATCTCGCCGACCGGACCCCGGTGTCCGCAAACAAGTCGTACTTCGGCCACACTTTGGGAGCTTCCGGCGCCATCGAGTCCGTCGCCGCGCTGCTTTGCATCGAGCGGGGCTCGCTGCCGCCGAATCTCAACCTCGACAACCCGGACCCGGAGTGCAACGTGCGCCTCGTGGGCGGCGAGGCAGAACCGCTGGAACGCCCCGTTGTGATGAAGAACAGCTTCGGCTTCGGCGGCAGCAACGGCGTTCTCGTGCTCGGGCCGGGTGAGTAGCGGTTCCGCTGGCTGGGCCGACGGCATCCTGGAGTGGTGGGGCACCGGGCCAGGCGCCCCCGCGGCTCGGCTGGCTGCGCTGACTGACAGGCATGGCCGGCCGCTGGCGTCGTCTTCAGGTCCGACGGGTCCGCGCGTGCCGAAGCAGCGCGAACGGGGATACTCTCGTTGCGCGATGACTGACAAGACGCGAGCGGCGGTTCTTGACCGGCTCCGCGACGTGCTGCGCGACAGCGCGGTCGAGGAGCGGGACTGGGACGTCGTGGCGACCGAGACGACCATCGAGTCGCTCGGCTTTGACTCGCTGACCATCCTCGACCTGCTCTACGACGTGGAGGAGGAGTTCGGCATCGCGCTCGAACCGAAGCAGGTGGTCAAGGTGCGGACGGTGGGCGAGATGGTCGGCCTGCTGCAGGAACAGGGCGCCTGACCTCCGCGAACGGCGCCTTGCCAGCCGGTGCGACGCTGCTGACGGAGGCCGTCGGGCGGAACCTGAGCCGAGGCGCCCTGGCCCGGCCGACACGCCGAACGAGGAAGGCGCGTCGCGCCCGCGAGCAGCCCGGCACGACGGCGCCAGACCGCGGCCGTGGTTCCCGGGCGCAACGGCGACTGCAGCGCCGGGCCCGATGGAACCAGGCCTGCTGCCGACGCTGGCCTCGGTCTTGTGGCGGTGGCGAAACGGGCTGCTGACGACGACATGCTTCACCTGCTCGAGTACTGGGCTGTCCGCGCGGCGCTCTTCGGCGTCGACCTGCTGCCGCCGATCGCCGCTTCCCGGTTCGCCGCCGCGCTGGGTTCGCTGTGGTGGGTGGCGGACCTGCCGCGCCGCCGGGTGGCGGTCTCGAACGCCCTGCGGGCGGGCATCACCGCCGACCGGGCGGAGGCGCGCCGGATCGGCCATGCGGCCAGCCGCCACATGGGCAAGGTGCTGGTCGAGTCGCTCAAGTCGGACGCCCTGCTCGACGATCCCGAGCGGGTGCGGGTCGACATGCCCGACGACGTGCGGGCAGTGCTGGAGGATCCGGACCGAGGTCTGATCGTCGTCTCCGGCCACTTCGGCAACTGGGAGATCGCCGGTCAGTGGTTGTCCCGGTACAAGCCGGTCGCCGGCCTGTCGCGGCGGCTGAACAACCCGAGGGTCGAGCGGCTCGTGTTCGACCGTCGGCGGCAGCGCGACTTCCGCATGATCCCGAAGTACGACTCGGAACCGGGCCGATTCCTGCGCCTGCTCGGCGACGGCGAGATCCTCGCCCTGCTGTGCGATCAGCACGCGCCGCAGGGGCTCGACATCCTGTTCTTCGGCCACCCGGCGAAGACCCACCGGACCGCCGCCATGCTGCATCTGGCGGCCAGGGTGCCGCTCACGTTCGCGGTCTGCCGCCGCGTCGCACCGCTGACCTTCGAGCTCACCCTGTCGCCCCTCATCGAGCAGGCCCGTAGCGGCAACCGGAACGCCGACGTCGAGGCAATCCTGCGGCGCCTGAATGCCCTGCTGGAGGAGGCCATCCGCCGCGCCCCGGACCAGTACCTCTGGGGCCACCGCCGCTGGCGATAGCGCCGGCCTGCCGCGTCACGAACCGGGCCGAGGCCGAGAAAACCGAACAGTTTGCACTCATGATCTGCAAACGCCATGGTCAGGAAGCCCTGATTGCGACCGTGGACTCGCCAGGCATTGGCAAGAGGCAGCACCCGGCGGGGGAGCAGGTCCCTGACCTGGCTGCGTGCTGACGGTCAGGTTTCCGGTCGAACGACCGCGGTTGCCTGGGCGGGGAGCGGTCCCCGACCTGACTGCCTGGCATGGTTAGGATGCACTCGTGACGACGCGTGCCGGGGGAGGGTGTCCAGCCGTCGCCGCGGCGCTGGTGTTGCTTGTCGGCCAGTGGGCGCTCGCGGCGCAGTCGAACTTCCTTGCTGCGGCCGAGCAGTCCGACTCCGAGGAGCAGCACGGCGAGGAAGGTCAGGGCTCGACCGAGTCCGATGCCCACTCCCACTTCGGCGAGCAGATTGACGTGGTGGGTCTGGCTCCTCTGGACCACGCTGGAGAGTCTGCCCGCCGCGTGCCCTGGACGGTTCATGGCATCGCGTCCAATGTGCTGGATCTTTCCGGCTCATCCAGCGTCGGCGCCCTTCTGGAAGCTGAACTACCCGGGGTGAGCCTGGCTGCGTCCCAGGGCAGTGCGATTCAGACCGATGTGCATTACCGCGGCTTCGGCGCGTCGCCGCTTCTGGGGGCGAACCAGGGCCTTTCCCTCTACGAGGACGGTGTGCGGGTCAACGAGGTGTTCGGCGATGTCGTCGCGTGGGACCTCGTGCCGACCTTCGCGGCCGAGCGGGTCGAACTCGTTCCGGGCGCCAACCCGATGTTCGGCCTGAACACCCTGGGCGGCGCGCTGGCGCTGACCACGCTGGACGGTCTCGACTCGGACCGGCTGGATCTGACGCTGGAAGCCGGTTCCTTCGGTCGCCGTTCTGCCGAGCTCGCAGCCGGGGGCGCCCTGGGTGACGGTGGCGACCTGGGCTGGTTCGTCGGCGCGAGGTCGTTCGAGGAGGACGGCTGGCGGGCCTTCTCGCCGAACTCGCTGCGACAGGCGCTGGCGAAGCTCTCGCACCGTGGCGGGCGCGGGCATGCGGAGCTTGCGCTGGGCGTGGCGGACAACGAGTTGATCGGCAACGGCGTGGCGCCCGTGGAACTGCTGGCCTTCGATCGTTCCGCTGTCTTCACGCATCCGGACCGCACCGCCAACGACCTGTTCTTCCCGCGCTTCGCCCTTGGCCGCATGTTCGGCCCGGACCTCGAGCTCGATGTCCGCGTCCACTACCGGGGCAACGACGTCGACACGTACAACGCCGACGGCTTCGAAGGCGACGATGACGACGACGATGATGGTCACGACGATCACGACGGCGATGACCACGATGACGACGACCACGGCGACCACGACGACCACGACGAAGATGGGCTCGCCCTCGACGACTTCAACGCGGTCAACAACCGCAGCCGCACCGAGCAGGAGGGTTGGGGAGGCACGGTCCAGCTCTCGGGTCTTCGGGCCACCGGTCGCTGGCTTGCCGGCGCCTCGTGGGACGCGGGTCGCGCCGAATTCGTCTTCGACAGCGAGCTCGCGCAACTGACCGAGCTGCGCACCACGGTGGGAAGCGGCATGCTGCTGCCGGGCTCGGAGGTCGGGATTGTGGCCGAGACCGAGCACCACGGGCTGTGGGCGCTTTTCAACTGGACGACCGCGGGCGACCGGTTGACCTGGACTCTCCAGTCCCGTTACAACGACAGTCGGGTCAGGCTGGACGACCAGATCGGCACGGCGCTCGACGGCGACCACGGCTTCTCGCGACTCCTGCCCTCCGCCGGGTTCGTCTGGGAGGCCCGTGCGGACGGTACCCCGTCGTTGCTCCTGTTCGCCAACCTGTCCCGGTCGTCCCGCGTGCCGACGCCAGTCGAGCTGACCTGTGCCGACCCGGAGGATCCCTGTCGCCTGCCCAACGCCTTCGTCGCCGACCCGCCGCTCGACCAGGTGGTCACCACCAGCGCCGAAGCGGGCCTGCGCGGCGGTGGCGGCTCGCTGCGCTGGAGCGCGGCGCTGTTTCACGGCGACAGCAGGGACGACATCATCTTCGTCTCCAGCGGCGCCGGGACCAGCGCCGGCTACTTCACCAACGTGGATGCGACGAGACGGCAGGGCGTCGAGCTCTGGGTTCGCGGCAGGGCGGGCGCGCTGAACTGGGACGCCTCGTACACGCTGCTCGACGCGACCTTCGAGGACTCGCTCCTGCTCTCCAGCCCGCCTCATCCGCTGGCCGTGGCCGGAGAGATCGAGGTCGAGCCCGGCGACGTCCTGCCCGGCGTGCCGCGGCATCAGTTCCGCGCCGGCGCCGACGCACGGATTGGCGACCGTGTGACCCTGGGCGCTCGGCTGCTTCACGACTCCAGCCGCCACCTGCGCGGCGACGAGGCGAACCTGCTGGGGCCGGTTGAATCTGGATGGCGAGGCGACCTGTGGAGCCGAGTCCGGCTCGCGCCGTGGTTGGACCTCGATCTCGAAGTGACCAACGTCGCGGACAGTGAGTACGCGAGCTTCGGCGCCCTGGGCGAGCCGGACGAAGTGCTCGGCGACGAGTTCGAGGACCCGCGCTTCCTGAGCCCCGCCGAGCCGCGGGCGTTCCGGGTAGCGCTGCGGTTGCGTCGGTAGCGCGTCCGCGTCTCCCGCGCCCCGCCGGCGGATCTCATGGAGACCAGCTTGAGCGGCCAGACAATTCGCAATCTCCCTGGTCTGGCCTCAGACCCCACCTTCCCGGCGGTTCGTCGGCCCGGCCAGCGTCCTGCGTCCGCTGGCAGGCTCGACAGACTGTTAGGGTCCGGCTCCCGATGAAAGGTACCCGACCTTCGATTCAGGCGCTGCTGCTGGCGGCGGCGATTCTCGTTCTCGCCTCCGGTCTGCTGGCGCCCGCGGGGCTTCTGGCTCACGGCGTCGCCGACCAGGACGAGCTCTTCCTGGTGAACAACGAGGGGCTCGCAGTGGGCCCGTACATGTACCTGGGCGCGAAGCACATGGTGACCGGCTACGACCACCTCGCCTTTCTGGCCGGCGTCATCTTCTTTCTCTACCGTTTCCGCGACGTCGCGCTCTACGTGACGCTGTTCGCCGTCGGCCACAGCGTCACCCTGCTGGTCGGCGTGCTCGGCGGCATCCACGCGAACCCGTTCATCATCGACGCGATCGTCGGCCTGTCGGTCGCGTACAAGGCGTTCGAGAACCTGGGAGGGTTCCGGGCGCTCGGGGTGAACATCGACACCCGCGCCGCGGTGCTCGTGTTCGGGCTCTTCCACGGCTTCGGGCTGGCGACCAAGCTGCAGCCGGTGGAGATATCCGGCAGCGGTCTGGTCGGCAACATCGTCTCCTTCAACGTTGGCGTCGAGCTGGGGCAGTTCGCGGCTCTGGCAATCATCCTGCTGAGCTTCAACCTGTGGCGGGCCAGCGGCCGCTTCCAGTCTCACGGCTACGTGGCGAACGCGGCCCTGATGACGGTCGGCTTCCTGCTCGTGGCCCATCAGCTGACCGGGTACTTCCTGGCATGACGAGTTCCTCTTCCCCTTCCGGCCCGGGTCCCGTCGGCGGCGACCTGGGCACGCCGCCGCTTCGAGCGCTCCTGAGGACGCTGGCGATCACGCTGGTGGCTGCGGCCGTCGTCTTCATGGTCGTCGTCCTTCCGGCCGAGTACGGCATGGACCCGACCCGCATCGGCGGCCTGCTGGGCCTCGACCGGCTGCACGAAGCCGCCGGCACGGAACCGATGGCCGAGGCGGAGGAGGGGCTCTCGGCGCAGCTGACGGGCGGCCAGGAGCTGCGCGCCGAGACGGTCAGCATCGAGGTCGGCGCCAACGAGCAGATGGAGTACAAGCTGCAGATGATCGAGGGCATGACGATCGTCTACTCCTGGCAGACGGACGGCGGCGCCCTCTACTCGGACTTTCACGCCGACCCGTTCAACGACCTGGACGACGAACCGGTGCGCTACGCCGAGGAATTCGAGGTGACCGGCGGCCGCGGCGGCCTGACTGCCGGGTACTCCGGCAACCATGGCTGGTTCTGGCGCAACGACAACGACGTGCCCGTCATCATCGAGCTCGACGTGCGCGGCTTCTTCACCAACATGAGGGAGATGGGCCGCGCCCCGGCGGGAACCGAGCATCTGGATTCGGAGGAGTACGAATGAAGCTGTACTGGTGCCCGCGCACGCGGGCCAGCCGCGCCGTCTGGATGCTGGAGGAAGCGGGCCTCGACCACGAGCTCGTCCGGGTCGACGTGACGAAGCCCGAGCGCACCCCGGAGCATCTCGCCGCCAGCCCGATGGGCAAGGTGCCGGCGCTCGAGGACGGAGACGTGAAGATCTGGGATTCCGCCTCCATCTGTCTGTACGTGGCCGACCGCTACGCCTCCGGGCGGCTCGCGCCGGCGCTCGACGACCCGCAGCGCGCCCGCTTCGTGCACTGGCTCATCTACTCGGCGGCGATGGTCGAACCGGCGATGTTCGAGTCGGGCCTGCGGACGGTGGTGCCCGAGGAGCACCACGCGGAGGCGTTCAGGCCGTCGACGCTGGGCTGGGGGAGCTTCGCGAAGACCATCGAGGTCTGGGAGGACGGCCTGGGCGACGGCCCCTGGATTCTGGGCGACCGGTTCAGCGCCGCCGACGTGATGCTCGGCAGCAGCGCCGTCTTCCTGCGCATGTTCGGGATGCTGCCCGAGTCGCCGGTGCTGGAAGCCTACGGCGACCGCTGCATGGCCCGGCCGGCGTTCCAGAAGGCGCAATCGGCCGAGTAGCAGCCAGCCGAGCAGCATTCCGCCGAGCGGCCGAGCGGAGCAGCAGGCAGGGCTGCGGTCCGCCGTCCCTCGCCCGCCACCCCTGGCACGTTGGGCGTCAACGGCAATGGTGCGGCGGTGCCTGCTGCGGTCCGGTGCGGCTTGATCGGCCCGCGACGGAGCGGTGACTGCCCGCAGCTGATCCCGGGCAGTGGGCCGGGAGCGAGCGTGGCGGCTCCGCCGGTTGACGGTCCCGACTCAGGAACCGCGTTCGGTGACGCGGATGGGTACCGGGCCCTTCGGCCCGTACAGCAGCGTGAAATGGTATTCGAGCGGCTCGTCGGTAGCGGGCTCCATTCGGAAACGCCGGGCGATGGCAGCCAGGCAGAAGACGCCCCCCATCGTGGTGGTCTGCCAGGCCGCGCAGCGGCGCGGTTCCACGTTGAAGGGTTGGTAGACGTTGGCGGGGCATCCGGGGCCGCCGTCCATCCAGCGGTCGGGATCGAAGTCGTTGGCACGCTCGAAGTGCTTCTCGTCTCGGAACAGGTGTCCCCGGCACAGCTGCACGTAGGTGCCCTTGGGGACCAGATAGCGCCCGCCGACAACGCGGTCCTCCGTGGCCTCGCGCTCGATGACGAAGGGCGGCACTGCCAGCCTCATGCCCTCGTGATACACCGCTCGTGCGTAGGGGAGCCGGTAGTAGTCCTCCGGGGTCAACGGAGCGTCGCCGAGTACCTCGTCCACTTCCTGTTCGAGGCGGTCCATCGCCGCAGGGTTGCGGCACAGATAGCCCACGGTGAAGGCGAGGACCATGGCGACCGGGTCGACGCCACCGCCGAGTATCAGGTCGATCACCTCGTCGCGCATCTCCTGGTCGGTGTAGGGAGGGTCGAGGGGATGCTCGACCGAGTCTCGCACCAGGTGAGAAATCCAGTCGACTCGCTCGTTTCCCGGCTCCCGTGCCTTGCGAAGGGCTTCGGCGAACACTTCGTCGAGCTTGCCGAAGGTGCGGCGCAGCAACCGGTTGTTGGGCAGGGGGAGCATGCGGATCAGCCCCTTGAGTGGCAGGAAGTCCACCCCGAAGTCCCACTTGATCGTCTTCACCGCATCCATGAGCACCCTGTGCCCCGGATTCAGGTCGCGACCGACCGCCGCCTCGCCCAGATACCTGGCGACAGCGCGATAGATCTCGTCCTGGGCCGGCACGACACCGGGTTGCCAGCTGTCCACCATCTCCTGGAAGTGCCGGATCATTATCTCGCTGTAGGCGGGAAGGCGGTCCTCTCTGAACAGCGCGTTGACAGGCCCGAGCTTGCGCTGGTGTCCCTCGAAGTTGCTCCTGGCCAGACCGGGGTTCGGAAGCGACGGGCACTGTGCGCCGAGCCGCAGGGCGCGGGGAAAGTACGGGCGCTGCTCGACGAGGACCTCGGTGATCATGTCGGCGTCGAAGATGGCGATGCTGTCGAGGCCCACCATCTTCCAGGAAACGACGTCGCCGTACTCCTCGCGGAGCTCCGCCAGCATGGCGTAGTAGTCCGCGAGACGCTTCCGCAGGTACTTGATCCGCTGGGGTCTTTTCGGGCCGGGCGGAAGGGTGGGCGTCAGGGCGCTGGAAGTCGCTTCGGTCATGACAGTGCTCCTGTTGGTGCCGGGTCGGGCGCCGACGGCAGTGATCGTCGGGTGACGCTGAAGTACACGGCGGTCATGGCCGGCGTCATCAGCATGAGAAGGAACGTGGCGAAGACCAGACCGAAGCCCATCGAGACGCCGAGCGGGATGAGGAACTGAGCCTGAACGCTGCGCTCGAGAATGAGCGGCGCGAAGCCGAGGAAGGTGGTCAGTGACGTGATCAGGATGGGCCGGAAGCGCGCCTTCGCGCCTTCGACGATCGCGATCCCCGGGGGGCTGCCCTGTCGGAGCTTCACGTTGATGAAGTCGATCATCACCAGGGTGTCGTTCACGACCACACCGGTGAGGGCCACGATGCCCCACAGCGACGTGATGCTGAGGCTCATGCCCATGATGAGGTGGCCGAGGATCGCCCCGACCATGCCGAACGGGATGATCGCCATGATGATCAGGGGCTGGGCGTAGGAGCCCAGCGGAATGGCGAGCAGCGCGAAGATCATCAGCAGGGCGAGAAGGAAGCCGCGTCCCAGCGCGTTCAACGACTCGACCTGCTGCTGCTGCTGGCCGCCGTACCGATAGCCGAAGCCCGGGTAGCGCTCGCCGAGGTCGGCCAGCACGGTTTGCTCGAGGGATGCCAGAACCTCGCCTCCGGTGACCACGACCGGGTCGACGTCTGCCGTGACGGTGACCATGCGCTCGCCGCCGCGCCGCCTGATGGAGGACGGCGAGGTCCCGAACTCCGCGGTGGCGACCCGGCTGAGCGGGATTTCGGCGCCGTCGGGAGTCCGGACGAGGTAGTTCTCGATGTCCGCGATCGTGTCCCGATCCTCCGGGGGAAGGCGCACGTAGACCCGAACGTCCTCCTGGTCGCGCTGCACGCGCAGGGCCTCGTCGCCGAAGAAGGCGGCCCGCACCTGGCTGCCGAGACCGTCCAGCGTGAAGCCCAGCGTACGAGCCTCCGGACGCAGGGCGAGCTGGACTTCCTGCAGGCCGGCGGAGTGGTCGGACTGGACGTCGAAGACGCCTTCGAAGCGGCGCAGCGCTGCAACCACCTCGTCGCCGAGCTGGCCGAGCCGGGCGGGATCCCGGTGGGACAGCTCGACCTGCACCGGAGTGCCGAGGTCAACGAGGTCCGCTGCGAAGACGACGCCGCGCGCCTCCGGCAGCGGTCCCGCCTCCTCCCGCCAGGCCTGCACGAACTCGCCCGAAGTCAGGTCCCGCTGCTCGGAGGGGGCGAGCTTGAACTCGACGGCCGCGATGTTTGGCTGGGCATTCAGACTGGCCTCCTGGGCGAGCCCGCCGCCGAGCGTTCTCGCCGGCGCCCCGACGGTGAAGTTGACGCCGAGCAACAGGGACGACTTCTCGACACCCGCTTCCACGGACAACCGTTCGAGCGCCCGATGGCCTGCCTGCTCGACGCGGGCGGCCAGCTCGGCGGTCCGCCGGGCCGGGGTACCTTCGCGCATCTCGATGCTTGCAGTCACGATGTCGGCTTCAACCGGCTGGGTGAAGATGACGCCGACGATGCCCGATCCGACCAGGGCGAAGCATAGCATCAGCGTGGCGATGCCGCCGGCAATCACCACCAGGGGTTGCGCGGTGGCGAACCTCAGACCGCGGTCGAGAGGACCGTCCGTGAACCTCTGGAGCTGCCGGGTTGCGGCTTCGTGGACTCGGTTCAGGAGCCGCTCCACCGGATTGGCGACGTGAGTGCCGGGCGCAGGCAGGTGGGACAGATGCCTGGGCAGGATGAACAGCGATTCGATCAGCGAGAAGATGAGGATCGAGATGAGGATGACCGAGATGGACCCGGTCGCGCGGCCGAGCGGACCGGGGACGAACATCAGCGGAAAGAAGGCTGCGATCGTGGTCAGGACGGCAAAGACGACCGGCCGCTTGACTCGCTGGGTGCCGCGGATGGCGGCGGCGTGGCCCGGCATTCCCGTTGCTCTGTGAGCGTGAATCTGCTCGGCGACGACGATCGCATCGTCGATCACGATTCCCACCGCCAGGATGAAGGCGAACAGCGTGATCGTGTTGATCGAGACGCCGAGCGGCAGCATCAGGATCACGGCGCCGATGAAGGAGATGCCGATGCCGACCGAGACCCAGAAGGCGAGCCGGGCCTGCAGGAACAGCGTCAGCGCGACCAGCACCAGTGCCAGCCCCATCAGGGCGTTCTTGCGCAGCAGGTTCAGCCGATCGTTGTAGACGTCCGCGTCGTTGTTCCAGACGGCGAGGGAAACGCCGGCGGGCAGCGAGGGAATGACATCCCGTTCCAGGTGCGCCTCCACCGCCGCGACCACGTCGAGCACCTGTTCCCCGGCCGACCGGTAGACCTCTACGAACGCGGCGCGCTGGCCGTTGTAGCGCGTGATGAGGTCGACGTCCTGGAAGTCGTCCCGCACGGTCGCGATGTCGCCCAGGCGCACGACGGTGCCATCGGGGCGGGCGAGGACGACGATGTCCTCGAAGTCGTACTGGTCGGCCCGGCGCCCCGTGGTCCTGAGCCGCACTTCCGCCTCGCGCGTTTCGATGCTGCCGGCAGCGACGTCCGTCGAGTCCTCGCGCACCGCCTGGGCGATGTCTTCGACGGTCAGGCCGAGCGAGCGGAGCCGCCGGAGGGGCGCTTCGATGGAAATCTCGTAGGCCCGGACGCCGCTGGTCGAGACGTAGGAGACGTCCGGCAGGGCGGCAATTCGCGCCTCGACCTGCCAGGCGAGTTCCTTGAGCGCGCGTTCCGGCACGTCGCCGTGGAGCACGAGGCGAATCACGCTCTGCCGATTCGTCATCTGCTGGATCTCGGGCCGCTCGACCTGCGCCGGGAAGGTCTGAATCCGGTTGACCGCTGCATCCACGTCGTTCAGGACGCGGCCCATGTCGGCGCTCGATTTCAGCTCGACCATGACGGTGGCGAGGCCCTCCGAAGCGATCGACGTGACCTCGCGCACGCCGTCCACCGTCTCGACCTGGTCCTCGATGCGGGTGACGACGGACTGCTCCACCTCGTCCGGGGTGGCCCCGGGATAGGCGACGGTCACCTCGACGAAGTCGAAGGCGAGCACCGGAAACGCCTCCTGCACCAGGCTGGGCAGGGAAACCAGGCCGCCGGCCACGATGACGAACAGAAGCAGATTCGCCGCGACGCCGTTGCGCACCATCCAGGCGATGGGCCCTCGCCGTTCCTGCTCGGAGAGATGGTCCACGGTCAGGAACCGGCCTCGTTCTCCGTCCGCACGGACATGCCTTCGGTGGCGACCTGAATGCCGCCGATCACGACGGTCTGGCCGGGCGAGAGCGGGCCGGTGACGTTCACGTGGCCCTCGATGCGCTGCAGGACGGTGACGGGCACGATGGTCAGCTTCCCGCCCTGCACCGCCCAGACCTCGTCGCCGGGCTGAAGCGCCGCCCGCTCGAGGCGGTAGTAGGACTCGGGCACCAGGCCCTCGATCGCCACGTCGACGAACTTGCCCACCAGCAGCGGCGGATTCCCGGCAGCGTCCTCTTCGTCTTCGCCCGTGCCGCCCTCAGGCTCTCCGCCGCGCAGCGGACGCGGAACTCGCACGATCAGGTCGAGCGTCCGGGTCCGCTCGTCCAGGTCGCCGCGGATCCGGTCCACGTAGCCGTCCCAGCCGTAGCGCCGGGCGCCGTAGTCCGCGACCACGCGGGCCTTCACCTGGCGGTTGCCGTCACCCGCCCGGAGAGCCCAGAGATCCGGAATCAGGGCGGCTTCGCCGTCGGCGAGCGACACCACGACCTCGACCGCGTCCGAGGCGTAGACGCGGGCGACCCCCTGGCCGGGAGCGACGAACTGGCCGACGTCCACCGACTCGGATCGGACGACGCCGGCGAACGGCGCCTTCACCACGGTGCGGGAGAGCTGGAGCTCGGCTTCGGCAAGTGCCGTCCGGGTCCTGTCGAGCGCCGCCCGGGCGGCTTCGAGCTGCGGTTCCCAGAGCGCCAGAGGGTTCGCGTCGCCCCGCTCTGCGCCGCCTGCTGCGGCACGCAGCCTGAACTGCTCGTACTCCGCGCGGGCGACCCCGGCTTCCTCGCTGACCTTCAGGAGCTCGACTTCCTGAAGCGCGACGTCTGCCTGGGCCTTCGCCACCCGACTCCTGAAGTCGGCGTCGTCGATGCGAAACAGCACCTGCCCTTCGCGCAGGCGGCCGCCGCTGACCAGCGACGAGTCGACCCAGACCACCCTGCCGCCAACCTCGGCGGCAATGTCCACCTCGGCCCGGGGCTGCACCGTGCCCGATCCGAAGACGGGGATGGCCCCCTCTCCGGCCTCGACGCTGGAGGTGCTCGCGAAGGGCACGCGGGAAGGAGGAGGCGCTCGCTCGGGCTCGGGCCGCAGCGACACGAGAAAGGCGGCAAGACCGCCGGAGCCGATCAGGATGATGCCGGCGACAAGCCAGCCGGTTCGTTGACTCATCTGGTCTTTCCGTTCAATGGGCGGTTCCGTTCGAGGCTGCGCTGGCTGCCGTCGCTCCCGAGCTTGCCGGGGCGGCCGGGTCCTCGTCGATCGTCTCGGATTGCGTCCAGGCGCCGCCCAGGGCACGGTGGACGGTCAGCCTGCCTCGCGCCAGGTCGCTTTCGGCGGAAGCGAGCTCCGACTCCGCATTCAGGCGGGCGAGGAGGGAGTCGAGCACGTCGCCGTAGCCTCCGATACCGCCTTCGTACCTCTGGGTGCGCAGCGCTTCCGTGGCACGCGCCTGCTCCAGACGCGAGGACAGCAGGGCATGGCGACGGAGCTCGTTCTCGTGTATTGCCAGCGCGGTCTCCACTTCGTTGACCGCGGTCACGACCGTGCGGCCCCAGGTCGCGGCCAGCTCGTCGAAGCGGGCTTCGGCCAGCGTCACGTTGCTGCGCAGCCGCCCGCCGTCGAAGACGGGCGCGAGGAGGTTGGCGGCCAGGTTGGTGAACCACTGGTCGACATGGAACAGATCGTCGATTCGCGCGCTCTGCAGGCCGATGGAACCGGAGAACGAGAGCGAGGGCATGAGTGCGGCCCGCCGCGTCTCGACCGTGAACCTGGCGGCTTCCAGCCTGTGCCTGGCGGCGCGCACGTCGGGGCGCTGCATCAGAAGATCGGCCGGGACGCCGGTGGGCGCCGGGGCCGCCGTCACTTCGGGCGAGAGGGTGTCCGGCAAAAGGTCCGCGAGGTCGTCCCGGTGGCCCCCCAAGAGCACCGCGAGCCGTCCTTCGGCGCTCGCCAGGCCGTTCTGGAGCCGGTGCCGGGCGGATTCGGCGCCCCGCAGCTCCTGACGAATCCGATAGAGGTCCAGCGAGTCTGACAGCCCGCGGTCGTAGCGCGTGGACGCGACTTGCTCGCGCTCGCCGAGGACGTCGACCATCTGCCCGGCGAGATCGATCTGTCGGCGCAGGTCCACGATCTCCAGGTAGGCGGCGATCGTCTCGGCGAGGACGCCGATCCTCGCGGTCATGTAATCGGACTCCGAGGCCAGGTGCTCGGAACCGGCGGCCAGCGAGGCGCTCCGGGCGCGGCCCCAGAAGTCCGTCTCGTAGGAGAGGTCCGCGCCGAGGGACCAGGTCGTGAGTCCCAGGCGGTCCGGCAGGGTGACCCCGGGGGCGAGTTCGCCCAGCCCGAGGTCCTGAATCTGGGCGCCCAGCCCTGCGTTCGTCGGGTTGTTCAGGTCCTGGAGCACGCCCGCCGCCCGGACGGTGGGCAGGACCGCGGCCCTGGCCATGCGGGCCCTCTCCCTGGCCTGTCGAACCCGGGCCACGGCCGCTGCCATGTCCAGGTTGGAGGCGAGCGCTGCTTCAACGACCCGGTCGAGCGCCGGGTCGGCGAAGGACTTCCACCACTCGAGCGGTTCGTACTCTGCGGCGCCGCCGTCGGCGTCTCCCGGCTCGGCGTTCTCCTGCTCGAACCGGGAGGGAACGAGGTCCGCCGCGTCGGGAAGTTCGGGCGCCGGCGCCACGGAGCAGCCCGCGGTCAACCCGGTCAACGCGGCCGTCGCAGCCAGCAGACCTGCGGACCTGGCCAGCGACGCTCTGCCGGCGCGATGTGGTCGAGAGGGGTGCTTCCCTTCAGGCGGAACGGGAACGGCGTTCATCTGCGGTGCTTGCCCCGGAAATGGCGGTACAGGCGAGAGGGGGCGGATCTCGTCAAGTCCATGCAACGCTGCGTTCGGGTTTCGGTCGGATGGACAGGACGTTACCACGCGTCGGCGGGGCGACTCCGCGTGGAACGGGCGCTACAATCGCCCGTTCACCCATGGCTGACCTTGAGGATCTGCTGGTCAGGACCAGCCGGACGTTCGCCGTTTCCATCCCCCAGCTCGGGGGAGTGACGCGCCAGCAGGTGGCCCTGGGTTACCTGTTGCTTCGCATCGCGGACACGCTCGAGGATGCGGCGGTCTGGCGCCGCCAGCGGCGTGTCGAGGCTCTCGAGCGCTTCGCCGGGCTGCTGAGGGACTCGGGCTCCGTGCCGCCGGGCGACATCGAGGCGACCGTGGCCTCCTGGCTGAGCGACCCGCCGTCGGACCACGAGGGCTATCTGGACCTGATCGAGGCGACCGCGGAGGTGATCGCCGCGTACGAGGCGCTGGACCCGGAGGCGCGGGCGGTGGTGGGTCGCCACGTGCGCCGCACCACCCTCGGCATGGCGCATATCGTTCAGGGTGCCGGCGAGGACGGCGAGCTCCGGCTTGGCGGGCTTCCGGCGCTGCGCGACTACTGCTACGTTGTCGCCGGCATCGTCGGCGAGATGCTGACCGAGCTGTTCCTGCTGGGCACGCCGATGGCGCCGGCCGCGGAGGCGCTCCGGCGCCGGGCGCCAGCCTTCGGCGAGGCGCTCCAGCTGGTGAACATCCTGAAGGACTCGGACGCGGACGCGGGCGAGGGCAGGACCTTCCTGCCCGGCGTGCGGGAGCGGGAGGCGGCTTTCCGGCTTGCCAGGGCCGACCTGGTGATTGCTGGCGAGTACGTGGACCACCTGCAGGAGGCCGGAGCGCCGCGGGGCTATCTCGGATTCACAGGTTTGCCGGTGCGCCTCGCGTGGGCGACTCTGGACCGGGTGGAGGATGAAGGGCCCGGCGCGAAGCTCACCCGGCCCGAGGTCGCCTCGATGGTGGCCGCCATGCACTCCGACCTCGATGCCGGCCGGCCGGCCGCCGGTCGGCGCCGAGCGAGTCCGTCGGCGCAGTAGCGCCGCCAGCCGCGTCACGGACCCTGGCCGCCGGGGATGTCCCCGGCTGCGTTACCAGGGCCTGGAGTCTTCGTCGAAGACGGAGGTCGGCAGCGCGAACGAGTGCTCGTGGTGCCCCAGGTCGGACGCCATGAAGAGCTGGTCGAAGCGGTTGAAGGCGACCTTCGTGGCCATCGACGGGACAAACCTGTGCGTGATCTTCTTGAGGCGGTTCATCGCGGCGATGCGGGGAAGCACCGGGAAGAGCGGCGCCTTCGGATACTTGAACGCGTTCGCCAGGTCGTTGCCGATCAGCTCGCGCGATATGTGGTAGAGGAAGTTCGCCAGCTTCTGACGCTCGGCACTGTCGGTCCTTCCGAAGAGGATCGGAGCGCTGTTGATGATGCTGTTGGCCATGATGATGGCGTCGTGGTCCGGCGGCGGTTCGCAAGTCGCCGCCGTCCTGTACATGCGGAGCGACGAGTCCATGTCGGTGAAGAGATGCTCCTCGGGCAGTCCCATCACGGTTCCGGAGTAGCGCCACGTGTGAATGTAGGCCTCCTTCTCCGCGTTGGTGAAGTCGCCGCCCAGCTTCTCCACGTGCTGCATCAGCCGCCCCGAGAAGGAGGCGCCCCCGAGCAGCATGTGGGCACCGCTGAGAGGCAGTCCGTACGTCTCCTGGTCCCATTCGTCCGAATCTTTCAGCAGCATCCTCGCCTGGGCGTGAATCAGGCGAATGCGGAGGTTCAGCTTCCAGCCGTCGCCTCCGGGGATTGCGCCGCCGGGCATGAACTGCTCCGTCAGCTGCAGCGTGTTCTGTTGAAGCCTGCGCACTCCGTTCTGGATGATGCGGCTCCGGATGCGGAACGACTTGCTGATCAGCGTGGAGAAGCCCTCGATGATGGAGCCGGCAACCAGACCTCCCAGGACCTTGTCCGCGTTGCGGAAGAATGCTCTGGCCGCCATGTGGGCGATGTCCCTGTCGTACCACTCCGGAACCACGGAGACCGACTCGATGAGCTCCCGCAGGGCGTCGGGCGTGTTCTCGGGCGGGTTGTCCTGGTTGTTGACCGTGGCCGCGATCATGCGGTGGATGAGATGCGGCTTCACTGTGCGCGCCAGCTCCTCGACCGCGCGGTCGGCCGCCGGGTCGCCCAGGGTCGTGTATCGGATGTACTCGTCCGCCAGTTCGGGATCCAGCTTCCGGGCGGCCTGGTGGCCTTCCACGTAGCAGGTCGGAATCCGAAAATCGGCGTCGCTGCCGTCGGCGCCGGTGATGGCCGCCGGAATCGCTGCCTGTTCGTTGTCGTTCTTCATGCCGCCAGACTGCTCGATGCCGATTGAGGTTCCATGGCTGCCGCCCCTCAGCCGCCCGATTCTGCCACAGGCGACAGTCAGGGCTGGCCGGCCGGGATGGGCCACATCCCGCGGTCCGGCCATGAGGCGCGTGTGTGCTACGGTGCTTGGCTACAGGCGTGAATCGTACAGCATCTCGGACCACTTGAGGAGGTTCTGCCCATGAAGAAGGCTCTTGCCGTTCTCGCGGCGGTCGCGCTCGCCGCACCGCTCGCCGCGGCCAACAACAACCCGACCAACAACAACCCGACCAACAACAACGACGCGCCGCAGGCCGCACCGACGTGGTACGGCGACGTGCAGTCGATCATGGAGCAGAACTGCCAGGTCTGTCACCGTCCGAACGGCGCCAATCTCGGCGGGATGGTGGCGCCGATGGCGTTCACCACCTACGAGGAAACGCGTCCCTGGGCGCGCTCGATCGCCCGCCAGGTCGAGGCCGGTCTGATGCCGCCCTGGCACGCCGCGCCGCAGCACCACGGCGTGTTCGAGAACGAGCGCACGATCACCGCCGAGGCGCGCGCGACCCTGGTCGCCTGGGCCCGGGGCGGCGCCCCGATCGGTGATGCCGAGCTGGCTGCGCCGGCCAGGGACTGGGGTTCGACGGATGGCTGGACCATTGGCGAGCCCGACCTGGTGATGGACATGGGCGAGGACTACTTCGTCAAGGACGACGTGCAGGACGAGTACATCAACTTCGAGACGACGATCACCAGGGAGCAGCTGCCCGAGCCGCGGTGGATCAAGGCGGTCGAGTTCCGTCCCGGCGGCCCGGTCGTGCACCACATCATCGCGAGGCCGCTGGGCGGCATCGCCCCCGGCAACGACCCGACGGTCCACGACGACGGCTTCGGCACGCTGCTCGAGCCCGGCACCACGATTCGCTGGCAGATGCACTACCACAAGGAGCCGGGCGAAGGCACCGGGGTGTGGGATCGGTCCTCGGTCGCCATCCGCTTCTATCCGGCGGGCTTCAAGCCCGACCATGTGATGCAGAACGCGGCGATGGGCAAGTTCGACTTCGAGATCCCGCCCGGCGACTCGAACTACGTCGCCACGAAGAAGCACACGTTCGAACGTGACTCGCTGCTGCTCGGCTACACGCCGCACATGCACCTGCGGGGCAAGTCGGCCCGGTACGTCGCCAGGTACCCGGACGGCACGGAGGAGGTCCTCCTCGACGTACCGCGGTACGACTTCAACTGGCAGACCCACTACAAGTACCCTGCCGGCGGCAAGCGCATCCCGGCCGGTACCGAGATCGAGCTCACGATGGCCTGGGACAACTCGGCCGACAACCCGGCGAATCCGGATCCGACCGAGACGGTCGTCTACGGCGGCCCGACGACGTCGGAGATGATGTTCGGCTTCGTGTCCTACGCGGACGCCGAGCCGGGCTTCGATCCGTCCGACACCGGCTTCTTGAGCGGCCAGCGGTTCAGCCGGCAGGGCTTCAGGAAGCTCGTGAAGGAGCGCTTCGGAGTGGACTGGGATTCCCTCAGCGAGGAGGAGCAGGGCAAGCTGTTCCGTCGCCTCCGCCAGGCGCGGAGTCAGCAGTCCGACGCGGCCGGCAGCGAAGGGACCGTGTCGGGCGGCGAGTAGCGCATCCGCTCGGCGCTCGCGGGGCTCAGGCCCTTTGGTCAGACGCAGAATCGGGACCCCGTCTCGGCGCATCGCGCCGGGGCGGGGTCTTTTCTTGTCTGCGGGAAGCCGGCTCGGCGAGCCCGGTCCGCGCTGCCGGCGGCGGAGCCGGGCCCGGGCTCGACTCGAAACGGCTCAGGTCGAACCGAGCCGCCGGGCGAGCCCGGTGCTTCGCGACGTGGCGCGCTCCACGGCCCGCGTGACCGATTCCTCGCTTCCCAGCACCGTCACCCTCTTCATGGCGCGCGTGACCGCGGTGTAGAAGAGCTCGCGCGAGTTCACCCGCGACTCCGCCGGGCCGGGGATGAACACGAGGTGATCGTACTCGGAACCCTGGGCGCGGTGGACGGTCAGGGCGAAGAAGCTCTCGTGCGGCGGCAGGGTGGCGGGCGTCACCAGGCGCCGCTCGCTGTCGCGGTCGAGCTCGGGGAACCAGACCTTCTTCCGGCCCGATGCGTCGAGCACCACGATGCCGGTGTCGCCGTTCATCAGGTTGGTCTGCCGGTCATTGCGGGTGACCAGGATGGGGCGGCCCACCGGAAACTCGTCGTCCCCCGGAGGTACAGGGACCTCCCCGCCGGTCGCCCCGCGTGCCGGGTTCGTGGCAGCGTCGACTTTCGCGGCGGCCTTCAGGCGTCGGGGCCGCTCCCTCTGGCGTCTGGCCAGATCCTTCTCGACGATGCGGTTGAACCGGTCGACACCGAACGGACCGCGGCGGTGGCTGCACAGGACGCGTTCCCTGGGGAAGGGCTGGAGTCTCGAGGCGCTGGCTCCGCTGCCCTCGGCGTTGGCGGCGGGTCCGGACTGCGGTTCTTCGGTCGGGCCGTCGAGCGTGGCGCCGATGCCCTCGATGTGCTCGGCGATGTGGTCGGCCCAGAGCTTCGCCGTCTGCCTGGCGTACGCCTCGAAGGCCGCCTTCTCCTGGCTGGAAGCGGAGCCCGTCCGCAGGCTGGAGTTGCGGCGCCGCGGCGTCTCGGGCGCCTGGTTGCCGGAGGCCGGGTGCAGTGGCTTCAGGCGCGCGTCCGGGTACGTCGAGCTGGCCAGAACGGTGACCGCCTCGGCGGCCTTCCCACTCTTGATCGCCTCGGCCAGCTGGTGGATGCCGGTGCTTTCGCCGAACCGGTGGTTCTTCGTCAGCCAGGCCACGGACTCCTCCAGCGTGCCGCCGCCGAGCCCGGCGCTGCAGAGATCGCTGAACACGGCGCCCGGCTCCACGGACGCCAGCTGGTGCGCGTCGCCGAGCAGGATCAGTCGGCAGTCCTCGGGCAGCGCCGCGACCACACGCACCGTGAGAGACAGGTCGGCCATGGAACATTCGTCGATGACGAGCGCATCGAGCCTGTTCAGGCGTCCGTCGCGTCCGAGCAGCAGCCGGTGGAGCGTCTGCGCTTCGGGCCTGAAGTCAAAGAGCCTTTCGACGGCGTCGAGCGGCGGCGTGCCGAGCTTCTCGCGCACGGATTCCTGGATGCGTGCCGCCGCCTTGCCGGTCGGCGCGGCCAGGGCGATGCGACGCGGCCGGGCGCCGCCGGTACGGACGAGGGCCGCGATCAGTTTCGCGGCCAGGGTCGTCTTGCCGGTGCCCGGCCCCCCGGTGATGATGCACAGGTGCTGCTCCATGGCGGATCGGAGCGCCCTGGTGGCTTCGGGGTAGGGCATGTCCTTCGGCGGCCCGGCGTAGAGCGATTCGATGACCGAGTCGGGGTCAGGAACCGCCTTGCGGCGGCCGGCCAGCTCCAGCAGACGCTTCGCGAGCTTTCCCTCGGCGTCGAAGAGCCGCTGCAGGTAGAGACGCTCCCCGTCGAGCACGAGCGGCCGGTCATCCGTGACGGCCGCGCCCGGCCTGGTCTCGCCGGTCGTGCCACCCGATGTGGTGTCGACCATCGGGCTTCTCCTCAGCGCGCCGAGGAGGGTCTCCCTGCCCGGCAGCTCCATCTCGGCGACTGCCTGGGGGATCCTCTCTTCCTCGGTGCGAGGTTCGGGCCGTTCCACGAGCTTCACTATCGGCTGGCTGCAGGCCTGGTTGACGTCGAGGCAGATGTGCCCGTTCCGGTGCATCGCGCTGGTGACTGCGCCGGCCAGGGCCACGACTTCGCCGGCGTCGTGGTTGGCGTGGAGGCGAAGCAGCAACCGGGCGAAGTGGCGGTCGATGTCCTCCAGGACACCGTGCTCCGCAAGCTCGTCGATCTGCCCGCCGACCCAGGGCGCAGCCATCGCCTGCTCGGCACCGCCATGCACGC
Source organism: Thermoanaerobaculia bacterium (assembly GCA_965200575.1). Classification (GTDB taxonomy): domain Bacteria; phylum Acidobacteriota; class Thermoanaerobaculia; order Multivoradales; family Multivoraceae; genus Multivorans. The sequence goes on along the minus strand of OZ241363.1, from coordinate 3,003,711 downwards.
CTGCCGCGACGTACTCCAGGTGGGCGCCGTGCTCGGACGCACTCATGGCTCGCCTGCCCCTGCCACTGGCGGAAGCCACGGCGTCTCCAGTTTCGTGCCTTGCTTGCAGGCCGCCATCATCCGCTTGCCTCGGTCATCGACGCTTGCAGCGACTCGCCTTCCTGCGGCCGGCCGCAGCAGGCGTCGATTTCCTCGATGCAACGGGCCTCCGGCCGGTCGTGAAAGACGCCGCTGCCCAGGTCGTGCGGGTTCATGCCGCGCAGGAACAGGTAGAGGACGCCACCGACGTCGCGCTTGTAGCTGTAGGAATCGCCCAGGCGCAGCTTGAGCAGGCGGTGCAGGGCGGTCAGGTAGAGCAGGAACTGGAGGTGGTAGCCGGTCCGCTGCATGGCGTCCTCGAGGGCTGCGTCGTCGTAGGAATCCGAGTTCGGGCCGAGCCGGTTCGACTTGTAGTCCATGACGTACCAGCGCCCGTCGTGCCGTGCCACCAGGTCGATGTAGCCGTGCAGGAAGCCGTCGATGGCCGGCCGGTCTGTCTGCAGCCGGGGCTGGTAGCCGTAGTGCTCCAGACACGCCGCGAGCTTTCCGCAATCCATGGAGTGCAGCGGCAGGTGAAACTCCAGCTCGGTGACGGGTTGCTTCAGGTCGCGGAGCGTGAACGACGGCTCTTCGCGGCTGCCGGGAACGATCAGCCGTGTATCGAGGGCGTTCGCGAGCAGTTTGCGGGCGACGGGGACCCATGCCCTGCGGTCCGTTTCGTTCTTCCCGATGCCGTGGCGGGCCAGCGCTTCGTGGCAGATCGCCTCGTCGGACACGGCTTCGGGGCTGGTGATCAGGCGCTTCTCGAGGATGTCGTGCAGGCAGCGTCCGGCCCGTCCACCCGCCGGGAACGTGTGGACGTTTCTGGGCGCCTCTTCGGGCCCTTGCGCGACCGCCGCGTCGTGCCCGTCGCCGGGCGCCGCTTGACCCCGAGGGCTTTCGAGACCCCCGTCCTCGGGCGGCCCGTCGTCGACCTCGTCGCTGTCGCGCACCGGCGCCGAAGCGGTGCCGCCCGACGACAGGGCGGAGTAGCTCGTCCGCTGGCGAATGCGCTTGATCTGGCCCTTGAAGCGCTTCGCGACGAGGGCAGCGGCTTGCGGATCTTCGCCGCCGGCGCTCCCGCTCGGCTTCGTGGCCGTTGCCGGCTGGCCAACGACGCCCTGCGGGCGGACGTCGCTGACCGAGATCGATCCTCCCGACCGGGCCGCGAAGTCCGTGACCTCCGCTCGCCACTGCTCCAGGCTCAGCGCCTTCAGCTGACTGGCATGGTCGGCCAGCGCTTTGCTCATGCCGCCCCGAGGGTCTGACCTTCGGTGGAGAAGCCAGGCCAGTGGGGTGTGCTCGAAGCCGCCGCCGTTCGCCCAGGTCACCACGCAGCGGAACCTCGCCCGAGTGAGGGCGACGTAGAGCAGGCGGTGGTCGTCGGCGCGGTCCTCGAGCCGCTCCTGCTGGCGGACCTTGTCCGACGGGTCGAGGTCCAGCACCGCCTTGCGCTGCTGCGGGTCGTAGTGGTCCGCCGGCCCCTGGTTCTTCCGCTCGTGGCCGTCCCAGGCGAATGGACAGAAGACGATCGGAAACTCCAGTCCCTTGGCCCGATGCATGGTGACGATCTTCACCAGGTCCTCGTCGCTGTCGAGACGGAGCTGTACCTTCTCGATGGCCTCGCGGGAATCGGCCCGAGACTGGCGCAACCACTCCAGCAGGCCGTGGCGCGACGCGCGTTCCCGTGTCTCCCGCTCGTGGAGCAGGTCCGCGAGGTGGAGGTAGTTGGTCAGCCGGCGCGGTCCGTCCGGGTAGCGGAGCAGGTTGGCGGAGCCGTTCGTTACGCCGCCGAACAGGAGGAGGCGGATCAGGGCGACGATGCCGTGGTCGGCCCAGATCGTGACCCAATCGCGTGTGCGCTCGCGCCATTCACCCCAGGTGTTGTCGTCGTCCCGCAGTCCGGCGAGCTCCTCCATCTCCAGCCCGAACAGGTCGGCGGCCAGGGCTCCGCACAGCAGCGACTTCTGCTGGTGGTCCGACTCTTCCGCACACAACGCCTTCATCAGGCGGTACAGGTCGGTTGCCTGCTCCGACTGGAGGACGTTCTCGGTTCCAACCACCACGCTGTCGATGCCCAGCTCGCGAAGGGCCCTGGCGACGGTCGTCCCCTGAGTGTTCTTGCGCGCCAGCACGGCGATGTCGCCTCCCGTCACGGGCCTGGACCGGCCGTTGCGGACGATGGTCGCCTTGCCGTCCCTGCCGAGCGCGATGAGGCGTTCGATCTCGCGAGCAGCGTCCCTGGCGGCGAGATCCGTCAGATGAGGCTTGTTTCTCCCCTTCTTGAAGCCGGGAGGCAGTTCACCCCAGGGAACGCCCCCGTACGGGTCGGTCGTGGTGGGTCCGGCCGTGTCGACCGCTTCTTGCTCATACTCGCCGATCAGCCGAAGCTCGAAGGGTGTACCGCCGGCGGACGCCATGTCGGATGTGCCGTTGCGGCCTGCGCCCTGGGGAAGAACCAGCGCCTCGCGCTGGTCCTCGGGCTGCCGGGCTGCGCTTGCCCGCGAGAACGCGGGCTCGGGCAGGACGAAGGCCTGCGGGTGGTCGAACAGCAGGTTCACGGCGGCGATCAGCTCGGGCGTCGAGCGCCAGTTGGCGTCGAGCCGGAGTTCTCCGGCCCCGGTTCTGCCGGCCTGGTGCCCGGCCTGCCGTTCGATGCGGCGCCGGTACTCCAGATAGGCAAAGACGTCCGCACCCCGGAAGCGGTAGATCGACTGCTTCGGATCGCCCACCACGATCAGGGCTGTCTTCATGCGGTCGCCGGCTTCGCCGGGGGGATAGATGCGCTGGAAGATCTCCGCCTGGAGGCGGTCGGTGTCCTGGAACTCGTCGATCAGGGCGACGGGGTAGCGGTGGCGGATGCGGCTGGCAAGGTCGCCGCCGTCGGAATGGGCCGAGTCCGGCTGTTGCCCCTCTGGCCCTGTCAACGCCCGGTGGAGCTCGACCAGCAGCGAATCGAAGGTGAGATCCCGGCTGGCCCAGGCGTTCCGGTGGATCGTGGCGCGAGCGAGGACGAGGAGCTTCCTTCGCCGTGCGATGGCCCACGCTTCGCGGTGGAGCCTGGTGGCCGGCCGGCAGTCCGCGCCCGTCGCGAGGCGGGCGAGATCGTGGGCCTTTCCTGCGGCGCCGATGCGCTCGAGGTGGTCAAAGAGGGGCACGTCGGGGACGTTCCCCCGGCGGCTCTTCTGGATGCCCTGGCTCCTCCGCTGGTCGTGCAGGGCACTCTTGCCGAAGGCGCCGGCCACGTCAGGCCGAAGCTCTGCCGCCTTGCCTGTTTCGAAGGCCTCGACGACTGCGCCGTGGAGCGGCAGGATCCCTGGTCGGGACGTCGCGTACCAGTTCTCGGGCCGGACACCGTGGACGAAGGCGGTCTTCTGGTCTGCCCACGCCTTCTCCGCGTCGCGCACGGCGTCAAGCCACGCGGTGCGCAAGACCTCGACCTCGCCGTCGCTTGCCTTCCCGGGGCGGATCTCCTGCAGCCTGCCGGCGTGATCCGCCACCCACCCGATCGTGTCGTCGTTGGGGACCAGCTTGCTCTCACGGGCGTACTCCAGCAGCTTCATGTCCTCGGCGACCATTCGCTGCCGCCAGAAGTCCCGCACTGCGTCGCCCGTGACTCGCAGGTCGTCGCCGCTGACGTCGAACTGGAAGGGGACGCGGGCCGGCAGGGCGAACTCGGCGAGCGCCCGTTGGCAGAAGCCGTGGATGGTCGTGATCGTCGAGCGGTCGAAGTCGCGGAGCGCCTGCCGGAGAAGACGTTCGACGTCGTCGTCAAAAACGCCGCTGTTCCTCCAGTGGATCCGGAGCTGGTCCGCCTGGTCGTTGCCCAAGGGGGCCCCTGCCCTGGCGCGCAGCGCTCTCTGCAAGACCCGACGAACGCGGTCCTGCAGTTCGCCGGTCGCGGCGATGGTGAAGGTGACGAGCAGGATTCTCTCGATCGGAACCTGCCGTTCCACGATCAGCCGTGCCACCAGGGTCGTCAGCGTCCAGGTCTTGCCGGTACCGGCGCTGGCCTCGATCAGGAGGTCGCGGTCGAGCCGTGCGCCGAATGCGTCGTGCCCTGCGTTGCCGGCGGTCACCGCGTCGTGGCCTTCAGCAGAGGTCCCAGAAGCCGGTGCGCCAGTTCCCTGGACTCCGGCGTCTCGGGCGCCTTCGGGAACACCAGACGGTGCCAGGCCTTCCGGCCGTCGGAGAAGCTGCGGTGGGCGCTGCCGGACCACTGGTTTCGAACGTTCTCCGGCCACTCCGCCTGCGCGCGGACGGGGGCGCCCGGATGGTCCGCGGCCCTTCCGCCGGCAACGCTTCGTGCCTTCCACGCGTTGGGCGACTCTGCGCCGCTGCCGCCCTGCCGAGCATTCGCGGCCGCCCCTGTGGCTTCCCCTCCTGCATTCTTCTGATCTTCGCGCACCAGGCGCCACGACGTATCGGCAAAGAACGGCAATGGCCGCAAGCGGCTCTCCTGCCACACCGCTACCCACTCGTTCAGCAGCTTCCGCGCCGTCGCGGGGTCAGGCCCTTCGATACCTTCCGTCTTCAGCTTCTTCTTCACGCCGAGGAGCCGTGCGTTGGCTGCTTCGCCGCGCTCGCAGGTGACCGCAAGGAGCTTCAGCCAGGTCGCGATCCGGTCCTTCGGCCGGAGGTTGCCGACCCGCCAGAAGAGCAGTTCGTTGTGCTCCTTGCTGAAATCGTCCACCGCACCGACCAGCAGTACCTTCTGCCCGGTTCCGGCGGTCGCGCCCCCTCCACTGCCAGCCCAGCCGCCGTCGAAGGTCGCTTCCAGCTCGACTTCCACCGGCAAGGGAGGGGGCTCGCGATGGTCGGTGAACTCGTTGAGCTTCAAGAGGAGCTCGACGACTTCCGGAGCGGTGTCTCTGTGCCGCAGTTTGCCCAGGTTCCTGGGTGGCAGCAGACCGCCGGCCGCCATGATCGCCAGGCTCCGGTCGGCGTCCATCTCGCCCAGCCTGACCAGTTGGTCCTTCAGCTTCCAGTCCTCGAGCGCGTTCAGATCGAAGGGTTCGTCATTCGCCACCTCCGGTTCCCGTGTCTCCAGCAGCGCGCCGAGTCGGTAGCGCAGAAAGTCCTTCGAGGGGCTCTCCGAGAATCGGACGAGACGTTCCAGCTGCAGCGCAGTCGGCTTGCCGTCTGCCTCGGTTCGCGTCTCGGCCTCCAGGCGGCCCCTGAAGCGGTTCGGCGCCTCCGGCGAGGTCGTCAGCAGCGTCTCCGCGGCGCTTTGCATCGGCTGCGAGTAGCTGTAGAGCCCGAGCCCGCGGGCTGTCTTCGTTCCGTCCCCGTTGCCGTTCCCGTCGCCCTTCTGGACGGCGCCTCCTGCCTCGAAGTATCGGCGGCTGAACGGCTGCAGCGGGTGCTGCGTCGTCCAGTCGGGCCTGGTCTGCTGGTTCTCGTCGGACGACGTGCGGTCCGAGTCGCCATCGCTCTTCGGCTTCCGTTCGCGCTTCGATCTCTCTCCAGCGAACCGGTGGTCGAGGTAGTCCGTCAGCTCGCTGACCAGGACGGACGGTGGCCGGGGCTTGTCGTCCTGGAGGTCGCGGCCCGTGTACGTCGCGACGAACGCGCTCCTGGCGGCGAGCAGGGCCTCCAGGAATGCGTAGCGGTCCTCGTTGCGGAGGCTTGGGTCGCCGCTCCGGGGTGCGTCGTCCGGGAAGAGCTCGGCCTGGAAGTCGAACGGCTTGACCTGCGGACGTCGCGGGAAGGCGCCGTAGTTCATGCCCACGGCGCAGACGACCTCGGCGGGGAAGACCTGGCCGGACGCCAGCGAGGCCACGGCGATGCCGTCCGCGAGCCGGGGCGCTGCACGCACGGACTTCTCGGCCAGGGCGTTCAGGGCGTCACGCAGCACGGGGAAGGGGATAGCGCCCAGGTGGCCCGCTCGCAGGCACTCCGCGGCGAACTCGTCGACCAGGCCGTTCACGGTCCGCACCTCCTGCCGCGCCTCGGGCGAGGTCGGGTACTGGTCGCTGAAGAAGCGCTCGACGACCTCTTCGCGAAGACGCCTGGACCACTCCTCGGCCGTCGCCTCCTTGCGCAGCCAGCCATCCAGCTCGCAGGCAAGCTCCCGGTAGGTGCAGAAGCGCCCGAGCGTCTCGTAGTCGTCGGCGCCGGCGCGTCCGCCCCACTCTTCGAGCGAAGCGGGGGTGATGCCGCGGATCAGCACGTCGCCGGGCTCCATCGCGTATCCGAGCAGGAGACGGTCCAGGCCGCGGCGCCAGTTGTGGTTCCGGGAAGCCGGCACGCCGCCCGGCATGCCTTGCCCACCGTTGATGCGGCAAGATGCCTCCGCGGTTGCCGGGGTGCTCGCTGCAGCTGTGGCCTCCGTCGTGGCCTCCGTCGTGGCCTCGCCGCCGCCGGCGGCCCCCGCGCCTGCTTCGCCGACCGGCGGCGCGTCCACGCCCACCCTGTGGCTGGCGTCCATTCCCCAGCGGATGCCGGCGCCGGCGACGGCGGTGCGCAGCATCCCCAGGCCGGTCGGGGAGATGCGGAACTTGCTCCGCACGGCTTCGGAGAGGAGCGGCGCCATCACCTGGGTGGCCGTGTGGCGGGAACCCGGCAGATCCAGCAGGGCGAGGAACGCCGTCATGGCGGCGCCTTCCTTGAGCCGCCTGGTGCCGATGTTGACGCGAATCAGCCCTCCCTGGCCCTTGCCTTCCCGTGTTGCCACTCCGGAGGCGCCGAACACGGCCTGGATCAGAGGCGCGTAGGTGTCGACGTCGGGCGTCAGCACGAGCACGTCGGCTGGCTGGCTGTGCTGATTCTCCTGGAGCAGATCGAGCAGCACGTCGTGCAGGACCTCGACCTCGCGGGTGGGGGAGTGGCAGGAATGGACCTGGATGGAGGCGTCCGGCACCTTCAGCGGCGCCTGGTCGGCGCCGGTCGGGTTCCGGGGGCCGAGCAGGATGTCCCTCTGTACCGCGTCCAGGCAGCTGGCGGTTGCGGTCGCCCGGGTGACTTCGGTCGCCTCGTGGTGCTTGATGACCATGACGGTGGCGCCGCCGCGGTCGCGGCCGCCCTGGAGCTGCTGACGAAGCTCCCGTGCGGACTGCCCCCACGCGTCGAGCAGCTCGTTGGGCGATGCCCCGCCCCGCGGGACGGCGCCTTCGGCTCGCGGCGAAGCGACCGGGCCGGTCCAGAAGCCTGCGCCCGGACTGAGAAGGTACAGGTGGACCTCCATGACGGACGCCATCAGGTGCAGCAGGTCGACGTAGGTGGGCGACAGCGTGGCGACGTGGAAGAAGCTGACCCGCCGTCTCGAGCGCGCGCCGTCTCTTCGTCGTTCGCGGACGGCATCCCGGTATCGGTCGATGGCTGCCGCCCAGTGCTGCGGCCCCTCGTCCCGGCTGGCCAGCTTTCGCCACAATGCGGCGTGCCAGCCCGTGCCCTTGCCTGCCTCCCAGTCGCGAATCGCCCCCGGCCGGTACACGCGGCAGCGGTCGTAGGCGATGGCGAGTTGATCGGCGAGCTCGAACCGCATGCGGTCGTCGCCGGCGGCCACGTAGCCGGCGATCTCGCTCCACGCCTGGCCGCGACCGCTCAGGTCGCCCAGCTCGTCGAAGATGCGCCAGCGCAGGTGGGCCGGTCCGAACTCGGACTCCTCGGGCAGTTTCGTCAGCTCGCGCATGGCGTTCCAGGCGAACCTGGCCTGCATCTCGACCTTCAGGTGCGCGGCAACCCCGAGCCGAGCCGCCAGTTGCAGGCGCAGCCACTGGCCCAGCAGCGGGTCGGGTACCACGATGCGCTCCGGCTCGAGCGGCTCGGCAGGCGAGCTTCGCATCCGCTCGGCCAGCCAGTCCGCCAGCGTCTCCATGCGGTGCGATGCGTGGACGTGCATGGTGCCGTCGGCCGGTTCCGTCAGCAGGAGCCGCATCTGGTCGCCGGGGTGCCCGCCGCGCTCGGTTGCGCCGCTGGCGCCTGGGGAATGGACGTCCGACATGAGCAGCGCATTGTAGGGGACGGTCCGAGCCTGCCCGACGGCCTGAGCCGCCAGTCGCGTCGCGGACGCCGCGCCTGCCCCTTTGCCCCACCTGCTACGTTTCGCTTCTCTCGCTGATTCCACCAGCAACGACCACAGGGAGCGCGACACAGGGGAATCAAGCACACATACCGGGCAGCCAGATGCAAGGGAATGGGAGTGAGATTCTCCCGCCGCCCCGCGACTGTGATCTGGACGAAGGCCGGCGATACCACTGTTCCGCATGGGATGGGAAGGGCCGGTCGGCAGGACGAAGGTAAGCCAGGAGACCTGGCTGGCTGTCGAGGCAAACCAGGCGCCGTGTCTCGGAAGACGCCGGCGCCTCCATCCCGAGGGGGGAGGACTGCCCAGATGAGAAGAGAAGAGAGGCCCCGTTCAGGGGCTCGTGGGTCGTGGCGCATCGCCGCGATCGCCCTGCTGCTGACCGGCCTGCCGGCGCTGGCAGCCGGGTCGCAGGACGCCGGGTCCGAGGCCGGCGACGGCGCGGCGCCGATGATCGAAGACGAGATCGTCGTCAGCGCGAATCGGCATGAGGCGCCGCGCTCGGAGATTGGCAGCTCGGTCACGGTGCTCGACGCCGAGGAGATCGAGGCACGCAACCAGGTCACGGTGCTCGACCTGCTGCGCACGGTTCCTGGCGTCGAGGTGACCCGGACCGGCGGACCGGGCAAGGCGACGACCGTGCGCGTTCGAGGCGGCGAGGGGGACCACGTGCTGGTGCTGCTCGACGGCGTGCGGATGAACACCGTGACCGAAGGCACCTTCAACTTCGCCAATCTGCTCGCCTCGAACGTCGAGCGCATCGAGGTTCTGCGGGGACCGCAGGCAACCTGGGGCTCGGAGGCGATGAGCGGCGTGATCAGCGTCATCACCGGACGCGGCGAGTCGGACTGGCGCCTGCATGCCCTGGGCGAGGGAGGCAGCGACAGCCACCGGCGGTTCGACCTGGGCCTGCAGGGAGGCACGGGTCGCTGGCACTACAGCGCCGGCGCGACGGACCTGAGCACCGGCGGCGTGTCTCACCGCGTGATCCCGGGCGGCGCCATGGAGGACGATCCGTTCGAGAACCGCACCTGGAGCGTGCGTGCGGACGCGGGCTTCCTGGACGATGGGCGGGTCGACCTGCGGGTGCGGTCGTCGCGCGGCGACACGGCGCTCGATGGTTTCGGCGCCGAGGATCTGAACGCGATGGCCAGTACCGACGACCGGACCATGGTCGTGTCGGTGGAGAAGGACCTGGCCTCCTTCTGGCGCCAGACCGTGCGCGTGGGTCAGACCGACGGCGACCTGCTCGGCATCGACCCGGACACGATCTGGAACAACTACGACATCCGTTCCACGTTGCGCCAGGTCGACCTGCAGTCGGACGTGCAGCTCGGTCAGCGCAACCTGCTGAACGTTGGCTACTCCACGGAGACTCGCGAGGGCCTGAGCCAGGGCAGCTACGACGTGGACGCCAACATCAACTCCTGGTTCGTGCAGGACCAGTGGGCGGCAGGCGACAGCGTGCACGTGACCGCCGCGGTGCGGGGCGACGAACACTCCGTCCTCGGTTCCAGGACCAGCCACCGGGTGACCGTCGCGGCCGGCTGGGGCGAAGGCAGAGGTCGCGTCCACGGTAGCTTCGGCACCGCGTTCCGGGCGCCGAACTTCGGCGAGCTCTTCTCGCCTTGCTGCGGCAACGTCAGCCTGCTGCCGGAGACGACGGAGGGCTTCGACATCGGCGTGGAGCAGCGCTTTGGCGACTCCGGCGTGAGCGTCGACCTGACCTGGTTCGACCAGAAGTTCGATCAGTGGATCGACTTCGACTTCTCGACGTACTCGTACCGGAACGTCGCGAACGCCGCGTCGAGCGGGGTCGAGTTCACGCTCGGCTACCGCCCGAACCTGGACTGGCGGCTGGAGCTCTCGCACACGTACAACGACACCGAAGACATGGCCACGGGCGCTCAGCTGGTCCGTCGGCCGCAGAACCGGACCGCCTTCGTTGCCCACCTGCGGCCCACGGAACGGCTCGCCGCCGCCGTGATGGCGGCTCGCGTCGCCGACCGCATCGAGTTCACGGGCGACCCGATGGACGACTACTTGAAGGTCGACGTGCACCTGAGCTGGTGGCGCTCGATCTGGCAGCCGTTCGTCCGCCTGGAGAACGCCCTGGACGAGGACTACTTCGAGGTGCCCGGCTTCGTCACGCCGGGCCGCACGGTGATCGCGGGCGTCCGTCTGCAGCCACGGCGGAGCAGGTAGCTCAGGTGGACGTGACGTTGCTGCCGCCCTCAAGCTCCCGGCCGCTGGCTGACCGCGGCGTTTCGTCCTCCGGCCTCCCGAGGTCCCGGCCCGGCCGCATGTCCGCCGGCCGGGCCTCGGTGCAGGCTTCTCAGCCACCTGCCGCGGTGCGGAAGAAGCGGCGGTAGTCCGGCAGGAAGCGAAGCGCCAGCACGATGCCGGCCAGGGCCGCGGCGGCCAGGCTGGCGCCGAACCGCTCCCAGGTGTCGGGCGGCAGCAGCCAGGCGGCCACCAGGAAGAAGGGGAGCGGCAGCAGGTAGACCTGCGCCAGGTCCGCGGCCAGCCGGCGGCGACGTCCGGCGAACAGCCGGAACATCTCGATCAGCAGCAGCAGGCTGCCCGGCCGGACGAAGTTCGCCCAGGCCATGCCGATGGGTCCCCACAGCCAGACGAGGGCGATGCCCGCGGTGCCTTTCCCGGCCAGGTTCAGGACCACGATCTGGAGCCACAGCCGGTCCCGGTTCTGGACCTTGAGGGCTTCGCCGCCGGTGGTCGTGAACACGTCGACCAGCGGCGCAAGGCAGAGCACTTGAAGCAGCGGCGCCGCCTCGGCCCAGTTCGGGCCGAACAGCAGCAGGACGGCCTTCTCGGCGTTGAAGAACAGGAACCACGCCGCGACGACGATGCCGGCAAGGAAGACGAGCGTTCCGAGCCGCAGCGTCTCCGCGAACTCGGCCCGGTCGTCGCGGAACTCGACCAGCGCTGGCAGCAGCGGGCGGACCGTGATGGACAGCGGCACCAGGAAGGCCAGCCACCAGGCCTGGGCGTAGTAGCCGACGAAGGCCTGGCTCGACCAGATGCCGACGAGGAACGGGTCCATGTAGTGGAAAACCTGCGTGGCGAGCCAGATGGCGAACAGCCAGCGGCTGGCGCGCAGCAGCTCCGGGAGGCGCCGCAGGTCCAGGCGCAGCGGCATGCGCCTCCTTGCCCGCCAGGTCAGGAGAACGGCGAAGGCGGCGGAAGCGGCCAGCTCGCCGCCGACGAAGGACCAGACGCCGGCGCCTCCTGCCGCGAGGAGCGAGGCGATGCCCGCGTAGAGGGTCGTCCGGAGCACTTCGAGGCCCGCGATCTCGCGGATGAGCAGTCGCCGCTCGAAGAAGATCCGGTAGACCATGACGACGGCGTCGATCGTGATCCACACCGCCATCGCGCGCAGCACGTTCGGCAGGTCGGGGACGTGGGCGAGGAAACCGGCGCCGGCGAACACGACCACCGCGAGCAGGCCGCCGGCGCCCAGGCCCCAGGCCAGAACCGTGCCCCAGGACTCCCGCCGGTCGCGCATCAGGTGCTGGGTCAGCCCGACGTCCCGCACCGCCGAGAGCACCATCACGATGCGTAGCGCCTGCTCGAACACCCCGTGCGCCTCCGGCAGGATGAGCCGGGCGAGGACCAGGCGGCCGCCGAAGGAGATGATCAGCCGCAGGAACAGGGCGGCGTAGGCGCTGAAGGTCGAGTGCAGCAGGCGCTGCTTCGCGGGCGCCGCCATCGCCGTGAAACTAGCAGGCCGTCGGGCCTGCCGGCGGACGCAGGACGCGGGCGGTTCAGGAGAGCCGCCGTCAGGTCGGATGAGGCCCGAAGGGGACGCGGGTGCGCTGGGGTGGACGAAGGGTGGGCGCCGGCGGCGCCGAGCCGCCTACTCCTCCCGAATGCTGTACAGCCTGGTGCGGGTTCGCATGAGGAGCCGGTCCCCGGCCATCGCCGGCGAGGCGAGCGTCATCTCGTCGAGGTCGTTGGCGTGCAGCTGCTCGAACTCGTCGCCGGTGGCGAAGACGAACGTCGTGCCCGCTTCGTCCGTGGCGAAGATTCGGTCGCGGTAGGCCCAGGGCGAGGCCGTGAAGTGGCCGTTCGAGCCCTCGATACGAGCCCGGAAGAGCCGCTCGCCCGTCGTCGCGTCATGGCGGGCGAGGATGCCGCGGTCGTGCACGACCCAGAGCGAGCCCTTGTAGGGGACCGGGGTCGGGATGTAGGTGCCGGCCCGGTTGTCGTTCCAGACCACGAAATCGCTGCTCGTCTCGCCTTCGTCGAGCGTCAGGTCGCCGGAGGCGCCCGGGCGAATGGCCGTGATGGGGCGGTTCCGGTCGCCGTGTACACCGGACGTGACGTAGAGAAGGCCCTTGTAGGCGAAGGGCGTCGGCACCGGCAGCAGCGAGTGTCGCCCGAGTCGCCACAGCTCGCGCCCCATCGCGTCGTAGCTGATCGCGGTGTACGGGCCGAGGGCGACGATCTCGGTGCGCTCTTCGTGTCGCCAGACGAAGGGCGTGCTCCAGGAGGTGCGGTGGTTCGGCGCGTGCGGCGCAGCCAGTGGTCCGCGCGCCGCCCGCCAGACCTCGCGACCGTCCTGCTTCAAGTACGCGGCGAGGAACGGGTGCTCCTGGTTGTCGTTCTGTATGAGCACAAGGTCGTCGGTCAGGGCCGGCGAAGCGCCGCTGCCGAAGTCCATGTAGAGCTGGAAGGCATCGAGTCGCTTCTCCCAGCGGAGTTCGCCTTCGGTCGAGAACGCCCACAGGCCGAGGCCGGTGACGTGGACGAAGACCGTCTCGCCGTCCGTGACGGGGGTCTCGGAGGCGAACGTGTTTTTCGAGTGGCGGCCCCCGGGCGGAGCGCCGGTGAAGAACGTGCGGCGCCAGAGCTCCCGGCCGTCTTCGAGCGACCAGCAGACCAGCAGGTAGTCGAGGTGTACTTCGTCGGGGAACTCGATGAAGCGCTCGTCGTGGCGTCTGAGCACCTCCTCCCACGGCAGGCCCTGCTCGCGCAGCTCGCGCATGAACTCGTTGCTGTACTCCGTGCCGAACTCCGGTCGCTTGGTCGCTTCGGTCGAGGCCTTCGCGGTGGTCAGGAAGACCCGATCGCCGGCGACGATCGGCGACGACCAGCCGTCGCCCGGAACCTCGACGCTCCACTCCACGTTCTCGGTGGGTGACCAGCGAAGCGCCAGCCGGTCGTTGTCCGACACCGGAATCCCGTCGGGACCGCGGAACCCGGGCCATTGGGCCTCCGGCGGCGAATCAGCTGCCGGCTGGGCGGCCGTCGGAGCCCCGGCGGTGGCGAGAACGACCGCGGCGGCGGCGAAGATCTGGCGGCTGCACGGGCGACAGGCGCTGGCCGGCATGGCGGCAATGGTAGCGCTGCCAGGCCGGGCGAACAAAACGGCGCTCCGCAAGCGCAGGGCGCGTCGCGGGCGGTGTCACGATGTCGTCTTCGCGGCAGGCGATGACGACACCGTCAGGGGCAGCCATACGGTCTCGTCGGTGTCCGCCGACATGGGAGGAGTGTCCGGAATCGGCCAGGCGCCGTTCGACCCGAACGACGCGTACCAGGCCATGGTCGGCGTCACAACGGAACTTGTCATGGCGAGGGACGGGCGGATCGTGGAGTTCGGCGGCTTCGACGAACTGCTGGAAGCAGTGCTCGACCGCATCGCGGTCCCGGCGCAGAGACGCGACATGCTCGGCCAGTTCTTCGAGGCCAACTTCGGGTCGTGCCGTGTCTGGTTGATCTGGAGGGCCTGTCGAACCGGTGGCGGGCTGGATGTTTAGCGGCCGGGCCGGGTCGCCTTGCCTCCGTGGACCGTCGGTTCGGCGCACCACTGGCGGCGGAGCAGGTCGAGCGGGCCCATGAGGTCCTCGGGAACGCCCAGCAGGTCGACCAGGACGGCTCGGTCCAGCGCCGCGCGGTTCTCGTCCCGCCAGGCCTCATTGGCGGGCAGCAGCGGCCTGGCCAGGAAGCCGTCGAGGATCGTGGCGGCGAGGGTGACCTGCCGGTCGTCGAGCGCCCCGGGGTCCAGGGTGAGCAGTTCGGGCAGGCGACTGATGGTCAGGAGCGCACGGCCCTGCTGCTGGCGAGTCCCCAACCACCAGAAGCTCATCAGCCCCAGGGTGGTGTTCGCCCACAACAGGAGGACGGGCTCGTGACGACTGTCATGCAGCCGGAAGTTGGGCCACGCCCTGCCGCCCAGCGTCGGTTCAGGCGTGACGCAGGCAGCGAGCGACTGGGAGTTCAGCTGGAAATCGCGGTTGATGTGCAGCCTGGTCGCGGTCTCCTGCCAGGTCTCGGCGGCGCGCTGGTCGCACCCCGGCCGGGCCGTTCCGAAGCTGTCCGGCGTCACCTCGAGACAGCGCTCGCGGTCAGCCTTGTGGGCCCAGAGTGCGGGGTACGTCGGCACGCGGCCGGGTTCAGACTGGCGGATGTGGAAGGGTCCCCGGGGCGCTTTGCCAGGCCGCGTCGGTGGGCCGTTGATGTCGCGGTCGACCAGACCCCGGTCGCCGATGGTCCCGAGGGTCGTGACCGGGAGCGGCCGTCCCGCGGACGACCGGGGCAGGGCGAGCTGCCCTTCCAGCAGCCGCAGCATCGTGCGGACGAGCTCTGGCTCCGCGACCTGAGCGGCGCCGCCGTTCCCGAGTGCGGTGCGCACCAGGTTTCCCTGATTCTCCTCGGAAGTGAGCCGGAGGGCGCCGACCTGATCTTCGGGCGCATGGATGCGGCTGGCCACCGTGACCGCTTCGAGAACGGTACGGGGGCGCTGCCGCAGATTGACGAACAGGGTCTTGGCGCCATCTGGAGCGTTTCTTGCTCTCTCTCTCTCTCTCTCTCTCTCTCTCTCTCTCTCGGCTCCGACCGCCTTGTCGCCAGAACCAGAACTTCTGCCATGCCCGTGTCCGAGGAAAAGGCGCGGTCGGTCTGCCCCGCGGCGGTGATCGACACCACGCTCAGGTCGGTGTACTTCGCTGCCAGCAGCCGCCGGGTCGCCTGCCACGAGCTTCCCTGGACGAACGCGGCGGGGACGACGAGGGCCAGCACGCCGCCCGCCCGGAGCTTGGTGTCTGCCAGGTCGAGGAAGTTGGAAGCGAGACCTGCGTTGCCGTTTCCGGCAGGGTTGTCGAGACCGTGGCGCCGGGCGCGGGCCTTGAGATCGGCACGGTGCTCGCGCAGCCGGCTTGCCATGGCGTACTGCTCGTCCCTGCTCGTGGCGAAGCCGGCGAAGGACGGCACCGGCACGTCTGTCGCCTCGTGGTTCGTCGGACGCGTGAACGGCGGGTTCATGATGACCAGGTCGAAGCTCTCGTCTGGTGCGTTCAGTTCCATCGACGCAGTGGAAGCGCCGCTGCCGTGCAGCTCGACGACGCCGGTGTCGAACAGTGACAGCGCCTTGTCGGAGGCCAGCAGTTCCAGTGATCCGATCTCGTGGCGCCCGCCGCCCTCCTTCGCTTCGCCGTAGGGCATCGTGAAGATGCAGGTCCTTCCGAACTTCTGCTGCGGATGGGCGGAGGAGAGGATGGCCGCGGTCAGGTGCGTTGCCGCGGGCATGATGTCGGCGCCGGTCAGCACCCGTTCCATCATGGTCTGGTGCAGTTCCCGGTCGTCGAGCCCGGCTCGGCGCAGCCGGGCGCCGATGCGGTGCTGAGCAGCGGAGAGGAGTGCGCCCGTTCCGCAGGCGAAGTCGGCCACCCGCAGGCTGGAGACCGCGTCCCTGTCGCCCCAGTCGACCTTCAGCCGCCGCACTGCGAGTTCGGCCAGCAGGTGAGCGCTGGCAGGAAGCGTGTAGAACGTGGCGAGGAACTTCCGGTCGCTGATCAGGCGCTGGAAGAGCACGCCGGAGAGGTCCTGAATGGTCGTCGCGCCCAGGTGGGCGAGTGCCGCTGCCGCGTCGAGCAGCACTTCGAGGAGCGTTGCCGCGTCGCGGCCGGGCACCTTGCCGAGCAGGTCGTGAGCCAGCTCGAAGATCGGCCAGTAGTTGATGTCGAGAATCTGCTTCCAGGCTTCGAGCGTTCTCGCCTTCGAGGGCGCGCCGCCGATGCCGCCGAGTTCGTCGAGATCGGGAGTCTTGTGGGCGCCGGCGATGGCAGCCTGGAACATCAGGGCGTTCAGCAGGATGGCCGTTGCCATGCGCGTTGTCTGCTCGCCCTCCTCCTGATGCAGGACCGCCGCGATCGCGCTCAGCACCTCCGGGCTGCGGTCGGCAGCAGCCCGGCGGAGTCGTTCGGCGCTGGTGCTGACCGCCTGCTCCAGCACCCTCAGGCCTTCGGCGATGCTCTGCTCGGACAGCGCGACCTGCTCGATGCACTCGGCCAGTTCGTTCACGCCGCCTTCGAGCCAGTCGGCATGGGGCCAGCGGATGATCGGTCTGCCTTCAACGGGCAGGCCGGACAGGGTGCACCACTCGAATCGGCCCGAGAGGATTCCCGACCTCAGGTCGCCACCGCCTTCTCCCAGGTGACCCGGGACTCGCACGGCCAGGGCTGACTCCAGCCGATGGCCGGTGTCGCGCAGCGCGCGCCCCAAGCGCTTCTCGGCATCCGCCTCCACGGTGCGGGCCGGGCTGTACTCGGTCTCGAGGACCACCGGTGCGCTCGCCGGCGGCCGCACGATGATGTCCGGCTGTGCCCCGGCATGCTCGCGAAGAACGCCGGTCTCCTCGGCAGCAACCGTCCAGGAGCGCGGCAGCTTTCGGTCAAGAACGGCCGCCAGGGCGCTGTTCAAGGCGGGTTCGGCGCTGCGGGGCATGGGCGTCGGTCTCCTTGGGCCTCTGGTCGTTCGGCAGCGACCAGGGGTCGCGCCATGGCGAGGCCGTCGCGCGAGACTGGGCTTCGCAGGCCCGGGTCCACGCCGCGGCCACGTTCTCGCACAGCGCCTCGAGGCGGTCGCGCTGCTGGCGCGTGTCGGCGGTGTTCAGAACGACCGACCACTGCTCCTGGACCTTCTCCGTGGTTGGCGCGTTGGGGGGAACTGTGCTTGTGGAAGCCCGGCGCCGCCTTCACGTCGGTGAAGTCCAGCTGGCACAGGTGGATGGCTGCCGGGAACAACGTGATTCGGAGATCCCCGGCTCCCTCAAGATCAGGAGCAGACGGCGACAGGGCGTTTGCCGACCCACCGAGTTCGAGGTTCGGCGGGGAACGACGGAACGTGATGTTGTTCGTCTTTGGCGTGGGGCTGTCGCTGTGGCGCGCCAGCATCTCGTGCGCCTGCTTCCAGAGGTCGCCGGCGGCGGTTCCAGCTCGCCTCTTGAGGGCCTGGCGCTTCAGTTCGTTGCCCATGCGGTTCTCCGGTTGTGGCTGGGCGGGTTCCTGGCCGGTTCGTCGCCTGCCGGCGCACACCCGCCTCGCTTCAAGCCCGGTAGAGGATCTGCTCTCCGGCTTCCTCGCGCTGTACTTCGCCCAGGTCCTCCAGCCAGCGCAGGTGCGCGATCGCCTCGCCGGTGGCGAACCAGCGCTGCATGATGGGGAAGTCTTCCCAGGAGCGGGCGCGGATGTCCCAGGTCATCGCGCCGGCGGTGTCGTAGGCGCTCTGGCCGCCGTTCTGGCGCAGGATGTCGACGACTTCCTGGCCGCGCGTCTCGTGGTGCTCGCGCAGTTCCTTGCAGCGGCCCCGGAAGTCGCGAATCAGGCTGCGGTGGCCGGGCAGGCAGAGGTCGACCTCCAGGCTCTCGACCTTCGCGATGCTCGCGAGGTAGAGCCCCAGCGGGTCGTGGTCGTCGGCCCAGGCCTGGATGTTGGGCGTGATGTCCCCGAGGATGTGGTCGCCGGCGATGAAGAGGCGCTTCGCGCGGTCGTACAGCGAGATGTGGCCGAACGTGTGGCCTGGCGTGTCGATGACTTCGAGGCGGAAACCGGCGATCCTGATCGTGTCGCCCTCGTCGAACGGCGCGTAGCGGATCTGCCCGCCGCTGAAGCGGGCGCCGGGATGGCGGCGGAACGATTCGGCCAGTTCCTCGGGTGGAAAACCGCTGCGCCTGAGGTAGACGCCCATCGGGCTGTTCTCCGACCAGCCGCCGTGCGCCCGGCCCATGGCTTCGGCGTCCGTCCTGCCCATGGAGGCGGTTCGACCGGGCTGCAGCAGGTCGGGAATCAGCCCGTGGTGGTCGGCGTGCAGGTGAGTGGCGAGGAAGTCCGTCCGCGCAAGGTCCACGCCGATCTCGTCAAGGCCCGCGGTCAGCACCTCGCGGCATTCCGGCCGGTTCATGCCGGTGTCGATGATCAGCCAGCGGTCGTCCTCGGCGAGGACGTAGCAGTTGACCTCCTTCAGCGGATTCCCGGGCAGCGGCACCACGATTCGGTAGAGGGAATCGAGGACCTGCTCGGCGACCTGTTTCGTCATGGCGCGGAGGGTAGCAAGCTGCCCGCCTTGTCCGGCAGACCGCCATCAGGTCCGATGCGGGCCAACGGCACGCGGGCTCGAAGCTCCTGTCCGCGACGCGCTGGCCACCGGCAAGGCGCTCGAACCCGGAGACCGAGCGCGGCGGCGACCTCGCGCTGTCGCTTGTCGGCAGTCAGGAAGGTCATCAGGCGGGGGATCTGGCGAGACGTGGAGAGCCGTTGCCACGTGCCAGAGATCCGCACCAGTCGGACGCCCTGCGGACAGCACTTGGTCCATCTCGAGGCTGAGAACACGGGTCGGGGAAGATCCACGCGAGCCTCCTCGGAACACGGGAACTTCGAGGATGCACTCGCGAGAGAGGGCCGAGCGCAACTCGGCTTCAGCCAGGTTCGAGGCCACCTGGCGGCGGCTCTCGACCATGCGGACGATGTGGCGCCGGTGCTCCTCTTCCTGGAACGCCACCGCGGCGAGCACCAGAAATGTCGACGCAGGCGGTGGTCAATCGCTGCCGCGCTCGGCCAGAAACCGCGTCAGGGCGCCTGGCCGACGGGCCATCGGCCGGATCGGCTCGTCGGGGCGAGCCGCGGGCACAAGGGTCCCTTCACGCTCCGTTCTCTGCCGGCGCTCCTGAAGCGCCCGAGCGTCGGGTGCGGTCGGCCTGGCCTTGACGCGGCGAATCTCGGCGCCAGGTTTGCCGCGCCAGGAGACGGTCAAGGTCTCGCCCCGTCGGAGGTGACGGCTGGCTTCCGAAAGGCGGGCCTGCGCCTTCGATGTCCGCCGGGTGAGAGCCTTGGCGGGTGCGCCTGGCGGGTGCTGCGGTTACGATAGCCACCGGACCACCCCGCAGGAGACAGCGCCCATGCCGTTGACCGAGAGCCACGTACCCGTCGACACGAGTTCGCCCGTCCTGGAGACGACCGTCGGCGGCATCCTTCGCGACGCCGCCGAGAGGGCGCCGGACCAGGTCGCGCTGGTCGAGGGCGTGGCGGGGGAACGCCGCTCGTGGACCTATGCCGAGCTGCTCGCCGACGCGGAGCGGGTGGCGCGTGCCCTGGCTGCCCGGTTTGCGAAGGGCGACCGGGTCGCGGTCTGGGCGCCGAACATTCCGGAGTGGGTGCTGCTGGAGTACGGCGCCGGGCTGGCCGGCGTGGTGCTGGTCACGGTCAATCCGGCCTACCAGCCGAAGGAGCTGGAGTACGTGCTGCGCCAGTCGCGGTCGTCGGGCATCTTCTACTTGCGCAGCTTCCGCGGCAATCCGATGGAGGAGTCCCTGCGGAAGGTGGCCGACGGTCTGCCGGAACTGCGCGAGCTCATCCCGTTCGAGGACTTCGATGCCTTCATGGCTTCGGCGCCGGACGACGTGGAGCTTCCGGAGGTGGGTCCGGACGACCCGGTGCAGATCCAGTACACGTCCGGGACCACGGGCTTCCCCAAGGGCGCCTACCTGCACCACCGCGGCATCACGAACAACGCCCGCTTCTGCGTCGAGCGGTTGGGCCTCGAACCCGGAGGCGTCTACGTCAACCCGATGCCGCTGTTCCACACCGGCGGCTGCGTGCTCGGCGTCCTCGGGCCGTGCCAGAAGCAGGCGGTCCTCGTCAACCTCGTGATGTTCGAGCCGGGGCTGATGCTGGCCCTGGTGGAGAAGACGCGAGCCACGCACCTGCTCGGCGTGCCGACGATGCTCATCGCGATGATGGAGCACCCCGACTTCGGCAAGCGCGACCTGTCCTCGGTCCACACGGTCTGCTCGGGCGGGGCGACGGTGCCGGCGGACCTTGTGCGGCGCATCGAGAGGACTCTGGGCGTGCAATTCTCCATCGTCTACGGCCAGACGGAGGCGTCGCCGATCATCACCATGATGAAGCCGGACGACAACGCCGAGGACAAGGCGAACACGCTCGGCCCGGTGATGCCGCAGACCGAGATGAAGGTCGTCGACCCGGAGACCGGCGCCACGTCGCCCATCGGCGAGGCGGGGGAGCTCTGCTGCCGCGGGTACCTCGTCATGCTCGGGTACTTCGAGATGCCGGAGAAGACCGACGAGACGATCGACGAGGACGGCTGGCTTCACACCGGCGACCTGGTGACGATGGACGATCGCGGCTACACGACGATCACCGGCAGGCTGAAGGACATGATCATCCGCGGCGGCGAGAACATCTACCCGCGCGAGATCGAGGAGCTGCTGTTCGAGCATCCGCAGGTCGGCGACGTTGCCGTGGTGGGCTTGCCGGACCAGCGGTGGGGCGAGGTCGTGGCGGCGTTCATCCGCGACGCCGACCCGGCGAACCCGGCGTCGGACGGGGAGCTTCACACCCTGTGCCGCGAGCACCTGTCGCCGCAGAAGACGCCGAAGGCCTGGTTCCGGGTGACCGACTTCCCGCTCACGCCGTCCGGGAAGATTCAGAAGTTCGTGCTGGTCGACGAGTGGAAGAAGGGCGCCCATGGCGCGGCCTGAGCCGGGCCGGAGTCGAGCTTCACGTACGGCTGCATCAAGCGTCGCCAATCTGACATGATCGCGGCTCATCACGAAGACAGTCCCGGTTAGCGTCCGCCCGAAGCCTCGGGCGACACGCGAAGCGGTTCTTGCATGCAGGTCCTCAGATCCAACGTAGACGCCCGCTCGGAGCAGTTTCGCAAGAACCGCGACGACATCCTCGAGCAGATCGAGCAGGTGAACGGCCTGCTTGAGCAGGTGTCGGGCGGCGGCGGGCCGGAAGCGATGAACCGCCTGCGCAGCCGCGGCAAGCTGCCGGTGCGGGAGCGGGTGGCGAACGCGCTCGACCGGGACAGTCCGTTCCTCGAGATCTCGCCGCTCGCGGCCTGGAAGTCGTACTACACGGTCGGATCGGGCTTCGTGCTAGGCATCGGCGTCATCGCCGGAACGGAGTGCGTGATCCTCGGCCACGACCCGTCGGTGCGGGCCGGCGCATTCAACGAGTTCAACTCCAAGAAGCTGATGCGCGGCCTCGAGATCGCGCGCGTGAACCGGCTGCCGTACGTCCAGTTCGTGGAGTCGGCGGGCGCCGACCTGCGTGGCAACACGGACTCCGACCCGGAAAGCCAGACGAAGCGGGCCATCGGGCACTTCGCCGAGTCGGGGCGGCTGTTCTACGAGATTTCGGAGCTGTCGAAGCTCCGCATTCCCACGATCTCCATCGTCTTCGGCGCTTCGACCGCGGGCGGCGCCTACCAGCCGGGGATGAGCGACTACAACATCTTCGTCCGCAACCAGGCGATGGTCTCGCTCGGCGGTCCGCCCCTGGTCAAGATGGCGACCGGCGAGGACGCCGAGCCGGAGAGCCTGGGCGGCGCCGACATGCACTGCAAGGTCTCGGGTCTCGGCGACTACCTCGCCCAGGACGAGATGGACGGCATCCGACTGCTTCGCGAAGTCGTCTCGCACCTGAACTGGCGCAAGGAAGGACCCGGGCCGAGCCTGCCGCCGGACGATCCCGTGCTCGACCCGGACGAGCTGCTTGGCCTCGTCTCGCGTGACCTGCGCTCGCCGCTCGACATCCGCGAGGTCATCGGCCGAATCGTCGACGGCTCCCGCTTCGAGGAGTTCAAGCCGCTCTACGGCCCGACCATCGTCTGCGGCTGGTCGTCGATTCACGGCTACCCGGTTGGCATCCTGGGCAACAACGGCGCGCTGTTCTCCGAATCGGCGGAGAAGGCGACCCAGTTCATCCAGCTCTGCAACCAGATCGACGTGCCGCTCCTGTTCCTGCACAACATCACCGGCTACATCGTCGGCACGGACTACGAGCAGGGCGGGATCACGAAGAATGGGTCGAAGATGATCAACGCGGTCTCGAACTCGACGGTGCCGCACCTCTCGGTGATCGTCGGCGCGTCGTACGGCGCCGGCAACTACGGCATGAGCGGCCGCGCCTACGGCACCCGGTTCAGCTACATCTGGCCGACCGCGAAGATCGCCGTGATGGGCCCGGAGCAGATGGCCGGCGTGATGACGATCGTGACCCGGCGGGCCGCGCAGCGCCGCGGCATCGAGTTTGACGAGGAGGCCGACCGCAAGCGCGCCGCCGGCGTCATCCACTCGGCCGAGCAGCGCTCCCTGGGTCTCTACGCGACGTCCCGGGTCTCGGATGACGGCATGATCGACCCGCGCGACACCCGCACGGTCCTGGGCCTCTCGCTGTCCGCCTGCCACAGCCGGGCGGTGGAGGGGACACGGGGCTATGCCGTCTTCAGGATGTAGCGGTTGACATGATCACGCGTCTCCTGGTGGCCAATCGGGGCGAGATCGCCCGGCGCATCTTCCGCACCGCGCGGGAGATGGGCATCGCGACCGTTGCCGTTCACGCGGACGGCGACGCGGACGCGCCCTTCGTGGCCGAGGCCGACGAGGCCGTCAGCCTGGACGGGCGGTCGTCCGCCGAGACCTACCTCGATGCTGGCAAGGTGCTGGCCGCTGCGGCGCGTACTGGCGCCGATGCCGTCCACCCCGGCTACGGCTTCCTGTCCGAGAACGCCGACTTCGCGCGCGCCGTGACCGAAGCCGGCCTGGTCTGGGTCGGGCCGTCGCCCGAGGCCATCGCCGCGATGGGCGACAAGCTCTCGGCCAAGCGGCTGATGACCGAGGCGAACGTGCCGACGCTTCCGGCAGTCGAGCTCGGTGAGGACGCGGACCTCGCTGCCGCGGCGGCCCGCGTCGGCTTCCCGGCGCTGGTCAAGGCCGCTGCAGGCGGCGGCGGCCGCGGCATGCGGGTGGTGGAATCGGAGGAAGACCTCGCTGCCGCGGTGGAAGGCGCTCGCCGCGAGGCGGAGGCCGCCTTCGGCGACGGCACGGTGTTCCTCGAGCGCTGGCTGGCCGCCTCGCGGCACGTGGAGATCCAGATTCTGGGCGACGGCCACGGGAATCTCGTCCACTGCTTCGAACGCGAGTGCTCGATTCAGCGCCGCCACCAGAAGATCATCGAGGAGGCGCCGTCGCCGGTCGTGAACGACGACCTGCGCGCCCGGATGGGGGCCGCCGCCGTGGCCGCCGGCCGAGTGATCGGCTACAGCTCGGCCGGGACGGTCGAGTTCCTGGTCGAGCAGCCTGCGGACGGCTCGGCGCCGACCGACTTCAGGTTCCTGGAGGTGAACACGCGCCTTCAGGTCGAGCATCCGGTGACCGAGGAGATCACCGGCCTCGACCTCGTCCGCGAGCAGCTTCGCGTGGCCGACGGCGAGCCGCTCGGCTTCGTCCAGGACGACCTGGCCATCCGCGGTCACGCCATCGAGGCTCGGCTCTACGCCGAGGACCCGGCGACCGACTTCCTGCCCCAGACCGGACGGGTGGAGTGCTGGCAGCCGGCTACTGGCATGAAGGCCCGGTTCGACTCCGGCATCGAGAGCGGCAGCCACGTCGGCATCGAGTTCGACCCGATGCTGGCCAAGGTGATCGTCGCCGCGAGGAATCGCCGCGAAGCCGCGTTGCGGCTGGCCCGGGTGCTGGAGGCCACGCGGGTGCAGGGCATCCGCACCAACCGGGACTTCCTGGTGGCCACGCTGCGCTCCCCCGAGTACCTGGCCGGCGACACGACGACGGACTTCATCCAACGCGTGGCGCCGGCGCCGGTACGGCAGCCGTCAGACGACGAGGTGGCGGCAGCGGGAATCAGCGTCGCGATGGCCGCCCAGCACGACCGCAGGCAGGCGGCGCGCATTCATCCGACCATCACGAGCGGCTGGCGCAACACGGTGATGCCGTACGAGCGGACCGAGTTCGAGACCTCTTCGGGCGATTCGCTGCTGGTCGAGTATCGCATCGGGCGCGACGGCCTGTTCGACACGCGGGTGGCCCTGCGCGGTGGCGACCCGAGCCGACACGCCGTGGCGTTTCGTGGCCGGACCGTGGACGGCGTGGAGATCGTCGTCGACGGACGCCGCTTCCGGTCCACCGTGACCCCCGACGGCGACAGCTGGCACGTGCACGGGCCGCAGGGCGACCTCGCGCTGCGAGAACTGCCCCGCTTCCCGGTCGCCGGTCTCGAAGCCGTGGCCGGCGGTCTGACCGCGCCCATGCCGGGCAAGGTCATCTCGACCCACGTTGCGGTGGGCGACCGGGTCGAAGCCGGGCAGCTGCTCATCGTCCTCGAGGCGATGAAGATGGAACACCGCGTGACCGCCCCGGAGGCGGGCGCGTGCACCGAGTTCCGGGTCGCGGAGGGCGATCAGGTCGGCAACGGCGAGCTGCTGGTCGTCATCGACGGGGACGCGGCCTGACGGTCGGCGCCGGGCACGCGCCGCATCCACGGGGGAGGAACCGCATTTGGACAGTCAGCCGGGCACGCAGTTCACGCTCTACGAGGTCCGCTCGGGCGCGGCGGTCATCACCCTGAACCGGCCGGAGCGGCGCAACGCCCTGTCGCCTGGCCTGATCACGGAGGTGTACGACCACGTCCTGGCTGCCGAAGCCGACGACGCGGTCCGGTCCATCGTGCTCACCGGCGCCGGGCCGGGCTTCTGTTCGGGCGCGGATCTCAAGCGGCAGCCCGGCGAGGGCGAGTCGGACCGCCTGGTGCCGTACCCCGACCTGCTGACCGCCATCTGGGAGGGCGAGAAGCCCGTGATCGCCGCCGTGAACGGCCATGCCTTCGCCGGCGGGCTGGGCCTGGTTGGCGCCTCGGACCTGGTCATCACGGCCGAGGAGGCGATGTTCAGCTTCAGCGAGGTGCGCATCGGCGTCATCCCGGCGATCATCGCCGTCGTCTGCCTGCGCAAGCTGGGGTCGCACCACGGCATGCGGCTGTTCTTGACCGGCGACCGTTTCGGCGGTCGCCAGGCGGTCGAGTACGGCCTCGCCCACAAGGCCGTGCCGCACGAGGATCTCTGGTCGGTGGTGCAGGAGGAGATCGACGCGATCAACCTAGGTGGGCCGAACGCGGTCGTCGAGTGCAAGAAGCTGGTGCGGGCGGTGCCGGACATCTCGCTGGCCGAGGGCTTCGAACTGACGGCGGGCTGGAGCGCCCGCATGTTCCGGAGCGAGGAAGCCGCCGAGGGCATGGCCGCGTTTCGCGAGAAGCGCAAGCCAGCCTGGGCCGCGGCGGTCGACTCCCGGCCTGCCGCGTCGGACGGCAAGTCGTCTTGACCATTCAGCTCTACCACTGCAAGGGCGCCCGCTCGCTGCGAGCCGTCTGGACGATGGAGGAGATGGGCATCGACCACGAGCTTCACGTGCTGCCGTTTCCGCCGCGGGTGTTCCAGAAGGAGTACCTGGGCATCAACCCGCTGGGCACGGTGCCCTGCATGCTCGACGGCGACGTCTTCATGACCGAGTCCTCGGGGATCGCCAAGTACCTTGTGGACCGGTACGGCCCGACGCCGCTGGCAGTCGGCGTCGACGACTCGGAGTACGGCGCCTACCTGAACTGGCTGTTCTACAGCGACGCCACCCTGACCTTCCCGCAGACGCTGTTCCTGCGTTACACGCGGCTGGAGCCGGAGGAGCGTCGCGTCCCCCAGGTCGCCCGGGACTACCGGCGCTGGTTCCTGGGGCGCCTCCGCCTGGTCGAGAAGGCGACATCGGACGGGCGCGACTTCCTGTGCTGCGGCCGCTTCACCATCGCCGACATCTGTGTCGGCTACGGGCTGCACCTGGCCACGTCGCTCGGCATCGACGACTTCGGCGAGAACGTGCGCCGCTACTGGGCCGGGCTGCAGGAAGTGCCGTCCTATCAGCGGATCCGAGAGGTCTGAGGGGCTTTGGTGGCGCACGCTTCTCGCCAGGCCCGCGGCCGCGCTGGCGGTCCAGCGCCGCCGCCGCGATCCGTGGCTCCTCCGCGGCGACATCCGGCGGACCTCGGCGGTCGCCGGCCCGACCCGCAAGCGGCCGGGCTCGAGCGTGGGCATGGACGAGATCGTCTCGATGAGGGCCAGGCAGCTCATTCCGGCTTTCCGGGCGCCCCGGCGTCCGGGCGCGTGCTCGCGTTCATGGCCGCGGCCTGCCTGTCATGCCTTGGCCTCGTTGCCTGCGGCCCCCGGCAGAACCTGCCGACACCGGAACAGCCGATCGCCTACGACCACCAGGTTCACGTCGAGGCTGGGCTCGAATGCACCCGCTGCCACCGCGGTGCCGAGGAGGGCGTTGACGCCGGCATGCCGTCGGTCCAGTCCTGCGCCGGCTGTCATCGCCGCGAGATCCCGGACCACCCCGAAGTGCAGAAGGTGATGCTCGCCAGCGAGAACCGCGAGCCGATCGAATGGGCGAAGGTGAACGTGATCCCCGACCGGGCCATGGTGCACTTCAACCACCGGGCCCACGCCCGCGCCGCCGTCGCCTGCCTCGCCTGCCACGGCGACGTGGCCGCCATGACCGTGGCCGAGCCCGTCCGCAACGTCGCCGACATGGGCTGGTGCATCGAATGCCACCGCGACAACGAAGCCAGTGACGACTGCCTGGCCTGCCACCGGTGAGCCGGTGAACGTCCGTCGCGGGCGGAGAGTCCGACTTGGGTTCCGAGTACCGAGAACCTGATGTCTTCAAGGAACAGGGAACCCCGGGTCACCATCGGTCGCCGGGACTTCTTCAAGGTCTACGCCGCGGCCGGGGTGGCGGTGCTGGAGGGTTGCCGGCGGCGGGACCGGGAGCTGATCGAGTCGCCGGCTCGGCGCAGCACGGCCCTGCCGGGGGCTTCGGTCTGGCGTCGCTCCATCTGCGGACAGTGCGGCGCCGGCTGCGAGATCGAGGTGCGGACGGTCGACCGGCTGGCGAAGAAGATCGAGGGTCTGCCGAGCGGTTTCGTCAATGCGGGCGGCGTGTGCGCGCTCGGGCATTCCCTCCTGCAGGAGCTCTACCACCCGGACCGGGTGACGGAACCGATGCTTCGGAACGCGTCGGGCGAACTGGAGGCTGCCTCCTGGGAGGAGGCGCTGTCGGCAGCGGCCGAGGCCATCGGCGCTTCGCCGGAGACGACCACGATCGTGTCGGGTTCGCCGTCGGGGCCGCTGCTGGGTTTGTGGCGACGCTTCGCCGGTACGATTGGCGCTCCGCCGCCGGTCCACTGGCAGCCGGCTGACCGGGTCGTGGAGCGGGAGGCGGCCCGGCTGGCGTTCGGCGAGACCTGCCGACCGGCGTACGACCTGGCACGGGCCGGCTACGTGGTGTCCATCGCCGCGCCCTTCCTGGACGGCTGGCGGAGCGCCGCCCACATGGCCGGCGCGTGGGCGGAGCTGACCGCGGACCGGCGAGGAAAGCTGGTCCAGGTCGAGGCGCGGCAGTCGCTGACCGCGGCGAACGCGGACGACTGGCTGCCGGTGAGGCCCGGGAGCGAAGGCGTCTTCGCGCGCGGCCTGGCAGGACTGCTGCTCGGCTCGGGCGCGGCCCCGGAGGCCGGGCGTGCTGCCTACGCGGCGCTGTACCCGGAACCGCCGCCCGATCTGGAGACGACCGCCGCGCGTTGCGGCATCGACGCAGCCCGCATCGAACGCCTCGCGGCCGAGCTTGGCCGTGCGCGCCGACCGCTGGTGCTGGTCGGCGGCTCGGCGCTCGACGGCGAGAACGGCCTGGCGTCCGGCGTGGCCGCGCTGGCGCTCGACGTTCTGCTGGGAGCCGTGGGCCGCGAGGGCGGCGTGTTCGCCGGCGTGGACCTCGGCTTCGAGGGCCGGATCGCCGGCGATGCGGAAGCGGCCGTACCGCCGGGGGCGCTTGCCGACCGACTGGCCGAGGCCGACGGTTCGAGCGTTCTGGTGGTGGCGGAAGCCGACCCGCTGCACGCGCAGCCCGGGCTGGCTTCCGCGGTCGAGAGCGCCGGAACGGTGGTCGCGCTGTCCGCGTTCCTGGACGACACGACGCTCCGAGCCGACGTGGTGCTGCCGGTTCAGACCGACCTGGAGCGCTTCGCCGCGGTCGAGCCGGATCCGATGCGCGGCATCCCGGCCCTGCTCGTCGCCTCGCCGACCGTCGCGCCGCGCGGCGAGGCGCGGCATCCCGGCGACGTGGCGCTGGCGCTCGCGACGACCGCCGGGAGGCCGCTGCCCTGGCCGGGCTTCCAGGAAGCCGTCGAGGCCGCGCTCGGCGACGCCTTCACGGCAACGAAGGCCGACGCCCAGGGCCCGGCGGCGTTGCCGGAATCGATGGTCGCGGGGGCGCTGAACGCCCGGCAGTTCGTGCGCAGGACGGTCGACGCGGGTGGTCTGATCGGCGCCAAGGCCATGCGCCGGGCGCCGGGCGCGGGCCTGGTGGTCGCCGCCGCCGAGGACGCGGACACGGCCGAGGACGACTCTCGCGCTGCGGCCGCCCGGCTGGCCGACCCGGCGTCGCAGCCGCCGTTCTTGGCGCCGACCGGCGTCGAGTCCTTCGAGCTCATCCCGTTCGAGTCGCTGAAGTTCGGCGACGGTCGCGGAGCGAACAGGCCCTGGCTGCAGGAGCTGCCGGACCCGCTCTCGACCGTCATGTGGGGTTCATGGGCGGAGATGGCGACCGCCGACGCGGATCGCCTGGGCGTTCGTACCGGCGACGTGCTGCGCCTGACCGGCACGGCGGGCGAGATCGAGTTGCCGGCCATCGTCCTGCCAACCGTGCGACCGGGGTGCGTCGGTGTGCCTGTTGGCTTCGGCCACGAGGACTACGGGCGCTGGGCGCAGGGCCGCGGGGCGAACGTGAACGCCCTGCTCGACCCGTCCCGTCTGGTGGAGGGCGTCGGCGCCTTCGCCCGGGGCGGGCTCCGGGTGCGGCTGGAACGTCTGCGCAGAGCGCGCCGCGGCGAGCGCCCGGTGATCTACGGGCGCGGCCTGCGCCAGGCGGAGGAGATTCCGGTCGGCTGGGCGCCGCACGACGCCGGGGCATCGCACGCATCGATGCAGGACGGCAAGGGCGAACGGGGTTTCGTGCGCCGACTCGGCCGTCCGCGACGCCGCACGCGCCCGGTCGGCGGGTCGGCAGGTGAGGAGCGAGCATGACGCGCTGGGGCATGGCCATCGATCTCGACCGCTGCACGGGCTGCGAGGCCTGCGTGGTCGCCTGCGCGGCGGAGAACAACATCCAGACCGTCGGCGAGGAGCAGGCGCGCGAGGGCCGCACGATGCAGTGGCTGCGAGTCGAGCGCTACCACGAGGGCGAGTTCCCGAATGTGCGCACCCGCTTCATGCCCGTGCTCTGTCAGCACTGCGGCGCCGCGCCGTGCGAACCCGTGTGCCCGGTGTACGCGACGTACCGCAATCCCGAAGGCCTGAACGCGATGGTGTACAGCCGCTGCATCGGCACCCGGTTCTGCGCCAACAACTGCCCGTACACGGTGCGCGTCTTCAACTGGTTCGACGCGGAGTTCCCCGCGCCGCTGGATTCCCAGCTGAACCCGGACGTCAGCGTTCGACCGGGCGGCGTGATGGAGAAGTGCACGTTCTGCGTGCAGCGCATCCAGGCCGGCAAGGACGAGGCGGCGCACGAGGAGCGCGAGGTGGCGGACGGCGACATCCGCACCGCCTGCCAGCAGTCGTGCCCGACGAAGGCGATCGCGTTCGGCGACCTGGAGGACCCCGACAGCGAGGTGTCCCGGTGGGCCGAGTCGCCTCGGGCCTTCAGCCTGCTCGGCGACCTGGACACGCGTCCCGGTGTCGTCTACCTGAGCGGTTCGGAGTGGCGGGAGCCTCCGGAGTGAGCGCGAAGGCCTTCGCCTCGGCAGCCGTCCTCGACCGTGAGCTTCTCGGCCGGGTCGACCGCTACCGGCCGGGCTTGCTGGTGGGTGCGCTGGCGAGCGGGGCGCTGTCCCTGGTGTTCCTGTACTGCTGGGGCTACCAGATCGTCAACGGCATCGGCGTCACCGGCATCAACCGCCCGGTGTTCTGGGGCTTCTACATCATCAACTTCGTCTTCTGGATCGGCATCAGCCACGCGGGCACGCTGATCTCGGCGATCCTGCGGGTGACGAAGGCCGAGTGGCGCCGGCCCGTGACCCGGTCGGCGGAGGCGATCACGCTGTTCGCGCTGGCAATCGGCGGGCTGTTCCCGCTGATCCACCTCGGCCGGGTGGCGGTCTTCTACTACATGGTGCCGTACCCGAACAGCCGCATGCTGTGGCCGAACTTCCGTTCGCCTCTGGTCTGGGACATCGCCGCGATCACGACCTACATCATCGGCAGCGCGCTCTACCTGTTCCTGCCGCTGATCCCGGACGCGGCGGTGATGCGCGACCGCGCCGCGGCCGGCATCAGGAAGCGCTTCTACGCGGTGCTGGCTCTCGGCTGGCGCGGCACTGCACAGCAGTGGCAGAGCCTGGAGTGGGGGATCCGCATCCTGGCGGTGGCGATCATCCCGGTCGCCGTCTCCGTGCACACGATCGTCTCCTGGGACTTCGCGATGACGCAGACGCCGGGGTGGAAGAGCACGATCTTCGGCCCGTACTTCGTGGTCGGCGCGATCTTCTCGGGCATTGCCGTCCTGATGATCGCGATGGCGCTGCTGCGCCGGGGCCTGGGCCTCTCCCGCTTCCTGACCGACCGGGTGTTCAACAACCTCGGCCTTCTGTTCGTGACCATGTCGCTGGTCTGGGGCTACTTCACGTTCGCCGAGCATCTGACCGTCTGGTACAGCGGCGACCTGGGAGAGAAGCTGGTCCATCACGTCCTGCTGCACGGAGACTTCGCGCTGCCCTTCTGGACCATGGTCGTCGTGAACCTGGTCATCCCGGTGGCGGTGCTCTCCTTCCCGCGCGGGCGTCGGCCCCTGCCCACCGCGCTCGTCGCCGTGGGCGTTCTGGTCGGGATGTGGCTGGAGCGGTTCCTGATCGTCGTCCCGGCGCTGTCCACGCCGCGTCTCGCCTACACCGTCGGCGACTACATGCCGAGCTGGGTGGAACTCGGCATCATGATCGGCGCAGTTGGCGTCTTCGCCTGTCTCTACTTCGCCTTCACGCAGCTGCTGCCGATCGTCTCGGTCTGGGAGATGCGGGAGGGCTGGCGCCACGAAGCGGGCGCGGAAGGGGCCTCGTCGACCCGGGAGGCCGCGCCTGCCCCGACGGTTGCACCGACGCCGGCATCGTCGCCGGTCACCGGCGGAGGTGGCGCATGAACGCAGCGAGCCAGCGTCAGCCGGTCGAAGCGGCCTTCGAGCAGCTTGCGGATCTGCGAGCCGTGGTGGACGCGGCGCTGGGCTCGGGCGTTGGGGCGTCGCAGGTCGAGGTGCGTTCGCCGGCGCCGCTCGAGGAGGGCGACCTGCCGCTGCCGAAGCCGCGGTCGCGGGTGCTGCCGTTCGCCCTCGTCGGCGCCGTCCTGGGCGGCCTGACCGCGTTCGGCCTGGCGGTGGGTTCGGCCCTCGCGTACCCGCTGCCGACCGGCGGCATGTCGATCGTCGCCGGTCCGCCGGTCGGCGTCGTCACCTACGAGGGCACGGCGCTCGGTCTGATCCTGATGACGGTGCTGAGGGTGCTCTGGGAAGGCGGCATGCTTCCGGGCCGGGCGAGCCGACGGGGCCGCCCCTCCGAGCTCGACGTGCAGGTTGCCGAAGGACGCCTGCTGCTGCGCATCCACGGCCTGAGCGACGAAGAGGCCGAGCAGATGCGCGAGCAGTGCCGGGCTCGGGCGGTCGCCCTCGCTGGCTGACCGCTTCCCGGTCGGCGACGAGGCGGCTACAGCGCCGGCGTGTGGCGCAGCAGGCTGATCTCGCCGGTGACTTCGTCCCGCAGGCCGGCGGCGACGGTCCATTCGCCGGCGGGCAGCGTCATTCGGATGACAATCTGCCACGGGCCCGGTTCGGTCGGGGCGGTGAGGAACCCCTCCCTGGCCGTGGTCTCGCGCCCTTCCGGATCGACGACGTAGAGCCACAGCCTGAGCCGCCGTTCGCTCTCCGGCGACAGGCTGCGCATGGTCTCCACCGCCTCGGCATCCAGGCTGAGGGCGGCGACGAGGCCGTCGGCGTCCGCGGTGGCGGTGAGCCGTGCGCCGAGCGGATTCGGCAGCGTCTCGTCGGGACGCAGCTCCGGGGCGCGGGCAGTCGTGCGCAGGCTGTCGGCCCATTCCTGCTGCACGGTGCGGTCCATGTAGCTCCGGCGGTAGTGGAGTCTGGTGCGCTTCTTCGCGTCGCCGGCCAGCTTCACCTCCAGGATGCGCCGCTTCCCGCTGCGCTCGTTCCGGGGATAGAAGGCGAGGGTGTAGACCGCATCCGTCTGCTCCAGGGACCGCAGCACCGGCTTGACGATGTTGTTGGCGTTGAAGAGCGCCCTGCCCCCGGTCTCGGAGGCGAGCTGAGTCAGGCCCGATTGCAGGTTCGAGTCCGTGATCGTCTGGTTCATCTGGCTGCCGGCGAAGCGCGCGGCACCCACCGCCGCGTTGGCCTGGGTCGGCGCGCTGATGCCCCGTGCGTCGACGGTCACCAGGGTGACGCGATGGGAGTTCGCGAGCCCGGCGACGCGGTGCAGCCGGTTGGCCATGTTCTGCGTGGCCACGATGCGGCCGCTCAGCTCGCTGGACAGATCGGGGCAGAGGTCCTGGAGATGCTCGAGGATGGCGACCCCGGGCTGGATCTCGATGCGGCCGGCGACCACGACCAGCACCTTGCGCCCGGGGCGTGCGCTCAGGTACTCCACGGCGTCCGCCAGCAACCTGGACCGCAGCTCGCTGGAGGCGGTTGCCGACGCGGCGTAGTCATCGGCCACGGCGAGCAGCTGGCCTCGGGCGTCGATGCAGTTCGACACACTCAGGGCGTTCTCGATGTCGCGCATGGCGAAGAAGATGGCCTGCTGCTCGCGCACGGCGGCGGTCCGGCTCATCTTCGGGGCGTCGGGCGCCTCGGCCAGCGCGTCCGCGCCCAGCTGAAGCGTCAGGCGTCCGCGGCGGAAGTGCCGGAACACGACGAGTCCCTCGCTGTGGGGGTTCGACGGATCGGCCAGCGCCTCCACGGTGCGGAGCGCCCGGTTGCGCTGGGCTGGGCCGAGGCTGAGGTCGTCGACGAACATGGCGACCGTGCCGTCGGCGCTGGTGGCCGGCTGCCGAGGCGGATGCGGCGGGGCGTCGTCGTCGGTTCGCGCCGCGTGCGGGGCCTCGTCGGGCGTCGCGGGCTCGGGCGGCGAGAAGACCGCAATCTCCACCGGTTCCCCGTCCTCCAGCAGGACGAAGTCCTCGACGCCAAGGTCGGACACCGGCTTGCCCCTTCGCTCCACCCGGACATCGACGTGGACGAGCCGCACGTCGACCTGATCGGCGAACCAGGGGCGTTCCGGCGCCGGCTGCTGCTGCGAGGTTGCAGGCGTGGTGGGCTGCGCCTGGGCGGCGACCGGCCCCCAGAGGAGGAGAACGGGGAAAGTGAGCGTGGCGGCGTACTTGAGCATTCGTTCTGGTCTCGCTTCCTGGCCTGAGCCCGGAGGTGGGGCTGGCGCCAGGCGCGACGCTCGCGGCTCGTCCGTCGCCGCCTGGTTCATGGAGTCTACGAAGCGGCGAGCCGGAGCGTTTATGCGAACCAGGAAGGCGCGGCGCCCCGGCGAGTGGCGAGACGGCGGGCCCGGAGCCGCATCGCGCGGCGCCGTCGATTGGCGGCCAGCAAGCGTCCTTCGGCCGCAGGCAAGTCCGCCAGTCAGCCCGGAACTCGAAGCGAACTCCGGCCTCGAAGTAGCGCGGCTGCCTGTAGCTCGTGGCCAGGCCGAGGTCGACTCCGGCGCAGCCCCGGGTGCGGGCGCAGACGCCGATGGTCTGGTCCTGGTCGAGAGCGTTGCAGACCGGCTCGATGAGCTCGAACCGCAGGTCGGGGCCGAAGTTGAAGCCCCTGGCGATCTGGAGGTCCAGGCGTGGTTGTCGTTCGCCTCGCGGCTGCCTCGCGGCTCCAGGAAGTAGATGCCGCAGGTCTGGGCCCGCTTCGGAGGCTTCGTGGACGCAGGGCCAGGATCAGAAGGCGTCGAACCCGAGCGTGAAGTCGAAAGGAAGGGCGACGTGGCCGTTCACCTTGACTCGATGCTTGCGGTGATCGGACAGGAACCCGTAGCGGTTGTCGAAGTGGTCGGGACAGATGTCGAAGTCGGCCCCGGTGTTCTGGTGGTACTCGACGTTGCCGCGGGACTCCGAGCTGGTGTACGAAGCGAGGACCTGAATCTCGATGGCCGTTCTGGCAGCGGGGTTGGCCGTCGTTCAGGCCGCCCTGACGCCCGTGAATGGGGCGATCCAGGCGGCGCCGGTCGCCCGGATCCGTGATCCGGTGCCGGGATTCCGATTCTTGAAGCGGACGAGGCGTCCGGACTGCCTGTCGCCTCCGGTGACCGGTCCGGTGAGGCGTCCGCGTCGGTCCGGCGGCGCCCGCACACAAGGCCGCGCGGCGTGATTGTGGCGCCGGGCAGGTGGCTGCGATAGCTTCCCGGACTCACGAATCCGCAAAACCGCCTGGGAGGAACCAGCAGTCATGCCCGATCTCGATCCGTTCGGCATCGATGCCGATCTCTACGACCTGTCAATGTCCGAGGCGGCCAAGCCGCTTCTGACCAAGGTCAAGACGTTTATTGCCGACTACGTCGACCCGATTACCGAGGAGTACTACCGGCGCGGCGAAGGTCGCGAGGATCGCTGGAGCTACGGCGAGGGGCAGCTGGAACTGCTCGACGGCGCCAAGGCGAAGGCCAGGTCGATGGGGCTGTGGAACTTCTTCCTGCCGGACGCCGACACGGGCGAGGGGCTGAAGAACCTGGACTACGCCTACATCGCGCAGGAGCTGGGCAAGAACCCGCTGGCGTCGCAGTGCATGAACTGCAGCGCGCCGGACACCGGCAACATGGAGGTGCTCGAGCGCGTCGGCACCGAGGAACAGAAGAAGAAGTGGCTGGAGCCGCTCCTCGCCGGCGAGATCCGCTCCTGCTTCGGCATGACGGAGCCGAACCTGGCCTCGTCCGACGCCAAGAACATCGGCACTCAGGCGACGCTCGACGGCGACGACTGGCTGATCAACGGCGAGAAGTACTACATCTCCGGCGCCGGCGACCCCCGCTGCAAGATCATGATCTGCATGGTCAAGACCAGCCCGGGCGGGCCGGCTCACCGGCAGCAGTCGCAGATCCTCGTGCCCATGGACACCCCGGGCGTCAACGTGCTGGGTCCGATGAAGGTCTTCGGCCATGACCACGCGCCGCACGGCCACATGCACATCAAGCTCGACAACGTGCGGGTACCGAAGGAGAACATCCTGCTCGGCGAGGGCCGCGGCTTCGAGATCTCCCAGCTGCGCCTCGGTCCGGGCCGCATCCACCACTGCATGCGGTCGGTGGGCCAGGCCGAGAAGGCGCTTGACCTGATGGTGGCGCGCGGCATGTCGCGCGAGGCCTTCGGTCGGCCGATCATTCAGCTTGGCAAGAACATCGAGGTCGTGTCGCGGGCGCGCATCGAGATCGAGGCGATGCGGCTCATGGTCCTGCGGGCCGCCAAGGCGATGGACGTTCTGGGCAACCGCGAGGCCAGGGTCTGGGTCCACGCGGTCAAGGCGATGGTCCCGGAGCGCACCTGCCAGATCATCGATCAGGCGATCCAGATGCACGGCGCCACGGGTGTTTCCCAGTGGACGCCGCTTGCCGACATGTACACCGGCCAGCGGACCCTGCGGATCGCGGACGGGCCGGACGAGGTCCATCATCTGGTCGTGGGTCGCGCCGAGCTGCGTCGGCACACGGAAGAGAACGCGGCCAACTGACCGCACGCCAGGCGAGGTTCGGTGCCCGTCGCCCGGTGCGGCGGGCACAGGCCTTGTCCGGTGATCAGGCGACGCGGCGTCCACCCCCCCTTCCTTCGGTCCGCCTCGGGGCACCGGGAGTTCTGCCGGTCGCGTCGGGCCGGGGCGACGTGACGCGACGCCGCAGGCTGGGAAGGAACCTGCGCGATACGCTCGGCGGCACACCCTGGACGTGTACGCCGGAGTCCGCAGGAGACATACGATGCCGCTACGCATGCTGATTCTCTCCACCCTGAGCTGCCTGGGTGCGGCGGGCCTGGTCGGCGCCGCGGAGCGAACGTCCGACACCATGGCGCGGGCGGCAGGGAACCTGCTTGCCGCGCTGGACGAGGAGCAGCGCTCGGTGGCCGTTCTCGGCTTCGACGTCGCCGAGCGGGTCGACTGGCACTACATCCCGAAGGAGCGCAAGGGGCTGTCCATGCTGGACATGTCGCCGGCGCAGCACCACCTGCTCCACGCCCTGCTCAACGCTTCGCTCAGCCGCACCGGCCACGGCAAGACCGCCACCGTGATGAGCCTGGAGGCCGTGCTTCGCCGCCTGGAGGAGGAGGCTGGGCCGAACAGCTTCACGCCGATGCGGGATCCGCTTCGCTACCACGTCACGTTCTTCGGTACGCCCGGCGACGACGGCGACTGGGGGTGGAGCCTCGAGGGGCACCACGTGTCGCTGAACTTCACCGTCGTCGGCGGCGAGGCGACCGCGTCCACGCCGCTGTTCCTGGGCGCCAACCCGCACCGCGTGCCGAGCGGCCCGCAGGCAGGGCTGCGCGCCCTGGGCCGGGAGGAGGACCTGGCCCGAGTGCTGCTCGAATCGCTCGACGACAGGCAGCGCGAGCAGGCGGTGATCGCCGGTGAGGCACCGCGCGACATCTTCACCGCCAGCAAGCCGCGGGTCGAGCCCGAAGCGCCGCAGGGTCTTCTGGCCAGCGAGCTGCGGCCCGACCAGCGTGAGCTTCTCGATGCTCTGATCGAGGAGTACGCGGGCAACGTGCCGCCCGACCTGGCCGATCGGCGGCGGGCCCAGGTCAGGGCCGCCGGCGACGCCATCCACTTCGCCTGGATGGGCCCCGGCGAGCTCGGAGCGCCCCACTACTACCGCGTCCAGGCGCCGGACTTCGTCATCGAGTACGACAACGTCCAGAACAGCGCCAACCACAGCCACACCGTGTGGCGGGACTTCGACGGCGACTTCGGCCGCGATCTCCTGGCCGAACACCACCGCGAGCACGAGCACTGAGGCGGGTGAGCGAGCGGAGGCGTTCAGAATCGCGAACCTCGCCCCGGGAGTCCGCCGGGAGCGGCGTTCGCGACGCTTGCCGGCTGCGCTTGCCCCGACCGCTGACTGCCGCCCACAGGCAGGGAGACCCCTGATGTCCGCACCCAAGCCCGGAACGCCCGACTGGCTTGCCCTGGTCCGTGAAGACACGGTCGACCCGGAACGCCGGATTGTCGACCCTCACCACCATCTGTGGCAGCGACCGACCGGCGACTACCTGCTCGACGACCTGTGGGGCGACACCGAAGCGACCGGGGCAGACGGCGACAGCCACAACGTCGAGATGACGGTCTTCGTCGAGTGCCGGGCCTGCTACCGCGAGGACGGCCCGGAACACCTGCGCCCCGTGGGCGAGACGGAGTTCGTGGCCGAGATCGCCGCCGCATCGGCCGTCGGCGCCGGCGCCACGATCGCCGGCATCGTCAGCCAGGCCAACCTCACCTTGGGCGAGGCGGTCGAGGAGGTGCTCGACGCCCATGCCGAGGCCGGCGAGGGGCTGTTTCGCGGCATCCGGCATGCGGGGGCGCGCGACCCGCACCCGGAGGCGTTGCGAATCGCCGGCCGGGCGCCCGAAGGTCTGTACGCCCGCGACGACTTCCGGCGCGGCATGAAGGCGCTCGGCGTCCGCGGCCTGACCTTCGACACCTGGCACTACCACCACCAGAATCGCGACTTTGCCGCGCTTGCGCGCGCGGTGCCCGAGACCACGATGATCCTCGACCACTTCGGCACGCCCCTCGGCGTGGGGCCCTACGCCGGCAGGCGGGACGAGATCTTTGAAGCCTGGAAGCGCGACATCGAGGAGATCGCGGCGTGCCCGAACGTGGTGGCCAAGATCGGCGGCCTGGCGATGCCCGACAACGGGTTCGGCTGGAGCGAGCGCGACACGCCCGCCACGTCGGACGAGCTGGTCGCCGCCCAGCGCCGCTACTACCTCCACACGATCGAGAGCTTCGGCCCGGAGCGCTGCATGTTCGAGAGCAACTTCCCGGTGGACAAGCTCTCCATCGGCTACCACCCGCTGTACAACGCGCTCAAGAAGATCGCTCTCGAGTTCTCCGACGACGAGCAGGACGCGATGTTCCGGCGCACCGCAACGCGCGTCTACTCCCTGTAGCTGGCTGCCGAGCGTCTGGTTCCAGTCATCCCTGCAGGCAGCCCCGGCCGGCGCTTGCTTTGGACTTCGTGAACTGGCCGGCGACGGGTCCGCGTTCGCTCGTCTGTTCGACCCGGCGCCAGCGCGGCGCCCAGGA
The DNA here is from genome assembly GCA_965200575.1 of Thermoanaerobaculia bacterium. Classification (GTDB taxonomy): domain Bacteria; phylum Acidobacteriota; class Thermoanaerobaculia; order Multivoradales; family Multivoraceae; genus Multivorans. The sequence goes on along the minus strand of OZ241363.1, from coordinate 2,965,099 downwards.
TCCGGTCGTGTGCATGTGTAGCGAGTACACGCATCTGCCCTCCGGATGGCGCGTCTCTGGCCCCGGCGCCTTGCCGCTTCCCCATGCGTCCATACAATGCGCCCGTGAATCTGATCGCCGAGTGTCGCGCGCTGGCGCCGCCGCTGCTTCGAGACGGCTGGCGGCAGGGCGCCCCCGAGCGCCCGGGCCGTCTCCTGATGGGCGTGTTCTCCCTGTTCGTGGGCGTCGGGCTGACGGGCTTGACGGCGGTGATCCTGGAAGTGCAGGACGCGCAGTTGCGGCGCAACTTGCTGAACATGCTCGCGGCGCTGGCGGTGTTCGGCTGGCTGGCCCTGACTGTCTTGCTTCGGCTGGAGCTGTCGCGGCATCTCGAGGTGAGGCAGTTCCTTCCGCTTCCGGTCCGTTTCCGGACCCTGTTCGCCCTGCGGACGGCCTTCGGCCTGTCCGGTCCGTGGCTGGCGCTGTTCGGCCCGATGCTGGGGTACCTGCTCGTCGCGAGGACCATCGGCCTCGTCGGGGCGCTGGTGGCCCTGCTCGCGACGGTCGCCGTGGTCGTCCTGCTTGGTCGCTTAGTCGCCCTGCTGCTCGGCCTGCTGGGCGGCGTAAACCTGAACTGGGCGTCAATGCTGGCACTGCTGGCAGTCGTGCTGATCGTGGCGGTCGTGTTCGAGCCGGTGGTGGCGGCCCGGCTTCTGGACCGGCCGGAACCGGCGGCCATCGACGAGTTCGCTGGCCGAATCCGGGAGTCGCGGCTGCTGGAAGCGGCGGGGCATCTGCCGGGCGGCGTCCTGGTCGCGGTGTTCGAGTCGCCTCGGGACCTGTGGGGCAACGTGCTGCGCCTGGCGGTGCTGTGGGGCGCCGCGGCCGTCTTCACGCTGCTGGACTACCTGCTGCTGAAGAACCGCAGCCAGCGTCCGAAGTCGCACTCGGGCGCTCTGATGCCGCTGGCCTGGGCGTTCCGCCGGGTTCGGCGCCTCAACCCGGCTGCCTGCCTCGGCCTCATCTCGGTCGAAGCCCCTCTTCGCCTGACCTGGATGCGGACCTTCCTGCTGCTCGCGGTGGGGCTCGCGGCTGTCATGCAGAACGGCCGCGTGGCGAACCTCGGTTGCGGAATGATCATGGGCGTGGTGCTGCTGAACATGCGCGCGAACCTCTATGGCATCGCGCATCGTTCGCTCGGCGAGATGTTCCTGTTGCCGGTGCGACCGATCAGCCATGCGACGTCCGGCGGCGTTGCGCTGACGGTCGTCCCTGCGGGCCTGCTGGCGTTCAGCGTGGCCTGGGCATTGCAGCGGCTCGGCTGGCCGGGCTGGCCCATCTTCCTGGTCTGGATGGCGTTCTGCGCCGTTCTTCTGATCGGCGGCCTGGGCGTTCACATGTACATCTGCGTTCGCTGGCCCTACCCGTACGACCTCGGGATCTACGCGACCGGGTTGCCGTCCAGTATCGAGGTCCTGGGCGCCGGCCTGCCGCTTGCGATCTTCGCCGTGGGCGTGCCAATGCTGCTCGAGCTGGCTGCCGGGACCGGCCCGGCAGGCGAGACGATCGCGGCGACCGGCGGCGTTGCGCTGATTCTGGCCTCATTCCCGGCGTGCCTGCTCCTGATTCGCGCTGCCGAGCGTCGCATGGCCGCCGACCCTTACCGGGTGCTGGAGACCCTTGCGAAGAGCCACGGCAAGGCCGGGGACGCCGGGTCCACCGGGTGACGAAGAGAACCTCGGCGGGACGCCGCCGTCGGAGCGCCAACCTGGCGCTCGGAGTCCTCCTGCTCGCCGCGTACGCGCCCGGTTACGGCGCCGAGCGCCCGGCCGCGTCGGCACTGCGGGTCGACGCACCGGTGCGGGTGGACGGCGAGCTGACCGACGCCGCCTGGCGGGACGCCGACTGGCAGGGCGGGTTCGTCCAGCGCCAGCCGAACACGGGAGAACCGTCGACCGAGTCGACCGAGTTCGCCGTCGTCTACACGGCGGAGACGTTGTACGTCGGCATCCGGGCGCATGACCGCGAGCCGGCGAGGATCGTGGCCAGGCAAATGGAGCGGGACAGCGACCTGCTCCAGGACGACTCCATCCTGCTCCTGCTCGACACGTTCCACGACGGCCGCAACGCCTACCTGTTCCTGACCAACCCGAACGGGGCGCGAACCGACGCGCTGCTGACCGACGAGGGCCGCGACGTCAACTGGGCCTGGGACGGAGTCTGGGAGGTCGCGGCGCGCCGGACGGGTCAGGGCTGGACGGCGGAGTTCGGCCTCCCGGTCTCGACGCTGCGTTTCGACCCGATGGGCGAGCGCTGGGGTCTGAACGTGCAGCGGATGATCCGGCGTCGCAACGAGGAAACCCACTGGGCGCCGCTGCCGCTTCAGGCGAGCACCAGCAGCGCGGTGGGCCAGGAAGAACAGAACGCCGTGTATCGGGTGTCCCTCGCCGGCGAACTGACCGGCGTGCGCGGACTGCGTCCGCCGCGCCAGCTGGACGTGAAGCCGTACACCGTGGGCGGCAGGACCGACGACCGGGCGCGCGGCGCCAGCGAGAACGAGTTCGACGGCGGGCTCGACCTGAAGTGGGGGCTGACCCGCTCCCTGGTGCTCGACGTGACGTACAACACCGACTTTGCGGAGGTGGAGGTCGACGATCAGCAGGTGAACCTGACCCGCTTCTCGCTGTTCTTTCCCGAGAAGCGGGACTTCTTCCTGGAGAACGCGGGGGTTTTCGACTTCGGCCCCAGGCCGCGGGTGCCCTGGCGCAGCGTGCTCATGAAGCCGTTCTTTTCCCGGCGCATCGGGCTGGCCGGAGGGCGCACGACGCCTATCGACTACGGTGCCCGGCTCACGGGACGCGCCGGCGGCTGGAACATCGGCCTGCTGGGCATCGCGACCGTCGGGGTGGGCGCGGGAGACGACGGAGAGGCCGCGGTTCCGGGTACGGCCTTCGGCGTGGCTCGGGTGACGAGGAACATCGGCGAACGCTCCACGGTCGGCGGCATCTTCACCATGCGCGACCGCGAGGGGCTGGCCGGGGAGCGTCTCCACGGTCTCGACTTCGACCTGAAGCCAACCCAGCGGCTGGAGATCTCCGGCTTCTGGGCCGAGAGCGACCTGGGGCTCGACATCGGCGAGGAGGAGCACAACGAGAGCCGCGGCGCTGGCGTCGCCTGGCAGGGGTCGGAGTTCACCGCATCGGCCGATTACCTGGAGGTCCAGCCGGATTTCGACCCCGCCGTCGGCTTCCTGCTGCGGCGCGACTTCCGGATGGTCAACCCGCGGCTGGAGTGGCGCCCGAGGGTCGAGAAGTGGGGGCTTCTGAACTGGTGGTCGGACATCGAGTACGAACGCTTCGAACGGAGTTCCGACGGGCAGCTGGAGAGCGAGGACTTCGCGGTCACGCCGCTGGGTATCGCCACCCGCAGCGGGGAGTTCCTCTGGTTCGGTCCTCGCTGGACAACGGAGCGGCTGTTCGAGCCGTTCGAGATCGCCGAAGACCTGGTGATCCCGGTGGGTCTGTACAAGAGCTCTGGCTACTCGGGCGGCTTCTCGACCAGCGGCAAGCGGGCGTACTGGTACGACATGATCACGTCCTGGGGCGGCTTCTTCGACGGCTACTGGCTGACTACGCAGAACAGCGTGACCTTCCGCCTGTCGCGTCGCCTGCAGACGTCGACCGGCTGGATCTGGACCGAGTTGAAGCTGCCGTCCGACGCGTTCACCTTCGACCAGTTCCGGCAGCGCCTCGACCTCGCCTGGACGCCGAACGTCCGGCTGAACCTCCTGGCCCAGTACAACACCGCGGACGACTCGCTTGGCGTCAACGCCCGCCTTCACTGGATCTACCGGCCTGGGTCGGACCTGTTCGTCGTGTACAACGAGAACTGGACGGCGCCGACGATAGGGAGTCGACAGCCCCTGGGCCGGCAGTTGATCGTCAAGCTGAACTACCTGCTGCAGCGGTAGCCGGCGCCAGGCGGGTCGCAGGCGGCGTGCGTGCAGTCACGGCAGCTGGCGCGTGCGTCTGCCTTGCGGCCGCAGGCGGTCCGACCGCCTGCGGGTTGGTTGGCCCGCTGCCGGCTCAGGCGACGTTCGGGTCGGGCGGGGGCGCGAGTTCCCTCACCACGAATGAGGACCGGCCGGTGTTCTCCTCCCAGATGCCCACGGCGAGGCGGCGAGCCCCCAGCTCCAGCATCAGCTCGCTCCGCACCCCGATGTACTGCTCGGCGGCGGCTTCGAGTTCGTCAACCGGCACGTTCAGGTCGAACTCCAGGTGGTGCGGCCGCGAGCGGCTGCCGTCTTCCCGCTGCACCTGGAGCACGACGCGGAAGAAGCCGCTGGCGACCGGGTCTCGGGCGGCCTGCTTCGGCAGCAGCTCCAGGCTGCCGATCGGCAGGCTGACCCGTACCTCGACCGGGGCCGGTCCGGCGGCCCGGTCGGCTGCCAGCGGAATGCCGAGCTCAACCTCCAGGTCGTGGACGTTCTCCTCCCAGCCGAACAGCAGCGTGCCCCAGGCGCGGCTCGCCAGGTTCTGCTGGATGGTGACCGGCACGTAGCTCGCCCGATAGCGCAGCGAGCCGCCCCGCGCGAGGGGCCGGCGGCGCAGCCGGAGCGTGACCTCGCGGATTCCCGTGTCGCCCATGGAGTCGGGAGGCGCGAACGACAGCGAGTAGTAGGTCGAGATGTCGGTGCGGGTCGATTGCAGGAAGTCGCCGACTCCGGTTGCGGCTGCGAACGACAGGCCCCCGGTGTGGTCCGCGAGACCGCTCAGGCCGGACCGCACGTCGGACAGCTCGATGATGGAACCGCGGTCCCTGGCGCTCTCGCCCAGCTGGCTGATCGCCGGGTCGACCACCGGCGGCTTGAGCGGATAGAAGGTCACCCGGTGGGTGTTGGCCAGCGCCGCGAGCCGGTCGAAGGCCTCGGCGCAACTGAGTTCCGCGGCGAGGGTCTGGTACGCGAAGGCGCCGCCGTCGTCGTGCTGGACGATGTTCGTGGCCCGGCCCATGCGATCGGCGCGGTCGACTCCGAAGGGTCGGTGATTGCGGTCGTTCAGGTCGAGTGAGCTGCGAGCGCTGATCAGGTCGTCCCCGTCGAGCTGTCGAGAGGAGCCGGCAAGCCGGTCGTACATCGTCTTGGCCGCCGTGTCGAGCGGATGGCGAGGCAGGCCGTCGCTGACGAACAGGATCGCCTTGCGTCCGGGAACGAAGGCCAGGGCCTCCACCATCGACTCCACCGCGCCGATCGTCTGCAGGGTGTCCTGCTGCAGGGCTTCTCCGAAGCTGCGGAGGTTCGCTTCCACGCTGGCCAGCGAAGCCCTGCCGAGCTGGTAGCGGCTGCCCTTCGCCGCCAGCAGCCGCAGTGTCTCGCGCATCGTCACGGCCGTGGCCCGCTGGCGGCCGCGCAGGCTGCTCTGGGGGATCTGGCGCTTCATCGCCGTGTCGATCGTGCGACGTACGGCATCGCGCTCGCGCGTCGGGGACAGCAGCGGCTCGAGACGGTCGCCGAAGACGGCAGCCGCCACCCAGGTCGGATTTGCGGCGACCTCCTCGTCCAGTGCGGCGGCGATCTCGGTCAGGGCCGCGTCCCGGTGCTTGCGCTGCAGGTGCCTCTCGTCGATGAACAGCAGAACCGTCAGCCTCCCCGTGACCGTGGTGCGCAGGTCCTGGCCGGCATCGACGCTCAGGATCTTCACCCGCTCGCCGTCCACCCTGAGGTCGAAGTCGTCCTTCGCGAGCCCCTGCAAGGGCTGATCCGAGGCGTCGGTGACGACGGCGTCGAGGCTGATCAGCCGCACGTCGATGGACTCGCGGAGAACGATGTCCTCGCGGATGTCGTCGCGGTCGCTCGGCCGGTCCTGGGCATGGGTCGGCGCCGCGACTGGCCACGCCAGCGCGACTGCGAGCGCGGCCGCCAACGCTGCGGGCAGGCCGACCGTGGGCGGGCGGGGAACGATGCTCCGAGTCACCGGAACCCAATTGTAGCGCGAGGCTGCTACGCTTGTTGTTCCCGGCGAACAGGAGGCGGTTGAATGATGCGGAGTGTGGTGCGACGGACGGTGCCCTTGCTGGTGGTGGTGCTCGCCGCGGCGCCGGTGCTGGCGCAGGAGGCGGACTACCAGGCGCCGCGCACCCATGACGGCAGGCCCGATCTGAATGGCATCTGGCAGGCCCTGGGCGCCGCCCACTGGAACATCGAGCCCCACGCGGCCGACTTCGGCCCGGTGGTCGAGATGGGGGCCCTGGGCGGCATACCGGCCGGTCTCGGCGTGGTGGCGGGCGGTCGGATTCCCTATCTGCCGGACGCGCTGGAACTGCGCAACCGGAACCGGGAGAACTGGCTGGCGCTGGACCCGGTGGTCAAGTGCTACATGCCGGGCATTCCGCGGGCGAACTACATGCCGTTTCCCTTCCAGATCGTGCAGACACCGGACCACGTCCTGATCGCCTACGAGTTCGCCAGCGCCAGTCGCGTCATCTACATGAAGCGGCCCGACTTCGAGGCGCCCTTTGACACCTGGATGGGCCACTCGCGGGGCCGCTGGGAGGGCGAGACGCTGGTGGTCGACGTCACCAGCCAGGTGCCCGACACCTGGCTCGACTCGAGCGGCAACCACCACACTGACGCGATTCACGTCGAGGAGCGCTGGACGGCGGCGAGCCCCTGGCACCTGCGGTACGAGGCGACGATCACGGACGAGAACGTCTACAGCGAGCCGTGGAAGATCAGCCTGCCGCTCTACCGCCGGGTGGACCCGGGCATGCAGCTCCTGGAGTTCAAGTGCGTCGAGTTCGCCGAGGAGCTGATGTACGGCCACCTGCGCAAGGGTGCGGAGAATCGGGAGAACAGCGAATGAGAAGCAAGCGAATCACCCCGGCAGTAATCACCCCGGCAGTATCACTCGCGGCGCTGGCCCTGGCCCTGGTGCTGAGCGTGCCCGTCCTGGCGCACCACGCTTTCTCTGCGGAGTTTGATGCCGACCGGCCGCTGCAGCTGCGCGGCAAGGTGACGAAGATGGAGTGGATCAACCCGCACGCCTGGATCCACCTGGAGGTGATGAACGACGACGGTTCCGCGACGGTGTGGATGGTCGAGGGAGGTACCCCGAACACCCTCGCCCGGCGCGGCTTCACGAAGAAGTCGCTCCTGCCCGGCACCGAGATCGTCGTGGATGGCTATCAGGCGAAGGACGGCTCGAACAAGGCGAATGGCCGCGACCTGACCTTCCCCGATGGCCGCAAGCTGTTCATGGGCTCGTCCGGTACCGGCGCTCCGCTCGACGGTCGGGATCCCACGGAGCAGTAGCTTCGCGCGCCGGCGCCGCGGGACGGGCGTCGCCCCACCAGCTCGCGCTCGCCGGCGCCGCGCCGACCCCTTCGGCAAGTCCCGGTGGCGCAGACGTCGTTCTTGCCCCCGGTGCCGTGCGCCGTGGCCGCCGCGAACCCGGCTGCTGGCGCGTGATCGACCGGAGGGCGCGCCCGGAAGCGCGCCGCTCCGACCGACCAGGCAGGCTGATGCCTACACGCCCAGGGTTGCCGTCAATCGCTGGTTCAGCGTCGCAATCGCCGCGGAAAAGCCCGTGGTGGCTGCCCAGTGGACGGCGACCAGCGTCCACGCCTTGCCCTTCGGCAGGCCGAGCACGACGGTGGCCCCGACGGCGACCAGCGCCAGGAACCAGATCGTGAACGGATTGATGCTGGCGAGGAAGACGTTGGTGGCTGTGCCGTCGAGGCCCAGGGCATCGAGACCGAGCGGTGTCTGGAGGTCGGCCAGTGTCCGGATCGCGTCCAGGCCGCGAATGCGGAGCATCACGAGGGCCACAGCCTCCTTCAGCTGCAGTATCAGGCTGGCGTGGACCACCAGCGCAAGGGACTGACGGAAGCGGCAGCGCCCATGCAGCGCCGTGGCGAGAAGCCAGACGAGCATTGCGTTGACCAGCACACCAAGCACCAGGAGGAACGGGCTGGCGAGGATCGCTGCCCACCGGCCGGCGGCGAGCGTGGCCTCGTTCAGTTCCAGGCCGACCGGCGCCGCTGCTCGCATGGCCGCCTGGGCGAAGGGCGTCGTTCCCGCCGTCGAGATCGTCTGGCAGGCTGCAAGCACCAGCAGGGCGAGCGCGCAGGCATTGTGCCGGGCCACGAAGTCGAAGCCGCGACGCGGTTGCGTGACCATGTCCGCCAGGGCTCGGAGCGTCAGCTTCCAGCCTGGCGAGGTGTCCTTCGCGGGCAGGCGTTCGTCTTCCGTGACGAGGCGCGGGCTCGGCGGGGTCATGACGTGCCCCGGTTGCCGACCCACGAGAGGCTGGCGAACCTCTTGCGTTTCGAGATGCCGAGAATCAGGCTCTCGAGACGCCCGACGCCCTCTTCCGCGTCGCCCGCGGGCAGTTCGAGGAACTCCTCCCGCGAGCACGAGAGGATGATCTTCCCGTCGTCGATCACGGCGAGGTGGGTCGATGCCCGTTCGACGAAGTCGAGCATGTGGGAGGTCAGGAACACCGCAGCGCCGTCCTGCTCGGCCATCTGCCGGAGGATGGACACGACGATGCGCGAACTCATGGCGTCCATGCCCTCGAAGGGCTCGTCGAGGAACAGGACTCGAGGGCCGTGCAGGGTGGCCGCCGCCAGGCGGATCTTCTTCTTCATGCCGTGGGAGTAGGTGGCGATGGGCCGCTTCGCCGCGCCCTCGAGATCGAGGACGGCAAGCGCCTCGTCGGTGCGCTGGCTGGCCTGCTCGCGGCTGAGGCCGTAGATCCGAGCGCAGGACAGCAGCAGCTCCTCGCCAGTGAGGCTCTCGAACAGTACGCTGTGGTCCGGGACGATGCCGAGCTGCCGCTTGAGCTTCGTGTCGTTGATGTCCAGGGGCCTGCCGAGCAGCTGAACCGTGCCCCGCGTGGGGCGGATCAGTCCGGTCAGCATGGACCACGTGGTCGTCTTGCCGGCGCCGTTGGGGCCGACGAAGCCGAGGATCTGCCCGGGCCGGACTTCGATGTCGACTCCGTCGACGACCATCTTGCCGCTGTATGACCGGGTCAGGTTCTCTGCCTTGATTGCTTCCATGAATGGGTCTTCCTTCATGTGGGTCGAGATCTGGGGCGAGACGGAGTTGCCGCCGGGGCCGAGCCGGAACGCCGTCCGAGGGTTGCTGAGTCTGGGGAAAAGGTGTGGAGTGGAAGTTCTCGAGGGCCTGCAGGATGGCCTGCTGACCGCCGCACGCAGCGTGCCTGACCGTGGCGGCTGCAGCCGATGGAGGCGCCCGGGTCGCGGTCTCGGCTGCCGGCAGAGCGTTTCTCCTTGTGCCGGCCCGAAGCCGGTCGGAACGACCGTGACGCCGAACGTCAGGAGTCGCCGGGAGGCCACGCAGCGGGCCCCGCACTTTCTCGAGGCAAGGGTGCAAGCTAACAGACTGTCGAAACGGACTGCGGCCGAAGGACGCTGTCGGTTCCGCCGGTCTGCTGGCGAGGTGGGGGCTGGTGCGAGACGAACGAGCATGCGAAGTGTCTGACGGCTCCGACTGGCCAGCTCGCCAGTGGCCGACGGGCGCTTGCTGGCCGGCCGGTCTACCGGGGAGGCTGGGGCTGGGGCCAGACAAACGAGCATGCGAAGTGCCGGGCGGCTCGGATCGTCGGCATGCCAGCGGCCGACGGGCGCTGGCAGACCACCGAACCCGACCGAACAAAGCGGCTGGGGTGAACAACCGGCGGCGGATCCGACGATCTGCCAGCGAGACCGATCTGTGTAGAGAGGGCGCAAGAGTCCGTTCCGGTCCGGAGGCCTACCTGCAGGGTGGGCTGATGTTGATTCCGGTCCTGCCGAACACGAGCACGGCCTTTCCACCGCCCGGCGTGTCCACGACGATGCCGGTGCCGGCCGAAAAGCCGGCCGCGCAGCCCCCACGTCCCGTCTGGCCGCTGGTGTGGGCGAGCAGCTCTTCGCTGGCTGGCTCGACCTGGGGCGGTGCGCTCCGGTCGGTTGTCCCGCCGACCGGCGGTTCGGCAGATGCGCCGAGCAGGGTGAGCGCAAGCGCGATGGCGAAGAGGACGAGCGAGGTGACGAGCTTGGTGGCCATGGTTCAGGTGTCCTTTCGTGGATTCCGTTCGAGGTCGGGTCACCGGGGCCATTCCCGGGTCCCCCGCGGCCCGGCCGCGGCTGCGTTCCGGGTCGCCTGATGGCGTGGCCGCGCCGTCATCGGTGCGGTCGTACTGACAAGGACGCAAAAGAGCCCGAAAACCTTGATGCGAGTTTCGAGGGCCGGGTCAGGTGATGCTGCAGGGGGCCCGAGCGCCAGGGATCGTCGCGGCGTCGAGGGGCCGCGCGACGACCTGGGAGCGCTGCGACCGGTGACACTGCAGGCCGTCCGTCAGCGGGCCTGCTGGCCGGGGTCAGCGGGGAGGTTCGTCGAGCAGCAACTCGTGGGAGCGTTTGTCGACCTCACCTCGCTGCCGGCGAGCAAGAGCGGCCTTGGCGGTCAGCCAGGCGGCGGCTGGTGCGACCTGTGGCCCCCGGGTGGGAAGTCCGGGCGTCAGTGGTCCGGCTCCTCGAGCAGGAGCGTGTGCGCCCTGGTGCGGACCTCGCGTGCCACTCTGGCCTGCGCGAGGCGGCAGGCCAGAGCCGAGAGCGTGACAGTGACTGCGGCGCCGATGACGACGGGCCGAGTGAAGCCGCCTGCACTGTCCATCCGAAAGGCGGCCTCGCCGCCGAGAAGCATGAGAGCAAGCAGGGGAAGAGCCACCGGCAGGGACGAGAGGAGGTTCTTCAGATCCCTGGGGCCTCTCATCGGCGCTGGCCAGTAGAGCCGAACGAGGCTGCTGGTGGCATCCATGCTCAGAAACAGGGCAGCGAAGTAGAGGAGGGCGACGCAGGCACCGGGCCAGGCGACGAGGCCCCCGCTGGCGAGACCTGCGGTGCAGGTCAGAAGAAGGGCGATCAGGCTCAGCAGGGCTGCCACGCCGGATGCCACACGCGCGAGGTGCAGGAGCCCAAACGGCAGCGTGAAGGACTCACGCCAGACCTGACACCCGGGCACCGGCTGGTAGGCAGCCTGGCTGGCCAGGCCGGGGACGGCGAACACACCAGCGATCACTGCTCCGAAGAGGAAGTGGCTTGCACTTGTGGTGGAGAAGACGAGGGCCTGCACGAAATACCAGCGCATGTTCCTGCCGCGAAGGAATGCCTCGGTCTCGATGAGCAACAGGGCTGCGGCGGGCGTCAGCCGGCGGCCGCGTCGCAAGAAGCCGGCCAGTGGCGTGATGGGCGAAGCCGGGCGCGTCTGTCCCGGTGGCCGGTTCAGGTACCGGCGCCAGAGGAGGCGCTTCTCGAAGGCTGCGGCCGCCGCTGTCAGGCCCAGCAGAACGGTGAGCCGCGCCAGGTCCGCTGCCTGTGCGCCATCCGATTCGAGTGTGGCCACGAAAAGGCCTGGCGGCGTGCTGCCCAGGGCGGCCAGGAAGCGCGATTCGCGAAGCGCTGCGTAGGCGGCGTCAGGATCGCCCTCCACGGCGACCACCTCGAAGCCGATGATCACGGAATGCAGGGCCGCGACGCCAAGAGCGAAGAGGAAGGCAAGGCCGAGGCCGGTCTCGAGGGTACGGTCCAGCGTGAGTTCGATGATCGCCGCCAGGCGGCCGAGCAGCAGTACCAGGACGGCACCGGTCGCGGCCGTCAGCAGCAGGTCGATCAAGCCGGAGCTCTCCGTCGCGAGCAGCCAGAACACCGCCGGACCGAGCGCCAGGAGCCACAGGCCGGCGAGGCTGAGAAGCAGGCGGCACAGGTACAGGTGAACATGGGCGACGGGCAGGGGCAGGAAAGGACGGAGGTCAACCAGCCAGCTCGCCGGCAGCTTGAGGACGGCTTGAGCGACGAGCCACAGCACGGCGACGGTCACTGCCGCCAGGTTCAGGATGTTCGTCCGCGCCGCGTCGTCCTCGACGCCGGCCAGCAGACCGAGCGGCAGCAGGGAACAGATGGTGCAGGCGCACAGGTAGAGCAGCGTCATGGCGATGCGCAAGGCCCTGTCGTCGCCCGTGCCGGTCGATTCCCTGACCACGAGTCGCAGCAAGAGCAGGACCCGACGGGCTGTGCTGGAGATGTCGGTCAAGGCACTGCCTCGCTGTTCATGGGTTCCGCTGATCGGGGTGATCGGCGAAGAGTAGCGCCCCCGGCCGCGGGCTGCGGGCGCTGGGTGTTTGGTCGGCGCCGACCGGGTGACGATGGCAGCGAAGGGCAGGACATGGCATGGGCCGACCGCTGCCTGGTTCCTTCGCTGCCATCGTCGAGTGGCGCGGATAGCTGCTGGTCAGCCGAGTTCCCTGCGAGGGATGCGTCCGCCTACCTGCAGAGTACCGGGATGAGCAGTGGAATGAACGCCCCGGCCACTGCCACGGCGGGCATGGTCACGCCGGCGATCAGCAAGGCGTGGCTGAAGCCGATGACGGCGCCGGCACACCCCACTTTCGACATTCCTGCGCCGGCCGTTGCCGCGAGCAAGGTGTCATCCGCTGAATCGACACCGGACGGAAAGCCGTGATGGTGGATGTCGTTGCCGGCAGCGCCCGCGAGGGCGCTTGCCGGGACGAGCGACAGGAGGATGGCGCTGAGCGCGATTGCGGCGAGTGCTTTTCTGGTCATGTTTGGTCCTTTCGGTTGACATGGGGCTGTTGGAAGGTTGTTCTGGGGAAGTGCTCCGCCTTGACCATGAGCTCGGCGAGCTCGGATCAGAAGACGAAGCAGGCGGCCGAGGCGACTCCAAGCGCCACGCCGGCCAGGGGGTGCAAGGCGAGCATCGTGACCGCCACGCCCAAGCTCATGCCGGCGACGTAGCCGCAGACAAGGTCCTTGGCGTCGCTTGCGCCCTGGATCTGCAGGAGGTCCTCGGTGGGCAGGCCATTGAGCCCGGCCACCGCGGCGTGGTCGTGGATGGGTGAATCGAGGCCGGCGACTCCCGCTGCCTCCGGCAGCGGGCCGTGGCCGGGCATCGGGATGGCGGCGCCGACGAGCAGCGCGCAGGTCGCAAGAGCGATGAGTGTCCTGGTCATGAGTTCAAGTCCTTTCATGAGGTTGGTTGGCTTGATGGGTTCAGGCGCCGTCGGCATCCTCAGAAGATGGGGATCGTCGGGCAGCTGGGCGGGAACGGGAAGAAGATGGTCGGTCCACCGGGGAAAGGGAGTCCCGGCCAGGGGAAGGGCCCCGGGAATGGCGGGCAGCCCCAGCATCCGCAGGGAACCCGGAAGATGAGGATTGCCCGGAGCGGCGCGTCGTCGCGCAGGCTGTCGACATTCATGGCGCCGTCCAGCGCCCAGCCGGTCGGGAGGGCTTCCGGCGCCCCGACGCTCCAGTCGCCGTGAAGGGTGGTTGCGTCGAAGCCTGGCGCCTCGGCAGCGGGGGCGTTCGGCACTGCGAACGCCGCGCCGGCGAGGAAGAGCAGGGCGGCGGAGAGGAGGGAGATTCGATGCTTCATGGTTTGGTTCCTTCAATGTGTGGTTGGTGGTTGGGGCAAACTGGGTGGGGCGGAGTTCTTGTTCGGGGCAACCGGGATCGGGCGGATGCGGCCACGCGCCGTGACCTGGAACCTGCTGTGGCCGCTGGCGCCCGGGCGACGAAGCAGGCGACGTGCATGGCACGTGCGACGGTGGATTGCCGCGCTGCTCATGGCTGACGGACCCCGGGTGGGTCGAGGGGCGCGGCCTGCGTGGGGGAGTTCAGATCCGGGGCGGCAGGCGGCGCCGGCGGGCCGCCGGTGAAGGCGAGGACTATGCCGTCCCATGAACGGGCGAAGACCCCTGGGCTCATGCGCAGGCGGCCGAGCGACGGATCGTCGATGACAAGCTCTCCGCCGACGCTGCGGATGACGACGAAGTGGTCGCCGTGGACGTGGGCGATGGCGGGAAGCGGGATGTCGCTCAGCCGGTCGACCGGGAGCCGAAGACCGCGGCTGCTCATTCCCCGCTTCTCGGCGGCCCGCTTCAGCGCCAGCATGCTGGTGCCGTTTTGGTCCGTGCCGGTGGCGAGTTCGAGCTCCTCCAGCGTCGTGCCGTGGATTCCCCAGTGGTCGAGGATCATCTTCAGCGCCGCCGGGCCGCAGTCGGAACGCTTCTGCTGGCGCACGAGCTCGCCTCCGGTCTCGGCCGAACGGTCCAGGGAGGCGGCCCAGGCCAGACGGTCCAGGGTCGGCCCGACAGCCCGGGCCGCGACGGTCACCAGGCCGGCCACGAGCAGCAGAGCGCCGACTGCAAGCCAGCGCCGGACCGCATGACGGTTCTCAGCGCGCATCGCTCGCGTTTCCCAGAAAGGAACGCCATGCGGCCTCGGGCCGCTCGCCGGTGGCGACCGCGAGCACGGTCGATGCCTCGTCCACCAGGAAGACGAGCGGCACCTGGAGGACGCCGAAGCGCTTCGAGAGGGAGGCTTCGGGATCCGCGATGGCGAGCATTTCGCCGTCGAGGGCGCCCGGCTCGGAGGAGCCGGCAACGACCGCGATCAGGTCGAACGCCGGGTCCTCATCCCGGGCCATGCGCCGCAGCGTGGTGATGGTGCGGTCGCAGTTGCCGCAGCCGGCCCTGGCGAAGACGACGACGCGTGTCCTGCCGGGCGCTGTCGGCAGCGAGGCGCTGTCGGGAATCCCGGCCAGGAATGGAAAGGTGTCGCCGACCGCAGGCCGGGTCGATTGCCGCTTGCCGAGGCTGGTTTCGACCCACAGCAGACCTGCAAGTGGCCCGAGCACCAGCACGAGGATGCCGGCGACGGCGATGCGGCGACGGGTCACTGCCGACCCCTTCCGTACCGGCGATACGCGGCGCGAGCCATCGCCGTCCGCTCGCTTGCGAGCAGCATCGAGATGGCTGGCGCCGGATGTCCCGCGAGCAGTCGGAACGCGCGGCTCAGACCCGTTTCGAGCATGCGGGTCGGGAGCTGGGGTAGCCGCAGCGCGCAGGCACCCCGCCCTGGCATCGACCGGCGCGCCTCCCGGTCCGTTGGAGATGGGCTGCCGTTCGCTGGAAGGAGGGGTCGTCGGGTGTCGCGCTTCTCGATGGTCTCAGCCATGTGGTCCGCCTCCGTGGTTCGTTCAGGGTCCTTGCGCGGCCCGGCAGCCGTTGCGCCCCGGATCGCCTTCGTGGTCTCGCCGCGCCTTCATCGGTGCGGTTGTAGAGACAAGGACGCAAAAGGGGCCGAGAACCTTGATGCGAATTTCGGGAGGCACGGATCCGGAGGCCTGCGGGTCGGCCTCGGCGGCTCGCAACCCGTTGGCTCCGCGGCACCTGAGCACTTCGTGCGCAGCGGCGGTCGCCGCCGGCATCCAGCTCCGCCAGGCTGGCGAAGCCGTCAGGAGCAGTTCGCCGCCGCGTCTTGACCGAACCGCCGATTCGGCGGCTGTCACGGTTCCTTCGCCGCCTTCGCCGCGGTGGGCGGCACTTCGTGCGCCGGTCCCCGCCGGGGCGCAACCCGAGTGGTCAGGTTCGAGCGGCCGCAGGGACGCGGGCGCCAGCGCCACCGTCTGGCAGCCAGAGCCGCCCGCCGTGTCGCGGACGTCGCGCCTCGCCCTGTGACCCCCCGCTGCGCTGGCCGGCCGTCCGGCCAGCCAGCGCGCCTCGCTCGGTGGCGGGCGGCGCTAGCTCAGAAGCAGACGGAGGTCGTCGGCGGTGAGGTCACGCAGCGAGGCGCCGCCGCCTTCGAGGATCGCGTCGGCGATGTGTCGCTTGGAGCGCTGTAGCTCCAGCATCTTCTCCTCGACGGTGTCGCGGGCGATCAGCCGGTAGGCGAAGACGGGCTGCGTCTGCCCGATCCGGTGGGTGCGGTCGATGGCCTGGGCCTCGACGGCCGGGTTCCACCACGGATCGAGGAGGAAGACGTAGTCGGCGGCGGTCAGGTTCAGGCCGACGCCGCCAGCCTTCAGGCTGATCAGAAAGATGTTCCTGTCGGGGTCGTTCTGGAATTGGTCGACGACCTCGCCGCGGTCGCGGGTCTGCCCGTCGAGGTACGCGTATGGGAGGCCGATGTCGTCGAGATGGCTGCGCACGTAGGCCAGCAGCGAGACAAACTGGGAGAAGACGAGGCACTTGTGGCCCTCGGCCAGCACCTCGGACACCTGTTCGAACAGCGACTCGAGCTTGGCGCTGCCGGCGTCGTTCCAGGACTCGTCGACGAGGCCCGGATGACAGGCGACCTGGCGCAGGCGGAGCAGGGCCTCCAGCACCTGCATGGCCGAACCGCCGACGCCGTCGTCCTCGACCTGCCGGAGCAGGGTGTCGCGGTAACCGGCCCGGAGCTGGTCGTAGAGTTCCTGCTGCCTCGGATTCAGCGTGCACTTGAGGACCTGTTCGGTCTTCTCCGGCAGGTCCGGCAGCACTTCGCGCTTGCTTCGCCGGAGGATGAACGGTCTGAGCCCCTTCGCCACCAGCGCCAGTTCGCGCTTGCTCGGGGCGCGGCCTCCGGCGAGCACCTCGAGTGCGGGCAGGCGGCCGAGCAGGCCGGGATTCAGGAACTCGAAGATCGAGCCGAGCTCGCCGAGGTGGTTCTCGATGGGCGTGCCGGTCAGAGCCAGCCGGTGCTTTCCGGTCAGCAGTCGGCAGGCCTTGGCCGTCTGCGAGGCCGCGTTCTTGATCGCCTGCGCTTCGTCGAGGATCACGGTGTCGAAGTCGACCGTCGCCAGGTAGCCGATGTCGCGCCGGACCGTTCCGTAGGTGGTGACGACGAGGTCGGCGTCGGGAAGCTGCTCGCGCAGGGCCTCCCGGTCGCGCCCGGCGTACTCGAGCACTCCGAGATCCGGGGTGAACCGGGCCGCTTCGTCGATCCAGTTGTAGACCAGGCTGCGCGGCGCGACGACCAGGTACGGAAGATTCGTGGTCCGGGAGGGGGTGCGGTGCATCCGCAGCAGGGCCAGCGCCTGAATGGTCTTGCCCAGCCCCATGTCGTCGGCGAGCACGCCGCCGAGGCCGAACTCGCGCAGGAAGCACAGCCAGCCCAGGCCCAGCCGCTGGTAGCTGCGGAGCTCGCCCCGGAAGCTGCGCGTTTCCTTCCGGGGTCGAATTGACGAGAAAGTGCTCAGCTTGTCGCGCAGATCGGCGAAGGTCCGGCTGACGTTCACCGGCGGCGTCAACGCCAGCAGCGCGTCGACGAGAAGCGCCTGCGAGGGCAGGAAACGCAGCCCCTCGTCGCTCGACTCCTGCGCCAGCTGACTGAGCGAGCCGTAGTTCTCGACCCAGGCGGCAGGGAGGAGACCCTGCGAGCCATCGTCGAGCTTGACCGACCGTCGGCCTTCGGCGATCGCCGACAGCACCTCCTGGAACTCGATCTGGTCGCCGCCGAAGTCGATCTGGCCGCTCAGTTCGAACCAGTCGAGGCCGCTCTCGATCCGCAGCGTCGGCGCGCTGGGCGGCCGGATCGAGGCGCCGTGGGCCTCGACTTCCCACCCCTCGGCCAGCAGCGGCTCGGCGACCGCCGGCAGGTTGCGCGGTTCGAGCTCCAGGTTGTGGTCGCCCTTCGATGGAACGGGCTTCAGGCCGAGATCGACCAGGCGAAAGAGCGAGGCCCGCTCGGCCTCCTGGTCGCGCCGCACGAATCGATGCTCCTCCCAGTCGACCACCGCCGGGCGCTTGTCTTCCCAGTCCACGCTCAGGCCGCCGTAGTCGAACGAGAGCTTGGCCTCGAGCTGCGGGTCCATCCACTCGGGCGCGTCTTCCGGTTCCAGGACCAGACGGGGCTGCGGCTCCGGTGATTCCTCCGAAAGGTGGATCTCCTCGGGCAGTGCGAGCGGCGGCAGAGAGGGCAGTTCGAGCAGCGAGGAGACGGCTGCCTTGATGTCGCCGTCGAAGACCACCATCTCTCCGTCGGAACCGAGCTGCGTGTGCCACGGCTGGTCGCGGAGCGGGTCCAGGTGCAGGCGACCGATGGCGTCGTCGAGCAGCAGGAGCGTGTTCCCGGCCTCGCCGGAATCGCTGCCCGTGCCTTCAGGCGACGCCGCGACGCCGTTGCCGCCGGCGAGCGGGAGCACCAGCGCGCTGCGACTCAGCGGCTTCGTCTCCTCGCCGCGTTTCAGCAGGCCGCGCAGACGCACGCGGTTGGCGGCGGCCGGCTCCAGCTGGAGCGAGAGATGCCAGGGGCCGCCGCTGTCGAACGTCACCGGCTGGAGCTTGCCCAGCGAGCGGCCGTCCCACCAGAAGAGCTGGTCGTTCTCCGCGAGCCGGGGAAGAAGAGAGTCGACCCAGTCGGGCGGGACGAACACCCGCTGCACCAGCGGCCGGCCCGAGGTCCGGCCGCGTGCGCCCCGCTTCTTCGCCTGGCGGTGCGGCGTCTCCGGCGTCAGGGCGGTGACCATCGGTGGCACTCCACCTGCGGTGCTGCCGCTCGCAGCCGCGTCGCCGCTGGCGGCCTCCATGGTGAGCAGTGTCTCCAGCCAGGCATGGTCGATGGTGAGGCGCTTCAGCTTGCCGAGCTCGCCGGTCGGGCCGGGCCGGCGACCGAAGATGTCGATCATCAGGCCGCCGCTGTTCCGGCTCGTCGTGGTGTTGATGAGGAACTGGATGCGGGCATCGGCGCCCCTGAGCGGCGGCGTCCGGACCGTCGGCTTCTCCTCGATTGCCTTGCGCACCTTGTCGACGATGGCGCTCCAGCTCGCGTCGTTCTTCCTTGGCCGCCTGCGTCGTCGGCTGCGGGTTCGTCGGTTCCGCCGGACCGGTCCGGGACCGTTCTTGTTCTCCCTGGCGGCAGAGGTCGCTTCGGCAAGGGCAGCGCCGGGAATGGAGACCTGGGGAGGTCTGGTCTTGCGCAGCGAGACCCGGCCCGCCCCGGCTGGCTGGCTGGTCGGTTCGTGCTTCGCCAGGGCGAGGAGCGACGCCCAGATGTGCCCGCACGCCCGTCCGCCGCTGAAATGGTCGCAGCCGCAGACGGCGTGGAGGATGCGCTCCTCTGGCACCCTGGACCAGTCGATCTCGACCGTCACGGCGCCGTTCATGGCCGCGGCGTCGGACGCTTGGTCGCATCTGCCCTGAATGGACGCTCTGGCGCTCGTGCGGTTCACCGTGAGCTTGACGGCGCCCTTCGTGAAGACTGCCTTCCCCTTTTCCCGGTCGCCGGGACGAAAATGGGACGCGCTCCGTTGATGCAGCGCGACGCCGCCGCTCTTTCGACTGCCGGCCCTGGGCCGTCGTCGACGGCGCGTGGGCTTCACGTCGGGAGGCGTGGAGGTCCCGGAGGAGGTCTCGCCTGAGGTTTGTGGCATTCCGGTGTCTGTCGTTGTCCGGTTGGCTGCTGTGGTCCGGCGGCTTCTGGCCCGTTCGGTACGGTGACGCCGCTGGCTGGCGGTTCGACTCCTCCCGGCGGACGAAGCGCTCGATGGTCGTCTCGGGAAGCGGAGCCGCGGCCACATCAGCGCAACCGTTGGCCGCCACCCGTGGATGACGACAGGCCCGGTGCACAGCGGCGCAGGAGCGAATCAAGTGTAACCCAAGCGGCGCGAGAGGCCAACTGGCCGCCTTCAGGTCCGTTGCGGCGGCGAAGGCCGCGGGCGCGTTCGGCTGAGATCCGCAACCCGTCGCGAGGGTCAGGACTGGGGTAACGTCCGCGCCATGGCGGACACGCGGGCACCAGACCTGCTGGAACTGGCCGAGCGGGCCTGGAACGGAGAGCTGGATCTGCAGTTGGAGCATCATCCCGTACACCGCTACTACCCCGGCGTCTGCCGCCTGGCGAAGGGGCTTCTGGGCTTCAAGGGGATCGCGGGCTTCTACGTGGTCGACAGCGGCGATGGTCTCGTGATGCTCGACGCGGGGCACCTGCTGGATGTCAGGCGCTGCATCGAAGGAGTCCGGGAGCAGTGGCCCGACACGCCGGTGGCGGCGGCCATCTACTCGCACCACCACGCGGACCACGTGTTCTCGGTCACCGCCTTTGACAGCGAGGCCGAGGAGCGGGGCTGGCCGCGCCCGACCGTCTACGCCCACGAACGAGTGCCGGCTCACTTCGACCGCTATCGGGCAATGCCGGGCTGGAACACGGCGATCAACCGCCGTCAGTTCGACATCGATGCGCCGCACTATCGCTGGCCCGAGAAGTACCGCTACCCGGACGTCCTCTACCGGTCCCGGCTCGCCTTCCGGCGCGGCGACCTGACCTTCGAGCTGACCCACGGCCGCGGCGAAACGGACGACGTCACCTGGACCTGGATTCCGGAACGCCGCATCCTCCACACCGGCGACCTGTTCATCTGGGCGGTGCCGAACGCCGGCAATCCGCAGAAGGTCCAGCGCTACGTCCGCGACTGGGCGGACAGCCTGGAGCGGATGGCGCCGCTCGGCGCCGAGATTCTCCTGCCGGGGCACGGCCTGCCGATCATCGGGGCCGAGCGCGTGCGGCGGGCTCTCGAGACCACGGCCCGCTACATGCGGTCGGTCGAAGAGCAGACAGTGGCGGCCATGAACCGCGGACTGAGTCTCGACCGGGTGGTGCAGGAGGTCACGCCGCCGGCCGACCTCGCGAACGAGCCCTGGCTGCAGCCGGTGTACGACGACCCGACCTTCCTGGTACGCATGGTCTGGCGCCGCTACGGCGGCTGGTGGGACGGCGAGTTCGACACCGTCGTTCCGGCGAGCAAGCTAGAGCAGGCGACCGCCTGGGTCGAGCTGTCCGGGGGAGTCGAACGTGTCGTCGAGCGGGCGCTCGAGCTGTCGGCGGAAGGCCGTCACGCCGTTGCCTGTCACCTGATCGAGGCCGCCCGCCATGCGGCGCCTGGCGACGCCGACGTGGATGCCGCGCGGGCCGTCGTCTACCGGGCCAACGCCGGGGTCCAGCCGTCCTCGATGGCGCGCAACATCCTGAACCACGCGGCGATGGCCAGCGACCGCGGCCGCCGCGACCTGGCGTCGGATGAGTGAGCCTGCGTCCGCCGGTGCCCCGACCGGCGGACGGGGCGGCCTTGCGGCGAATGCCGGCGCGCTGTGGGCGGTGGGCGGCATCGTCGGGCTCCTGGCGTGGGCCGTCTTCCGGCTGGCGGGCATCGCCCTGGCCGCGTTCGAGCAACCGTTTGCCTGGTACCACTGGGCCTCCCTCCTGGCGATCATCCCCTTCATGGCCTGGTCGGAGGGGTTTCGCGGCTTCCAGCTGCGGTTCTCGCCGCGGGTGGCGGAACGGGCGAGGACGGTGCGGAGCGAGCCTACGCTGCTCCGGGTGACGCTTGCGCCGTTCTACGCGGCCGGGTACTTCGAGGGCACCAGGCGCGAACGCCTGGGCGTGTGGTTCGGCACCGTCGGCATCGTGATCCTGATCGTGATCGTTCACAGCCTGGCCCAACCTTGGCGGGGCATCCTGGACGCCGGGGTGGTCGTCGGTTTGTCCTGGGGCGCCGTCGTCACCGTGGCCCAGAGCCTCAGCGTCTGGCGACGCTGATTCGGCCGCGTCCTTCGAGCGGCGGCATTACGACGCGGATTATTTCCTGCCGACAGCGTAACTACCGTCGCCGCAGCCGGCGGCTACGGTTCGATGGTCCGGAGGATGAAGCGCGCCATCGTCTGCCGCAGATGCAGCGCCAGGTCGGGCTCCGTGATGCCGTGGCGAGACCGCGGGTAGAGCATCATCTCGAACGGCTTGCCCGCCTTCTGCAGGTCCCAGGCGAACTGCAACGTGTTCTGCATGTGGACGTTGTCGTCCATGGTGCCGTGGATGAGCAGCAGCTCGCCGTGCAGGTCCGCGGCCCGCTCCCGCACGGAGGACGACTTGTAGCCGTCGGGATTGTCGTCCGGTGTCGACATGTAGCGCTCGGTGTAGATGGAGTCGTAGGCGCGCCAGTCGACGACGCTTCCGCCGGCGATGCCGGCCCGAAAGCGATCCGTACCGGTCAGGGCGTAGAGCGTCATGTAGCCGCCGAAGCTCCAGCCGTCGAGGCCGATCCTCTCGCTGTCGACCCAGGGCTTCGCACCGAGCCAGTCGACGGCTTCGACCAGGTCGGCGAGTTCCTGCTCGCCGAAGTTCCGGTGTACCGGCCAGGTCGTCCGAATGCCGTTGCCCGAGGCGAGCCGGTTGTCCACCGCGAGGACGACGATGCCCTGCTGGGCGAGGTACTGGAACCACATCCCGCGCCTCCCGAGCCAGGCGTCCCTCACCACCCGGGAGTGAGGACCGCCGTAGACGTGGACCCAGGCTGGATGGACGCGCCCGGGGTCGAAGCCATGCGGCCGGACGAGCATGGCGTCGAGGGCATGGCCGTCGGCAGTCGGGATTTGCAGCAGCTCGGGAGGCGAATGGTCGAACCGGTCGAGAGCCGGCGCCTCGCCACCGCCCAGGGTGCGGACCGTGCCGCCGTCGTCTGCACGCCGGAGGGTGGTCACCGGGAGTGCGTCCAGGCGGCTCGAGGTCGCGAACCAGTGGGCGACCGGGCCGTCCTCCGGGAACCTGCCGAGGTCGGTCCCTGGCCCGGCGGTGAGCAGGGTCATCCCGGAACCGTCCAGCGACGCCCGGAGGACGTCGGCGCCGAGGGCGGATTCGAAGGCGCCGCCGACGTACAGCACGCCGGCCTGCTCGTCGATGGCGTGGAGCGATCCGACCTCCCATTCCCTTTCGGCGCCTCCCGCGAGCTTGTGGGTCAAAGGGCCGATCAGCTTGCCGTCACGGTCGTGGCGGTAGACCTGGCTGTAGCCGTTGCGCGCGCTCAGCCAGAGGAAGCCGCCGTCCTCCAGGAAGTGTGGCGGCCCCAGCACGTCAACCCAGGCGGGGGATTCCTCGCGCAGGATGCGCCTGGACTCTCCGGTGTCGGGGTCCGCCCGGTGGAGGTCAAGGAAGGTCTGGCGACGGTCCTGCACCTGGTACCAGATGGCGCCGTCGGGTGCGAACGCGACGTTCACGTACAGGATCTCCGCGTTGCCGTAGATGCCCGGGTCGACCCAGACAACGTCGTCGCCGCCGACGGCGGACGCGATGCCGAGGCGGACACGGGGGTTCGGGTCCCCGGCCTTGGGGTAGGGGTACACCTCCAGCTCTGGTCGCCAGGGCAGGTGGTCCACGACCGTGAAGCGCGGCACGTCGCGCTGGTCGGTCTGCAGGAAGGCGATGCTTCGGCTGTCGGGGCTCCACCAGTGTCCCCTGTAGTTGCCTCGGCCGTAGATCTCCTCCTGGTAGACCCAGTCCAGCTTGCCGTTCAGCGTGTTCTCGCCGCCGTCCGTGGTCAGCCTCAGTTCGCTCCCTTCGAGGTCGACGACGTGGAGGTCTGCGTCGCGCACGAAGGCGACGCTCTGGCCGTCGAGCGAGAAGTGCGCCAGTTCCTCGCGGCCGAAGCGGCGAGTGAGGCGGGTCAGGACCTGGGCTCGGAGGTCCCAGACGAACAGGTCCTCGTGGAACTCGAGCAGGAGCCTGTCGGCGCCTGGCGACAGGTGCAGCGAACCCGGCCGCGCGAGGGCGGCAGCGGTTTCCGGTTCCATTCGGAGCTGCTCGGCCAGGGCTTCGGCCAGGGCCGCCGGGTCGAAGAACGGCCTGGTATCTCCGCTTGCCGCGTCGACGCGGTGCCAGGTCCAGCCCGTGTTCTGCCGGTCTTCTTCAGCCAGAAGGTGCTCGCGACCGCCAGGCAGCCAGCGGATGCGCGGCAGCTCGGGCGAGAAGTCGAGCGCCTCGGGTCCGTAGATGTGGTGCAGCTCCAGCGGTTGGGTCTGTGCGGCGGCCGGAGCAACGAGCAGGAACGCGGCGACTGCGGCGAGGAACGGCGAAGCGAGCGCTGCCGGACGGGTCGCCGGCGGCGCGTTCCGGCCCCATCCCCATCTCTTCGGACAGCGCGTCAGCCTCGTGGTTGTCTTGCGCATGCTGAGACTGTAGCGAAGGCGGAGGCCCGAACCGGGCCCTTCAGCGCCGCCAGAACGAAGGCGTCAGGATCGCCGCGACGGCGACGATCTCCAGACGGCCCAGCCACATCAGGACCACGAGCAGCAGCTTCTCCCAGCCGGCGAAGAAGGCGTAGCTCAGCGACGGACCGGCGGCGCCCATGGCCGGTCCGACGTTCGACAGGCAGGCGAGGGACGACGACAGGGAGGTCACCATGTCGTTGCCGGCGAGGGCGAGGATGGCGGCTGCGCCCAGCCACAGGAAGGCGAACAGCGTCATGAAGCCGCCGAGACTGCGCGCCACCTGATCGCTGATGGTGCGCTTGCCGACCCAGAGCGCCAGCACGCGACGCGGGTTGAACAGCAGGTGGACTTCGCGCAGCGCCATTTTCAGCGCGATCACCAGCCTGCCGACCTTGATGCCGCCGGCGGTCGACCCGGCGCAGCCTCCGACGAACATGCCGAGCAGCAGCAGGGTGCGCGAGGTGTCGCTCCACGAGTCGTAGTCCCTGGTCGTGTAGCCGGTCGTCGTCATCAGGGAGACGGCGTTGAAGGCGGCCTCGCGCAGGGCTTCGAGCAGCGGCAGGTCGGTGCTGCGCCACCGGTCCAGGGTGACCAGGCCGACCAGCACGGCGGCTATCGAGGCGTAGGCCCGGAACTCCACGTCCTTGTAGAGCTGCCGGGGCTGCGTGCGGACCGCGAAGATGAGGGAAAAGTTGATCCCCGCGACCAGCATGAACGCGATGATCGTCCACTCGACGAACGCGGAGTCGAAGGCGGCCACGCTGGCGTTGTGGGGAGCGAAGCCGCCGATGGACACCGTGGTCAGCGCGTAGCTGAACGCGTCTCGCAGGCTGGCGCCGCCGGCGAACAGCAGCAGCACCAGAAGAATCGTCATGCCGACGTAGATGCGCCAGAGAACGGTGGCGGCCTTCTGCACCTGGGGTTGGAACATGTCCTGGGTGGGGCCGGGAATCTCCAGACGATAGAGGAGCCGCGCGCCCGGACCGAGGCTTGGAAACAGCGCGACGAAGAGCAGCAGGATGCCCATTCCGCCCAGCCACTGGGTGAGGCTGCGCCAGAGCAGGATGCTGGGGCTCAGCCTCTCGATGTCGGTGAGGATCGAGGCGCCCGTGGTGGTGAACCCGGAAGCCGATTCGAACAGCGCCGAAACCGGGTGCGCGATCTCGCCGCTCAGCAGGTAGGGGAGGGCGCCGAAGAAGGAGGCCAAAATGTACGCGCCGACGACAACCAGGATCGCCTCTCGCCGGTAGATCGTCTCCCCCGGCAGCCCCCAGCGAAGGCATGCGGCGCCGGCCAGGGCGCAGGCGCCGAGCGAGCCGACGAAGGCGGCGAAGGGAGTCCACTCCCGCTGCCAGGCGGCGAAGGCAAGGGGAATCAGCTGGGCGCCGGCAAGCAGAAGCAGGAGCCGGCCGACCAGCCCGGAAACGGCGTGCAGGTTCATCCGTCGGCGCTGGCGTTCCCGACCGGATGATGCGGCGGCGGGCGCAGTGGGGGCTGGGGCAAGACCCTGCGTCCGCGCCGCGTTGGCGGCGCTATGGCGCCGGCGCCTCGTCGTCGGCCGCGGGCAGCGCCAGGGCCAGAAGTTCGCCCTCAAGCTCCGTGCCGCTGATGGCCATCACGATGTACTGGCGTCCCTCGTGCAGGTACGTCATGGGCGCGCCGCTGACGCCGGCGGGGAGTTCGGTCTCCCAGACCACCTCGCCGGTCGCCTTGTCGTACGCCCGGAAGGCGGGGCTGCCTCCGCTCTCGGGCTGCACCACCATGGAGTCCGAACCGTCTGCCAGGAAGACGAGGGTCTTCGTCACCAGGGCCGACACCCGGCCCGGCTGGCCGAGTCGCGGCAGGTCAAGATGGGCGAGCGCGGGATGATCGCGCGGTCCGTCGCCGTTCGGCGTCATCCACAGGTGTTCGCCGGTGTCGAGGTCGATGGCGGTCAGGCGGCCGTAGGGCGGCTTCGTGATGGGCAGACCGTTCGGCAGGGTGGCCCACGCGTAGCCGTCCGCCTCGGACAGGTCCACCCGGTAGCGGACGTTGGAGCGGGCCGGGTCGGGCGGGGCGCGAAGCCCCATGATGCCGGGCACGGTGACCGACGGCACGTACAGCACGTTCGTTTCCGGGTCGAGCGCGGCGCCGTTCCAGTTGCTGCCGCCTACCGGCCCGGGCACCTGGATCGTCGGCAGGGCGTCTGGTCCGTCGATCAGCGAAGGGGGCAGGAAGATCTGGCCGATCCGGAAGCGGGACACGTACTCCATGGCCATGGCCCGCAGCTCCGGCGTGAAGTCGATCAGGTCGTCGGTGGTCAGGCCCTGCAGGTCGTAGGGGAGCGGCCAGGTCGGGTGCGGCTGGGTGGGCCAGGCCTGCTCCCCGGGGACGTCCGAGGGCGGCGCCGGCAGCTCGACGATCGGCCACACGTCCTTGCCGGACTCGCGGTCGAGAACGTAGAGGAAGGCCTGCTTCGACGGCTGGGCGAGCGCCTTGATCTGCCTGCCGTCCACCACGATGTCCGCGAGAACGGGCGCGGCCGGGAAGTCGTAGTCCCACAGCCCGTGATGCACGGCCTGGAAGTGCCAGCGTCGCTCTCCGGTCGTGGCGTCCAGGGCCAGGATCGCCTCGCCGAACAGTCCCTTGCCGGGTCGATGCCCGCCGTACCAGTCGTTGCTCGGCGTGCTGGTCGCCGCGTAGGCGAGGCCCAGGTCCTGATCGCAGCTGATCCAGGTCCAGACGTTCGCGGCGCCGGCGTCCGCCGCTTCCTCGCTTGCCCAGGTGTCGAACCCGAAATCGCCCGGCTCGGGCACGATGTTGAACGTCCAGCGCAGATCGCCGGAGCGGGCGTCGAAGCCGCGGATGATGCCCTTCGGGTTCTTCCGCCGCGACCAGGAGTCCAGGGTCGACTCGCCGACCACGATCGTGTCGCCGCAGACCACCGGGGCCGAGGACCAGAAGTAGCCGGTGCGCATGGCGTCGCCACCGGTATCGAGCATGTCCGCCTTGCCGCCGTCGCCGAAGTCCGGATCCAGCCTGCCGGTGTTGGCGTCCAGGGCGGTGAGGCGGCCATTGCCGGTGAAGAAGATCCGCCGCCGGTGGCCGTCGTTCCAGGTGACGCCTCCACGCACGGAATCGCGACCCCGGTTGCGGGGCGCGTCGTCCTGGTATGAGTCGTAGGTCCACAGGATTTCGCCGCTCGCCGGGTCGAGGGCCGCGGCGCCCAGGCCCGTCGCCACGAGGACGCGACCGTCGCGCATCATCGGCGTGTTCTGAAACACGGAGGGCGGGAAGGCTCCGTGCAGTTCCGCCAGACCGTAGTCGATGGACCTCCAGCGCCACGCGACGTCCAGCTCGTGGACGTTGCCGCGGTGGATCTGGTCGAGAGGCGAGTACTTGCTGCTGTGGCTGTCGGCCGCGTAGTTCTGCCACTCTCCGGCAGGCTGGGACGCCTCGCCGCCGCCGGATGCAGGCCGGTGCTCGGCCGCGTTCTGCGCGACCGCGGGCAAGCCGACCGCGAACCACGCCGCGACGGCCGCGCCGGCGATCAGGCCGCCGGGGCGGCGTGCGTCGGCTCTCGCCCGCCGATCGTCCGCCTCGAGCCGCGGGTGGCCAGCGTTCTCGAGACGGCAGGCTTTCCGGTACGGGTGGCCGTCATGCCGGCTCGGTCGAGGCAAGGCCTCGCAGCGCGTCACTTGCGGGCCCCGTCCTCGGGCTGCTCGGCTTCCGATTCGGCGCTGTCCTCCTCGGCCGGTGCTTCGCCGTCGTCTCCGTCCTCCTCGCCGCCATTGCCGAACAGTCTCTGGAGCTGCTCAAGCGCGGTCTCCCGCTTGCGCGGCGTGCCGTCCGGATTCGGCTTCGGGTCGAGCCATTCCAGCGTGTACAGGAAGCCGTCCATCCTGTAGAGCGTGTCCTCGTGCATCTTGTTCAGGTCCTCGCCCTCGCCCCGGCCCAGGTTGAAGAAGCCGTGTCCCTGGTCGCGGTAGCTGACCAGGAGACAGCGGACTTCGTGATCGTTCAGGCCCTCGCAGAAGCGGGCCGCGGTGGCGTGGGGCACCACATCGTCGTCCAGGCCGTGCATGAGCAGGGTGGGCGGCAGACCGGCCCTCAGGTGGTGGAAGGGCGACATCGACTCTGATGGGGCGCCCAGCCGCTCGGCCAGCCGCGCGCGCCGTTTCGCCTGCTCCTCGGTGAGCGGCGGGTCTCCCTTGACCGGCGCGAGGACGGTCGCGGGGTTGAACAGGACGAGGGCGTCAGGCACGGGGCTCGCGCCATCCGGCTCGGGGTCGTGTCCGGGGAGCGTCGCCGTGGCCGCGGCCAGGTGGCCTCCCGCCGAACCGCCGCCGGCGCCGATCCGGTTCGGGTCGATGCCCAGTCGGTCAGCGTGGGTTCGCAGCCAGCGCACTGCGCTCTTGGCGTCCTTGACGCACTCGTCGGCGGTCACGCCGTGCCTGCTGGCCACCCGGTAGTCGGCCACCGCGCCCACCATGCCGCGGCCGGCGAGGTACTGGCAGTAGGGCAGGAACTGCTGCGGCGTGCCGCTGTTCCAGCCGCCGCCGAAGAAGAAGACCATCGCCGGGCGTTCGTCGTCCTCGGTGTGGTCTTCGGGGTTGCACAGGTACATCTTCAGCTCGACGTCGCCCACGGTGCGGTAGACCTCGGCAACGGTGCCCCCCATCTCTGGCGGGTAGCCGCGCTGCGCCGCAGCCGGGGCGGCGACTGTCAGCAGGAGGAGGGAGATCAAGAGCGCGGCGGCCCGGGCTGCCGAACCGGCGAGTCGGGTGGGGTGCGGAAGGGTCATCGGTACCTCGTGGAGAATCGCTGAACTCGGTTGGATTGTATTCCGCCTGGAGGGTCGGCGGGGTCGGCCGGATAGCAGGGCTCCCGCCTGGACGAGGCGCCGGAGCGGGTCCCTGCGGCGCTCATCCGGCCCCACGAGGTCGAAGGCGGCCCGCGAGGATCGAGCATCGACACGCCTGCGGGTCGAACCGGGGCCTGCGCGACGTTGAACCCTGAGAAGCCCGTCGCGCGGGTAGTGCAGGGCAGGCCGCAGCCTCGCCGAGTGATGCGGAAGCGGGCGAGACATGAGGATTACGGGTGAGGCTGCTTGCGGTCCGTCGCGAGGTCCCTTGTGGCTGCAGGGACGCGCCGTCGCCCTGCGCACGTCAACACGCGTAGGATCCGCGTTCTTCCGACCTTCCCGCCGGCTCCGCTGGCTTCTTTCGGCCGTGCTCACTGCCTTGCGGGTGCCGAGCCTCCGACTTCCTGACTTCCCGATGACGAATCTCTACAGGCTGCTTCGCGAGGGCTTCGGACCCGCGATGGACCGGCCTGGCCTCGTGCTGCCCGCTGGCGCCGCCGGTGACGGTGCCGACGCTGGCGCCGACTGGACCTACGGCGACCTCGACCGTGCGTCGGCCCGCTTCGCGGCGGCGCTCGTGAGGCGCGGCGTCGAGCCGGGTGACCGCGTGCTGGTCCAGGCAAGGAAATCGAGGGAGGCGGTGGCGCTGTATCTCGGTGTCCTGCGATGCGGCGGCGTGTACGTGCCGCTCAACCCGGCGTACACGGAGCGAGAGGTTGCGTTCTTCGTTTCGGATGCCGCACCGCGGGTGGTGGTGCGCGACGGCGTCGGCGGTCCGGCCTCGGGCGCTGCCCCGGCCGAGCCTGCCGGCCCTGCCGCCGCTGCGGGTGCTGCCGCGGCGCCGTCCGGGCCGACCGGCGTCGAAGCGGTCGCCATCGATGTGCTTTGGCGCGAAGCACCGTCGCTGCCCTCCGACTCGCCGGTCGTGCCGCGCGCGGACTCCGACCTCGCCGCCATCTGCTACACGTCGGGCACCACGGGCAGGTCGAAGGGCGCCATGATCACGCATCGGAACCTGACCTCGAACGCCCGGTCCCTGCACGAGATCTGGGGTTTCGAGCCGGGCGACGTGCTGCTCCATGCGCTGCCGATCTTTCACGTCCACGGCTTGTTCGTGGCGCTTCACACCGCGTTCCTGAACGCCTCGAAGATCCTGTTCCTGCCCGCCTTCGACGCCGCGGAGGTGCGGCGTCTGCTGCCGGAGGCGAGCGTGCTGATGGGCGTGCCGACGTTCTACTCGCGGCTGCTTCAGGAGCGCGGGTTCGGCGCGGCCGACTGCGAGAGCATCCGGGTGTTCGTGTCCGGTTCGGCGCCGCTCACCGAGGCCGTGTTCGCCGACTTCGAGGCGCGCACCGGCCACCGCATCCTGGAGCGCTACGGCATGACGGAGGCCGGGATGATCACGTCGAACCCGCTGCGCGGCGAGCGTGTCGCGGGCACGGTCGGCTTCCCGCTGCCGGACGTCGAGATGCGCGTGGCGGGCGACGATGGCGCCTTGCTGCCTCCGGGCGAGGTCGGCGTGCTGGAGATTCGCGGCCCGAACGTGTTCGCCGGCTACTGGGGCCTGCCGGAGAAGACGGCGGAGGAGATGTGCGGCGACGGCTTCTTCGTCACCGGTGACCTCGCCAGCGTCGGCCTGGACGGGCGGGTGACCCTGGTGGGGCGCGGCAAGGACCTGATCATCGCCGGTGGCTTCAACGTCTATCCGAAGGAGGTCGAGGACCGCCTGGACGAGGTGGACGGCGTACTGGAGTCTGCGGTCATCGGCGCCCCCCACGCCGACCTCGGCGAAGGGGTGGTTGCGGTGCTGGTCGCGGACGGCGCCCCGGCGGGCAGCGATACGCTTCGGGCGGCGCTGGACGGCTGCCTGGCCCGGTTCAAGCACCCGCGCCGCTTCTACTGGGTGGACGAGCTGCCGCGCAACGCCATGGGCAAGGTGCAGAAGAACGTGCTGCGCAAGCGCTATCGAGGCGCGTACGGTGGATGAAGGAGGAGAACCGTTGACCGAGCAGGCGAAGCAGACGGAGGATCGGATGGAAACGCAGCCGGGAGGCGCGAAGCTGAAGGGCAAGGTTGCGCTGGTGACCGGAGCGAGCCGAGGCATCGGCAAGGCGATCGCCGAGCTGTTCGCCGAGCACGGAGCCCGGGTCGCCTGTACGGCGCGGACGCTCCTTGAGGGCGGCCACTACCTGGGCGGTTCGCTCGACGAGACGATCGAGGAGATCCGGGCGGCCGGCGGCGACGCGTCGGCCTTCGCCTGCGACGTCTCCGAGTTCGAGAACTGCGAGCGCCTGGTGAACGAGGTGCGCGAGGCGTGCGGGCCGGTCGACGTGCTGGTCAACAACGCCGCGCTGACCTACTTCATCCCGGTTGTCGACTTCCCGATCAACAAGTGGCACCGGTCGACGGCAGTCAACTTCCACGCTCCCTTCTATCTTTCGAAGCTGGTACTGCCCGAGATGATCGAGCGAGGCAGCGGCGGCATCGTGAACGTGTCGTCCGGCGCGGCCATCGGCCCCGGCCGAGGTCCGTACGAGGGACCCCAGTTCGCTGGCGGTTCGCTCTACGGCGCGGAGAAGGCGGCGCTGGAGCGCTTCACGCAGGGGCTCGCGTCCGAGGTCTACCAGCACGGAGTTTCGGTGACCTGCTACAGCCCGTCCCAGATCGTGCCGACTCCCGGCGTCATCCACCACCGCCTGATGGAGGGGCGGGACCCGAACGAGGCCGAGACGGTCGAGACGATGGCTCAGGCCGCCCTCCTGCTCGCCACCGAACCGCTCGACCGAATCACCGGCCGAGTGACCTACAGTCAGGCCATCCTGGAGGAGTTCGGCTGGATCGAGAAGGGCCGAGGCCTGGGCACGGAACGCCAGGGCTCCGGCTACAGCATGATCTGAGGCGCGCTGTCAGTTGGCGAGCCGGTGTGGTGAAGGCCGTCCGCGACACGCCCGGCATGTCTTGAGGCGCCCAGCTTGCTTCCTTGCGTCGTGGAGGCCGTCCGCGACTGGCTCGGCATGTCTTGAGGCGCCCAGCTTGCTTCCTTGCGTCGTGGAGGCCGTCCGCGACACGCCCGGCATGTCTTGAGGCGCCCGGCTTGCTTCCTGGCGTCGTGGAGGCCGTCCGCGACCCGGTCCGGCGTGTCTTGAGGCGCCCGGCTTGCTTCCTGGCGTCGTGGAGGCCGTCCGCGACTGGCCCGGCATGTCTTGAGGCGCCCAGCTTGCTTCCTGGTGTCGTGGAGGCCGCCCGCGACCGGTCCGGGTTGTCCTGAGGCGCCCTGCTCGCGAGCAGGCGTCCGGCCGCCGCGCGTCAGCTCTGGACAGCTCTTCAGTTGCCTTCCGTCTTCCCGGCTTGCTCCGCGAGCTGGCGCAGGAACGGGTCCCTGTACTGCTGGGCGCGGTGCCACTCAGGCCGCTCTTCCCACGTCATGCCTGCCTGCTCGGCGCTCATGGCGTCGCGGATGTCGCGTTGCATCTTCGCGCAGTCGAAGGCCTTCTCCTTCCGGGGGTTTGGTCGGCGCCCCGTCGCCGGGCAGCCAGCAGGGCGATCGCCCAGGCGGCCTCTCGTCGGCTGGTGGATCCGAACCGTCCGCGGCCTCCTTCCAGGCCTGGTACTCCTGCACCCGGTCGACGAAGTCGCGCAGGATGGGATCCGTGACGTTGCTGTAGTCGCCCCACCAGGCGTTGATCTCGGCGTCGTTCATCGTGGCGAACATCCTGTCGAGCCGCCTGCACCGGGCGCGCTGAAAGGCCACGCAGTCGAAGTTCTCCCGCTCGGGTCGGGCGTTCTCGGTCATTGCTCCTCAACTCATCGGGGCTCCTGCCCTGACCTACTCGCTGCCCTTGACCGGCTTGCCGGCGGCGACCCACTCCTTCTCGAGCTGGCGCGCTCCGCGGAGCTGGCCCAGCATCGAGTAGTTGCCCTCGTGGCAGGCGTACTCGTAGTTGTACTGGTCCGTCCGGGGCCACGGCATTTCGCCGCCGTACGGGGCGGTGTACTCCTCGTCCTCGACCTCGAACTGGTAGAGAAGCGACTCACCGTCGATGGGGCTGAACCGCTCGACCACCTTCATCTCGCCGCGCGGCACGCCGGCCGACAGCGTGCCGTGGAGCATCTGCGGTGCAGCCTCGCGCCGGAAGTTCGTCGTCTCGATCAACAGGGTGTCGCCCTCCCACCAACCGATGGAGTCGCCGGAGTACGAGCGCAGGTCGGCGGATGCGTGCTCGGTGTCGATGCGCACGACCCGCGTCCAGTGCATCCACTCGATGTGGATCATCAGGTAGTCGTCCGTCTGCACGAGCGTCTTCAGGTTGTTGTAGGAGATGGTGCGGATGGGAATCGAGGCGCCCGGCTGGTAGATGCAGCGCACGCCGAGGACCATCGTTTCCGGGCTGTCGAAGGGCGTGTCGCCGGACTCCAGCCACCAGGCCGTGCCGTCGTCGTTCATCCAGATGAAGCGAGGCAGCGCACTCCGGCGCATGCGCGCTTCCTCGGTGAGCGGCGGCATGCGCCCGTTGGCGGGGCTGGTCAGGATGGACGTGCGGTACTTGCCGTCGATCTGGAACATCGTGCTGCCCGGGTCGAACCAGGCGTAGTTGTAGCTCTGGCGGTCAATGAAAGCGCCCTTCTCGGGCGGCGGCCGGTCTGGCGCGCTGTCGGCGTCGCCGGCCAGCACTCGCTCCCACTGAGCCGCCTCGACCTGCGCGGCCTCCTCGGCGCTCAGTGCGAGCTGCTCGCCGCGGTCCTCGCGCCGCTCGAAGGGCGTCAGGCTGCGGATGTCGTAGCGCCCGGTGAAGTCCGGCTTGCCGGCCGGGGTGCGAGGAATGTCGTCGGCGACGGC
Source organism: Thermoanaerobaculia bacterium (assembly GCA_965200575.1). Taxonomy (GTDB): domain Bacteria; phylum Acidobacteriota; class Thermoanaerobaculia; order Multivoradales; family Multivoraceae; genus Multivorans. The sequence goes on along the minus strand of OZ241363.1, from coordinate 2,931,627 downwards.
CGCCGCGGCCAGTGCGAGACCGGCACCGGCGGCGAGCAGGAGCAGCGGCGGCAGCGGGCGCTTCCGGGCCGGGATCCTCTGCATGCGGTGTGTCTGCATCTTCGACCTCCCCTGAGCTGTGCCGTGTGCTTGATGGTCTCGAATGCTACTCGCCCCGGGCGAATCACTTGCCCGTCGCGCTTGCCGACGATGCGGCCTGGGCCGGCGCGACCGCCTGTCTGAACGTCAACCCGCGTTGCCGCATCGCTTCACGCAGCAGGGATTCGGTATCGGCGTCAAAGGGTGATGGTCGTGCGCACGAGGCATCATGATGACTGAAGCGACTGCTCGGCCCCTCACCAGGGAGGACGCGTTTGGCATCCCTGACCTCGGGTCGCCGGCCGCCGGCCCGGCGCCGGCTACTACTGACCAAGGCGGTCTGACACCCGGGCAGGAACACCAGAAACCCCCGGAACGACGCCGGTTCACTGCTCTGCCAGCGCCGCGTTCATGCTCACTTCAGGATTGGAAGACGCCCGGGGAACGGCCTTCTTCTGTCGGCGGTGCTCTGTGATATGACACAGCGTCAAGGTGATCGGAAAGCGGACGGTTCTTGCCCGGACGGGAGTCTTGATCCTGGCGGCCGCCTTGCCGGTGGCCGGAGAGGCATGGGGGCAGGATCTGCCGCGGCCCGGGGACGTCCGTCGCGTCCGTGCCTACTTCGTCGATCCGCTCGTCGCGGCCAGAGCCGTCATGTCGCTCGACGTACTCGAATCGGAGTATGAGAAGGGGTACATCGTCCTCCGAGCCACCGAAGAGGACGTCGTCGCCGCCCAGCAAGCCGGCATGGTCATCGTCGAAGACGACGACCTCTTCTCGGTCTCTCTCCCCGCGGAGGCGCCGGTCGAGGCGCCCCGGGGGACGATCGCAGGGTTCCCGTGCTACCGCACCGTGGAGGAGACCTATTCGGCCGCAGCGGCTATCGCTCGGGCTCACCCGGAACTCGCTGCCTGGATATCGGTCGGAAAGTCGTGGAGCAACGTACAGAGCCCGGACAAAGGCTACGCCCTCCGTGTATTGCGCCTGACGAACTCGGAAACGACGGGTCGCAAGCCGGCCCTCTTCATCAACGCTGCGCTCCACCCCCGGGAGTACACGACCGCCGAACTCGTCCTGCGCTTCGCCGAGTACCTTGTCGCCTCTTACGAGACAGACGCCGACGTTCGATGGCTTCTGGATCACCAGGAAGTCCACATGATGCTGCAGGCGAACCCGGACGGGAGAAGGCGCGCCGAAGAGGGCCTGCTCTGGCGCAAGAACCACAACACGAACCACTGCCCGGACTCCTGGCCAGGAGTCGACCTCAACCGCAACTTCGACTTCAAGTGGGGACAGGCTGGCAGCAGCAGCCACGGCTGCAGCTCCGTCTTCAGGGGAGCGTCGGCAGCCTCCGAGCCGGAGACGCAGGCCCTGCAGACCTACCTCGCGAACCTGTTCCCCGACGCCCGCGGGCCGAAAGACGAAGACGCAGCGCCGAGCGACACGTCGGGGATCGTTCTCGACATTCACAGCCACGGGCGTCTCGTCCTGTGGCCCTGGAGTCACGTGGACGAGACGGCGCCGAACGGCAACGAGCTCCAGACGCTCGGTCGAAAGGTTGCCTACTTCAACGGCCACATGCCGCTCCAGGCCATCGGCCTGTATCCGATCAGCGGCGCGACGGAGGACTACGGTTACGGCGTTCTCGGCCGTGCCTCCCTTACCTATGAGCTGGGCACGAAGTTCTTCGAGGAGTGCTCCAACTTCGAGAGCTCCATCCTGGACGACAACCTGGAGTCCCTCCTGTACGCCTTCAAGGTGGCGCGGACGCCATACCAGACCCCGGCTGGCCCGGACGTTCTCTACCTGCGTCTGAGCGACGGCGCGTCGACGGCCGCCGTGGCGGCCGGATCGTCCGTCAGCCTCTCCGCGATTCTGGACGACACCCGCTACGAGAACGGCAACGGCGCGGAACCCACGCAGAACATTGCCGCCGGCGAGTACACCATTGACGTGCCGCCCTGGGATCCGGCTGCGAGGGCGAGCGCCTTGCATGCCGCAGACTCCGAGTTCGACAGCCCCACCGAGAGCGCGAACGCACGCATCGACACCACCGACCTCAGTGACGGTCGGCATACTGTCTTCGTGCGAGCGAAGGATGCTGACGGCGCCTGGGGAGCGGTCAGCGCGGCTTTTCTGCTCGTCCAGAACGATGACGGCGACGACGAAGACGCAGCGGGCTACGACGAAGGTTACAGCGCAGGCTACGACGAAGGCTACAGCGAAGGCCACGACGCGGGCTACAGCGAAGGCCGCGACGCGGGCTACAGCGAAGGCCGCGACGCGGGCTACAGCCAGGGCCACGACGCGGGCTACAGCGAGGGCCACGACGCGGGCTACAGCGAGGGCCACGGCGCGGGCTACAGCGAGGGCCACGGCGCGGGCTACAGCGAGGGCCACGGCGCGGGCTACAGCGAAGGCCACGGCGCGGGCTACGGCAAGGGCCACGGCGCGGGCTACAGCGAGGGCCACGACGCAGGCTACAGCCAAGGCTACAAGGCGGGCTACGCCGACGGCGACGACGGCTTCGCTGACGGCATCTGCACGATGGACGAGGGCATTGTCTGCGTGCGCGACGACCGCTACCACGTGCAGGTCACGTGGTTTGTCGGGGATGACCTTCCCAGTGCCGCGCGGGCCGCCGGCGTCGCCACGGAGAGCGCAGCGCTGTTCTGGTTCTTCAAGCCGGACAACTGGGAAGTTCTGGTCAAGGTGCTCGACGGCTGCGCCGTGAACGGCCACGTCTGGGTGTATGGCGCCTCGATGACGGACGTGGGCTACATCATTCGGGTGACCGACACGGTGACTGGCGCCGAGAGGGAGTACCGGAACGAACCGGGCACACCGGCCCCGGCCGTCACCGACTCGACGGCGTTCCCGGACGGCTGCCAGCCGCCTTAGACTCAGCTCGCCCGACGCCCGATCGTCAGACCGCCGGCGAGGAGCGGAAATCGTCCATCTCGGACACGCTCGCCGTTGCGCTGCCCGGCGACCGCTCTGCATCGACCAGAGATAACGCCCGGTTCGATCCAGTTCCGTCCGCGGACCCGGGCGTCTCGTCCAACGAGAAGTGAGCATGAACGCGGGCAATCCAGCGAGAAGCGAGCAGGTGGGTCGGTGCTCTGGGATCATTGGAGGATGTTCGTGTCGCTTCATCTCCACCGTTTCGAGACTCTCGCCGAGTCGCCGCGTCCGTTTCCGGCGGCGTTGGGGCCGAGATCACTCGACAGGACCGGGAATCGACGTACGCGTTCGTCAGGCGGACGCTGATGCGCTTCCGCTACATCACGCTGAAGAGGCCCGACAAGGGCGTGGCAGGAGCCTTTCTGGTCCAAGGTGACGGGCTTCTCGCATGCCAATGGCCCGTCACCAGGGAGGACGCCGTTGGCATCCCTGACCTCGGGTCGCCGGCCGCCGGCCCGGCTCCGGCTACTACTGCCCGAGGCGGCCAGACACCCGGGCAGGAACACCAGAAACCACCCCGGGAACGACCGCGGTTCACTGCTCTGGCAGCGCCGGGTTCATGCTCACTTCAGGATTGGAGAAGACGGCGATCAGGCGTGGCGATGCCAGCGCTTCGGCCTCTCACCGTGGCGACGGTGCTGACCATGGCGCCGCACGTCAGGCCTCCTGCCCGAGCTGTTCGCAAGGCCGTTCCGGCCTCCTCGGATCTGACGGCCGTAATGACGACGAGACGGCGCTCGGCTCGGCGCCCCGCCCCGCCCCGCCTTACGCCAGGATCTGCTGCACCACGTTGCCGTGGACGTCCGTCAGGCGGAAGTCGCGGCCTCCGTGGCGGTAGGTCAGGTTCTGGTGGTCGATGCCCAGGAGGTGGAGGACGGTTGCCCACAGGTCGTAGACGGTCACTTCGTCCTCGACCACGTGGTAGCCGAAGTCGTCCGTGGCGCCGTGGACGACTCCGCCCTTGATGCCGCCTCCGGCGAGCCAGATGGAGAAGCCGAAGGGGTTGTGGTCGCGACCGTCGGCGCCTTGGGAGAAGGGCGTGCGTCCGAACTCTCCGGCCCAGATGACGAGCGTTTCCTCGAGCAGACCGCGCGCCTTCAGGTCCTTCAGCAGGCCGGCGATGGGCTGGTCGACCTGCAGGGCCATGTTTCGATGACCTTCTTCCAGGCCGGTGTGCTGGTCCCAAGGGTTCTGGGCCTGTCCGGCGTCGGTCGGTTCCGGCAGGCAGCTCAGCTCGACGAAGCGAACGCCGCGTTCCACCAGGCGGCGTGCCAGCAGGCACTGCCGGCCGTAGCTCGCCGTGGTTGCGTTCGGATGATCGAGCGCGTACAGCTTGCGCGTGGCCTGCGACTCGCCGCCGATGTCGCACAGCTCCGGCACCTCGGCCTGCATGCGGAACGCCGTCTCGTAGTTCTGCACCGCTGCCTCGATGTCGACGTGACCGCCGATGCCGCGCAGGAAGGTCTCGTCCATGTCGCGCACGAAGTCCAGCCGCTCGCGCTGACCGTCCCGACCTTCCAGGGCGCGGATGTTCGCCACCGCACTCTCCGCGTCGCCGCGCAGGATGGAGCCCTGGAACTCGCCCGGCAGGAAGCCGTTGCCGTACATGCCGATTCCGCCGTGCGGGATCCCGGCGTCGCCGCTCTGCAGGACGACGAAGCCGGGCAGGTTCGCGTTCTCGGTGCCCAGACCGTAGTTCACCCAGGCGCCCGCGGACGGATGGCCCACGAGCGGAAAGCCGGTGTGGAAGAAGTAGTTGCCCTGGGCGTGCTCGTTCACCGTGCTGGTCATCGAGCGAATGACAGCCAGGTCGTCGACGCACTCGCCGACGTGGGGGAACATGCTGCTGACCGGGATGCCGCTCTCGCCGTACCGGGTGAACGGAAACGGCGAACCGTAGATGGCGCCGTTGTCGTTGAACTGGGTGCGCTCGATCTTCGTCGGCATCGGCTTGCCGTGCTCGCGCTGCAGCAGCGGCTTCGGGTCGAACGAGTCGACCTGGGAGACGCCGCCGGACATGTAGCAGAAGATGACGTGGCGGGCGCGGGCGCGCGGCGCCGCCTTCGCCGTTGCCGGAAGGAGAGTGGAACCGAGCAGCCCGTTCAGGGCGATGGCGCCGAACCCGGTGGAAACCTGGGCCAGCATCTGCCGGCGGCTGATTCCGGAGCAGGAGTGATCGCTCATCTGAGGTACATGAACTCCTTCAGGTTGAACATGGCGTGCGCCAGCTCGCGCCAGGCGTCGTCGCCCGTGGCGCTTCGCTCGAGCCGGTCGGCCTCTGCCTCGAGCCGGACGATGCGGGACCAGTGGCCGCGGTAAATGCGTTGCTGCTCGTCCAGCGGCGCCGCCTCGACGTTGCCGAGGGCCGATGCCGCCACGTCGTCGACGCTCAGGGGGCGGTCGTAGAGCCGGGCCTGGAGCACGTACCGCGCCGTGTCGCCGTCGCCGACGAACCGGATGCGGTCGCCGTCGAGGCTCATCGGCAAGGCCGCGCGAACGCTGTCCGGGTCGGCCTCCGCTCCGTCGCGCCACGCGGTACGCGCGCCGTCCGCTCCGTGCGCCAGCACCAGGTGGACCACGGGCGGCTTGCGGTCGCTCGAGGCGTCCCCCGGGTCGGCGACCCAGGCTTCCAGAGTGTGTTCGGCGGGAACCCGCGCCAGCGGCTTCGTCGCCAGCTCCGCCCCCGGTTCGAGCCGGAGGGCGCCGCCGACGAGGCTCGCGTCGCGCCGCGTTCCGAGCGACAGACCGCCGACCTCGTCGTCCGCGCGTTTCGCTCCGGGCGGCTCCTCGAACTCCCAGGCGGCGAACGCGGCAGGCGCCGAATCCCGGTGGTAGAAGCGCAGCACGCCGCGCGTCTTGTCTTCCGCGAAGGAGCGGAGCTCGGCGCTCTCCGTGCGGCGTTCCATGGCCTCCGCCTGCCACGCCTCGGCGCTCTCGGGCGCCGGTTCCCGCTCGCGCGCTCCGGCAAGGAAGCGCTCGGCGGCATCGACTTCCCCGGACGTCGCAGGGCGGCCGAGCGCCAGCCGGAACATGGCGGCGATGCGGTCGCGGTCGCTGGCGAGGTCGGGATCCCGGGCGATCCGGCTGCCGAAGCCCGCCGCCAGGTCCATGACCTGGATGTCGTTCATCATCAACAGCGACTGCGCGGGTACGTTCGTCCGGTCGCGTTGACCTCTGGTGCTGACGGGCGTCGGCTGGTCGAGCGCGTGCAGCATGGGATCCGGCTGGTTGCGGATGACCTCCACGTAGACGCTCCGGCGATTCGACCAACCGGTAACGGGCGGCGTTTCGATGGTGTCCACGGGTTCGAGGCGGCCGGCGGCCATCAGCATCGAGTCCCGCACGGCTTCGGCCTCCAGCCGTCGCACGTGGGCGTGGGAGAGGAGGTCGTTCTGCGGGTCCCGCTCGCGCACGCCGGGCGACGGCGTCGATGCCAGCCGGAAGGTGTGGGTGGACAGCAGCCGACGCAGGAAGGTCTTCAGCGACCAGCCGTCGCGCTCGAGCGTCGTCGCCAGATGGTCGAGCAGGGCGGGGTTCGAGGGCAGTTCGCCCATCTGACCGAAGTTGTCGGGCGTGGCCACGATGCCGCGTCCGAAGGTGTGAGCCCACAGGCGGTTGGCCATCACGCGGGCGGTCAGCGGATTGCCTGGGTCGAGGACTCTGTTGGCGAGGGCCATGCGCGGGTGAATGGATGCGTCGTATGGCTCGGGGTCGATGGCCTCCAGGAACCGCTGCGGCACCGGATCGGCCAGCTGCCGGTGGTTGCCTCGTTCCATGAGCGGCTGGTCGAAACGCGGGCCGGCGAGCATGCCGGGCGCGCGGGTCGGCGTCGGGATGCGCCGCTCCAGGGCGCGGATGGACTCGACCAGGGAGCGCGCCTCGGGGAGCTGCGCCGCATCGTTGGGCAACAGGCCGCGGCGCACGAAGCTGGCGAGGAAACGGGCCTGCGAGTCGGTCATCGTGCCGTCTCGCCACGCGGTGGCCGCATCGGCGATCGCCTGGCCGTAGCGAAACGCCAGTTCGTCGCGGTTCGCGGGCTCGCCGTCGACCGCGAACAGGGGCTCGGTGAACTCGGCCGGCTGCAAGCGCGGAAGCTCGCTGCCCTCGTCGAGCACGACCGCCTCCGTGATCCCGAACCAGGAGCGCTCCGACCGGCGTCCCGAACTCTCGCCGGTCATCGGATGATCGGCTGCCGTCACCAGCTCGATCCAGGCGTGGTCGCCGTCCCAGTACTCGAGGTCCCAGACCTGCCAGCGCCACTTGCCGTCGGTGAGGGTCTCGATCGGATAGACCTCGCCTCGCTGCGGGTAGTTCTGGACCACGTAACGGGCGACCGCGCCGCCGCTGCCGGCGATGCGCACCGCCAGCTTCTGGCCGGACCGGACGAGGAAGCGCGGCGACGAGAGGGTGCCGTTGTGGCGGCTTGTCAGCGCGTGCGTGAACACGCCGGAGGGCAGGATGTCGGCGACGATCGAGGGGCCGCCGGCGGCGACCTCGAAGCTCCCGCTCGGCTGCGGCGCCGCGTCGGCCAGGCCGGTGCCATGCCTGTACCACTGGCTCGAGTCTTCCTCGTGGCCCAGGCGCCAGCGCTCGGCGGCAGGCGCCCGGCGCTGGTCGTCGAGCGCCTGCTGGCTCGCTTCGTGGGCTTCCCGGAGCCGTCGCCACTGCTTCGCGAAGGCGCCGCCTCGCCGCGCGTGGCCGGTCCGCACCCAGGCGTAGAGCGGGTCGCGGGGCGACAGGCCGCCGTCCAGAGCCGCCGCCCAGCGTCCGGAAGGCGCCTCCAGCATCGCCGGGACGTCGTCGGCCGCCTCGACCCACGCCGCGGCCAGGACCTCTCGCAGCTCGTCCTTCAGCCGCCGCAGGTCCTCGCGGTGGGCGTTCCGGCGCTCGTCGCTGTCCAGCGTCTGAACGCCGGGACGGCCGTTCACCATGGTCCCGTACAGGGCGTAGAAGTCGGTCTGGCTGATGGCGTCGAACTTGTGGTCGTGGCAGCGGGCGCAGGCCACGGTCATGCCGAGGAACGCCTTGGAGACGACGTCGATCTGGTTCTCCGTGAAGCGCACCTGCTCGTCGAGCGCGTCGGTCGGGCCGAAGCCATGCAGCACGAACCGGTACTGGGCGACGCCGATGGCCGACTCGTTGATGCCGAGCGCGGCGTTCATGCGCGGGTCGTCGAGCAGGTCGCCGGCGAGGTGTTCCCGGATCAGTCGGTCGATGGGCACGTCGGCGTTCAGCGCCCGGATGAGGTAGTCGCGGTAGCGCCATGCATACGGAACCGGCGGGTCGCCCTCGCTGCCGTGGGTTTCGGCGTAGCGGATCCAGTCCATCCAGTGTCGAGCCCAGCGTTCGCCGAATGCCGGGTCGGCGAGGAGGCGGTCGACCTCGTCGGCGACGGCGGCGTCCAGGTCGCGGGCGGCGCGGCGGACGAAGTCGTCGACCTGCTCCGGGGTGGGCGGCAGGCCGGTCAGGACGTAGGAGAGCCGTCGCACCAGGGTGCGCGGGTCGGCCGCCGGCGCGCGCGCGAGCCCGGCGTCGGCATGACCGCGCGCCAGGAATCGGTCGATGGGCTGCTGCGCCCATGCATTGCCCTCCACGGCCGGCGGCTGCGGATCGGTGATCGGCTGCAGGCTCCACCAGGCCTTGCGCTGCTCCAGGATGGTCTGCCACGAGGTGACCTCTCGCAGGGTCTCGGCCGTCGGCGGCTCGTCGCGCGGGTCCGGCGCCCCGATCTCGATCCAGCGCTCGAAGTCGGCGATCACCTCGTCCGGCAGGCGCGCGCCGCCGAGGGGCATCCGGAAGTCGAGGCTGGGGTGGCGCATCGCCCGCAAGAGCAGGCTGCGGCGCGGCTCGCCTGGTTCGATGGCCGGTCCGCGGGCGCCGCCCTGAAGCAAACCGGCCCGGTGGTCCAGCCGCAACCCGCTCTCGGCGGTCTCGGTGCTGTTGTGGCAGGCGTAGCAGTGCTCGACCAGGACCGGGCGAATCCGCTGCTCGAAGAACTCGAGTTCCTCGGCCGGGATGGCGGCCGCCAGCACGGGCCCGGCGACGCCCAGAAGGGCCGCCAGCATCGCGGCGCCCGGTGCCCGAGCTCGCCTCATCCTGCGGTTGGCGTACATCTGGCGAACCGGCAGTCTACATGGGCGACTCGGACCAGGCACGACCCGAGCCGTCGGGTCCGCGGGCCAAAGGGGGCCCGAGGCCCGCCACTGTCGACGTCCTCCCCGACCAGCACGGCCCTCGGCGGCGCAGCCGGTCCACGGCGGACGCCAAGCCCGGACTGGCCGAGTGGGCTCGCGTCCCCGGCGGCCCTATCGGATTGACGGCGGTCGGCCGTGGCTCGGCGGCCTGCCGGGCCGTGAGGCGCGCTGGTTCATTGCGCCGTTCGTGCGTACCGGTCGACGACGCTTCCCGTCACGCCGTCGCGGATCAGGCCGAACAGCTGGCGGCGCCACTCGCGGCCTTTCGACACTTCGGTCGAGATCGTGGCGACGACCATGTCGTCTGCCGGAGCGACGTAGATGTACTGGCCGCCGTAGCCGCTGGCAAGGTAGGCGCCTCGTTCGCTTTCCGGCCTGAGCCACCACAGGTAGCCGTAGCCGCCGTAGATGCGGCGGCGACCGCGGGGACCGGCGAGGTCGGGCCGCGTCGACCTGTCGACCCACTGCCACGGGACCACCTGGCGGCCGCCCCACTGGCCGCGGTTCAGGTAGAGCTGTCCGAACTTCAGCATGTCGCGCGGCAGCAGAGCCAGGTTGTTGCCGCCCATGTGGACTCCCTGGCGGTCGGTCCCCCAGGCGGAGCGGCCGATGTCGAGCGGTGCGAAGAGATGCTCGCGCGCGAAGTCGTGGCTGCTCTGGCCGGCAGCCCGCGCCAGGGTGGCCGAGAGCAGGTGGGTGCCTCCCGTGCTGTAGGAGAAGCGGTCGCCCGGCGCGGCGAGCAGGGGCCGGGCCAGCGCCGAGCGCACCCAGTTCGGCGACGCCACCCAACGTCCGTAGCCGCCGAAGCTGGTGGATTCGAGGCCTGAGGTCATGGTCAGCAGATGGCGCACCGTGATCTCGCCCTTGGCCGGATCGCCGACTGCGGTGGCTTCCGGCAACACCGTGTCGATCCTCTGGTCCAGGTCGAGCCACCCCTGGTCGATGGCCTGTCCGACCAGCGCCGAGAGGATGCTCTTGGAGGTCGATTTCAGGTTGTGGAGCCGGTTCGGGGACGCCCCGCGCCAGTAGCGCTCCGCCACCAGCCGACCGTGACGGGCCACCAGGATGCCGTGCAGACCGTCGAGTTCTCCGATGCGGTCGAGCGCCGCGCCAAGCCGCGCCGGATCCAGGCCGACGTCGTCCGCGTCGGCGGTCCGCCACTCGCCCGACCAGGGGTGGGGGGCCGGCGGGACCGGCAACTGGAATTCGACCAGCAAGCCGGCGCGGGCCGGGAGGTCGCGGGCCGCGATCCGGTTGCCCGCGGCGGAACCCTGCAGCGACTGTTCCAGGAGTGCGGGGTGGCGGTCGGCAGTCGTCGACCCCTGGTCCGCGAGCACCAGCGTCTCGACCCAGAGCGGCAGCCAGCCGGTATCAGCCGGTCGATACAGGATGCTGCCCGTCGGGATGCGAGTGCTTCCAGCGATCGAAGGGCGCTGGCTGGTCCGGGGACCCGGCGGGGAACCGGGGGCCGAGGACCGGCGCGGCCAACCGGACGCCTCGGCCGGCGCCGGGGCATCGGCCGTCAAGCGGCGATAGCCGGCCTGGCCCAGGCGGTCGATGGTCGCCTGCTCGTCAGGCAGGGTCAGGTCGCCGGCGATGATCATCGGTGCATCTGCTGCGCCCTGCAGGCGTTCCGGCAGCGAGCCCGGCTCGCTCGCACTCACGGAGCGCTGGCCGAGGGCACGGCTCTCCGGCGACGACTCGGTACCGGGGCTGGCGCCGGGATCGTAAAGCCCCTCGCCGCTGATGCCGACGACGTCGAACGGGGCTTCCGGGTGAGCGATGCGGGACCTGAGCGCGACCCGGCCAGGCGCGGCGCCAGCTGCGTTGCGGACGTCCTGTCCGGCCCCAGCCTCCACCTCCCCGACAGGCGGCGACCACCGCGATGCCGCCGCGCCCCGGATGGGGAAGCGGCTGAGGATCGCGCCGCCTTCCTCGAAGCCCAGCAGCCGGAGGGAACCGCTGGCCGGCGCCCACGCGGCGTGAACGCCGAGCTCCTGGGCGAGGCGGTCGACGAGGCAGCCATCGTGGACGGCGCACCAGGCGTCCGGGAGCACGACGACGTCCGGTCGAAAGCGCCCGATGGCGGTCGCCAGGCGCTCTGCCTGCCTGGTGCGGTCGGAAGGCGCCTCGCGAATGAGCGAAGACAGGCTGGCCCAGCTCGGCTCGGCGCTCGACCGGTCGACTCCTGGTCCGCCAGGGGCCGGACGGTCGGGGCGCGCGCCCAGCAAGAGCAGCCGCAGGCGGTCCGGCCTGCCGCCCGCCTTCTCGTTCGAGGCGCCCGGTCTCGGCGCGACCGGCCGGCGGTCGGACCGGGCGGCCGCCGGGGCGCGGGCCGGGTGACTGCTTGCCGGAGAGGCTGGCGCGGGCGCCAGGTGCGGCGTCTGCGCCTCGGCCGCCGGGGTCGGGGCCGGGGCGATGTGCGGCGGTTCGACCGTGCGGGCCAGGGAGGGCACGGGCTGGGCGAGGCGCCAGAGGAACGCCGGGCTGGAGGCGACCGCGGCCAGACCGATGGTCGCTGCCGCCCAGCGGACCGCCGGGTGGCCCTGACGCAGGAGGACGGCGGCGGTCGCTGCAACCAGGCCTGCGGCTGGCGCCGCGGTCAGCATCGTCCTGGCCAGGCCGGGGTCGACGGCGAGCAGCCGGCCGGCCAGCCACGGCGACGCTCCTAGCAGGCCGGCTGCGAGAGCCGTGGCAACGGCAGCGGTGGACGAGAGAATGCGGGTCAACGGTGGCCTCCGGATGCGGGAGCCTATGCCCAGCTCGCCGAGCCGTGGTGAAGATCCGGCCTGCTACACTTCCCGGGACGACAAGAAACACTCAGGCAATGCGGCGGCGGTCGCAGAAGGGAGGTCCGGCATGGGCAGACGAGGAAACGCCCGGAGGCGCCCTGTCCCCTGGGTGGTTTGCGCGGCGCTGGCCTTTGCGGTGGCCTGCGCCCCGTCGGCGGAAGAGTTGGCGCCGGTCCCCGAAGCGGACCCCGCGTTGTCGAGCGAGGAAGCCATGAACAGCCTGGTGGCCAGCTACCTCCAGGCCGTGAACCGTGGCGACGCGGACGGTCTGGCGATTCTGTACACCGAGGACGCCGTGCGCATCAATGCGGACGGCGGAGTCGTGACGGGCCGCGACGACATCCGCCTGTTTGCCGCCGCGGACTACGCCGAGTTCGACCAGGAGCTGCAGCTTCACGTGGAGGAGAACGACTTCAGCGGCCAGCTTGCGTTCCTGCGCGGTACCTACGGGCTGACGGTGATGTCGAAGGAAGACTCATCGGTCGTCACCGAGCAAGTCGGCAAGTGGATGAACGTGCTGCGCCGCAACGAGGACGGCTCGTGGCTGATCGCGCGGGAGATGGCGAACCGCGACCATCCGCCGGGCGAGCCACCCCGGGGGCAGGGAGAGGAGGGCTGATGAACGGCAACCTGATGTCGACTCCGAAGCGGCGGCTGCTCGCCGCGCCCGCCTTCCTCCTCTTTGCGCTGACCCTGATCGCCTGCCCGCCCCCCGCCCAGGAAGTGGCGGAGGAAGTGGACGCAGTCGAGCCCAGCAGGGGCGACGAGGCGGCCCTGAACTCGCTCATCGCCGACTACATCGTGACGCTGAACAGCAACGACGCGGACGGGGTCGCTGCCGTCTACGCGGCGAACGCCGTGCGGATGGCGCCGGACGCCCCCGCGGTCACGGGCCGCGAGTCGATCCGGCAGCTCTTCGCGCGGAGCTTTGCGGCCTCGAAGCGGCAGGTGCAGATGCAGGTGATCGAGACCGAGTTCAGCGGCGAGCTGGCTTACGTGCGGGGCACCTTCGCGCTCAGCGTGACGCCCAACGATGGCTCGCCGACGACCGATCGGCAGGGCCACTGGATGCGTCTGATGCGTCGGGAACCGGACGGCGCCTGGCTGGTGGCGTACTCGATGTTCACGTTCGAGCCCTGACCGCCATTCGCCCCGCGAGGGGGCCCTGGCCCGAGCGGGCGAATGGGCGTCGCGGGAAGTTCTCGTGCGCCCCGCCACCCGGCGGCCGAGATGCACGCGGCCAATGCGGGCGGTCCGCGTTGAACATGTGCACGGCTTCGCTGACGTCGTCGCTGGTTCGCCCGGCCGCCGCCGGCGATCGGCAGGTGGGGGCCGTCCGCGACCGGACCGCGCCAGTCGAGTGCGCGGTCGAGCCGACCTCACGTCGCCCTTGATCCGATGCGCCAGGAGGCGGGCGGCGACGACCGGTTCGGCACGACGCGAACGAACAGACGAAGCGCCGCCCCTGGCGCTGCGAGCGACTCTCGTCGGTTTGCCGTGTCGGACGCCGGTCGCTGTCGCCGACCGGCTATGATGCCCGCTTCCACCGATGCCGCAGGAGGGCCCGAGATGCTGACCTTCATGGGCGCCCCCGGGTCGCCGTACACGCGCAAGATGCGCGCCCTGCTGCGCTACCGGCGCCTGCCGTACCGGTTCCTGATCGCGGGGGCCGACGGCAGGGAAGACCTGCCAGCCGCGAAGGTGCGGCTGATGCCGACGTTCTACCTGCCGAACGAGCAGGGCGAGCTCGAGGCGGTTGTCGATTCGACGCCGCTGATTCGTCGGCTGGAGGGCGAGTTCGATGGACGGTCCGTGGTTCCGGAGGATCCGGTGACCGCCTTCGTCGACTACCTGCTCGAGGACTTCGGCGACGAGTGGCTGACCAAGGCGATGTTCCATTACCGCTGGGCGTACGAGGCGGACATCGAGAAGGCCGGCCAGATCCTCCCTCGCTGGCGGCAGGTCACCGGGCCGGAGGAGCGCTTCGAGCAGGCCGCGGCCATGGTCCGCGAACGCCAGATCACGCGGCTCTGGGTGGTCGGGTCGAACGAGACCACGGGTCCGGTCATCGAGGCGAGCTACCGGCGCATCCTGGAACTGTTCCGCGACCATCTGACCGAGCGCGAGTTCCTCATGGGCGACCGCCCCGGCGCCTCGGACTTCGCCTTCTTCGGCCAGCTGACCCAGCTCGCCGCCTTCGACCCGACGCCGATGGCGCTGACGCTGAAGGTGGCGCCGCGCGTCCATGCCTGGGTGGACCGGGTCGAGGACCTGTCCGGGCTCGAACCGACCGCCGACGAGTGGGTCGGACGGGGTCTTTCGCCAACGCTGCGGGCCCTGCTCGGCGAGGTGGGCCGCGTCTACGCGCCGTTCCTGCTCGCCAACGCTGCGGCGCTTCGGGCCGGCGCCGAACGGGTCGACTGCGAGATCGACGGCAGCCCATGGGTGCAGAAGCCGTTCCCCTACCAGGGCAAGTGCCTGATGTGGCTGCGCGAGCGGTACGGGGCGCTCGCCGCCGCCGACCGCGAGGCGGTGGACGGCCTGCTCGCCGGCACCGGCTGCAAGGCATTGTTCAGCCCGGCAGACGGAAGCTGACGGGCCTGGGCCGGTCGGGCGGGTCCGTGACGGCGGAAGGCGAGTCGAGCGCCGCCAGCCGCGTCGCGGACGTTGCGCCCGCCCTGTGCCCACACCGCCGTGGCAGTTTGTCCGGCCAGCCAGCGCCGTCCGGCCGCAGGCAGACCACGCCGCTTGCCAGGCGGTCCGTGGCGCAACGTGAGGCCGGCGCCCGGCTCGCCGGAGGCGAGGCATGAGCGCTTCGGCGTCCGGCGGCGACGCCCGCCCGTGCGACGCGGGTTCCCCGGCTTCGCCGATCAACTGGAAGTTCTACGGCTGGCGCATGCTGCCGTTCGCCTGGCTGATCTACGGCCTGGGTGCGGCTCCCTTCTACAGCTGGGGTTTCTTCCTGCCGGGCATGCTGGAGGAGCTCGAGATGAGCCGGGCCGTCGGCGGCTGGGCCTTCGGCCTCTGGTCGTTCTGCGGCGGCGCCGTCGCTCCGCTCATCGGCATCTGCCTGACCCGCTTCGGTCCCCGCCCGGTGTTCACGGCCGGTTTCCTGACCGTGTCGGTCGCCTACTGGCTGACGTCTCGGGCCCAGGACCGCTGGGACGTGTTGCTGTACTTCGGGATCGCCGCCGGGCTCTCGCACACGTTCTCCACCGTGCTGCCGACCCAGACCCTGGCGACGAACTGGTTCCTCCGTTTCCGGTCTTCGGCCCTGGCGTTCCTGCTCGTGGCGGCCGCCGTCCTGGCGCCCGTGGTCTATTGGGTGGACGGCGCCCTGCTGGAGCGCGGCGGCACCTGGCGCGACGGCTGGATGATGATCGCGGTGTTGAGCGCGGTGCTGGGCACCCTCTCCTTCCTGGTGCTGCGCAACTCGCCGGAGTCGATGGGCCAACTGCGCGACGGCGCCCGCTCCAGAGACGTCCTGAAGAAGGCGTCGGCCCGGACCGATGCCGCGAGTGCCGACGGCTGGGTCGCCAGGGAGGCAGTGCGGACGCCGCAGTTCGCCCTGATGGTGCTCTGCGGCATCGGCTACGCCGTGCCCTGGGGGGTGCTCGCCAGCCACGGCAATCTCCACCTTCAGGACCTGGGGTTCGCCCGGGGCGAGGCAGGGACCCTGCTGAGCCTCATGGTCTTTGTCAGCATATTCGGACGCCTGAGCGGGGCGCTCGGCGACCTGTTGTCGCCGCCGCGCCTGCTCGGCGTCGGGCTGGCGCTGGAGGGGACGGGCATGGCGCTCCTGCTGTTCGTAGACAGCGTCGGCGAGGCGCGAGTCGCCCTGGTGCACATCGGCGTCGGTTTCGGTCTGGCCTACCTCTCGCAGGCGGCCACATTTGCCCGCTTTTTCGGCCGCCGCGCCTTCGCCACGACCACCGGGGTGCGCTTTGCCGTCGGCGCCGTCTTCGCCGCCACGGTGCCGGCGATCACGGGCTGGTTCTTCGACACCCGGGGCAGCTACGCCGTGCCCTTCCTGACCATCGCGGCGGTCACGCTTGCCGGCTCGGTCGTCGCGTTCCTGATCCAGCCGCCGACCAGGAAGACCCCGGCGAAAGCCTGACGCTGGCCGGTCGCCGCCGCAGTTCGGTTCAGGGCCGCAGGGGATGCGCCTGTACCGGTAGTAGAGGCTGAAAGCACTGCGCGCAGCGGGTGGTATGCTGCGGAACGGAAGATTCGCGACGCGCAGGCGGCCTGCGCGGGGGCGAACTGGGCCGTGGCAGCGCTTGAACCAGTCGACCGGGTAGGGCTGCGTCCGGCGCTCGGCCAGCGAGATCTGCTCGTCGTAGTCGGCGCCCCAGCTGATGGCCTGACGCTGCCTGCGCTAGCCGGCTGGAAGGACCGCGAGGCCGTGATCCGCAAGCAGGCCAGGGCACTGGAGCGGGTCGATCTGGACCTGGCTCGGCTGCGGCCTGAGGTCAGCGACACGGTTCGTCGGCAGTTCGAGGTGATGATCCGGACGGTCCGTACTGCTCGGGGATACCGCCCGTGGGCGAACGACCGTCAGCGCCTGATGGCACCCGAACCGCTTCGAGGCCGGTCGTCGATGACGCCACCCGAGATCGAGGTCCCGCGGACTCTTCGGGTGCGTGTCCCTGATGGAGACATCCAGTGGGCCTTACACGTCGCGCTACCAGGACCTCGACGGCGCTGACTTCTGCATGTGGCGATAACATCGGCAAGGCAACATTCCCGACCGCCGGGAAGGCGGGAACAGGAATTGCGCGGCCTGCTCCCGACTCCGATCGGCCGCCGTGACGAAGCCGCCCGGGATGGGGGGAGGTCGGCGAAACGGTCAGGAACATGAACTCGACGCGGCCAATTGCCAGCGCAAGGCAAGGGAGAACGGGGCTTCCGGCAGCTGGAGCAGTTCGAGCGGTCGAGGGGTCGTCAGGCGCGTTTCGAAGGGCGTCGGTCGGCGCCGGACGAAGCCGAGGCCGCTCCCGTCATGAGCGAACCGGCGCCGGATGCGGCCCCGCCCGCCATGTTCTGCGCTCGGAACCCCGATGGGGCGCCGGAACTCCGGGCGGAGCTCCCCGTGCATGCCATGAGCGTCCCGCCGCCGGCGAACGAAGCGTCGGACCTCCTGCCGGCGGCCCCGCCGGGGCTCGTTTCGACCTGGTCGAGGACCCGAAGTGCGAGGCGCGGCCGACCAGGCACCCGAGGGCGCCGCGCAAGGGCTGTCCGCCGTCCTGGTGGACGGCCGATGAACCGTCGCTCGTCCTGGATTCGCTCCTCACCCGGCCGGGCCGTCGAGGCTGAACGGGCGCATCCGTTGCGAGCGATCGCGTCCGAACCAGGCGTCTCCCGTCGGGCCGGGTGGGCGGAGTCCGGCCGACGCCGTGCGCCCCGCGTCCGGCGGGCCTGGCGCCTGGCCCCGGTCGTGGTTCTTGCCGCAGCCGGCCTGGTTGGAGTTTCCTGCGCCGGCGGTCCGCCTGCAGCCGAGCCGTCGGACCCGCCCAACATCGTGTTCCTGCTGGTCGACGATCTCGGCGCGATGGATGTCGGCGCCTTCAACCCCGACACGTTCCACCAGACGCCGCACATCGACCGCCTGGCGACCGGCGGCGTCCGGTTCACCCGCGGCTACGCCGCGAACCCGGTGTGCAGCCCGACCCGCTTCAGCATCATGACGGGCCGCTGGCCGACGCGTGTGGGCGCCACGAACTGGTTTGCCGGACGGCGCGAGGAGACGTTCGCCCCGGCGCCGCTCAACGATCGGATGCCGCTCGAGGAGTACACGCTCGCCGAGGCGCTGCGGGACGGCGGCTACCGCACGGCGTTTCTCGGCAAGTGGCACCTGGGGCCGACGGAGGAGTTCTGGCCGCGGGCTCAGGGCTTCGACGTGAACGTCGGCGGCCATCGCGGCGGGATGCCACGGAGCTGGTTCTCGCCCTACTCCAATCCGACGCTTGCCGACGGTCCCGATGGCGAGCACCTGACCGCCCGTCTCACCGACGAGGCGCTTGCCCTGCTCGACGGCTACGCCACCGCCGAGGACGGCAGTCCCTTCCTGCTCTACCTGTCGTACTACGCCGTGCACACGCCGCTCGTGGCGCCCGCAGACCTGATCGCGAAGCATGCGGCCAGGGCAGGGGTCGAGGTGGGCGCGCCGCCCGACCCTGCCGACTTCGGCGAGGAGGAGCAGGTCTGGCCGCGCGACGAACCGCGCCGCGTGCGCGAGGTGCAGAACCACGCCGTCTACGCAGCCATGGTCGAGACGCTCGACACCAGCGTCGGCCGCATCCTCGACCGCCTCGATGCCCTCGACCTCGCCGAGAACACGATCGTCGTCTTCTTCTCGGACAACGGCGGCCTGTCGACGGCGGAGGGGTGGCCGACCTCGAACCTGCCGCTCCGGGGCGGCAAGGGCTGGCTGTACGAGGCCGGCATTCGCGAGCCGATGATCGTGCGCTGGCCGGAAGTGGCGCCCGCCGGCGCCGTCGTCGCCGCGCCGGTGACCAGCGTCGACTTCTTTCCGACCCTGCTCGAAGCCGCGGGAATCGCCGGGCCAGCCGAGATCGAGGTCGACGGCAGGAGCTTCCTCGACCTGCTTCGCGGAGGCGAGGCGGCCGAAGCGGTGACCGCGTCCGCCGCCGAGCGCGACCTGTTCTGGCACTACCCGCACTACGGCAACCAGGGCGGCTTTCCCGGCGGGGCGATCATGCGAGGTCGCTACAAGCTGGTGGAGCGCTACGAGGACGGCCGCGTCCACCTGTACGACCTCGAGGCCGACGAAGGCGAACGGCACGACCTGGCCCCGGAGCAGCCCGACCGCGTTGCCTCGATGCGGGGCCGCCTGCACGCCTGGTACGAGGAAGTCGGCGCCGAGTTCCTGAGCGCCCTGCCCGGCGGCCCGGAACCCTGGCAACCACCGGCGCAGCGTTCTCCTGGCGCCGGGGGACCTGCCGGTTGAAGGGGCGCCGGGCGCAAGCAGCCAGGCTAATGGCCGCAGTCTTCAGACAGGCCTCGATTGCGTCCGTCACGACGGCGTTCAGGCTGCAGTTCTGGATGCGGGAGAGGGTGCTGGCCCGACCGTGCGTGGCGGACGGCAACGCAGGACGAAGCGCCCCGAGAAGGGCCTTTCCGGATCCTCGCCGTCCTCCTCGCAACCCTGGAGGTAGAAGTCAACCGAGTCGCGAAAGGCCTCGCGCACCTCGTCGATCGTCCGGCCCCTGAAGTCCACGTGGTCGCGGTGCAGGTCAACCACAACGCCGCAGGACTCGTCGTCCTCGACAAGGACCGTTCCAGGATAGCCCTGTACTCCATCATGCTCCGTCCACCTCCACAGGTGTCGGCAGGTTCCGAATCGCCGGCACGGTTGCGCGGACGGTTCGAGGCGAAGGATGCGGTCTGTGGAAGACTGCCGACGTGCCGTCGGGAAAGCGGTAGCGCACTCTGGACCCGGCCCGCTGCCTGACTTCGGCGCCGAACTCCACGAACAACGCCTCGATGTCCTTCCAGTCGATGTTGGCCTGGAATCTGGAGATTGCCTCCAGGGATCGACGGTGCTTCCGGCGCATCCATGGCGGTGGCATCGCCTTGTGGTACTCGCCGGGGCGTTGTACTGCTCTCCCGGTCGTCGCTCGTCGGATCCGCTTCAGCGTCGGGCCAGGGTTGACTCCATGACCCGGCGTCACGTGCCTCCCGGGCATCACCGGACCGTCGAGGCGTTCCGGGCGCATCTGCGCGGGCTCGACCCGGCGTTCGACTGCGGCGACGAGCTGCGGGGGCCCGACGGCCCGCTGGCGTGGCCGCTCGCGGTGTTCGGGCGCGAGGTTTCGAACCGGTTCGCCATCCTTCCCATGGAAGGCTGGGACGCCCACCGCGACGGCAGCCCGAGCGAGCTCACGCGGCGACGATGGAGACGGTTCGGGCTGAGCGGCGCGAAGCTGGTCTGGGGCGGCGAGGCGGTGGCCGTGGTTCCCGAAGGACGCGCCAACCCGAACCAGCTCTTCGTCGACGGCAACCAGCTGGACGACTGCGTCGGCTGGCTGGCCGGGCTCCGTCAGGAGGTGCTGGCCGGGCATGACGAGAGCGGCATCGGCGGCGAGCGGCCGGTCATCGGCCTGCAGCTGACCCACTCCGGTCGGCTGTCGCGGCCCGACCCGCCGCCAGCCGGCCCCCGACCGCTTCGAGCGCAGGTGCATCCGGTGCTGGACGTGCGGCTTGGCGAGGCGGCTGCGAGGCCGCTGGTGACGGACGAACAGCTGGAGGAGATCGGGGACGCATACGTTCGCGCAGCGCGGTGCGCCGAGCGGGCGGGCTTCGACTTCGTGGACATCAAGTGCTGTCACGGCTACCTGCTGCATGAGCTGCTCGGCGCCCGCGCCCGGCCGGGCCGCTTCGGCGGGTCGTTCGAGAACCGGGTGCGCTTGCCGCTCGCGATCATTGCCGCCGTCCGCGACGCGTGCCCGGGCGTGGGCGTCGGCGTCCGGCTCTCGGTCGGCGACGTGGCGCCGTTCGTCGTCGGCGAGTCCGGCGTCGGCGTGCCCGATACCGTCTCCGAGCGGCATGACGCCGGAGCATCCCGGGCTGGGAAGGCGGCTTGCGCGACGGATGTGTCGCCCGGGTCGTCCCCGAGCGATCTCGGATCGGTCCAGCCGGCAACGGCGCCGCTCGCGACGAATCCGGCCGGGCTGGGCTTCGGCATCGACCCCGTGAACTGCGCCCTGCCCGACCCGACCTGCGCCGAGGCGATTCGCTTCATCGGTCTGCTGGTCGAGGCCGGAGTCGAGATGATCAACGTGACGATGGGCTCGCCCTACAGCTGCCCGCATCTTTCGCGGCCGTTCACCTATCCGGCGTCCGACGGCTACCTGCCACCCGAGGATCCGCTGCGCTCGGTGCTGCGTCAGCTGACAGCGGTGCGCACGGTGCGGGCGGCGTTCCCGCGCCTCCCGTTGGTGGGAACGGGCTACAGCTATCTGCAGGAGTGGCTGCCGCACGTGGCCGAGGCCGAGATCGGCGCCGGTCATGTCGACTTCGTGGGTCTGGGCCGGATGGTGCTGGCCTGCCCGAGCCTTCCAGCCGACGTGCTGTCCGGTCGCCAGCCGAGGCGCCGGCTGATCTGCCGGACCTTCAGCGACTGCACGACCGGACCTCGCAACCACATGGTCAGCGGTTGCTGGCCGCTCGACGAGCGCTATCGGAGCATGCCCGAGTTCGCCCGCATCCGGGAAATCCGCAAGGCGGTTGCACCATGAGCGAGGGCGGCCAGTCGGGCCTGGGGAACCGTCACGGCCCCGCTGCGCTGCCCAGGCTCTGCCTTGCCGCCCTGCACGTCGTGGTGCGCTCGGGCTATGCCCGCGCCGGCCACAGCCCGGACGAGCCCGGTTCGGCGCACGAGATCGAGCGCTGGATCGACTGGGATGCGACCGCCGGCCTGCGCCGCTTCGTCGATTCGCTCGGCTTCGGCGTGGCCGAGGCGATGGACACGGCCCAGCGATTCGAGATCGGCTGGCCAAGTGCGCGGCGGCTGATCGAGATGACCGGATCGCTCGGCCTCCGCAACGGCTTCGTGGCCGGGGCCGGCAGCGATCAAGTGGAACGGGTCGCGAGCGACACGGCTCTGGTGGACGCGGTCGCGGAGCAGGCGGAGTTCATCGCGGAGCAGGGAGGCGTGCCGGTCCTGCTGCCGATGCCGCGCCTGACCGCGACCGACGCCGCCGAGAAGCGGTACGTCGACGTCTACTCGGCGATCATCGACCAGACGCGCGGTCCGCTGTTCCTGCACTGGCTGGGCGAGATGTTCCATCCGGCCCTGCGTGGCTACTTTCCGGGCCACAGCCTCGAACGCATTCTCGCCCGCCACCCGGACAAGGTCCGTGGGGTCAAGCTGTCGCTGCTGGATGCGGAGTACGAGGTGCAGCTCAGGCGGCGCATCGCCAGGCGCGGCCAGATCGTGCTGACCGGCGACGACCACCACTTCGCCCGTCTTCTCGAGGGCGCGCCGCCTCCCGGCCAGGCGCCGCCCGGGGCCGGCACCTTCGAACTGAACGGGCGGCGATTTCCGCTGGGCGACTTCAGCCACGCCCTGCTCGGCGCTTTCGATGCGGTGGCCGAGCCTGCGGCCAGGGCGCTCGTGGCGCTCGGCGACGGAGATGTCGGGCGCTACCGCGGGTTGATGGCGCCGGCGGAGGAGCTCGCCCGCTTCATCTTCCAGCCTCCTGTCAGCGATTACAAGGCCGGACTCGCCTGGCACACCTGGCTGCGCGGCCTGCAGGACAACCCGATGCTGGTGAACCGGCAGGATCTGAAGCGCGATGCGGCCCACCGCCAGGGCGTGGCGGAGCGCGCGCGCCGCGCCGGCACCCTGGGCGACGGTGAGATTGCCCAGCGACGCCTGGCCGCCAGCCGCGTCGCGGACGCCGCGCCTGCCCCCAGCCCCGACCTCGCCGGCCGGCCTTCGGTCAACCAGCGTCATTCGGCCGCTGGCAAGTCCGACGGCCTGCCAGCCGAAACCCTGGCGACCGACTCGACCGACCCCTGCTGAGGGCGCCCGGAGCCTGCTGCGTGCCCGCCGTCGCCGAGATCACCGTCCGTGAGGCCCGCCGTCTGGCGCTGGCGCGGGCAGGCCTTCTGAAGCCGGAGTGGACCGGCTTGCCGCGTTCCGCCTCCGGCCGCGGCCTGCGCGCGCGTCGCGCCCTGCAGGCCCTTGTCGAGCGATTCGGCTACCTGCAGCTCGATACGATCTCCATCGTCGGGGCGAGAACGCATGCCCTGGTGCCGCTGTCCCGCTGGCCGGGCATCGACCGCAACCTGCCTGAGGAGCTTCTGCAGCCGGGCGCGCCGATCTTCGAGTACTGGGGCCACGAAGCCAGCTGGATTCCGCTTGACCTGTACCCGGCGTTCGACTTCCGACGCCGGGAGTACCGAGCCGGCCGGACCTGGCACAGCCGCGGGATCCGCAACTGGCCAGAGATTGCGGCGGAGATCCTGCGGCGGGTGGAGACGGAAGGACCGATGCGGTCGATCGACCTTCAGGGGCCGCAGGTTGGCGAGGCGTGGCGATCGAAGCGCGAACGCTGGGTGGCCTCTTCCCTGTGGTCGACCGGCGAGCTCGCGATCCGCTCCCGGCGCAACTTCCAGCGCGTGTACGACCTCTCCGAACGCGTGATTCCAGGCCGGTGGCTGCGGCAGAGCTTCAGCCTGGAGGCGTCGATGCGGGCGCTGATCCTCCGGGCACTGGAAGGGCACGGCTGGGCGACCACCGGCGCCCTGGCCGACACGTGGAGGCTGCGCAACCTGCGACCGCAGATCCTGTCCGCGCTGGAGGACCTGTCCGCCTCCGGCGAGGCGACTTCATGCGATCTGGTCGAGGCCGATGGCGGCAGGCGGGCTGGCTGGGTGCGCCCGGCGGACCTGGAGCTCGCCTCTCGGCTCCGGCGGGTACGCCCCGCGCCGGACCGGGGCGTTCTGCTCTCGCCCTTCGATCCGGTGCTCTGGCGTCGGCCCCGCGTCTCCCGGCTGTTCGGGTTCGACCAGATCCTGGAGATCTTCAAGCCGGCTTCGAAGCGCAGGTACGGCTACTACTGCATGCCGGTCCTGGCCGGCGACCGCCTGGTAGCGCGTTACGACCTGAAGGCGCACCGCAAGCAGGGGCGCCTTCAGGTTCTGGCGCTGCACCACGAGGCGGACGGCCCGAGGCCCCCGGCTGCCGATCGGGTGGCGGTGGAGAGCGGGCTGGCGCGGTTCGCGGAATCGGTCGAGCTGACGGTTGCTGGCTGAGTCGAGGCTCGCCGGTTCGTTACGCTCTGTCGTTCATGAACGGCAGTGCGACGGCGAGGGCGACGGCGAAGCAGGCTGACGACGGTCCGGGGCACGCTCGGCCACGGCGACCGTCAGGCGGCCGGTCGACCGGCCGCGCCATCGCGTCCCTGCTGAGCCTAGTGCCGTCTTTCCTGGTGCTGGCTGCTGGTTGCGGGGGCGCCGCATTCGACCCGCCGGGCGACGACCGCCCGAAGATCGCCCTGGTCATGAAGTCGCTTGCCAACGAGTTCTTCGAGACCATGGCCGAGGGCGCTCGCGCGCATCACGAGGCCCACGCCGCCGAGTACGACCTGGTGGTGACCGGCACCCGGAACGAGAGCGACCTGACCGGCCAGGTGGCGCTGGTCGAGCAGATGGTCGCCTCCGCCAGCGACGCCATCGTCATCGCGCCTGCCGACTCGAAGGTGCTGGCGCCGGTGCTGGCGCGGGCCCGCGAGGCCGGGGTCGTCGTGGTGAACATCGACAACCGGCTCGACGTGGAGGTGGCGGCCGAGGCGGGTCTCGAAGCCCCGTTCGTGGGCCCGGACAACCGCGACGGCGCACGTCGCGTGGGCGAGGTCCTGGCGGCCCGGATCGACCCCGGAGATCAGGTGGCGATCATCGGCGGCATCCCGACGGCCTTCAACGCCCGACAGCGACAGGCGGGCTTCGAGGACGCGATGTCTGCCGCCTCTGCCGAGGTCGTCGACGTCCAGAGCGGCGGCTGGGAGCAGGAGCAGGCGAACGTGGTGGCGGCGGCCATGCTGCGCGAGTACCCGGAGCTGCGGGCGCTCCTGTGCGCCAACGACAACATGGCCCTCGGCGCACTCGCCGCGCGTCGGCAGAGCGGGCGGGACGACGTCCTGATCGTCGGCTTCGACCACATCGACGCCGTGGCCGAACTGGTGGCCCGTGGCGAGATTCTCGCCACGGCCGACCAGCACGCCGACCGGCTCGCCGTGTACGGGATCGAGGCGGCGCTCGAGATCCTGGGCGGCGGTGCGGCCGCCGACCGGCAGACGCCGGTCGACCTGATCGTGCCGCCAACCGGGCAGTGACGATCACGCTGCCCGGCGGCAAGAGCTTCGCGCCGGGCTGGCGAGGCGGCCTGCTGCTGGTGCTGCTCGGTCTCTGCGTAGCCTTCGGCCTGGCGACCGATCACTTCTGGAGCCTGCTGACCTTGCGGACGCTGGCGAATCAGCTGCCGCCGCTGGTGATCGCCTCGGCCGGCCTGACGCTGGTCCTGATCGCCGGTGGCATCGATCTCTCGGTCGGCTCGGTGCTCGCGCTGTCGGCGGCGACCCTGGGCGTCCTGGTTGCGGATCATGGCGCCGGCCTCCTGGCGGCGGGGCTCGCGGCGCTCCTCGTCGGCGTCCTGTGCGGCGCCGTCAACGGCGCGCTGGTGGCTCGCTGGTCCATTCCGTCGTTCCTGGTCACCCTTGGCATGCTCGAGGTCGCCCGCGGTCTGACCTACCTGGTCACCGGCGCCCGGACCAGCTACCTGGGCGATCTGGTCGCGCCGCTGGGCGTCGGCGTGCCCGCCAGCGGACTGTCCGTGGCCTTCGTGGGTTCGCTGGCGGTGGTCGCGGCGCTGCAGTTCGCGCTGTCCCGCACCCCGTTCGGCGCCTGGATCAGGGCGGCGGGCGGCAACCCGACCGCGCTGCACCGCTGCGGCGTGCGGCCGGCCCGCGTCCAGTTCGCCGTGTTTGCCCTGGCGGGTCTGCTGGCGGCGGCGGCCGGGCTGTGCCAGGTCGGCTACCTGCAGTCCGCCGATCCGAACGCGGCGATCGGCATGGAGCTGTCCGCCATCGCTGCCGTGGTCATCGGCGGCACGTCGCTGCTCGGCGGCCGCGGCTCCGTGGTCGGCTCCTTCCTCGGCGTGCTGGTGATCGCCGTGCTGCAGACGGGCCTCGCCCAGGCCGGCGCCACCGAACCGACGCGGCGCATCCTGACTGGCGCCGCCATCCTCCTTGCGGTCGCGGCCGACGTCCGGGCCCGGCGCCGCGACGCCGCGGCAGTCGCTTGACCGGTTCTGGTCGCCTTCTGGTCCGGAGGGGCCGCCGGGGACGGGGGCGCTTCGGAGGTTGTCAGAAGTCGGCGCCCGCTCCGGTCGGCTTCGCTGCGGGAGCTTGTGCTTGTCCGGAAGGATGTCGAGAGTCGCTTGCCGACAGCTCCGCCTGGGCTCCCCTCGGACCTGGCGGCTTGCGTCGTGCCGTGGCGAGGCAGCCTTCAGAGGGTTGCCACCGCAGGGGCGCTATGCTGCCGGGGACATCACACGGGAGCCAAGCCATGACGAATCGACCGAGAACCCGGGGCTGGACCTTGACCGTTGCGGCCTTGGCTGTGGCAGCGCTGCTTGCCGCCGCCTCCGCAGCGCAGGAACGGGCCATCGAGTTCCCCGACGTCGACGGCTTTCTGACCCTTGCCGTCGATCTGCACACCCACAGCGTCTTCTCCGACGGCTTCGTCTGGCCGGTCGTGCGGATGCAGGAGGCGGAGCGCGACGGCCTCGCGCTGATCGCGGTGTCGGAGCATCTCGAGTACCAGCCCTGGCACGACGACATCCCCCATCCCGACCGGAACCGCTCCTTCGTCGTCGCCAGCGAGCACGTCGAGGCCGAGGACCTGGAGGTCATGGTGGTGAACGGCGCCGAGATCACTCGCGAGATGCCGCCGGGCCACGTGAACGCAGTGTTCATCACGGACGCGAACCCGCTGCTGGTCGGCAGCGAGACGGCTGCAACGCGGGTCTACAGCCTCGAGAACCGGGAAGTGAGGCAGGACGAGGCGCGCCAGGCGATTCAGGAGGCGAACCGGCAGAACGGCTTCGTGTTCTGGAATCACCCGAACTGGCCGCGGCAACGCCCCGACGGCGTCGCGCGGCTTGCGGACATGCACCGGCAGCTGATCGCGGACGACCTGCTGCACGGCATCGAGGTGGCGAACGGCAGGTTCTACTCGGCCGAGTCGCTCGAAATCGCGCTCGACAACGACCTGGCGATCCTCGGCGTCTCGGACATCCACGGTCTGATCGACTGGGACTACAAGCCCCACGAAGGCGGTCATCGGACGGTGACGCTCGTGTTCGCGGAGGAGCGCAGCGCCGGGTCGATCAAGGAGGCCCTGCACGCGAACCGGACGGTCGCCTGGATGGACAACTGGCTGATCGGCCGCGAGGACGCCCTGCTGCCGCTGCTGGAGGCATCGCTGCAGCTGTCCCGGGCCGAGCGGAGGCAGGCCGACGAGCTGATCTCCGTCCGGCTGTCGAACGTTTCGGACGCCGACTTCGTTCTGCGCGTCGCAAGCGGACACCGCTTCAGCGGCCCGCCGTCCGTCATGCGGGTGCCGCCGCACAGCGACCTGGATCTCGCCATCACCGGCGAGGCGCGAACCAGCTTCGAGCTCGCGTTCGAGGTGCTGAACGCGGTCACGGCGCCCGAGGAACATCCGACCCTTCGGTTCGCGGTCGCCCTGCCAGCGGAGTAGCGCGCCGACCGGACGTGGCTGCCATCCGGTCCTTCTTCTTCGCTGACCCCAGGCCCGGCATGGCCCGAGCCGCCCGGTCCGAGGGGGCGGCAGGCGGGCCGTCGGCAAGCGACTCTCGACGTCCTTTCGGACGAGCGACAACCAACCGCAGTGCAGCCGTTTCACAGCCGGCGCCAGCCCCGGAAGATCGCGAATGCGTCCGCGTCCCCTGCGGCGCCCTGGGAGCTGACGCGGCAGGCGAGCAGGCGAGGCGCCCTGCGGGTCAGTCGCGTTCGCCGCGGCGCTGGCGTTCGACGATCCGCCGCACCGAGTCCACGTCGGCGGCCCAGTACCGCTCCCGCTCCTCTTCGGGCGGCGGGTGGAGCGGCCGAACGACCCGGAAGCCCAGGAAGCGAGCGTTCGTGTGGTACCAGACGCTCCGGGGAATCTGCGGGTCCATCCGCTTCCACGACGCGTCGGAGCCGCGCCGCGCCGCGCAGCGCAGGTCGGCGGGCTCGTCACGCCAGGAACCGCCGCGCACGCTGCGCGGGTACATGCTGGTCGGCCATGCGACCGGGTCGACGAGCAGGTCGCCTTCTTCGGGGGCGGCGTAGTCGGCCAGGGCGTCGAGCGTCCACTCGGCCACGTTGCCGTGCAGATCGTGCAGGCCCCAGGCGTTCGGTTCGAGGCTGGCGACCTCGTGGTAGCCGCGCCCGCTGTTGCCGGCGTGCCAGGCGAAGCGGTCCAGCTCGGACGGGTCGGCGCCGAACGACCAGGCCGTCGTGCTGCCGGCGCGGCAGGCGTACTCCCATTCGGCCTCGGTCGGCAGGCGGTAGAAGCGGCCGGTCTTCATCGACAGCCAGCGGGTGAACTGCCGGGCCGCGAACTGGGTCATCGAGATGGCGGGATAGCCCTCGACGCCCATGCCGAAGTCCATCGGCCGGTACGGCGGTGTGGGCCGACTGACCGCGTCCGCCCAGGGCGATGCCGGCTCGCCGGCGCCGCGGTCCTGGTCGAACATGAAGACCCGGTACAGATCCCAGGTCGTCTCGTGGCTCGCCATCCAGAACGGCCCGACCCGCACGCGGCGCACCGGCGATTCCAGATCGCCGCGTCCGGGCTCGTCGTCCAGGCTGCCCATCCGGAACTCGCCGCCGCCGACCGGGGTCATGTCGAGGCCCATCTCGCCGCCGCCCTCGTGGACGCCGACGATCCGCTCGCGGTACGCCTGCATGCCGGCCTCGTCGTCGGCCTGCGCACCGGCCGCCTCGACCGCCGGCGGCAGCCCCGGCGGCATCTCCGGATAGCGCCCCGTCCCGGGTTCCTGCGCCGCCGCCAGCGCCAGGACGCTCAGAGCGACCGGCAGTCCCAAGCCCGAAAGCCTGCCTGCGGCCCGAAAAGCTCTGCGGGCGCTCCTCACCGGTTCCTCGTCAACCGCTCGGACGCGAAGGCTGCGGCAGGTGGCAATTCCGACAGCCGGCAAGTCGACAGCCGGCTGCCTAGCGGCCGACGAAGGTGGCCCGGCGCTTCTCGAAGAACGCCGCGATCCCCTCGGCGGCGTCTTCGGTGCGAGCAGCGTCCGCGATCGCCTGGGCCTCGAACTCCATCTGCGATTCGAGGCTTTCGGAGCTGGAGCGCATGACGAGCTCCTTCGCCCTGCCGAAGGCCCAGGTCGCGCCGGTCGCGAGCTGCGCCGCGAGCTTCCCGGACCGTGCGTCCAGCTCGTCGGCCGGCACGACCTCGTTGATCAGGCCCCAGTTCAGCGCTTCGGCGGCGGACAGCGTGCGGTTGGTGAGGATCAGCTCCATGGTCCGCCGCCGGCCCAGGACGCGAGGCAGGAACCAGGTGGAGCTGCCGTCCGGGGTCAGGCCGGCGCGGGTGTACGCCATCGAGAACACCGCCGCGTCGGAGGCGACGATCAGGTCG
Source organism: Thermoanaerobaculia bacterium (assembly GCA_965200575.1). Classification (GTDB taxonomy): domain Bacteria; phylum Acidobacteriota; class Thermoanaerobaculia; order Multivoradales; family Multivoraceae; genus Multivorans. Next base: position 2,902,403 of record OZ241363.1, on the reverse strand, counting down.
GCCGCGCAGGCCAGGGAGAACCCGCCGCCGGCCGCCGGCCCCTGAACGGCCGCGATGACCGGCGCCCGGCCGCGGGCGAGGCGCGTGATGGCGGCATGCAGGTAGACGGTCATCTCCTTCAGACGGCGGGGCAGAGCCTCGCCGGCGCTCGCGAACGAGGCAAGGTCGCCCCCCGCGCAGAACATGCGGCCCTCGGCGCGCAGCAGCACCGCCCGCACCTCCGGGTTCTCGTCGCACTCGATGCCGACCTCCAGCAGGTCCTTCGTCATCTGCAGGTTCATCGCGTTCGCGGCCTCGGGTCGGTTCAGCGTGACCCGGGCGACGTAGTCGGCGAGCTCGAAGCGGAGTGTCGTCAGGTCCTTCATGGCTTGCGATCGTAGCCTGCCGGGCGAGGCGAGGGGCCACCTCATCCGGCTGCCGCCGGGTCCGAGGGGGCTTGAGGGGACGCGGGCGCGTTGGTGGTTTCTGGGGGAAGCGCCGCCCATGCGGTCGGCCAGGCTGCGCAGGGCTCTCGCTCTACGGTCGCGCGCAGACAGGCGCTCGCCGACAGCCCACCTGCCTCTTCCCTCGGACCTTCAGGCTCACTTCGTGCTGGCGTCAGGTCTGCTGCCGGCCGCAGGTCCGAGGGGGCACGACGCGGCGGCCGGGGTAGAGTGGGGCAAGTACGCACAGCACAATGTGGCCGGAAGGGCTGGCCGAGGCCCGCCAGGCCGAAAGGGGAGAGCATCGTGAGCGAAACCTCCAGACGCAGCTTCATCACCGGCGCCACCGGCGCGACCGCGGCACTGCTCGCTGGCGGAGTCGGCGGCGCGACCGCCGGGGCCGCCAACACGGACGTGGGCCGTGCGCGCGGCGACGCGACGCTTCGCATCGGCCTGATCGGCTGCGGCGGCCGTGGCACCGGCGCTGCGGCGCAGGCACTCTCCACAGCCGGCCCGGTCGAGCTGGTGGCGATGGCCGACGCGTTCGAGGATCGAGTCGAGAGCTGCCATGCTCGCCTCGCCGAGATGGCCGACAACGGTTCCTTCGAGGGCGGCAAGCGGCTGCAGGTCCCGGCCGAGAACCGGTACGTCGGCTTCGACGCCTGGCGCAAGGTGGTCGACTCCGGGGTCGACGTGATCGTCCACGCCACGCCGCCCGGCTTCCGGCCGGAGCACTTCGAGTACGCGGTCGAGCGCGGCAAGCACGTGTTCATGGAGAAGCCCCTGGCCGTGGACGCGCCGGGCGTACGGCGCGTGCTCAAGGCCGCGAAGGCGTCGAAGCAGAAGAACCTCAAGGTGGGCGTGGGCCTCCAGCGTCACCACAGCGGGATGTACAACGAGACGATCGAGCGCATTCATGACGGTGCGATCGGCGATGTCGTGGCCCTGCGCGTCTACTGGAACAGTGCCGGCCTCTGGGTGCGGGAGCGCCAGCCAGGTCAGACCGAGATGGAGTATCAGATGCGCAACTGGTACTACTTCAACTGGCTCTGCGGCGACCACATCGTGGAGCAGCACATCCACAACATCGACGTGGGTAACTGGGTCAAGGGCGGGCACCCGGTGGCGGCGCAGGGCCAGGGCGGTCGGCAGTGGCGCAACGGCCCCGACCACGGCGAGATCTTCGACCATCACTTCGTCGAGTACACCTACGGCGACGGCGCGGTGATGCTGAGCCAGTGCCGGCACATAGAGAACTGCTGGGACCAGGTCGCCGAGTTCGCCCACGGCAGCAAGGGCATGGCGAGCCTCGCCGCCGGGCTGATCCAGGCGCCGGGCGGCTGGAACCACCAGGCGCCGGAGGACGAGAAGAGCCCCTACCAGGTCGAGCACGACCGCCTGTTCGAGGCGATCCGCGAAGACAGACCGTTCAACGAGGCGAAGAACGGCGCCATCTCCACGATGACTGCGGTCATGGGCCGCATGGCGACCTACGGCGGCAAGAAGATCACGTGGGAGGACGCGCTTGCTTCCGAGGTCTCTCTCGAGCCGGCGAAGTACGCCTGGGATGCCGCTCCGCCGGTGGTCCCCAACGACGACGGCCGCTACGCGGTTGCCGTGCCGGGCGTCACCCGGGTCTGACTCCGCCTGGTCGCCGCCTGGCCTGGTTTGGCCGCGAGCAGCGCCACGGCAACCGAACCGACGCTGCCGGCGCCGCCGGTAGCGCTGGTGACGGCGGCTGCCTGGCCGCTGGCCGGTTGCTGCCCGGTCGCTGCGCTTCGAATGCCCGGTGACCGACCGGTTGCGCACCACCGGAGGGGCGAGCGTACTGGCCGTTTTCTGCCGGCGGCGTGGCCGGCGTGGGCGGCGAGTCCTCTGACGGTCGAAGGGTCCGCTCAGCGGGGCCCGGGCGATGGCGGCGGTTCGCTGGTCGTCCGGTCGGTGTAGCGGAAGGGCTGTCGTTCGCCGGGTGGGCGACGGTCCGGCGGCGCCTGCCTGTCTCGGGCAGCGGGCCTGCCGGGCGTTGCGTCGGCTTCGGGCTCGGCCGGCGGGTTGAACTCGTACGGTCGGCTCGGGCGGGCGTCGAGTTCGGCCTCGACCTCGTCGATCAGGTCTTCGGCGAGCCCGGCGTCGGCGAGTTCCTCCTCGATGAGAGCCAGCAGCTCGTCCGTGGTCAGTTCGTCCAGGTCCTGGAAACTGCCCGCGGGCCGGTCCGGGGCTGCGCTGGCTTCGGCTGCCGCAGCGGCTGGAGCCGCTTCGACGGGCGCTGGCTCGACTGGCGCACGCGGTTCGGCGTTGACCGCCACGTCTCCCAGGGGTAGCAGGACGGGGCGCGACGCCACGCGGGCAGGCGTCGACGAACCCGGAGCGGTCAGGTCGGGGATGGGCGACGCGGCCACCAGGGCGCCGCCGCCCGACGACGGCAGAGCGTCCGCGCCCAGCCCGATCTCGACCGTGGCGCCCGACTGGCGCACCTGGTAGGCGGGCAGGGGAGCCTGCAGGTCGACGACGACGCGCAGGAAGCCGGGATGCTCGCCGGTCCGTACCTCGACGGCGGCACTGCTCGCCGCCGGCGCCGGCATCTCGGCGGCGGAACGGCCGATGCCGAGGAGGTCGACCACCACGCGCGGCGGATCGGTCAGCGGAAAGTGCCGGACCGACTGCGGCACGGTGGTCGCGGCGAGATGGAGGCGGTCGCCGTCCAGCCGAGCCGAGTCCAGACGACCGTCCTGGGCCGCAAGCGGCGATGCCAGCAGGAGGAACGTGACGGGCAACGCGAGGAGTTTCATGCGAGGTGCTCCGCAGTCCGTGAGCATGTCGAGCCTGGAACGACCGCGCAGCATACCAGCGGCGCCGGCCCGGTCGCCGTGACGGCCCTTCCAGCGAGTGGCCTGGGTGAGCGCGGCCGTCGGTTCGAGCACCGCACGCGCTTGCGTTGCTCGTCACGAAGCGGGGACGCCGGGGCCTTGCGATAGCGTCCGCGTGGGCGATGATCTGGCATGGCACTTCGATCCGGCACCCAGCTTTGAGCTGCGGGCAGCCGCCGGCGACGGGTGGGGCTCTTCGACCGGCGCTCAGCGCCTTTCTGGCTGCTGCCGCCGTCGCGGTCCTGCTGCCTTCGGCCGCGGCGTCGCAGGCGCAGGAGGACACCGGCGTCTACCGGGGCCGCACCATCGCCGAGGTGATGTCCTGGCGCGGCGCCCCGTGGCTCGAGCGCGCCACGCGGATCGAGGAGGAGGATCCGGAGGCCCTGATTGCGGCGCTGCCCCTTCGCGAGGGCATGCTGGTCGCCGACATCGGCTGCGGCTCCGGTTACCACGCCCGGCGTCTGGCCGTGGCGGTGGGCCCGACTGGACGGGTCCTGTGCAACGACATTCAGCCCGAGATGCTCCAGATCGCCGAGGGGATCGTTGCCGAGGCCGGCGCGACGAACGTCGAGATGGTGCTCGGCGCCGAGGACGATCCGAAGCTGCCCGAAGGCGAGGTCGGCATGGTGCTGCTCGTCGACGTGTACCACGAGTTCTCGCAACCGGAGGCCATGCTTCACGCCATGCGCAGGGCGCTTTCCCCGGACGGCGTGATCGCGCTGGTCGAGTTCCGTCTGGAGGGCAGGAGCGCGGCGCACATCAAGCTCGACCACCGCATGTCCATCGAGCAGGTGATGAAGGAGTGGATCCCGGCCGGCTACGAGCTGGTGGAGCGGATCGATTCGCTTCCGTCCCAGCACCTGTTCCTGTTCCGCGCCGCCCGCTGAGCGGTTGAAGCGTCGGCTGCCGGCCAGTGGCGGTCAGCGTGGCATCGGCATGGCCGCGGAGACCGACTCGCGCCACGCCTGAAGGCTGGCTCGGAGTTCTTCGGCCTTCTCCGGGCGCTCGCTCGCCAGGTCGCGCTGCTCCCCGGGGTCCGCTTCGAGGTCGAACAGCTGAACCGTGCCGTTCTCGAAGTACTCGAGCAGCTTCCACGCGCCGTCCCGGATGGCGCCGCCAGGGCTCTGCATGCCGTGGTTGCTGTAGTGGGGGAAGTGCCAGTGGAGCGCGCCGCGCTCGAGTGGCTCGCCGCGAACTGCAGGCGCAATGCTCATGCCGTCCACGTGCTGGTCGGGCCTGGTCGGCAGACCCGCCATCTCCAGCAGGGTTGGATAGAGGTCGTTCGTGATCACCGGTTCGTCGCGGACCGTGTCGGCGCCGCCTTCGCCCGGCCAGCGCACGATCAGCGGCACCCGGATGCCGCCCTCGTACAGCCACCCCTTGGCGCCGCGCAGGGGCAGGTTCGAGGTGGCGTAGGCGACGTCCAGCCATTCCGGGTCCACCACTCTCGCCGGGTTGCCGAAGTTGGCCGCCGCCATGCCGCCGTTGTCCGAGTGGAAGATGACAATCGTGTTGTCGGCCACGCCGCGAGCTTCGAGCGCGGCAAGGACGCGGCCCATGCTCTCGTCGATGGCGGTGACCATCGCCGCGAACTCGACGTTGTCCTGATGCTGCTTGATCGGCACGATGCCTCCGGGCAGGACCCGATGCTCCTGATGCGACGGCTGCCCGTGCAGGGCGTCGAGATCGTCTCTCGACAGCGGCGTCTCCGCGTCGGGGTTCCCTTCGAGCACAAAGGCCGGCCCGTCGGGCGTTTCCGCCTCGACCAGCTTGCGGCGGTACCTGGTGACCAGGTCGGGGCGTCCCTCGATCGGGTCGTGAACGGAGAAGTGCGACAGGTAGAGGAAGAAGGGGGCGTCGTCGTCCTTCTCGATGAACTCGACTGCGAATCTGGACAGACGATCGGTCAGGTACTCGTCCTCTTCGCCGTCCACGGTCAGGCCCTTCATCAGGTACGGCGGGAAGTAGCCGCCGCGCGGGGTCGACCCGGGAAAGTCGGGCTTCTGGAGGTCGAAACCCTGGTGGAGCGGCCCCGCCTCGTCGCCGCCCAGGTGCCACTTGCCGAAGATCGCCGTGCGGTAGCCGTGTTCGCGCAGCGCCTCGGCCAGCGTCACCTCCGCCAGGGGGAGCGCTGCGGCCTTCTCCGCGCTCAGCAGGCGCTCGAAGGAGTGCTCCCGGCGGCCAGGCAGCCAGTCCGTCAGGCGCAGGCGCGCCGGGTACTTGCCGGTCATCAGGGCCGCCCGGGTGGGAGAGCAGACGTGGGCGGCCGAGTAGGCGCTCGTGAAGCGCACGCCCTCCCGGGCGAGAGCGTCGATGTGGGGTGTCTCGTGGAAGGCGCTGCCGTAGACGCCGATGTCGCTCCAGCCGAGATCGTCGACCAGGAACAGGACGATGTTCGGGGGCCGTTCGTCGGGCGCTGCCGGCTCCGGCTCCGGCGCCGGCGCGCAGCCGGTCGTGGCGGCGACGATGGCTGCGAGAACCGCCGCTGACGGCAGCAACGAACGAGCTTCGTCAGTTCCGGTCCGCTTCATTCGCCACCTCGCTTGCCGCTGACTCCGCAGGTTCGCCTCACTCCCCGCTCAGGACCTGGCCGCAGCGTCGAGCGAAGTAGGTGAGGATCATGTCGGCGCCGGCCCGGCGGATGGAGGTCAGCGTCTCCATCATCAGTGCGTCGGCATCCATCCAGCCGTTGGCCGCGACCGCCTGAATCATCGCGTACTCGCCGCTGACCTGGTAGGCGGCGACTGGCAGGTCGACGGCGCGACGCAGGGCCGCGATCACGTCGAGGTAGGCAAGCGCTGGCTTGACCATGACCACGTCGGTGCCTTCCTCGGCATCGAGACGGGCCTCCCGCACGGCCTCGCGCACGTTGGCCGGGTCCATCTGGTAGGTCTTCTTGTCGCCGGCGCGGGGCGCCGAGTCGAGCGCGTCGCGAAACGGACCGTAGAAGTTCGAGGCGTACTTGGACGTGTAGCTCAGGATCCCGACCTGGTCGTGGCCGGCGTCGTCGAGTGCGGTCCGGATAGCCCCGACGCGACCGTCCATCATGTCCGAGGGCGCGATCATGTCGGCGCCGGCGTCTGCCTGCGAAATGGCCGTGGCGGCGAGGATGTCGAGCGTCGGGTCGTTCAGGATCTCGCCGTCCTCGACCAGGCCGTCGTGGCCGTCGCTGGAGTACGGGTCCATCGCCACGTCCGTGATGACCAGGAGCTCGGGCAAGGCCGACTTCAGTTCGGCAACGGCTCGCTGCACGAGGCCGTCCGGGTCGGTCGCGCCGCTGGCGGTGCGGTCCTTCAGCGCGTCCTCGACCGCCGGAAACAGCGCCACCGCGGGCACGCCGAGCGAGTGCAGGGCCCGGCTCTCCTCGACCAGACGGTCAATGGTCAGCCGCGCCTGCCCGGGCATCGAGTCGATGGCTTCGGCCTCGTCCCGGCCTTCCATGACGAACAGGGGCTGGATCAGCCTGTCCGGCCCCAGGTCCGTCTCGCGGACCAGGGAGCGAACTGCGGCGGACCGCCGGTTCCGGCGGGGGCGAGCGGGCAGCCTGTGCATGGCGAGCATTCTATGGACGAGTGACCTCTTCGGATCTGACCGCTCAGGTCATGCCCGGCGACGGAGCTGGCAGGGCCAACGGGCCCGAAGGCGGACCTATACTTGCCGCCATGGCACTGCAGCAGGTTTGCCGGGACGTGTGGGAGGCGGGCCACCAGCAGAAGATCCCGATGGGTTTCACGCTGCCTGGCCGCATGGTGGTGATTCGGCTCGAGAGCGGCGAGGTGTGCGTCTACTCGCCGGGCCCGTTCGACGACGAGACGGCCGCCCAGGTCGCGGCGCTTGGTCCGGTGACGTATCTGCTCGCGCCCAACCGCTACCACCACCTGTACCTGCTCCCTGCCATGGAGCGCTTCCCGGAGGCCGAGGTCCACGGGGCGCCCGGCCTGGAGACGAAGCGGTCGGACGTGCCGTTCTCGGCAACCCTGGGCGTTGCCGCGCCGTGGGGCGCCGAGCTCCAGCCGGTCCCCGTCGACGGCTTTCCAGGCCTGAGCGAGGTGGTGTTTGTGCACCGACCGAGCGGCACCCTGCTGGTCGCGGACCTGCTGTTCAACCTGAGGCACTCTGCGGGCCTGCTCGCCACCCTGTACCTGCGACTCGGCGGAGCGTACGGGAAGGTCGCCCAGAGCCGCATGCTGCGCCTGGGAATCCGCGACCGGCCGGCTCACGCAGCCAGCTGGCTCCGCCTGCTGCGAATTCCGTTCGACCGACTCGTTCCCTGCCACGGTGACGTGGTGGAGACCGGCGCCAGGGAGCAGGTCGAAGCTGCCCTGGCCTGGCTCTTCAAGGACATCGAGACGCCTCCCGAACCGGACCGGGCGCCCGCCGCGGTGGCGCCGGGAGGCTGAGGCGCGGATGTCCGGAGCGGATGCAGGCCCTGCTGGCGCGGAATCCGGGCCCGAACCGCAGGTCGGCGCGCCCGCTCCGCCGTCCGACGACGCCGGGCCGGACGACGTGCTTCCCCTTGCGGACCTGCGGGTCCTCGACCTGACGATCGCTCGCGCCGGGCCGACGGCGGTGCGGCAGCTGGCCGACTGGGGCGCCGACGTGGTGCGCATCGAGCGTCCGCCCGTGCCAGGTCGCGAGATCGGGATCTCCAGGCGCCTGGGTTCCGACTACCAGAACCTGCACCGCAACAAACGCTGCCTGACCCTCGATCTGAAGAGCGAGGCGGGCCGCGAGGTTCTGCTGTGCCTCGTCCGAAGCGCCGATGTCCTGGTCGAGAACTACCGCGCCGACGTCAAGCACCGGCTCGGTTTCGACTATGAGACGGTCCGCGCGCTCAACCCGCGCATCGTCTACGCCAGCGTCTCCGGCTTCGGCCAGACCGGGCCCTACGGGAACCGCGGTGGCGTCGACCAGATCGCCCAGGGCCTGGGCGGCCTGATGTCGGTGACCGGCCTGCCGGGCCAGGGGCCGGTGCGGGTCGGCACGGCCATATCCGACCTGGCCGCCGGCCTCTACCTGGCCTTCGGCATCCTCGCCGCCCTGCACGAGCGGGAGCGATCGGGCGAAGGTCAGTGGGTGAGCACGTCGCTGCTCAAGGCGATGATCGGCATGCTCGACTTCCAGGCCGCCCGCTACCTGGTCGAGGGCGACGTGCCGGGGCAGCAGGGCAACCACCATCCGACCATCTCGCCGATGGGCACGTTTCCGGCTTCCGATGGCTGGGTGAACCTGGCCGCGACCAGCGGCAGGCACTTCCGGGCGATGTGCGAATCCCTGGGCGGTGAGGCGCTGCTTGCCCGTCCGGACTACGCGAGCTCCGAGTTGCGCGTCGCCAACCGGAAGCGACTCGAGGCCGAGGTCGCCGAGCTCACGCGCCGTTTCACCGTGGACGAGGTGGTGCAGCGGCTGAACGAGGTCGGGCTCCCGTGCGGCCCGGTCTGCGACCTGGAGCAGACCTTCGCCGACCCGCAGGTTGAGCACTCCGGTATCGCGGTGCCACTGGATCATCCGGATCTGGGTCTGGTGCGGCTGGTCGGCCAGCCCGTGCGCCTGCGCCGAACGTCCTTCCGGCTGCGCCGCCGCGCGCCCGCACCCGGCGAGGACACGGACGAGATTCTTGCCGAGGCCGGGTTCGCCGTCGCGGACATCGAGGACCTGCGTTCCCGGGGAGTCGTCGCGTGACCGCGCTCGACCTGCCGACCGCGAAGATCCAGGCCCACATCGAGGGCGGCGTGGGCTGGCTCGTCTACAACAACCCGGAGCGCCTGAACGCCCTTTCCTTCGACATGCAGGTGGCATCGGCGCTCGCCCTGCGGCGCTTTCAGCAGGACGACGCGGTCCGGGTCGTGGTGCTTCGCGGCGCCGGCGAGCGGGCGTTCGTGTCGGGCGCCGACATCTCGGAGTTCAGGAAGCTGCGCACGACCGCCGAGGTGCGCGAGCGCTACGACGAGGCGGTCCGGGAGACGGGTCGCGCGTTCGCCGCCCTCGAGAAGCCGCTGGTCGCCATGATCCGGGGCTTTTGCCTGGGCGGCGGTCTGGCCACGGCGCTCAACGCGGACATCCGCGTCACCTCGGACGACTCGCAGTTCGGCATTCCAGCCGGGCGGCTGGGGGTCGGCTACGGCTTCGCCGGAGTCAAGGTGCTGGTCGACCTCGTCGGTCCGTCACGCGCCAGCGAGATCCTGCTCACGGCTCGTCGGTTCACGGCTGCCGAGGCGCACCGCATGGGCCTGATCGACCGCGTGACCTCCGCGGAGGACCTCGAAGGCGCCGTCCGCGACCTCGCCGGCCGGATGGCGGCCAACGCTCCGCTGACGCTCCGCGCCGCGAAGTTGGCCATCCGCGAGGCCACGAAGGACCCCGACCGCCGCGATCTCGACCGCGTCCGGAAGATGGTCGAGGCCTGCTTCCGTTCGGAGGACTATGTCGAAGGTCGTCAGGCCTTTCTCGAGAAGCGTCCTCCCCACTTTCGCGGCCGGTAGCGTCGGCAGCTGGGCCGGCAAGCCCGACTGCCTGAGCCGCCAGCCGCGTCGCGGACGCCGCGCCTGGCCCCAGCCCCACCTCCCCAGCAGGCAGTCGGGCCAGTCTGCGTCCTTCGTCTGCCGGCAAGCCCGACTGCCTGAGCCGCCAGCCGCGTCGCGGACGCCGCGCCTGGCCCCAGCCCCACCTCCCCAGCAGGCAGTCGGGCCAGTCTGCATCCTTCGTCTGCCGGCAAGCCCGACTGCCTGAGCCGCCAGCCGCGTCGCGGACGCCGCGCCTGGCCCCAGCCCCACCTCCCCAGCAGGCAGTCGGGCCAGTCTGCATCCTTCGTCTGCCGGCAAGCCCGACTGCCTGAGCCGCCAGCCGCGTCGCGGACGCCGCGCCTGGCCCCAGCCCCACCTCCCCAGCAGGCAGTCGGGCCAGTCTGCATCCTTCGTCTGCCGGCAAGCCCGACTGCCTGCTAGGGTCGCGTTCCGCACCGGGAGGTCTGGCAGCAACTTCACGCGAAAGGACGAGGATCTGACCGACGCGACACCAGTCTTGACGGTTCGCCTCGATGGCGCGGCGGTGGGGCCGGGACGAATCCCCGTCCCTCTGCTGCAGACTTTCCTTCTGGCGCTCAATCGTGTGCTTCAGCGGACGGCCCGTGTGCTTCGGGACGGCGGCGGGAGTGTGCAGCCCGGCCAGCCGCCCAAGGCCTTGAAGCGGGACGTGGAACTGACGCTGGTGATGCTCACCCACGGCAGCGACGCCGCCGTGCTGGGCTTTGATCGACTTCATGCCAGCCCGGGCCTCCCGGGAATGGACCTGGGTGTCGACGCCCTCGTGTCGGCCGTGGGCGGTCTGGCTGCCCTGCGGGACGAAGAACCCGGTCAGACTTTGCCGGTCGGTTGCGACAGGGGCGTGCTCCGTGCCTGGCGAGACACCGGCAAGCTGCTGAATCAGGGGATCGACACGATCGAGTTCCGCGTGACTGGAACGGCAGCGCAGGCAGGAGCGTCGCTGGACCAGAGCGTTCTTGGTCGAGTGGAGAAGCGCCTGGCGGGGGCCGAGGAGACCGAGGAGACGGTCGAGATGGTTGAAGGCAGGCTGCTCATGGGCGACTTCAAGGAGAGTGACGGTCGGTGTCGGGTACATCCGTCCTTCGGGGAGCCTGTCGAGTGTCGGTTTGACGACGAGCACCGTCAGGCCGTTCTCGGGAATCTCCTGGAGTTCGTCAGGGTGAGTGGGCAGTCGACGGTTGACCCGTCGACGGGGAGGATTCGGCGGTTCGTCGTCGAGAACATCGAGCGGGTCGAGAATCGGCCGGACGATGCGCTCGTGTCAACTGGCCAGCGGTCCTTCGAGCATTGCCTTTCGCTGGACGAGCTGGCTCGCGCTCAGGGTGTCGGGCCGATGAAAGATGTCGAGGCTCTCTTCGGAACCTGGCCGGGAACCGATGACGATGGCTTCGAGGAGCTGGTGAACGAGATGCGACAATCGGGTTCGGGAACGGCCGACCCGGTGTGATCGCCGCGAGCCGCATCCTGGACACGAACGTCGTCTCGTACCTGATGCGCGGCGGGGACATGGCAGAGGCCTACCGGCGGCATGTCAGAGGTCGCTTGCTGGCGGTGAGCTTCGTCACGGTCGGAGAGCTGTACTCAGGAGCGGAGTCGGCGAACTGGGGCGGTGGAAGGCGGACCGAGCTGGAAGACCTGCTCGACGAGCTCATCGTGGTTCCGTACGATCACGAGGTTGCTCGCGTGTACGGCCGGGTGATGGCTGGAGGGCGGACGGCAGGACGACCCACTTCATCGAACGATGCGTGGATCGGGGCCTGCGCACTCCGGCACGGGACGCCTCTGGTTACTCACAATGCGAGGCACTTCCGAGGGATTCCGGGACTTGAACTGATCACGGAGTGGCGGGAAGCGTCAGCCTGAGCCGGGCAGGTCTCTCAGCTCTCGCTCACGATGTCGCCCCTCGTCGAACTGCGTGACGTGACCGTCCTGCGGGGTGGACGGGCGGCGCTGGATGGCGTGACCCTGACCATCCCTCGCGGGCAGCACGTGGCGGTTCTCGGTCCGAACGGGGCAGGGAAGTCCACGCTGCTGCGACTGCTGAACGGCGAGTTCTTTCCCTTGCGGCGCCCTGGTGTCCGGATGCGGCTGCTGGGGCTCGATCGCTGGAACGCGTTCGAGCTCCGGCATGGGCTCGGCGTCGTCTCGCATGAACTGCAGGCAGGGCAGCACGGCTGGCTTGCCGGGCGGGACGTGGTCCGCTCGGGCTTCTTCGCCAGCGTCGGCGTCCATCGCCACCAGAAGCTGACCGACGCCGAGCGTCGCCGGGCGGACCGGGCGGCGGAGGCCATGGGCGTTCGGGATCTCCACGACCGCCGCTTCGACAGCCTGTCCGCCGGTGAGCAGCGGCGCCTGCTGCTGGCGCGCGCCCTGGTGCACGCACCGCACACCCTGCTGCTCGACGAGCCGGCGACCGGCCTCGACCTGAGGGCGGCGTTCGACCTGATGGAGCGCCTTCGAGCCCTCGCGGCAAGCGGCACGGCGCTGGTCATCGTCACCCACCACGTGGACCAGGTCCCGCCGGAGGTGGAGCGGGTCGTCCTGCTCAGGGCCGGTCGAGTGTTCGCGGACGGCCGGAAGCACGAGGTCCTGACCGAGGAGAACCTGTCCGCCCTGTTCGAAGTCGGCCTGCAGGTGGTCGAACGGGACGGCCACTTTCAGGTGCTGCCGCGACGTACCGGGTAGCTTCCACGCTTCACGGCCGATCTTGTGCGATCCGCAGCTCCGGGTTCGTGCGCCGCCCTTCCGCCGAACCCGCGTCGCCTGCGGTCCCAGGGACCTGACCGCAGGCACGAGCCGCCAGGGTCCAACGGGCTGCGAGGCGCCGCCGCGCTACGATGGCCGCCATGATGCACGCCGAAGGACGGTTCCTGGAGCTGGCAGTGATCCTTGCGCTGTGCGGCGGCGCGGCGCCGCTTGCGGCTGGCGAGAGCCCGGGCTGCTCGGCGCCCCCGGTTGCCGACGGTACTCTGGCGGCTGCCCGGCCCGGCGTCAGCATCGACCTGGAACTGCCTCACGACGGCCTGGTGCGCGAGTATCGCCTCCACCTTCCCGCCGGCCACGACGGCAGCACGCCCATGCCGCTCTGGCTGCACGTGCACGGCTACACCGGCAGCGCCACCGGCAGCGACGGCTGGACCGGCCTGTCCGCGCTCGCCGACCGTGAGGGGTTTGCCGTGGCGTACCCGCAGGGCACGTCGTTCACCCCCTCCGCCGACGAGCTTCCGGGAAATCGGAGCACGGCGGCCATCACGTCATGGAACGATCTGGCCTGCAGTGCTCCGCTCCGGCCCGAGGCGCCTGCCTGCCGCGAGGACGCGTCGCCCTATCCGTGTCCGCCCGAGTGCGCCGACTGCGGCCGCTGCAACTGGTGCTCCTGCCATGACGACGTGGGCTACATCGGCGCCCTGATCGACCACCTGTCGGAGGGGCTCTGCCTGGACCAGGACCGCGTGTTCGCCTCCGGCTACAGCAACGGCGGCATGTTCGTGCACCGCCTCGGCTGCGCGCTCGACGACCGGCTGGCCGCGGTGGCGCCCATGCACGGCTACCTGGCGCGGGGTTTCCGCTGCGCGCCGGAAGCTGCGGGGCCGTCCATGCTCCTCATCGGCGGCACGGAGGACCGCACCGTGCCCATCGACGGCTCCTTCGCCGACGACGGCTACGTCTACGCGTCACAGCAGGATGTTGCCGAGCAATGGGCCGAGGCGCTGTCCTGCGCGGCCGAACCGGTTGCGGTCGAGACGCCCTGGGACGGTCGGCTGGAACTGACCTGCGTCGAATACTCCGGCTGCACCGGCGAGCGCACGGTACGCAGCTGTTCGTGGCAGGGCGCCCACGTCTGGCCCCGCGACGGCGACGACGCGAGCGGCGGCAACTTCGGCGCCGAGCTCATGTGGAGCGTCTTCCGCGAGGCGACGCGCGACCGTTAGCAGGCTGTCATCGTCAGGGCCGAGGGGGCCGCAGGGGACGCGGGCACATCGGAGTTCGTCCGGACGCTGGCGCCCGCTTCGGTCGGCTGCGCTGCGGAAGTTGGTGCTTGTCCGAGAGGACGGCGACAGTCCCTTGCCTCCAGCCCGCTTGCGGCCCTCTCGGACCTGCCGGCTTGCGTGGTGCTCGGCCGATGGCCAGCGAGCGACCGCGACGGCGGCCGCGTCAGACGGCGGCCGTCAGACGTGTCCGCGGGCGAGGTCTTCGATGCGCTCGCCGGGAACGCCCAGACGTTCGCCGGCGTCGACAATCTGACGCCAGGACTCGGCGTCGACGGGAATCGCGCTGGCCCGTTCGATGCGGCTGGCCCGCTCCGGGTCGCCCGGCGCGAGCACCGGCTCGGACGCCTCCGCCGCCGGCGACGCCTTGACGTGAGCGACCAGGGCGGCGAGTTCGTGGTCCATGGCCGACCGTTCGACCAGCCGGTCCGGGTCGAAGACGACCATGAACATGTTGTTCATGATCGTGCCTTCCGGCGCGTGTTCCGGCTGGGCCGTTGGGCCGCCGCTCATCATTCCGCCGAGCAGCTCGCAGAACATGGCCAGTCCGTAGCCCTTGTGGTCGCCGAAGGAGGTCAGGGCGCCTGCCGGTTGCCGGAAGAGGACGCCCGGATCCCGCGTCTTCCGGCCACGGTGGTCGATCAGCGAACCTTCGGGCGTTTCCTCGCCCTGGTTGTGGGCGACGCGCGCCTTGCCGTGAGCGATCCGGCTGGTCGCCATGTCGAGAAGGACGGGCGGCTGCCGGTCGCTGCCGGGGAGAGCCAGGCAGACGGGGTTCGTCGAGTAGCGGGCATCCGTGCCTCGGTACGGCGCGACCAGGGCCTGGTGGCCGACCACGTTGACGAAGTGGAGCGAACCGAAGCCGGCCTCGACCGCCTGCTCGCCATAGGTGCCGATGCGGCCCAGGTGATGGCAGCGACGGACCGTCGCGAGCACGACGCCGGTGCTTCGACAGCGTTCGACGGCCGCCGCCAACGCCTGGCGTCCGACCACCTGGCCGTAGCCCATGCCGCCGTCGAACATCATGATCGCGCCGTCGTCGCGGGCCAGCTCGACGGTCCGATTCGGCTTCAGCGTGTCGTTCGAGAGGCTGCGTTCGTACGCCGGCAGCATGCCGACGCCGTGGCTGTCGTGCCCCGAGAGATTCGCCAGCACCAGGTGGTCGGCAACGATCCGCGCCTCCTCCGGTGCGCTGCCCCCCGCCTCGACGATCGCTTCGGCCACCCGTCGCAGGGCATCCGGGTGGATGCTGACCGAACTCATGCTGGCTTGACCAGCATCATCGGTGAATCACGGGCGTCCCTGGCCTGGGCAGGCATCATGGCGCGGAGGCTACAGCAGGCGCAGGGGCGTCGGCCCGCATGGAGGTCCTGCCGGAGGGGAACGGAGCGCGGTAGGGTTGCCGTCCATGCCACAGCTCTCGTCGTCCGGGCTCGCGTGCGCCTTCGTGATGGCCTCGTGCTCGGCGCTGCCCGGCCTTGCCCAGGCGGCGCCCGGCGACGGATGGGTCGACCTCGTGGCCGGCGGCATCGAGTCCGGCTGGCGGCAGCTGGGCGGCGTGGCCGAGTACGCGTTGGAGGCCGACGGCACGATCGTCGGCACTGCGGTGGCCGACACGCCGAACTCGTTCCTGGTGACGAAGGAGGAGTACGGCGACTTCGCGCTGCGGCTGGAGTTCCGGGTCGACGACGGCCTGAACGCAGGCGTTCAGATTCGCAGCGAAAGCCGTGCCGACTACATGAACGGAGTGGTGCACGGCTACCAGGTGGAGATCGATCCCTCGGACCGTGCCTGGACCGGCGGCATCTACGACGAGTGGCGCCGGGGCTGGCTGTTCCCGCTGACGCTCAACCCGGCTGCCGGCCGGGCATTCGGGCGCGGCGAATGGAATCGGCTCCACATCGAGGCGACCGGCAGCACGATTCGCACCTGGTTGAACGACGTGCCGGCGACGTACCTGATCGACGACATGACGCCTCGCGGCTTCATCGCACTTCAGGTTCACGCGGTGGGCCCGGAGCAGGCCGGGCTGAGGGTGCGTTACCGCAACGTCCACCTGCGCACCGAGGCGCCGGAAGAAGCGGCGCCGGAACGCAGCGACTTTCCCCGGGTGTTCGACACGCGCCCGAACCGGCTCTCCGACGCGGAGGATGCTCTGGGCTGGGAACTTCTCTTCGACGGCAGGGACACCAAGGCCTGGCGCGGCGCGCACCGGGACGCGTTCCCCGAGTCCGGCTGGGAGGTGCGAGACGGCGAGCTCACTGTCCTGGCATCCGAGCCGGGGGCTCCGCGCGGCGGCGACATCGTGACCCGGGAGGCGTACTCGGCGTTCGAGCTCCAGCTGGAATTTCGGATGACGCAGGGCGCGAACAGCGGCATCAAGTACCTCGTCACCGAGGGCTACGGCTCGCCCCCCGGCTCGGCGGTTGCGTTCGAGTACCAGATCCTGGACGACGCGCGGCACCCGGACGCTGGCGCCGGGCGGGACGGCAACCGCACCCTCGCGTCTCTCTACGACCTGCTGCCGGCCACGAAGGTCCCGCGATTCGTCAGGGGACCGGGGCAGTGGAATCACGCCCGCATCGTCGTGAATGCCGACGGGCGAGTCGAGCACTGGCTGAACCACATGCAGGTGCTGGCCTTTGACCGCTTCGGAGCGGAGCTCGACGAGGCCGTCGCGCTGAGCAAGTTCGCGGACCGCGAGGGCTTCGGAAAGTGGCCCGAGGGGCGCATTCTGCTTCAGGACCACGGCGACGAGGTCGCCTTCCGGAGCATCAAGCTGCGTCGGCTCGACGGCCCGTAGCAAGGCTGTCGGGATCTGGGCCGTTGGAACGGCGCGGAAGCAGGGCCGTCGACGGAGATGCTGGCCCGTCATCAGGGAACGCTCCGGGACGAGCCGTTGAGGGTGCCGCGACGGCCTGCCAGCGCGGCGGAGCCCGGGAACGACCCGGCGCGGAGGGTTCGGAATGAAGATCCGTCTCGCGTACGGCCGTGACGGCCTGGACGTCGACTTCCCGCGCGACCGGACGACGGTCATCGAGCCTCGGCAGGCGCCGCCGCTGCCGGCCCCGGCAGCGGCTCTCGTTGCCGCGCTGCGCTCGCCGGTCGCCGGCCCGCCGCTCCGCGATCTGGCCCGTCCCGGGCAGACCGTGGCGATCTCGGTCTGCGACATCACCCGACCTCAGCCGCGGCGCGAGATGGTGGGCGCGCTCCTGCGCGCACTTCGGGGCATCGTGCCGCCGCGTGACGTGACGATCCTCATCGCGACGGGCACCCATCGTGCGAACACGCCGGACGAGCTCCGGTCGATGCTTGGCGAGGAGCTCCTGGGCGCCTGCCGGGTGATCAACCACGACGCCCGCGACGAGTCGTCCCTGGTCGATCTCGGCATGAGCGGCGAGCGCGTTCCCACCCGGCTCTGCCGGCACTGGCTGGAGGCGGACCTGCGGATCACGACCGGCTTCGTCGAGCCGCACTTCTTCGCCGGCTTTTCGGGTGGCCCGAAGATGGTCGCGCCCGGCCTCGCCGGTCTCGACACGGTGCTGACGCTGCACGACGCGGCCCGCGTGGGCCATCCCCGCTCGACCTGGGGCATCATCGACGACAATCCGATGCACCGGGACATTCGGGCCATCGCTGCCCGGCCTGAAGCGAAGCCGCACTTCAGCGTGGACGTTCTGCTGGACCGGCGCCAGCGCATCACGCACGTCTTCGCCGGCGAACTGTTCGCGATGCATCGCGAAGCCTGCGAGGCGGCCCGCTCCATCGCGATGCAGCCAACCGCCGGCCGGTTCGAGATCGTCGTGACGACCAACTCCGGCTACCCGCTCGACCAGAACCTCTACCAGGCAGTCAAGGGGATGTCCGCCGCCGCGCAGGTGGTTGCCGACTGCGGCACGATCCTCTGCGCGGCCGAGTGCAGCGACGGCATCCCGGACCACGGGCGCTACGCCGAGCTTCTGGCTGCCGGCGACTCCCCGGCCGAGCTGCTGGAGCAGATCGAGGCCCGCCCGCAGACCGAGCCGGACCAGTGGCAGGTGCAGGTCCAGGCGCTGATCCAGCGTCGCGCCCGGGTTCTGGTGAAGGCCTCCGGCCTGACCGCCAGGCAGGTTGCTGCAGCGCACTTCGAGCCGGTGCATGACATCGGCGAGGCGGTCGGCGAGCTCATGGCGGCGACGCCCGCCAGCCGCATCTGCGTGCTGCCGGAGGGCCCGCAGACGATTCCGTATGCCGCAGGCGGCTGAGCAATGCCGGTGGGCCGGGTGCGCGTGTACCGCAACTCGGAGGGGTGACCTCGCCGATGGTCGCCTCTGGCTACCTGGGCAGGCGCTCCGTGGTCTGAAGCGGCAACGTGATCCCCTCCGGCCAGGTGGCCAGATCTGGTGAATCGCCCCGCCGGGGTGCGTCCACGACCAGGTCCGTGCTTTCGAGCCTGAACTCGATCCTCAGGCGGTCGTTCGTGCAATGGACGACGGAGCGGAGCTCCGGCGCCTCGGTCCCGGCCGCAAGGACTTTTCCCGCAGGTCGTTCACGACCGAGTGCGTTCCGGGTTCCGGTCAGCCCGGTGTCGGCATGGTTCCTTGAAAATCCGCCGTTGAATGGAGGATTTTCAAGGAATAGACTCCGCGCCGATGCACGACCTCGTGGACCGGACCGATGCGGTGCGGCAGATTCGCCGTTCGTTCGAGGTCCACCCGGCGGTGGCCCTGGTGGGGCCAAGGCAGTCCGGCAAGACGACCCTGGCGCGCCTGATCGCCGAAGGCGAGACCGTCGCGACGCTCTTCGACCTGGAGGCGGCCACCGACAGGCGGCGCCTGCGCACGCCGGAGCAGCCCTCGCCCCGCTCTCGGGCCTTGTGGTCATCGACGAGATTCAGCGGCAGCCCGAACTCTTCGAGACGCTGCGAGTGCTCATCGACCGACCGGGCTCGACCACCCGGTTTCTGCTGCTGGGCAGCGCGTCGCCCGCGCTGGCTCGGGGCGCCTCCGAAACGCTTGCCGGTCGAGTGGGCCGGGTCCGTCTGGCCGGATTCGGCCTGACCGATACTGCCGGTCGCGGGCTGGGTGGCTGGCGTCGTCTGTGGTGGCGGGGCGGCTTTCCGCGCAGCTTTCTGGCTTCCGACGACGGTCTCTCAGCCCTGTGGCGGGAGGACTTCCTCAAGACGTTCCTCGAGCGCGACATTCCGCAGCTCGGCATCAGGCTGCCGGCGGAGACCCTGCGACGGTTCTGGATCATGGTGGCGCACTCCCACGGGCAGGTGTGTCAAGGCATGGCGGGACGCCGGCAACGTCGCGGACGGGCCGTTGTTCCGCAGAGTGTGGGGCCGCTCGAACACCGTCGGCGCGGACGCGCTCACGGGCCGTACGGTGCGCCGAGTGCTCAAGGCGCGCGCCGAAGCCGCCGGAATCGACGGCAGGATCTCCGGCCACTCCGCCCGCGTCGGCTCCGCGCAGGACCTCGCCAGCGCCGGGGCCGAGCTAACCGAACTCATGAACGCCGGCAGGTGGCAGTCGCCGACCATGCCGGCACACTACGCTCGCGGTCAACTGGCCGGACGCGGAGCGGTCGCCAGACTCCGCTACGGCGCCGGCAAGTGATGCGGGCCGCCGCCCCTTTTAGCGTGGCGGCCTTGCCTTCCCGACAAGGGGCAGAGTGATGTCCTGCGGCCATGTGACCTTGATTGGGGAGGAACCGCGGCGGGGTGCCTCCACGACCAGATCGGGGTAAAAGTTGCCGTTGAAGTAGCTGTTGAGCAGGAATTCGACTTTGAGACGGTCGTCCGTGTAATGCACTCGGGAACGCAGCTCGTGTTCTTCCGTTCCGGCCACTAGGACCGTTCGCCACACTGGCCCCTCGTGCAAAGGAAGAAGGGCGTAACGTTCGCCGCCGCGGACACCGTGGTCGCGGAGATCATGGTTGACGACGGCAAAGATTTCATCATCGACCGACTCGACCGCCCCCCCCAAAGCGCTAAATCGCGGCTGGGCTGCAGCGATAGAGAGCGACCGTGAATCGAGAAGCTGTCGGCCGGTTCGCGCGTCCACTAGCTCGAACCAGAAAGCGGCCAGACCCTCCGCTTCAACAGGCACGTAGTGGTAGCTGGCCACGAGATTCTCGCCGTACCAGACTTGGGCCAGGTAACCCTCGTCATTCGTGACGACGTGGGCGATTCGCCCAAGGGCATCGAAAGAGCCAACATGACGGCCACCTTCTTCGATGTTCTTGGTGTAGTAGTCGTGGCGTACGCCCCCCCGGCTGTCCGTGATCCGCAGCCAGCGCTCGCCGATACGTGCAGACTCGACCGCCATCTCCTGGTGGAGCAGCCGGAAGTCTGTCCGCGCGCCCTCGCGCCTGTCGTACCCCCAAGGATGCTCGGAGTCAAGAAACGCGTAGGGCGATTGGGGCGGCGGCGGTAGGCGGGCGAGGAAGTCGTCGAACTCTTGCTGTGTCAAGTTGCGACCCGTAGCGAAAGCGTCCTCTCCGGGACTCATGATGTGCGCGCCTTCTGGGCGAACTTCGTCTTGCGGGTGGCCGTAGAGCAGATCGTCGACGTCGACCCTGCCGTCCGAGTACCGGACTACGTGCTTCACAAGTCGGCCGGATCCATCGAAGTAGTGGTCGGATGTCTTGCCGTCTGCAAACAAGGCGCGTTCGACCAAACGCCCTCCCCTATCCTGGAATCTGACGGTGGCCAAACCGCGAGCGCTGTGGATCAGCTCCGCCTCTTCTGGCAGTAGCTCCCGGCGTTCGATCAGGCTCCCGCTCTCGTCGTGAAACCTGATCGTGGCCAGTCCGTCTCCGTTGTAGACCAGTTCCGCCGGCACCGGCCACTCGGGCTCGTGTTGCCCCTCTGCTCCGGCTGCCGACCATAGAAGCAACACTGCGAGAAGAGTCGTTGAAAATGTCTGTCTCGACATGGAGCCTTCCTTTCTCGTCAAGGGTACTCTGCTTCCCGGCCTCACGGGCATGCCTGCATAACCGCGTTGTGAAAGGGGCCGGGACCGCCAAGATCTTGGTGCTTCTTGCCAGCAAGATGCAGCATCTCGTGAAGCACCGCGTCTGCTCGTTTTGCAGCAGAAGTAGTAGCTTTGTAGAAGCGGGGACAGGTGTAGATTGTGTTGTTGTTGGGCCTTGTGTGTTGAGCGTACGCGTAGGTAGAGGCAGAACACATGTTCGCTGGATCGCTGGCGTTGAAAGACACAGTGTTCAGTTCTCCGAGGAAATTCGGGTGTCCTTGTTTAGTGAAAAACTCCTGGCAGGACGACTTCTTCCCTCGTGTCTTCGCGTCTGCCTTGGCCGTGTTCTCCTTCTGTGCTGGGGTCGGTGATGACGTTGGCAGCGGGGGCGGCGGTGGAGGCGGCGGCGGCGGCGGTGGAGGCGGTGGAGGCGGTGGAGGCGGCGGCGGTGGAGGCGGGGTTACGATAATCGTACCGCCGTCGACTTCGGCGGGTACCCATGCGCCGCTCTCGTCGCACTCGTACGCTTGACCGCCGATTTCGGTCTCATCCCCCTCTTCACACGACCCTATCGGGCCGGGACCGCCCCCCCCCCGAAGGCCTCAAACGCGTTGCTTTTTTCGCCAAGAGCCGGTGCGGCGGCCACAACGCCAACCAGCACGCTCAGGAGCGCGCCTCGAAACGTCTCCCTCACTTTCCGTAGCCTCCATGTAGGCGCTACAGCCCGCCGTCTGCGGCCCGTCCGCGAACGTTCCCGGCTGTAAGGCAAGTTTGGAACTGCCTTACACCGTAGCAGACGCGCAGCGCACTCGCGCCAGACCGTGCCTTCCGTTTCCAGCCATCGCGGTTCGTCGGGCAGCGGTCCGTAGCTCGACTTGTCCAGGCGCAGGAGGGGGTAGCGCTTGCGCGTATCGGGCCCCTTCGGCGGCTTCGGGTCGTCCGGGGCCGGCTGCCGGTCCAGCAGCCACGCGGCGCGGGCGGCGTTTCGCCAGTCGGTCGAACCGCTGTAGGCCGCCGCCTCGCCTCCTACCGCCTTCGCGGGGTGGCTCACCAGCAGGACGGCGCAGCGGCGCTCACGCGCCCAGGCATCCCAGGACGCCATGAACTGGCGCACCAGTCCACGATCATTCTCGTTGGCGGCGAACGCGGCGGCGAGAGGATCGACGAGGCGTGGCAGGTCGACGAGCACATCTCCGTGCTGCCGATGGCCGACATCCCGAAGCTGGCAGGACTGCTTTCTCGGGCCTGGGCGTGACGCGCTCCATGGTCGGCGCAGGTCGCGTATGGTCGTTGAATCGTGGTGTATCGGGACGACGCGGCTCGTGAGATGGACGTGAGCAGCCGCCCGCCCTCCGGCGTGCCGCTTGCCAGCTGGTCGGGCCGCGGCAGGCGAGGGATCGTGCTTCTGGCGGCGGTTCTCGCCGTTGGCGCTGTGGCCTGCGCCGGAGGCCCGCCGCCAGGGGCGCCTGACGCTCGCTCGCTGCTGGTCTGGGCCGACGAGTTCAACGGCCCCGCCGGGCAGCTGCCCGACTCGGCTCGCTGGGTGTTCGACGTCGGCACGGACTGGGGGAACGGTCAGCTGGAGTTCGACACTGACCGGCCAGAGAACGTCTCGCTGGACGGGAACGGCAACCTGGCAATCACCGCCCGGCGGGAGTCGTATGCCGGCAGCGAGTACACCTCCGGGCGCATCAGGACGAAGGGGCTGTTCGAGCGGAACGGGGGCCGGTTCGAGGCTCGCATCCGCCTGCCGTCCGGCCGGGGCATCTGGCCGGCCTTCTGGCTGCTGGGCGCGGACATTGACGAGGTCGGCTGGCCGCAGTGCGGCGAGATCGACGTGATGGAGTTCCGCGGCCAGGAACCATCGGTGGTTCACGGGAGCCTCCACGGCCCCGGCCACTTCGCTGGCGACGCGCTCACCGCCAGCTACACGCTGGATGACGGCCGCTTCGACTCAGGCTTCCACGTTTTCGCCGTCTCATGGACGAGGGACCGCATCGAGTGGTTCGTGGACGGCGAGCGCTACCAGACCGTCGAGCGGCGCGACCTGCCGGGGCAGTGGGTGTACGACCACCCGTTCTTCATCCTGCTCAACGTCGCCGTCGGCGGCACATTCCTCGGTGCGCCGGACGACACCACGTCCTTCCCGAAGACCATGCTCGTGGACTGGGTCAGGGTGTACCGCAACCGGGAGGGGTGAAAGAGGAAGGGCCTCCCCGCTGACGAAGAGGCCCTTCAAGGACTTGCTGCACGACCCATTGGGCCGCCTGGCAGGTCTGGCAGATCGCTAGAAGGTGAAGCGACCGCCGATCTGGAGCTGACGCGGTCTCGTGACGAGGAACGATGGGATGCCTAGCTCGTCAGGGACGACGCCGTTCCTGACATTCCGCTGGCCGGTACCGACTCCGAAGCTGTTCTGATCGAAGACGTTGAAGGCCTCGAAGAAGACGTCGAGCCGCATGTCGTCGGCGAAGCGGAAGAACTTGCCGATGCGGAGGTCAACGGTCTGAATGGACTCGTTCCGCTCGGTGTTGCGACCGACGGCGGAACCGTCGATGATGGCCCGGTAGTCGGGGCAGTTCCAGCCGACCGGCCTGCAGTAAGCGAAGTCGACGCCCGTGTCGATGAGGGTGTAGGGCGTACCCGACTGGTAGTTGACGATGCCCGAGATCTGGAAGTCCGCGGGCAGCTGGATCATGCCGGTGACCACCAGGCGGTGCTTCACGTCACGGTCCGAGAGGCCCCAGTCGTAATCCAGGTTGCCGGTGTCGGAGATCGTGACGCCTGTGGCCGAGCGCTCGTTCGAGTCCGTGTCGCGGTCCCGGCCCCAGGTGTAGTGGGCGCCAAGCTGGTAGCGGCCGGTGAAGCGCCGGTTGGCCTTCAGGGTGACGGCCTGGTACTCGGACTCGCCACGCGACTGCCGGACCAGGACCTCTGCGCACTCGACGCCGTCCAGCCCGGCACAGCCGCTCGAACGGCCGGCCCACATCGGACGGCCGTACTGGTCGTAGCCTTCGAACACCCGATTGAAGTCCGTGTTCCGCTGCAGCCCCGTGGCCTCGGCGTAGACGACGTCGACCCCGGTGCTCCAGCCGCCGCCGAGCTCGCGCTCCCAACCGAGGCTGGCGCGGAGGGTCTGCGCGTCGTCGAAAGCGGGATCGACGTACGAGATGGCCGGAATGATGCCCGGCGGCGGGTTCTCGTTGTCGATGTTGGTTCCGAGCGGCACGTAGCCGTTCTCGCCTGGTTCCACGGTGATCCGCCCATAGTTCGGCGGCACGCCGTTGGCCTGCACCTGGTTGGCGAAGAGCAGGGTGGGGGTGCGGCCGAAGAAGAAGCCGACGCCGCCGCGCAGCACGGACCGACCCTCGTCCTGGGCCATGGCGAAGCCGAAGCGGGGCGCGAGGTTCTCGGTGTCGGGAATCTCGCGGCCGTCGGGATGCAGGTGGTCGAGACCGTCCGGGTTGTCGGTCGAGGTGTAGCGCAGGCCGTAGTTCAGCGTCAGGTTGTCCCGCTTGAGGCTGTCCTGCCCGTAGAACGCGAGCGCCGACTGGGTCTCGTCGTAGTTCGGGTAGGTCGAGTCGCCGAACCAGATGCGGGCGGCGCTGGCTTCGTTGTTCAGGAAGTCCTCCGCGGAGCGGAAGTCGTAGCGGCCGTCACGGCTGCCGGCGAACAGCTGCGCCAGGTCGTCCTTCGAGTAGTCGACGCCGAACTTCAGGTCGTGGGCGCCGAACAGGTACGAGTAGTCGTTCTTGACCTGAAGCTGGGACTCCTCGACGAAGATGGGCAGGAAGTCGAACTTTCCCACGCTGTCGAACCCGGCGAACCGGAAGCGAACCTGGGCCTCGATGGGCGTGCCGACGCGGAGCGAGAGCCGGTCCAGGTTGTCGTCGGAGGTCTGGATGCGGAATTCGTTCACGCCGCTGCTGCCGACGACCGTGGTCATCGACGCGATGATGGACAGCGTGTCCTCCGTCTTCAGCGATTCCTCGTCCAGGTAGTTGCTCGCGCGCTCGTAGTCGGTCCAGTTGGCGCGCAGCGTGATCAGGTTCGCGTCGCTGATCTGATGGTCCAGCTTGCCGAACAGGATCTGGTTGCTCACGTTGCGCAGGAACAGGCCGGTGGCCGAGCCGTCGTCGT
Source organism: Thermoanaerobaculia bacterium (assembly GCA_965200575.1). GTDB lineage: Bacteria > Acidobacteriota > Thermoanaerobaculia > Multivoradales > Multivoraceae > Multivorans. Next base: position 2,877,487 of record OZ241363.1, on the reverse strand, counting down.
TCCGGGTGAAGCCGTCGACCAGGGCGGCGAAGGCGGGCTCCGTCTGGGCGCGTCGCATGATCAGGTCGTAGGTGCTGTTGTCGCCGGTCGAGCGCAGCGAGCGGGTGAACGGGATGTCCTGGTCGCGCTGGTCGATGCCGAAGAAGTAGTGGGTGCGGTCACGCTGGAACGGGCCGCCGATGGAGAAGCCGTAATTCTGCGTGTCGAACTCGTCCACAGGGCGCGAACCGTCATTGCCGCGGGAGTCATCCAGCGGCGAGGACGGCAGGTCCTCGGCCATGCTGTCGTCGCGGAACTGGTAGAAGGTCGAGCCGTTCACCTGGTTCGTGCCGGACTTCGTGACCACGTTGACGAAGGCGCCGCCGTGCCGGCCGTACTCGGCCGAGAAGCCGTTCGTGATGACCTGGAACTGGCGCACCGTGTCCTGGGCGACGATCAGACCGTCGTTCTCGGTGGCCTCGCCGCCTCGGCCATAGCCGAAGAAGGCGCTCTTGTTGTCGGCGCCGTCAACGGAGAGGCCGCTGTACATGCCTCGCTGGCCGGCAATGGTGAGGAAGCCGCGCGACCGATCGCGCTGGACGCCGGGGGTGAGGATCGCGAAGTCGGTGAAGTCGCGACCGACGATCGGCAGGCTCTCGATGGCGACCTCGTCGATGTAGTTGGCTGCGCCGGAGCGGCTGACCTCGATGATCGGCGCCTCGGAGGTAACGGTGATCACCTCGGAGGTCGACTCGACCTCCAGCGTCAGGTTGACGTCCTTGATCTGGCCGATGAGGACCGAGACGCCGGTCTGCTGGGTGGTCTGCATGCCGGCGAGCTCGGCGGTCACCGTGTAGGTGCCGATCTGCACTGCCTTGGCGCTGTAGAAGCCGTTCGCGTCGGAAATCACCGTGCGGGCGATGCCGGTGTCCTGGTTGGTCGCCGTCACCGTCGCGCCCGGAACGGGGTCGCCCTCGATGTCCGAGATGTAGCCCTGGACGGTGCCGGTGATGGTCTGGCCCATGGCGGCGCCGCCGAGAAGCAGGGCGCCGATCGTGGCCAGGAGGATCGCAAGAAGACGTGCCCGAGGGCGGGTCGACTGCATGGTTCTGGATCTCCTCTGAGTGTGGATTGGAGCCGTGAGACTCCTGCGGAGTCGCCGGCCCGTGAGTTCAGACGTCGAAGGTCATGTCTGCGGTTCAGGTCGGTCGAGCCCCTGGGAGACTCGCGCACGATGCCGCTGATGGGGACTCTACAGGCAGTGAAGCGGGAATGGGACAAAGAGGCGCTGGTCGTTCAAGAGGTTGAATCGAGCGCTGCGATCAGCGAACGGGGCTCGGTGGCAGGAGATGGCCGGGCGTCGGCGCCTCCGGCGGTCTCCGGCATCGGTGCAACTGCCGGTGAAGATGGAACTTGGCGTGAAACCGCTCTGGGCAGCCGTGCCTGGTCGCCCGCTCTCGCCGCGTCAATGCGACGACGGAAGCGGCAGCGAGGTGGCGCCGGTCAGGTACTCGTCGATGCGGGCGGCGGCGCCGCGCCCCTCGTTGATCGCCCAGACCACCAGGCTCTGGCCGCGGCGGCAGTCGCCGGCGGCGAACACGCCTTCGACGGTGGTTTCGTACTCGCCCGGGCGGGCCGCGAAGTTGCTGCGCTCGTCGGTCGCGAGCTCGAACACGCGGGCCAGGGTGGCTTCGGGGCCGAGAAAGCCCATCGCCAGCAGCACGAGATCGGCCTCGAAGGTCTCCACGGCGCCAGCAACCTCGGCCATTCCGAACCGCCCGTCGCTGCCCCGCTCCCAGGTGACGCGCACGGTCTCGATGCCGGCCACGCCGCCATTCCCGTCATTCACGAAGCGCTTCGAGAGCACCGAGAACACGCGTGGGTCGGCGCCGAACCGGGCCGATGCCTCGGCGTGCGCGTACTCGACGCGGAAGATGCGCGGCCATTCGGGCCATGGGTTGGCGGGGCCGCGGCTGTCCGGCGGACGCTCCAGCAGCTCGAAGTTCACCACGGAGGCACAGCCGTGCCGGATCGCGGTGGCGATGCAGTCGGCGCCGGTGTCGCCTCCGCCGATCACGATGACATTCCTGCCCTCGGCGTGAATGGGCGCCTCGACCGGGTGGGCGCCGTCCGTCGGCAGACCGCCGTCAAGCAGCGCCCGCGTGTGCTCGGTCAGGAAGTCCATGGCGAAGTGGATGCCGGAGAGCTCCCGCCCCGGAATCGGCAGGTCGCGCGGGGTTGTGGCGCCGCAGGCGAGGAGAATCGCGTCGTGGTCGCGCCGCAGTTCGCCCGCGTCGACGTTCACGCCGACGTGCGCGCCGGTGACGAAGCGGATGCCCTCGGCCCGCAGCAGGTCGACACGGTGGTCCACCACGCGGCGCTTGTCCAGCTTCATGTTCGGGATGCCATACATCAGCAGGCCGCCGATGCGGTCTTCGCGCTCGAAGACAGTGACGGAGTGGCCGACGGCGTTCAGCTGCGCCGCGGCGGCCAGCCCCGCCGGGCCGGAGCCGACGATCGCCACCCTCCGGCCGGTGCGCGATGCGGGCGGGCGTGGGACGATCCAGCCCTCCTCGAAGCCGCGGTCCACGATGGCGTTCTCGATGTTCTTGATCGTCACCGCCGGGTCGGTGATGCCGAGGACGCAGGAGCCTTCGCACGGAGCGGGGCAGACGCGGCCCGTGAACTCGGGGAAGTTGTTCGTCAGCTCCAGTCGCCGCAGGGCCTCGCGCCAGCGGCCCCGGTAGACGAGGTCGTTCCACTCCGGGATCAGGTTGTCGATCGGGCAGCCGTCGTCCGACTGGCAGAACGGCACGCCGCAGTCCATGCAGCGCGCGCCCTGGCTGGCGAGGTGCGCCTCGGGAACGGGTTCGAGAAACTCGCCGTGGTGGCCGAGCCGGACCAGCGGGTCCTGGTACGGAACCGCAAGCCGCGCGAACTCCTTGAATCCCGTGTCGCTGCCCATTGCGTCTGTGCCGCTTCCTGCTCGTTACCCTGGTGCCGCAGTTCCGTTGCCTGACGCCCCCGGGCGTCAGGCGGCGGCCTCGGTGCGCTGCTCCGCCGGTCGCCGGGCGAGGATGACGCGGCGGTAGTCGTGCGGCATGACCTGGGTGAACTCGCTTCGGGCCCTGCTCCAGTTCTCCAGCAGCCGCCGCGCCACCGTCGAACCGGTAAGGCGAGCGTGCCGCTCGACCAGCCCGCGCAGCTCGTCCGCGTACTCGGCGGCCAGCGCTTCAAGCCCCACCATCTCCCGGTTGCAGTTCTCGGGCAACCGTCCGTCGGGATCGTGTACCCAGGCGATGCCGCCGCTCATGCCGGCGGCGAAGTTCCGGCCCGTGGGGCCGAGGACGACCGCTCGCCCGCCGGTCATGTACTCGCAGCCGTGGTCGCCGATGCCCTCGATGACAGCCCGGGCGCCGGAGTTGCGCACGCAGAACCGCTCGGCCGCCCGGCCGCGGAAGAACGCCTCGCCGCCGGTGGCGCCGTAGAGCGCGACGTTGCCGATCAGCACGTTGCTCTCGGCGGCGAAGCGCGAGCGGCGCGGCGGGTAGATGACGAGCCGGCCGCCGGACAGCCCCTTGCCGATGTAGTCGTTGCCGTCGCCCTCGAGCTCGATGGTGACGCCAGGGGCGAGGAAGGCGCCCAGGCTCTGGCCGGCGCTGCCGCTGAGCGCGATGTGGACCGTGTCGTCGGGCAGCCCCTTCTCGCCGTGCGCCTTCATCAGCTCGTGGCTGAGCATCGTGCCGACGGTGCGCTGCGTGTTCACGATCGGTGCCTCGATGCGCACCGGTTCGCCCCGCTCAAGCGCCGGCCCGGCGCGGTCGATCAGCTCGTTGTCGAGCGCCCGGTCGAGCGCGTGGTCCTGCTCGATCGTCTGCACCACCTCGACGCGATCGTGCCGGCGGACCGCGGGCATGAGCAGGGCGGAGAGGTCAAGCCCCTCGGTGCGCTCGTCCTGCACCGCGAGCTCGTTCCGGAACAGGTCCGTCCGGCCCACGAGGTCGCGGATGCTGGCGACGCCCAAACTCGCCATGATCCGTCGCGCCTCTTCGGCCACGAGGAACAGGTAGTTCACGACTGCGTCCGGCGTGCCTTCGAACTTCGCCCGCAGCTCGGGATCCTGGGTGGCGATGCCGACCGGACAGGTATTCAGGTGGCACTTGCGCATCATGATGCAGCCGACCGTGATCAGCGGCGCGGTCGAGAACCCGAACTCCTCGGCGCCGAGCATGCAGGCGACCACGACGTCGCGGCCCGTCTTCAGCTGCCCGTCGGTCTGCAGCACGACGCGCGAACGCAGGTCGTTCAGCACCAGGGTCTGGTGAGTCTCCGCGATGCCGAGCTCCCAGGGCAGGCCGGCGTGCTTGATGCTGGTGAGCGGCGAGGCGCCGGTGCCGCCGTCGTGGCCCGAGATGAGGATGTGATCGGCATGCGCCTTGGCGACGCCCGCCGCCACCGTGCCGACGCCGACCTCGGAGACCAGCTTGACGCTGATCCGGGCGGACGGGTTCGAGTTCTTCAGGTCGTGTATGAGCTGCTTCAGGTCCTCGATCGAGTAGATGTCGTGGTGCGGCGGCGGCGAGATCAGGCCGACCCCGGGCGTGGAGTACCTGGTGCGGGCGATCACGTCGTCCACCTTGTGGCCCGGCAGTTCGCCGCCTTCGCCCGGCTTCGCGCCCTGGGCGATCTTGATCTGCAGCTCGTCGGAGTTGGTCAGGTACCAGGACGTCACGCCGAAGCGGCCCGAGGCGACCTGCTTGATGGCCGAGCGGCGCAGGTCGCCGTTCGCGTCGGGGCTGAAGCGGGCCGGGTCCTCGCCGCCTTCGCCGGTGTTGCTCTTGCCGCCGAGCCGGTTCATGGCGATGGCGAGCGCTTCGTGGCTCTCGGCCGAAATCGAGCCGAAGCTCATCGCGCCGGTGCAGAAGCGCTTCACGATCTCGCTCGCCGCTTCCACCTCGTCGAGCGGCAGCGGCTCGGCGGCGGTGCGGAACTCCAGCAGCCCGCGCAGCGAGCAGTTCCGGGTCGAGTCCTCGTTGGCCAGTCGGGAGAAGCTCGCGTACGCCGCAGGGCTGTTCGTGCGCGCGGCGTTCTGGAGCCGGGAGATCATCTGCGGGCTCCACATGTGGCGCTCGCCGCCGGGCCGCCAGTGGTACTCGCCGGGGTTCGCGAGCTCGGTCTCCCGGTGCTCTGCCTGACCATCCGTCTGCCCCGTCGGGAAGGCGCGGGCGTGGCGGCGGAACGCGTCCCGGGCCAGTCGCGCGAAACCGGCGCCGCCGATGCGGCTGGCGGTGCCGACGAAGCAGCGGTCGATCACCTCGTCGGCGAGTCCGACGGCCTCGAAGATCTGGGCGCCCTTGTAGCTCTGCAGCGTCGAAATGCCCATCTTGGCCATCACCTTGAGCATCCCCTTGCGGACGCCCTTGCGGTAGCGGTCGACCACTGCGGATTCGTCGGCGGCGGCCGGCAGCCGCCCCTGGCGACGGGCCTGCCAGAGGGCCTCGAAGGTGAGCCACGGGTTGATCGCGTCCGCGCCGTAGCCCACCAGCAGGCAGTGATGGTGGACTTCGCGGGCTTCGCCGGTTTCCAGCAGCAGACCGACGCGGGTGCGCTTGATCGTCTGCAGCAGGTGGTGATGGACGGCGCCGCAGGCGAGGAGGGCGGGCACGGGTACGCGGTCTCTCCCTGCCGCGCGGTCGGACAGGGCGACGAAGCTGCAGCCGTCGTCCACCGCCTGCTCCGCGTCGCGGCAGAGGCGGTCGAGCGCCGGGACCAGACCGTCCGGCCCTTCCTCGACCGGCCAGGTGGCGTCCAGCACGCGACAGGAGAAGCCGGCGCCGTCGGCGCTGGCGAGGGCCGCGAACTCGTGGTTGCTCAGGATGGGGTGCGGCAGGCGGACCCGGCGGCAGTGCTCGGCCGTGGTCTCGAGCAGGTTGCGCTCCGGACCGATCGCGCACTCCAGCGACATGACGACCTCCTCGCGGATCGAGTCGATCGCCGGGTTCGTCACCTGCGCGAACAGTTGCTTGAAGTAGTCGTAGGCCGGTCGCGCCTGGTCGGAGAGGAAGGCGAGGGCCGTGTCGTTGCCCATGGAGCCGATCGGGTCGCGCTGCTCCTCGATCAGGGGCCGCAGCATGAAGCGCATCGTCTCGGCGGTGTAGCCGAACAGCTGCAGGCGCCGGTGCAGGTCGTCGTCGGTCATCGTGGCTTCGTCTGACGCCCCGTCGGCAGACAGCCCGGCGGGCGCGGCGAGATCGGCGAGGTCGGTACGGTCTTGAAGCCACTCGGCCCAGGGCCGTCGCGAGACGATCTCGCCCTTCAGTTCCTCGTCGGCGACGATGCGGCCGCGGTCGAAGTCGACCAGGAACATCCGTCCCGGCTTCAGCCGACCCTTCTGCAGCACCTTCTCCGGCTCGACCGGCACCACCCCGGCCTCCGACGCCATGATCACCAGGTCGTCGCTGGTGACGCAGTAGCGGCTGGGGCGCAGACCGTTGCGGTCGAGCACGGCGCCGATGCAGCGGCCGTCGGTGAAGGCGATGGACGCCGGTCCGTCCCATGGCTCCATCAGGCACGAGTGGTAGTCGTAGAAGGCCTTCCTCTCGTCGTCCATCTGCGCGTCGTTCTGCCACGCCTCCGGGATCATCATCATGACCGCCTCCTGGAGAGTGCGGCCGTTGAGCAGCAGGAACTCCAGGACGTTGTCGAAGCTGCCCGAGTCCGAGCAGTCGGGCTCGACGACCGGGAAGGCAAGCGGCAGGTCGTCGCCGAACAGGTCGCTCATGAGCACCCCTTCGCGGGCGTGCATCCAGTTCGCGTTGCCGCGCAGGGTGTTGATCTCGCCGTTGTGGCTCATGAACCGGTTCGGCTGGGCGCGATCCCAGGACGGGAACGTGTTCGTGGCGAAGCGGGAGTGCACCATCACCAGATGCGAGGCGTAGTCCGGCACCGCGAGGTCGGGGAAGAAGGGGACGAGCTGGCCCGAGGTCAGCATGCCCTTGTAGACCAGCACGCGCGTCGACAGCGAGCAGATGTAGAACGTCTGCGCCTCTGCCAGGTCGCCTCTGCCGCGCAGCCGCGTCGTCGCCTGCTTGCGGATCAGGTAGAGCTCGCGCTCGAAGGCGTCCTGGTCGAGCCCCGGGGCGGCAGCCACGAAGAGCTGCTCGATGACCGGCATGGACTCGCGGGCGGTGGCGCCGATCCCGGCGGTCTCCGGTTCCGTCGGCACCTTGCGCCAGCCGAGCAGGCGCTGCCCTCGGGCATGCACGATCTCCTCGGTCGTTCGCTTGCACAGCCTCCGTTCATCGGCGTCCTGCGGCAGGAAGAAGAGGCCGGCGGCAAAGGCGCCGGCCGGCCCCAGGTCCTCACCGAGCTCGTCGTGCGCCACTCGCCGCAGCAGCGCGTCGGGCAGGGCGGTCAGCATGCCGGCGCCGTCGCCGGTGTTCGCTTCGCAGCCACAGGCGCCGCGATGGTCCATGCGGGTCAGCATGAGCGCGGCCTGCTGCATCAACCGTTGACTCCGCTCGCCCTTCACGTGGGCGATGAAGCCGACGCCGCAGGCATCGTGCTCGTACGCCGGGTCGTAGAGGCCGGTCCTGCCGGGGCGGAACTTCATGCCGCCTCTCCCCGCCGCTCCCTCGGCGCCTGACGGGCGGGCGTCTGCCCGGCCTCCTCGGCTCTGCCGGCGTTCTCCACCAGGAAGGCCGCGAACTCGCTGGCTGCCGGTCGCAGGGCGCCGCGGGTGTGGACGATGCCGACGGGTCGTTCGAGTGGCGGCTCGAGCGGCACGGCGGCCAGTAGCCCGGACCGCGCCTCGGCGAGGAACGTCCGCAGCGGCAGGATGGCCGCGTAGTCGGTCGCCTGCACCATGCTCTTGAAGGTGTCGATGTTGTCGAGCCGCTGGGCGAACACGGGCCTGGCGCCGTTCTCGGCCAGGTAGCTGCGGATGTGGCGCGCGGCCGGGAGCTCGCGGGTGAAGTGGATCACCTCGCGGCCGTCGAGGTCGCCCGCATGCAGCTTGCGGCGGCCGGCCAGCTCGTGGTGGATCCCGCAGGCGAGGCACATCCGCTCCTTGCGCAGCGGCATGGACTGCAGGCCGGGCCACTGCTCGGGGTACGAAACAATGCCGAAGTCGCAGCGACCGGACCGCACGGATTCGGCGACCGCGGCCGGCGGCTCGTACTCAATCTGCACCTCCAGCTCGGGGCGGTTGCTCCGGAAGTCGGTCCGCAACTGGTTCAGCAGGGCAATCCCTGCGGAGTAGATGGCGTGGACGCGGACGAAGTTGCTGCGCTCGGGCGCCAGGCGGGCCACGCCGCGGGCGAGAGCGTCGTACCGGCCCACGAGCTCGCGGCCTTCGCGGGACACCAGTTCGCCGGCCGGGGTCAGCACGAAGGGCCGCTTCGACCGGTCCAGCAGCTTCGTGCCCAGCAGCTCCTCCAGGTGATGGATCCGCTGGCTGACCGCCGACTGCGTGATGCCGTGGAGTTCCGCCGCGCGGCTGAAGCTGCGCAGGTCGGCCACGGCGCAGAAGATCCTGATCGCTTGCATCGTGAACGGAGCAGCCTACATTAGGCCGTCTCATGATGCAATGGCCGGTCGATTAGAGAATCTGATGGAGAATCGGCAGCCTGCCAGGATGCCGGCAAGGTTTGGGGTGTCGTCGCAGACTCGCCCGCCTTGGGGGGGCAGGAGAGTGGCGCCGCTCCTGAACGGCTGCGCTGCGGCAGGTTGGCGCTTGCGGGTGGAACACGGACAGTCGCCGCCGCCTGGCCGCTTGCGGTCGTTCGGACCCTGCTCGCTCGGGTCGTGCTCCTGACGGTGGCAGAGCTCAGACGGCCGGTCTCGGCCAGATCCGAGCAAACTCCGGCCAGATCCGCTCATCGGCCTGAATCGGCGGCCTGACCGGGGCCGGTCGACCGCTGCAGGCAGGCCGCGGTCAGGCGCTCCGTGGACGCCACGCCTGGCTGCCCTTCAGCGCTTCTTCGGCCGGTTGCCGGTCGGCTGCGGCGGCCGTCCGTGGGCAGGCTGGCCGATCAGCCCAGGCGCAGGAAGAACAGCACCAAGTAGACGGCGAGCAGGATGGCGACCCACAGCGCCATCGAAGCCGTGAGCCAGGAGCGGCCCAGCAGGCCGTGCGGCCCCAGGTGCCTCTGCGCCAGCGCCAGAGCGGTCGGCGCGAGCCTCCCGATGGCGGCGTGACCGGCGCGATGCACCGTGACGCATGCGGACGCGAAGCCGTTCCACAGGCGAAGGCCGAGGCGGCGGTACAGCCAGTCGACGTCCAGGTTCACCGACCGCAGCTCGGGGGGATAGAGGCCGGTGCGCATCAGGGTGGCGAAGGCCAGCGCCGAGAAGAACAGCAGCTGGCTCTGCGTGATCACCTTCGTCGTCCCGTAGACCTGGTAGTCGATGGGGTACGGCAGCAGGTCGTAGAAGGGGTTCGGAACGCCGAACCAGAGGTTCGCCAGCGGCAGCAGGCCGATGGCCATGCTGATGGCCGCCGCCAGCACCATCGCCGTCAGCATGGAGCGCGGCGCCTCCTTGCAGCGGATGCCCGAGTCGTGGTGGAAGAAGGCGAAGAAGGGGATCTTGATGCCGGCGTGGTGAAACACGCCCGCCGAAGCGAAGAGCAGGACCAGCCAGAGAGCGAGTAGACCTTCGTAGGCGGTTGCGCTCGTGATGAGCGACTTGGCGGCGAAGCCCGAGAAGAGCGGGAAGGCCGAGATGGACGCGGCGCCGATGATGCAGAGCCCGGCGGTCAGCGGCATGGACTTGTACAGGCCGCCCAGGTCGGAGCCGTTCACGTGTCCGACTCGATGCAGCACCGCGCCCATCGACATGAAGAGCAGCCCCTTGTAGAGGATGTGGGCGAAGGCGTGGGCCGCGGCGCCGTTGATCGCCAGTTCCGTGCCGATGCCGATGCCGACCACCATGAAGCCGAGCTGGTTGGTCATGCTCCAGGCGAGCACCCGCCGCAGATCGTTCTCGATGACGGCGAAGAAGATCGGGAAGGCCGCCATCAGGCCGCCGACCCAGATCAGCTCGGACTGGCCCGGGAAGGCCCGAGCCAGGGCGTAGATCGCGAACTTGGTGGTGAAGGCGCACAGGAAGACCGATCCGGCCGGGGTCGATTCGGGGTAGGAGTCGACCATCCAGCTGTGGAGCAGCGGGAAGGCGGCCTTGATGCCGAAGGCGAGCAGGATCAGGGTCGGGCCCGGATTGGCCAGACCGAGGCCGCCGTTCTCCACCAGGCCGGTCAGGTCGCCGAACTCGGACCATCCCGGCGCCGCGCCGGCGTCGTGGCGCAGCAGCACGATGCCGGCCAGGAGCAGGACGCCGGAGACCATCTGCATGGCGAGCGAGCGAAGGCCGGCTCCCAGGGAGCGCCTGCTTCGCCGCATCCAGACCAGGGCGGCGGAGGCAACCGCCGCCACTTCCCAGAACAGGAACAGGGTCCAGAAGTCGCCGGCGAGCACCACGCCGAGGGAGGCGCCGGCGTAGAAGACGCCCAGCAGGGGCTGGAAGTGGTCCCGAAGGTAGAGGGAGTAGATGCTGGCGAGCAGCGCGGCGATGTGGAAGATGACGACGAAGATGCGGCTCAGCCCGTCGACCCGTACCAGCGTGAGGGTCAAGCCGAACAGCTCGAACTGTGCGTGGTCGCCGGACTCGAGGCCCAGGAACCGCCACAGCGACCAGACCGGAAGAGCCAGCAGCAGAACCCGAAGGGCAGTCCGGGGCAGCAGGCTGCGGGGAGCGACCGCGAGCAGGCCGGCGCCGAACATCATCAGCGCCGGCGGCGACAGCAGGAACCCGAGCATCGCCGATTCAGGCCCCGCGAACGTCGTCGCGGCCCTCGTCGTAGTAGTCCTCGGGTCGGATCAGGAAACGGCGCAGGAGCTTGGCCGCGAGCACGAGCCCGAAGGCCCCGACGAAGCCGTAGATGGGGTAGAAGCCGATTCCTCCGTCGACCCAGTTCCCGATCACGTTGAAGGCGGCGTTCTTCGTGTACAGGAAGTCTGCCGCGAACCACAGGATGTTCACGACGATCAACCCGTGGAGGATCCGGTTGACGTTGCGGCTGTCGTCCAGCCAGTACTTCCTGCCGGTCTTCTTCCGGTGAGTCTTCTTGGCCATGCCGCGGGTCCCGTCGCCTGCCTTCCGGAAGGCGCGGCGAGCCTAGCAAGCCGGCGGGTCGGCCTTCCGATCCCTCATCCGCTTTTCTCCGGGCGCCACGTGAGCCATCAGGTCCGAGGGAGCTTCAGGCGAGCGTCTCTCACCGTCCTTGCGGGTGACACAGCCAACCGAAGCGCAGCCGACCGCAGCGGGTGCCAACCTTCAATCTGGAAGCAGAGCGCGGCACGGAGGACTGAACCTGGGCATGGCCGTGGGGGTGGTGCTCCACGACCGCCTCAGAGTCCGCTGGAGCACCTCCGAAGGCCCCTCGGGCCTGACGGCGGCCGCTTACAATGACCCGTGGACTCCTTCTCCGCGCCCGTGCGCCAGTGGTTCGGCGCCGCGTTTCCTGGGCCGACCCGGGTGCAGGAAGCAGGTTGGCCGGTGCTCTCGCGCGGCCGGAACGCCCTGCTGGTGGCGCCGACCGGCAGCGGCAAGACCCTGGCCGCGTTCCTCTGGGCGATCGACCGGCTGACCTGCGGCGAGGACCCGCCGGCGCCCGGACCGGGCGTGCGCGTGGTCTACGTCTCGCCGCTCAAGGCGCTTGCCTACGACATCGAGCGCAACCTGCAGGCGCCGCTGCTCGGCGTGGTGGAGACGGCGCGCCGGATGGGTGTGCCGGTCGAGAAGGTCGGGGTCGACGTGCGCACGGGCGACACCTCGGCTGCCGACCGCCGCCGGCAGCTGCGGTCACCGTCGCGGATCCTGGTGACCACGCCCGAGTCCCTGTTCCTGGTCCTGGGGTCGCGGGCGGCGGCCAACCTGAACACCGTGGAGACGGTGATCGTCGACGAAGTGCACGCCATGGCCGCCACCAAGCGCGGCGCTCACCTGGCGCTGTCGCTGGAGCGGCTGGCCGAACTGAGCCAGCGCGACAAGGAACGGGGGCGCGACGGGCCGCAGCGCATCGGTCTTTCGGCTACGGTGCGACCCTTGGACCAGGCCGCCGCGTTCCTGGCCGGCGACCGGCCGGTAGAGGTGGTCGATGCCTCGGAACCGCCGCATCTCGATCTTCAGGTGGTCGTGCCGGTTCGCGACATGGAGGCTCCGCCGCCGCCCGAAGCGCTGTTGCCGCCGCCCGCCACGTCGCCGACGGCGCGCCCGGCCGCGGCGTCCGCTTCACCCGCAGGCGTTGGCTGGCCGCGAGGCTTCGAGACCTCCGGGCTCTGGCCGTCGGTCTTCCCGCGCATCCTGGAGGCGGTGCGGCGTCACCGCTCGACCATCGTGTTCGTGAACAGCAGGTCGCTGTGCGAGCGACTGGCTCAGCGCCTGAACGACATGGACAAGCACATGGCCGCCGGCGTCGCCGTCGCCGCAGGCGGGGATGCCGGCACGACGGTCGAGGACCCTGCCGCGGACGGCGAAGCCGTGCCTGCCGGGGGCGGCCCGACCCCTGACCGCTCGGAGCCGCTGGCGCGCGCCCACCACGGCAGCCTCTCCCACGAGCAGCGGAGGGAGGTCGAGGGCGCGCTGAAGGCCGGCCGGCTGCGCTGCATCGTCGCGACCAGCTCGCTCGAACTGGGCATCGACATGGGCAGCGTCGATCTGGTGCTCCTCGTGGAGGCGCCGGGTTCCACCGCCAGCGGCCTGCAGCGGGTGGGCCGGGCCGGTCACGCGGTGGGGGAACGAAGCCGCGGGCTCATCATTCCGAAGTTCCGGGGTGACCTGCTCGAATGCACGGTCACCGCGGTTCAGATGCTGCGCGGCGCCATCGAGCCGATCCGGACTCCCGAGCAGCCGCTCGACGTGCTGGCGCAGCAGATCGTGGCCATGTGCTGCGGGCGCGAGTGGGCGGTCGATGACGTCCTGGCCCTGGCCCGGCGGGCTCACCCCTACCGCGGGCTCGGGCGCAAGGCCCTGGCGTCCGTGCTCGACATGCTGATTGGCCGCTACCCGTCGGAGGACTTCGCGGACCTGCGGCCGCGCCTGTCGCTCGATCGCAGCCGCAACCTGCTGACTGCCCGGCGTGGCGCCGAGTTCCTGGTCCGCGTGAACGCCGGCACGATTCCCGACCGGGGCCTGTTCTCGGTCCATCTGGGCCCGGAAGGCCCCCGCGTCGGCGAGCTGGATGAGGAGATGGTGTACGAGTCGCGCCCCGGCGACACGTTCCTGCTCGGCGCGTCGTCCTGGCGGGTGACGGAGATCACGCGCGATCGGGTGATCGTCCGCCCGGCGCCGGGCGAAGCGGGTCGGATGCCGTTCTGGCACGGCGACGGTCCCGGTCGACCGCTGGAGCTGGGGCGCGCCCTTGGCGCCTTCGTGCGCGACCTCGGCCGGCGTGAGGGCGACGAGGCGCGGCGATGGCTGGAGCGGGAGACGCCGCTCGACGCGCACGCCATCTCGAACCTGTGCGCCTACGTCGGGGAGCAGCGCGAGTCCACGGGCGTTCTGCCCACCGACCGGGCGGTGACTCTGGAGCGCTTCCGGGACGAGATCGGCGACTGGCGGGTGTGCATCCTGACTCCGTTCGGCGCCCGCATCCACGCGCCCTGGGCGATGGCGCTGGAGCGCCGCATCGCCAGGCGGTTCGGCGTCGAGGTGCAGACTCTGTGGACCGACGACGGGCTGGCGCTCCGCTTCGCCGACTCCGATGGACTGCCTCCGGCCTCCGAGTTTCTGTTCGCGGCCGACGAGGTGGAGGACCTGGTGGTCGAGCAGGTCGCTTCGTCGTCGATGTTCGCGAGCCGCTTCCGCGAGAACGCCTCCCGGGCGCTTCTGCTGCCGCGCCGCCGCCCGGGTCGCCGCACACCGCTCTGGCAGCAGCGGCAGCGCTCGAAGAATCTGCTCTCGGTGGTTCGGCGCTATCCGGATTTCCCTGTCCTGCTCGAGACCTACCGCGAGTGCCTGGGCGACCTGTTCGATCTGCCGGGCCTGGTCGATCTGATGGCGAAGATCAATGCGGGCGAGGTGCGGGTCGACGACGTCGAGACGCGGGCGCCGTCGCCCTTCGCCCGCTCGCTTGTCTTCGCGTACGAGGAGCGCTTCCTCTACGACCTCGACGCCCCGGCGGCCGAGCGTCGAGCCCAGGCGCTGACGCTGGACCGGGAACTCCTGCGCGAGCTGATGGGAGTCACGAGACTCGCCGACCTGCTCGATCCCGCCGTGATGCAGGCGGTCGAGGCGGAGCTTCAGGGCCTGGACCCAAAGAGGCGACCCCGCCATGCCGACGACCTGGAAGACCTGCTGCGGCGCACCGGCGGCCTGAGTACCGGGGAGGTGGAAGCCAGGGCGCCGGAGGATGGGGCGGCCTGGCTCGTCGACCTGGCGCGGCAGCTGCGGGCGGTCCCCGTGTCGCTGCCCGGCGGCAGGCAGTTGTGGGCGGCGGCCGAGGACGCCGCCCTGTACCGCGACGGCGTCGCCGCCGAGCTGCCGCCCGGCCTGCCGAACGACCTGCTTGCGCCGGTGCCCGACGCGTTGCGGAACCTGGTTCGCCGCCTTGCCGCCGGCCGCGGGCCGTTCACCGCGGACGAGCTGGCGGCCCGGCTCGGCCTGCCGCGAGGCGCCGTCGAGTCCCTGCTGGCCGTGCTGGAGACGGAGGGCCGCCTGGTCCGCGACCAGTTCCGCGACGGCGATGGCGATGCGCCCGGCCCTGCCGACGAGTGGTGCGACCGGGAGGTGCTGCGTCAGATCAAGCGCCGCTCCCTGGCGCGTCTTCGCCGCGAGGCCGAGCCTGTGGACGGCGCCGCCCTGGCCAGGTTCCTTCTGGACTGGCAGGGCGTCGAGGCAGCGGCGGGCGTGCCCCCGCAGCCGCGTCGGGCGCCTCGGGGGCGCGGCCACGGCCTGGCGGCGATTCGCGGCGGCGCGGATTCTGCAGCAGTCGGGCGCCTGCGCGAGGTCCTGCAACAGCTCGAAGGGGCGCCGCTCCCGTGGCGCACTCTGGTGTCCGACATCCTCCCGTCGCGCGTTCCGGGCTTCCGGGTCGAGATGCTGGACCGCATGGCCTCGGCGGGCGAGCTGCTGTGGGTGGGTCGTGGCCGGCTCGGCGCGCGGGACGGTCGGGTGGCGATCTTCCGTCGCGAGCGGTACGGCGTGCTGGCCGGCGGCGGGACGGCTGCGGATTCCGGCGATCACGGAGAGTCGGGGTCGGACGAATGGCCGGCGAACGGACCGCACGGGGCGATCGTCGCCCAGCTCGGCGCTCGCGGCGCCTGCTTCACCTTCGACCTCGTGGACCGGGTGGTTTCGGCCGGCGACTGGCGCGAAGGGGAGGTCGAGGCCGCGCTGTGGGACCTGGTCTGGGCTGGCCGGGTCACGAACGACACGTTCCTGCCGCTTGCGTCGCTTGGCCGGGGCAGGCGCCGCGCCGCCGAGAGATTGCGCCGGCCCCTGCCTCGCGGTCGGCGCCGGGGGCCGCTCGCGGGCGCCGCGACCGGGCCGCCCCCGCGCGGCTTTCCGGGACTCTCGGCAAGGTCCGACCAGGCGACGGGCACGGGCGGGAGGCTCGCGGGCGGCCGCTGGTCGCTGGTCGGCGGTACGGGCTCGCCGTCGGCAGCCAGCGGCGCGGCGGCGGGCGGTTCAGCGACCGCTGCAGGACGTCGGCAGCCCGATGGCGCCCGCGACACCCGGTGGGCTCACGCCGTGGCGATGCAGCTGCTGGAGCGTCACGGCGTCGTGGCGGCCGAGACGGCGCGGGCCGAGCAGGTGCCGGGCGGGTTCGAGGCGCTGTACCCGGTACTGCGCGAGATGGAGGAGGCGGGCCACATCCGCCGCGGCTACTTCGTGCTCGGCCTCGCCGGTCGGCAGTTCGCGCTGCCGGCGGCGCTGGAGCGGCTGCGGCGGGCGCGAGAGGCATCGTCGGGCCGCATCCATGTGCTGCCGGCAGTGGACCCGGCGAGCCCGTGGGGCGTGGTCCTGCCCTGGCCGCAGCTCGGCGGGGTGGACTCGGTGTCCGGTCGCCGGGGACCTCGGCGCGTGGCCGGTGCGTGGCTGGTGGTGCGCGCCGGCTTTCCTCGTCTGTGGCTCGAAGCGGGCGGGCGGGGCGTCTGGACTTTCGCCGCTCTCGGCGATGACGACGCGCCGGAACAGGCCTTGGCGGCGCTTCGCGATCTCGCCGGCCGCCAGCGACGCCGGGTCCTTCGGCTTCAGCGGGTCGACGGCCGTCCCGCTCGCGAGTCACCCTGGGCTGCGGCGCTCGCTGCCTGCGGCTTCGAGCGCGACCGCGAGGGCTACCGGATCAGCCGCCTGATGCCGACCGCGTCTCTCGCCAGCAGGCCCACCGTGGCCCGCTGATCGGTTCCCTGCCGCCGCGCCGCGTCAGCTGGCAGGTCCGTCTTGCGGGCAGTGGGGCTTTGAGGCAAGCGACTTCCGATTCTCTCTCGGACAAGTGCCAGGCTGCCGCAGCGGCAGTCGTTTCAGCGCGGGCGCCACTCTCCAGCGACCTCGAATGCGCCCGCGTCACCTGCCGTCCAACCGCCCCGACGGCGACCTCAGCCGAAAGCGTCGCGCAGCGCCGCGCAGGCTTCGTCCATGGCCTTGTGTCCGCCGTCGAGGATGGGCGAGAGCTGGAAGAAGACGTGGATCTGGCCGGCATGGTTCGAGAGCGTGACGGGAACGCCCGCCTTCTCCAGGGCCTTCGCGTAGTCGGCGCCCTCGTCGCGCAGCGGGTCGAACTCCGCGGTGATGATGAGCGCCGCCGGCAAGCCGCCGTGGTCGGTCGCCAGCAGCGGCGACGCCCGAAAGTCCGAGCGGTCGGCGTCCGACCGCAGGTAGTGGCCCCGGAACCAGATCATGTGGTCCCTGGTGAGCACGTAGCCGTCCGCGTTCTCGTCGATGGAGGGGCGGCCAAACTCCATGTCCACCGCCGGATACACCAGCAGCTGGAAGGCGAGTTCCGGCCCGCCGCGGTCGCGGGCCAGCAGGCTCATGACCGCGGCGAGGTTGCCGCCTGCGCTGTCGCCGCCGACCGCGATCCGTGCCGGGTCGCCGCCCAGGCCCTTCGCGTTGGCCGCGACCCACTCGAGCGCCGCCCGGGAATCCTCGACCGCGGCCGGGAAACGCGCCTCCGGCGCCAGCCGGTAGTCGACCGAGACGACCAGGCAGCCGGCGCCGACGGCGAGTTCGCGGCAGGCGTGGTCGTGCGTGTCCAGGTCGCCGATCACCCAGCCGCCGCCGTGGTAGTAGACGAGGATCGGCAGCCCGTCGGCGGCGCCGGGCGGCCGGTAGATGCGGACCGGGATGTCGCCGGCCGGACCCGTAATCGCGGAATCCGTGGTTTCGGCTTCCGGGCCCGTGCCGAGCATCTCCGCCATGGCGAGGTAGCCGGCGCGGGCCATCTCCACCGTCTGCTCCGAGATGGGCGGGATCTGATTCTCGATCGCTGCCTGCTCCTGGGCCTCAAGGAAGGCCTGTACCTGGGGGTCAACCGGCATGGCTGCCTGCTCCTTGCGATTGGTTCGGGGCTCGTGACCCAAGGGCGGACGCGCCGCCCTCTCGAGTCGCTTCGGTGGAGCAAGACTAGCGCCGCCAGCTTCGTCGCGGACGCAGCACCCAAGCCCCAGTCACGACTTCGCCGGCAGGCCGTCGGTCCAGCCAGCGTCCTTCGTCCGCTGGCGAGCCCGACAGACCGCTGGCCGCCTGCCCTCAGCGCTCCTTGCTGCTCGCGTCGGCGGCGTCGGCCGCGGCCGCGGCGGCGTGCCTGGCGGCTTCCGCGGCACGCAGGGCGGCTTCCTCGACCGCGTCGCCGGCGACGTCGGCTTCCTCGGTGGCCATCCCGACCGTTTCGCCGATCAGCTCGGCAAAGCCGCCCCAGTCGGCCGCTTCCATGCTGGCCGCGATCAGGGCGCCCAGCTCGCCCATTGCTTCGCCGAAGGACGCCCAGTCCGCTCCCTCGAACGCCGTGGACATGGACTCGCCGAACATCTCGCCGAACTCGGACCAGAGCTCGTTCGCCTGCTCCGGGGTGAGATCGCCGTCCGCTCCACCGAGCTCCTCGAACTTCCGTCCCCACGCTTCCCACTTCTCCTCGTCGAACGCCTCCTCGAACGAGGCGCCGAAGCGCTCGCCCCACGCCCCCCAGTGGCGGCCGTGCTCTTCCCACTGCTTCCTGTTCTCGAAGCTGCCAGCGAAGGACTCGCCCCACTTCTGCCAGCGTTCTCCCAGGCCTTCCCACTGCTCCTGGCGCGCGGCGTCGCTTTCCGTTTCCTGGGCGAGTGTCGTGGCGGGCGCAGCGAGGAGCAGGAGCAGGGCGCAGATCGCGGCGATCGTGGTTCCGGCGCTCGGCATCCTGGCGCCGAGGCGGTGGTGACGGGTCTTCATGGTCAGTTCTCCCTGGAGTCGGAATCTCGGGCAGCGAGCAGTCCGCGCGCCGCACCCTTCTGTCAACGGCGCCGCGACCCGCGGGTTTCACGCGCCCGGTGGGAAGGAGCGCTGTGGCTGTTCGTTGTCATACTTGGCGCCCGATGGACGAGTCAGGACCTCTGCGGCGCTCGCGCTTCGTGATCGAAGGCGGGCGCGAGATATCGGGGGCCATTCGGCCACGCGGCAACAAGAACGCGGCGCTGCCCATGCTCGCCGCCGCGGTGCTGACCGAAGAGGAGGTCACGCTCCGCAACGTTCCCCGTATCCGCGACGTGGAGGCGCAGATGGCGCTGCTGCGACAGCTTGGCGTGAGTGCCCGTTTCGAGGGCAAAGACACGGTGCGGCTGTGCGCGGCCGGTCTCGGCGGCGACGATCCCGACCCGGAGCTCTGCCGCGCAATCCGGGCCTCCATCCTGCTCGCCGGACCGCTCCTGGCTCGGCTCGGCGCCGTCGACCTGCCCGCTCCGGGCGGCGACGTGATCGGCCGTCGACGGCTCGACACCCACGTGCTGGCGCTCGAGGCCCTGGGGGCTTCCATCTCGCTCGGCGCACGCGGCGGTCTGCGCTGTCGCGTCGGGGCCGGTCGGCTGCGTGGCGACGAGATCTTCCTGGACGAGGCCTCGGTCACCGGCACCGAGAACGCGGTGATGGCGGCCGCGCTCGCCGAGGGCAAGACCCGCATCCTGAATGCCGCGAGCGAGCCGCACGTCCAGGACCTGTGCCGGTTGCTGCGCGAGATGGGCGTGCCGATTCAGGGCATCGGCACGAACCTTCTGGTGGTGGAGGGCGTGGAGCGGCTCGGCGGTGCCGACTTCACGATCGGTCCCGACTACATCGAGGTCGGTTCGCTCATCACCCTGGCCGCCGTTACAGGCGGCGCACTGCGTCTCCGCGACGCGCGTCCCCTCGAGCACCGGGCGACGAGGGTCGCCTTCGCGCGGCTCGGGATCGACTTCGAGCCGTCGGCGGACGGCCGGGACCTGATCGTTCCGGGCGGCCAGGACCTGCGAGTGCGCACC
Source organism: Thermoanaerobaculia bacterium (assembly GCA_965200575.1). Classification (GTDB taxonomy): domain Bacteria; phylum Acidobacteriota; class Thermoanaerobaculia; order Multivoradales; family Multivoraceae; genus Multivorans. The sequence goes on along the minus strand of OZ241363.1, from coordinate 2,858,021 downwards.
GAGCTGCGGGGAGCGATCCCCAAGATCGAGGACGCGCCCTGGCCGGGGTTCCCCGCCGACCTGACCTCGATCGCGGTGGTGGCAGCGACCCAGAGCCGGGGCGCGGTTCTGATTCACGAGAAGATGTTCGAGTCGCGGATGTTCTTCGTCGACCGACTCGTGTCGATGGGCGCCCAGATCGTGCTGTGCGATCCCCACCGGGTGGTCGTCAGCGGACCGTCGAAGCTGCACGGCCAGGACATGGTGAGCCCCGACATCCGCGCCGGCATGGCCATGCTGATCGCGGCGCTGTGCGCCGAAGGCCGAAGCGTGATCGACAACGTGCAGCAGATCGACCGCGGCTACGAGAGGATCGACGAACGCCTGCGCCAGCTCGGCGCCCGCATCGAGCGCGTCGGGTAGCAGTCCGCGGGACTTGCCAGCGGCCGAAGGACGCTGGTTGGCCGACAGCCTGCTGGCGAGGTGGCGGCAGGCAGGCTCGGCGCCGCCAGATCCGAGGCCGCTGCGGGGGACGCGGGCGCACCTGGTGGTGCTGTGAGGGTTGGCGCCCGCTGCGGTCGGCTGCGCTGCAAAGCTCGTGCTGGTCCGGGAGGGCATCGGGAGTTGCTTGTCTTGAGCCCGCCTGCGGCCCCCTCGGACCTGTCGGCTCACGTCGTGCCTGGTCGGAAACAGCCGGGGGTTGGCTAGAGTCCCGGTCATGGCGGGCCTGTACTACGAGGAGTTCGAGATTGGTCAGTGCTTCGACCATGCGCTGCGGCGCACGGTGACCGAGGCCGACAACGTGTTCTTCACCGCCATGACGCACAACCCGGCGGCGCTGCACCTGGACGCCGAGGCCATGAAAGGCACCGAGTTCGGCGAACGAATCGTCAACAGCTGCTTCACCTTGAGCCTGATGGTCGGCATTTCCGTCGGCGACACGACGCTGGGCACCACGGTCGCCAACCTGGGCTGGAACGACGTCATCTTCCCCCGGCCCGTCTTCCACGGCGACACCCTGCGCATCGAGACCGAGATCATGGACAAGCGGGAGAGCCGCTCCAGGCCAAACGCCGGCATCGTGACCTTCGAGCACCGCGCCTTCAACCAGCGCAACGAACTCGTGGCCCGCTGCACCCGGTTCGGCCTGATGCTGAAGAAGCCCGCCCCGGACGACGGAGGCGGGCAGGAGGCCGGATGCTGACGCGCCTGCAGGTGCGGCTTCAAGAACCTCGACCGCCTGAATGTCAGGTCCGGCCGCTATCTGCAGAAGCTGATGCCGCAGCGCGCCGAAGGCTCTTCGTGCAAGCTGCTGACGGATGGCGTCTCGGATCGTGCGCTGCCGATGTTCCGCTGGTTGCTGGCGGAGTCACGGACGGAGGAGTGCGATCTCTGGTGGGTGGGTCTCAGGCTGTTGCCGGCGCCCCCGCATGGCCTGGCAGGGCGCATCGCCGCCGTCTTGATGCAGCTCTGCGAGCCGCTCTTCGCGCATCGTGATGCCGAGGCTCAGGATCCGAACCGGCGCCACGCCGAGATTCGGGCGTCCTGCAAGGTCGAGTGCCGCCTGGTCTGCGTGGTGCCGGTCACGAATGCTGGAGGCCTGGATGCTGCTTGACGAAGCGACCCTGCGTGGTGCTGCGGCCGGCCCTCTGCAAGGTGGAACCTCGACCTCCCACTCGCTCGCCGCTGGGACACGATCGCGAACCCGAAGAGGATGCTGCATGAAGCCCTGCGCCGGGCGAGCGGCCCGACGGGCAGGCGGGCAAGGGCCTTCAGCCCCGAACGGGCGGTCCATCGCCTGGCGGACCTGGTCACGGACCGGTCGCCACTCGGAGCGCTGGAAGCGTCCCGGCGTCTGGAAGACGACACGCCTCGCGCACTTCAGCAGCTCTGACAAGGGGGCGATTCTGGTCCCAGCAGCTCCTTCGCCGGCGGACCGTCGGCACTCAGCGGCCTGTTTCCTCACCCAGCTTTGAGAGCCTGCTACCCTCTTCGGAGGCAAGTGGCGGTACCGAAGAGATGAAGTTCGTGGAGCTGGCCAGGTTCGATTCGCGGCTGGAGGCCGAGACCATCGGTCACGCCCTGGACCAGCATGACATCCCGTTTCTGGTGCAGAGCGCCGCGGTCGGCATCTTTGGCCTGGGGATGGTCGGCAAGTCGCCGGTGCCGGCCTCCCTCTGCGTCCCCGACAACCGGCTCGACGAGGTCCGGGAGCTCCTGAGCTGCTTCGCCGAGCCGTTGGGCGAAGGCGCGGCGCCGCCGGAGGAGTAGCCGCCGTTCCCACCCCTGTCGGGTTGCTCAGGACCGGTGGGCGTCAGGCGGCAGATTCGCCTGGCGGTGGCCTTGGTTGCCTTCGGCTCTCTACTCATCTCGTCCGGCGGTGGGGGAAGGTCCGTCGCGCGGATGCAGTCTTCTCGGAGGGCCTCGTCCAGGAGTTCGGCCTGTTGCGGTCGAAGGTCCACGGTCGCCTGAAAGGATGTGCAGGAGTTGGAGCAGTTCGGTCGTGAACTCGGCGGTCCAGCGCTCCGGGCGAACGTGGTCCAAGGGCGAGGGCTCCCGCCCCTTGGGCTCCTTCATCCGGTAGCCGAGCCACGACTCGACGGCCTGAAGCCCAGACACTTCGAACCCGAACATCTCGGGCGAGACCGTCCCGAACTGGCCGTCACCCACATGAACGCGGAGGACCTCTCGCCGACGGTACGACTCTGGGTAACCCTCTCGACTGCTCGGCACGGCGCGCAAGCAGAGGGCAGTGCTTCTTCTGCCCGGATCCGGTCGAGCGGTTCGGCGCCAGGGCTGCGACCGAGCAGCAGGGCGATCCTGTTCCTTCATGCGAGGCCAGTCATCGGGTTGCGCGGAAGCTGACAGGTCGTCAGCAGGGCCAGGGACCGCAGCGATCCCTGGCGCCTCGTCTGTCGGCGAAGAGAGGCTGTGGGGCCCGGGCGCGGCGCGGTTTCGGCTGAACTCTGGTGTCGCTGGTGACCGTCAGGCGGCCGGCGCCCGCGCCGGCGCCAACGGCGCCAGCCACGGCTTCGCCGAGAGTTGCGGCGGCAGCCTGTTACCCACCGGCGAGCAGGTCAAGCGCCTCCGGCAGGAGCTGGCGGGTAGTGCTGAAGGCCCGGTCTCCGTGGATGGTTTCGTTGCCGTCCCAGTCGCCGAAGTAGCCGCCAGCTTCGCGCAGGATGACCGGGAACGGTCCGCAGTCCCAGGCGCTCATCCTGGGGTCGACCATGAGTTCCAGCCGTCCGGTGGCGACCAGGGCGTGGCCGTACGCGTCGGACCAGCCGACGCGGTAGGCGGTGCGTTCCATCATCCCGTGCCAGGCCGCTCGATGTCGGGGGTCCGTGAACAGGCCCGGGTCGCCGAACGACACGTACGCCTCGCTCAGGGCCGGGGTCGAGCGCACCCGGGCAGGTTCGCCGTTCAGCGTGCAGCCCAGGCCCGATGCGGCGGCCACCGTCTCGCCGAGGCCCGGGAAGTGCGCGACGCCGGCTTCGATGCGCCCGGCGACCTCCAGGCCGATCAGGATGGCGTAGAGCGGCACGCCCCGGACGAAGGATCGGGTGCCGTCGATGGGGTCGACGTACCAGCGGCGTTCGGCCGCCTTGCAGGCGCTCGGCGGAGCATCCGCGGCGCTCGGCTCGCTGTTCGCGGGCGAAGTCGATCCGCCGCCCTCGGCGCTCGCCCCAAACTCCTCGCCGACCACGACGTCGCCCGGAAACGCCTCGCCGATGCGCGCGCGGATCAACTCCTCGGCCCCACGGTCCGCTTCGGTCACGGGCGTCCGGTCGTCCTTGAGCTCGGCCCGGACGCCGAGGCGGAACAGCTCCAGCGTCAGCTGCCCGGCGATCCAGGCGGTTTCGACCGCGAAGTCGAGCTCGGCTTCGTGGCTCGTCATCTACGGGTGCCGACCAGTGCCGCCGGAGGCGTTCCTGGCGCCGCGCCCGGCGCCGGTTCCACCTGTTCGCTGCACCGGCCGCCCGGCTGAAGGTTCCGCGGCTTCGCCGGTCCGTTCGTCAAGTCCCACTGCCTGCCAGGGCCGCCAGCGCTCACCTCTCCAGCAGGTCGTGGGGCCGGCCAGCGTCCTTCGTCCGCTGTCAAGTCCGACGGCCCTAGAAGCTCTCGACGATTCGTTCGTCGCTGTTCGGAGGCAGGGTGATGTGCGTGCCGTCGACCGCCACGAGCGCGTCGTTGGGGGCGTCGTCCGCGCGGCCCTGCATGAACAGTGCCTCCGCCTGCGCCGGTGGCAGCGGCGGCACCAGGTGGCTCAGCACGAGGAGCCCGACCTCGGCGTCGGCGGCCAGGGCGTGCAGGTCGGCGGGGAACGTGTGGTAATCCAGCGTGTCGCGGAACAGGGTGGCGGTCCTCGGGTTGCCGCCGTTCTCGATTGCCCGCGCTCCGCCGCTGACGAAGGTGTCCGAGAGCACTTCGTGAACCAGGACGTCGACGCCCTGGCTCATCGCCTCCAGGTTGAGGGAGCGGATCGTGTCGCCGCTGACCACCACGGAGCGGCCGCCGTGGTCGATCCGGTAGCCGACCGCCGGCGAGATCGGCTCGTGTTCCACCAGGAAGGCTGTGATCTTCACGCCGTCCTCGTCGAAGAAGACCGCCGAGGGCGCTTCGTCCGACAGTTCGATGGGGTGGGGCGTCGCCTTGCCGCCTTCGGGCGGCAACAGGTCGGCGCCGTGGTGGGCGACGCGATACGAGACGTCCAGCTCGTAGGCCATCTGGAATCCGTTCACGACCTTCGTGACGCCCACCGGCCCGTAGACGTCGAGAGGCGTCGTGCGGCCTCCGGTCCAGCTGGCGAAGACGACGGAGCCGAACGCGCCGATGTGATCCGAGTGGAAGTGGGTCAGCAGGACGCCGTCGAGGCCGCCGAGAGGAATGCCCCACAGGCGCAGGTTCTCGATCGACCCGGGCCCGACGTCGATCAGGAACAGCTTGCCGCCGGCGATGACCGCGGTACACGCCTGCGCGCGGTCGGCGCTCGGAAGCGGCGAACCGCTGCCGCAGATGATGACGTGCATGTCGCCGTCCTCGAACAGCGAAGAGCGGTCGGGCCGCACGGCGCCGCCGAGCTGCGCCCAGGCAGTCGAAGCGAACAGCAGGCAGAGGGTGAGCGAAACGGCTGTGCCGACGGCGACGGCACGGCGCCCGGCTGTCGTGGGGTAGGTCATGGTCTGGTCCCTGCAACTCGTGTCGGACGGCAACTTGTGGCGGACGGGGAGCTTATCCGGCCGGCTTCCCGGCTGTCGCTGCCGAGGCTGCGCTGTTCGGATGCAGGCGGCGCCGGCAGCCTTGCCGCCGCCAGCGTTGCGGAGGCCGCGCCTGGCCCTGTGCCCCACCGCCCCGGCAAGTTGTCGAATCAGCCAGAGCCCTTCGTCTGCTGGCAACTCTGACAGACTGCCAAGTAGCCCATCATGACTCAACAGGCAGTGATCAGCGATCCGACGGCGCTGCTCGTTTTCTTCGCCGGCTTCGTGGCCCTGATCTTCCTCCTGGCGCAGACGAAACCGTTCGACAAGGTCTTCAGCTACCTGCCGCCGATCGTCTGGATCTACCTGCTGCCGGTGCTCACGACGACCGTCGGCCTGACTCCGGCGGAGTCGCCGTTCTACGACTGGTGTACGCAGTACCTGATGCCGTGCTCCCTGCTGCTCCTTGTCCTGGCGACGGACCTGCCGGCGATCCGGCGGCTCGGGCCGCTTGCGGCGGCGATGCTGCTCGCCGGCTCGTTCGGCATCGTGGTCGGCGGTCCGGTGGCGCTCGCCATCTTCCAGCCGTTCGCCGGCCTCGACCCGGAGATCTGGAAGGGCCTCGGAGCGCTCTCCGGCTCATGGATCGGCGGCCTGTCGAACATGGTCGCGATCAAGGAAGGGGTCGGCGCGCCGGACGACCTCTTCGCGCCGATGATCATCGTCGACTCGGTCGTCGGCTACGGCTGGATGTCCATCGTCATCCTGTTCAGCGCCCACCAGAAGCGCATCGACCGCTGGAACCGGGCGCGCAGCGAGGAACTCGACCGGATGAACGAGCGGCTGCAGAAGGTGCAGACCGACAAGGCAAGGCCCATCACCCTGCCCGCGTTCGCCACCATGCTCGGCGTGGGGCTGGTCGGCAGCTGGCTGTGCATGCGGGGCGGCGAGCTCCTGCCGCAGGTCGGTTCCGTGCTGTCTCACTTCACCTGGGGCATCCTGCTCGTGGTCGCCCTCGGCCTGGCCCTGTCCTTCACGCGAGTCCGCAGTCTCGATCATCGCGGCGCCACGCCGGTGGCCTACGGCGGCCTCTACCTGATGGTGGCGGCGATGGGCGCGGGCGGCGACCTGGCCGCCATCGCGGAAGCCCCCTGGGTACTGGCGGTCGGCGCTGTCTGGATCGCCATCCACGTTGGCTGCCTGTTCGTGGCAATGCGCCTCCTGCGGGCGCCGATCTTCCTGTTCGCGACCGGCAGCATGGGGAACGTGGGCGGCGTCATCTCGACCCCCGTGGTCGCCGGCGTCTACCAGCCCGGACTCGCCGCGGTCGGCGTCCTGATGGGCGTGCTTGGCAACCTGGTCGGCACCCCGCTCGGCCTTCTCTGCGCCCAGCTCATGGCCTGGGTGGCGCAGGCGTACCACGGCGCCGCGGCGCTTTAGTTCCTGGCCGGGGTCCGACGCCCTGGGCGCCCCGCGGAAGAGAACAAACAGATCGCGGGCGTCTTTCCAATCCTGAAGTGAGCATGAACGCGGCGGGCCACGCAGCCGAAAACGACGGATCAGCCCAGACACTGCGGCGCCTGCCGTGAGTCCGCACGTCGTTTGAGTCGACGCGTCAACTGAAAGGCTTGCAAGTACCGGGGCGCCTTCCGGCGGCCGGTGCGGCAGGCGGTCGCTGCAGCGGCGGTGGCCAGCGTCATGACGGCGGATGTCGCGTTCGGAGTGCAGCCGAACGGAGCGGCTTTGTTCAATCCGCCGCTCTCGCCGACCGACGACTTCATGCCGGGCGTCGCCCAGGAGCACACTTGGCAGGGCCAGGGACTTGGCGCCACCTGGACACAGTGGAGGAGGCGCTTCTGGCGGCAGACCGCGAGTCCTGAGCCCTGGACTCACGATCAGCCGCGGGCGCGCCACCAGCAGGTCGTTCGTTCACCAGGGCAGGCAAGCGCATCTGCCCGGTGCAGGCGGAGTTGCGCCTTTCGCGTGAAACGAACGTCTGACGGTGGCGCTGAACCACGACCTGACGATCAAGGGCGGCAGCCTGCCCGACGACCTGCGGCTTCGGGCGCTGGAGATCGTGGACGTCGAGATGGCCGACATGCTGGCTCTGTGGCGGTTGGCGCATTCGACCGGCGGCCCCGACACCTGGGGGCCTCCCGCGCGCCAAGGGGCCGTCCCGATCTGTCCGGCGCCATCCCTGGTCCCGAGCCGGCTGAACTAACTGGACGGCTACTGGATTCCGGTGACGTTCAGCAACGGCGAGGAAAGGGGATCCTGTACCTGACGACCCGACCGGCGACTACCTCGACCCGGTGCTGAAGGGCTCGCGCCCGGTGGACGGCGCGTACCGGCCGATCCGGCCCCTGGTGGTCGGCATCGCCGGCGACCTCCGCTTCGAGAGCGACCTCGGGCTGCAGCTGTGGCTTGTGGATGGGGAGTTGGGCTTCCACGATCCGGAGCACGGCCGCCACCCTGCCGACCTGCGAGGAGGCGTTCGAGGACGGGGAGCTGCTGGAACGGCTGGAGGAGGAGCTGGTGGCACTCAGGTCTCGGCTGGACCGCCCGCAGCGCCGGCCATCAGCCGGACCGGTAGCGCCACAGGCCGGTTGCGGTCATGCTGTAGACGAACAGCGCGACCGAAATGGCCATGCCGGGAACCAGACCGGCGAGCGCGCCGTACTGCTCGACGATCCAGCCCAGGACCAGCGCGCCGAGCAGGGGGCTTCCGAGCAGGCCGAGGCCGAAGACGGACATGACGCGGCCCCGGGTCTGCGGTTCGGCTGCTTCCTGGACGATCGCGCGGGCCAGGGTCGTGGTGACGCCCATGTTCAGGCCCCAGGCGATCACTGCGGTGGTCACCAGCCACCACGCCGGCTCGACCCACAGAAGGAACAGGACCAGCACCCGGGAGAGCTGGAACACAATGAACCACCGGCCGGGCCGGGCCAGCGGCATGAACCTCAGCATGATGAAGTTGGACACGGCGGCGCCGAGGAAGAAGACGATCATCAGCCAGGACAGGAGCGCCGTGTCGCCACCGTAGACCCGGAACACCATGAACGGGAACACGGTCAGGAAGGCGCCGGCGTTCACGATGCTGGACACGAAGTTCACGGTCATGGCGTCGAACACGGCCCGCTGACGCCACGACGCCCTGAAGCCCTCCAGGATGAGCCGCAGCATCGGCTCGGCGGAGGCGGTGTCGTTCACGGCCTGCGGGCCGATGCGGCGGATCCACAGTGCGGCGGCGGCGAGGCAGAGGGTCTGGATGACGAGCACCTGGGGCAGGCCGATGCGGTCGAGCTGGCCGGCGATGCCTAGACCGAAGGTGTAGGTGAACATGGTGATGGCGGTCGCCAGGCTGACGCCGCGCTGCAGGTCGCGGCCGGCAATGCGGCTCAGCACGGCCTGCTGGGCCGGTCCCGAGAACGACATGGCGGCGCTGAGGCCCAGCCCCCAGGCGGTGACCGTCCAGACGTTGAAGCCGTCGAGCGCGATGGCCAGCACGAGCAGCAGGGGGATGACCGCGGCGGCGCCGAAAACCCTGTTCAGCATGGACCGGGGGTCCGCGCGGTCGGCGCTGGCGCCGCCCCAGAGCATGATGACGACCCCCGGCAGGCCGACGGCGGCCTGGAGCGCTCCCACCCGGCCGGCGGTCTGGCCGAGAACGCCGATCAGCAGGCCGGCAAGCAGGACCTGCTGCATGGCGAACCCGGCGCTCGAACAGGCCAGAGCCCCCATGTACGCTTGGAGACCGGGTCGTCGCCAGGAGCGTGCGGCCGAGTTGGCGGGAGGGTCGATGATGCAGACCTCGCGTGAGCAGATTGGACCAATGCGGTGGCGAAGGCTACACGGGCGAGGTGGGCGCGGTGGACGCGGGGTCCTTCTCGGCTGGCCCCTGGCGGCTGCGGTCGCCGCGGTCGCGGGGTTCGCCGGCCCCGCGCCGGCCCAGGACCGGGGCGACCACGCCGCTCTGCGTCGGCAGATGGTGCGCGACACGATCGCCGCCCCGCGAGACGGCCGGCCTCCGGTTCGGGATGAGCGCGTCATCGCGGCGATGGAGAAGGTGGAGCGCCACGAGTTCGTGCCGGAGGAAGCCCGCGACCTGGCCTACATCGACTCGCCCCTTCGCATCGGCTGGGAACAGACGATCTCGCAGCCCTACATCGTCGCGCTGATGACCGAACTCGCCGAGCCCGGCCCGGGCGACCGGGTGCTCGAGATCGGCACCGGCTCCGGCTACCAGGCCGCCGTCCTGGCGGAGATCGTCGACCACGTGTACACGATCGAGATCGTGGAGCCCTTGGGCCTGCGCGCGGCGGAGGCGCTTCGGCGAGCCGGCCACACGAACGTCTCCACGCGGATTGGCGACGGCTACGCCGGCTGGCCGGAGGAGGCGCCGTTTGACGCCGTTGTGGTCACCGCGGCGCCGGACCACGTGCCGCAGCCGCTGGTGGACCAGCTGGCGGTGGGCGGACGGCTCGTCCTGCCCGTGGGCTCGCAGTTCGGCAGTCAGCAGCTGGAGGTGCTGGAGAAGCGGCAGGACAAGACGGTAGAGCGGACCCGGGTGATCCCGGTGCGCTTTGTTCCGCTCGTGCGCGCGCCCGGCGCCGAGAACCGGCCGGAGTGAGCGCCGCAGAGGTTGCCGGCTGCGAGGGCGGGGAGGCCCCCGCTCGTTCGGGTGCGGCTGCCCGCACGCCCCGACCGAGGCCCGCTTCGGGCGGCAGTTCCGCCGCCGCGGCCGCGGCCTGCCTGGCGAACCGCCCGATTGCTGCAGCGCCCCTGACTAGAGCGGGACTTCCTCGCCCTCGCCCACGATCACCAGGCCCAGCGTGACCCCGCCCAGGGGAACCGCCAGCGTCGGCTGGTCCAGGTCGTTCCAGAACATGGTCGCCTCTTCTGCACCGTCGTAGTTCTGGAACAGGGCCATCGTCATCGGGTGGGTGGCGCCCTCGATGATCGTGATGCTGGCCTCGACCAACGGCTCCTGCTCGACGAAGCCGTGGGGGTCGAAGGTGTCGAGGGCGACCGGCACGAGGACGAGGAAGTCCCGGAACCAGGTCTGGCCGGTGTGGTCGCCGTCCGCCGGCTGCACGGCGTAGCGGAGGGTGTAGGCGCCGGCCGGGACGATCTGCTTCTTGTAGGTGCTCCAGTCATCCGTCGTCAGCATGAGGCCCACGAGGCTGCCGGGGGGCAGCGTCGGGTACTCCACGCCGAGCTCGGCGGAAGGGTCCTGCATCGGCAGTTCCGGCGGAAACCAGAAGTCGACCGGCGCGCCTTCATCCCGAATCACGCGGTAGCCGGCCGGGTCGAGCAGCGCCGGGAGCCAGTCGGGCAGGCCCGGCGGCAGGGCTTCGGTGCGTTCGAGCCCCGGCTCGGCGTGAAGCTGGGCCCCCGGCCAGAGCGCCAGCGGCAGCAGCGCGGCAAGCAGGAGAGCCGCTGGTCGCCCGGGCGTGGAGCGCCGGACCCGTGCCCGTCGCGGGCCGCGCGGCGCGCCTCTCACTCGAAGTTGATCAGGTAGTGGCGGAAGTTGTCCGGCCCGACCTCGTCCAGCATGAGCAGGAACTGGACCAGGGGTTCCATGTCCTCGTCCGAGATGACGACTTCGCCGAACAGCGGGTCGATGCCCTCTTCCTCGGCTCGCGCCCGCTCGGCCAGCGCCATGTGCGCGCGGATGGCGTCTTCCATCGTGGCGGCGCTGCCGTCGTGCAGGTAGGGATCCGTGCGGGGCAGGTTGCGAAGCGGCGGCGTCTTGATCTCTCCGGCGCCCGTGCCGTGCAGGGCGTAATCCGTGAAGGTCGGCGGCACGTGACAACGGACGCAGTTGCCGACCGACTCCGTGTCGAAGGCGCGGAAGAAGGTCTTGAAGCCCTCGTACGCGGTTTCGGTGAAGCCTTCTGGGCGGCGGATCAGGTTGCGCCCCTCCTGGTTGAAGATGCGGCTCTCGATGCTGGCGGCGTAGTTCAGCATGTCCTCGTCGGTGTTGGGCTGCTGCCGGAACCGGTTCTGCTCGGCGAAGGCGTCCCAGCGCGAAGTCATCGTGAAGGTCAGCGTCCGCGTGTAGTCGGCCAGTGCGCGCGCGGCGGCGGCGGCCACTTCCGGGCGCGGCAGGGACTCGAGATCCAGGCCGTAGACCTCCTGAAACTGGTCGAGGTAGGGCACGCCGGAAATCGCGTTGTGACCTTCGTTCAGCAGCACGTAGGCCGCGTTGTCCATTCCCGCGTCGCGGTCCCCGGTGCTCCAGCCGTACTGCTTGCCGACCAGCTTCTCGAGGATCATCTCCTCCATCGACTCCCAGGCGCCGTCCCAGCCGAAGCGGTCGGCGCGCGCGGCGTCCGCCAGCGTCTGGGCGTTGCGGTCGGTCGTCTCGCGGTTGGCAGTCAGGCTGGTCGCGGTGTGGTCGGCGTAGAAGCGCTCGGCCTTGCCGGGCACGGACTCGCCCAGGGCGTGGCAGACGGAGCAGGCGATGGCGAAGCCGGTGCCCTGGTTGTTGAACAGGAGTTCCGCGTACAGGTCCGTCCCGAGCCGCTGGAGCGCCTCGGGCGGCTCGTCCTGGGCGGCCGCCGGGCCGACAGGTAAGAGCGTGAGCGCCGCGCAGGCCGCGACCGCTGCCGTTGCCGTGAATCGTCCTCGCTTCATCAAACGTCCTCCCGTCGCTCGCCACCCTGCGTTTCAGCCTTCAATCGGAGGACCGAGAATAGACGATTCTCCCGGCAGCGTCCGCAAGGTTTTGACGGCGACGGCCGCGGGTCCGTTGCCGCCAGCCGGGATCTGGCGAGGTCGACGTGACGCCGGCTGGCATGTCGACGGCTTGCTACGCTGACCGCGATGAGTCAGGAGGTGCCCTGGTCGGACCTGGACACGGTCTTTTTCGACGCTGGCAACACGTTCCTGTCGATGGACTTCGACCGCGTGGCCGCGGCAGGGGCCAACCTCGGCTTCTCCTGCACCGGCGAGGCGCTGGAGCGTGCGGAGGCGGCGGCGAGGCCGGGCCTATCGGCGGCGCTGGCGGCCCGGGGAACGACCGAGGGCGACGGGGCGTTTCGCGCCTACCTGGAGGCGATCCTTGCCCGGCTTCCGCCCGCCGACCGGGGCAGCGCGGACCCGTCGTCGCTGGCGGCCACTCTGGCGGAGCGCCTCTTCGTACCCGGCCGCAACGACCAGCTGTGGAACCGCAGGCTGCCGGGCAGGCGAGCGGCCCTGGAACGGATTCGGGCGCTCGGCTACCGGATGGTCGTGGTCAGCAACTCGGATGGCAGCATGGCACGGACGGTGGAGCGGCTCGGCCTCACCTCGCTCTTCGACGGGCTGGTGGATTCGACCGTGGCGGGCTTCGAGAAGCCGGATCCGCGCATCTTCGAGAAGGCGCTCGCGCTCGTCGGCGCTCGGCCCGAGCGCACGTTGCACGTCGGCGATCTCCACGCCGCCGATGTGGTCGGCGCCTACGCCGCCGGCGTGCATGCGGTGCTGCTCGACCCATGGGACGACTGGCCACGGGTCGACTGCCCGAAGGTCGCCGACCTGGCCGAGCTGGCGGACCGCCTGCCGGGCCTTCGCTGATCTCCTCTCTTGCCGGTCCGGCGGTCGGCTGCTCGGCAGGCACGACCCGAGCCGGCAGGTCCCAGGGGGCCGGAGGAGGCTGCCGGGAAGCCACTGTCGAGGTCTGCTCGGACACGCTCCGACTCCCACAGCGCAGCCGCAGCGGGCAACAGCCTTCCGGCTTGCCTCAGGGCGCCCGCGCTTCCGGCTTGCCTCAGGGCGCCCGCGTCCCCTCCGGCCGGCTCGGACCTGACGGTGACACGGTCAGCCCGGCCGGCTGGCGAGGCGGAGCCAGTCCTCGTCGCGCACGTCCTTCGCCAGGGCGAGGCCGCCGTCCGAGCCCACGAACACCGGGTCCTTGACGACCCTGACCCGGCCGCCGCCCAGGTCGCCGAGCGCGTCCTGAAGGGCTGCGCCGAGACCGCGGATCAGTCCGCTTCCGCCGGTCAGGATGACGCTGTTGCGTACCCGTTCCTGGAACTCGGGCTCGACCCGCGGGATCATCTCGAGAAGCGTCTCGCGCAGCGGTTCGAGCAGACTGCCGCAGGCGGCCCGCAGGGCTTCGGTGATGTCGAGTCGGGTCGGTCGCCCCCGTACCGGCGCTTCGACCACGACCGGCCCGCCGTTGCCCACGAAGGCGTGGCGCTCCTTCCAGGCGCGGGCCATGTGAACCGAGACGGAGGCATCGGGAAACGTCTCCTCGATGCGCGCGTGCAGGTGGCGGTCCACGGCGTCGCCGGCCATCGCCAGGCTGCGCTGGTCCCGCTCGGTGGGGAAGTGGCCCATCAGCACGCAGAAGTCCGTCGTGCCCGCGCCCACGTCCACCACCATCGTGTGTACCAGGGCGTCGAGCCCGTACGCGACGGCGAAGGGTTCGGAGACGATCATCGTGCTCGCGAGCACGCCGTCGAGGATCCGGCGCAGGTTCTGGCGGTTGACCCGGAGCGTTTCGGCCGGGACCCCGACCACGGCGTGGACCTTCGTCGTTTCGGCGCCTTCGGGCAGGGCCAGCGTCAGGAGGCGCCGCACGATCTCGCGCACCGCCTTCTCGTCGCGGTCCGAGCCTTCCTTGATCAATCCGCGCTCCAGGGGACGGCGCAGTTCCAGCATGGGCCGCTTCTCCAGCGCCTCGGCGCCGACCAGGACGTCGCGGCCGAGCACCTTCCTGGCCACCATGTCGCGCGGCCAGCCGACGTAGCTGTGCACCATGTGACGCTGGCCGTTTGCGGCCGAGATCGAGCTGCGCGAGGTGCCGAGGTCGATGCCGACTTCGAGCACCGGCGAGTCGGCGGCGGACGGCGGTTGCGAAGGCGCCATGCCGTCAGCCGCCGCCGAGCCGGGGGTCCTGGCCGCTGCCGCCGCCCGTTTCGGCCAGCGAGGCGGCGTAGGTCCGGATGCCCGCGTTCAGGGCCTCCGCGATCACCTGCCGGTAGCTTTCCTGCCGCAGCCTTTCGACCTCCTGCAGGTCCGAGAGGCAGGACACCTCGGCCAGGATCGCCGGCATCTCGGCGCCGATGAGCACGACGAACGGCGCCGACTTGACGCCGCGGTCCTGCAGGCCGGGGTTGACGGTGCGCATCCTCGTGACGAGGGCTGTCTGGACCGAGGTGGCCAGGTTGCGACTCTCGTCCTGCCGCGCCTGGGCGTAGACGCCGTCGAGCAGGCGCCGGAGGTCGCCGAGAGAGTAGCCCTGGGCCTCCGAGTTCTCGCTCTCCGCGAGCGCGGTCAGTTCGGGGTCGTCCGTGGGACCCAGGTAGAACGTCTCGATGCCGCAGGCCGGGTTATGGTTCAGCCAGTTGACGTGAATCGACACGAACAGGTCGGCACGGGCCCGGTTGGCGCCGCGCGTGCGCTGGTCGAGCGGCACGTCCAGGTCTGCTTCCCGGGTCATGGCAACGCGGAAGCTGTCGGCGAGCAGGTCGCGCAGCCGTGTGCCGATGTCCAGAGCGATCGTCTTCTCTGCAAGCCCGCCGCCGGCGGTGCCGGTGGAAGACCCGCCGTGGCCCGGGTCGAGCATGATGCGCTCGACCGCAAGCGGGAACACGTCCAGGTCGACGGCCTGCGGCGGCTCGCTGTAGCGGGCTTCGGGCGTGGACGCGTCGGCGGCGTCTCCGACCGGGTCCGGCGCCGCTTCGGCCCGGAACCTGTCGAGCGCCGGGGAATCGGCGTCCGGTGCGGGACCGGTCGGGGTCAGGGCGGCCAGCAGGGCGACCACGGCCAGCGGCGCCAGCGCGAGCAGGAAGGGAAGGAGGCGCCGCTTCGTTCGCCGCGGCGTCGCTTCGTCGTGCGCCTCCCGGCTGGTCGGCAGACGGCCAAGCAGGGCCTCGTTCTCGCGCACCGCAGCCAGAACCAGCCTGCGCCTGAGCTGCTGGTCCGCCTGGCGCGGGCTGCGGCCCCGGCCCTGTTCCGGAGCGGTCACGGCGCCTCCGCAGACATGCGGTTGACGCTAGCAGGCTGCCGAGTCTTCCAGCGGCCGCCGGCTCCGCCGGCGTCAGGCCCGAGGGGGCCGCAGGGGACGCTGGCGCCTTCGAGGTTGGTTGGAGGTTGGCGCCCGCTGCGGTTGGCTGCGGTGCGGTGCGTGGTGCTTCTCCAGGAGGACGTGGACAGCCGCTTGCCTCCAGCCCTCTGCGGCCCCCTCGGATCCGGAGGCTCGGGTTCTGCCGGGGCGGGGACCGGCCAGGGAGTCGCCTGTGGACGTGGGGGCTGGGCGTTACGAACGAGCGTGTGAAATGTCTGGCGGCTCGAGCCGCTACTGCTGGAAGCGGGGCGGTCGCTTCTCCATGAACGCCCGGACCGCTTCGCGGTGGTCGGCCGTGCGGGCGGTGTGGATCATCCCCTTCGCCTCGCCGGCGAGCGACGTCGCCAGGTCGGCGCCGGCGGCGGCGCGGTTCACGTTCTGCTTCATCAGCCGCAGCGCGGTCCGCGGTCCGCTGGCGAGTTCGAGCGCCAGGCCGCGCGCTTCGGCGGCCAGGTCAGCGAACGGGGCGAGGCGGTTGACGATGCCGAGCTGCAGGCATTCCTCCGCCGTGATTCGCCGACCGGTCATCATGAGCTCCTTCGCCACCGCCGGGCCCACCAGGCGGGTGAGGAACCAGCTGGCGCCGTAGTCGCCGGACAGCCCGATGCGGCGGAACGCGGTGGTCACGAACGTGTCGTCGGCCATGATCCGCAGGTCGGCAGCGAGAGCGATGGACAGGCCGGCGCCGGCGGCGGGCCCGGGCAGCGAGGCGACGATGGGCTTGTCGAGCTCGGCCATGCGCAGGGTGAGCGATTCCTGCTTCTCGATCAGGTTGCGCACCGCTTCCTCCCGTGTCGGCGGCGCGGCAGGAGCGTCGCCCCGGTTCCGGTTCGCGCCCATGCCGGAAACGTCGCCGCCGGCGCAGAACGCTCTGCCACTTCCCGTGAGCAGGATCGCCCCGCAGCGGTCGTCCGCTTCGAGGGTGAGCAGGATGCTCCGCAGCGCCGGCGTGAGGATGTCGCCAAGCGCGTTCCGCTTCTCCGGCTTGTTCAGCGTCACCGTGGCAACGCCGTCCTCGAGGTCGCAGAGAAGCTCGGTGGTGCAGGTGTCGATGGTGGTCATGTCCTGAGCGGTTCCGTTCGGGGTGCGTGGGTGGTCGGGTGCTGCGCGGCGCAAGCGGAGAGTAGCGGCTCCGGCGAGCCGGTCAGCCCTGCCCCCCGGGATCTCTGTTCGCCGGCTGTCTTTCTGACCTGCGGAAGGTTCCGTGCGTCGGCCTGCAGCTGCAGGTAGCTGGGCGGCGTCTCGATTCGCCGGCTGGATGCGGAGGTCTGGCGGGACGTGCTGGCGCGGACTCGGGGCGCGAGCGTCGGGCGCGAGCTGGCCGGTCCCGTCGTTGACGGAAAACGTCGGTAGCGAGGACTTCGCTCGACAGCTCGAACGGCTTCGCGAGGCGTTCAGGGAGTCGCCGGTGCCGGCGACCGAGGCGCGACGCGCTGTTCGGGCGCGAGTTGCTGGCCAGACTGTTGTTGCTGGCCAGGCTGTGGCGGATCTCGCTCGTCAGCCGTCTGCGCTATCTGTCGGGGGAGCGAGCCTTTCCCGACCTGGTGGCGGCTCGGCTGCACCTCCTGCGCTCGTGGCTGGCGACCTTGCGGGCGTGTACAGCGACATTGGCGTCCGGCGCTGGTTCGACCCGCCTGGGGAGCGGCTGGACGGCCATTCGCCGGCCGAGCTGCTGGCGCCGGGGTGGTGCCCGGAGGATGCCGACGCGCGCCGGGTGCGCGACCTTGCTCGCTCGCTGATGTGGCCGCCAGCCTCGCCGCCAGCCGCCGGGCGGTCAGGCCGGGCTGACGGCGTCAGGCGCGGTCGCGGGCGGCAGCGAGAGCTCGCTTGCCGTAGACCTTGCCGACGTGGACGCGGTAGTCGCCGCTGGCGAAGATGTCGCCGATGGGGTCCTCGGTGTCGAGGCCGTCCGCGGCGGCCGCCAAGGCCTCGTCGGAGAGGTCCGAACCGATCAGGCTCGACACGTCGACGGCCGTCGGGGTGGCGCCGACGCCTCCGACCACGAGGCCGGCGCGGGTGCAGTGACCGCGCTGCGTGCGGACGGCGGCGGCCGCGCCGACGACGGCGTAGCCGGAGGCCGGGTGCTCGAACTTGAGGTACGCGGCGCCACTCTCCGTGGCTGGCAGTTCGATGTGGGTGAGGATCTCGTCCTCGCCGACATCGGTCATCAGCAGGTCCTGGAAGAAGTCTGCGGCGGCAACGGAGCGGGCGCCGGCGGGCGACTGGATGTGGACCGTGGCGCCGAGGAGGACCAGCACGGGCGGCAGGTCGGAGCCGGGGTCGGCGTGGGCGATGTTGCCGCCGATGGTTCCGCGGTTGCGGACCTGGGCGTCGCCGATGTGTCCGGCGGCCTCCGCCAGCACGGGGCAATGGGCTGCCAGCAGGTCGGAACCGGCGATCTCGGCATGGGTGGTCAGGGCGCCGACGCGTACCGAGCCGTCTCCGGCCGAGATGCCCTTCAGTTCGTCCAGCCGGCCGATGTCGATGACGAGCGGAGGCTGGGCCAGGCGGAGCTTCATCATCGGAATCAGGCTGTGGCCGCCCGCCATCAGCTTCGCTTCCTCGTTCTCCTGCAGCAGGCTCAGGGCCTCGTCCACCGATCCGGCGCGGCGGTAGTCGAACTGGGCTGGGTACATCTTCCGGTCTCCTGATTCGGCAGCGAGGCTTGGGTCGCTGCGGGATTCGCGAGTTGGCTGGCGAGTCTAGTCTCAGTTCCTGCCGTTTCGAGCGGCGGCGACGGCGCGCCACACCTTCTCGGGCGTGAGCGGCATGTCGATGTGCGTGATGCGCCAGGGGGCCAGCGCGTCGACGACGGCGTTCACGACCGCCGGCGGCGAGGCGATCGCCCCTGCCTCGCCGACGCCCTTGACGCCGAGCGGGTTGTGCGGACAGGGCGTGGTCGTGCGGTCGAGCTCGAACGGGACGAGGTTGTGGCTCCTGGGGAGCGCGTAGTCCATCAGCGAGCCCGATACCAGCTGGCCGGTGTCGTCGTAGACGGCGTCTTCCCAAAGCGCCTGGCCGATCCCCTGGGCGAGCCCGCCGTGCAGCTGCCCGTCCACGATCATCGGGTTGATCACGTTGCCCACGTCGTCCACTGCCGCGTAGCGCAGCAGCTTGACGACGCCGGTTTCCGGGTCGACCTCGACGACGCAGACGTGGGTGCCGAACGGGTAGGTGAAGTTCGCCGGGTCGTAGAACGTGGTGGCGGAGAGCCCCGGCTCCAGGTCGTCCGGGTAGTTGTGGGCCAGGTACGCCTGCAGGGCCACGTCGCCGAGCCCGAGCGCCCGGTCGGGCGACCCCTTGACCCGGAAGCTGCCGTCTTCGAACTCCATGTCCTCGGTCGAGGCCTCTAGCAGGTGGGCGGCGATCCTGCTGCCCTTCTCGATGATCTTGTCGACGCTGCCGGCGATGGCCGAACCGCCCACCGCGGCGCTCCGGCTGCCGTAGGTGCCCATGCCGAACTGGACCAGGTCGGTGTCGCCGTGGACGACCTCGACCGCCTCCGGGGCGATGCCGAGCCGGTCGGCGACGATCTGCGAGAACGTGGTCTCGTGCCCCTGGCCGTGCGACGAGGAACCCGTGTAGACGGTGACGGAACCGGTCGGGTGGACGCGCACGTCGGCGCTTTCCCACTGGCCTGCCTGGGCGCCGAGCGCGCCGACCAGCGCGGACGGGGCGAGGCCGCAGGCTTCGATGTAGGACGAGAAGCCGATGCCGAGCTGGGGACCGCCGTCGCCGCGGCGGGCTTCCTGTTCCCGGAGCAGGTCGTCGTGGCCGACCATCGACAGCGCGCGGTCCATGGCCGGACCGTAGTTGCCGGAGTCGTACTCGAGTGCGACCTGGGTCTGGTACGGAAAGGCGCCTGACGGGACGAAGTTGCGCCGTCGGACCTCGACCGGTCCAAGCCCGGTCGCCTCGCCGGCGAGGTGCATCAGCCGCTCGACCACGAAGGTCGCCTCGGGACGCCCCGCGCCGCGGTAGGCGTCGACCGGCGCGGTGTGGGTGAAGACGCCCGTCACGTGGCAGTGAATCGCCGGGATGTCGTACTGACCGGAAAGCAGGGTGCCGTACAGGTAGGTGGGAACGGCGGGCGCGAAGGTCGACAGGTAGGCCCCCATGGCGGCCGCGGTGTCCACCCTGAGGCCGGTGATGCGGCCGTCCGCGTCGAGCGCCATCGCGCAACGGGTCGCGTGGTCGCGTCCGTGGGCATCGGTCAGGTTGGTCTCGGTGCGGGTTGCGGTCCACTTGACCGGCCGGTCAAGCTTCATCGAGCACAGCCCGACGATCGACTCGTCCGCGTAGTGGTGGATCTTGCTGCCGAAGCCGCCGCCCACCTCCGGCGCGACGATGCGCACCTTGTGTTCCGGCATGCCGAGCGACGCGAGGGTCATGAGCAGCCGGTGCACGTGGGGGTTCTGGCTGGTCATGTGAATCGTCATGTCGCCGGTCGACGAGTCGAAGGACGCGAGGGCGGCGCGCGGTTCGATCGCGTGCGGGATCAGCCGGTTGTTCCGCAGTTCGAGCTCGACCGTGCGCGCGGCTTCGGCGAAGGCCCTGTCGACGGCCTCCCTGTCGCCGATCTCCCAGTTGAAGGCGACGTTTCCGGGCGCTTCCTCGTGAACGGTGGGAGCGCCGTCCTCGAGTGCCTTCACGACGTCGGCCACGGCGTCGAGCGGTTCGTAGTCGACCGCCACGCGATCGGCCGCGTCCCGGGCGACGTAGCGATCCTCGGCCACGACGACCGCCACCGCATCGCCGACGTGGCGCACCGTGTCGGACGCGATCATCGGGTGGGCGGGCGTCTTGAGCTCCGGCAGCAACCAGCCGACCGGCACCACGCCGGGCAGACCTGCCGCCGCCACGTCGCGCGCCGTGAGGACGGCGAGGACGCCCGGCAGCGATTCGGCCTCGGAGCTGTCGATGCCGCGGATGCGGGCGTGCCCGTAGGGGCTCCGGACGATGACCGCGTGGGCCATGCCGGGCGCCTTCAGGTCGTCGGTGTACTTGCCGCGCCCGGTGATGAGGGCCGGGTCCTCCCGCCGTCGGATGGAGGTGCCGAGTACGCCCGCCATCTCAGTTCATCCTTTCGGCCGCGTACTTGATGGCCTCCACGATGTTGTGGTAGCCGGTGCAGCGGCAGATGTTGCCCTTGAGGCCCTCCCGGATTGCCGCGTCGCTGGGGTTGGGGTTGCTGGCCAGCAGGTAGTTCGCGGAGAGGATCATTCCCGGCGTGCAGTAGCCGCACTGCAGACCGTGCTTCTCCCAGAAGCCCTCCTGCAGGGGGTGCATCTCGCCGCCCGTGGCAAGCCCCTCGATCGTGGTCACCGAGGCGCCGTCGGCCTGCGCGGCGAGCATGGTGCAGGACTTCACGGCCGCGCCGTCGACCAGCACGGTGCAGGCCCCGCAGAGGCTCGTCTCGCAGCCGATGTTGGCGCCGGTCAGGCCCAGATCCTCGCGCAGGAAGTGGACCAGCAGCCGCCGCGGCTCGACCACGGCGTGCACCGGCTTGTCGTTCACTTCGAGTTGAATGGACACGGTCATGGCGGCGTCTCCTTGGGTGGCCTTCGGTTGCTGTGCCGTTCGGGTTGCCTGTACTGGTCTGCGGTGGTGGCGGGCCTGTGACGGACGGTGCGACGGGTCGGGCGGCGTCGGCTAGCCGCTGCTCCTGATCCAGGCGGCGGCGACGGCCAGGACGACCAGTGCGCCGCCGACCAGCCAGGGCCAGTACTCGCGGGCCAGCCCGATGACGAACTGGGCGGCGAAGGTGGTTTGCGACGGCGCTTCGGGCGCCGCTGCTGCGGCCGGGCCGGCTCCGGTAACCGAGGTCGCCGCGTCGGGAGCGGCCGGCTTCTCGTCCGTCTCGCCCGCGTCGGCGTCGTCGGCCTCGGCGCCGGCAGCTTCGGCCTGCGCCTCGCCGGCTTCGGCAGCGGCGGCCGTCCGCGCTTCCAGCTGCTTCTCCAGGCTCTGCAGACCCTGCCGGGTGAGCACCTTCGCCGAACTGTCGAGCAGCCGCTGGCCGACCGCGGCGAGCCGTCCGCCGACCTGGGCTTCGAGCTCGTAGTGCACCGTGGTGCCGCCGTCGTCGGTCGCTTCGAGACGCATGGAACCGCTGCCGTTGACGAAGCCCGGCGCGCCCCTGCCGTCCATCTTCAGGCGGTAGCCGTTCGGCGGATCCAGGTCGAAGAGCTCGACTCCTCCCTGGAACACGCCCTGCACGGGCCCGACCTTCATCTTCAGCTTGCCGCGGAAGTTGTTGTCGCCGACCGGGGCCAGGTCCTCGCAGCCGGGAAGCGTGCGCGAAAGCACGTCCGGGTCGAGAAGAGCCTCCCAGACGACGGTGCGCTCCACGGCGACGGTATGCGAGCCCTTGACGTTCACGGTTGCGGTGGACCGCCCCCTGGCGGTCGGGGCGACTCTAGCAGGCGGGCGGGCCTGCCGGCGGCCAAGGGATGCTGGCCGGGCCGTCAGGCGCGCACGTAGCGCACGACCGGGTCGGTCTCGGACTCCAGGTCGCCCACGTTCTCTGCCACCAGTTCGCCTCGCTGGTAGAGGTACTCGACGTGGGCGCCCGCTTCCTCGAGAGCGAGAAGGACGGTGTAGCCGCGGACGGCGCCGAACAGCCGGCGGCTGATGTCGGCGGTGGTCTGCGGCGCCTTGCAGGTGTCGAGAATGACGTCCAGCCGCCGGTCGTGCGAGGCGCGTATCTCGCCGACGCGCGCCGTGACGTCGTCGATGGGTTCCTCGTGTCCGCCCAGGCCGACGCTCACGCCGTCGAGGTGCTCGACCTTGCCGAGGGCGTCGAGGTAGTGGCCGAGACCCATGTTCAGGGTCAGCGATTCGGGCGACTGGTGAGGCGTGATGCGGGCCAGGACGTGGTCCGCCGTGAGCAGGATGTCGTCGACGCGGAGGCAGACCTGCCCCGGGCAGTGACCGGGGACGTGAAGGACGTCGATGCCGAGATCCTGCCCGTCCCCGTCCGTCACCGGCTGGCCTTCGTCGAGCAGGAACTCGATCGGAACCGAGCCGTAACGCGCCTTGGGCGCGGTGTACATCATCATCAGCTGGTCGCACTTCGCGGTGGAGATCCCGGCGCGGTTCAGGAACACCCGCAGCTGCTGGGAAGCGACCACGACCCTCTCCTCGTAGTGGGTCAGCACCCGTCGGTCGAGTACGTGGATGCCCACCGGCGCCTCGGTGTGGCCGCGCACGAACTGCAGGCCGCCGAAGTGATCCATGTGGCCGTGCGTGATCAGGATGACGTCGATGTCGGCGAGCTCGACGTGGACGCCGAATCGCTCTTCGATGGAGGCCAGGCCGTTCACCAGGTTGCGGTTCGAGAAGTCCATGCCGGATCCGCAGTCGACGAGCACCCGGCGCGCTCCGTCGTCGATCACGTAGACGTTGCCGAAGAAGTTCGGGAATACCTCGAGGTTCAGCGCATGGACGATGCGCCCGGCGTCCGAGACGAACCGCCGCGGTGTTTCCAGCTGCTTCCTGGCGCTCGACGTGCCTGCGCGCATCGGTCGGGTTCCTCGTGCTCTTCTTCCGGGCTTTCGGTCGGGTGGTCGAAGGTGTCGGCAAGACCCGGGCGCGGTGCTCTGCGCCTCGGACGGTCGGTTACGGTAACCGAACCGAGGCATGGCGTGGCGTCCGCCATGGGATCCGGTCGGCAAATGCCGGCACCGACCGGCCGGGAAGCCCCGGACCCGGTCCGACGGGAGGCTTGATGGCGCCGCGTCAGACGGTCAGCGCTGCCACCAGCGACTCGATCGCCCCGTCCGCGATCTCCGCCATTTCCACGTCCGTGCGGTCCTGGATCGGATGGCGCACGTAGACGACGGCGGGTGAGGAGCCGAGGGACTTCGACTGGGACTCGGCCGCGTCCTGGAACTCGCACGAGGCGACGAACACGGAGGGCAGGCCCACGTCTTCGAGCTGGGTCGTGTCGTGCACACTGCACGACGTGCAGGACCCTCAGTCGGCCAGCGCTTCGATCACCGCGTCGCAGCGCTGGGCAATCTCGGCGCGAATGTCGGCCGGCGCCACCTTGGAGAAGGTGGGCTTGGTGAAGCGGATGACGGCTGCGCCACGGTCCGCGATGCGCTCCTCGACGCGGTCGAGGAACACGTCGCCGCGCGCCTTCGATATGTCGAGCAGTGCGATCGTGCGGCCGCCGATGGAGTGGAGCCGCGGCGCTGCCGTGCGGGTCGTGGGCGCTGCCTCGTTGGTCGGGTCGATCAGGGTCTGAGCCATGCGGTGGTCTCCCGATGGATGGCTTTCGGAGTGAACCCCGAACCCTACACGACCGCTCTGCACTCGCCGTCTGGCGCTTGCAGGTCAGGCGCAACCCGAGCCCTCGGACCGCACGGCGGACCGCATGCCGCCGGCCCGGGCCGGGGAGCCTGTTACGCTCCGTTACATGGACGAGGTGTCTTCTGCGCCGCCGGGCTTCGACACGGGCCTGGTGGCGGTGGTCAAGAAGGACTGCCCAACCTGCCGGCTGGTCGAACCGGTGCTGGAGGAAGTGCGGCGTCATCGGCCGCTGCTCGTGCTCACCCAGGACGAGCCGGAGTTTCCGGCCGGCTGCGGTCCCGTGCACGATGCTGATCTGACCCTGTCCCATCGGCTGGAGGTGGAGATCGTCCCCACGCTTTTGAGCCGCGAGGAGGGCGCCACCTCGGCCGCCGCCATCGGCTGGAACCGCGAGCAGTGGCAGGAAGTGACCGGCCTGGACGGGCTGGGCGCAGACCTGCCGCCGAGCCGCCCGGGCTGCGGCGCCCTGAACGTCGAACCCCCGCATGTCGAGCGGCTGGCTGCCGAGTTCGCGAGCGGCGGTCCCCGCCGGGTCGAGATCGGCGATCAGGAAGACGACGTGGAGGCCTGCTTCGCCCGCGGCTGGTCGGACGGTCTGCCGGTCGTGCCGCCGACGCCGGAACGGGTCGAACGCATGCTCGCAGGGACCCGTCGCGGCCGCGGCGAGGTGCTCGGTCTGGTGGCGCCGGACTACGGCGAATGCACCGTCGGCAAGGTCGCCGTGAATGCGGTGATGGCCGGTTGCCGTCCGGAGTACCTGCCGGTGGTGCTGGCGGCGGTGGAAGCGGCGCTCACCGAGGAGTTCAACTGGCACGGCCTCGCGGCGACGACCTACTTTGCCGGTCCGGTGATCGTGGTCAATGGACCGGTGACGCGTGCCCTGGGCATGAACTCGAAGATGAATGTCCTGGGCCAGGGGAACCGCGCCAACTCGACGATCGGCCGCGCCCTGCAGCTGGTGCTGCGCAACGTCGGCGGCGCACGACCGGGCGAAGTGGACCGGGCGACGCTCGGCAACCCCGGCAAGCTCGGCTTCTGCTTCGCGGAGCGGGAGGCCGACTCGCCCTGGACCTCGCTCGCGGTGGAGCGAGGTGTGGCCGAAGGCGCGTCGTCGGTCACGCTGTTCGCCGGCGAGGGCCCCCGCGGGGTGGTCGATCAGCTCTCCCGCGAACCGGAGTCCCTGGCTCGCTCTCTCGCCTCGGCGCTGCTGGCCGTGGCGCACCACAAGCTGGTCGTCGGCTTCGACGCGATGCTGGTGGTGGGCTACGAGCACGGGAACGTGTTCCGGCGGGCTGGCTGGGACAAGGCCAGGCTGCGGCGCGAACTCGACGCTTCGCTGGTGCGCCCGGGCGCGGAGCTCGTGCGAGGCGCCGGCGGGATTCTCGAGGGCTTGCCGGAGCGCATGGCCGGCGCCGAGGTGCCGAAGTTCAGGCCCGGCGGTCTGCTGATCGTCCATGCCGGCGGCAACGCCGGCCTGTTTTCGGCCGTTGTCGGCGGCTGGGTGAGCGGACCCGTCGGAAGCCAGCCGGTGACGTGGGAAGTGGGGAGATGATGCGGGAATCGACGTGGCTGCCGGGCCGCGGAACCCACCCGCTGCCCCTTGACACAATTCGGATGGCCGCGTTAGAACCTGTTGTTCGGCAGAGTTCGAGCAGTCGATTGAGCCGCGGCGAGGAGCGCGCCCGAATGACCCGCCGTTCACGACCCGGGAGCCGCCAGGGATCGCCCGGTCCCGAGGTCCGAACCCCGACGACATCCAGACGATGGAGAGTTGACGTGATGAAGGTTCCTGCCCGTTTCCTGTCTCTTGCCCTGGGGTCGCTCCTGGCTCTTGCCGTCGGCTGTGGCCCCGCCGTGCCGACGGTCGACATCAGCGTCATCCTGCCGCTGACCGGTCCGTCCGGGATCTACGGCACGGAGATCGCGAACGGCGTCCGGCTGCGTCACGAGCTCCTGCTCGGCGGCGACGAGGAGCTGGGCTACAACGTGACGATCAACGTGGTCGATTCGGAGGGCGATGCCGACCAGGCGGCCGCGCAGCTCGAAACGGCTTTCTCGACTTCGCTGGCCGCCATTGGCGCCGGCACCAGCGCTGAGGGCCTGACGATGGTCCCGGTCGCCGATGACGAGGGGAGGGTCCTCGTGTCGCCTTCGGCGGCGGCGGCGGAGCTGAGCGACACCTCGGAGTACTTTTACCGCATCTTCCCCGGCGTGGAGACCGAGGCTTCGACGATGGCGACCTTCCTCCGCGACAGGGTGAACGTGACGCGGCTGGTGCTGGTGGTGGAGGACACGCCCGTCGCCGGGTCGCTGGCCGACGCCCTGGAAGCCGTCTGGGGCACGGAACTGGCGGGGAGGGTCAGCCTGGGCGAGTCTTCCGATCACAACGCGATGGTGCAGGAGGCCCTGAGCCTCGAGCCGAACGGCATCTACGTAGCGGCTACGGGCAGGGCCCTGGGAGAAGCGATTCAGGCCCTGCGTCTCGGCGGCTTCTCGCAGCGCGATCACCGCCTGGCCACTTCGTCGTGGTTGAACCTCGATGCGGTGCTGGAAGCGGCCGGACCGGCGGCCAACAACGTGTACTTCACGTCGCCGGTGTACGACACGGGCAGTCCCGACGAACCGATGGCTTCGTTCGTGGCCGCCTACCGCGAGCGCTTCTCCGACCCGGCCGACCTTGCCGTCTGGCAGGAGGCCAAGGCGACGCAGGAGAGCGCGCAGGCGATCATGGAGGGCATGGACCTCGCGGACGCGGGCCTCGCCGATGCCAGGTCTGCGGCCGAGGCTGCCGCGGAGGCTCTGGCCGCAGCGGAGGACAAGCTCGCCACGCCGAGTTACTTCGCCGGTCTGGGCCGCGACTCGATGGACCTGATGATCGCGGCTCTCTCGGAGCTCGAGACGATCAACATCCCGAGCGACCTGCTCAAGGGCATGAGGGCGATTCGGGAACTCCCCGGCGTCACCGGGACGATTCAGTTCCGCGAGACCGGCGACGTGCAGAGGTTCACGCGCATCTACGAGATCATCGACGGTGAGGCGGTGGACTTCGAAGAGTACTGGGAGGCATTCCGCCAGGAACGGGTCAGGCGGATGCAGGAGCTCCAGCGGCGAATCGAGAACATGAACCGGGGCCAGTAGAACCAGCGCCAGCAGGGGGCCGGGCGCGGTGGTCGTTCTGGGTCGCTATACTGTGCGTGCTTCACCTACCGAACGGTCGGCAGCCTGTCCGGCCTCTTGAACCAGGAGACCAGCGTCCATGTCCGGAATCGTCCGATACGGCAGCTACGTACCCTTCTTCCGTATCCAGCGGTCGGCGATGGGCTTCGGTCGCGGCGAGCGCGCCGCAGCCAGCTACGACGAGGATTCTGCCTCGATGGCGGTGGAGGCGTCGCGCGAGGCCCTGCGCGAGCTGCCGGAAGGCGCGGAGATCGACACGGTGCTGTTCGCCTCCACCAGCGCTCCCTACGCGGAGAAGCTGAACGCGGCGACCCTGCAGGCGGCGACGAACCTGCCGAAGTCGGTGACGGCGCTCGACCTTGGCGGCTCCAGTCGGTCGGGCCTGTCGGCCCTGCTTGCGGCGCTCGACATGGCGTCGGCCGGGCGTACCGTCCTCGTCGCGGCGAGCGACGTGGTGGTGGGCGCGCCGAGCGGTCCGCGCGAGTCGGGCGGCGGTGATGCGGCTGCGGCCTTCGTCGTGGGTGGCGATGGCGAGCCCGTGGCCAGACTTGTCGGACGCGCGTCCTGCACCGAGGAAGTGCTCGACGTCTGGAAGAGCGGCGACATGCCGTTCGCCAAGCAGTGGGAGGAGCGCTTCGGCGCCGAGATCTTCACGCCGCTGCTGGTGGACACCTTCGCACGCGCGCTGGCAGACGCCGGGGTTGCTGCTTCCGACCTGGCCACGGTTGTCCTTGACGGCACGAACGCACGCGTCTTCCGCGGCTTCCCGCGGGCGGCAGGCGTGGCGCCGGCGCAGATCGCGGACGGGCTCGCCGCGACGGTCGGTCGAAGCGGCGCCGCCCACGCCGGCCTGGTGCTGGCCAGTGCGCTCGACGGCGCGTCGGCTGGCGACCGCATCGCCGTGGCGGTGGTGGCGGACGGCGTCGACGTGGCCGTCTTCGAGGTCACCGAGGCGATCGGCGACGGGCATCCGAAGCACTCCGTTGCGGACTGGGTGGCCTCGAACCGCAACGACCTCGGCTACACGAACTACCTCAAGTGGCGCGAGGTACTGCCCTTCGAGCCGCCTCGGCGCCCCGACCCGGATCGTCCGGCGGCGCCGCCGATGCAGCGGGCCGAGCGCTGGAAGTTCGGCTTCCTGGGCTCGCGCTGCAACCGCTGCGGCAACACGAACCTGCCGCCTCAGCGGGTCTGCGTCGTCTGCCAGGCCGCGGACGACTCGACTCTGGAGTCCTATGCGGACGCCGAGTGCCGCATCAGCACCTACACTCTCGACCGGCTCGCCTACTCGCTGCAGCCGCCGGTGATCGGCGCCGTGGTGGACTTCGACAAGGGCGGCCGGATGCTCTGTCAGCTCACCGACGTGGACCCGGACAAGGTCGCGATCGGCGACGAGCTGGAAATGACGTTTCGCCGCCTGTACACTGCGGGCGGCGTCCACAACTACTTCTGGAAGGCACGGCCGAAGCGCTGAGCCTGTCGGATGGCGTCTGGAGACGGCATCACCTGGAAACGACGAAGGAGAATCAATGGCCAGCAAGGGAATCTGTGATCGCGTAGCCATCGTCGGCATGGGCTGCACCAAGTTCGGTGAGCACTGGAACCGCAGTGCCAGCGATCTCCTCGTCGACGCCGTGCAGGATGCCTACGGTTCGGCCGGCATCGAGCCGGACAACGTGGACGCGTACTGGCTGGGCACCACGGGCAGCGGCATCTCCGGGCTGACGCTTTCGGAGCCGCTGAAGATCCAGTACAAGCCGGTCACCCGGCTTGAGAACATGTGTGCCACCGGCAGCGAGGCGATTCGGAACGCCTCGTACGCGGTCGCGTCCGGCGCCTACGACCTGGTGATGGCGGTCGGCGTCGAGAAGCTCAAGGACTCCGGGTTCTCCGGCCTCACCGGCAGCGCCCCTCCGGGCGACGGCACCGAGTCCGGCATGACCGCGCCGGCGAACTTCTCGCTCCTCGCCCCGGCCTACGCGGAGAAGTACGGCGTGGACCTGGAGTCGATGCGCGACGTGCTGTCGAAGATCGCCTACAAGAACCACTACAACGGTGCCCGCAACGAGAAGGCGCAGTTCCAGCGCGAGGTGCCGATCGAGAAGATCAACGCTTCGCCCAAGGTGGCGGGCATGCTCGGCATCATGGACTGCTCGGGTGTTTCCGACGGCGCCGCCGCAGCGGTCATCTGCCGCGCCGAGGACGCCCACAAGTACAACGACAACCCGATCTTCATCAAGGCGCTGTCGTTCGTCGCGGGTCCGTCCGAGGGCGCCAAGCGTCAGGACTACGACTTCACGACCTTCCCCGAGGTGGTCGAGAGCGCCAGGGACGCCTACGACCAGGCCGGCATCGAGCATCCGCGCGAGCAGATCAGCATGGCCGAGGTCCACGACTGCTTCACGCCCACCGAGCTGGTGCTGATGGAGGACCTCGGGTTCTCGCCGCGTGGCCAGGCCTGGAAGGACACGATGGACGGCCGCTTCGACCTCGACGGCGACCAGCCCGTGAATCCGGACGGCGGACTGAAGAGCTTCGGTCACCCGATCGGCGCTTCCGGCCTGCGCATGATGTACGAGATGTGGCTGCAGCTGCGCGGCGAGGCCGGCGAGCGTCAGATCGCCGATCCCAAGCTCGGCCTGACCCACAACCTCGGCGGCGCCCCCGGCCGCTGCGTCAGCTTCGTGTCGGTGGTCGGCCTGTAAGGGACCCGACCGGCTTCGGCAGCGGGCGCCGCGAGGCGCCTGCAACAACGCGACGACCCCGCCAGGCTGCATTGCCCGGCGGGGTCGTTTGCGTTCCTGGGTGCCGGCAGAGCCCGGCGGAGTAGAATCGTGCCGTTGCCCTTCTCTTCCACGGGTACTCGGTCCATGAGCGACAGATGGCAGCAGTCCGACCCGCTTGGCGCCGGCCTGCCCCGCAGTCTGCAGGAGGTCCAGCTTCTTTGCCGGAAGCTCCATGTCAGCAAGAGCTCCGGCGGGCTGGCCACGCTGGCCAAAAGGAAGTTCTTCAGTCATGCCCTGGAGCGTTTGTCGGACCCACCAACGGGGCGCGGGAAGACCAAGCGCGGGCTGATAGCGCTCTACAAGGTCCCGACTTTCCGGCGTCAACGCTGGTCTGCGTCCTTCGAGATCAGCAAGCGCACGAAGACTCCGGAGTACTCCCTGGAGCGGAATCTCCTGCAGGAGTGGGCCGGCCACGCGGACCTTCAGGCAGGGACCGAACAGGACGATCAGGACGAAGGGCCCGGGGATGGAGGGCAGGAGGCGCTGCCGGACTGCGAGGAGCTGGAGAGGCTTGCAGGCCCAGGTCGCGTCCTCAAGCCGAAAGAGGCCATCGACTGGGTCGCCGCCACCTGGCGCGAGCTCGAAGGGGCGCTGGACGCCTGGGAGGTTCTCGCGGACGAGGCGCGGGAAGCGGCGGTTCTTGCCCTGTTCGCCGTGGCGACTGTCCTCGATAGCCAGAAGCTGCTTCGCAACGCGGCGGACAGGATCCCGCGGCTTGCGGAGGAGTACAGGGAGATCCTGATCGACTCGCCGACACCTCTGGAGCGTGTGCGGCTCCACTGGGCGGGTACCTGCCAGCGGTTCGCGGATGCCTCCACGAACATGTTGTCTGCAGATGCGGAGACAGTCACCTCCGAGCAGACGGCAACGCTCCGCGATCTGCTGCAGGAGCTCGACCAGCTGCGGCTCCGGCTGTCGGAGGAAGCCGCGAGGTATGAGGTCGAACGGCTCGGGGTGAGCGTGAAGCGGATACTGAAGAAAGCGGAACAGCTCGGAATCACCGGACCAGACGGTGCCGCAGACCTTCGCGACCGTTGGGCGAAGATTGACGTCCGAGTTGGCGTCTGGCAGCTCAGGGCCGAGCACAGGCGCCTCGGCGATGTGGGCGATGAGTTGGCGGGAATCCAGGATCAGCGCGAGAGAACTCGGGACCTGGCGACCCGGCGAGGCGAAGTGAGCCGTCGCCTGGAGTCGGACGATCCTCCGACCGGCGCCGAGTTTCGGCGGCTGCTGGAGGAGGATGGTCGGATCTCGAACGAGCTGCGCGAGGCGAGGGCCGACTACAGCCATTACCTGAGCGGCTTGAGCGAGGACCTCTATCCGCAGATCTCGATTCCCGAGGCGTCCGAGGAACCCGAAGTCGAAAGCGACCAGGTGGCCCGTGCGTCTGCACCGGCGGCAGCGAACGGAGTTTCCGACGAGGTCGGCGGCGGAGGGGACGCCTCCAGGGGTGACGCCACTGCTGCTGCGCGGGACGAGGGGAGAGACCGAGAGCGCTGGCTGCTGGTCGAGCTGCAGCGCGTCGAGGATGATCTGCAGCGCTCGGAGACCGACCGGGCGCGCGAGGTGGACCATCTGAAGCGGGAGGCCGACGCGCGGCGGCAGGACATGCGGGCTGCGGAGCAGCGCATTCATCAGTTGGAGCAGGCGCTCGAGGCCAGGGACGGCGAGATCGCCGAGCCTGCCCTGTCCGACCTGCCCGGAAGCTGGGAGGATTTCCTTCCCTGGTGCAACGATCATCTGCCCGGCAACGTGGTGCTTGCGCCGGCTGCCCGCAAGGGCATCAAGAAGGCCCGCTACAAGGACGTGGAGACCGCGGCCCGCTGCCTGCTGTTGCTTGCCGACGACGCCCGGAAGCGCCGCACCGGCGGTTCCGGTTCCCGGCCGGGCTCCGGACCCCTGCCGTCGGGAATTCACAACGAACCCTGCGGTGGCGACGCCTTCGACTTCGAGTTCGACGGGCACACGCTGGGGGCGGACTGGCACCTGAAGTGCGGCGGCAACACCCGCGCCCCAAGCCGCTGCCTGCGCATCTACTACTGCTGGGACGACGACTCTCGGAAGTACGTCGTGGCGGACATGCCCGCCCACCGCCACCGCGGCAACTCGTAGCCAGTTCGCCAGGTCGCACTCGCATCGACGGCCACTTCCGGTCCAGCGGCGGGTGGCAACCTGGAGCCAGCCGCGGCTGACCTGCGTGCACTACTGGAGCCTCGGACTGGGTCGGACTTCGGTGAGGCGTGGGCGCGGCGAACGGCTGAGATCAGGATGCAGGGATCGGCGGCGATTCGCGTGGGGAACCGCCGGCACTCATCAGAGGTCATGGGGCACAGGTCTGACGATGAGATTCCGGGTCCCCGTGACGCTCCTGCAGCCGCGGGCTGACGGCGAAGGGTTCGCCGAGCATCTCGTCATGGGTCGTCGTGTGTCTGCGGGCAGTGGCTCACGCGGCGTGGTCGGTGGTTCTGTTGCTGGCGGTGGCAGTTCGGGTCGGCTGCTCGCCTGATGCGCCGTGGAGGGGCCGGTCCCCGCTGTCAGGTGCGTCCATTGGTGCCTCGCTTGCAAGGCTGGCTGGAGGCCCGGGCGCGGGACGAGTTCTCAGCGCAGGTCGGCCGGGTTACCCCGGTGCCCGACACTACAGCGACTGGTGATGTCCAGACAGGCCTGCGGACCAACGGGGAAGGGGGGGGGGGTGCAAGACACTGCTCGTACCCTCAGCGACCGGATGGCCAGACGGGACCGTGGGCACGCCTGGATCTGACTGGCACCCGGTCCGTTCAGGTGCTGAGCCACCGGACGCCCTCGTCGCGCTGCGGATGGATGCTCAGAGGACCGTGTGGACCGCCTGCGGTATCCCTTGTGAGTTGATGGAGGCTGGTGAGGGTGTGGTGGCAGCCCCGAGGCGCTGAGGCGCTTCCTGCACACGACCCTGGGCCCGGTAGCCCGACTCATCGAGGCCGAGGCATCAGCCAGGCTGGCGCACCCGTTGCTTGAAGATCTCCTCACGATCTTCTCCCGACCTTGAACGCCTGCGAGTGGCCTCCCGCTCTCGTTCGCCCTCTTTCGGGTCGGCCGCTTACGATGAAGCGAAGGCGGTCTGGAATCCCGGGCGGGCCTGCAGTCGCGTCAGATACTCGACCACGGCCGGGTAGCGGTCGTCCAGGATGCCCAGGCGCTGCGCCAGGTTGAGCGAGTAGCCCATCATGATGTCGGCGGCCGAGAAGCCGCTCGCGAGCAGGAAGTCGCGTCCCTCCAGGGCGGCCTCCACGGCGCCGAGACAGCTCTCGGCGCGTTTCCGGCCGTCCTCGACGACTGCGGGCAGGCGTTCTGCCTCCGGCTTGAAGATCGTGTGGTGGACGACGTCGCCGAGCGGGCGAGCGAGGCTGGCCTCGGCGAACCAGGACCACTGCAGGAAGATGGCGCTCTCCGCGGAGCCGGGCGGAGGCTGCAGCCGACCTTCGCCGTAGCGCTCCAGGGTGTAGTGGACCATGGCGCCGGACTCGATCATCGTGAAGGGGGCGCCCTCCGCGTCCAGGTCGGTCATCGCCGGGACCTTGCCGATCGGGTTGAGGCGTCGCCACTCCGCGGAGGCGCGGTACTTCGGGCTGAAGTCAACCGGCACGATCTCGTGCGGCAGGCCGAGCTCCTCGCACAGCCAGATGACGCGGGCCGAACGGGTGCGCGGGACGTGGTAGATCGTGATCATCGGTGCTTTCCGGGATCTGGTTGGTGTGTGGCTGGGTGGCTACCTGCCTGTCGCGGCAGGCTCCAGATCGTCGCCTGGCAGCTGCGGCGGCCCGGGAGCTCGCCCGGCCGACGGACCTGCCCGCGCCCTCAGGGACGCCGGCTCGTCCGCAGGCGTTCCGGCGAGTGAGACCGGGTCGCGGGACCGGTCGTGTGGCCCCGGCGCTACGCCAGGGCGGTTTCGAACAGGGCGAGCAGGCGGCTCCAGGCCCGCTCGGCCTGGGCCTCGTGGTAGACCGATGTGTCCGGCGGGCACCAGCCGTGCATGGCGTCTTCGTAGACCTCGATCTCGGCCGGCAGGCCGGCCGCGTCGAAGGTCTCGCGCAGCACGTTCCTGGCATCCGGCTGCCGCTCGTCGTCGTTTTCGGCGATGGCGATCAGGTAGTGCGCCGTCATGTCCTTCACCAGCAGGTGCGGGCTGTTCTCGGCGTCTGTCACCAGGCCGCCGCCGTGGAACGAGGCCCCGGCGCCGATGCGGTCGGGCAGCGCCGCAGCAGTCCGCATCGTCATCGGGCCGCCCATGCAGTAGCCCATTGTGCCCATCTTCCGGCTGCTGTCGACCTCGTCGCGGCCGTCCAGCCAGCCGACGAAGGCCCTC
Organism: Thermoanaerobaculia bacterium; assembly: GCA_965200575.1. Lineage (GTDB taxonomy): Bacteria > Acidobacteriota > Thermoanaerobaculia > Multivoradales > Multivoraceae > Multivorans. The sequence continues at coordinate 2,824,169 of OZ241363.1, read as the reverse complement.
GCGTCGGTCACGTTCGTCTCCGGACTGAGCGAACGCATGAGCGGCATCAGCGTCTCGCGCTGCGCCATGAAGTCCGTTCCCTCGACGATCGGCGCCGGCTGCGTCCGGTAGTACTGGTTGACCGCCAGCACCGAGTAGCCCGATTCGGCCAGCCGCGTCGCCATCTGCCGCATCGCCGGCCGCAGGCCGAACGCGTCCGGCCAGATCAGCACGCCCGGATGGGCGCCGCTCGCGGGGTGCACGAAGAACGCGTCGCACGTGCCGTCGGGAGTCGTGATCTCGACCTCCGACGAGGTGACGGACTGAGCGTCCGCCGCTCGGGGGAGCATGAGGGCCAGCCCGGCCCCGGCCGAAACGGCCCCGAACTCCCGGCGCGTCAGGCGCTTCCCCTGCAGGTAGCGAGCGTTGTCGGCATTGGTGTGGTCGTCACACATCGGCTGATCTCCTGTGTTCGGGTTGGTACGTGTTCAGATGGACAGGCGCCTTCGCCGCCATCTCTGCCTGGCCGCGTGGCCCTCGCCGCGGAGGTCATCTGCCAGGTCCTCTTCGCAGCCGTCGGCGCAGTCCGGGCAGACGGGATTCCAGGCGTCGTACAGGGGCGTGGTCGCAGAGACATGCCGTACTTCCTGACCCACCTGGAGGAGAACACCCGCCTTCCATGTGCTGCTGGAAGCGCTGCTCGGGTGCCGGCGAGGTTGATCCCACGCAGAGGCAGGCCCCGTCCTCTCGACAGCCTGGGTTCTCGTCGCGGAACTTCTTCATTTCCAGCACGTTCTCGCGCAGTGCGATGGCGTGGGAGGCTGTGCGGTTTGTTCCCGTCAGGCGGGCCGCCGCACCTGAACTCCGGCGAGTCCTCGTCCTCCACGTCCCAGGCCTCCTCCTCTTCGGCGCGGATTCTCTCCTGCCCGGCCTTCTTCCTGCACCTCAGGAAAGCGACTACCACATCGCGCAGCACTCCGGTCGCGACTCCTTCAGCGGCAGAGCCGGCGATCACCTTCCGCTGCGGGACCGGCACGGTTACCCGTTGGCCTTGTCGTCCTGGCAGCCTCGGAAGCGCTCGACTCTCACGCGGTCGGACAGGCCCAGGGCTTCGGTACGGCCGGTCTTCGACGTGTAGTAGGCGAACAGCGTCCTTCGCTTCAGGTCGCTGAAGAAGGCGGCGCCGGCGGCCAGCTCCGCCGGGTGGCTCTCGTGTTCGTCGCTGATCTCTCGCAGCATCTCGACCTGGCGGGCGGCGTCGAGGTCGACGTAGCGCGCGCCGTGGACAGCCTGCGCGCGGCGGTCGACCCAGTCCAGGCCGCCGACCGAGCGCAGCTGCTCCTTGCCGTCGGCGAGCGACAGCTCCAGGTCGATGAACTCGTGGACGCCGGCGTCGCGGGCGCCCGGCTTGTCGGTGCGGGGCAGGATGTGCTCGCAGAGCGTGGCGAGCAGTTCGCCCTGGGCCGGGGTCAGCAGGCGCGGCGCCCAACCCGAACCCTCGGCCTGGTAGGCCGCTAGCGCCGGCATGGCGGCGCGCACCGGCTCTGTCTGCAGCGTGGCGTAGCCGAAGGCACCGGCGCCGGCGGCGAGAACCATCCGCCTGGTGGCGCCTCTGCCCGCGGTGCCGCCGCCGGAACGGCTCGCACTGCCACTCGCGTTCCCCTCCACCTGCCTGGCGTTCGCTCTGCCCGCTTCGCCGCCTGCCGCCTCCGAAGGGTGGGTGGGTCGCAGCCAGGAGAGCCGGGAGTCCGAGGCATTGGGTTTCCGCCTGCTCATGCCAGTTCACCCCGCTTGTGCTGCTCGACCAGGTACTCGCTCGAGCGCAGCGCCAGCGCCATCATGGTCAGGGTCGGATTGACGCAGCCGACGCTGACGTAGCAGGACCCGTCCATCACGAACAGGTTCCGCACCGTGTGCGACTGCTGGTACTGGTTCATCCACGACGTGCCCGGGTCGTCGCCCATGCGAGCCGTGCCGACCTCGTGGATGCCGGAGCCCATGGGCGCCGGCTCCGTGTTCTCGGCGATGTCCGTGCAGCCGAGCGCCTCCAGCATGGCGCGCCCTTCGGCGATGATGTCCTGCACCATCGCGTACTCGTTGCTGCCCAGGGTGCAGTTCATCTGCAGCACCGGAACGCCCCACTTGTCCGTCGTCTGCGGGTCCAGGGTGACGCGGTTTTCTGCCCGGGGCAGTATCTCGCCGAAGCCGCCGAGCCCGATCGTCGAGACGGTGTTCGACTCGACCTGCTCCCTGAAGTCGGCCCCGAAGCCGGGCACGGAGTATCCGTGCTGCCAGGTGGTGATGCTCTCGCCGCCCTGGTAACCGTAGCCGCGGATGAAGTTCGGGTTCCTGGTCGCCGGGTCCTTCAGGTTCTGGAAGCGGGGCACGTAGATGCCGTTCGGGCGGTTGGCCCGTTCGGGCACTGCGCCGGCCCGCGCTTCCAGCACGCCGCGCACGCCGGTGGCGTAGATGTGGTCCATGACGTAGCGGCCCAGGCAGTCGCTGTCGTTGGCCAGGCCGCCCTCGGCGGAGTTCAGCAGGATGCGGGTCGAGGCCAGCGTGGAGGCGCAAAGGACGACGATGTCTGCCTTCGCTTCGCGGGTCTGACCGGTGGTCTTGTCCACCCAGGTGACTCCGGAGGCGAGATCGCCGGACTTCATGTCCACGCGGGTCACGACTGCGTCCGGCACCAGGGTGAACCTGCCCGTCGCCTGGCAGTCCACCAGGGTCGTCTGCGGCGAGTTGAAGTACGAGTTCGTCCGGCAGCCGTAGTGGCACGGGCCGCAGTAGTGGCAGGCGTCGCGGTCGTTGTGGCGCCGGGTGAGGACGGCGTTGCGCCCGATGGTCATGGGCCGGTTGAACTTCTCTGCCAGGGTCTCCTTCAGCATGACCTCGCCGCAGGTGTAGGCCATCGGCGGCAGGAAGTTGCCGTCGGGCAGGATCTCCAGTCCCTCCTTGCGGCCGTTGACGCCGATGTAGCGCTCGACCCGGTCGTAGTACGGCGCGAGATCCGCGTAGCCGATGGGCCAGTCCATCCCAAAACCGTCCAGGCTCGCGGCCTTGAAGTCGTAGTCGCTCATCCGGTACGACTGCCGCGCCCACATGATCGAGCGACCGCCGACCACGTTGCCCTGAATCCAGTTGAAGTGGGTGCCGGGCGCCTCCGTGTACGGGTTGTCGACGTCGTCGATGAAGAAGTCCGCGTTGACCTCGGTGCAGGCGTAGCAGTACGACTGGCGATGGCGTCGCTGCAAGAGCTCGTTCCGCGGGTCGGGTCGGCCCCGGAGCGGCAGGTCGTGCGGCAGGGTGTGCTCGCGGAAGTCGCGGTCTGGGTCGAAGGCGCGGCCGGCTTCCAGCATCAGCACGTCCATGTCGGCTTCGGTCAGCACCTTGGCCGCCCAGCCGCCGGTGGCGCCCGAGCCGACGACGACGGCGTCGTGGCGCCTGTTGTCCGAGGTCTGGTTCATGCTCTTCTTCCTGTGGCTTCTTCCTGCGGGCGTTCGGTTCGTCGGTCGTGAAGGTGTTCTCTGCCGGCGGCCCGGGCGGCGGGGATGCTGGGCCGCCGGACGTGGATGGTCAGCGGATGACTGGGCCGAGAGATGCCTCGAGGTTGAAGGGAAGGGCTTCCTCGCCGGTCAGCCGGAGGCGTTCGTTGATCGCCAGCAGGTGGTGGTCAACGCCGATCTCCGTGCCCGGCCGGAAGCCGGGCACGGTGATCACCTGCGCCAGGACGCCGCCCAGCCCGCGGTGGACGACACCGCGCGGCAGGTAGACGAGATCCCCGACCTCCACGTCGTGCACGTCGAACAGATCGGCGGCGACTTCGGGGGTTACCGACCCCGGCGACTCGATCGTCGTGGCGTGGTAGCTCGTGAGCAGCCGGTCCTCGTCGTTGCTCATCTGCACCAGGTAGAACTCGTCGAACCCGGTGTCCGGCGGGTGGTAGTGGGTGAAGGAGTCGGTGATTCGCACCCGGTGCGCGTTCAGGCCGTGGAAGGTGTACGGGCCGTTCTCGCGCAGCCAGGTGAGCAGGATGCGCCGGTAGGCCCCCGTCTCGGTGGCGCAGCCGCCCGGCACGTCCGTGATGCCAGGGTCCCAGTCCGGGCGGATGGCGGCAGGAACGGCGTCGTCGGGCGCGTCCGGTACGTCGAACACGAGGGCCGAGATGGCGGGTTCCGCGGTCAGACTCTCGCCGGGACGCAGCACGGCGATGTCGCCGACGTGGAGCTCGGTCGGCTTCGTGCCCGAGCGAGCTTGAACCTCGGCCTGGGCCGGGAACTCTTCCACGGGCGTCTGGACGAAGACGATCCGTGCCGTTTCCTGCGCCTCGATGCTCGCGACGGCGGCTTCGAAGCGCATCCGGTAGCCGGGGTTGGCGCCCTCGAAGGCGGCCTTCATCCGGTCGAAGGCGGCGGCTTCCCCGGGGTCGGTGCTGCCGAGGCGGGCCTTGATGACCTGTGCCGGGTGTCCTGCCGACACGGTTTCGGCCTCCGAGGAGTCCCCTTCGGTGGCGGTTGGTGGGCCGGCCGGCGTGGCGCCTGGATCGCCGGCCTCGCCGCCGCCGCAGGCAATGGCCAGGGCGACCAGCAGCACCGCCGGCAGCGAGCCGACAAGGGACCTCGGCGCGTCGGGAGACCGGGCCTGCCTGTCCACGAGATTCACCGTCGCGACGGTACCACGCGGGCGATGCGGGAAGCTGCCTTGCCTGACGGCTCAAACGCTGGTCTTCGTGCCCTCGCTGCACCTCCTGGTCGAGCGCGGTGCCTCGAACGCCGCCGCGCCGCGCGGGCCCGCCGCTGGCGCGCACGGACGTGGTCCTCAGCTCGACTGGCGGCGCGTCAAGGATGCCGCGCAGGCCGCCACAACCAGGACATCCTGGACACCCGACGCATCCGGGATGGCGAGCGCCGCGCCTGGCGGCTCGGAATGACGGTCAACCGGCGTTCCGGGCCGGCGTCAGGTCTGAAGCCCGCTACCGGCCCGCCTCAGGCTCGTCGTCGTCGAGCATGGCCGCGGCTCGCTCGAGGAGGGCCTGCGAGTTCTGGAGACCGCCCGGACGGCTGGTCGCCAGCCAGGCGACGGGAAGCTCGTCGGCGAGCTGGCGCAGCTCTGCGGCGAGGGCGATGCGCACCCGGGAGGCGAGCCCGGCGACTGCAGCGTCGCGACCTGCGGCAAGGCGCTCGATCCCCAGGCGGCAGCACCACGACATCATCCGGCAGGTCCAGTCGATATCTGCGCACGCGGCGGAATCGGCGAGCCCCACGCGCAGCTCGGCCAGCCGCGCGAACGTGCCCTGCAGCCGGGCGATGCTCAGCCCGGCGAAGCGGCGGTGGGTCAGGTCCTCGTCGATGAAACGCAGCAGGCTGAACAGCGGCGAGCCGTTCCTCGCCGGACCGCCGCAGTCCACGGCGACGGCGCCGAGCTCGACCACGGCGCGGGCCAGCGTCTCGTCGCCGTCGTAGACGTGCCCGATGGCGTGGTCGAGCCAGGCGGCCTCGTTGCGCTCGCTGGCGTCGCAGGCCTCCTGCGCTGCGTCGAGGGACCAGACGAAGCCGGCGCCGATGGATAGCGGCAGCTCGGCGATGGCCGGAGGCTGCAGGTGGCCGTGATCGCCCCAGTCGGTGATCAGCACGCCGCTGGCGCCGCCCCCTGAGCCGGCAATGGCGGCGCTGGCGAGGTTGCCGACGGCGTTGTGCAGCCGACCGCCGAAGCTCTGCCAGCTGCTTGTCCCGGGGCAGACCCAGAACTCCCGCCCCGAGTCCTGAAGCCGTGCGCAATGATCTGCGAACGGGTGGTCGGCCTCGTAGCCCCAGCACAGCAGGACGGCGTCCTCGGGCACCTGCTCGACGAGCTCCGGGTGCTCCAGCACGATGTCGCCCCAGAACAGCATCTGCCGCCCGCGCGCCGTCACCCTGTCGTGGACGCGGTGCAGGAACTCGAGGTAGACGGCGGCCTTGCCGCGCTCCTCGCAGGCCTCGGCGGAGCGCCCCAGGCCGAGGTCGAACGTCTCGTCCAGGCCGACGTTGAAGCGCTTGCTCCGAAAGAGCGGCAGAAGCTGGTCGTGCAGGTCGTCGATCAGCTCCGGCACTCGGGGATCCGTCGGGCACAGGCTGAACGGCTCCGGGTCGACGGAGAAGAAGTGCTTCAGGCCTTCGGGCACCTCCGCCAGCGGTCGGTAGCGGTCGTGGACGAGCCAGCGGTGGAAGTGCCCAAAGCTGTTCTGGTTGGGCGCGAGTTCCATGAACCGTTCGCGGCAGCGGGCGTCGAGGGTCCGCAGTTCGTCGGCGGTGAAGGGAGAGGCGTCGCGCCACACCTCCTCGTGGCCGGCGTAGGCGAATGTGTGCTCCATGTACAGCTGGACGTGGTTCACCTTCCAGTCGGCCAGGCGGTCGACCAGGCGTTCCAGGTACGCCATCGTGGGCACCCTGTTGCGGCTGACGTCGAGCATGACGCCGCGGATGGGGACGTCCGGTCGGTCGTCCACCCGGACCGCCTGAACCTCGAAACCGGCGGCGGTCGCGCGGCCCTTCGCGGCCAGCCACTGCTTGAGCGTAGCTGCGGCCCGGAAGACGCCGGTGGGCGTTGCCGCGCGTATGGCGATGCCTGCGGCGTCGAGGCGGAGGCTGTGGCTCTCGTCGGTTGGAACTGTCGTCGGCTGGCTGTCGTCTGCTCCGGTCGTGCCGACAAGGATCCGGCAAACGGGCGTTGCCGGGTTCGCTTCGGTCGCATCGTCGGGCAGAAACGACGCCGCGTCGGGCCCCGGCTTCGACATCGACGGCGGGCCGGCGGCCTCGCCGGGCGCCCGCGGCCGCAGGTCCGGCGGCCCGGCTGCCAGTGTCCACTCAGCCACCGCCAGGGCCCGGTGCAGGCCGGCGACCGCGAACGCCAGCTCCGTGCGCTTCTCCGACGCCGACCGTGCGGCCTGACCGGCCTCGGGCCTGGACTCGCCTGGGCCGGCCGTATCGGCCGCGTCCGCGCCGTGCCCGCCTTCGACCGTGACCAGCAGCGGCAGGGCCGTACCGGCAGGCAGGACAAGCGGCGGCTCGTCGTTGCGAGTTTCGACCTGTCGTGGGGGCGGCCAGAGACTCACCGCCTGCCCCCGGGACTGGTTCGGCCGAGCTGGCCACTCAGGCCCAGCGTCGAAGAGACGGCCGGAGGCTTGCGTCCTGGCCTCGTCAATCTCCCTCCAGGCGAATGTCGATGCCGGTCGGGCTGGTGTGTCTGCCGCCGGCGCCCGGCGCGGACCAGACGAGATGGTCGATCGCCCGCCCGGCGGTCGGCGCGAGTTCGTCGTCCGTCTCCCGGAAGAGCACCCGCATCGTTCCGTAGTCGATGGCCAGCAGGACGTCCTTGAAGGTCTCGACCCTCCCGGGCGCGCGCTCCACCAGCCAGGCCCGGTCCGTCTCCCAGTCCGGCCCAAGGACATGCACGTGGTGGAACCCCGCGTGGTCCGCGTCCTCGAGCAGCTCGATCTTCGCTCCCCAGGGGTCCGTCACGAAGGAGATGTGGAGCTTCGCCGGTCCGAAGTGACGAGGCGTCCAGAACTCCGTGGCGCCATCGGCGAGCATGGCGGCGTGCGTCGCCGCGAGGTCCTCGACCGACCAGCCCGAGTGGTCGAGGCCGGTGCCGAGGCTCGGCCCGGGCGCCTCGGCGGGTCGCCAGTGAAGGTCCGCGGTCCCGTCGCCGGCCCGGAATCGGGCGGTGCCGCCGCCGGGCGCGCTCGACGCGAGCGCCTCGCCGCCCAGGTGCTTCACGTACCAGTCGGCTGCCGCCGCCGGGTCGGTTGCGTTGAGAATCAGGCGGCGAAAACGGCAGGTCTCGGGCATGGTGCGTGCTCTCCTGGCGGGGCCCTGGTGGCGTTAGGCGCGGAATGGTCGATTGTGTCACCGGTCACGGGCGGCCATGCACGACATGAGCCGTCTGCTCGGCGGCGAGCTGCGCGAGGTCCCAGGACGGCGCAAGACCGGACGTGTCGATCCGAGGGGGCCGCAAGGGGGGCCTTGGGCCAGCGAGTGTCGACTACCTCACGGACCAGCACGATGTGGCGCAGCGCAGCCGACCGCAGCGGCCGCCAACCTCCGACCAATCTCCGGTGCGACCGCGCCCCGTCGGCCCCCTCGGGCCTTGCGGCGGCCGCCAGCCGGGGTGGCGCGGTCGGGACTCGCCCTCGGACGTAAGCTGCCGGTCGTGGTGGATGTTCGGGTGACGAGGACGCGTCCCGTCAGGCGGCCATGAGCAGGCCGAAGGAGGATCGCGAGGCCCTCGCCGGCGTGGTCGAGCGGGTCGTCTTCCACAATCCGGACAACGGCTTCGCCGTGCTGCGGGTGCGGGTTCGCGGCCGGCTGGAGCCCGTTGCCGTGGTCGGGCGACTGCCCGTGATCGCGGAGGGAGAGACCGTGCAGGCCTCGGGCGGCTGGCGGGAGGATCCGAGGCACGGGTGTCAGTTCCAGGCGCATCGCCTGGCCGTGTCGCCCCCGGACTCGCTGGAGGGCATCCGTCGCTACCTGGGCTCGGGCAAGGTTCACGGCGTCGGCCCGCAGATGGCGAAGCGGCTGGTCAAGGCGTTCGGCCCGGACGTGTTCGAGGTCATCGAAAACGAGCCGGAGCGCCTGCGCGAGGTGCCGGGCATAGGGGCCAAGCGTGCCGAGAGCCTGGTCAAGGGGTTCCGCGAGCAGCGCGCGGTGCGCGACATCATGGTGTTCCTGCAGACGCACGGGCTCGGCACGGCGCGGGCGGCCCGCATCTACCGCACGTACGGTCCCGATGCCGCGACGCTGCTGAGCGACGATCCCTACCGGCTGGCGCGGGACATCCGTGGCATCGGCTTCCGGATTGCCGACGGCATCGGCCGGAGTCTCGGCAAGGACCGCGAAGGGTTGCCGCGTGCCCGGGCAGGTCTCGGCTACGTCCTGGAGCAGGCTCGGGGCGCCGGACATTGCGGTCTGCCGCGGGAAGATCTGCTGGAGCAGGCGCAGGAGCTCCTGAAGGTCCCGGAGGCGATCCTCGAACAGGCCTTGACGGAGGAACTGCAGGCGCGGCGCCTGGCTGCCGCTCGACTCGGCGGCAGGGACGCCATCTTCCTGCCCCAGCTCCTGGTGGCGGAGCGGTTCATCGCTCAACGGTTGGGCGAGCTCCTGCGCGGGGCGCCGCCGCCGTGGGCGGACATCGATGCCCCCAGGGCCCTGGCCTGGGTGGAGAAGCAGCTCGACGTGACCCTGGCGCCCTCGCAGCGAGCCGCGGTCGAGACATGCCTCGGCTCGCGTGTGAGCGTGATCACGGGCGGTCCGGGCGTCGGCAAGACGACCCTGGTGAATGCCGTGCTGCGAATTCTGAGCGCTCGCAGGGTCCGCTGCGAGCTGTGCGCCCCGACCGGCAGGGCCGCGAAGCGTCTCGCCGAGAGCACCGGGCACTCGGCGAGGACGATCCACCGTCTGCTGGAGATCGACCCGGCCAGCGGGGCATTCCGCCGCGACCGCCAGCGTCCGCTCGACTGCAACCTGCTGGTGGTCGACGAGTCCTCCATGGTCGACGTGGAGCTCATGGCAGCGCTGCTCGAAGCCCTGCCCGCGGAAGGATCCCTGCTGCTGATCGGCGATGCGGACCAGTTGCCGTCGGTTGGTCCGGGCCAGGTGCTGCGCGACCTGATCGAGTCAGGCGCCCTGCCGGTGGCGCGCCTTCGGGAGATCTTCCGTCAGGCAGGCGACAGCCGCATCGTGCGCAACGCCCACCGCGTGAACCGGGGCCTGCTGCCGGAGCTGGCGGCGAGACCGGGCGAGCTGAGCGACTTCTACTTCGCGCCGGCGGAGGATGCCGAGGACGGTCAGCGCAAGGTGGTCGAGATCGTCGCCGGGCGGATTGGCCGCCGCTTCGGTCTCGACCCGGTCCGCGATGTCCAGGTGCTGTCACCGATGAACCGCGGCCCTCTCGGCGTCAGGACCCTGAACGTGACCCTCCAGGCGGTACTCAACCCGCCGCCCGCGTCCGGCGCCGTGGAGGTCGAGCGCCAGGGCTGGAAGTACCGCGCCGGCGACAAGGTGATGCAGACCGAGAACGACTACGAGCGCGAGGTCTTCAACGGCGACGTGGGCCGCATCGTGTCGGTCGACCCCGGCGCCGAGCAGATGATCATCGCCTTCGACGGCCGTCCGGTGATGTACCGCTTCAGCGACCTCGACCGGCTCATGCTCGCCTACGCCGTCACCGTCCACAAGTCCCAGGGCTCCGAGTACCCGGCGGTCGTCATCCCCATGTCAAGCCACCACTTCGTGATGCTCCGCCGCAACCTCCTCTACACGGCTCTCACCAGAGGCCGCAAGCTGGTCGTCGTCGTCGGCCAGAGATGGGCACTCCAGAAGGCCGTCGAGGAAGCCGCCGACCTGAACCGCCACTCAACCCTTCGAGAACAACTCGCCGGCCTGGCCACGGACAGCTGATGGCGTCACGACCGAGCCAGTACTCGATGGTGCTGCCGAGAGCGAGGAACACCTCGGCCTGGCAGAGGTAGCGCATCTCGAAGCGGCTGAACGCCCGCAGGCGCCGGGCCTGCGCGTGGATGCTGCGTGCCGGGCCGGCGGGCCCGCCGCTCAGCCGGCTCGCTCCCCGGGGAGACGGATGTCGCTGACCAGGCGCTGGACTTCTTCGGGGGGAGCCTGGGTGAAGCGGCTTACCGTGATGGCCAGGGCGAAGTTGATCAGCATGCCCACGGCGCCGATGCCTTCCGGGCTGATGCCGAAGAGCCAGTCCTCGGCGGTTGCTTCCGGCCTGATCAGGCGGAAGTACACGATGTAGGCGCCCGTGAAGAGGATGCCGGTGCTCATGCCGGCGATGGCGCCCTCCTTGGTCGTGCTGCGGGTGAAGATGCCCAGCACCAGGACGGGGAAGAAGCTCGCTGCCGCCAGGCCGAAGGCGAAGGCGACCACCTGGGCGACGAAGCCGGGCGGCGAGATGCCGAACCAGGCGGCCACCACCACTGCCGCGGCCGCCGTGCCGCGCGCCAGCAGCAGTTCGGTGCGCGAAGTCATGTCTTTCCACAGGACGGACTTGCCCACGTCGTGCGAGATGGCCGAGGCAATCACGAGCAGCAGTCCGGCAGCGGTGGAAAGCGCCGCGGCCAGGCCGCCGGCGGCCACCAGGGCGACGACCCAGGCCGGCAGCTCGGCGATCTCCGGGTTGGCGAGCACCATGATGTCCTGATCCACGGTCAGCTCGCTGGCGCCGTCGGTCATGTCGATCATGCCGTCGCCGTTCCTGTCGTCGAACTCGATCAGGCCCGTGGTCTCCCAGCTCGTGAACCAGGCCGGAACCTCGCTGTAGCTCGTGTTGTGGAGGGTCGAGATCAGGTTCACGCGGGCGAACGCTGCCACCGCCGGCGCCGTGGTGTAGAGAAGGCCGATGAAGACCAGCGCCCACAGCGCGCTCCAGCGGGCGGCCCTGGCGCTGCGGACGGTGTAGAAGCGCACCAGGACGTGGGGAAGACCGGCGGTGCCGACCATCAGCGCGAGCGTGATGGCCGTGACGTCGATCATGCTCTTCTTGCCCGGCACGAAGGCCGCCGTGTACTCGGGCAGGCGAAGCTCCCGGTGCAGCGCGTCCAGCGCCTCGAGCAGGAAGACGCCGGCCTGCTGGCCTTCCTGGATTGTGCCGCCGAACCCGAGCTGCGGGATCGGATTGCCGGTGATCTTCCAGGAGATGGCCGCTGCCGGAATCAGGAAGGCCACGATCAGGACGCAGTACTGGGCGACCTGGGTGTAGGTGATGCCCTTCATGCCGCCCAGCACGGCGTAACAGAAGACGATGACCACGCCGATGATCACGCCCCAGTGAATCTCGACTTCCAGGAAGCGCGAAAAGACGACGCCGACGCCGCGCATCTGACCGGCGATGTAGGTGAAGGAGACGAAGATCGTGCAGCCGGCCGCCACCAGCCGCGCGGCGTCCGAGTAGTAGCGGTCGCCGACGAACTCGGAGGTCGTGAACTTGCCGTACTTGCGCAGATACGGCGCGAGCAGCAGCGCCAGCAGCACGTAGCCGCCGGTCCAGCCCATCAGGTAGATGGCGCCGGTGTAGCCCATGAAGGAGATGAGCCCCGCCATCGAGATGAAGGAGGCGGCGCTCATCCAGTCGGCGCCGGTCGCCATGCCGTTGGCGACCGCCGGGACCCCGCGTCCGGCGACGTAGAAGCCGGAGGTCGAGGCGACCCGGCTCCACCACGCGATGCCGATGTAGATCGCGAAGGTCGCGGCGACAATCAGGTAGGTCCAGGCCTGGACGCTCATCCGGGGCGCTCGCTCTTCGTCATGCGCATGGGGTCGGCGGGCAGGGCAGGCGGTTGGCCGAGCGGCGCCGGTTCAGTCGACACCGAACCGGCGGTCGAGGCGGTCCATCGCCGCGGCGTAGACCAGGATCAGCACGATGAAGACGTAGATGGCGCCCTGGTGCGCGAACCAGAAGCCGAGCGGGAAGCCGCCCAGGCGCACGCCGTTCAGCGGCTCGACCAGGAAGATGCCGAGAACGCAGGACGCGATGAACCAGATGGCGAGGAGGATCGCCATCAGGCGCAGGTTCGCTCGCCAGTAGGCGGACGGATCAGCTTGCTTGTTCAAGGCGGGGAATCGTACACCGTGGCCGGTTCCGTTGCCCTCGGCGCGGTTCTTGCCGCTTCCGCGCCGCCGGGCCGGCAGCGGTCGTGGCGGGGCACGACGGGTGACGGTCGCATGGCCCCCGTACCCGCCGGTTGCGCCCGCGACTTAGACTCCCGCGCCATGGAGGGGCAGGGCAGGGTGGTGGACCACGCCGCGAGGGCGTTCCTCGGTGCGCTGGCCCTGCTGGTCCGCCTGCTGCCGCCGGCGTGGTTCGGCGCCGTCGCCGCGCTTCTGGCCGGAGCGCGGGGCCTGAGCCGCCGCGACGTCCGGCTGCTTCGGCAGAACCTGGCGGTCGTGCTGGGGTTGCCTCCCGGTTCGGCCGCGGCCCGCCGGCTGGAGCGGCGCTGCGTTCGGCACCAGATCGTGGCCGTCCTCGAGACCCTGCGGATCAGCTTCGAGCCGACGCGGTTGGAGGTGGAGACGATGCGCGGCTTCGACGAGTTCCGACAGCTGATGGCCGAGGCCGAGGCGCACGGGCGGGGCCAGTTGCTGGTCACCGCCCACTTCGGGGCCTGGGAGCTGCTGGCGCAGAGCACCGTGCGCGCGGCGTCCCGCTCCGTGTGCGCGGTGGCCAAGCCGGCGCCCCAGCCTGCCGTCTCGCGTTTCGTGAAGCGGATGCGGGAACGAGCGGGCATCGGCGTCATCTGGAGCGGTCGCGCGTCCCTCCTGCGCGACATGCTGAGTTGCCTCGGGCGGCAGGAGACCCTGATCGTGGTGGCGGACCAGCGGCCCGACCGGCGCCGCGGCCCCGAAGTCGAGTTCCTGGGTCGCCCGACCGAGTTCGTGGCCGGCCCGGCTGCCCTGGCCGCGAAGCGCGACTGCCCGATGCTCGCAGCCTTCTGCATCCGGGAGGGCCCCTTCGCGTATCGGCTGGAGAGCGAGATCCTGCGGTTGCCCGGCGACACGGAGGACCGGGTCGAGCTGTCGCAGCGCGTGGCGGCGGCGATGGAGCGGAGAATCCGGGCGCTGCCCGAGCAGTGGATGTGGAACTACCGGCGCTGGCGCCACCAGGCCGACGAGCTTGCGGCGAGCCCCTTTGGGCCCGGGGACAGGGGCTGACTCGTGGCCGGGGCGGCGGCGAAGCCGGAGAACGGCGCCAGGTGGCAGGATGACGGCAACACGCTGGTCGATCAAGGAGCAGAGATGAGAACGTCGCTACCCGGGAACAGGAGGCGAAGGGCAGGCGTGGTCGCGGGTTCCGTGCGACTCCGGCGGCACCTGCCGGGGGAACCTTGTCGGACCGGCCACGGTGTGGCCGTTTGCCGTGCCCCGGGCCGGCTGACTGCCTTCCTGGCGGTGCTGGCTTTCGCGCTGGCGGTCGCGGTTCCCGCTGCGGCCCAGGAGCGGCCGAACGTCGTCTTCATCCTGATCGACGATCAGCGCTTCGACGCGGCCTCTGCGCTGGGCCACCCGTTCCTCGAGACGCCCCATCTCGACCGGCTGATCGAGCGCGGCGTGCTGTTCGAGAACGCCTTCGTGACCACCTCGCTGTGCTCGCCGAGCCGGGCGTCCATCCTCACCGGCCAGTACGCCCACCGGCACGGCGTGCTGGACAACCGCACCCGCCTCGACCCGGAGACGCCGACCTTCCCGCAGGAGCTGCAGCGCAGCGGTTACCGGACCGCCTTCGTCGGCAAGTGGCACATGGGCGGCTCGTCTGACGCGCCCCGCCCCGGCTTCGACCGCTGGGTGTCTTTTCCGGGCCAGGGCTTGTACTACAACCAGACCTTCAACATCGACGGCGAGCGGGTGCCGCGCCAGGGCTACACGACCGACCTGATCACCGACTACGCGCTGGAGTTCCTGGCCGGTGCGGACGGCGGGCAGGAGCAGCCGTTCCTGCTCTACGTGTCGCACAAGGCCGTCCACTCTCCGTTCCGGCCCGCCGAGCGGCACGCTGGCAGCTACGGCGACCGGCGCTACCCCCGCCCGGCGTCCATGGCGAACCGGCACGACAACTACGAGGGCAAGCCGAACTGGGTGGAAGCGCAGCGGCGCAGCTGGCACGGCGTGGACGGCCTCTACGACAACTCGGTCGACTTCCAGCAGTTCGCGCTCGACTACGCCGAGACGATGCGGGCCGTGGACGACAGCGTGGGACGCATCACGGGCGCGCTCGAGGAGCGCGGTCTGCTGGAGCGGACCCTGCTGGTGTTCACGTCCGACAACGGCTTCCAGTTCGGCGAGCACGGCCTGATCGACAAGCGCACAATGTACGAAGCGTCCATCCGCGTGCCGCTGGTGGCGCTGGCGCCCTGGCTTCCGGGCGGTTCGGGGGGCATCCGGCGCTCCGAGATGATCCTCAACCTGGACTTCGCTCCGACCTTTCTCGAAGCCGCCGGCGTGGCCGTGCCCGAGTCGGTGCAGGGACGGTCGTTCCTCGGCCTGCTGCAGGTCGGGCTGGGCGAGCCGCCGCCGCCCTGGCGCGACGCCTTCCTGTACGAGTACTTCTGGGAGCGCGCCTTCCCGCAGACCCCGACGGTGCTCGGCGTGCGCACCGACCGCTACAAGTTCATGCGCTTCCACGGCGTCTGGGACCGCTACGAGCTCTACGACCTGAGCGTCGACCCGGGCGAGCGCCGCAACCTCCTGGGCGGTTTCATCACCCGCCACGGCTACGGCAACGTCGAGGTGCGGCTGCGAATGGCGGCGGTGGCCGCATCGCAGGATCCGCGCACCGAGGAGGCACGCGAGACCCTGGAACTCGAGGCGCTGTTCGCCCGGCTGTCGTCGCGCCTGGGCGAACTGCTGGACGAGACCGGCGCCCTGCGCGAACCGAGCTGGCTGTCGCCACCGCCGTAGCTGTTCGTTCTGGAGGGCCGCCGTCAGGTCCTGGGGGGCCGCAGCCGACTCGGGCGCATCGGAGGTTGCATGGAAGCCGGCGCCGGCTGTGGTCGGCGGCCTCTCAGAGGGTGCTCAGGCCGCGTCGTCGGAGAGGTTGCATGGAAGCCGGCGCCGGCTGCGGTCGGCTGCGCTGCGCGAGGGTGTGCTCCTCCGGGAGGCTCTCGAGAGTCGCTTGCCGACAGCCCGCGTGCTGCCCCGGGGACCTGCCAGCTCGGGTCGTGCTCGGGTGAGGGGCCGATGCCGTGCACCTCCCGGCAGAAGCGCGAACTACAGCTTGCGAAGCCGGATCCGGCGTACCGAGTGGTCGGGCGCCTTCTCCAGGATGAGGTCGGCGCGCTCGCGGGTCGGCAGGATGTTGCGGATCAGATTCGGCTCGTTGATGCGCTTCCAGATCCCCTGGGCGGTGGCGATCGCATCTTCCCGGCTCAGGCTGGCATAGCGGTGGAAGTAGGCGTCCGGGTCCTGGAAGGCCGTGCTTCGCAGGGTCAGGAAGCGCTCGACGTACCAGCGCTCGATGACCTGCGTTTCGGCGTCGACGTAGATGGAAAAGTCGAACAGGTCGGAGAGCATCAGCCGGCTCTGCCTGCCGCGGGAATGCGAGGCCGCCTGCAGCACGTTCAACCCCTCGAGGATCAGGATGTCCGGCTGGTCGACGACTTGTGCGGCCGCCGGCACGATGTCGTAGGAGTGATGCGAGTAGACAGGGTGGCTGACCCGGCGCTCGCCGGACTTGACCTGGAGCACGAAGTTCACCAGCGAGCGCAGGTCGAAGCTCTCGGGGAAGCCCTTGCGCTCCATCAGGTTCTGCTCCTCCAGCGCCGCGTTGGGGTGAAGGAAGCCGTCGGTGGTCACCAGATCGACCTGGGGGTGATTCGGCCAGCGGGCCAGCAGCTCGCGCAGGATGCGGCCCGTGGTGCTCTTGCCCACGGCGACGCTGCCGCCGATGCCGATGATGTAGGGCACCTTGGCGGTCAGGCCGCCGAGGAATGTGCTGCTGGCCCGGTACAGGTCCTGGGTGGCGCCGACGTAGAGGTTCAGCAGCCGGGACATCGGCAGGTAGATCTGCGCCACCTCGTCCAGCGAGATCTGCTCGTTGATGCCGCGCAGCCGTTCGAGCTCGCGCTCTGAAAGGGGAAGCGGGGTCTCGGCCCGGAGCCGGCCCCAGGCGTCGTCGTCGAACGCGACGTAGATGGAGTCGGTGAGGCCGTCGCCCCCGTGTTCGGTCAAGGGAACTCCGCGCCGGTGGCGCGCCCGGCGCTCAGGCGAGCTTCTTCAGGACGGCTTCGGCGCCGCTGACGCCGACGTCGCCCGCCGGTTCGACGCCCATGTACGTCACCACGCCGTCATCGACAATCGCGGCGTAGCGGCGCGACCTGGTGCCCATGCCGAAGCGGGATGCGTCCAGCTCCAGCCCGATCTTCCCGGTGAACTCGCAGTTGCCGTCGGACAGCAGGACGATGCTCTCCGGAATGTCTCTCACCTTGCGCCACTCGTTCATCACGAAGACGTCGTTGACGGCCACGCAGGCCACCGCGTCCACCTCTGCGCCCCGGATGGCGTCGAGATGCTCGATGAAGCCGGGCATGTGGACCTCCGAGCACTTCGGCGTCAGCGCTCCGGGAACGGCGAACAGGACGACCTTGCGTCCTTCGAACAGCTCGCGGGTGGAGACGTCGACGATGCCGTCCGGCGTCATCTGCTTGAAGGTGGCTTCCGGGATCCTGTCCCCGGCTTCGATGGTCATTCAGGTGCTCCTCGGCGTTGGTCCAGAGGGCGGCAGTATAGCTTTGACTCATGTCGCGCACCTCGGCACGCCCCCCGAGGCCGCGGCCCGGTGTTCTCCCGGCGCCGTTCGTCACGTTCGTCGCGTTCGTCGCAGTCGTCGCGTTGACGGCTGCGGTCGTCGGGTTGGCCTGCGACCGTCCTTCTGACGCCTCGGCCGGGACGGACGCGGATTCGGGCCGTGCTGGCATCGCCAGAGCCGATGCCGCTTCCGTGGCGGTGGCCGCGTCGGGCGGGAGCGACGACCACGCTGGCTACCTCGCCGCCGTGGAGGGGGTTCGCCTGGAGATCGTCGAACCCGGCACCGAGGGCGCCTGGCGCGAGATCCGGGGCGCCGGCCGCGTGGTCCGTCTGCACTCGCCGCCGGAGCGCATCGCCTCGAGGACGCTGGGGACAGACGAGATTCTGCTCGAGATCGCCGAGCCCGAGCGCATCGCGCTGCTGTCGCCGTTTGCCGACGACCCGCGCTACAGCCACAGCGCCGAGCAGGCGCGCCGCCTGGGGCGAGTCGGCGGCGCCAGTACCGAGGAGATCCTGGCGGCCGCGCCCG
Source organism: Thermoanaerobaculia bacterium (assembly GCA_965200575.1). GTDB lineage: Bacteria > Acidobacteriota > Thermoanaerobaculia > Multivoradales > Multivoraceae > Multivorans. Next base: position 2,806,373 of record OZ241363.1, on the reverse strand, counting down.
ACCTGGTGCTGGCGGCCGGCTTCAACCGGCAGGAGACGCTCGCACGCATCGAGGCGACGGGCGTTCCGGTGGTCGTGCTGATGGACCACGGGTCCCTGGCCTCGTTGCAGGAGAACATCCGCGTCGTCGGCTTTGCCATCGGTCGCGACCGCGAGGCGGCCCGGCTCGTCGACGCCATGCAGGAGCGTCTGGCCGCGGCCCGGTCGCGGGTCGGCGGTCGGGCCAGGGGGCTGCGAGTCGTCCACTGGAACGGCGGCACGGTCACGGCCCGCGAGACCCTCTTCGACGACGCCGTCCGCTACCTCGGGGCGGTCAACCTGGCGACAGAGAAGGGGCTTTCTGGCTGGCCGCGGGTGAGCGCCGAGCAGCTGGTCGTCTGGCGCCCCGACGTCGTCTTCACGGACACCCGGGCGAAGGACGGCCTGGTCGCGGGTGTCCTGGACGAAACCCGCACGGGAGCGCCGCGCCGCGTGGAGCACCTGGGCGGACGCGACATGGCGACGGTCTCGCATCACGTAACCGCGATGGTCGACCTGCTCGCCGACGCCCTGGTGCGGGCCGCGGAGGGCATGGAGACCAGGGTCGACACGCCGGCTGGCCCCGCGGCCGAGCCCTCCGGTGACCCGGCGTCGCGGACCGGGAAATGAGGTTGCCGATCACCCGGGGAGTCGCCTTCCCGGTCTACATGGCCGCGAGTCTGGTGCTGCTTTCAGGCCTTGCGGCCACCGGACTGTTTCGAGGCGCGGTGGCGATCGACGCGGGCGACGTGCTGGCGACGCTGGCCGCCCGCCTGCTGCCCGGGGAGCGAGCCCCGGAGGCGCCGGGCGTCGATGCGATCGTCTGGTCGCTGCGGGCGCCTCGTGTCGTCCTGGCGGCGATGGTCGGCGGCTGCCTGGCGCTGGCCGGCGCCCTGATGCAGGGGCTGTTCCGCAATCCGCTGGCGTCGCCCGGCATCGTCGGCACCAGCACCGGCGCCGCTACGGGGGCCGTCGCGGCGATCAGCCTGGGGGTTCTTGGAAGCGCCGTGTTCGTGGGGCCAGTCTTCGCGGTCGTCGGCGCTCTCCTCTCGCTTCTGGTGGTGACGCGGATAGCGACCCGCGACGGCTACACGCCGGTCACCACGCTGCTTCTGGCCGGGATCGCCCTCAATGCCCTGCTCGCCGCAGTCAACTCGTGGCTGATCGCCCGCGCCTGGGAGGAGTACGAGGCGGCTCGGCGCATCGCGTACTGGATGATGGGGGGAGTGGCCGACCGCGGCTGGGTTCACGTCGGCATGCTGCTGCCGGGCATGGCGGTCGGTTGCGTGGGGGCCGTCTGGTTTGCGCGCGACCTCGACCTGCTGCTCGAAGGCGAGGAGGTGGCGGCGTCGCTGGGCGTCGAGGTCGAGCGGGCCAAGCGCTTCGTGCTCTGGAGCGCAGCCGTGCTCACCGGCAGTGCGGTGGCGGTGAGCGGCGTGGTCGGCTTCGTCGGTCTCGTCGTGCCCCATCTCGTGCGGCTGCTGCTGGGGCCGGGCCACCGACGCCTGCTGCCCGCCTCCTTCCTGACCGGCGCCTGGTTCGTGGTCGGCGCTGACCTGCTGGCGCGCACGCTGGCCGCGCCGCAGGAGGTCTTCCTGGGCGTGGTCACGGCCTTTGTCGGCGCGCCCTTCTTCCTCTTCCTGCTGATTCGCCACGAGGGCGAGGTCGCGGTGTCGCGATGACTGCGGCGCCATGGCTGGAGCTTGTCGGAGGCGGCGTCGAGCGACGCGGCCGGTGGCTGCTGCGCGGCGTCGACCTGGCCGTCGAACCCTCGCTCCTGACCGCGGTCGTGGGGCCGAACGGCGCCGGCAAGTCGACCCTGCTGCGCCTGCTCTCGGGCGCCTGGCGGCCGAGCGAGGGCCGGGTGCTGCTTGACGGCGTGGACCTCTTGACGGTGCCCCGACGCCAGGCGGCGCGCCAGGTGGCGTGGGTACCGCAGTCCGCCCGTCCGACCTTCGAGTTCTCGGTGCGCGAGTTCGTCACCCTGGGCCGCTATCCGCACGAGAGCCGCCTGTTCGGCACCCGCGCCGCCGACGGCGGCTGGATCGACCGTTGCCTGGAGGACACCGACGTACTGGCGCTCGGCGAGCGCCGCGTGACGACGCTGTCGGGCGGCGAGCTGCAGCGGGTGCTGCTGGCACGCAGCCTGGCCACCGAGGCCGAGGTCCTCCTGCTCGACGAGCCGACCGCGAACCTGGACCTGGCGCACGCTCTCGACATCCTGGGGCTGGCGCGCCGCCTCGCCTCTGCCGGCCGGTCCATCGTCGTCGTGCTGCACGACCTGAACCTCGCCGCGCGCTTCGGCGACCGCCTGGTCGTCCTCGACGACGGCAGCCTGGTGGCCGAAGGGGCGCCGGTCGATGTCCTCGAGCCGGAGATCCTGCGCCGCGTCTTCCGGGTGCGTGCCGTGCCGCTGCCCGGCATGGCCGCTCCCGGGTTCGACTTCGGGCCCCTGGGTGCGACGTAGCAGGCTGTCGGTCTGGCCTCGGCCGGGCGCTGGTTTCGATCACCGGCCCGGGAACAAGGTCTGCCCGTCAGAGGTTGCGGGTCCCGACGTCCTCGCCCCGGGCGCTCCGGTCTTCCACCGGCGGCCTGATGCGCACCAGGTAGCTCTGGCGGCCCTCCATGACCCGCTCGCCGCGCTGGTTGTCGATCTCGCTGTCGAGGACGACCACCGCAGTCGACCGCTGGGGCTGCAGTTCGGCGATGCGCAGCAGCGGGTACAGGGTGTCGCCCGGGTAGACCGGCCTGAGGAAGCGGCTGGACTGCTCGATGAAGCCGACCAGCCCGGGGCCCATCACGTCGGCGAAGACGCCGGCGCCGGCGGCGCTGTAGGAGAGCACCTGAAAGGCGTGGGCGAGCAGGCCGTTGTGCCCAAGCGCGCGGCAGTACTCGAAGTCGTAGTGAATGGGGTGGTTGTCGCCGGAGATGGCCTGGAAGTTGGCGAAGTGGGCCTCGGTCACCGTACGGCTCGGCAGCGGGAACTCCTCGCCCACCCGCAGGTCGTGGAACGGCCTGGCAGGCACCAGGCCGCGGTGGCGGATGCCGCGCCTATCCACCGAAGACCCTCGCTAGTGCCTCGGCTGCCGTCCTGACCTCCTCCGTGCTCACGTCGCGGTGGGTCACGAGCCGAATCAGGTGCGGCGCCACGTCGAAGCAGAGCACGCCCTCTTCGCGCAGCGCCTCGACGCACTCGCGCGCCGTGCGGCCGTCGCCCGTGACGTCGAAGATGACGATGTTCGTGCGCTGTGCGGCGATGAGCGAAACGCCGGGAAGGTCCTCCAGGGTGTCCGCGAGCAGGCGGGCGTGCCCGTGGTCGCGGGCCAGCAGGGGCGGGCTCTCGTCGAGCGCGACCTCCGCCGCGGCGGCGAGTACGCCGAGCTGACGCATCTGCCCGCCGCACATCTGTCGGTAGCGGCGAACGTTGCGGACGAAATCGCGGGAGCCGGCGACGATCGAGCCGACCGGCGCGCCGAGGCCCTTGGAAAAGCAGAAGGAGAGGGAGTCGACCGGCCCGGCTGCCTCCGCCGGCGTGCAGCCGAGTGCGGTGGCGGCGTTCCACAGCCGCGCGCCGTCGAGGTGCACCCGCATGCCGTGCCGACGGGCAGATCGGCACAGCGCCCGCGTTCGATCCTGCTCGTAGACCGTGCCGCCGGCCTGGTTGCAGCTGTTCTCCAGGCACAGCAGGCGGCTCGACGCGAGGGTGGGGTCGTCCGGCTGAACGGCGGCCTCGACCTCCTCCGGGGTCAGGGTGCCGTCGCGGGCGGCGCGGACGGGTCGCGGCAGCAGGCCGGCCAGGGCGGTGATGCCGTTCATCTCGTGCTGGATGATGTGGGCGTTCGCCTCGAGCACCACCTCGCTGCCGCGCGGCAGTTCATGGGCGAGCAGGCAAGACAGGTTGCCCTGGGTTCCCGACGGCACGAACAGGGCGTCCTCGCGCTCCAGCAGACCGGCGACGCGCTCCTGCAGGCGGTTCACCGTCGGGTCCTCGCGGAAGACGTCGTCACCCACCTCGGCCGCGGCCATTGCGCGCCGCATTGCCGGCGAGGGGCGGGTCAGCGTGTCGGAACGCAGGTCAACTGGCACGGCGGCAGGCATCATACTTGCGCTGCCAACCCGCACGTCGCAATCCCGCACGCTGCAATCGGTCTCCTGCAGATCCGCCGAGCCAGGTCCTCCCGCTCAATCCCCATGACCTCCGCCGTGCAGGTGCTGCCGAATGAGACGCGACCGCTTCGTCTCACCGAGGGCGATGCGCTTGCCGCCGTCGACCTGGGCTCGAACAGCTTCCACATGGTGGCCGCCGAGATTCGCAGCGGTCAGCTGGTGTTCGTGGACCGGCGGCGCGAGTTCGTGCGTCTGGCTGCCGGGCTGGACGACCGGAAGCGCCTGACGCCGGAGGCCACGGCCCGCGCCCTTGCCTGCCTGGACCGCTTCGGCGAGCGGGTGCGTTCGTTTCCTCCCGGCCGGGTGCGAGTCGTCGGCACGAACGCGATGCGGCAGGCCCGCAACGCGCGCGACCTGCTCGAGGCCGGGGAGCGGTCGCTGGGCCATCCGGTGGAGATCATCTCCGGCCTGGAGGAGGCGCGGCTGGTCTACCTGGGCGCCGCGCGAAGCCTGGCCGGCGACGAGCGTCGCCTGGTAGTCGACATCGGCGGCGGGTCCACCGAGCTGATCGTCGGCGAGGGCTCGCGGCCCGTCGAGCTCGAGAGCCTCTACATGGGCTGCGTGAGCATGAGCCTGCGCCACTTTCCGAACGGCCGGGTGAAGGCGAAGCGCTGGCGAAAGGCGGTCACCGCCGCGCTGCAGGAGCTCGAACCGGTGCGCCGCCGCTTCCGGGCCGGCGTCGGCTGGCGCGTGGCGGTCGGCTCGTCGGGGACCGTGCGGTCGGTGGCGGCGGTCGTCCGGCAGGCGGGCTGGTCCGAGGTTGGCATCACGCTTGACGCCCTCCATCGACTGCGCGATCGGCTGCTCGAACTGGGCACGACCTGCAGGGGCGGTGTCGACGGTCTGAGCGAGGAACGTGCCCCGGTGTTCGCCGGCGGTGCGGCGGTGCTGACCGGCGTGTTCGAGGCGCTCGGCATCGAGCGAATGCAGGTCGCCGGCGGCGCTCTGCGCGAGGGAGCGCTGTACGACCTCATGGGGCGGCTCGGCCACGAGGACACGCGGCACGCCGCGGTCGAGTCGATGGCGCGCCGCTACCACGTCGAGCCCGAGCAGGCCGCCAGGGTGCGGGCCACGGCGCTCGGCCTGCTGGAGCAGTGCGCCGAACCCTGGGGCCTCGGCGGGACCCTGCCGTGGCTCATGCTCTCCTGGGCGGCCCAGCTGCACGAGGTTGGCCTGGACATCAACCACGCCAGCTTCCACAAGCACGGCGCCTACATTGTCGAGAACGCGGAGATGCACGGCTTCTCGATGCAGGAACACCTGCTGCTGGCGTCACTCTTGCGCTGCCATCGCCGCAAGTTCCCGGTCGACGTGTTCGACCGCCTGCCATCCACCTGGCGCCGACCCGCCCGGCGGGGCGCCGTTCTGCTGCGTCTGGCGGTTGTGCTGCATCGAAGCAGGCGCCCGGAACCTGTGGAGGCGGGGCTTGAAGTCGACGGGCACGACCTGCGCCTCGCGCTGCCCAGGGCCTGGCTGGACAGGTCGCCGCTCACCCGTGCCGACCTGGAGCAGGAAGCGAAGTACCTCGCCGCGGCCGGCTACCGCCTTACGGTGGAGTAGCCGCGGCCGCCGTCAGGTGGGCGCGGTCTCGGGCCGGGGTTTTTCGCGTCGTGGACCATCTCGGCGAGGATCATCACGCGGTTGGTGTCGCCCTCGCAGCGGCCTGTCGAGTCTTCCAGGGTGCGGACTCGGCGCAGATCCGGGAGGCGATCTACGGACGGCGCGGGGGCTGATGGTCGGCGGACTCGGCGACGGCGGCGGCCATCTCGGCCATCGAGAAGAACGTGAAGTCCGTGGTCGGCGTGTCCACGACGCGCTCGGTGGCGCCCCAGCTTCCGCCTGCCGACAGGCGCTGCCGGTCTATCCACGCGTTCGCCAGCCCGAAGCGACTTGCCGGGACGTGGTCGTGGTGCAGGCTCTGCGCCGTGTGCAGCACGTCGGAGCGTTCCAGCCCGAAGTCGTCGGCAAGGTGGGAGAGCAGGTACTCGAAGTTCGCGTCTGCTGGCTTGTAGGACCCGATGTCCTCGGCGGTGTAGATGGCGTCGAACTCGACCCCGAGCTTCCGGTTCGAGCCGGCGATGCCAGCGCTGTCGACGTTCGAGAGGATGACCAGGCGAAAGTGCCGCTTGAGCAGGCGGAGCGCCTCGGCGGTGTCGGCGAAGGCGGGCCAGGCCGGCACCGAGGCGCCGAAGTCGTGGTCGAGCTCGGGGCTGGAGCGGAGGTCGAACCGGTCCGCGATGCGGCGATGTACCCGTGACAGCAGTTCCGGGTAGAGCAGGTCGGGCGTCTCCTGCTCCTGCAGGCTCTCGCACTGGCCGAAGGCGATGAGCGCCTCGTCGCGGCCCGGGTTGGCGCCCGGGTTATGCATGACGAGGGGCTGCAGGGCGTCCCATATCCCGGTCTCCCAGTCGATCAGAGTGCCGTAGCAGTCGAAGGTCAGGACGCGGAAATCGGTGAGTTCGGGCATGGCTCGGCGGCGGGGCGGTTCGGGCGGAGGATACCTGCCGGCGTTGTCGTCGTCCTGGCTGCCCGGGCTGAGCTTCGACCGGGGCCCGCGGCCCGGCCTGCTGCGCGTTCAGCGCGTTCCCGGGGCGTGTATCGGACTCGTTAGCGGCGTCGCGGCAGCGCGTGCGCCGATGCCTTGACCAGCCGGTTCCCCAGCACGTCGTCCGTGAGGTCGTGGTGGCGGACATCAAGCGGCAGCGGGTGTCGACCCGGCGCCGCAGCTGGTCGGCGACGCGGACTTCGCCCGGATGCTGTCAGCGGGATTCTCGCCGCAGTACTCCCGGGCGCCTTCGCTCACGCACAGGTCTCTCTGTCGCCTGGACCTTGACTTGCCATGACTTGCCAGCGATCACGAACCAGCACGGACCGCTGCAGCCCCTGCCGTTCTCGATGGCCCCGACCATTGACTGCGCGTCGAGCCGGTCAGCAGGCCGTTCCAGGCCTTGGCGCGGCACAGTTGCAGGAAGGCACGGTTTGCAGGAAGGCACAATTGCAGGAAGGCACGGTTGCAGGAAGGCACGGTTGCAGGAAGTCGTCCGGTGCAGGAAGTCGTCCGGGAACTCGATCAGGCGCGCGCAGACGCTGGAGGCCGACCGTGGCCGGCCCATGCCCCCGACGCGATCGGTCCGAGTGATGGGGATGCCGGGCTCGCGCCCCTGTTCCTCGTCATCCCTGGAGTCCGCGAGCTTCGCGCGCAAGCTCTCGAATCTGCCCTGCTCGCAGTGTTCCCCCAAAGTGGCCCCAGGCATTCTTCGATGATGTTGCACAGGCAAGCTGCCCGGTGATCGACGCCTCCTTCCTGTTTGACTGCCGTCGATCTTCTTGTTTGACTGGCGTCGATCCGGTCGTCAGGCCGCGCTGCCAGCAGTGCTGACGACGCCCATCCGGGCCAGGTGACGGAGGAACTCGACGAACTTCTGGAGGTCCTGCAACTCGTCTGAATCAAGGCCGTCCGGTCGAAAGTGCATGACCTCGTTGCGGATCTGGCGGACTGCCTTCAGCCTGTCGATGAACTCCTCACGGCTGAAGGCAAGCCCCTGTCTCTCCCAGTTGTCAGGTTTCTCAAGCAGCCTGACGTAGCCGCCCAGGGTCAGATCGGCGGTTCCGGCGGCCTTCAGCCCCTCGGGGAGCGCGGTCTGCAGCTCCTCCACCGTGAAGCGCCCGTGCACGATCGTGTGCAAGTACTTCTCGATCTCGCCGATGAGCAGAAACGGGCTCGCCAGCTCCTGGAACTCCCGCGCCAGGTCACTCGCCGTGACGATGCCGGTGATCAGGTCGGTGCGGTCGCGAACCAGGGTGTAGCCGTGACTGGCGATTCCGGCAACAGCGTCCAGAAGCGGCGCCCCCAGCCTCACCTCTTCCACGTGTGGGTTGATGCAGTCGTGGACCAGGTTGCACTCGATGCCAGAGGCCAGTCTGGAGCCGATCGACTTCCAGGTGATCATGCCCCTGATCTTGCGGCGGTTCTGGGTTATGGGAAGCTGCGAGTAGTCGTGCAGCAGCATGAGTGTGGTCGCGTGGCTCAGCGGCTTGTCCGGGTGGGCGACGACTGGATTGCGGTGGGCCGCGGGAAGGGCGTCGATGCGGACCGTGGGGTCTTCGAACGCTCCTTCTTCGTCGGTGCCGGCGTTGCTGTCTTCGAGCTCCATGGTGATCTCGCGGTCGAGCCAGACGCCCTCGAAGTCGGGGTTCGTACGCAGGCCCTGCTGCTCGAGGGCGTTGCGAATCAGCTGAGAGACCGCGCGCGTCCTCCTGACGAAGCCGAAGTACCCGACCAGGGTCCGCACGCTCAGCTTCTCCGGGGTCGGTGCGGCGCCGGCCTTGACCTCGTCGCGCTGCCTCTCGGCTATCTGCTCCAGCCAGTTCAGGGCTTCGGCCTTGGAGGTCATCGGGGCGTTTCTCCTGTGCAGGGGTGAGGTTCGACTGGTCAGCCGCCAGGATCGGCCTGGTTGGCTGTCACGAGCCCGCACTCGGCCTCTGGCGGCCTGCGGGAACACACCCGCGCCACGCCGCCGCCGAGCGTCGAGCTGTTCGGCAGGCGCGTGAGTGTACTGCCTGCCAGTCCCGGAACCTGACACCCGCGGTGCAGGTCCCGGGCCATCACTCCTGGTGCGACGCCAGGGTCATCCGCGCGAGAGCGTTCGGGTCGCCGCCTCATCCGATTGCGATCAGGCGGCTGCCCGGCAGCTTCACGAGGCTGGTGCTTGGCGCCGCGGCGGCCGAAACGCCAGATCGTGGCCGTGCACTGCCGACAGAACGCCGTCAGGACCGCCAGCGGGCTTCGCCCGTCAGTCCCGGGGCTCGGTCTTCTGGTCGCCCAACCTGTGGTGCCGGAGCGGTACGTCGAACATCATGGCCAGAGCGAGCAGCACGCATGGCCAGAGCGACCCGCACGGCGACGAACAGGGAACCGCCAGGGAGAACCGCGAAGAGCAGGAAGTCGCGCAAGGTCGTGTCGCTCACGGCGTCGGCAACCGGCTCGAAAATGTCGACATGCGGCTCCGCCTGGTCCGGCCCGGCGCCGGAAGCGGTGCGGGACGACGGGGAACGGCTCTGCATCGCAGAGGCTCGTGGCCGAGGAGACGAGCAGCCCGACCCTGCTCACGGGCGGAACCCGATGGGGCGGGGCTTCAGGCGGGCGGGCTGCCTGACGATCGTCCAGGCTGCGTCGAGCCACTCGCAGATCAGGGCGCGGGTGTCGCGCGGATCGATCATCTCCTCGATCTGGAAGCGGGACAGGGGGCCGACCGGGCCGCGGGCGCTCTCGATGCGGTCCATCAGTTCGTTGCGCAGGGCCTGCGGGTCCTCCGCCTGGGCGAGCTGGCGCTTGTAGGCGGCCTCGATGCCGCCTTCGGGCGGAATGCCGCCGGTGTCGGCCGCCGGCCAGGCGACGCGCATCGAGGGCGCGGCCCGGGGGGTGGCGTAGTTGTTGCCGGCGACGCCGAAGCTGCGGCGCATGAGCACGGTGAAGATCGGCACGGTCGCCTGGGCGAAGGCGATCATCCACTGGCCGCCCCAGCGGATGGCGCCCGTGAGCTCGTGCTCGAGGCCGACCGCGAAGCCGGGATTGTCGACCAGGTTGAGCACTGGCAGGTGGAACAGGTCGCACAGATCCAGGTGGCGCGACAGCTTGCGGCAGCCCTCCGCGGTGAGCGCGCCGCCGTTCGCGTGTCGGCTGTCCGAGGCGATGACACCCAACGGATGGCCGTTCATGCGCACGAAGCCGGTCACCTGATCCGTGCCCCACAGCGGGCCGATCTCGAAGAACGAGTCACGGTCCGCCATCAACCGAATCGCGCGCCGCACGTCGAAGGTCGCAGTGCGCTTGCGCGGGATCAGGTGGAAGATCTCGTCGTCCCGTCGGTCGGGCGCGTCGTCGGGCCCGGGCTGCACGACCGGCGGCGCCTCGAACACGGAGGACGGCAGGTATGAGAGGAACCGGCGGGCGAGCGCCATCGCCTCCTCTTCGGTCTCGGCCAGGTTGTCGACCGACCCGTTGCGGCAGTGGATGTGCCAGCCGCCAAGGTCTTCCTTGGTGATGTCGTAGCCCATGGCCGGGCGCACGACCGGCGGCCCGGCGACGAACAGCTGGGCGATGTCGCGCACCATGACGGAGAAGTGCCCGAGCACCGCCTTGGCGGCGCCGATGCCAACCACGCTGCCGAGCAGCAGGTTGACGACCGGCACGGTGCTCAGCTGCTCCGCGTACATCGTGCTACCGAGGTGGCCGGGCAGGAAGGAACCGCCTCCGCCTGCGACCCGCGGCCTCCCGGCCTTGATCGCGCCGGTACTTTCGCGCGCCTGGCTCTCCCCCTCCTTCGTCTGCTTCGGCACCATTGCGGCGACGCTGCCGCCGCCCGACGAGCCATCGAGCAGGCGAACGGAGGGTGCCTTCATCTCCATCGAGAGCAGGTCGAGATGGCGGCTCTTCTGGCCGATGGCGCCGTCCGAGTGGCCGCCGCGGGAAGTGAAGTCGTCGGCGCAGACGATCGCCGTGCGGCCGTCGATGCGACCCCAGCCGCCGACGTGGTTGGCAGGCGTGAAGTCGACGATGGCGCCGCTTTCGTCGCGGGAGGCGAAGCCGGCGATGCTGCCGATCTCGCGGAAGCTGCCGTCGTCGAGCAGGAGGTCGATTCGTTCGCGGCAGGTCAGCTTGCCGCGTCGCCGCTGGCGAACCACGCCGGGGTCGTCCGAACCGGGCGCAAGCCTTCGATGGGCCAGCGCCTGCATGGTGGCGATGTCGTCGAGCAGCGGCGCCCAGGTGTCGTCGCGCGCCTGAGGCGGCTTGCCGCCCGGGACCGCGTCCCGCGCCTCGCTCCCTTCCGCCTCGCACGCTTCCGCCTCGCCAGCGTCGGCGGCCGCTCCCGCTCCCGTGGCGGCCGGCGCGATGGCGGCGACCGCCTGGCCCGCTTCTACCGTGTCGCCGGGTGCGAGCGGCGCGAGCGCGGCCACCGTGCCGCCGACCGGCGCCGCGACCTCGGACTCCATCTTCATCGCGCTGATGACGACCAGAGCGTCGCCGGCGGCGACCCGGTCGCCCTCGACCACCCGCACCTCGAGGATCGACCCGCCCATCGGGCAGTCGACCGTGCGCTGGCCGGGCGCCGCGTCGAGGTCGGCGACCGTCGCGTTCCCGCCCGGCTGTCCGCCGGCGCCACCCGTCGGTGAGGCGCCCATCAGCGTTGCCTGCTGCCGCAGGAGGGCGAGCGCACCCGCTTCGCTGCCTTCGGCCGTTGGCGCCAGCAGGCGGGGCTCGTCGGCGAGCAGCGTCGTCCGGGCGTCGCCGGTGCGGACGGCGGGGTGCGCCAGGATGGCCTTCAGTTGCCCGAGGTTGCTGGCCAGGCCGCCGATGTGGAACTCGCCCAGGGCGCGAGCCAGGCGGTCGACCGCGGCGGCGTGCGCGCTGCCGCCGTCCGGGAACGACGACGAGCTGGAGGCGATGACCTTCGCCAGCAGGGGGTCGAACTCGGGCGGGGGCGCGTAGCCCGTGTAGCCGCATCCGTCGACCCGGACGCCGGGGCCGGCCGGTTCCTTCCAGGCGGCGAGCGCGCCGCCGCCGCGGGCCACCACGCGGGCCTGGACGGCTGCGCCGCGAGGGGCGCCCACGGCCTCCTGGCTGCCGAGGCCGAGCGCCGCGAGCGACGCTCCTCCGGCAATCAGGAACTGCGCCTCGACGAGATCCGTGCCGGTGACCTCCTCGGTGACCGTGTGCTCGACCTGGATGCGCGCGTTGCACTCGATGAAGAAGTGCTCGTCCGTCGCGGGGACCACGAGAAACTCCACGGTGCCGGCGTTCGCGTAGTCCGCCGCGGCCACCAGGCGGACCGCGTCGGCCAGAAGGCGGCCGCGCAGATCGTCGTTCAGGCCGGGCGCCGGCGCAATCTCGATGACCTTCTGGTTGCGCAGCTGAACGGAGCAGTCGCGCTCGTGCAGGTGGACGACCCGGCTCTCGTGGTCGGCGAGCACCTGGACCTCGATGTGGCGCGGGCGTTCGACCAGCTTCTCGACGAACACGTCGCCGCTGCCGAACGCGGCTTCGGCCTCGCTGCAGCAGCGTGCGAACGCTTCGGCCATCGTGTCGGCGCCGGCCACCCGGCGCATGCCGCGTCCGCCGCCCCCGGCCGCCGCCTTGAGCATCACCGGGTAGCCGAGTTCGGCCGCCACCCTGGTCGCCTCGGCAGCGGAGTCGACCGGATCGTCGCTGCCGGGAACGACCGGAACGCCGAGCGAAGCCGCGAGCTTTCTCGACCTCACCTTGTCGCCGAACAGCGACAGCGCGGCTGGCCGCGGTCCGACGAACACGAGCCCGGCGTCGGCACAGCGCCGCGCGAAGTCGGCGTTCTCGGCCAGGAAGCCGTAGCCGGGGTGGACGCAGTCGCACTCGCTTGCCACGGCCGCCGCGACCAGCGCTTCGGCGTCGAGGTAGGCGGCCACCGGGTTGCCGTCGCCACCGCTGCGGATCTCGACCGCTCTGGTGGCGAGCCGGGTGTGCAGCGACATCGCGTCGGCTGCGGGGTACACCGCGACCGATTCCATGCCCAGGCCCGCGGCGGCTCGGGCAACCCGGATGGCGATCTCGCCCCGGTTGGCGATCAGGACGCGCTGAAGCTGCGGCGCGGCGTGTTGCGGCGTTGCGAGTTCCGGCATGGGCTTTGCCCCCATTTGCGGACCAGTCTGTGCTGGACGACGGTTGCCGAGCAGCTTGTGCAGGACAGTGTGTGCTGAGCGGCGGTTGATGGACAGCGTTTGCTGGACAGGAAGCGCAGGAGGATAGCGCCCGGCCGCTGCGCCGCTGGTCAGGTCCGCCGGTGGGCGCGCGGGCGAGATCGAACCGCCGAATACATCCACGAACCTGTCGAAGGTCCGCCGGTGGGCGCGCGGGCGAGATGGCGGCGGACGGACTTGCCCTGGTGCTCGACCTCCGCACGGCCCGTGACAGATCGCTCACCTTCAAGTGGGTGTAGGTCCGCAGGTGGGTGCGCGGGCGACGGCGGCTGTAGTCTCCGCCCCCCATGCCGTCCGCCTTCCGCACCGCCGTGCCCGACGATGCGCCCGCGCTGGTCGACCTGGTCAACGAGGCCTTCGAAGTCGAGTCGTACATTCGCACTGGCCAGCGCCTCGACCTGGCCGAGATCAGGGCGCGCCTGGCCCGTGGCTCGTTTCTCGTGCGCGATGGCGAATCGGGCAGTCTCGCCGCCTGCGTCTACGTCGAGGTGCGGGGCAGGACGGGCCACCTCGGGCTCGTGTCCGTCGCCGAGTCAGCGCAGGGCGCCGGTCTCGGGCGGAGTCTGGTGAGCGCCGCCGAGAGCTGGCTGCGGGAGGCGGGTTGCGATGTCAGCGAGCTGTGGGTGTTCAGCGTGCGCTCGAAGCTCAAGGCCTGGTACCGGCGGCTCGGCTACCGGGTCGTGCGCAGCGAGCCGTTCGCCGCCGTGAGTCCGCCCCCGGGCCAGACGCTGCTGATTCGCGCCCACTTCGACGTCATGGAGCGCGAGTTGTGAGCGTCAACGGGCCACCGTCCGGTCGCGCGGGGTCGGCCAACGATGGCCTCTATGTCGTCCTTGGTGATCGGGCCACCGTCCGGTCGCGCGGGGTCGGCCCGGACGCGGGCGCATTGAAGCCTCTCCGAAGGGGGAGCCCCGTGCGGTCGGCTGTGCTGCGCAAGGTCCGGCCTGTGCGGGAGGCAGTCGAGAGTCGCTTGCCGACAGCCCCTTTCGACCCCCGTCCGACCTGCCGGCTCAGGTCCTGCTGTCCTTGTGCGCGACGGCCCGCCTTGCCACTGCCGGGGCTGGCGGCTGCGCTGGCTGGCCGCCAGCCGTGTCGCGGACGCCGCGCCTGGCCCCAGTCCCGACCTCGGCAGCAGGCTGTCGGTCAGCCGGCGTCCTTCTCTCGCCGGCAAGTCCGACGGACTGCTACCGCTCGTTCAGCGCGTCGAAGAGTCCGAGCAGCTGGCGGCGCAGCCGTCGCTGATCGAGCTGCTCCTCGAGCAGGCGGCGGTAGTCGTCCCGCGAGTCCAGGTAGCGGCCCATCTGCGACAGCAGCGAGAACTTGGCGTGGTCGTCGACGCGACTGTCGAGCTGGAGCAGGAAGTCGTAGTAGTCGAAGTCGTTTCGTATCGGGCCGCGTGCGCCGGCTTCTGCCAGCACCAGGGCCACACGTCGATGGGCCGCAACCAGCGAACGCGTCGCGCCGGGGGCTTCGTGGGCGACGACCTTCACGTCGTCGCCGACGGCGTAGTAGTCGCGCAGCTCCCGGGCCGTCATCGGGCGGGTGGAGCAGTCGGCCTCGGTGGCCAGGACGGTGAGCGCGTAGCGAGAGCGGGAGCGCGGGAGGTGGACTGCGCTCTCGACCTGGACTTCGAGCTGCCAGGCGCCGTCCTCTTCGGTCGGCAGCGCGGCCGGCTCGGTCACGAAGCCCCGAAAGACGTAGACGTCCTGCGGGAACAGGCCGTCCATGGCGGGGCCGGGACAGTTCTGCGCGCCGGCGGCGCCGGCGCCGGGAACGAGCGCTACGGCGAGGGCCGTCGAGAGAACGAGCGCCGCGGAACCGCAAGCAGGTGTCGCGGCTCGCTTCGGTTTCCGCCTTTCCGGCGAAGGACCCGGCCGAGCAGTGGCTGCCGGGCGCGCCAGCACCCAGGCACCTGTTCGGTGGTCGCTCACCGACAGGCCGGCGTCGTTTGCCCCGGCCGTCATGCCGGTTCCGGTGCTTCGGTCGCCGCCTTGGGCGCGATTCCGCCGGTGCCGTCATCGACGGCGCCGGGCGTCTCGCCGCTGGCGACCCGTCGGGCCGCTTGGCGCAGACCGGCCGCCAGCCACACCAGGGCGATCAGCGCCGAGACCACGGTCCCGGTCAGGCAGGCGTACCAGACCCACTCGACCGGGCCGCCCAGCCAGAAGGTTGCCGCCCAGGCGAGCGGCGCGTTGATCAGGAGGACGCGCAGCAGCGCCAGCCAGAGTTCCGGCGTGCCTCGACCCAGCCCCTGCAGGCTGCGTCCGGTGAGAATCGAGATGCCGATGAAGGGATAGCCGAAGACAAACACGCGCAGGTAGTCGACGCTCAGGGAGCGGATGCCGGCGCTGTCGGTGAAGGCGGCCGTCAGGGCGGGAGCAAGGACGTGGAAGGCGGCGGCGATGGCGATGCTGAGCAGGATGGTCCGGGTCATCGCGTAGCGGATCACCTGCCGCAGGAGGTCGATGCGGCCGGCGCCGAAGAACATGCCGACCAGCGTCACCAGCCCGGCGGCGATGGCGACCTGGGGCAGGATGACCACGTGGTCGAGCCGGCTGCCGACCTGAAGCGCGGCCACCGCGTCGGGCGTGTGTTCGACCAGGATGCGGTTCAGCACGCCGTTGCCGACCGACATGACCAGGAAGGACAGCGAAGCCGGCAGCCCGACGGCGCAGATGCTGCGGGTGATGGCCGGTTCGTGGCGGAAGCGGCGGAAGTCGAACCGGACGTACGAGCCCTTGGCCACGAACAGCAGGTGGACGAACGCCAGCGCGGCCGCGCCCTGGCTGACGATGGTGGCCAGGGCCGCGCCGGCCACGCCCAGGTCGAAGGTGAAGATGAACAGCGGGTCGAGCGCGATGTTGAGCAGCGTGGCGCCGCCCTGGATCATCACCGGCACCTTCACGTTGCCCTCGCCCGACAGGATGGAGCGGAAGAAGACGGCGAGGATCATGAAGGGGTAGCCGCAGGCGAGCACCCGGAAGTAGCTCCACGCCTGGGGCAGGAGTTCCTCCGGAACGCCGAGCGCGTGCAGGAGCGGCACGCCGAAGCCCAGCGCCGACCCGGTGGTCAGGGCGGCCACGACCGCGCCGATGATCACCGCGTGCTCGGCCGAGCGGTCGGCCCGGATGCGGTCGCGGGCGCCGATTGCCTGCGCGATCACGGCGGTGATGCCGGTGCCGAGGCCGAAGGTCAGGCCCATCGCCAGGAACACCAGCGGCATGTTGAAGGCGAGGGCGGTCAGCGCCTCCGGGCTGACCATGCCGACGAAGATCATGTCGACGATCACGTAGAGCGTCTGAATCGACATGCCGATCAGGATCGGCATCGCCAGCACCCACAGCGCGCGGCGCGGGTTCGCGACGAACAGGTCGAGACGTTCGGCCCCCTTGCGCTCGAGCATCGGCGGAGACTACCCGCAGCTCGACGGCGGCTCGCGGCCGGGGGAAGCGGTTGCCAGCCGCGCCGGGCCCCGAAGTCGGCGGGCGGGCGCGGTCCGACCAGCTTCCCGCGCGCCGCCGCCCGCCGGTGGAGGCTGTCGCCGTCCTGTATAGTCACGAAGCAAGCACACCGAAGGCCACCAGACAGGTTCACAGGAGGTCCCATGTTCCGACCCGCTTCGTTCACGCTGGCCGCGCTGGCCAGTTTCGCCGCCTTTCTGCTCGTGGCAGCCGCGCCGGTCGCGGCCGCCCCGAACGCGAACAACCTCGACCTGCCGCTCACGGTCTACAGCGGCTCGGTCGTCGGCAACGACGGCGAGCCGCTTCGCGGCGCCACCGTGTCGCTGTTCTCGACCGACGAGCAGCGGAGCATCTCGGTCTACAGCCAGGACGACGGCAGCTACCGGATGCCTGCCGTCCCCTCCGGCAAGTACAGGCTGCGCGTCCGCCTGATGGGCTGGCTCGACGAGTGGAAGGACCTCAAGGAGACGACCGAGCCGACGCCGATTCAGGTCCGGCTGCGCGAGGCGGACGGCTGGGCCCTTCAGTCGCAGCGCCCGGCGCACGACCTGATGAACATGCTCGAGTGGGAAGACGAGGCGGACGCCCTGAACTTCAAGATGATGTGCGCCTACTGCCACCAGGTGGGTACGGTCGGCTTCCGGTCGCCCGAGGAGCCTGTCGACTGGGAGGTGATGCTCACCCGGATGGACGGCTTCCAGGGCCTGTACAAGCACACGCAAGACGTCCTGGTCGACAAGATCGTCGACGTGTACGGCCGCGACGCGGAGGAAGAGTGGGGCGAGTTCGAGGCCCCCGAGCCGCCCGCCGGAGCCGCGCTTCAGGGTGAGGTCCGCGAATGGCTGATGGGCGACCAGGCCGGCGCCGTGATCCACGACCTCGAGCTCGGCGATGACGGCCTGGTCTACACCGTCGACATGGCGCAGGACGTCATCGAGACGCTCGACCCGGTCACCGGCGAGCGCGCCTTCTACACCGTGCCGGGCGGCAAGGACTACCTGGCGCCGTCGAGCCCGACCACCGGCATCCACAGCATCGAGAAGGCCGAGGACGGCAACATGTGGGTCACCCTGGCCTACTCCGGCCAGATGGGCGAGTTCGACGTCGAGACCAAGGAATGGCGCCTCGGTTCGGGCCGCACGGCGCCGAGGCCTCGCGGCGGCTACCCCCACACCCTGCGCTTCGCGCCTGACGGCATCCTCTGGTGGACGGACGCGGGCAGCCCGAACGGCGTCGGCGTCATGTCGCTTGATCCCTCGACCTGGGACGGCGAGCGCTGGGATGTCACCGAGTACAAGCTGCCGACGAAGGACCAGGTGCGCGGCGGCGGCGCCCGCGGCGAGTCCCGAGGCGTGACACCCTACGGCATCGACGTGGCGCCCAACGGGCACGTCTTCTACACCAAGCTGAACGGTCAGCGCGTCGGTCGCATCCGTCCGCAGCTGGCCGAGGATGATCCGGAACGGATCGTCGAGTGGAAGCCGCCGGTTCACGGTCCGCGCCGCCTCCACGTGGCTCCCGACGGCATCGTCTGGGTGCCGGGCTGGGCTTCGGGCGACATCGCGTCGTTCAGCGAGGACACCGAGGAGTGGGAAGTCTTCGACCTGCCGCACGGCCCGAACTCGCTGCCGTACGCGCTGAACATCAACCCGGTCACCGGCGAGGTCTGGATCTGCGGCACGGGCACGGACTCGATGCTCCGGTTCGACCCGAAGACGCGGGAGTTCGTCGAGTACCGGATGCCGATGATGGTCACGTACACGCGCGAGATCGAATTCGACGACCAGGGCAACGTCTGGACCACGAACTCGAACGCCCCGTCCCGCCACGCCGAACATCGCCAGGGCTCCGTCCTGATGATCTCGGCCGGCGGCGGCGAGTAGCGCCGTCGAGTTCCGCATCACACTCGGAACGTCATCCCCGTCGGAGACTCCGGCGGGGATGGCTGCCTCCGGGCGGATATCGGCAGGCGGGACGGGCCCCTGGCCGATGACTCGAAGAGTTTCGACCATGCAGTCGGCAGCAGCGGCCGGGTGCAAGGCGAGACGGGCCCCTGGCCGATGACCCGAAGAGTTGGTTCGTCGCGCTGCCTGGGGCGGCTGGGCGGCGTGGGTGGATGGCCTGGTTGAGCGCGGGGCAGCGGTAGCCGCTGGGGGCGGCTGGGCAGCGTGGGTGGATGCCGTGATGGTCCCCCACCCGCGATGGTCACACGGACTCCGGGAAGGTCGCCACGAAGCGTCTCCCGGTACTGACCCTGCACCAGCGTGGCGCGGCAGGAGGACCGGCGGTCTCAACAGAGCTCCCGGAATGGACGCCGCAGAGACCATGGGCAGCGCTCGCGGCGGCATTCGTGGTTCTCGGCCGGTCCTCCGCGTTGCTTGCCGGCCAGGAACCCGGCTGGCCGGCGCAGTCGCCGGAGGTTGGATGTCACGACCGCTCCCGACGAGCTGGGGCACGCCCCGGGCACCGAGAGCGACATGGACGGCAGTCTGTTCGCGGTGGCGGCGCACCCCGCCGCCGGCGCTCGCGGCTTGCTCTGGGTGGAAGAGGGCGACGCGTGGCGCCGCGTTGCGATGGGCGACGGCGACGCCCGACTGTTCGGTACGGTCGTGGCCTGTCAGGCGGACCGCCTTCGGGTGCACTTCGGCAGGCCGGAGCCAACCGTGGAGATCCCGCGAAACGCGGCCGGCGAGGCCCGGGCGAAACTGCTGTTCGCCAAGGGCGTGGGCCCGCCCCCTGGCAGACGCTTCGCCTGCCTGACCGCTCCGCTCCTGCTGGGCTCCGCTCCTGCTGGCGCGCCTACTGGAACGTGTACCTGAGCGAGTTGGAAAGGACCACGTCCGTGGACTTGACGCCGAAGGGCGGTTCGCTGTCGTGGGCGATGTTCAGGTTGACGGCGAGAGCGAGCTTCCGGAGCAGCTGGATCTCGAACGACGTCTCGGAGAGCAGCCGGTAGTCGTCGATGCGGTCCAGGCGGGCCTGCAGGTAGACCGTCTCGACGAGCCGCATCCGGTCGTCTTCGCTGTTGAAGCGCAGCGTGGCGTAGTTGGTCGAGCGGTGGTGTTCGCTGCGCCTCGGCTCGATGGCTTGGGGCGGCAGGTCGAGGCTCTCGCGTTCCAGCATGTAGCCGGTGCCGAGGAAGAGCTCGAAGTTCGCTTCCTCGATCATCAGGAACCGGCCGCCGCCGCCGAAAAGAAGGCGCTGCTCCAGCCGCGTGAACTCGTTGAACTGATGCTGGCCGAAGGCCTCGAAGGACAGGCGGCGGCTGTGCTGGCGAATGAAGCGCAGGTGACTGGTCGCGTTGTTGATGAAGCGGTTGTCGTTCAGCTGGCTGAAGGAGTAGTTCGAGGTCAGGAAGACGACGTTGTTGGGCGCCCGCGCCTCGCCCTCGGCGCCGCCTTTGCCCTCTTCCTGCCGGCGCGCAGCCCGGCGACGGGCGCGCGCGCCGCCGCGGGCAGTCGGGGCCGCACCGTCGGCGACCGACGAACCGTCTCCGCCCTGCTTCCAGGCGTACTGGAAACGCGCGCCGGCGCCCAGCGTGTCGCGGTCCCGGTTGCCGCGCTGGAACGCGGAGTTCAGGTCGAGGGTGCTGCTCCAGCCGGGCTCGTCGGCGCCTACGCGCATGCTCTCGATGTTGACCTGCGCTGCCGTCGCCGTGGCCAGTGCCAGGGCCGTCGCCGAGACGGCCAGCGCGGCCAGCGTCCTGGCCAGTCGCCGCTGCCGCCTGCTGGTCAGGCGAGGGCTGGTGGTCTCGGCGGCCGCCTGGGCGCCCGTTTGAAGCCGGCTGGTCCGCCGCCCTGCATGTGTTGCCTTCATGGTGTCGCCTTCTTCGCTGCGGTTCCCGCTCGCCGTGCCCACTGGGTGTCTCGGCCTGGCGGGACGGGACGTGCATAGCTCATGGTGCATATGTTTCCATGAACCGGGATTCTCTGCCCGAGTCGTCGAGGCAGCGAAAGCCGGGCGGCGCTCGGGTTGCTTGTGGCCCTGGGACCTGACGGCGGCCCTCGGAACGTACGGCCAGGTCCGACAGCCTGTTGACGCGGCGCCGGGCAGTTGGGCCAATGCGGATCGTCAGCGGTCCTGCGGGAAGGCGGACGTGGCATTCAGGCCGCAGAACGGGCGATTCGGGTTCGTCCAGGTGCGGGTATCCCCGGTCGCCGCGTCGGTGACCGTCAGCAGGTAGTCCACGTCCGTGATGCCGCTGGCGAAGACCCAGAAGGCGCCGTTGTGGCGGCGGCCGTCCAGCACCTTCACCGCGAGCTCGATGTTGCCGGGCGAGAAGAACGACATGTAGCCCGTCGTGTCGCCGCCGGGCAGCGGCGCTCCCTGGCCCTCTCTGCCGTCTCGCGTCGCCCAGGAGGCGGTCACGCGGAAGCGGCCCCCTTGCAGGCAGAGTGCGTTGGCAGGGCAGTCCTCTGCGGTTGCTTCTGTGTCGGCCCTGGCGGCAGCGACGGCGGTCGGGCCTGTGCTTGCGGAATCGTCAGCGAAGACGAACACGCTGCCGGCCCGCACCGCATCGGCCGGCCCGGCGAGAGTCGAACCTGTGGGCGCCGCAGCCAGGGTCGCCGGCGCCGCCATGCCGGGCGCCCAGGCGGTCGAGCTGGCGGCGGCCGCGAGCTCGAGGAAGGCGCTGGTGTCACCGCGGCCGCAGACCTCGCCCGGCGGATTCCGGTAGACCACGACCCGGTCGTGCAGCGTGTCGGTCACGGTCAGCCAGTACTCGACGTCGGTGAGAGCGCCGAAGAACACCCAGTGATGGTCGTTCAGGCCGCGACCGTCGAGCACCTTCAGCACCAGCTCCACGTTGTCGGGCGAGAAGAACGTGGCGATGCCGCTCTCGTCGCTCAGCTGCGTGACCTGGCCCGAGCCCTGGTTTCCGTTCGGCGCCTCCCACTCCACTTCGACCCGGAAGCGGTCGTCGTTCAGGCAGAGCGCCTGCGGGCCCGCGGTGCAGCCGGAACCGCCGGTCATGTCGCGGATCGCGACCACCGCTCGGGTCTCGTTCAGGTCGGGGCCGCCAGCAGCGTCGTGCAGGACGATGTCGACGAGTTCGGTGCGCTCGACCTCGCCGTCCATCGCCAGGGGCAGGCGAATCTCGCGAGCGCCGGCCTCCCCGTCGTTCCACGTCAGGCGGCCGCTTGCCGGGTCGAAGTCGTTCTCGCCGGCGGAGTGCAACGCCGTGGCGTAGCCGACCTCGATGGCGCCATCGGAACCGCCGCGCCGCTCGACCGTGACGATCGCCGTCTCGCCTTCGCGGCCAACGAACGCCTCCGCCGTGAACTCGACCGCGCCGGCGAGCCCTGGGGCCCGGCCGCCAGGGGCGATGCCGAGCCGCATGCGGGGCGGCGCCTCCATGTCGCCGCTCATCGACTCGAACTCGAGCTCGAACTCGGTCGTGACCCGGCTGTCGCCGTGCGCGACGAGCGACACCTGCAGGGTGCGAGGCGAGTCGTCGCCGTGCTCCCAGCGCAGTTCGCCCGCGATCCGGTCGTAGTCGCGCCCGGCGCGGGCCGTGGCGTTCACGGTGCGGTAGGCCAGCGCTGCGCCGCCGTCGCTCCCGTCGCGGCGCTCGACCCGGATGGCGAGGTGGTTCGCGCCCGGTTCGCCCGCCGCACGGACGGCAGTGAACCGGCCGCGCTGCTCTGCCTCGTCGCCCGTCCGGATGCCGGTCCGGGCAAGGTCCTGAAGCTGCTCGAAGTAGAGGCGGTACGTCTCCTGGGGCCTTGGCGACTGCTCGGAGAGCGTGATCATGGTCATCACGATGTCCGCTTCCGGGTCGACGCCGACGTACTGCCCGTTGTAGCCGTGCGCCAGGTAGCGCCCGAGCGGCCTGATCCACCACTGGTAGCCGTAGCTCGGCGCTCCGGCGATGCCCACGGTCTGGCCGGAGGTCGACTCGGCGACCCATTCGCGCGAGACCAGGCGCCGCCCCTGCCAGAGGCCCCCCTGCAGGGCGAGCTGCCCGATCTTCGCCATGTCGCGGGGACGGATGCGGAGCCCGGTGCCGCCCCAGTGGCGGCCGCTCAGGTCAGTGTCCCAGGTGGCCGTCGTGATGCCCATCGGGTTGAACAGCCGCCGCTGGATGAAGGCGAGGTGTGACTCTCCGGACGCGTGGTTGTTCGCCTCGGCGATCACGTGCGAGAGGCCGCTCGAGTAGGCGTACTCCTCGCCGGGCTCGGCCACGATCGCACGGGTCAGGACGAAGTCGACGCTGTCCACGTTGTTCCAGAACTCGGGGTCGCTGTCGCTCCAGGCCATGCCGGCGGTCATGTTCAGGGCGTGGCGGAGGGTGAGGCGGCTTCTGTGCGCGTCCTGGAGCCGGTGGGCGTAGTGCGGGATGAGCTCCGCCAGCCGCGTGTCGACGGAGGGGATCAGGCCGCGGTCGAGCGCGATGCCGGTGGCCAGCGAGGTGACGCTCTTGCTGACCGAGTGGACGTTCTTGAGCGTCGTGTTCGTGAAGCCGCCGCGGTAGTCCTCGGCGACCAGAACGCCGTGGCGAACGATGACGATGCCGCGCGCGGTCTCGAACACGTCCCGGGTGCGGAACTGGTCGAGGATCTGCTGCACCACCCCCGGGTCGAGCCCCTGGTCCTCCGGCGTCGAGCGCCGCCAGCCGTCGCGGATGTCGGGCGGCGTCTGCGCCGGGACCGGCAGGGCGCTGCCCACCGCGAGAAGGACAAGGACAGTCGCGACGAGGGTGCGGTTCATTCGGCCTTCTCGGGTCAGGAGCTTCGGCGTCCGGTGATCAGGGCATCCACGGCAGGCGCCACGACACAGACCGTCGCCACGATGACCAGATCGCCCCGTTTCTGACCTTTCACCATCAAGAGAATCTCGAGCGCAGCCATCGCCCCGAAGGGTCAGAAAGGCAACCGGTCTCAAGCTCATCCGGGTACTTCCGTCGGCGAACAGGTGGGTTCTTCTGTCTCGATGCAGCGCCGCAAGGACGATGCAAGGGTACAGGGTCTGCTCGGGCTGGATGCGGGCGCGGCAGTCGCTATCCTTGCTCTTCACGCCGTCGCTTGAATTGCAGGCTGTGCCGCCGGACCCCCGCTGCATCGATTTCCGGCACGGGCCGGGCGGCAGGAAGGAGCAAGCAGATGCCTCGCAGGTCGTTTCCCGTTGTTTCGCTGCTGTTGATCCCCGCGGTGGTTCTGGCTCTGGCCGGGTGCGCCTCGCCGGTGGATTCGGAGCCGGCGCCCGAGCCGGGCGAGGCCTCGGACTTCCAGGCGTCCGTCGATGTCGGCTCCATCGACTTCCCGACCTCGGCCGGGAGCGAGGCGCAGGAGCGGTTCGTGCGTGGCGTCGCCATCCTGCACAGCTTCGGCTACGAACAGGCGCGGGAGCAGTTCCTTGCCGCCCAGGAGCTGGAACCGGACTTCGCGCTGGCCTACTGGGGCGAGACGCTCACCTACAACCATCCGCTGCTGCCGGAGCGGGACCTGGAGTCACCGCGCGAAGCTCTGGCGCGGCTCGGCGAGACGCGCGAGAAGCGGGCCGCAAAGGCGCAGACCGACCGCGAACGCGGCTTCCTGGGTGCGGTCGAGGAACTGTTTGGCGAGGGAGAGCTCAAGGAGCGTCGCATTGCCTACATGGAGGCCATGCGCAGCCTGTACGAGAGCCACCCCGATGACGACGAGGTGGCCGCCTTCTACGCGCTGTCGCTGCTGCAGGCGGTGGGTCCGCTCGGCGACGACACGTACCGCCTGGCGGTCATGGCCGGTTCCATCGCGCTGGGCCTCTTCGAGCGCAATCCGGACCACCCCGGCGCCGCCCACTACATCATCCATGCCTTCGACGATCCGGTGCATGCGCCGCTCGCCCTGCCCGCCGCGTACCGCTTCGCCGAGATCGCGGCTGCGGTCTCCCATGCGCGGCACATGCCGTCCCACATCTTCATCCAGCGCGGCATGTGGGACCGGGTCTCGCAGTCGAACGACTCGGCCTACGAGGCGGCGGTGGCGCTCTGGGACCCGGGCGAACGCGTGGGCGACATGGTCCATTCGCTCGACTGGGGGCAGTACGGGGACCTGCAGCGCGGCGACTACAAGAAGGCGCGGGCCTGGATCCAGGAACTCGACGACCTGGTCGAGCGCACCGGCGATACCGGGCGCGGCAAGAACACCGTGCCGCTCGTGCGCGCCCGCTACATCGTCGAGACGGAGCAGTGGGAGCCGCGCGAGATCACCGATGACACGGGGACCTCCGAACTTCTGGCCACGGGAATCTCGGCGGTGAAGACGGGGGCCCTCGAGCTGGCCCGCAAGGCCGCAGACCGGCTCCGCGAGGCCGGAGAACGGGGCGCCGACGACAGCTCGACCTTCGGGCGGGGTCCCAAGCCGGCTCAGGTGATGCACCACGAGGTCGCCGGGCTGGTCCGCCTCGCCGAGGGCGACGCCGACGGCGCCGTCGAGTTGTTCGAGAAGGGGCTGGAGATTGCAGCCACGATGGGGCCGCCTCGCGGCGCCGCGTCGCCGATCAAGCCGATTCGCGAGCTGTACGGCGAGGTCCTGCTCGAGCTGGAGCGCCCGGCCGACGCGGTCGCGCAGTTCGAGGATCAGCTGCTGTACACGCCGAATCGCCCCCGAACGCTGCTCGGCCTGGCGCGCGCGCACAAGGCGGCCGGCGATGCCGAGGCTGCTGCGGACGCCTACGGCAAGCTGCTCGACGCCTGGCACGGCGCGGACGAACCGGTCGAGCTGGCCGAGGCGCGGGAGCACCTCGGGCCGCCGGCCTGAGGCACGAGGCTTGATGTTCGAAACCGAGTTCGAGACGCGCCACTCGGACTGCTTCGGTGCGACCGGCTACGTGCATGCCGGGGTGCTGCTGGCCCTGACCGAGATGGCCTACGTGCGCTTCGAGGCCCACTGCGGCATCGATGCCGCGCTCAAGCCCGAGCACGTGTACGCGGTACAGCGCTCCACCGCCGCGATGTACCACGCGCCGCTGCGCTGGCAGGAGGGGGCGCGAATCAGCGTCCGCACCACGGAGGCGAACGAGCGCGGCTTCGACCAGGACTTCGATGTGTCGTCCGCGGCCCGCGGCCGCCGGATCGCGCGGTTCACCCATCGCTGGGCGCTGCTCGACCTCAGGACGGGACGGTCCGTGCCGCTCTCGGCGGAGCTGCAGCGAAGGCTGCTGAACGAACAATGACAGGAGGGTTCCCATGCCTTGCAGGTCCACGCCGTCCGGGCGCCTTGGCCCGCTGCTCGCACTGCTCGTGATCGCCGCTGCCGCGTGCGGCGGCTGGCCGGAGCCGCTACAGGACGCCGCCGCCGATCTCGTCGTCGGGACCGCATCCGGCGCCGTTCGGGGCGCCGAGGTCGACGACGGCCGCGGACCGTCCGGCGACGTGCGTGTGTTCCGCGGGATTCCGTACGCCGCCCCGCCCGTGGGCGACCTGCGCTGGCGTCCGCCGCAGCCGCCGGCGACCTGGGAGGGCGTCCGGGACGCTCTGGCATCGGGCATGCCGTGCTGGCAGCCGATCACGCCCGACACGTCAATCTACAGCCGCGGCGACATCGAGCGCAGCGAGGATTGCCTGTACCTCGACCTGTGGACCGCGGCGGAGGCGGGCGACGACGATCCGCGCCCGGTCATGGTCTGGTTTCACGGCGGCAGCCACGAGACGGGCCACGGTTCGTCGCTCACGTTCGACGGCGCCGCCCTGGCGCGAAAGGGCGTCGTCCTGGTGTCGATCAACTACCGGCTCGGGTCGTTCGGCTTCCTGGCCCATGCCGGGCTGAGCGCGGAGTCGGAGCACGGCGTCTCAGGCAACTACGGCCTGCTCGACAAGATCGCCGCGCTCGAATGGGTGCAGGCGAACGCCGCGGCCTTCGGCGGCGACCCGAGCCGGGTGACGATCTTCGGGCAGTCGGCCGGTTCGATGAGCGTCTGCAGCCTGGTCGCCTCGCCGCTGGCCGCCGGTCTGTTCCACCGGTCCATCGGCCAGTCGGCTGGCTGCTTCACACCGCTGCCGACGCTGGCTGAGGCCGAGCGTGACGGCATGCGCCTGGCCTCTGCCCTGGGCGCGGATGGCGGCGATTCGGCTGCAGCCGCGGCGAGGATGCGGTCGGCGTCGGCGGAGGACGTGCTGGCAGCTGCCGGGTCGTCGGGCTGGGGCCTGGGCTCGAAGATGGTCGTCGACGGGCGCTTCCTGCTCGACCAGCCGGCGGCCATCTACGCTCGCGGCGAGCACAACCCGGTGCCGATGATGGTCGGCTTCATGGGCGACGAATCAAGCGCGCTGTTTGCCGCCGGGGCGCCGCTCGAAGCGGCCGAGCTGAAGCAGCAGTTCGAGGGTCAGTACGGCGACGCCGCGCCGGCGCTCCTGGCTGCCTATGCCGCGGAGGCGGAGGAGGCGCCCGGCGCCGTGCCGGCCCTGGTGCGCTCGGACACGATCTTCGCCTGGGGCAGCCGTGCCTGGGTCCGCCATGCCGCGGCGGCCGGCGGTGACGCGTACCTCTACTTCATGAGCCACGCGCCGCCGGTGTTCCGGCTCTACCTGCCGGACCGGCCCGACCTGGGCGGCGAAGGCGGTGAGCGACGCCTCGGCGCGTACCACTCGGGCGACCTGGCCTACGTCTTCGGCAACACGGACCTGGTGGGCATCAACTGGGAGAGCCGCGACCACGAAATCTCGGATCAGCTGTCGAGCTACTGGACGAACTTCGCGCGGACGGGAGATCCGAACGGCGAGGGGCTGCCGGAGTGGCCCCGTTACGAGGCGTCGAGCGACCTGTACCTCGTGGTGGGCGAGACGACCGCCGCCGCTTCAGGCGTGATGAAGCAGAAGATGGACGCTCTCGACGCGGCGCTGGGCGGCGGGTAGGCGTCGCGTCGAGAGCGTTCGGTTGCGCCGATCGGACCGTCGGGTGCTCAAGTCAGCTGCAGGGGGTTGTCAGCAGGCGACTCTCGACGCCGTCTCCCACGGGGCTGGAGGAGCACAGAGGAAGCCGTCACGGGATTCGTTCACTCCAGCTTCACGCCGGTCGTCAGCCAGATTCTGGCCGGGCGGGGCGAGAAAGAGGCAGGGCCTCCTTGATGCTGCAGCCGTTCACGGCTCGACGGCGGGCGCCGACCTGCAACGCCCCGACCCGCAACGCAACGACCTGCAACGCCCGACTGCGGCCCCGCTCCTGCGGCCGCCATGGACCCTGGCGGCTGCCGACCTGACGGCTCGCTTCAGGCGCGGCGGATGGTGAGGCCGCCGTCCACGGGCAGTGCGACGCCGGTGATGAACGAGGAGGCCGGCAGGCACAGGTGCAGGGTGCCATGGGCGACCTCCTCGGGCTCGCCGTAGCGGCGCAGCGCGGTCCGCCGGCGGGCGTAGATCTGCTTGTGTTCCTCGGGAATGCGCTCGGTCATCCCGGTGCGGATCGGCCCGGGGCAGATGCAGTTCACGGTGATTCCCTCCTTGCCGAGTTCCACCGCGAGACCTCGTGTCAGCCCGATTACGCCGGTCTTGGCCGCCGAGTAGGCGCTGTTGAGCGGCGTCGCTCCCAAGCCTTCGGTGGAGGCGATGTTCACAATCCGCGGGCAGCGCGACTCGCGCAGATGAGGCAGGGCGGCGCGGACCATGCGCTGGTGGGCGGTCAGCAGGACGTTCACCGTCTCCTGCCAGCGCTGCTCGTACTCGTCCGAATCGATGGGTCCGCCGCGCGAGATGCCGGCGTTGTTGACCAGGATGTCGAGGCCGCCGTGGTGCTCGGCGACGTCGGCCACGACCCGCCGGATCGCGTCCGGGTCGCCCACGTCCAGGGTACGGGCGATCGCCTCGCCGCCCTCGGCGCGGATCTCGTCCACCACCGTCTCGACGCCGTCGGCGTTGATGTCCGTGGCGGCGACCCTGGCGCCCTCGGCGGCGAACAGCCGGGCGGTCGCTCTGCCCATGCCCGAGGCGCAGCCGGTAATCAGCGCGGTCAGGCCCTCGACCGAGCGGCTCAGCGTGGCAAGCGGGGCCATCAGGACGCTCCTCCACCGGTCTCGACCCAGGCCAGCGTGTCGTGCAGCGCGCGTCCGAAGCGCTCCAGGATCTCGTCGACGTCGGACTCGGTGACGATCAGGGGCGGGCAGAAGGCCATGGTGTCGCCCAGCGCCCGCGTGACGATGCCGTGGTGCAGCGCCCGGTCCTGGCAGAACGCGCCGACCCCGCTGCTGGCGGGGAAGGCTTCCCGGGTCGCCCTGTCGGCCACCAGCTCGCAGCCGGCGAGCAGGCCCCGGCCGCGCACCTCGCCGACCAGGGGGTGGTCCTCGAAGTCGTGCAGACCGGCCTGGAAGTAGCGGCCCACCCGTTCGGCGTTGGTGTAGACGTCGCGTTCCTCCATCAGATCCAGCGCCTTCAGCGCGACCGCCGCGCAGACCGGATGCCCGGTGTAGGTGAAGCCGTGGCTGAAGACGCCCAGCCGTTCGCCGGCCTTCTCGATCACGTCGACCATGTCGTCCGGCACGAGGACGGCGCTGATCGGCAGGTAGGCGGAGGACAGTGCCTTCGCCACCGAGGCCGTGTCCGGCCTCATGTCCATCGCCTCGGCGCCGAAGCGCGTGCCGAGCCGCCCGAAGCCACAGATCACCTCGTCGTCGATCAGCAGCACGTCGTGCTCGTCGAGAACGGCCTGAATCGCCGGGTAGTAGCCCTCTGGCGGAACCACGACGCCGCCGGCGCCCAGGACCGGCTCGGCGATGAACGCGGCCACGGTGTCCGGCCCTTCGGCGCGAATCAGTTCATCGAGCTCGGTCGCCAGCCTGGCCGTGAACTCGGCCTCGGACTCGCCCGGCTCGGCTTCGCGGTAGTGGTGCGGACAGGTCACGTGGCGAAACTGCGGCAGCGGCAGGTCGAAGCTGCGGTGAAACGGCGGCAGGCCGGTCATGCTGCCGGAGGCCACGGTGACGCCATGGTAGCCGCGCTCGCGGCTGATGATCTTCTTCTTCTCGGGCCGCCCCAGGGCGTTGTTGAAGTACCAGACGAGCTTCACCTGGGAGTCGTTGGCGTCGGAGCCGGAGGTGCCGAAGAAGGCCTTCGCGTTCGGCAGGGGCGCCATGTCGCGCAGCTTCTCCGCCAGGGCGACCGCCGGTTCGTGGCTGCGGCCAGCGAACATGTGGGCGAACGAAAGGCGCCGGATCTGTTCGGCGGCGGTGTCGGCAAGCTCCTCCACGCCGTAGCCCAGGGCAGTACACCACAGGCCGGCCATCGCCTCGATGTACTCCTTGCCTTTCTCGTCCCAGACCCGGATGCCCTGACCGCGCTCGATGACCAGCGGCCCCTCGAGGCGATGCCTGGGCAGGTTCGTGGTCGGGTGGAGCACCGCCAGGCGGTCGCGGTCCGACATGGAAGGTGTGAAGTTCGTCGCCTCGGCGGCCAGGGTCATGGGAACTCCTGCTTGGTGGTGGCTGCGGGCTCGGGCGAGGGCAGTCTATGCCCGGCGGCGTCCCGTCGGCCTCGGGCGCCTCGTCTGCGGGCCGGCCGCGGAACCCGAACGGCTCGCGTCCGGCTCGGCGAGGGAGCAGGTGAGCGACACGCTAGCGTCCCGTGGCGCCCAGGCCGCCCTTAGGCCCGGCGCCTCAGAGGTCCGTGTCGCCTCGCAGCAGCGCCCGGGCGATCATCCGGTTCATGATCTCGTTCGAGCCGTCGGCGACGTTGACCACGCGGAGCGCCTTCCAGGCCTCGGTCAGGCCGATCTCGTTCGTGAACCCCAGTGCGCCGTGGACCTGCATCGCGCGGTCCACGGCCCTCAGCCCCGCCTGCACCGAGAAGACCTTGGTCATGCTGAGTTCCTTGACTGCCCGTTCGCCGCGGTCGAGCAGCCGCGCCGCGTTGCGCCCCATCAGGTGGGCGGCGTGGAGTTCGGTGGCGGACTCGGCGAGCGGAAAGCTGACCGCCTGGTACTCGGCGATGGGCTTGCCGAACGTGTGCCGTTCCTGCGCGTAGTCGAGCGCCGTTTCCACCGCCCAGCGACCGGTGCCCACGGCCCGGGCCGAGTTGTAGACCCGTCCCAGCGACACGCCGTAGAGTGCGGCGGCCAGGCCGCGGCCAACCTCGCCGATGACCTGCCACGGCTCGACCCGGAGGTTGTCCAGGGCAATCTCCCCCTCGTCGCCTCCGACCTCGCCGAACAGCCGGACGACCCGCGCAAGCTCGAAGCCTTGCGCCTCGGTCGGCACGATGAACGCGGTGATCCCCCGGTCGCCGGTGCGCGCGAACAGTACGCAGAGGTCGGCTATCGGACCGTGGGTGGTCCAGATCTTCCGGCCGCTGATCCGCCAGCCGTCGCCGTCCCGCTCGGCCCGGGTCCGGAGCGTCGAGAGATCGGATCCGGCGCCCGGCTCGGACAGGCCGAAGCACATGATCGTCGAGCCGTCCATCAGGCCCGGAAGGAAGCGGTTGCGCGCCTCGTGGGACAGCTGCGAGAGCAGGCGGCTGGGGCCGAATGCCCAGTGGGACATGACGTGCAGCAGCAGCCATGGCCGCGGCCCGAAACGGTGAAAGAGCGACTGCCAGCCGGCGTGGTAGGCGAGGTGGCCGTGGCCGCCGCCGCCGAGCTCCTCGGGCACGCACGCGGTGAAGACCCCTTCGCGCGCCGAGGCGGTGCGCACCTGCCGGATCAGGTCAATGACTTCCTCGCGCAGCCGGCCGTCAGCGTCGTACCGGCGACGTGGATCGTCGAGCAGCTCGCCGTGACGTTCGCAGAGCGGCAGCACCTCGCGTGCGGCGAAGCGCACCGCCTCGCGCCGGAAGGCGTCGATCGCGGGCGGCAGCGGCTCGGCTATCGCGGTCATGGGGGCGCCGTTGCTTGTCGGATGAGGCAGGTGGTGGGGGGCCGAGTCGGGTCAGTCCAGGTAGCCGAGCGCCTCGAGAGCCTTGCGCTGTTCGGGCGGCAGGTCCGGTTCGGCGCCGGCGTCGAGCGGCGCCGCGCCGCGTTGCATCAGCCGGCCGAGCGCCCGGAGGTAGCCGGCCCAGTGACCCTCGCGCTCGAGTATGTCCGCCTGCTCGGCCGGATCGGCCCGGGCGTCGTACAGGAACCGGAAACTGCCCGAGTTGCTGGTGCGCGAGTCGATCAGCTTGTGATGGCGGTCGGGCAGTTCGAGCAGCACGGCGTCCTTGCCCTGGCCGTCGAGCCGCAGGTCGGCCAGCGCCAGGTGGTGGTCGGGGCGCTCGCCGGACCTGATGGTCGGCAGGAGCGACTGTCCGTCGGTGGCGATCAGATCGGGCTTGCCGATCGCTTCCAGGATCGTCGGGACGATGTCGATCTGCTGGACCTGCGACGACACCCTCGAGCGGTCGCCTTGCGCGCGCAGCCGATCCGGCAGGCGGACGATGAGCGGCACGTGGAGCTGCTCGCGGTAGAGCGTGCTCCCGTGCCCGTAACTGCCGTGGTCGTTGAACTCTTCCCCGTGGTCCGAGACGAGGACGACGAGGGTGCGCTCGAGATGACCTCGGCTGTCGAGTTCTTTCAGCAGGCGCCCGAACTGCTCGTCGACGAAGGCGACCTCGCCGTCGTACAGGTTCGAGAGGTGCGGGAGTTCCTCCGGTGACGGCTTGCCCAGGTTCCTGCCCAGCGGTTCGGCCGGGGCGTCGGGCGCGAACTGCTGCCGGAACCGCTCCGGCGGGAAGTAGGGCGCATGGGGGTCCGTGACGTGGACGTAGGCGAAGAACGACTCGTTCGGCGCCAGGCCGTCGATCTGTTCCAGGGCGAGGTCGACGGCACGCGAGGCAGGCACGTGTACGCCCGGCCGCTTCGTGTCCTCGCGCAGCTGCGTGTAGTGCTCGAAACCGCGTTCGAAGCCGTACTCCATGCCGGCGTTGCCGTTGGTCGAGATGCCGACCGCCAGGTAGCCGTGCTCGCGCAGGACCTGCGGCAGGTAGGCGACGTCCTCGGCGAGGACGTGGTTGCGGCTGCGGGCGCCGTGATTGTGGGGGTACAGGCCGGTGAGGATGCTGGCCGTGGTCGGGCGGGTCCAGGCCGACTGGGCGACGGCGTGCAGGAAGACGGCGCCGCCCTCGGCGAAGCGGTCGATGTGCGGCGTGGTGGGTCGGTCGTAGCCGTAGCAGCCGAGCCGGTCGGCGCGCAGGGTGTCGACCAGGAAGATCAGCACGTGCGGCGGCGGCTCGGCGTCGCCCGAGGCGCCTGGTGCCTCTGACTTGCCGCCGTCGTGCTCGGCCGCGGGCTCGGGCGGCGGAAGATGCGCTCCTGCCTCGGCGGCGTGCGGCCAGGGGTCGCCCGTGGTTCGAAGCGTCGCGCGAAACGTGTAGCCGGCCTCCGCGCTCGGCAACCGCGCGCCGACTTCGGGCTCGATGCGGACGCGAAGAGGCTGATCGTGCGGCTTGAGCTCGAGCCGCCCCGATGCTTCCCGGAACGTGTGCACGCCGGCGGCCGGAGCAGTGGCAAAGCGGTGTACGGACACCGCCAGACCGGGTGGCGGGTCGGCGTTGCGCCAGGCGCCCTGGGGACCGTACAGGGCGATGTCGTCGAACTCCACGACGCCGCCGTCCGGCGCCACGAAGTAGTAGTCCAGGCTCGCGCCGAAGGGCAGCCGCAGGGCGCCGTCCGCCGTCCTGCCGGGCGCCGAGGCGACACCCTGGCCTTCGGCGCGGATGCGCGTCCAGGCCACCCGCGGCATGGTGGGCGAGTCCTCCAGGGCGGGGTAGTTGAGCCGGATCACGTTGCGGCCCGGCTCCTGCATGGCCACGGGTACCTCGATTCGGTGGTCCTCCAGGCCGCGGCCCGGCACCAGGACGATCTCGCCGAGCGGTTCGCGGTTCCAGGTCAGGCGCACCCTGGTGGGCGCCTCGCCGGCCTCCGCCATGGAGCGTCCGGTGAAGATCAGGTCGAGCGGCCGGACCCAGTTCAGATGCCAGTTGATGCCCGCTTGCTGCCCCCTCTCGTTGGCGAAACGGCTGCCGTCCTCGCCTTCGCGCGGCTCGGACCAGCCGTGCGCGAGCTCGCTGCGGCGGTCATAGCCGCCCAGGTTGACCTCCCCCGACTCGAAGGTCGTGTCCGCCAGGTCGAAGCGGGCGGCCAGGTCGATTTCGACCACAAAGGAGGTCTCGCCGCCGCGGCAGGCGAGCAGCAGCGTCGTTGCCAGGGCGCCGAGGCAGCAGGCTCTCCGGAGTTGCCAGCGGCCCAGGGACGCTGGCTGACTGGCAGCCGGCTGCCGAGGCAGGGGCCGGGGCCAGGCGCGGCGTTCGCGACGTGGCTGGCGGCGAAGCCCGGCCGCTTGCCGCCCGGGATGCGCTTCGGTCACCGGCTGCCGCCGTCTATCCGCAGGATGGCCCCGGTCGTGTAGCTGGAGGCGTCGGACGCCAGGTACAGGGCGGCGCCCGTGATCTCGCCCGGCTCGCCGCCGCGACGAAGCGCGATGGAGGTCTGCGCACGGCGGTTGAAGGCCTCCAGGTCCCAGGCCTTCGAGATGTCGGTGAGGAACGGGCCAGGCATGATCGCGTTCACCCGCACGGTCGGGCCGTAGGCGTGGGCGAGCGACTCGGTCAGGGAGTTCAGCCCGGCCTTGGCCGCGCCGTAGGGCTCGGCGTTGGCGCTCGGATGGATGGCAGCGGTGCTGGTCACGTTGATGATGCTGCCACCGTCGCCTTTCGCCATGCGCGCGCCGATCACCGAGGCGAGACGGAACGGCCCCTTCAGGTTGACGCCGACGACCTTGTCGAACAGCTCCTCGCTGACTTCCGCGAGGCTGGCGTAGAGCGGCGACATGCCGGCGTTGTTGACCAGCACGTCCACCTTGCCGAAGCGCTCGTACG
Source organism: Thermoanaerobaculia bacterium (assembly GCA_965200575.1). Taxonomy (GTDB): domain Bacteria; phylum Acidobacteriota; class Thermoanaerobaculia; order Multivoradales; family Multivoraceae; genus Multivorans. Next base: position 2,772,246 of record OZ241363.1, on the reverse strand, counting down.
CCGCGTCGATCAGGGCGTCGACCTGGTTCCAGCGGCCGACGTGGCAGGCGTGAGCGAGGCCCTGGCGCCCCATCGCCTCGACTTCGGCAACGACCGCCCGGCAGGACTCGATCCTGCGGCTGGTGACGACAACGTCCGCCCCGGCGGCGGCGAAGGCAAGCGACATGGACCGCCCCAGGCCGCGGCTGCCGCCGGTGACGAGGGCGACCCGCCCGGAGAGGTCGAAGGTGCGGTCGGCGTCGGTCATGGCGCGGGAGCGTAGCAAGCTGCTGGCGTCCGCTGGCGGCTCACGCCGTGCCTTGCCAGGAAGGCTGGCGGCGGGCTGGCCAGGCTGGCGACGAACGAGCCGAGATGCGCGATCGGGCACAACCACGTCCCACGGGCTGGCGAAGGGAGTGAGGGAAATGGTGACCCGACATGGAGATGCCGGAGGCTTCCTCGAGTTGCATGCCTGCCGGTGAGTGCGAACCCGAGCCTCGACGCGCTGATGCGAGACGTGGTGACCCGGCGAGGTTCTGGCGCAGGCGCGAGCGCCTCGCCCCACGCAGCCTTCTCGCGCTCGAGGACCGCCTGGGCCGCCACCAGCAGCAGCGTGGCGATGACCATCGTCGGCAGCAAGAGAAGACCTCGATCCCGAAGCCGCTGGCGAGCACGATCAGGACGCCGGTGAAGGTTCCCGGATGACCGATAGGGGGGAGAGGACCTGGGCCGTTGTAGATTCCGCGGCCGATGAACGAGTCCCCGGGTTCAGGAAATGCTGCTGCCTTCGTTGCTTCGGAACCCCGCCTGATCCAGATCCCGGCGGGGCCGATGGCGAACTTCGTCTACGTCCTGGGCGACCCGGCCACGAAGGACGCCTGGGCGGTGGACCCGGCCTGGGATCCGCTTGCCGTGGTCCGGATCGCCGAGGAGCAGGGCTTCCGGGTGGTCGGCGTGCTGGCGACGCACTTCCATCAGGACCACATCGGCGGCGAGATCATGGGCCAGCACATCCCCGGCGTCCGGGAGCTGCGGGCGCAGCACGACCTGCCGATGCTGATTCACGAGACCGAGGCGGAGCGCGGGGCCGAGATCGCGGGCTGTCCGCCCGACCGGGTGAGCGCGTTTTGCGACGGCGAGGTGCTGGAGCTCGGCGACCTGCGGGTCGAGGTGATCCACACCCCGGGCCACTCGCCGGGCAGCTGCTGCTTCCGCTGCGGCGGTCACCTGGTGACGGCCGACACCCTGTTCGTGCAGGGCATCGGACGCATCGACCTGCCGCACAGCGATGCGGACGCGATGTTCCATTCGCTGCAACGGCTGAAGGCGTTGCCCGAAGAGCTCGCGATCTATCCGGGCCATGACTACGGCCCCGCGTCCAGCTCGACCATCGGCCGCGAGATGATGTGGAACGCGTACCTGCGGCCGGATCGTCTCGAACAGTGGCGGGCGATGATGCTGGGGCAGTTCTGAGCCGCGCCCCGGCCGGCGGTTCCGGCCCGGACGAGGCGGCGTTCCGCCTCGAGACGCGCGGTCTGCGACGGGAACTTCGTTCCGGCGAGCGCAGCCTCGTGGTCGTGGACGACGTGAGCCTTCAGGTGGCGGCCGGCGAGTGCGTGTCCATTCGCGGCCCGTCCGGCGCCGGCAAGTCGACGCTGCTCGCCCTGCTGGCCGGTCTCGACCGGCCGACGGCCGGGAGCGTGCTGGTCGAGGGCCGGGCGATCGAGGGCCTGACCGAGGACGAGCTCGCTCTCCTGCGGCGCGAGAAGATCGGCTTCGTGTTCCAGGCCTTTCAGCTGCTGCCGAACCTGACCGCGCGCGAGAACGTCCAGTTTCCGCTGGATCTGCTGGGGCGCCGCCGGACGCGCCGGCGCGCCCGCGAGCTGCTGGCGGAGGTGGGACTCGGCGACCGCACGCATCACTACCCGTCTCAGCTGTCGGGCGGCGAGCAGCAGCGCGTCGCTCTGGCTCGCGCCTTCGCCGCCGAGCCGCCCATCCTCCTGGGCGACGAGCCGACCGGCAACCTGGACTCGCGAACCGGCGCCGCGGTACTCGACGTGATGATGGCCCTGCGCGACCGGTTCGGATCGAGCCTCGTGCTGGTGACCCACGATCCGGCGGTCGCGGCCCGTGCCGACCGGGAACTCGTCATGGTGGACGGGCGGCTGGCGGAGCAGGGCGACCGGTGAGCCCCGGGGTCGCTCTTGGCTACTCGCTTCGGGAGCTGCGCGGGTCCTCGGCCCGGATCTGGATCTGGGTGCTGTGCCTGTCGGTTGGGGTCGCCGCCGTGGTGTCGGTTGCCGGCCTCGCGTCGAGCGTCGATGCAGCGATTCGGGGCGAGGCGAGGGAGCTGCTGGCGGCGGACCTGGTTCTGCGCTCGCGCGGCCCCATCCCGGAGCCGGTCGCGACGACGGCAGCCGATGCCCTCCCAGGGTCGACCGCCGCCGAAGTGCGCGAACTGGCGGCGATGGTCGGCCGCACGGCGCCGCGACCTTCAGGCGAACCGGGGCCGTCGAGCCTGCTGGTCGAACTCAAGGCGGTCGGCGGCGGCTACCCGTTCTACGGCGACCTGGTCGCCTCGCCTCCGCTGCCGCCGGGCATGCTCGTTGCGGAAGCGCTGGGCGACCACTCGGCCCTGCTTTCGCCCGAGGCCATGTCGCGGCTGGGCCTCGCCGTCGGCGACAGCCTGCGCCTGGGCCGCCGCGAGCTGCGGGTCCTGGGCGTGCTGGAGGAGGAGCCGGATCGCCTGCCGACCGGCTTCGCCTTCGGACCCAGGGTCATGGTCGGACTGGTGGCCCAGGAGGCATCCGGGATCGCTCCGTTCGGCGGGTTTGGCGGCTATCGCCTGCTCCTGCGGCTGCCGGGCGACCTGCCGCTGGAGGCGCTCGACGACCGCGTCGAGGCGCTGCGCGCCGCGATCGACGACGAGGCGGTGCGGGTCGAGACCTGGGCCGAGGCTCAGCCGCGGATCCGCGAGAACCTCGATCAGCTGGCCCGCTTCCTGGGCCTGATCGCGCTGCTCTCGCTGCTGGTCGGCGGCGTCGGCGTGGCGCAGGGCGTGCGCGCCTGGCTCGTCGCGCGGCTCGATTCGCTGGCGATCCTCAAGTGCCTGGGCGCTCGACCGCGTGACCTGATGCGGACCTCGGTCGTCCAGGCCGCGCTGCTCGGTCTGGTCGCCGGCCTTCTCGGCGGCACGCTCGGCCTGCTGGCGATTCTCCTCGTGCCGGCCATCCTGGGCGGCGCCCTGCCGGTCGAGGCGGTGTCCGCCTGGCAGCCGGGAGCGCTGCTGCGCGGCATCGCCCTCGGCGTGGGCGTGTCCACCGCGTTCTCGGCGCCGGCGCTGCTGGTCGTGCTGCGGGCGCCGCCGGCCCGCGTCTTCAGGCGCAACGCGGAGCCGCTGCCGGGTTCCCGGCTGGCGGCAGGCCTGTCCGTGCTGGCCGTGGCTGGCGGCGTGGCGGGTTCGGTGGCGCTCCAGGCAGCCTCCCCATGGCTGGCGGTCCGCTTCCTGGGCGCCGTGGGCGCGGCGGTGGTCGCCCTGCTTCTGGCGGCCCTGGCGCTGAAGCGGCTGGCGCGCTTCCTGGCGCCGCGCTGCCGCTCCTCGATGCTCCGCTACGGAGTCGCGGCGGTGGCGCGGCCCGACTCGGGTGCGCTCGCCGCCACGGTCGCGCTGGGCATGGGGCTCATGGTGCTCCTGGTCCTGGTCGTGGTGCAGAACCGGCTGCAGGACGAGCTCGCGGCCGGCCTGCCGACGGAAGCGCCCAGCGCCTTCCTGCTGAACGTGTCGAACGACGACTGGGCGGATCTGGCCACCCTGCTCGAACGCGAGGGCGCCCTGCGGGTGCAGTCGGCCCCCATCGTCATGGCCCGGGTGACGGGTATCGGCGGGAGGCTTCCGGCGGGGGAAGGCGAGGCCGACGGTCGGGGTCGCCGGTTCCTGAACCGTCAGCTGCGGCTCACCTACCTGGACGAGCTGGCGGCGGACAACGTCATCGTCGAGGCGGCCGGTGCGGCGACGGCGGGGGAACCGTGGACGGATCCGGCGGTGGGCGAGGTCAGCGTCGAGCAGGAGTTCGCCGATGCCATCGGCGTGAAGGCAGGCACGACCATGGAGCTTTCCGTCGGCGGCAGGCCGACGACGCTCACCGTGACCAGCATCCGGCAGGTGGACTGGGAGGGCTTCGGCATCAACTTCTTCATGGTGGTCGAGCCGTCGGCGCTCGACTGGGCGCCTGGCAGTCGGCTCGGCGCCGCCTGGCTGCCGCCGGAGAGCGAGCTGCGCATTCAGGACGCGGTCCACCTGGCGCACCCCGGGGTCGCGGTGGTGCGCATCCGCGAGGTCCTGGAGAAGGTCATGGACCTGACCGGCCGCCTGCAGACCGGGGTGCGGGTGCTCGGCAGCTTCACGGTGGCGGCGGCGCTGCTCACGCTGGCCGGGGCCGTGGCGGCCGGCTCGGCACGTCGGGGGCGGGAGGCGGCGCTGCTCAAGACGATTGGCTCGACCCGCCTGGACGTGCTGCGGGCCTTCGGGGCCGAGTACGCGCTGATCGGCCTGTCTGCGGCGCTGGTGGCGGCGGTGCTGGGGTCGGCTGCCGCCTGGTGGATCGTGACGCGCGAGCTTGCTCTGGCCTGGTCGTTTGGCCCCGTGGCGGTGCTCGTCACGCTTCTCGCCGGCGGACTGCTGTCGCTCGCGACCGGTCTGCTGGCGAGCGCCGGGGCTCTGCGCCGCCCGCCGATCGACTCGCTTCGCGGGGCGTCGTGAGTCCGCCTGCGGCGATCTGCTCGACCAGGGTCGACGAGATCGCGGCTCGGTCGCCGGCGCGACCTGATGGGCCAGCAGGAAGTCCGGCGGGGAGGCCCTGATGCGGCCGCTCTCCACCCGCTGGCAGGTCGTCGGCGTGCTGTTCGTGATGATGATGGTCTCCTCCGGCCTCGGCTTCTACAACCAGTCCGTCCTGCTCGAAGCACTGACCCGCGAGCGCGGCCTGAGTGTCGCCGCAGCCTCCTGGGCGCCGACGTTCTTCTTCCTCGTCAACGGTCTCGGCGGTCTCGGCGTGGCCAGCGTGATCGAGCGCCTGGACGCTCGCTGGTCGGTCGCCGCCGGCTCTCTGGTGTGCGCGCTGGCGCTGGTGGCCATCGGTCGGGCCGAGGCGACGGCCCAGGTCTACGCGGCGTTCGGGCTCTTCGGCCTCGGCTTCTCGGCCACCAACATGCTGACCGCGAGCACGGTGGTCACCCGCTGGTTCGTGCGCCGCCGGGCCCTGGCCTTGTCGATCGTGTTCACCGGACTCTCTGCCGGCGGCGTCGCCATCGCGCCTCTCGTGGCCTGGGTGATCGGCAGCCACGGGCTGGCGCGCGGGTCGGTGTTCGTGGCCGCGGCGTACGTCGTCGGCGTTCTCCCGATCTCGGCGTGGAAGCTGATTCCCAGGCCGCGCGGCGAGAAAGACCGCTTCGGCGAGTTCGAGAACGGCGAGGAGCCCGGCGTGTCCGCGCGGGACGCCCTCCGCTCAAGGTACTTTGCCGGCATCGCCGGCACGTTCTTCCTCGGCCTGATGGCCCAGGTCGGCGCCATCGCCCACCAGTTCCGGCTGGTCAGCGTCCATGCGCCGGGCGTCGCGGCCGTCGCCGTCTCGCTTCTCGCGGCCGCCAGCGTTGCCGGTCGCCTGGCCTCCGGCGCGTTGCTGGAACGAACACCCTACCGTGGCTTCACCTTCGTGCTGCTCGTGGTTCAGGGCCTGACCCTGGTCGCCATGGGCTGGAGCGGCAGCGCACCGGCGCTCCTCGCCACGTCCGTGGCGTTCGGGCTGACCGTCGGCAGCTTCCTGATGATGCAGCCGCTGCTCATCGCCGACGCCTTCGGCAGCGCCAGCTACGCCCGCGTCTACTCGGTCAGCACGCTCTTCGCCTCGGTCGGCGTCGCGCTCGGACCGGCCCTCCTGGGGTTCACCCACGACGCAGCCGGCGGCTACCGCAGCGCCTACCTGGTCGCGGCGGTCGTGTCGTGGGTCGGCTGCGCGGCCCTGGTCGCCGCCGGCCCGAAGTTCGTCGCCGGCCCTGCTGCTCGAGGATAAGGGACGTCAGGCAGTGCTCCGCCCCGGCAGATGACGACCCGCGCTTCCGGCGCGGCTGGATCGCTCGCTGGCCTGTTTCCGAGGTCCGCCGAGGCGCGTGCCTGTGGCTGCCGCTGACAACCCGCAGCTATTGGCACAGCAGCCCGCCAGGCGCGGCCAGGCGGCTGCCTGGGGCCGTCGACTTGCCGGCTGCCTTCAGTTCAGGCCGGCGAACGCGCCGCCGTCGAGCAGGAGGCTGGTGCCGGTGATGAACCGGGCCTGGGCCGAGCACAGGAAGGCGACCGCCTGGCCGAAGTCCGCCGCGTCGCCGAGGGTCCCGGTCGGCACGCTTCTGGCGATGGAACTCGTGCTGCCCAGCGACTTGATCCTGTCGGTGGCGTGGATGCCGGGCTGGGCCGAGTTCACCGTCACGCCGTCTCCCGCCACCTCGGTCGACAGCGTGCGCACGAAGCTGGACACGCCGGCTCGGGCCACGGACGAGGCGGCCAGATTGCCGATCGGCTGGCGGGCGCCGATGGAGGTGATCGCGACGATCCGTCCCCAGCCTCGCTCCCGCATTCCCGGCAGGGCGGTCTGGCACATGATGATCGTGGAGAGCAGGTTCAGGTCGAGGGCCTGCCGGTAGCCGTCGGGCGAGGTGCCGGTCGGCGAGCCGGGGGGCGGGCCTCCCGCGTTGGCCACCAGGATGTCGACCTGACCGAGCTGCTCGATCGCCTGCTCGACGAAGGAACGCGCGCCTGCCTCGGTGGAGACGTCGGCGACGATGGGCGTGGCTGCCGGGCCGAGCTTCGCTGCCGCTTCCGCGAGCCGCTCCTCGCTGCGGCTGCAGATCGCCACCTCGACGCCTTCCTCGACCAGCGCCTTGGCGGCGCCGAAGCCGAGTCCCGTGGATGCCGCGGCCACGGCCGCCTTCCTGCCCTGGATCTCGAGGTCCATCTGTCTTGTTTCCTTCCTGGCTGTTGCTGGCGGGTTCGCTCCAGCTGCGTGTGTCTCACCGGGCGGTCCGCCCGTTCGTCCTGGCCCTCTCCGGCGCGTGCTGTGTCGTTCCTGCCGCGGCTGCGCGCTACCGCCGCAGGTTGGCGGCCACCTCGGCCATCCGCCCGAAGAGCTCGGGCACGGGCGTGCGCTCGCTGCTGCCGCTGAACTCGCGGTAGAGCGAGTCCACGTTGATCGCGATCCGTTCGCTGTCGCCCCAGGAGGCGAAGTCGCCGAGCGCGATGTCGAGCGCCGCGTCGCGGGCTGACAGCCCGGCGTCGTGGCGCTTCCTGGCCTCGTCGCGGATGTACACGAGGTAGGCCCGCATCGCGTGCACGCCGCGCTGGTCGGTGATCGGGCCGTGGCCGGGGACGATCGTCTCCAGGTCCCACTCCAGAAGCCGGTCGCAGGCATCGAGCCAGTTCTGTACCGGCCCGTCCCAGATGATCGGCGCGCCTTCAATGAACAGGATGTCGCCGGTGAAGGCGGTGCGGTCGTCCGGCAGGTGCACCAGGATGTCGCCGCCCGTGTGGGCCGGCCCGACCTCGACCAGCTCGACCCGCCGCTCGCCGACGGTCAGCGACAGCTGGTCCTCGAAGGTCCGCGTGGGCGGCGTGTGGGTGATGCCCTCGAAGTCGAAGTCGCCGAAGCACTCGACCAGGTAGTCGCCCAGCGGCCCGGCGCCGGCCCGGGCCTGTCGCATCAGCGCCGCGAGCGTCTCGGGCGTGGTCGCCAGCATCTCGGCGGCCGCGGCCGCCGACGCGACGATCTCGGCGCCCTCCACGAGCTCGTTGCCGTGCGTGTGGTCACCGTTCGAGTGCGTGTTTACCAGCCGGTCGATGTCGGCGGCGGCGCCATGCGCCCCCTTCATCGCCGCGAGCATCTCGCGGGTGTTGGCGAGGTCGAACAGCGTGTCGACGAGCAGGGACTCGTCGCCGCTCACGATCAACCCGGCGTTGCTCCAGCCCCAGCCGCCATCCGGCTGCAGCCACGCGTACGAGCTGTTGCCGAGATCGTGAAGGCCGCGCTCGAAAGCGAACCGGGAGTCGCCGAGACCGATCCAGGGGGAGGCTTCAGGCATGGTGCGGAGGCTAACAGGCCGCGGGCTCGGGTTGGCGGGCCGGCGGGTGGTGCTGCTGGCGGTCGCCGCCGAGCCGGAGGGGAGCTCGGTGTTGACTCCCGGTCAGCCTCCCGGCCGGATCTCGAAGTCGACGCTGCCGGTCTCGGGGTCGGCCCGGATGACGACCGAGCGGCCCTGAAACCAGGGGCCCGGGTTCACGACGCGGGTCGGGCCGATCGTGTCGTGGCCGACGGCCTCGTGGATGTGGCCGGAGAACACGAGATCGGGCTGATGGCGTTCGACGGCCGCGCGCAGCGACCGCGAGCCGACATGATTGCCGCGCGCAACGTCGCAAACGGTGCCGAAGGGCGGCTGGTGCGAGACGAGAATGGTCGGCTGGCCCGTCGCCTCGGCGGCGTTGGCGAACGCCTCGGCTGCGACCCGCTCGTAGTCCTCTTCGGTACGTTCGTAGGGCAGATCGCCGAACGGCAGGCCCCCCGACAGCCCGACGAAGCGCACGCCGCCGACAACGCGGGCCCGACGGTCGAGGTCGATCCCTTGTTCGCGAAACCAGTCGTCGACCGAGCGCCGGTCGCAGTTGCCGCACACGGCCAGCACGGGCACGCCCGAGTCCCGGAGCGGTTCCACGATGCGCCGGGCATGCTCGGGGCCCAGGAAGTTCGTCAGGTCGCCGGCCAGGACCACCAGGTCGAAGCCGGACGGGTCCGGCACACGCGGCGGCTTCCTGCCGGACCAGTGCATGTCCACGATGCCGAGCACGTTCAGGGTCACGGCGAAGGCTCCCGGCGCCGAATGGTCACGGCCGGGCCGTCAGTGAACCGAGTGGGGCATGGCGTGGGCGGGTTCCTCGGCTTCGGCCTCGTCCTCGACGCCATGAGACATGATGAACACCCAGGCCGAGATGCGCTCCCGCTCGGTCTCGGAGATCAGCTCGAACACGTGCTCGTTGTCGTGTTCGCCCTGGCTCGACTGGACGTAGGCAACCCGCTCCCGGTCGATCAGGAGCTCGCCCACCAGACGCTTGCCGTAGATCATCTGCACGATCAGAAGATTCCCGCTCTCGGCGACGAAGTGCCAGTGAAAGTCCTCGTCGTCGCACAGCAGGGTGTCGACCGACCCGGCCCGGATGACGCAGTTCGGATGGAGGACGAGCCAGTTCCAGAACGAGTCCAGGTCCATGGTGACGCGCGAAGTCTCGGCTGACCGTGCTCGGGACACGGCGCAATCGTATCCATTGACAGCCCGCCCGGCCCCATCCGACCCGGCGGCGGCTGGCCAGCACGGCCCCGGCGGTCAGCGGACACGTTGCAGACGCTCCACCAGTTCGTCGGTGGTTTCCAGGTCGGCGTTGCCGAAGGCGAAGCGGAGGTAGCGGTCCTGACCGGGCCCGAACATGGAACCGGCGAGGCACAGGATGCCGTGCTCGCGGGCCAGGGCGTGGCCGACTTCGTGCGACGTGCGGTCGGGCCACGGGTGGCGCACGTAGACGAAGTAGCCGCCGGCCGAGACGACCTCGAACCCTGTGTTCGCCTCGCCGAGGCGGCGTTCGGCCCAGGCGATGCGCTCGCGGATGGTCTGCCGGTAGGTCTCCTGCCAGGCGCCGAGCCGTTCGAGGCAGAAGAGGGCGCCCATCTGGCCGATGTGGGAGGGGCACAGGGCGGACGAGTCGGCGATCTTGAGCACCTCGCGCAGCAGGTCGGGGTCGGCGACCATGCATCCGATCCGGTAGCCGGCCATGCAGTACGCCTTGGAGAAGCTGTAGAGATGGACCAGGGTCGATTCCCAGTCGGGCCGCTGGAACAGGTCGTGCGGGGGAGCGTCCGTGTCGCGAAAGGCGCGGTAGGTCTCGTCGATCACGAGCGCCAGGTTGCGCTCGTGGGCCAGCTCGAAGAAGGCGTGGATCAGCTCCGGCGGATAGGCGGCGCCGCTCGGGTTGTTCGGCGTGACCAGGGCGATCGCGCGGGTCGCGGGAGTGATCGCGGCTTCGGCCTCGTCGAGGTCGGGGGTCATGTCGGACCGGGGTCGCACGTAGACCGGTTGCACCGCCTGGCAGCGCAGCCACATGTCGTGGTTGAAGTAGTGCGGCACGGGCGCGATGACCTCGGAGCCAGCCTCGGCGAGGGCCATGATCGTCAGGCTGTACGCCAGGTTGCAGCCGGCGGTCACGGCCACCTGATCGGGCGAGATCAAGGCGCCGTAGTCGGCTGACAGCGCTCCGGCGAGCGCCGCGCGCAGCTCCGGGAGCCCCTGCTGGTGCGTGTAGGTGGCCGATTCCGGGTCCTGCGCGCATTGTCCGATGTGGTCGCGCAGCTCGGCGGCCGGCGGGTAGGTCGGGGCCGCCTGGGAGACGTCGATGAGCGGCAGGCCGGGCGCCGCCTCCGCTTCGGCCTTCCAGGCCCCTACCTGGGTGATGGGCGACTCGACCACCCGCCCGATGGTCGGGCGGATCTGCACACGGGGAGGCTAACAGGCCGTCGGACCTGCCAGCGGCCGAAGGACGCTGGCCGGCGCGACGGGCTGCTGGCGAGTTGGGGGCTTGGGTCCAGACCGACGAGCTTGCACATTGTCTGGCGTCTCAGACCGTCGGACGCTGCTCGACTTCCGTGTCCCTGATCAAGGCTGCGAGCCGCGAGTCGCCGCTGATCTCCCCGCGATAGTGCGCTCTTGCGACTGGGGACGAGGAGAACGTCACACAAGATTCATCGGAGTGCAGGAGGCGTGCGGTCCCCGATAGCGGAAAGACCCGAGCGCCGAAGTTCCCGGTCCTGGCGGAAGACAGGAAGTCTGACGCCAGCCTGGACCTGGTCGCCATCAACGTGGCGGACATCGAGCGGTCCGAGAAGTACTGCGGCGAGGTGCCGGGGTTCACTCGCACCTGGCAGTACCCGTCGAACGCGGACCAACCGATCGAGATCGGTCTGGCCCCGCCCGCGGGCGGCGCTACCCTGGTGCCGACGCGCCTGAACGACGACCCGCTTGCCGAGGGCAAAGGGCAGGTACGGCCGGATCATCCTGAACACGGCAAACGCCAGGGCGCTGGCGACAAGGCCGAGGCGGCCGGTTCGACGCTTCGCTGCGTCACGATTCCCGGCGATAACCCGCCGACGATCGTGTTCTTCCGCGCCCCGGACGGTTACGAGATCGAGCTGTACCAGGCGGCGTCACGGCAGGGGTTGTCACGCAGCGCTGACCGCCATCCAGGCGACGAGGTGGACTTCCTCCTCGGCGACCGGCGGCAGCGGCTTGACCGGTTCGGGCGGCCTCAACCCGGTCCTCCGTGCAAAGTCCCGCAGACTCTCGACCTTGACCGCGTCCGACGTCTCCGCGCTCAGGATGGCTCGCGCCTCCCGCTGGAGGCGAGCCGTGGGCACCGACCGAAAGCAGGGGATGAGCCGTTCGAGCTCGTCCGTACCGAGCACCTCCGCACCGTGCCGGTGGAGCACTGCCGTCGCGTTGCGGAAGGCCTTCGGCACGTCCGGCTGGAGGTTTGCGGGGTCGACCAGACGCGTCCACTCCCGCCAGACGTCGCGCCGGGCGATGTCCCAGGCGTCGAAGGCGCCGTCGTAGGCTTCGGCGCCGAGTTCGCGTTCCGTCGCCTCGCGCTCCGGGTCTGCGGCGACCAGGGCCCCGAGAGTGTCGCGCTGCACGATGGGCGCACCTTCGCCGTCTTGTAGCGGCCGCCAGTCCGGCCGGGTCGGCACGAAGCGGAAGAAGGGCGCCCGGTGGCAGATCTCGCAGTCCTTGCGCCCGCAGGCGAGCGAGCGGTTCGCGCCGCGGAGGTTGCCCGCCGAGCTTCGTCGGCATTGCCCGACCCGGATGCAGAAGACGTAGCCGGACTGCTTCGCGTCGGGATGGCGGAAACCGGATCCCGAAGCCCACGGCAGGCTGAGCACATCGTCGCCCTCAGCGCCCGGATTCATCGCTTGCCGCAGCCGATGCCGATACTCCTCACCGGAGAGCGCCCGGTGTCCGCCTCCACGTTCCAGGATCGAGGTGTCTTCGGCGTAAAGCTCCATGACTTGCTGCCGTGTGTCGCTGAAGACCTGGCCTTCACCGGCCTGAACTCCGGGCAGAACCGCGCCGGTTCCGACGGCGGCATCCGCCAGGGCGAGCTTGCGGCGGAGTCGCCGCTCCAGGTCGAGCAGTTCGTTGAGCCTGCTGGCGGGAAAGAAGCAGTCGAGGACGATCCGCCGGTGCGAGGAACCGATCCGGTCGATCCGTCCGTGCCGCTGCACGACCCGCATCGGGTTCCACGGCAAGTCGTAGTTCACGATCCGGCCCGCCTGCTGGAGGTTCACGCCTTCCGAGAGAACGTCCGTCGTGAACAGCAGGTCGTAGCGGTCCTCGTCGTTCGGCGAGCCGGCGGTTCGGGGTGCGAAGCCGGCGAGAAACCGCGCTCGCTGTCTCTGATCGACTCCGGTCTTCTGTCCGTAGATGGCCCGTTCCGGAACCCGGCCGCGGAAGTCCGAAAGCGGGTCGTCGGGCAAGGCGGCGTCCACGGCCCGCCTCACCCGCTCCTGCAGGTCTCGCGCGGTGGCGACGAAACTCGTGAAGACGATCGTCTTGCGGCGGTCGGAGGAGGCGATTCCCTCGCTGCCGGACTCTCGCGCCTCGCGGGCGACCTCGCGCAGACGGGATACCAGCTGTTCGGACTTGGGCTCGCAAGCCTTCTCGGCGGCCGCCTTGGCCAGGGCGCGGAGTCGTTTCAGCAGGGCCAGGTCGGCCCGCACGTCGGCGTCCAGGTCGTCCGCCCGGTACTCGGAAGCCTCGGCGGCGCCGGACTTCGAGCTGTCGTCGAGCCAGGCGACGTGCTCTTCGAGATCCTCCGCATCGGACGCGATCCAGCCCCTGAGTGCGTCACCGGTCAGCACCCAGCCGCCGGCCAGTGCGTCGAGGAACGCCTCGTGCGAGCGAATCAGCGTGCCCAGGGTCGAACCAAGGGCCGCCGCCGAGGACTCCAGGCACTTGAGCAGGGCGCAGCGGAGCAGACCGGCGTTCTGAAGCTGCGTCCGGCTCTCGCCGCCGTCACTTCGCCGGTAGGCGTCCGGCGTGTAGCGGCCGAGGATGAGGCGGTCCGTCTCTGTTCCGCCGGGTGTTTCGCGGTCCGTTTCATCCGGCGAATCCAGAGACCGGGTGACGGCTTCGAGCAGCGCTTCGCCCGCCGCGTCGAGTTCGTAGTCGAGCCGGTGAAGCTCGGGTGTGGGAAACGCGATGGTCTGTTCCGTGCCGTCGAGACCGACGAAGCGATCGTTCCGGTAGTGATCCTTGACGAAGCTCCGCGTTCTGCGAACGGTCGTGCGGTCGAGCAGGTCGAACAGATGCTCGGGAGAGAGCGAATCCGGATGGATGCGCTCGGCCTCGTCGATGCAGGCGCGAATCGACGGAATGCCGGCGTGGGCAAAGAAGGCGTCGTTCCGGATGAAGAGAGAAACCAGAGCATGGAGGTCGCCGAGGCCGTTGTTGACCGGCGTTGCCGTCAGCAGGACGACCTGCTTCGGATGCTCACCGCCGACCAGGGCCTGGACTGTTTCCGTGCGCTGCGCCTGCGGGTTCCGCAGGTTGTGAGCCTCGTCGATGACGACAAGGGCGTAGTCGTCGAGCTTCTGCCGTGTGTCTTCCTCGTCGTTCTTCCAGGCGAGCCGCAGCTCGTCGTAGGACATCGAGCGGACGCGGCGGGAGAACGCGTACTTTTCCAGGAACTTCTCCCACATGCTGTCCTTCAGCGCGGCGGGGGACAGGACGAGGACGCGTTGCCGGTTCAGGTCGGTGGCACGGCGAATCATCTCCGCGGCCACGAACGTCTTGCCCAGGCCCACCTCGTCCGCGACCAGCACCCCGCCGTTCGCCTCGAGCAGGCGGAGAGCGCGAAACACGCCGTCGCGCTGGAAGCCGGTCAGCTTGAGATCTTCCGTGTGCTTCTTCTCGTCGTCCTCGGCGAGGTCTCGGCCATACAGCTCCCACAGCATTCGCAGAAAGACGATCCAGGGCGAGTGAGGTTCCCAGCGGGAGGCGTAGAGATCGTCCAGCGCGAAGGGCGTCGAGCGGGCCCAGAACTCGTCGAACCACTCCTGCACCAGGTGGGTGTGCTGGCCGGACGGATAGCCGAGGTTGAGCTCGGCGTTGGTCTGGAGCCCCGCGAACGTCAGGTTCGAGGAACCGGCGAGCACGGCTGGCTCGAACTCGTGCTCGACCAGGAACGCCTTGCCGTGGAGGAAGCCGTCTTCATAGCGGCGGACCTCGACCAGCCGCCGGCCCTCCGAATCGGCGGCGCGCAACCAGTCGACGAGCCGCTGTGCCTTGCCGTCCGCCTTGCGGGTGAAGCCGGTGAAGTCGCGCTCCGCGGCAAGCCAGGATTCGTGGCGCCGGAGAGCGTCGTGAAGTTCGTCACCACTCAGCGGGGATTCCATCGGTCGGGCCGCTGTCCGCTCCGGCTCGGCGCCCAGCAGCAATCGCACGCCCGGCGCCTGCTCGAGTTCGTCGAGCAGCAGGCCGAGGCCGTCCGGGTTGACGTAGGCCGTGGCGATGGCGATGCGCGGCGCGGTCCTGAGGCCCTCCCGCTTGCCCTCGAGGAGCCGGTTGATCTCGGCCGCGACGGTCTCCTTGCGCTCTTTCCGGTTGGTGGCGAACACGGGCGGGAAGATGGCCCTGGCGCGGTGTTCCGTCATCGACCCGGCACCGAATCGCCGTCACCGTCGCGCAACCCACAGGCCGACGGCAGCCTCGGCAGCTGCGGTTCGGAAGGTGCTGACGAAGCGCCGGCACGTGCACTGCCCGGTCCACCCGCCGTTCCACGCCAGCGCAACTGTTGCCGCGTGGCCCCTGCGTGGTTGGTCATCCGACGGCAGGGCCCGGAGCAGTCCGCGCCAGTAAGTGTGACCCGGGCCTCGCTGTCCGTCATCCGTCGGACCCCGAGCGTTCATCGCCGCCAGGCAGCCCCAGCCGCTCTCGCCAGGCCCGGGCGTGGCGGATCACCCGCCGACAGCGATCCGAGTAGTTCGCGCCGGTGTGGAAGGTGTCGTAGATGACCTGCAAGTCCGCGTTGTCGAGGTGGTAGAGGAGCGCGACGACGGCGTCGAGTTCTTCGATCAGGTCGTTCTTTTCGCTCTTTGAGCCGACCGACCCTGGTTCCACCCCGACGGCCGCCGCCCAGTCGCGGAAGCCCGGGTGGTGAGGCTCGGCCGTGGCGAGCCGACCGGCGATGTGGATGACGCGGCCGCGCAGCCGGATGCCGGGGGAGTCGGGGGAAGGGTCGTCCAGCTCGGGTCGGGGGATGGGGAGGGAGTTGAAGACGTGGAAGTTCAGGTGTAGTTCCACGACCCGGCGCGCGAACCAGTCGAGAACCATGGAGGAAAGAACGCCGAGCAGAAACGCGCAGTCCGCTTCGCTGCCGTGGGGCCACAGAAGGTACGGTGCCTGGTTTGCAATCACTCGATTGCCGGGAACCAGAGCGGCGATCACCGTGCGGTTGTCCGTCCGCCTCGCCACGTCCCGAAACGCGACTCGCGGCCTCAGGCAGGGCAGCGTGGTGCGATCTTCGGACCACTCGCGGGTGAACTCGCTGAAGGCGGAGCGGCGGTTTCGCTGGCCGCGGCGCCTCCGCGCTCGCAGCGCGGCAGTGATGGGGCCCGGTTCGGCCCAGGCGTAGTAGTCGCCGGTGTCCGGCTGCCAGAGGTTGAACGAACGCCCTGAACAGACCGGCCACAACAGGAGATCGTCATTCATGGCGAAGACGAATCGCTTCTTGTCGTTGGTGGCGTCGACTTCGCGCTGCGGCCGGGCGCGCCACGTGGCGAAACGTCCAGACGGAGCAGGTGTTTGTCGTTGGTCGCGTGCAGGTCGGTCGTCGGCCTGGCTCTCCAGGCTGCGCCGAGACCGGCGGCGGGCGCCTCCTCTGTCGCCGGAGGTGAACCTGGCGCTACGCCGCTCGCCGCAAGTCGTGGATCGTGGATCGTGGATCGTGGATCGTGGATCGTGGATCGTGGTGGCGGAGCTAGCAGATCTGGCCCTTGGGAGCAAGTCGAGCCGAGGGTGGCGCCGCATCTTCCGGAACACCCTCAAGGCGTCGTCGCTCGGGATGGACGGCAACGCTGCGGAGTCCGTCCAGGTCAGGAACTCGTCGACGGGGATGACGACCGGTTGCGTTGCCATGCCGGTTTCGCAGGCCTTGCGGCTGTCGTATGGCCCACGAAGCTGCAATGTGCCGCGATGCCTGTCGCCCTTGCGCTGAGTGACCAAGCCGATTGCGTATTGTGGAGTCACGGTTTCAAACACCCACCGCCCCTTGTTCAGCAGCAGGGTCACGTCGGCGAAGGTACCGCCATCAAGCACGGCCTGGCGCCACTTTGCCGATCCCTTTGTCGACAGCGCCGACCGGGGCAGCACGACACCGATGGCGCCGCCATCTCGCGCCAGATCCCAGAAGCGCCAGCAGAAGGCCTTGTAGAGATCGGGATCTCCGGTCTCCATTCCCGGAAACGGTCCGGCCATGAGCGCCTGCCGCTGTGACTCTGCCCGAGAGAGCTCAGCTTCGTACTCAGCGACCAGGTCGGGCCGATCCTTGCGAAGGCAGGAGATTGCGGCTCGTTGCTCCTTCTGGTGGAGGCTCTTCAATCCCGGCTGGCGAACGGTCCAGAAGCCCAGCTCCTCCACCGTGGCCTCTTCCCATGGAGGATTGCCGATCAACACGTCGAACCCTGGTGCTTGCCTCTGGAACACCTGCGGAAAGCGAAGCGGCATGTGGACCGGCTGCATGCGCTCGATCTCGGCCTTCGCCTCGGGCTCGTCGGCAACCCCGGCGATCGCGTCAACCCCGCTGCCGGGCTTTGCCTCCGCCAGGCCCAGCCGCAACGCGACCGCGGCGTCGAACAGCCGCCGCGCCGGCTCGGCCCGCGCCTTCGCGTCCTTCAGCGCCTGCCGGTTGCGCTGGACTTCGGCGGTGTCCGCCTCCCAGGCGGCGGCAACCGCTCCGAGCGCTTTGGCCGCCGCCGCCATCGCCTTTTCGATCGGCCGGGAGAAGAGAGACCTCTGCGCTTCGCCCCGGTTCGGGTCCAGCACGTCAAGCGCTTCGGCCACCGTGCCAATGCCGGTCAGCGAGTCGCCGCAGATCAGGTTGTGGTCGAGGGTCGACATGGGGAGGCCGGGAACGAAGGTATGGATCCACACGGCGACGCGCGCAAGTTCGACGGCGGTCTCGTTCACGTCCACGCCGTGGATGCAGCGGCGGGCGATCTGGCGGCGGAGCAGGGTCGATGGCTCGATCGGGGGATGGTTTCCGCCGGGAGCCGTGCCGGGCGATCCGAAGGCCTTGAGCGCCTTGCGGTGGAGGCGACCGAGTTCGCCGTTCACGCTCGCCAGCGGGCGTTCCGCGAGAAACCGCCGCATGCCGCGCTCGATGCGGTCAACGGCCGCAATCAGAAAGTGGCCGGAGCCCATCGCGATGTCGGCGACCCTGAAGTCCCAGAAGAGCTCGGCGGCGCCCGCGTGGTCGCCCCGGTCGTAAAGCTCCTTCACCCGGTCCAGGTGCTCTGCCAACGCCGGCTCCAGGGCGTGGTCCAGCAGGTGCTCGACGGCGAACTCGGGAGTGAAGTAGGAACCGGTCGCCTTGCGTTCCCCGGAACGGTTGTGGAAGTAGATGCCGCCCCTGGTCACGACGATCCGGTCCTTCGGTCCGGCCGGCACGTAGACGCCCTTCCCGTCGACGGTCAGGTCCGACTCGGCCCGGCTCAGCTTCGACTCGAGCAGCCCTTCGTAGATCGTGCCGAACTCGCGCACGGAGAGCGAGCGAAAGTCGACAGGGCCTGTGTCGCCGTCCGGGCTCTCGTCGACCAGCAAATCGCGGAGCGCCGGCCCGACGCAGCCGTCGCCCAGTTCCATGTCGGCGAGGTCCGTGCCAGCCGGCCGGAAGTGCGGATCCGCATCGAACAGGCCGCCGTCGTAGGCGGGGATGTCCAGGCCGCGGTCGCCCTTGTCGATTGCCCGCCAGATGGTCTGGAGGTCACTCCACAAGGTCCGGGCGGCGGGGTCGAAGTGCAGGCCGGATTCCGCGCCCTGCGTCTTGAGCTTGTCGGAGAACGTTACCGCCAGCTCCTTCAGGGAGTGCCGGTCGAAGCGGGCGTTGCGCCTGTACGGGAGAAGTCCGCGATCTTCGGCATAGGCCTGGAACAGGAGCCGAAAGAGGATCCGCAGAGTGAGGCGATAGGCGTACGTGAGGTCCGGCCTTGCCGGCGCGAGGGCCTCGGCGACGCCGACCGCCAGGCGGGGAACGACCTGCTCGTACACGCGCTTGCGCAGGCGGCCGCCGAGGTCCGCGGCGAACTGCTCCGACTTCGCGATCAGGTCGGTGACCGAACCCTCGGGAGCAAGCGCCGTGGCGGAGAAGACGAGCTCCAGGTAACCGGCGTCCGCGGGGTGAATCGCCCCGAGGTCAAGCTGAAACCAGGTCTCGACCGGGCTTCGGCTGCCCACGCCAGTTCCCGGCTTCGTCGCGTAGAGCCTGATCTGATCGCCGCGAAGAAGGATGAGCCACGGCGTTCCGCGCTTCTCGGCCAGGTGCAGACCGCAGGCCGCGGGCGAGCCACCGAGGCGGTTGTTCTCCGCGTCGAAGGTCTCGGTCGATTCGAGCAGCAAGGCGACGGCCCGCTGTTCGTCGTTCTCGTTGGTCAGGACGAGCGCCTTGTCCAGCCGTTCGCCGATCCGGAAACCGAGGCCGCCAATGAGCTTCCGGCCGCGCAGTCGAAGCAGTTCCCGTGATCGGCTCCGTGCCGGCGCCCAGCGCTCCTCACCGGGCAGGGAGCTGGTCAGGTAGTGGCGCGAGAAGAGGCCGTTGTTGTCGATGCCGGGACGCATGCTGTCGTCGTCCTCGGCAAGCTTCAGCTGCTTCAGCAGTCCAACGATCCGCCGTCTCGCCGAGGTCCCGGATGGTTCGTCGACGGCGGCCTGGAGAATCCGTGCCGCCTGGTCCCGAGGGAGGCGGAGCGGCGGCGCCTCGGGGTCGGGACCGATCACAACTGCCTCAGCAGGCTCGTGCGTCGCTGATTCGCGGTCGGTCAGCCAGTTGTCGACGACCGAAGGCTCGGCGCCGGGGTCGGCCAGCAGGCTTGGCTGAAACGGCGGCTGACGGCTTCCCTGAGTGGACGCTGCGAGCCCCGGCTCGTTGATCATCCGGGCCTGGTCCGCGACGGCTCGGCCGCCGGCCAGGGGGTGGCGTTGTCGGATCACCGTGACGAGCGGGAAGGACTTCTTGCCCAGCCGCCAGAGGTGCAGGGCGCGGAGCGCCTGAATCGACGGTTTGCCGCCTCCCGTCCATTCGGCGATCAGCACCTGAAGGCCGGCGCCAAGCGGGTCACTGCCCAACACGACCTCTGCGCTGTTTCCCAACTCCGGCGCGAGGCCGGAATCCGGGCCGAGGTGGATAGTGATCCTGCGCTCGCCGCGCAGCTCGCCGAAGTCCGAGCCGGACATGTTCATGAGCGATTCACCCCGCAGGTCGTCCTTCAGGAAAGTCTGCCAGGGAATCTCTGATCAAGTCCGTGCGACAAGGGCCGGACGATAACGGAGTTGGGGGGCCTCATGCAGCAGGCCGTCTTGTCCAGCGAGAAGTGAGCAGGAACGAGGGCGGGCAATCCAGCGAGAAGTGAGCACGTGGATCGGCACTCGGGGATCATCGGAGGGTGCTCTTGGCGCTTCAGCTCCACCGTCTCGAGACTCTCGCCCGGTCCGCCCTGTTCGTTTCCGGCGGCGTTGGGGCCGAGAGCACTCGCCAGGCCCGGGAATCGACGTACGGGTTGGTCAGGCGGACGCGGGTTGGTCAGGCGGACGCTGGTGCGCTTCCGGTACCTCACGCTGAAGAGGCCCGACAAGGGCGTGGCACACGCCTTTCCGGTCCGAGGTGACGGGCTTCTCGGCTGGGCGATCGGCAGCGAGCGCGTCGAGCGGTCGGTCGGGGGCGACGCGGTTTCAAAACCCACCCGGGACGTGCCTTCTCTCCCGGTCGACGAGGCGCTGGCAGACTTGCATCGCTCTTGTCTCCGGCGCAGGCGCCACGTACGGTGCTGTGGCGCCAGCAGCCCGTGGCGAACGTCACGCTGCATTCGAGCGGCGATGCATCCCGTCCGCTAGTCGAGGAGCAGGTTCACCAGAGCTTCGACTTCGAGCGTCGCGTCGGTGTTCCGCGCTCTGCCGCCGATGGAGAGTCGGCTGCGTCCCTTGCCCAGAGACTTCAGGAAGAGGGCCTCGAGCGCAGCGGCGGCGCCTTTCGGGTCCGAGTCCTGCTCTCCGTACAGGCCGATCTGCAAGTCGAAGCGGCGGGTGGTCGGCAGAGTGTGCTTGACGCCGAGACGCTGGCGGGTCGTGGTCCCCCGGGTCGTCCACTCTGCAAACGGCGTCAGCAGACCGCCGCCGCTGATCGGCAAGCCGTAGTCGACCTGGACCGGCAGCCGAAGCGAGGCCTCCTCTCGCCACAAGCCCCCAGGACCGGCCACGGGCAGCCGGCCCGGACCCTCCCACAGGACACCGCCGGCGCCCGAAACCCGTCCCCACTCCGGCGAGGCGGTAAACGAGAAACCTCGACCTCCACGTTCTCCCGGAGAGTACTCAAGGCTCAGAGCCGCACCCCAGTCGTCCGCGCGCGAGGATTCCAGCGACGCCATCCAACGGCCTCGCAGCCGCGCATCCAGACCCGTCTCCGGGCTTGCATAACCCAGGTCGGCGCCGAGTTCCACGCCGCTGCCGCGCGCCGCATCGCCGCCCTCGAACCGCAGACCCGTCTCGAACGTCGCGGAGAATCCCGACCAGCGACTCCCCGCCGTCGCCTCCAGAAGCCCCCGCAAGCGCCAGGCCCGAGCCGAGGCCGACGGCAGCAGGGCGCCGCCCCCAAGCTCCTCCGAGTCGACCCCGACGAAGAAGGCGTCCGACTTGACCGCCCAGGCGACGCCAGCCGTCTCGGCAATCTCGCGGCGAATCCCAGCGGCCGCCAGACCCAGATCGAGGTTCGTCTCCACCGGTTCCTCAACCTCGTCGTCCAGACGCACCCGGCCGCCGCCAAGGCCGGTTGTCGCCCAGACCCCGAGGCGCGGCGACAAGCGCCAGTGAAGGTAGGGATAGACGCCGGTCGCATCGGCATCCAGTGAAGCCGACGCGCCGTCCTCCGGGCGGTAGTCGCCGGCGCCGCGGTCGCGACTCACCGCCAACCCCACCAGCAGGTTCTCCCGCACCCGCAGGTCGAAGCCGAGCCGCGTCGACAGCAGGTTGCCGTCGACGCGTTCGAGGCCCCTCTCGAGATCGTAGTGCGACGTGTCTCCCTGTCCCCACAGCGCCCACCGGCCCACGCCCGACTTCTTCGACTCGTCCTCCGCGCGCACCGGCGGCGGCGTGAACAGGAACTCCCTGGCCGACAACAACAGGTCCCGGCTCCCCGGAAGACCTCCCGACGACATCCGTCCCGAGGCGCCCAGCGAGGCGCCGGCGCCCGAGAACAGACCCGAAGATCGCCCTGCCGGCCACCCTCCCGACGACAGGCCGCCTGAGCCGTGAAGGGAGGTGCTGCCGCTCGAGTGCAGGCCCGAAGAGCCCGGGAGACCTCCCGAGAACAGACCGGCCCGACTGTGAAGGGACCCGTTTCCTCCCGACAGCAGGCCGGAAGACCCCCCTGCCAGCAACCCTCCTGACGACAGGCCGCCTGTGCCGTGACCCACGCCGCCAGCCAGCGAACCCGTGCCGTGGCCCGATGCAGAGACGAGACCGTAGAGCGCCCTGGCCAGCTCCAGTCCCCAGGCGTCGTCCGCGCTGCAGGCCCGGCCCGCGGAAAGCGCCAGGGCCGGTACAGGCAGAGAGCCAGACGTGGCCCCGGCGGATGCGTCATGACCGGCGCCGGTCGATGCAGATTCCAACGCCTCGGACGGCAGGACAGGATCGGCGCCCTGCGAAGCAGCGGGCGAACCGACCGACAGCTCCCGGGCCGTCACCTCGCCCGGCGCTGTCGCCGTCAAGGATGACTGTCCCGTCGCCGAGCAGACACCGGAACCGCCGCCGCGGCCTGCGGCGCCTCCTGAACCCGCGCCCGGGTCCCCGAAAACACCCCGGCCCGAAGCCGAACCGGCCGGACCACCCGCGCCAATGCCGAACGGGAACGACGACCGTTCGCCGCCCGGAGACTCCAGCGCGCGCGACCGGGCGCCCACCGCGTCCACCAGACCGCTCCCCATGGCCCGCGCGAACGCGGCCAGGCCCAGCTCGAGAGCTGAACGACGGGATGCGCTGTCGATCTCGTCGATCAGCACCGTCGCCGTCCCCTCCGAAACCGAAGCGTTCTGCCGCGACGCCGAAGCGGCAGGCATCAGCACCAGCGTCAGACGCTCCTGACCCTCGTCCTGAAACCCGGGCTCACGCAAGGCCGCCACCGAAAACTCCGCCTCGCGCTCCCCCGGCGCCAGGGTCACCGAACCCGGAAGCCCCGACACGTCGGCCGCATCCGCGGTCGAGGCCGGATCGATGGAAACCCCCAGCGAAAGCGACGACTCCAACGCCCCGCCCGACACGGAAACCCGGAACGACGCGCTGTCGCGCCCTTCCCGAATCCGGCCCGGAAACACCGTCAGTGACACCGCGACCCCGTCGCTCGCCGCAATCTCGTACGTGTGCGCATCGCCTGATGCCGGAAGCTCTCGACGCGGGTCGCTGGAACGGACCGACAACAACGACACACTCAGCGTCTCCACCGGCTCGGACCACTCGTCGTCCACGATCTCGATGGGGATCGTTCCGGCCGCCTCGCCCGCACGAAGCACGAGCTCGTTGCCGACGGAACGCCAGTCCGACGCCGAGGCCGTGTCCCCCGCCGCGCCCACGGCATAACGCACGCGAACCGTCTCGTCCGCTTCCGGCCACCCAGACAGGGTGACCGGAACCAGCAGCCTTGAACCCTCCGCCGCCGGAGCTGCAGCGCCCAGCGACGCCGACAAGGCGGGCAACGCGTCCGTCGACCCGATTACCGTGATCGTCACCCGACCTGCCGTCCCGTCCGCAGCCCGTACCGGGCAAACCTCGATGACCTCCTGCCCCGTCGCCAGACCGTCCGTGTCCGCGTCCCCGTTGTCCAGCACGTATGTCCAGCGACCGTCCGTCGAGATCGTGAACCTGCCGTAGACGCCTTCAGCGTCGACTTCCGCCTGCACCGCGTTCTCACCGTCGCTGTCCATCACCGTCAAGACCCCGGTCGCCGTGTTCTCGGCCGCGTCCTCCATTACCGAACCGGTCAGATCGCCGCCAAATGTGGCCGCGTCGTTCACCGCAACAACGGTCACCTCCACCTCGTCTGTCCCGCTGGCGCCGGCCTCGTCGGTGACTGTCAGGACGAACGTCATCGTCACGTCTTCCGCAAGGTCGCCCGGCGCCGCAAAGGTCGCCGTCGCCGTGCCTGCGTGCATCCGCGCCATCTCCGGCGACGACGTCTCGGACGCAAGCTCCCAGGCGTAGGTCAGGACCGACCCGGCGTCCGGATCCGAACCCCTGCCGGACAGCGTGATCCTCCCGCCTTCGGCCACCGTCTGCGCAACGCCGGCATCCGCCGTCGGCGCATCGTTCGCACCGGTTACCACGATCGTTACCCGCGCCCCTTGACCGTCCGCAACGCGGACAGGGAAAACGTCCGCTGCCCGCGAACCGGCCGCCAACGCGTTCGTCCGCTCGGACTCGTTGTCCAGCGTGTAAGTCCAGCTGCCGTCCTGGCCAACCGAGAAGCGGCCGTACGCGCCGGCTACCCCGGTCTGCGCCACGATCGCACTCAATCCACCGCTGACCACCACCCTGCCGCTGGCCTTGTCCACGCCAGCAGTGCGCGTTCCATCCGGCGCCGCTCCCGCCTCGATCACCGCCCCGGTCAGGTCGCCGCCAATGACGCTCGGCGTCATCTTCCCGCGGGTCGTCCCGCTGGCCACCGCCTCCCGGCTGCGCCGGGCGCCCTCCACCGCCCGCACCCGGACAATGTACGTCGACCCGGGATCGAGACCGTGAACAACGCGGCGCGTGTCGCTCGTCTGCACGTAGTCGCCGAACGAATGCCCCGGACCCTTCTCGCGGTAGCGCAGCTCGTAGCCCTCCGCACCGACCACCGCGTCCCAGGTCGCCGTGATCTGCCCGGTGCTGCCAACGACCGACAGATTCTCCGGCCGCGCCAACTCCTCCGGTGGCGGAGGCTCCGATGCGGTCACCGTGACGACGGCCTCGTCCGTCGAACGCGCGCCTGCCTCGTCCGTCACCGTCAGCACGAAGGTCAGAGTCGCGTCCGCCGCAATGTCGTCCGGCGCAGTGAAGCTTGCCGTGGCTGCATCGGCGTTGGTCAGGGTCACCGCATTGCCGGTCTCGCCGGACTTGCGCGCCCAGGAGTAGGTCAGGCTCGTGTCCGCGTCCGGGTCGCTGCTGCCCGTGCCGTCCAGGGTCACCGACGCGCCCTCCGCAACCGTCGCATCCGCCCCGGCGTTGGCGGTGGGAGCATCGTTCGCACCGGTTACCGTGACGGTGACCGTGCCCGCCGTGCCGTCCGCAGAGACAATCGTGAAGGCGTCGGTGACGCTCGCGTCCTTCTTCAGAGCGTTCGTGTCGTCATCCTCGTTGGCCAGCGCGTAGGTCCAGTCGCCGTCGGCCTCGATGCTGAACTTGCCGTAGGTCCCCGCCTCGTTCGTCTGCTCCCGCACCGTCTCGGGGCTGTCACTGTCGTCAACGGTCACCGTGCCAGTCGCGGTGTTGGGGACCGCGTCCTCGGTTACGGCGCCGGCGAGATCGCCTCCCAAGGTGGCTGGAAGGTTGGTGTCATCGTCCACCGTCACCGACACGTTGCCGGTCACCCTGCCGTAGCCGCCGCCCGCGGCCGTGTGGCTCAATGTGGCCGACTCGTCCGCGATGTCGTCGTCCTCCGCAGCCCGCACCGTCACCGTCTGAACCGTGTTCCAGGTCGAGGCGGTGAAGGTCAGCGTGTTCTGATCGCCCGGCTCGCCAGTCTTCGTGTCCACCGACACCTCGCCGGTCTGCCCGCCGATGGTCACCGTCACCGTGGCGCTCGGCTCGGCCGCCAGCTTCAACGTGTAGGTCGCGGACGCGCCTTCCACCACCGTCAGAACCGTGGTCGAAAACTCCAGCCCCAGGGGCGTGCCCAACCCGTTGACGTTGGTGCCTTCCTGCAAGCCGTCGTCCGCAGCGTTGCGCGTGTCCACCCGCACTACGTAGGTCGTACCCGGAATCAGGTTGGGAATGGTGAACGAAGTGCCAGCCACCGTGTTCACGGCCGACAGGGAACTGCCCGCTTCCCGCACCCGCCAGCGCACGCTGTACCCGTTCGGCGCCACGCTCGCCGCCGTCCAGCTCACGCTCAGCGATCCATCATCCGGACGGACCTGCAGGTTGGTCACCCTCGTGGGAAGGGAATCGTCGTTCGCACCGTTCACGGTGATGGTCACGGTGCCCGTCGTGCCGTCGGTGGCAATAATCACAAAGTCATCGGTGGCAGTCGCTCCTGCGGCCAGAGCATCGGTCACGGACCTGGTGTTGTCGAGCTCGTACTCCCACTCGCCGTTGGCCTTGATGCGGAATGTCCCGTAAGTCCCGGCCTTGTCGGTTTGCGCCTGCACCGTGGTCGTATCGTCGCTGGCGTTCACGATCACCGTGCCGCTGGTCTCGTCCATGGTGTCGTCGTCCTCGGTCACCGCACCGGTCAGGTCGCCGCCGATGGTCGTCGCGGCATTGGTGCCGGTCACGGTGATGACCACTTCGTCGGTGGCGCTCGCCGTGCCGTCCGAGACCGTGAGCACGAAGGTGAGCGTGGCGTCCGCGGCGATGTCGTCCGGCGCGGTGAAGCTGGCGCTTGCCTCGTCGGCATTGGTGAGCGTCACCGCGTTGTCGGTTTCACCGGACTTGCGGGCCCAGCTGTAGGTGAGCGTGGTACTCGCATCCGGGTCGCTGCTGCCGGTGCCGTCGAGCGTCACCGAGGCGCCCTCGGCGACCGTCGCATCCGATCCCGCGTTGGCGGTGGGCGCATCGTTGGCGCCTGTCACCGTGATGGTCACCGTGCCCGCGGTGCCGTCGGCGGCGGCGATTGCAAACTCGTCTTCGGCGGTGGCGCCTGCGGCCAGGGCGTTGGTGTCGTCGTCGGTGTTGTCGAGCTCGTACTCCCACTCGCCGTTGGTCTTGATGCTGAAGGTGCCGTAGGTCCCGGCCTTGTCGGTCTGCGCCTGGACGGTGTCGGCGCCGTCGCTGTCGGTCACGGTCACCGTGCCCTTCGCTTCGTCCTTGTCCGCGTCGTCCTCGGTGACCGCGCCGGTCAGGTCACCGCCGATGGTGGCCGCGGCGTTGGCGCCGGTCACCGTGATGACCACTTCGTCGGTGTGGCTGGCCGTGCCGTCCGAGACCGTGAGCACGAAGGTGAGCGTCGCGTCCGCGGCGATGTCATTCGGTGCGGTGAAGCTGGCGCTTGCCTCGTCGGCATTGGTGAGCGTCACCGCGTTGTCGGTTTCACCGGACTTGCGGGCCCAGCTGTAGGTGAGCGTGGTACTCGCATCCGGGTCGCTGCTGCCCGTGCCGTCCAGGGTCACCGAGGCGCCCTCGGCGACCGTCGCATCTGCTCCGGCGTTGGCCGTGGGTGCATCGTTGGCGCCGGTCACCGTGACGGTCACCGTGCCCGCGGTGCCGTCGGCGGCGGCAATCGCGAAAGCGTCCTCGGCGGTGGCGCCCGCAGCCAGGGTGTTGGTGTCGTCGTCGGTGTTGTCGAGCTCGTACTCCCACTCGCCGTTGGTCTTGATGCTGAAGGTGCCGTAGGTGCCTGCCTCGTCGGTCTGCGCCTGCACCGTGTCGGCACCGTCGCTGTCGGTCACGGTCACCGTGCCGGTGGCCTCGTCCTTGTCCGCGTCGTCCTCGGTGACCGCGCCGGTCAGGTCGCCGCCGATGGTCGCCGCGGCGTTGGCGCCGGTCACCGTGATGACCACTTCGTCGGTCGCGCTGGCCGTGCCGTCCGAGACCGTCAGCACGAAGGTGAGCGTCGCGTCCGCGGCGATGTCATTCGGTGCGGTGAAGCTGGCGCTCGCCTTGTCGGCGGTCGCCAAGGTGACCGCGTTGTCGGTCTCGCCGGACTTGCGCGCCCAGGAATAGGTGAGGGTGGTACTCGCATCCGGGTCGCTGCTGCCCGTGCCGTCCAGGGTCACCGAGGCGCCCTCCGCGACCGTCGCATCCGCCCCCGCGTTGGCCGTGGGTGCATCGTTGGCGCCGGTCACCGTGATGGTCACCGTGCCCGCGGTGCCGTCGGCGGCGGCAATCGCGAAAGCGTCCTCGGCGGTGGCGCCCGCAGCCAGGGTGTTGGTGTCGTCGTCGGTGTTGTCGAGCTCGTACTCCCACTCGCCGTTGGTCTTGATGCTGAACGTCCCGTAGGTCCCGGCCTTGTCGGTCTGCGCCTGGACGGTGTCGGCGCCGTCGCTGTCGGTCACGGTCACCGTGCCCTTCGCTTCGTCCTTGTCCGCGTCGTCCTCGGTGACCGCGCCCGTGAGTGTGCCGCCGAAGGTGGCGGCGGCGTTGGCGCCGGTCACCGTGATGACCACCTCGTCGGTGTGGCTCGCCGTGCCGTCCGAGACCGTCAGCACGAAGGTGAGCGTGGCGTCCGCAGTGATGTCATCCGGTGCGGTGAAGCTGGCGCTTGCCTTGTCGGCATTGGTGAGCGTCACCGCGTTGTCGGACTCGCCGGACTTGCGCGCCCAGGAATAGGTGAGCGTGGTGCTCGCGTCCGGGTCGCTGCTGCCGGTGCCGTCGAGCGTCACCGAGGCGCCCTCGGCGACCGTCGCATCTGCCCCGGCGTTGGCGGTGGGCGCATCGTTGGCGCCGGTCACCGTGACGGTCACCGTGCCCGCGGTGCCGTCCGCCGACTGAATCGAAAACTCGTCAGTCGCGGTCGCGGCGGCCGCCAGGGCGTTGGTGTCGTCGTCGGTGTTGTCGAGCTCGTACTCCCACTCGCCGTTGGTCTTGATGCTGAAGGTGCCGTAGGTACCTGCCTCGTCGGTCTGCGCCTGGACGGTGTCGGCGCCGTCGCTGTCGGTCACGGTCACCGTGCCGCTGGCCTCGTCCTTGGTGTCGTCATCCTCGGTGACCGCGCCGGTCAGGTCGCCGCCGATGGTCGCCGCGGCGTTGGCGCCGGTCACCGTGATGACCACTTCGTCGGTCGCGCTGGCCGTGCCGTCCGAGACCGTCAGCACGAAGGTGAGCGTGGCGTCCGCGGCGATGTCATTCGGTGCGGTGAAGCTGGCGCTCGCCTTGTCGGCGTTGGTGAGCGTCACCGCGTTGTCGGACTCGCCGGACTTGCGCGCCCAGGAATAGGTGAGCGTGGTGCTCGCGTCCGGGTCGCTGCTGCCGGTGCCGTCGAGCGTCACCGAGGCGCCCTCGGCGACCGTCGCATCTGCCCCGGCGTTGGCGGTGGGCGCATCGTTGGCGCCGGTCACCGTGACGGTCACCGTGCCCGCGGTGCCGTCCGCCGACTGAATCGAAAACTCGTCAGTCGCGGTCGCGGCGGCCGCCAGGGCGTTGGTGTCGTCGTCGGTGTTGTCGAGCTCGTACTCCCACTCGCCGTTGGTCTTGATGCTGAAGGTGCCGTAGGTACCTGCCTCGTCGGTCTGCGCCTGCACGGTGTCGGCGCCGTCGCTGTCGGACACGGTCACCGTGCCGCTGGCTTCATCCTTGGTGTCGTCGTCCTCGGTGACCGCGCCGGTCAGGTCGCCGCCGATGGTCGCTGCGGCATTGGCGCCGGTCACCGTGATGACCACTTCGTCGGTGTGGCTGGCCGTGCCGTCCGAGACCGTGAGCACGAAGGTGAGCGTCGCGTCCGTGGCGATGTCATTCGGTGCGGTGAAGCTGGCGCTTGCCTCGTCGGCGTTGGTGAGCGTCACCGCGTTGTCGGACTCGCCGGACTTGCGCGCCCAGGAATAGGTGAGCGTGGTGCTCGCGTCCGGGTCGCTGCTGCCGGTGCCGTCGAGCGTCACCGAGGCGCCCTCGGCGACCGTCGCATCTGCCCCGGCGTTGGCGGTGGGCGCATCGTTGGCGCCGGTCACCGTGACGGTCACCGTGCCCGCGGTGCCGTCCGCCGACTGAATCGAAAACTCGTCAGTCGCGGTCGCGGCGGCCGCCAGGGCGTTGGTGTCGTCGTCGGTGTTGTCGAGCTCGTACTCCCACTCGCCGTTGGTCTTGATGCTGAAGGTGCCGTAGGTACCTGCCTCGTCGGTCTGCGCCTGCACCGTGTCGGCGCCGTCGCTGTCGGACACGGTCACCGTGCCGGTGGCCTCGTCCTTGTCCGCGTCGTCCTCGGTGACCGCGCCGGTCAGGTCGCCGCCGATGGTCGCTGCGGCATTGGCGCCGGTCACCGTGATGACCACTTCGTCGGTGTGGCTGGCCGTGCCGTCCGAGACCGTGAGCACGAAGGTGAGCGTCGCGTCCGCGGCGATGTCATTCGGTGCGGTGAAGCTGGCGCTTGCCTCGTCGGCATTGGTGAGCGTCACCGCGTTGTCGGTTTCACCGGACTTGCGGGCCCAGCTGTAGGTGAGCGTGGTACTCGCATCCGGGTCGCTGCTGCCCGTGCCGTCCAGGGTCACCGAGGCGCCCTCGGCGACCGTCGCATCCGTTCCGGCGTTGGCGGTGGGCGCATCGTTGGCGCCTGTCACCGTGATGGTCACCGTGCCAGCGGTGCCGTCGGCGGCGGCAATCGCGAAAGCGTCCTCGGCGGTGGCGCCCGCCGCCAGGCCGTTGGTGTCGTCGTCGGTGTTGTCGAGCTCGTACTCCCACTCGCCGTTGGTCTTGATGCTGAACGTGCCGTAGGTGCCTGCCTCTTCGGTCTGCGCCTGCACCGTGTCGGCGCCGTCGCTGTCGGACACGGTCACCGTGCCGGTGGCCTCGTCCTTGTCCGCGTCGTCCTCGGTGACCGCGCCGGTGAGTGTGCCGCCAAAGGTGGCCGCGGCGTTGGCGCCGGTCACCGTGATGACCACTTCGTCGGTCGCGCTGGCCGTGCCATCCGAGACCGTCAGCACGAAGGTGAGCGTCGCGTCCGCGGCGATGTCGTCCGGCGCGGTGAAGCTGGCGCTCGCCTCGTCGGCGGTCGCCAAGGTGACTGCGTTGTCGGTCTCGCCGGACTTGCGCGCCCAGGAATAGGTGAGCGTGGTACCCGCATCCGGGTCGCTGCTGCCGGTGCCGTCCAGGGTCACCGAGGCGCCCTCGGCGACCGTCGCGTCCGATCCCGCGTTGGCTGTCGGTGCATCGTTGGCGCCGGTCACCGTGACGGTCACCGTGCCCGCGGTGCCGTCGGCGGCGGCGATCGCGAAAGCGTCCTCGGCGGTGGCGCCCGCGGCCAGGGCGTTGGTGTCGTCGTCGGTGTTGTCGAGCTCGTACTCCCACTCGCCGTTGGTCTTGATGCTGAAGGTGCCGTAAGTCCCGGCCTTGTCGGTCTGCGCCTGGACGGTGTCGGCGCCGTCGCTGTCGGACACGGTCACCGTGCCGGTGGCTTCATCCTTGGTGTCGTCATCCTCGGTCACCGCGCCGGTCAGGTCGCCGCCGATGGTCGCCGCGGCGTTGGCGCCGGTCACCGTGATGACCACTTCGTCGGTCGCGCTGGCCGTGCCGTCCGAGACCGTCAGCACGAAGGTGAGCGTGGCGTCCGCGGCGATGTCATTCGGTGCGGTGAAGCTGGCGCTTGCCTCGTCGGCATTGGTGAGCGTCACCGCGTTGTCGGTTTCACCGGACTTGCGCGCCCAGCTGTAGGTGAGCGTGGTGCTCGCGTCCGGGTCGCTGCTGCCGGTGCCGTCCAGGGTCACCGAGGCGCCCTCGGCGACCGTCGCATCCGTTCCGGCGTTGGCGGTGGGTGCATCGTTGGCGCCGGTCACCGTGACGGTCACCGTGCCCGCGGTGCCGTCGGCGGCGGCAATCGCAAACTCGTCCTCGGCGGTGGCGCCCGCCGCCAGGCCGTTGGTGTCGTCGTCCGTGTTGTCGAGCTCGTACTCCCACTCGCCGTTGGTCTTGATGCTGAACGTCCCGTAAGTCCCGGCCTTGTCGGTCTGCGCCTGGACGGTGTCGGCGCCGTCGCTGTCGGTCACGGTCACCGTGCCGGTGGCCTCATCCTTGGTGTCGTCGTCCTCGGTCACCGCGCCGGTCAGGTCGCCGCCGATGGTCGCCGCGGCGTTGGCGCCGGTCACCGTGATGACCACTTCGTCGGTGTCACTCGCCGTGCCGTCCGAGACCGTCAGCACGAAGGTGAGCGTGGCGTCCGCAGCGATGTCATCCGGTGCGGTGAAGCTGGCGCTCGCCTTGTCGGCGTTGGTGAGCGTCACCGCGTTGTCGGGCTCGCCGGACTTGCGCGCCCAGCTGTAGGTGAGGGTGGTACTCGCGTCCGGGTCGCTGCTGCCCGTGCCGTCCAGGGTCACCGAGGCGCCCTCGGCGACCGTCGCATCCGTTCCGGCGTTGGCGGTGGGCGCATCGTTGGCGCCGGTCACCGTGACGGTCACCGTGCCCGCCGTGCCGTCGGCGGCGGCAATTGCGAAGGCATCGGTGGCCGTCGCGCCCGCCGCCAGGGCGTTGGTGTCGTCGTCGGTGTTGTCGAGCTCGTACTCCCACTCGCCGTTGGTCTTGATGCTGAACGTGCCGTAAGTCCCGGCCTTGTCGGTCTGCGCCTGCACGGTGTCGGCGCCGTCGCTGTCGGTCACGGTCACCGTGCCGCTGGCTTCATCCTTGGTGTCGTCGTCCTCGGTCACCGCGCCGGTGAGTGTGCCGCCGATGGTCGCCGCGGCGTTGGCGCCGGTCACCGTGATGACCACCTCGTCGGTGTGGCTCGCCGTGCCATCCGAGACCGTCAGCACGAAGGTGAGCGTGGCGTCCGCGGCGATGTCATTCGGTGCGGTGAAGCTCGCGCTCACCGTGTTGGCGTTGGTGAGGGTCACCGCGTTGTCGGTCTCGCCGGACTTGCGCGCCCAGCTGTAGGTGAGCGTGGTACCCGCATCCGGGTCGCTGCTGCCGGTGCCGTCGAGGGTCACCGAGGCGCCCTCCGCAACCGTCGCATCCGTTCCGGCGTTGGCCGTGGGAGCATCGTTGGCGCCGGTCACCGTGACGGTCACCGTGCCCGCGGTGCCGTCGGCGGCGGCGATTGCAAACTCGTCTTCGGCGGTGGCGCCTGCGGCCAGGGCGTTGGTGTCGTCGTCGGTGTTGTCGAGCTCGTACTCCCACTCGCCGTTGGTCTTGATGCTGAAGGTGCCGTAGGTGCCGGCCTCGTCGGTCTGCGCCTGCACGGTGTCGGCGCCGTCGCTGTCGGTTACGGTCACCGTGCCCTTCGCTTCGTCCTTGTTCTCGTCGTCCTCGGTGACCGCGCCGGTCAGGTCGCCGCCGATGGTCGCCGCGGCGTTGGCGCCGGTCACCGTGATGACCACTTCGTCGGTGGCGCTGGCCGTGCCGTCCGAGACGGTGAGCACGAAGGTGAGCGTGGCGTCCGCGGCGATGTCGTTCGGTGCGGTGAAGCTCGCGCTCGCCTCGTCGGCGTTGGTGAGCGTCACCGCGTTGTCGGTCTCGCCGGACTTGCGCGCCCAGGAATAGGTGAGCGCGGTACTCGCATCCGGGTCGCTGCTGCCGGTGCCGTCGAGGGTCACCGAGGCGCCCTCCGCAACCGTCGCGTCCGCCCCGGCGTTGGCCGTCGGCGCATCGTTGGCGCCGGTCACCGTGATGGTCACCGTGTCCGCGGTGCCGTCGGCGGCGGCAATCGCAAACTCGTCCTCGGCGGTGGCGCCCGCCGCGAGGGAGTTGGTGTCGTCGTCGGTGTTGTCGAGCTCGTACTCCCACTCGCCGTTGGTCTTGATGCTGAACGTCCCGTAGGTCCCGGCCTTGTCGGTCTGCGCCTGCACCGTGTCGGCGCCGTCGCTGTCGGACACGGTCACCGTGCCGGTG
The DNA here is from genome assembly GCA_965200575.1 of Thermoanaerobaculia bacterium. Taxonomy (GTDB): domain Bacteria; phylum Acidobacteriota; class Thermoanaerobaculia; order Multivoradales; family Multivoraceae; genus Multivorans. The sequence continues at coordinate 2,739,210 of OZ241363.1, read as the reverse complement.
GCCTCGTCCTTGGTGTCGTCATCCTCGGTGACCGCGCCGGTCAGGTCGCCGCCGATGGTCGCCGCGGCGTTGGCGCCGGTCACCGTGATGACCACTTCGTCGGTCGCGCTGGCCGTGCCGTCCGAGACCGTCAGCACGAAGGTGAGCGTGGCGTCCGCGGCGATGTCATTCGGTGCGGTGAAGCTGGCGCTCGCCTTGTCGGCGTTGGTGAGCGTCACCGCGTTGTCGGACTCGCCGGACTTGCGCGCCCAGGAATAGGTGAGCGTGGTGCTCGCGTCCGGGTCGCTGCTGCCGGTGCCGTCGAGCGTCACCGAGGCGCCCTCGGCGACCGTCGCATCTGCCCCGGCGTTGGCGGTGGGCGCATCGTTGGCGCCGGTCACCGTGATGGTCACCGTGCCCGCGGTGCCGTCGGCGGCGGCAATCGCGAAAGCGTCCTCGGCGGTGGCGCCCGCCGCCAGGGCGTTGGTGTCGTCGTCGGTGTTGTCGAGCTCGTACTCCCACTCGCCGTTGGTCTTGATGCTGAAGGTCCCGTAGGTGCCTGCCTCGTCGGTCTGCGCCTGCACCGTGTCGGCGCCGTCGCTGTCGGTCACGGTCACCGTGCCGGTGGCCTCGTCCTTGTCCTCGTCGTCCTCGGTGACCGCGCCGGTGAGTGTGCCGCCGATGGTCGCTGCGGCATTGGCGCCGGTCACCGTGATGACCACCTCGTCGGTGGCGCTGGCCGTGCCGTCCGAGACGGTCAGCACGAAGGTGAGCGTGGCGTCCGCGGCGATGTCATTCGGTGCGGTGAAGCTGGCGCTCGCCTTGTCGGCGTTGGTGAGCGTCACCGCGTTGTCGGTCTCGCCGGACTTGCGCGCCCAGCTGTAGGTGAGCGTGGTGCTCGCGTCCGGGTCGCTGCTGCCCGTGCCGTCCAGGGTCACCGGGGCGCCCTCGGCGACCGTCGCATCCGTTCCGGCGTTGGCGGTGGGCGCATCGTTGGCGCCGGTCACCGTGATGGTCACCGTGCCCGCGGTGCCGTCGGCGGCGGCAATCGCGAAAGCGTCCTCGGCGGTGGCGCCCGCCGCCAGGGCGTTGGTGTCGTCGTCGGTGTTGTCGAGCTCGTACTCCCACTCGCCGTTGGTCTTGATGCTGAAGGTCCCGTAGGTGCCTGCCTCGTCGGTCTGCGCCTGCACCGTGTCGGCGCCGTCGCTGTCGGTCACGGTCACCGTGCCGGTGGCCTCGTCCTTGTCCTCGTCGTCCTCGGTCACCGCGCCGGTCAGGTTGCCGCCGAAGGTCGCCGCGGCGTTGGCGCCGGTCACCGTGATGACCACCTCGTCGGTGTGGCTCGCCGTGCCATCCGAGACCGTGAGCACGAAGGTGAGCGTGGCGTCCGCGGCGATGTCGTTCGGTGCGGTGAAGCTGGCGCTCGCCTTGTCGGCGGTCGCCAAGGTGACCGCGTTGTCGGTCTCGCCTGCCTTGCGCGCCCAGGAATAGGTGAGCGTGGTGCTCGCGTCCGGGTCGCTGCTGCCGGTGCCGTCGAGCGTCACCGAGGCGCCCTCGGCAAACGTCGCGTCCGCCCCGGCGTTGGCCGTCGGCGCATCGTTGGCGCCGGTCACCGTGATGGTCACCGTGTCCGCGGTGCCGTCGGCGGCGGCAATCGCAAACTCGTCCTCGGCGGTGGCGCCCGCCGCCAGGGCGTTGGTGTCGTCGTCGGTGTTGTCGAGCTCGTACTCCCACTCGCCGTTGGTCTTGATGCTGAACGTCCCGTAGGTCCCGGCCTTGTCGGTCTGCGCCTGCACCGTGTCGGCGCCGTCGCTGTCGGACACGGTCACCGTGCCGGTGGCCTCGTCCTTGTTCTCGTCGTCCTCGGTGACCGCGCCGGTGAGTGTGCCGCCGATGGTCGCTGCGGCATTGGCGCCGGTCACCGTGATGACCACCTCGTCGGTGGCGCTGGCCGTGCCGTCCGAGACGGTCAGCACGAAGGTGAGCGTGGCGTCCGCGGCGATGTCATTCGGTGCGGTGAAGCTGGCGCTCGCCTTGTCGGCGTTGGTGAGCGTCACCGCGTTGTCGGTCTCGCCGGACTTGCGCGCCCAGCTGTAGGTGAGCGTGGTGCTCGCGTCCGGGTCGCTGCTGCCCGTGCCGTCCAGGGTCACCGGGGCGCCCTCGGCGACCGTCGCATCCGTTCCGGCGTTGGCGGTGGGCGCATCGTTGGCGCCGGTCACCGTGATGGTCACCGTGCCCGCGGTGCCGTCGGCGGCGGCAATCGCGAAAGCGTCCTCGGCGGTGGCGCCCGCCGCCAGGGCGTTGGTGTCGTCGTCGGTGTTGTCGAGCTCGTACTCCCACTCGCCGTTGGTCTTGATGCTGAAGGTCCCGTAGGTGCCTGCCTCGTCGGTCTGCGCCTGCACCGTGTCGGCGCCGTCGCTGTCGGTCACGGTCACCGTGCCGGTGGCCTCGTCCTTGTCCTCGTCGTCCTCGGTCACCGCGCCGGTCAGGTTGCCGCCGAAGGTCGCCGCGGCGTTGGCGCCGGTCACCGTGATGACCACCTCGTCGGTGTGGCTCGCCGTGCCATCCGAGACCGTGAGCACGAAGGTGAGCGTGGCGTCCGCGGCGATGTCGTTCGGTGCGGTGAAGCTGGCGCTCGCCTTGTCGGCGGTCGCCAAGGTGACCGCGTTGTCGGTCTCGCCTGCCTTGCGCGCCCAGGAATAGGTGAGCGTGGTGCTCGCGTCCGGGTCGCTGCTGCCGGTGCCGTCGAGCGTCACCGAGGCGCCCTCGGCAAACGTCGCGTCCGCCCCGGCGTTGGCCGTCGGCGCATCGTTGGCGCCGGTCACCGTGACGGTCACCGTGCCCGCGGTGCCGTCGGCGGCGGCGATCGCGAAGGCATCGGTGGCCGTCGCGCCTGCGGCCAGGGCGTTGGTGTCGTCGTCGGTGTTGTCGAGCTCGTACTCCCACTCGCCGTTGGTCTTGATGCTGAAGGTGCCGTAGGTGCCGGCCTCGTCGGTCTGCGCCTGCACGGTGTCGGCGCCGTCGCTGTCGGTTACGGTCACCGTGCCCTTCGCTTCGTCCTTGTCCTCGTCGTCCTCGGTGACCGCGCCGGTGAGTGTGCCGCCGAAGGTTGCTGCGGCATTCGTACCGGTCACGGTGATGACCACTTCGTCGGTGGCGCTGGCCGTGCCGTCCGAGACCGTCAGAACGAAGGTGAGCGTCGCGTCCGCGGCGATGTCGTTCGGCGCGGTGAAGCTGGCGCTCGCCTTGTCGGCGGTCGCCAAGGTGACCGCGTTGTCGGTCTCGCCGGACTTGCGCGCCCAGGAATAGGTGAGCGTGGTGCTCGCATCCGGGTCGCTGCTGCCGGTGCCGTCCAGGGTCACCGAGGCGCCCTCCGCGACCGTCGCATCCGCCCCCGCGTTGGCCGTGGGTGCATCGTTGGCGCCGGTCACCGTGATGGTCACCGTGCCCGCGGTGCCGTCGGCGGCGGCAATCGCGAAAGCGTCCTCGGCGGTGGCGCCCGCAGCCAGGGTGTTGGTGTCGTCGTCGGTGTTGTCGAGCTCGTACTCCCACTCGCCGTTGGTCTTGATGCTGAACGTCCCGTAGGTCCCGGCCTTGTCGGTCTGCGCCTGGACGGTGTCGGCGCCGTCGCTGTCGGTCACGGTCACCGTGCCCTTCGCTTCGTCCTTGTCCGCGTCGTCCTCGGTGACCGCGCCCGTGAGTGTGCCGCCGAAGGTGGCGGCGGCGTTGGCGCCGGTCACCGTGATGACCACCTCGTCGGTGTGGCTCGCCGTGCCGTCCGAGACCGTCAGCACGAAGGTGAGCGTGGCGTCCGCAGTGATGTCATCCGGTGCGGTGAAGCTGGCGCTTGCCTTGTCGGCATTGGTGAGCGTCACCGCGTTGTCGGTCTCGCCGGATTTGCGCGCCCAGCTGTAGGTGAGCGTGGTGCCCGCATCCGGGTCGCTGCTGCCGGTGCCGTCCAGGGTCACCGAGGCGCCCTCGGCGACCGTCGCGTCCGATCCCGCGTTGGCTGTCGGTGCATCGTTGGCGCCGGTCACCGTGACGGTCACCGTGCCCGCGGTGCCGTCGGCGGCGGCGATCGCGAAAGCGTCCTCGGCGGTGGCGCCCGCGGCCAGGGCGTTGGTGTCGTCGTCGGTGTTGTCGAGCTCGTACTCCCACTCGCCGTTGGTCTTGATGCTGAAGGTGCCGTAAGTCCCGGCCTTGTCGGTCTGCGCCTGCACGGTGTCGGCGCCGTCGCTGTCGGTTACGGTCACCGTGCCCTTCGCTTCGTCCTTGTCCTCGTCGTCCTCGGTGACCGCGCCGGTCAGGTCGCCGCCGATGGTCGCCGCGGCATTCGTACCGGTCACGGTGATGACCACTTCGTCGGTGGCGCTGGCCGTGCCGTCCGAGACCGTCAGAACGAAGGTGAGCGTCGCGTCCGCGGCGATGTCATTCGGCGCGGTGAAGCTCGCGCTCGCCTCGTCGGCGGTCGCCAAGGTGACTGTGTTGTCGGTCTCGCCGGACTTGCGCGCCCAGCTGTAGGTGAGCGTGGTACTCGCATCCGGGTCGCTGCTGCCGGTGCCGTCGAGGGTCACCGAGGCGCCCTCCGCGACCGTCGCATCTGCCCCGGCGTTGGCGGTGGGAGCATCGTTGGCGCCGGTCACCGTGACGGTCACCATGCCCGCGGTGCCGTCCGCGGCGGCGATGTCGAAGTCATCGGTGGCCGTCGCGCCTGCGGCCAGGGCATCGGTCTCGTCCTTGTCGTTATCGAGCGTGTAGGTCCACTCGCCGTTGGTCTTGATGCTGAAGGTGCCGTAGGTGCCTGCCTCGTCGGTCTGCGCCTGCACCGTGTCGGCGCCGTCGCTGTCGGTCACGGTCACCGTGCCGGTGGCCTCGTCCTTGTCCTCGTCATCCTCGGTGACCGCGCCGGTGAGTGTGCCGGCGATGGTGGCTACATCATTTGCCCCGGTGACCGTGATGACCACCTCGGCCTCGGTGCCATCAGCGGCTTGAATCGTGAACTCGTCGGTCTCTTCCTGGCCGCCGGTCAGGGCATCGGTCTCTTCCTTGTCGTTGTCAAGCGTATAGGTCCAGACACCGGCCGCCGTGATGCCGAAACTGCCGTAGTCGCCCGCCACCTCGGTCTGCGCCTGCACCGTGTTGGCATCGTTGCTGTCGCTGTCGCTCACCGTCACCGTGCCGGTGGCGGAGGGTGTGCCAGGGAGCACCGTGCCGTCCGCGGCATTGGCCGCTTCAGTCACCGCACCGGCGAGGTCGCCGCTGAAGCTCGCTGGTGTGGCGGTGGTGCCAGCGGCGGCGCCCGCGCCGACGGCGTTCTTCGCGCGCACCTCGAACTTGTAGGCGGATCCCTCGGTGAGGCCGGTGACCGTGTGGCTCACCGTGGTCGGGCCGCTGTTGGCAATCGCCGTCCAGGTGTCCGGCAAGGCGTCGGCGGCCTCGGCGTGGCGCACCTCGTAGCCGGTGAGCGGCGCGATCACGTCGTTCAGGTAGCCGGTGACCAGGGGCGTCTTCCAGGTCAACCTGGCGCTCGTGCCGGAGACGCTCGCCGCCAGATCGGTCGGCGCGTTCGGGAGCGTGTCGTCGTTCTCGATGGTGAAGCGCACGCTGTTGCGCGTGGCGTCCACCGCGTAGCCGGTGCCCGCCGCCAGCGTCACCGTGACGGTGTAGTCGTCGTTCAAGCCATCGTTGCCCTGGAACTTGATCGCGAAGGACGTGCGGTCGTCGCCGCCGGCCGCGATGGTGGCCGTCGTCGGCGGCGTGACCAGCGTCAGGCCCTGCGACCCCTCGATCTCCACGTCGACCGCCACGTCGACCGCCGGCGACACCCCCGCCTTGCCGCCGCCGACCGAAGTGGTGCCGCCATCGTCAGTGGTGGTCGGGACGTCCACGTGGGTGGTGATCCAGGCGGTGAGCTGCCCACCTCCCTCCGCGCCCGCACCGCCCTCCGCGGTGTCGGTCAGGTCGTCGTCGATGACCCGGTAGAGGGAAACCACGGGCGGGCGCACGGTCACCGTCAGGGTGTCGCTGGCGGTCAGGCCGTCGGTGTCCGTGGCCGTCAGGGTCAGGGTGACGTCGGTGCTGGTCGAGACCACCGGCGCGGTCCAGACCGCGTTCGCCAGGGTGGCGTCGGCGAAGCTGCCCTGGCCCGCCGACCACGCCAGGGTCAGGGTGTCGCCCGTGTCCGGGTCGCTGGCCTCGCCCGCGAGCGTGAGCGCACCGCCCGAGGTCACGGTGGCGTCTTCGCCCGCGTCGGCCTGGGGCGCGGTGTTGACCGGCGTGGCCTCGGCCCGGCCCGGCGCGCCCGAGCCGACGACATTCACCGCGCGCACCTCGAAGCGATGCGCCGCGCCGTTGGTCAGGCCGCTGGCGGCGTGCTCGCGCGCGCCGCCGTCACCAGCGACCGTTGTCCAGGCGACGTCGTCGATGTCGGCGTCGGCTTCCGCCCAGCGGACTTCGTAGCCGGTGACGGCGACCGGCGCACCGTTGCGCTGGCCGGGGTCCGTGGGCGGCGTCCAGGACAGGGCCACGCGACCGCCATGAGCCGTCGCCGTCAGGGTGGGCGCACCGGGCGGATCGTCGTCGTCGAGCACCGTATAGACGGCGCGGCCGTTCTCCGCCGTGAACTCGTGGCCCTCGTTCGCCTGAATCGTGGCCGTCAGCTCGTAGTCCGGATTGTCGTCGTCGTTCCCCGTGGTGGAGACCTTGTGGGTCACCGAGGAGGAGCCGACCGGAATCGTCAGGCTGACCGAGCTGGTGGTGGCGGGCGAGGTGCTGGCGTCGCTCAGGCTCAGTGTCACCGGCAGGTCCTGCTGCGGCAGGCGCGAGGCGTAGTCCTCCGGGGCGATGACGGCCACCTGGAAGGTGACGTCCGACCCCTCCGCGCCACTGGCGTCGCCCACCGTCGTCACCCTGAGCTCGGGCCTGGCGACGGTGAACAACACCTCCGCCGGCGCACTGATGTCGGCCACGTGCGCGGCGCGCACCTGGAAACGATACTGCTTGCCTTCCTCCAGATTCTCCAGCGCCTGCGTCCGATGCTTGTCGGAGCCGCAAGTTGTGGTTCCCTGGTTGGCGGTTCTGAAGTCGGCTCCGCAGGTGTGGGCCCAGGCCACGTCGTCGATGTCCGCGCTGGCCAGCGCGTAGCGGGTCTCGTAGCGGAAGGCAACCGTCCTTTCATATCCGTCAATCCTGCCCGGGAAGCTGACCGGCCCCCAACTGACATCCGCCCGCGAGCGGCCGTAGCTCACCGAAAGGTCCGTGGGCGCGGTCGGCGGCCAGTCGTCGTTCACAACCGTGAAGCGAACGGACTTCTGCTGCTCGTTCACCTTGTAGCCCGGCCCCGGCTTCAGGCTCACGCCCACCACCGCGTCCCGGTTGTACCAGATGTCCCCCAGAATTCGGAATCCATAGGTGCGCGCCTGCCTGAACTCGGGGTCACCATCCCCGAACGGGAGCCCATCCTTGAATCCGCTTCGCGTCTCGCCGGCCAATATGTCCATGGACTCGGTAACCCAAGAAACGGGGGTTTTTTCGTACCCATTCTCGTAATAGTCAATTACGTAGGAAGGCCTGCCCGGCTTCTTGAGGATCTCGGCCTTGTTCTCGAGGACGCGCCTGCCGTTCAGCCAGCCGTCCGGATCGTCGAACTCGAAGTGAACTACGGTGTCGATGGCCGGCACCACCCCCCTGCGACCGGCCGGATCTGCCGCCGTCGCCCCCTCGCCCGTGGTGAGAACGACATTCGCGGAGGCTGTAATGTTATAGGTGAGATCTCCGTCCGTGCTCTTCGAGTTCTCGTATGTGGCCAGCGGCCGACCAGGCACCCGGGAGCGCTCATGGATCCCCAGAAAAACCAGAGACACCACCGGTACCTTCACCGTGATGGTGTGCGTGGCGTAGCCATAATCTTCGGTGCCGTCCTGGGCCCGCACCCTGATCGCGTAGGTGGCGTCATCGGACAGGATCGGGGCGGTCCAGGTCACCGCCATTCCCTCGACCGGCTCGCTCTTGTCCACACCATTCACGCTGAAGACGCCGCGCGGATTCGGCGCCGTCTGCGCGTGGCTCCACTCCCCCGTCACGGAATCGCCCGGGTCCCGGTCCATGAACGCGGCGGTCAACTCGACCTTGCCGCCGGTGGAGACCGTCGTCGGGCCGGAGATGACGACGGTCGGCGTCGAATTGACCGGCGTGGCCGAGACGCTGTCCTCCAGCCCGCCGCCGATCGCATTCAGCGCACGGACCTCGAGCCCGTAGGTCTTCCCGTTCGTGAGGCCGGTCAGGTCGTGGCCGGTGGCCGTGGCTCCGCCGGGAACCGTTTTCCAGGCGTTCAGGGTCTCTCCGCTGGGCAGGGCGTCGGCGGTGGACGAAACGAACCGGTACTCGTAGCCGGTGACCGGCAGGGCCACGCCGTTGCGTTCGCCGGGGTCGGCGGGCGCCGACCAGGACAGCGACACCCGCTGTTTGTAAACGGTGGCCGCAAGGTCCTGCGGCGCACTGGGCACGGCGTCGTCGTCCCGCACCGTGTAGGTGGCGGTGCTCGCACCCTCCGCCAGCACGTAGCCCGTGCCCGCCAGCAGGGTCACCGTCAGCGGCAGGTCCGGGTTGTCCGTGTTGTTGCCGGTGAAGGTGTAGTCGATGGTTTTCTTGTGATCGTCACCTGAACTGGTGAATTTCACCGTGTGCGCCGAGCGGTCCGTCACCGCCAAGTCGCTCTGCGGGATTGCCGCGACGCCCACGGCGACGCCTCTCAGAGGGTGTTCAGAACCGGTACCGACCAGACTACTGATACCATCAAAAGAGACCGAGGCAACGAGCTCGAATCTGACCGTGCCCGTGTCGGAGGCACCGCCTTCCGGCCCTTCGGATTCCACCGCGCGAACCGAGATCACCGGCACCGCAACCTTGACGGTCGCGGTGGCCGACGCGGTCAGTCCGCGCTTGTCCTTCACCGTCACCGTCAACACGACGTCGGTGTTCTCCTGAACGATGGGCGGCATCCAGGTCCACTGGGCTGTTCCAATCCCGTTCGGCTCAGTCGGCAGCGTTTCGTCGGTAAAGGTCCCCTCGCCGCTGATCTCCCAGGTGATCGAGTCGCCGTCGTCGGAGTCGTTGCCATTGGCGTATACGAAGAAGCTATCGCCGGCCGTGGCGTGCGATCTCGTGCGAACGGTGACCGTCGGGGCGGTGTTGAGCTTCGACTCGGCGTCGATCGTCGTCACCGGCCCCGACCCGACGCTGTTGACGGCCCGAATCTGCAGGACCACCTCTTGCTTGTCGGCCAGGCCGGTCAACGCAAAGCTCCGCGCACCACCGCCGCCGTCGACCGTCGTCCACGTCTGGCTCTCCAGCTCACCGCCCCCGGCCGTGTGCCGCACCTCGTAGCGCACCACCGGCGCGGCCAGGCCATCGCGCCGACCTGCCGAGGCCGGCTGCCAGGTGTAGGTCAAGCTGTCCACGGTGGGCGAGACCGCCAAGCCCACCACCGGGCCGGGCGCCGCGTCGTCGTCCGTGATGGTGAACTCAACGCTGTTGCTCGTCTGATGAACGCCGTACCCGTCGCCAGGGGCCAGCGCAATCGCCACCTGGCTCGCCTTGTTGACGCTCTGATTCTGGTTGGTCAAGAGCTCCCAGGTCGCAGAACGTTGGCCTTCCGCCACGGTCACGGTGGACCCGACCCGCCCGGTCAGCAGCCCGTCCGGGTCCGTGACCGACAGGTTGACCGTCAGATTTTCCTCGAGCTCGAGGTTCGCCTCGATGGAATACCTCGGGCGATTCGAGTTCGTCGACGGAAGGCTCGGCTGCCCCTCCGTCACCATGGTCGCACCGGCTTGCGTGATCGAGAGCACCAGCGTCCCGGTCGTCGCGGACAGGGAAACGGCCGGGCCGGGCGCCGCGGCGTTCCGGGCACGCAATTGGATTTGATGGGCCGTGCCCTGGTCGAGGCCCGCGATGACCTGTTTGGTAGTCGAAGCGCCGCCCTTGACGCCTGTCCAGACGGCATCGTCGATGCTCTCGCCCGCCGCCGCCACGCGGAACTCGTAATCGGTGAGTGGCGTGGCCGCGCCGTTCAGAGTGCCCGTGTCGGCGGGCGCCGACCAATTCAACGCGATCCGGCCATAGCGGGGCGTGGCCTCGAAGCCCGTCGGCGCCCCCGGCGCGGACTCGTTGTCCGTGACCGTGAGCTCGACCTCATCGTTCGTCGCGTCCACCGCGTAGCCGGTCCCCGGCAGCAGGCGCAGGGTCACCTCATCCTCGGTGTTGACCATGCCGTCATTGTTGCTGCGGATGGCGCGCACAACCTCTCGCGAGCCGCCGGTGATGGTGGCGGTCAACGGTCCCGTCTCCAGCACACGGCCGCCCGCATCCACCAGCTCGATGTTCACTTCCAAGTCTGCATCGGGCGCCCCCGGATTCGCCCGCAGCCGCACGTTGAAGAGGGTTCCCTCGACTGCGCTGGTGGGCGCGTCCGCCGAGATCGAGACCGTCAGGCCGGTCAAGGTCGTCAGGCTGTGAACGTTGCTGGGCGGGCTGTAGCCGAGCGAGTTGCGGACGCGTAGCTGGAAGCTGTAGGCCTGATTCATGTCCAGGCCGGTGACCGTGTGGCTGGTGGCGCTGTCGCTGTCGGGAATGGACTGCCAGGACGCGGCGGCGAGCTTCGTCGCGTCCTCGGACAACCGGTACTCGTAGCCCGTGAGCGCGATGGCCGTGCCGTTCAACTGGCCCGTGTCCGCCGGCGGCGTCCAGCTCAGGGTCGCCTGCCGATAGCCCGCATCGCCGGTCAAGGCGGTCGGCGCCGCCGGACGGTCGTCGTCGTCCTCGACGGTGAACTCGACGCTGGGGGCGTCCGAATCGACCGTGTAGCCGGCGCCGGACCGCAGCGTGACGACCACCGGCGAGTCGCCGTCCACCAGATTGTTGGTTGCCGTCGTCACCTGCACATTGATGCTGCTCGTTTCCGCCGCGATCGTCACCTGCGTCGGCAGGACGCCCGACGCTCGATCGTCCCGGTCGACGATCTGGAAGTCCACCGGCAGTTGCCCGTTCCTGTCCAGCGCCCCGGTCGTGACGTTCAGGCGGAACTCGATGACGCTGCCTTCCGTCACGCTGGTCGAGGCGCTGGCGCTGGCGACCGAGATCTTCGGCAGCCCGCGGGTGGTGGCCGTCACCGCATCGCTCGCCGGGCCGGGACCGACCGAGGTGAGGGCGCGCAGATCGAAGGCGTAGTCCGTCTCCAGCGCGAGCGCCGAGACGATGTGGCTGGTCGCCGAGGCGCTGTCGGCGATCGCCGTCCAGGCGGCGGACGCCAGCGCCTCGGTGGTCGCCGCCACCCGGTACTCGTAGCCGGTCACCTCCGCCGCGACGCCGTTCAACAGGCCGGTCTCTGTCGGCGCGGTCCAGGACAGCGTCACCTGCCGATAGCCGGCTGCAGCGGTCAGGCCGCCGGGCGACGCCGGATGGTCGTCGTCGTCGTTGATCGTGTAGGTGGCCGTGGACCGGGTCGAGGACGGCGCGTACCAGTCCCCGGCCTGCAGGGCGACGGTCACCGTGCGGTCGGGGTTGTCGGTGACGTTGCCCCGGTACTCCACCGAGAAAGTCGTGCTCGACTGGCCGGCGGGGATGGTCACCGAGGTCGGCGGGCTCACCAGATCGACGTCCGGGGCGGTCACGCTGACCTCCACCGCGGTCGCTGCGGAGAAGGACACCCCGGAGGCGGCGTACCCCAGGGAGAACTCGATCGAGTGCGTGCCCGCGTCCCCCTCGGCGCCGCTCGTGCCGCCGGACCCCACCGACACCTGCACCACGGCCGGGTTGACCGTGATCGTCCGGCTGGCCCGCGCCTGCTGGGTGTCGTCGCTCGCCTCCACCTGAATCGTCACCTCCGTGGGGACGCGCACCCGGGGCGCGGTCCAGGTGGGCGTGGTGCCCGAGTCGCCGAAGACGCCCCGATCGGCGGGCTTTGTCGTCCAGGCGTAGCTGAGGGTGTCGGCGTCGGGGTCGGCGCCGGTCGCCCGGAGACTCAGGCTCTCGCCGGCACCGATGGTCGCGGCGATCGGGCTCAAGGTCACCGTCGGCGCCCGGCTGTTCGGCACGCCCGAGACGGGTGCGGGCGCACCGACGCCGGCCGCCGTGCGCGCGCGCACCTCGAAATTGTAGGTCTGGTGCGGCGCCATGCCGGAGAACTCATGGGTCACAGCGCCGGCGGCCACCGCAACCCAGGTCGCCTGCTTGACGTTCGATGAGCTGAGCGCGCGGCGGGCCTCGTAGCCGATCGTCGGCGCCTCGCCGTTCACCCTGCCCGGATCGGCGGGCGCTTTCCAGGAGAGAGTGACGACCCTCGGCTCGCCCGGCGATGCGGTCAGGTCGGTGGGCGCTCCGGGAAGGGTGTCGTCGTCGCCCAGGGTGATGGACGCCTTCTCCGTACGACGTTGGTAGTTGGTCCCCGGCTCGATCTGCAAGACGATCCGAGAGTCGCGGTTGAACAGGGAGTCGTTGACCGTGGCGAACTCGAATTCCTGGTCCACCAGGCGCTGGCGGTTGGGCGTGGCCCACTCGTCGAGGGTGATCACGGTCGGCGTGGACGGCGCAAGCCGTTGGTCGGGGTCCTTGAAGGAGAGCGTGACATCGAGCGGCGCATCCCGATCTTCCGCCAGGTGCTTCGTGACCACAACCTTGATGGGCTGCCCCTCGGAAGGCGACGGATTCCGCAACGTCACGATCGACACTCCCGGCTTCTTGAGCGGGGCGGCGGTGATGGCCGCAGCCGTGCTGACCGGGCCGCCGGCGATTACACCCCTCACTTCGAACCTGTGGTCGTCGCCCGCCGCGAGGCCCGTGATCTGGTGGCTGGTAGAGCCGCCGGGCACCGCGGCCCAGGCCGTGCTGTCGGGAATCGTGCTCCCGAGCGCGTGACGCACCTCGTAGCCGGTGACTGCCGCATCCTGGCCGTCCACCTGGCCCGAAGTGGCCGGGGCGCTCCAGGACAAGGTGACGGCGCCGTAGCCGGGCTTGGCGGAGAGGCTCTGCACCGGACCGGGCGAGCGCTCGTCGTCCCGGACGGTGAAGGTGCGTTCAGAGGTGCTTGCGCTGCCGAGTGGCTGGTCCTCCGACAACTGGTATCCCGAGCCGGGCAACACCGTGATCGTGACCTGGCCATCGGGACGATCGAGCGCGTCGTTCTGAGTCCGGACGCGGACCTGCTTGCTTATGGCATTAAAGGCGCCGCCTGGCACGCTGTCCGCGGAGAGCGAAACGGTGATCTCGTCGGCGGAGACATAACCACTCGGGTCGTCAATGCGCAGCTTCACCTGCACGGATATGGCATTCCCAGAGCTGCTGGTGGCGACTACAGCAAATACAAGATCCTCACCCTCGGTTACGTCCACTGTCTCGCCACTTTCGGGTCTGAGGCCTTTGTAGCCAACGTTGACGGGGGCGTCCTGCGCCAGGGCCGGCTCGGCGGGCAGTGCGAGCGCGACGGTGGCGACGAAGAGCAGGAGCCACAGCCTCGCCTGCACGGCTGGCCACTTCATGCGGCCTCGTGGCGCGGTTCGAAAATTCGTTCTTGTACGCAGTTCTTTTTTTGGGGGGGGGGGGGGGGGTGGATAGACGCAAGTCCGATTGGTTCTTCACCGGCGCACCCATCCGACGCGGACAATCCAACGTCCTCTGTGGCGCGGCGACGCTCCGCAGCCCCCTTCGGAACAGGCTGTTCGCCTTCTTGTCCTGCGCGCCCTGATCAGTGCAGGACGTACCTGTCAGGGCCTGGTCAACTTCTGCCATTGGAATGTTCCGTTTCCGGGACGCCCTTTCAACGTCAAGTTGTGCTGATCAGCTGGTGCCGGCTTCACGGCCTTCACCGGGCGCGGCAGGCGCGTTGGCTGCCAGGAAGTGAAGCGGGGCGCGGTCTTGCTCGGCCGCGCACGGTCCGGGAACACTCGCTCGCCACGCAACCCGGCGTGGACTGCCTGCGCCCAGCGTCAAACTGCCCCCACGGCCCGTTCAGCGACGGACGCGGAATGGTCTCTCGGAGACCGATCCCCCTCAACCCTCACCCCTCACTGTGGTGGTAAACGCGTGACAGTACCGGAAGACGGGAACTCCGGCAACCGCCCGTCTTGTCCAACCAGAAGTGAGCAGGAACGGGGGCGGGCAATCCAGCGAGAAATGAGCACGTTGGTCGGCGCTCGGGGGTCGGAACTCGGGGATCATCGGGGGGATGCTCGGCGGGTGCAGGTGCGAATGCAACGGCCATCACCAAGGGCGGCCAGCACCCGATGCCGAAGCCGAGCGAGGCCGAGACGCGCCCGGACCCGCTGTCGTGGCGCTTCAGCTCCACCGTCTCGAGGCTCTCGGCCAGCTCGCCCTGTTCGTTTCCGGCGGCGTTGGGGCCGAGATCACTCGCCAGGCCAGGGAATCGACGTACGGGTTGGTCAGGGCGGACGCTGGTGCGCTTCGGGAACCTGACGCTGAAGAGGTCCGGCAAGGGCCGTGGTACACGCCTTTCCGGTCCATGGTGACGCGCTTCTCGCAGTGCCAACGGCCCGGTCACCAGGGAGGACGCCGTTGGCATCCCTGGCCGCGCCCGAAACTCACCGGGAGCCACCATGAACTTCGATTTCTCGGATGCCCAGAAGGCACTGAAACAGCAGACCCGCGACTTCCTGCGCAGCGCATGCGACACCACCGTGCCGCGTCGCGTGCTGGAAGACGGTGACGAACCCTTCGCCTCGGGTCGCCCGCCGCCGGCCCGGCGCCGGCCACTACTGCCCGAGGCGGTCAGACACCCGGGCAGGAACACCAGAAACCACTCCGCGAACGACCCCGGTTCACTGCTCTGCCAGCGGCGGTCTGCCAGCGCCGGGTTCATGCTCACTTCAGGATTGGAAGGGACGGCCGGTAGTCCGCGCGGTGCGGGTGGCGGGCAGACCGGGCGCCTCGCGTCGGGGTCGGCCGACCGAATCGGCGAAGACGCCGCGCGGCCTGCCGACCGGGCGGGGCCCATGGGTCATGCCTGCGCGGGTCGGGCACGCGTCGTGATCATCAGCCCGCGCTCACTGCTCGACAGTCATGCCTGCGCGGGTCGGGCACGCGGGCAGTGGCAGGACAGCCCTCAGTCGGACCAGTCGAACTCCGGCGTCAGCGTCACCTCGCGGTCGCCCCCGCTCAGCTCGGGCAGGCGCAGGCG
This sequence comes from Thermoanaerobaculia bacterium, assembly GCA_965200575.1. Lineage (GTDB taxonomy): Bacteria > Acidobacteriota > Thermoanaerobaculia > Multivoradales > Multivoraceae > Multivorans. The sequence goes on along the minus strand of OZ241363.1, from coordinate 2,724,044 downwards.
GTAGTAGTTCAGCGGGATGCCTCCGTACCAGTGACGGTGCCGGGCGATGCGCTGCGGCCGCTCGATGACGCCGCTCGAGGTCTCGCCGGAGACGCCGTCGAGCGGCGCGAGGGTCACGGTCAGGCGCGCCAGCCGCACCGGCGAGCCGATCAGCAGATCCGCGTCGTCGGAGGGACGGTAGAGGATGCCGCCCGGACGCCGGGGCCTGACGCCTCTGCCGAGCAACCGCACTCGCAGGTCGCCGTGCTGCACGTCGGGCACGAAGGACGCCAGATGCACCTGGGAGGTCTCGACCGGCAGCAGGCGCTTCGCCACTGTCGAGACATACCGCAGCTGGCGGCCACCGTGGTCGGGATCGATGTCCAGCGGGAAGGTGGCGGCCGTGCGCCACAGGGGATGGACGAAGAGGCTCGCCGCCAGGGCGGCGACTGCCAGCATGCGCCGCGACAAAGGCCGTTCGATCAGAAACCAGCACACCGGGTAGAGGGGCAGGAACCAGCGGTTCGCGATTGCCCCCGCGCCGCCGTAGAAGTTGTGGGGGCTCCGGACCACGAAGGCGAACAGCCCGACCGCCAGACCGAGCAGCAGCCAGCGCCGTCTCGACCCGGGCCGAAGGCAGGCGCAGGCGAGAAACAGGGGCAGGAAGTACGGGAGGAGGCCCACGCTCCGCCCCGCGAAGGCGTAGACCAGGTTGTGCGCGACCATGGCGGCATCGACCTCGGGCCACAGGGCGCCGGCTCGCAGCCACGAGGCGTCGCCGCGCTCGGCGATCGCCTCGGGCCAGCGCTCGCGGGGGAAGTCGACGTCCGGGTAGCCGGTGGCGGAGCCGAAGCCCTGCCGCTCGCTGGCGTACGGCGTGAAGGCCCCGCCGCTCAGGAGGTGGTAGCCGGCGGACCCCGCGAGAGCCAGCAGGGCGGCGGCGACGACGACGGCCGCCGCGCGACGCCCCCACCCCTCGCGAAGCGTCGCCGCGGCGGCGAGCAGCGCGGCGCCGAGCACCGCCAGGTAGAAGGGCCTGCTGGCGCCCGCGACCGCCAGCAGCGCTCCGCCGGCCGCAAGCCGCCACGGCGGCAGCTTCGAGCCCGCGAACCACGGGTCCAGGCAGCACAGCCCGAGAGCCACGACGACCAGGCAGAACAGGTCGGCGTGTACCCAGAAGACGTGGCCGAAGGTGACCGAGAAGAACAGCAGGAAGGCCGCGACCAGGGGTCCGTCGGCCCCGATGCGGCGACTCAGAAGGCAGTCGAGAAGCAGCGCCGCGGCGAGCAGCAGCAGGAAGTTGGCGATGATGGGGCCGCGCCGGGGCAGGGCCCGCACGAACGGCGCCAGGTACAGCGGATAGAAGACGGGCTTGCCGTAGACGAGCGTCGCGCCGTCGTCGACGCTCTGCAGGATGAGCGGGTCGGGCGCCTTGCCGACCAGGCGCAGGTAGCGCTCGTGGTCGGCGGCCTCGTAGTGGCGGTCGAAGTCGAACGCGAGGCTTTGCGCCTGCATCGAGTAGACGCCCTCGTCGCCGACGGTGTACGGCCAGTCCGACGGGTCGAACAGGGCGACGGTGACCGCGACGGCAAGGAGCAGCGACCACAGCACGGCGCGCTGCCAGGTCGGCCGAAGGCAGAAGCGGTCGGTGCCGGAATCCTCCGTCATGCCTTGCAGGACGGTAGCAGGCGCGCCGCGGCCGGGGCCGAGGAGGCCGTCGGGCTTTCATGGACCCGCTCGGCGCCCTGGAAGGGCATCTCGGCGCGACGCGGCCGGGGCCGAGGAGGCCGTCGGGCTTGCTACGCTGACGCTCATGATCGAGGCGCAGCGTGCGGCCGTGAACGACGGCGGCCGACGGGCCGGCCGCGAGCGTCCTGCGGCGAGCCCGGGCCGGCCGCGGCTTGTCGGCGTGGCGGCCGCCGCGTCGTTCGCGCTTCTCGCCTTCGCCTCGGCCGCGTCGGCCCAGGACCCGTGCATGGACTGTCACGCCGCCCAGGATCTCGACGAAGCGCAGGCGACGCACCTGCGCCAGCACCGCAACTCGGCTCACGCCGCGGCCGGCGTTTCGTGCGCCGACTGCCACGGGGGCAACCGGGGCACCTTCGTGGAGCTTCGCGCCCACGCCGGGGTTCTGAACAGCGCCCATCCGGGGAGCCCGGTCAACCACTGGAACCTGCCGCGGACCTGCGGTCGCTGCCACGGTTCCGAGTTTCGGGCGCTGCAGGAGAGTGCCCACCACGCCCTGGTGGAGCGCCGAATTCGCGCGGCGCCGAGCTGCCGCACCTGCCACGGCAGCGTCGCTGCCCAGTCGCTGGGCGTCGAGGGCGGGCTGCAGGCACGCTGCAACCTCTGCCACGGCGCCGAGGCCGATCACGAGGCGGCCAGTGCGGTGAGCGAGGAGGGCCGGCAGGCGCTGGCTCGGGGCGGCGCCAACCTGACCAGGCTGCGGACGCTCGGCCGCGAGCGCGCCGAGGTCAGCCGCGGCGTCCTGCGGTTGAGGGACCCGGCCCTGCGCCACGAGGCCGCCAACCTGCTGTTCGAGGTGAACGGCCACTGGGACGAGGCGATCGAGTCCGGGCACGCCTTCGACTGGGAGGATTGGGAGCGGTCGCTGGAGGCGATGGCGGCCTCGCTTGCGCAGCTTCGGGCGGCGCTCGATCAGGGCGGCAACTGAATCCGGCCGATCGGGAGGCCTGGAGGCTTCCGCGGTCGTCGAAACCCGACCCGCCGCAGACCGCGTACTTCCTTCACCGCCGGGGCAAGGACCTGCGGCGGCGCGAGGCCCTTCTCGGGTCCGTTCGCGAAACAGGTCTGGAACGGGCCGGTCCCGCTCAGCCGTCGGACGACTGCCGGTCCGCTTCGCGCAGCGATCGCATCAGCGACACTGCCATCAATGCTCCGACGACGAGCACCGGCAGCGAGACCACCAGGGTGGCCGACTGCACCACGCGCAGGGAGTCGTTGTTGCCCTCGCGGCCGATGAACATCAGGGCCACTGGCAGGACACCGACCGCGCAGGCCCAGAACAGGCGGTGCCAGCGGGCCGGGTGACTGCCCTCGCGCAGGTTGCGGGTGGCCGATGCGGCCATGCAATACGAGGCCGAGTCGTAGGTGGTGGCGATGAAGACGATGGCCACCAGCGCAAAGACAGTCAGGGCGGCGACGCCGAACGGCAGGTGGCCGATGGTCTCGGCGATCGCGGCCGGGGCGCCCGACGAGGCGGCGATCTCGCGCACCGGCAGGGCGCCCGACAAGTCCAGGTGCATGCCGTAGTTGCCCAGGATGACGTAGAACACGGCGCAGCCCAGGGTGCCCAGGGTGAGCATGCCCAGGATCATCTGGCGCAGGCTCCGACCGCCGGAGATGCGGGTGACGAAGATGCCCATGAAGGGGCCGTAGGCGATCCACCAGGCCCAGTAGAAGACGGTCTGGGCCTCGACGAAGCCGGTGCGGGCGACCGGATCGGTCCAGGTGTTCAGGCGGATGAAGTTCTCCAGCAGCAGGCCGATGGAGTTGGTGCCCATGCGCAGCAGGAAGAGCGTCGGCCCGACTGCGAGCACGAAGATCAGCAGGCAGACGGCGGCGAGCACCGAGGCGTCGGAGAGCGGCTTGATGCCCCGGTTCAGGCCCAGCCAGACGCTGGCGGCGAAGGTGAGGACGCACACCGCCATGATCGCCACCTCCAGCCCGAAGGTGTGCTCGACGCCGATCACCCGGCTGACGCAGGCCGCGATCATCGGCGTGCCGAGGCCGAGCGACGTGCCGGTGCCGCCGACCAGCGACAGGATGAACACCAGGTCGATGATCCGCGCCGGTGGCCGGTCGTGGCCGCCGGGGCCGATCAGGTTGTGCAGACCGGTGCTGAGGCGGAGGTGCGGCAACCGCTTGCGGTAGTAGGGGAAGGCGATGGCCACGGCCGGGAAGCCGTACAGCGCCCAGGCCGAGAACCCCCAGTGGAAGATGCCGTAGGTCGCCGCCCACTCGGCGGCCTCGGTCGAGTCCGGCGCCAGGCCGAAGGGCGGCGCGTCCAGGTAGGTCGCCCACTCGATGGTCGACCAGTAGAGCAGGCCGGACCCGATCCCCGCACAGAACAGCATGGCGATCCAGCTGAAGGTGCTGAACTCGGGCCGCGAGTCGGGCGTGCCGAGCCTGCGCCTGCCGTGGCGGCTGAAGGCCAGCCAGACCAGGAACACGGTGACGGCGGCAGTGACCCACTGGTAGACGAGGCCGAACTTGTCCGCCAGCAGTTCGTAGGTGCGGGTGACCAGCCTGCCGCCAGCTTCCGGGGCCAGGAAGAGGGGGATGCAGGCGAGGGCGATCAGCCCGATGCTGACGCCGAACGCCGTGCGGTCCACACGTGGCGGTTGCGGCGTCACTCGGTCAGCCGCCCGCGGCAGGGCCCGCGGCGAGGTTCCTCAGCGCCAGTTCCACGGTGTCGACAGCCAGCAGGTACTCGTTCAGGTCAAGGCGTTCATCGGGGGTGTGGTCGAGTGTACTGTCGCCCGGTCCGTAGGCGAGGATCGGGCAGCGCCAGACCGGCCAGACGATGTTCATGTCGCAGGTGCCGGTCTTCACCACGAACTTGGGCGACGTCTTGCCCTGACCGACCGTGCGGATGGCGGCAATGAAGGCTCGCACCAGCGGGGAGTGCCGGTCGGCCCGCACGCCGACCTCGTAGCCGCGCAGCTTGAGCTCCAGGCTGGCATCTCCCTGTTCGCAGCGGATCGTGCCGGTGGCGCGTTCCGGGTCGAGGTCCGAGAACAGGGGGCCTTCCAGGTCGGCCGCGGCGCCCTCGAACCACTCCGTGAGGTCGCGGATCAGGCTGCCGACGTCGAACGCGACCGGCAGCCGCAGGCCGTAGTCCGCGCGCACCGTGTCGTAGAGGCCGTCGCTGGTGGTCTCGATCGAGCGCAGGCTGGGCAGCACCCGCTGGAACGGGGTCCGTCCGCCGCTTTGTTCCGCGATCGCCAGGAGCAGCTTCCAGAGCTCGAAGGCGGTGATGCCGACGCCCTCCTCGGGCCCTGCCGTGTGGCTGCCGGGCCGCCGCGCCAGCAGGTTGATGAGGAGCCGCCCCTTGTAGCCCATGGTCACCCGGTGCCAGTGGCTGGGCTCGCCGATGACGCAGAAGTCGGGAACCGGCTCGCCCGAGCCGTCGAAGCGCCTCAGCAGATGGTGGGCGCCGCGCGAACTCGCTGCCTCTTCCTCGGTGGCGCCGGCGACGATGAGGCGCAGGTCGTTCCTCCGTGCCCAGTCGCTGCCCAGCCGTGCCGCCGCGGCGACGAAGGTCGCCAGCGGCCCCTTGGCGTCGACGGAACCGCGTCCGTGCAGGACGCCGTGGCGAGACCCGTCGTCCTCGATGCGCACCGGGATACTCCCCGGCACGGTGTCAATGTGGCCGAGCAGCACGACGAGCCGGGACGCGGCGGGGTCGCCGAGCTCGCCGACCGCGCTCTGGGCGGCGTCGACCTGGCAGCGTTCCAGGCCGCGCAAGGCCATCTGCTCGACAAGCCAGCCGCTCGCGGCCGCCTCGTGGCGCGACAGCGAAGGCACGGCGACGAGACCGCGCACCAGGTCGATCTCGGCCTCCGCCGCCGCCTCTCGGCCGCCCGTCGCACGGTCGATCCTCATCCCGTCTCGCTTCGCTCGAGCACGGCTTCGATGGCGGCCGCGCCGCGCTCGAGCTCGTCGTCGGAGACGATCAGCGGCGGCAGCAGGCGAATGACGTTCGGCCCGGCGGGCAGCGCCAGGACCAGGTGTTCGCTGGCGAGGCGGGCGAGGTGGCGGCCGGCGCGTTCGCGCAGCACGATCCCGATCATCAGCCCGCGGCCCCGGATCTCCCGCACCCGAGGGGTCGAGGCGAAGCGTCGCTCCAGGGACGCCCTGAAGCGCTTGCCGACGACCACTGCGCGGCCCGGCAGGTCCTGCGCGGCGAGCGTGTCGAGCACCGCCAGCCCGGCGGCGCAGGCCAGGGGGTTGCCGCCGTAGGTCGAGCCGTGGCTGCCCGGGCGAAGCGCCGCCGCCACCTTCTCGCCGTAGGCAATGGCGCCCAGCGGGAAGCCGCTGCCGATGCCCTTTGCCATGGCCATCAGGTCGGGCCGAAGCCCGGCGGTGTGCTGATGCGCGAACCACCTGCCGCAGCGGCCGAAACCGGACTGCACCTCGTCGAGGATCAGCATCGCGCCGTGCTGGTCGCAGGCGCGGCGGGCAGCGTGGAGAACCGCGTCGCTCAGCACGTTCACGCCGCCTTCGCCCTGAACCGGTTCGAGCACCACCGCGGCGGTGTCGTCCGAAACTGCCGCGGTGATTGCGTCCGCGTCGGGCTGCACGAACTCGGCCTGGTGCAGGAGACCCGCGTACGGCCGGCGGCCGGCCGGGTTCCAGGTCAGCCCGAGGGCGCCGAGGGTGCGGCCGTGGAAGCTGCTCCGAAGCGCCACGGTTCGGCTCCGTCCCGTGGCCAGCGCCGCGAACTTGAGCGCCCCCTCGACCGCTTCCGTGCCGCTGTTGCAAAGAAACAGGCGGTCGAGCCCGTCGGGCAGGACCGCGGCGAGCGCGTCGAGGTAGCGGGCCCGCACCTCGCTCGACACGTTCAGCGGGCAGAAGGTCAGCCGCTCGGCCTGATCCCTGATCGCCTCCACCATGGCGGGGTGGTTGTAGCCGAGGCTGCAGACGCCGTAGCCGGCGGTCAGGTCGAGGTAGCGCTCGCCACCTTCGGCGATCAGCTCGCAGCCTTCGCCGCGCACGATGGACGGCGTCGGTCGGCGCGGCGCCCAGGTACCGAGCCGCCGGTCCTCGGCGCCGGCTGCGGGGCGGACTGCGGGGTCGAACGTGTTGCCGGCGGCGCTCATGCGGAGCTCCCTGCCCGGCCGCGGTCGGCGAGGACGATGTGGGTGCCGGCGCCGTCGAGCGCTCGGCCAACGGCGCCGCCCGTGCGGCCGTCGGCCAGCACGATTCGCGTGACGCCGCCACGCAGGGCCTCGGCGGCGCCCAGGATCTTCTTCTTCATCCGGCCTTCTGCCGCGTCCATCAACGGTTGCAGGCCGGCGCCGGGCGCGTCGCCCTCAAGCGCGGCGCGGTCGGCCTGGAAGCGAGGAATCAGCGAAGCCTCGTCGGGAAAGCGAGCCAGCAGCCCGGACGCGCCCGAAAGGTAGACGAGCGTCCGGGCGCCGAGGGCCGCGGCAACCGCCGCTGCCGCGCGGTCGCCGTCCACGTTCACGGCCTCGCCGTCGAAGGAAGCGCCCGGCGGGGTGAGGACCGGCAGGTAGCCGCCGTCGAGCAGCAGCCGCAGCAGATCCTCGTTCACCCGTTCGACGGTGCCGGTCCAGTCGTCGCGCAGCACCAGGCGTCGATTGCCGTGCCGGATACGCAGGCGGTCCTTGCGGCGACCCTCGAACAGGCGTCCGTCGAGGCCGGACAGGCCGACGGCGGGAACGTCGAGCCCCTGAAGCAGCTCGACCCAGCGCTTGTTCAGCAGGCCGCAGTAGACCATCTCGAAGATCTCCAGCGTCTTGCGGTCCGTCCGACGGCTGGTGAAGCCGCTCTCGCTGGTGACGAACTGCGGCGGGTGGCCCAGCTTCTCGGCGACCTCGTTCGTGGTCTCGGCGCCGCCGTGGACGAGGACGAGGTTGCGGCCCTCCCGGCGGAGGCGGGCTATGTCCTCGGCGATCGCCGGCAGGTCGAGGTCCCTGCCGCCGCCGACCTTGACCACCAGCGGTTCTGCACTGTGGCGCCCTTCGAGGCCCGGCGCGGTCATGCCGGGTGCAGGCCCGGGAAGCCGAGCCCCTCCGTTTCGCCCTGCCCGTGCATCAGGTTCGCGCACTGGACGGCGTTGCCCGCGGCGCCCTTCATCAGGTTGTCGATGGCGCAGAGCATGACGATGCGGCCGGTGCGATGGTCGATCTCGAAGCCGATCTCGGCGTGGTTGCTCCCGGCCAGGGCTCTGGGTTCGGGGTGGCGATGGATGCCGCGGCGGTTGCGGACCAGGCGGACGAAGGAGTGTCGGTTGCAGAAGGAGCGGCAGGCGCGGAGAAGGTTCCGTTCGGCCTGCCTGCCTTCGGGCAGGTCGGCCAGGAAGAGGTGGCTGGTGGCGAGGACGCCGCGCACCATCTCGACCGCCGTCACCGACAGGTGTACCTGGCCGCCAGCGTCGATGCCGCGCGAGAGGAACGCCTGCTCGACCTCGGCGGTGTGGCGGTGGCCGGTCGGGCGGAAGCTGCGGACGACGCCCGAGCGTTCGGGGTGGTGCGAGGCGGCGGAGGCGGCCGCTCCTGCCTCGCTGCTGCCGACCTTCAGCTCGGTGATCACCCCGCGGCCCCAGTCCACCGGGACCCGTTCGAGCGCTTCGGGTTCGAGCAGCGGCAGCAGGCCGAGCAGGGTGGCCGTCGCGTTGCAGCCGACCCCGCTGATGAAGTCCGCCCCGGCCACCGCCTCGCGGTCGAGCTCGGGCAGGCCGTAGACGAATCGGTCGAGCCACCGGGGCGCGGGGTGGGGATTGCCGTACCAGCGCTCCCACGCCTCGGGCGAGCGCAACCGGAAGTCGGCGGAGAGGTCGATGACCTTCGGCGCCAGCTCGGCGAAGCGGTCGATGTCGCCGGCGGCGTGGCCGTGCGGCAGGCACAGGAACAGCACGTCGCACGGCTCGACCTCGTCCAGGCTCGAGAAGCGCAGGTCCGTCTGCCCGCGCAGGTTGGGGTGGGTGAAGTGGACGAAGGACCCGGCGAGGCGGCGCGACGTCACCCGCTCGACCTCGAAGCCGGGGTGGCCGAGGAGCAGGCGGAGCAGCTCCCCCCCGGCGTAGCCCGAGGCGCCGACGATGGAGGCTCCCAGGGTCATGGCGCTTCCCGGGTCATGCCGTTTCCGGACGGTGGGCGTCGGCCCAGCCGACCCGTCCAACCCGTTCGACAAAGTCGACCATGCGGGCGGGGATGTCCACCCCGGTGGGCTCGATGGAGTTGCGGAACTCCATCGTGTGGTTGACCTCCAGCACCAGGGGGCCGTGCTCCCGGTCCTCCACCAGGTCCACGGCCACCATCCCGCCGCCGACGGCGCTCGCCGCTCGTCGGCACAGGTCGTCGAGCTCGTCGGTGACCGGGCAGTTCGAGGCCGCCCCGCCGCGGGCGGTGTTGGTGATCCAGTGCGGCGACCGCCGGTAGATGGCGCAAAGCGTGCGGCCGCCGACGACGAAGGCGCGAATGTCCCGCTCGGGCTTTTCGACGTGGCTCTGCAGGTAGAAGATGGAGTGCTGCCAGGAGCCCAGCCTGCTCTTGTGCTCGAGCAGGGCCTCGGCGGCGTCGCGGTCGTTGATCCGGGCGATCAGGCGCCCCCAGGAGCCGACGGGCGGCTTCATGACCACCGGGTAGCCGAGCTCCTCGATGGCCAGAAGGGCCGCTTCCGGCGTGGTGGCCACCCGGGTGGCGGGCGTGGGAACACCAGCGGCCTGCAGCAGGCTCGACGTCCGCATCTTGTCGCCGCAGTTCTCGACCACGCGGGCCGCGTTCACCGTCTCGATGCCGCGGTCGGCCAGCACCCGCAGGTTCACGAGCGCCCGACCGAAGCTGAGCGAGCGGTCGAAGACGACGTCCGCGTCGAGGGCGGGCGCGAGCGTTCCCGGGTTCTCCCGAGCGTCAGGACCGCCGATGGCGAAGACGAGCTGACGGTCGTCGATCAGCTCGACCGTGCAGGACCGTCGCTCGAACTCCCCGAAGAGCAGCTTCTCCTCGGGTCGGACCCGGCTGTAGAGGACTCCGACGCGCATCTCTCACCGGCTACTCGCCCCAGTCCTCTTCCTCTTCGGGAGCGAGCTCCAGGGAGATCGGGTCGAGACCGATCACCTCCAGGTCCACTCCGCACGCGGAGCACTGAACGATCTCGTGCTGCATGACGGCCTCGAGGCTGACGTCATCGAAGCACTCCGGGCACTCGCCCACGCCGTCCGCTGTCTCGAGTTCCATTGTCGGTCTCCTGGGTTCCGGGTCCGCTCGTGGCGGACCGTCGGGCCGGATCGGTCGCCCCGGGTCAGTCGGTCCGGGGCTCTCGGCCGTCGGCCGTCCTGAGCAGCGGCGCGTCGGCCTTCTTCCAGGCCGCCAGGCCGCCGCCGATGTGGCACACGGGCGCAAGCCCCATGTCCTGGACCGCCTTCGTGGCCAGCGCGGAACGCCAGCCACTGGCGCAGTGGAAGATGAACTCGCGACCGCTGCCGAACACGTCCTTGTAGTAGGGACTCTCCGGGTCCACCCAGAACTCGATCATCCCCCGAGGGGCGTGGAACGAGCCGGGAATGAAGCCGTCGCGGGCCCGTTCGCGTATATCGCGCAGGTCCACGATCACCGCTCCGGCCTGCTGCCGTTCGAGCGCCTCGGCGACGTTGACCGCGGCAACCTCGGCATCCGCCTCCGCGACCAGCGCGCGGATGCCCTTGGTGATCATGGTCACGGCGCGATTCCCGTCACGGCGCGATTCCCGTCACGGCGCCTTGCGGATCACGTCGCCGGTCCGAACCGTCCCCGGCACGACCACCCTGGCGTAGATGCCGCGCAGGTTTCGCTCCCGCCCTGTCGGCTGGGCGGTGAACCGGAGCGCATCCCTGCCGAAGCGTTCCGCGTACTTCTTGCAGCCCGTGTGGGGCAGGGCCGTGACCTCGACCACCGTCTCGCCGATGCCGAGCCGCGTGCCCACGGGCAGGTTGTCGCCGCCGAGGTCGAGGTCGACGTAGAGCTGGTCCCCAGCCAGCGGCCAGCGCTCCCTGGGACCGGCTACGAGGTCGGCGAACCGGGAGTTGGTCAGCGTCAGCTGGGCGTCCGGGTCCGGGTCGCCGGCGGGGGTGACGTAGCCCTTGCGCCGATCCCAGGTGTCGCCTTCGAGCCCGGCCTCGAAGGTGAGCCTGCCTTGGTCCACCGCCTCGCGCTGGTCCACGCCCGGGCGCCGGACGATCATCTCCACCGTGCCCTTGTCCTTCGGGGATGCGAGCACGTGGCCGAAGCCGGCTTCGATCTCCTGGGTCGTGCGGTGCCTTTCGGCGTCGACGGTCGAACCGCCGGCCGTGCCGTTGTCTCTCACTGTGCTTTCCTTCAGCGGATGTCGAACTCGCGGCGGATGTACGAGCCGGCGCCGCCGTTCTCGTCCCAGAAGCCGATGGCCACGCGGTGTCGGCCGCGGGGAATCGGGTACTCGAAGTTGACCGCGAAGAACTGGTTGCGGGCCTCGCTCCAGTCCCGGTCGGGGATCGCCAGGGGCAGGACGATGTGCGTCGGCGCCAGCTGGTCGCCCTGTTCCGTGAGGACGACGGCCGCCACCCGAACCTGATTGATGCGCTCGGTGTCCTGCCGGATCATCGTCAGGCGGTCGAGCGGCAGGGACACGGTGAAGTCCACGTTCTGGTTTCCGCCGGCGCCGGCTTCCCACTCGATGCTGTCGACGCGGAGTTCGTGCGGGTTCTCGGTCCAGCCCAGGAGCAGTGCGCCGACGGTTCGTTCGGCCAGCCGCTCCCTCAACGACCTGGCCACGTAGCTCGTGCGGTGCCTGACGCGCAGGTTGCGCGGCCGGGTCCGCACCCGCACCTCGTGAATCGACCCCTCGACGAACTCGTCCAGCACGTAGCCGAGCGAGTAGTAGGAACCGAGGTCCGCCGCCACCTGGTCGAAGAACGACGACACGTTGCGGCCCGATACCCAGGCCCTGCCTCCGGTGTCGTGGGCGAGCTGGTGGAGCACGCCCCGCAGGTCCGACAGGTACGTGAGCTTCTGCTGATCCGCCACCCTTTCGGACAGGGCGGCGGCGGCGACCTCCACTTCGGGGGGCTTGAAGGCGTAGAAGGACACGCGGTGCGAGTTCGCCCGCGCGGCGATCTCGATGAAGCGCGCGCCCAGGTCGAAGTCGGCCAGACGCTGCTGGAACGAGGTCGTGGTGAGCGCGGCCGTGCCCTGGATGTTCGAGTTGCGAGTGTAGAGGTTGTTCGGGGCGTCGAAGCCTTCCGGCGAGTCGACCGACAGGCTTTCCATCAGTTCGGCGCCCGAGGCCTCGCGGCGCCCGGCGATGCGCTTCTGGACATGCTGCAGCAGGCGGTCGAACGGCCGGGAGGCGAAGCCGTCGCTGATCAGGAAGAGCGCCTTGCGCCCGGGCACCAAGGCCAGGGAACTCACGGTGTCCTCGATCGCATCCGCCGTGCGGGCGGTGTCGTCGTGCACGACGCGCGCGTAGGCGAGCATCTCCGAGAGCGTGGCCCGCAGTGCGCCGATGCTCCCGGCGGACTGGCGCGGATTCGCATCGAGCTGACGCATCAGCTGCAGGAAGCTCTCCTGCGAACGGCGCTTCAGCTTGGCCGCCTCGGTCAGGACTTCGCGGGCGGCTTCGGCCCGGTTCAGCCCCTGGGCGAGAGCGACCGGGTCGCTGGTCAGGTCCTGAAGCAGGCGCAGCTCGCCGTCGAAGGCCGCGACCATGGCGTACACCGGTGCGTCCGCGCTGCCCGCCTCGAGCTGGTTGCGACCGAACTCCTTGATGTGGTCGAGGACCGCGGAGCGGCTGCTGGCCGTGAGGTGCGTGTTGTCGAACAAGAAGGCGATGGAGAGCGGTTCGCGCACCGGCTCCGGGCCTGCGGCGTCGAGGCCGCCGCCGTGGCCGAAGAAACTGATGGGAACCTGATCGCCGTTGTCGAAGACGCGGAAGTTGTCGCGCCCGAGGCCCTCGGCAGGCTCGCCGTTGCGGTTCGTGGCGACGAGGTCGACGTTGACCACGGTGACCTCGACGACGTCGGTCAGGTCGCCGACGCCGCGACCGAGGGGCGGATTCTGGTCGGCCTGCGCCGCGTCTCCCGCGACCGTGACCCCGGGCAGCATTGCTGCCGCAAGCAGTACGCCGGCGACAGCGGCCTTCCGGTGAACGGCGGCGCCCATGATCACGAGGCGCCTCCTACCGCCGAGTGGCCTTCCAGGAACTCCCGGACCGCGGCCGCAGCGGCCGTGGCGGCCTCGCCGGCCTTCCAGTCAAGGATCATCCGGTTGTTCGGCGCCAGCGATGCGATCTCCTCCGCTATCGGTCGCGGGTGGTAGTCGTCATCGCCGGCCAGGATCAGGAGAGGGTGTTCGATGCCGGCCACGAAGTCGCGGTCGACGTTGAAGGTGAAGTCGCCGCCATACATCCGCTCGCGAAACGGCGGCATCGCGCCGGGGTCGACGTCATCGCGCTCGGCCAGCAGCGGCTCGGCCCACGAGTCGAACATGCCGAAGAAGAGCTCGCGGTTCTCGTGCCTGCCTATCGGGTTCTGCAGCACCGCCGCGGTGATGCGTTCAGGCGCGGCGCGCAACAGGCCCAGGCAGTAGGACGAGCCGATGCAGCCGCCCATCACATGGCATTGCTCGATGCCCAGGTGGTCGAGCAGCGCCAGGTGATCCTCCGCATAGGTGTGCCAGCCGTCGTCCGCCGTGACGGGCGCGACGGAGGCGCCGGCGTTTCGCTGGTCCATGGAGATGACCCGGAACGAACCCGAAAGCGCATCGCGCGGGTCGAATGGCGAGGCGCCCCACTTGTCGGCCGTCGAGCGCATGCCGCCCGGAGCGAACAGCAGGACCGGAAAGCCCGAGCCGGTCTCCCACCACCTGATGCGGGCGTCGCCCCGTTCGAGGACAGGCATGCCTACAGCGTAGCAGGCCGCTGGAACCTGGCGCGCCTCCGGTTCGTAGGGCTTAGAGTCAACAGAAGGAGGACAATCCGCATGGCCGAGGACAACTTGAACGAACCTGCCCCTCCCGCTCCGGCTGCCCCGGAAACGGAAGTGGTTGCCGAGGCGCCGCCGGAGTCGAAGGCGCCGAGGTTGGGCGGTCAGGTGGCGGCCGGTCTGGCGTTGATCCTGCTCGGGGCCGCCCTGCTGGCGCTCGAGCAGCTCGACGGCCCGTCCGAGCACCTGTTCCTGATCCTGGTCGGCGGCGTGTTCGCTGCCGCCTACCTGTATCGCCGGTCGGTCGGCTTCCTGATTCCCGGTGCCCTCATGCTGGGGCTCGGCGGGGTGCTGGTGCTGGACGACGTGTCGAGCGGCCTGCCGCTGGACGAGGTTTCGGCGTTCGGTCTCGGCGCGGGGTTCCTGTTGATCTGGGTGGCTTCCGTGCTGTTCGAACGGCGGAACCGCTGGTGGTCGCTGATTCCGGGCGGCGTCCTCGTGGGCGCTTCGCTGCCGTACCTGTCGTGGACGGCGAACGTTCTGGAGTTCTGGCCGCTGGCGATCATGGCGGTCGGCGGCTTCGTGCTCTTCCGGGTCGTGGTCGCCGCGCAGAGGCGACGCGAGGAGGAGCGCCGCAGGTCCTTCTAGCGCCGCAACCCGCGTCGCGGACGCCGCGGCCTGGCGGCGCTGATCCCGGTTCGGCCTCCTCGTCCGCGTTGCGCATGGAGTTCGGCCCGCCGGAACCGGCGGCGCTATCATTCGCCGCCGAGCCACGAACCATGAGGAGGCAGCGTTGGGCGTACAACTTGCGAAGGACTCGATCGATCTCGGCATCGTGGTGCGGGACGCAGCGGCATCCGTCCGCTTCTACCGCGACATCATCGGGCTCGAAGACCGGGGCGAGGCGCCAATGCCCGGCGGCGCCATGCACCGCCTGCTCTGCGGCACCAGCCTGATCAAGCTGCTGTCCCTGTCCAGGCTGCCGGAGGCCGAAGCGCCGCCGGGAGGCATCGGCGGCGCGAGCGGCTATCGCTACTGGACGCTGACCGTCACGAACCTGGACGAGGTCACGGCCGCCGCCGAGGCGGCCGGGCACAAGGTTCCGGTTTCTCCTCGGGAGATTCGCCCCGGGATCAGGATCTCGATGATCGAGGACCCGGACGGCAACTGGGTCGAGCTGCTCGAAGCCGCCGGAGGCTGACCGGCCATGCCGCTGGGCCGCCGAGGCGTGGCGCGGCTGGGGCCGCGCCGACGGCTGCGGTTTCCGGCTTTCGCGCTGGCGGCGCTCCTGGTCGTCCTGGGCGGGGCGGCGATTGCGCTGCTCTGGCTGCGGGTCGGCCCCGCGCCGCGGATCTCGGTGACGGCCGACCTGCCGGGAGTGGGCCCCCGGACGGTGGTGACGGTCACGGCGGAGGCGGACGGACGGGGGCTCGGAACCATGCGGGCCGAGTGGATCCAGGGCGGCGAGCCGGTTCTGCTGGAGGAGCTGGTCCACGAACCGCCGGGAGCGTTCTCGCTCGTCGGCGCCCCGGTCGCCGAGGCGTCGGTCGAGCTCGAACTGGGTCGCGAGGCGACGCCGGACCTGGCGGAAGGCGAGGTGGTCGTCCGGGTGACGGTGGAGCGCCCCGGCACGTTGCTGCGTCGCCCGAGCCCGGGCGTGTCGGAGCTGGTTCTGCCGGTCCGCTTCCGGCCCCCGCAGCTCGGCTCGGTGAGCGTCGCGGCAACGCCCACGCAGTCGGGCAGCGGCCTCCTCCGCTTCGTCGTCGGCGACTCGACGGTGGAGGCGGCGGTCGAGGTCGGCGCCTTCCGCTTCCCCGGATTCCCGCTGCCAGGCGGCGCCCCCGGCGAGCGCTTTGCCCTCTTCGGCGTGCCCTGGGACAGTCCGTCGCCGTCGCCGTTCCGGCTCGTGGCCCGGGACGAGCTCGGCAACGAGGCGAGCGTTCCCGTGCCGAGCCCGGTCGAGCCGTCCCCGCTGCGCTCGTCGACGATCCGGCTGAGCGAGGGCTTCATGGCCCGGGTGGTGCCGGCCGTCATGTTGCGTACGCCGAGCCTCCAGGACCGGGGCAGCCTGCTCGACAACTTCCTGCAGCTGAACGGGGATCTGCGACGGATGAACGCGGACCGCTTCGTGGAGCTCGCCGCCTCCTCGGCGCCGCGCCAGCTGTGGCGAGGCCCGTTCGTGCAGATGCGCAACACCCGGGTCATGGACGACTTCGCGGCCCGTCGCCAGTACACCTTCGAGGGGCGGGTCGTCGACACCCAGGACCACCTCGGTTTCGACCTCGCGTCCCGTCGGCAAGATGACGTTCCGGCGTCGAACTCCGGCGTCGTGGTGCTCGCCGAGTATCTCGGCATCTACGGCAACACGGTGGTCGTGGATCACGGCCACGGCCTGCAGACCCTGTACTCGCATCTGTCCCGCATCGACGTCGAGGTCGGCGAGGAGGTGGAGAAGGGCGACCGCCTGGGGCTGACCGGCCAGACCGGTCTCGCCGGCGGCGACCACCTGCACTTCTCCGTGCTCGTGGGCGGCCTGCCGGTCAACCCCCTGGAGTGGTTCGACGCAAGATGGATCAGGGATCACCTCGGCGGCGTGCTGCCGCTTCAGGGACGCTGACCGCAGGCCCCGGGGGAGGCTGACGGGGCGGCAGGGCCATGGCCGCGGCCACGCGTCGGGGGGCTTTGCTACTGCCCTGTGTACGCGCCCTATCTGTACGCACGAGAGCAGGCTGTCTCCGCGCCGCCATGTCATGACACCGGGGACACGCCCCATGTACGCGCGAGAGCAGGCCAGCGCCGTGCCTCTTCGCGGGCGCTGGTGAGTACTGCCCCATGTGGGCGCGCGAGCACGCCATGGCCGCGGCCGCGCGTTGGCAGGGCCTGCCGGTGGCTCGGGGGACCGGCCCCGAGGCCGCCTGCTTTGTGCTGGAGCCTCAGGGCCTGCCGGTGCCTCGGGGGACCACGACTTCGGTTGCCGGAGAGGCCCCCGGGAGCGGGCTGGCCTGGCCCGGCCGGGGCGATCGGGGACGGCCCGGCGTGGTAGGGTGCTGCAACTTCCCGGGAGGTCGGGCCGGTCAGGCAGAGGAGCGCAAACGTGAGGCTTTCGAAGCATGTTCGTTTCGGTGTCGTGGTACTTGCCGGAGCACTTGCAGTGGCCGCCGTGGCTGTCGCGCAGGCGCCTGACGGGGGCGAGGGCCCGGCGGCAGGCTTCTTCGACGACGTGGCGCCGCTGGTGGACAGGTCGTGCATTCGTTGTCACGGCGCCCGGACCGGCACGCCGCTCAGCATTCCCCGCCTGGGGCGTGATCTCTCCGATTCGGTGACGTTCAGGACCTGGCAGCGCATCCACGACCGGGTCGCCAACGGCGAGATGCCGCCGCCCGACGCACCCGTGCCGGAGGCGGAGCTTGTCGATGCGGCGCTCGCCTCGCTCAAGGGCGCCCTCGTGGCCGCGAACCTCGAGGCTCGCGGCGCCCAGCGCGTTCCGCTGCGGCGGCTGACCCGGCTCGAGTACGCGTACACCATCCAGGATCTGCTCGGGATCGACGAGGCGGTGGCGATGGAGCTGAGCCAGAGCCTTCCCGCCGAGGCGGATTCGGGCGGCTTCGACACGGTGGCCGCGAACCAGAGCATGTCGCCGCTTCACGTGCGCAGCTACCTCGACGTGGCGGAACGGGCCCTGGACGCGGCGCTCAAGATCGGTCCGCGACCGGAGACGGGGCGTCGCGAGATCCACTACGCGGATTCCCAGTACCTCACCTTCATGAGCAGCGCGGAGATCCTTGGCGGCGGCATCACCAAGATGGTGGACGACGCGGCGGTCATGTTCGTCGACGCCGGTTCGACCTACCTGATGCACAGCGAAACCGAGGACTACCACGTGCCCTACGCTGGCCGCTATCGAACCATGCTCGAGGCAAGGCCGTATCAGCCGCAGGGGCCGCTCACCCTGACGGTCTACCGGGGCAGCAAGCAGGGAGCTGCGGCCTCGCTCGACGAGCTTCTCGGCGCCTGGGACCTGGTCGACGCCGAGGCGCGAAAGGTCGAGTTCGAGACCTTCCTGCGGCCAGGCGACCTGCTCGCGCCATCCCTGGCCGAGGCCGACCCGCCTCCGGGCGAGTTCTTCGACTACTACGCTCCCGAACGCAACGTGGAGAACTACGGCGGCGAGGGCATCGCGCTCCGCTCGATGACGATCGAAGGCCCGCTGTTCGACGACTGGCCGCCGGCGAGCGCTCGTCGCCTTCTGGCCGGCATCGACTTCGACGCCGACGGCGAGCCGGTCCTGACCGCTTCGCCGTACGAGCACGTGGTAGACGTGGTGGCCGCGTTCGCGCCACGGGCGTTTCGGCGTCCCCTGGCCCGGGGCGAGCTGGAGGGCTTCGCCAGCCTGGCGAAACCGCTGATCGACGACGGCCGCCCCTTCATCGACGCGCTGCGTCTGCCCCTGCGGGCCATTCTGAGTGCGCCGCCCTTCCTGTTCCAGGCCGGCGACCCGGGGCGCCTTGACGGCTACGCGCTGGCGTCGCGGCTTTCCTACTTCCTCTGGCGCAGCATGCCGGATGATGCGCTGCTCGCCCGCGCCGCTGACGGCACGCTGGGCGACGAAGCGGTGTTCGCGTCCGAGGTGGACCGCATGCTGGACGATCCACGCGCGCAGCGCTTCGTCGAGGACTTCGCGGGCCAGGCCTTCAGGCTGTACGAGATGACCGCGACCGCGCCCGACGCCGGCCTCTATCCCGAGTTCGACGATCGGCTGGCGCAGGCGATGACCGCCGAGACGCAGCTCTTCCTGGCGGAGCTGATCGCCGGCGATCACGGGGTGGGCAGCCTGATCGACGCCGACTTCACCTTCGTCAACCGGCGCCTGGCCGAGCACTACGGGTTGCCCGGCATCGAAGGGCAGCACATGCGAAAGGTGACGCTGCCGGCCGACAGCGTCCGCGGCGGTCTGATCACGCAGGCGAGCATCCACAAGATCACGGCCAACGGCACGATCACGTCGCCGATTCCGCGCGGGAACTTCGTGCTCGCCAACCTGCTCGGGCAGCCGGCGCCGCCGCCGCCCGAGAGCGTCACCGCGCTGGAGCCCGACACCCGAGGCGCCACGACCATCCGCGAGCAGCTGGCGAAGCACCGCAACGAGCCGGTCTGCAACAGCTGCCACCGCGTGATCGATCCGCCCGGCTTCGCGCTCGAGTCGTTCGATCCGATCGGCGGTCTGCGCACCAACTACCGGACGCCGGGCGGCGAGGGCGTGACCGAGGACGGCTACGTCTACCCCATGCCGTACAAGCAGGGGCCGGCGGTGGACGCCACGGGCGTGACCGCGGACGGCCAGCCTTTCGACGGCATCGAGGAGTACAAGGCGTTGCTGAGCCGGGACGTCGAGCAGGTCGCCCGCCATCTGGTTGGTCAGTTGCTCGTGTACTCGACCGGCGCCGAGATCGAGTTCGCGGACCGGGACGGCGTCGAGGACGTGCTTGCGGGGCTGGCTGACGACGGCTTCCCCTTCCGCACCATGATTCACGAGGTCACAAGGTCCGACCTCTTCAGAACGAGGTAGCGCGATGAACCTGAACGGATCCTTCGACCGCCGCACTCTCCTGCGCGCCTCCGGCGTGGCGCTCGCCCTGCCGATGCTCGAGTCCATGGGCGCCGGGGTGGCCCGTGGCGCGGCTGCCGCGCCCCGGCGGATGGTGAACATCTGCAACACGCTCGGCCTCTACCGTGACGCCTGGTTTCCGAAGGCCGCCGGCAGCGCGTGGGAGACGACGGAGTACCTGTCGCTGCTCGAAGCCCACCGGAGCAACTTCACCCTGTTTTCCGGGTTCTCGCACGAGGAGCAGACGGGCCGGCAGCCGCACAACTCGGAGATCACCTTCCTGACCGCGGCGCGGCGGCCTGGTCTCGACGGCTTTCGCAACACGATCTCTCTGGACCAGGTGGCGGCGAATCACCTGGGCTACACGACGCGGTTCCCGTCCGTGGTGCTGGGTACCGACGGTCCGCAGAGCCAGTCCTACACCCGCAGCGGCGCCATGGTGCCGGCCGAGACGAGCCCGGCGCAGCTGTTCCGCAAGCTCTTCCTGCAGGGCACTCCGGCCGAGGTGGAACGCGAGAAGCAGAGCCTGAACGACGGCGGCAGCATCCTGGATCGCCTCAAGTCGCAGACATCTTCGCTGCGTCGGCGGGTCAGCCTCGCCGACCAGGAGAAGCTCGACTCCTACTTCGACGCCGTGCGGACCGCGGAACTCGACCTGGCCGAAGTCAAGGCCTGGCAACAGAAGCCGAAGCCGACCGTGGATGCCGAGCCGCCCTCGGACATCGCGGCCCGCTCCGACCTGGTCGGGCGCCTCAAGCTGATGTTCCGGATGATCCCGCTCATCCTGGAGACGGACTCGTCGCGGGTCATCAGCGTCATGATCCAGGACCACGGCGTCGTTCTCGACGTTCCGGGCGTCAACTTCGACCAGCACAGCCTGTCCCATCACGGCCAGGATCCGTCCAAGATCGCCCAGCTGAAGAAGGTCGAGACCGAGATCGTCGAGAGCTTCGGCGACCTCCTGACCGAGCTCGCCGTGCGCGAGGACGCCGGCGGTTCGCTGCTCGATCAGACCATGGTGCTGTTCGGCAGCAACCTCGGCAACGCGAACTCCCACGAGCCGAAGGACCTGCCCATCCTGGTCGCCGGCGGCGGCTTCGACCACGGCCAGCACATCGTGCACGAGGGCCGGCACAACGCGCCGCTCTGCAACCTCTACGTGAACCTGCTCCAGTCCATGGGAGTCGAGACGGACGCCTTCGGCCAGAGCACCGGGACCCTGACCTGGGGGAGCGCCTGAGGGTCGCCGGCACGGCGGGAGGCTGCTGCCAGCGCGGCAGCGACTGGTCTGGAGAAAGAGCGGCGGGTCATTACTGCCCGCCTCGCGCAGGCCGTCCCGGGTGTCGGTTGGCCCGACCGGTCAGCCGCGCAGGCGCTTGAGCAGATCGTCGGCGCTTCGGCAGGCCTGCGCTGCGACCATCAGTTCGGCCGCCGGGCGGTCGGCGTACTGGGCGAGCTGGCCTGTCATGTCGTGCGGCGTCGGGATGCCGCGGTTGTGCAGCAGGGCCGTCACTGCGCCCAGCAGTCCCTCGGCCCGTCCTTGTGTCCTTCCCTCGGTTCGCCCTTCGGCTCGTGTTGCGGTCAGGTAAGGCTCCAGCCAGGGGTCGTCGTCGGGGCCGGTTCCGTGCCTTCTGCCGAGTGCTCGGCCGACGCGGTGCAGCGCCTCGAAGGTCTCGGCGGTGGTCGGCCGGTCGTTGAGCGCCCGGTGAATCTCCGCTGCCTTCCAGCCGGGAAAGGCTCGGCTCTCCTCCGAGGTGTGAAAGCGGCCGTCCTCCAGCAGGTGGATCGTCAGCCCGGGCAGTCTGGAGAGCGCGCGGCTCGGCGCTCGCTCATCCGTGACGTCGACCCAGACCTCGGGTAAGCCCCAGGCCTCGTAGCGGGGCAGCTTGCCGCGGCGGACGTCGGTCGAATGGTCGACTTCCAGGATCACGTCGGGAAGCCGGCCGCCATTCACGTCGACACTCCGCCGGGGCAGGGCCTCGGGTGCCGGCTGGACGTAGATGATCTGGTCGGCCTGCATGAGCACGCGGACGCTGCCGTCCGGGGAGTTGCGAACGAGGTCGGTTGTGCCGAACATCTCGATGAGCGTCCCGCTTGCCGCGGAGACGCGTCCCAGCAGCGAGGCGAGACGGTGGGAGGGCTGCTCGTGAAAGCTGCTCGTCTCGCGCAGCATCATGGCCGTTTCGGTCCTGCTGTCCCAGAACTCCATCCGGCCCTTGTAGGCCCTCATCTCGTCCAGCGACATGGGGACGACCTCGCAGCCGGGGAAGTCGGCGGCGTCAAGCGGCCACCCGTCCGCATCCTCCACGACCAACGGCGGCTCGGGCTGCGTGAGTGCGACCGCGTCCACCATCAGTTCAGAGTACCACGCGAGGGCGCCAGGCAGCCCCGTCCAGGCCGTTGCCTGGCGTTGCCACCGACGTGTCGGCAGGGGGTGAACTGATCTCCACGCCACACAGCCGGCGTACTGGCTGCTGCAAGGTCGCGGGGCGTCAACGTCGACCTCGCCTTGCAGGGCATCGCGTTCCTTGCCGATGGTGGTGGCGACCTGCAAGGCTGCTTCCTCGCTCTTTGCGGCCTTCGAGTCGGCGCCGCCGCTGTGCCGTGCCCGTGCACCGTGGTGCAGCCCTGCGGTTCATGTGCCGTCGCCGACCCGGGCGGGCGCCCTGCCTAGCGTGCGGAGCGGGCACGGCGCAGGCGGTCGACTTCCGCGCCTTCGAGCCCTGCGAGGTCGGCGGCGTGGCGTCTCACCTTGTGAACGGCTTCCACGATGTCGTCGACGTCTTCGGACCCGCCCAGCAGCAGCTGGTGCGGCAGCCAGACGGATTCATGGCAGGCGAGGCGGTCGGCGTGAGGGCAGTCCGGTGGCTCGGAGCCCGCCAGCGCTGCGTTCCAGGCCGGGTAGCGGGCCGGGTCGGGGCGGAGCAGTTCGCTCCTGGGCAGCGCTTCGTAGAACCTGCCGTCGGCCGGCACCCCCTCGGCGTTGAGCGCAGCCACGAAGGCGTCACGGTGGATGCCCGCGAACGCCCTGTTGTCGTACCGGAACACGAACTGGTAGATCGCCTGGGTGGTGACCCGCTCGTCGATGCGGACGTTGGACAGGCCGTCGATGCGGTCGATGGCCACACGCAGCCGCCGGGCGTTCGCGGCCCGGACCTCGTGCTGCCGGTCGAGCCGGTCGAGCTGCACGGCGAGGATGGCGGCCTGCAGGTCGGTCATTCGGTAGTTGTGGCCGATGACCCCGGCGGGCGTCTCGGCCCCCGGGCGCTGGCGTCCGCAGTTGACGAGAGCATGCAGACGGTCCAGGACGGCGACGTTCGATGTGGTGACGATGCCGCCTTCTCCGGCGGTCATCAGCTTCGAGGTCTGAAAGCTGAACGACCCGGCGTCGCCCCACGAACCGACGCCTCGGCCTCGCCAGCGCGCTCCGTGGGCGTGGGCGCAGTCCTCCAGCACCGCCAGGCCGTGCTTCTCGGCGAGCGAGGCGATGGCGTCGAGGTCGGCCACCGTCATCGCCAGGTGGACCGGCACGATCGCCTGGGTGCGTTCGGTGACGAGCGCAGCCGCGGAGTCGACGTCGAGACACCAGCTCTCCGGGTCGACGTCGGCAAAGACAGGAACGCAGCCGGCAAAGAGCGCTGCCGAAGCAGTCGCCTCGAACGTGTAGGCGGGCACGATGACCTCGGCGCCGGGCTCGACTCCAAGCGCCTCGAGCGCGACCTCCATCGAGACCGTGCCGTTCGAGACGCACAGGGCATGGGCGCAGTCATGCCGGGCCGCAAACGCTCGGGCAAACGCCGCAGCCCGCTCGTTCGGCAGCGGGAACCCGCCCCAGTCGCCGTCGCGCAGCGCCGCGATGACGGCGCGTTCCTCCTCCGGCCCCCGTGTCGGCCACTGCGGCCAGGGCCCGGTGCGAACGGGGCTGCCGCCAAGCAGGGCCAGTTCGGCGGCAGGTTCAGGAGCCACGCCCCGACGCTAGCAGCGCGGCGGCGGCATTCGGGGCCTTCCGTCCTCTCAGTCGAGGCTATGGGCTGGGATCAGGCCTGATGCGTCCCAGGCGTCGCGCAGCGAGACGGTGACGCCGCAGCTCCAGATGGCGCAGAAGCTGTCGTCCCTGTCGGCCGGGTAGCCGCAGCGGACGGCGTGACCGTCGTACTCGGTCGAGTCGCGGAAGGCGCGGTCCCGACTCCACGCGAGAAACTGGTCGCCGTCGCGGGCCCAGCCGGTGCGTCTGGCCCAACCTCGTCTTGCAGGACATCTTGCCGAAGCGAGGGCGCCCTCTCCAGGATGGAGCGTCCAGCGGTGCGGCTTGTGAAGCGGCCCGACGCTAGCAGCGGGCGAAGGAGGTCTGCGTGCCGTGCCTGGTGACCGAGTTGCTGGCGTAGCGGACGGCGAAGCGGGCTGCCTCGGCTGCTCCGGGGCGGCCGGCGGAGGCCAGCAGGGCGGAGGCGAAGGCGCCGTTGAAGGCGTCGCCGGCGCCGGTCGTGTCGACTGCCTGGACTGCCGGGGCCGGGATCAGGAGTGGGGCGCCGCCGGGCTCGGCGAGCATCACGCCGGCCGGGCCGAGGGTCAGCGCCACGCCGCCGTAGCCTCTTCCAAGCAGCTCCGTCGCCGCGCAGGCGGCGGTTCCGGCATCGATGCGCTCGTCGGGCCGTCCCAGCAGGGCGGCGCACTCGACCTCGTTTGGCGTCACCCAGGCGACGTGCTCCGGGTCGAGGCCGGGGTCGTTGCTCCCGTCGAACGGCGCCGGGTTCCAGATCACCGGCACCCCGGCATCGGCGGCTCGGCGGACGGCGCTTCGCACTCCGTCGGCCGGCGTCTCGTTCTGGATCAGCAGCAGACCGACCGCTTCCACCGGCACGGCGCGCAGGGCGCTGGCGGTCAGGCGGGCGTTGGCTCCCGGCGAGTTCATGATCCGGTTGTCGCCGCTTGCCGCGTCCACCCAGACCGCTGACAGGCCGGTGTGGACGTCGCCCAGAACCTGCAGGTGGTCGGTGTTCAGGCCGTCAGCATCGAACATGTCGCGTTGCGCCCTGCCCTGCACGTCGTCGCCGACCGCGCCGGCAAAGAGAACCGCTGGCGCCCTCCGGTTGGGGCGAGTGGTGCCTGCCGTTTCGCGCGGCGGCGTGTCCCCCGGCCCGGCCGGAGCGGAGAGCCTGCCCTCAGGCGTCGTTTCACTCACGGCGCCGACCCCGAGGCCGCCTGCGCAGCGCACCGCGGCCACGGCCTGGTTCGCTCCCTTGCCGCCGCAGGACGTGAACAGCTCGGCGCCGGAGATGGTCTCGCCGGCGCGGGGCAGACGGGTGTGCCGGAAGATCAGGTCGTGGTTGACCGAACCGATGACGAGAAGCCCGCCGTTCGGCCGCTTCGGCCGCTTCCCCGCGGGCGTGCGCGAGGCCTGGTCGGGCGGCGGCGACGGTTCCTCGATGGTCAAGGCCCGTCCTCGCTGACGGTGATGGTCATGCTGCTCGGCATCCTGCCTCCCGGTGGGTCCGTCCTGCGCCGGCTGTCAGCCGGCTTCCCAGCGCAGCTTGCTTGCGCCGAACGTGAAGGCGACCACGCCGACGCCGACCAGCAGGGCGCACGGCAGGAGCATCTCGGTCAGGGCGAAGTCGCGCCAGATCGCTCCCTCGTAGGCCACGAGCGCCCACTTGATCGGACTGACGTTCGCAAGCTGCTGCATCCAGTCCGGCATCAGGAACAGGGGCACCATGCCGCCACCCAGCATGGAGAGGGGGAGCGACAGCCCCCAGCCGATCCCGGCGGCCCCCTGTTCGGTGCGGCCCAGGACGCTCAGGGCCATCATGATGCCGCAGAAGCACACCGAGGCGGATACCAGCGCCAGGGCGAGAAGCGGCCAGGATGTCGGCCGGACGCCGAAGGCGCCCACACCGAGAGCCAGCAGGAGCGAACTCGCGCCCAGGGTCACGGCGAGGCTGGCGAGACCCTTCGAGGCCAGGAGGTGGCGGGTGGTGATGGGCGACACCAGCAGGCGCATCAGCGTGCCGCGACCGCGCTCGACGGCGATGGAGACGCTGAACGACACGGAGCCGCCGATCAGCACCCAGAGCAGGGCCTGCGGGAACGACGCCGCAAAGGAGTTCGGTGGCCCGAGCACCCGCCGCTCGACCGCCGCTTCGCCGTCGTCGATCTGGATAGGGGCGCCGAAGCCTCCAGGGGCGACCGCGGGGCCACCGTCGGGGAGGTTCATGCCTGCGATCAGTTCCGGCACCCGACCGCTGAGGTCGAGGAAGCTGAGGAAGTCGTCGCGGGCGTCCGACGGCGGCGCGAACTGTGCGATGGCCTGCCGGCTCGCCTCGTTCGCCGCTGCGAGGCGAGCCGGGTCGGCGGTGAAGGTCTGGAGCTCGGCGGCGGCGGCCTCCAGCAGAATGCCGCGGATCATGCCGGCGACGGCGGACTGCGTGGGGTCGACGGTCATCTCGACCCGGGGCGTGGTCGCGAACGGGTTGTCGAGCGCCGCGCCGAACCCCGGCGGCAGGGCGACCATGACCGCGATGCCGCCGCGGCGGACCTGATCGAGGGCCTGCTCGCGCGGCAGCAGCTCGATCTCGAGCGCAGGAGCGTCCCGGAGCCGCTCCGCAAACCGTGTCGAGCCCGAGGTCCTGTCGTCGTCGACAACGGCGACCGCGATGCTCTCCGGCCCGCTGCTCAGGTTGGCGAACATGGCGCCGAAGACGACGGCCATCAACAGCGGCCAGAACAGGGTGAAGAAGAAGCCGAGCCGGTCCCGGAGCAGGATCCGGATGTCCTTCACTGCCAGTGCCACGACGGGGGTCATCCGGACGCCTCCGAGACCTCGTTCCGAGGGGCATTCCTCGGCCTTGCCATCACTGGAGTCTCCTCGACTGCGCTCCGGCCCGCCGGCGCAGGTTGTCCGCTCGGTACACGCTCGGCCCCGCCTCTCAGTCTCGCAGCGCCCGGCCGGTGAGGTTCAGGAACACGGCTTCGAGGTCCGGCGGCAGGTACTGGAAGTGGTCGATCGTCCGGCGAGTCTGGAGGTCGGCCAGGGTCCCCAGGGGATCCGTCGTCTCGTGGCGGCTCTCCTGCTGGTGCGAGAAGACAACCAGGCTGCCGGGCCCGCCGTGTTCGGCGATCAGCGCCGGAACCGTGTCGAGAGCCATCAGCCGCCCGTGGTCGAGAATGGCGACGCGGTCGCACAGCCGCTGGGCTTCTTCCATGTAGTGCGTGGTGTAGACGATCTGCTTGCCTTCGTCGCGGAGTTGCTCGACGCGCTCGAAGATGGCGTTTCGCGACTGCGGGTCGACGCCGACGGTCGGTTCGTCCAGCAGCACCAGATCGGGAGCGTGAATGATCGCGATGGCGAGGTTCAGGCGTCGCTTCATGCCGCCCGAGTACTTCGACACCGCCTTCCTGCGTACGTCGACGAGATCGGCGAAGCGCAGGCAGTCGTCCACCCGCTCCTCCAGCGCCGCGCCTCGCAGGCCGTTCAGGCGACCGAAGAAGCGCAGGTTGTCCGCGGCGTTCAGCTCCTCGTAGAGGGCCAGGGACTGAGGCGCCAGGCCCAGGGCGCGGCGGTTCTCCGGCTCGCGCGGGTCGCGGTCAAACCGTTCGCCGACGAAGCGGACGACGCCCTCATCCGGTTCGAGCAGGCCGACCGCCATGTTGATGGCGGTCGTCTTGCCGGCTCCGTTCGGCCCCAGCAGGCCGAAGACCTCGCCCGCCTTCAGCTCGAACGACAGGTCGTCCACCGCCTGCAGGCTGCCGAAGGACTTGCTGACGTGGTCGAACAGGAGCATGGATCGTCAGCTTCCGTTACGGATGGGGCACGGGTCGGGTTGCGGCGCGGTCGCTGCCGTCGCGGCCGCCGGTGCCGGCCTTCAGACGCCGAGCGTGTCACCCGGCGCCATGACCCGTACCTCGACGCCGTTGGGCGCGAAGTCGGCGGGGTCCTGGGCGATCGGCGGCCAGGTGTTGTAGTGGATGGGGATGGCCACCGGCGCGCCGATCATCTCCGCGGCCTTCGTGGCGAGCTCCGGCCCCATCGTGAAGCGGTCGCCGATGGGCACGCAGGCGGCGTCCGGCCGGTAGATCTCGCCGATCAGCTTCATGTCGCCGAACAGGCCGGTGTCACCGCAGTGGTAGACCGTCTTCCCGCCCATGTGGACGACGAGGCCGCAGGGCATGCCCATGTACCTGCCCTGGAACGAGGACGAGTGGAAGGCGTGGGTGAACGCAACCCAGCCGAAACCGGTGTCGATGCGGCCCCCCGGATTGCCGGGGTTCACGTTCTCGTGCCCCTGCTCCTGCAGGTAGTTGCACATCTCGAACGCGGCGATGACGTTCGCGTCGTTGGCCGTGGCGATCGCCAGAGTGTCGCCGACGTGGTCCTCGTGACCGTGGGTCAGGGCGATGGCGTCGCACCTGACGTCGTCGGCCGCCATCGTGGCCACCGGGTTGCCGGTCAGGAACGGGTCGATCGCCAGGGTGTGCTCTCCGTCGCTCATCAGGAAGCCGGAGTGACCGAGGAAGGTGAGCTTCAGGGCCATGGTGCGTTCTCTCCCTTTGGGGGATTCGGGTGCTGGAACGTGAGGGGGACGACCGCGTCGGGCGCGGCCTCGGGTTACTCGGCCTGCTCGGCGGGCACGTGAACGATCAGGCCGTCGAGCGCCTCGGTGACGGGGATCTGGCAGCCCAGACGGCTGTTGGCTCGCACGTCGATGGCGGCCGCGAGCACGTACTTCTCGTCCTGGTGGCTGGGACCGACCTTCTCGACCCAGGCCTCGTCGATGTAGATGTGGCAGGTGCTGCATGAGCAGCCGCCTCCGCAGAGCGCGACGATGCCTTCCACGTCGTTGTCCATCGCCGCTTCCATCACGGTGTCGGGGGCCTCCGCCTCCACGACTACGCGCGACTTTCCGTCAGGGGCAACGTATGTGATCCTGGCCATGGTTTCCTGCCTGCTCGTTGTTGTTTGGTCGGCGACGAAGGGGCCGCTGGGTGGGAACCGGCGGCGATTCTATGCCACGGGAGAGGCCGCGGGAGCGACCCGTTGGCTGCCTGCCGTCGAGCAGCAGCAGGCTCTCCAGGCGCTTGACGTGACCGTGATCACCCGCGACATGGCCACTTGGGCGCTCACCGTGCTGCTCGCGGTCCGGCCCGATCTGCCGCGCCGGCTCGTCAGTCCCCGAAGTGCTCCAGGATCCAGTCGCCGATGGTCTTGAGCACCTCGGGCGCCATGGTCTCCTCGATCATCGCGTACTCGGCTGGCGAACCGGTGCCTGCGGTCTGGAACAGGTGGTTCATGTCGGAGAAACGCCGCACCGTGATGTCCTGATTGCTGGACGCTGCGAACGCGGCTTCCATGGCGGTCTGGTTCTGGTCGGCGTCGACCTGGGTGTCCTTGCCGCCGAACAGGGCGAGCGTCGGCACCGCGAGGCCGCCCAGCGCCGGGCGTGGGTCGTAGTTGACGAAGAAGCGGAACCATGGGGTCAGGTACGATTCGACCGCGGCGGAGACGGCGGCCTCCAGCTGCTCGCCGCTCAGGCCCGCCGTCTCGGGCGTTGCAGCCAGCTGTACCGTCACCACCTCCCGCAATGCTGCTTCGGCCTCCGTGCGAGGCATGTCGGCGCCGATGATGTCCAGTGCCCTGCCTTGCAGCGCCGCGATCTCCTCGATCAACTCGGGCCCCGCGCCGTTCGCGGCGGCGATGCGGCGAAGCTGCTGCCGCAGAAGGTCGCCGCCGGAAACACCCGGCCCGGCCAGCAGGACGGCGAACGCGATCGTGCCCGGCTTCGTCCGGTTGAGCGCCAGCGGAGCGACCAGGCCGCCTTCCGAGATACCGATGAGGCCGACGCGTTCGGGGTCGATCCGGTCGTGGCCGCGCAGGAAGCGCACCCCGTGCAGGACGTCGTTCGCCTTGCCCCTGGAGGTCGACATCGGCGTGCTGCCCGTCGAGCCGCCGACGCCGCGGTCATCCACTCGGAGCACGGCGATGCCGAGTCGCGTCAGGTGGTCGGCGAGCACCAGGAAGGGCTTGTGTCCGGCGAGCTCAAGGTCGCGGTTCAGCGCGCCGCTGCCGCTGATCAGAAGCGCCGCAGGCGCCTTGCCGTCGCCCGGCGGCAGGGTCAGCGTGCCGGCGATCACGAGCTCGCCGTTGCGGTAGCTCACCTCTTCCTGGTCGTACGGGAATGGCGGCTGCGGTTCCTGGGGCCGCGCCGGTCCCTCGACCGCGTCGCGGCCCAGCCGGAAGGGAAGCGTCGCGGAACCCTGGGTGAAGTCGCCCGTGATCTCGCCGTCGGCCATTGTGCCTTCGAACGTCGGCTCGCCCGGCACGCCGTCGATGGTGAAGCGGACCGTTTCGCCGTCCACCTGCACTCCCGCAAGCGGCAGATCGTCGGCGCCCTGGGCCGGAATGTCGATGGTGCCCGACCACGCGCCGTCGCTCTCTTCGAGATCGACCGCGACGACGAGCGGCTGGCCGGGTGCTTCGATGGCGCCTTCCCAGTGCCCGGCGGCGGTCGCCGTCTGGGCGGCGAGGCCGGGCGCTGCGCCGAGAAAGATCACAAGTGCGGTGAGCGCGGCCGCAGCGCGAAACGCCCTCGCCGGCCAGGCCGGCGCCTGGCGTCGTGGCCTCGATTGTCGCCGTTTGCGGATCCTGTTGGCCTTTGCGGAGACCTCCGGCGGCGTCGGGCCGCGGGAGCGACTCGTGTCGAGGGCCCTGACGGTCGGCGAAGCGGTGTTCAGCCCGCCTGCATCCGCGATCTCCTCTCGTCGCGCCGGTGGTTGCCGGCGCTGCCGGCGCACTCGACTGCCTGACCGCATGCGGCTCAGTCTACAGGGCTGCCGCGCGGTCCGAACGGATCAGGGGGCGTCCTCGATGCGGTAGAGGTGGGCGCCGGTGCGGAGGAAGAACGCGCCGTCCGACACGGCGAGCGAGGCGAAGGTCGAGCCGTCGACCTCGTTGCGGGCCAGCTCCTGGTACGCCGTGCCTGGCTCGATTACCGTGGTGACGCCGTCCTCTCTCTGGAAGTAGATCCGGCCCGCGGCGACAACGGGCGACGCCGAGTGGTCGCCGCCGAGCCGCTGCCGCCAGTGGATGGCGCCGGTCAGCGCATCGAAGCAGGTGGCGATGCCGTTGTCCGTGACCGTGTACAGCTCGGCACCGACGAGGATGGGAGACACCGTGAGCGGCGCTCCCCGCTCCTGCCTCCAGGCCACCTCCGACGTGGTCACGTCGCCTTCGCCGGTTGGCCGCACGGCCAGGAGTACCGGGTCGTTGAAGCCGGTCGAGAGGAAGACCAGCCCGTGGCCGAACACCGGTCGGGCGACGTTGGAGAACCCGCCCGGGTACTCGACCCGCCACAGCTCGCGCCCGGACCTCGGATCGTGCGCCGTGGTGCGGAACGCGCTCGTGGCCACGATCTGCCAGGCGCCGTTCACGCGGATGGCGAGCGGCGTGGAGTACGCCTGCGAGATGGGTTGCGGCCGCACCGCTCGCCAGCGTTCCTCACCGGTCGCCGCATCCAGGGCGACCAGGAAGGCGGTGTCGTAGCCGTCGATGCCGACGATCAGGCTCCCGTCGTGAAGGATGGGGGAGCCGCCGTTGCCGTGCTGCGAGGTGTAGTCGAACCGGGTGCGCCAGAGCACGTCGCCGGCGGAACTGCCGCGGGCGGCGACCGCCGCCGTGCCGCGGGCGCCGAAGTGGACGTGAATGCGCTCGCCGTCGGGGGCGATGACCGGGGTGGGCGAGGCGAAGCTGTTCTTCGGGTTGAGCAGCGTCGTGTCCGCGATCAGAAACACCTCGACGTTCATGGCCTCGGCGCCCGTGCCCGCCTCGAAGGCGAGCAGCCGTAGCGACGTGCCGTCCGGGCCGGTGACCGCCGTGGTCAGCCAGACGAGGCCGTCGGCGACCACGGGCGACGACCATCCGCGACCCGCCACAGGTACCTTCCAGGCGACGTTCTCCCTCTCGCTCCAGACCAGCGGCGCCGGGTCGTCGGCGGCGTGGCCCTGACCGGTCGGTCCCCGAAACTGCGGCCAGTCCGACGCCGTGGCGGGAAGCGCGGCGAGGGCCAGGCCGAGCGCGAGCGCTGTCGCAGATGCTGGCGCCCGGAACATCCCGAGAGCTGGTGCTGGTTGGCCCATTCGCTGGCCGAGTCCATCAGACCCGCCCGGACCATGTCCAACTCGACCGCGCCCGGATCGTCAGCCGAACGAGGCCGCTCCGCGCAGATCGGGGCCGAGAGCGGAGAGTGTGGCGAGGTGGCCGAGCGGCATGGGCACCGCGTCGCCAATCCACTTCGCGAGCTGGTGACGGGTGGGCGGCCGGTCCTGGTCGAGGACGAAGCGGAACGTGTCCGGGAAGCCCTGCAGGCGAGCCGCCTCGCGCGGCGTCAGCGTGCGCGGCCGGGCCGACGAGGTGGCGACGAAGGCCTGACAGGCGAAGCTGGAAGCGGCGATGAAGGTGCACCTGTATCGCGCCCTGCTGTTGCTCGGCGGCGGACTCGCGGCGCTGCTGGTCGGCCTGCAACTGTTCGACTGAGGCCCGGTCGGATCGTGGGGCGGTGGACCCTCGCGGCCTTTACCGGCAGGCCGTGGCCAGCTCCCGGCATTCCTGCCAGCGGAAGCAGGGCGTCACGTGGTCGTTCACCATGCCCGTGGCCTGCATGAAGGCGTAGCAGATGGTCGGGCCGACGAAGCGGAAGCCCCGCTTCTTCAGGGCCTTGCTCATGGCTTCGGAGGTCGGGGTGGAGGCCGGGACGTCCGCCAGCGTGGCCGGGGAGTTCTGGAGCGGCTTGCCGCCGGCGAGGTCCCACAGGAAGTCCGCGGGGGCCGTCCCGGACTCGTGCAGATCGAGCCAGGCCTGTGCGTTGGCGATGGCGGACCGGACTTTCAGGCGGTTGCGGACGATGCCGGGGTCCTGGAGGAGCTCCGCCACCTTGCCGCCGTCGTAGCCGGCGATGCGCTCCGGGTCGAAGCCGTCGAACGCGCGTCGGTAGTTCTCGCGCTTGCGGAGGATGGTGATCCAGGCCAGGCCGGCCTGGGCGCCTTCGAGCAGGAGCATCTCGAACAGCTTGCGGTCGTCGAGGATCGGCACGCCCCACTCATCGTCGTGGTAGGCGACGTAGAGCGGGTCGTCGGTCACCCAGCCACAGCGCGTCGGTTCGGTCATGGGGCGGCATGCCTCGGCGCTTCGCCGACCGTCACGGCATGGCGAGCGGGTTCTTTCACGCTGGGCCGGCTGTCGCGGTTGGGCCGGTCGGCTGCAAGGGCCGGTTCACCGTCGGCCGGCTACGGGTAGTAGCCGCGGATGGTGCGTGCCCGGGCGCCCTTCTCGTCCACCTGGATCTCCACGCGTCGGAACACGTCGGACGGCGCCGTGCTCGACGACTGGTAGGCGAGGAAGTACTTCGACCGCAGTTCCAGCGCGATCTGGTCGTAGACGGCGCCGAGCTGGCCCGGGTCGTCGACGAAGAAGGCACGGCCTCCGGTCTCGGTGGCGAGCTGCTCGAGCACCTTCTTCGGGCTCTCCTTCGACTTCCGGGGCAGCGCCAGCCCGATGGCGTAGATGGCGGCTTCGGACCGGCGCGCGTACTCCAGGGCGTCGTCCAGGTCGTAGCGGCTGTGCTCGTCGATGCCGTCGGAGAGCAGCAGGACGGCTCGCTGGCCTGGCAGCCCGTTCAGGTGGTAGAGCGTGAAGATCAGGCTGTCGTAGAGGGCGGTGCCGCGCTCGGCGCGCAGGCCCATGAGCCCCTTGGCGAACTCCACCCGGTCGCGGGTGAAGGGCGCGGCGAGGTGCGGGCGGTCGTTGAAGGTGACGATGGACAGCTCGTCGCGCTCGGTGATCACCTGCTGGAAGAAGTCCGCCGCGGCCCGGACGGTCTGCAGCAGGCGCTCTTCCATCGAGGCGGAGACATCCAGCAGGACGGTGCCGACCAGCGGCGTGTCGTCGACCCGTTCGAAGCGGACGATCTCCTGCGGCACGCCGTCCTCGAGCACCCGGAACGCGTCGCGGTCGAGGTCGAGCAGGGGCCGCCGCTCGCGGTCGTCCACGGTCGTGTAGAGCTCGACGAAATCGACCTGAATCTCCTCCAGGGTGGCCGGGCCGTTGATGATCACGGTGTCTTCCACGACGGCCGCGGGTCCCTCGGCGTCGCGCAGCTGGCCGACGATGCGGATGATCGTGAGCTCGCGCCCGTCCGGCAGCTCGACCGGCACGGTGAATGGCTCCTCGTAGAGGGTGGCCACCTGGTCGTTGTTGCGGAAGACCTGAAGCTCCTCCAGGCTGCGCCCCTCGGGCACCGTCACCTGCGCCCGCATGCGCAGGCTGCTGGCGTACTCGCCGCCGGGGATCGGTTCGATGATGCGGACGTCGAAGCGATGGGGGGAGCCGTTGATCAGCCAGGAGTCGCTGGCGACCTGGTTGCGGTCCGCGTCGTAGGCGATGGCGCGGAGCATCTGGCTGCGCGGGAGGTCGCCCAGCCGCACGTCGACGCTGAACGGCGCTCGCTTGGTGGTGAAGATGTCCTTGTCGTCCAGCGTGAAGCGCACCCGGTCGATCGGCCCGGTGACCGCCGTGTCGAAGCGCAGGTAGCCGGACACGAGCTCGCCGCCGGGCGGGATGATCCGGATGCCGGGCTCGCCGGCCGCCAGCGCGCGGTTCGCCTCGGCGAAGATGGGCTCGAGGTCGGCCTCCGTCCAGCCGGCGATTTCCTCGACGCGGGGTACCTGAAGGTCCTCGGCGTGCCGCCAGACCGCGTCGCCATTCAGGTCGTCCACCCGCAGGATGAGCTTGAAGGGGCCGGGACGCAGGTAGCGCTGGGCCACCAGCGGCATGGCCGGCAGGGCGGCCTCCGCCGCTGCGGCGCCATCGCCCTCGACCGGCGCTTCATCCACCGGGAACTCGAAGCGGTAGCGGAAGCTCTCGAACAGGCGGTCGGCGCCGGTATCGGAGTCGGCGCGCAGGATCTCGCCGATCAGCTCGAAGGCGTAGGAGCGGGCCCCAACCAGGTCGGCGAGAACGGCGCCCTCGGCTTCGACCTGCACCAGGGTCTGCATCACGGTCCGGCTGTCGCGTCGTCCGGGGAAGCTCACGTCCAGCGTGGCGGTCAGCTGCGGCACGCCGGCCGGGAGGTCGGTGGAGTAGGACTCGAAGGTGCGCAGCCACTCGTCCGACGGCGACTCGATGGGTTCGAGCTTCTCGCCGATCATCTGCTCGTAGAAGAAGCCGAGCGCGCCGCCGGACCCGTTCAGGATGCTGATGATCGAGAGCGCGTAGCCGAGCTCCTCTTCCTTGCAGCCGGCGCCCAGGTCTTCCCGGCCCAGGCCGCCGAGGCTGCCGCCGGACAGGCCGGCGCTCGGCCCGGTCAGGAGGGACCCGGCGCCGAACTGCTCGCTGGGCAGCCACGTGCGCCACTGGCCGACGCCGAGCGGTCGATAGAAGACGACCGCGTACTGGTAGGGCCGGAGCCGCCGTGAGTAGATGGCGCCGATGACCTCGCTCATGTCCTGGAAGCCGTAGAACCAGGCTTCGATGCTGGTGGCGGAGCGGGAGGGGCAGATCTCGACGCGGATGTCGGGCGGGCCGTTCAGCAGGAAGTAGCGGGCGCGTTCGTCGTCGGTGCTGTCGAACAACTGCCGAACCATCGACAGGCGCTCGGACCAGTGCGCGCGGAACTCGTTGCGCGCCGTGTCGGGATAGGGGTCGCGCGCCTTCCAGAACTCGGTGATGAACGCGTCCCGCTGATAGTCCTGCGTCAGGCAGAGGAACGAGTGGAGCTCGTCGTCGCTCAGCAGCAGGGAGACCTCTTCGGTCCAGTCCCGGTGGTGGCTGGGCAGCTCGGCGACGTCGGGCTGACGGCCGTCCTGGCAGGGCGGGCGCTTCTTCTTCCTTGCCGCGTCTGCATCGGCGGCGAGCAGAAGGCAGGCGCAGGCGGCTGTCGCCAGGGCCCGGAGGAGAAGGTGGCGCCGCATGGTGCTGGCCGCCGCGGCCATCGGGGCCTGGGCGACGTTCTGCAAGCGTACCGCGAGCGCTGACGGCGCGCGCCTCGATCTGGCCGGGGCGCGGCGGACGCCCTGCTGCCCCTTCCGGGCCGCCTGCGGCGCACCCGGCGTTTCGCTGGCGACGCGGCCTGCCGGGGCGTTCCGATGCCTGCCGTCCCTGCGCTGGTTTCCTGCCGACCGGCTGCACGTTCCGGCCCCGGCGCAGCCGGTGCGCTGCTGACCCCCCGGCGACGCGAGCAGAACAGGCCCCTGCTTCAGGGGCGATAGGTGAAGGCCTGGGGTCCCGGCGGCGGCGAGCCGCCGACCAGGTTGGCCCAGCGGCACAGGATGGGCCGGGTGTCGCGCGGGTCGATGATCTCCTCGATCTCGAAGTACTCGGCCGAACGAAACGGCGAGCGGACCCGGTTCAGGCGTTCCTTGATGCGGGCGAGATGGGCGTCGTAGTCCTGGGCCTCGGCCAGTTCCGCCTTGTACGCGACCTCGATGCCGCCTTCAATCGGCAGGGAACCCCAGTCGCCCGACGGCCAGGCGTAGCGGAAGTGGTAGCTGCCGGGCTTGTGGTTGGCGCCGCCGGCGACGCCGAAGGCCTTGCGGATGACGACGCAGCAGAAGGGCGTCGTGCTCTGCCCGAGGGCGGCGAGGACTTCGGAGCCGAAGCGGATGGTGGCCGTGTGCTCGGACTCCCGGCCGATCAGGAACCCCGGACAGTCCTCCAGGTGGAGAAGCGGCAGGTGGAAGGTCGACGCCAGGTCGACGAGACGCGACAGCTTGCGGCACGAGTCGGCGTCCCAGCCGCCGCCGTAGACGTTTACGTCCTCGGCGAAGATCGCGATGGCCCAGCCGTCCAGGCGGGCCAGCCCGGTGATGATCGACCGGCCCCAGTCGCGCCCGATCTCGAAGAACGAGCCGTGGTCGACGATGCGCTCCATCACCTGCCGCATCCGGTAGGTGCGCTTCGGGTCACGGGGCACGATGTCGAGCAGTTCCTGGTCGCGGCGGCCCGGATCGTCCCCGCGTTCCGCTTCGGGAAGCCGCGGTGGCAGCTCGTCAACGTTGGTCGGAAGGTAGGAGAGGAAGCGCCGCGCTCGCTCGAATGCCTCGGCCTCCGAGTCGACCGCGTCGTCGATGGCGCCGTTCGCGGTGTGGACACGGGCATGCCCGAGTTCCTCCTTCGGCACGATGCCGCCCCCCGCCCACTCGACCAGCGCCGGCCCGGCGATCATCATCTGCGCCGTGTCGCGGACGATGACCGAGTAGTGGGCCGTACACACACGGGCGGCGCCGATGCCGGCCACCGAACCCAGGGCGAGCGACACGGACGGCGCAACGCCCAGGTGCCGGACCACCACCTCCCAGCCCCGCAGCTGCGGGATGTACGTGCGCCCGGCCATCTCGATGGTCTTGACCGACCCGCCGCCGCCCATGCCGTCGACCAGGCGGACGTGCGGGAGCTTCATCTCCAGCGCCAGGCCCTCGGCGTGGCTTCGCTTGGCCGGTATCGAGGCGTCGGCTGACCCGCCGCGGACCGTGAAGTCGTCGCCGGAGACGATCGCCGGTCGGCCGTCGATCTCGGCCAGCCCGAAGACGAAGTTGGAGGGGCGGAAGGTTCGCAGGTCGCCGTTGTCGTCGTACTCGGCGCGGCCCGCGATCTCGCCGACCTCGTGAAAGCTGCCTCGGTCGGCCATGGCGTCGATGCGCTCGCGCACGGTCAGCTTGCCGTAGAAGTGCTGACGCTCGACCTTCTCGGCGCCGCCCATCTCGCGCGCCAGCTCACGACGGCGCTCGAGCTCCTCGATCTCGGGCCTCCAGCTCACGGCGCCGCCGACCCTGCCGTCCCGGCCCGCCGCGCCCGCGGCCTTTCGCCGCAGCCGCGATGCGGTCGTGCTTCAGCGTTCATCGACCGTTCCGGCGGCCGCAACTTCAGCCGTCGAGCCGGTAGACGCTGCGCGCCGTGTCGCGGAACAACGCCGCCTTCTCGCCGTCGGTGAAGTCCGCCACGATGCGCTGGAAGGAGTTCCACAGCAGCGTGTAGTGCCCGCCCGCCCGGTCGACCGGGAAGTTCGACTCGAACATGCAGCGCTCGACGCCGAAACGCTCGATGCAGTGCAGGTAGTACGGGCGATGGGCCGCCGCCGTGTCCTCGGACGAGGGCGGCTCGTCCCGCTTGTGCCAGCCGAAGCCGCAGATCTTCATCGCCAGCCCGCCGAGCTTGACCACCACGTTGTCGCAGCGGGCGAGCTCGTCGATGGACTTGCGCCAGTCCGCTTCGACCTCGCGGCGCCGCCCCCGGTAGGGCCCGATGCCCAGTGGCCCGCCGACGTGGTCGAGGATGATCCGGGTGTCCGGGAAGGCGTTCGCCAGGTCGGTCAGCTCGTCGATCTGGGGGTGATAGAGCCAGGCGTCGAAGCTGAGGCCGAGCCGGCCGAGGCAGGCGAAGCCGCGCCGGAAGTCGGAGCGCAGGAGCATGCTCGGCGGCGGTTTCGAATGCGAGACGCGGATGTCCGGGCTGGGGTCGTACGCGGCCGAGTGGCGGATGCCGCGGAACCGCCCGCCGCCGGCCTCGATGTGCGCTTCGAGCACGGCCGCCGCGCGGTCGCCGAGCAGCATGTCCGCGTGGCTGACGATCCCGGCGATGGTCGCTCCGCCGGCCTCGCTGCCTTCAACGGCCGCCGCGAGCACGAACTCCGTTTCGCCCACCACGCGCATCTCCTCCGGGCCATCTTCCCGGTAGCCGGAGGCGCACTCGACGAACACGGTCGACGTCACGTTGTGCCCGGCGCCGGTATCGGCGTGGAGTTCATCCATCATGTAGCGGGACTCGGGGTAGTCCCACAGGTGATGGTGCGGGTCGCAGATCTCCTGCTCCGGGTCGATGGGCTCTTCGGTCGTGCGCGCCAGCCAGGCGGCTTCCTGCTCGTTCATTCTGGTGATTCCGGTTCTGGTGAAGACGGGAGGCGCGACCTTGTCCATCGGCTCGGTGACGCTGCGGCTGCGGGCCGGCGGACGGGAGCCGGGCCTACGAGTTGTCCTTGCGGGTGCGGATCTCGCCGAAGACACGGGCGTCGGAGGCGTCGGGCATGCCGAGTGCGGCGCGGATACCCGGGTCGTCCGGGCGCAGGAACGGATTGGTCCGCTTCTCGACGCCGAGGTTCGAGGGCACGGTTGGCCTGCCATCGCGGCGCAGGGACTCGATCTCGGCGACCCGCTCCATCAGCTCCTCGTTGTCCGGGTCGACCGTGACCGCGAAGTGCGCGTTCGAGAGCGTGTACTCGTGGCCGCAGTGGACGATGGCGTCGTCGGGCAGGGCCCTGAGCTTGGCGAGCGAGGACCACATCTGCTCCATCGTGCCCTCGAAGACGCGGCCGCAGCCGAGCGCGAACAGGGCGTCGGCGCTGAACAGTGCCCGGTCGCGCTCGAACCAGTAGCTGATGTGGCCGCTGGTGTGCCCCGGCGTGTCGATGACCTGGGCCTCCGCCTCGCCGAGCTCGAACCGGTCCCCCTCGCGCACGGTCAGGTCGAGCCCTGGAATGCGGTGTTCGTCGGCCGCGGGGCCCACGACCTGGCAGCCGTGCCGGGCCTTGAGCTCCGGCACCGCTGCGATGTGGTCCATGTGGTGATGGGTGATGACGATCCAGTCGATGCCCCGGCCGTTCGCCGCAAGCGCCTCTTCGATGGGCCGGGACTCCGGCGGGTCCACGACGGCCGTCAGGCCGCTCCCCGTGTCGTGAAGGACGTAGGAGTAGTTGTCGCTCAGGACGGGGATGGTCTGGATCTCAAGCATCAGAACTGCACTCCATGCTGTTGGAGCGGATGTAGGCGATCACCTGCCAGAGCGTCTCGTCCGGGATCTTGCCCTCGAAGGGCAGCATCTCCGTGTTGGGCACGCCCTGGTTGATCACGCGGTAGAGGTCGGCGTCCGTGTCGCCGTGGTCCGTGCTGCAGTCGAAGAGGTTCGGGGCGTCCTTGGTGACGCCGGGCGTGGTCGAGTGGCAGTAGCCGGTGCAGACGGCGCGGAACATGCGCCGTCCGGCGGTGATGGCTGCCGGGTCGTCCAGCAGGGCGGCGACGGGCGATGTCGCGTCTGCGGTCTCCGGCTCCACGGGTTCCGCCTCGGCGGTGGCAGTGGCAGTGGCCGGAGCAGCGGCGGCAGTGTCGGCTGGCGCGCTCGGCGCCGGCGCCGCGGCCTGGGTCGTGGCTGCAGCGCCGTCGGCCTCGGCCGAGGTTGCGGCGGCAGGCGCCGCGGGCGCTTCGGGCGCCGTCGTCTTGCCGGTGGCGCAGGCCCCTGCGAGAAGCGCCAGGGCGACCGCCGCCCAGGGAGCGAGGAGGCGGCGCAGCGGATGGAGGCTGCGAATGCGGGTGGGGATGGTCATGGGCAGGCTTGGGTTCCCTCCGGGAAGGGTCAGTGGGGTCTCCGGTTCCGGCGGCGCTCAGGGGGCGCCCCGGCCGAGCGCCCGAATGGCGGCGGGCGAGGACACGGTGGAGAACGGCTCGGTGCGAAAGATGCCGTAGCGCTCGGCCAGTCGTTCCACCGTGCCGTCGCGCCGCAGCTCGGTGAGCGTGTGATCGATGGAAGGCCCCAGCTCGTCGTCGGCGCGAATCGCCGCGTGCTCGTTGAAGCGCAGGGCAGGCGGTGGTTCGAAGCCGGTTACCGGCTTCTTTCCGAGCCGGCCGAGGGCCGGTCCCCAGATCAGTGCTGCGGTGGCGCGGCCCTCGTCGACTGCGGCGGCCACCTCGGCCGAGCTGGGCAGCGAAGTCCAGTCGAGCCCGGCCCATTCGGCCGCGAAGTGACCGAGCGACTGCAGCCGAACCGCCACCCTGCGTCCTGAGGCGGCGGCAGGCAGTGCGGCCCAGTCGAGGCTCTCCTGGCTCGGCATGTAGATCTCGAAGGCGGCGGCGTAGTAGGGCGAGCTGAGGTCGACCGCGTCGGTCAGCCCGCCGAGCGCCAGCTCTCCGGGCACCGAGGGAACGACGTCGCAGGCGTCGTCGAGCAGATCGTCGAAGGGAAGGTCCGTGTCCTCGATCTCGGAGTACGGCGGCGCGCTCGGCTGCCAGACGGGCACGAAGCTGCGGCCGAGCCGACTCGCGGCCTCGCGGAAGAGATCGTGGTCGAAGCCCGAACCGTCCGCCCGATGGGCGCGCGGCAGGTCGTCTTCCAGCAGGCAGACGCGCAGCTCCTCGGCCGTGCCAGGCGAGGCCAGCAAGAGCGCCGTCAGCACCGCGAAGGCCCGGAGCGCGCGCCGGACCGGGGCCGGGCCAGGCGTCTGCCTCGGTCCTGGCCGCGATCGCGCGATGCGCACGGCCCTGCCGCGTCTGGTCACGAGGTCGTGATCGGGTGGGTGGTGGCGGGCCCGGGCGTCAGAGCGTCAGGGCAGGAGCTCGAAGACCAGCAGGACGCTGCCTTCCGGCAGCGACGGCGCGGTGCCGACCGTGGTCTGCACGATGCCGCCGCCGCCCGAACCGACGGCCATGAAGGTCCGGCCTTGGTACTGGTACGCGATCGGATGGCTGCGGATGCCGGAGCCGCTCTGGTAGCGCCAGACCTCCTCGCCGGTCTCGCCGTCGAAGCCGAGAAGATGGCCGCTGGCGTTGCCGGTGATGACCAGCCCTCCCGCGGTGCTCAGCACGCCGGCGAGCATCGGCACCGGGTCGCGGTAGCTCCACTTCGTCTCGCCGGTGCTGACGTCGATGGCCGACAGGTGGCCGTAGGACTTGCCCTCGGCGGTGTCTGAGGGAATGGGCTCGCCGCCGAAGAACGGCACTCCTTCGATGAAAGTGACCAGGCCCTTGCGGAACATCATGCAGCTCTCGATGGTGGGCACGTAGGCCAGGCCGGTCACCGGGCTGTAGGCGCCTGCGTAGGCGGCGTTGTTGCCTCCGGCGAGGCCTGGGCAGACGCGCTGCGTGGGCTCGTCGGCCGGCAGCATCGCCGGGTCGACGACCGGCCTGCCGTTCTCGTCCAGGGTTGCCCAGTTCAGCTGGTGGACGTACTGGCTGGCGTGAAGGAAGCCGCCGTCGCGGCGGTCGAGCACGTAGAAGTAGCCGTTGCGGTTGGCCTGGACAAGCGCGGGGACGGTCTGGTCGTTCACCTCGACGTCGACGAGCCAGACTTCCGAGTTGCCGTCGTAGTCCCAGACGTCGTGGGGCGTGAACTGGAAGTGCCACTTGCGCTCACCGGTCTTGATGTCCACCGCCAGCACGCTGTCGCTGAACAGGTTGTCCCCGGGGCGGGTGTCGCCGTTCCAGTCGGGCGAGGGGTTGCCGGTGGTCCAGAACAGCGTCTTCGTCTCCGGGTCGTAGCTGCCGGTGGCCCAGGTCGCGGCGCCGCCGGTCTTGTACGACTCGCCGCCCCAGGTCTCGACCCCCGGTTCGCCCGCGTCCGGCACGGTGTAGTGGCGCCAGAGCAGGTCGCCGGTGTTCACGTCGTAGCCGTCGAAGAAGCCGCGCACGCCATACTCGCCGCCGCCGATGCCGACCACCGCCACCCCCTCGGCGATCAGGGGCGCCGCGGTGATGGAGAAGCCCTTCGCGTACGGGATCACCTCGACCTCCCAGGCGATCTCGCCCGTCTTGCGGTCGAAGGCCAGCAGCCGGGCGTCGAGCGTTCCCATGAGGACCAGGTCGCCGGCGATGGCGACGCCTCGGTTCACCGGCCCGCAGCAGATGCGCAGGTCGCCGGGGTTCTGGTGGTCGTACCGCCACAGCAGTTTGCCGTCGGCGGCGTCGTAGGCGAGCAGCCGGTTGAACGACGAGGTCAGGTAGAGGACGCCGTCGTAGACCACCGGCGAGGACTCCAGCTGGCTGGCGATGCCGGTCTGCGCGACCCACGCGACGCGCAGCTTCGAGACGCTCTCGGGCGTCAGCTCGGTGATCGGCGAGTGGCGCCAGCTGGCGTAGTTGCCGCCGTAGTGGAGCCAGGACTCGCGGGTGGGGGCTGCCTCGAGCATCGCCTGGTCGACGGGCCCGGCGCCGTCGCCGACCGGAGAGGCGGCCGGCCAGTGAAACTGCGGCGCCGCCTCGACGCCTTCCTGCTGGGCCGCGAGCGGCAGCCCGGTCAGAAGAAGCGCGGCGAGCACGAGCAGCGAAAGGGTCGTCGTCGCTCCTGCCTGTGCGGGTGCGTGGTGGGCCGCCCGCGTGGCAGACGTTCCGATGGCGAAGAGGTTGGCTGGCATGGTCATCTCCTGACGTTCGCGGTCGCAGTTGGCGACCGGTACGGAGGTCTCTCGAGCGAAGCCCGGATGATAGCCTGCATGCCGTTTCCGGGCGCCTGACGGCAGCCTTCCCACCCCTGAACAGCACGCTGCGGGAGAGACCCGACATGACGGTGGACGACAACGCAACCAGGGCTCTTCACGGTCGGCTCGACCCGGAGAAGGTCGGCGCCTTCGCGCTGAAGG
Organism: Thermoanaerobaculia bacterium; assembly: GCA_965200575.1. Lineage (GTDB taxonomy): Bacteria > Acidobacteriota > Thermoanaerobaculia > Multivoradales > Multivoraceae > Multivorans. Next base: position 2,681,437 of record OZ241363.1, on the reverse strand, counting down.
TGTGGCAGATCAAGCAGGGCGAGCTGGTCTCGCTGATGATTCACCTCGGCGACCGGCTGGGCATCTACCGCACGATGCGGGGCATGGGGCCGGTGACGGTCGACGAACTGGTCGAGGCCAGCGGCCTGCAGGAGCGCTGGTTGCGAGAGTGGCTGCACGGCCAGGCGGCGGCCGGCCTGATGGAGTACCAGGGCGCCGTCAACGGCGAAGGTCCGCGCTTCGAGCTGTCGGACGTGGCGGCGGCGGTGCTGGCGGACGAGGAGAGCTCTGTGGCCTTCGCCGCCGGCGCCTTCGGCTATCCGCCGGAACACAGGGTCATCGACGGCCTCGCCGAGGCGTTCAGGACCGGGCTCGGCCTGTCCTACCAGCAGCTGGGTCCGTGCGCCGCGCACCGCACCGAACGCATGCTCGGCCCCTGGACCCGGCAGGCGCTGGTGCCGCGCATCATCCCGGCGCTCGATGGCGTCGAGGAGCGGTTGAACGCGGGCATCGACGTCGTCGACGTGGGCTGCGGCGGCGGCGTGGCGCTGCTGTCGATGGCTTCGGCCTTTCCCGCGTCGCGGTTCGTTGGCTACGACCCTTCGGACCACGCCATCGACATCGCCCGCGAGCGCACGGCCGAAGCCGGCGCAACGAACGTCGAGTGGCGCGTGGCCCGCGGCGAGGACCTGCCCGAGAAGCCGGAGTTCGACCTGGTGGTGACGTTCGACTGCCTGCACGACATGACCCGGCCGGACCTGGTCATCGCCGCCATCCGCCGGTGCATCCGCGACGACGGCACCTGGCTGATCAAGGACATCCGCAGCAGCCCGCGGTTCGAGGACAACATGCGCAACCCGATGCTGGCGCTGCTCTACGGCTTCTCGGTGTCCGCCTGCATGTCCTCGGCGCTGTCGGAGCCGGACGGCCTCGGCCTGGGCACCCTGGGCTTCAACCCCGTCGTGGCCGAGCAGATGACGAAGGACGGCGGCTTCACCCGCTTTCGGATGCACGACTTCGACGACCCGGCGAACCTGTACTACGAACTGCGTCCGTAGCAGGCTGTCGGCCAGGGCCTCGAAACAGGCTGGCCTGACGACGTCGCGCTACTCCCAGCGCAGGTCGACGCGGTCGATGGCGATGCCGTTCTGCGTTCCCGCGTCGGCTTGCTGGGCTTCGCCGCCGGGCGGGACCTCGAGCACGAGCGGTGCGCCCTCGGTCCACGGCGCCGCAGCGAGCGTCAGCGTGTGCCAGCCCGCCGTGCCTTCCGGCTCGAGGCGCAGCCGGCCGAGCTCGTGGTCCCCTGAGCGGGCCACCAGCGTCAGCGTAGCGGGCCGGTTGTGAATCGCCCGCAGCCGGACCGCCAGCGCGACGGCTGGACCGCCGGCGACTACCGGCGCGGTGGCCTTCGTGCCCTCCGGCAGTACCCAGGCCTCCGGGAAGCGGGTGCGGTCCATCGTCCACCGGGCGGGTTCCCGGTTGCCGGCGGTGCGCTGAACCGCCGCGCTCTCCAGCTCCACCCGACGCGTGGGAACGGTGTCCGCCAGCACCGGAAGGGCGGCCAGGAACAGGGCCGGGAGGGTCGCCAGAACGTTCGCCGCGGCCCGTCGCCGCGCCATTGCGGCGGCGCTGACCGCGAGCGCCGCCAGGGCGGGCAGGATCCAGGTCGCAGCCCGGGGCCGGCTGGCCGAGGGCAGGAAGCGGCCCAGGTCGAGACCCGTGCGGGCCTCGAGATGGTGCAGGAACTGGTGGCGACCGTCGGCCAGGTTGTACGTCCAGCCGGGCTCGGCGACCAGCAGCACCAGCAGCGCCCCGGAGAGCAGGGCCAGCACGGTGGCGACCGCGGCCACGCCGGTCGCGGGCCGGGAAGCCGCGCTGCCGGACGCATCGACGGATTGCTCGCCAGGGCGCTCGAACAGGGGCACGAGAAGCAGCGCCAGGAAGGGCAGGACGACCAGGCCGTACCGAAACGGCGGCGACCAGCCTCCGTACCACTCCCGGCGCGAGGCGACCAGCAGCAGGGTGGGGCCGGCCAGCAGCGCGACCTCGAACAGGAGCCTCCGATTGCGTTTCCAGCAGACGAGCGCCGCCGGGAACAGCAGCAGCCACACCGGCGCGCTCGCGGCCAGGCCGTACGCGAGGTCAAAGGCGAGTCCGTTCAGGCCGAGAGCGATCCGCGCCGGCTGACCCCAGATCTCCAGTTCGCCCCACGAGTGCATGCCGAGCACGGTGCCGAAGACGGCGCGGTTGGACGCAAGGACCAGCAGGGCGGCGGGCAGGCCGACGGCGCCCAGCACGACGAGGCCGACGCGTCGCCTGCGGGGCGCGAGCCGGGCCACGAGAATCAGGGCCAGGGCGGCGCTCACCAGGACGAGCCGGAGCTTCAGGGCCGGAAGCAGCGCCAGGGACAGGGCGAGCAGGACCCAGAGACGCCAATGCCTGGACTCGCTTCCTGAACCGGGGGCGACGCCGGGGGGGCCGTCGCGTTCGGCTGCCGAGCGGTCGGCGGTCAGGCGGCAGATGGACCAGTAGCCGAGGACTGCGAGCGCGACCGCCATGACTTCGGCCCAGATCTGCTGGCTGTAGAGCAGGAAGGGCGCGCCGAAGGTGAAGATGATCCAGGCGGCGAGGCGGGCGCGCGCGTCATGGCTGAAGGCGGTGAGATCGAGCAGCAGCCAGGCGCCCAGGGCTGCGAGGACGGCAACCACGACCATCGCGCCGGCGCGGCCGGCGACGCGGTAGGCGGGCGCCATGAGGGTCTGCAGGACGGCGCCGTGACGCGAGCGAATCGTCCCGTCGGTGCGCTCCGGGTCGCCCGGCTGGGGCTCGATGGCGCGCGGCATGAAGCTGCGCGAGTGCTCCTCCCGGTAGTTGTTCGAGAGGTCGAGGTCGAAGTCGTGGGCGATGCTGTGGGTGACGAGCAGGAACCAGGGTTCGTCGCCGTCGGGCGCCCTGGCGTGCATCGACCACGGAATGAGCGCCAGGTAGAGACCGAGCGGCAGCAGCAGGAAGATCGGCGACGGCCGCCTGCCCTCGGCGGACGCGCGTTGAAGCAGCGGCGCCAGCGACAGCGCGCGGCAGACCGCGTACACGAGCCCGGCCGCGGCAGCGCCGGCCACCACCGCCGGCTGCCAGTCGGCAAGCCCGAGCAGGGGGGCCGCCAGCGCCGCGGCAAGGAGAACGAGGGCCGCGGTCAAGCCCCAGGCGTCGATTCTCCAGCGGTTCATCGGCGCTGGCAGGCTGCGGTTGCCGTCAAGCCGGAGGGGGCCGCAGGGGACGCGGGCGCCTTCGGGGTGGTTGGAGGGCAGGCGCCCGCTGCGGTCGGCTGCGCTGCGGACGGTTGTGCTTGCATGTGAGGTTGTCGGGAGTCGCTTGCCTCCAGCCCCCTTGTGGCCTCCTCGGACTTGTGGCCGGCTCGGCGCCTGGCGCTGCGTCCGGGTTCAGGGGGCGTCGAGCGCCGCGAGCACCCTGGGGGGCGTCATCGGCAGTTCGGCGAGCCGTGCGCCGGTGGCGTCCGCGATGGCGTTGGCGACGGCGGCCGCGGTCGGGATGACCGGCGGTTCGCCGACGCCTCGGGCGCCGAACGGCCCGTGCTCGGACGGCACTTCGACCAGGACGGTCTCGAGCTGGACTGGACCCTGCGAGGAGTGCGGCACGGCGTAGTCGTTCAGCGTCGCGGACAGGAGCTGGCCGTCCTCGCTGTAGGCCATCTCCTCGTACAGGGCCCAGCCGACGCCCTGCAGCGCTCCGCCCATCATCTGGCCTTCGACGGCGGGCGGGTTGATCGCCTTGCCGCAGTCCTGAACGACCACCAGGCGCTCCACCTGCACCCGGCCCGTCTCCTCGTCCACGGCCACCTCGGCCAGCTGGGCGCAGAAGCCGGGGGCCTGGCTGGTCTGGGCGTGACGGCCGTGGCCGAAGACGGGCGCCTGGCGGCTGCCGAAGCGCATCGTGCGCTGGGCGATCTTCCTGAGCGGAATCGCCTTGTCGGGCGAGCCCTTGACCCGCACCGCGCCGTCGACGATCTCCAGGTCCTCGGGCGCCGCTTCGAAGGTGGCCGCCGCGAGCTCCAGCGTCTGCTGGCGCGCTTCTCGGGCGGCCTGCATGACCGGCGGCCCCAGCGTGTAGAGGATCTTGCTGCCGCCGGAGGAGCCGGCGAAGGGGCCGCTCACGGTGTCGCCGGTGGCGATGGTCACCCGTTCCGGTTCGACGCCGAACGCCTCGGCCGCGATGAGCGCGAGGCTCGTGTTCGTGCCGGTGATGTCGGCCGAGCTGATGTGGACCTTGACCGTGCCGTCGCTCTGCAGGCCGCAGGCCGCGGCCGCCGGCTCGGTGCCTCCGGGCCAGGCGCCGAGCGCGATGCCGACGCCCCGTCCCTCGGCCCGCGCCTTCTCGCGGCCCTGCCAGGCCGGGTGGGCCTGGAGCGCTTCCAGGACCTGGCGCTGGCCCATGCCGGCCCAGGGCATCCCGGTCGCCATCGGCTGGCCCGACTCCGAGGCGTTTCGAAGCCTCAGCTCGAGCGGGTCGAGCCCGAGTTCCTGAGCCAGCTGGTCGAGCACGGTCTCGACGACGAAGGCGGCCTGCGGCGCCAGCGGCGCCCGGTAGGCGCCGACGGATGGCTTGTTGGTCACGACCTCGAACCCTCCGACCGCCTGGTTCGGCGTCTGGTACGAACTGCCGAGAAGGATGCCCGCCAGGCCGGTCATGGAGGAGGGGAAGCAGCCGCAGTCAAGCGCCAGCTCGGCCTCGAGCGCGGTCAGCTGGCCGCTGCGCCTTGCACCGGCGCGGATCGTGATGCGGGTGGCGGGCGCCGGCGTTGCCGCCAGCATCTCCTCGGTCCTGCTCATCGCCAGCCGCACCGGCCGCTGAAGACGGGACGCCACGATGGCCAGCAGGGGCTCGTAGAGCAGGAACTTGCCGCCGAAACCGCCGCCAACCGGGGTGCCGATGACGCGCACCTCGTTGTGCTGCAGTCCGAGCACGGCGGCGACGGTGTCGCGGATGTAGAAGGTCGCCTGGGTCGAGCTGTAGATGGTCATCCCGGCGCCCATCGGATCCGGGTCCACCAGGGCCACGTGGGGCTCCAGGTAGGACTGGTGCACGCCGGCGGTGGTGAAGCTCCGTTCGACCACGGCGTCGGCTTCGGCGAAGCCGGCCGCCAGGTCGCCGCGCTCGAAGCGCATCCGGTTCGTCACGTTGGGCGAGGCGGGCCCGTCGCCGCCCTCGTCGCCGGCGCCCCCCGCTCCGTGTGCGGCGGCTTCGTCCGACTGCCCGGGAAGACCGTCGGGCCACACGGCGGGGGCCGAAGGCGCCTCGGCCTGCTCCAGGCTGGTCGCCGCCGGCAGCGGGTCGTAGTCGACCATGACCGCCTCGGCGGAGTCCTCGGCGCACGCCTCGCTCTCGGCCAGCACCAGGGCGACCGGGTGACCCACGAAGATGGCTCGCTTGCGCGCCAGCATCAGCAGCGCCCGGTTCTCGGCGGGAAGCTCGGGCAGGTCGTCTGCGGTGACCACCGCGACGACGCCGGGCATGCCCTCGGCCTCCGAGGCGTCGATGGAGAGCACCTCGGCGTGCGCGTGGGGGCTCGTGACCAGGCGGGCGTGAAGCAGGCCGGGCCGGTCGAGGTCGCCGCAGTAGCGGAGCGAGCCCTTGACCTTGGGGGCGCCCTCGAGGAGCCGGGTGGGTGTGCCGATCGCCGTCATCTGCTGTCTCCGCCTGTGGAGGTGGTGGGGTCGAGCCTGTTTGCCGAGCGGCGATTGTATGGAACCGGCCCCGTCATGGAACCGGCGCCGTCATGTAATCGGTCGGCACGTAACCGGCTCCGTCACGTAACCGGTCGGCATGTAACCGGTTCCGTCATGGAACCGGTCGGCATATAACCGGCCCCGTCATGTAGCCGGTCGTCATGGAACCGGCCCCGTCATGTAACCGGCTCCGTCATGTAGCCGGTCGGCGTGTAACCGGCGCCGTCATGTAACCGGCCCGGCGTGCATGGGCCCGGCACGAGATTGCCCCCTGCGGGAGGTTCCTTCGCCGGCCGCGGGCTCGACTGCTCGTCTTCGGCTCGACTGCCCGGCTCGTCTTTGGCTCGTCTTTGGCTCGACTGCCCGTCTTCGGCTCGACTGCGCGTTCCCCGGCTCGACTGCGCGTTTTCCCCGGCTCGACTGCCTTTCTCCGGCTCGACTGCCTGTCTCCGGCTCGACTGCCTGTCTCCGGCTCGACTGCCTGTCTCCGGAAGGGGAGAGCCCCGAGACGCGAACGCCTCGGGGCTCTTGTGACGCTCGTGGACCGCGACGTGCGCGGCTCGGCGGAGCGTTCAGGGCCGATGGATGGATTGGCGCGGGATGTTCCCGGAGGAGTTACCTGCGCCTGGCAGGGGTCTGCTCAGGGAGACGCCACCTCCATCAAGCCGCTACTGCAATACTTCACCAGACCACCTCCTTTCCGGGCTCATCCACGATTGGCGGGTCCCACCCCGCCCGGCCGCGAGAACGCCCCGAATGTTCCCGGGACCGCCACCGCCCTGCGGGCGGCAGAACGACAAGTCGGCGATGCTGCGCCAACTCGCTGCCGTTGTCAAACAGCGTGACCTCAGCGGGTTGTGGCTCAAGCAAGCCCGGCCGCGGCGCCCGTGGACCTGATGGCGGCCGTCCGGCGGCCACGTACGGATCAGCCGGTGCGGTCAGTCGGTGCGGTCAGCCGGGTCTGCGGTCAGGAAGTGCCGGTTCCGGCGGGGCTCGCCTCGCCTCCCTGCTTCGGCTGCGCCGAGCGTCTGGGCCTCCGCCGCCGCCGTCGGCGTCTCGGTCGCGGTGCGCCGTTGCCTGAACCGTTGCCGGCGCCGTTGTCGCTGGCGCCCGACGCGGCCTCCGCCTTGTCCGAGCCGCCGACGCCCGGCACCCGGATGCCGTCCGTGCTGCCGTTGGCCGCGGCGGCGGCGCCGTTCGTGCCGGCGTCCTGCGCCGTCTCCCCGTTCCTGCTTACGGCCTTCGCCTTCGCCTTCGCCTCCGGCTTCTTCTTCACCTTCGCCTTCGCCTCCGGCTTCTTCTTCGCCTTCGCCTTCGCCTTCGCCTTCGCCTTCGCCTCCGGCTTCTTCGCGCTCTTCGCGGCTCTGGCCTTCTTCGGCCTGCTTTCCGCCTTGTTCGCGGCCTGGTGGTCGGAGTCGCCGGACTTGCCTGCGGAGGCGCCGTCCTCGGCGCTGGCCTCGGCGGCTCCGCTGGCCTCCTCCCTGGCCTTCGCCCGGGCCTTTCGTGCCGCGGCGGAGCGATTGCGGCGCCCGCCCCGGCGGCGTCGCTTCTTCGGCTTCTCCGCGCTGGCGGCGGCGGTGGCGGGCTCGGAGACCTCAACCTCCTTCGAGGCGCCTTCCGTGTCGCCGATTGACGGCGTCGAGAGCATCTCCTGCTCCAGCTTCCTCTCGGCCGCCTCCTGCTTCTCGCGCTTCTTGATCTCGTTCAGGTCGCGCGCGACCCAGCTGATGTCGGGTTCCCTCCCCTGAAGCCTCAGGTCGCCAGAGATCTCGATGGCGATGCCGAACTCCTGGCCGAGCTTGACCAGGTCCTCGCGGTGGTTGTTCTGGAGGTAGTCGGCGAGAGTCGGCTGCATCGCCATCCTGACGCCCTGCATGTAGCCCCCGGCGCCGCGCGCTTCGATCTCCCGCAGCAGATGCAGGGCGGTCAGCTCGGGGCTTTCGATCCTGCCGGTGCCGCCGCAGTTCGGGCAGTCCGCATGGGTGCGCATCTGAAGCGCCTGATGGATGCGCTGGCGGTTGATCTCGAGCAGCCCGTTGGCGCTGATGCGCCCGACGCTGAAGCGGGCCTTGTCCGGCTTCATCGCGTCGCGCATGGCCTTCTCGACCTTGCGGCGGTTGCGCGGGCTGCGCATGTCGATGAAGTCGACGACGATCAGGCCGCCGATGTCGCGCAGGCGGAGCTGCCGACCGACTTCCGCGGCCGCCTCGACGTTGGTGCTGGCCGCGGTTTCCTCCTGGCTGGCGCTCTTCTTCGAGCGCCCGGAGTTCACGTCGATGGCGGTGAGCGCCTCGGTCGGGTCGATGACGATGGAGCCGCCGGACGGGAGCTCGGCGCGCCGCCGATAGATGTTCTGGATCTGCGGTTCGAGGTCGTAGACGGAGAAGAGCGGCTTGCGGGCCGTGTAGCGGTTGAGCACCGTCTTGCTGCGCGGCATGAAGGCGCGCATGTACTGCTCGGCGCGGGCATGGGCCGTGTCCTCGTCGACCCAGACTTCCTGAATCGAACTGTCGAGGTAGTCGCGCAGGCCCTGCAGGACGATGTCCTGGTCGCTGTAGAGCAGCTTCGTGCCCTTCGCATCGCGGGCTTCACGCGAGATCCGCTTCCACAGACGGAGCAGCGCGTTCATGTCGCGGCCGAGCGTCGTCTTGGTCTGCCCGTGCGCGTTCGTGCGCACGATCACGCCGCCGCCCTCCGGCACCGGCAGGGCCTCGGCCATCTTCTTCAGCTTCAGGCGAACCTCTTCCGTGTCGACCTTGCGGGACACGCCGCTGGTCTTGTCGAACGGCGTGAGCACCAGGTAGCGCCCGGCCAGGCTCAGATTCGTGGTCAGGGCGGCGCCCTTGTTGCCTTCCGGCTCGCGCGTGATCTGGACGACAATCGGGCGCCCGCGCATGAGCACGTCCTCGATCCGGGGGCGCTTCGACTTCGGCGACGCCTGGTAGAAGGCGTCCGGCACGACGTCCTGAATGGCGAGGAAGCCGTGCTTCGGGGCGCCGTAGTCGATGAACGCCGCGTTCAGGCTGGGCTCGATGTTCGCGATCTTGCCGTAGTAGATGTTCCCCCGCGTCAGTCCGCGCTCGGCGACGTCGACCTTGAGGTCTTCGAGCAGCAGGTCATTGGCGATGGCGATGCGGAGTTCGGTTGCGCTCCGCGCGTTGATGAGCATTCTTCGGGTCACAGAGTCTCCGAGGGACGGCCAGCAAGCCGTCGGTTGAATCGTCAAGGACAACTCCGCGAGCGCGGCGCCGGAAGCGCGACGCGACGCCTCGGGGGGCGCCTGCGGGCCTGCGCATCGGTGGCAGCTGCGGCATGAACCGCGCGGCCTGGCGCTCTGGGCGGGTTGTCATGGAAGGCGTCGTGTCGAGCCCGGAAGCGAAGGCGCCTCGAACAGGGGCAACAACCCCGTTGCGACGCAGCACGTCGTCAAGACGGGGGAACCCTTCAAGAGGGGATGCGCGCAAAAGGGGATACGCGAAAGGGGTAGGCTGAAGCCAAGCGCGGACTCGTACGTGTCGGGCTGTACGGCGCACGCCCGTCGGGGCAGCGCCGTTGCCGGGCACAAGCATAGCAGTACCTGTACTTTGGCAGTTCCAGCAACTTCGCCTCGCAGATGAAGTCGCTTTCCGGCGACGTCCGTGGCCTGCGCGCCGCCCAGCGCGCCGCCCTGGAGCGGACGTACCGCCGCAAGGTGCATCCCGACCAGGTCGTCTCCGCGGAGCTCGCACGCCACCTCTGTGCAAGTTCGCGGGACATCGGACGCCAGGTCGGCGTGCTGCTGACCCGCGAGGGCGTGGTCAACCGCGTGATCGTGGGCGATGCGCGGCAGCTGGAGATCCCCGACATCGGGCGTCTGCGGGGCGGTCCAGGCCGCTTCCGGCGCTTGCGGCTCGTGCACACCCACCTGCGTGGCGAGGACCTCTCCGCCGACGACCTGAACGACCTGGCCCTGCTGCGGCTGGACATGGTCGCGGTCATTCAGGCGCAGGCGGACGGTTCGGCCGGCGCCGTCGAGGTGGCCTGCCTGGCGCCGCCATCACCGGGGGCCGGGCCGGGCGCCGGGGACCTCGTTGTGTCCGAGGGTGCGTTGGCCTCGCCGGACGGCGGCGCCGACCCCTTCCTGCGCGTGTCGGCTCGCCGCGTGCAGGAACTCGACTTCGACTTCGCGGCCACGATCCGCGAGCTCGAGCGCGAGTTCGGCCGTCATCGGCGGGGCCGGGAGGCGGCTCGCGAGCGTGCCCTGGTCATCGGCGTGCGGCCCGAGGACGAGCACTTCGCCGAGACGGTCGAGCTGGTGCGTTCGGCGGGGGTCGAGGTGGCGGGCACGCTCCGGCAGCGCCGGTCCCGCGTGCATCCGCGGACGGTTGTGGGCAGCGGCAAGCTGACCGAGATCGTCCTGCAGGGCATGCGCGCCGGGGCCGCGGTGGCGATCTTCGACATCGACCTGAAGCCCGCCCAGGCCCGGGCCTTCGAGGACGCCACCGGGCTCAAGGCCATCGACCGGACGCAGCTGATCCTCGACGTGTTCGCTCAGCGGGCGCGCTCCCGGGACGGGAAGCTCCAGGTCGAGCTCGCGCAGCTGCGCTACTCGCTGCCGCGGCTGACCGAGAAGGACGCAGGGCTGTCGCGCCTGGCCGGAGGCATCGGCGGCCGCGGCCCGGGCGAGACCGTGCTCGAAGTGGGGCGGCGACGGATTCGCGATCGCATCCGCAACCTGGAGCGCCAGGTCCTGAAGCTGTCACGCCAGCGCGACGTTGCCCGCAGCCGTCGGCGAAACCGGCAGGTGCCCATCCTCTCGCTGGTCGGCTACACGAACGCCGGCAAGAGCACGCTGCTGAACGCCCTGACCCGCAGCGAGGTGGAAACCGCGGGCAAGCTGTTCGTGACTCTCGACCCGACCAGCCGCCGCATCCGCTTCCCGCGCGAGGGCGAGGTGGTCGTCACCGACACGGTCGGCTTCATCGCCGAGCTGCCTTCGGACCTCGTGCGGGCGTTCCGGGCCACACTGGAGGAACTGGGCGACGCGGACGTTCTGCTGCACGTCGTGGACGCCGCGGATCCCGGCTGGCGTCACAAGGTCAGGGCGGTGGAGCGGCTGCTCGAAGAGCTCTCCCTGGGCGCCAAGCCGCTGCTGATGGTCCTGAACAAGTGCGACCTGGTATCGGAGGAGACCGCCGAACGGATGGCCTCCCAGCTGCGTGCCGTTGCCGTGAGCGCCCGAACGCGGGCCGGGTTCCGCGACCTCATTCACCGCGCCGAGGAAACGATGGGCCGGGTCGCCCCGCTGCTGCCGGGGACGTGAACTCGCGGCGCCGGCGTCACGTCGCCGACCGCGTAGCGGGCGCCGCGCCTGGCCCTGTGCCCCCAACTCTCCAGCAGGTCGTCGGCCAGGCGAAGGTTCTGTGTCCGCTGGCCCGACAGGCTGTTAGCATGCTGCCCGACATGAGGTGTTGCCCCGGGCTTCGGCGAGCAGGCTGGACGGCGCTGGCGCTGGCGGTTGCCGTCGCTGCGGCGGCTCTGTTCGGGCCGCCGCTGGCGCCTTCTGCGGACGCTTCGGACGCCGGCCTCAGGCCCGACTTCGCGGGCTGGTACGAGGGCGCCGCCGGCCTGGCCGAAGCGCTGAGGATCCAGGAGCGGGACCGGCTGCCTCTGTTCCTCTACATCTACACTGACTGGTGCCCCTACTGCCGGCAGTTCGAGCAGGAGCTGCTGACGGACGCCGAGGTGGACGGTTACCTGGACGCGGTGCTGGCGGTGCGGCTCAACCCCGAGACCGGCGGCGAGGAGGGTCAGCTGGCCAGGCGCTTCGGGGTGCGGGGCTATCCGACGCTGGTCATGTACGCCGCCAGCGGAGAGACGGCGTCGTTCGTCGAGCGGATGGAGATGGTGGACGGCCAGCCGCAGCTGATGAGCGGTCGGGCGTTCCTGCGGGTGCTGGACGAAGCCGCCAACAGGTAGCCGGTGCGCCGCGCCGCCGTAGAATCTGCGGCGTGGCGGGCAAGCGCAGGGCCCCGGTGCGGGCAATTGTCTACTTCGACGGCGCCTGCGCCCTGTGCAACCGGGCGGTGGCGTGGTGCCTCGCGCGCGGCGTGCCTCGCGGCGTGCGGTTCGCTCCCCAGGGCGGCGACCGGTTCGCGCGGCTCGTGGCCGTGCAGCCGCAGCTCGCTTCGGTCGACAGCATGGTCGTGCATGTCATTCCGGCGGCGGGCGGGGTCGACGTCGATGCTGCTGCTGCGCCGGTCGGCGAGGTTCTCGTGCGCAGCGAAGCGGTGTTGTGGCTGGCGGCTCGCCTTCGCGGCCCGGAGCGCTGGCTGGAGCTGCTGCCGTGGCTTGTGCCTCGCGCCGTTCTCGACCGGGGCTATCGGCTGCTGGCGAGCAACCGGCAGTGGCTGGGCCGGCGCATGCAGGAGTGTCCGGTCCCGACGCCCGAGCAGCGCCGCTACTTCCTGACCTGACGCTCGCGGTGGGGCGCTCGCCGAAACGACCACTGTCGGAGGCGTCAGCCGGAACTGTCGTGTCGGCAGGTGCAGGGCAGGGCCTGGCCTGGCCTGGCCGCAAGCCGCCGAGTGGTGTTCCCGGCGGCCGAGCCTGTGCTGTCGCCCTGGAGGGTGGCGCCGCCGGCGTGCCGGAGGCGCTGCTCCCGCCGGCGCTGCGGGAGCACGTGCGAACCGCGAGCCTGGAGATCGACCCGGGCGACGACCTGCTGTCGCGGGCGCGCGCCGTGGGCGTCGAGCTGCCGCCGGCGCTGGCGGCAGCCGGCGCCATTCGCCGGCGCGAGTACCTGGCGGGCCGTATCTGCGCCCGGGTGGCGCTGGCCGACCTCATCGGGCCTGTCGCCGCCGGGGCAGCGGCGACAGGCAGCGACGAGGAGGGCGTGCCGGAGTGGCCCGAAAGCGTCGTCGGATCCATCTCCCACGGCGCCGGAGCGGGCTTCGCGGCCGTCGCCCACGCTTCGGCCTGCGGTTGCCTCGGCATAGACGTCGAGCGCGTCGTCTCGCCGGAACGGGCGGCCCGTCTGAGTCGGCGGGTGATGGGCGCCGCCGAGCGACGGCTGGCGCGCACGCTGTCGTGGTCAGGGGCCGAGTGGTTCGCACTGGTCTTCTCGGCGAAGGAGAGCGCCTACAAGGCCGTGTTCCCGCACGCTCGCCGCTTCCTGGGCTTCGCTGATCTGAAACTCGCCAGCCTGACCGAGGCGGAGGCAGGCGCCCGGGCGGGTGACTTGCGGGTCGAGATCGACCCCGGCGCGCCCGGATCCACCTGCCCTTCGGGCGCCGCCCTGGCCGCCGAACCCGGATCGACCAGGCGGACGCACTACACGGGTGGCGCCGGGTGGAAGGCACTCCGGGGCCGCTACTGCTTCACCGGTCTCGGCAGCGAGGCCCCGCGCGTCTGGACGGTAGTGGGCGCATTCGAATCGCGTGCCTGACGGCCCCCGGGCGCCACCTTCTCGCTGCAGTTCCCGGCGGTCGAGTCAAGGCCGTGTTCCCGCACGCTCGCCGCTTCCTGGGCTTCGCTGATCTGAAGCTCGCCAGCCTGACCGAGGCGGAGGCAGGCGCCCGGGCGGGTGACTTGCGGGTGGAGATCGACCCCGGCGCGCCCGGATCGACCTGCACTTCGGGCGCCGCCGTGGCGGCCGAACCCGGATCGACCAGGCGGCCGCGTGACACGGGTGGCGCCGGGTGGAAGGCACTCCGGGGCCGCTACTGCTTCACCGGTCTCGGCAGCGAGGCCCCGCGCGTCTGGACGGTAGTGGGCGCATTCGAATCGCGTGCCTGACGGCTCCCGGGCGCCCCCTGCTCCCCGCAGTTCCCGGCGGTCGAGTTTCTGCGTCTCGGTCGCTCGCTCGGTCCGGCCGAGCCCGGGCCGATTCTGCACAATCGCCGCGTTCTGTCGCTGACACCTCCAGCTTGCGTCGCAGAGTGGACTCTTGCCGCGGACAGATGGAGCGACGAAACCGACGACTCGAGGCCGGCGAGGAGGTGGGCATCGAAACGCGCGGCGCGTCCTGGCGACGGCTGGCTCGCTGCGCCCGGCCTGTCGTCTGGGGAACGCTCGGGCTCCGCTTCGAGCCACAACCGGCAGTGGGTATCGAGAAGGCAGGCCGGGTGAGCCAGGCCTTCAGCCCCGGAGCTCTCTGGCGCGGAGCAGGCTCTGGTCAAGCGGAGCGAAAAAGTCCTCGGGGACGACGAGAGAGCCCCCGGTCGAGGCCCAGGGTCCGTCGCTCCGGCCGCATGGCCACGAGCCGCGCCACCGGTTCGCCCGAGCGGGTGATCGTGATGTCCTCACCCATCGTGATGTCCTCACCCATCGTGATGTCCTCACCCTCGGCCACTTCCCCGAGAAGCCGGGGCAGGTGCGTCTTCGCTGCCTGTACGGTCACCTGCTTCATGCCCGCGAGCACTTCTTCATCCCCGCGAGACCGGACCCGGTCAATGGACCAGGTCGACGGGAGGGCACTGCCGTGGTGGCGTCGTCAGGGATATTGGCCGGACCACGATCTCGTCAGGCTCACCGCCTCGTCCACAAGAGGCGCCAGCCGCCCCCGGGCGTCGAAGACGTGCTCCACGATGGTGGGTGCTGCGGTAGGCATCCAGCGCCCCGCTACGACAACGCCTCCACGACCTTGGTCAGCGTGTCCTTCGCGTCGCCGAAGGTCAGCACGGTGTTGGGGGCGAAGAAGAGCTCGTTCTCGATTCCGGCGAAGCCCGGGCGCATGGAGCGCTTGAGCACGATGCAGGAGCGGGCGAGGTCGGCGTTCAGGACGGGCATGCCGTAGATCGAGCTGGCCGGGTTGGTCTTGGCGGCCGGGTTCACGACGTCGTTGGCGCCGACGACCAGGGCCACGTCGGCGTTCTTGAAGTCGTCGTTGATCTCCTCGAGCTCCATGAGCGACGTGTAGGGGATCTTCGCCTCGGCGAGCAGCACGTTCATGTGGCCGGGCATGCGTCCGGCGACGGGGTGGATGGCGTAGCGGACCTCGGTGCCGTTGGCCTCCAGGATCTCGGCGAGCTCGCCGACGACGTGCTGGGCCTGGGCGACGGCCATGCCGTAGCCGGGGCAGACGATTACCGAGCCGGCGCCGGAGAGGAGCATGGCCGCGTCGCCGACGGAGGCTTCCTGGACCCGTTCGCCGCCAGCGGCGGCCTGGGCGCCATTGTCCTCGTCCACCTTGCCGAAGGCGCCGAACAGGACGTTGCGGAACGACCGGTTCATCGCCTTGCTCATCACCACGGAGAGGATGAAGCCGGAGGCGCCGTCGAGCGCGCCGGCGATGATCAGGACGTTGTTGTTCAGCGCAAAGCCGGTGGCGGAGGCGGCGAGACCGGCGTAGGAGTTCAGCAGGGTGATGACGACCGGCATGTCGGCGCCGCCGATGGGCGCAACGAACAGGATGCCGAGCAGCAGCGGCAACGCGGCCATCGTGTAGAAGAGCACCTGATTCGTGGGGTCGATGGTGACCAGCACGAGGAGCACGAACGTGCCCCCGAACATCAGGATGTTGCTCTGGTTCTGGAGCGGCCAGGTGATGTTGCGGCCCGGGATGATGCCGGAGAGCTTGCCGAAGGCCATCAGCGAACCGGTGAAGGTCAGGCCGCCGAAGAGGACCTCGAAGCCGATGGCGCCCATCGTCGTGTGGTCGATGTGGCCGTACTCGCGGTAGTACTCGGAAACGCCGACCAGCGCCGCGGCCAGGCCGCCGAAAGCGTGCGAAAGCGCGATGCGCTCGGGCATCCGGGTCATCGGGATGAGCGCCGAGATGGCGATGCCGATGGCGCTGCCGATGAATACGGTCAGCAGGATCCACTTGTAGGTGGCGAACCAGCTGTTCGACTCCAGGTGGGCCATGATGTCCGGGTGAATCAGCGTGCCCCAGATCGCGAACCCCATGCCGATCTCGGCCAGGATCAGGCCCCGGCGGGCGGTGTGGGCCGCGGTCAGGCCTCTCAGGCCCAGGATGAAGAGGAACGACGCGATCAGATAGAGCGTCTCGACCTGGTCGATCACGAGCTGGCGTCCCCGGCTGATTCAGCCTTTGGATCCTGCTTCTTGAACATGCGCAGCATGCGGTCCGTGATCCAGAAGCCGCCGACCACGTTGATCGTCGCGCAGAGCACGGCGATGGCGCCCAGCACGGTGCTCACGTCGTTGTAGTGGGCGCCGGCCGCGACCAGGGAGCCGACCAGGGAGATGCCGGAGATGGCGTTGGTGAACGCCATCAGGGGGGTGTGGAGGAGGGCCGGTACACCCTTGATCACGCCGTAGCCGACGAAGGCCGCGAGCATGAAGATGTACAGCCCAAGGAAGATCTCGAGCACGTGTTGCTCCTCCTTGCGCGGGGTTCAGGCTGACCGGGGAGTCAGCCGACGGCTTCGGCGACCTGCGAATCGACGATCTCGCCGCCGTGGGTGACGACGCAGCCCTTCACGATCTCGTTGTCGAAGTCGTAGTGCAGCTCGCCGTCGGTCAGCAGGTAGAGAACCAGCTTCTCGACGTTGCGGGAGAACATGCGGCTGGCGTCCGCGGCGAGGTCGCTCGCCAGGTTGAGCGGACCGAGCACGGTGACGCCGTTCACCCGCACTTCCTCGCCGGGCTTCGTGAGCTCGCAGTTGCCGCCCTGTTCGGCGGCAAGGTCGACGATCAGCGATCCGTTCGGCATGCCCTCCGCCATCTCCCGGGTGATCAGGCGGGGCGCCGGACGACCCGGGATGAGGGCGGTGGTGATGCAGGCGTCGGTCGAGCGCAGGCGTTCCGCGATGACCTCGTTGGCGCGCCGCTGGCTTTCCTCGGAGACCTCGCGGGCATAGCCGCCCTCGGTCTCGGCGTCCTCGGTCGCCGGCACCTCCACGAAGCTGGCGCCCAGGCTCTCGACCTGTTCCCTGACCACCGCGCGCACGTCGTATGCCTCGACCACGGCGCCCAGCCGGTGGGCGGTGGCGATGGCCTGCAGCCCGGCCACGCCGGCGCCCAGCACCAGTACCCGGGCCGGATTGATGCGCCCCGCGGCGGTCATCAGCAGCGGGAAGAACTGTGGCAGCCGGTAGGCGGCCAGGACGGCGGCGCGATAGCCGGCCACGGTGCTCTGGGAGCTCAGAACGTCCATGGACTGGGCCAGGGTGACGCGCGGGATGCGGTCGAGCGCGATGGCCGTCAGCCGGGCGTCCCGCAGCTGATGCACCATCGGGCCGGCGGTCAGCGGGAAGAGGAGCCCGATGACGGTGGCGCCGGCCTTCGATGCCTCGATCTCGCCCGCGCCCGGCGCCTGGACGCGGACGACGAGGTCGGCCGCGCCGAGGACATTGTCGGCGTCGCCGACGATCTCTGCCCCGGCCTCGCGGTACTCGTCATCGCCGAACCCCGCCTCGGCGCCGGCTCCGGCCTCGACCAGAAACTCGACCCCCCTGGCGTGAATGCGGCTCAGGCTCTCGGGAACCAGGGCGACCCGGCGTTCTCCCGGATGCGTCTCGCGTACGACTCCGGCTTTCATGTTGGTCCGCGAAGGTTACGTCCGGCAGTGCGCGAGCGCAACAGGCGTCGTCGGCGCGCCCTGCCGAGAGCGTCAGGAGGCCTCGAAACCGGCCCCCTGGACCGCCGCCTTCAGGGCGTTCGGCGACGCGCCGCCCCAGACGATGACGCGGCCCTCGGCGAGGTCGACCCGGGCCATCTCGACGCCCGGCTCGGCGAGCAGTGCCGATTCGACGGTCTCGGCGCAGTGGCCGCAGGTCATGCCGCCGACGGCGAGCTCGACTGCCGCGCCCCCGCCGGCGCCGACCTCGGCCGCCTGCACAAGTCTCGTCGCCGCGACCTGACGCCGCCAGCGCCGGAACTCCTGCCAGGCGAAGGCCGCGAACATGAGGAGCAGCAGGATCGCGGACGTTGCGGCCCACCAGGCGACGCCGTGCTCGTGGACGGGCCCGGTCCGGATCGCGCCGCCGCCGACGAGCCACTCGAACAGCACCGCGAAGCCGAGGCTGCCAGCGACCACCGTGGTCAGGTACGCGGCGGTGACCTTGCGGCCAAAGGCGCGGAAGACGGCGCCCACGGTGGCGACGTTGGTCGCCGGCCCGGCCATCAGAAAGACCAGCGCGGCGCCCAGCGGCAGGCCGTTCGCGACCAGGGCGGCCGCGATGGGCACCGACGCGGTGGCGCAGACGTAGAGCGGCAGCGAGATGACCAGGGCCGCGGCCGCCGCCCCGAAGCTGCCCAGGGCGGCCAGGTCGAGCCATGTCTGCTGCGGCAGCAGCACCTCGATGCCGGCGGACACGAGGATGCCGATGGCGACCCAGCGCCAGATGCTCCCGATGAGCTCCGTGCCGTGGTCGACCATCGTGGTCAGCTTCGGCAGAAGGACGCCGGCGAACATGGGGCCGCGGCTCGGGTGGCCGTCGTCCTCGGGTGCGGCCTCCACTTCGGCCGGTGCACCGTCGTCCTTCATCGACTCGACCCACCAGCCGCCGGCGATGCCGGTCACGGTCGCGGCCGCCACCTTGAACAGGGCGAAGGGCCAGCCCAGGAACGTGGCGCTGACCAGAATCGAGTCCACCCCGGTCTGCGGGGTGCTGATCAGGAAGCCCATCGCGGAACCGTTGCTGGCGCCGGTGCGCCGCAGACCGATGCCGGCCGGAATCACCCCGCAGGAGCAGAGCGGCAGCGGCACGCCGAGCGCCACGGCCTTGATGGCGCCGCCGTAGCCGCTGAGCTGGCGACGAACCAGGTTGCCCGGCAGCAAAACGTGCAGCAGCGCGGCAAGCAGCGCCCCGAACAGGAGCCAGGGGGCGAGCTCGGCGAGCACGCTCCAGCTTGCCTCGAGAAAGCTCGTGATCGTGAAGGTCATGCCGTCTGCCCCGATTGCCGCTCCGGGAATTGCCGCTCCGGGAGTCGTCACCACAGGCACGACGGTCAACCGTCGCGGCCCGGCGAGACTATCAGGCTGCCGGGGGCGCCGGGGCCTGAAGGATGTCGGCGGGCCGTGGCGTTTGTGCGTTGCGGTGTGGGGAGGGCCCGGCGTGACCGAGGTCACCCGGTGTTGACGTGCATCCGCGTTTTTTCGTGTAGACTAAAAATCTGGTTCGCGCTCGCGAATCCCCCAAGGACCCCCCCGCGAACCCCCCACGAACCCCCGGGGCGCACGAACCCCCGGGTGCGGACCTTGCGTCGCCTGCAGGAGTGATGGATTGATGCACCCCGTTGCCTCCCTGGCCGTTCTGGTTGCGGTCATCGCTCTCGCCGCCATCGCGGCCTGGCCCGACCGGGGCTTTCTGTGGCGCTGGAGTTCCGGCTGGCGCGCGCTCCGGCGCATGCGCACCGAGGATGCGCTGAAGCACGTCTTCGACTGCGAGTACCAGGGGCGGCTGGCGACGCACCAGAGTCTCGCCGGCGTGCTGCGCCTGCGCGGGGGCCGCGGCGCCGACCTCCTGGCCCGGATGGAGAGGCTGGGGCTGATCGTGTCCGCGGAGGGCGGCTTCCGCCTGACCGCCGAGGGCCGCAGCGAGGCGCTCCGCGTGGTGCGCATCCACCGGCTCTGGGAGCGCTACCTGGCGGACGAGACCGGGCTTGACCCCGAACGCTGGCACCCGGAGGCGGAGCGTCGCGAGCATCGGACGTCGCCCCGGCAGGCGGAGGAACTGTCGCAACGGCTGGGCCACCCGCCGTTTGATCCGCACGGCGACCCGATTCCGACCCCGGAAGGCGACCTGCCTCCGCGCGTCGGCCGCACGCTGACCGACTTCGCCGCCGGGGCCGAGGTCGAGGTGGTCCACGTCGAGGACGAGCCCGAGGCGGTGTACGCCCAGCTGGTCGCCGCGGGAGTGCATCCCGGCATGACGCTTCGGGTCGTCGCGGTGACTCCTGAACGCGTGCGCATCGAGGCCGACCTGGACGAGATCGTGCTGGCGCCCGTCGTTGCCGCGAACGTCTTCGCCGCGGCGCTGGGGGAGGGCGCTTCAAACCAGGAGGCGCAGGCAGTGACCGCCACCGAATCCCTGGCGGAGGTGACGGTCGGCGGGCGGGCCGTGGTGGTCGGCTTCTCGCGTTTCTGCCGCGGCATGGAGCGCCGCCGACTGCTCGACCTGGGGCTGGTGGCGGGAACCGTGGTGGAAGCCCGGATGGCGAGCCCGTCGGGCGATCCGGTCGCCTACCGGGTGCGCGGCGCCCTGGTCGCGCTCCGGCGCTCGCAGGCGGCGCGCATACACGTGCAGCACCTGACTTCCCAGGAGGTGTCCGCATGAAGCATTCCGCTCTCGCGCACGACAGCAACAGGCTGCCCTCGACCCTGGCGCCCGCGCCGGTGTCCGCATGAACCACCCCGCTCTCGCCCACGACTGCGCCGCCTGCCCGGCGCATCACCCCGGCAACCTGGTCCGGCTCGGTGTCGACATGAGCAACTGGGACTACGTCATCGCCCTGGCCGGCAACCCGAACACGGGCAAGAGCACCGTGTTCAACGCTCTGACCGGCCTGCGGCAGCACACCGGCAACTGGCCGGGCAAGACGGTGACCCGCGCCGAGGGCGGCTTCGCCTGCGACGGTGACCGCTACAAGATCGTCGACCTGCCGGGCACCTACTCGCTGCTGTCCTCGAGCCCGGACGAGGAGACGGCCCGCGACTTCATCCTGTTCGGGCGACCGGACGTGACCGTCATCGTCGTCGACGCGACCAGGCTGGAGCGGAACCTGAACCTCGCGCTGCAGGTTCTGGAGATCACGGACCGCGCGGTGGTGTGCCTGAACCTGATGGACGAGGCGCGGCGCAAGGGGCTGAACGTCGACCTGCGGCGGCTCTCGCGCGACCTCGGCGTGCCGGTGGTGGCGACGGCGGCGCGTTCGGGCGAGGGCCTCGACGAGCTGATTCAGGTCGTGAGCGAGGTCGCGACCGGCGCCTTCCGCTGCCGTCCGCGTCGGGTGGGCGGCCGGTCGCCGGCGCTGCGCGACGCCACCCGCGAGCTCTCCGGCGCCGTCCAGGATGCGTTCCCGGCGCTGCCGAACCCGCAGTGGGTGGCGCTTCGCCTGCTCGACGGCGACCCGACGCTGGCGTCTGCCGTGGCGAGCGGTTCACTCGCCGAGCTCGTCGACCAGGAGGTGTCCGATGGTGCGCCGGCCGAGGCGTCGGGGCCTTCCGGCGGGGCGTCGCGGTCCGAGCCTGACCACCCGGCCTCGCCTGGCCGTGCAGCGGCGGCTGGCCGTGCTGCCTCGCCTGACCATGCCGCGGCGGCTGGCCGTGCTGCCTCGCCTGACCACCCGGCCTCACCTGACCACCCGGCCTCGCCTGACCATGCCGCGGCGGCTGGCCGTGCTGCCTCGTCTGACCTTGCCGCGGGGCCGCAAGTCGCCGAGGCGGAGGCCACGCGGGCTGCCGCACGGCGACTTGCGGCGCCTTCCGCTGCCGCCGACGCCGCGTCGCGCACCGCGGTGGTCGACCTGGCGCGTCAGCTGCGCTGGCGCGTGGGCCGCAACTTCCACCAGGCCCTGACCGAGGCGGTCTACGCCGAGGCCGGCCGCATCGCCGACCGGGCCGTGACGCGTGACGGGGAGCGCCGCACGGGCTTCGGCCGTTTCGGCGACTTCGACGCCGCCCTCGACCGCCTGGTCACCAGCCGGGTGTTCGGTCTGCCGCTGATGCTGCTCATGCTGACCGTCGTCTTCTGGCTGACCATCGCCGGGGCGAACGTGCCGTCGTCGATGCTGGCGACGCTGCTCATCGACACCGTGCATCCGCTGCTCAAGCAGGTGGCGGCGGCGTTCGGCATGGCCTGGTGGCTCGACGGCCTGCTGATCGACGGCATCTATCTGGCCACGGCCTGGGTGGTGGCCGTGATGCTGCCGCCGATGGCGATCTTCTTTCCGCTGTTCACCCTGCTGGAGGACTTCGGCTACCTGCCGCGCGTCGCCTTCAACCTCGACCGGATGTTCCACCGGGTCGGCGCCCACGGCAAGCAGGCGCTGACCATGGCGATGGGATGGGGCTGCAACGCCGCCGCCATCGTCTCCACCCGCATCATCGACAGCCCGCGCGAACGGCTGATCGCCATCGTGACCAACAACTTCTCGCTCTGCAACGGGCGCTGGCCGACCCAGATCCTGGTCGCGTCCATCTTCATCGGCGGCGTTGTGCCGGCGCACGTCGCGGGCCTGGTGTCCGCGCTGTCGGTGGTGGCCGTCGCGGTGCTGGGCATCGGGCTGACCTTCGCCGTCTCGTGGTTCCTGTCGCGCACCGTGCTGCGCGGCGAGGCCTCGGCGTTCTCGCTGGAGCTGCCGCCGTATCGCCCGCCCCGGGTCCTGCAGACGATCTACACGTCCATCATCGACCGCACCCTGATCGTCCTCTGGCGCGCGGTCATCTTCGCGGCGCCGGCCGGCGCGGTCATCTGGCTGCTCTCCAACCTGCGCAGTGGCGAGGCGTCGCTGGCCGAGCACCTCATCCGCGGGCTTGACCCGTTCGGCTACGCCCTGGGGCTGACCGGGATCATCCTGGTGGCCTACATCATCGCCATCCCGGCCAACGAGATCGTCGTGCCCACCATCCTGATGCTGACCGTGCTGGTCTCGGGGGCGCCGGGCGTCGGCGTCGGGGCCGGCGTCATGTTCGAGCTGGAGTCCGAGGCGGCCACTGCCGGAGTGCTCGAGGCAGGTGGCTTCACGCTGCTGACCGCCGTCTGCCTGATGCTCTTCTCGCTCGTGCACAACCCTTGCTCGACCACGCTGTACACGATCTGGAAGGAGACCCGCAGCGTGCGCTGGACGGCCGTTTCGGCGCTGCTGCCGGTGGCCCTGGGCTTCGTGCTGTGCCTGGCCGTCGCCGGGGTCTGGCGGGCCGTGAGCTGACGCCGTCCTCCGGGCCGGAGCTTCTCCGGGCTGGCCTGCAGCTCGCGTGACGGCCCGCGCAGCTGGGGTGCACAGCTGGGGCGCGCAGCTGGGGTGCGCAGTTCGGGTGCGCAGTTCGGGTGCGCTCGGCGACGGGCCGCGCCGTCCTTGTCAGGCCGTTCCGCCGTCAGGCCGTTCCGCCGTCAGGCGGTTCCTCCGTCAGGCGGTTCGGGCCGCGGCCGCCAACGCGGGCGGCTGCGCTAGCGCTTGCCGTAGCGGCGCTGGAACTTCTCGATCTGCCCGGCGCTGTCAACGAAGTGCTGGCGGCCGGTGTAGAAGGGGTGCGAGGCAGACGAGATCTCGAGGCGAATCTCGTAGTGCTCGACGCCGTCGATCGTCCGCGTCCTGTCGCTCTTCATCGTCGACTCGGAGATGAACTCGGCGTTGGCCGAAGGGTCGATGAACACGACCGGGTGCAGCTCGGGATGGATGTCGCTCTTCATGGCGTGCTCGTTCCGCTTGGGTGTGGTTGGCGTCCGGGTGCGGCGGGGGTCGGCAGGCGGCTGCCGCGACCGGCGGCTGATGATAGCCGATTCAGACGACGATGTTGACCAGTCGCCCGGGCACGACGATGACCTTGCGCGGCGCCTTGCCGCTCATGAAGCGCTGCGCGTTCGGCGACGCCAGGGCGAGTTCCTGAAGCGCTTCGCTGTCGGTTCCGGCGGCCACCTCGAGCACGTCGCGCTTCCTGCCCATGACCTGCACGACGACGTTGACTGTCTCGTCTGCCACGAGCTCCGGGCGCCAGGTCGGCCAGCTCTCGTGGCAGACGAGGTCGCTGCCGCCCAGGCGCGCCCACAGCTCTTCGGCGATGTGGGGGGCGAACGGCGACAGGAGGCGCAGGAAGGTCCGGAGGGAGTCCACGGGCACGCTGGCGGCCGCCGTCGCCGCGTTCACCCAGATCATCATCTGCGAGATGGCGGTGTTCATGTCCAGCGAGTCGATGTCCTCGCCGACCTTGCGAACCGTCTTGTGGAGCAGGCGAGTCAGCTCGCTGGGCGAATCGGAATCGGCGGCGCCGTCGCGGTCCGGGCCGACACGGCCCGCGACTTCGCCGGTCCGTTCGTCGACGATCAGGCGCCAGGTCCGCTGCAGGAACCGGTGTACGCCTTCGACGTCCTTCGTCTGCCAGGGCTTCTGCTGGTTGAGAGGCCCCATGAACAGCTCGTGCAAGCGCAGGGAGTCGGCGCCCCAGCGTTCGATGACGTCGTCCGGGTTGGCCACGTTCAGCCTCGACTTCGACATCTTCTCGACCCGCGCTTCGAGTGCTTCGTCGGTGTCGGCGAGGAACGCTCGGTCGCCGCGCCAGTCGACCTCGTCGGGGTGGTGGTACCTGCCGGCCCGGTCGCGGTAGCTGCAGGCGAGGATCATCCCCTGGTTGAACAGCCGTGCGAACGGTTCCGGGGTCGAGACCAGGCCCGCGTCGTGCAGCACCTGCTGCCAGAAGCGTGCGTAGAGAAGGTGCAGGACGGCGTGCTCGACGCCTCCGATGTAGAGATCCACCGGCATCCAGTAGCGCTCCAGCTCCCGCGAGAAGGGGGCGCTCGTGTTCTGCGGGTCGATGTAGCGCAGGAAGTACCAGCAGGAACCGGCCCACTGCGGCATGGTGTTCGTTTCGCGCCTGGCCGTGCGGCCGTCGGGGAGGGTGACGAGCAGCCAGTCGTCGCCGGCGCGGGCGAGCGGTGGCCGACCGTCGGCGGTGGGCCTGAACTCGTCGACCGCGGGCAGTTCGACCGGCAGCTCGTCCTGCGGCACCGGCAGAATCTCGCCGGTGGGCTCGCCGTCTTCGCCCAGCACGTGGAGCATGGGGAAGGGCTCGCCCCAGTAGCGCTGGCGCGAGAACAGCCAGTCGCGCAGCCGGTACTCGACCCGGCGGCTGCCGTGCCCCTCGGCCACCAGCCACTCGATCATCCGCTCCTTCGCTTCGTCCACCCGCAGGCCGTCGAGGAAGCCGCTGTTGGTGGCCGGACCGTCTTCCAGCCAGGCCTCGCCCTCCCAGCCTCGAGGCGGCTCGACCGTGCGCACGATGGGCAGGTCGTACGCCGTGGCGAAGTCCCAGTCGCGCTGGTCCTGGCCCGGAACACCCATGATCGCGCCCGTGCCGTAGCTCATCAGGACGTAGTCGGCGACCCAGATGGGCATGGACCCGCCGGTGGCCGGGTTGGTGGCGAAAGCGCCGGTGAAGACGCCCGTCTTCTCCTTCGCCAGATCGGTTCGCTGCAGCTCGGTCTTGCGCCCCGCCTGCTCCACGTAGGCATCGACCGCCGGGCGCTGCTCCGGGCTCGCCACCCGGGCCACCAGCGGGTGCTCCGGCGCCAGCACGCAGTAGGTGGCGCCGAACAGGGTGTCGGGCCGGGTGGTGAAGACGGGGAGCCTGTCGCTCGTGCCCTCGATCGGCATGCGGATCTCGGCGCCGTGCGACTTGCCTATCCAGTTGCGCTGCATCTCCTTGACGTACTCGGGCCAGTCGACGTCGTCGAGGCCGTCGAGCAGTCGCTCGGCGTAGTCGGTGATGCGGAGCATCCACTGGCGCATGGTGCGGCGCTCGACCGGGTCGCCGGTGTCGACGTAGACGCCGTCCCTGACCTCCTCGTTGGCGAGCACCGTGCCGAGTGCCGGGCACCACCAGACCGGCACGTCTTCCAGGTAGGCCAGGCCGCGCTTGTCAAGCTCCAGGAAGATCCACTGCGTCCAGCGGTAGTACTCGACCGACGAGGTGTCGACCTCGCGCTCCCAGTCGTACGAGAAGCCGAGCCGCTCGATCTGCCGCCGGAAGTTGGCGATGTTGCGCTTCGTGATGATCTGCGGGTGCTGGTTCTCGCGCACCGCGGCGCGCTCCGCCGGCAGTCCGAACGCGTCCCAGCCCATCGGGTGGAGCACGTTGAAGCCCTCCATCCGCCGCTTGCGCGCCACCACGTCGGTCGCCGTGTAGCCCTCCGGATGGCCGATGTGCAGCCCGGCGCCGGAAGG
Organism: Thermoanaerobaculia bacterium; assembly: GCA_965200575.1. GTDB lineage: Bacteria > Acidobacteriota > Thermoanaerobaculia > Multivoradales > Multivoraceae > Multivorans. The sequence goes on along the minus strand of OZ241363.1, from coordinate 2,655,887 downwards.
ATAGGGGAACATGTCGAGCACGTAGTACTTGGGCCGCGTCCGCAGCAGCTCCGGGTCGTCCGGCGTGCGGAACGCCTGCCGCTCGCGCCACACCCGCTGCCACTTCGGCTCGATGGCCGCCGCGTCGTAGACATGCCGGCGCGGCCTTGCGGTGGGGTCCGAGGCAGTCATGGGCGGCAAAGCGGCGGGGCGGCGGAGCGGCGGAGCGGCGGCGCGGGACGGAGCGGGGGAGGTGCGAGGGGCGGCGCCCTCGGCCGGGGCCTCTTGGGCGGGCCGAGTGCGGGCGGAGTGCGGGCGGAGTGCGGGCGGAGTGCGGGCGGAGTGTACCCGCAGGGCTGGTGGGCCCGGTCGGGCGAGGGCAGGTTCGGGCGAGGGCAGGTTCGGCGCCGGTTGCCAGGAAGCGGGGAAACGCGACGGGATTCAGGCGAGTCAGCCCCTGATCGCGGGCCGGCGCCAATTGCGCGGGGAAACGCCCGCGAACTGCTGATCTGGAAGATCGCCTTCGTGGCCGGCGCCAATTGCGCGGGGAAACGCCTGCTCTGGAGCGGCGGCGCGGTACAAAGCGGGGGAGGTTCAAGGGGCGGCGCCCTCAGGCCGGGGCCTCTTGTGCGGGCCGAGTGCGGGCCGAGTGCGGGCCGGAGTGCGGGCGGAGTGTACCCGCAGGGCTGGTGGGCCCGGTCAGGCGAGGGCAGGTTCGGCGCCGGCTGCCAGGAAGCGCGGGGAAACGCGGTTTTCGGCTACTTGCGCCGCCCGGTTGATCCGGCCGGCGCCAGGAAGCGGGGAAACGCCAGCTCTGGAGCGGCGCGCTCACGGCGGGCAATGGCCGGCGCCAAGAGCGCGGGGAAGCGCTTCCCGCCGGGTCCGCCTCTTCTTCCGGTTCTTCTTCCGCTTCTTTCTTCCGGTCGTGTTCGAGCTTCCGGTCGTGCTCGAGCTTCCGAACGGCCTGCTGCACGACGCCTCCCATTCCGTTATCGTCCGGCCATCGCCGCACGGACCTGTGGGTCAGACCTTCCCTGGCAAGACCTCTCCTTTCAGGAGCGGGTTCCTGACCAGCATGTCCGCCGGCAGACGCCGACCAACGCCGAACACTTCGAAGACGGACGCACTGAAGACGCTGGAACAGCAGAGCCTGGGCGCCTGGACCGGGCAGGTCGCGCTGGTACGGGAGGTCTTCGAGTCGCTGCCCTTTCCCGCCGCGAGGTCCGGGTCCACCAGGCCGATGCATGCGGGGAGGCCGAGCTGGATCCTTCGGGCCGAAGCCGCACGCGAAGCGTCGCGTCTGCTGGTTCTGGCGGCCGCGCCGGCGCAATGCGATCGCCTGGCCGCGCCGGCGGAAGTCGCCGGTCGCCACGACCAGGCCCGGCCCCTTGCTGGGCTGATTGCCGTGCCGAACCTGCTCCATGCGCTCCGGAGCCGCCGCCATCGGCGCCGCGTCGTCCGGAAGAAGGCCCACCTGCTCCATGCGCTCCGGAGCCGCCTTCAGGACCAGCGTCCAGACCGGCAACATCTCGGCCTGCTCCATGCGCTTCAGGGCCGCTTCCGGGCCGGGTCGTGAAGAAGACCCCGGCGCCTGCCCCTGGCAGCCGCGTCCTGGTCCGCGATGCGGAATGGGTCGTGCGCCGCGTCGACAGGGCCTCGCAAGGCGGCTACCAGCTCGTCTGCGACGGGGTTTCGGAACTCGTCCGCGAGCAGGAGGCCGTCTTCCTCAGCGCGCTGGAGAAGATCGAGTTCCTTGACCCGGCCCTGACCCGGATGACGCCGGATCGTTCGCCCTCCTTCGCGGACAGCCGGCTCTACATGGAGAGCCAGCTGCGCACCACCGTGCCGAACGACGACCGCATCCACGTCGGCCATCAGGCCGCGATGGACCTGGTCCGCTACCAGCTCGACCCGGCCCGCCAGGCTCTCGCCCGGCCGCGCCAGCGCATCCTGATCGCCGACGCGGTGGGCCTGGGCAAGACGCTGGAGGCGGGCATCCTGGTCAGCGAGCTCATCGCGCGCGGCCGCGGCCGGCGCATCCTGGTGCTGGTCGTCAAGAGCATGCTGACCCAGTTCCAGAAGGAGTTCTGGAACCGCTTCACGATTCCGCTGACCCGGCTCGATTCGGTCGGCATCCAGCGCGTGCGCCGCCGCATCCCGACGAACCACAATCCGTTCTACTACTACGACAAGACGATCATCTCGATCGACACGCTGAAGCAGGACGCGGAGTACCGGACCTACCTGGAAGCCTCCTGGTGGGACATCATCCTGATCGACGAGGCGCACAACGTGGCCGATCGCGGCACGGCATCCCTGCGCAGCCGCCTCGCCCAACGGCTGGCGCGGCGCTCGGACACGCTGATCATGCTCTCCGCCACTCCCCACGACGGCAGGGCGAGGAGCTTCGCGAGCCTGATGAACATGCTGGATCCGACCGCCATCGCGGACCCGGACCACTACACCGCGGAGGACTTTCGCAGCAAGGGTCTCGTCGTTCGGCGTTTCAAGAAGGACATCCAGGATGAGGTCCGTGAAGCGTTCCAGGACCGGACCACGTATCGTCGGGTGTTCGACGCATCAGCCGCCGAGGAAGCGGCCTACGACGCCCTGCTGGCGGTGCGGGTGGCCAACCGTGCGGGGTCGACTCGCCGTCGAGACCTGTTCCTGGTGACGCTGGAGAAGGCCCTCTTTTCCAGCCCGGCAGCCTGCGTCGAGACAGTTGATCGGCGCATCGCGCGCCGTCGCAAGGAGCTTCAGAGCGAGCCGGACGAGGGGATCGCGGCCGAAGTGGCTTCGCTGGCGAAGCTGCGGGCAGCCCTGGGCCGTATCGGTCCGGACGACTACGCGAAGTACCAGGCGCTGCTCGCCGCCATCCTGGGTGGTGAGCCCTTCCGCTTCAGGGCGAGTGCCCTGAACAACCGTCTCGTCGTCTTCACGGAACGCATCGAGACCCTGAAATGGCTTCGGAGCCGCCTGCTGCGCGACCTGAAGCCGAAGCTGCGCGTGAACCAGATCGAGATTCTTCACGGCGGCCTGAGCGACATGGAACAGCAGCGGGTGGTGGAGGACTTCGGCAACGCGAAGTCCCCGGTGCGCCTGCTGCTCTGCTCGGACGTGGCGTCCGAGGGCATCAACCTGCACTACTACTGCCACCGCCTGATCCACTTCGACATGCCGTGGTCGCTCATGGTGTTCCAGCAGCGGAACGGGCGGATCGACCGCTACGGCCAGAAGCGCGAGCCGCAGATCGTCTATCTGACCACGCGCAGCGCCAACGAGACGATCCGGGGCGACATGCGCATTCTTGAAGTGCTCCAGGAGAAGGACGAGCAGGCGTACAGGAACGTCGGCGACCCGTCCGCCTTCATGAACGTCCGCGACATCGAGGCGGAGGAGAAGATCACGAGCCGGGCGATCGCCAGCGGCGAGGACGCCGCGAGCTTCGATCAGCGGCTGCAACCGAGGTCGAACGAGGGTGACGACCTGCTGGCCCTGTTCCTGGGCGGGGGAGAAGCGCCGGAACGCCCTGGCGAGGTCCCGGCCTCGCCGATTTCGCTCTTTGCCGGCGACCTGGAGTACTGCGAGGAAGCCCTGCATCGTCTTCGGCAGCGGGGAGCCGCCCGGAACGGAAAGGACCTGCGCTTCGAGGCGAACCGGAGTGCCAGGACCTTGACGCTTGACGCCCCGGACGACCTGCGCCAGCGGTTCGGTCAGCTGTCGCGGGAGATTCAGCCGGAGGACTGGCGCTTCGAACTCACCGCAGACCGCGAGCGGATGAACGAGGCGATCGCCGAGAGCCGCCGCAGCGAGGAGACCTGGCCGCGCCTGCATTACCTGTGGCGGCTGAACCCGGTCGTCGGCTGGCTGAACGACCGGGTGATCGCGCTCTTCGGCCGTCACGAGGCGCCGGTGCTCGCCGGCTTGCCGGGGCTGGCCGAAGACGAGGTCGTGTTTGTGCTCTCGGGCCTGGTGCCGAACCGGAGGAGCCATCCGCTGATCCACGAGTGGGTCGGCGCGCGGTTTCGTGCCGGCGCCTTCCTGTCGCTGGTCCTGTTCAAGGACCTGCTGGAAACGACGGGCCTGAACCGGGAGGCGATCCCGAATCGCGGTGTGCCGGTGAACGTCGAGGGTCTTGGAGAGCTTCTGCCGGTTGCGATCGAGCGGTCTCGAACCCACTTCATGGCGGTCCGCAACAGGTTCGAGGACGACGTCAACGCGAAACTGGACGACGAGTTGCAGGATCTCGAACGGCTGAAGACGCGCCGCCTCAAGCAGCTCCAGCAGGCTGTGGACCAATCCGGGCAGGCAGAGGCCTTCAAGCGGTCCCGGCTCGAGAAGGGCCAGCACGAGATCGAGCAGCTCTTCACCAGCTACCTGCACTGGGTTCAGGACACCATGACCACGGAGCGGGAACCCTGGATCCAGGTCATCTGCGCGGTGACTGGCTGAGCTGAAACGGATACCTGCCGACTGGAACCATGCCTGCCGCCGCAACCAGCTTTCCCGGGATTCACAACGAGAACGAGTTCTACAGCCAGCACTACCTTGCCGAGATCTTCGGGCGGGACATCAAGGACACCGTCGCCCGCTGGACAGACGAGGCGAAGGCGGCGGGCGGGGCCGAGGCCGATGCCCGGCCACCTCACGAAGCCCTGGGCGGCCTGGCACGCGATCATCTGCGGTTTCGAAGCCGCTTCGCGCGCGAGCGGCGAGGGCACCGGGCCCGCGTTGCAGATCAGCGGGCCTGGTTCCGCCGGCTCCTCGCCGTCCTGGGCTTCGCCTACGAGCCCCACAACCACGTCCTGGACGACGGCGACGAAACGCCGGTCCTTCATGCCGCCCGCCGGCACGGGGTGGTCAACCTGCTCGTCCTGGGCGCCTACGACGCGGCGGCGGAGGACGAGGATCCCCTCGCCCTGAAGCCGCACCGGGCCCAGTTCCACGGCGAGGCGCCGCCGCCGGAGGCCCTGCTGAAGGAGACCTGGCACGAGATCCTCACCCGCCGCATCTTCGGTCAGCGACAACCGCCGCGCTGGATCGTCCTGCTTTCCGCCGGCCAGATCCTGCTGATCGAACGCGGCAAGTGGACCCACAGCCGTCTGCTGCGCTTCGACCTGGACGAGATCCTGGGCCGCCGCGACAGCGCCACTCTGAAGGCCGCCGCGGCCCTTCTGCACCGCGACTGCCTGGTCCCCGAGCAGGGCGCAAGCCTCCTGGACAGCCTGGACGAGAACAGCCACAAGCACGCCTTCGCCGTCTCCCGGGACCTGAAGTACGCGCTGCGGGAGTCCATCGAGCTGATCGGCAACGAGGCGATTCGCTACCTCCGCGAGGTGAGCAAGGACCAGGTCTACGATCTCGACGAGAAGCTCGCCGGCGAGCTCGGCCTGGAGTGCCTGCGCTACATGTACCGGCTGCTCTTCCTCTTCTACATCGAGGCGCGGCCGGACCTCGGGTACGCGCCGGTCAAGGCGGAGGCGTACCGCAAGGGCTACAGCCTGGAGCGGCTGCGGGACCTGGAGCTGGTGCGCCTGACCAGCGAGGAGTCGCTCGACGGGTACTACCTGCACGAGAGCATCGGAGTGCTCTTCCGGCTCGTCCGCGACGGTTTCGGCGACCAGGGCAGCCAGCTTGCGCTTGGCGGCAGCCAGAGTCACGGTTTCCGGATCCGAGCTCTCGACAGCCGGCTGTTCCGGGACGACGCGACGCCGCTGCTTGACCGCGTGAGGCTGCGCAACCGCGTCCTCCAGCGGGTGATCAGGCTGATGTCCCTGAGCCGCCCGGCCACGGGCCGCAGAAGACGGCGCGGGCGCATCTCCTACGCCCAGCTCGGCATCAACCAGCTGGGCGCGGTCTACGAGGCGCTGCTCTCCTACCGGGGCTTCTTCGCCGAGGAGGACCTGTACGAGGTGAAGAGGGCGCAGGACACACCGGACGACCTGGCCAAGGCCTGGTTCGTGCCGGCTCGCGACCTCGGCCGCTACAAGGAGGAGGAGAAGGTCCACGAGCAGGACGAACAAGGCCACCTCAGGCTCCGCGTCCATCCCCGGGGTTCGTTCGTCTACCGCCTCGCCGGCCGGGACCGACAGAAGACGGCGAGCTACTACACGCCGGAGAGCCTCACCCGCTGCGTCGTGAAGTACTCGCTCAACGAGCTCGTTCCGCCCGACATGCCGGCCGACCGCATCCTGGAGCTCACCGTCTGCGAGCCGGCGATGGGCTCGGGCGCGTTCCTGAACGAGGCGGTCAACCAGCTCGCCGAGCGCTACCTCGACCGCAGGCAGGCGGAAGCAGGGCAGCGCATTCCGCACGACAGGTACGCCGACGAACTCCAGAAGGTCCGCCACTACATCGCCGACCGCAACGTCTACGGCGTCGACCTGAACCCGGTGGCGCTGGAACTCGCCGAGGTCTCGCTGTGGCTGAACTCCATCCACCGGGACGGCCACGTCCCGTGGTTCGGCTATCAGCTTCTCTGCGGCAACTCGCTGGTCGGCGCCAGGCGGCAGGTGTACCCGGCATCGCGCCTCGGCAGGGAGAACAGGAAGGCGGAACGCTGGTTCAACTTCGCCCCTTGTGGCGTCAAGCCGGGCACGAGGCGGCCGGCCGGCAGCGTCTACCACTTCCTGCTGCCGGATGAAGGGATGGCGAGCTACCGCAACAAGGCGGCGAAGGCGATGGAGGCGGCAAACTTCGAGCACATCAAGCGCTGGCGGAAGGGCTTTCTTCAGCCGTTCGACGCCGGGCAGATCGCCGAACTGGAGCGGCTTTCCGACCGGGTGGACCTGCTCTGGGCCCTGCACACCGAGCAACTCGCCCGCGACCACCGGGAGACGCAGGACACCCTGCCGGTCTGGGGCCAGCCGCCGGCCGAACGCGAGCGGCGGACCGCGAACGCCTGGAAGGACCGCATTCGTGCCCAGGGCGTCCTGAGCGAGGGCGCCCGGTCGGCAAGCCCCTGGCGCCGCCTGAAGCTCGCGATGGACTACTGGTGCGCGCTGTGGTTCTGGCCCATTCAGGCCGCAGACCGCCTGCCGAGCCGCGACGAGTTTCTGACCGAGATCTCCCTGCTTCTGACCGGCGATGTCCGACCGCTCGGTATCGGCCCGCACCAGACCGCCGAGCTCTTCGGCGAGGAGTACGCGGAGCACGCTGCCGGCCTCGTGCAGCGGGTCACGAACCAGGTCGGGATGCTGGACCTGGACCTGCTGTTCGAGCAATTCCCACGGCTGAGGCTGGTGGAGAAGCTGGCCGAGAAGCACCGGTTTCACCACTGGGAGCTGGCGTTTGCGGACCTGTTCGAGGCCCGAGGGGGCTTCGACCTGGTGGTCGGGAACCCGCCGTGGATCAAGGTGGAGTGGAAGGAGGCCGGCGTACTGGGCGATGGCGACCCGCTTCTCGCGCTGCGCAAGCACCGGGCGAAGGAGCTGACGGACCGGCGGGCCGGCGCTTTCGCGCGGCACGACGGCCTGCGGGGCGCCTGGCTGGCCGAGGTCGAGGAGGCGGAGGCGACCCAGGCCTTCCTGAGCGCGACGCAGAACTACCCGCTGCTGGCCGGCCAGCAAACGAATCTCTACAAGTGCTTCCTGCCCCAGGCCTGGATGATCGGCCGCGACGGAGGAGTTGCCGGCTTCCTGCATCCGGAGGGCGTGTACGACGACCCGAAGGGCAGCGTGTTCCGCGAAGCCCTGTACCCCCGCCTGCGGGCGCACTTTCAGTTCCAGAACGAGAAGAAGCTGTTCCCGGAGGTTCACCACGAGACGCTGTTCAGCGTCAACGTCCACGGCAGACCTCTTTCCGCGCCCGCGTTCGCCCACATCGCGAATCTCTATGCCGCGCCGACGGTGGACGCCTGCTTCGCCCACGACGGACGGGGCGCGGTGCCCGGCATCAAGGACGAGGCGGGCAACTGGAACCTGGCGGGGCACGCCGGACGGCGGCTCGCCATCGACGGGCAGACGCTCGAGACCTTCGCCGCCCTCTACGACCCGCCGGGAACGGCAGCCGCCGCCGCCCGGCTGCCGGCGCTGCACTCTGCGGCCTTGCTGGCAGTGCTCGAGAAGCTGGCGGCCTGGCCGCGGCTTGGAGACCTGGAAGGGGACTTCCATGTCTCCAGGCACTGGCACGAGACCATGTCGCAGCGTGACGGCACGATCCGCCGCGAGACCCGGTTCACTGCTGACCCGGACCGGTTCGTGCTCCAGGGCCCGCACTTCTTCGTCGGCAACCCGTTCAACAAGACGCCTCGAGAGAACTGCAGGAGCAACCGCGCCTACGACGTGCTGGACCTCGCCTGCCTGCCGGCGGACTACCTGCCCCGGACCAACTACGTTCCTGCCTGTTCGCGGCTGGAGTACCTGGCGCGCACGCCGCGGGTGTCGTGGACGGAACCTGGCGAAGCGGCGCCGCGCAAGACGACGGACTACTACCGGATGGTGACGCGGAGAATGGTCGGTCCGGCGGCGGAGCGCACGCTGATCCCGGCGCTGCTGCCGAAGTCTGCCGCCACGGTGGATAGCTGCCCGACCACCACTTTCCGGAGCACGGGCACCTGCATCGACTTCGCAGCACTCACCCTGTCCCTCGTGCTCGACTTCTTCATCAAGAGCACCGGCATGCGCAAGGTGGATCGCTCACTGCTGATCCGTCTCCCGCTTCTGCCGCCCGACTGCCACCCGGCCATCCGCGCCTCCCTGCGCCTGCGCACCCTCCGGCTCAACTGCCTCACCGGCCCGTACGCCGACCTGTGGCGGCAGCTGTGCGCTACGCCGCTGCCGCCACAGGACGACGGCGGGTCACCAGCCATCCACGCCTTCCGCAGCGACGCCTGGACCAGGGAAGACCCGCGCCTGCCGGACGACTTCGCCGCTCTGCCGCCGGTGTGGAACCGCAACCTCGCCCTGCGCACCGACTACGCCCGCCGTCAGGCCCTGGTCGAGATCGACGTCCTGGCCGCGATGGCCCTGGGCCTCACCCTGGACGAGCTGCTGACCATCTACCGGGCCCGGTTCCCGGTCATGCGCGAGTACGAAGCCGACACCTGGTACGACGCCAACGGCCGCATCGTCTTCACCGTCTCCAGGGGCCTTCCCGGCGTCGGCCTGCCGCGCAGGGCGGTCAGGGGCGACACGGCCTGGGATCTCCACCACGGCCGCCGCCTTGCAACCGCTCCGGCGACCGCCCCTGATCGGCCTGCCGATGGGCTCCCTGACGCTCCCCATCTCGCCGCCGCCGAGACCCGCCGCGGCATCGCGCTCGGCTGGAAAGACGTCTGCGACCTCCAGGAAGGCGTCATCACCCGGCGCATCACCGACGACACCCTGCCCGGTGGCCCCGTGGAACGAACGATCGCGTACCACGCCCCGTTCGACCGCTGCGACCGCGAAACCGACTACCGCAGCGCCTGGGCCGCCTTCGAGCGGCGCCTCAGGTAGACGAGGCTTCTGTCCGTCGATGGCGCCTCGTGAGAGCCGGCGACCGCGCTCTGCAACGCGTGTGTCTGCCGCCCGACGGCCGGCCCGGTGGCACACATCCTGGACGCGATTCGCCACGGGTTGGGTCAGGGAACCCTGCCGGCCGCTTCGAGCGGACGAGCGGATCTCTGGCCGTCAACACGTGAAAACGATCACGAGACTCGCGAGCACGCCTGGCTCGCTTCGAGCGGATGAGCGGATCCCTGGCCATCAACACCTCCGGCTTCCCGAGCCCCCGGGCGGGGTGTGGCGGCGGGCGGTGGTGCTGCGACCTTCACCACAGGCTGCCGGGTTGCCTCCTTGATCCCGTCAGCCGTCGCCTCCGAAGTCGTCGACGCGCTCAGGTCCTTCCTCGCGACCGGGTTTGGCCCGTCGAACCCGGAACTCGCCGGGGTCATCGACGACCTGCTCGCCGAGCCCGAGAACCTCGTCAAGGGCCCCTATCTCTCCATCGCCCTGCCGTTCCGGCACGCGCCGGAGGGAGGGGAGGCCTTTGGGGAAGTCCCGCTCGGCCACACCCCGTACGTCCACCAGCGGGCTGCCTTCTCGCGGCTTGCCGCCGACGCGGGGCGCTCCACCGTCATCGCCACCGGCACGGGTTCCGGCAAGACGGAGTGCTTCCTGCTGCCGATCCTCGACTACTGCCGCGAGCAGGCAGGGACGCCGGGCGGCAGCCGGGGGATCAAGGCGATCCTCATCTATCCGATGAACGCGCTGGCGACGGACCAGGCCGGCCGGATCGCCAGGCGAATCCACCAGACGCCGGCGCTGCGCGGCCGGGTCACGGCGGGGCTGTTCATCGGCCAGGCCGCGCACGCCCCGCAGACGGGCATGGGCCCGGAACACATCGTCGCCGACCGGGAGAGCCTGCTCCGGCGGCCGCCGGACATCCTGCTGACGAACTACAAGATGCTGGACTACCTGCTGCTCCGGCCGTCGGACCAGCGGCTCTGGCGGCACAACGAACCCGGCAAGCTGCGGTATCTCGTGGTGGACGAGCTTCACACGTTCGACGGCGCGCAGGGGACGGACCTGGCCTGCCTCATTCGACGGCTGCGCGCTCGGCTCGGCGCCGGCGACGGCATGATCTGCGCCGGCACCTCGGCGACCCTGGGGGGCGAAGGCGCCGAGCCGGAGCTGCGGGAGTACGTGTCCCGGATCTTCGATCAGCCGTTCGGACCGGGCGCCATCGTGGGGGAGTCGCGGCAGAGCATCGACGAGTTCCTGGCCGGTTCGCTGATCAGCGGCTACCTGACGCCGCGCATCGAGTTGAGCGACCTGCTCGAGCGCCGCCGGGAGTCGACAGAGGCGTACCTTCGCGCGCTGCACGAGACCTTCTTCGGCGTGCCGATCGAGGGCGGCTTTGCGTCCGAGGGCTGGCGCATCGCGCTGGCCGACCGCCTGCGCGAGCACGCCACGTTCGTCAACCTGCTCCGGGTGCTCGAAGGACGCGCGCTGCCGGTGACGGAGGTTGCGGACCGCCTTCGCCGGAGCCTGCCGGTTGCCACCGAGCGTGAGGCGCTTGCCGTGCTCGACGGGCTCTGCGCCCTGGTCTCCCTGGCGCGGCGCCGCGGGGAAGGCGACGGCTCGAAGCGCCTCCTGCCATTCGTGCAGGTCGGTTTGCATCTCTGGGTGCGTGAACTCCGCCGCATGGTGTGCAGCGTCCACGAGGCGCCCGCCGCCTCCCACGAAGGCGCCGCGGTCGAAGCCGGAGCTGAGATGCCAGCCGGCGCGACGACCGGCGGCGACGGTCTGTCCGGGAGTCTGCATCGACTGCGCCATTCGGACGACCTCCAGCCGGACGACGAGTCGGTTCACCTGCCGCTCATCCAGTGCCGCGAATGCCGTGCGACCGGCTGGGGCGCGTTCAGGCCCGGCGGAGAGGAGAGGGTCGTGCGGGACCTGCGCGTCTTCTACAACCGCTTCTTCGCCCGGGACGTGGACGTCGAGTTTCTGTTCCCGGGCGAGGCGCCGTCATCTGTGCGCGGCATCGACGGCACGATCTGCGGCGGATGCGGCCGTTGCACGGCCCGTGCGGAGGACGCCGGAACGCCCTGCGCTTGCTGCGGCGCGGACCGGGTGCTGCGCGTGTTCCGCCCCCATGCCGTGGTCAGCAGGAGCGTCCGGGGCAAGAGCAGCTCGAAGCCGCAGCTGAGCCGGGACTGCCCCTGGTGCGGCGCCGCGGAGGCGTTGATCATCATGGGCGCGCGGGCCTCCAGCCTGCTCAGCGTGGCGCTGGGTCAGACCTTCGCTTCAGGTCACAACGACGACCACAAGGTCATCGCGTTCTCCGACAACGTGCAGGACGCCGCGCACCGGGCCGGCTTCGTCGCGGCGCGGACCTGGCCGAACAACGTGCGTGCGGCCATCGCCCAGACGGTGGAGGAGGTGGGCGATGTCCGGCTGTCGGAGTTGATCGGGGCAGCGAACGACGACGGCCGCGTGGTTGGCCGCTGGCGGGATCCGAGCGCCGACGCAGCAGCTTCCCAGGCCTTCGACGCCAGGCGCTTCGTCAGCGAGTTCATCGCCCCGGATCGCCTGTGGCTGCGGGACTTCGCTGCCCTGAAACGAACCGGCCGGCTGCCGCAGCGGTCGAACCTGCCCGAGCTCGTTGCCCGGCGCCTGCGCTGGGAGGTCTTCGCCGAGTTCGGCTACCGGTCGACGATCGGGCGGACGCTGGAGCGCACGCGGGCGGCGGCGATTGGCGTGGAACGCGAGCGGTTTGCTGTGGCCTGCGCCGAAGCCTGGGGCCGCATCCGGGAGATTGGCGCCCTGCGGGAGATCGAACCTGATGCGGTGCGGGCACTCTTGCTCGGCATCGTGCGGCGGATGAGGAACCGCGGGGCGATCGACAGCGACCTGGTGAGGAGGTTCCTCGCCAGCGGCGCCAGCATCTGGTGGTTGACGCAGCGGGAACTCGCTCTCCAGGACTTCGGCCCGCGCTCGCCGGTTCCCGTCTTCCCGGCCGGCCCGCCGGCGAAGGGAGATGGGCTGGAGCCGCTCCGCAAGCGCCGCGGACGGGCCTCGTGGTACGAATCCTGGGCGAGGAAGATCCTTCTGCGCCTCAACCTGCTGACCGCGACGCAGGATGCGGGAGACGCTCTTGCGGCGGCCCTTGCCGCGCTCGAATCGGCCGGGATCGTGCGTCAGGTGGACGCCAGAACCGCTCGGGCGTGGGCGTTGGACCCGGCTGCCCTCTACGCGACGCCCCGGGTCGCCGTGATGCGCTGCGACCGGTCGAACCGCGTGCTCGTTGTCCCGGAGCAGGAAGTGGAGCTCTGGCGGGGCGTCCCCTGCCTCGACCTTGCCGCGCCGGACGTCTACGACCGGCACGAGAACGCGGCGCCCTCGTGGTTCGGGCGCCTGTACCGCGAGACCCCGATTCGCCGGCTGGTGGCCGCCGAGCACACCGCGCTGCTGACGCGGGAGGAGCGCACCGAGCTGCAGAAACGCTTCGCCGACCCGGCGCCTCAACCCTGGGAACCGAACGTGCTGTCCGCCACGCCGACCCTGGAACTGGGAATCGACATCGGCGACCTGTCGACCGTCGTGCTCTGCTCCGTGCCGCCGGCGCAGCAGAACTACGTCCAGCGGATTGGCCGCGCCGGCCGCCTGGACGGCAACGCGTTCACGCTGACCCTGGCCACCGCTCGGCCGCACGATCTCTACTTCTACGAGGAGCCGCTCGCCATGCTGGGTGGCAGCGTCGAGCCGCCCGGCGTGTTCCTCAATGCGTCGGCCGTGCTGGAACGGCAGCTGACGGCGTTCTGTTTCGACAGATGGGCGGCTACCGGAGTCGGGAAGGATGCCGTGCCGCGCCGGATCGGCTCGGTGCTCGACAGCGTCGACCGGAAGAGGCTGGACCGCTTTCCCTATCCGCTGTTCGACTTCGTGCAGGAGCACGCGGAGGACCTGCTCGACGGCTTCTTCTCCGCCTTCTCGGAAAGCCTGGACGAGGCCTCGAAGGACTACCTCTGCAGGTTTCTGCTGGGCGACCCGGAGGGCATGCCGGACAACGAAGAGGGCGGACCGTCGCTGCGGCTGCGCCTGCTGGACCACTTCCTGGAGGTCGCCAGGGAGCGAAAGGCACTGCGCGCCGAGGTCGTTTCGCTGCGTCGCAGGACCCTGGCGCTGCAAAAGGCGGCTTCGGACGAGGCCACCAGGAACGAGCTGCAGGAACTGGCCCTGGAAAGGGGCGGCCTGCAGGGCCTGCTGCGAGACATGAACCGCCGCAACACGTTCAACTTCCTGACCGACGAGGGACTGCTTCCGAACTACGCCTTTCCCGAAGAGGGCGTGACGCTGAAGTCCGTCATCTACCGCAGCCGGGCGCCTGGCCGCCAGGAGCCTGACGGCGCGGGCGCCGTGCGGCCCGAGGTCGAGACCTACGAGTACGTCCGGCCGGCTGCCTCCGCCCTGGGGGAACTCGCACCGGAGAACCGCTTCTACGCCGGAGGCCGGCGCGTGGAGATCGACCGCATCGACCTGCGGCTGTCAAAGATCGAGAGTTGGCGACTCTGCGCTTCCTGCAGTTACTGCGAGCGGGTGGACGTCAGGGACGCGCATCATGCCTGCCCTCGCTGCGGCGACGTCATGTGGGCCGACGCCGGCCAGCGCCGGAACATGCTGCCGCTTCGGCTCGTCCATGCGTTCACGCCCGACCGGCAGAGCCGCATCGTCGATGAGCGGGACGATCGAGAACCCCTGTTCTACACGCGGGAGCTGGTCGCCGACTTCGAACCGCAAGCGGTCGGGCCTGCCTGCGCGATGCCGGAAAGCGACCCGCCGTACGGCTTCGAGTACATCGCGTCCGCCACGTTCCGCGAGATGAACTTCGGCCGAGTGGACCAGCAAGGTCAGCCGACGATGTTCGCCGGCGTCGAGTTGCCGCGAGACGGCTTCCGCATCTGCCGACGCTGCGGCATGGTCCAGGGCCGCCAGAACGACCCGCCCAGACATGCCCTGACCTGTCCCGCGCGAAGGAGGCGGGGAGCAGAGGCCAGCGCGTTCGGCGGGCTTGCCGGCAGCACGGAAGGCGGCCAGGCCGACATCGAGGACTGCCTCTACCTGTATCGCGAGTTCCGGTCCGAAGCGGTCCGGATGCTCCTCCCGGTGGGCGCGGGGGTCGGGGCGGAACGCCACGCCGCCTCCTTCGTCGCGGCCCTGGAACTCGGTCTGAAGCGCAAGTTCAGCGGCCAGGTCGACCACCTGCGGGCGATGTCGTGCGAGTACCCGGACGCTGGAACCGACACCCGTCGCCGTTACCTGATGCTCTACGACACGGTGCCCGGCGGCACCGGCTACCTCAAGGAGCTGATGAACGAGCCGGAGAAGCTGCTTGCCGTGTTCGATGCCGCGCTTCACGCGCTGACCTCCTGCCCGTGCAGCGGTGAACCGGAGAAGGACGGCTGCTACCGCTGCGTCTTCGCGTATCGGCGGGGACGCGACATGGCGCGCACCTCCAGGACGACGGCGGTGGCGATTCTCGAGGGCATCCTCTCCCAGCGGGAGGACCTCCAGAAGGTCGAGGGGCTGGCCAGCGTGAAGTTCGCGCCGCCGCCCGAGAGCGCGCTGGAGGAGCGGTTCCTCACCGCTCTGGCTCAGGTTGCAGTGGACGGACAGCGCGTTCGGCTACGCAGCGACATCGTGCGGGGCCGGTCCGGCCACGTGGTGACGGTAGCGGGTTCCACGTGGCTTCTGGAGGCGCAGGTCGATCTGGGACGAGCCGACGGCGTTGCCGTGCCGAGTCGGCCGGATTTCGTGATCCGGCCGGCGCGGTCTTCAGGTGGTGCTCGGCCGGTTGCCGTGTTCACGGACGGCTTCAAGTTCCATCGCGAGAGAACGGACCAGGACTCGGTGCAACGGATGGCGCTGGTTCGTGCCGGCTACCTGGTGTGGTCGCTTGGCTGGCAGGATGTCGTCGAAGGCGAGACCGGCGTCGGGCCATTTGACTTCGGCGATGGCGGCCCGCCGGGCCTCCAGGCGGCTCTGGACCGGCGCTGGGGCGTGGCCGGCTTGCGGCGGCGGTTTGCGGACACCTCGTCGCTGGAGCTGCTCGCCCGTTACCTGGCGAAGCCGGATCCCGAGCATTGGAAGCAGGCGGTCTTCACCTCTCTGTGTGGGCTCTTCGACCACCGGGAGATGCGCGGCGGCGGCTTGCGGACCCGCTTCGAGAGCAGAGCAGCGGAGGTGCTTCCGGACCAGGCCCGTGCCGCCTTCGCCGACCTCGAACAACCGGTGGCCAGAGCCGGCCTCGGCGCCTGGACCGGGAAGCCGCCGAAGACCATGGACCTGTTCGTCGCGCTGCCACTTGCCGCTGTCGAACGGGGCGACCCGGACGGCATGCGGGCGGCGCTGCACCTGCAGGACGACGAGGAGGGGCGTGCGACGGAGAACTACCGGCAGGTCTGGAACGGGGTGCTCCGGCTGTTCAACCTCCTTCAGTTCCTGCCCGGCGCCTGGTGGACGACGCGGAGAGGGATCGAGAAGCGGCTCCATGACGACCTGGGCGCCGTTTCGGATGCGGCGCAGGCGCCTGGGGAGGTCGACGCCCTGTGGAGGGAAGCGCTCGATCTGGCAGCGCCCGAGCTGATTCCCGTGCTGGAAGCGCTCTCGCAAGCCGGTACGCCTCCTCCTGAAGTCGGGTTCGAGCTGGCAGACGACAACTGCGTTGTGCTGGCGGAGGCGGAACTGGCGTGGCCCGAGCAGCGCGTCGCCGTCGTGTGGCCTCAGGACCCGAAGCAGACCGGGATCATCGCCCGGGCCGGCTGGCAGGTAGTGTCCGGCGACGCGGACGATCCGGGCGGTCTCGCCCGCAAGATCATCATGGCGACGACCAGGGACAACTGATGGCGACCAGCGCAACGATGGCGATGTCCTCCGACTTCCTGAAGGCGTACGCCCGGCTGCCGGGCCCCCAGCAGAGGGGCGTCCGCTCGCTCATCTCGAAGTTCAACGCGGACTCGACGGCCAGCGGAATGAACTACGAGCGGATTCGCGGCGCCAGCGATCCGCACATGCGGTCGCTGCGCATCGACCTCGCCTATCGGGCGATCGTGCTCAAGCCCGGCCGCGGCAATGTCCACATGCTTCTGTGGGCAGCGAAACACGACGACGCCTACGACTGGGCGGAGCGGCACGAATGCCGGATCAACGCCGAGACCGGAGCGATCCAGGTCTACCAGCCCCAGGTCGGCGCCGCGGCGAGCGATGCGGCGAGCGATGCTGCGGCAGACCAGGCTTCGGAACCGACCGCAGCCGATCCTCCTTCGGCCTTCGGGGATCTGCGGGACCGCCAGCTGACGCGCCTGGGCGTTCCTGCCGCCATGCTGCCGGAGGTGCGCGCCCTGCGCGACGACCTGGAACTCGACGCGATGCAGGAACGCCTGCCGGTGGAAGCCTACGAGGCGCTGTTTCTCTACCTGGCGGGCGAAACGTACGAAACCCTGGTGAGGGAACGCGAGGCGGCCAGCGAACGGGTCGACACCGCAGACTTCGAGAAGGCACTGAAGCGGACGGAATCTCTGGCGCGGTTCGTCGTCGTCGAGGACGACGCCGAGCTCGAGGCGATGCTGAACGCGCCGCTCGAGCGCTGGCGCGTCTTCCTGCATCCGTCGCAGCGCCGTCTCGTCGCCCGGAACTGGAACGGTCCGGTGCGCGTCCTGGGTGGCGCCGGAACGGGGAAGACGGTCGTTGCCATGCACCGGGCCCGCTGGCTGGCGCGCAACCGCCCCAAGGCCGACCGCATCCTGTTCACGACGTTCACCCGCAACCTGGCCGCCGACATCGAGAACAACCTGAAGTCCATCTGCTCGCCAGAAGAGATGGAGCGGATCGAGGTGACGAACCTGGACCGCTGGCTGGTCCGCTTCCTGCGCCGCCGCCGCTACGAGGCCCGGATCATCTACGACCGGGATCGGGATGCATGGGCGCTGGCCATGGAACAGAAGCCGGAAGACCTCCGCTTCAGCGACGCCTTCTACCGCGACGAGTGGGAGCGGGTCGTTCTTGCCAACGGCGTGACGACGGAGACGGAGTATCGCCGCGTGTCCCGGGTCGGGCGCGGCACGCCCCTGCAGCGGTCGTCCCGCGTCAAGGTGTGGCGCGTCTTCGAGGAGTACCGGGCGCAGCTCGCGGAGCGCGGCAAGAAGGAAATCGACGACGCGTACCGGGACGCGGCCGCCTTGCTGGAAACGGACCGGTCCGGGCTGGACTACACGACGGTCATCGTCGACGAGGCGCAGGACATGGGAGCCCAGGCTTACCGTCTGATTCGGGCGATAGCGCCGCAGGGCGCCGATGACCTCTTCATCGTCGGCGACGGTCATCAACGGATCTACGACCGGAGCCCCGTCGTGCTGGGCCGGTGCGGCATCGAAATCCGCGGTCGTGCCCGCAAGCTCCGTCTGAACTACCGCACCACGCAGCAGACCTGGAACTGGGCCGCCGACCTGCTCGCCGGTTGCAGGATCGACGACCTCGACGGAGGAACGGACGACAACCGGGGCATCCGATCGCTGACCCGAGGACGCGAACCGCGAGTGCAGGCGTTCGAGACGCGGGAGGAGCAGAGCGCTGCGCTGGTAGCGTGGCTCAGGTCACTGCGGGAGCGCGGCGAAGGCCTCCGCAGCGCCTGCCTGGTGGCGCGAACCCGCAGGGAGCGGGACGCCCTGGAAAAGGTCCTGGCCGAGCACGATCTGCCGGTCTTCGTTCTGGAAGCGGACGACCTGGACGACCGCGGCAAGGAAGGTGTGCGCCTGGCGACGATGCACCGCGTCAAGGGGCTGGAGTTTGAACGGGTTGCCATCGCCAGCGTGAACAGGGGGCTTGTCCCGCTGCGTTTCGCCGTCAACAAGCGCGACGACGCTGCAGGCCGCGCCGAAGCCGAGACCAGTGAACGCGCTCTCGCCTACGTGGCCGCGACGCGAGCCAGGAGGGAACTGCTGGTGTTCAGCTTTGGCAAGCCAAGCCGGTTCCTGACGGGCTAGCTGGCAGCTCTCGATCAGCCGCTCGATCACCGGCAGCAGGCAGCGCTCGGAGATCGCCCGCACCGTCGCCACCTGCTGCCATTGACTGCCGGATCAACCGGGTCAGCCGGGACTGAGAGAAGCCCGTCACCCTGGACCAGAAAGGCGCGTACCACGCTCTTGGCGGACCTCTTCAACACTGAGGTACCGGGAGCACACCAGCGTCCGCCTGACGAACGCGTACGTCGATTCCCGGTCCTGTCGAGTGATCTCGGCCCCAAAGCCGCCGGAGACGAACAGGGCGAGCCGGGCGAGAGTCCTGAGACGGTGGAG
Source organism: Thermoanaerobaculia bacterium (assembly GCA_965200575.1). Taxonomy (GTDB): domain Bacteria; phylum Acidobacteriota; class Thermoanaerobaculia; order Multivoradales; family Multivoraceae; genus Multivorans. The sequence goes on along the minus strand of OZ241363.1, from coordinate 2,637,133 downwards.
ATGAAGCGACACGAGCATCCTCCGATGATCCCCGAGTGCCGATCCACGTGCTCACGTCTCGCTGGATTGCCCATTCCCCGTTCATGCTCACCTGGTCTGGACAGGACGCGAGCTTGACCCGCGTAGCGGAAGGTGACAGGCTTGCCGGCATTCCGCTAGACAACACGGCGTGCGCCGAAGAGGAGCAGGTAAACCTCATGAAACTCGCAAAGAGCGTGTCCCATCGAATCGTTGCGGTCGCGGCTGCGGTCCTGGCCGTGGCGGCGGCGCCGCTTGGGGCCCAGGACTTCGAACCGAGCAGGCTGTCCGACGGCAAGCCGGACCTGAACGGCATCTGGCAGGCCCTGAACGAGGCGAATTACGACGTCGAGCTGCACATGGCTCGCGCCGGTCTGCAGCTGCGCGAAGGCCCCCATGGCCCGATCCCGGCTGCCGAGGTCCTGAACCTGGGTGCGGTGGCATCCGTGCCTCCGGGCATGGGCGTGATCAAGGGCGGCGGCAAGATCCCGTACACGGACGATGCCCGCGCCAGGCAGGTGGAGAACCTGGCGAACTGGTCCACGCGCGATCAGGAGGTCTTCTGCTACCTGCCGGGCGTCCCGCGGGCGACCTACATGCCCCAGCCGTTCCAGATCTTCCACAGCGAGAACGCGATCTTCATCGCCTACCAGTACGCGGGCGCTGTTCGCGACATCTACCTGGAAGACCCGAAGCCGGCGCAGATCGACAGCTGGATGGGCATGTCCTACGGCCGCTGGGAGGGCGACACGCTGGTCGTCGAGGTCAACGGCCTGCTGGCCAAGGACTGCGCCGAGCGCGAGGGCGACATGCCCGGCTGCGGCGGCTGGCTCGACCGCTCCGGCAACCACTACAGCAACCAGCTGACCGTGGAGGAGCGCTATACGCTGACCAGCCAGAACCACATCCACTACGAGGCGACGCTCACCGACCCGCAGACGTACACCGAGCCGTGGACGATGGAGATGCCGCTCTACCGGCGAATGGAGTCGAACGCCCGCCTGATGGACTTCCGCTGCGTCGAGTTCGTGGAAGAGCTGATGTACGGCGAGTACCGGCGCAATCCGCTGCCTCGGATGCAGCTGGTCGAGTAGAGCGAGCAGGAGGACGAACGCGGCGAGCCAGCGTCAGCAAGGAGAACCGTACGATGCCTGATCGAATGCTGACCGCGCTCTCCGGCGCCGTGTTGCTGGCTCTGGCCGTCGTGCCGGCGGCCGCTGTCGCCGAGGAAGCGGACTTTCCCCGCACGCCCTCTGGCCGTCCCGACCTCACCGGCGACTACGACGTCGGCACGCTTACGCCGCTGGTCAGGCCGCAGGCCTTCGGCGACAACCTGTACCTGACGCGCGAGGAAGCGGACCGGATCGCCGAGCAGGAGCGCGAACGCATGCAGGCGGAAGCGCAGGAGAGCGACCCGGACCGCGAAGCGCCGCCTGCGGGCGGAGACGGCTCGCCGGGAGCGGCCGGCAACGTCGGTGGCTACAACGCCTTCTGGATCGATCGCGGGACCGAGGCGTTCGAGGTCGACGGCAGGTTCCGGACCTCGATCATCATCGACCCGCCGAACGGCCGCCATCCGCCGCTGACCGATGCTGCCCGCGAGCGCTTCGCGCGGTTCCGCGGCTTCTTCCGCCCGAACACCGGCGAGGCCTGGTGGCTGGAGCGCGAGGGGCCGGGTCCCTACGACGATCCGGAGCTGCGGCCGCTGGCGGAACGCTGCCTGCTCGGCTTCAGTTCGACTGCCGGGCCGCCGATGCTGCCGGCTCTGTACAACAACCTGAAGCGCATCGTGCAGACCGAGGATCACGTGATGATCCTGGTCGAGATGGTCCACGACGCCCGCATCGTTCGCATCGGCGGCGAGCACGTGCCCGAGTCCGAGCGCCGCTGGACCGGCGACTCGATCGGTCGGTGGGAAGGCGACACGCTGGTCATCGACACGACGAACTTCACGGATCGACCGGCGCTGCGGTCGGCCACGCGCGACCTGCACGTGGTCGAGCGCTTCACGCCGATGGGCGCCGACGCCCTGAAGTACGAGTTCACGGTCGAGGACCCGGACGTGTGGAGCGCGCCGTGGAGCGGCGAGTACACGTGGCCGCGCAGCGACGCGATCGTCTACGAGTACGCCTGCCACGAGGGCAACTACGCGCTGGGCAACATCATGCGCGGCGCCCGGCTGCTCGAGCAGGACGCCATGGCGGCCGCGGAGGCAGGCGCGACAGGCGGCGCAGACCAGACTGATTCAGCCCTGGACTGATTCAAGCCCTGGACTGACTCAAGCCGAGCCATGGCCGGGGGCTGCTAGAGTCTGGGGCCGAGGCCCGAGCACCGGTAACATCACCGAGCAACCAACCTTCACCACAACCGAGGAGCGAGACAACACCCATGAAGAAGAGAGCCATGATCATCACGGGGATCTGCGTCGCCATCGCGGCCGTCGCGGTGACGGTGCCTCTGGTGGCGCACCACGCCTTCGGCGCCGAGTTCGATCCCAATCGCCCACTGCTGCTGAAGGGCCCGGTCGTCAAGGTCGAGTGGGTCAATCCGCACACGTGGATTCACCTGGAGCACACCGAGGACACCGGCGAGAAGCACGTCTGGATGGTCGAGGGCGGCACGCCCAACACCCTGCTTCGGCGCGGCCTGTCCCGCGACGATCTGGTGCCCGGCACGGTCATCATCGTGGACGGCTACCAGAGCAAGGATCGCTCCCGTCGGGCCAACGGCCGTGACGTGACGTTCGAGGACGGCAGCAAGATCTTCATGGGCTCCTCGGGTACCGGCGCCCCGCGCGACGGTCGCGACCCGACCGAGCCGCCGCGGTAACCCGCACACCTGCAGGTTCGCCGGGCGGCGTCCCCGGGGACGTCGCCCGAGCCCCTTCCTGTGCCCGGCCATTCCCCTGGCCGGGCATAGTCGCGCCCGGGCCTTCCTGCGCAGCCTTGCCCCGCGCCAGGCCACGCGAGTCGCACGGGGCTGCCCCCGCGGCGGGAAGAGTCAGGATGAGGCAGCCGAGCACCATCAGGGTCACGCGGGGCTGCCCCTGCTGCGGGAAGAGAGTCGCCCGCTCCTCTTCGGGTGGCGAAGTTGCCCCGCGCCCTGTCAGGCGTCGCGGATCAGTCGACGCGTCAGGCGCACGGCGTGGCGACGCAGGCGCCTCAGTGCCGGCATCAGGGAGGTGACGGCGGAGAACAGGCCGCCCATGAGCAGGACGATGACGACCACGTCCCACAGGGGCCGCATGCCGTAGAACCCCGGGAAGTCGAGTCGGTGCAGGCCGCGGTAGAGCCAGCGGTCGACGCGGCTCCGGCGCTGCTCCCGGTGGACGATGCGGCCCTGGGCCGGGTCGAGGTAGAGCCAGGTCGCGGCCGGGTCGTCGAAGCGCACGCGCAGAACGGGCAGGGGCGCCCGGCCGTACCTCGGGTCGCCGTACCAGGCGTCGGGGCTCGACAGTTGGTCGACCGAGACGATCTCGGCGTCGGGCATGGCGGCCGCGGCCGCCGCGACGAGCTCTTCGCGCTCGAACCGTCGGACCTGGCCGGTGAACGGGTCCACGGGGCGGTTCACGAACGGCTGCACGGTACGCAGGAAGGCCTGGGGCCCTCCGCTTCGCAAGGCGTTGCTGCGCTCGCCGCCGAGGTACGCGGGACGCGGCCGAAATGGCAGCAGCAGGGGTTCTCCGGCGAAGGAGGTGAACTCGAGCTCGCGAGGCGGGGCCGCGCCGGCCGCGGCCGCCATGCTGGACCTGAGCGCTTCCGGTCGGAATGCGGCGAGGTAGTCCGGCGCCGCGTCGGACACGGCAGCGTGCTGCGCTCGAGTCACGGCCCTGCCGCCCTGCCAGCCGAACGGGTCCATCGACAGGAGGCCGCTCAGCACCCAGGTGAATGCGAAGGCGCCGAACAGCAGGCCCGTGTAGTGGTGCCAGCGCATCACGCCGGCGTAGGGCGAGCGCCTTCGGCGGTTCAGCCGGAGGAGGCCGATGGCGAGGCCGGAGAGGCACATCACGCAGCCAGCGGCGGAGGTCCAGACGATCAGCTGGCGCCACAGCGCGGTGTGGGTACGAAGCGGCGTGAAGTAGAACCAGTGGAACACGGCGCCGGCCGTGCCCCAGAAGCGGGACGCGGGGGTCGTTTCCATGACCACCTCCGCGGTTCGGTCCGAGACGTGGAGCACCCGGCCGCCGTCGGGTCCGGCGTGGATACGGTGCGCCGGCAGCAGGGGTCGCAGCTGCAGCGTCCACTGGTCGGGGCGGGAGATCAGGCGGTCGTAGGTGGCTTGCTGCCGCACGACTGACCGAGCCGCGCTCATCGGATCGCCGGCGACGTCTGCTTCGGACCCGCTGGCGGCACCGGGGCGGTTGCTTGACCAGGCGTCGCCGGACCCGTTTGCCGCGCCGACGAACTGTTGCGCGATGGCCGTCGCCTGGGCCTGGGAGAGCTGCAGCATCTCGCTGCCCGTGTCGGCCCAGACGGACGTCCAGCCGGCTGCGGAGCGGATGCGGTAGATGGGCCGGTCACCCGCCATGCCGAGACGGACCTTCTGGCCGTCCGGGTGCTCGCCCTGCAGCCCGGCCGTTGCCACGGCTTCTCCCGGACCGATTCGGACTGCCGCCAGGTCGAGCGACGGCAGGCGCTGCAGGCGGTCCTCCGGGTCGAGCGCCGGCATCCGTGCGTACATCATGACCAGGGCCGAGGCGAACCAGACCACGAACAGCAGGTTGCCGGCGATGCCCAGCCAGCGGTGCAGGAAGACCATCGAGCGGGTCGCGCCGAGCAGCCATCGAGGTCTCCTGGTCGGCATCGCTGGACGTCCCCTGGTGGCTCTGGTGGCTACCTGACCACGCCGGAGTGGGGCGCAGGTAACGGCCGAGACGACGGCAGCAGCACGAGCGTGGTCGCCGGGCCTGCGGCGGCGCTACTGCCGGTACTGGTTCGGGTCGTTCGCCCAGTACTGCGCGTGGCAGCCGGCGCAGGAGAAGTAGACCTGCTCGCCGGTGTCGAACAGGCCCTGCACGTCGCGCGCGTCCGCCGCCTGCATCGCGGCGTCGCCGGCGTCGATGAGCTGGCGGGACCAGGCCACCCAGTCCTCGTCGTCGAGGCGGCGACGGTCCATCATCATCAGGTTGCCGGACTCCGCGAGCGTGACTGCGGCGTTGCGGACGAGCGTCCACTCCTCGTCGGTCTGCGGCTGGACCTCGACCGTCTCCTCGGCGGTGAGGATGGTTCCGACCGAGGCCCAGAGGTAGTCGGCCGCCGGCTCCATGACCGAGGCCATCAGCAGCCGGGTGCCCGCCACCTCGCGGAACGGAGGACCGGTGTCCTCGCCGGCACATGCCCCAAGCCCGAGAACCAGAACCGCTGCGGCGACGCTCCGGCGCACGAGCCTCCAGCAGCAGGTCTCGATCATGACGGCCAGGGACTGTAGCAGGCTGGCACGTGGCGCCAGCCACGGCACGCCGTTCGCTGCCCCGGAAGACGAGAACCTGGGCCGGCGTGCTGGAGAAGGTGGGCCCCGGGGCCAGACGACCGAGCTTGCGAAGTGCCTGGAGGCTCAGCCTGCCGACCAGCCGGCGACGGGGTGCGCCGCGTCAGTCGTCCGATGGTGGCGCGAGGGGGCTGGCGGTGGTGGCGATGAGCCACTGCATCTCCAGGCCCGCCGTGCGGTGAACCGAGTACTCGGCGACCCGGGGGTCCTGGATGATGCGAAGGAACTCTTGCCGGGACGGATACTCGACCAGGGCGATCTGGTGGAAGACCTCGTCCGTCTCGCCGATGACCATCGAGTCGACCCGGCCGGACCAGATGATGCGAGCACCCTGGGAGCTGATCCACCGGGCCATCTGTGCGCCGTACCTGGCGTAGGCATCGGCGCCCGAGATGCCCTCGTCCGGGGCATCGGCTTCCGGCTTGAAGCGCAGGAGGTTCACCATCACCACGGGCTGGTCGGCCGGGCCCTCCAGCAACTCCTGGATCTGTTCCGGTTCGGGTCGAGTCTGGGCCATGGCGCCTCCTGCGGCCAGCAAGGCCAGTGTGAAAAGGACGGTGATCGCGGTCGAGGTCGCGGTCGAAAGGGTGCGGTGCATTTCAGGCTCCTTGATCTGCTGGTTGCCGGGGGCCATCGGGCATGGCCTGACCAGGGGCGCCGCGCCTGGCGCGGGTTCCGGCGGCCTTCCCGGCCAGGGTCACGCGGCCGGGCGGACGGTCATGGACTGGAACTTCAGGTAGGTCAGCGAGCGCCACAGCCATTCGAGCGGCCCGAAGCGGTAGCGGGCCAGCCACCAGGGAGACCAGACGAGCTGCGCCGCCCAGATGACGACCACGATGCCGAGCTGACCGATGCGGTCGATCTGCTCGAACATGCCGAACCCGTGGCCGTAGAAGATCAGCGTGCAGATCACGCTCTGGCTGATGTAGTTGGTGAAGGCCATCCTCCCGGCGGCCTGGAGCCGCTTCTGCAGGGCGGGAAGCCAGCCGTTCTTCACCGCCAGCATGACCATGGCGACGTAGCCCAGGAAGACGCCCAGCGAGCCAACCTGGTTGAACGTCATCCCCTGGTACATGGAATGCTCGAACGCGAAGTCGTGCCGCGTGTTGAAGATCACGCCCGCGACCACGACAGGCAGGCCCAGCCCGAGTCCGGCGATGGCCAGCCGTCGGTAGAACGCTGCCGATCGCCTGGCCGACAGCACGCCGAGCTTGAAGAGGCCCATGCCGACCAGCATCAGGCCGCCGGACCGCCAGAGGAACATGACCAGGAAGAGGACGGTCTCGAGCTCGAGGGCGGCCGCACTGCGTTGGGGAAGCTGCGTCAGCCAGCCCGACCGGTAGATCTCGATCTCTGCCGCGATGTCTTCCGGCGGGGGCGTCCATTCCCTGGCCATGGGGGCGATGGCCTCCCCGGGTGCGGTCTGAATGGACAGGCCGCCGAGCAGCAGGATGGCGGGCGGGATGGCCGTCATCGCGAATCCGGCGATGATCAGCCGCTTCGGCCTGACGTTGCGCAGGCTGTAGAGGAGGAAGCCGCACAGGGCGTACGGCACCAGGATGTCGCCGTACCAGATCAGGTGGGCGTGCCCGAGGCCGAGAACCAGCAGCCAGAACTGCCGCCGGTAGTGGACGCCGGTGGCCGAGGCGCCCCGGGATGCCGCCCGCTCGGACATCAGCGCCATGCCGGCGCCGAACAGCATCGAGAAGATCGACATGAACTTGGTGTCGAAGAAGACGTGGGTCACCACCCAGACGGGATAGCCCCAGCCCTCCAGCCTGTCGTTCGCGGCCGGGTTCAGGTAGGCCGCCTCGATCATCGAGTAGCTCTGGACGTTCATCGCCAGGATGCCCAGGACGGCGAAGCCGCGCAGCACGTCGATGGCCGTGATGCGCTCGCCGGCCCGCACCGGGGCGGCCTTCGGAGTCTGGACGGGGGCGGAGGCGACCGATTCTGCCGTGGTCATCGCGCGTCTTTTCCTTCGGTTCAGTCGGCCAGGAACGACCGGGTCATGGCCACGAACCTGTCGAGCTGGTCGTGGTGTACCCAGTGCCCGGCGCCCTCGAAGTTCTCGAGCGTCGCGCTCTGGAACGCCTCGATGCGGCCGTCCTCGACCGGATCGCTGGCCCAGCTCTCCGTGCCCCGCACCAGCAGGGTGGGACACGTGATCTTCCCCCACAGCGTGCGCAGCTCGGCCTCGTCGTTCTGGTACGGCGGGAATGCGCGAACGTAGTTGTCGAACTTCCAGGAGTAGGTGCCGTCCTCGTTGCGGGCCATGCCGTTCACCGTCAGGTGCCGGGCCTGCTCCGGGCCGAGGAACGAGTTCACCTCCTGCATCCGGTCGGCCGCCGCGTCGAGCGACGGATAGCGGCGAGGCTGACGGCCGGCCAGCCCCTGCATCCTGCCGATCCACTTGCGCATCCGCTCGTCGACCGGCGCCTCGACCCGCTCCGAGAGCAGGCTGGGAGACGGCCCCATGCCCTCGATGGCCACCAGCTTGTGGACGTTCTGCGGGTAGAGGCCGGTGTAGTGGAGGGCGATGTTGGCGCCCAGCGAGTGGGCGACGATGCGCACCGGCAGGCGGTCGAGCGCCTCGAGCAGCTGTGCGATGTCCAGCACGAAGTCGGTGATCGTGTACATGCCGCCGATCGCCCACTCGCTGTCGCCGTGCCCGCGCAGATCGGGGGCGACGATGTGGTAGCTGCTTCGAAGCGCGTTGGCCACCCAGTCCCAGTTGTGGGCGTGGTCGCGCCCGCCGTGAATCAGCACCAGCGGCGCCGCATCCTCGTTGCCCCAGTTCAGGTAGTGGAGGCGCAGGCGCTGCGAGATGTAGAACTGGGACGACGGCCCGACGATGTCGCGAAAGGGACTGTTGCGGAAGCTGGGACTCACGGTTGGGCGCTCGTCACTGGCCGGACGCCTCGGGCCGGGGAGGGTTGATCATCACGTGGGCGCCGGCGGTGCCCGGCGCCATGAGCCACGGCGCGCCGGGGACGGGCTTCGTGCTCAGGCCGGTGGACTCCGGGGTGGCCCAGGGGGTGTAGATGACCCACCGCAGGTACGGGTCCGTCACCTTGCCGGTCGCCTCGTCGAAGCCGCTGCCGTGGAGAACGTACAGCGTGCGCGGTTCGCGGGGCATGTCGAGCTTGCCCTCGGCGATCTCCTGCTCGCGGATGTCGATGCGCTCCTGGCCGGCAATGCCCCGAGCCTGAAGCTCCCGCCCGCGGGCCATGAATGGCTCCAGCGATTCGTGGTAGCAGGCGACGCTCCATTGGGGGCTGCCGGGCCGGGAGGCGAGGCAGACCAGGTCGTTGGCGCCGGCACGCAGCTCGACGACCTTTCCGTCCTCGCTCCAGCCGAGTACGCGGGCGGCGTCGCGCCGGTCGTCGGGCGCTGCCTGGAGTGCGGCGGCGAGCTGGGCCGCCCGGTCGGCAGGCTCGGCCGCCATGCCGACCGTGGCGAGACAGACGAAAAGGTGCGCGGCGAGGCAGGCCGCGGCCCTGGAAGCTCTGGTCCGATCGTGCACTCTCTGTCTCCTGCCGCGCCCTCTTGTGTCTGCCCTTGTGCCGACAGCGTATCGCGGCGGCGGCGAAGGGAACTCGTGGCTCGCCGCCGGCGTTGCCGACCTGCCGCGCTTCGCCGAGGAGGTCGGCGCCAGCGAGCTGGACGTTCGCTTCGTCATGCCGACTGTGCGGCGGTCACCGAACGCCGGCCCCGGGCCGCCTCCGGGCTGCGTTCGGTTGATCGCCGGCGCAGGCGGCCCGCAGAGCGGCGTAGGAGGCGTGGCCGGTTGCGGGCTCGACGACCCGCTTCCACTCGCGGTTCCAGACCGCGACCACGGCTGGCGCGAGCTCCCGCCTGCCAGCGCCGCTTCGACCGCTGCGCACCTTGGTGCTGGCGGCCTCCGGCGGCAGGCCGATGGCGGCGTTGCGGCGTCGGCGCACCAGGTTGTCGTCGAACTGCGAGCCGTGACTGCGCATGAAGTCGATGGACGCCTGGCGCGCGGCGACCGGAACGTGGGGGTGGTCGCTGCCCAGGCCCAGGAAGTCGGCAACCCGGGCCGTGGCCGCCGGCAGGTCGGCGATGATGTCCTCGAAGAAGAGCCAGAGCGTGTCGGCGTCGTGGCGCTTCGGCCACCAGGACACGAGGTGCTCCCAGTAGCGACCGCTGCCGGTACCGGGCAGCACGAACTTCAGGGCGAAGTCCTCGATGGACACGCTGCCGGGTTCGAACAGCCAGCCGCTGAAGAAGTGGTGGAAGGACACCAGCGAGTCGAGCGGGTCGCGGACGATGATGATGCGACGGCCACCGGCTGGGGCTCGTCGGGCGCTCAGGTGGGTCTTGAAGGCCCGTGGCTCTCCTCGCTGCGGCGCCTCCGGATCGAGGCCCAGATCGTGGGCCAGCTCCAGCCAGGGAACGACCTCGGTGATCTCGCCGAAGTCCATGTCCCCACCGGTGCGCAGGCCATGGACGATCTGCTGCATGAGGGTCGTGCCCGCCTTCGGCCAGGTGACGATCAGCACGTCCGTGGGCCGGAGAGGGAACGTGCAGCCCCGGGCGAAACCCTCCGGAGTCGCGAATCCGGCCATGCGGCGGCGGATTCCCTCGACGGTCGTCGCGCTGCGCGGCTGCGCCTTGCCAGTCATTCCCTGCATCTTGTGCGCAGGCGTCGCCAGCGAAGCGACCGCGGGACCGGTGGTAGACGGCGGCGGTGCGGCGTCCTGCATCTTGTGCGCAGGCGTCGCCGGCGAAGCGACTGCCCCGCGCCCGGGTGGGCGCTGCATCCGGAGCCTCTCCAGGTCCGCGCGGAGTTTCGACTGCCCCGCGCCCGGGTGGGCGCTGCCTGAGAGCGTCGGGCGCCGGCGACAGGCGAAGGGGCGAGTGCGCGTTCGCTCGGTTGCGAGTGCATGGCTGGCCATCCTGTCGTGCACCGTGACTCCTGCCGGTTCTCCCTGGCGGCGCGGTCTGGACCGGGCGCTGGTGCCGCACGCCGCAGGGAACCCGTCTCGCGGCGACAGCGTAGCGCTGCCGGACGCTTCCCCCAAGCCGGGTCGGGTACGCCGCCGCCACCCTGGATGCCTGCACGGCGGTCGAGGTTCGGCTATCCTGCGCCGGTTCGAGTACACGCCAGCGGGCCGTGCGGGTGACGCTGGCCGCGCCTTCAGAGGAGTGTCGCGCGCATGATCGATCTGCACTACTGGCCGACGCCGAACGGCAAGAAGGTCACCATCCTGCTCGAGGAATGCGGCCTTGCGTACCGCATCGTGCCCTGTCGCATCGGCTTCGGCGATCAGTTCACGGACGAGTTCCTGGCCATCTCGCCGAACAATCGGATGCCGGCCATCGTCGACCACGAGCCGGCCGACGGCGGCGAGCCGCTGGCCCTGTTCGAGTCCGGGGCGATCATGCTCTACATCGCCGAGAAGGCGGGCCGGTTCCTTCCGCAGGATCTGCGCTCCCGCCACGAGGTGAACCAGTGGCTCATCTGGCAGATGGCGAACCAGGGTCCGAAGTCCGGCGAGTGCGGTCACTTCCGGCGCCTTCGCGACAGCGAGGGCGACCAGAGCTACGCCGTTCGCCGCTTCACGGACGAGGTGAACCGCCTCTACGGGGTGATGAACAACCGCCTTTACGACCGGCGCCATCTGATCGGCGACGAGTACACGATCGCCGACATGATCTGCTACCCGTGGACGGTGCGCTGGCGGGACCAGGGCCAGGACATCGACGACTTCCCCTACTTCCGGCGCTGGTTCGAGGAGCTGAGCGCCCGGCCCGGGGTCAGGCGCGGCATGGACGTCCGCAGCGACCTGGCCATCGACTACTCGAACCTGTCGAGCGAGGAGCGCGAACGGCTCGGCAGGCTGCTCTACAACCAGCGCGCCCGTCCGGCGCCCGAGGGCGGTCTGCTGTAGCGGCCGGGCCGCTGCCCGGAGAAGGCGGTCCTGGCGGCCGCGGACGGCGGTTCGCAGCTGCTCGGGTCGGACGTGGCGGAGGCTGTCGCTGTCGGGGTTGCCGGCTGGCAGTCGGTTGCCCGCTCTGCCGCCCGCCTCGTCGGCTGGGCGTCGGCTCAGCCGAGCACGGAGGCATCGAGGTCCACGCCGACCGGGCAGTGGTCGGATCCGGTCGCCCTGGTGGCGATGAACGCCCGCTCGACGTGCTGCATCGCCGCCTCGGATGCGAGCACGAGGTCGATGCGCCAGCCCACGTTGCGCTCGCGGGCCTTGTACGCCTGGCGCCACCAGCTGTAACGCACCGTGTCCGGATGGAGCGCGCGGAACGTGTCCACCCACCCGGCGTCGAACCAGCGCTGAAGCTCCTCGCGCTCCTCGGGCAGGAAGCCCGAGTTGCGGACGTTCTGCTTCGGCCGCGCCAGGTCGATCGCGCGCGGCGCCGTGTTGAAGTCTCCCACCACGAGTACCTTGCAGCCGGCCTGCCTGGCCTGGTCGAGCTGGTCGAAGAGGGCCCTGGTGAACGCCAGCTTGTAGGGGACGCGGCTGTTGTCGCGCTTGCTGCCGCTGCCCTTGGGGAAGTAGACGTTGGCCACCAGGAGTTCGCCGAACAGGGCGATCTGGAGCCGGCCCTCGGCGTCGAAGCGGTGTTCGCCGAGCGACGTCTGGATCCCCAGGGGCCGCAGCCTGGAGTACAGGCCGACGCCGGAGTAGCCGGGCCGCTCGCCGCTGGAGAAGGCGGTGTGCCAGCGAGCCGGCCGCCCAAGCTCGGGAACCAGCTGCTCGGCGCGAGCCTTCGTCTCCTGGAGACCGACGATCTGGGCGCGGCTGCTGCCCAGCCAGTCGAGGAACCCCTTGCGGTGACAGGCCCGCAGTCCGTTCACGTTCCAGGAGACGACGCGAATCCGGCGGCGTCCGACCAAGGCTCAGCGGCCGCTCCGTCGCCCTGCGCTCAGGTCGTGGGACATGATCATCATGTCGCGCGTGCGGCCCGAACGGTCGATGACCCAGTCGGTCAGCAGGGCTTCCGGCGAGAAGCCCAGGCGCTCGAACACGCGGCGGGCGCCGATCTGCTCGCGCGTCATCTGGGCGACCAGCTTGAGCAGGCCCAGCTTGCGCGCATCCTCGAACACCCGTTCGGACAACACCTGGCCCAGGCCGCAGCGCCGGTGGCTCTCGGCGATGATGACCCGGATCTCGCCGAGATGGCTCATCCACTGGAGACTGCGCAGGTTCAGGCTGCCGTAGCCGACCAGCTCGCCGTGGAAGTGAGCCAGGGTGGTGAAGCGGCTGCCGGTGTCCGCGTCGCGAATCCAGCCCTCGACGACGTCCGGGTTCGTCAGGTCGGAGCGCAGGAACTGCAGGTCGATCTCGGGCAGCGCCCGGGCGAGCGACACGATGTCGTCCCGGTCGTCAAGCCGGAGGCGACGCAGATCGTAGACGCGGCCACCACACTTGACCTGGTGGACGGTTCTGGAGTTCGCGGAGCGTTCGGTCAACGCTGGAGAAAGTAGCAGGTTTGTCTGCTGGCCGCCGTCAGGTCCGTGGGGGCCTGAGCGGACGGGGCACATGCCGAGGTTGGGCGAAGCGGTCGCCCGCTGCCGCCGACTGCGCTGCGGGAGGCTGCTCCTGTTGCCAGGCAGGCCGGGAGGCGCCGGGCGCCCGAGGCCCCTCGCGGCCTGCCGGGACTTGCGGCCGGCGTCGTGCCGGGCGTGGCTGCCGAGGCGATTGTGTATCGTCGCGCCCTTCACCAGCGGAGGAGGGGAAGCGATGGCGCCGATACCGAAGGGCGGAACGGTTGCAGTCACCGGCAGTGCCGGTTTCGTCGGCGGCTGGGTGGTCCGGCTGCTGCTGGACAAGGGCTACAGGGTGCGTGCCTGCGTTCGCGACGCCGACGACCCCGAGAAGACGACGTTCCTGCGCGAGATGCCCGGGTACGCCTCCGGTCGGCTGACGCTCCACTCCGCGAATCTCGACGAGGCCGGCTGCCTGGACGACGTGCTTGCCGGTTGCCACGGCCTGGCCCACATAGCCCACGTCAGCGACTACAACGACTTCGACTACGTGCGGAGGGTCTGCGGCCACATCGCCGCGAGCGTCGAGGCGTCGGGCACGGTGACGCGGGTCGTCGTCACCTCCAGCATCGCGGCCGTCATCATGGAGGCCGACATTTTCGAGTTCGTTCGCCGTCCGGTCCTGTACGAGGACCGCTACCCGGACGAAGGGAACCCGAAGCGCACGCCCGAGCGCGGGCACGGCTACTCGATGAGCAAGCTGCTCGCGCAGAAGGCATTCACGCAGGCTGCGGCGAAGAGCGGGCGCTGGGACGCCATCACCTGCTGCCCGGGCGACAACGTCGGCCCCATTTTGTCGGCCCACCAGAAGGAGAAGGGGCCCTGGCAGCACAACATCGAGCAGATGCTGCTCGGCGAGTGCCACCAGAACCAGGCCTACCGCCCGTGGATGACGGTGGACGTCCGGGACGACGCCGAGTGCCACATCCGCCTGCTCGAGAGCGTCAACGTGGCCAACGGCGAGCGCTACATCGCCTGGTCCGCGGACGCGGTGCCGGTCGAGGACATCAACTCCGGCATCGCCCGGCTGCTGCCGGAGCTGCGCCACGACACGCCGGCGGTCACGGAGATCCATCCCCCGCACATCCAGAAGCGGGAAGACGAACTGCGCGGCATCTGGGCCGGAGTCGAGCTGCGCAACGACCGCATGCGCGAAGCGACCGGCGTGACCTTCCGCCCGTTCGACGAGTCACTGCGCGACTGCGTCGAATCGCTGATCACGGTCGGCGGCGTCACGCCGAAGCGGCGCCCGGAAGAAGCGGCCGACTGAAAGCACCGTTCGCCGCAGGCCGCCTCCGGTTCCTCTTGGCCGGCGGTCGGTCGGGCGCCGAGACCGGGGCGTGCCAGGACCGCCCAGGCAGTGCGACGGTTTTGCCCGGAGACGGGGCCGGTGGCGCTACTCCGGTGTTGCCCTGCGGCAAGGCAGGGCCTCCGAAGCGTCGCGGCGCCCGGTTCTTCAGGTCCTGCCAGAGATCGTCCATGGTCGGGCCGACGAGCTGCCGGACCTCGGGGCTTCGCAGTCGCCTGCAGGGCGGGTTGCCCGTCACCTGTCCCTTCTTCGCCCTGGCCGGGATTCGCCCGTCGGTCGTTTCAAGTCTCGCGAGCGAACTCGCGAAAGGCCCGGAGAATGCGTTGCGCCGACATGGTCCGTGTGCCTCTGGTGCTCTGATTCCGGCCGTTGACCGCACGACGACGGGTTCGCGCGCAGGGTTGTGACAGGCTGCCCGGCATGGTCGCCGGGCGGGTGCCGAGGGCGGCGCTGGGCAGACTGCAGGGTTCGGGTTGCGGAGGAGGCGGACTCGGTGAAGGTGACGAAGATGGAATGCCCCTGGCGTGCCCTCGTGGTCGTGTTGTTGTTCGGGTTGTTCGTGGCGCCGCTGCTCGGCGGGGAAGCTGGCGAGGCCGACCAGGGCCCGCATGAGGAGGCGCCCGAGGACGACCCTGCCCTTCATGTCCACGAGGAGGTCGTGGTCACGGGTACGCGGGCCGGGCAGCGGTCGCTTGCCGAGTCGATGGCGCCGGTCGACGTGATCTCGGCCGAGCAGGTGGCCCAGCAGGGCGGCACGAGCCTCGACGCGCTGATGCGAGACGTGGTGCCCTCGTTCAACATCAGCGCAACGTCGGGGGACGCGGCGACGATCACGCCGCCGGTCAACTTGCGGGGTCTCGCGCCCGACCACACCCTGATGCTGGTGAACGGAAGACGCCGGCACCGCGGCGCCGTCATCATCTGGGCGCGCATCGGCCCCTCGAACGGCGCCCAGGGGCCGGATCTGTCCGCGATTCCGGCCATCGCGCTCCGGCAGGTCGAGGTGCTTCGCGACGGCGCCTCGGCCCAGTACGGTTCGGACGCGATAGCCGGGGTCATGAACTTCCTGCTCAAGGACGCGCGGTCCGGCGGGTCGTTCGAACTGCTGACCGGCGCCTACGGGCGGGGCGGCGGCGAGTCCGTGACCTTCGCCGGCAACGTCGGCCTGCCGTGGGGCGAGAGCGGCTTCGTCAACATGAGCCTGGAGTACGGCGGCGCCCGGCCCACGAACAGGAACATCCAGCGCGCCGACGCCGCCGCCCTGATCGCCGCCGGCAACACGCACGTCGCCGACCCGGCGCAGCTCTACGGCGCGGCCGAAATCGAGGACGACCTGAAGCTCTGGGCTCACTTCGGTCGTCCCGTCGGCAGCGGCGCCGCCCAGTTCCACGGGCACGCGAACTACGCCAGCCGCCGCATCGGGAGCCGCAACTTCTTCTTCCGCAACCCGAACACGCGCAGCGCGGTGTACACGGGCGACGGCGGCGCCACTCTGTTGATCGGCGACGCGCTCGACGCGGCGGACGGAGTTCTCGACGGTTCGGCCGGCTGCCCGGTGGTCCCGGTCACGGGTCCGCTGCCGGACCAGGGAGCGCTCGCTCGCGTGTTCGACGACCCGAACTGCTTCAGCTTCCAGGAGCTTTTCCCGGGCGGCTTCCAGCCGCTGTTCGGCGGCGACCGCACCGACGCGTCCCTGGTGGCCGGCGTGCGCGGCTACCTGGGGTCGGGCTGGACGTGGGATGTCAGCGTCAGCAGCGGCACGAACGAGGTCGACTTCTTCCTCGAGGACAGCGTGAATGCCTCGCTGGGGCCGGAAACGCCGACCTCGTTTGACGTCGGCGCCTACACCCAGGAAGAGCTCGGCGCGAACTTCGACGTGACCCGGGAGCTGAGCGAGCGCCTGCACCTGGCCGCGGGCGTGGAGTGGCGCAACGAGGGCTTCGAGATCGGACTTGGCGAGGAGGGCTCCTGGCGCATCGGGCCGTACGCCGAGCAGGGATTCAGTTCCGGTTCGAACGGCTTTCCGGGCTTCAGTCCCATTGCCGCCGGAAGCTGGGACCGCTCGAACACCGCCCTGTACACGGACCTCGAGTACGGCCCGCCCGATCACTCGTGGTCCGTCGGTGCGGCCCTCCGCTTCGAGAACTACGACGACTTCGGCTCGACCGTGAACGGCAAGCTGGCGGGCCGCCGGGTGGTGGCGCCCGGCCTGGCCTGGCGCGGCAGCGTCAGCACCGGCTTCAGGGCCCCCACGCCCGGCCAGCAGAACGCGTTCAACGTGTCGACCCAGTGGGACCCGGACCTGGGCAGGCTGTTCAACAACGGCACGATCCCGTCCACTTCGCGGGTCGCTGCGCTGCGGGGCGGCAGGCCGCTCGACCCGGAGAAGTCGCTCAACCTGGCGACCGGTCTGGTGCTCGAGCGGGGCTCGTTCCTGTTCACGGCGGACGTGTTCCGCATCGACATGAGCGACCGGCTGGGCGTGACCCAGCTGTTCGCTCTGAAGCCGGACGAGGTGGACCAGCTGGTGCGGGAAGGGATCACGAGCGCCGCCAATCTCGCCAACTTCCGCTTCTTCGCCAACGACTTCGAGACCCGAACGGACGGCGTCGATCTGGTCGCTTCATGGCAGCCGGATGCCTCAGGCGGCCGCACGACGCTCGACCTGGTCCTGAACGTGACGCGCACGGACGTGGTCCGCCACAACCCGGACATCCTGGGCGCCCGACGCATCCGCGAGCTGGAGGAGTCGCTTCCGGGTCTGAGGGGGCACGTGGCCGCGCGCCACCTCTTCGGCCGGGTGGAGCTGCGCGGGCGGGTCGGCTACTTCGACGGCTGGTGGGACCCGAGGGACGGCTGGACCTACAGCGGCGTCTGGCTGACCGACCTGGAGGTCGCCGTGCCCATCGCCGAGCGCACCCGGCTCATCCTGGGCGGCCGCAATGCCCTGGACACATCGACCGGGCGCAATCCGAACCCCACCGCCATTGGCAACGTCTACAGCACGCGGGCGCCGTTCGACGCCAACGGCGGCTTCTACCACGCCCGGCTGCAGTACCGCTGGGGCGGAGGCAACTAGCCAGGGCGGAGGCAACTGGCCAGGGCGGAGGCAACTGGCCGGCCAGCAGACACCCGCCAGCTCCGGCTGGCTCCACGCTCCGGCTGGCTCTACGCTCCGGCCGAGCGCTGCATCGCCGGGGCCGGGGCGCCGTGGTGGATGTGGGGCGCGGTCGCCAGGCGGGCGGCTCTGCGGCGAGCCCGCGCGGCGCGGCGGCGTTCGAGGCCGCGCTCGACCAGGAGGTAGAGCGAGGGGACGAAGACCAGCGTGATCAGGGTGGAGGTGAGCAGGCCGCCCACGACGACGCGGGCCATCGGCGTCTGGAGTTCGGCGCCCTCGCCGATGCCCAGGGTGAGCGGCACCAGGCCCAGGGCTGTGGTCAGCGTGGTCATGAGAATGGGGCGCAGGCGCCGGCGCGAGCCGCGCACGAGCGCATCGAACAGCTCGCAACCCTGCTCGCGGCGCATGCGGTTCACGTTGTCGACCAGCACGATCGCGTTGTTCACGACAATCCCGACCAGCACGATGACGCCGAGGAAGGAGGTCATGTTCAGGCTGGTGCCGGTGATCGTCAAGGTCACGAACACGCCGATCAGCGAGAAGGGCATGGAGGTCATGATGACCAGCGGCTGGAGCAGGGACTCGAACTGCACGGCCATCACGGTGTAGACGAGGAAGATCGCGAGAAGCACGCCGATCAGAAGGTCGAGGAAGACCCGGCGCTGCTCCTCGAGCTCGCCGCCCATCTCCAGCGAGAAGCCGAAGGGGACCTCCACCCGGCCCAGCGCTTCCTCGACCTCGGTCGCGACCTCGCCGAACGGACGGCCTTCGGTGGCGGCCAGGACTCGCATGATCCGTTCCTGGTTCTCGCGGTTGATGGACAGCGGGCCGTCACCGGGCTCGATCGCCGCGATCGAGCCGAGCGGCACGACGTCGCCTCTCGGCGTGACGATCGGCAGCTCGGCCAGCTGCTCGAGCTGCAGGCGGTCCTCCTCCCGGAGCTGCACACGGATGTCGAACTCGTTGCCCTGGTCGCGGAACTTCGTGGCCACCCGGCCGAGCACGTAGTTCTCGACTGCCTCGGCGACCTGACTGCCGTTCAGGCCGAGTTCGGCGAGCCGTGCACGGTCGACGCGGAGGTTGCGCTCGATCTGGCCGGCCTCGCGGTCGACCCGGGGGTTCACGACGCCGGGCACGGATTCCATCGCCGCAGCGACCCGCTCGGCGAGGGCGGCGCCCTGGTCCAGGTCGTGGCCACGCACCTCGACCACGAGCCGGGCGTTCTGGCCGCCTCGCATGACCTGCATCAGCATGTTCCCCGACGAGGCGTGCAGCTGCACGTCGGCGCCCGGTACGTCGGCGATCGCGGTGCGGATGCTGGCCAGGATCTCGTCCTGACCGCGGACGCGCTCGGACATCTGGGTCAGCATGATCTCCATCGAGCCCTGGTTCGACAGGGCGGGCCGCCACCATCTCTCCGGCCCGGCGCTGGTGACCAGGTTGTCGAGCTCGTCGGGACGGATCGCGGAGCGGACGCGGGCCTCGAGATCCGTCATGGTGGCGATGGTCGTCTCGAGCGGCGACCCGACCGGGAGTTCGACCTCCATGCCGAGCTGACCCTCGTCGCTCTCGGGCATCAGTTCCACTCCCATCAGCGGCACCAGCAGGAAGGCGCCGAACAGGAGGCCGACGGCGCCGAGCACGACCAGCCTCGGGCTCCGCAGCGCCCTGCCGATGATGCGTCCGTAGGCGAGATCCACCGGCCCCAGCACGGCGACGCAGTCGTCGTCGACCTGGCGGCTCTTCGGCACGGCGCGCAGCCAGCGGGCCGCCGCCGCCGGTATCAGGGTGAGCGCCACGACCAGGGCGCAGAGCAGCGCGAAGCTGACCGTGACCGCGAGCTGGTTGAAGAAAATGCCTGCGAAGCCGGTGATGAAGACGACCGGGACGAAGACGGACACCGTGGTCAGGGTGCCGGCGACGATCGCCATCTTCACCTCGTTGCTGCCGTTGATGGCTGCCAGCGTGGGGCGCTCGCCCTCGTGCAGCCGCCGGTAGATGCTCTCGAGCACGACGATCGAGCCGTCCACGAGCATGCCGACGCCGAGGGCGATGCCGCCCAGCGAGATGACGTTCAGAGTGAAGCCGTTGAAGTACATCAGGGCGATCGTGGCCAGCACCGAGATCGGGATGGCGGCGCCGACGATCAGGGTCGCCCGCAGGTCGCGCAGGAAGAAGAACAGCACCAGCACGGCGAGAGCGGCGCCGAACAGGGCGCCGGTCTGGACGTTGTTCACCGCCTGCCTGATGAACTCCGAGCTGTCCATCAGGATGGCGATGTTCGCCTGCCCGGCGTACTCCCGGTTGATCGCGTCGAGCTCCCGCCGCAGGCGGCCCGCCACCTCGACCGTGTTCGAGCCCGACTGCTTCTGGACGAAGATGCGCATGCCGGGCGAGCCGTTCACCCACAGCTCGTTGGTCAACTCGCGGATGCCGTCGTCCACACGGCCGAGGTCGCGCACGAGGATGGGGCGCCCGTCGCGGATGGTGACGATCGTGTTCTCGACGTCGACCGTGCGCTCGAACTCGCCGACTGCCCGGAGCAGCACTTCACGCCCGGTCTCGATCATGTCGCCGGCCGAGACGTTGCGGTTCTCGCGCGACAGCGCCATGGTGACCTCGCCCGGGGTGACGCCGAGTGCCGCCATGCGGTCGGCGCTCAGCTGCACCTGGATCTCGCGCACCCGGCCGCCCTGCACCTCCACCGCCGCGACTCCCGGGATCCGCTCGATGCGCCGGGCGAGCGTCTCTTCGGCGAGGTGGCGAAGCTGGCGCGCGTCGCCGTCGCCGGAAAGGCCGAGGAAGGCGATGGGCATGTCGGAGAAGTTGAACTTGAACAGGGTCGGTTCGCTGGCATCCTCGGGCAGTGTGCCGCGGATGAAGTCGAGCTGCTCGCGAATGTCGTTGACCACCTCGTCGAGGTTGACTCCCCAGTCGAACTGGGCCTGGATCTGGCTCATTCCCTCCGACGACGTGGAGTTCAGCCGGTCGAGTCCGTCGACCGTGAAGACGGCCTGCTCGATGGGCCGGGTGAGCAGGGTCTCGATCTCCTGGGGCGCCACGCCGTCGTAGTTCGTGGTGATGGAGATCCGCGGCATGTCGACCTCGGGCATGAGGTCGACCGCGAGCTGCCGCAGGGCGACGAGGCCGAGAACGGCGACGCACACGTAGAGCATGGTCACGCCGACCGGGCGGTTGGCAGAGATTCGCGGCAGGTTCATGGGCGGCTATCCGGGATTGGGGGTCTGGGTCTGGAGCGGAGGGCTGGAGGTCGGGACGCGAGTCGAAGGCGGCGGGCGATCAGGAACCGGCTGCGCCCGTGGGCGAGGTCCCGGCGTCGTGCCGGACGACGCGCACCGGCGCCCCGTCCCCGAGCTGGTCGTGGCCGAGGGTCAGCACCAGCTCGCCGGCCTGCACGGGACCGTCGTCGATGGCGCTCAGCTCGCCCGAGCGGCCGGCAACGATGACCGGCCGCCAGCGGGCCTGGCCGTCTACCGGTACCAGCACGCCCGTGGAGCGTGCGCCGTCCATGCCGACGCGATCGAGCAGCGCGGCGCCGGGCACGATCACCACGTCGTCAAGGTCGCGCAGCGAGACGGAAACGTCCGCGTACATGCCGGGCAGCAGCAGGTCGTCGGTCTCGGCGAGCTCGCCCTCGACGAGCACGGTGCGGTCGTTGCGGCGAACCTCGCCGGCCACGCGCCGCACGGCGCCGGCGAATCGCCGAGCGCCGGTGGCTTCCGTGGCCACGTGGAACGAGGCCCCGGCCTGGACTGCGGAGAGATCCCGCTCCGGCACCCGGAACTGGACCAGGAGAGGCGCCTCCTCGACCAGCCGCAGGACGGGCGTTGCCGGCTGGACCAGGGCGCCACGGTCGAGGTAGCGGTCGGAGACGGTTGCGTCGAAGGGCGCACGGACGCGTGTGTTCGCGAACTGCTCGGCGAGCAGCGCCTCGCGGGCGGCGGACTGCCGGACCTGAGCCTCGGCGGCGGCGAGGTTCGCCTTCGTGGTCGCGTGCTGGGCGGTCACCTGCTGCTGCTCCTGTTCGGAGAGCAGGCCCTGGCCGTAGAGCTCGAGCGCTCGCTGATGGTCGGCCTCGATTCCGACCAGCTCCGCGGCCGCCCGGTCACGGTTCGCTTCGGCCACGCCCAGCTGACCGCGAGCCTCCTGGAGCTGGGCGCGAAGGTCGACGTCCTCGATGACCGCCAGCACCTCGCCGGCGGCGACGCGCTGCCCGATGCGGGCCGGCACGTCCACCAGAAGCCCGGACACCTGCGGAGAGATGTCCGAGACCTCGCCGACCAGCTCGCCCGAGTAGGCGGAGCGCACGGACAGGTCGCCGCGCTCGGCGGCCACGGCCCGCACCGGCACCGCCTGAGCCATGCTCGCACCGCCGCCCATGCCGGCGCCGGGCTGCCCGCCGCGCCCGAACGCGAACACCGCAGCGGCGGCCAGCACCACCGCCGCGACGACGAGCCCCGCCATCTGGGTACCGCTGAGCCGCAGCGGCAGCCGACGTCGGGCGGCGCCTGCGCTGGCAGCCGGGGTCGCGTGGTCGTGCCCGTGCCCGTGCTCATGGCCGTGCTGGTGGCCGTGCTGCTGGCCGTGCTGGTGGCCGTGCGCCGGGAGGGGCGCCCCACGGGTTTCGGCAGGTGGCTGGTTCATGGCCATGGGAGACTCGTCCTTCTCTGGTTCACGGTGTCTCTCTTCGTTCACGGTGTCTCTCTTCACGGTGTCTCTCTCTTCACGGTGCCCGTCGCGGGGCCGGGCCGCGCCGCGGGCTCTTCGGGCCCTGACGGTTCAGCGCCCGCCGTTGGCGCTCGTCTTCGGTGGCGGGCCGGTCGGATGCGCCGCCGAGGCGAAGGCCGCGAGCACGGAGGCGACGCTCTCGGCCAGGACGGCGTAGAAGTGAATGAAGCCGTCCAGGCGCCGGGCGACGACGTCCAGCTCGCCGGCGTCGTTGCCGTCGCCGCCAGCAAGCGCCTGACGCATGTCCTCGGCGATGGCCTGCCGCGAGCGGTAGCGGTCGACCATGCGCAGCAGCAGACCGGGCTCCTCGGTGATCTGGAAGTAGTCGCGCCGGTCGCCAGGCCTCGTCACGCGCTGGATGACGGCCATGTTCTCGAGCAGGCGGGTGTTCGTGCTGATGCTCCCGCGGCTGACCTGGAGCCGCTCGGCCAGCTGGTCGAAGCGCACCGGTTCGGGCGAGACGATCAGCAGACCCACGATCCGGCCAGCGATGCGCGGAAGGCGATCCTCCTCGTGGGCAAGCCCCATCGCCTCGATGAAGCGCTCTTCCGCCGCCTCGAGCGCCGAGGGCGCTGCAGTCGTGGCTTGCGGGGACTGGTCCTGGACGGAGACGGGCTCGGGGACGGGCATCGGTCGATAATGCTGGAACATCCGATTTGTTTTGTCAACACTGAACAGTGTGAACGGATGGGTGAACGGGTGGTCGCCCGGAGCTGATGGCGCCGGAATCCGGAAGAGCCGGCCCGGAAGCTCCGGGCCTCGCGCCGAGCGCGGACCTGGCGCCGCTCGCCGGCGCGGGCTTTGGCGCGGCCCGAAACCTGGCGGACCTCGCCGGGGCCGCCTAACGCCGCGACCAGCGAAAGGCCACGGCGAGGCAGGCGCCGGCGATGACCATGCCCAGCAGTTCCCGGCTGTGCTCGATGTACATCCGGTCCGTGGCCATCGGCGCCCACAGGTCGCTGGTGGGGCGGTTCAGGAGCCAGTCCGCGAAGCCCGGCAGGGTCAGCAAGATGCCGCCCACGGTCACGCCGCCGAGCACGACGAGCACGACCGCCGGCAGCGGCCGGTAGGCGGCCAGCGTGCAGGCGATGGCGACGGCCACGTAGTAGCTCACCCAGATCAGAGGATCCGGGTCGTTGAGCTGGAGCAGGCCGAAGACGAGCATCGCCACGCCGGCCAGGCGCGGCAGCCACTCAGGTCCCCGGTCGCGCCCTCCATCAGCCATCGGCAGCGAGCCTGCATTCGCGTTGGGGACCTGTGGCGACGGCGGTCCGCCCTGTCGATGACGGTCCACCCGGAGGCTGCCGCTACGGCACTTCCTCGGGCGCGGCGGCGCTGATCATGAAGCCCATCATCATTTCGTCCGTCGAGGGCTGGCCGAAGCCCACCGTGCGGCTCGAATCGAAGCCGTAGCGGGCCGCCTTCTCGGGCGAGTTTTCATACCAGGCCGTGTACTCGATGCGGGTCCCCTTCGGCACCCGCTTCAGCTGGTCGTAGTAGTAGACGGTCTGCCACGAGAAGTCAAACTGCGGCACCTCGAGCAGGACCTCGGTTGTCCCGTCGGGGTAGAACGCCTCGAAGCGAGCCGCCTTGCCGCGCATGTGCATGTGCGGCATGAGCGCGATGATGTCCGTGTCCTTCTGCGCCACGGTGGAGTACGGCCCCACCTGGTGGTTCCGGGCGTTGGGTGGGATGGCAAAGGTGAAGTTCATGATCGGCCGCATGCCGGAGCCGAGCGAGCGCTCCACCGGCCTGTCGGCGAAGATGAAGCCAATCGAGGACTGGTCCCACACCCCGGTGCCGGGGCCTGCCTCCTTGTGGTAGTGGATGTCGAAGGTGACCCGCGAGCCCTTGCGCAGCAGGAAGCCGTAGCCCTCCGGGTACCGGTTCGCCTCGCTGCCGGAGGAAACCCCCCCCATGTAGCTGCCGGCGTTCTCCGGCGACGGCGCGATCTGATCCTGGCTCGGGAAGCCGGGCGGCGGCGGCAGTTCGCCGTTCTCGTCCGGCGGCAGCAGGTGCAGGTTGAAATGGTGGATGACGTCGCTGTCCGGCTTGCACTGGAAGGCGACCACCCAGCGGTCCTCCGGCAGATCCTCCTCGGTCAGCACGTAGCTGAACGCGGCGTAGAGGTCGTCCACGTCGTCCTCGACGAAGTACGGCTCGGGCATGGTGACGACCAGGTCGGGCTTCCTGACCACCCAGCCGTCGGTGCTCGGAAACTCGCGCGGCGGCGGAGCGTCCGCCGGGTCGCCGGGCGCGGCGCCGGTACGGGCCCAGGTCACCAGCGTCTCGATCTCGGCGGCGCTCAGCACGCGCTCGTTGGCGAAGGTGCCGTCGTGCTGCGGGTGGGCGTCCCAGGGCGGCATCTCGCGGGCCTCGACCGAGCGGGCGATGGAGCGGGCCCAGGGTCTCGTCTGGTCGAAGGTCATGAGCGCCATGGGCGCCCTCATGCCGCCGTAGTTGGCGCCAGCCGGGCGGTGGCAGTTCTGGCAGTGCGTCTGCAGCACCGGCAGCACGTCGGCATGGAACGTCGGCGCGTCGCGGTCTCCCGCCGCCGGCGAAACGGCGGCCGCGAGAAGCAGCAGGGCGCATGGGAGGGTCGAGCGTGCGGATGCTGTGCGGATCATGGCCGAAGCGTAGCAGCGGGCCGCGGCGGGCTCGCCGCCGTCAGGCCCGGTGATCCGCAGCTGACGCGCTGCCGGCGTCAGGCGCTGGCGAGCTGGCGTTCGGGGTGCATCTCGTCGACGTCGACGCCGACGATCTTCGACACGCCGCGTTCCTCCATCGTCACGCCGTAGAGGGTGCTCGCCACCTGCATGGTCAGCTTGTTGTGCGTGATGACCAGGAACTGGGTGTTCTCCGACATCCGTTGCAGCATGTGGACGAAGCGGAGGATGTTGGCGTCGTCGAGCGGCGCGTCCACCTCGTCCAGGATGCAGAACGGTGACGGTCTGGTCTGGAACAGGGCGAAGAGCAGGGCGATGGCGGTCAGCGCCTTCTCGCCGCCCGACAGCAGCATGATGCTCTGCGCTCTCTTGCCGGGGGGCCGGGCGGTGATCTCGATGCCGCAGTCGAGCGGATCGTTCTCGTCCATCAGGCGCATCTCCGCCTCGCCGCCGCGGAACAGCTCGGTGAACGTGTCGCCGAACGCCTCGTTCACCTCCCGGAAGGCTGCCAGGAAGCGCTCGGAAGAGGTCCGGTCGAGGTCGCGGATGTCGCGCCTCAGCTTCTGGACGGATTCCTCCACGTCGGTGCGCTGGCCGGTGAGGAACTCGTGGCGCGTGCGCTCCTCCTCGTACTCCTGGTCCGCAAGCACGTTGACCGGCCCTGTCCGCTCCAGCGCCAGGCGTCTGGCCTGCAGCTCGGCTTCCAGCGCATCGAGGTCGGCGACCTCGCCGCCGACGGTCGCGGGAGGTGCAGGCGCCCGGTGGTCGGTGGCCGAGGCTTCCGGCCCTTCCGCACCTCCCGACCGGTCCGGGGCGGTCAGGTCGCGGGCGAACTCGTTTCGGTAGTCCCGCTCCAGGTGTTCCGCTTCCAGCCGGCGGCCTTCGCGCCGCAGCCGCAGCTCCTGGCTCCGTTCGCGCAGGTCCTCGCGCTCGGCTGCGAGCTTGCGCAGCTGATCGTCGATCTCCCGGACCAGTTCGTTCTCGGCATTCAGCGCCTGCCGGGCCGACTCGGCCGCGGCCTCGGCGGCGTTTCGACCGGCCAGCGCCTCGTCCAGCTCCTTGCCGGCCTGAGCGGCCTCGGCTTCCAGGACCGTGATCCGCCCGGCGAGGTCCTCGTGCTGCGCCGACCATTCGGAGTCCTTGCTGCGCCAGGAGTCCAGATCCCGCTCGATCCGGCGTCGATCGTTCCGCTCGGTGGTCGAGCGCTGCTCGATCAGGTCGAGCAGGCCCTGCCTGCCGGCGCCAGCGGTCACCCGCGTTTCCCGCTCCTCGCGCGCCCTCTCGACGGCCTCGACTGCCGCCGCCAGCAGACCGTCGAGGCTGCTCTTCGCCTTCTCGCGGACCTTCAGGTCGGCCGCGAGAAGGCGTTCGCGGCTACGGGCATCGGCGATCTCGCGGGCGGCTTCGTCCCGTTCGGCCTCGGCCTCGTCCGCGTCGCCGACCAGGGCATCTCGACGCTTGCCGAGGTCTTCCAGCCGGGCCCGGGCCACGGCCAGGTCCTGCGCGATGTCGGCCGCCGCCCGCTGGATGCGCTGGCCTTCGGCGGCCGCTGCGCGCACCCCGTCCGTTGCCTCCTCGATCTGCCGCTGCAGGGCTTCGCATCGGGCATCGAGAACCCCCGTGCGGCGGCCGAGGTCGTCGAGTTCCCGCTGCCGCCCGAGTGCGCCCGGGGCCGCCCGCTGGCCGCGCAGCGTGATGCGCCCGGCCTCGACCCACAGGCGGTCGCGGCAGAGGAACGCTACGCCGGGATGCTGCGCCGCGAGGCGCTCCGCCGCTTCCGGGCCGTCGACCAGGAAGGCGTGCGGGAGGGCGCTGCGCAGTTCGTCGGGCAGACCGAGCGCGGTGCCCAGATCCGCGACGATCCCGTCGCCGTTCGGCACGGATCGCGCCGGACCTGACCTTGCTCGATCCGCATTGACCGGGCGCAGCAGCGTCGCCTGCAGCTCGTGCCCGGCCAGACCGCGGGCGAGAGCGGCAGCATCCTCGTCGGGCCCGAGCATCACCGCGTTGCGCAGCCCGCCCAGGAACAGGTCGAGGCTGTCCTCCCAGCCGGCCGCGACCTCGATCACGTCGCCCAGAAACTGCGGCTCGGCGTGCCCGAGATCGATCAGGGCGGCCCGGATCTCGGCACGCAGCTCCTCGTCGCGCGCCCCGAGCTCGCGCAGGACCGCGGTCCGCTTGCCGCACTCCGCCATCTCCTCGCGGCAGGCTTCCAGCGCCTGTCGCGCCTCCTCGCGGCGGCTGCGGTCGGCCTCCTGGGCCGCCTGCGCTCGTGCGGCTGCCTCGGTCTCCTCGGCGAGGCCGGCCTCAAAGGCCTCGACCTGCTCGCCGACGGTTCTCACGTCCGTGTCGAGTGTCTCCAGAAAGCGGCGGCCGCGCGACAGCGCCTCGGCGGCCTGCTCGCTGCGGGCGACGGCCCGCTCGCGCACGATTCCCTGGCTCATCTGGCGCCTGCGGAGTTCGTCGATGGCGGTCTGCGCGGCCTGCTGCGCCTCCCGCAGTTCCTGCTGGCGGACGCGAGCCTGCTCCACGGCTTCGGCCGCGTCGTCGATGCGGCGTCGGTCCTCCTCCACCCGGGCCAGAGCCTTCTCGCGCTCCGCGCGGTGGGAATCGCGGCTGCTGTCGAGCGCCGCCAGCGCCTCTTCGGCCTGCGCACGGTCGACCTGCCGCAGCCGGGCGAGGTTCTCGCCGTTCTCGATCTGCTCCGCCCACGCATCGAGGGTCTTGGCGGCGCCGCGGACGAACTGCTGACGCCCTTCGACGATGGCCAGCAGTTCGGCGTGTCGGCGGTGCGCACGCTGCGCCTCGAGGGCGCATTCGCCGAGGCGTTCGCGGCTGGCGGCGAGCTCGGTCGTGCGGCGGGCGATGCGGCCCAGCAGCTCGGCCTCGCGATCTTTCTCGGCGTCGAGGTCGGCGTCCAGCTGTGCCAGCTCCTCCTGCGTCGCCGTCCAGCGCGTCCGGAGCACGAGCTCCAGGAGTTCGTGATACGACTCCTGGCGCTCGCGATAGCGCCGCGCCGCGCCGGCCTGGCGCTTGAGCGACCTGACGCGCCTTTCCACCTCGGTGATCAGGTCGTTCAGGCGCAGGAGGTCGTCGGCGGTGTGCTTCAGCTTCAGCTCGGTCAGCCGCTTGCTGTTGCGGTAGCGGGTGATGCCGGCCGCCTCCTCGATCAGCTGGCGGCGCTCCCCGGGCTTGCCGGAGAGGATCATGCCGATGCGGCCCTGCTCGATCACCGAGTACTCGCGGATGCCCAGGCCGGTGTCCATGAGGATGTCGCGGACGTCCTTGAGCCGAGCCGTCCGGTCGTTCAGCCGGTACTGCGCTTCGCCGCCCCGGAAGATCCGCCTGCCGATCGTGATGCGGCCATCCTCGGCCTGCGCGATGCCGCCATCGGTCAGGAAGGTCAGGCTGACCTCGGCCATCCCCAGCGGCTTGCGCTGGCCGCTGCCGTTGAAGATGACGTCCTCCATGGAGCTTCCACGCAGGGACTTCGGGCTCTGCTCGCCCAGCACCCAGGTGATCGCGTCGGCGAGGTTGCTCTTGCCGCAGCCGTTCGGACCGACGATCGCCGTGATGCCGGGCGCGAACCGGCTCGTCACCGGGTCCACGAAGGTCTTGAAGCCGTTGACTTCGAGGTGTTCGAGCTTCAGCACAGCCTTGGGACAGGAGGTCTTGTCGACCGGCGGGAAACGTAGCAGCTTTCATGAATGGGACACAAGCTGTTGTGCCCGGTCAGGCACGGCCCACAACATGTGGCGTGGCCGGCCGGCCGCTGATAGCGTGCGCCGCGCACATGGCGACGCTGACGGTCAAGAGGACGCTTCACGACGCCCCGCAGATGGCGCGGATGATGCGGCGCATGGCCGCCGAGGTGGTGGAGCGCGCCGGCGGCACGGATGCCCTCATGCTGGTCGGCGTGCGCACGCGGGGCGTGCCGCTGGCCGAGTTCATGGCGTCGACGATCGCTCGCACCGAGGGCGTCGAGGTGCCGGTCGGCGTTCTCGACATCACCCTCTACCGGGACGACCTGTCCACGATCGCGCCGCAGCCAGTGGTCCGGGAGAGCGTCCTGCCGGTTCCCATCGACGACCGGATCGTGGTGCTTTGCGACGACGTCCTGTACAGCGGCCGCACGATCCGCGCCGCCCTCGATGCGCTGATGGACTACGGCCGGCCCCGTGCGGTACGGCTGGTGGTTCTGATCGACCGGGGTCACCACGAGCTGCCGATTCACGCCGACTGCGTCGGCGAGCAGGTGCAGACGACGGACAGCGAGGTGATCAAGGTCTCGTACGCCACCACCGACGACGGCAAGGAAGCGGTCGAGCTGCTCGAGCGCGAGGGGTGAGCGAACCAGTCTGGCAGCGAGGCGACCTGCTGGGGGTCGCCGAGTTGTCGGCTGCCGAGATTGTGCACGTTCTCGACACGGCGGAGTCGTTCGTCGAGGTGGCGTCCCGGCCGATCAAGAAGGTACCGACCCTGCGCGGCCGGACGGTCATCAACGTCTTCCTCGAGCCGTCGACGCGGACCCGGTCCAGCTTCGAGATCGCCGAGAAGCGCCTGTCCGCCGACAGCATCAACTTCTCGACCTCCGGATCGTCGCTGGCGAAGGGGGAGAGCCTGCTCGACACCGCCCGCAACCTTGAGGCGATGGCGCCGGACATCGTGGTCCTGCGGCACGCGCACCCACGGGTGCCGCACGCGCTGGCGGAGCGCATCTCCTCCGGGGTGGTGAACGCCGGTGACGGGGCGCACGAGCATCCCACCCAGGCGCTGCTCGATGCCTTCACCATCCGCCGGTGCAAGGGCCGCGTCGAGGGCCTGCGGGTCGCCATCGTCGGCGACATCGCCCACAGCCGCGTGGTGCGGTCGAACGTGCTCTGCCTGACCCGCCTGGGCGCCAGGGTCGTTCTCGCCGGGCCTCGCACGATGATGCCGGAGGCGCCCGAAGCGCTGGGGGCCCGGGTTGTGCACTCGCTCGAGGAGGCGGTGGAGGGCGCCGACGTCGTGATGATGCTCCGCGTGCAGCTGGAACGTCAGGCGCGCATGGGTTTCCCTTCCGAGCGGGAGTACGCGGACTTGTTCGGGCTGACCGCGGAGCGCATGCGGGGCGCCGCCGAGGGGGCGATCGTCATGCATCCGGGGCCGATCAATCGCGGCATCGAGATCGCCAGCGACGTCGCCGACGGCCCCTGGTCGGTGATCCTGGATCAAGTGGCGAACGGCGTCGCGGTGCGCATGGCGGTGCTCTACCTGCTGGTGGGAAGGAAGGGCGACGAGGAGGCGGCGGCGCGGTGAGCGACGCGCTCGTGATTCGCGGCGGTCGGGTCGTGGACCCGTCCCGAGGTGTCGACGGCCCGGCGGACGTGCTCCTGCGGGGCGGCCTGGTGGTCGGGTGCGGCGAGGCAGTCGAGGCGCCGGCCGGCGCGCGCGAGCTCGACGCGAGCGGGCTCGTGGTGACGCCGGGGCTGATCGACATGCACGTGCATCTGCGCGAGCCGGGCCAGGAGTACAAGGAGACGTTTCAGACCGGCCTGCGCGCCGCCGCCGCGGGCGGGTTCACGGCGGTCGCCTGCATGCCGAACACGGCGCCGGTGAACGACGACCCGTCCGTGACCGAGTTCATGCTGCGCCAGGCCGAGCGGGTCGGGTTCGCACGGGCGTACCCGATCGCGGCGGTGAGCAGGGGTCTTCAGGGGCGTGCGCTGACCGAGTTCGGCGCCCAGCGGCGGGCGGGCGCGGTGGCGGTCTCGGACGACGGCAGGCCGGTGTGGAACGCGGAGCTGATGCGGCAGGCGCTCCGCTACGCGATGCACTTCGACCTGCCGCTCATCCAGCACGCGGAGGACCTCGACCTGTCGGGCGACGGCGTGATGCACGACGGCGCCTTCTCGACCCGGCTCGGCGTTCCCGGCATCCCCGGCGCTGCGGATGACGCGATGGTCGCGCGCGACCTTCTGCTGGCCGCGGACACCGGCGGCCGCTACCACCTGGCGCACATGTCCACCGGGCGCAGCCTGGAGCTCGTGCGCGAGGCCAGGGCGGCCGGGCATCGGGTCAGCTGCGAGGTGTCGGCGCATCACCTGCTGCTGACCGACGAGGACGTCTTCGACTCCGGGCTCGACCCGAACTTCAGGATGCACCCGCCGCTCAGGAGCGCCGCGGACCGCGACGCGCTGGTGGCCGGCCTTGCGGACGGTTCCATCGACGCGATCGCCAGCGACCACGCGCCGCACCACCCGGACGAGAAGGAGCTGGACTTCGTGGCCGCTCCGAACGGAATCGTCGGGCTGGAGACCACGCTCTCCCTGTGTCTGGATCGGCTGGTGGGGAAGGGAGTCGTCGACCTGGGCCGGCTGGTCGAGCTCCTGTCGACCGCGCCGGCGCGGCTGCTGGGCATTCCCGGCGGCAGCCTGGCGCCCGGCTCGCCGGCGGACGTGACCCTGATCGACCTCGACCGGGAAGTGCAGGTCGACCCCGCCGCCTTCCGCAGCAAGGCCCGGAACACCCCGTTCGCCGGCTGGCGCCTGCGCGGCGCGGCGGCGGGGACGATCGTCGGCGGTCGGGTGATCGACGCCAGTCGGTAACGCCGCGGTCGGGTTCACGGGCGTGCCAGCGCCGGCAGCGTGCTGGCTTGCCCGACCATTCTGGCTGGCCCGGCGGCCGGCAGGAGAGGTCAGCCGATGCTGCGGCCGCCGTCGACGTCGAGGCAGACGCCGGTGAGGAACGCCGCGTCGTCCGAGGCGAGCCAGGCGACGGAGGCGGCCACGTCCTCGGGTTGGGCCAGGCGGCCGAGGGGGATCGTCTTCTCCAGCACCTCGCGTCCGGCGTCGTCGAGGGCCCGGCCGCCGGACGGCCCCTTCATGAAATCCGTGTCGGCGGCGACCGGGTTCACCGCGTTGACTCGCACGCCGTGCGGCGCGAGTTCGGTGGCGAGCCCCCGGGTCAGCGTGATCACCGCGCCCTTGGTGGCGTTGTAGGCGGTGATCAGCGGTCGGGGCCGGATGGCGCCGATGGACGCCGTGTTCACGATGACGCCGCCGCCGCGCTCGATCAACCGTGGCGCTCCGTGGACGACGCCCAGGTAGACGCTCTTCGTGTTCACCTCGAATACCCGGTCGAAGTCGGCCTCGGCGAGCCGCCAGAGGGGCCTCGCCCGATGGCAGTAGCCGGCGTTGTTGACCAGGATGTCGAGACCGCCGAATTCGGCGCAGGCACGCTCGATCAGGCGGCGCACGTCGTCGCTCTTCGAGACGTCCACCGTCTCGAAGAGCACGCTGGCGCCGTTGTCTCGCATCTCGGCCGCGGTCCGTTCGCCGCCGGCCGAGTCGATGTCGCCGAGCGCGACCGCCGCGCCCTCCTCGGCGAGCCTCCGGGCGATGGCGCGGCCGAAGCCGCCGGCGGCGCCGGTGACCACCGCGACCCGGTCGCTGAAGCGGGCGGCGGCCTTGTCGTGCCGGGGCGGTTTCGTGCTCTTCTCGTCGGTCATGTCCCCTGGTCCCCTTCTGGCGTGAGGGGCTACGCTACCGTCCGCGTCTGCGGCCGGGCGTTGCAGGAGGAGATGGAGAACAGGTGGAGGGAGAGAACAGGGCAGGTGGCGGCGCCCGCCAATGGCGGGTGGTCGTGGTTGGCGCCGGCAACGCCGCCTTGTGCGCGGCCGTCGCGGCGCGTCAGGCGGGCGCGACGGTCACCGTGCTGGAGCGAGCGCCGAAGGCCGAACGGGGGGGCAACAGCCGCTTCACGATGGCGTCCATGCGGTTCGCCTACGCCGACGTTGACGAGCTGCGCGAGGTGGCGACCGGCCTGACGGACGAGGAGGCCGCAGCGAGCGACTTCGGGGCCTGCCCGGAGTCCCGGTTCGCAAGGGACCTGGAGCGGATGAGCGGCGGCCGAGCCGACCGGGAGCTGGTCGACACGCTCGTCGCCCGCAGCCGCCCCACCCTTCGCTGGATGAGCGAACTGGGCGTCGAGTTCGTGCCGCTGTACGCCGGGCAGGCCTTCGAGGTGGGTGGACGACGCCGGTTCTGGGGCGGTCTGACGCTCCAGGCGCACGGCGGCGGACCGGGGCTGGTGGCGGCTCTGGAACGTGCGGCTGCCAGCGCCGGCGTCGTGACCCGCTACAAGTGCCGCGCGGTGGGCCTGGTCGCGGACCGCGGAACGGTGCGCGGCGTGCGCATCGAGGGTGAGTCCGGCCCGGAAACGATCGAGGCGGAGGGCGTCGTCCTCGCCTGCGGCGGCTTCGAGGCGAACCGGGACTGGCGGCGGCAGCACCTGGGCGAGGGCTGGGAGCTGGCCCGGGTCCGCGGCAGCCGTCACAACACGGGCGACGGCATTCGCATGGCGCTTCAGATCGGCGCCGACCGTGCCGGCCAGTGGTCGGGTTGCCACGCGGTGGCCTGGGACGTGAACGCCCCGGAGTTTGGCGATCTCGCCGTCAGGCACCGCTACCAGAAGCACAGCTATCCGTTCGGCATCGTGGTCAACGCGCGAGGCGAACGGTTCCTGGACGAGGGCGCCGACTTCCGCAACTACACCTACGCGAGGTACGGACGGAAGGTGCTGGAGCAGCCGGGGCGCTTCGCCTGGCAGGTGTTCGACGCCCAGGTCCGGGATCTGCTGCGCGACGAGTACCACCAGCCGCACGCGACCCGGGTTGAGGCGGACACGCTGCTTGAGCTCGCGGGGCGGCTCGACGGCGTGGACGCCGACGCCTTCCTGCGCACGGTGCTGGAGTTCAACGATGCCGTGCGGCGCGACGTCCCCTTCGACCCGACCCGCCGCGACGGCCGCGGAACCCGGGGCCTGGCGCTGCCCAAGTCGAACTGGGCCAACCCGCTGGAAGCGCCACCGTTCGAGGCCTGGGCGGTCACCTGCGGCATCACCTTCACCTTCGGCGGCCTGGCGGTCGACCGGCGGGCGCGGGTGCTGGATGCGGGCGGGAGACCGATCCGGGGCCTGTTCGCTGCCGGCGAACTGGTCGGAAACCTGTTCCACGACAACTACCCCGGCGGCGCGGGGCTGACCTCGGGGGCGGTGTTCGGGCGCCTGGCCGGCATCGGCGCCGCCGGCGCCGATGGCTGAGGCAAGGCGTCGCCGGAGGTGGCTGCCGGGCGAGCTCCAGTGGCACCTCGACTACGGCCGGGTCCGGCGCCTTCGCGTCACCCGGCGACGGTTCCGTCTCGCGCTTGCGGTCCTGGGCGTCGCCGCGCTGAGCCTGGTGGCGCTGGTGGCTGCGACGATGGTTCGCATGAACCAGCCCGGCGAAGCTGACGCCCTGGGCGAGAACCAGCGCCTGGCGGCCCGGTTCGAGGCTCTGGCCGCCCGCTACGGCGACGTGCGGCAGCTGGCCTCCGAGATCGACGGCCGGCTGTGCCGGATCGTCCTCGCCTACGGGGTGGGGGCCGACGCGGCCGAGGGCTGCGGCGAGCCGGTCGACGTGCTCGACGAGCCGGCGCTGACGGTTCGGCAGGGGGAGGTGGTGCTGATCGAGTCGGGCGTGGAGGAGGACGTCGACCGG
Organism: Thermoanaerobaculia bacterium; assembly: GCA_965200575.1. Classification (GTDB taxonomy): domain Bacteria; phylum Acidobacteriota; class Thermoanaerobaculia; order Multivoradales; family Multivoraceae; genus Multivorans. The sequence goes on along the minus strand of OZ241363.1, from coordinate 2,602,744 downwards.
CTGATCCGGCGGATCGAGCGCCGCCTCGCTGCGGCCCGGGAATGGGAGGAGGCGGAGCCGGACCTGGCTGTCCTGACGCCGTCGGCGGCGCCGCTGCGCGGCGACGACTTCGTCCTGGTCGGCGCCTTCGGCGACGGCTGGGATGGCGTCACCGGCGAGCCCGTCTTCCGCCGCGGCATCGAGCTTGCCGCTGGCGCTGGCGAGCCGGTCCACGCGACAGCGCCCGGCCGGGTGACCTTCACCGGTCGCGGCGCAGCGCTGGGCAGGGGTTTCAACACCTGGGGCGGCATGGCGGCCATACGGCACGGCGAGCGCTTCATCACCCTCTACGCCCGCCTGGACTCCACGGCGGTTCGCGGCGGCGAGAACGTGGCGCGGGGGCAGGTGATCGGCGCGGTCGGGTCGAGCGGCGGCAGGCCCGAGCCGGGGCTTCTCTACAGCGTGGTGCGGCGGCGTCCGGACGGCGGCTGGGAGGCCGTGGATCCGCGACTGCACATCCTGGACTACCGGTGGCGCGAGGAGGGCTTCATCGCCTCCGACCGGCCGCCGCCGGCGTCCATGCGGATGCCGCGGGCGCTGCTGCGCTAGCAGGCTGGTGTCGCCGGCCGGGTCGCGTCGGCCCGCGTTGCGGTGTCAGGCGGGCGTAGAATCGCGCCCATGAAGTACCGGGCAGTCATCTTCGACCTCGGCGGTGTGGTGTTCGGTTCGCCGCTGCACGCGATCAGGCGCTACGAGCAGGCCTTGGGCATCGAGGAGAACTTCGTGAACCGTCTGGTGGTCGCGGCCGGTCCGGGCGGCGCGTGGCAGCGCATGGAACGCGGCGAACTGGTCATGGGGCCGGAGTTCATGGCCGCCTTCGACCGCGAGGTGCGGGCGGCGGACCCGGCCGTGGGCGAGCGCTTCTCGGCGGCCGACATGATGGCCGCCATCGCCGAGGAGGGCAAGCCGCGCCCGCAGATGCTGGCCGCCCTGAAGCGGCTGCGTGCCGAGGGCTGCGTCGTCGCGGCGCTGACGAACAACTGGGTCTCGGAGGAGGAACGGGAGCCGGCCGACGCCGCCGATGCCGCCATGCGGGCCGAGATCCGCTCGCTGTTCGACGACTATGTCGAGTCGAGCGTCGTCGGTCTGCGCAAGCCGGACCCGGCGATCTACGAGCTGGCCTGCGACCGCATCGGCGTCAGGTACGAAGAGGCCGTGTTCCTGGACGACATCGGATCCAACCTGAAGAGCGCCCGGGCGCTGGGCATGACGACGATCAAGGTCGACGATCCGGACGAGGCTCTGGCCGAACTCTGGAGCACCCTGGAAAGTTGAACGGACGCCGCCGGCTCGGTTCGTGCCTGGCCTGGGTCCGGCCGTCAGGCGGGCGCCGGCGAGCTACTCCGGCTGCGCGAAGGCGAGGTCGAGCGAGGAGGTCAGGCCGTCGAGCACGGTGACTCCGGAGCGCCGGGTGCCCAGGCGCTCGTGCCAGGCCTCGATCGTGTAGGTGCCGGCGGGAAGGCCCGTGATCTCGAAGGAACCGTCGGGGTTGGTCACGGCGAAGTAGGGGTGTTCGAACACGCCCACGAAGCTGGACATCCAGGGGTGGACGTCGCACTTGATCCGGAAGGCGGGCTCCGGGTCGGTGAAGGAGAACGTGGCCTGCTTGATGGCGGCCGGCATGGCCCGGTTGAAGGGGCGGTTGACTTCCGACACCGAATGGACGTTGTGGAGAAGCCCGTCCGAGTTCAGGATCCTGAGCTCCTGGCCGACCATGATGCCCGCCACCCTGGGGCTGTAGCGGCAGCCGACCTGGTCGATCACTGGCGCTTCGGGCAGCGGGTACGGTCCTCCCGGCACGCCGTCCGCGACGTGGACGAGCACGTTGCCGAGCCCGGAGTCGGCGTCGACCGCGAGCACCTCGGGGTAGACCGGTTCGTCGTGCTGGGCGGCGCAGGCCGGGTCGGCTTCCATGTTCAGGGGCGGCAGGTCCGGCAGTTCGCCGTCGAAGCGCACCACGCCGGCCACGGCGCCGTCGCCGAGCGGCTCGGTGGGCGCGGCTTCGGCGACCGGCGCGTCGGCCGCGTCGCCACCGTCGGCGGAATCCGGGGCGGCGCCACAGCCAGCGGCCGCGAGGACGACGGCGAGCGCGGTGCAGGCGATGGGGAAGGGGCGGGTCCGGGCTGGCTGCGACCGTGGCGGAGAAGCGATTGACTGCAGTGATCCATTCATGCCGGCATCCTAGCGCCCGCGGGGTGACGGCCGAGTTCAGCGCCGCCGCGAGGTCCACCGCCCGGGCATCCTGGCGCCCGCGGGGTGACGCGCGTCACCGAGTTCGTCAGCCTCACCGAAACGCGGGCATCCTTGCGCCCGCGGGGTGACGCCGATACTTCCGCGGCGAGGATTTTCTGAACGACGGGCATCCTTGCGCCCGCGGGGTGACGCTGAACCAGCCTGAGACTGACCACATCGTGGAGCGGGCATCCTTGCGCCCGCGGGGTGACGGCCGAGTTCAGCGCCGCCGCGAGGTCCACTGCCCGGGCATCCTGGCGCCCGCGGGGTGGACGACATGACCGACCGGGCTGTGTGGCCGCTCGAGACGGGCATCCTGGCGCCGGCGGGGTGACGGACGTCAGGGGGTTCGTGCCGCCGTCGGCACGGCGGCCTGCTGCGGGGCGACAAGGCGCCTCCGAGGCAGTCCTTGCGCCGCTCATTCTTGACCCGCACAAGGCCCGGTGCTAGCTTCCCGGCGGTTCGCCCAGGCGGGCGCCGGGACGTCGCGTTCAGGCCGTAGATGGCACAGAGTCAGGACAACACCCACGAGCCCGTGAGCGGGCGCGCGCCGCTGATTGTCGGCGGTTACGACTTCCGTTCGCTCACCGAGGCCGTCGCCGTTCCGGTGGAGCGGAAGACGCCGCTCGGCTGGTGGTTCTTCTTCCTGCCGTCGCTGGGCCTGCTGGGCCTGTTCGGCGTCTCGATCCTCTGGCTGTTCTGGGAAGGCACCGGGATCTGGGGTCTGAACAACCCCGTGAACTGGGGCTTCGCGATCGTCAACTTCGTCTTCTGGGTCGGCATCGGCCATGCCGGCACCCTGATCTCGGCGATCCTGTTCCTGTTCCGCCAGAAGTGGCGCACTTCCATCAACCGGGCGGCGGAGGCGATGACCATCTTCGCCGTCATGTGCGCGATGGTGTTCCCCGGCATTCACGTGGGCCGGGTCTGGGTCGCCTACTGGATGGCCCCGCTGCCGAACCAGATGGACATGTGGCCGAACTTCCGCAGTCCGCTGATCTGGGACGTGTTCGCCGTGTCCATCTACGGCACGGTGTCGCTGATGTTCTGGTACGTGGGCCTGATACCGGATCTTGCCACGATCCGGGACCGGGCGAAGACGCGGATCCGGAAGCTCGCCTACGGCGTCTTCGCGCTCGGCTGGCGGGGTTCGCACCGGAACTGGCTGCACTACGAGCGGGCCTACCTGATGCTGGCCGGCCTGGCGACGCCGCTGGTGCTTTCGGTCCATTCGGTCGTGTCGATGGACTTCGCCACCGCCCAGCTGCCCGGCTGGCACACGACGATCTTCCCGCCCTACTTCGTCGCCGGGGCCATCTTCTCCGGCTTCGCCATGGTGATGACACTGATGCTCATCTGCCGGGTCCTGTTCAGGATGGAGAACATCATCACGATGCGCCATCTCGAGAACATGGCCAAGATCATGCTGCTGACCGGCTGCATGGTCGGCTACGCCTACGGCATCGAGCTCTTCATCGCCTGGTACAGCGGCAACCCGTACGAGCAGTTCGCGTTCGCCAATCGCGTTCTGGGCCCCTACGCCTGGGCCTACTGGATCATGGTGAGCTGCAACGTGCTCACGCCGCAGCTCTTCTGGTTCAAGAAGATGCGCAACCACATCGGCTGGCTCTTCGTGTCCTCGATCCTGATCAACATCGGCATGTGGTTCGAACGCTTCGTCATCGTCGCCTCGTCCCTGCACCGCGACTTCCTGCCGGCGAACTGGGACTACTACCAGGCGACCTTCTGGGACTTCGCCTCCATGCTGGGCAGCTTCGGCCTGTTCTTCACCATGTTCTGCCTGTTCGCCCGCTTCCTGCCGATGGTTGCGGTGGCGGAGGTCAAGACGGTGCTGCGGGAGGCCGACCCGCACGACGGCGAGGAGCTCGTGCGGGTGGTGCAGCGGGGCGGCAGCGCCGAGTCCGTCGGCCAGGCGCCGGCGGCTCAGCCGGCCGGCGGAGGCGCCTGACATGGGCCTGATGAAGCTCGAGGTGCCGGAAGTGTCCGATGGCTACGCCCACTACGGCGTACTGGCCCGGTTCAGGAATGCCAGGGCGCTCTACCAGGCCTGCGAGGCGGTGCGGGATGCCGGCTACTCCCGTTGGGATGCGCTGACGCCGTTTCCGGTTCACGGTCTCGAGAAGGCGATGGGGCTCAAGCCGTCGAAGCTGCCGTTCCTCGTGCTGACCACGGGGCTCTCCGGAGCCGCCCTGGGCTTCGGACTGCAAATGTGGGTTCACATGCAGGCCTACCCGCTGATCATCAGCGGCAAGCCGCTGTTCACGTGGCCGGCGTTCGTGCCGGTGACCTTCGAGCTCGGCGTCCTCGGCGCGGCGCTCGGCGCGGTCGTGGGCATGTTCGCATTCAACAAGCTGCCGACCTGGCACCACCCCCTGTTCCGCTCCGAGAACTTCGCCCGGGTCACGGATGACGGCCTGTTCATCGCCATCGAGGCGTGGGACCCGCAGTACGACGGCGAGGGGACGGCGGAGTTCCTGAGCGGCCTCGGCGCGGTCGAGGTCGAGCACGTGCCCATCGAGGACCCGGCCGACGAGGCCGGTGGCGGGCAGGACGGAGCGGAGTGATGGCGCACGGTCCTCGCATCGTCCACCTGGACCAGCTCGTCATTCGACCGGGCAGCGGCTGGTCGCGTCTCCCGTTGCTTGCCGGCGCGGTCGGCGTGGTTGCCACCGTGGCCACCCTGTTGCTGGCCAGCGTGGACGGGGCGAAGCAGTTCTACCACTCGTGGCTGGTCGCCGTGCTCTTCTTCCTGGGCATCGGCCTGGGCAGCCTGTTCTTCGTTCTCCTCCACCACGCCGCGAAGGCGGGGTGGGGCGTGGTCGTGCGCCGGCTGGCCGAGAACCTGGCCTGTGCCGTGCCGCTCCTGGCGGTGCTGTTCGTGCCGGTGGTGGCCATGGGCATGCACGACCTGTTCCACTGGACTCACGCGGACGCGGTCGCTCACGACCGGCTGCTCCAGGTCAAGGAGCCGTGGCTCAATCCGGGCGGTTTCTGGCTGCGGGTCGTCGTCTACTTTGCGATCTGGACCGGCCTGGCGCTGTTCCTGCGCAGCGCCTCCACGAAGCAGGACCTGACCGGCGACCTTTCGCTCAGCCGCCGCATGGCGCGGGTCAGCCCGCCGGCCCTGTTCGTGTTCGCCGTCACGGTCACGTTCGCCGCGTTCGACTGGCTGATGTCGATGGACCCGCACTGGTACTCGACGATGTTCGGCGTCTACTTCTTCGCCGGCGCGATCGTCTCCGCCTTCGCGGCCATCACCGTCCTCACCCTGGCGTTCGAGCGCACGGGCCACTTCCGGGGCGTGGTCACGGGGGAGCACTTCCACGACCTGGGCAAGCTCCTGTTCGCCTTCACCGTCTTTTGGGCCTACATCGCCTTCAGCCAGTTCTTCCTGATCTGGTACGCGAACATCCCGGAGGAGACGGCCTGGTTTCTGCACCGACTGCACGGCACGGAAGGTCACGCGGCGCACTGGACGCCCGCCACCGTGGCGCTCGCGGTCGGTCACTTCGCAGTGCCGTTCTTCTTCCTCATGCCGCGCACGATCAAGCGCAACCGCACCCTGCTGATGGTCGGCGCGGTCTGGATGCTGGCGATGCACCTGTGGGATCTCTACTGGCTTGTCATGCCGAACCTGCACAAGGAGGCCCCCGTCTTCTCATGGCTGGACCTGACCTCCCTGCTGGCCGTGGGCGGGCTCTTCGTGGCGGTGGTCGGCCTGTTGCTGAATCGCGGTTCGCTGGTGCCGGCCAGGGACCCGCGCCTGGTGGAGTCCCTGTCCTTCGAGAACGTCTGACTTCCCGTGCCGACGGCCGTCCGGGCCTGCTTGTACGGCCTGCCAGTGGCTGCTACGCTGCACCGGCCTTCAACGCGCACGGAGCGGCGGATTGAAGGTCGCCAGTCGTCCGCGGGGCCGCACCCACGACCGGAATCCGCATCCACAACCGGGATCCACAACCGGGAAACGCGCCACCAGTCCGAAGTTCCAGCAGAGAGTCCCGTCCTCGCGATCGCACCTCCTTCAAGTCTTCCTTCAGCCCCTTTCTCAGCCAACTGCAACTCTCCCGCAAGGAGCAACCGAGATGATTTCCAGGCAGGCCACTCGAGTCTGTGTCGTTCTTCTGGCGCTCGCCATCGTGTCCGCTTCGGCGTCGTTCGGCGGCACGATCATCGGCAAGATCACCTACGACGGCCGCGTGCCGAACCTCCCGCCGCTCAGGATGGGAGCGGACCCGAAGTGCGAGGCGAAGCACAGCGCGCCGGTCAAGTCCGAGACCCTCGTGCTCGGCGCCGACCAGGCGCTCGCCAACGTCTTCGTCATGATCATCGGCGGCCTCGAGGGCAAGAGCTTCGACAGCCCGTCCGAGCCGGTCGTCATGGATCAGGACGGCTGCATCTACACGCCGCACGTGACGGGCGTGCAGGTCGGCCAGACCTTCAAGGTCAAGAACTCGGACGGCCTGCTGCACAACGTCCACTCGCTGTCGAAGCTCAACCCGCCCTTCAACCGGGCGATGCCCGCCAACGTCACCGAGGCTGACTACAGCTTCGACAAGGCGGAGCGGTTCCGCATCAAGTGTGACGTCCACCCGTGGATGAGCTCCTGGGTGACGGTCGTCGACCATCCGTTCTACGCCGTGACCGGCCTGGACGGCAGCTTCCGCATCGAGAACGTGCCCGCCGGCACCTACACCATCGAAGCCATGCACGAGGTCGAGGGCTTTGGCGACGAAGGCGCCATCACCGAGACCGTGACCGTCGGCGCGAGCGACACGCAGACCGTGAACTTCGTCTTCGAGGGGCCGCAGGGCTAGCTCGCCGGCCACGTCGGCAAGGTCCACGGGTCCAGGCAAGAGGATCAGGAAAGGAGCGGCGTCCATGGCGGAGCCCGTTCACGCAGCACCCGCACACGAAGAGCATCACCACGAGCTGAGCTTCTGGCGGAAGTTCATCTTCTCGACCGACCACAAGGTCATCGGGATCCAGTACTCGGTCACCGGCCTGGCGTTCCTGTTCTTCGGCTTCGCGCTGATGATGCTGATGCGCTGGCAGCTCGCCTTTCCGGGCGAGCCGCTGCCGGTCCTCGGCGCCCTGTTCGGCGAGAGCCGGATGCCCGGCGGCATCATGCTTCCGGACTTCTACAACGAGCTCGGCGCGATGCACGGGACGATCATGGTGTTCCTCGGCGTCGTTCCGCTCGCGGTCGGCGGCTTCGGGAACTTCGTCATGCCGCTGCAGCTGGGCGCCCCGGACATGGCGTTTCCGCGGCTGAACATGATCAGCTACTGGTGCCTGTTCCTGGGCGGCGTGACCATGTTCGCCAGCTTCTTCCTGCCCACGGGCGCCGCCGCCAACGGCTGGACCTCCTACTCGCCGCTCGCCGACATCGCCCTGAACGGCCAGACGGCCTGGCTGATCGGGATGATCTTCCTGATCACGTCGTCGCTGCTGGGCGCGATCAACTTCATCACCACGGCGATTCAGCTGCGCGCCCCGGGCATGACCTGGATGCGCCTGCCCTTCTTCTGCTGGGCGCAGATCGTGACCGCATTCCTCCTCCTGCTGGCCTTCCCGCCGCTCGAAGCGGCTGGCGTGCTGCAGCTGATGGACCGGGTCGCGAACACGAGCTTCTTCATCCCCGAAGGCCTGGTGGTCGGCGGCGAGGTGCTTGACCGCAGCGGCGGCGGCAGCCCGCTGCTCTGGCAGCACCTGTTCTGGTTCCTGGCCCATCCCGAGGTCTACGTGCTGATCCTGCCAGCGATGGGCATCGTCGCCGAGGTCATCGCCAACAACACGCGGAAGCCGCTCTGGGGCTACCGCTCGATGGTCTACGCGCTGGTCTTCCTGGGCTTCATGAGCTTCATCGTCTGGGCCCACCACATGTTCATCACCGGCATGGGCTCGGTGATGTCCACGTTCTTCCAGACCACGACGATGATCATCTCGATTCCGTCGGTGATCATCCTGTCGGCGCTGTTCCTCTCGCTGTGGGGCGGTTCCATCCGCTACAACACGCCGATGCTGTTCGCGCTCGGCTTCCTGCCCATGTTCGGCATCGGCGGCCTGACAGGCCTGCCGCTGGGGCTTTCCGCGGCGGACATCCCGTTGCACGACACCTACTACGTGATCGGCCACTTCCACTACGTGGTCGCTCCGGGGACCCTGTTCGCCCTGTTCGCCGGCGTCTACTACTGGTTCCCCAAGGTGACCGGGCGGAAGATGAACGAATTCCTGGGCAAGCTGCACTTCTGGCCATCGCTGATCTTCATGAACGGCGTCTTCGGCCCCATGCTGATCCAGGGCCTGTACGGCGTTTCCCGACGGCTCGCCGACGGCGGCGAGACCTACGACTTCGCCGGCGAGGTCGCGAGCCTGAACAAGATGATGTCGGTCTCGGCGTGGTGCCTGGCGCTGGCGCAGATTCCCTTCATCATCAACTTCTTCATCAGCATCAGGAACGGCGCGAAGGCGGGGCGGAACCCCTGGAACTCGACCACCGTCGAGTGGGTGGCGCCGTCGCCTGCGCCGCACGGCAACTTCGATCAGGAGATCGAGGTGGTGCGCGGTCCCTACGAGTACAGCGTGCCCGGGAGTGACCGGGACCACGTTCCCCAGGCGGAAGCCGTCAGCACCTGACCGAGCGAGGGCTCTCTTTCCATGGAAATCCCCTACACGATCAAGGCTCACCCCGAAACGGGCCTGAACAACGGCAAGATCGGCATCTGGCTGTTCCTGACCTCGGAGGTCATGCTGTTCGGGGCGCTGTTCGCCACGTTCATCATGCTGCGCCTGGGCGCCGATGGAAACTGGCACGCTCTGCAGGAAGACGCGGAGCTCAACATTCCGCTGGCGACCTTGAACACGGCGGTGCTGATCGCTTCCAGCCTGACGATGGTCATGGCCTGGGCCTCGCTGATGCGGGGGCAGCTGAACCGCTTCCGTGTGTTCGGCTGGATGACCGTCGGCTGCGGCGCGATCTTCCTGGTGATCAAGTACTTCGAGTACACGGCCAAGTTCACCAAGGGCCACTTCCCGGAGGACAGCACGTTTCTCGCCATCTACTTCGCGATGACCGGCCTGCACGCCCTGCACGTGATCGGCGGCATGGCCTGGAACGCGTACTACACCGGGCCGGGATCGAGGCTGTTTCACACCGACCGGCAGTGGCTCACCGATCGGGTCGAGCACTCCGGGCTGTTCTGGCACTTCGTCGACCTGGTCTGGATCTTCCTCTTCCCGGTCTTCTACCTCCTGTAGGCGAAGCGCCCGTCCCGGCAGCCGGTCCGATCTGAACCCGACCTGAACCCGAGAACTCCCATTCCCCGTATCCGGAGCAGCCGCATTCCATGAGTGAACACGTCGACATCGACAAGCAGGTCCGCATCTACTTCATGGTGTTCGGCGCCCTGATGGTGGGCACGATCTTCACCGTCCTGGCAGCGAACCTGGAGGTCTCGGTGCCGGTGGCGCTGGTCATCGGCCTGTTCATCGCCAGTGTCAAGGCGTCGCTCGTCGCCTGCTTCTTCATGCACCTGATCGACGAGAAGAAGATCATCTACTGGGTCCTGGCCCTCACCGTGGCGTTCTTCGTCGCCCTGATGGCGCTGCCGCTCTTGACCTCGGTCGGCGACCAGGTGGGCGATTACGCCGAAGTGGAGGCCCCGGTCCCGCACTGACGGCCCCCTGACCCGTTCCCGAACCAGGACACCCGTTCCCGAACCAGGACAACTGCCATGAATCTGAAGGTCATCCACATCGTCTTCGTGGGCAGCGCCGTTCTCCTGGCGCTGTTCTTTGGCGGCTGGTGCTTCGCCGAGGGTGGCGGCTTCGTCACGCTCGGCGTGGCCTCCTTCGTGGCGGCCGCAGCGCTGGTCGCCTACGGCATCTGGTTCTGGCGCAAGATCACCACGCCCGAGGAGGAGTGGGCGCGTCGCCGGAAGCTCTTCCGCACCGTGCCGCTCGTGGCTGCCCTGTGGCTTTTCGGTTCCGACCGCGCCGCCTGGGCCTGCACGGTCTGCTACGGCGCCGCCGAGGGGTCGATGATCGACGCGGCCCGTGCCGGCGTCTGGTTTCTGCTGGCGGCGGTGTTCGTCCTGCAGGCCTGCTTCGTACTCTTCTTTCTCCATCTCCGGCGCCGTGCGCGGCGTCTGCGAACTGACCCGGTGCCGCCCTGGTGGAGCACCGTCGAGAAGGCGCAAGAGGGCAGGGCGAAGGAACGAGCCAGGAAGAGAGCATCGGATAAGGAGCCTGACAAGCCATGATGGATGCCATGTTCCCGGTCGCGGCATCGGAGCACGCCGGCCGGATCGACAACATGATCGACTGGGTGCACTACCTGATGCTTGCCCTGTTCATCGTCTGGGGCGTGTTCTTCGTGTACGTGCTTCTGCGCTTCCGCGCCAGCCGCAATCCGAAGGCCGACTACGTCGGCGTGAAGAGCAAGGCGAGCACCTACGGGGAGGTGGCGGTGGCGATCGCCGAGGGGTTCCTGCTTCTCGCTTTCTCGATCCCCGCGTGGGCGGAGCGCGTGGACGAAACGCCAGCCGAGTCCGACTCCACGGTTGTGCGGGTGGTGGCGCAGCAGTTCGCCTGGAACGTCTGGTATCCCGGCGCCGACGGCGTCTTCGGCGACCAGAACATGGAGCTGGTGGACGAGGCGACCAACCCTGTCGGCCTCGACCGCAGCAGTGCCGCCGGCGCCGACGACATCTGGACCGTCAACCAGCTGCACCTGCCGGTGGACAAGCCGGCCATCATCCATCTGACCTCCAAGGACGTGATCCACAGCTTCAATCTGCCCAACATGCGGATCAAGCAGGACACGATTCCCGGCATTTCGATCCCGGTCTGGTTCGTTCCCACGAAGACGACGGCCCAGATCCGCGAGCAGACCGGCAACCCGGACTACGTGTACGAGATTGCCTGCGCGCAGCTCTGCGGCAACAGCCACTACTCGATGCGCGGTTTCCTCACCGTGCACACCGAGGAGGAGTTTCAGGCCTGGCTCGACGAGGAGGCGTCCTACCTCGGCGACGGCGAGGACGACGACTTCTTCAATTTCTGATCAACTTCTGACCTGGGACGCGCTCGGATGAAGCGCGGATCCAGCCTTGACGGCTGCGGGCAGCGTGGCGGTGTGCCGGCGTCCTGGGGTCGTCGGGAACTTCTGAAGGCGGCCTGGATGGGCCCGGCCGTGGCGGCCGCCGCGGCGAGCGAGGCCCGGGCAGCGTCCCGGCAGGAGACCGGCGTCGGCAACGCCGCGGCGGCGCCGAACGACGAGGCGGTGGAGCGGTACCGGGCGGGTTTCGCCGCGCCGCCGCTTGAACGGGTGCGCATCGGCTTCGTCGGCGTCGGGCTTCAGGGCGGCGGACATGTCCGCAACTTCCTGCGCATCGAGGGCGTCGACGTCGTGGCGGTGTGCGACATCGACGGGCCCCGCGCCGAGGAGGTCGCGTCCTGGGTGGTGGACGCCGGCCGTCCGGCCCCGGACCTCTACACGCGCGGCGAGACCGACTTTCGGCGGCTGTGCGAGCGTGACGACGTGGACCTGGTGTTCAACTCGACGCCCTGGCGCTGGCACGTCCCGGTGTGCGTCGAGGCGATGGAGACGGGGAAGCACACGGCCGTGGAGGTTCCCGCGGCGATCAGCCTGGAAGGCTGCTGGCTGCTGGTCGAAACCGCCGAGCGGACCGCCCGCCACTGCGTGATGATGGAGAACTGCAACTACGGCCGCAGCGAGATGATGGTCCTGAACATGGTGCGGCAGGGCCTGCTCGGCGACCTCATCCATGCCGAGGCGGCCTACATCCACGATCTTCGGTCGATCAAGTTCTCGGACCGCAACGAGGGGCTCTGGCGTCTGCAGCACTCGGTGGACCGCAACGCCAACCTCTATCCGACCCACGGCCTGGGACCGGTGGCCAACTGCATGGACATCAACCGGGGCGACCGATTCGACTACCTGGTATCGCTGTCGAGCCCCGCCCGCGGCCTGGCGAAGTACGCCGCCGAGCGCTTCGGCGACGACGACCCCCGCGCGCAGGTTCGCTACGCGCTGGGCGACATGAACTCGAGCCTCATCCGGACGCGTCGCGGACGGAGCATCCTGCTGCAGCACGACACGAGCACGCCGCGGCCCTACAGCCGCCTCAACCTGGTGCAGGGCACGCGCGGCGTCTTCGGCGGCTTCCCGGACCGCATCTTCGTCGAGGGCGAAGCCGAGAGCCATGAATGGAGTGACGTCGAGCCGTACCGTGAACGGTTCGAGCACCCTCTGTGGGCCGAGCGTGCCGGGGACGCCGAAGGCGCCGGCCACGGCGGCATGGACTACCTGGAGGACTACCGCCTGATCCGCTGCCTCCGCGAGGGCGTGGCCACCGACATGGACGTCTACGATGCGGCGGCGCTGTCAGTGCCGGTCGAACTGACCGAGATCTCGGTTTCCCGAGGCAGCGAGCCCGTGGAGTTCCCCGACTTCACCCGCGGCGCCTGGCGCACTCGCCCGCCACTGGGGATCGTCGCCTGAGAGTCGCCTACCTTCTCCCCGGCGCGGCGCTGTACGGCGGCGTCAAGGTGGTGCTGCAGCATGCCAGGGCGCTTCGCCGGTTCGGGGTCGACGCCACCGTGCACGCCCCCGATCCGTGCCCGGAGTGGTTCGAGGGCGCCGACGGGTTCTACCGGCAGGTCGAGGCCGTCGAACCGCGCTTCGTTCCGACCGCCGAGGTCGCGGTCGGGACCCTGGCGCCCACCGTTCAGGTCGCGGTTCAGGCCGCGACCCGCCTTGCGTGCCACCTGTGCCAGGGGTACGAGCCCGGTCACTTGACCCTCAGCGCCGAGGAGCGCACCGAGATGCGCGCCGCGTACGACCTGCCGGCGAGGAAGCTGGTCGTGTCGCCGCACCTGGCGTCCACCATCCGTTCCCGGCACGGCGTCGACGCGGAGTGGATTCCGCAGCCGTTCGAGCCGGAGAGGTTCCATCCGCCGCAGCACGAGCGCCCCGAAGACGGCCGGCTGCGGGTGCTGGTCAGCGGCCACTGGGGCCTGGAGGTCAAGGGCGTGGCCTGGTGCCTGCGGGCGTTGCGGCCCCTGTTCGAGAGCGGCACCTGCCGGATCGACCTCGTGCGCCTCTCGCTCGATGCGGATCCGGAGGAGCTGGCCTTCTGGCCGGAAGCGGAGCGGCGGCGCCACCTGCCGCCTGCCGAGGTGCCCGGGCTGATGCGCAGCGTCGACCTCTGCATCGGTCCGTCGTCGCCGCTGGAGGGGTTCGGTCTGCTGGCGCTCGAGGCGATGGGCTGCGCGCGGCCCTGTGTCCTGACGGACATTCCATCGCACCGCGACCTGGACCCGCATGCCCGGGCCTCGCTGCGGGTGCCGTTCGGCGACCCACCGGCACTGCGAGCGGCGGTGAAGCGCCTGGACGCCGACCCGGACCTGCGGCGGCGCCTGGGCCGGTCGGGCCGCGAGATCGCCGAGACCTACACGGAGTACCGCACCGGCAAGGCGTTGCTGCGGGCCTTCCGCCGCGACGGCGAGGCCGCGTCTGCACCCGGTTGAGATCGCTCAGCAGTCTCCTTGCTCTCCTGCCGGTCGGCCGACAGGCCTGCGCCCATGGCCAGTTCTCGCCGTCCGGCTTCAACGGGGCCTGCTACAACGTCCGCTTCAACTACGCCTGGGGCCAGAGCTTCAAGACCTCCACTCAGGCACAAAGCGCAGCTCCCTGACCGGCCGTCGGCAGCATCCTCGACGGCGGGCGCTGGGCCTTCAGGTCCGTTTGCGGCGGCAGGGTCCCAGGGAGGCAGGCGCCTCTCGCGACGTGCCGAGCAAGCGACAACCTCTCGCAGAGCAGCCCTTTGCGGCGGGCGCCAACCTTCAGGCAGCCTCGAATGCGCCCGGGTCCCCCGCGGGCGCAAGGCGCTGAACGCCGATCCGCGTTTCACGGTCCCCGTCTTGACCGGCGACGGCGGCCATGTCGGGCAATCCGTGGTTCTGGCAACGGAACGGCCGCTGACCGGGCGCCGGAGCGAGTGGGTCCGCTTCCTGGTCAACCTGCCGCCCGGCAGCGAGCACGGCCCTGTCGCACACCGGGCAGCGTGGTTTCTCGCGGCGGCACATTCAACGGCCCGCTTCCGGATCCGGCGGTGGGCGCTACGATTCGGTCCATGCTGGTGGTGGTCCTGCCGTGGGATGCCGAGGCCGAGGCCTCGGCCGAGTGGCGGTTCCTTCGTCGCTGGCTGGCGGGCGAGGTCCGGGCCGCGTTCGGCGGGGTGGAGTTCGTCCCCGCGCTGCCCGAACGACTGCCCGACGAAGCCGAGGCGGTGCTGGTTCTTGCCTCGCATCGGGTGCTGATCGGCCGGGCTTCGCTGCGGGCGATGCGGGATCGGCTCGCCGCCGAGCCCGAGCTTCTCGCCGTGCATGCGACCGACCTGACGACTCTCGGCCCGGAGGCGGCCGAGGACCTGTTCACGCTCGCCGACTTCGAGCTCGCGGAGCGGCGCTGGCTGGCTGGCGTCCCTTCCGCCGACGGGTCGGCGAGGTCCGGGCCAGAGACGAGCCCCGCGGTGATGCTGGCGGCTGCGGTCGCTGCGGCGCGGCGGGAATCCGGCGTTCCCGCGCCAAGCCGAGCGACCGGTCTCTGCTACCAGTTCATCGACTACTACGGGGGCGAGCGCGCCGACGTGCTTCCGCTTCTGCCCGAGCTCGGACCTGCCCACAGCGTGCTGGAGGTCGGCTGCGGTCGCGGCCGCACGGCTGCCCTGATCAAGGAGCGCTTCGGTTGCCGTGTGGTTGGCGTGGAGCTCAACCAGGAAGCCGCGAAGGCGGCGCGCGCACGGATGGACCGGGTCGTGACCGGCGACGTCGAGACCACAGGCCCCGGCGAGACCTTCGACGCCATCGTCGCTTTCGAGCTCTTCGAGCACCTGACAGACGGTCAGGCGTTCCTCGAGCGCGCCGCCGGCTGGCTGCGGCCGGGCGGGCGCATGGTCTTCTCGGTGCCGAACGTGGGCCACTACTCGGTGGTGGAGGACCTGATCGCCGGGCGCTGGGACTACGTCCCGATGGGCCTGCTGTGCGCCACCCACGTCCGCTTCTTCACCCGCCGCACCCTGGAGGACACGCTCGAAGCCGGCGGCTTCGACCGGTATCGCATCGATGCTCAGAAGACGCCGGTTCCGCGGCGCATCGATGCCCTGCCCGGCGCCATGGCGCCCGACCGGGAGAGCCTGGCCACGGCCGGCTTCTACGTTTCGATCTTCCGCTGAGCTGGGGGGGGGGGGGCGGGTGCGGACCGCGGACGGCTCGGACTGTCGTCGCAGTCAGCCGGGCTGATTCGCGGCGACGATGGTGGCGATCGGGGGCTGCGGAATGGTCAGGAGCAGGGCCATCGGCATGACCGTCAGCGCGTCGAGGTGGATGACAAGGAAAGAGGCAGCGCATGGCGAGGCAGTCGGGAGTTCGCGGATGGCCGAGGACTGGCCGGTCATGCCGGTCATGTGGCACGGCTTCGAGTCGGGTGCAGCGACCTGGAGGAGGAAGGAGCCCGAGCCTTCGACTGCGGCGCGCCGGCATGACCAGCTGGTGGGAGTGCGACCGTGGCGCACGGCGTTCGTTCGGCAGCCTGCTACCATCATTCCGATACGACCCAGGAACCGAACCAGGACGTGAAACGGCGAGGCCGGAACGGGTGATCTGCGGGGGTCGGCGAAGCGCTCGCCTGGCCGCCCGGTGGGCTCTTGCGCCGGGTCTGGCCTTTCTGGGCGCGATGATGGCGGGCGCCGCCCCAGGCCAGGCGCCTCCGGCGCCCGACTTCGCGACCGAAGTCCTGCCGGTGCTGGAGCGGCGGTGCTTCGCCTGCCACGGGCCGCTGCGCCAGCGGGGCGATCTGCGCCTCGACTCGCGCCCGGCCATGCTGATCGGTGGCAGCCGGGGCGCCGCGATCGTCCCCGGCGATGCCGAAGCGAGCCTCATGGTGGCGGCGATCAGGCGCGAGGACGAACTCCTGATGCCGCCGCCGCGGGCGCTCGACGAAGCGGAGAGAGGGCTGCTGGAGGCCTGGATCGCCGCTGGCGCCGAGTGGCCCGCCGATCATGCCGAGGACCCGCCCGGCGCCGTCCGCGTCGCGGCCCGCGAGGCGCCGCCGGTGGAGCACGACCTGGCCGGTCCGGGTGAACCGCTGTCGTTCGACCGCGACGTCCGGCCGATTCTCTCGAACCACTGCTACGCCTGCCACGGCCCGGACGAGGCGGTGCGGCAGGCAGGCCTTCGCCTGGACCGCGGCGACACGGCGCTCGGCCCTCTGCCGTCGGGTCAGAGGGCGCTCGTGCCCGGCGACCTGGACGCGAGCCGGCTGTTCCAGCGCATCGCGGCCGCCGACCCGGCGGATCGCATGCCGCCGCCGCATGCCGACTCGGCGCTGAGCGAGCAGGAGATCGAGGTGCTGGGCCGCTTCATCCTGCAGGGCGCCGTGTTCGAGGACCACTGGGCGTACCGGCCGCCGCGGCGCCCGTCGCCCCCGGCGGTCTCCGATCCAGCCTGGGTGCGGGGAGACCTGGACCGCTTCGTGCTGGAGCGGCTGGACCGGGAGGGACTCTCCCCGTCGCCCGAGGCCGACCGGCGGACGCTGGCAAGACGGCTTTCGCTCGATCTGACCGGTCTGCCGCCCACGCCGGCCGAGGTCGACGCCTTCGTCGCCGACGGTTCGCCGGATGCCTGGGAACGCCTGGTGGATCGCCTGCTCGCCTCCGAGCGCTACGCTGAGCACATGGCCCGGTCGTGGCTGGACGCTGCCCGCTATGCGGACACCAACGGCTACCACATCGACAACGAGCGCTTCATGTGGCGCTGGCGCGACTGGGTGATCGATTCCTTCAACAGGAACCAGCCCTTCGACGAGTTCACGATCGAGCAGCTCGCGGGCGATCTGCTGCCCTCGCCGACTCCCGATCAGCTGCTCGCCACGGGCTTCCACCGCAACCACATGATCAACTTCGAGGGCGGCGCGGTGCCGGAGGAGTACCGCGTCCAGTACGTGTTCGATCGCACCGACACGACGGCCACAGTGTGGATGGGGCTGACCGTGGGCTGTGCCAAGTGCCACGACCACAAGTTCGATCCCGTCAGCCAGCGCGAGTACTACGAGCTCGCCGCCTTCTTCAACACCATCGACGAAGTCGGGCTCGACGGCAGCGAGGGCAACGCCGAACCGAAGACGCTGGCGCCGGACCGGCGTCAGCGCGTCGAGCTGGACGAGCTGCAGGCCGAGATCATGCCGCTGCGCGAGATGCTGGACGAACCCGGCGAAGCGGCGACGGAGGCCCAGGCCGCCTGGCAGGCCGCCTGGAACCGGCGGCTGGAGCAGCGCTGGCGTCCGCTCGACGTCGTGTCGCTGGAATCCGAGGCAGGCGCCCGGCTGACGCTGCTCGGCGACGGTTCGGTCGAGGTGTCGGGGCAGAACCCGCAGAAGGACGTGTACGTGATCGAGGCGGCCACCGAGCTTCACCACGTCGGGGGAGTGCGGCTGGAGGCCCTGCGGGACCGCGAGGATCCGGCCCTGGGCATCGGGCGCGCCGAGGACGGCAGTTTCGTGCTGACCGAGGTCGAGGTGCAGACCCGGCCCGCAGGCGCGACGGGGCCATGGCAGGAGATCGATCTGGTCGCTGCCTGGGCCGACCACGAGACGGCGTCGCTGCCGGTCACGATGGCCATCGACGGCGACGAGCGGAGCGGCTGGGGCGCCGGCTACATGACGAAGGCCACCGCCCGGACGGCCGTCTTCCAGGCGGCGCCGCTGCGGGCGAGCGGCGCCGGGCGCGCGGGCAGTGGCGGAACGGCCCGAGCCCGTCTGCGGATCGTCCTGCGTCAGGAGTCGGGCTACGGACAGAAGACGATGCGGCGCTTCCGAGTGACCGTCTCGGACTCTCCCGAACTCGCCTTTCCCGCGGCCGGCGCCGCCCTGCCGCCGCCGTGGGGAGGCCTGGCCCTGGCCTGGCGGCAGCATGAGTACCTGCTCGGCCTGCCCGTCGAGCAGCGCACCGAGGACCAGGCGACGACGATCCGCCACCGCTTCCGGCGGGCTCACTGGCCGCCGTGGCAGCCGCACGAGGCCCGCTGGGTCGATCTGTCCGAGCGTCTCGGCGAGCTCGAGGAGGCGGTGCCGACCACGATGATCATGCGTGAGATGAACCAGCCTCGGCCCACCTTCGTCCTGCGTCGCGGCGAGTACGACCAGCGTGCGGAGATGGTCGAGGCGGCGGTTCCGGCGGTCCTGCCGGCGCTGCCGGAGACGCTGCCCCGCAACCGCTTGGGTCTTGCCCGCTGGCTGGTAAGCGGAGACCATCCCCTGACCGCGCGGGTTCAGGCGAACCGCCTCTGGCAGAGGTTCTTCGGCCGTGGCCTGGTCGCGACCTCCGGCGACTTCGGCGCCCGGGGCGAGTGGCCGTCGCACCCGCAGCTGCTGGACTGGCTGGCGGCCGAGCTGGTTCGGCTCGACTGGGACCTCAAGGCGCTGCAGAAGACGATCGTGCTGTCCTCGACCTACCGCCAGAGCTCGCGTACGACTCCGGAGCTGCTGGAGCGCGACCCCGAGAATCGACTGCTGGCACGGGCCTCCCGGTTTCGTCTCGACGCCGAGGTGATCCGGGACTCGGCGCTCGCCGCCTCGGGTCTGCTGGTGGAGAAGCTGGGCGGGCCGAGCGTGAAGCCGTACCAGCCGCCCGGCTTGTGGCGCGAGATCGGCTACGAGAGCAACGGCCGTTTCAGCGCCAGCGTCTTCGAGCAGGACCGGGGCGAGGCGCTGTACCGCCGGAGCCTGTACACGTTCTGGAAGCGGACCGTGCCGCCGCCCAACATGCTCGTGTTCGATGCGCCCAACCGCGAGACCTGCGTGGTGGAGAGGTCGCGGTCGAACACCCCGCTGCAGGCGCTGGTGCTGATGAACGACCCGCAGTTCGTCGAGGCGGCAAGGGTGCTGGCGCAGTCGCTGCTTGCCCGGCACGACGAGGGCGGCGGGATTCACGATGCAGGCCTGGTCAAGGAGCTCTTCCGGCAGGTTCTCGCGCGGCCTCCGAGCCCGGTCGAGCGTGACGCCCTGCTTGACCTGGTCGCGGACCTGAGGCCGCGCTACGTCGAGGACCCGGCGTCGGCGTCGGCGTTGATCGAAGTGGGCGAGCGGCGGCCGGACACGGCCATCCCGCGCGCGGAACTGGCGGCCTGGAGCGTGGCCGCAAGCGCCGTGCTGAACCTGGACGAGGCGGTGACGAGACGATGACCAGGCGGTGACGAGACGATGACAAGACGATGACGGAACGAACGGACAGAAGGCCCGCGGCAGCGGTTCGTCGCCGCTGCGTGGCGGCCGCCGCCCCCGTGCCGGGAACCGACCCGCAGGCGGACTACGCGCTGGGCGTGAACCGGCGCCAGTTCTTCGGTTTGGCGAGCACCGGAATCGGCGTGGCGGCGCTCTCCACGCTGCTTGGCCCCGAGCCGTCGCTGGCGCTTCCCGGCGGCGCCGCCGGATGGTCGGGGGCGCTGCCTGGCGCGCACTTCCCGCCGCGGGCGAAGCGTGTCATCTACCTGTTCCAGTCCGGCGCGCCGTCCCAGATCGACCTCTTCGACCACAAGCCGAGGCTTGCCGAGTGGCACGGCCAGGAGCTGCCCGCCTCGGTGCGCGGCGACCAGCGCGTGACCGGGATGACCGCGAACCAGGACTCGTTTCCCATCACCGCCTCGGGCTTCTCCTTCGCGCAGCACGGCGAGAGCGGCGCCTGGGTCAGCGAGCTGATGCCGCAGACCGCGGGGATCGCCGACAAGCTCTGTTTCCTCAAGGCGGTGCATACCGAGGCGATCAACCACGACCCGGGCATCACCTACCTGCAGACGGGGCACCAGCAGCCCGGGCGGCCCAGTCTCGGCGCCTGGCTGAGCTACGGCATCGGGTCGATGAACCGCGATCTGCCGGCCTTCATCGTGCTCATCTCCCAGGGCAGCGCCCGGCGCGAGTCGCAGGCGCTGTTCCAGCGGCTCTGGGGCGCCGGCTTTCTGCCCTCGGAGCACCAGGGCGTCAACCTTCGCGCGGCGGAGGACCCGGTGCTCTACCTGTCGGATCCGCCCGGAATCGACCGCGGCATTCGGCGGCGCATGCTGGACACGGTGGCCGCGATCAACGAACGTCACCATGAGGAGTTCGGTGACCCGGAGACGGCGGCGCGCATCGCCCAGTACGAGATGGCCTACCGGATGCAGGCCTCGGTGCCCGACCTGGTCGACATCTCCGGCGAGCCGGAAAGCACCTTCGATCTGTACGGCGAGGCCGCCCGCACCCCCGGCACCTACGCGGCGAACTGTCTTCTGGCGCGGCGGCTGGCCGAGCGCGACGTGCGCTTCATCCAGCTCTACCACCGCGGATGGGACCAGCACGGCGACCTGCCTTCCGACATTCGCCTGCAGTGCGCCGACGTGGACCGGGCCTCGGCGGCCCTGGTCACCGACCTGGAGCAGCGCGGCCTGCTCGACGACACGCTGGTCGTGTGGGGCGGCGAGTTCGGGCGCACCGTCTACTGCCAGGGAGCGCTCACCGAGGACAACTACGGCCGGGACCATCACGGCCGCTGCTTCACGGTCTGGATGGCCGGCGCCGGCGTGGAGCCGGGCATGACCCACGGCGAGACGGACGACCACTGCTACAACATCGTGCGGGGCGGCGTACACGTCCACGATCTGAACGCGACGATCCTGCACCAGCTCGGGATCGACCACGAGCGCCTGACCTACCGCTACAGCGGCCGGGACTTCCGCCTCACCGACGTGCACGGACGCACGGTGACCGAGATCCTGGCCTGAAGGCTTCGCAACCGAAGGAGAACCCAAGGCCGGGAAGCGTGAACCGGGGCAGGGCGGTGGTGGCCGGATTCGTGCAGGACATTGCCGGATTCGTGCAGAACATTGCCAACTTCGTCATGCACGGCATCGTTCCGGGCGGCGTGCCGCCTGGTCAGCCGGCCTTCGTGCAGGCGTCGGAGAACATGGCCATGCAGGGCAGGACTCCCGGTCAGTCAGAGCCCAGGTTTCAGGGTGCCGGGCCTGGGGTTGGCGGGATCGATGTCGATGGCGGTGTGGCTCCTCGTGATCGCCCTGGTGCCGGGCGTCGCGGCCAGCGTGCTGTTCGCGTCCAGCCGACAGTCCTGGAAGGCGGGCGCGACGGGCGGCCTGCACGTCGGCATCCTGCTCGGCGTCGTCGTCGGCTTCCAGCACTGCGGAGCTCCGCATGAAGGTGGTCCACGCCATCCTTCGAGAATCCACTTTCGCAGCGACAGGGACACAGCGACAGAGCCCCTGCTGCCTGGCGCTGGTGATCAGCGACTTCCGGTACCACGTCGCCAAGAGAAATGTGACTGGCTGTCGAGATGATCTCGTTCGGCATCGGCGGCGTCGTGCCGGGTGCGATGGTCCGGCGGGCCGACTGACGTCCGTCTGCTAGGCTTTGCGTGAACCCGAACAAGCACCGTGATGGCTTCGGAAGGACTGCTCGCGCGGCCGGGGCCGATCCTGGAGGAGACACCATGAAGCCCCAGCCCGGTCAACGTTGCTCTCGTCGGACGGTTCAGCGGACGATCCTCGCCGGCGCCGCGCTTCTGTTCGTCGCCTCTTCGGCCAGTGCCCAGGTTCCCGACGAGACGAGCTACGTCTTCAACACGTTCGCGTTCCTCGTCTGGGGCGCGTTCATCATGTGGATGTGCGCCGGCTTCATGATGCTGGAGGCTGGGTCGGTGCGAACGAAGAACGCGTCGGTCATCTGCCTGAAGAACATCGGGCTGTACTCGATCGCCGGGATCGCCTACTACCTGATCGGCTACAACCTGATGTACGTGGACGTCACGGGCTGGATCGGGTCGATCAAGCCGCTGTTCAGCGCGTCCGCGGACGAGATGGCCCTGCTCGGCGGCAACGCCGCGAAGTTCGCCGAGGTCATGGGGGCGAATCCCTACTCGGAGATGTCGAGCTGGTTCTTCCAGATGACCTTCGTGGCGACGACTGCCTCGATCGTGTCGGGCGCCCTCGCGGAGCGGGTGAAGCTGTGGTCGTTCCTGCTCTTCACCACCGTTCTCACCGCGGTCATCTACCCGGTCGTTGGCGCCTGGACCTGGGGCGGCGGCTGGCTCGCCGAGTTCGGCTTCCAGGACTTCGCGGGCTCCACCATCGTGCACTCGACAGGCGGCTGGGCTGCGCTTGCCGGCATCCTGATCGTCGGCGCCCGCAGCGGCAAGTTCCGCGCGGACGGCAGCGTCAGGGCGACGCCGCCCTCCAACGTGCCGATCGTCACGCTCGGCGTCTTCATCCTGTGGATGGGGTGGTTCGGCTTCAACGGCGGCTCCCAGCTGGCGCTCGGCGGCGCCCTCGACGCGACTGCCATGGGCAACCTGCTGATCAACACGAACCTGGGCGCCGCGGCGGGAGTGGTGGCGGCACTGGTCGTGTCGCGTCCGATTCTGGGTCGAGTCGACCTGCTGGCGGTCTTGAACGGCGCCCTGGGAGGTCTCGTCGGCGTGACCGCGGGTCCCGATCTCGTGGGTCACCACTGGGCACTGATCATCGGTGCGGTGGGCGGCGCCATCGCGGTGGGCGGCATGAAGCTGCTGGAGGCGATGAGGCTGGACGACGTGGTCGGTGCGGTGCCGGTGCATCTGATGGCCGGCGTCTGGGGCACCCTCGCGGTGTGCATCGCGGCCGGCGGCAGCATCTGGCCTCAGCTCGTCGGTATCGGGGCCATCGGCGGCTTCGCGTTCGGAACCTCCATGTTTGCCTGGTGGGTGCTCGACAAGACGATCGGGGTCCGGGTGACGCCCAGGGTCGAGGAGCTGGGTCAGGACATGGCGGAGCTGGGCATCGAGTCCTATCCCGAGTTCATTCTTCAGCCGGACGAGGACGACATGGAGGCCGCCAGGGTCGCCCAGGAGGCCGCCAGGAAGGCGGCCGGGAAGTAGGCCGCTCCGGCTCGTCGGATGCCCGTCGCCGAGGTAGCCTGGAGGTGCGCCCAGCGTGCAGAGGGGCGGCGGCGACCGCTGCCGGCTGGCGAGCTTTCCGGATGCGCGGACGGCCCTTCCGGATGCGTGGACGGCCTGCTCGTCCGGGCATCCCGTGGCCGTCGGCCTTGCGGCGGTGCTTCGGCCGCAGCACAGGCTCGGGCTGCATGAACAGGTTGGATCGAGGACGATGAGGCAGGCCCGACGTGCCGCGCGTGCGGCGGCCTGGAGCGTGGCGCTGGCCGTTGCCCTGCCTTCCGCTGGTCTGGCGCAGCCGGCCCGGGGCAGCGACGAAGACGGGGCATCGCCTCTGTTCCACGACGTCCACTTCCACCTCACGAACTACGTGCAGCGCGGCATCACCCTGGGCGAGTTCCTGGAGCTGGTCGGGAGCGACGTTGGGCGCACGGCCGTCTTCGGCATTCCGCTGCAGCAGAAGTGGGATCACTTCGAGTCGGGCGACCGGGCGCCGACCTACTACCTGCATTCCGACGCCCCGCTCTACTACTACTCGTTCGTCGACGCGGTCATCGCCGAGGCCTACCAGGGGTTGACGCCGGCAGAGCAGGATCGGTTCGACCCGATGATCACCGGCTTCAACCCGACGGACATGTACGCGGCCGACCATGTCCGCCGCGTGCTCGAGCTCTACCCGGGGGTGTTCTCGGGCATCGGCGAGTTCTCGGTGCACAAGGAGTTCGTGACCTCGAAGATCGTCGGTCACGCCGCCAGCCTGCGCAATCCGGCGCTCGACCGGCTGCTGGAGTTCGCCGCCGAGGTCGGCCTGGTCGTGATCTTCCACAACGACGTGGACGCCGTCCTGCCCACCGGCGCCGTGGAGCCCGTGCACTTCCGCCCCGTGGCCGAGGTCTTCCGCCGCCATGCCGAGGCGACGATCATCTGGGCCCATGCCGGTCTCGGCCGCTTCGTCGGCCCCTCGGAGGTCCACGTGCGTCTGCTCGACGAGATGCTGGCCGACGAGCGCACCCCCAACCTCTACTGCGACCTGTCCTGGGACGAGATGGCCAAGTACGTCGTCCGCGACGAGACGACGCTCGCCGAGTGGCAGGCCCTGATCGAGCGCCATCCGAGCCGCTTCCTGTTCGGAACCGACTCGGTCGCGCCGGCGAACCGCGACTCCTACCTGAAGACGTGGCACGACTACGGGCCCCTGTGGGACCGCCTGACCGCGGCGACCCGGGAGGCCCTGAGCGTCGGCAACTACGAGCGCATCTTCAACGAAGCCAACCGCCGAGTCCGCGCCTGGGAGGCGCAGCAGCGGTCCGAGCCCTGAGGCAGGGCCGGGACACGGCTGGCGTTACGCGGTGCTCCCACGGTGCTGGCCCCGAGTGGCGACGGCATCCGGGAGGGCCAGGTAGCGGCGCCGGATTCGGCGTCCACGACGTGCCGCTGCGGGTCGAACGCGGGTAGTGTTGCCGGCGGCGTTCGGTCGCGATCTCGCGGCTCGCGCGCACGAACCGCGCACGAACAAGGCAGCAGGCGTGTCTTCTGGCAGTTCTTCCCCCGAGCCGCGGCAGGGCCCGGCGCCTTGCGCGTGCTGGGGATACGAGAGGGACAACGGCCCCGAGGTCTGGGGCCGGCTCGATCCGGCCTGGGCGACCTGCGACTCGGGCGCAGAGCAGTCTCCGGTCGACCTTTCGGGCGGCGCCACCCAAGGCGTGAGTCCGGTCGAGTTCGACTACGGCGCCTGCCGAGCCACGGTCGAGAACACGGGGCACTCGATTCAGGTGAATCCGTCGCCGGGCCCGGGGATGGAGCTGGACGGCGTGCGCTTCGATCTGCGGCAGTTTCACTTCCACCACGGCGCCGAGCACACGGTAGCGGGCGTCCAGCTGCCGCTGGAGCTGCACCTTGTGCATCTGAGCGACGCCGGCGGGCTTGCGGTCGTGGGCGTTCTGATTCGGGAGGGGGCCGTGAACGCCGCGTTGTCGAAGATCTGGGCCTGCCTTCCGGAGCAGGTCGGCCCGCCCACTGACGTCCCCGGCGTCGTCGATCTGCCGACGCTGCTACCGGACGACCGGACCAGCTGGCGCTATCGCGGCTCCCTCACCACGCCGCCGTGTACGGAAGGCGTCGCCTGGATCGTCATCAAGCAGCCGCTCACGATGTCGGCCGGGCAGATCGCCGCCTTCGCGCAGCTCTACCCGAACAACTTCCGGCCGGTGCAGCCGCTCGGAAGCCGGGTCCTGCGCTTCGGCTGATCCGACCGACTGCTCCACCACCTCCACCCCCGGCAGGCTGTCGGAAAGGCCAGCGTCCTCTGGCCGCCGTTTTGTTCCGCCAGCCTGCTACGCTTTCGCGGTTGCCCGAACCACAGTGCGTTGCCTGCGCCGGATCAGTTCCCGCCTGCACAGGCGGGAAGGGAGGTTGAATGACCGCTGAAGCAGAGCCGATGACCAACCGCGCCGGAGGCCGGGACGAAGCGCCCGACATGTTCCTGTTCTGGGGCTGCTTCGTGGCCCTGATCGCCACGGCGTTCGCCTTCATCCTGCGGTCGCTGATCATCCCCGAATGGGGAGACGAGTTCGGGTTGACAAACACCCAGCAGGGCGAGCTGGCCGGGGCTGGCCTGTGGCCGTTTGCGATCACGATCGTCCTGTTCAGCCTGGTGCTGGACCGCTTCGGCTCGCGCAACTCGATGATCTTCGCCTTCGTGTGCCACATCGCCGCGGTGGTCCTGACCGTGACGGCGAACGGCTACGCGATGCTGTACGTCGCCACCGTGGTCGCCGCGCTCGGCAACGGCACGGTCGAGGCCGTGATCAACCCGGTGGTCGCGACCATGTTCTCGCGCGACAAGACCAAGTGGCTCAACATCCTGCACGCCGGCTGGCCGGGCGGCCTGGTGGTCGGCGGCCTGATCGCCCTGCTGCTGGGGACGGAGGTCGGCTGGCGGACGAAGATGCTGCTCCTGATCCTGCCAACGGTGGCCTACGGCGTGATGCTGTTCCGCCGGAAGTTCCCGATCACGGAACGGGTGCAGGCCGGGGTGTCCTACCGCGACATGCTGCGCGAGCTGGGCGCCGGCGGCGCCTTCATCATCGTCTCGCTGATGGTGTTCCAGGTCGGCCAGGTGGCCGGCTGGCCGACCGCGGCGAGCTGGGTGATCACCGCCGCGGTGGTGATCGGCTACTGGTTCTACGTGCGGTCCATCGGCCGCCCGCTGCTGCTCGTGCTGCTGCTGATCATGATTCCGCTGGCCACCACCGAGCTGGGAACGGACAGCTGGATCACGGACCTGATGACGCCGGAGATGGCGGAGCTCGGTTTGCAGGCCGGCTGGGTGCTGGTCTACACGTCGATGATCATGCTGGTGCTGCGCTTCTTCGCCGGGCCGATCGTCCACAAGGCGTCGCCGCTCGGCCTTCTGGCCCTGTCCTCGGCAATCGCTATCGTCGGCCTCTACTGGCTGTCGGCCAGCGCCGGGTTCACGATCCTCCTCGCCGCGACCCTGTACGGCCTGGGCAAGACGTTCTTCTGGCCGACCATGCTCGGCGTCGTGGCGGAGCAGTCGCCGCGCGGCGGCGCCCTGACGCTCAACGTGATCGCCGGGGTCGGGATGATCGGCTCCGGCGTGCTCGGAACGGCGTACCTCGGTCTTCTGCAGGACCGCCAGATCGAGTCCGATCTGCTGGCGTACGACCGGGCGAATCAGTCGGCGTTGCACGAGACGTACGTGACGCTCGAGAAGGAGAGTCTGTTCGGCACGTACACGGCGCTCGACGTGGACAAGGTGTCGGCGGGTCCGGACGCCGCCCAGGAGGCGGTCAAGGCGGTCGAAGGCGAAGCGAAGAAGGGCGCCCTGCGGATGGTCGTCTGGTTCCCGACCATCATGCTCGTGTCGTACCTGGTGCTGATCCTCTGGTTCCGGTCGCGGGGCGGCTACCGCGTCGTGGACATCGGGGAGGCATCGAGCGGTTGACGGCCTTGCCTCGCCTGGTGCGGCTGCCGCTGGTCCTGGTCCTGGCGGCGCCCGTCGGCGCACAGGAGCTGATGCCCGACCACGACGGGTCGCGCCTCGAGCGGCTCGACTTCGCTGGAGAGCGCTTCCGGACCGCGGACGGATTCGCCGTGGAGACAGCGGCCGCGGTGGACCTTTTCGGCTCGGTCGTCAACATGACCTTCGACGCGCGGGGCCGGCCGCTGCTGGCCCTGGAAGGCGAGGGTCTGGCGCTGCTCGAGGACGATGACGGCGACGGCCTGTTTGACCGACGCATCGACTTCGCGCCGCAGGTCAGCACGGCGCACGGCATTCTGGTGCTCGGCCGCGGCGACGTGCTGGTGCACGCGAACGGTGGTGGACGCCTCGCGGCCGCGGCCGGCACGGACGGCAGGCCGGGTCGCAACGGCGCGGTGGACGATACCGGGCTCTACCGGCTGCGGGACACCGACGGCGACGACCGGGTGGACGAAGTCCGGCAGATCGTCGCTGCCAACGGCCGCATTCAGGAGCACGGTCCGCACACGATCGCCCGCGGTCCCGACGGCGCGCTCTACCTCCTGTACGGGAACTTCTCCTCGCCCGATGTCGACCGGGCGGCGTCTTCGCCCCTGCGCGAGCTGCAGGAGGACCAGCTCCTGCCGCCGATCCTCGATCCGAGGGGGCATGCCAACAGTCTGCGCGCCCCGGGTGGCACCGTGCACCGCCTGGACCTGGAAACGAACTCCTGGGAGCTGCTCGCGGGTGGCCTGCGCAACCCCTTCGACATGGCCATCGGCGCGGCGGGCGAGATCTTCGCGTACGAGGCCGACATGGAGTGGGACCGCGGGCTGCCCTGGTTCCGGCCCACCAGGGTCGTGCATCTGATTCCTGCCGGTGACTACGGCTGGCGCACCGGGTCCGGGAAGATCGCGTTCCACGAGATCGACACGCTGCCCGGCGTCGTCGACATCGGTCGGGGCTCTCCGGTGGGCGTGGCCTTCTACCACCATCACGCCTACCCGGAGCGCTACCGGGGCGCGTACTTCATGGGCGACTGGTCGCGCGGTCGCATCCGGGTCCTGTTCCCCGAGCGCAACGGCGCCACCTGGACCGGCGAGGCCCACGACTTCGTGCTCGGCGAGCCGCTGAACGTGACCGACCTCGATGTGGGGCCGGACGGCTTCCTGTACTTCTCGACCGGCGGGCGTGGCACGTCGGGCGGGTTCTACCGGGTGACCTTCGACCGACCGGGCGCGGCGCCGGGCGCCGAGGGAGGCGTGGCCGTCGATGCCGCGGTGCGGCAGCCCATGCCGCGTTCGGGCTGGGGCCGGGAAGCCGTCCTTCAGGCCCGGCAGGCTGCAGGCGCGGGATGGGCCGACGGTCTGTGGACGATCATCCGCGACGCGGATCGCAGCGAGATGGATCGGATCCGGGCCCTCGAGCTGCTCCAGGCGCACGGGCCGCAGCCGACTCTGGCCGAGACCGCGCCCCTGCTCGACTCCGACTCGCCGCTCCTGCGGGCCGCCGCAGCCAGTCTGCTCGGCCTGCACCCGTTCGCCCAGGTGCAGGAGACCCTGCGCGGCGCCCTTCACGATGCCGATCCGCTGGTGGCCCGGCGAGCCGCCGAGTCCCTGGTCCGCTCGGGTCTCGGCGTGCGGACGCGCGGCATCGAAGTCGAAACCTCCGAGGCCCTGTACGGCCTGCTCGACCACGAGGACAGGTTCCTCCGCTACGCGGCCCGGGAGGCGATTCAGCGCATTCCTCATGGCTACTGGGTCGACCAGAGCTTCCTCGATTCGCCGGCGCGGCGTCCCCGCGGCTACTTCGAGGCGGCGCTGGCGATGGTCCTCAGCCTGGAGCACAAGATCGAGTACAACTTCCTCGTGGGGAGTCTGCTTCGGGTCGCCGAGGCGGAGCTCGACGTCGAGGCAGAGATGGACTATCTGCGGCTGGTCGAGATCGCCCTGATTCGCGATCCTGCGCCCGATGCTCCGGGCCGGGACGACTTCCGCACCGCTCTGGGCGCCCTGCTGGTGGAGCGCTATCCGCACGGGGACGCCCGCGTGAACCGTCAGCTGGAGAGGCTTCTGGCCCATGTGGGCGCGGAGGGACTTGCGGCGAAGATGGTGCACCACCTGGAACGGGAGCGTCCGCCCGAGGAGGAGCTGCACACCGCCTACTGCCTGCGGGTCGTTTCGGCCGGCTGGACGCCCGAGCTGCGATCCCGGGCCGTTTCGTGGTTCGACCGCGCGCGCGAGTTTCGGGGCGCGGCGAGCATGGAGGGCTACGTCGACGCGATCTGGAACGACGTCCTGGAGTGGTTCCCCGCGGAGGAGCGTCTGGCTGCCGAGGAGCGACTCGAGGCTCGTCGGGCCAGACGGAGGCAGCGTGCGGCGGCTCTGGTCAACGAGGTGGAAGGCGACAGGCCGGGCCGGAGCGACCTGGCGCAGATGAGCTTCGAGGAGCTGGCCGAGTACCTGGAGTACGACGTGATGGCGTACGAGCGCTACAGCGTGGAGCAGGGCGAACGGGTCTTCCACCGCGCCCGCTGCTCGGCCTGCCATGTCTTCGGCGACGTCGGCCGGGGCGGTGGGCCGGACCTTTCCACCGTGATCAAGCGCTTCCGCCGGCGGGAGATCCTGGAGTCCATCATGTACCCGTCGCGGGTCGTGTCGGACCAGTACCAGGCGGTCGACGTCGAGCTCGACGACGGCGCCTTCCACACCGGGATGGTCGTCGAGGACACCGATGATCGCCTGATCCTCGTCGATGCGAACGGCGAACGACTCGACCTCGACCGCGGGCGGATCCGCAGCGAAACTCCCTCCCCGCTGTCCATCATGCCCGAGGGTCTGCTCGACGCGATGACGCTGAGCGACCTGACCAGCCTGATCCGGTTCCTCGACGAGGGCGCGGACGGCCCGTAGGCGGCCGCCGCCAGGCCCGAGCGGGCCGCAGGGGACGCGGGTGCACTGGAGGTTGACAGGTCAGTCGGCGCCTGCTGCGGTCGGCTGCGCTGGGCCAGGTTGTGCCTGTAGCCGACGATGCTTGCAAGGCGCCTGGCCAAAGCCCCCTGCGGCCCCTCCGTACCCGTTGGTTCGCGGCGTGCTCCGGCGGAGCAGCCGTGGATGCGGGCGCCCTACTTGCGGCGCTCCATCTGGCGGCGCAGCGCATCGAGTTCGCTTCGGTCCGGTCGGAGGTCGGCGGCGCCGTGCAGATACACGTGCTCGACGTCCGCCGCGGAGAGGGTCGTGTTCCAGTGCAGCAGAATGCGGACGCAGCGCTCGAGACCCTCCGGCACGGCCATCTCGTGCCCGCACAGGAGCGCAACGTCGCGCCAGCCCATCAGCCGGGCTGCGAGCGCGGGATACTCGGCCGTCAGGTCGGGAGAGGTCGTCAAGATGGCACTCGCCACGTCCTCCGGCTTCACGTCGTTCGCCTGCACCATGCGTTCCAGCAGCTCCGCCGTGGCGGTCAGGATCTCCTCCCGGCTTGTGCCCTCGACCGTGGTGGCGCCGCGGATTCCCCGGCATGCAGGTCGGCGGGACCGCCGGGGCTTCGAGCGCGGAGGAGTCACGCCACCGGGAAGGCCGGCTGACGGCCGCGGGTCTGCGCTGACGGGAACGACGAGAACGCTCGCTGGTCCGCGGTGGCGCTGCCGCGGCCCAGGTGGCCCCCGGGGCCACGCATCAGGGCTGCGGCACCACGCGGATGTAGGGCAGGGGCTGCTGCCAGCCTTCCGGGTATCTCTCGCGCGCAGCTTCGTCCGACACGGCGGGCAGGATGATCACGTCCTCGCCGTTCTCCCAGTTCGCGGGCGTCGCGACCTGCTCCTTCGCGGTCAGCTGCACCGAGTCGAGCAGCCGGAGAATCTCGGCAAAGTTGCGGCCCGTGCTCATCGGGTAGGTCAGGGTGGCCTTGATCCGCTTGTCCGGGCCGATGACGAACACCGACCGCGCGGTGGCGTTGTCCATCGGCGTGCGGCCGTGGGAGGTGTCGCCCGCGTCGGCAGGCAGCATGTCGTAGTTCTTCACGATGTCGAGCGTCGGATCGCCGATCAGCGGGTAGTTCAGGGCATGCCCTCCTGAGGCTTCGATGTCCCTTGACCAGGCCCGGTGATCGCCGACGCCGTCCACGCTGATGCCGATGACCTTGCAGTTGCGTCGGTCGAACTCGCCCTTGAGACCGGCGACGGCGCCGAGCTCGGTCGTGCACACCGGCGTGAAGTCCTTCGGGTGCGAGAACAGCACGCACCAGCTGTCGCCGATCCAGGCGTGGAAATCGATCTCCCCTTCGGTCGTCTGGGCGGTGAAGTCGGGGGCCTCGTCGTTGATGCGAAGGGTCATGCCGTCTCCTGGAATTCTGGGGAGGAGTACAGGGGAGTACAGGGGAAACGTGCTGCCGTCGGAGGGCACGTGCTGATGCGAAGCGGGATCGTAGCAGCCCGTCGGACCCGCCGACTGCCGCCGTCAGGTCGGCCGGGGAAAGGGCAGCCGCCGAGTCTCAGGCCACGCCGCCGCCCTGGCAGTCGGGGGAGACGCTGGGCGTCTCGCCGCGGGTGAGCCAGTCGGCAGGGGTCAGCGCATCGACCGCCAGGGCATGCACCGGACCGCCGAGTTCCTCTGCCAGGGCGCGGTGAATGAGGCGGTGCCGGCGCAGGCGGTTCATGCCCTCGAACCGGCTGCTGACCACGACCACCCGGAAGTGCGTCTCGGCCTTCGGTGGCACGTTGTGCATGTGGCTCTCGTTGAAGACCTCGAGCACACTCGCTTCGATCGCCGCCCCCAGCCGGGAGCGGATCCTCCGTACCAGGGCGCTGTCGCGGACCATCGGCTCCCCCGAGGTCTCGCTTCCTTGAAGCGGCTTTCCGACCGGTGGCATGAACCGCAGTATAGCCTTGAGATCCGGGTGCTCGGCGCCTGTCCGCGTGTTCAGACTCGCCTCGTTCGGGCGTTGGCCTGCCCGTTGGGGCCGTGAGGCTTGAGTGCACGGACCGCTGCCGTGCGTGAAGTCAGTTCCCGAAAGCCAGTTCCCGAAAGCAGAGGGGGAAGCCATGTTCGATCGACAGCGTGTGCGGAGTGCGGCGGTCTTGAGTGTGCCGCGCTTCGGCGTCGGGCAGTGGGCGGTGCGAACGGCTCTCGCGGCCGGCCTCCTGTTCCTGCTGGCCGCCCCGGAGCTTCGCGCGCAGGCGGATTCCTCGACCTGGCGAGTGACCTTCACGGGCATGTGGACCCGCAGCGTGACTCCGGGCGGAGTTCCGGGCTCGGCCCACTTCTCGCCCCTGATCGGCGGCGTGCACAACAGCGGGACGAGCTACTGGAGTTCCGGCGAGCGCGCGAGTTCGCAGCTCGAGCTGGTGGCGGAGATCGGCGACCAGCGGAGTCTCAGGTCGCTGATCAGCGGGGACGCGAATGCTCCGACCGTGCTCGAGTACCGCTTCAACATCGGCGAGACGTCGGCGGTCTCGGTCGAGTTCGACGCCGAGAGCAGCCATCCCCTGGTCACCCTGGTCACGATGATCGCGCCCAGTCCCGACTGGTTCGTCGGAGTCGCCGGGCATTCGCTCCTCGATGGCAACGGCGCCTGGAAGACGACGCACCAGCTCAACCTGTACCCGTATGACGCCGGTACCGAGGACGGAACCGAGTTCGAGCTGAGCAACCCGGCGACTGTGCCGCAGGAGGTGATCGCCAGCATCCGGGGCACGGGGAAGTTCAACGATGAACCGATGGCCACGCTGACCTTCGAACGTCTCGACGAAAGCGGCGACGGTGGCGACGGCGACGATGGTGACGACGGCGACGGTGGTGACGACGGCGACGGTGGTGACGACGGCGACGATGGTGACGACGGGGACGATGGTGACGACGACGATTCGACGCCGACGAAGGTGACGAACCTTCAGGTGAGTCCCGGTAATGGATCGTTGAAGGTGAGCTGGACGGCAGCCAGCGTGGCGCCGAACGGTTACAGCGTACGCTGGCGCGCTCGCGGTCAGGGTCTGCTGTCTCCGATCAACGAGGTGGACGGCACGTCGTTCACGATTCCGAATCTGACCAACGGCACGACGTACGTGGTGCGTGTGGACACGCGCAATGCTGCGGATGACGGCGTGCATCCGGGCACGAACGTGGCTGGGATCGGCACGCCGGTGGGTCTGGTTCTTTCGGTGACGAGTCTGACGGTGCCGGAGGGAGGTTCCGGCACGTACACGTTGAAGTTGACGAGCCAGCCGACGGGTAGCGTGACGGTGACGGTCGGCGGCGCTTCGGGTGACGTGTCGGTGGACACGAACGGTGGCACGCCGGGGAATCAGAACACTCTGACGTTCACGTCTTCGAACTGGGACACGGCTCGGACGGTGACGGTGTCGGCTGCGGAGGACGGGGATGCGGTCGCGGATGCAGCGGTGACTCTCAGTCACTCGGTGACCGGTGACGACTACGGTCCGGTGTCGGCGGGTTCGGTGACGGTGACGATCACGGAGAACGACACGGCGACGTTCAGCGTGGTCGGTCCTTCTTCGGTTGCGGAGGGCGTTGGCACGGCGACGTACAGCGTGTCTCTGAGCGCTCAGCCTGGTGCTGACGTGACGGTGAAGTACGGGACGTCGGATGGCAGTGCGGCGGCGGGTTCGGACTACTCGTCTTCGAGCGGCACGTTGACCTTCACGCCTTCGAACTGGGACACGGCCCAGACGGTTTCGGTGTCGATCACGGACGATTCGTCAGCGGAGGACGACGAGACGTTCACGTTTGGTCTGAGCGAGGCGAGCAGCGGTTCGACTCTGTCGACGAGCGCCTCTTCGGTCGAGACAACGATCACGGACAACGACACGCGTGGCGTGACGTTGTCGGCGACTTCCCTGACGGTGCCGGAGGGTTCGGCGGGCAGTTACACGGTGGTATTGGGTTCTCAGCCGACGGGCAGCGTGACGGTGACACCGTTGGTGCCAGACAGCACGGACGTTTCAGTCAGTCCGTCGTCGTTGACGTTCACGTCTTCGAACTGGGACACGGCTCAGACGGTGACGGTGTCGGCTGCTGAGGACGACGACGCGGCAGCGGATGCGGCGGTGAGTCTGAGTCACGCGGTATCCGGCGGTGACTACGGTTCGGTGACGGTGGGTTCGGTGACGGTGACGATCACGGAGAACGACACGGCGACGTTCAGCGTGGTCGGTCCCTCTTCGGTTGCGGAGGGCGCGGGCACGGCGACGTACAGCGTGTCTCTGAGCGCTCAGCCTGGTGCTGACGTGACGGTGAAGTACGGGACGTCGGATGGCAGTGCGGCGGCGGGTTCGGACTACTCGTCTTCGAGCGGCACGTTGACGTTCACGCCTTCGAACTGGGACACGGCTCAGACGGTTTCGGTGTCGATCACGGACGATTCGTCAGCGGAGGACGACGAGACGTTCACGTTGGCTCTGAGCGAGGCGAGCAGCGGTTCGGCGGTGTCGACGACAGCGTCTTCGGTCGAGACGACGATCACGGACAACGATGGCGACGACGGCGCCGGCGGCGACGATGGTGACGATGGCGATGACGGCGACGGCGGTGACGACGGTGACGATGGTGACGACGGTGACGACGGCGACGACGGTGACGGCGGCGACGATGGTGACGACGGTGACGGCGGCGATGACGGCGACGACGGGGACGACGGTGACGGCGGTGACGGCGGCGACGACGGCGGTGACGACGGTGACGGCGGTGACGATGGTGACGACGGCGACGACGGGGACGACGACGGCGACGATGGGGATGACGGCGACGACGGTGACGACGGCGACGACGGCGACGACGGTGACGACGGCGACGACGGGGACGGCGGCGACGATGGTGACGACGGCGACGACGGTGACGACGGCGACGACGGGGATGACGGGGACGACGGGGACGACGGCGACGACGGGGATGAAGGCGACGACGACACGGACGACCGGACGCCGCCCGAACCGCGCTTCTTCGGCGACCTGGCGGCGGCGCCGGCGGGCGAGAACGCCCTGCTCGTGCTCTGGCGGGGAACGTGGGCCGAGGAAGGGCGGGGCATGCTTCGCATCGAAGCCCGCAACCCGCAGCAAGGCTGGACGCCGCTCGTGGACGTCGCCGCCGCGGACGCCCAGGTTCGCATCGACGGCCTCGCTGCCGACACGCCGTACACCCTGCGGCTTCAGAGCACCGGTGACGACGGCGAGGTCGAGCACTCCGAAGAGATCAGCGCCACGACCGGCGTGGTTCCACGCAGGTGTCACGCCGGCCCGAGACGCCTCTGTCTGCAGGACGGTCGCTTCGAGGTGCAGGCGCACTGGAAGAACAACCTGCGGTCCGGCCATCACGGAAGGGGAGGCAGCCTGCCGGTGGACGTGTCCGACGATTCGGGCCTGTTCTGGTTCTTCAGCCCGGACAACGTCGAGCTGGTGATAAAGGTCCTCGACGGCCGGGCCTACAACGAGAACCACTGGGTGTTCTACGGTGCGCTGTCGGACGTGGAGTACTGGATCACGGTGCGGGACCTGGGCAGCGGCGCGAGCCGTACGTACCACAACCTGCAGGGCCGGATCTGCGGCGTGAACGACACGGCGGCATTCCCCGAGATGGCCGTTGCAGAAAGCGTCTCGGCGCCGGGTGAGAACCGGCAGCCGCATGCGCCGGGGGTGGAACTGGCGCCCGTGCAGGGGTTCTCGTTCCCCCGCCGAAAGGCGACGGTCTCGGCGCAAGGCGACGGCGCCTGCGAGCCGGGGCCCGGGCGCCTGTGCCTGCTGGACAACCGCTTCGCTCTCGACCTGCGGTTTGTCGACCCCAACGAGTCGCGTCCGGGTGTCGATCCGGAGAAGGCTGCCGAGGTGCTGGAATCGCTGACCACTACCGAGACGGGCTTCTTCTGGTTCTTCGACGCCTCGAACATCGAGCTCGCGGCCAAGGTTCTGGACGGTCGGGCCCTGAACGGACGCTTCTGGCTGCTCTACGGCGGCGTGTCCGACCTCGAGTACACCCTTACCGTCACCGACACCGTGACCGGCCTTGCCAGGCAGTACCGCAACGAGCGCGGCACCATCTGTGGCGAGGTGGACACGAACGCCTTCTGAGAGTGGGGGGGGGCTGCAGGCGGCGCTGACGCTGCTGGCCGCCCCTGGTCCAGGGGGGCGGTTGGAGGGGACCGGGTGAGGATCCGTGGCGGCTCGATGGCTGAACGGGGGCGTCAGGCGGCGGCCGACGCTCAGGATCTGCCGACGATGCGGCGCAGGTCGCTCTGGCGGCGCACCATCGACTCGAGCAGGGCGAACTGCACGCGCGAGCGCTCCAGGTTGTGCAGCGGCCTCTCGACACGGAAGTACACGTCGCCCAGAAGGTGGTCGGTCAGGAACCGGACCGCCTGCTCCAGGGTTAGAACCAGCGCGCCGTCCACGAGGCTGTCGCGCTCGTCGCTGGTGAGGAAGCGGGCGCCGTCAAGGTAGCCGGATGCCAGCGCCTCGAACAGTTCGAGGTCCACCTCC
This sequence comes from Thermoanaerobaculia bacterium, assembly GCA_965200575.1. GTDB lineage: Bacteria > Acidobacteriota > Thermoanaerobaculia > Multivoradales > Multivoraceae > Multivorans. The sequence goes on along the minus strand of OZ241363.1, from coordinate 2,565,999 downwards.
ACGTTCTCCGGGTCTCTGGCGTCCTCGTCCTGCCGGTGCGCCATGGAGCGCGCCATGTCGCCGAAGTCGAAGGCGGCCATCCCGGGCATGACGGTGTCGAGGTCGACCACGCAGAGCGCCTCGCCGCTCTGGCGGTCGAACAGCACGTTGCTGATCTTGCAGTCGTTGTGGACGGTGCGCAGGGGCAAGCCTCGCGCCGCGGCGTCGAGCAGCCGGCCGGCCAGACCGCGATGCTCGGCGGCGGCGCGAATCTCGGCGTCCGCGCATCGGCGCCGCCTTCCGAGACAAGCGTCGCCGGGCGCGAGGTGCAGCGCGGCATCGAGGTCGGCGAATCGGCTGACCGTGTCGTGAAAGCGGGGAATCGTCTCGAACAGCGATGGCGGCGGCAGGTCCGCGACCAGGCCCTGGAAGGCGCCGAAGGCCCGTGCGGCGCGAAAGACCTGCTGTGGCGACGACGCCCCGAGCTCGGACGTTGCACCCTCGATCAGCTCGTACATCCGCCAGCAGCCTCGCGCGGCGCCAGGGGCGGCCACTTCGGTCCAGCTGCGCCCGTTCGCCGCGGGAATCAGCGTCAGCCGACGCCGTCCGCTCGTGGGCCCCAGCTTGTCGGCGATGTGACTAGTGACCCGCTCCACGTTCTCCATCACCCGGCGGGGCTGCGGGAACACGTGGTCGTTGATCCGCTGCATGAGGAAGCGGTCGCCGCTCGCGGTGCCGATGACGTACGAGTCGTTGATGTGGCCGGCCGTGAGCTCGGCGGCGTCAGTGGCCGCCGCGCCGATCCTGAAGCGCTCCGCAAGCGCGAGCAGGTCTGCCGAATCGGGCTGTCTGCGGACCGTCACGGCAGCGGAACCCGTTCGTGCCGGATGCAGAACCGATATGGATGTGATATCACTTGCATATCAACGACGCGCGACGCGGCGAACCTCTTGCCGCGTGCGAAAAGGAGATATCGACGCATGGCAGAACAGATGGTAGAGCACAGGGAGAAGCGCCTTCGGGTCCGGTCGGGTCTGGGAATGCTCCTGCTCCTGATCCTCGTGCTGCTCGGTGCGCTGGCGACGATCGCCTTCTCGGGGATCGGCGGCTTCATTCCGGGCGTCGTCCTGGGCGCCCTGACGATCCCGGTGGTGGCCGTGAGCCTGATCGGCCTGTTCATGGTGCAGCCGAACGAGGCCAAGGTACTGCAGCTGTTCGGCGATTACCGAGGCAGCGTCTACGACACCGGCCTGCGCTGGGCCAACCCGTTCCTGGCCAAGCGCCGGGTGTCGGTGCGGACCCGCAACTTCGAGACCGGCAAGCTGAAGGTGAACGACAGCACGGGCAATCCGATCGAGATTGGCGCGGTGGTCGTCTGGCGGGTCACGGATACGGCGGAGGCGCTGTTCAACGTGGACGACTTCGAGGACTACGTCCAGGTTCAGAGCGAGGCCGCTCTGCGGAACATGGCGACGGGTTATCCCTATGACGCCCACAGCGACGGCGAGGTGTCGCTGTCGAGGCATACCGCGGAGATCTCGGACCGTCTGCGAGGCGAGGTGCAGGAGCGTCTGGCGACCGCCGGCGTGGAGGTCATCGAGGCCCGGATCAGCCATCTCGCCTACGCGGCCGAGATTGCGGCCGCAATGCTGCAGCGGCAGCAGGCTGCCGCCGTGGTCGCGGCGCGCGCGCAGATCGTCGACGGCGCCGTGGGCATGGTGGAACAGGCCCTGACGATGCTGGCCGAGAAGGACGTGGTGGACCTCGACGACGAGCGCAAGGCCGCGATGGTCAGCAACCTGCTCGCCGTGCTGTGCAGCGACCGTCATACTCAGCCGGTCGTGAACACCGGCACCCTCTACCCCTGAGGCTGCGTCGGCCAGTGGTGGACTACATGCCTGGCCTTGACCTTCGCCTCGGCAGCCAGGAAGGATGACCCGTGGCGGCCCGTCCCCGCAAGGCGTTTCTGCTGCGCCTGGACGTCCAGGTACACGAGGAGCTGCGGCGCCTGGCGGCGTCCGAGCTGCGCAGCGTCAACGGCCAGATCGAGTACCTGATTCGTGAAGCCCTGCAGCGCCGGGGAAGAAACCCGGGTGCGGGCGGGTTGAAGAAGGGCACGGACGATGGTCCGGAGGAGAAGCGCCAGAGCCGCCGAACCCTCGGGCCGTCGGAAGGCGAACCCTGACCCCGGAGCTTCGCGAAACAACCAGGGGTCGTTGATCGTCTTCATCTTGATACACTTGCGCGAAGCCGGCGCCAGGTGTCTTCCCTGTGCCCAGGCCGCAGCCTCGGGGGGCGGCATGGGAGGGCGGCACGGTGCGCGGGCGCAGCTTCATCACCAGGGCTGTCGGCGGCGCCGATCCACCCCCACGGAGACCATCATGGCAGTAGCCCCAGTCAAGGACGTCAACAAGCCGGTGGAAGCGCGGTACTCGTCCATCCGCCAGCTTCTCGAGCTGGGGAAGGCGAAGAACTACCTGCTGAACGCCGAGATCGACGACATGACTCCGGCCGACATGGTCGGCGTCGAGGCCGAGGAGCGCGAGCTCGCCGACCGCCTGCGCAAGCTGGGCATCGGAGTCATCCGGCAGCCCGTGCTCTACAGGCGCGACCAGGACGAGGGCGTGACCCTCGACATCGAGAAGGCGGACGAGGATCCGACCCCGTCGACGCCCGAACCACTCAACACCAGTGATCCGGTACGGATGTACCTGCGCGAGATGAGCACGGTGCCGCTTCTCGACCGCGACGGCGAGGTGGAGATCGCGCGGGCGCTCGAGGACGGGGAGTGGAGGATCTTCCAGGCCATGGCCCGGAACCAGGATCTGATGACCCGCCTGCTCGCGATGACCGAGCTCGCGGACCGCAAGAACGCCAAGCCGCTGGCTCAGCTGGTGGAGATCGAGCACCCGCTCTCGCTGCTCGATCAGGCCGGTTACAAGCGCATAGCCAAGCGCGTCGGCGTGTTCGAGAAGATGAGGGATCTCGAGGGCGAGCTGCAGAAGGCGCGCAGGAAGCTGAAGCGCTACAGCCCGAACGGCGATCGCTACCAGGAAGTGGAGCGCGACATAGACCGGCTCGAGGAGCGCGCCTCGGCCCTGATCGTCGAGCTCGGCTTCACCGGCCCGGACCGCAACCGCGTTGCCGATCTCGTCAAGCTGCTCGACAACCTGTTCCGCCGCAACGAGCGCGACATCAGCCGCGCCCAGAAGGCGCTGGAACGGGAGAGGAGCGAGGAGATGCAGGCCCTGCATCGGCGGCGCATCCGGAAGTACCGCGAGACGGCGAAGCACCTCGAGGAGCGCCACTCCGTGTCCCGGGGCGATCTGAAGGCGATGGTGGCCAACGTCCGCAAGGGCGAGCTGATGAGCGAGGCGGCCAAGGAGCAGCTCATCATGTCGAACCTCCGGCTGGTCGTGTCCATCGCCAAGAAGTACACGAACCGCGGCCTGCAGTTCCTCGACCTGATCCAGGAAGGGAACATCGGCCTGATGAAGGCGGTGGAGAAGTTCGAGTACCGTCGCGGCTACAAGTTCTCCACTTACGCCACCTGGTGGATCCGCCAGGCCGTGGCGCGGGCGATAGCGGACCAGTCGCGGACCATCCGCATTCCGGTCCACATGATCGAGAACATCAACAAGCTGACGCGCACGTCGCGGTCCCTGGTGCAGGAGCTCGGGCGCGAGCCGACGGCCGAGGAGATCGGCGACCACATGGACCTTTCTGCCTCCAAGGTGCGCAAGATCATGAAGATCGCGCAGGCGCCCGTGTCGCTCGAAACCCCGGTTGGCGAGGAGGAGGACTCCCATCTCGGCGACTTCATCGAGGACAAGAACTCGCCGTCGCCGGTCGACCAGGCGATTTCGGCGAGCCTCCGGGAGCAGACGGTGGACGTGCTGCGATCGCTGTCCCCGCGCGAGGAGCTCGTCCTCCGCATGCGCTTCGGCGTCGGCGAGGGGTCCGAGCACACGCTGGAAGAGGTCGGCAGGTCGTTCAACGTGACTCGCGAGCGCATCCGCCAGATCGAGTCCAAGGCCCTGCGCAAGCTGCGGCATCCGAAGCTGGCCGAGAAGCTGCGGTCCTTCATGGACGACGGCGTCTGACGCCGGCCCGTCGCTCGCGACACTCTCGGCGAAAGGTCCACCGATGCTGGTCCGTAGCGGCACCAGCGGGTTCTCCTATCCCGCCTGGATCGGGCACTTCTACCCGCCGGGCACGAAGCGGCCGGACATGCTCGCGTTCTATGGCAGCAGGCTTCAGGCGGTGGAGATCAACAACACGTTCTACCGCATGCCGAAGGCGGACCTGCTCGAGCGCTGGCGCGATGCGGTGCCGGAGAGCTTCCGTTTCGCGCTGAAGGCGTCGCGTCGGATTACCCATCACGGTCGCCTGCGCGACGTCGGCGATTCCGTCGACTACCTCTTCCGCGCCGCGGGAGCGCTTGGCGAGCGCCTGGGTCCGATCCTCTTCCAGCTGCCGCCGTACCTCCGGCGGGATGACGACCGGCTTGCCGGCTTTCTCGGGGAGCTGCCCGACGGGATGCGCGCGGCCTTCGAGTTCCGCCATGCCAGCTGGTTCGACGACTCCGTGTTCGCCCTGCTGGAGTCCGCGGGCGCCGCGCTCTGCCTCGCCGACGCCGGCGGTGACCACGACAGTCCGCTCGTCGCCACGGCCGACTTCGGGTACCTGCGCCTGCGCCGGGAGGACTATGACGAGGAGGCCATTCAGGTCTGGCAGGAGAGGATCCGAAGGCAACCCTGGCGCGAGGCGTACGTCTTCTTCAAGCACGAGGACGAAGCCGCCGGCCCGCGCATGGCAGGCGCTTTCGGCGCCTCGCTTGCTCCGGATTCCCGCAGCCGATGAACATCGACATCTCGTACCGTCGCATTCTGCGACTCACGGCGCCGGTCGCCGTCACGCAGATGACCCACTCCGCGATGGGCTTCATCGACACGGTAATGGTGGGCCGGCTCGGAGTCGTGGCCCTGGCCGGCGTCGGCCTGGCCGCGATCATCACCTGGTGGTGCCTGAGCTTCTTCGTCGGCGTGCTGCAGGGCGTGAACACCTTCGTCGCCCAGTTCTTCGGCGCCGGCCGGAACCACCGGGTGGGCGCCGCCTTCTGGCAGGGCATCTACCTGGCGATCGCGGCGGGCGCGGCGTCACTCGCCCTGGCGCCGCTGTCGGGCTGGGTGTACGGGCTGCTGCAGGCCTCGCCGGAGGCCCAGGCGATCGCGGTCGAGTACACGCAGGTCCGGCTCTCGGCCGGCATCGGGCTGATGATCTTCCTGGTCGCGGAGAACTACTACCGCGGCCTGGGCCGGACGGACGTTCCGATGGTGGCGGGCCTGGTCCAGCTGGTCCTGAACTGCGGCCTGAACTACCTGTTCATCTTCGGCGTCGCCGGTTTCCCTGAACTCGGACCGGCCGGGGCCGCGGTCGGGACGGTGATCGCCCAGGCCGTGGTCGCGGTCGGCCTGCTGGCCGGCGTCCTGCTCTCGGCGCTCGGGCGCAGCTACGGCGCCTCGACCCCCCGCCCTCCTGAACCGGCTCTGATCTCGACCATGCTCAAGGTCAGCCTGCCCATCGGCGTGCAGGTGTTCATGGAGCTCGGGGGCATCAGCGTCTTCACCGCGCTGGTGGCTCGCCTCGGCGATGCGGAGATGGCGGCCACGAACGCGGTCATCCAGGCCTGGTCGTTGTCCTACATGACGGCCATCGCCCTGGCGGCCGGCGCCACGACCCTGGTCGGGCAGTGTCTGGGCGCCCGCCGGACCTCCCCCGCCCGGCTCGTGGTGCGCCGCGTCCTGCGCATCGGCTACATCGGCATGGCGCTGATGTCGATCGTCTACATCGGCTTCCCGGATCGGCTGATGGCGCTGTTCGTGAACGAGGCCGAGGTCTCGCTGGTCATGCCCTACGCCCGTCCGCTGTTCGTCATCGCCGTCGTCTGCCTGGTCTTCGACCTGCAGTTCAACGTCCTGGCCGGGGCCCTGCGCGGCGCCGGCGACACGACCTACAGCATGCTGGTGAACGTCGGCGTGGCCTGGCTCGTCTTCGTGCCGCTGCTGTTTGTCGCCACCCGGCATTGGGGCCTGATCGGCGCCTGGAGCTGCTTCATCGTCCACGTGGCGCTGATGGCCGCCCTGCTGGGCCTGCGAGTCCGCGGCAGCACCTGGACGGACCGCGGCGTCTCCCTGCTCGACGCCGAGCGACGAACCGCCCCCGCTGCGGCCGGCACGGACGAGATCGGCTCGCAGCTCGCCTAGCACGGTCTCGCCGAGGTTCGGGCGGGTCGGAATCGGCGGTTCGGATTCCGGCCGTTGGGGCTATGATTCGGTTCCTCAGGCCGCCCTGCCCCGGGGGCCTCAAGATCCGAGACATATCGGGAGGACGGATCCGATCATGGCCTTTTCCGCCGCGCTGAAGCGGCGTTCCTTTGGCGCCACCCAGCGGCAGGACGCCTGGTGGCTGCAGCCCGTCGCGGTCGTCGCGGGGCTCGTCGTCGCGTTCACGTACATGACCTGGGCCGCGTTCCAGGGTGAGCACTACGTGTACCAGGGGTACCTCTCGCCGCTGTACTCGCCCGAGATCTTCGGCGCCACCCACCACGCCCTGTTCCACGTCGAGGGCGGCGTGCCGTCGTGGTGGCCGTCCTTCCTGCCGTACTCGCCGGCCTTCCTCATCCTCGCCTTTCCGGCCGGCTTTCGGGGCACCTGCTACTACTACCGCGGGGCCTACTACAAGGGCTTCTGGGCCGACCCGCCGGCCTGCGCGGTGGGCGAACCCCGCAACCGCTACCGTGGCGAGAACTCCCTGCCGCTGATTCTCCAGAACATCCACCGCTACTTCCTGTACGTGGCTCTGGTGTTCATCGTCATCCTCTCCATCGACGTGTTCAGGGGGACAGAGTTCGAGACCGCCGACGGCGGGCACGAGTTCGGCATCGGCGTCGGCACGCTGGTCCTGCTCCTGAACGTGGTGCTGCTGGGCGGCTACACGCTGGGCTGCCACTCGCTGCGACACGTGGTCGGTGGCTTTCTCGACACGATGGCCCGTCGGCCGGTTCGCAGGGCCTGCTACCGCTGCGTGTCCTGCCTGAACCGGCGTCACATGCTCTGGGCCTGGCTCAGCCTCGCCTGGGTGTCCTTCACGGACGTCTACGTCAGGCTGTGCTCCATGGGCATCTGGACGGACCTGAGGCTGGTCTGATGCAGGACGCCCATCACGAGTACGACGTCCTGGTCATCGGCGCCGGCGGCGCCGGGCTGCGCGCCGCCATCGAGGTCTCGGCTTCCGGCGTCTCCTGCGGCGTGATCTGCAAGTCGCTGCTGGGCAAGGCGCACACGGTCATGGCCGAGGGCGGCATGGCGGCCGCCATCGGCAACGTGGACGAGCGGGACGACTGGAAGGTCCACGTGACGGACACGCTGCGCGGCGGGCAGTACCTCAGCAACCCCAGAATGGCCGAGATTCACGCCAGGGAGGCGCCGGAACGGGCGCTCGAACTCGAAGCCTGGGGCGCCCTGTTCGACCGCACGAAGGACGGTCGCATCCTGCAGCGGAACTTCGGCGGCCACCGCTATCCGCGCCTGGCCCATGTCGGCGACCGCACCGGGCTGGAGATGATCCGCACCCTGCAGGATCACGGCATCCACCGCGGCATCGACTTCCACATGGAGTACACGGTGTTCCGCCTGCTGCTGGACGACGGCCGGGTGGCCGGCGCGCTGGCGTACGACCGGGAGCGGGGAAGGTTCCGGGTCTTCCGGGCCAGGGCGGTCGTGCTGGCCACGGGCGGCATCGGCCGCGCCTTCAGGATCACCAGCAACAGCTGGGAGTACACCGGCGACGGCCACACCCTGGCGTACGACGTCGGCGCCGACCTGATCGACATGGAGTTCGTCCAGTTCCATCCGACCGGCATGGTGTGGCCGCCCAGCGTGCGCGGCATCCTGGTCACCGAGGGCGTGCGCGGGGAAGGCGGCGTCCTTCTGAACTCGGACGGGGAGCGCTTCCTGTTCGACGAGATCCCGGACCTGTACAAGGACCAGACCGCCGACAGCGCCGAGGAGGGCTGGCGCTACGTCCTGGGCGACCGCGATGCCCGCCGGCCGCCCGAGCTCCTGACGCGGGACCACGTCGCCCGCTGCATCGTGAACCAGATCAAGTCCGGCAAGGGCTCGCCGCACGGCGGCGTCTACCTGGACATCGCCTGGATCAAGGAGAAGATCAGGAACTCCGAGGACCACATCCGCAAGAAGCTGCCCTCGATGTACCACCAGTTCAAGGAGCTGGCCGGTCTGGACATCACGAAGACGCCGATGGAGGTCGGCCCGACGACCCACTACGTGATGGGCGGCGTCCGGGTCGACCCGGAGAGCCAGATGTCCTCCGTGCCGGGCCTGTACGCCGCCGGCGAGTGCGCTGCCGGGCTGCACGGCGCGAATCGCCTGGGCGGCAACTCGCTCTCGGACCTGCTCGTTTTCGGCAAGCGGGCGGGGGAGTACGCCGCCGCGTTCGCGCGCGAGAACGGCGAGGTGGCTCTCGACGGCGACCAGGTCGAGGCGGCCGAGCGCGATGCGCTGGCGCCACTGGAGCGTGACGGCGGCGAGAGTCCGTACCAGATTCAGTACGCCCTCCAGGACCTCATGCAGGACAAGGTCGGCATCGTCCGGGTGGAGAACGAACTCGAGGAGGCAGTGGTCGGGATCGGCGCGCTTTCCGAACGCGCACGGACGGTCTCGGCGCCCGGCAACCGCGAGTACAACCCCGGCTGGCACACCGCGCTGGACCTGCACAACCTGCTGGTCGTGTCCGAGGCGGTGGCGCGCGCCGGCCTGCTGCGCCGCGAGAGCCGGGGCGCCCAGTTCCGCGACGACTACCCGGCGAAGGACGAGCACTTCGGCAAGGTGAACATTCGGTGCGTGAAGGGCGATGACGGCGAGATGGTCGTCGAGGAGATTCCGGTGGAACCCATGAGCGACGAACTGACCAGGCTGGTCGAGGAGATGGGCTGAGATGGCCGCGACGCAGTTCAGGATCTGGCGCCAGGACGGCGCCGGAGGCGAAGGCGGCTACCGCGACTACACGACGGAGGTCACCGAGGGCATGGTCGTCCTGGACGCCGTGCATCAGATTCAGGCGGAATCGGCCAACGACCTGGCCGTGCGCTGGAACTGCAAGGCCGGCAAGTGCGGTTCGTGCTCGGCCGAGGTCAACGGCGCTCCGCGACTCATGTGCATGACGCGCATGAGCGACCTGCCGACCGACCGACCGGTCACGGTGGAGCCCATGCGGGCGTTTCCGGTGGTGCGCGACCTGGTCTGCGACGTGTCCTGGAACTACGAGGTCAAGAAGAAGATCAAGCCCTTCGAACCGCGGCCGCCGGATGCCGAGGACGGTACCTGGAGGATCGCGCAGGAGGACGTGGAGCGCGTGCAGGAGTTCCGCAAGTGCATCGAGTGCTTCCTGTGCCAGGACGTGTGCCACGTGCTGCGTGACCACCACCTGCACGAGGAGTTCGTGGGCCCCCGCTTCTTCGTCTACAACGCGGCGCTGGAGATGCACCCGCTCGACACCGGCGACCGGTTGGCCTCGCTCAAGCAGGACGAGGGCATCGGCTACTGCAACATCACCAAGTGCTGCACGAAGGTCTGCCCCGAGCACATCACGATCACGGACAACGCGATCATCCCGCTCAAGGAGCGAGTCGTGTCGGAGTTCTACGACCCGCTCCGGAAGCTGTTCCGGGTCTTCTCCGGCGGCGCCGGGGGGTAGTCAGTCAGCCGCGGACTTGCCAGCGGCCGAAGGACGCAGGTTCGCCGGCAGCCTGCTGGCGAGGTGGGGCACAGGGCTGAGGCGCGGCGGCGGCGGGGCGGCGTCCGCGACGCGGCTGGGGCGGGGTGCCGCAGGTTGCTCCAGCCGGGTTCCGCATTCCCGCCGACCCGGACCCGGCCGGGGTACCTCGGTTCCTGCTCGAAGCTGCGCTCGTCGACCTGGTCGTGCATCCTGACGGCCCGACGGTTGCCGGCGCCGTGCGGTGGAGGATCTGTGGTCCGGAGGCTACAGGTCCCCCAGCGCCGCCTCGGCGACCTCGCGGTCGTCGTCGTCCGCGGGCGCCATGTCGAGGTACTTCGTCAGGTGTTCACGCGCCGTGGCGGCGTCGCCCGTGTTCATGGCGAGGATGCCGAGCTGGTAGTGAGCCGAGGCGCGGTTCTTGTCATCCTCGGGCGCCATCTCGAAGTACCTGGTCAGGTGCTCCGTGGCGAGCTGCGAGTCGGCGCTTCGCCGGTAGACGAAGCCGAGGCGGTAGTGGGCCTCCGGGTGGGTGTCGTCCCAGGCGATGAGCGACTGGTCGTACAGCTTCGAGTTGCCGTAGGCCTCTTCCTGGAAGAACTGGCCAGCCTGGTGCCGGACCTGATTGCCCGCCGTCGGGTTGACCGCATTCCAGGCCCTGCCGGCCTCGATGGAGTCTTCGAGCTGGCCCAGCGAGGCAAACGAGAAGAACTTCATCCGCAACGCCTCCTGGTTCTCCGGGTCGAGCTCCAGGGTGCGGTCCAGCTCCACCAGGGCCTCCTCGAACCTGGCGTCGTTGAAGAGGATGGTCGCGATGTTTCGGTAGCCCTGGTGCAGGCCCGGGTCCAGGGTCGTGGCCTCGCGGAAGAGATCGATGGCCCGTTCGTCCTCGTTGTTCCGGACCGCCTGGACGCCCTGGGCGAATACGCCGGGCGCGAGGTCCGGTCCGTTGCCGGCGTCGATGGCGACCTGCTTGGCTTCCTCGGCGAGCGGGTCGCCGCCGGCCACGAAGATGTCGAAGAACATCGGCGCCAGCTCGGGCGGCATCTCTTCAAGCTCCAGGTAGCGTCGGGCTGGTTCCAGGGCGTTGTCGAGTTCGCCCAGATTGTGCAGGATGGCGGCCTTCATCCGGTGCGCGGCGGCGATGGTCGGGTCGAGTTCCGCCGCCTTCTCGAACATGGCGAGGGCCTCTCGCGCCGCGTTCGCCTGGATCTTCTCGATGCCCTGATTGAAGGCGTCCACGGCCTGCTGCCGGATGGCGGTCTCCTCGTCCCACAGCTGGGCCCGCAGGCTCCGGTCGCGGCCCGCGATTATCTCGACCTCGAGTTCGCGGTCCGGGAACCCGTCCTTCTGCAGAAGAAGCCGGTACGGCTCCTCCGCGGCGTCCAGGCGCAGACGCAGGCGGCCGTTCTTGCGCGTTTCCGTCTGCTCGATGATCTCGCCAGCGGGCGAGAAGATGGTGACGCTCACCGGACCGAGCTCGGCGTCGTTCATGTCGACCACCTGCAGCTCGAGCTGGCTTCGCTGGGCCGAGGCTGCGGCGGCGATGAGCAGCATGGCCAGCGGAAGAACGCGGAGGACGGATCTGTGCATCTTGCGATACCTCGGGTTGGTGGCCTGCGCCGTCGGCGCTCGGGAACTCGCTGTTGGCGTGTCGACGAAGGTGGATACTATCTTGCGCGTCAGATGGACGCCGACCGATTCCTGGAGCTTCTCTCCACTGCCCGCTCGGTGCGCCGCTACAGCCGCGAGCCGATTCCGGACCGGGACCTGGCGCGGATCCTGTACGCGGCGAGCCGTGCCCCCTCCGGCACAAACCGACAGCCCTTCCGGTTCGTCGTGCTGCGCGACGGACCGCAGGCGCGGAAGGCACGGCGCCTGCTGGGAGAGTCGTTCCGTCGCGGCTGGGCGGTGAAGATGGAGGCGGAGGGCTGGAACAAGGGTTCGGCGGCCGACCCGAACTCGCCCAAGTCCCGCGCCAACCGGGCCATTCAGCACTACGTCGACCACTTCGAACAGATTCCGGCGGTCATCATCGCCTGTTACATCCGCTACCGCCCGCTGACCCACAGCGAGGGCGCGTCCATCTTTCCGGCCTGCCAGAACCTGTTCCTGATGGCGCGTGCGCTGGGCTACGGCGCCTGCTTCAGCGGCTGGCACCACGCCGTGGCGGCGGAGCTGCGCGAGCTCCTGGCGATTCCCGACGACGTGGAACTGTCGCTCACGATCACGATCGGCAAACCGCTGGGGCGCCACGGACCCCTGCGCCGCCTGCCCATCCGCGACACCGTCTTCGATGATGCGTGGGAGCAGGGCGCCGAGTGGATCAGCGATCCGCCCGACGCCCGCCTGTCCAGGCGCCGGTAACTGACCCGCAGGTAGCCGCGAGGCCCGATGAGGGCCGCAGGCAGGGGACGCGGGCGCATTGGAGCCTGGCCCGGGGCTGGCTCCCGCTGCGGTCGGCTGCGCTGCGCCTGGTTGTGCTCGTCCTGGAGGACGGTGGGATTCGCGTGAGCCGCCAGCCGCGTCGCGGACGCCGCACCTCTGCCCCAGCCCTCATTTCACCAGCATGCTGGCGGACAGCCGACGTTCTGGTCTGCAGCCCCCGTGCGGCCCCCATCGGACCTGACGACTCGGGTCGTGCTGGTCTCCGGCGGTTAGACTTGCGGTGCTCCAGCTACTCTTCGGGCAGGGCGTAAGCGACCAGGTCGTGGTCCTGGCCGCGGCCTCCGACCGGCACGACCAGGAACTGCCGCCCGTCGACCATGTAGGTCATCGGACTGCCGCCGGGCGTCGCCGGCAGTTCCGTGCGCCAGATCTCCTCTCCCGTCGCCTTGTCGAAGGCGTAGACGAAGCCCGTGGAAGGGCCGCGCCGCCCGTAGTGGCCCGGCTCCTGCTCGGCGGTGACGACGAAGACCAGCGTCCGGGTCAGGAGCGGCCAGCCCGGGGTCAGGCCGGCGAGCGGGAACGCGCCCAGCTGCCCCAGGTCCAGGTCAGCCAGTGCCGGATGGTCGCGCGGCCCGTCGCCGACCGGAACCTGCCAGACGATCTCGCCCCGATTCAGGTCGATGGCGGTCAGGCGTGCCCAGGGTGGCTTGACCAGCGGCAGGCCCTGCGGTCCGCTCACGAACGTGAACGCGGGCAGGTAGTTGCGGTCGGACTGCTGGCGCTCGGTCGGCGGCCGGAGCCCCATCAGGCCGACGCGGGTCTGCGACGGGACGAACAGCATGCCGCTGTCGGGATCCGCGGCCGCGCCGCCCCAGTTGGCGCCTCCCGCCTGGCCGGGAAGCTGGCCCATTGCCTTCCTGCCGTACTCGCCTTCAACGATCGGCGGCGTGAACATCGGGCCGCCCCGGAGCGTGCCGCGGTAGATCTGAAGCGCCTTCTCGTGGAGCTCGGGCGTGAAGTCGATCAGGTCGCTCTCCCGCAGCCCCTGCCGGTCGAAGGCAGGCGGCTTGCTGGGGAAGGGCTGCTCGCTCGCCGTCCACTCGCCCGGCGCCGTGCTCTCTGGCACCTTCCGGTTGGGGATGGGCCAGACGGGCTCGCCGGTTCGACGGTCGAAGACGTAGGTGAAGGCCTGCTTGCTCACCTGCGCCACCGCCTTGATTGGCTTGCCGTCGACCACGATGTCGAGCAGGATGGGCGCGCAGGGGAAGTCGTAGTCCCACAGCCCGTGGCGCACCGCCTGGAAGTGCCACTTCTTCTCGCCGGTCGCCGCGTCGAGAGCCACCAGGCTCTCCGCGTACAGGTTGTCACCGTGCCGATGGCCGCCGTAGTAGTCGCTGTTCGGCGTACCGGTGCCGAAGTAGACCCAGCCGGTCTCCTCGTCGCAGCTCATCCACGACCACACGTTGCTGCTGCCCGAGTAGCGCCACGACTCGTCGTGCCAGGTCTCCGCGCCCGGCTCGTCGCCCTGCGGCACGGTGTGGAAGACCCACTTGCGTTGGCCGGTCCGGATGTCGTAGCCGCGGATGTTGCCGGCGGGCATCTCGTTGGTGAGGCCGAAGTCCGCGATGACCGCGCCCATCATGATCGTGTCGCCGCACACCACGGCCGGCGAGCTCGCGCCCGTCAGCCCGAGCTGGTCCGGCCTGGCGATGTCGCCGCTCATGTCGACCATGCCGGCCTCGCCGAACTCGAGGTCCGGTTCGCCGGTGCCGGCGTCGAGCGACACGAGCTGATGCGTGCCGGTGACCAGCACGATGCGCTGCATGCCCCGGTGCTCCCAGAACTCGATGCCTCGCATCGTGAAGCCGCCGTGCGTCGGCGTTCCGCGCTCGTAGGCTCGTGGGTCGTAGCTCCAGAGTTCCTCGCCGGTCGAGGGATTGACGGCGCTCACGAGGTTCAGCGCCGAGACCGAGTAGAGCGTGCCGTCGACCATCAGCGGTGTGCCCTTGAAGTCGCCGCGCAGTGCCTGCGCATCGACGCTGCCGTCCGGGGTCGTCCAGCGCCACGCGATCTCGAGCTCCGCCACGTTCGAGCCGTTGATCTGGTCTGCTGGTGAGTACTTCGTGCTGGCGCGGTCGGCTGCGTAGTGGCGCCACTCGACCATCTCCCCGGTCTGATTGTTCTGCGCGGCTGCGGGCCGGGTACCTGGTGCGAACAGGGCGCCCAGGAGCAGAACGGCGCAGGCGACCCGTGCCCCGGGGCCGCCAGAGCGCCGACCGGCGGTCGCGGAGCGGCCCGGCGTACGGGGCGCCAGCACGGCGATCACCGCCCCTGGAAGCGAGCCGGTCGCTTCTCCAGGAACGCCAGAACCCCTTCCCGGGAATCCTCGGTGGCGCCGGCCTCGGCCTGAAGTCGCGCCTCCATGTCGAGCTGCTGTTCGTACGAGTTCTGCCAGGTGGCCCAGTAGGCCTTGCGGATCAGCGCCAGGGACCGCGGCCCGTCGGCCAGCTTGTGGGCGAGCTCCGTGGCGCCCTCCATCAACGACTCCTGGTCGTCGTAGAGCCGGTTGACCAGGCCCCACTCGTGCGCCTTCTCGGCGGGAAGACGCTCGGCGAGCATGGAGAGCTCCACCGCCCGGCCCCAGCCGACGAGCCGCGGCAGCAGGAAGGTGGCGCCGCCGTCCGGCACCAGGCCGATGCGGGCGAAGGCCTGGAGGAAGAAGGCCTGGCGCGAGGCGCAGACCAGGTCGCCACTGAGGGCGAAGCTCATGCCGACGCCGGCCGCCGGGCCGTGGACGGCGGTGACGACCGGCATCTCCAGGTCTCGCAGCGCAAGCAGGACGGGGTGGTAGCTGTTGCGCAGGCTCTCCCGCGCGGTCGGCCTGGCCGCGGTCTCCTCCGGCTGGTCGCCGCGGCCGGAGAGGTTCGCGCCGGACGAGAATGCGCGTCCCGCGCCGGTCAGCAGCAGGCCCCGGACGCCGCTTTCGGGCGAGCGGATCTCCAGGATGGCGTCCGCGAGTTCAGCAACCATCTGCGGGTCGGTCGCGTTGAGCACCTCGGGGTGGTTCAGCGTGACGATGGCGAGGTTGCGGTCTTGTTCGAGCAGTATCCGTTCGTGACTCATGGGTCTCCCTGTTCCTCCCGGCGGCCTGTCGTGCCTCAGGGGTCAGCGTCTTCGGGGTAGCGCTCGTTCATCTCGTCGAGCGACTTGCGGACGATCTCCTCGAGCACGGCCATGTCGACGTCTGCCAGCTTGTTCACGTAGAGGCACGACCTGCCGGTGCGGTGCTTGCCGAGCCGTGCCAGCAGGTCGCCGGCGCCGTCGAAGCCGGGCATGAGGTAGAGGGTCAGGCTCTGCTTGCGCGGCGAGAAGCCGGTGCGAGGCCACTCGCCGGATCGCCCGCTCGCGTACTTGTAGCGATACGTGCCGAAGCCGACGATCGACGCGCCCCACATCATCGGCGCCTCGCCTGTGACCCGCTTCATCAGGTCGAGGACCACGAAGCTGTCCTCGCGACGGCGACGGTTCGCCACCGCGCTCAGGAACTCCTCGACGCTCGCGTCGCTGGGCTTCGTCTTCAGTTCTGCCACGGTGCGCTTGCCGGCCGCCCGTCAGCCCTGCGGCCGGAAGAAGCCTAGCAGGGTGTTGGCCTCGCCTGTGGCCGCCGGCGGGCCGGATGGAGGCCGGAGGGGACGTGGCGCTTCGCAGCCTGGCTGGGCGTTGGCGCCCTGGCCGCGGTTTCTGGCGTAGGCGGCAGTTCGAAGACGCGGGCGCTTCGCAGGGCCGGGCGTTGACGCCCGCTGCGGTCGGCTGCGCTGTGTCTGACCGTGCTTGTCCGACAGGGCTTGACGGGCGCTTGCCTCAAGCCCCGTCCCTTGCCGGCTCAGGTCGTGCTCCGGCGGACGTTCAGTGGATTGCTGGTGGTCTGCGTGGCAGCTGGGCAGAGTGCCAGGAACGACAGGGCTACCTGGTAGATGCTGTGGGCAGGCGGTGGATCTGCGTGGGTGGCGAGTGGGACCGTTTGCCGGGGAGGTCACGGTCCTCCCTTATGCTCGGTTGCCGTGAGTGTCGATCGCCACTTCTGCGTGATGGGGATTGGCGACATGGGGTTTCATCTTGCCGAGGCGTTCGGCCGGCAGGGCCGGAGCCTGACCCTAATCGACACGGACGCTGGCCTGGCGGCCCGCATCGAGGACGATCTGGATGCTGCCTTCGTGGTCGGCAACGGCGCCCACCAGGCCGTCCTCGAGCGTGCCAACGTCGCCAACGCCGAGCTGTTCATCGCCGTCTCTTCCTCGGAAGAGACCAACCTCGTGTCGTCGGTCATCGCGCGCGAGCTGGGTGCCGGGCGATGTGTGGTGCGCCTCGACACTTCCGAGGACCTGACGGTGTACCGGCGCACCTACGAACGGCTGTTCGGCGCCGATCTCCTGGTGTCGCCACAGAGGCTGGCGACGAACGAGATCCTGAACATCGTCCTCGGTCACCACACCCACGAGGTGGACTACCTGGCGAAGGGCCGTTTCGAGCTGCGCACCATCAAGGTGGAGGCGGGCAGCACGGTCGCTCGCCGGCCCATCGGCGATCTGCCGCTGCCCGAGGATGCGCGGATCGTCGGCTACTTCGACGGCGAGCACGAGCTGTCGATTCCGGGGCCGGACCTGCAGGCCGAGGCGGATGGTCTGGTCATGGTTCTGTGCCGCACGGGCTCGACCCACGACATCGAGGAGCTGTTCGCGTCCCGGCTCGAGGAGCCGGCGACGGTCGTCATCGCTGGCGGCAGCCCGGCGGCGGTCGCCGTGGTGCGGGAACTGCGCAACGAGGTCAGGCATCTGCGCTGGATAGAGCGCGACCGGCGTCGGGCCATGTTCCTCGCCGAGTCGTTCCCCGACGTGGAGGTGCTGCACGGCGACCCGAACGACGGCGCCATGATGGAGAGCGAGGGAGTTGGTCGCGCCGACGTTCTGATCGCTGCCACCAGCCACGACGACAGCAACGTCGTGACGGGCCTGATCGCCCAGGAACTGGGCGTGGGCCGGGTCATCGCGCTCATCCATCACGCCACGAGCCGCATGTGGCAGCGGGTCGGCAGCGTGGAGCTGGTGTCGCCGCACTCGCTGGCCATTGCCCACGTGCGGGACTTCGTGGCGAACGGCTACAAGGCGAACCTCGTGACGCTCGCCGACGGCGCCGTCCGGGTGGTGCAGCGGGTCATTCACAAGGCGAGCCCCGCAGCCGGCGCCACCCTCGCCGACCTCCAGGCCCCGCGCGGCCTGATCGTCGGCGCAGTCGTGCGCGGCGACCGGGTCTTCATGCCTGAGCGCAGCAACATGCTCCGCCCCGGCGACCAGGTCATCCTGTTCGTCCACCGCTCCCGGACCCGAATGGCCAGGCTGCTCTTCCCCGGCAGCGACAGCGAGGTCGCGAGCTGACTCGGACGGCGCCGTCATCGTCGCGCCGTGGAACAGGGGACCCTGGCTGGACGGCCCGGCCCTGCGCCACTTGGGTGGTGGAGAAGGAACGCGCCTTTCCTCATCCGGTGCGAGGTCTGGTCGAGCTCGGGACCGCCGAGGGCAGGTATCGGATCGAGCATGTGTGGCGGGACAGCGAGTCACTGGAGGAGATGCGGCGGGCGACGGAGTGGTTTGCGGCGGAGGCCGTCTTCCACGGCTGGCCTCGGAGTTCGCGGCGTGCCCCGGGGCGCCCCGCGTTGCGCTGTAGCTTCAAGACGGCGTGTTCGTCGACCGGGACGGTCGTTTCGGCCTGATCGTCGAGAGGCGGCAGCAAGGCGGCGCCGATGCGTGGTACGCACGGTTGGCGAACCTGTTGCCGGCTGATCCTGTACCGCCGGTGAAGGTCGACCGGGTGGCCGAAGCCGCTGCGGACGTGGAGCGGATCGGCCTGCTGGTCAGGATGGAAGCGGAGCCCGAGTTCTGAGGTCGGACCGCTGACGCCGTGCCGTTGGCAGAGGGACGGCCTGACGCCGCCCGCGGCGTCAGTTCGCGCCGGTCGGGATATCGCTGAACGGGCGGTCGCGGTCGACGCGAATCTCGCCGGGGAGCGTCAGCACCCGCTCGGCGATGATGTTGCGCAGGATCTCGTCCGTGCCGGCGGCAATCCGCATGCCTGGCGCGGCCAGGTAGGCGTAGTGGAACATGCCGGTCGAGGGTGCGTCGTCGCGGCCGCTGACCGCGCCGGCTGAATCGAGCAGGTCGGCGGCGAAGGACGCGATGTCCTGCCGGGCAGTGGCCGTGATCACCTTGCAGATCGAGTTCTCCGGGCCGGGCTGGCGGCCCTGGGAGATCGCGGTGAGGGTCCGCATGAAGGTCAGCTCGACGCCGCGGCACTGGACGTACCAGTCGGCGATGCGCTCGCGCACCGAGCTCTGCGTCGCCGCCGGCTCGCCGTCGATCTCCAGTTCCGCGGCCAGCCGGAGAGCGTCGCTCCAGTCCGGGGTCATCTGGTAGCGACCGTGCCGCTCGTTCATCAGCGTCGTGATGGCGACCTGCCAGCCGGCGCCGACCTCGCCCAGCCGGTTGTGATCCGGAATCCGCACGTTCTGGAGAAAGACCTCGTTGAACTCGGACGTGCCCGGAATCTGCCGGATCGGCCGGGGCTCGATGCCCGGCGACTTCATGTCGACCACGAAGAAGGTCAGGCCCTTGTGCTTGGGCACGGTCGGATCGTGTCGGGTGACCAGGATGCCCCAGTCGGCGAAGTGGGCGCCGGAGTTCCAGACCTTCTGGCCATTGACCACCCACTCGTCGCCGTCACGCTCGGCGCGGGTCCGAAGCCCGGCCAGATCCGAGCCGGCGCCCGGCTCCGAGAAGAGCTGGCACCAGACCTCCTCGCCGCTCGCCAGCTTCGGCAGGTAGCGGCGCTTCTGCTCCTCGGTGCCGTGCGCCATGATCGCCGGCGCGCAGGTGCCGTGGCCGATGTTCAGGTAGCCGCCGGGCACGTCGAACTGCGCCTCTTCCTGATCCCAGATCACGCCCTCCATGAAGGTGGCGCCGCGGCCGCCGTGCTCCCGTGGCCAGGTGACGCAGGCCCAGCCTTCGGCGTGCTTCCGCTGCTGCCAGTCCTTCACGGCGGCGAGACCCTCCATCTCGCCCAGGCCGGCGTAGCGCGAGGTGGCGCCGGGCAGAAGCGGCTCGGCGTTCGCCGCCAGCCAGGCGCGGGCCTCGGCGCGAAACGCGGCTTCCTGCGGTGAGTCCTGAAAGTCCATGCATCGTCTCCGGGGAGAAGCGTGAGTGAAGCTGGCTGCCGAGCGGAGGCTCGAGTGTAGCAAGCTGGCCGCTTGCCGACCTCGAGAATGGGCCTCCGCCGGGTCCGCCGGGGGCCGGAGAAGACCCAGGCGCCCTGGAGGTTGCATGGAAGTTGGCGCCCGCGGCGGTCGGCTTCGCTGCGGGAGGTCGAGCCTGGCCCCAAGGCCTCGGGAGTCGCTCGCCTCCGGCCCGCCTGCGGGCCCCTCGGACCCGACGGCTCACGTCGTTCTCTGCCTGGCCGGCTGCCGGATTGCCAGCAGGCCGAAGAACGCTGGCTGCCGGCTGCCTGTTGGAGGTGGTCTCGGCCGTGGTCCAGGTGGCGTCGGCGATTGACTTGCGTGTTTGCTCAGACGTCTGACCGCCCGCGCCCCGGTGGCGGCGCGGCGTCGGCCGAGATGGGTGGATCGCCCCGGTGGCGTCGCGACCACCTGATCATGGCTGGAGTGGCTGCCACCAGGGCGAGCAGCCAGGGGAGGGCGGCGTCGGGGACCACGTCCAGCGCTGGCGTCCAGGGGCGATGGAGGAGCAGGTCGGCGCCGCGTTCGGCGGACCAGTGCCAGGCGGTGTGGGCGATCAGGGCGGAGATCAGGATCGTCCCGATCCGCTCGCTGGGGAGGCGGCCCAGGACCGCGTCCAGCACCGGCACCAGGAACAGCAGGACGAGAAGCTGGCCGAGCTCCACGCCGACGTTGAAGGCCAGCAGCGACGCTGCGAGGTGGGCGCCGGCGAACTGGAGCGATTCGGCGAGCGCGAAGGAGAAGCCGAAGCCGTGGACCAGGCCGAATCCGAAGGCGGCGGTCCACCGTCGCTCGGCGCCGATGCCCAGGATGTTCTCGAACGCCATCCAGACGATGGACAGGGCGATGAGCGTCTCGACCAGCGTGGGGAACCAGAGGGCGGAGGGGGCGAGGCCGGCGGCGGAGGCCAGCAGGGTGATCGAGTGGGCGACGGTGAACGACGTGACGACGAGGACGAGTTGTCGCAGGCGTCGCAGCGGCGCGACCAGGCAGACCAGGAACAGCAGATGGTCGATGCCGCCGAGGATGTGCCGAAACCCCATGCCGACGAAGGCGGCGGAGGCCTGGGCCCAGTTCGGATCGAGGCGGATGCGGCCCGGTTCCGAGGCGATCTGGAGCAGCCGTGATTCGCCGTCCGGCGATTGGTGGCGGATGACGGTGAGGACCCGTACGCCAAGCCTGCCGAAGCGCGGGTCGATGGAGAGCCGCGGGCGTCCCGCCCGGGCGGCGTCGCCGAGCGGCGTGTCGAGCAGAACGTCGAGAAGCGCCTGCCGCCAGGGCAGCTGCGCGGTCTCGGGCAGGGGAGGGGCCCCAAGGTGCGCGAGTGCGCTGTCGAGGTCGACGAAGGAACGGTCGGAGGGAATCGACAGCCGAGCTGCCCGCACCGTCGCTTCGGGCAGAGCGTCCGCGCCCGCGAACAGGAGGAGGTTGGGCGTGATCCAGCGTTCGGCGGCGTCGACGAGCAATCCGTCGCGCTCCTGCAGTTCGCCCAGGTCGAGGATGCCCCGATGGTCGGTCGGGAACTGCATCTCCTGCATCGCTTCGAGCGGGACGCGCACGAGGGTCTGCAACCGGTCGCCCTGCTGGCGGACCAGCACCTGGACCGTGACGCTGCCGGGCACCTCGTGCGCCGGCGCCGGCGCGGCTGCGCCGAGAAGGAGGGTGCAGGCCACGGCCGGGGCGGCGGCGAACGCGGCACGGAAGCGCGGCCGTCGTTCCACCCGGCGGCAGCGGTTGCCTGCTGCCGGAGGGTGCTGGCTGGAGGCCATGTGGGGAAACGGGAACAGGGCTTCATCGTAGCGCCGCGAGGCTTGTGTCGGGCGGTCGCCGCGAGGGCTCCCCGGGCGCCGGGTGCCGCCGGTCCGGCCACCGGCGCCGCAGTTCGAGCCCGGCGTTGTGCGCGGGCGGGCGAGAGCGGCGCGAGACTGCCGAGAGCTTGACGCGCCAGGATCCGTCGGATCCTGCCAGCGTGGCGCGGGGCAGTCGTCTGCCCGGCCTGGCGGGTACACTGGCGCCGTTCCCCGCAGTCCTGCTTCGCATCCCGTCGGGCGGCCTGTGGGGGCCCTGCCCAGCTTGCCGTGGACCGGGCCGTCGTTGGTCCGGGCCACTTTGACGCCCTCGACCCGGAGACAGCACCATGATCGCTCTGAACCGCTTCTCCCGCCACGATGCAGGCCGCATCCCCGCCGCGCTCGTTCTTCTGTTCGCGTTCCTGGCGCTTGCGGCGTGCGGCGGCTCGGGCGACGGCGCTTCGTCGGGCGTCGCCAGCGGGGAAGCCGCCTCCGGCGATGGCCCCGTTGCGCCGCGCTTCGAGGTCGACCCCTTCTGGCCGAAGCCGCTGCCGAACCACTGGATCCTCGGCCCGGCCATCGGCGTCGCGGTCGACTCGCGCGACCACGTCTGGATCGTCCACCGCAACACGCCCGACGCGTTCGGCTCGTTCAACGAGATCGGCGCCGCCCAGGACCCGCCGCTGTCCGAGTGCTGCGTTCCGGCGCCTCCGGTGCTGGAGTTCGACCCTGACGGAAATCTGGTCGGCCATTGGGGAGGGCCGAGCGAGACAGGCGAGTACGAGTGGCCGACGTCCAACCACGGCGTCCTGGTCGATCACATGGACAACGTGTGGATCGGCGGCAACGGCGGCGGCGATTCCCACGTGCTGAAGTTCAGCCGCGACGGTCAGTTCCTGATGCAGGTCGGGAAGGCGAACGCACGGGTCAACGCCGAGGCAGGCGATGACCCCGACGCCGAGAGGCCGCGGTTCGTGCGCGACAGCCACGACATGGAGAACTTCGGCCGCGTCGCCAAGCTGTCCGTCGACCCGGAGGCGAACGAGGTCTACGTGGCGGACGGCTACTTCAACCGCCGCGTCGTGGTCATCGATGCCGACACCGGCGAGTTCAAGCGCTACTGGGGCGCGTACGGCGAGGCGCCTGACGACGACCTCGACCTGGGGCCCTACGTTCCCGGCGAGGTGCCGGCGACCCAGTTTCGCGGCCCCGTCCACTGCGCCGACATCTCCGCGGACGGTCTGCTCTACGTCTGCGACCGCGCTGCCGACCGCCTCCAGGTCTTCCAGCGCGACGGGACCTGGGTCGGCGAGACCTTCATCGCCCCCGAGACGCTGGCGCAGGGCTCGACCTGGGACGTCGCCTTCTCGCCCGACGAGGCGCAGCGCTTCCTGTACCTGGCCGACGGCCAGAACATGAAGGTCCACGTCATCGACCGCGAGAGCATGGAGGTGCTCTACGCCTTCGGCGACGGAGGCCGCCAGCCCGGCCAGTTCTTCGCTGTCCACAGCATCGCCACGGACTCGAAGGGCAACATCTACACCACCGAGACCTACGAGGGGAAGCGCCTCCAGAAGTTCGTGAACACCGGGATGCGCCCGGTCCCGGAGAACGACCTGGGCACCCCCTGGCCGACGGAGTAGCTGGCGCCTGGCGGGCGATGCGCCCTGCATCCGCGTGGCACTGCCGGCCGGAAGCGAGGGCCGACCCTGCAGGGTGCGTTGCTGGACGAACTGTCGAGAGGAAGGGCGTGACTGGCCGTCGTGCTCCCTGGACCGCCCCGGGGCCGGACCTGGCCGGCCATTCTTCTACCCGAACGCCGGGATGATCTCCTCGGCGATCATGTGGTAGTGGTCCAGGCGGTGGGTGGGGATGCCGCCGAGCATGATCTCGTCGGCGCCGGCTTCGATCATCTCGCCGATGCGGTCGATGACATGGCTCTTCGGGCCGGCGGCGGTGCCTTCGCCGAGGCTGCGGGCGTCGATGAAGCGCTTCGCGGCCGCTTCGTCGTCGGTGACGAAGGTCGGCATGAGCACCGTGTGCCGAATCTCGGCCGGGTCGCGCCCGGCGTCTTCGCAGTGGCGGTCGACCACGGCGACCTTGTGCCGGAAGTACTCGCGCGTCATGGGGCCGCGCGCCCAGCCGTCGAGGTTCATCACGTCACCGTGGCGAGCCAGGGTGCGGAGCGTCCGCTTCTCGCCGGTGCCGCCGACCAGGATCGGAATCGGCCTGTCGTAGCTGCCGGGCGACAGCGGCGCCGAGTCGAGCCTGTAGTACCGGCCCTGAAAGTCCACCGGCCCGTTTGACCGGAACAGGGCGCGGATGAGCTCGGCGGCCTCCTCGAAACGGTCCTGCCGTTCCTTCATCGACGGGAAGGTCCAGCCGTAGGCCTCGTGCTCGCGCTTGAACCAGGCGGCGCCGATGCCGAGGACGAAGCGACCGTGCGAGATGTGGTCCAGGGTGCCGGCCATCTTCGCCGCCAGGCCAGGGTTGCGGTACGTGTTGCCCAGCACCAGGTGGCCGATCTGGAGGTTCTTCGTGATGCTGGCCGTGGCAGCGGCGACGGTGAACGCCTCGTGGGCGGTCAGGTGCTCCTCTTCCTTCAGGCCCGGCGGCGGCAGGTAGTGGTCGGCGTACCAGATGCTGTTCCAGGGGCCCTGGTCGAGCAGCTCTGCGACCTCGCGGATCGAGTCCCAGGTATTGCGGTAGACGGTGACCTGCGCGCCGAACTTCATTCCTTGTCCTCCCTGGTGTTCCTCTGCTCTTCGGCGCCGGCAGCGGTCTCGCGGACGCGGCGTCCGGCCGGCCCCGGCGTCATCGCTCGCTGGCAGGCCGATTGACCGCCGCTGGCCTGCAGCTAACCGGCCGGGCGCTCCATGACCATCTTGCCGATGATCTTCCGGTCCATCATGTCGCGCAGCGCCTGTGGCACGTCCTCGAGCGCGTAGCGCCGCGAGATCCACGGCTTGATCTTCCCCTCCGCCGCGAGCGCCTCGGTCTCGCGCCGAGTGGCGTCGAAGAGCTCGGGCTCCTGGACCCGCGAGGCGCCCCAGAACACGCCGACGATGTCGCAGCCCTTCAGCAGAGTCAGATTCAGCGGCATGCGCGGGATCCCGGCCGTGAAGCCGATGACCAGAAAGCGCCCGCGCCATGCAGTGGCCCGCAGCGCCGCCTCGGCGTAGGCGCCGCCGACCGCGTCGTAGACCACGTCGACGCCCTTGCCGCCGGTGAGTTCCTTGGCGCGGGTCTTCAGGTCTTCCTCGTTGTAGTTGATCGTCTCGTCGGCGCCGCGCTGGCGGCAGAGCTCGAGCTTCTGCTCGGTCGAGGCGGCGGCGATGACTCGCGCGCCCATCACCTTGCCGAGTTCCAGGGCCGCGAGACCGACGCCCCCGGCGGCGCCAAGGACGAGCAGCGTCTCGCCCGGCTGGAGATTGCCGCGGTACTTCAGGCCGTAGTGGCCGGTGCCGTAGGCGTAGCCGTAGCCGGTCGCCTCGGCGTGGCCCAACCCCGGCGGCAGCTTGCGAACGCTTCCCGCCGGGAGCAGCACCTGCTCGGCGAAGCCGCCCGTGCCGCCGCCGCCGACCACGTCGTCGCCGACCGAGAGCCCGTCCACGTCGGGTCCCGTCGCCGCCACCGTGCCGCCGACCTCGCCGCCGACCACAAACGGCGGTTCACCCCGGAACTGGTAGCGGTTCTCGATCATCAGGGTGTCGGGCCAGGTGATGGCCGCCGCCCGGATGTCGACCACGATCTCGCCGGGCCCGGGCGTCGGGTCGGGGAGTTCCTCGATGGTCAGGGTCTCGGGCGGACCGAACGCGCTGCACACGACTGCCTTCATTGCTGCTCTCGCTGTGTTGTCCTGGGGGGCCGATGCCGGCGAAGCGGCGAGTCTAGCGAGTCTGCCGGGTGTCCCTGCCGTGCGGCCCGGCGCCGCCGGGAACGTGCCGTGATCTGGTCCCGGTTCCTCCGGTCCGGGCGCCGCGCTCAGGGCTCGGCGGCCGTCAGATCGCCTTGTCGCGGCCCTTCCAGTAAGGCGCCCGGACCAGGCCGCGCTGGATCTTGCCGGTGGGCATGCGGGGCAGGTCGGTGGCGAAGTCGATGCTGCGGGGGCGCTTGAAGTCGGGCAGGGTCTCGCGGCACCAGGCGAGCAGTTCCTCGGCGAGCTCGTCGCCCGCCTCGTGGCCTTCGCCGACCTCGACGACGGCCTTCACGCTCTCGCCCCACTCCTCGTGCGGGACGCCGACGGTGCAGACCTCGTAGACCGCGGGGTGCCGCTGCAGCACGTCGTCGATCTCCTGGGGATAGATGTTCACGCCGCCGGCGATGATCGTCTCCGCCGAGCGGCCGGTCAGGAACAGGTAGCCGTCCTCGTCCACGTAGCCCATGTCGCCCATGGTGAAGAAGTCGTCCCGGTAGGCGGAAGCGGTCTTGTCGGGCGCCTTGAAGTAGACGAATCGGTTGGCCGCCGCCGCGAAGTAGACGGTGCCGGTCGTGCCCGTGGCCACCGGTGCGCCGTCGTCGTCGAGCACCCTGTACTTCGTGCCTTCGACGGTGCGGCCGACGCTGCCGGGCTTTCGCAGCCACTCCTCCGAGCCGACGTAGAACGTGCCGCCCTCGGTGGCCGCGTAGTACTCCCAGACCACGGGTCCGAACCAGTCGATGATCTTCCGCTTGACGTGCACCGGCGTGGGCGCCGCGCCGTGGATGAGCCAGCGCATGGACGAGACGTCGTGGCGCTCCCGGATCGCCTGCGGCAGCGACAGCATGCGGTGGAACATGGTCGCCACCATGTGGGTGTGGGTCACGCGGTGCCGGTCGATCAGGGCGAGCGTCTCCTCGGCGTCCCACTTGTCCATCAGCACCGAGCCGATGCCGGCGCCCATCGGCAGCGCGAGGTTCAGGCCAAGCGGCGCCGCGTGGTAGAGCGGGCCGGTGACGAGCGAGCAG
Organism: Thermoanaerobaculia bacterium; assembly: GCA_965200575.1. Classification (GTDB taxonomy): domain Bacteria; phylum Acidobacteriota; class Thermoanaerobaculia; order Multivoradales; family Multivoraceae; genus Multivorans. The sequence goes on along the minus strand of OZ241363.1, from coordinate 2,539,818 downwards.
TCGGTTTCGGGCTCGAAGTCGGCCGACTCGCGCACCTCCAGGTGGAACGGCGTCGGCGTCGCGTCGGCCTTGCGGTAGACGCCCTTGGGATGCCCCGTCGTGCCCGAGGTGTAGAGCATCGGGGTGCCCAGGACCGGGTCCTCGATGTCCGAGCCATCCTCCGCCGCGAGCGCTTCGTCCCAGGATTCGGCGCCCTCGATCTCGCCCCCGACCGCCAGCACGAGCCGCAGGTGGCTGGAGGCCTCGCGGGCTGCGGCGACCGCTCGCGCGAAGGCCTCGTCGGCGATCAGCACGACCGCCTCGCTGTTGTCGACAATGTAGGCCACTTCTTCGGCCGACAGGTGCCAGTTGATTGGCGTCATCCGACCGCCGCAGCGCTGGCAGGCGACGACGGTCTCGACGAACTCGGGGCGGTTGCGGCAGAGCAGGGCGACGCCAACGTCCGGACCGACGCCGTGCGCCCGAAGGACCCTGGCCAGCCGGTTCGCGTTCGCGTTCAGTTCGCCCAGGCTGCGGCCGCCGTACTTCGAGACCACGGCCATCCGGTCGGGCGCGTCCTGCGCGTGGACCGCCAGGCCCATGCCGTACGGCGCGGCCGCCATGAGTCGTTCCTGGAGTGCGAGGTCGATGGCCATGCGGGTTCTCCGGCGGGCGCCGGGGAAGGTCGGCGCCGCCCCTGTCGTCTGTGGGCGTCTGGTTGCGTTGTCCGCGAAGTTGGCGAGTGTAGCGCCGCCGCCGGCTCGCGGCGCCGGCCGCAGTCGGATGGAGCCCGGTGGGTACGCGGGCGCATCATGAGGATGGGCGAAGGTTGGCGCCCGCTGCGGCCGGCTGCGCTGCGTGTCGTTGGTGCCTTGTGGCAGGACGGTGGGAGTCGCCTGCCGTCGGACTCCACCGGACCCCATCCGACCTGTCGGCTCACGAACGTGTACCTTGATGAGGGGCGGCCTGCTGGCGAGTTGAGGGCTGCGACACGGCTGCAGGTGAGGTGGTCTGGAGGTTGGCGCCCACTGCAGCCCCTTCGGACCCGACGGCTCATGCAGTGCTTCGGGAGGAAAGCTGCCTGGATCTGTTGCTGGCGACGGTCGTGGTCGGTGGAAGGGACTGACTGGTGAGGTCCGGTGGGTGGCTACACTGACCGGCATGAGTGCGGCAGGTGTCTCCGGGCCTGCTGAGGCGGCCGTGGAAATGAGCGAGCGGGACCGGGCGATGCTCGCCGGCGAGCATGGCGACGGCGCTGCGGCCGCGATGCGCATCCTGGTCACGATGGCCGACGTCTACGGCGCCGACCGGCTGCTGGACATCGAGGGCGCGCACATCGACGGCTGCCTTTACCACGGCGATTCGGGCGTCGACTTTGCAGAGATGATGGTGGCCGGCGGGGCCCGGGTGCGGGTGCCGACAACGCTGAACGTGGGCGGTCTCGACCTGCTGCATCCGAAGGAGTTTGCGGGCAGCGAGGAGCGCCGCGCGAAGGCGCTGCGGCTGATGCAGTGCCACGAGGAGATGGGCTGCCGGGCGATCTGGACCTGCGCCCCCTACCAGACGTTGCCGCGGCCGGCGTTCGGGCAGCAGGTCGCCTGGGCCGAAAGCAACGCCATCGTGTTCGCGAACTCGGTCCTGGGTGCGCGCACCCACCGCTACGGCGACTTCATCGACATCTGCGCCGCCGTCACGGGACGCGCCCCTGCGGTCGGGCTGCACCTGGAGGCGAACCGGCGCGGCCAGGTGGTGTTCGACCTGCGGTCCCTGCCGCGACGCCTTCGGCAGGCGGCCTGGCTGCTGCCCGCCATCGGCTACATGGTGGGCGAGCGGGCCGCCAACCGCGTGCCCGTTCTGCTTGGCCTCGGCGGGGGCGACGACGGCGGAGTGGACGAGGACGGGCTGAAGGCGTTCGGCGCGGCCGCCGCGTCATCCGGGGCAGTGGCGCTGTTTCATGCCGTGGGGATCACGCCCGAGGCGCCCACGCTCGATGCCGCGCTCGGCGGCCGGGAGGCGGAGGAGTGGGTCGAGGTCACGGCCTCCGACCTGCGCGCCAGCCTCGGTCGACTCTCGACCGCATCGGGCGCCGGGGCGCAAGGCGACGCGGGCGGCGACATCCGCGTCGACGTGGTTGCCCTCGGCAGCCCTCACTTCTCGCCGCGCGAGTTCGCCGAGCTGCTGCCGCTCGTCGAACGCCGGCCGCCGTCGCCGAACGTCGAGTTCGTCGTGTGTACCAACCGCGTCTCGCTCTACCATCTCGAACGGCACGGCGACCTGGAGCGCCTGCGCGGGCACGGCGTGCGCGTCGTGGTCGATACCTGCGTCGTCGTGGCGCCCATCTTGCGGACGCCCAGGGGTGGCGTTCTGATGACGAACTCGGGCAAGTTCGCCCACTACGCGCCGGGCAACGTCGGCTTCGATGTCGTGTTCGGCAGCCTGGCGGAGTGCGTGGCGTCGGCCCACGCGGGCCGCCTGCGGCGCAATGCGAGCCTGTGGCCGTGAGTTGCGACAAGACCGGCGCTGCCGAGCAGTTCAAGGCCTTTGAACGCGATCGGTGCGGCTCGGGTTGCGCGGACACCAGCTGGCGGCGCCCTGGCGGCTTCATGGCTCGAGACACGGCTCGGGGCCCCGGCGCGGGGAGCGTGGCGTCCGCCACATGCCGGCAACCGCCCACCGGCCGGGTTGGCTGGCCGTGAGCGGCGCCGCGCCCGACCGTCAGGTGGCTGCGGGCCGCGTGCTTGTCGCCGGCACGGCCTCGGGGCCAATGCTGCGGCTCGTGGAACCGCTGTCCTTCTGGGGCGGCGTGGACCCGGCGAGCGGCGAGATCATCGACCGGCGCCACCCGCACTGCGGTGCGAGCGTCCGAGGCCGGGTGCTGGTCCTGCCGTGGGGCCGCGGGTCGAGCAGTTCCAGCTCGGTGCTGCTGGAGGGTGTTCGCCTCAAGACCGCGCCGGTGGCCATCGTGCTGCGCGAACTCGATGGCATCCTGGCCCTGGGCGCGGCCGTGGCGCGGGAGCTTTACGGCCGGGCGGTGCCGGTGGTCGTGCTCGGTGAAGCCGACTGGGATCGGCTGCGCCGGCTTCCCGATGGCTCCGAGGTGAAGGTCGACGTCAGCGGTCGCCTGCGGACCGCAGGTTGACGTTCCACGACGTCCACAGCCACACCTTGAAGGTGTCCGTGCCGAAGTCGTCGGCGCTGTACTGGCCCAGCTTGATGCCGAAGTCCTGCTTCCAGGCGCTGGTCCAGACCGCCATCGCGTCTACCTCGGTGCCGTAGTCCATGCTGCCGACGGACGAGCGGAACTGGTGCCAGCGCAGCGTCCAGTTCCAGGTGTCGAGGCTGTGGTCAAGGCGGAGGTACACGTCGACCAGGCCGTCGGCGGGGGTCGACAGGAACTTGTCTGTCCAGCCGTTGAACCCGTGCAGCGTCGCCAGGGGCGTGCGAAAGGCCCACGTTCCGTCGCCCTCCAGGGCTTCCCGCACCGCTCGGACGCTCACGTCGCCGCGGGTGAAACCGATGCCGGTCTTCTGGTAGTCCACGTCGAAGCTGCCGGGGTGGTCGGCAAAGTCCTGCTGGACGGCGTACTGCAGCTCCCAGAGAACGGAGCCGGAACCGGTTTCCTGCGTGCCGTTGTACGTGGCGCCCCAGCTCGAGGTCGAGTTCGTGGCCGATGCCGGCCGCTCGTAGTCCAGCAGGTAACCGTAGAACGCCAGGTTCCCCGGACCGGCCGAGCCGGACACGTGGACCAGGTGGGAGCCCATCGGCTCCTCGGCGCCGGTAATGCGGTGGGCGCGGTCGAGGAAGGCGTAGCGGAGCATCCAGTCCGAATCCTCCGCGCCCAGCCTGGCGTCCAGCGCCGCGGTGTCCAGTGCCTGATGATGCTGTCGCCAGCCGACGGCGCCGACGAAGCGCTGGTCGCCGATCAGCAGCTCGGAGCGCCCGAGCGTGAAGGCCACCGGCCCGCGCTCGAGCCGCATCGCGGCCTGGTTGATCGCGGTGAGCTCCGGGTCGGCGATCGGCGGTCGGCTGCGCACGCCGTTGTCCAGGCTGCCGGCGCCCAGGTTGCGGTACAGCCGGTCGTTGCCCACCGCCGACACGTCCTCGGCCTCGAGCATGAACGAGATGCCGCGGAACGACTTCGTCTGCAGCTTGAGCGAGGTGCGCAGCGTCGAGGCGAGCGCGTCGTCGTCGAAGGCGTCGTCGTCGGACTGCTCGACGCGGTAGCGCAGCCCCACCGAGACGTCCGAGTCTCGTATTGCCTGGCCGAGGGTTGCGGCCTCTTCGGCGTCGTCCTGCGCGACGATCGGCGTACTGGTGACGGCGACGAGCGACAGAATCAGGATCTTGCGCATCAGTGGGATGTCCGGTCGTTCAGGGGACCGGGCGAGCTGGCCCGAGGTCTGAGGCCATAGTATACACACGCCTGCTCTGCCGAACACGGGCCTCCTGCCGGGTTGTCCATTCGCTCCGGTGTCGGTCCGTCGTCGCCGTGGCCTCGCCGGCCGTCGCGAGGCCGCCGCGCGGGTCGGGGTCGCTGCGGGAGCCGCGAAGATGGCAGATGAGGTCGTGCGCTGGTGAGGTCGTGCTCTGGGCGAAGGCGGAGACGCGCGTCCACCTGCTTCCTGGCGAGGTCAGCGTCCTTCGATCGTTCAAAGGTGTCCCACCGCCTGCTATGGTTGCTGCACTGCAACGGAATTGTCTGCGACGTCGGCCGAGGGTCGGCTGCGTCGTGTCGAACTCCAACCTGCGAGGCGCCTCTTTCATGACCAGATCCCCCTTCATCCGTTCCGCCGTCACCGTCGCCGCCGTCGCTGCCCTGGCTCTGCCTGGCGCAGCGCTGGCGGCCGACGAGGTCGTGCCCACCTTCTACGCCGATGTCCTGCCGGTCCTGCAGCAGAACTGCCAGACCTGCCACCGACCCGAGGGCGAGAACATCGGCGGCATGATCGCGCCGATGTCGCTGATGACGTACCAGGAGACGAGGCCGTGGTCCCGGTCCATCGCCCGGGCGGTCGAGAATCGGTCGATGCCGCCGTGGTTCGCGACCGAGGCGACGCGCGGACAGTTTCACAACGAGCGGGTGATGACCGATGACGAGATCGCGACGGTCGTGGCCTGGGCGCGCGGCGGTTCGCCGGCGGGCGACCCGGCCAATGCTCCGGCGCCGAGGAAGTTCGTCGAGGAGGACTCCGGCGGCTGGTCGCTCGGACGGCCCGACCTGGTGGTCGCGATGCCCGAGGAGTACTGGGTCGCGGACGATATCGCCGACATCAACATCAACTTCGAGACCGAGCTGACCGAGGAGATGCTGTCCGAGCCGGTCTGGGTGCGCGGCGTCGAGTTCAAGGTCGGCGGCGCCAACGTTCATCACATGTGCGCGAGCGTCGCGCCTCCCGGCGGCGCGACGGCGCTCGGCAAGTTCAGCGACAGCTCCATCGGCTGCATCGCGCTCGGCGCCGAGAGCCACCTGATGGAACCGGGCTACGCGATGAAGCTCGAGCCGGGCTCGACGGTCGAGTTCTCCATGCACTACAACAAGGAGGCCGGCGAGGGCAGCGGCTTCCTTGACCGGTCCGAGATCGGCTTCGTGTTCGCGGATGCGCCGGAGAGCGAGCTGCGCGAGGTCAAGTTCGACTCCATCGGCAACCTGACCTTCGAGATTCCGCCCGGCCACGAGCGATGGAAGGTCGGCGCCGCACGCGTTTTCCCCGTGGAGACGGACCTGCTGGCCTTGTGGCCGCACGCCCACCTGCGCTCGGTTGCCGTGCGCTACGAGGCGTTCTACCCGGACGGCACGATGGAGGTCCTGCTCGACGTGCCGAACTACGACCAGGAATGGCAGACGACCTACCGGTACAAGAAGCCGAAGACGATTCCCGCCGGCACCCGGGTCGAGGTCACGATGTGGTTCGAGAACACGCCCGAGCGCGGTCGGGAACGCGGCTTCGACGCGGCGGACAACGTGATCAACGGCACTGCGACCACGGACGAGATGATGCTCGGCTTCGTGGCCTGGTCGCCCGTGACGCCGGTGGATCCGATTGCCCTGCGCCTGGGCGTTGCCTCGACGGGCGCCGGCGGCGCGGAGTAGGCGCGCCGCCATGACGGGATCGCGGGTCCGGGAAGGGCGAGTCCGGGAAGTGAAAGCGAGCGTTGGGCGGCGCAGTCTGGTCGCCGTTGCCCTCCTGCTGGCTTTCACTGTCGCCGGCGCCGCATCCGGTCAGTTTGCGGCGACGGACAAGGTCATCGAGAAGCCGTCGAAGGAGGGCGAAGGCCGCAAGCTGGACGCCTCGGGCCTGACGAACGGCTTCGAGGTTCTGGTCCGCATGACCCGCTCCATCGACCGCGCGGAGATCGGCGACGCCTCGGTGGAGGTGAACGCCGGCCGGCTGCCGCTGGTCGGCGTGGACTGGGATGCGTTCTCGGGGCACGAGCAGGGCCTGGTCAAGTTCCAGACCGCGGCCGCGATCAAGCTGCGCACCTCCGCCGACATCGTGGTCGGCGACCTCCGTGTACCGGCCGGGAACGTGTCGCCGGGCTTTGCCGGGATCTACAGCCTCTGGCTGCGCCTCGACGACGGTGGCCAGTGGAAGCTGGTGGTGAACAGCGAGCCCGACATCTGGGGTTCGATGCACGACCCGGCGCACGACATCGGCGAAGCTCGTCTGGAGCATTCGGTCCGCGAGGGCGCGAAGTCAAGCCTGGAGGTGAAGGTCGAGCCGTCTGCGGGCAGCGGCCCCGGCACGATCAGCCTGTCCTGGGGCGAGCACAGCTGGCAGACGACCGTCGCCGCCGCAGGTTAGCCGGGGGTTGGCCGGAGAGCGAGCCGCCGCCGCAAGGTCCGACGGGGCCGCAGCGGACGCGGGCGCCCCGGAGGATTGACTGGAAGTCAGAGCCCGCTGTGAACGGCTGTGCTGCGGACGGCAGGCGCCTGTCCGCTGCGGCGTGACGGACCGCTGGCCAGAAGCCCGCCTGCGGCCCGCTCGAACCTGCCGGCTCATGCCGTGCCTGGAGAGGTGACGAACGGCTGCCTGCCTGTCTGGAGGATGGGTCGGCGAGGCGCGACGCCGCTCAGCCGGTGGCCGCGGCCGGCTTGACCTGCGGGGTGCGCAGCACCGGCGCCCGCAGTCCGAAGGCGATGAACGCGCTGAGGATGCAGAAGGCGGCGAGCAGGGCGAAGTTCAGGATGTGGCTGCCGTACCAGTCGGCCAGCTGGCCGGCGAGGGTCGGGATCGCAGGCCCGACGAGGCCGGTGATCGCGAAGCGGATACCGATCGCGGTGCCGAAGGCGCGTCGCCCGTAGAACGCCGAGAAGACGACGGGAATGCTGACGTAGGCAGCGCCGAAACCGAGCCCGACCAGGATCACCGAGATGTAGGCCAGCAGCGTTGTGTCGGCGACGATCAGCCCGGCGCAGCCCAGGCCTTCGAGGACGAGGACGATGCCGAGCAGACGCTGCGGCGGCATGTAGTCGCCCAGCGATGCGCTGAATCTCCCGAACAGGCTGACCAGCAGGCGGGCTCCGAGGATCGAACCGATCATGGCGGTGGTGAAGCCGAGCGATTCCAGGTGGAGCGGGCCGAAGGCCGTGATGACGCCCCAGGGAGCGCCGTAGGCGATGGCGAGCAGGACGAGGATGTAGAACTGCGAGGTGCGCAGCGCGAGCGGTGCGGTCCATTCGCCGGCGCCCTCCTCTGCCTTCTCGGTGTCGGCGTCTTCGGTTGCAGCGGCGTTGACAGCCGGCGCGGGTCCGCCGTCCGGCAGCTGGCCGACCTTCTCGGGCGCGCCGCGGATGAACAGGGCGGCCACCACCGCGACCACCGCCGAGATGCCGGCGATGATCAGCCAGCCGGTGCGCCAGTCCGCGACCCGGAGGACCTCCGGCACGAACCACTTGTTGACGCCGTAGCCCACGATCGCGCCGCCGCCCAGGACGATCGCCAGGGCCCGGGCGCGCTGGCGGACGAACCAGTTCGAGGCCAGGTTCTGGGCCGCCAGGATCGTCCCCATGCCGATGGAGATGCCACCCAGGACGCCGAAGGCCAGCAAACAATCGGCCCAGGAGTCGGCCCGGCTCATCAGCCAGAAGGCGAGCGTCCCGATGGCGAGGCCGGGGACCATCATGGAACGAATGCCCCAGCGGGCCATCGCCATGCCCACCAGTGGCCCGAGCAGGTGGTAGATCCAGCCGAAGACGCTGAAGACGAACCCGGACTGGGCGCCGGTCAGCTCGATGTCGTTCAGCATGTCGGGCAGGAACAGCCCCCAGCCGTAGTACGCCGGCGAGATGCCGAAGCCGTAGCAGAGCGAGCCGACGCCGATGATCCGCCAGCCGATGAACGGACGTTGCGCCGCCGTGTGGTCCATGCCTGCCTCCCGCTACCTGGTCGGTCTGCCTTGCGTTCTCGGCAGCCTGCAGGCGCTGCTCGCAGCTGCGCCGAGTCCGCGGCCGGCGACCAGGACCGACAGGCGGTTACTCCTCGCCACGGATCTCGTCGATGCGGTCGTTGATCTCCCGTTCCAGTTCGGCGCCGGTCTTGACCTCGTCGCCGAGCTCCAGGTAGGCCTGCTTCTTGCCATCGAACTGCGGCCAGGCGGGCCGGTCGCCGCCGTTCGGGTCGCCGGTGCGCGCGAACTCGACCCAGTAGTCGATCATCAGGGCGGCGAGTCCGTGGTCCGTGCCGTCGTGGTTCTCGCCGGCGAGGGTGTTGAAGACGTAGCCCAGCTCGGCGGCGTGGTGTGCGCCCCAGGCCGGGTTCTCCGGGTTGACGCGGGTGAAGAAGTACTGGAACGCGGGCGAGGACACATCGTCCATGCCGAGCAGCATGCGGCGCGTGCCGCCGAGGAACCAATTGTCCGTGATGTAGCGGTCCTGCTGGGCCTGCAGTTCCTCCAGGCTGGCGGACGGGTAGAGCTTCGCGATCTTCTCCGCCCGGTCGCCGAAGGTGGTCCGTATCGACTCGACGAACTGCTCCCGGTTGGCGAGCGGCTGGAAGGACATGAACATCGTGCCTTCGTTGCGGTTCGTGCCGGCGATGAGCGGCAGGTCGTTCTGCTTGCCGGCGGCGTAGCGGTCTTCGCTCGAAGCCGGCATGAAGGCGGTGCCGAACGTGACGTGTGGCTCAAAGGCGCCGGGACCGACCTGCGGCGTCTTCTGGATGATGGCCTCCGGCGTCAGGCCGCGCAGCGCATCGACAGTCTGCGCCGCGCCCTGGCCGAGCATTGCCGTGGCCCAGGCCACGCCCAGGTCCTCGCCGCTGCCGTGGATGCCATTCGCGCCCTCCAGCGGGCGGATGTTCGTGTCCGTGATCCACGGGCTCTGGGCGATGGCGCGGTGAATCAGACCGGCGGCCCGGGGGCTCGCCATCAGGGCATGGACGCTGGTGCCCCCGGCGGACTCGCCGAAGATCGTCACGTTGTCGGGGTCGCCGCCGAACCGGTCGATGTTGCGCGCCACCCACTCGAGCGCGGCGAGCTGGTCGAGGAACCCGTAGTTGCCGGATTCGCCGCCCGCCTCCGCGGACAGCGCCGGATGGGCCAGGTAGCCGAGCGGGCCGAGGCGGTAGTTGACCGAGACCAGGACCACGCCCTTGCCGGCGAACGCGGCGCCGTCGTAAGTCGCCTCGTGGCTCCAGCCGAGGGCGAGGCCGCCGCCGTGAATCCAGACCATGACCGGGCGCAGCGCGTCGTCGCTGCCGGTCGTCCAGACGTTCAGGAACAGGCAGTCCTCCGAGGTTGCGGGAAGCGTCGTGCCGGCAGGTACGCGAAGTAAGCCTGCCGGATCGACTTGTACTGCCCTGCCGCCTTAGCCGACGGAGCGGTTGCCGCGAGCCGCCTCCTCCACCAGTCACTCGTCGGGTTGAACCCCAGAGCCGCTATGGTCCGCTCCCACTCACCATGCTTGCATAGCCGCCGAAGCTCGATCAGCAGCTTGCCGTCCTTCCAGGCTCGAGCCACCGACCTCCCCCGTCGCCGCAGCAGCCGGCTATTCAGTCTCGTCCACGCCTCCTGCTCAGCAGGAGTTCTATCTCGTCCTCTGATCATTCATAGCCCTCCTGACGCTCCATAGCGCCTGTATCTCGACCCTCCTCAACGAGGCTCGAGCTACTCTCATCCTAGCACGCCTTGACCGAAGTGGTCCGGCCGTCATAGGCTCTCAAGGTCGCCGCCTATCGGCCTGTACCGCGTACATAGCCCCGCGGTAGGAGGAAGAGCAGGCCCGCGGCAATAGGCCTAAGCGCCCGTGGCCGGCCGGCCCTCAACACCGGCCGGTCGCGGCAACCCCTTGACTCCGCCCGTCGCCATGGACTAGCGTGTATGCCTCAACAGCCCAGCCGGCCGCGGACCCGCCGTTGACGGCGCGCTGTAGCACCGACCCTAGGGAGGCACCCATTGAAAAAGCGGATTCACGGCCTGCTGCGCGACACGTCCGGAGGCGTGCTGTTGGGCGTATTGTTCTTCGGCCTGAATCATGGGCGGTACGCCGACGGGCGCACTGGCGCAGGCCAAGAAGAAAAAGGCGCCTATTGACATCGGTTTTACCGATGCGATCAAGGTGGTCGCTAAAAAGGTGCGGATCCCAGTCCCGAGAGGCTGGCAAATGCAATGGCCTGATTACAATAAGCAGCCGCACCCCAATGAAGGCTACAGTCAAGTCCAAGATGCCATAGACGTGGCCAAGCGCATCGCGAATGAGGCCATTAGGCAGACGCTAGCGCACCACCAGCGCACCACGGGCAATACCGTGGAGAGCATCTGTCAGTGGTACGACAGGAACTACCGGTCCAAGGGAATGTCCATACTCAGAGTCGGTATGGCGTTAGGTGGCCTCCTGCTCATGTACTGGGATCTGAAAACCAAACGCGGCACGCTGTCCATCAAAGAAGCGGAACTGAAAAACCAGTTGGCGGGAGTAGTGCTGATTATCGCGGCTGGCGGGCATGCAGACAGCATCGTTCGCGATGCCTGCGCCGCGTTGGACAACCCGATATGACCTTCAGGCTGCCCCATGACGGCGGCTGGCGCCAGATAGTGTGTTGCCTAGGCGTCGGCCATACCATCGCTGTTTTGCTCGCAGTCATCGGCGGAGAACCGCTGTGGTGGCTCTGTGTACCGCTAGCCGTCGTAGCCCTTTGTTGCTTGCGCCGGCCAGAGGAGCCCACTACAACAGAGGCAGTCAACACCCATGAAGCCGCCGCCCGGCTTTCCCGTCTCAACCATCCCCTAGCCTAGACGGGTTGCCCCTAACGGCCCGCGCAGCTACGGTTGCGCGGGCCGTTCCACGTCCGGAACAAAGTCCGACGGCTCGACGCTGAAGCCGGTAGCCGCGGCAGCCGCCGGCGGAGACCAGCCGGCCATGACCAGGGAGCCGAATGCCCGTGCCCGGCCGGTCAGATCCGTCGCGAACAGAGCCTCGAAGTCCAGCTTGACCTCGACGTCCAACTTCGCGGAAGCCTCGACCTCGATCACCCGCGCCGTAGGCGCAAGAGTCGTATGCAGGAAGCGCCGCAACGCCTCACGCGCGCCGGTACCCTCGCCCGCATCGAGCAGTTCCGCCGGGATACCGCACGCAGCCACGATCGAGCGTGCCACGTCCAGCCGCAGAGCGACCAGCCCCGCCGGCGGATCAGCACCTACCCGTTGCGGTACCCAATCCGTCCGCGGAGCACCTGCCGGCCCCTCCTGCCAGCCGGAGGAGGTACTTGGCACCAACATAGTCTTGCCGGCCATTGCCCGCAGACCAGTCTCGACGTCCCCCGTCGCGCCCGAGTCCGGTACGGGAATCACCCGCCCGACTTGCGCCGAGACCTCGTCGCGGGTACGCGCCTCAAGCCACCCCGCCAGGGAGGCAGACACGCTTGCCCGTGCCAAAGGAGATCTACCCCTCCAGGGAGCGTCCGGCGCGCAGCCAATGCGGAAATGCAATATGGAATCCGAGCCAGTCTCTACTATGGCCGTCCCGTCCGGTCCGGCCAACGTGACCTCGTACCGCCATGCAGCCGGATCGACACCGCCGTGAACCTGCCACGCGCACGCCAACTGTAGACGCGGTACCCCGTCAGTCACGCGGATCAACCACACCGACTCACCGCGCCGCACCAGTTCCCTGCCGACCAGCTCCAGGACGTCAGCCGTCAGCCCGGCCGTCCGAGCACCAGCCGGCTCTACCGCCGCCGCGGCAAAGCACCGGCCGTACAGCCCGGCAGCAGCCTCCGCAAGCGCCAACAAGGTATCGGAGTACCCGCGCCCGCGCCCTGTGTCACCTTGACCCGCTCGACGTGCTCGAGCAGAGCCGTGATCACCGCACCATCCTCAGGGAGCCGGCCGCCCCCGCCTTCCCCTCATGCCGCGAGACTTCCACCAGAGCCTGCCGGAGTTGCGCGAGCAACGGAGCCGTAGGCACCTGCTCAGCCCCGTCCAGGAGGTTGACCGCTCGAGCAGCCTGTAGAGCCGTCCAGGCAGCCAGCCAGCCCTCAGCAGCAGGACGCGCCGTCACCGGCAGGAGGAGTTCCCGTCCGAGAGCGTCCCACCGCTCACACGCAGCCAGATCCCCGTCAGCCCACTTCGGCGGAGCACCCAGATCAGACATTCGCCGACCCCATGCGCGAGAGCGTCCGATTGACGCGCAGCCCCCGTCCGCGGATGAACCCGTCCCCCGGCAACTGCCGCGCCCAGACCAGATCCATCAGGCCGTCCGTTGCGCGAGCTACGCCCGGATCCATCGTGGTCACGTGTGACTCCACCCGCGGGTTGCCATTCAAGTTGGCCGACGTCAGGCAGGTCTGCTCACCGTAGCGCCAGAACTTGCCGTGAACCGAGCAGCCTCGAATGCGATCATCACCGAAGACGTCCCGCAGCCGCCGGAGAGCCGGAGCCGGGTTGCCGCGCACCATGGAGGCATCGACGAGCCAGCGCACCGACCGCACCTTCCCGTCGCGCCAAAGGTCAGCCACACGCTCGAGATGCGGAATCGAGCAGCACCAACACGCCGATCTCGAGATCACGTCCGGGAGCCGCCTCGACGGCCGCCTCAATGCGCTCGATCGAGTCCTCGCCGGGATTGCTGAAGGCGAGCCGTCCGGCCGGCCCGCAGCCCCGTGGCCGTGGCATTGCCCGGCCGTCCACGGCAGCGTCCAGAGCCGACTCCACGCCGAACACGAAGTCCTGACGATCAGAGATCACCCAGTGTTCGAGCCGGGTTGCGCGATCGAGCGACGCACTCGTCACGGCAGCCACGCGCCAGCCAGGCGACGTCAGGACGATGCACTTGGCATGGACTCGAGCCGGGTAGATGCAGCCCCTCCCGAAGCGCCGCCGGAGGATACGCGCGAGATCAGCGTCCCGGCCCTCGAACGAGCGATCCACGATCCAGCGCGCCGACACCAGCTTGGACCGCCGTACCCACTGCTCGACTTGCCGCACGTCCGCGCCTTCCCCCGACCAGATGCTGAACGTCAGCACGGCCGGAGGCTCCATCCGCCGCAGGAGAGCGTCCACAAGGCCCAGAGAGCCGCCCTGACCCATCGTCCAGACGACGAGCGTACGTCCACGCCCAAAGGCCGCCTGGCGGAGGATCTCAGGCCATGAAGCGAGCATCCGCCGGAGCACCGTCAGCCCACTCGTGAAGGCGAGACTACCCCCGCGCTCCCCACCCCCTACGGCCGGGTTGCCCTTAGGGGTCCCCGCGCCGCTCACAGCGTCCGCTGACGACTCGAGACCGTCGGCGCGTACTCACGCGCAGTCCTGACAGTCGCGATCATCCTCTCGAACTGCCGCCGAACGGAGTCTCCGACCTCAGGCCGCAGCCGAGCCAGATCACGCTCGACGCGCTCGAGAGCCTTGTCTTTCTTCCGCAGCCGCGCCGCCTGCTCCTTCCAGCGCGCCGTCACGCGCCTGCCCCTAGGACTGCCTTCCGCGCAGAGGCAACTGTTCTTTCACTCTCATCAAACTGCAATGATGAGAAAGATTTAAGTTCGATGAACCAGTTGTCCGGCAAGCCGCGCCGGTACCCCTCGCACGCGACCTTGAACAAAGTGTTGTTCCGCGAGCCATTCACTGCCGCCCGCACCCGCGAGAGAGCCGACACAGACCACGCCGAGTCCTCTGTTTGGCTAGTCACGACGCGCTCCAACGGAGCCGCACGCTCAGGGAAGAGCACCGATAGGTCCTGCTCAGGCCGGTACGGCAGATCATCGCAGACGGCCAGAAACGCCTGCCGCTCAGCATCCGGCAGCACCACATACCCCGCCGAGCCGCGTACATCCCCGCGGAGCCGGCCGAACTCGAACTTCGCGTTGCCCCGCGGAGCACTATCGCGGAAGGCCAGATGAAAGCCCTTCCCGCTCATCGAGCGGTACGCGCCGGACTCGGGGATCTGCCCTTCAGCTGAGCATGGCTCCTGCGCGGGCAACCGGCGCAAGCGGAGGACTTCGGAGTACTGCCTGCCCTGCTCCCAGCGGCGTGAGGATCAGCGGAAGGCGGCGCGGCAGGCGGAGCAGGACGAGCAGGCTGATCTCGAGCGGCTCGCGGAGTCTGCGCGCAACGGGGAGACTGCCCAACTGCTGACGAGACAACTCGTCGCTCATCAGCGGCAACTCGAGCAGGCGCGCGTGGAAGTGGCTGCTGCGGAGGAGCGTGCTGATCGGGAGGCGGAGCGTGCTGATCGGGAGGCGGTGCGTGCTGACCTGCTGGAAAAGGCGCTAGCCGCTGTTATGGCTGAGGGGTCAAATCTTTCTCCGGGAAACATTTCGGCGGCTGCCGAACCGGTGTCAAATCTCTCTCCGGGAAACATTTCGGCGGCTGCCGAACCGGCTCCCGAACCGGTGCTCGAGCGGCATTTCGTGCGCTGCGGGCCGGATAAGCGGCCTATCGGGAAGTGGGGTTCAGCGTCGATCGAGCCGGCAGGGCTGGAGCGCGGGGAACTGCTGGGCTGGGTACCGTGGTCGTTCGGGCAGACTGTGCTGGACATCGATCGCGTCGCTGGGCGGGACGGGCCGGTCGAGTGGGCGGACCTGGAGCCGCTGCTGGGCGCTGTCGGCGAGCCGGCGTTTCATCAGCGCCAGCACCGGGCCCTGCGGGCAGATGGCGCCGAACTCCGTCGCGTCGCGCACGCCGCTCCACCTGGCCGCCGGCTGCGGCGCCTTCCAGCGCAGGTTGCCCGTCGGCGCCGTGGCGTAGGGGATGCCGCGGTAGACGGTCAGGCCGGTCGTCTTGTCGAGAACCTCGCCGCGAAGGGATCCGGCATCGGTGGAGATGACGGCGCCCTCGCCCCCGGCCGCCAGGACGGCGTGCGGCGGCAGGGCCAGGGCGATCAGTACGGCGGCAACTGGCAGGACGGCACGAAGACGGCGGTCGGTCATGGGTCTTCCTCCTTGCGGTCTGCGGCGGCGCCTGCGGCTCGCCGCACGGGGTGGCATCTGCTGGGGTCACTCTCATCCTACAGCCCACGCAGGCCAGTTGCCTGGAGCGTTGCCGGCAGCAGATCTCGGCGCCGCTTCGTCGAGGGACGACCTGAGCGGTCAGGTCCCGCGGGGCTTGAAGGGGGCCTGGAGGCAAGCGCCTGCCGAGAGCCTTCCGGAGAAGCACGAACTCCCGCAGCGCAGCCGACCGCAGCGGGCGCTCACCCTCCGCCAACTTCCGATGCGCCCGCGTCCCCTGCGGCCCAACCTTCGGACCTGGCGGCGCCCCCCCGGCCGCTCGGCCGCTCAGCCCTGCAGGCTGGCCAGCAGCCTCAGGCTCTCGCGGATCTCGCTCGAGGCGGCGCCCGGAACGCCGCAGCGGGCGATCAGGTGGGTCATGCCGACCCGGTCGACGTGGCGGTCCATGCCGGCCCGCACGGCCTGCAGATCGCCCACCAGCGCCCAGTTCTCGATGTCGAGAAGCTCTTCCTCGCTCACCAGCCGACTGCCGGAGCGCGCCATGCGCACCGCTTGGGCGAGGAGAGCGGAGCGCACCCGTTCCTGTGCCTCGCGGTCTCTTGAGACGAAGACGGTGCGCATCAGGGGCACGATGGGAGCTTCCGCGTCGGGCGGCAGGGCGTCGCGGTGTACCCGGTGGTTCGCCTCCAGGCGAGAGATCGTCTCCAGCGGCGAGCACAGGTAGGGGAGACCCATGCCGCCGGCCTGCCGGAGGGCCAGCGGGCCGAACGCCGCCACCCACAGCTCGGGATGCGGCCTCTGCACGGGCAGCGGCGCCAGGCGCACGCAGGTGCGCGCCTTGCCTTCGCCCACCTCCAGCTCCTCGCCGGCCCAGGCGCACTTCATCAGCTCGAGAGACGCCGCGAATCGCTCGCGCTTGGTGCGCGGGTCGACCCCGAAGGCGGCGAAGAGTGCAGGGCGGAACCCTCGTCCGAGGCCCAGGATGACGCGACCGCCGGAGATACGGTCGAGCACGGCGACCTCCTCCGCTGCCTGGAACGGATTGCGTACCGGCAGCAGGTAGGAGGTCGTGCCGAGCCGCAGGCGCTTCGTCCTCGCCGCCGCCGCCGCCAGCACCACCAGCGGCGACGGGCAGGCGGCCCTGCCGGTGAAGTGGCTCTCGGGCAGGAAGAGCGAGTGGAAACCCAGGCGGTCGGCGAACTCCGCCTGGGCGGGGACCTGGCCTGCCTCGTCGCCCAGGGGCTCGACCCAGGGCGTCAGTCCGATCTGGACCCGTGCCGCCGTCAGCCGGCGCTCCAGTCGGCGAAGCCCTTGCCGCTTGCGGCGAGGTCGGCCAGCAGGCCGGACGGCTGCCAGAAGTCGTCGCCGGTCTGGTCCGCGAACTCCCGCATGCGATTGGCGATGCGGCCCAGGCCCACGCTGTCGCCCCAGTGCATCGGGCCGCCCCGGTAGACCGGCCAGCCGTAGCCGTTGACCCAGATCACGTCGATGTCCGACGGCCGGATGGCGATGCCTTCCTCCAGGATCCTCGCGCCCTCGTTCACCATCGGGTAGAGGCAGCGCTCCAGGATCTCGTCTGCCTCGACAATCCGCTGGTCGATTCCCTGCGCGGCGCCGAAGTCGCTGATGATCTTCTCCACTTCCGGGTCCGGCGTCGAGGCACGCGTCTCCGGGTTGTAGACGTAGTAGCCGCGCCCGTTCTTCTGCCCGCGCCGACCGGACTCGCACAGGATCTCGCGGATGTCGCGCGAGGCCGACTCCTTCTCGTTCCAGCCGATGTCGAGCCCGGCCAGGTCGCTCATCGCGAAGGGGCCCATGGGGAAGCCGAAGTCGTACAGGACGCGGTCGACGTCGTGGTAGCGGGCGCCCTCCAGGATGATCTGCTGGGCCTGGGCCTGACGCTGGAAGAGGATGCGGTTGCCGACGAAGCCGCGGCAGACACCGACCAGCACCGGCACCTTGCCGATCTGCTTCGAGATCGTCATCGCCGTGTGGATGACGTCCCTGGCGGTCTTCTTCCCCCGCACGACCTCGAGCAGGCGCATGATGTTGGCGGGCGAGAAGAAGTGCATGCCGATCACGTCCTCGGGCCGGCTGGTGGCTGCCGCGATCTCGTTCACGTCCAGCGCCGAGGTGTTGGTGGCGAGCACCGCGCCCGGCTTCACGATCCGGTCCAGGCTGGCGAAGATCTCCTTCTTCAGGTCCATGTTCTCGAACACGGCCTCGATCACCAGGTCGCAGTCGGCGAGCGCCTCGCGGTCGGTGGCGCCCTCGAGAAGGCCCATGCACTGCTCGACCTGGTCGGTCGTCATGCGGCCGCGGCTGGCGGTGCGCTCCCAGTTCTTGCGGATGACGCCGAAGCCGTGGTCAATGCGGCTCTGCTCGGCCTCGACGATCGTCACGCCGATGCCGCGCATGGCGAAGTTCATCGAGATTCCGCCGCCCATCGTGCCGCAGCCCAGGACGCCGACCTTCTCGACTTTCCGCATCGGCGTGCTGCGGGGCACGTCCGGCACCTTGGCTGCCGTGCGTTCGGCGAAGAAGCAGTAGCGCTGGGCGATGGACTGCGTGCCGGCCATGAGCTCGGCGAACAGGTTCCGCTCCAGCTCCAGCGCATCGTCGAACGACATGTCGAGGCCGGCCTCGATGGCCCGCACGTTCGCCTCCGGCGCGTCGAAGTTGCGGGTGCGACGGGCGATCTTGCGGCGGAAGCCGTCGAAGATCTCGTTGCGGTTGCCTCTCGCCTCGTTCACCTTCTCGTCAAGGTCGCGGATCTTGCGGAGCGGCCGGTGCTCGGCGACCAGCTTCTCGGCGAAGGCCGTGCCGCCTTCGAACACGTCGTCCACGATCTCGTCGATCAGGCCGGTTGCCAGCGCTTCCTTGGCGCCGATGGGGTTGCCCATGACGCACATTTCGAGCGCCTTCGGGTAGCCGACAAGGCGCGGAAGCCGCTGGGTGCCGCCGGCGCCGGGCAGCAGGCCGAGCTTGACTTCCGGCTGGCCGAAGCGGGCGGACGCGGTGCCGACCCGGTAGTGACAGGCCATCGCAGTCTCCAGGCCGCCGCCGAGAGCGTTGCCGTGAATCGCCGCGACGACCGGCTTGGTGGCCTGCTCCATGGCCTCGATGGCCTCGTTCAGGCCGGGCGCCTTCATCGGCTTGCCGAACTCCGTGATGTCGGCGCCGGCGATGAAGGTGCGGCCCTTGCAGACCAGAAGCACGGCAGCCACGTCGTCGTCCGCCTCCGCTCGTGCCAGGCCCTCGACCATCCCGGCCCGCACACCGTGGCTGAGGGCGTTGACCGGCGGGTTGTCGATCACGATCAGGGCGACCTGGCCGCGAACTTCGTAGTCGACCATGTCTGTCAGTGGGGTCATGCTTGCAGTGTCTCCTGGCGCGGTCGGGCGCCCGTGTATGTCAGGTGAGTGGCTCGGCCCCGGGTCGTCCTGCCGGGAACGGAGCGGTCTTCTGCCAGTGAGCAGTCTTCGGCTAGTGAACGTGGGCGTCGTCGATGTGGGCGATGAACCGACGGATGCGGGCCGCGTTCTCGCCCAGGTCGCCTTCGCCGACCTGCGACACGGAGCGAATGTCGATGGCCGAGCCGTCGCCGTCCGGCTTCACCCGCACCGCCACGAAGTCGATGAACCGAAACACCTCGGTGACGTCCTGGTACTCGTGGTAGCCGCTCTCGTCGTCGTGGTGCAGCAACTCCCAGCCGATCTCCCGGGCCGTGTGGTCCACCCGCCACCGCGCTTCCGCCGGGTTGATGTCGAGATGCAGCGTGTGAAGATCCGGGTAGGCGGCCCGCTGCATGTCGGGTACGTGGTCGCCTCCGCTCGGGTAGGCGAAGGCGTTGCCCCGGCTGTCCAGGTCGCGGGCGGCGTGGAAGGCGGGCGGATCCTCGATGCTGGTCGAGATGTCGTGGATCGGGGGCGCCTGCACCGGTTCGCGGCCCAGGCCAGCGAAGAGGACCAGGACGGCCAGGGAGAGCAGCGTGCCGCCCAGCGCCTGGGACCGACCGCCGCGAACGCCCCCGCGGGTCCGCAGCATGCCGACGAGCCCGACCAGCGCAGCCAGGACGAGGATCAGCAGCATGAGGAAGACCAGCCCGAGGCCGAGCAGCGGAGGGACCAGCCCAAGCCAGGCGCCGAGCGCGCCGACGACTCCTGAAAGGATGCCGAGTGCGGCAATCAGCGGAGATGCAAGTGCAGCGGTGGAGTTCATGGCGTGCGGAGGCTAGCAGGCTGCAGGCCCCGCCGGCGGACGAAGGACGCAGGCGTGGCGAGCAGCCTGCTGGCGAGGTGGGGGTTGGGGCCAGAGCGCGTCGTCGGCGCCGCGCGTGGCGGCTCAGGCTGCAGGCGGCAGCCGCCGGGCTTGCAGGGGACCGGAGGGGACGCCGCCGCATTGGAGGTTGTCCGGGGGTTGGCGCCGGCTTCGGTCGGCTGCGCTGTGGAAGGTTGGTGCTTTGCGGGAAGGACTCGAGAGTCGCTTGCCTCCAGCCCGCTTCAGCCGCCTGCGGACCCGACGGCTCTGGTCGTGCTGTGCCGGGCCCCGGTCGGGGATCTGTGGGCATCCGCTGGCGTGGGGCGTGGCGGCTCGTGCCGGTGTCGCTGCTTCTTGCGTCTGGTTGTGCCGGGACCGACGGGGGCGAAGTGCGGCGGCCGAATGTCGTTCTCTACGTGGTCGACACCGTGCGGGCGGATCGTCTGGGCCTGTATGGCTACGAGAAGCCGACCTCGCCTCGGCTTGACGCGTTTGCCCGCGACGCGGTGGTGTTCGACAACGCTCGGGCCCAGTCGTCCTGGACACGGCCGGCGGTGGCGTCGCTGTTCACGGGGCGGCTGCCGCCCGCGCATCGGGCGTTCGGCCGGCGGTCCGTGCTGCCGGAGGAGGCGGTCACGCTGGCCGAGACCCTGGCCGCCCACGGCTACGCGACCTGGGGGCTGGTCCGCAATCCGAACGTGGGGCGGAAGTTCGGCTTCGCTCAGGGGTTCGAGCGCTTCCGCACGGAGGACGGGCCGCGCGACGAAACGATGCTCGACCGGGTGCGGCCATGGCTCGACGAGCACCTTGCCACGCCCGAAGGCGAGCGGCCGCCGTTCTTCCTCTTCCTGCACGCCATCGACCCTCACGGTCCGTACGACCCGACCCCGGAGTTCGAGCAGATGTTCGACGCCGGCGGCGTGCATGCCAGCTACCGGACGGTGCGCAAGCTGCTGGACCTCAACCGGCCGGGCGTCGAGCCCGAGCCTGGCGTTGCGGAGGCCCTGTCCAGGCTCTACGACGCGGAGGTGGCCCAGAACGACCGTGCCTTTGGCGAACTCCTGGACGAGCTCGAGGCTCGCAGCCTGGCGCAGGACACGGCCGTGATTCACGTTTCGGACCACGGCGAGGAATTCGCGGAGCATGGCCGCTGGGAGCACGGTCTGACGCTGTACGAGGAGGTGCTGCGCATTCCCTTCCTGATGAAGCTGCCCGGCGTGGGGTCGCGCCGGGTCGAGACGCCGGCGCAGCACGTCGACCTGATGCCGACGCTGCTCGGCCAGCTGGGAATCGAGGCGCCGCTCACGGACGGCCGGGACCTCCTGACGCCGCGACGCCGCGACGACGACCGGCGCGACGTGTTCGTCCATCTGGACGTGGACAACCACCGCGGCGCCGCCGTCATCCGGGGCCGCTGGAAGTACGTGCTGCCGCTGTCGCCGTCTGTCGGCCCGGGGCCCATGCTCTTTGACCTGCGGGCCGACCCGGGCGAGCTGCGCAACCTGGCTCGGGAGGAACCGCGCATCGCGGCCCGCATGGACGACCTCCTGCGCGAGCGCGGCCTGGCTGAATCGGTCGAGCCGGCGACCGAGCTGGCCGTCGACGAGCTGGACTCGGAGCTTCGCCGGCGGCTGGAGGCTCTGGGGTACCTGGAGTAGGGAGGCTCGACCGACCTGCCTGGCCGGGCCCCGGGTCTCGCCCGTCGCCGCCGAGCTGCCCCGACGCGCCCGGCGCGGGTCAGAAGCGGTCGGGAACCAGATCCCGCAGGCAGCCGGCCAGAAGGCGGACGCCGTCGCGGATTCCAGCGACGGAAGGACAGGCGTAGGCCAGGCGAAGGAACGGCACGTCGTCCCCCTGCACGTGGTACGCCGTGCCGGGGCCGTAGTCGAGGCCGCGCTGCTCGGCGAGCGTCAGCAGGGCCTGGCGATCCACTTCCTGGGGCAGGCCCAGCCACAGGAACATGGCGCCGGCCGGTTGCCGCCACGTGCAGACGCCGCCGAGCTCCTCTGCCAGAGCCTTGAGCAGGGCGTCGCGCTTGGCTAGCAGGGCGGCGTTGTTGCGCTCGATCTGAGCTGACAGCCGCCCGCGCAGGAGCTCCGCGACGACGCTGGCCGCCAGCGTGCTCTGGCCGGCGTCGAAGCGCTGGTCGAGGAACCGCTGCTGGAGCGGCTGGCGGCACACGAAGTAGCCGATGCGAACGCCAGCGCCGAGGATCTTGGACAGCGAGCCGATGTACACCACGCCGTCGCCGCCGCTCAGGCTGTGGAGCGACCGCGGCGGCCGGGGCGCGTCGTCGTAGTGGACGTCCCCGTAGCAGTTGTCCTCGACCAGGAGGACGTCGAGGTCGCGGGCGGTCTCGATGAGCTGCAGGCGCCTGTCGAGCGGCATCACGGCGCCGGTCGGGTTGTGGTACGTCGGCAGGGTGTAGATGAAACGCGGCTTCCGGCCCGCCTCCGCCAGCTCCCGGAGCGTCCGGCGCAAGGCGTCGACGTCCATTCCGCCGTCGTCGGTCGGCACGCCGACCAGCCGATAGCCGAGCCCCCGGTAGGCGCCCAGCGTGCCGGAGTAGGTCGTCTCCTCGGTGACGACGACGTCGCCCGGCCGCTCCATCAGCACCCTGCCGACCAGGGTCACCGCCTGCATCGAGCCGTTGGTCAGGGCGATCTCGTCCGGGTCGACGGGGGTCCCTTCGCGGTCGGCCTCGCGCCTTGCAAGCACCTCGCGCAGGCCGGCGTGGCCGAGATCGCCGGGGTAGAAGGCGAAATCCCTGCCGACGTCGAGAATGGCGCGACCGGCCGCTTCAGCCATCTCGGCCGCCGGAAACGCCTCCGGCGCCGTCATGCCGACGCGCATCGGAATCGGCGCTGCGGGCTGGCCGGTCATGGTGGCGCGGACTGTAGCAGCGGCCTCGCGGGTCCGTTGCGCCTGCTCGGGCGAGCGTGCTGCGGGCGCGCCGCCGGGTCCGGTAGCCGCAGGAGACGCGGGCGCTCTGGAGGTGGTTGAATGGTTGGCGTCCGCTGTGGTCGGCTGCGCGGTGGAGGGTTGCGCCTGTCGGCGAGGTCGGCGGCTCGAGTCGCGCCCGGCTGTGGGCCCCGGTGCGAGTTCGTGGCGGCCGTGGTGGAGCTGGCTGGCCGGCCCGGTGACGTCGTGATTGCGAGAACGGTGCGGGATCTGCATCCGCCGGGTTGCAGTGCCGGGCGACCTGGCGCAGACTTCCGGCCATGGAACGTCTTGCCTCCGGCTACACTCTGATCGAAGGTCCTCGAGTCGATGCGGAGGACCGGCTGTACTTCAGCGACGTCCACAACGGCGGCGTCTACCGACGGCATCCGGACGGCGAGATCGAGACCGTGGTGCCGAAGCGTCGCGGCGTCGGCGGCATCGCGCTGCATGCGGACGGAGGCATCGTCTGCTCCGGCCGGAACATCTGCCATGTGAAGGACGGCGAGACGCGAGTACTCTTCGACCCGCCGGACACTCCCGGCTTCAACGACCTGTTCACGGACGCCCGCGGCCGCGTGATCACCGGCACCATGCGCACGAACCCGTTCACCGGCAGCGGCGAGCGCACGCCCGGCGAGTGCTGGCGCATCGAGGCCGAAGGCGAGG
The DNA here is from genome assembly GCA_965200575.1 of Thermoanaerobaculia bacterium. Taxonomy (GTDB): domain Bacteria; phylum Acidobacteriota; class Thermoanaerobaculia; order Multivoradales; family Multivoraceae; genus Multivorans. The sequence continues at coordinate 2,516,593 of OZ241363.1, read as the reverse complement.
CGACCGAGCTCTACGGCGACATCAGCCTGACCAATGGCATCGGCTTCTCGCCCGACGGCCGCACCCTTTACCACGCGGACACCGCCCGCAACCAGGTCGTGGCGCACGAGCTGACGGACGAAGGCGCCTGCGTTCGGCGAAGGCCGCTGGCCGTGACCGACCGCGGACGCCCGGACGGTCTCGCGGTGGACGCGGAAGGCTGCCTCTGGGTCGCCTGCTTCGCGGGTTCCTGCGTGACGCGGTTTGCGCCCGACGGCCGCATCCTCGACCACCTCGACGTTCCGGCGCGCAACGTCACCAGCGTCTGCTTCGGCGGCGCCGACCGCCGCGACCTCTACGTGGTCACCGCCACCGATGCCGACGATCCCGGCAGCAGCGGCTCGATCTTCCGCACCCGTTCCCCCGTGGCCGGGTTGCCGGTGGCAGTGGCCACAATCTGAACGCCCTGCCGGCGCTCGATCAGCCGCAGCCGATGACGCCGCCGTCGACCGTGAAGGTCTGGCCGGTGGTCCACGCGCCGGCGCGCGAGGCCAGGTAGACCGCGATGCCGGCGCAGTCCTTCGGCTCGCCCAGTCGACGCAGCGGCGTGGCCGCCTCGGTGCGGGCTCGGCTCTCCGGGTTCTCCCACAGCGCACGGGCGAAGTTCGTCTTCACCAGGCCCGGGCAGACCGCGTTGACGCGGATGTTGTCCGGCCCGAACTCGGACGCCAGGTTGCGCGCGAGCTGCATGTCGGCCGCCTTCGAGATCGCGTAGGCGCCGAGCATCCGGCTGCCCCGGAAGCCGCCCACGGACGACACGATGACGACCGAGCCGTCCTTGCGCTCCTGCATCTCCGGGATGACCAGCTGGCACAGCCAGTGGACGCTCTTGATGTTCACGTCCATGACCTTGTCGAACGCCGAGTCCGGAATTCCCAGGATCGATCCGTAGTAGGGATTCACTGCGGCGTTCACGACCAGGTTGTCGATCTTGCCCCAGCGCTCGCGGGTGCCCTCGACCAGCCGCTCCAGCTGGTCCTTGTGACCCACGTGGCAGGGGAGCGCCATCGCCTCGCCGCCGCTCTCGTTGATCGCCGCGGCGACGGCCTCGCAAGCGTCCGCCTTGCGGCTGGAGATGACCACTTTCGACCCGTGGGCAGCCAGGGCCTCGGCCATCGCCTTGCCGATGCCCTTCGTCGATCCGGTAATGACGCTCACCTTGCCGGTGAGGTCGAACAGGTCCTTCATCGTCCGTCCTCCTTGGCCCGTGCCCGCCTGCGGGCCTCATGTCCTTGCCACTGAAGCGCCGGAAGGTTAGCAGGCCCCTCAAGGCCCCCCTCGGGCCTGAGGGCGGCGGCGAGGCGGCGGTCCGCCTCGGTCGTCCTGCCGCCAGCGGATGCCGCGCCAGGCGGCCGGGTGCAGGAAGATGAGCACGGTGACGATCTCCAGCCGCCCGATCCACATGTTGAGCGACAGCCAGACCTTGATCACGGCGGGGAAGTCGGCGTAGCTGCCGAACGGGCCGACCTGGCCGAGGCCCGGGCCGATGTTGCCCAGCGTGGCGATGCTGGCGGTGATCGCGGTCTTGAGGTCGGCGCCCGACAGGCCGACCACGCCGACGCTGGCCGCGAACAGCAGCAGGTAGAGCAGCAGGAACGAGACGACGGCGCTGAGCGCATCGGCCGGCGCCCGGCGGCCGTCCAGGCGGAGCGGCCTCACGGCGCGCGGATGCACGGTGCGGAAGAGCTCGAACAGCGTCGACTTGGCCACCAGCCACAGGCGCACCAGCTTCGGCCCGCCGGCGGCCGAGCCGCCGCAGCCGCCGCAGAACATCAGCAGCAGGAGGATGGTCTGCCCCGCGGCCGGCCAGAGGGCGAAATCCTCGGTGGCGAAGCCTGTCGTGGTGATGATCGTCAGCGCCTGGAACCCGGCCCGGCGCAGGGTCTCCTCCGACCACGCCGCGCCGCTGATCCACTCCCAGCGCGACACCCCGTCGTCCTTGAGGATAACGATCAGGAGCAGGGTCGCGGCGAGAACGATGACCAGATAGAGCCTGAACTCCTCGCTGCGGAGCAGGGTCAGCGGCCGGCCGCGCAGCGCCTGGAACTGAAAGGCGTAGTTGGCGCCGGCAAGCAGCATGAAGACCATCACGGTCCATTCGATCGCCGAGCTGCCGTAGCCGCCGATGCTGGCGGGATGCGGCGAGAACCCGCCGGCCGACACGGTGCTCAGGGCGTTGCAGACGGCGTCGAAGAAGGGCATGCCGAAGCGGAGGAGGAGGATCGTCTCGAGCACCGTCAGGCCGACGTACAGCGAGTAGAGGGCGACCGCCGTGTTGCGGATTCTCGGCGTGATGCGCTCCTCTGTCGGGCCGGGCGCCTCGGCGAAGAACATCTGCCGGCCGGCGACGCGGAGCGCCGGCAGGATGGCGATGAACAGCGCGATGATGCCCATGCTTCCGACCCACTCGCTGAAGCTGCGCCAGAAGAAGATGCCGGGGCTGACGCCGTCGAAGTCGGCGAGGATGGTGGCGCCGGTGCCGGTCAGGCCGGACATGGACTCGAACAGGGCGTCCTCCGGGCCAAGGCCGTGCCAGGCGAAGGGAATCGCGCCCAGCAGCACGAGCAGCAGCCAGCTGCTGGCCACGACCGCCAGCCCCTCCATTCGGCGCAGGGCGAAGCCGCGCCCGGGCACGAGCAGCGAAGCCAGCCCCAGAGCGCCGGCGACTCCTGCGGCGATCAGGAAGCCGAGGGCGCCGTGCCGGTCGCCGAAGCCGGCCTCGACTGCGGCCGGAACCAGCAGGACGAGGCCGAACCAGCCGGCGAGCACCAGCGTCGTGCGAAGGATGATGGCGGCGCGCACGGCATCAGGCCTCAGCTGGAGGCGGCCGGTCGGGGCTTCCTGCCTGGCATGGCCGCGGGTCAGTTCCGGCGGCGCTGTCGCCCGGCGGTCGTCGCCAGGCCGAAGGCGCCTCCGACCGCCTCGGCGGCTTCCACGGTGGCGACGATCAGGAGCCTGTCGCCGGGCCGGACCACGGTCGGGCCTCCTGGCACGATGGTGGTGACCAGGCGCACGATGGCGCCGACGATGATGCCCCGAGGCAGGTCGAGGTCCCTGAGCGCCTTCGGCTCGAAGTCGTCGGGCAGCTTCACCTCGACGACCTCGGCCAGGCCGTCCTCCAGGGTGGCCCGGAACTCGAGGCTGGGGGCCTGGATCTGGAGCAGGAGCTCCGCGGTGGAGATGGCGCTCGCGTTCAGGGAGACATCGATGCCGACCCGCTCGAACATCTTGTCGGTGGCCTCGTTGCTTGCCCCGGTAACCACCTTGGGGATGCCCAGCTGCTTGGCGATCAGGGAGCAGAAGAGGTTCGTCTGATCGTTGCCGGCGAGGGCGACCAGGGCGTCGCTGCGGTCGGCGCCCGTCTCCTCGAGCAGCCGCAGGTCCGTGCCGTCGCCCTGGAATACGGTGGCGCGGGGCACTTCGTCGGCGATCTCGAGGCTGCGGACAGGAGAGATCTCGATGATCTTCACCTCCGGCTGCAGGCGGCTGGTGAGGTCCCTGGCGAGCAGTCTTCCCGTCTGCCCACCGCCGACGATCGTGACGCTCATGACCTCGGATTCGGACGCGGCGAAGAAGTCCCGGGCGACCTCCAGCAGCCTCGGGCGCTGGCCCATGAACAGCACCTTGTCGTCGGCTTCCAGGCGGTCCTTGCCTCCCGGCACCACGAGCCGGCCGTCGCGAACGCGGCTGACCACGAGGGCGCCCTCGGGCAGTGGCGCCCGGGCCAGCGTCAGGCCGCAGAGCGGTGAGTCCGGCGGCAGGCGGTACTCCATCAGCCAGACCCTTCCCTTGTGGAACGTCTCGACGTCCAGAGCGTGCGGCTCGCGCACGATGCGGGATATCTCCAGCGCCAGCGAGCGCTGCGGCCAGATCAGGTGATCGATGACCCCCGGCAGCGGCGTCTGCTCCGGGTCGCGGAAGCTCTCGAAGTGCTCGTCCCTGGAGACGAAGCAGCAGGTGCGGGCCCGGGAGCGGTTGCGGGCCGCCAGACAGGCGATGATGTTCAGTTCGTCGGCGCCGGTGCAGGCGATGAACGTGTCGTCGTCCGAGAGTCGGGTCTGCCGGAGCGTCTTGCGGCTGACCGCAGGTCCGACCAGGGTCTGCAGGTCGAGGTGCTCGAATCGCTGTCGGCTCGCGGCCTCGGGCAGGATGACGAACACGTCCTCGGCCCCGGCGAGGGTGGAAGCGAGGGAGAACGCGATGTCTCCGCCGCCGGCGATGACGACAGCCACGAAGCGGACGATACCGAAGCCGGGAGGGAAGGCCGGGAAGCGGGAACGGCCAGCCGGAGGTTGCGGGGGGCCTAGAAGACTCTGGAGAAGAGGCTGCTGCCGCTGCTGAGGCGGGAGTTCACGACGTTGTTGTAGATGGAGCCGAAGGTGTAGCGCAGCTCGATGCCGCCTCGAAACGTCAGGTCGGTCTCCAGCTGCCGGCGCGCGACCAGGACCTCCTCGTCGGTGGCGCCGCCCTTGGGCAGGTAGATCTGGTCCCGGATGCGGGAGACGCCGGCGTAGACGTCGAAGCTGAGGCCGCGCAGGATGCGGTACTCGACGCTGGTGCTGAACACGATGCGGCTGCGGTCGAAGTCCTCGATGAAATGGCGGTACTGCAGGTCGAGGTGGGCCTCGCCCCAGGGCCGCTGGGTGCCGAAGGCGATGTAGGCGCCCTGGTCGGCGAAGGACTGCTCCTCCTGGTCGAAGACGGTGATCTCTTCGAAGTCGAGCTGCGTGCCGCCGATGAAGTAGGCGAAGGTGAACTCGCGCTCGGAGGATTCGCTGTAGGGAAAGACGTTGTACTCGACAGCCGCGGCGGCGCGGTACGAGTTGTCCAGGTTCAGGAAGGTCGACTCGCGGCTGCTGAAGCCGACGCCGGCGCCCCAGTGAGGCGCCAGGGTGCGTATCAGCTGGCCGTAGTAGCTCGTGCCGCGCGAGACGTTCTTGAACGTGTCGCCGTCCTCGAACTCGAAGTTGCTCTCGCGGTACGAGTACCTGGCGCCCATGCCGACGCGCAGCATGTCCGTGGTCCGCCCGGCGGAGACGTTCGCCTGGTAGGACTGGGAGCTCCTGCGGTCCTCGGTGCGGAAGTCGTTCTCCATGCGGACGCGGTACACCCAGTGGTTCCAGGGATCTTCCGAGGCGGCCACGAGAGGGTTCGGCCTGGGGTGGAAGTGCCCCCGGTGCTGCTCGCCCTGCTCCTCGCCGCCGGCGAACTCCACCGTGAGCGCCGCGGCCTGAGGCGTCTCCAGCACGTAGCGGACGAGGCCGAGTTCCAGCAGCCGCTGGAAGCCGCGGCGCCTCTCGTCGGCGGTGTCGGTGAACGACGAGGTGTAGATCAGCTTCTGGTCGGTGTTCCGGAAGCGCCCGAGACCCATGAAGTTGAGCGTGTACTCGCGCGAGCTCCCGCCCGCCTGGATTGTCACCAGCAGGTGGACCTCGGCGTCCTGAGCGTCGCGCACCCAGTTCACGTAGTTCACCTCGCGGCGCAGGAACGTCGAGTCGCAGCCCCAGTCGCAGTCCAGGAACAGGCGCAGGGCTCTGGCGCCGTTGCCCTCGTGCCGGTCGTGCTGCTGGCCTTCCTGCTGGCCGGCGCCGGGCTCGTCCGCCGGAGTCTGGGCAGGCAAGGCCAGGGCGCCGAGCAGGGTCAGCGCGTGTGCCGGCAGGAGTAACCGGTGCGGGAAGAACCGGCGCCCGCGCCGGTGTTCACGTGGCCGGACTCGGTGCGTCACGTCGCTCTGATGCACGGGCTGCTGCTCGGGTTGCTGCACGGGCTGCTGCGCGGATTGCTGAAGGACGCCGGAGGCGCATCCGGGCAGACGAACAAGCTCCCGTACAATCCGCGGAAACATCGGTTCGAGGCCAGTTGGTTCGGTGGGCAGCGCCTGCGGAGCAGCAGATCGGGTTGGCGGGAAACTAGCACAGCGAGGAGAGAGGGTGGCAGGCGTGACGAGATTCCCGCGGAAGAGGCCGCGGCTGCGGCGAGGTGAGAACCAGTGAGCGTCTTCGATGCGGTCGACGGCCGGGTTGCCCGGACTCGCGGCGCCGATGCGGCGAGCGAGCTGTGGCGGCGCGTCAAGTCCCTGATCAAGTGGCCGTTCTACGTCGTCTACCAGCGTCGGCTGGAGTCGAAGCTGGACACCTGGCGTCTGCCCGAGCACATCGGTCTGATCATGGACGGCAACCGTCGATTTGCGCGCGAGCAGAGGCTGGGCACCGTCAGCGCGGGGCACTTCCGGGGCGCCGAGAAGCTCTGGGAGGTTCTGAACTGGTGTTACGACGCCCGGGTGTCGACGGTGACCGTGTGGAGCATGTCGCTCGACAACTTCAAGCGCTCCGCAGACGAGGTGCAGGCGCTGTTCGACCTGTTCGAGGAGAAGACCCGCGAGCTCAGCCGGCACGACGAGGTGCATCGGAAGCAGGTTCGCGTGCGCTTCCTGGGGCAGATGGAACTTCTGCCGGAGAACCTGCAGACGGCGATTCGGGAGACGGAGGCGGTCACCAGCGGCTATGACCGCTACCGCCTGAACATCGCCATGGCGTACGGCGGCCGGGAGGAAATCGAGAGCGCGTTTCGCAACTACCTGCTCGACGCTGCGGCCCTCGGCAAGTCCCTCGACGAGGCGGCCGACGAGTTCGGCGGCGCGTCCATCGAGCCCTACCTGTACACCCGCGGCCAGCCCGAACCCGACCTGATCCTGCGCACCAGCGGCGAGATTCGCCTGAGCGGCTTCCTGCTGTGGCAGAGCACCTACTCCGAGTACTATTTCTGCGACACGCACTGGCCGGCACTGCGCAAGATCGACCTCCTGCGGGCGCTGCGCGCCTACAGCGGCCGTCAGCGGCGCAGGGGCCGCTGACCTTCCCGGGGGAGTCGAGTTGAACCAGAAAGCCAGACAGTTCCTGATCGACCTGCTCGAGACGCCGAGCCCCTCCGGGCGCGAGGAGCCGGTCCAGGAGGTCGTGCGCTCGTACGCCGGGCAATTCGCCGACAGCGTGACCACCGACGTGCACGGCAACGTCATCGCCGCGGTGAACGTCGAGGCGGGCGAGCGGCCCGATGGCTGCAAGGTCCTGTTCGCCGGCCACTGCGACCAGATCGGCCTGCTGGTCAGCCACATTGACGGCAAGGGTTTCCTGTGGGTGCAGCCCCTGGGCGGCTGGGACCCGCAGCAGCTCATTGGTCAGCGGATGACGGTGTGGGCGAAGGACGGCCCGGTACCGGCGGTCATCGCCCGCAAGCCCATCCACCTGCTCAATGCCGAGGAACGTCGCCGGGCGGTGAAGATGGAGAACCTCTGGCTCGACATCGGCGCTGCCGACGGCGAAGACGCGCGCGAGGTCGTGCGGGTGGGCGATCCGGTGACCCTGGAGCTGGGTTTCCGGGAACTGCGCAACGGCCTGGCGAACGCCCCCAAGATGGACAACACGACTGGCCTCTGGGTGGTCGTCGAGGCCCTCCGGCGGGTGGTGCGCGAGTCGCCCGGCGCGGCGGTGTACGCGGTGTCGACGGTGTGCGAGGAGATCGGCCTTCGAGGCGCCCGCACCAGCACCCACGGCGTCGCCCCGGACGTTGGCATTGCCGTCGACGTCACCCACGCCACGGACTGCCCGACGATCAGCAAGCGCCAGGAAGGCAACCTGAAGCTGGGGGGCGGGCCGGTGATCGTGCGCGGGCCGAACATGAACCCCAAGGTCAGCGACCGGCTGGAGTCGGTGGCCGAAGCGGCCGAGCTGCCCTTCCAGCTAGCCGCCCTGGGTCGGGCCGCACCCAACGACGCGAACCCCATCCAGCTCACCCGGTCCGGGGTGGCGACCGGCCTGGTGAGCATCCCGAACCGCTACATGCACAGCGCGGTCGAGACCATTGCCATGGACGACATCGACCACGCCGCCGATCTGCTTGCCGGCTTCGCCGCTTCGCTCGGGCCCGGCGACTCGTTCGTGCCCGGAATCTGAACCAGGACCTTTGGCACGGCCCCGACCACGAACCCTGGCACGAACCCGTCCACCGCGCCGCCGCAGTCACGATCACGACCCGAAAGGAAGGTAGCGAATGCCCATGCCGATGAAGAACCGACTGCGCGAGAAGATTGATGCGGGAGAACCGGTGCTGGGCGCCTGGCTGGCGCTGCCCGACACCCACAGCGCCGAACTGATGTCCCGGCTCGGCTTCGACTGGGCGACGATCGACATGCAGCACGGCCTGGTGGACTACCAGCGCGCCGCCGCGATGCTCCAGGCCATGACCGCCTCGGACACCACGCCGATCGTGCGGGTGCCGTGGAACGAGCCGGGCATCATCGGCAAGATGCTCGACGTCGGCGCGCACGGGATCATCATCCCGATGGTGAACACCCGCGCCGAAGCCGAGGCGGCGGCGGCGGCCTGCCGCTATCCGCCGCTCGGCAGGCGCAGCTTCGGTCCCTTCCGGGCCGGGATGCTCTACGGTGGCACTTACCTCGCGGACGCCAACGAGCAGGTCCTCTGCATGCCGATGATCGAGACCCGGCAGGCACTGGACAACCTGGACGAGATCCTCTCGGTGCCCGGGGTCGACGGCATCTACGTGGGGCCGAGCGACCTCAGCGTTTCGCTGGGCCTCTCTCCCGCCCCCGACCATGACGACGAGGTGTTCACCTCCGCGATCGACCGCATCCTCGCCGGCTGCGAGCGGCACGGCGTCTTCGCCGGAGTCGCCGGCACGGTCGTGCAGGCGCCGAAGCGCATACGGCAGGGCTTCCGCTTCGTCGAGGTGGCGCGCGACAGCGGCTCGATGGCCAGGGCGGCCATTCAGGACCTGCGCAAGGTGCGCGCCTCGCTGGAGGGCGGCTGAGACGGCGGGCGTTTGCAGGCTCCCGGCTTGTCGGGCGGAGATGTGTGGAACGGAAGAACTGCAGGCGCGTTTCACCAGCAGGCGGAGCCGCCGTGGCCCGCGCCTGTGAACGGGAACGCATCGAGCGAATCGGGCAGCAGCCCAGGAGATGAGGGGAATCATGCTTCGAATGAAGGTCTGGCTGGTGGTGGCTCTGGCTGCGGCGGTAGTAGTGCCGGCGGTTGCGGACGACGGCAACGTGACGAACGAGGAGCAGGTCGAGGAGGCCCGCGAGGAGAACGTGGAGAAGCAGGTGCGCCGCATCCAGATCCGGAAGGTCGTGGAGTGTGGCGACGGCGAGGACTGCGAGAAGCGCTCGAACCGCATGGTCTTCGTCGGCGAGGATGGGGATGTCCGCGTCCTGCGCGGAGACGGCGCCGAATGGACGAGCGAGGACGACGTGCATGTCCTGGGCGCGGACAGCCACGACGTCGTGCTGATCGATGCGGACGGCGAGGTCGGCGAATCGCTGAGACACCGGTTGCACCGGGTACTCGAGCGGGTCGGCGAGCACGGCGACCGCATGCTGCCTGGACGTCATCACGGCGGCGCCTTCCTGGGCATCCAGCTCTCCGATCTGACCCCGGAACTGCGGACCCACTTCGGCGTCCCCGAGGACGCCGGCGTCATGGTTGCCAAGGTGGTGGACGACAGCCCGGCGTTTCGCGCCGGCGTGCAGGTCGGGGACGTGGTCGCCGCGGTCGATGGCGAGGCCGTTGGTCGGGCGTCCGAACTGGCCCGGGCCGTCGGCGGCCGCGAGGATGGCGACACGGTCGTGCTCGAGGTCTGGCGCGAGGGTTTGATGCAGAAGATCAGCGCCAAGCTGGAGGAGCGGGAACTGCAGCGACGCGTCGTCGTCGCCGAGAGCGAGGCCGGAGAGCACGAGGAGCGGTTCGTCGAGATCAAGGTGGACTGCGCGGACGGCGAGGACTGCACGGTCGACGTGGATCGGCTGCACGCCTTCGACTTCTCCGCGTCCGCCTGCGCCGACGGCGCCGAATGCACGGTGGATGTGGAGTGCACCGACGGTGGCTGCGCCTGTACGTTGAACGGAGAACCGGCTGATTGCTCGGCGCTCCCCGGCTTGCGGCCGTAGCCTGGCGAGGCAGAGGCGAGTCAGAGGGCGAGGCAGAGGCGAAACAGAACGGTGCGGCTGCCGGCCGAGGATCGCCGGCGGTCGGAAAGGTTGTAGAGTTCTCCCGTGAGACTGTCGCCAGGAAAGCGGGATAGATGAACCTGGGGCGACTCAGCCTGACCGAGATTCTGGCCCAGCTCGACGCAGGGCAATACTCCTGCGTCGAGTTGATGGCCATGGTGCTTAACCGCGTCGAGGCCACTCATGCGAACCTGAACGCCGTTGTCAACTCCAGGCCGGACGCCGTGCTGCTGGCGGAGGCCCATGCTGCGGACCAGCGCCGGGCGGCCGGCCTGGGTCGGGCGCTCGAAGGAGTGCCGCTCGGGGTGAAGGACCTCGAAGACGTCGCCGGGATGGTCACGAGCCTGGGCTCGCGGGTCTTTCGCGACAACGTGGCGGAGGAGGACTCCACTCAGGTCTCCCGCCTGCGCGCCGCGGGCGCCATCGTGGTCGGCAAGACGAACACGTCCGAACTCGGCTTCTCGGCCATCACCAAGAACCCGCTGTTCGGCGTCAGCCGTTCGCCGTGGAACCTGGAGCGCACGCCGGGCGGTTCGAGCGGCGGCTCCGCGGCCGTGGTCTCGTGCGGCGTGGTGCCCCTGGTGACCGCCTCCGACGGCGGCGGCTCGCTGCGCATCCCGGCAAGCTTCACGGGCGCCTTCGGCCTGAAGCCCAGTCAGGGAAGGGTGCCGCAGGGGCCGATGCCGTTCTGGGACTACGGCAGCGTCTCGGTGTCCGGCCCCCTGACGCGGACCGTGGCCGATGCCGCGTTGTTTCTGGACCTCGTCGCCGGCCCCGCGACCAGCGACCCGGCCTCCCTGCCGAAGCCCGAGGTCAGCTACCGCGAAGTGCTCGACACCGGGCTGCCTGCCGACCTGCGCATCGCCTGGTCGCCGGATCTGGGCTACGGGCTGGTGCAGCCCGACATCGGCCGCGTAACGGCGAAGGCGGCGAAGGTGTTCGAGGAGGCCGGTCACGTGATCGAGGCGCTCGAGGAGACCATCCCCGAAGGACCGCCGCTGGTCACGGAGGCGTGGGGCTCGCTCCAGGCCTTCCTGTTCGCCGGTCGTCTGGGCAAGCAGTTGCGCTTTCGGCGGCTGGACATCACGCATTCCCTGGCCGAGGCGCTGGAGGGTTCCTCGCGGATGACGCGCGGCGACTTCGCGGCTGCCGCGGAGGAGCGGGGGAACCTCAGTGCCTGGTGCGGCGCCGTGTTCGAGCACTTCGACCTGCTGCTGACGCCGACCGTGCCGTTCGACCCGCCGTTGGCGCGCGGCGCGTTCCCGACCCGGGTGGGCGATACCAGGCAGGCAGCCTACGACGTGACGGCCTTCACCATACCGTTCAACCTCTCCGGGCACCCCGCCGCCACGGTGCGCGCGGGTTTCTCGGACGCCGGTCTGCCGGTGGGGCTGCACCTGGTGGGACCGCGCCACGGGGACGATCTCGTGCTGCGCGCGGCGCGCGTGTTCGAAAAGGCCCGCTCGTGGCACCCGCACTGGCCGCAGCTGTAGCGGGCCTTCGCGCTCGTCGGCGGCCGGAAGGCTCTGGCGGGCGGAGAGGCTGTCCTTGCGGTGGGGGCTGCCGCTCCCGCCGGCGCCGGTGTCAGACCGCGACTCGGCGAGCGACCTGCGCAAACAGGCGACCGACCTCCTCGTCTGGCCGCCTGGGCACGCCGGAGGCCGGCCTGCGGCCTGGGGAGAGTGCGACGACATGATGCTTCAGGACCGCAGCCTGACCGAGATCCTCGCCTGCCTTTCGGCTGGCGAGTTCACCTGCGTGGATCTGATGGAGGCGGCGCTCGACCGGGTCGAGGCGACCGGCCCCGCTCTCAACGCCGTGGTCTCCCTGCGCCGGCGGGCGGAGCTCCTTGCCGACGCCGCGGCAGCCGATGCCCGTCACGCCGCTTCCGAGGCGCGCCCGCTCGAAGGCGTGCCGCTCGGCGTCAAGGACCTCGAGGACGTGGCCGGCATGGTCACGACGATGGGCTCGAAGCTGTTCGAGGGCGCGGTGGCGGACAGCGACTCGACCCAGGTGGCGCGCCTGCGGGCCGCCGGCGCCATCCCGGTCGCCAAGACGAACACACCCGAGTACGGCTTCACGGCAATCACCAAGAACCCGCTGTTCGGCGTCACCCGGTCGCCCTGGAACACTGACCGCACCCCCGGCGGTTCGAGCGGCGGCTCGGCGGCGGTGCTGGCAGGTGGGGTCCTGCCGCTGGTCACGTCGTCGGACGGGGGCGGTTCGATTCGCATTCCGGCGAGCTTTGTCGGCGCCTTCGGGCTGAAGCCGAGCCAGGGGCGGGTTCCGCGCGGCCCGTCGAAGTCGTGGGACTACGGGAGTCTGTCCGTTTACGGTCCGCTGACGCGCACGGTCGAGGACGCCGCCCTGTTCCTCGACCTCGTCGCCGGGCCCTCGCCGTGCGACCCGTCCTCGCTGCCTCATCCCGGGCTGAGCTACCGGGCGGTGGTGGACTCCGGCCTGCCGGAAGGGGTGCGCATCGCCTGGTCTCCCGACCTCGGCTACGCGCAGGTGCAGCCGGACGTCGCCGCCGCGGCGGAAGACGCTGTGCTCGTCTTCCAGGAGTCCGGGTTCCCGGTCGAGGCGCTGGAGGAGCACGTGCCGGACGGGCCGCCGGTCTTGACCGGGGCCTGGGGCACACTGGGCAACTTCTTCATCGCCGGTGAGTTGCACCAGGCCCTGCGCACCCGCCGCGGGGACATGACCCACTCGTTCGCCGCGGCGCTCGAGCAGGCATGGCAGGTGACGCCGGAGTCGTTCGCGGCCGCCGCTCGCGACCGCGGGCGCCTCAACGCCTGGTGCCACGAGGTCTTCGAGCGCTTCGACCTGCTGCTGACGCCGACCGTGCCGTACGATCCGCCGCCTGCGCGCGGCCCGTTTCCGACCCATGTCGAGGGTCGCGAACAGCCGCCGGCGGGTGTGGCCTCGTTCACGATCCCGTTCAACATGTCGGGGCACCCGGCGGCATCGGTGCGCGCCGCCCTGTCCGCTGCGGGCCTGCCGGTCGGCCTCCAGATCGTCGGCCCGCGGCATCGCGACGACCTGGTGCTGCGGGCCGCACGGGTGTTCGAGCGGGCCCGACCGTGGCACCCGCACTGGCCGGAGGTCTTGACACCGTAGCGAGGTTGGCAGGTAGCGCCACTGGCTGGCCGGTGGCGCCGCTGGTCGGCTGGCTGCTGGCTGCGCTGCCGCCAGATCCGAGGGACCGCAGGCGACGCGGGCGCTGCGGAGGTTGGTGAAAGTCTGGAGCCCGCTGCGGTTGGCTGGCGCTGCGGGAGGTCGTGCCTGTCCGTGAGGGTGTCGGGAGTCGCTTGCCTCCAGCCCCCTGCGGCCGCCTCGGACTGCGGCCGCCTCGGACCTGACGGCTCATTTCGTGCCTGGCGAGGATTCGTGCCTGGCGGGGAGACTCTGACCACCGGGGACGGGTCCACGGCAGCCGCGTAGACTCCGCCGCATGAGCGGGGCGCGAGCGGCCGCAGCGATCGAACGGGCGCTGATCCGGCCAGGTCGCGAAGCGCGGGGCGGGGCGGGGTTCTGGCTCTTCCTGGGCCACCTCGTCACCACGTTCGGCATCGCGCTGTCCAACGCCCTGCTCCTGTTCGTCGCCATTGCGGCGGTGGCTCGGCGGCCGTGGCAGGGGCCGCGACGGGGCGTCGTCGCCGACCGGCGGGCTCGCCTGCTCCTGCTTCCGCTGGCCGGCTACAGCGCCTTCTTCATCCTCTCCGCCGTCCTGTCGCGGGGTCTGGCGACCAGCCTGGGCGAGCTCACGACGCTGTTTTCGCTGCTGACCGTGCCGCTGGCGCTGCTGCTGGTGCGCGGGGAAGCTCAGGTGCGGGTCGTGGTCGGCGGTCTTGCCGTGACCGCGGCCCTGCTTGCCGCGTACGGCCTGTTTCAGTTCTTCTTCACCGAGTACGGTCCGCTCGACCGGCGCATCCCGGGCCTGTTCTCGCACTACATGACGTTCTCCGGCGTCCTGCTGATCGGACTCGCCCTGATCACCGGTCGTCTCGCCAGCGCAAGGGGCGCCCGGTCGGCCCTGAACTGGGTCGGGCTGGCCGTTGTTGGCAGCGCGCTCGTTCTGACCCTCACCCGCAGCGCCTGGCTCGGCGCCCTGGCCCTTGCCGTGGCGGCCATCGCGGTCCAGCGGCGCCGGGTCGCGGCCGTCCTGGCGGCACTTCTGGTGGTCGTGGGCCTGTCGGTGGCGGCCGCGGCGCCCCGCCTGTCGCCCGACTGGTGGGAGCGCGCACTCTCGACCGTCGACATCCGCAACCCGTCGAACCACGACCGTCTCAGCATGCTCTGGGCCGGCGGCCTGATGATCCGCGACCACCCGCTGACCGGGATCGGTCCGGCCATGGTGCGCGAGTGGTACCCGATCTACCGCCATCCCGATGCCGTGCGCCCGCGGGTCAAGCACCTGCACAACACTTTCGTCCACATGGCCGCGAGCCGCGGCATTCCGTCCCTGATCTGCTATCTGTGGCTGATGGGCGCCGCCGCGGCGCTGGCGTACTCCGGTTGCCGGCGCGAGGGCGGGCGGGACGGACCTCGGGCGGACCTCCACCTGGGCGTCCTGTTCGCCCTGCTGGCGCTGAACGTCGCCGGTCTGTTCGAAGCCAACTGGCGCGACACGGAGATCCAGCGCTGGGTCCTGTTCCTGCTCGCCCTGCCGGCCTGCCTGGCGAGCAAGGCCGAGCACGCCGTGGAGGACGTCGAGGAGCACGCCCCTTGAGCGAGGGGACAATGCGGGCCGGCGTGTACTGCGGGCCGGGGCGGGTGGCGCTTCGCGAGCGGCCCGTGCCCGAGCCCGGCCCCGGCGAGGTGCGGGTCCGCGTCACCGCCTGCGGCGTGTGCGGAAGCGACCTCCACCTTTGGCGAAGCGCCGAGCCGCTCATCGCGCCGGGAACGACGATGGGCCACGAGATCGCCGGCACGGTGGATGCCCTGGGACCGGACAGGCCCGGGCCGGGCGCAAGAGGGTTCGCGCCCGGCGACCGAGTCACCGTCGAACCGCTGACCTCCTGCGGAGATTGCCCGCACTGCAGCGAAGGCAGGGACTCCATCTGCCCCCAACTTGCCGTGCATGGTCTCCACCGGCCCGGCGGCTTCGCCGACGCTGTGGTGGTTCCCGCTCAGCGCCTCTACCGGACTCCGCCCGACCTGGCGCCGCCGCTGGCCGCCCTGGCCGAACCGTTCGCGGTCGCGGTCCACGGCCTCCGTCTGGCCGGCGCGGGCCCCGCGCAGCCGCCCAGGTGTCTGCTCATCCTCGGCGCCGGCGCCATTGGCCTGGCCGTGGCCGCGGTCGCCCGCAACTGGGCCTTCGACGGGGTTCTGGTCACGGCCCGCCACCCCCACCAGGCGCGGCTCGCGAAAGACCTCGGCGCACGTCACGTCATCGACGCCGGGGACCACGGCGGTCTCGACGGGCTCGATGCCGACCTGGTCGTGGAGACCGTGGGCGGCAGCGCCAGCACCATGTCGTCGGCAGCCGCGGCACTGCGGCCTGGCGGCACGATCTGCGTTCTCGGCGTCTTCGGGGCTCAGCTGACCCTGGACCCGATGGTGCTGCTTCGAAAGGAGGCCCGACTGCAGTGGTCGAACTGCTACGCGCGGCGACCCGGCGATGCCGACTTCACCGAAGCGATTCGGATTCTCGCGGCCGACCCGGAAGCTTGCAGCAAGCTGGTCACGCACCGCGTGCCCCTCGACGATCTCGAACGCGCCTTCGAGCTGGCAGGCGACAAGCGTTCCGGCGCAGTCAAGGTCTCCGTGATTCCCTGAACGCCGTCGCGGCCTCTGCGCCCTGGCCCTCGGCCCAGGCTCTCGGCCGTCCGCGATGGCTCCCTCGCCCGGCACGACGTGAGCCGTTGTGTCCTGAGGGGCCGCAAAGGGGCTTTGGAGCAGAGCGACATTTCACGTCCTTGCGGACAAGCACAACCTGCCAGAGCGAAGCCGACCGCAGCGGGCGCCAACCTTCAACCAGGCTCCGGAGCGCCCGCCTCGGCTGCGGCCCCTTTGGATCCGGCGGCGCAGCAGCCACCGGCCGCTAGCCGCCAGCCGCCAGCCCGCTACTGCCGCTCGCGGAGGCGCAGACCGGTCGCGGACAGCCCGTCGCGGAGCACCTCGACCTCGATGTCGCGCAGGCCGTCGCTGCCGGTCTGGATGCCCGCCGGCGGCTCGAAGGCGATGAGGTACTGCGACCGGAGCGCCCTCTCGATGTCGCGGTAGACGCGGTCGAGCTCGCTCACGGACGGGGCGATGTGGTATTGCCCGCCGGTGGCCTCGGCAAGCTGCCGCAGCGCTGCGGTTGTCTCCGGGTCGTTCACGCGCAGTGCGATCGGGTAGACGACGACGCCGGCGAGCTCCGCCAGCGTCAGCACCTGCTCGAAGGCGAGGGTGCTGTCCGTGTCGGCGCCGTCGCTCAGGACGACCAGGGCTCGTCGGTCGGGGCGCCCGGCAAACGACGAGACGGCGAGGGCGATGCCGTCGTACAGCCGCGTGGCGCCCCAGGCGCGCAGCCCCTCCGCTGCGTAGCGAAGCAGGGCCGTGTCGCCCGTGAAGCCGGCCAGGCGATGCAGGTCATGGTTGAACGCGGTCAGGCTCGCCGTGTCGTGCTCGGTCAGGATGCTCTCGAAGAAGCGCTGGGCGCTGGAAGCCGCCACCCGGACGCTCCGGCCCATGGAGCTCGAGACGTCCATCAGCAGGGCGACCGTCAGCGGCCGGTCGGCCAGGCTGCGGAAGTCGCGGATGCTCGCCTCGGCGCCCCGGTGGAGGACGCGGAAGTCGTTGGCAGTCAGGTCGGCGGCGGGCGCGGAACCGCGGCTGGTCACGGAGAGCAGGAGGTCGACCAGCCGCACGTCGACCTCGTCGGGCGCGGCGTCGCCGAGGAACGCGAGATCCTCGACCTGCTCGCCGGAGCGCAGCGTGGCGACGGCACGCACAAAGCTCAGGGCGGGGCGGATGCCGGCCGGGACCCGGCAGCGGAAGGGTGGGGCTTCCATGCTGGCCAGCAGGCGGCGCTCCAGGTGGCAGTCGATCCGCTCCAGCTCGTGCGCCTCCGGCACGTCGACTCGAACGGCCAGGTCGAGCGCCTCGGCGAAGCGGTCGGGTGGCGGGCGTTCCAGGGCGATGGAGAACGGATTCTCCTCGCGTTCGACCTCGATGCCATGGCGGGCGAGCAGCTTGCCGTCGGCGCCGAAGGCCTCGGCGTCGATGCGGTGGTGACGGTTCGGCAACTCGATGCTGCGTGCCCAGGGCGGTCCGTCGGCCGTGGCCACGGCTTCGCCGTCGCGCCGGAACACGACGCGGGCGATGCCGGGGCCCAGGACGACCCGGGCTTTGAAGGTCGAGCCCAGCACCCGGCCCTCGGGCAGAAGCATCTCGACGCTCGGCAGATGCTTGAGCGCGATTGTCTCGCGGCGGGCGAGCCGGCCCAGGTCCTCCATCCCCGTCGGCTCCTCGGCGGCGGGAACGTCGAGGGAAAGGCTCGCCCGGTAGATCCCCCGGTCCAGACCATCGGCAGCCCGCAGCTCGAGGCGGTAGGTGCCCGCTGGCAGGCGTCGGTAGGCGTCGAGCGCGATGCGGCCGTCGCCGCTGTCTGCGGATGCGACCGGCGCGCCTCCGGTCACGTGATGGGTGGCGACGAACGTGTCGACCAGGCGGGCGCCGAGGAAGATGTCGCCCGTGATCGTCACCCGGTCGAGGACGGAGCTCGCGCCGACCGTGTTCAGGCGCCCGGCGGGGACGAGCAGGCGAAGCCGCATGGCCGTGCGCCGGTTGTTCTCGCCCAGCGGGTCGATCTGCAGGTCGACGCCTGGAGCCGCCATGCGCTGCGGATCCAGTACCTGCTCGGTGCGCAGGAAGGCGTCCACCCAGGCGCTGGGTTCGGAGTCGTCGTCGCCACCGGACCAGCCCATCGCCTCGACGAAGTCGCGCCAGCTCAGGGCGTATCCCAGTTGCTCTTCCAGGCGCTCTCGGTCACTGGGCGTCAGGCAGCCGCGGCGCTCCGCCTGATCCAGCGCCCTGACGGCGCCGGCGGGCGTCCCGGAGTCGTCGGCGGAGGCGCCGGAGTCCGGGGTGGTGGCCTTCGGCTCGAACGTCAGGTCCACGCCGGACGCCGGCGACCACAACAGCATGGAGCGCGGGTCGAAGCTCTTCTGCTGGACGAATGTCAGCAGGATGTTCCGGTGTACCTCCGCTGTAAGTCGACCCAGTTGCCGGGCAATCCGCGAGCGGTCCCAGAACCAGATCGCGATCGGCCGAAGCGACGACTCGCACGGCTCGACGGTCTGTCGGTACTCCGGCTTTCCGGCCAGCAGCACCGCCCGTTCCATCGCCGGGGACCGCTCCCGCAGCTGGTCGCGCGCGGATCGGTTCTGCTGCCAGCGTTCGCGCAGGCGCTCCGGCCGGGCGGCCCAGAACGCGTTCAGAAAACGCTCCCGGGCGCCGGGGCCTTCAAGCTGTTCGAGAGCGGCCCGTTCGGCCCAGTGCAGCAGCGGCCCGGCCTCGGCGGCCCACTGCTGGTAGAAGTCGTTCAGCCGAGGCTGCGGCCGCCGGCTGTTTCGGGTCTGGGCCGCCGGCGCCAGCGCGGCGACAAGACAGGCCGCCGCGAGCATGGCGGCAACCGTCGAGCCCGCTACGCCCCCGCCGGGCGCCAGGGCCGCACGGCGCTGGACACTTGGTGAAAGGGCGCCACGGGTCTGGCGAGAGAACGTCGCCGAGCTTCGCTTCGGGGAGCGGCTCGGCCCTGTGCCGGCCGGTTCGGCAGGCCGGCGGCCAGCCAGCAGCCCCGAGGTCGGCGGAAGCTCCGCACGCCTGCCCGGCCACACGGCGGGGCGGCGCCGAAAGAGGCCCCGCCGGGAGGGCCAGCCGAATGAGCGAAGCTGGCGCGAGGAGGTCGAGCCGCTACTCCGGCAGCAGCGCCTTGATCGCGTCGGAGGGCTCGAAGACGCTCTCGTCGACGTCGTTCCAGGTGACGGATTCCATCGTCTGGATGATCTCCATGCCCATGATGGCCACAATCACGCGGGAGGGCGCCATGACGCCGCCAAAGTCCTTGTACTCGCCAGTGTTGATCGTGGCGTCCGCGCTGCCCATCTCGCTGGTGAGAGTCATCTCCATGCCGACCAGCAGCCCGGTGTCCTCGGAGAAGTAGTGGGTGTGCTCGCCACCGTCCTGGTCCACCAGGTCGAGTTGCCAGGCGCTCTGGCCGTTCCAGTCCACCTTGCCGGCCACCGTCTGCTCCGGGTAGAGCTCGTCGTACTCCAGCTCGCTGTAAAAGCGGGCGTTGCGGGCCGCCTGCTTCAGCATCTCACCGTCGAGAACCTGGGCGCCCTGCATTGGATCCTCTTGCCAGCCAATCTTGCCGTTGAAGCCCCGGATCTGGTCGCCGAAGCCCGGTATGGCGGCCGTCTCGAGGTACTTGTCCGGCGCCATGGTGTAGATCGTGGCGTCACCAGTGAGCCCCACGGCCGGTATCTCCATCGGGCCCTTCATCGTGGCGGACGTCCTGGCCCTGAGGGCGTCCTCGCCGCCCAGACCTTCGACGAACCTGGCGATGATCTCGGCCGGCGTCGGGTTCTCGTCGGCCGCAAGCGGCGTCGCAGCGAGAAGGGGGGCGAGCAGCAGGGTGGCGCAGGCGCCGAGGAGCGCCGTCCGTCGGCGGAGAAGGTGCAGTGGCATGGTGATCTCCATGAGTGTCGTTGTCTTGTGCCCTGTGTCAGTACGAAGAAGAGGGTCGCCCGGTTGCGCCGGCCCAGGCCGTCGTCATCGGCCGGACGCTCCGGGGGAGGCCCACCGCCTGGCGGCCGCCTGGGCCTCCTCCGATGGCGGCAGGGTCGGCTTCCCGCGCGCCGTGACGTTGAAGGGCTCGGTGTCGATCTCCTCCAGGCCCTGCTTGCCGGCGAGGACGGCGCGCTTCCACTCCTGGTGCTCGTCTTCGCGCCCCTGGAACTCGGGCATGACCTCGGTGGCGAACAGCTCCAGGCTGCTCATGATGTCTTCGTGGGTGTTCTTGCCGGCCTGGTTCAGCAGGATTACCTGGTCCACGTGGGCGCGCTCGAGCTCACGAAGGCGCTGGCGGATCGTCTCCGGCGAGCCGATGAGCTCGCTGCCCGACCGTCGGCTGCCTTCGGGGGTCTGCTTCCACTCCTGGTAGCGCTGCCAGAAGTTGTTCGTGCCGGGCTCGAACGGCCCTTCCTTGTTGTACAGCTGAAGCGCGAACTGGAAGAACGTCCAGCCGTCGGCCTTCCGCTGCGCCTCCTCGTCCGTCGGCGCGCACATGAAGCCGCTGACCGTGGCCAGGTTCGGGTTGGCCTGGTAGTCACAAAGCTTCCTCTGGTCCTGCGTGAAGGTGTTGTAGTACGCGTTGACCCAGGCCCGGGCCGAGTCGAGATCGACGAACTTGAAGCAGAGCGCGCCCATGCCGCGGTGGGCGGCGTACTTGATCGTGTCCAGCTGCGAGCAGGCGACCCACAGCGGCGGATGCGGCCGCTGGAGCGGTTTGGGGATCACGTTGCGCAGCGGGAAGTCGAAGTAGTGGCCGTGGTACTCCCAGCCCTCGTTCCAGAACATCGGCAGGCAGGCCTGGACGGCTTCCTCCCACACGATCCGCTTGTCGCGGAAGCTGCGACCGAACGGATGCAGCTCCGTGACGCTGGAACCTTCGCCCAGCCCCAGATCGACCCGCCCATTCGAGACCAGGTCGAGCGTCGAAACCCGCTCCGCCACCCGCGCCGGGTGGTTCGTCGTCAGCTGGACTATGCCGTGGCCGAGGCGGATGTTCCGGGTCCGCTGCGACGCCGCGGCGAGGAACACCTCGGGCGCCGAGCTGTGCGAGTACTCCTCCAGGAAGTGGTGCTCCACCTCCCATGCGTAGTCGTAGCCGAGCCGGTCCGCCAGCTCGATCTGGTGCAGCGAGTTCTGGATGAGCTGGTGCTCCGAGCCCGGCCCCCACGGCTTCGGCAACTGGTGTTCGTAGAAGACGCCAAACTTCATGGCCGGAACAGTAGCAGCCGACAGCCGGCCTGGGTCGCGGGCCGCCGTCAGGTCCGAGGCGGCCGCAGCCGCATCGAACTGGCGCGCCGTCAGGCAGGGCCCGCCAGGAGCTCAGCGGCGCTCGCGGCGCCGCACAAGGCCCGCAGGACGGGCAACAGGCCGTCCGGACCGTTCGCCCGCTTTCGTCCTTGCTCCTGTCCTGATCTCGCATCGTGCGACCTCGCCCACATAGAGAACCACAGGCTGCGGGTCCAGGAAGGATCTCCTCCCTGCAGGTCATCCGGCGAAGGTCGCGACTGGTCCATCGCCTGTTCTGGCCGGGCACGACCTGAGACGGCAGGTGCGAGGGGGTGGCAGGGGGCTTCAGGCAAGCGCTTCCCTGGTCGTTTCGGACAGTCACAGCCTCCCGCAGCGCTGCCGACCGAAGCGGGCGCCTGCTTTCGGACCACTTCCAACGCGCCCACGTCCCCTGCGGCCCCTCGGGTCTGGCGGCGCGTACTGCCAGCCAGCCTGCTAGGGTCGCGCACCGGAGGTTGTGGTGATGGCGATGACGGCAGACGAGATCCTCGAGGCCTGCGGTGAACTGGCCGGCTGGGAGGCGGACCTCGATGCGCCCTCCATCGGGCGGGAGTACGCCTTCCCCTCCTTCCCGGCGGCGGTTCGATTCGTCGACTTCGTGGCGGAGCTGGCCGAGGCGGCCGACCACCATCCCGACATCGACATCCGGTACAACCGGGTCCGGCTGACGCTCAGCACCCACTCCGCCGGCGGCGTGACGGACAAGGACTTCGCGTTGGCCCGGGCGGTGGACCGCTGCTGATCGGCGCCCCCGTCGCCGCCCGATGACTGCGACCCTGCTGGCGGCCGAGCCGCCCGTGGCAACCGAAGCGCCCTGGTACCTGCCGCTCGGCGCCGAGGTGGACCTGTTCCTGGCCGCGCACCGGGCGCGGCTGCCGGTGCTGCTCAAGGGGCCGACGGGCTGCGGCAAGACGCGCTTTCTGGAGCACATGACGCACCGCCTCTATCGCGGCGCCGAGGCGGGCGCGCGGGCCGCCATCGACACGCCGCTGGTGACCGTTGCGTGTCACGAAGACCTGACCGCCACCGACCTGGTGGGCCGCTACCTGCTCGAGGGTGACGACACGGTGTGGATGGACGGGCCGCTGACCCGTGCCGTGCGCGAGGGGTCCATCTGCTACCTGGACGAGATCGTCGAGGCGCGCAAGGACACGACGGTGCTGATCCACGCGCTGACGGACCACCGCCGCATCCTGCCGGTCGAGAAGCGCGGCGAGATCCTGCCCGCCCATCCCGACTTCCTGCTCGTTCTGTCGTACAACCCCGGCTACCAGAGCGTCGCCAAGGACCTGAAGCCGAGCACGCGGCAGCGCTTCGTGGCGCTGGAGTTCGACTATCCGCCGCCCGAGGTGGAGGCGGAGATCGTCGCCCACGAAGCAGGCATCGACCTCGCCCTGGCGCGTGACCTGGCCGAGCTCGGCAAGCGGGTGCGCAACCTGCAGCATCGTGGCTTCGACGAGGGCGTCAGCACGCGGCTCCTGATCTACACGGCGCTGCTGATCGCCGGCGGCATCGGCGTGCGCGAGGCCTGCGCCGCGGCCGTCAGCCGGGCGGTGACGGACGACGAGGAGGTCCAGCGCGCGGTCGCCGAGGTCGCGGCGACCTTGCTGCCGTGATCTCGCGGCGTGCCTCGGCCGCCAGGCGTTCCCGTGACCCCGTGTGCCTGCGTCCCATGCCTGTCCGGACCGACCTGATCGCGGCCTTTCGTCCGTGCCGACGGCGCCGCGGCGGCGCCGCCCCGAGCGGACAGACCGGGGGCGCCGAGCCCATCGAGGCCGTCGACCAGGATCGTCGAGGCGGGGCCGTGGTCGAGCGCCGGGACCGCCTCCCGGAGATCGCTTGCCGGCGAGAACGGCGTCGCCGGAAGTGCGCCGGGGTGCGGTCGACGTGACGGCCGTCGAGCTCGACGATGTCGGGCGCATCCTCGAGATCTACGTCGAGGCGATGCTGGCGAAGCCGGCCGAGGTCCGGCCGCTGGCCGATCTCTCGACGGGCGGGCGACCGGCCCCTGCGGCAACCACGTCGCGTCAGCCGCGTCCGGCCCCGAGTCCCGCGTCCCCGCCAGCCCGACGGCCCGGGCAGTTTGAGCTCGAAGGCGCGGCGGCGCCGGGACGGCCGACCACCGACGGCGCCGCCTTCTATCTGCCGGAGAGGATCGACCGCTTCCCGGACCGGCAGCGCAACTTGATGGTCTACCGGATGGCCGTGCTGCATCAGCTGGGCTCGGTCCTGTTCGGCACCTGGCGCCGCGGCAAGGTCCGGTTTGCCGACTTCTTCGCCGGGTTCGACGAGCCGGACCTGGCCCGGGCTCTGTTCGGGCGCCTGGAAGGAGCGCGCATCGACGCGGCGCTGGCAAGGACCTTTCGCGGCGTGCGCCGCGACCTGCTGGAACTGATCGACGACGCCATGACGCCCCTGCCGCCGCCGGGCGCGGGGCGGCCGCGACGGCGTGGTCGGCGGACCCGTGAGGACGGCATGCGCGAGCTCGCCGTCGGGCTGCTGCAGGCCCAGCGTCGCCTGCTGACGGACGCCGACCGCGACCGCGCGCCATCGCCCCGGGCTGCCGGTGGATCGAGCGACCGCACCGGGCCCTGCACGACCGGCCGCTCGAAGGGTGAGGCCGTCGCACGCGGCCTCGACGATCTGCCCGATGACGCCCCCCGCCTGCTTGGCGCCGGCGCCACGGTCGAGGACACCCGCCGTGCGGTGGCGTCGCTCTACCGGACGCTGTCCGCGCTCCCGGCGGACTGCGAGACGCGCGCTGGCGTGTACCCGCCCGCCGAAGACGAGGACCCGCGCGACCCGACACCGTCGGCGGTTGAGCCGCCCGAGGCGCAGCGGCTTGGGATGCCGGCGCCGGCTCACCACGGCGACCCGGCGCCGGAGCGCGTGGAGCTGCGGGGCGAATGGGCCGAGCTGGCGGCCGAGGTCGAGTTGCGCGACGACGTGGACCCGGGGCCGGTCGCGTCCGGCCTGATGGAGCAGCTGCAGGTGGACGAGCTCGGCGTGCTGAGCCTGCAGGACGGCGACCTGGGCGGCGCGGCCGGGCTTCCTCTCACCGACCTCGACATCACCGGAGCCATCGAGGCCGAGGCCGGAGCTGCGGAGACGGCGCCGATCGAGCTCGATGCGGAGGAGATCAAGGCGCGGCTGGAAGAGCTCTCGAAGCGTCTCGAACGCGATTTGGCCGAGGCCGGTCTCGGCGGGGAGCGCGAGCAGATCCACTACTACGACGAGTGGGACCACGATCTTGGCGCCTGGCGCCGCCGCTGGTGCTGGCTGCGGGAGAAGGCCATCGAGCCGCTGCCTGCCGACGAGGTTCCGGTTCCGGGCAGCCTTGCTTCAGGCAGCGACCGGTTTGTCGACGAGACGAGGCGCCGACATGCCGACCTGCTGCGTCGGATCAGGCGGCAGTTCGAG
Source organism: Thermoanaerobaculia bacterium (assembly GCA_965200575.1). GTDB lineage: Bacteria > Acidobacteriota > Thermoanaerobaculia > Multivoradales > Multivoraceae > Multivorans. The sequence continues at coordinate 2,492,037 of OZ241363.1, read as the reverse complement.
CTGCTCAAGCCGGTGGAGTTCCGGCGCGTGCGGCGGCTCGTGGAAGGCGAGGAGCTCGACGTCGACCGCGTGGTGGAGACCCGTGTGGATCGTCGCGCCGGTCTGCCGCCGGATGGCGCCGTCTACATGAGTCGCCGCCGCCAGCACCGGGACGTGGCGGCGGCGTTCCTGCTCGACATGAGCGCCTCGACCGACGCCGAGGCGCCGGTGGACGAACCGGAGGCTGAGCCCGGCAAGCCGCCGGAACCCGAGTTCGTGGGCGTCTTCGACGACTTCGACTGGCCCGACAATCCGCAGCCGCGACCGCCTGGCCGCCGGGTCATCGACATCGAGAAGGAGTCGCTGGTCCTGATGGCCGACGCGCTGGAGACCCTGGGCGACGACTATGCGATCTACGGGTTTTCGGGCTTCGGCCGCAAGGACGTGGAGTTCTTCGTGGCCAAGGAGTTCGACGACGACCTCGACCGCGAAGCCGAGGACCGGATAGCCGCGATCGAGCCGAAGCGCAGCACCCGCATGGGGCCCGCCATCCGCCACGCCGCGGTCAAGCTCGCCGAGCGCGAGGCAAGGGTGAAGGTGCTGCTCATCCTCTCGGACGGCTACCCGCAGGACTTCGACTACGGCAGCGACCGTTCCTCGCGGGTCCACGGCATTCGCGACACGATGGTCGCCCTGCGGGAGACCGAACGCGAAGGCGTCTCGACCTTCTGCATCACCGTCGACCCTGCCGGCCACGACTACCTGCGCGAGATGTGCCCCGAACGCAGCTACCTGGTCATCGACGACATCGCTGCCCTCCCGGTGCAGCTGCCCAAGGTCTACCGGGGCCTGACCAGCTGACGAGGGCGGCGCCGGCCGGGCCGCCGTCTGGTCCGAGGGGCCGCCGGGGACGCGGGCGCACTGGAGCCTGGCTGGAGTTGGCGCTCGCTGCGGTCGGCTGCGCTGCGGGACGCCGCGAGTCTCCGGGAGGATCTCGAGAGTCGCTTGCCTGAAGCCCCTTGCGGCCCTCTCGGCCTCGCCGGCTCAGGTCGTGCCTGGCGCAGGTGACGAAGGTTGGGGAGCAGAAAGGCGCCCGATCGCCGTCTGCCAGGGCGCCGCTAGACGGCTTCGGCCAGGCGGCCTTCGTGAATGCTGCGGCGCATGCCATCCAGCTTCTCGACGTAGAGCTGGCGGTACTCCTCGTAGTCGAGCCCGAAAGGGGCGTTGCCCCGCTGGAAGCCGGCGAAGGTCTGGTCGGGGCCGTCGGCGGCGAAGGTGCGCATCGTCTCCACCTGCTCCTGGAACAGGTCGTGCAGGTGGGGGTGCTGGGCGAGCAGGCGCTGGATGACGTGGACGCCGAAGCCGATGTGGCGGGCCTCGTCGCGCTGAATCAGACGGATGCCTTCGCCCAGGGCGGGCAGCTTGCCGGTCCGACGGAAGATCGTGTGGTAGATCGGGTAGGCGGCCTCGGCGCCGACGCCCTCGATGTAGAAGTGGTAGAGCATGACCGCCCGCAGCATGGCTTCCGGGCTGTCGTCGGTGAACAGCGCCCGCATCGTCTGCGGCAGGCGGCTGGTGAACATGTCGCCCTGGAGGTTGGGGTAGGGGATGTCCACGCCGAACCGCCCGGGCAGGGCCTCGATCAGCCAGGTCTCGAAGAACTGGACGTGCCGGGCCTCCTCGTAGAGCTGGGCGGTGACGTACATCTCGTGTTCGAGCAGACCCTGCTGGCGGAAGCGGAACTGCAGCGGCGCAAGTTCGTGGGTGACGCCGCGCTCGCCGACGCGGAAGCCCGAGATCAGCCGTATGAGCAGCGTCCGCTCGTCGTCGGTGAACGACAGCCAGTCGGAGCGCTCGCGCGAGAAGTCGATGTCGGCCGGGTTCCACGACCGCTCGTGTGACGCGGTGAAGAGCCGCATGGGCAGGGAACTGTTGTCGAAGGGCATGGCGAGATCTCCACTTCGAGGGGGGCGGATGACTGCTGCCGAGGATCCTACCAGCGTCGCAGGCCGTGCGGGGCTCTCGTTGGCGGCCGCCACCGGGTCGGATGGGGGCCGGCGAGGATACGGCCGCCAGGGAGCTGGTTTGAAGGATGGCGCCCGCTCCGGTCGGCTGCGCTGAGGACTCTGGTGATTGTCCGAGAGGACGTGCAAGGTCGCTTGCCTCAGAGCTCCCACCAGCCAGCCTCCATCCGACCCGATGGTTCGGGTCGCGCTCTGCCCAGGGGCGGTCGACCCCGTCCGGCCGGGAGGGGACGCGGCGTTCGGGTGAGGGAGCTGTCAAGGCTTCGCCGAAAGAGGAAGAAGTTCAGTGGCTTCGGCCCGGGTCCTTCTCTTCCGCAACCGGACCGAGCGCCGAAGCCTGCCGGTGTCCTGCGGAAGGTGCTGACGGAGTGCTCGCACGCGCACTGCCCGGTCCACCCGCCGCTCCACGCCACGGATGATGCTGGTGCGTAGCCGGCGCAGGTTCCGGGTAGCCTGCCGTACCCTTTGACCCTGATGGTGATCACCCTGGGACCACTGCTGGTCGTGGGTGCCACTGCGCAAGTGCCGAGGCTGCGCCGCTGCTGCGGAAGGCGGCGGTGGTAGCCCGTACCTCGGACCACCAGCGCCGCCGGCGGAAAGCCAACAGCCTCCAGCGACTGCCGCAGTTCTCCTTCTCGCCATCGATCGCAGACCACCGCAGCCGGCGCACCGAAGCGTTCGCCTAAAGCCTCCAGAAGGCCGCCAACGTCCGATACACGGTCACCGCGTAGTTCTCCTCGGTTAGCCATCGCCTTGTACAGGCCGCCAACGGCGTGGGAGGCCTGTACTTGACCATGGCCGAGGGTGACGAACTTCTGGTGCGTGGTGAGCCAGTCTCGGACATCGCGGGCCGCGCAGATGGCGCCGAGCGCGAGGATCACGGGACCGGTGATGCGGCGGGACTGGCGATCGTCGAACCAGTCGAACAGTCGGGCGCCGATGCGGGCGCCGGCGATGGCGTGAACCATGCCGCCGGCAATGAGCCAGAGCGCTGGCAGGCACTCCGGGAGCTCCGCAGTCGGCCGACGCGACACCCACACGCAGTAGCCGATCTTCAGCAGGTGACCGCCGGTCTGGGTGAACGCCCTGGTGGCAGCGATGGTCCGCCGGTCCACGTCGGTGCCCGGGCAAGAGGCGTCCGGCAGGGGGCCGGAGGCGCCGGCCAAAAGTTGCGCCGCGGTCACCGTCGCGCCGCAGGCTGCGGCAGTCACTTGTTCCACCCCGCGCCGCCGCGGCGCCGGCCGCACTCTGTATCCTTGGCGTCCTTCCCATGAAGACATACATCCTGCGGCGTCTGCTGTCGATGGCGCCGACGCTCTTCTTCGCCAGCCTGATCGTCTTCGTGTCGATGCGGGTCATCCCGGGCGATGTGATCGACCTGATGCTGGCGCAGAACGACGTCTCCACCACCCTGGATCGCGAGGCCCTGGAGGCGAAGATGGGGCTCGACCGGCCGATGGCGGAGCAGTACCTGCGCTGGGTCGGCGGCGCGGTGCGTGGGGACCTGGGCGAGTCGCTCTGGCGCAGCACGCCGGTGGTCGAACAGATTCTGGACCGGCTGCCGGTGACCTTCGAACTCGGCCTGCTGGCCATGGTCGTCGCGCTGTCGGTGGCGATACCGGTGGGCATCCTCTCGGCCACCCGCCAGGACTCGGCGCTGGACTACGCGACCCGCTCCTTCTCGCTGATCATGCTTGCCATCCCCGGCTTCTGGCTAGGCACCCTGGTCATGGTGTTTCCGTCGGTCTGGTGGCGGTGGGCGCCGGAGCTCGAGTACACGCCGTTCCTCGACGACCCGGTCGCCAACCTGAAGCACCTGATCGTGCCCGCCATCCTGCTCGGCCTGTCGCTGTCCGCCGTGATCATGCGGATGACCCGGACGATGATGCTCGAGGTCATGCGGCAGGACTACATGCGGACCGCTCGGGCGAAGGGGCTGCGCGAGGGGGTCGTCGTCGTCCGGCACGCGCTGAAGAACGGCCTGATTCCGGTGGTCACCCTGATCGGCCTGCAGGCGCCGCTCCTGATCGGCGGCGCCGTGGTGATGGAGCAGATCTTCGTCATTCCCGGCATGGGGCTGCTGCTGCTCGAAGGCGTGTACGAGCGCGACTATCCGGTCATCTCCGGGGTCTTCCTGGTGGTCGGCGTCGCCGTGCTGCTCATCAACCTGGCGGTCGACCTGAGCTACGGCTGGCTCGACCCGAAGGTGCGGTACGGATGAACAAGGCGTGGCGGACAGAACGCGTCCTGAGGGCGAGATGACCGTCGTCGCCGCGAACGCCCCCGCAGCCGCGCTGCCGGTCCGCCGCACGCGCTGGCGACGTTTCCTGTCGCGCCTGTTTCGGACCAAGCCGCTCGGCGCCGCCGGCGCGGTCGTGTTCGTGGCCTTTCTGCTGAGCGGGATCTTCGCCGGCGTCCTGGCGCCGTACGGCATCAACGAGACCGATCTCGCGCATCGCCTGGAGCCGCCGTCGCGCCAGTTCCTGCTCGGCACGGATCATCTCGGCCGGGACCTCTTCTCGCGCGTCCTGATGGGCGCCCGCCTGTCGATGATCGTCGGCTTCTGCGCGGCGGCGCTGGCCACGGTCGTGTCCATCGTCATAGGCGTGCTGTCGGGCTATCTGGGTGGCTGGTTCGACATGGTGACGCAGCGAGTGGTCGATGCCTGGATGACGTTCCCGGACCTGGTGCTCCTGATCGTCATCGTTTCCGTGGTCGGGCCGGGCACCACCCAGATCGTGATCATCCTCGGCTTGCTCTACGGCATCGCCGGCTCCCGGATCGTTCGCGGGGCGGTCGCTTCGGTGCGCGAGCACCAGTACACGCAGGCCGCGGAGTCCGTCGGCGCCGGCACCGCCCGCATCCTGGTGCGGCACATCCTGCCCAACGTGATGCCGGTCGTCATCGTCCTGTTCACGACCCGCGTCGGCGCGGTCATACTGTCGGAAGCCGCGCTCTCGTTCCTGGGTCTGGGCGTGCCGCCGCCGGCGCCGACCTGGGGCGGGATGCTGTCCGGCGATGGCCGCACCTATCTCTACATGGGGCCGTGGCTGGCGCTGGCGCCGGGCATCTGCCTGACGGTGGTCGTCTACGCGGCGAACGTGTTCGGCGATGCGCTGCGCGATTTGCTGGATCCGCGGATGAGGGGAACGAAATGACGACGAAGAGCCGATGTGCTTCCGGTTGGTCGCTGCGCCGACCGACGCCTCGGGTCGCGCCGCCGCCCGTCCTGGCGGCGGTTCTGCTGCCCCTGCTGCTCCTGCTGGCGGCCTGCGCGGACGGCACCGGCGCCGCGAGCCCCGCGGCCGGCGGTACGGACATGGGCCATGGCCTCGACTTTCCGCCTCCGGCCGGAGGCGTCGCCGAGACCCCGCGCTACGGCGGCGAGCTGAACGTGGGCACGGTCTACGTCACGCTCTCCGCGCTGTCCTGGGACACGGCGGACTGGAACTGGAAGCAGAACCACGACACCGGGATGCTCTACGAGCATCTGTTCGCGGCGGACCTCGACCAGGCGATGGTTCGGGGCGGAGACCAGCTCTTCGTGTCCGAGGCGTACCTGGCGCCGGAGGCGATCCGTGGCGAGCTGGCCGAGAGCTGGGAGTGGGAGGACCCGCTGACGCTGGTGATCACGCTCCGGCACGGCATCGTGTTCCCGGAGAAGGCAGGGGTCATGGCCAGGCGGGAACTTGACGCCCACGACGTCGTCTTCAGCTTCGAGCGCCAGCGCGACAGCCCGAAGGCGATTCCGACCTACTTCGACCACATCGACAGGGTCGCGGCGCGGGACGACCACACGGTGGTCTTCGAGTTCGGCGAGTTCAACGCCGAGTGGGACTACCGGTTCGGCTACGGCTACTTCTCGGGCATCGTGCCGCGCGAGCTTGCCGACGTGGACCCGAAGGACTGGCGCAACGTCACCGGCACCGGACCCTTCACGCTGGAGCGGTTCATTCCGGGCAACTCGCAGACCTACGCGCGTCGCCCCGACTACTGGGACCGCACGACAGTGGCCGGGGAGAGCTGGGAGATCCCGTTCATTGACGAGCTGACGTACCGCACGATCAAGGACGAGGCGACGTACCTGACGGCGCTGCGCACCGGCAAGCTGGACATCCTGGAGAGCATCCGCTGGCTTGCGGTGGACCATCTGAAGAAGACGACGCCCGAGCTGCGCTGGTCGCGCTGGCTGTCCACCGGGGGGAACTTCATGGTCATGCGGGTGGACCAGGAGCCGTTCGACGACCGCAGGGTGCGCCGCGCGATCAACCTGGCGGTGAACCAGCGCGAGATCGTCGACCTGTTCTTCGGCGGCAACGCGGAGCTGTTCGCCTATCCCCAGCACCCCACGTTCGAGGGCTACTTCGAACCGCTCGAAGCGATGCCGGCTTCGGTGCAGGAGCTGTTTGACTACAAGCCGGAGGAGGCGAAACGGCTGCTTGCCGAGGCCGGCTACCCGGACGGCTTCTCGTTTCGCATGCAGGTCGCCGCGAACAACCCGATGCGCATGGAACTCGCGCCGTTGCTGGCCAGCTACCTCGACCGCGTGGGGGTCACCATGAAGATCGAGGTGGTCGAGTACGCGGCCTACCTGTCGATGATGACCACCCGCACCCACGGCCCCGGCTACCTGATGGGCAGCGGCCACGTGAACCCGACGACGACCCTGCGCAAGAACTTCGTCAGCGGCCAGACCTGGAACCCGTCCATGTGGTCGGACCCGGCGCTCGACCTGCGCGTCCACGAGATGTTCCTGACGCGCGACGAGGGCGACCGGCAGGAGATCGTGAAGCAGATCACGAAGGAGATGCTCGACGAGGCGCCCTACCTCTGGCTGCCCGTGCCCTACGTCTACACTGCCTGGTGGCCGTGGGTGAAGAACTACGGCGGCGAACTGCGCGCCGGCGCGGTGCGACCCGGCCCGATCTACGCCCGGCTGTGGCTCGACCTGGAGCTCAAGCGGGAAATGGGCTTCTGACGGCGCGCCGCGGCGCCTTGCTGCCGCCGACGGCCGCCGGTCGGCGCGACCATCCGCGACGGGCGCAGGCGCTGGCGGGCTGGAGCGCGATCGCGTGGCCGCCGCTCCCGGGACACTTGCCTGTAGCGCCGGTTCCTGGCGTGACACGAGGCGTCTGCCGCTTCCGGCGCCTTGCGCCGTCATGACGGTGGCCACCATCGGCCTGCTTCATCCGGGGAGCATGGGCGTCACGGTAGGCGAGGCGGCGATGGCCAGGGCCGGTGTAGTCTGGGCCTCGCAAGGCCGAAGCGCCGCGACCCGCACGCGGGCGGGTACGGCCGGTTTCGAGGACGCGGAGACGCTCGGCGCCGTGGCCGGGACGGCGGACGCCATCCTTTCCGTCTGCCCGCCGCATGGCGCGCTGGCGCTCGCCGAGGCAGTCGCGGCCACCGGTTTCAGCGGGCTTTTCGTGGACGCGAACGCCGTGTCTCCGGCGACGGCGAGCCTGATCGCAGAAGCGGCCACGGCGGGAGGCGCCCGCTTCGTTGACGGCGGCATCGTCGGTCCGCCGGCAACCCGCCCCGGCACGACCCGGCTCTACCTTTCGGGCCCGGACGCGCCCGAAGTCGCCGCAGTGTTCGAGGGCTCGGCCCTGGAGGCGGTCGACCTCGGCAGCGAGGTCGGCGCCGCCTCCGCGCTCAAGATGTGCTACGCCGGCTACACCAAGGGCAGCGCCGCACTGCTGCTTGCCCTGCGGGCCGCTGCCCGTGCGCACGGCGTGGAGGCCGGGCTGCTGGCCGAGTGGGAGCGCTCGCAACCCGGTTTGGTGAAGCGAAGCCGCCGGTCGGCCGCCGCGGTGGCCCCGAAGGCCTGGCGCTTCGCCGGCGAGATGGAGGAGATAGCTGCCACGCTCGCCGCCGCCGGCTTGCCGGAGGGCTTCCACGAGGCCGCGGCCGAGGCTTGCCGCAGGCTGACACGTTTCCGTGACACGGGCGGCGAGGTGGAAGAGGACGCCGTTCTGGCTGCGCTTCTGGGCGACGAACCTCGGCGATCGTAGCCCGGTTGCGCCGCCGGCGCGGTGCGCAGGGCCGTCGCGTGTGCGGAAACCTTAGCGACGCGAGCGCGCCAGCTGTTCCTGCTGCTCGCGCCAGGCGTCGCTGCGCGGCGGGACCGGGACGCATCGTGCCTGTTGGCTGGCGAGGCCTGCGTCAGCCCCTTTGGGGGCCCTGGGCAGGCACCGCGCCCGGGTCCACCAAGCTGGAGCCCCGGTCGGCGCCCGCTGGCCCAGGCAGATCGGGTTCTTCCGGTCTCGGGTCCCGTTCTTGCGATCTTGGGTCCCGTGCCGCACTGCGCCTCGCCACCGATTGCCGTGGCGTTCCTGCGATGACCACCACACGCACTCCCGGAAAGGCGCCGGACTTGCCCGGCACGACGCCCCGCGAGAGGTGGCTCCGGGGTGTGCAGCAATGGCTGAACGAACCGGGATTGCGTTCCGGGCGCTCATCTGCGCCTTGCTTGCTCGGTTACCGGCCTGGGCCGTCCGGCCACGAAAGAAGGGGCGGCCCGGCATCCCGGACCGCCCCTGAACCGATCGGTCGCTTCCGACCGACATATCTTCGAAGCCGGCTGGCTACATCATGCCGCCCATGCCGCCCATGTCAGGCGCCGCGGGGGCTGCTTCCGGCTTGTCTTCCTTGATCTCGGAGACGAGGGCCTCCGTGGTCAGCATCAGGCCGGCGATGGAGGCGGCGTTCTGGAGCGCCGTCTTCGTCACCTTGGCCGGGTCGATGACGCCGGCCGCGAGGAGATCCTCCATCCCGCCCGTGGCCGCGTTGTAGCCGACGGAACCGGACTCCTGCATCGCGTCCCGCACGGTGACGGAACCCTCGACGCCGGCGTTGTCGGCGATCTGCCGCGTCGGCTCCTCGAGCGCCCGCCGGACGATGGCGACGCCGATGCCCAGGTCGCCGCTCTCGTCGAGATCGGCCACCGCATCGATGGCGCGCAGAAGCGCCACGCCGCCGCCCGGGACGACGCCCTCCTCGACGGCCGCCTTGGTTGCGTGCATGGCGTCCTCGACGCGCGCCTTCTTCTCCTTCATCTCGGTCTCGGTCGCGGCGCCGACGCGGATGACGGCCACGCCGCCGACCAGCTTCGCCAGCCGCTCCTGGAGCTTCTCGCGGTCGTAGTCGGAGGTGGTCTCCTCGATCTGGTTGCGAATCTGCCGCACCCGACCGTGGATCTCGGCCTGGCGAGAGGTGTCGCCGGACTCGGTGACGATCGTCGTGTCGTCCTTGGAGAGCACGACCTTCTTCGCGTCGCCCAGGTCCTGCCACTCGACATTCTCGAGCTTGATGCCGAGGTCCTCGGTGATCACACGGCCGCCAGTGAGGATCGCGATGTCCTCGAGCATGGCCTTGCGGCGGTCGCCGAAGCCGGGGGCCTTGACCGCGGCCGCCTGCAGCGTGCCGCGCAGCTTGTTCACCACCAGGGTCGCCAGGGCCTCGCCCTCGATGTCCTCGGCGATGATCAGCATCGGCTTGCCCTGCTTGGCCACCTGCTCGAGCACGGGCAGCAGGTCCTTCATCGAGCTGATCTTCTTCTCGTGCAGGAGCACGACGCAGTTCTCGAGCACGCACTCCATGCGGTCCGCGTCGCTCACGAAGTAGGGCGACAGGTAGCCGCGGTCGAACTGCATGCCCTCGACGACCTCGAGCTCGGTCTGCAGGCCCTTGGCCTCCTCGACCGTGATCACGCCGTCGTTGCCGACCTTGTCCATGGCCTCGGCGATGATCTCGCCGATCTCGGCGTCGTTGTTGGCCGAGATGGTGCCGACGTTGGCGATCTCGGCGTTGTCCTTGACGTCCGTCGACAGGGCGTCGATGGCTCCGACGGCGGCGTTCACGGCGACGTCGATGCCGCGCTTCAGCTCCATCGGATTCGCGCCGGCGGTGACGTTCTTCGCGCCCTCGCGCAGGATGGCCTGGGCGAGGACGGTAGCGGTGGTGGTGCCGTCACCGGCCACGTCGGAGGTCTTCGAGGCCACCTCGCGCACCATCTGCGCGCCCATGTTCTCGAGCCCGTCCTTCAGTTCGATCTCCTTGGCGACGGTGACGCCGTCCTTGGTGATCGTGGGGGAGCCGAACGACTTCTCGATGACGACGTTGCGCCCCTTGGGGCCGAGCGTCACCTTGACCGCGTCGGCCAGCTTGTTGACTCCGCGCAGGACCGCGCCGCGCGCGTCCTCGGAGTAGACGATCTGCTTTGCCATTGTTCTTGTGCTCTCCAGCCTGGTTTCGGGCCTATCCCACGACGGCGAGGATCTCGTCCTCGCGGAGGATGACCATGTCTTCGTCGTCGATCTTGATGTCGCTGCCGGAGTACTTGCCGATCAGCACACGGTCGCCGACGCTCACGTCGAGCTGGGTGCGCTCACCGTTCTCCTGCAGCTTGCCGGGGCCGACGGCGACCACTTCGGCCTCCTGCGGCTTCTCCTTCGCGGCGTCCGGGATGATGATGCCTCCCCGGACCTGCTCCTCCTCCTCGAGCCTCTTGACGAGCACCCGATCATGAAGCGGACGTACACTCACCAGCGATCTCCTCTTCTGGGTTGGTGATGGTGGTTGGGTTGTCGTGTCTGCGCGGGCCGAGCGGAGCGACGTTTCGCCGCCGAATGGGAGGCTGCCTGTCGATGCCGCCAGAGTCTTGGCCGACCGGGCGACTGTCAGCGCTCGTCCCGAACGAGTGCTGACAGTATGGGCGCGGTAGCGGGCTGTCAACCTTTTAGCCTGATCGGGGCCGCACGCCCGGTCGCAGGCCCGCAGGCGGTAGAGTCGGGCGTGTCTCTGCGCCTGTCGAAGTGCGCCACCCAAGGTCCGAGTGCGCGAGTCGCCGGCGCCGGGGCGCACGCAACGGCGTCAACCGGCCGAAGAAGGAGGCTCGTTCGTGAACACGGTGCAGCGTTGCAGACGGCGGGTCTCCTCGGCCCTGGACATGGCGCTGGTGTTGGCCGAGGACGAGTTCCCGGGTCGGCTGCACGACGACTGGCGCGACAGGCGCGACTGGCGCGAGCGGGTCGAGGCGGTCGCGCCGGCGGACGTGCGGCGGGTCGCGGAGCGCCACCTGCTGCCGGACAACCTCGCCATGCTGGTGGTCGGCGATTTGGAGGCCAGCGAACCGGGCGACAGCGGCGGCCGCGCCTCGGTGGCGGACGTGGTGGCGAAGGTCGGCGGCGGGCTCACCATGCTTCCCGTGCGCGACCCGCTGTCGCTGGAAGTGGTGGAGCCTTGAAGGCGCTGACGGCGACGACCGCGGTCCGCTGGGCAGCAGGGAGAACCTGATCGCGTGGAGACCCTCGACCGCATCCTGGAAACGGTCGTCGCTTATGCCTGGGGCCTGCCCCTGGTCATCCTGCTGATTGGATCCGGGGCCTTCTTCAGCCTCTACCTGCGGCTGCGTCCGCTCCTGCACATGGGCCACGCCACGGCGGTCACGCTGGGGAGGTACGACTCGCCGGACGACCCGGGCCACATCAGTCACTTCCAGGCTCTTTCCACGGCGCTGGCGGCCACCATCGGCGTCGGCAACATCGGGGGCGTCGCCATCGCCGTGACCCAGGGCGGCGCGGGCGCCGTGTTCTGGATGTGGGTGGCGGCTCTGGTCGGCATGACGACCAAGTTCTGCTCCTGCACCCTGTCCCAGATCTACCGCGGCCGCGACTCGCGCGGCGCCCTGCTGGGCGGACCGATGTACACGATCGAGCTCGGCCTGGGGAAGAAGTACCGGCCGCTGGCGATCATGTTCTGCACCTTCGGCCTGTTCGGCTGCCTGCCGATGTTCCAGAGCAACCAGGTCGCCGAGCTCCTCGACGCCCAGTTCGACGTCCACCCCCTGCTGACCGGCGCCGGCTGCGTCCTGCTGGTCGCCCTGGTGGCGTTCGGCGGCGTGGAGCGCATCGGTGCGGTGACCGCTCGCTTCGTGCCGGCGATGTGCGTCCTCTACCTGGGCATGGCGCTGTGGATCCTGTTCGTGCGGTCCGACGTGGCGGTGGAAGTGTTTGCTCGGATCTTCCGCGAGGCCTTCACCGGCACGGCGGCCGCCGGCGGCGCGATGGGCATCGGCTTCCAGCAGGCGATGATGATCGGCGTGCGGCGCGCGGCGTTTTCGAACGAGGCCGGGCTCGGCACCGCGGCCATCGCCCACGGCGCGGCGAAGACGAACGAGCCGGTGCGCGAAGGCCTCGTGGCCATGCTCGGGCCCTTCATCGACACGATCGTCGTCTGCTCGCTGACCGCCTTCGTGATCCTGTCGAGCGGCCTGGAGACGGTGGGCGAGATCAGCGGCGTCTCGCTGACGGCGGAGGCGGTTGAAGGCGCCCTGGGGGCGCCCGGACGCAGTTTGCTTGTCCTGATCGTTCTCATGTTCGCGATCTCGACGATGGTCAGCTACTCGTACTACGGCAAGCGCTGCTTCGCCTGGCTGTTTGGCGCCCGGCACGACGGCCTGTACACCTGGTTTTACCTGGCCGGCATCTTCGTCGGCGCCTGGTGGAGCGCGGGAATGGTGATCAACCTGATCGACACTGCCCTGGCCCTGATGGCGTTGCCCAACCTCATCGCTACGCTGCTGCTGGCGCCGAAGGTGAAGGTCGCCGCGACCGACTACTTCAGGCGGCTGCGGGCGGAGCGCCGGGGGACCTGACTGCCCTGAAGAGGCGCCGCGCCCGTCCGTGGTTCCGGGCGGTGGCGGTTTGCGTGGTGCTGGCCTGCGCGCCGCTGGCGGCGCTTGAACCGTGCGGCGACGGTTCGTCAGCCACGGCGGCGCTGCGGGAGGACTGGGACGCAGCGGAGAACTGGGCGCCGGGCGAGTGGCAGGTTCGGAGCCTGGACGCCGGCCGGCGCATTCGCGAAGGCTGCGCCGCGGGCGTCGTCGAGGCGCCGCTTCAGGCCGTGCGCCGGGTGATCAGCGCGGCTGCCGAGTTCGACGAGTTCATGCCGCGGGTGATCCTGTCCGAGGTCGAGCTGGTCTCGCCGGGCGTCTACCTGAACGCGCAGGTTCTGGACCTGCCGTTTCCGTTGCGAGACCGCCGCTACACGGTGCGCGTCGAGAGCGGTCGAGTCGAGGCGGGCGGCGCTTCGGGATGGCAGGCGCGCTGGACCTACGTCGAGGGCTCCGGGAACATCCGGGACAGCCGGGGATCCTGGACGCTGATACCGCTCGACGCGGAGCGGACGGTCGTTGTGTACCGGGTGTTCACGGACCCCGGCGGCAGCTTGCCCGCCTGGGTCGTGGACCTGGCCGGGCCGACCACGCTCCGGCGACTGCTCGATGCGGTGCGCGCGCGGGTCCTGGCCGGCTGCGCGGCATGCGAGGCTCCGCGAGAACGCTGACGCGGCTGGATCAGCCGGGGCTCGCCAGCACCACGACGACGTTCTGGCCGCCGAAACCGAATGCGTTCACCAGTGCCACGTCAGTCGGGTGAGCGCGGGCCCGGTTGGGTACGTAGTCGAGGTCGCACGCCGGGTCGGGCCGGTCGAGGTTGATCGTCGGGCAGATCGTGCCTTCGCGAATCGTCTTCACCGCGGCCAGCGCCGAAACCGCGCCGGCGGCGCCGAGCATGTGGCCGACCTGCGACTTCGTGGCGGTCACCGCGACCTGCCCGGCACGGTCGCCGAGTGCGGTCTTGATCGCGAGCGTCTCGGCCACGTCGCCGAGCGGCGTCGCCGTGCCGTGGGCGAAGACGGCGTCGACGTCTTCCGCGGCGACCTGGCTGGATTCGAGCGCACGGGTGATGGCGGCGGTCGCACCGGCGCCGTCGGGGCGCGGCGCGGTGAGGTGATGAGCGTCCGCGGTGACCGCGCCGCCTCTGACCTCGGCGTACACGCGAGCGCATCGGCTTTCGGCGTGGCGTTCCGTCTCGACCACGAACGCCGCGGCGCCCTCGCCGAACACGAAGCCGTCCCGCCCGGCGTCGAACGGACGGCTGGCGGCCTGTGGGTCGTCGTTGCGGGTCGAGAGCGCCTGCAGTCGCGAGAACGCGGCGATGATCAGCGGCGTGATGCCTGCTTCCGTGCCCCCGGCAACGACCGCGTCGACCTCGCCGGAACGCAGCAGGCGGAAGGCCTCCAGCAGGGCGTAGTTGCCGCTCGCGCAGGCCAGGGTCGAGGTCGTCGTGGGCCCGGTGACGCCGAGCTCGATGGAGACCAGGCAGGAGACCGCATTCGGCATCACGTCCGTGACCAGGAACGGATTGGCGCGCCGGGGGCCGTGAGCCACCAGCCGCCTGGTCCCGCTCTCCATGCTGGCGAGACCGCCGCCGCCGGTGTTGAAGGCGACGCCGAAGCGGTGTGCGGCGGCAGGGTCGATGTCGAGGCCGGCGTCGGCCACGGCCTGGCGAGCCGAGGCGACCGCGAAGTGGGTCGATCGGGCAATTCTGCGCGCCGCCTTGCCTTCGAGCCACTCCGTGGGGTCGAAGTCGCGCACCTCGCAGGCGATCTTCACCTTGAACTCGTCGGTGTCGAAGGCGGTGATGGGCCCGGCCCCGGAATCGCCAGCCTTCATCCGCCGCCAGAAGGTCTCGACGTCGTTGCCCACCGGGGTGACGGCGCCGAGACCGGTGATCACGACCCGGCCGTTGTCTCTCGCGGACATGGCGCGGAGAATAACGCCGCTTGTCCAGCCGGTCGTCGACATGGCTGGCCGGGCCCGAAGCGTCGTCGCGGGAGGCGCATGCCTCGCCGTCGCCTCCGCCGTCGTCCGGGATGCCTGCGCTACTCTCGCTGCCGTTCCCTCGATGGAGAGTCCGGCGTCGGTGCGGCTGCCCTGCCTTCGACGCAGATGCCATGCCTTCGGCGTCGGGCCTGACCTGTGCCGTCGCTGGCGCGGCGTTCCTTTCGAGAGGCGCCCCTTCCCTGGACCAGCACAGAGCACCAGACCGGGAGTTCGCGAATGAGACCGGACCTTGTCTTTCGGTGGCCGATGCGGCTTCTGGCCGGCCCTGCGGGCGGTCGGACCTGCCGAACCCGGCTGCGCGGCCGTGGTCCTGCTTCCGGGGCCACCGCCCTGTCTGCGTGGCGGCGGCTGGCCCGAGGCGGGCCGTGTGCTTCGAGCCCGGCGGCGAGCGTCATCCTGGCGGCCGCCCTGGCGGCGGTCGTCGTGCTGGCGACGGCCCTGCCAGCAGGGGCGCAGACTTCGGCCGGTTCGTTTGCTCCCGTGACCGACGAGGCTCTCGAGCAGCCCGCCGCCTCGGACTGGCTTCACTGGCGCCGCACGCAGGACGGCTGGGCCTTCAGCCCGCTCGACCAGATTGATCGCGAGAACGTGGGCACACTCACCCTGGCCTGGTCGCGCGGGCTGGAGGAGGGCAGCCAGCAGGGAACGCCTCTCGTTCACGACGGCGTCATGTACTACCCGAACCCGAGCAGCGTCACGCAGGCCATCGATGCCGCGACCGGCGACCTGCTGTGGGAGTACCGGCGGCCGCTGCCCGACAACGTCGCGAGCCTGGTTGGCGGGCTCGAGACGGTGAACCGCAGCCTTGCCCTGTACGGCGAACTGGTCATCGACACCGCGAACGACGGCTACCTGTACGCCCTCGATGCGGCGACCGGCGAGCTGGCATGGGAGACGCGCATCGTGGACCAGGAGGAGGAGCCGGCAAGGCACTCGACCGGGCCCATGGTGGCTGACGGCCGGGTCATTTCGGGACGAAGCTGCCGCCCTCACCGCGGCCCGGAGGCCTGCTTCATCGCCGCGCACGACGCTGTGACCGGCGAGGAGATCTGGCGCCGTCCCCTGATCCCGGGACCAGGCGAGCCCGGCAATGAGACCTGGGGCGACCTGCCGTACGAGAACCGTCACCACGTGGGTTCCTGGATGGCGCCGAGCTACGACCCGGAGCTGCGGCTCCTGTTCGTCGGCACTTCCGTGACCTCGCCGGCGCCCAAGTTCCTGCTCGGCGGCCATGAACTGCGCCACCTGTTCCACAACTCGACGCTGGCCCTGGAGGTCGAGACCGGCGAGGTGCGCTGGTACTACCAGCACCTGAACGATCACTGGGACCTCGACCATCCGTTCGAGCGTCTGCTGGTCGACACCGCCGTGGCGCCGCACCCGGATGCCGTGCCGTGGCTCAACCCGCACGTTCGCCCGGGCGAGACGCGCAGGGTCGTCACCGGCGTGCCGGGCAAGACGGGCCTGGTGTACACCCTCGACCGCGAGACGGGAGAGTTCCTGTGGGCCAGGCCGACGGTGCCGCAGAACGTCGTCGAGCGCATCGACGGGGAGTCGGGGGCGGTCACGGAGAACCCGGAGGTGGTCTTCACCGAGCTGGAACAGGAACGCCTGATCTGCCCCTCGCTCCTGGGCGGCAAGGACTGGGAGGCCGGCGCCTACAGTCCGCTGACCAACGCCATGTACTACCCGCTGCGCAACCTGTGTTCGCAGATGACGACCCGGGTGGGCCGTGGCGCGATGCACTACGCGCTGGTGAACGAGACGCAGTTCGCGCCCGGCAAGGAGCTGCTCGGCATGGTCTACGCGATCTCGGCCGAGACCGGCGAGACGCTCTGGCTGCACGAACGGCTGCCGGCCACCATGTCCCTGGCAGCAACCGGCGGCGGCCTCGTCTTCGGCGGCGACACGGGCGGTCGGTTCTGGGCGCTGGACCAGGAGACCGGCGAGGTGCTCTGGGAGATCAACCTCGGCTCCTCGGTGACCGGCTTTCCGATCAGCTACGCGGTCGACGGCAGGCAGTACATCGCAGTCGGCACCGGCGCCGAAGGCGGCTCGACCACCACCTTCCGCCGCCTGACCGCCGAACTCCGACCGAGCTCGAACAACACCCTGTTCGTCTTCACGCTGCCGTAGCAGGCGTTCCGGTTCGTGGCGACGGAGCGGCGCCCTGGCTGCGGCCGACAGGGCGCAGCGGGTCGAGCTTCGGGGTGCACGGCCAGAACGGCATGTGAGCCGGTTTGCGGCGACCGTGGCGATGGCTTGCCCGACGCGGCCGGAAGCGCCAGCCGCAAGCGCCACGCCGGCCACCAGCGTCGCTGGGAGGCCGCGCCTGCGAGGTGTCAGCCGGGCGGGCGCCGCCTGCCGTGCAGCAGCGAGCGCAGGGTGTTGCGGGCCAGGGCGAGCCTCGACGAATCGGGGTACCGGGCCCGGCGGAACACCATGCCGTCGTTGACTATCCACGGATAGTCGGGGCCGAAGGGCATTCCGTCCCTGGTCATGTGGACCAGTTCGAAGCCGTGCAGGGCCAGCAGGTTGACGATCTCGAGCGGGCGGATGCCCCACTGCCAGAAGTCGGGGCTGTCCCGTTCCAGGCGTCCGTGCGCGTCGCGCTCGTGGTGGCGGGCGAACCAGCCGACCGGGTCGGTCGACGGGTTGTCGTCTTCCCAAACGACGACGTTGCGCCGATACCAGTCGAGCCCACGGTCCACGAAGCGGATGGTGCGAGAGGTCTTGAGCCAGTTCTGGTTGTAGATGATCAGCGCCTTCGCTCGCTGCGCCCAGGCGAGCAGGAAGTCGTCCCAGTCAGGCTTCACCTGGTGGAGCAGGATGTCGAACATGATGACGGCGTCCACTTCGCCGACCGCTTCGAGTGCCTCGGGAGCGCCGAGCAGCGTCTCGACGCACTCGATGCGGGGGGGGGGGGGGGGATGCAGGCGCGCTTCTTCGCGCGTCTGCTGCGTCACGTGCCCGTCCAGGATGAAGGACCGCTCGAGGCCGGCTCCGCAGAGTTGCGCTGCCCGGAACGCGTAGGCGCCGTGGACGCCCCAGCATCCGCCGAGGTCCGCGAACGACCGGAACCCCGTCATGCGGTGAGCGGTCTCGACGAGGTCCAGCTTCGACTGGCGGACGGGATGGTCGTAGCCTTCGGGGCGAATTGGGCTCGTTTCCGTCACTCGCGCTTTCCGCTGAACCGAGGCGTCGAATCGGGCGCCGGCGTCGCCCCTCGTTGAGTGATTATCGCAGGGATCAGCGAGCGATACCTTGTACCGGAATGCATTGCTGTGCTAGGTATATGTCCGTCGACTGACGAACCGTCGACGGAAGGGATGGGAATGGACATCGGCAAGGACCTCGTGGCGGCGTCTGCGGCGCCGCTCGTGCTCGCGATCCTGGTTGAGGGCGACAGCTACGGCTACGCGATCATCAAGCGGGTCGGGGAGCTTTCGGACGGCCAGTTGAAGTGGACGGACGGCATGCTCTATCCGGTGCTGCACCGTCTCGAACGGCTCGGCCAGGTGGAAGCGCGCTGGGCGAAGGGCGAGACCGGCAGGCGCCGGCGCTACTACCGGATCACGCAGGCCGGGCGGGCGCGGCTGCTGGCGCAGAAACGGCAGTGGCAAGTCGTGGATGCGACCCTGCGCGGCATCTGGAAGATGGCGCCCGCAGCTGGCCGCGTCCATGTCGCGGGTGCCGGGAGTGGAAGTCGGGAGGCCCGGGGCATCGGCTGGAGCGGTCCGGCGGGAAGGCAGGCGCCGGCATGGTGAGTCGCGACAGGCCGGTCTCGGTCGGGCCGGAGGACGCCGTCGAGGCGCAGATCGTCCGATGGCGGAGCTGGCTGCGTCGTCGTCCGGCAGTCGACGACGGGGACGTGGCGGAGCTCGAGGACCACCTGCGCACGCTGGTCGCCGAACTCTGCGCTGGCGGCCTCGCGCCGGACGAGGCGTTCCTGGTGGCCGTGAAGCGCATGGGCAACCTTGACGCCGTGTCGCGGGAGTTCGCGCGCGAGCACTCCGAGCGGCTGTGGAAGCAACTCGTGCTCCCGGTGAGCGCGGACGACTCGGCCGGCTGGGGCTCGCTGCGCGAGCTCGCGGTTGTGCTCGGACTGGCCGTGGCCGCGGCGGTGGCGATCAAGCTGCCGGTGCTGTTCGGCGCGCCCGAGATCGGCGCCGGCGAGGGCTTCTTCGACAGCCAGATCCTCTACTTCCCGAACATCAGCCTGTTCGTGTTCCCGTTCCTGGCCGGTTACCTGGCCTGGAAGCGACGTCTGGGCCGCGCCGGCTGCGTCCGGTTGGCGGTCATATTCGCCGCTGCCGGCGTCGCGATCAACGCCTTTCCCTTCGCCGAGCCGGGGCACGCCCTGACCCTGGCGGCGCTGCACCTGCCCATCGCCCTGTGGCTGGTGGTCGGCATCGCCTACACCGGAGGACGGTGGCGCGACGGCGACCGCCGGATGGACTTCGTCCGCTTCTCCGGCGAGCTCTTCATCTACTACGTGCTGATCGCGCTCGGCGGCGGCGTGCTGATGGGGATCACCGGGCTCACGTTCTCGGCCATCGGTCTGGACGCGGAGCGGATCGTGACCCAGTGGGTCCTGCCGTGCGGCGCCATGGGGGCGGTCCTGGTGGGGGCCTGGCTGGTGGAGGCGAAGCAGAGCGTGGTCGAGAACATGGCGCCGGTGCTGACCCGCCTGTTCACGCCCCTGTTCGCCGCCGCGCTGCTCGCCTTCCTGGGCACGATGGCGTGGACGGGCAGTGGCATCGGCGCGAACCGGGAGGTGCTGATCGTCTTCGACCTGCTGCTGGCGGTCGTCCTGGGCCTGCTCCTTTACGCCGTCTCGGCCCGCGACCCGCAGGCGCGGCCGGGGCTGTTCGACGCGCTGCAGCTCCTGCTCGTGGTGTGTGCTCTGCTCGTGGACCTGCTCGCCCTGGCCGCCATCGCGGACCGGATCTTCGAGTTCGGCGTCAGCCCGAACAAGCTGGCGGCGCTGGGCGAGAATCTCGTCCTGCTGGTCAACCTGTCCTGGTCCGCGTGGCTGTACGCACGGTTCCTGCGCGGCCGCGGCTCGTTCTCGGCCCTCGTGCGCTGGCAGATGGCCTACCTGCCCGTCTACGCCGTCTGGGCCGCGTTCGTGGTCCTCGTCTTTCCGCCCCTGTTCGGCTTCGGGTAGGGGATCGGGCCCATTGCGTGAGGAGACTCGTGAAGTGAAGGAATGGTGCAGGCGCGTGCCCCGCCCGGTGGCCACGGCCCTGGGCGGGGCCGCGGCGGGCGTGCTCGTCGGCGCCCTGATCGAGGTGACGGAGAACGTCGCCCCGGGAACCCTGCGGTTCGCGTCGCTGGTCGACATCTGGCCGCCCGTGCTGGCGATCCTGGGCTTCCTGGGCGGCGCGGCGTGGTCCGGCGTGCTGTGGCTCCGTCGCGGTCCGGGTTGAATGCTCAAGGGCCGCGCCGTCGTACCAGTTGGTGACGTGCCCGCTGATCAAGCTTCGCGGGTGCGACAGGGCCGTGGTTCCTGCCTTCAACCATGTGTAGGTCGAGCCGTGGATCTGGTAGACGCACTCCACGTTCTGAGCCGCATTGATTGCCGCCAGGACGTCCTTGCTGGTCAGATCAAGGACTCGCGTCTCGTTGCCCTCGACGCTTGCTACCGCCTCGATTCGGTGAAAGGACGCCCTGTGCCCGTCTGCGAGGTTGGCGAGACCCCGGAGCTTTGGCAGTGCATCGGAGAGGTGAACGCCGTGCGGGTCGACGATGGACGCTCGTCAGGGCGAGCGGGTCCGCCGGGCCGCTGGCCGCAGTTTCCGCCCGCAGCCGGGCGCGGATCAGGGTGGTCTGCCGCCCTGCTGGTGGAAGAAGATGAACTCCGGGCACATCCGCCGCCAGTTGTTGGCGGCGTCCTGCCAGGCGACGGCGCGCCCGTCGCCTGACGGGCGCGCCGGATTCCGATACCAGGCCAGGAAGCCGGAGCGCGCCATCATTACCTTGTCGACGACCTCGGTTTCCGTGTTGTTCAGCAACTTGATCGGGAAGTCGCCTGCGGCGTTGCTCATGAGGTGCCGATGGTTCGCTCGTTGCGGTCAGCCTTCGATGTCTTCATGAGGAAGGTGAATAAACGAGAACGAAGGATCTCGGCCCGCATCCGACGACGACCTGGCGCCGGACCTCTCGATTGACAACTGGGCCGCAAGAGTTCGCGCTGGCACGCGTCCACGAGGGTGGCCCGCCCGTCGGGCCGGCTGCGGCGTCGACGACGATCCGGCTGTCGCGCGAGGTGATGGACCACTTCCGGGCAAGCGGTCCCGGCTGGCACGCCCGAATCGACGCTGCGTTGCAGGAGTGGATCAGGCCAGGCGGGACCGACTGACCTCGGTGGCGGGCCGGCGAAGGCCTTGCCCGTTGCGGACGCCGTGCCGCGCTCCGGTCCCCATCTCGCCAGCACGGCACTGCCCCGTGTCCCTCGCGCCCGCGGGCGACTCGAGGTCGAGGCCCTGCGCGAGCAGCACAGCAAGCCGTGTCCCTCGCGCCCGCGGGCGACTCACTCGCGGACAAGCCCGGCAAGGCCGACGATCACCGTGCTCCTCGCGCCCGCGGGCGACTCCGGGGCTCGTGTATCGCCGCGTGCCTTTGGGGACTGTTCCCCTTGCGCCCGCGGGCGACTCGGAGTCGGCCGTCCGGCGGCATCAGACCGAGTTCTGTTCCCCTTGCACCCGCGGGCGACTCTTCGTGGAACATCACCTACCGGGCAGCGGCGCACTGTTCCCCTTGCGCCCGCAGGCGACTCCGGGCACGGTTGATGTTCGGCTGGCTGAAGAAGGCGTGCCCCTTGCGCCCGCGGGCGACTCCGACTGCCAGCGGCTGTCGGGCTGCGTCGTGTGGCGGCACTGTTGGTAGGGTGCTCCGTAACGACACACGGCGCACCATCAGGAGGTCGAGAATGAGCACCTGGACCACGAAAGCCCTCGCGTTCCCTGCTGCGGCGAGCTGGGTGGTCGCCTGTGTGCTCGGGGCGGCGCCGCTGGCGGCGGACGACCTTCCGCGCACGCCGAGTGGGCGGCCCGACTTTTCGGGCAACTACGACGTGTCGTCGCTGACACCGCTGGAACGCGACCCGCGGTTCGGCGACCGGCTGTACCTGACCGAGGAGGAAGCGAGCGCGATGGCCGACCGGATGGCGGCTTCCAACGCCCGCGACGCGGAGGCGCGCGACCCGGACCGCGGGGTGATCGCAGGCCGTTCGGAGGAGGGATACCCGGGCGTCGGCGCGTACAACGCGTTCTGGCTCGACCGCGGAACGTCGGCCTTCGCCGTCGATGGCAGGTTCCGGACCTCGGTTCTGACCGACCCGCCCGATGGCCGGCTGCCGGCGCGCACCGAGGCCGGGCAGGCGCGCTTCGACACCCTGCCGCCTTTCGGCTACGAGAACACCGGCACGGCGTGGTGGCTCGAGAACGGCGACGATCCCTACGACGGGCCGGAGTCGCTGACCCTGGGAAACCGCTGCGTGTTTCATCAGGGCTCCACGATGCCCATCGGGCCGCGGGCCTACAACAACCTGAAGACCATCGTGCAGACCGACTCCCACGTCGTCATCCTGATCGAGTGGATGCACTGGGCCCGCATCGTGCGCCTCGATGCCGACCACATTCCGGAGGACTACTGGTCCTACGCCGGGGACTCGGTCGGCCGCTGGGACGGCGACACGCTGGTGATCGAGACGAGGAACCTCCTGGGCGCCTGGGGGTTCCACAGGCAGGGCGTGCGCGTGGTCGAGCGGCTGAGATACCAGGACGCCGACACGCTGCTCTACGAGTACACGGTCGAGGACCCGGAGTTCACGGCGCCGTACGGCGGCTCCCTGCCGTGGCCGCGAACCGACGATCTGCTGTACGAGTTCGCCTGCCACGAGGGCAACTACTCGATGGGCAACACGCTGCGCGGCGCCCGGTACCTGGAGCAGCGGCATCGCGAGGCGCAGGGGCGGTAGCGCCGCTACGCCGGGCGCGAACCCTGCGGTTCGTCGCCCGCCGCTGCGGGGCCATCGCTGCGGGCAGGGCGTCTTGGCAGTGAACCGGGTTCGTTCCGGGGTGGTTTCTGGTGTTCCTGCCCGGGTGTCTGACCGCCTTGGGCAGTGATCCCCGGCGCCGGGCCGGCGGCCGGCGACCCGAGGCCAGGGATGCCAGCGGCATCCTCCCTGGTGACGGGCCGTTGGTACTGCGAGAAGCCCACATTCGCGATGGCGGAAGTTTCGGCCCGGCCCCTCCCGACAACGAAGGCGCCGGCGATGCGGTCAGCACAGCAACAAAGGCGCTGATGAAGGGTGCGTCAGAGTTGTACGAAGAGTACTCCGAAGACGTGCCGGAACAAAACTGCCGGCCGGCAGGCGGCGCGTCGATGGCGAAGGCCAACCTGTACGTAATCCCTGCTGGTCCTGTGACCTGCAACCACGCAACGTCCGACGATGACGACAAGCACCAGATGGCTGCGGCTGCCCTGACCGCCCTTGCGGCAACCACGTGCCATCAGGTTCGCCGAGCTTCTGGCCGCCTGGCTTCTCGCGGCTGTCTTGCTGGCCGGTGCCCTGTTCGTGGCGAAGACGACCATCTTTCGCGGCGACACCTTCACAACCGCCGCGTTGCTGTCCATGGGCTTCAACGCTCTGGGATTTGGCTTTCGCCGCGTACTGCTGGCGTGAAGCTCTTAGGAACTGATTCCGCGGTTCCCGCTCCGCTCCCATGGCGGAGCCGACGACGGCCCGACCGTCGGGCCAGGTCCTCCACTGAAAAGGAACTCCGTTGCTGAGCAACGGCGAAAGCGGGAGGGGGGCACAGGGCAGTCTGCGTTCCCCCCTGCCTGTCCTGGTTGACGAAAGCGACGGCCAGAAGAACTCGCAGATGGAAGTGATCGACCGGATCCGGGTGTCGTCTTCGGCTGCCTCGCTGGACCGTGTCCGACCAGGCGAAGGAGACCCGGCAGCCGAGCTTGGCAACCCGACGGCCGCTGGAGCCTTGCTCGCCTGCGACCGGAGCCGGGAGGCCGGTCGAGAGCGAGCAGGCGGGCAAGCACGCGCTTGTGCGCTGGCCTGAGATGGTCAATGACGCCGAAGCAGGCGGCATGGCGACTGGCGAAACAGCGGCAGAGGCTGCTGAGTACCGGACCTGATCTTCGCTGGCGATCGCCAATCGGTTCCTGGAGATTGCGAAGGAGGACCGGAACAGGCCCGTCACTCCGATGGAACTTCAGATGAAACTCCAGAAGCTGGTATACACCGCCCGCGGCCAGCACCTGGGATTCACCGACGACAAGCCGCCGACGGATGAGGTTATTCAGGCCTGGCGCTTCGGCCCCAGTGTTCGCGGAACTCTATCTGGCAGCCAGAATGTGAAGCGTGAGGAAGATCACTGAGCCGGTCCTTCCGTGCTGAAACGATGATGGCGAGCCGGAGTACGTGCCCGACGACGGCTCCTTTGCCGCCAATTCTATCCGCTGGATGTGGCCGGTCTGACGGAAGTGCGGAATTTGACAGGTGTCCGACGTAAGTGACAAGACCGATACGCCGTGGGCCGAGGTGAATCGCGTCCGGACGTGCTATGCTGGCAATTCGCAGGGCAAGATAGCTAGCCACTAGCGAGACACGTGAAAACAAGTATGGGAAGAAAGTGATAAAGATGGTAGACATACCGCCATTTGAGACACCGGCGTCGGAGCGTCGGGTTACCAGTCGGGAAGGCAAGAGCACGGGTACTCCGAGTACTTGCCTGGAGGCTTCGACAAGGACGACTACAAAGAAAAGCTGGGATCTCATGAGGAGTCGATCAATGGCGCAAAGGTCAAACGAAGCTGCGGTGGTGTGCCGTCGGTGTTCTTTTTTGGTAGAGTCGTGCACTGACGGAGAGTCAGCGCTGGAAGCGCGCAAGTGCATGGTTCACAAGATCCGCTTCGCCGCCATCCGCCTGATCCTCCTCGTCTTTAGCCTGGCCAGCACGGTCATCGCTACCACGATCGACGACGGTCAGCCGTTGAAGGAGACGCCCACCCTGACGGAACCCGAGTACGCTGAGGAAGACGGGCCAAACCCTCCGACCGTCCACCACCTTTCCGCGACCTTCAGGGCGACTGCGGTAGTCGAGGCCCGGCCAACCCGGATTTCACCGGCTGGGTAGTCTTGATGTAATCCGCGGCTCCCTGTCAATTGACGACGGCAAGGCACACATCGACTTCCCGGAAAAGCTGAAGATCGAGTCTCGGGTACGGCGCGACGAGTTCATGGATCGTCGTGCCGGCGAGCAGGCCCAATCCGAAGGCCGAGGCCGAGGAGTGGCGGAAAGCTGGCCTGAGAGCAGCGTCCTACCCTTTCGGGAGAACGAGCGCGGCCGCACCGGCGGACGTTCGCGATTCCGCAACCGCGTGGAGGCGTTACAATCGGCGGCCATGGACTCGCTTCACGAGCAGATGCGCGGCTGGCGGCGGGACTTTCACCGCCACCCCGAACTGGCTTTCAAGGAGCGCGAGACGAGCCGCAAAGTGGCCGACCTGCTGGAGTCGTTCGGCGGCATCGAGGTCCATCGGGGCGTAGCCCGCACCGGCGTCGTCGGCGTGCTCAGGTCGGGCTCGTCCGACCGTCGCATCGCGCTGCGGGCCGACATGGACGCGCTGCCCATCGAGGAGGAGAACGACTTCGAGCACCGGTCCCGCAATCCCGGCAAGATGCACGCCTGCGGCCACGACGGGCACACAGCCATGCTGCTCGGCGCGGCCAGCCATCTGAGCCGGCACCGCAGCTTCGACGGCACGGTCTACTTCATCTTCCAGCCCGCCGAGGAGAACGAGGGCGGCGCCCGCGTGATGGTGGAGGAAGGGCTGTTCGAGCGGTTCCCGGCGGAAGAGGTGTACGGCGTCCACAACTACCCGGGCATGGAGGTCGGCGACTTCGGGCTGCGAGAAGGGCCGCTGATGGCCGCCATCGACATGTTCGAGTTCGAAGTGACCAGCGCCGGCGGTCACGCCGCCTTCCCGCACGGCACGGTGGATCCGATCCCGGTGGGCGCCGAGATCGTCCTCGCCCTGCAGACAATCATCGCCCGCAACGTGAACCCGCTCCACAGCGCGGTGATCACGGTGGCATGCGTGCAGGGCGGCGAGGCCTACAACGTGATTCCCGCCAGCGTCCTGCACGGCGGTTGCGCCCGTTCGTTCCTGCCGGAAGTGCAGAAGCTGGTGGAGCGGCGCATGCGGCAGATCGGCCGCGGCATCTGCACCGCTCACGGCGCCGGCTTTGACCTGCGCTACAAGCGCCTCTATCCGGCGACGGTCAACCACCCGGAGCAGACCGGGAAGGCGGCGGACGCGGCCCGCGAGGTCGGACGCAACGTCGTCACGGACATGCCGCCGGTGATGGGCTCCGAGGACTTCTCCTTCATGCTCCAGGAGCGGCCCGGAGCGTTCATGTTCCTGGGCAACGGCGACAGCGCCGGCCTCCACACCCCGCGCTACGACTTCAACGACGACGTGCTCCCGGTCGGCATGCGTTACTGGACCACCCTGGTCGAGACGCAGCTGTCGGCGTAGTCGAGGCGGCTGTCTCGCCTGCGGGTGGGGGCGGCCGCTGCCTGGACGACGTCGGCATCGCCTTCCTGGGCTGTTCCGCCTGCGGGTGGGGGCGGCCACTTCGACTTGCTGGCGGCCGAGCGCGAGACGGACAAGGAGAGGCCTGGCGTTCCCGCTGGTTGAGGTGCGGGGTGTCTTGGCTCGCCGGTTCCGCTGACCGGCGGCGGGATCATCGGGCCTGTCTCGGTTCTGCCCGCAAGCCCCTTGGGGTTTGCCAGCGTTCCGTTCCACTTGGACGCCAGACGATGTGGCCTTCGGGCCACGCGATCCTCGCGCCGGGCCTTGCCGCCGGTGCGGTCGAACGGAGTGCCCCTGACCGGGTGCTCCACTGGTGCGGCCACCACGATGACGCCTGCCGGTCGTTCCTGGCTGCGGCGAGCGCAGCATTCCGACGGACCGCGACAGGCGGATCGAGGATCCTGGAGAACACCAGAACGCGCTGACCCTGAAGCGGAACCTCTTGTACGCGGCGATCACCCGGGCTCGGGACGAGCTCGTGCTGACCGGGTCCGGGAAGCCCGGCCCCTTCCTCGAGGGTGTGCTCGGCGCCGCCTCGCCACAGGGCTACGGGTCTGAAGAGCGCGGTGCGGTCGCGCCGCCCTGCTAGCCTGAGCTGATCCCACGGAGGAACTCTGATGCACGAAGACGCGACGTGTCGCCGACCGATGTTCCGGGCCCTTGCGGCGACCCTGGTTGCCCTGGCCGTTCTTGCTGGCGGCCCATTTGCCGCCGCCTGGGCTCAGGGCGAGGCCGAGGCGGCGACCGAGTCCTTCACGGCCAGCGACGGCGTCGATATCCACTACATGGTGCAGGGGCGCGGCGACCCGGTCGTGCTGCTTCACGGCATTACCGGCACGGCGGCCTCGAACTGGGGCGCCGCAGGGATCATCGACCGGCTGGACGACGAGTTCCAGGTGATCGCCGTCGATCAGCGCGGCCACGGCGCGAGCGGCAAGCCGCACGATCCGGCGAGCTACGGCGCTCGGATGGCCATGGACGTGGTCGACCTTCTCGACCACCTGAACCTTCAGCAGGCGCATGTCGTCGGCTATTCGATGGGCGGCTTCATCACGATGAAGCTCGTCTCGCTCGCGCCGGATCGCCTGCTGTCGGCGGTCGTGGGCGGCGCCGGATGGCCGAGCGCCGAACAGCGCGACGACGCCCTGTTCGACGCGCTGGCGACTTCGCTGGAGGAAGGCCGGGGCGGCGGCCCACTGGTCGAGCTGCTGTGGCCCGGAGACGAGCCCCCTCCGCCCGAGCAGGTTCAGGCAATCGGCATGGCGATGGTCGGCTCGAACGACCAGGCGGCTCTCGCCGCCGTGGTCCGCGGCATGGCCGGCCTGGACGTTGATGGCGAGCTGCTGCGCAGCAACGAGGTGCCGGTCCTGAACATCATCGGCAGCGCCGATCCGCTGAAGCCCAGCGCCGACGCCCTGGTCGGCGTGATGGCGGAGCACCGGCTCCACGTCATCGAGGGCGCCAACCACATGAACACGCTGAACATGCCCGAGTTCGTGGACACGGTCCGAGCCTTCTTCATCGAGCTCTGCAACTGCGCGTAGCGCCGCCGGCGCCAGCCGATCGCCCGGTCTGGTAGTTGCAGCTGGGGCCGGTCAGGGGCCGGCGGTCATTCGGCCGACGCGCACAGGCGCCTTTGGCCCAGCAGCCATCTGCGGCACCTGGTGCCCTTCGTGGCCGGGTAGACCTTGCCCCGGGGGTCGTCGAGCAGCCGCCTGGTCTTGAAGTCCTGCTCCAGCAACTGGTCGTCCGCGTAGAGGAGCCTCGCACCGCTGACCCGCGCCAGAGCCACCACGTGTTCGTCGTTTGACCGGCAACTGCCTGCTGCGGCCAGGGAGTCGGTCTCGGCCTGCACTCGTGCGTCGGGGATCTTGACGGCTCTTCCGCTCAGGATCGCCTGCCGCAGCCAGGTACGGACGCTGTGGTTCTCGGCGAGCTCTCGGAGCAGCTTGCCGCCGACGACGAGACGGCCGGAGCCCTTCTCGACCCAGCGCAGGAACTCCCTGGCGCCTGCGGGGCGGTCTGGCTGAAAGACGATGCCCGCGACGCTGTTGTCCAGGATGGCGCACATGGTCGCTACAGGCCCAGAGACCGCTGCGTCTCTTTCAGGAAGAACCTGCGGTACGAGTTCGGAGCGTCCTTGACGTTGCCGTCGTCGTCGAGCCACAGGGAGTGGATCTGCACTTCCAGGGCTTCACGCTCGAAGTAGAGGATCGACACGTCGCCAGCCTTGAGCTTGGTCGTGCCGTCGCGTACGTCCATCCGCACCCGGTCGAGCAGGTGGTCGCCGTGGGTCTCGACGATCAGCTGCCTGCCGGCGGCGGCAGCGGCGCAAAAGAGCGATCCGAGCGCTGCCTGGGCACTGGGGTGCAGGTGGACCTCCGGTTGCTGGAGCAGGAAGAGCCCTGGCGGGTCTGGTCGCAGGAGCTCCGTGATGACGGGCAGCACCTGGCTGACGCCGTAGCCCACGTCGGTCAGGTTGCGCCAGGGGCCCTTCAGACTCTTGCTCCCCGACTTGCGGACCTGGATCTGGAAGGGTTCGCTGCTGCTCTTGCCCAGGCGGCGCACTCGCATCTCGTCGAAGAGCCCCGAGTCGCGCCCGAACTCCTCGAGTGCGGCTTGCAGCTTTGTCCAGCGCGCCTTGCCTCGATGGAAGATGTCCGCCAGGTACATGGGAACGGCTTCGCCTTCCGGATCACGGGTCAGGCGCGACGGGTCATAGGTGCGCTTCGGCTTCGAGCGCACCGGGGCGCTGGCGTAGGGCCGCTTGTACAGCCCGGGCCGGAACGAGACCTGGGCCAGTTCCTGGATGGACTCCAGGTCGTCTGCAGCAGGGTGCTCGGGTCCATCGATGCTGGTCCATTGCGTGTCGGTCTGCGCTCCGTTCGCGCCGGCAACGAGACTGCTCAGGAGGAACGGCCAGGGGAAGACGCGCCGCTCGTCGAACTCCAGGAAGCTTGGATGCAGGCGAGGTTCGAGGCCGACACGCCAGCGGCCTCCGCGAGTCTGGACGCTCAATGTCCGGTCCTGCATGTCGAAGTCGAGCGTCGCCTGCCGGCCTGCAACTCGCCATTGCCGCAGCGCCGGCTGGTTGCGGTCCCGGCCGAACGTGACGTCGAGTTGCACGCTCTGCTCGGGGAGTGAGGTCAGCGCCACTGCGCAGCCGGCATCGAAGGTCGTCTCCCGGCCTCCTCGGCCCCCTCGATGGTGCGCAATCTCGTCGAAGCTGCCGAGGTCGTACGGCGCTTCCTTGAAGTCTGGCAGCTCGCTGCGGTGGCCCAGATCCCACAGCGCTCGGACCAGCGCCATGAAGGACGTCTTCCCCGTGCTGTTCTCGCCGACGAGCAGGGTGAGCGGCGCAAGGCGGGCTGTCTGCTGGTCCCGGAAGCAGCGGAAACCGCGAAGTCTGATCTCTTGCATGGTCGGAGCGCTGGTCGTTGGTGCAGCGGAACTCGCCGGCAGCCGTGCAAGTCGCTGGAGGCAGAGGGCAGTACGCAGCGCGCAGCACGCGAAGGCGAGTCGCCACTCCATCGTACCGCTGCGGCCTGTCGCGGCGTCGGGATGGAGGTGAGGTGGTCCCGTCGCCGAGTGACAGGGGCGAGGCGTCGGCCCGGTTGGCCGGGAGCGGCCCGCTCAAGGTGCGCTGCCCGCCTCCCGAGTCTTCTCCAATCCTGAAGTGAGCATGAACGGGTTGCTGCCAGAGCAGTGAACCGTTGAACACGGAGCCCGCTCGTCCAGCACGCCCTTGTGAGCATGAACGGGGCGCTGCCAGAGCAGTGAACCGTGGTCGTTCCCGGCGTGCTTCTGGTGTTCCTGCCCGGGTGTCTGACCGCCTTCGGCAGTAGTAGCCGACGCCGGGCCGGCTGCCGGCTGCCCGAGATCGGGGGTACCAGCGGCGTCTTTCTGGTGACGGGTCGTTCCCGGGGTGGGCCCGTAGCGCCGAGTCTCGCTGTGAATGCGTTCGAACAGTCTGACCTGAGCACGGCGCAGCTCGGCGGCGGAGTCGAGATCGCTCCAGGCCCGCGCCTTGACTTCTAGTTGGTGAAGCGTGACGCCCGGCTTGAGGAAGCGTTCCACGCCGGGCAGGGAGGCGAGCTTCTCGAACGGTGTCTTCACGTCCTGGTCCAGGTAGCGGGTCCTTCACCGGCCCTTGCGGTCGATCTCCGTGGTCGGGAAGAGACATGGATAGAGGGTTGAGGTGCGGCGACAGCAGCTTGTGGACGAAGACGTCGGCTTCGGCGTCGAAGAGCCGCGGAATGTGGTGGTAGCCCAGCGTGGTGCGGATCGAGGAGCCGTTCTTCGACTCGACGAGGGCGTTGTCGTTGCTGCGGCGGGCGCGGGACCTGGTGAAGTCGATCTGCAGCCGCTTGAGCAGACGGTCGGTGCCCTGGTTGACGTACTCCGAGCCGTTGTCGGTGTGAAGGCGCCTGATCACAAGGGGATGTAGCTCTCGGCAGCCGCTCGATCACCGGCAGCAGGCAGCGCTCCGAGATTGCCCGCACTGTCGCCACCTGCTGCCATTGGGTGACCTCGTCGACGGCATTGATGTGGTACACGCCCTTCTCCCCACTCCCGATCCCCCTGGTGCACCGTGTCGACCCGCAGGTAGCCCGGGCAGCCGCCCGGGTCGGGCTTCTGACGTTCGCCGATCCGCACCCGTGTGGTTTTCGTCTTGCGGAACACTGTGTTCCTGCGCCCGCAGGTGGTCGCGGTTCGCGCCGGACGCACCGGACATCTCGGCCCTGCGCTCCTGCGCTCCTGCGCGCACAGGTGGTCGCCGCGAGATGCGCTGCAGTGCATCAGCCATTTGCCTGCGCTCCTGCGCGCACAGGTGGTCGACCTGCGCAGGTTCTTGAGGTGGCCGTTGGAGAGGCCAGCCGCTCGAAGCGCTGCTCGTCGTACTCCTCGTGTTGCCGACGCAACACCGCCCGGGCAGCGTGCCCGCACAGGTGACCCAAGGTGGTGTCGACCTCTGCCAGCAGGCCGACGGCGGCCTTCGTGTACACCTGCCCGAACCGCTGCCGCAGACCCTCGCCACGACGGTCCCGAATCGTCCCGGTCTCCCGGTACTGCCGGATCAACCGCGTCAATCAGGACTGCGAGAAGCCCGTCACCTCAGACCAGAAAGGCTCATGCCAAGCCCTTGTCGGGCCCTTTCAGCATGAGGTACCGGAAGCACACCAGCGTCCGCCTGACGAATGCGTGGTCGGCTCGTCGCCCAGGAGGATGGGCGGCGTCGACTCCCGGTCCTGTCGGGTGATCTCGGCCCCAACGCTGCCGGAAACGACCTGGGCGATCCAGGCGAGAGTCTCGAGACGGTGGAGATGAAGCGACACGAGCATCCTCCAATGATCCCCGAGTGCCGACCCACGTGCTCACTTCTCGCTGGATTACCCGCCCCCGTTCATGCTCACTTCTGGTTGGACAAGACGTCCCGTTGACGCCGGTCGACTTGCAGGTATCATTCGCGTATCGGAATAACATCCTTGGACATCGAGACATCAGCACGTCAGGTTCGCGACGACGGATTCACCGTCGTTCCGGACTTCCTGGGCGCGGACACGGTGGCGCGGCTGCTGCGCGACCTGGCTCCCGTCTACGACGCCGTCGGCAGTCGGATGACCGAGGACCACGGTCAGCAGACGGTGCACACCCACAATCTGCTGGCCAAGACGCGGGCCGTGGACGAGCTGCTCATGGACGACCGTCTTCTGGGGCTGGTGGAAGCGGTGCTCGGGCCGGACTACCAGGTGTCCGGGGTCGCCGCGATGCGGCCCGGGCCGGGCGACCGCCGGCAGCGGATGCACCAGGACGACGGTCACTATCCGCTGGCGCGTCCGCACTTTCCGCTGATCGCCAACACGCTGATCGCGCTGGATCCCTTCACCGCCGAGAACGGCGCCACGGAGATCGTCCCCGGCAGCCATCGCTCCGCCGACCCGGTCGACCCGGATGTGCCCACCATGACGGTGGAGATGCCGGCCGGGGCACTCTTCCTGTGGGACGGTGCCGTCTGGCACCGGGGCGGCGGCAACTCGACCAGCGGCGGGTACCGGCGCTCCATCAACGTGAACTTCAATCTGGCCTGGCTCAAGCAGCGGGAGAACCAGTTCGTCGGCGTGCCGTGGGAAGTCGTGGTGGAGATGCCCGAGAAGCTGCAGAGGCTCATTGGCTACAAGCTGACGAACCGGGGCCTCGGCACGGTGGACTACCGCAATCCCATCGAGACGGTGCGGCAGCGGCTGGCCGAAGCCGCGGGCGGGCCCGGGGACTGAGACCGGAGAACTGAATCAGCGCGGCGAGGTCTGACGGTCGGGTAGTCTTCGCCGGGGGCTGGACAAGGAACAGGAGGCAGCAGGATGACGGCAGAAGCAGCAGCGGCAACGGCAGCGGACATGGTGGGCGCGGAGCCCCGGCGGCGGCGGTCGCTTCTGGGTACTGCCTTCAGGGGCGGCCACAAGATGGCGCTCGCGGGCATCGGGGTCATCGGGGTCGCGGCCGACACGGGCAGCAGCGTCTTCAACCGCCTGGTCGAGCGCGGCGCAAGGATCGAGGACCGCGGCAAGGAGTCGGTTGGCGGCCTTCGCGACCTCGCAGCCGAGGGGATGATGAAGGTGCGCGACGCCGCCGGGCGGAGCTTCGAGAGCACCCGCGAGCGGGCGCGGGCTGGCATCGAGGGCGAGCTGGAGCGTCGGCTGGACAGCCTCGGCGTACCCGGCAAGGCCGACCTGGCAGCCGTGGTCGAGCGGCTGAGCGCCATCGAGCAGCGGCTGGCGGCCCTGGAGCAGCCCCCGAGGCGGCGCACGACCAGGAAGGCGCCGGCCAGGGCGGCCGCCGCGGCCGAGTAGCCCTTTGCCGCTCAGGAGTCCCGGCGACGGGCCTGAGGATGGGCAACCCGTCGCGCTCGCCGTTCGGCGAGCACGGCGCTGAGGACTTCGCCTGCCGTCGCGGGGGTGGCTCCGTTGCGGACGCGTTCCGCGGCCAGTTCGAACGCCAGCGACCACTGTTGCCGCAGGATCGCGTGCGCGGCGAAGAAGCCGTTCGCCGGGTCGTACATGTGGGCTGCCTCGGAGGTCACGCCGTTCAGCTCCAGCACCCGAATCCCCTCGCCTCGCCTTAGCGCAGCGGCGCTCGGAACCCGCAGGTCGAAGCGGCCGAAGTCGAACCCCTCCCACGCGGTGCTGATCGCGTTGACCGCGTGCTCGAGTTCGGGCGTGTGGAGGGCGTTGGCGTCCAGGAAGATCGTGCCTCGGGAGTGCGCGCCGACTTCGGTCAGTTCGACGACCTCGCCTGCCGCCGGCGTCCGCCGTGCGGCGTCCGGGTGCTCCCTGCCGTAGACTCGAGCCAGCGCCACGGCACGCCGGTCCCGGAGGATGAGCTCCTCCAGAGTGCTGACGCCGTCGCCGGTCACGGAGGGCCGCACCTTGTGGGTGATGGAGATCACCCGGCCGTCGCGTTCGCCAGGCGTGCGCGCCCAGAAGACGCCGTACTCCTCGCCGGCCAGGAACTCCTGCGCCAGAGCCAGCCCGGGGGTTGCGTCGAAGAAGGCCGCCGCCTCGGCCTCGGAACGCGCGATGGCGACCCCGCGGCCGCGCTCGCCGGTGTCCGGCTTGAGGACCACCGGCCAGTCGAGGTCGTGGTCGTTCAGGAAACGACGCAGGATGCCGAGGCGTTCGTCCTGCGAGCCTGGCGGCAGACGCCTCCACGCCGGCAGCGCGTTGCCGATACCGGACAGGCCGTCCAGGATGTCGCACTTGGACTCGCCGAGCAGGCCGCCCAGGGGCATGCACGGGTTGATGGCGGTGAAGAAGGCGAGCCGGCCGCGGCGAAGCCCCTGCCACAGGATGTAGAGGAGCAGCGGCGGGTAGAACGCCCACATGGACCAGAACTCCCAGTGCCGCAGACGGAGAATCCGACCGCGCAGCCGTCGCCTTCCGCGCCAGGTGAACAGGGGGACGACGACGCTTCGGGTGGCCACGATGAGCAGTGCCAGGCCCAGCACGGCAATGGCCAGGCCGCCCGGGACGTTGCCGAAGCGATCGAGGGCCGGGCGTCCGAGAAGGACGTTCAGGCCGACGAAGGCAGGAGTCCAGATCGCCGCGGAGAGCGCGAAGTAGAGGAAGAACCGCAAGAGGCTTGTGCGGAGGATGCCGGCCGCGAGACACGTGGGCAGCCGGGCGCCGGGTAGGAAGCGGCTGATCAGGACAACCACGAGCGCCCGTTGCCGAAGCCAGGCCGAGGCGTCGTCGATGGACCGTTCGCTTGCCCACCACTTGAGTGGCGGCAGAGTCAGGGACGGTCGACCCAGGACGCGTGCGAGCCAGGCGAGAGCGACGTCGCTCCCCAGGAGGCCGACGTAGCACGCCGCGACCGCGGCCGGAAAGTCGAGCCGGCCTTGGGCGACGAGCAGAGCGCCAGTGATGCAGGTCAGATCCTCGCTGATGAAGCTGGCGAGGACGAGGAGCAGGCAGACGATGAGCAGCGCCGGGCCGGTGAAAGGTGGCAGGTCGGTGGCAGCGAACGGCAGCGCCGCCCGCCGCAGGCGGTCCGGTTCGGCTTCGCCGCGGGTGGCCGCCGCGCCGGTCTCGACGCGGTCGAGAAAACCGTCGAGCCGTGCGGCGAGATCCTCGTCGCCGCGGAACAGGAAGAAGTGGCTGTCCGGGCGCATCCAGAGTTCGCTGTGCGGGACGATGCGGTGGTGTTCGAGCGCGGCCGCCGCGGGCACCAGCGGGTCGTGCTCGCCGTGGACGATCAGCACCGGCATCCAGAGTTCGCCGAGGACGCCGCGCAGCGGCCTCTGGTCCGTGTCCAGGAAGTTGCGGGCGTAGGCACGGGCGACCGGGTGGTCGAACGCTCCGAAGTGGGGCACGAGGTTCTGCAGGCTCCAAACGAGCCCGAGCTGGAGGCCGTGCAGTCCGCGGTTCACCGTGTAGTTGCCGAGCAGCTCCAGTTCCTGGACGCCGATGGAGGCAACGAGGATGACCGAGGCGACGCGCTCGGGGATGTCGTCCGCCAGGTGGAGGGCCGGACCGCCGCCCATGCTGAACCCGAGCACGTGGAAGCGCTCGATGCCGAGTTCGTCGAGCAGGGCGAGGGTCGCGTCGGAGTGGGCGCGAATGGAGTAGTCGTCCACGCGGTGCTCCGAGGCGCCGAAGCCGGGGAGGTCCGGGGCGATGACCTGCCGCCCTTCGGCCAGGCGGGGTGCGAGGCGCCGAAAGTCGTCGGCGCTGCCGGGGGAACCGTGCAGCAGCAGCAGCGGCAGGGGTTCCGCCGGCGGGTCCGGGCTCGCGTCCCGGTCACCGTCCTGGTCGGGTGCACGGGCGCGGGGCCCGCCGTCCGGCCCCGCGCTCCGATCGGCGCCGGTGCCGTCGCTGGCCGTTTCGCCTTCGGCCAGGTCCCGCGCGCCTTTCCGGTCGCTGCGCTGGTCCTGCCCGTCCCACTGCCGCCAGGCGATGCGGATCGGCGGCGCCGAGCTGTCGCCCGGGGCCCCGATCCTGATCTCGGTCGTGCTCCGGCCACGGGGCAGCGGCGGCGAGTCGGCGAGAATCCGGGTCAGCGAGGAGGCCAGCAGGAGCACCGCCCAGGCCACCGCGGCGAGCTTCAGCCAGCCGGCGCGCCAGAGGGGTCGCTGCCGGGCGGGGCGCGGCGTCATCGGTCGAGGTGCAGTTCCCGGGCCGTCGTGACCTCCTCCTGCGAGGCCATCGGACGGAATCCGCCCGCCATGTGCTCGCGCAGCTGGCGCCCGAGCTCCTTGCGGTCGGAGTACCGAACTGGCGCCTCGCCGAAGACGAGTTCGACGTCGAAGCGCCGCAGCTTCAGCAGGTCCGGCGCGTGCGGCACGAGCGGCATGTCTCCCCACCAGGCGACGCTCAGGAAGGCGGGCCTCTCGTCGGGCGGCGTTTCGTAGCGCAGCACGGCCCAGTGAACGGGAAGGCCCCGTGCCGCGGCCGGCGCGAGCAGGGACGGCTTGAGCGGCGCGACCTCGTGCCCGGCGGTCGAGGTGCCTTCCGGGAACAGGATGACCGGGTCGCCGGCTTCGAGCGCCTCGTCGATCAGCGCGCCGACTCGGCTGACGTCGCGCCGCCGGCCTCGGTCGACGAAGAGGATGTCCACGCTCCGGCACATCCAGCCGACGACCGGCCAGCCTCGGATCTCCGCCTTGGATACGAAGCGCCCCGGCGCACAGGCGGCGAGAACGAAGATGTCGACGTAGGAGATGTGGTTCGACACCAGCAGGCAGGGCGGCGCCGGGGGCTGCCCGTGAACGTCGAGGCGGCATCGGAGCACGGCGAGGCAGGCGCCGCCCCAGCGCCGCACGATCGCGGATCGGACCCTGCGCCAGGTCTCCCGTCGGGACCGGGTCAGGAACGTGCGCGACGCCATGGCGGCGAACCACCAGAACAGCGAGACCAGGAGCAGGCCGCCGCCTCGCCAGACGAGCCGCCCCAGCTGCGGCAGGCGCTTCTCGATCAGGTCGGCTGTCCTCGGGCCGCAGTCGAATCGGCTGCCGAGGAAGTGGCGCCCGCTTCCGTGTCGGCCTCGTCCGGCGCGTTGCGCTTCGGGCGGCCTGCGGCTGCGGCCCAGCCGGTTGCGGCCAACTGCCTGGCCTGCGTTTCCTGGATCCCTCGCATCATCCGTCAAGCCCGAAGATCAGCCGTGTGCGCCGGCTCAGACCGTCCGTGTCCATCAGCACCAGATAGTCGATGGTCCCGAACTCGCGGTCGATGGCCGGTCGGCTGCAGACGAGGGCGCCGTAGCGCAGGTAAGTGGCGAAGAGCTGCGGCACGTCGATGTCCGGAAGCGCCGCCACCTCCTGCCTGGAGGCCTCGCACCGCGTGTGGGGCAGGGGCGCGACGTCCAGGTCGGACATGACGCGCCCGGCCGACTGGAGCTGCCGGTACAGCCGAATTCCCGTCGCCGGATCCTGGCTGGTCAGCGAACAGCAGCCGAACAGGTAGCGGCAGCGGTTGTGTCTCAGGTAACGCGCCAGTCCCTGCCAGAGGAGAAAGAGCACGGTGCGCTTGCGATGATTGCGGTGGATGCAGGCGCGGCCAAGCTCGACGGAGCGGTCGAGGATGTGCGTCGGGATGGCCTCGAGCCCGTACTCGCCGGCGGAGTAGAAGCCGTGGCCGCTCCTCGCCATCGCGGCCGTCTGCATGCGGTAGGTCCCGATGACTTCGCCGCCCTCGTGCTCGACCAGCATGTGGTGGCAGGACTCGTCGAAGCGGTCGGCATCCCGGCCGGTGGCGACCGACTCGCTGAGCCCTTCGCCCAGCTCCAGGTTGAAGACCTCGAAGCGGAGCGCCAGCAGCCGGTCGATGTCGCCGGCGCTGCGGGCGAAGCGCAGGCGGTAGCGGCCGGTGCGAATCTCGCCCGTCGGCAGTGACCTGGGGCAGGGTAAGTCGGCGGCTGTCGCCTCGGGCGGCGCCTGGCTTGTGGGCGCCGGACAGGTCATGAGCCGGCGCCGGCGGGGCCGATGGCGTGGACAGCGAGGAACAGGCGAGCGTCCGCGCGGCGGAGCTGACCGGCGACCGCGACCGGTTCGCCGACCCATGAAAGCAGCTCCTGGCCCAGCGGCTGCCCGGAGGTGTCGACGAGGTGGACCAGATCCCGCCGCGTGTCCTCCGTCCGGACCAGCAGGGCGGCCGGGATGCCGCCGCGGATGCAGAGCGAGGCGCAGCCTCGGTGGGGCTTGCCGCGACCCGGCTTCATGGCGCCGAGGTAGCACTTCGTGTCGACGATCTCGCCGACCAGGGTGTGAACGGGCGCGGCCGCGGTTGCTGCGTCGGCCCTCGCTTCGAGGCGCCCGGCGGTCTGCTGACTGGTCGGCGTTTCCCCGGCGACGAGGAGGCCGAAGGGTGCCGCACGTCCTCTTGAGCCCGGACCGGTTGTCGCTTGTCCCGTGGTCGCGGGTGCGGCCGCCGGGGCGCCGGGAAGCTCGATGGCGTGGACCTCCAGCATCGCCGCCTCCGGGTTCTCGATCAGCGTGCCGGCCAGGCTGACGGTTTGCGCCGCCGCCGCCCCGCCGTCGTTGGTGTGACTTCCGTCGTTGGCCCAGGGCGGGCTCGCCGCGACGCCTGCGTCGATCCCGTGCTTGCCCTCGGCGACCAGCAGGTAGCCCTCGGCCGGCCCGCCGGCCGTGACCAGACGCGGATGAGGATCGACGAGCAGCTCGCCATCGTGCTCCTCGACGATCCCGAACTCGAAGATGCCCTCGTCGAACCGTTCGAGCCTCAGCGCCAGGCCGGCGCCGAGCCCCGCGCCGAGAAGAACCAGGCCGATTGCCGTGCGCCGGGTGAACCGCGCCAGGCCGCGAGGCGTCTCGTCAAGATAGCCGACGTAGAACTCGTTCCGGGCGTCGTGGCCGCGACCTGCGCCGCCGGGCGGGGACGCGGTCACGAGATCGCCGCTTCCGGGGTCGCCGGCTGCCGGGTCGTGTGGGGCTCGGTCAAGCGGGCCGGCTCGGTGCGGGTTCCGGGCGGGTTCGGCCGTGGGTCGACGAGCACGCGGCCATCCTGCACGCGGACGTTGAAGGTCGGGATGCGCTCGGTGAACGGCGGCGGCGAGCAGCCGTCCTCGGGCCGGTACTGGTAGCCGTGCCAGGGGCAGGTGATGCAGCCGTCGATCACCCGGCCCTCGCCGAGCGGTCCGTTCTGGTGCTGGCAGACGTTCGAAACGGCCGCGATGCGCTCGCCGCGGTCCTCGACCCGGTAGCGGAAGACGGCGATTCGCTCGCCGGAGAGCAGGAACACGCGACCGCGGTCGAGTTCAAGCGAATCCACGGAGCAGAGGTCAACCTCGCTGTTGACCGGATCGTCCGCCGCGCCGCCCTGCGCGCTGCTGGCTGAATGGCTCAGCGGGCTGCCCGCGGGCAGAGCGGCCCGCGTCTTCCAGCCCGCGACGAGGTGCAGCGAGGCGATAACCGCGAAGCCGAGACCGAGCAGACCGGCGAGGATGGAGGGCCGTTCGGCGGCCTGCAGACTGCCGAGCGCCACGTGCAGCAGAACCAGGGCCCAGGCGATGTAGACCAGCATGTGGAGCGACTTCCAGACCGGCGCGGTCAGGTTCGCGAGCCAGAAGTCGTGCGAGGTGGCGGCCATCAGGAACAGGATGACGAGCGCCACCAGACCCAGCGGCTCGAACGGGAACTGGGCCAGGCGGTCGTAGCTGCCGTTGCTGGTCAGCAGGCTGACGATGGGGTGGAGGACCCCGAGGCCGTGAAACTGGACGGTCGCGAAGGCGCCGTGGGCGAAAGCCAGCAGGAACATCGAGACGCCCATGTGGCGCCGGTTGTACAGCAGGGGCAGGAAGCGGCGGTCCAGGCGGCACAGAGGGCCGATGGCGAGCACGACGTGGAGCAGGATCAGCGCTCCGGCGCCGAAGCCTCGGATCAGCAGGGTTTCGATCGTCGCCAGCGGCCGCGTCGCTGCGCTGATGCCGACGAACAGGCCGAGAAAGACGACGACGCCGACCGCGATGGCCAGGTCGTAGCGCTTCTTGTTGCGGTTCCAGAGAACGGCCTGGTAGCCGGCGCTCACGGCTGGTCGCTCCCGGGTGCCGCCGGAGGTGAGTCGCTGGCGGAGCCTGCTGCGGCGGACGGTGGTTCCGATCCGCCGGGCAGCTCGCCCGCCAGGGGCGGTTCCGGCCTCGACAGCAGGGCGGCGGCGAGCAGGGCCGCGACCGCCGGGGCCAGGACGGCCCAGATCAGCCGGTGGCGCCGTCGCAGCGGGCGGATCATGGGCGCTGCCGCTGCGCGCGACCCGCGGCCGCGTCGCGGTGGGCGTTGCGTTCGGGCCGCGGCGCCCCGCCGGCCAGCCAGCGGCGGAGCATCAGCGGCCAGAGAGCGACCGTGCCCGGCAGGATGATCAGCCGGAACCCGATGCGCGCCGACTTCGCCGCCGGATCGACCCGGCCCAGGCCGCGCCAGGCGAACAGGGGCGCAAACACGAGCCCGCAGGCGATGTACACGGTGCACAGCAGCACGACGACCTCCGCGGCGCGCACCATCGACATCGGCGCGAGTATACGCGGCCCGGTCGGGGCGCCGCCGTCGCGAGAGCGGCGGCGGGGTCTGCGGACCTGCGGCTCGACGTCGTGATCTGCCGAAGACCTGAGGCGGAAGGTCCGGTGGGTGCGCCGTGGCTCTGCCCGCCGGCGTCGGGCAGCAAGCGAATCCCGTAGACTCGCCGACGGTTGGGCACCCGCGAGTGCGCTCCAGACGGCCGCGAGGCCCGTTGAACCCGGAGGACCCGAGATCATGCCGTCCACTCATTGTCCTTGCACGTCGCCGACCCGTTGCGCCGCCGGGCGCCTGCTGCTTGCGGCGTTCCTCCTGCAGGCGGCGCTGGCCGTTCCGGCCGCCGGTCAGGAGATGACAGTCGAGGAGTACGAGCCGGTTTCCACCCTGAAGGTGCCGGGCGGGCCGGTCACCCGGGCGAAGTTCCCGTTCGTCGATGCCCACGGCCACCTGCGGGGCGCCGACCCGGCCCGCATCGACGAGATGGTCCGGGTCATGGACGAGATGAACCTGGTCACGTTCGTCAACCTGAGCGGTGGTTCGGGGGACACCCTGAAGGCCAACATCGCGGGTACCGCCGGGCGCTACCCGGGCCGGTTCGTGGTCTACGCGAACGTGAACTTCTCCGGCGTCGACCAGCCGGGCTGGGGGAAGAAGGCTGCGGCGCAGCTCGAGGCGGACGTGAAGGCCGGCGCCGCCGGGCTCAAGATCTACAAGAACCTCGGCATGTTCGTGACCGACAGCGCCGGCAAGCGGATAGCCGCAGACGATCGTCGCGTCGACCCGGTGTGGGCGAAGGCGGGCGAGCTGGGGATTCCGGTGCTCATCCACGTGGGCGAGCCGTCGCCCTTCTGGGAACCGTGGGACAAGCACAACGAGCGCTGGCTGGAGCTCAAGCAGTTCCCGCGTCGTCGTCGCGACGACGCCTCGCGCTTCGCCTCCTACGAGCAGACGATGGCCGAGCAGCACAACCTGTTCCGCAACCATCCCGGCACGACTTTCATCAACGCGCACCTGGGCTGGCTGGGCAACGACCTGGAACGGCTCGGCAAGCTGCTCGACGAGTTGCCCAACGTCTACACGGAGATGGGCGCCGTGCTGGCCGAGCTGGGTCGCCAGCCCCGCACCGCCGCAGCCTTCCTGACGAAGTACCAGGACCGCGTGCTGATGGGCAAGGACTCCTGGGGCCCGCCCGAGGAGTACCACGTCTACTTCCGGGTGCTGGAGACCCCGGACGAGTACTTCGACTACTACCGCAAGCGCCACGCCCACTGGAAGATGTACGGGCTTGACCTCTCCGACGAGGTACTGGAGAAGATCTACTTCCGCAACGCGCTGAAGATCATCCCCGCAATCGACGAGAGCCTGTTCCCGGAGTAGCGCGTCCGGCCGCGCGACCCGCGTACGGCGTACGCATGCCGTACTCGGCCGGCACACGGCCGTTCCGACGGACGCGGCTGGTTCGCGCGAAGTCCCCGTTCCCTTCGCAGGCGTCGCCTGCCCGGCAGGCAGCCAGGCCCGCAGACATCCGGGCGTCGAAAGCCAGGGTCCCGACTCCCGAGCGGGTCAGGGGCCGCCGGTGGCTTCCGTGGCCTCTGCGGCGCCTTCTGGTTCGGGTGAACCGGTCGGCTCGGGCGAACCGGTGCAGTTGCCGCAGTGGACGTCGTCGACCGGCTCGCCGGCCGCGAGCGACGCCACCCAGTCGCGGACGCGCACGCCGTCGGACTCGTAGCTGTAGAACTCGGGCCGCAGCAGGATGGTGTGCAGCTCGCCGGGCGCGACGTAGCTCCGGTAGTTGTTCTGGCCTTCGAGCGCCGCGTCGATGTCCGCCTCGTTCTGGTCGAGCAGCGGCTGGAGGCCGCCCGCGGTATCGACGCCGCCGATGTTCAGGAACTGAATCTGCACGTCGTCCTCAGCCGTGTCGTAGCGCGCGAACATGACCTCGGGATGGGCCTTCGCGGCCTGGATGTAGAGCGTCTCGAACGAGAAGCTCTCGGTGGTCACGTCGGCCATGTTCGCGAAGTGGGCCATCGCCGGAAGCGTGCCCCAGGATTCGTGCGGCCTGGTGTCGCCGATCTGCCGATAGCCGCCGGCGCCGTCGCCCAGGGCCATGACCCTGGCGGCGGGGTACTGCTCGGCGAAGTGACGGGCGTAGACCGGAGACGGAATCGAACCGGCGCTCGAACCGGTGACGAAGACGGTCTCCGCGCCCGGGAAGTGCTCGTACGTCCAGTCGAGCGCCGCCCTGCCGTTCGTGTAGCCGCGATGGCGGATCGTGAACTCGCGCGCGTCCGCGTCGTCCGTCGCAGTGGACTCGTAGGTCGCGTCGCGGTCGCCGATGTGGACGTCGCCGGTGCAGTACGGCACGAAGACGAAGCTGTGGTCCGCGAAGGGGTTCTCCGGGTGGGCGAAGGCGGAGATGCCGTGGCCCGCTCCCTCTTCCGGCTCGGCGCCGCTCGGCGACCGGATCTCCTCGACCGCGGTCATCGTGTAGGTCGGCCTGCCGTCCGGGTCGCACGTGCCCGCCGTCCAGCAACCGCCCCCGCCCTGCAGGTAGAAGACGAGCCTGGTCGGGTCCGCGGCCCGCGCAAAGAAGTGCCAGGGCGAACCGTCGGAGCAGGTGGTCGAGCCGCCCGGCGTGATCGTGTTCCAGCCGTCGTCGAGGTCGGCGAGCGGCGCCTGCAGGTCGACGGGTTCGGGCGCCGGCTCGGGCGCCTCGGAAGCGCAGGCGGCGCCGAACAGGGCGACCGCGGCGACGAGCGCGGCAAGTGCGAGCGATGCCGGCGCGGGCCGGCGAAGCGCGTCATGAGCGTGATCGTGATGAGTCATCCGGTGGTCTCCCCAGGTTGGCGGTTGTGCGGCAGGGACGGTTGCCGAGAGGCAGTCCACGAGTCGCCGTCCGCGAGCTGTCGCGGGCGAGTTGCCTCCCGAACTGACGGTTGGCTCTGGTAGCGGAGCTGCGCCATCAACGCCCCGGCGCCAGGGCGGCGAGCGCGTCCATGTCCGTGCCCGGCTTGCCGTCGGGGCGGAAGGCCTGGATGCAGACGTGGTCCGCCCCGGCGTCGTGATGGGCCCCGATGCGCTCGCGGATCGCGTCCTCCGTGCCCCAGGCGACGAGGGCGTCGACCAGCCGGTCGCTGGCCTGCCAGTCCTTCCAGTCGTCTTCCTCGAAGCCGAGTTCGAGCAGGCTGTTCTGGTAGTTCGGAGCGCGCAGGTAGACGTGCAGGTTCGCCCGGCCCACCTTGCGGGCGGCCTCGGCATCGGTGGTGAGGATGACCTTCTGTTCCGGGCAGAGAAGCGGCCCGTCACCCATGATCTCCCGCGCCCGGCGCGTGTGCTCCGGCGTGACGAGGTAGGGATGCGCGCCGTCGGCCGCTTCCGCAGCCAGCTTCAGCATCAGCGGCCGAAGCGCCGCGATGACGATGGGCGCGTCCTGCTCCGGCTCGGCGCCCCGGTAGAACGCGTTGCCGACCGCTTCGAGGTACTCGCGCATCTTCGGCACCGGGGGCCGGTACTCGTGTCCGCGCAGGTGCGTCACGAGGTGCGGATGGGAGACGCCGAGCCCGAGCACGAAGCGGCCCGGCAGCATCTCGGACAGCGTCTTGTGGATGGCCCGGGTCGTCATCGCGTCCCGCGCGTAGATGTTCGCGATGCCGGTGGCGAGCGCGA
Organism: Thermoanaerobaculia bacterium; assembly: GCA_965200575.1. Lineage (GTDB taxonomy): Bacteria > Acidobacteriota > Thermoanaerobaculia > Multivoradales > Multivoraceae > Multivorans. Next base: position 2,448,038 of record OZ241363.1, on the reverse strand, counting down.
GCCGCTCCGTGCGGGCGCCAAGCCAGGCCACCAGCGCGAACGGGTCCCGGCCCACCGCTTCCGGCGTCCACAGCGCGCCGTAGCCCTGCGCTTCGAGGGTGGCCGCGAACTCGGCGGCGCCTTCCGCCGAAAGCCCGTCCAGCCCGGCCCAGACGCCCAGCCTGCCCAGAATGTTGCCCGACTCCGTCATCTTCCCCGTCGCCTCCGTGGCCCGTCTGCTCCGTTGCCGCGTGAACGGGCGACGGTATCAGCCGCGCTGTCGGAGGTTGCCGAGAAGGTGCGGTAGCGCCGCTGCCGCGAGCTGCGTCGTGGATGCCGCGCCCGGCCGCGCCTGCTACCAGGCTGTTAACGTGGCGAAGCGATGAGCGGGAGGCAGTCGGGGGCCCGGCAGGGTGGATGGGCCTGGGAGCACTGGTTCGGCCTGATCGGGCTTCTGGCCTTGATCGGCGGCGTGTACCTGGGGCTGTTCGTGGCGCCCAGGGAGCGCTTCATGGGCGACGTCTACCGCATCCTCTATGTGCACGTGCCGCTGCAGTGGAACGCGCTGCTGTGCTTCTTCGGCGCCGGCTTCGTGGGCGCCGCCTCGCTGTGGAAGCGCAAGGCCTGGATCGACGGCATGCTGGTCGGCGTGATCGAAGTCGGGGTCGTGCTCGAGACGGCGGGCCTCCTCTCCGGCATCGTCTGGGCCAGGCCGACCTGGGGGGTCTACTGGAACTGGGACCCGCGCCTGACCTTCACGTTCGTGATGTGGCTGACCTTCCTTGGCGTCCTGGTCCTGCGGCGTTTCGCCGAGGAGCATCGCCGGGCGCCGTGGACCGCCGCCGCGAGCATCGTCGCCTCGATCAATGCACCGCTCGTCTACTACTCGGTGAACTGGTGGCGGAGCATTCACCAGATGCAGTCGTCGCCGGAGACGGTCCACACGACGATGATCATGCCGCTGCGGATCAACGCGATCGCCCTGCTGCTGGTCTGCGTGTGGTTCGTCGCTCGCCGCGCCCGCATCTCGCTGGCCCGGCGTCGGGACGAGGCGGCGCCGATGCCCGCCCGAATTTCCCCCGCGGTCGGCTGACGCTGGCCGGGGCCGTCGCGCCCGCTCACCGGGCGCCGGACCGGGCTCGGGTCAAGCGCCCTCGTCCGCGGCGCGTTGTGCGGGGTCTATGGCGCCTGGACCGTCAGGCGGCAGAGCAGAGTGTTGTGCGTTTCCAGGTCGTCGGACCAGATCAGCTCCGCGTCGCCGCTCCAGTCGATGGCGTCGTAGCCGCCCTTCGGCCTGACCGCCGATGCGGCGTGCTCGATGGCGGCGGGCCAGCCGCTGTCGTCGAAGTCCGCGCTCCGCCAGCCCTCGGGTTCGGGCGTGTCGACGAAACCGCACGGCCCCACCCCCGGCTGCGGGTCGGACTCGTCCTCGCAGGCCTTGTCGAGCGGCGCCTCATGCACGACGAGACAGCGCCAGGCGTCGTCGGTCACGGCCACGGTCGCGCCCGAGGTCGTGTCGGTGAACTGGGCGATGAACCCGCCGTCGCCCATCTGCTGGTTGCCGCGGCCGATGTACTCGAGCCCCGTGTCGTCCTGCTTGAAGTCCCGGGCGAGGATGGCGAGCTGCAGCGGATAGTCCGCGTTGAAGGTGAACGCCTCCGCGTTGAAGGAGCGTTCGGTCGTGATGGGCACCGAGTCCTCGACGACCAGTCGGTCGTTCACGTGCAGGGCGAACCAGTTGTCGGCCCAGACCTCGCCCCGAAAGGTCGTTGCGCCGCTGCCGCCGCGGTCCACCACCTCGACGGGCCCGCTGCCGGCGCCTGCCCCGCAAGCCGCGAGCAGGGAAGCGGACAGGGTCGCGACGAGCGGCGCGTGCCAGGGCGAGACCGGTCTCGGGTCACGCCGTGGAGTGGCGCGTTGCGGATTGGTGCAACGGGGTGTGGCGGGTCCGGGTTCTTGACTCATCGATCGAGCTGGGTGGGGGCTGGGGCCAAGGCGCGGCGTCCGCGACGGGCCTGGCGGCCATCAGGCCGATGATAACCGGGCATCGTGGCATTTCGCCGCGGGCATGCCGACCTCAGGGGCGGGCGTCCTCAGGCAGCGCGAAGGCCATGAGTTCCGGGACGCCGCCGGTTTCGCTGCGGCCGGCGACGGTGAGCGCTATGTACTGGCGCCCCTCCCACAGGTAGGTCATCGGCGTGCCGAGCCCGCGCGCGGGCAGCGGCACTTCGGCGATCACGTCGCCCGTCCGCTTGTCGCGCGCCACCAGCCGGTTGCCGCCGTCGTCCTCCGGCGCGTGCTGTCCGTGGATCAGCAGGGTCCTGGTCAGCAGCGGCCCGGTGTAGGTGTCGCCGCCGAGCGGCGGCAGCTCGAGGTCCTTCAGGCGCGGGTGGTTGCGCAGGGTGTCGTTGTTGCCGAGCGGCTTCATCCACACGTGGTCGCCCGTGGTGAGGTCGATGGCCGTCATGCGCGTGTACGGCGGCTTGAACAGCGGCAGACCTTCCGGCATCTCGGGACGCCTGCCGCGGCCGCCGTGGGTGTAGCGCAGTGTGCCGCCTTCCTGCGGGTCGGGCGTGTAGAAGGTGACCATGCTGAAGGAGTTGCGCGAAGGCACGTACAGCCAGCCGGTCTCCGGGTCGACCGCGGCGCCGTGCCAGTTCGCTCCGCCGCCCGCCGAGGGTCGGAAGATCGTGCCCAGCTTGCCGCCCGGCTCGGGGAGGGAGGGCGGCGTGTACAGCGGCCCGATCCGGTAGTCGGCGATCACGTCGAGCGCCATCTGCCGGATCTCGGGCGTGAAGTCGACGAGATCGTCCTCGGCCACGCCCTGGTCCTCGAAGGGCGCCGGTCTGGTCGGGAAGGGCTGGGTCGGTGCCGCGGTGTCCCCCGGCATCGTGGCCGGCGGCACGGGCCGATCCTCGATCTCCCACACCGCCTCGCCGGTGATGCGGTCGAAGACGTAGAGGAACCCCTGCTTGCTCACCTGCGCGACGATCCGGCGCGGCTCGCCGCCGTTCTCGCCGGGGAGGTCGATCAGGGTCGGCGCGGCGGGGAAGTCGTAGTCCCAGAGACCGTGGCGCACGGCCTGGAAGTGCCACAGCTTCTCGCCCGACTCGACGTCGACCGCGACCAGGCTCTCGGAGTACAGATTGTCGCCGGGGCGGTGGCCGCCGTAGAAGTCGTTTGTCGCCGTGCCGATGGGCAGGTAGACGATGCCGTGCTCGTCGTCGCCCGAGAGCGTCGTCCACACGTTCGCGTTGCCCGAGTAGCGCCAGGACTCGTCGCCCCAGGTCTCGACGCCCTCGTCGCCCTCCTGCGGCACGGTGCGGAACACCCAGCGCAGTTCTCCGGTGCGCGCATCCCAGCCGCGCACCCAGCCGGGGATGGACTCCTTCGAGATCCGGCGGTCGGCGATGGAGGCGCCGGTGACCACCACGTCGCGGACCACGACAGGCGGCGACTGCATCGAGTAGAGCAGGGCGTTCAGGTAGTCCCGCTCGCCCCGGTTGGCGCGCGGCAGGCCCTCCATCAGATCGACCCGCCCGCCGTCCCCGAACTCCTCGACCGGCCGCCCGGTGCCGGCGTCGACCGCGAGCAGGTAGCCGTCGCCGGTGCCCCAGTAGACCCGGCTGTCCGCTTCGTCGCCCTGCTCGCCGTTGCTCCAGTACGCCACGCCGCGCTGGTTCCAGACCACGGTCATCGTCGTCGTGCCGCTCTCGTAGCTCTTCGGGTTGTAGGCCCAGACCGTCCGCCCGGTGCCGGGGTGGACCGCGGCGCCGATGGCGATGGGCGTGTTCAGGAACAGCAGGCCCTCCTGCATGAGCGGCGTCGCCTTCAGGTTGCGGATGAACGGGGCGCGTCCCGCCCGCCACAGCAGAGGGTCCTCCTCCTGCAGCCGCTCGAAGACCAGGTCGCGGCTGGCGTGCCATTCGCCGCCCGACTCCGACTTGCTGAGGAACTCGTCCACCGACCGCCAGACCCACGCGACCTTGAGCGCGCCGAAGTTGCCAGCGTCGACCTGGTCGAGCGGTGAGTACTTCGTGGACCCCGTGTCGCCGCCGTAGCTCGGCCACTCGCCGGCCGGCGCGCCGCGCTGGGCGGCGACGGGAAGGGCGACGAGCGCGAGGCAGAGCGCTGCGGCAGCGGAGAACTTCATGGCGAGGGTGGCGGAGCGGTCGAATGGTAGCGGCTGCGCTGCATCGTTCCTCGATGGCGACGCGGCCGTCGAGCCGACGCGGGGCGGTCAAGGCCCGTCGTGCCGCTCGTTCGGCCCTGATCGGGGCTGTGCCGAAGAGGCCGCGTGGTGGAGAATGGGCGCATGAACGATGAGCGACACTTGGGGGTGGGCGTGGTGGGCGCCGGGTTTCTGGCCGAGACCAGGGCGCGGTGCTGGAAGCAGGTCCCTTCCGCTTCGGTTGTGGGCATCGTCTCGCGGGGCCGGGCACGGGCCGAGGATCTGGCCGGGCGGTTCGACGTCCCGGTCGTGTTCGACGAGCTCGTCGAGATGCTCGCCGACGAGGCGATCGGGGTCGTCGACCTGTGCGTGCCGAACCGCCTGCACCGCGAGATGACCGAGGCGGCCGCGGTGGCGGGCAAGCACGTCATCTGCACCAAGCCCCTGACGGCGTACACCGGCCAGGATCTGCCGGAGGCGGCGAGCGACGCCGAGGTTGCCGCGCGGGACCGGGCCGAGATGCTCCGCGTGGCGGAAGCCGACGCCGGCGCCATGGTGGAGGCGGCGAAGCGCGCCGGCGTGCGGCTGCTGTACGGCGAGAACTGGCTCTACGCGCCGGCGTTTCAGCGTGCCGAGGCGCTGCTCGCCCGGGCTGACGGCGTGCTGCTGGAGATGCGGGGCGGCGAGTGCCACAGCGGCTCCCATTCGCCGTGGTCGAGGCTCTGGCGCCACACCGGGGGCGGCGCGCTGATCCGCCTCGCGGCCCATCCGGTCGGGGCGATGCTGCACCTGAAGCGGGTCGAGGGCCGGCGGCGCCGGGGCCGGCCCGTGCGGCCGGTCTGGGTCAGCGCCGAGACCGCCGACCTGAGCGCCGTCTCCGGTCTCGCGGAGGGCGAACTGCGCGTCGCCGGCAAATGGGGCGAGGTGGAGAACTGGGGCTGCGTGACCATCGGCTTCGACGACGGGTCCCGCGGCGTGGCCTGGGGCGGCGACCACGTCCTTGGAGGCATGGAGAGCAGCCTCGACCTGTTCGCGAGCAACTGCCGACTGCGGCTCAACCTGAGCCCCAACGACATGCTCCGGGCCTATGCGCCCGACGGCAAGGTCCTGGGCGACGCGTACATCATGGAGAAGATCGACTCCGGGGCAGGCTGGACCACGCCCATGCCCGACGAGGACTGGACCTCCGGCCAGCTCGGCATGCTGCAGGCCTTCGCCTCCTGCCTTCTGGGCGGCGAGGAGGCGGCGTCCGACGGCGAGCTCGGCCTTGCCGTGGTCCGGCTGCTGTACGCCGCCTACCTGTCGGCGGCGGGTGGCCGACGGGTCGACTGTCGCCTCTAGTCGGCGCGCCAGACACGTCGCGGACGCCGCGGCCGGCCCCGTGCCCTCACCGCCCGGGAGGCGCCCGTTCCCGTCGCCGTCCTCCGGCCGCTGGCAGCTCCTGGGGTCGGCCAGCGCGCGTCGCGGACTGCAGCAGCGCCGGTCCGGCCGTCACCGCCCCTATGGGGGTTTCGAGGTCGGGAGTCACGGGTAGTAGCCGGCCATCGTCCGTACCTCCGCGCCGCGCCGGTCCACCTCCACGCGAATCACCCGGAACTCGCTCTCCGGCGCGTTGCTCGTCGACTGGTAGGTAAGCAGGTAGCGGGTGCGGAGTTCCCGCTCGATGGCGGCGTAGATGGCGTCGAGCTCGCCGACCGAGTCGATGAACCAGGCCTGGCCGCCGGTCTCCGCCGCGATGCGCTCCAGCACTCGCCGGGTCGCGCGGTCCTCGGCCGCCTGCCCCATCCCGATGGGGTAGATCGTCACCCCGGAGCGATGAGCGGTCTCGAGCGCGCTCTCGAAGGTGAAGGAGCTGTTCTCGTCCCTGCCGTCGGACAGGATGACCAGCGCCTTCTGGCCGCTGATGCCGTCGAAGTAGCTGAGCGAGTAGACGATGCTGTCGTGCAGCGAGGTGGTGCCCGAGGCCTTCAGCTTGGTCAGGGCCCGCGACAGCTGGCTTCGGTCGCGGGTGAAGCGGCTCTCGACCCGGGCCCGGTTGGCGAACGACAGGATCGCCATCCGGTCCCTCGGCTTCAGAGTGCGGTCGATGAAGCGCTGGCCGGCGGCCCGGACCTGGGCGATGGAGTCTTCCATCGAAGCCGAGGTGTCGACCAGCAGTGCGGCATGAAACGGCGTGTCGTCGACCCACTCGAAGCGGCGGATCGTCTGCTGCGTTCCGTCCTCGAAAACCCGGAAGTCCGCTTCCGCGAGGTCCCGGACCGACCGGTTCGCGGCATCGACCACGCTGGCGAAGAGCTCGACGTACTCCACGTTGACCCGCTCGACCGGGTTCGGGCTGTTGATGAAGACGACGTCCTCGGTGCTGCTGCCGTCGGTCAGGAAGGCGGCGGCGCGCAGGTAGGTCAGGTTCGGACCGTCGAGGACGACCGGCTGGACCCAGGGCGGCTGGTAGAGCGTGGCGATCGGCTCCTCGCCCAGGTAGAGCTCGAGGCGCTCGACCTCCTCGCCGTCGGGCGTCGCGATCTCGACCACTGCCCGGGCGCTCTGGAGGTACTGCTCGCCCGGCCGGGGTTCGATGAATCGGGCCCGGAAGCGCTGGCCGCCGCGGTTGACGGACATCTCGTCGGAGGCCACGACGTTGCCGTCGAGGAGGCCCTCCACCCGGATGCGGTGCTCCGTCGGGTGCGCGCCCAGGTTCAGTTCGACGCCGTAGGGGGGTCGGCGCTTGCGCAGGATCTCGCGTCCGTCCAGCGAGAAGGCCACGGCGTCGAAGTCGCCGATCGCGTGGGTGGAAAAGCGGACCATGCCCACGCGCAGGCGTTCGTCCCTTGGCGGCACCAGGCGCAACAGGCGTTCGCCGCGGGCCGCGGCCTCGTTCGCCTCGGCCAGGGCGGGGAAGGCCTCCAGGACGCTCGGTCCGGTGGATTCCCCCTCGTCGAGGTTCGGCACGTCGATCGTCTCGTTGACGATCGCGAACTGCTGCCCGAAGACGTCCTCGACCTTGAGGCGGACCTCGACCTCGCCGGGCCGCAGGTAGCGGCTGAACACGAGCGGGACGGCGACCTCCGGGTCGTTGCCGGCCGGCAGCTCGAAGCGGTAGCGGAAGGACTCGAACAGATGGTCGTCGCGGATCACCTCGCCGGTCAGGTGGAAGCTGTGGTACTCGCGGTCCTGGAACGTCCTGCGACCCGCCGTCGGGCCGGGCGCCAGCAGCAGGCCGTGGGTGATGGTGCGGGTCTGGTTGCGCCCCGGGAACTGCCATTCGACGTCCACGTCGAAGCGCGAGGCGTCCGGAGGCAGGTCGGTGTTGAACGAGGCGAAGGTGGCCAGCCACTCCGCCGGAGGTTCGGGCGGTCTGGACACCTCGTCGAGGACGCCTCCTCGTCCCTGGTCGCGCTGAATGGCCTGCGCGGCCCAGCCCAGCCACTCGTCCGCGCACAGCACGGAGATGTCGGTCGTGGGCAGCCCGCGGCGAGACACCGGTCGCCGGGCCAGGGCCCGATGCCAGAACTCGTAGGGTCGGCCTCGTCTGGTGGCCAGGAAGATGACGACGAAGTGGCGGTCGGTGCGGTCGCTGCCGCCGTAGAACCAGATCTCCAGCTCGCTGGCGCGCGAGAGGCAGTACGCGGCGCTCCGTCCGTCAGGGAGGACGAAGCGGCCAGGCGGTCCGTTCAGCAGGTAGAACAGCGCGCGCGCATCGTCCAGCGTTCCCCACTGGCTGAGGACGGTGTCCACGCGGTCCTCCCACAGGACCTGGAGCTCGTTGATCCGGGTGGAGGGGTCGGGGTCGCGCGCCTTCCAGAAGGCGTCGATGAACGCCTCGCGTCGGTAGTCCTCGGCCAGACCGACGAACAGCGCCCGTTCCTCGTCGTTCATCAGCGGCCCGATCTGCTCCAGCCAGCGCTGGAAGCGGGGCAGGAGCGGCCGCGGTGCTTCGACGGTTGACGCGTCCTCGTCTTGAGTCTCCTCGGCGCCGGCGAACGCACCGGCGCCCGCGAGCAGCAGGACGATGGCGACAGCGCTGAGCAGGTGGCGAGCGATCAAGCGGAGGACCTCGGCTCCGATTCTGCAACGAAACGGAACTCTCTCAGATTCCCTCCTCACCCGCCGCGACCGCCGAACGCGAGGCGCGGGCCGGTCTGCCGCTGCCTCGGACCTCAGTGGCCCGACCGACTTCGCCTCCGTACCTGACGGAGCACCGACACCAGAACCGCGAGCGCGAGCAGGACGACGACGAGCCCCAGGTCCTGTCGCAGCCACGCCGCCGGGGCCAGGCCGCCGACGACCTGATCGACCATGCGCAGGACGAGAAAGACCGAGGCGATCAGGAGCAGCGAGTCGTACTCGCGCAGGAAGACCGTTCGCCAGCTGAATGGCGGGTCCGGCTTCGCCCAGAGGCCCGGCCGCGGCCAGAAGGTCGGCGTCCGCTCGGCCCAGCGACGATGCGCGGCGCCGAAGCGTTCGGCCAGGAACCGCTCCTCCGCGGCAATGACGCGCTCGTACAGCAGCCAGTAGACGAGCACTGCGGTGAGCACGAACCACCACGACTTGAGCGCCATGGCGAAGCCCGCGAGCACGAACAGGTTGCCCAGGTAGACCGGGTGGCGGCACAGCGAGTACATGCCGGTCTTGTTGAGAACGCTGGCGCTCGGCGCCCGGAGGCTGCGGGTCGAGGCGCCCACCGGCGCCGGACCGAGCGCGGCCCACCGCACGGCCAGGCCGAGGAGCGACACCGTGAGGCAGACGGCGAACCAGCCCAGCCCGGGGTCGGCGGGCAGACCGGCCGCCCGGCGTTCGAGGACCGCGACCACGGCGATCGGGACGAGGAAGGCGGCGAAGGCGGACCGATGGCGGAACAGGAACAGGCCCTGATCGGCGAGTCGCCGGCCGAGCGGGCCGTACCGCCGATACGTGCGGCCGGTCGCCGCCGCGTCGCCCGGAGGCATCGCCGCCGATGCCTCCGGGGTCAGCTGCGGCGCTGTCCGATGCGGGAGCTCCTGCCTCAGCCTCAGGCTGTCGCTGTCGTTCATCGATTCACCGGCCGGGATGCCGCCACCCGGGCCGCCGCCTCCGGGGTGGTCAGCAGGACGTGGCCCTGCCGGAGGTCGTCGTCGCGGCTGACCTCGACCAGGTCGAGCGGCGGATCGAGCGCGGCCAGGTTGTCCCTCTCGATGAGGAGCCACACGGGTCCGCCGTCGGCGGCAGCGAACCGGCGCAGGGCCTCTTCGTCGCCCTGGTCGTGGGTCAGGATGCCGCCGTGAACATCCACCGCGAAGCGCTCGGTGTAGAAGATGAAGGCGGCGTCAGGGACGGGGTAGATCGCGTAGGGCTCGTCCGGTTCCGCCCAGCGAACGAGATCGTGCGCCAGCGTGCGTGCCGACTTGAAGGCATCCCCCAGCGGCAGCAACCGCACGGAGGCGACGGACATGGCGAGACCGAGACCGGTTGCGAGGCAGGGTATCAGCAGGTCCGGGCGGCGCCTTGCCGCCAGGGCGCCGCCCACAAGGGCGCCGGCGAGCGGCAGGGCGGCGACCGCCTGCACCCAGCCGACGGCGCCGGCGGCCAGGGCGTCGTCCCGCAGCTCGCTGGCAGCGGCCGGCGCCGCAGCCATGATGGCCCCGAACAGGAGCGGCACGGACGCGGCCGAAGCGAGGAACGCGACTCGATGCCGGGGCCACTCGTCCCGGACGACCTTCGTCCCGTGGGCGACCAGCATCGCCAGCGGCGCCGCGAGAGCCAGCAGGTAGACGGTGCGCTTGCCGCCCGAAAGACTGAAGAAGACGAAGGTGCTGGCGCACCACAGAAGCAGGAAGCGGACGGCCGGGGCAACGCGGCCGTCCGGCTTTCGCCGGCGCTGCCTCAGGCAGGCGAAGACGGTCACGGGGACCAGCAGCGTCCAGGGCGCGAAGATTGCGGGCAGGGTGCGGAAGTAGTAGTGCCAGGGCCGCGGGTGGTAGGCCCCTTCGGCGTAGCGGGACACGGTCTGGTCGAGGATCAGGGCGTCGAAGTACGACCGTCCGGCCAGCCAGACCGCGGGGGCGAACCACAGGAGCACGACCGCAGCCCACAGCAGCAGACCCGGCCCGAGCCGCAGCGCCCCGATGCCGGTCCAGTCGCGCTCGAAGGCGAGGAACGTGACCACGGCCAGCAGCGGCACGACGAGTCCGACCGGACCCTTGGCGAGGGTCGCGAGCCCGGCGCACAGGTAGAAGGGGAGGATGGAGGCGTTGCTGCGCGCCGCCGTCTCGTCGCCTGGGCGCCATGGGCCCCACGGGCGGCCTCGGACCCAGAACAGGATGGCCAGCAGCTCCAGCAGGGTCAGCGTCATGTCGATCTGGCTGGTCCGGGCGTTCCACATGACGAGCGCCGAGGTCATGAAGATCGGCGCCGCAAGCCAGGCCGTGAATCGGTCGAACAGACGGTCGGCGAGCAGGAACACGACCAGCACCGAGCCGATGCCCGCCAGCAGTGGCGGCAGGCGCACCGCAACTTCGTCCACGCCGCCCCGCAGCGCCCCGAACAGGGCGATGGTCCAGAAGTGAAGCGGCGGCTTGTGGTCGTAGCGTTCGCCGTTCAGCCGCGGTACCAGGAAGTGCCCGACGTCGCGCGGTTCGAGCAGCATCTCCCGCGCGACTTCGGCGTAGCGCGGCTCGTCCGGGTTCCAGAGGTCGCGGCTGCCGATGCCGGGCGCCATGACCGCCAGGGCCGCAAGGGCGAGGACGAGACAGGGGAGCAGCCGGCCTCGCACCGACCCATTCTGACACATGACCTCCGGGCAGCCCCCTGCGGCCCCTTCGGGCCCCGCGGCGCGGGTCGTACGTGGCTGGGGGGACCGGCGAGGTTGCGGCCGCTGCTGCCCCGGCAGGCTGTTAGGGTAGGTGGCTGAACCGGAGGCGGGAAGAGGAGCGGGCGAACAGTGGGACAGTTGCCGAAGTCGGTGATCATCACCGACGACACGATGCGGGAAGGCCTGCAGATCGAGAGTGCGGACATCCCGGTCGAACAGAAGCTCCGGCTGCTCGATGCGCTGGGCGAGACCGGCGCGAAGGTGATCTCCATCGGCTCCTGGGCGCACCCGAAGTGGACGCCGCAGATGGCGTGCATCGAGGAGATCGCCGAGCGCTTCGTGGCCAAGCCGGGCGTGCGCTACACGGCGGCGATCTTCAACCGCTACGGGTTCGAGCGCGCCGACCGGTGGTACCCCAAGCTGGACGTGAGGAAGAGGCGCATCGGCACCCACGTGGAACTGTGCGACACCTTCGCCCGGCGGAACTACAACGCCACCCAGGCCCAGCAGATCGAGCGCATCCCCGCGGCCATCGAGATGGCCAGGGAGCGCGGCGCCACGTCGGGCGCCGTGGCCATCGGCAACCCGTTCGGCTCGAACTTCGAGGGCGCGTTCACCCTCGAGCAGCGGATGGACCTGCTTGCGCTCATGGTCGACCGCTGGCACCAGCAGGGGTTCCGGGTGACCCGCTGCTCGATCATCGAGGCGATGGGCTGGAACATGCCGCACACGGTGCGGGAGACCATCCTGGCCATCCGCGAGCGCTGGCCCGAGATCGTGGACTTCCACTGCCATCTGCACAACACGCGCGGGTCGGCGATGGTCAGCTACCACGAGGCCCTGAAGCTGGGCGTGCGCGAGTTCGACACGTCGATCGGCGGCATGGGCGGCTGCCCGTACTGCGGCAACGGCCGCGCCGCCGGGCATGTGCCCACGGAGGATTTCGTGGACTTCTGCCACGAGCTGGGGATCGAGACCGGCTACCGGCTGGACAAGCTGATCGAGGCGGTCTGGATCGCGGAGGAAGTGGTCGGTCATCCGCTGTGGGGCCACGTCTCCAAGGCCGGCCCGCGTCCCCGGGCCGACGAGGACGTATACCCGCGCCGGATGCCTTTCGTCGAGACGCTCGAGGAGGCGTCCCACTTCCGGGCCGGGCCGTCCGTCTACTCCGGCCAGAGTTCCCCCTGGGGGGCGGACGCCCCGCTCAACCAGGACTGACACGTCGCCCGTGAGCCGCCAGCATTCGCTGGCAGGCGGACGAGCGACCGCCGGCTCGCCTGGCGGTCTTGATGGGCCTCCAGTACGCGGCCCTGACCATCGCCGGCATCGTGCTGAAGCCGGCGATCATCGTGGCGACCAGCTCGGCGAGTGGGCAGGTTCGACCCTGGGCAACGGCAGGACCGCGGGCGGCCTGACGGTCATCTGACTGACGGCCTTCCAGGAGTGGACCGGGTCGCGGCGCTGCCGGTTCGAGGTCGAGCTCGGTGCGGCTTCCGGTGCGCGTGTCGGCGGTTTCTCGCGCAAGCAGGCGGAGAGCGCGTTGGGGAACCGAAGCCGCCGACCGGATCGCCGCCGCCGGCGAGGAGGCGGTGCTCAGCCTGGCGGGCGGTGACGGCGAGCGGGCCGACGACCGCGCTCGCTGCCTGCCGGTCATCGCGCGGGTTCAGCACGACGACCCCGAGCTCGAGTTCATCGCGGCGCCCTGCGTCGACGGGAACATCGAGGATCGGCTGGTGGTGATGGGCCCCAGGCTGCGGCGCCGGTCGAGCAGGAACTGTCGCTGCGGATTCTGGGGCACTTCTCGACTTCGGTGCAGCATCAGCAGTACCACGACACCGACGTGCTGACAGTGATCGTCAGCCGGGACAAATCGACGAATGCCGACGAGGTCGACTCGGCCAGCCTCCAGGCTGCCGCCGCTTGCCGGGTCGCGGACGCCGCGCCTTGCTCCAACCCCACCCGGCGCAGCCGGCCCTCGACCCCCGCGGCGTCCTTCGGCCGCCGCAAGGACCGCCGGCCTGCTACGATTGGCGCTCCATGATCCGCACGCGAACCAGGACGCCTTCGCGATCGGAGGCACGGAGCCCAGCAGGTGAGTGAAGCGCCGCAGTTGACCTTCGTGGAGGAGATCCTTCTCCTGCTGCTGGATGACGAGACCGGCACCATGAAGCGGGTCGCGCCCAACGTCATGGAGCTCCTCCTGGCGGGAGCGATCCTCATGGATCTGGCGCTTCGGGGGCGGCTGGACTGCGACCTGCACAAGCTCCTGGTAGCGGACGCGACGCCGGTGGGCGAGCCGATCCTGGACGAGTCGCTGGCCGAGATCGCCGCCTCCACCGAGGAAGCCGACCCGGCCGCCTGGGTGGTGCGGTTGTCGGCGCGCGGCAAGGAAGTGCAGGAGGCCGCGCTCGAGCGGCTGGTCGAACGCGGAGTGCTGCGGGTCGAGAACCGGCGCTTCCTGTCGATGTTCGGCAGTCGGCGCTATCCGGTCGTGGACAACACCGGTGAGCGCGAGGTCAAGCTGCGGATTCTCGATGTCCTCCTGAGCGACCGGATTCCGGCGCCCAGGGACGTCGCCCTCATCACTCTGGCGGATGCCTCGGATGCGTTTCCGGTGATTCTGAGTCCACAGGAGCTGCGGCAGGTGGCTGCGAGAATCGAGCTGGTGCGAGGATTCGACCTCATCGGCCAGGCGATGGGTCGGGCGATTCAGAAGTCGGTTCAGGACATCGCCGCGGCAACCGCAACGGCCCATCATCCGTTTTACTGATACGCTCGGGCGCGTTCCACTGCGACGCTGAGGGAGAAGGAGTTGGCGTGACGATGAGCAAGATCGGAGGTTCTACGGTGAAGCCGACCAAGCTGGGCGACGTGGAAGTCTGGGCGCCCGAGGGGCGCGTTGATGCGGTCAGCTCGCCGGACTTGCAGGAGGCCACGACCGAGTCGATCGCGAACGGCGCTCGCAAGCTGGTGCTTGACCTGAGCAGCACTCAGTACATGAGCAGTGCAGGTCTGCGCGTCGTGCTGTTGGTCGCCAGGGCGATGCAGTCCAAGAACGGGAAGTTCGTCATTTGCGGTCTGAACGACGAGGTGCACGAGCTGTTCCAGATCAGCGGCTTCAGTCAGATCGTCGACATCGTGGCGGATCGGAAAGCCGCCCTGAACTCCCTCCGGTAGAGGCTCCTTCGGGCAGGCTCGCGGTGCCGGCGGACGCCCCGGCGCCGCGCCGGGTCGAAGTCAGCAGGTGGAAGTCAGCGCGTCGCAGTCATTGGACCAGGGGCGATGCAGCTCCGCCGGGGGCGGAGCGGCGGTTCACCCGCAGGGTTGACCGGAAGCTCTGCGTCGGCTCTGGCGGATCGCGCATGCCGCACCGCGGCTGCGGGGTGGCAGCGGCGTGCAGCCGCGGACGAAGTGGCGCGGAAGCTGCCCAGCGATGAGCCCGTAGCAGCGATCAGCCCGGAGCAGCCATGAGCCCGGAGCAGCCATGAGCCCTGAGCAGCGATGCGTCCGGAGCAGATGAGCCTGGAGCAGACGTAGCGCGTCCGCACTCGGCCTCGGCGCCACGTCGACGGCGCCACGTCGACGGACAGACCAGTGTCTGCTGGCCGGTTGCGATCAGGTGTGCGCCGGGCTACAGCGACCAGCCGTCCCGGTAGGTGGGCTGGATGTACTCCCGCGGCACGTCCACGCCGTTCGTGACCGTCATCGTCTTCGGGTCCCAGACGATCTCCTGCTGCGTGCGGACGGCGAGGTTGCCAAGCAGGGCGGTCTCGGTCATCGGCCCCGCGTGGTCGGCGAAGTTCGAGCCGTCCGGGTTCGTCGTGCCCGCCCTGATCGCGTCGAGCCACTGCTTGTAGTGGCCTTCGGTGCGCTCGTACGCCTGAGGCAGGGGGTTGGCGGCGATCTTCTCGTGCAGCTTCGTCGGGTAGATCGTCGGCTTGCCGGAGTAGATGTCGGCGACGATGATGCCTTGTGTGCCCACGAAGAGCTGGCCGCTGGCGCCGGTCGGCCAGCGCCCGCCGTCGAAGGCCACGGGCTTGGGAGGCCTGAGGTTGCCGTCGCGCCAGACCACCGTCATCTTCGGTCGGTCGCCGCGTGCCGGGTACTCGAAGGTGATCCGGGTGGCGGCGGGCGCCGTCTCGCTGAAGAGGGCGGTGGATTCGGCGTGGACCGATGACGGGTCCCGGAGGTCGAAGATCCAGAAGGCGGCGTCCATCGCGTGGCAGGCGATGTCGCCGATGGCGCCGGTGCCGAAGTCCCACCAGCCGCGCCAGTTGAAGGGATGGTAGTAGTCCGGGTGCCAGGGACGCTCCTTCATCGGACCCAGCCAGAGGTCCCACGCGACATGCTCGGGAACCGGGTGGACCTCCTCCGGGCGCTTGATCGCCTGCGGCCAGATCGGTCGGTTTGTCCAGTACTCGACCCGGTCCACCTCGCCGATCACGCCGGCCTCGATCCACTCGCGGATCAGCCGCGCTCCCTCCGCGGCGTGGCCCTGGTTGCCCATCTGCGTGGCCGTGCCGGCCTTGCGAGCCGCTTCGCCGACCATCCGCGCCTCCGAGATCGTCCGCGTCAGCGGCTTCTGGGTGAAGACGTGCAGGCCGCGCGCAAGGGCGGCCGTGGTGATCACCGCGTGGGTGTGATCGGCGGTCGAAACGAGCACCGCGTCGAGCTCGTCGTGCGCGTCGAGCATCTCGCGGTAGTCGTGGTAGCGCCTGGCATCCGGGTGGGCGGCCATCGTCGTCTCGGCGCGCTTCCAGTCGATGTCGCAGAGCGCGACGATGTTCTCGCTGGCGACGCCTTCCACGTCGCTGCGGCCCTTGCCGCCGGCGCCCACGGCCGCGACGTTGAGCCGGTCGCTGGGCGCCGTCTCGCCGCGGCCCAGGACGTGACGGGGAACGATCATCCATCCGGCGCCGGCGGCAGCGGCGCCGAGCATGCTGCGTCGGCTCAATCGGGACTCGGACATTTGTGACGGTCCTCTGCGGTCGTGGGCATCGTGCTGCTGAACGTGGTGCTAGGTTAGCAGTGTGAGTCCGGTGGTCCGAAACATGGCGCGGCGCCTGGTCGTTCTGTTCGTGCCGGCGTTCGGAGTTGCCGCTGCGTTCGGCGCCGCCGCTGCGTTCGGCGACGGGGGCGGCAGTGCTCCTCACGGCCAGTCTCCCCATGGCGAATGGCGGCACCACGGCGGCGACCATGCGTCGAGCCGCTACTCGCCGCTCGCGCAGATCGACGGGTCGAACTTCGACAAGCTCCGGATCGCCTGGCGGTGGCGTTCGGCGGACCACGACGTGCCGCTCGACCTCCTGCCCGGCTACGACACCGGGTTCTACCGCTCCGTGCCGCTGATGATCGGCGGTCGCCTGTTCGCGCCCACCAGCCTGGGCCAGGTCGCGCTGCTCGACCCGGCCACCGGGGAGCAGGAGTGGGTGTACAACCCGAAGACGTGGGAGCGCGGCGGCACCACGATGCGTCCGGTCGGCGCCCGCGGGATCGAGTACTGGTCGGACGGCGAGAAGGAACGGCTGTTCGTGGCCACGATCGGGCGGCAGCTGGTCTCCATCGATGCCCGCACGGGCCTGGCCGACCGGGAGTTCGGCGAGGACGGCATCGTCGACCTGGCGCAGGACCTGGGGCCGGGCGATTACTCGATCCGCCACATCACCCACGGCGCTCCGCCCATCGTGGTCGGCACGAGCGTGATCGTCGGTTCCAAGATCTTCGACTACTCGATCCGCAGCGACGCGCCGCCGGGGCACGTGCGCGCCTACGACGTCCACACGGGCGAGTTCAAGTGGCGCTTCAACACCATCCCGCGGGACGACGAGTACGGGGTCGAGACCTGGGAAGACGAGTCCTGGCGCACGGCCGGCAACGCGAACGTGTGGACCTCGATGAGCGCCGACCACGAGCTGGGGTACGTCTACCTGCCGACCAGCACGCCGTCGAACGACTACTACGGCGCCGACCGCCCGGGCGACAACCTGTTCGCCGAGAGCCTGGTGTGCGTCGACGCCGAGACCGGGGAGCGCGTGTGGCACTTCCAGACCGTCCGCCACGGCATCTGGGACTACGACATCGCTTCGGCGCCGAACCTGATGGACATCGTGGTCGAGGGCCGCCTGATCAAGGCCGTGGCCCAGGTCTCCAAGACCGGCTTCACCTACGTGTTCGACCGGGCTACCGGAGAGCAGGTCTGGCCGATCGAGGACCGGCCCGTCAACCACCGGTCGACCGTGCCGGGCGAGAAGCTGGCCGAGACGCAGCCGTTTCCGACCAGGCCGCCGCCCTTCGAGGTGCAGGGCGTCAGCGAGGACGACCTGATCGACTGGACGCCGGAACTGCGGGAGGAAGCGCTTCGGATCGCCGAGAAGCTCGTCCTGGCGCCGATGTTCCCACCGCTGATCAGAAGGGGCGAGGGCGGCAAGGAGGGCGTGCTGGTCGTGCCCGGCGCCGCCGGCGGCGCGAACCACCCCGGCGCCTCGGTGGACCCTTTGGCCGGCGTGCTGTTCGTCGAGTCGCAGAATCGGCCGGTGGGCATGGCCCTGATCGAACCGGATGCGGCTAGGCGGCCCGACTGGCGCTACGTGATCGATTACGTCGATTCCGCCGGTCCGCAGGGCCTGCCCCTGACCAGGCCGCCGTACCGGACGATCACCGCCATCGACATGAACCGCGGCGAGCACCTGTGGCGCGTCCCGGTCGGGCCCGGTCCGAAGGACCACCCCGCCATCGCGCACCTGAACCTCGGCGACATGGGAACCCGCTACATCGGCATGCCGGCAGACGGCGGCCTGCTGGTGACCCGCACGCTCCTTGTCGGCTTCCTGGCCCTGCCGGACAGGGAGAACCCGCGTACCAGCAAGGGCGGTCTCCTGCGCGCCTACGACAAGGCGACCGGGAAGGTGGTGGCGGAGGTGGAGACGGACGTCTGGCTTCACGGCCCGCCCATGACCTACATGCACGAAGGCAGGCAGTACATCGTCATCGCCGCCGGCGGCGCCCGCGAGCGCCGGATTCCCGACGAGTTGATCGCGTTCGCCCTGCCGGAGGATGCATGCTGCTGACGGCCGCGACCGCCCTCCTGGCCGCGCTGCCCGTTGCTCAGACGTCGCCGGGCTGCACGCTGCTCGAAGACGAGGCGGGCGTGACGGCGGAGTCCTGCCCCATCGAGGGCGCCGACTATCCGCTGGTGCGTGCCCGCACCGTAGTGGAGGGCACGATCCCTGCCATGATCGCCTTGCTCGACGACGCGGACGCCTGTCCGGACTGGCAGGCGATGTGTACCAGCGAGACCGCCAGGGCCGCGACCCCTGAGGGGAGCCTCCGGGACACGCTGCGCCAGCGGGTCTCCGGCTCGGGCATCAGCCGTCGCGTGACCCTGAACCGCGCCGTCTGGTGGCGCACGGCGGACGGCCGCGCGATCAACGACACGGTGGGCGCCGACGATCGCGAGCCGGACGAGCGCGGCAAGCGGGTGCTGTGCATGCGCTCTCGCTGGTTCGTGTCGCCGGGCGAGGAGGCCGGGATGATCGAGGTCGTCCAGGAGACGGTGAGCGATCCGCAGCCGCCCTTCGGCCTGGGCACGAGGGTGGTGACCCCCCGGGTCGCGAAGACGCTCGTCACCACGTTCTCGAACCTCGCCGCCCGGCTGCGCGACCCGAAGTACGCCGACGGCCCGGCGCTCGATTCGCTGCCCCTGCTCGAGGACGACCTGCCCGACGTCGGCGCCGAGTTCGCGCGCTGCCAGGCGGCGCGGTGAGCCAGCTGGCCCCGGCACTGCGTGGCCACCCGGCATCGGGTCTCGTTGAACCAGGCAGCCAGGGGAGGCAGGCGCCAGCCGTGCCGGTCGCGGATGCAGCGTGCGGCCGGCACGGCCAGGACGAGCTGGACGAGGCCCTGCAGGATACGGCATGAGGGCGCTGCAGCTGGTGCTCACTGCGCCGGCCCGCTGGCCAGCGCGCAGCCTGACTCAGTCGGGCAAACCGTCGAGGCTGCCGAGGAAGTGCCAGATGGCGTCGAACTGTCTCGTCGCCTCGCCGTCCAGGACGTCGAAGAGCGACGTGTAGCCGTACTCGTCCACGAAACGGGGCATCTTCGTGCCCGGCAGCATGCGCGCCGGGTCGCGCAGGAAGCGGTCGAACCAGGGCCGCCGCAGTCGGCGCCTGGCGAGCGCGAGATCGACCGTCTCGACCGATCCTTCGCCGCCCAGCGCCGGCTCGCTGCCGACAGCGTGGCAGGTCCGGCAGCCCAGGCGGTCGGCCTGGATCAGGTCGCGTCCGATCTCGGCCAGGTCGGCGGTGTCCGCCGCGTCTTCCCGGCCGGCCGGCCGGCTGGCGGCCAGGCCGTGCTGGTGGTGCAGGCCGGCGGCCAGGTGCGCGGCGTGGTCGGGGAAAGCGGGCATTCGCGCCACCAGGTGCGGTCTCGGCCGATCGTCCGTCCGGCCTCCCAGGTAGCTCGCGAGCCAGTCGTTCCGCAGCTTCTCGCCTGCCCAGGTCAGGTCCGGCGGTGCGTGGTCCGGGCCGTCGCCCCCGCCCTGCGGGGCGTCCCCGAAGAAGTCTCCCACCGAGTCGTCCGCTTCCGGACCGCTGCCGGGTGACGCTCCCGGCGCCGTCCATGCCGCCGGCTCGCCGTCGCGTCCGTGGCACGCCAGGCAGCCGCTCGACCCGAGCTGCCGCTCCGCATACTCGGCGGGAACCAGTCGCTCGAAGGAGGCCCGGTCCGCGGCGAGCGCCCGCTCGATGGCAGACTCCTCGGCCGGCGTCAGATCGTGGCGCGGATGGGTCGACTCCTTCGAGGCAGTTGCGGCGGCGGTCCAGACCCGCTGGCTCAAGTCGAGCCGGGCGAGCGGGGTGGCGCTGGGCGGGGGCTGGCTGCCGCGCAGCGAGTGGCAGGCCAGGCAGCGCAGGGGTTCGGCGAGGCGTTTGCCTTGCTCCGGGTCGCCAGCGGGAAGGTCGGCGGTGCTTGGACGAGCGTCTTCGGCCGCTGCTTCGGTGTGGAGCAGGTACGCCGCCAGGACCGCGGCCTCGTCGGGGTCGACCTGCGGATGAGGGGCGCCGAGCGCTGCCGGTCCGCTGGTCAGCCACGTCGCCAGCGCTTGCTGCCGCCACTTGCGGTTGAGGTCCAGGGGCCGGTCCCGGTCCGCGACAAGCCGTGGCGCTCGCTCGCTTCGGGGCGGCGAGCTGGCATCGCCGTGGCAGGCCACGCAGCCGACCGTGGCGTAGACGCGCCTGCCGAGAACGACCTGCTCGGCGGTCGGTCGCGCGGGCGGTGCACCGTTCGCGGCGGCGCGCGCGTCTCTGCCTGCCGCCTGATCGCCCGCTGCCGGCCCAGGGCCTGCCTGCCTGCCCGCGAGGCCGATGAGCCAGGCGGCGAGGTCCGCTGCCTGCTGCCGCGCTTCGCCGGGTTCGTTGGAGAGCAGGCTCGGCATGCGCGCCCCGGGGCGAAGCGAGCGCGGTTCCAGCAGCCACTCCGCAATCCAGTCGGCGCGCAGCCGGGCCCCGACGCCGTCGAGCGCGGGCGCTCCATCGGCGACTTCCGGCATGTGCGGCTGCGGTTCGGGCGACTCGCCGGCTGGTGGACCTGCCGCAGGATGGCAGCGAATGCACATCGCGCGTGCGACCTGGTCCCGGTCCGCTCGCCGCTGACGGCCCCGCTCCAGCGCGGCGGAGCCGGCATGCCGGAGGAGGTTCGGCGGTAGCGGCTCCTCGGGCAGGTAGTCGTTGCTCCAGGAAAGGCGCAGCGAGGCGTCGCCGCTGCCGGGCGACCGGTAGACCAGCTCGAACGGGTTCAGACCCTTGCGCAGGCGGACTTCGGCCTCGGTCGTTGACGGCTCGTCGCCCTCTGGCAGACGACGCCGGTCGAGCACGACCGCGCCGCCGATGCTCAGCCGGACGCTGCCCGTGCCGCGGACGGCGAAGCGGAACGAATCGTTCAGGTCGAGCCTGACGGCGCCGCGAAAGGTCGCCTCGAAGGGGCCGGGGGCAAGGTACGGGCTCGGCGGCGTCCCCGCCGGGACGTGAAGCGCGGCGAGCCGGGCAGTCCGCGCGTCCTCGGCGCCGTCGCTGCCGCTGGCGAGCGATCGGAACGCGAGCTCCAGGCCGCGCCGGTACGTGTCGTCCGCTTCGGCGCCGCGCGGCTGCTGGAGCGGCTGCGGCGCGGCATGGGCGACCGCCGCGGCGTTCCCGACCACGAGGCCCGCCAGCACCGTGCTCGCAAGCGTCACGTCGGCGATCAGCGCCGTCAGCACCGCCGCGCGCGTCGCGATGGCCGTCGGCGCCGTCGGCTGCCGCTTCTCCGGCAAGCCGTCGCCCTGGCGTCGCCGATGTCTCGTGCCTCCTCGAAGAGGCCGTCGCCGAGGTTGCGACCGACCTGTTGCGGCTGGCCGGCGCGCCGCTCGTGCTCCGCCGGCCCGGCCAGCGTCCTCCGGCCGCTGGCGGTTCCGACGGCCCGCTGGCTCGTGAACCTGCACGAAGCGGTCCGAGGCCTTCGGGGTCAGTCCCGGGTCGCCAGGACCGCTGTTCCCGGCGTGGCGCCGATCTCGTGGATCGTGCCGTGCAGGAACTCGCGGAGGCGCGCGCCGTCCGCCGCCCGCAGGTTCATCTCGAGGTGGAACTGCTGCACCGGCAGCAGGTCCGGGATCTCGACGAACACGGAGCGGCCGTCGTCGGACAGGGCGGCGGAGACGACCGTGAGCTCGTCCCGGCCTTCCCCCGAGCCGAGGACGCGGTAGTCGAGCGAGCCGTAGCTGGCGCGGCGCTCGTACTGCCAGACACGCATGGAGAAGTTGCCGGGGTCGGCTGCGGCCTCCGGGTCGAGCGTCTCGCCGAAGCGGACCACGATGCCGTCCGGCGCCGATGACCAGGCCACGGGGACCGGGAGCGGCCGGTCGGTCCGCCGGATGCGGTAGAAGCCGCCGGGCCGTGTGCGGTCCCCCGCCCAGGCGAACAGCCCGCAGACGTACAGCTGGTCGTCGGCGGGGTTGAAGCGCCCGCGGATCAGGCCGGTGGGTGCGGCGGCGACCGGCAGCTCGACGACCGCGGCCTGGCGCGGCGGACCGTGGCTGCGCGGCCAGTCGGCATCGGTGCTGCCCTCCGGCCGGAACGCCTCGTCCGGCAGGACGGCGAACACCTTGCCGTTGCCGTAGGAGAGGAAGGCGAGGGAGCCGTCGAGTTCGCCCCAGCGAGCGCTGTCGACCCACACGGGCGCGGACGGGGAGCGGTCCACGTCGTGGTGAATCCAGGTGACGGGACGAACGAAGTCGTCCGGGTCGCGGCCCGGTTCCGTGAAGGCCCGCATGTAGCCGTGGAAGGTCCCTGGCTCGACCCAGTTGATCCGGTTCTCGGGGATCCAGTGGCCTTCCTGGTCAGTCACGATCACGGTGCCGTCCGGGTTGAGCGCCAGGCCGTTCGGCGCCCGGAAACCGGTGGCGACGATCTCGGTCGAGGCGCCATCGGCGGAGACGCGGAGAATCGTCCCGTGCTGGGGCACCCGGGCGTCGAAGTCGTGGCCGGCGCCCTTCGCGTAGTAGAAGTTGCCGTCGGCGTCGGCCTCCAGGCCGACCGCGAACTCGTGGAAGTGGGCCGAGGCCTGGGCGTCGTGGTTGAACGCTTCGTACCGGTCGGCCTCGCCGTCGCCGTTCAGGTCGTGGAGACGGGTGATCTGGTCGCGCGAGGTGACGAAGATCTCGCCGCCCCGCGTGTTCACTCCCAACGGCTCGTAGAGCCCGGTGGCGAAGCGCGACCAGGTGATCTCGCCGAGATCCTCGCCGCCGAGGCCGTCGACCAGCCAGACGTCGCCCATCCAGGTCGCGACCACGGCCCGGCGGCCGCCGTCCAGGAAGTCGAACCCGCCCAGGCGCATCCAGGATCGGTACGGGTTGTCGAGCGGCGCAGCCAGGTCTTCCAGCACGAAAGACCCGTCGGGTCGGCCCAGCACCCGGCTCTCTGCCTCCATCGGCCCGGTCCAGCGTCGCGGGCCACCGTGGGTCAGAGGTTCGAGGTCTTCCGGCGGAGCGATCGCTGCATCCCGCGCGTCGATGCCGGCGCCGGACGAGCCGCCGCGCCCGAGCACGATCTTCAGCCGCAGGGCCTGCCTGCCGGCGGCGACCTGCACGCGCAGGTGGTCGGGGTCGTCCGTCAGCCAGCGCACGCCGTCCGCCGGGCCGATCAGCATGGCTGCGGTGGCTGCGCCGTCGGCCCACGCCTCGCGAAAGCCCGCCATCTCGCCGTCCGCCCACGTGCGGCCGCCTTCCTGGTGGGCGACCTGAAGCTCCAGGTCGGTGCTTCGCGGTCCGATGTTCAGGGTGCGGCCGAACAGACCGTCGCCTTCGGAGGCGCCCATCTCCAGCACTTCGGCGTCGGCGACCCGGTAGTGCAGCACGACGCGGTTGCCGTGCAGGTAGTGGCCGAGCCAGCGCGCCACGTTGCGGTCCTGCGGCCCGAAGCGACGGCCGCCGCGCCCGACGATCCGGGTGTCCGCGAAGTCGTCGCCTGCCCGCGACCAGCCCGGCGCGTCCGGATTCGTGAACACGAGGTCGCCGACCAGCGCCGGTTCGATCTCGTGCCTGCCGTTGTAGTTGATGGAGTTCCAGTCGATGAAGCCCGGGCCCGTCCAGCCGGCGGCCCAGCGCAGGGTGTCGGTGTCGAAGAGAAGGAACTCCGTGCCCTTCGAGATGCCGCCGGGGCCGCTGTCGACGCGGATGGCGATGCCCTTGTTCGCGTTGTTGCCGGGCTCGACGATGTAGGAGTGGACCTTGAACGGGCCGTAGTCCATGTTGGTCCAGGCCCGCCCGGCCGCTTCCTGGGCCGTGGCAGGCCCGGCGAGCAGGGCGGCGGCAGCGACCGACAGGCCGACGACGGCGTTCCGGGACATCAACGCCGCGGAGGGTAGCAGGCCGGCGCAGGTGTGCCGGAGGCCGGTGGCGGGTGCTGGTCGGGTGCTGGCTGGGGCCGCCGCCAGGTCCGAGGAGGCCGCAGGGGACGCGGGCGCTTCGGAGGTTGTCTGGAGGCTGGCGCCGGCTGCGGTCGGCATCGCTGCCGGAGGCTGTGCTTGCGCGCGACGACGTGCCAGGTCGGTCGCCTCCAGCCCCCCTTGCGGCCCCCTTGACCTGTCGGCTCGGGTCTTGCCTGTGCGACCAGGGCCTGGCGGAAGAAGCCGGGGTCGGCTTGCCGAGGGTTGATGTGGCTCAGGCTGTAGTCTCCGGGGCCGGAGCGATCAGAGGTGCGGGAGTTCATGGGGCCGCACCAGAAAGGGGGAGCCGTGAGAACCGCACGCGAGTACACAGCCGGAGGAGGCGTGCCGTGAGGAAGGCACTGATCCTGGTGGCCGCCGCGGTCGGCGTCCTGGTCCTGCTCTGCGTTGGCTACGGCGTGGGTTTCTTCCATGCCTCCGGCCTGGGGCGCACGGTTGCCGTGGAGGAGCTGTCCGAGCGCGAGCGCGCGTTTGCGGAGCGCATGCAGAACGTCGACCTCGTGGGTCACTTCACGATCGACAACGTTGAGGGCCTGGACGAGGTCGATGGCGTCAGTCGGGACCGGAACCCCGAGCGCTACGAGATCGAGAAGGTCTCGAAGCTCGACGGGCCGGGCGACCGGTGGCGCTTCGACGTCCGAGTGGTCTACATGACCGTGGACGTGACCCTGCCGGTCGTGGTGCCCATCGTGTGGGCCGGGAACGTGCCGATGGTCAGCATCGAGGACTTCGAGATTCCGGGCCTGGGCAATCAGTTCGGCTCCCAGGTGCTGTTCTACGACGGGCGCTACGCCGGGACGTGGAACCACGGGCCGTACGGCGGCACGATGTACGGCCGGATCGAGGCCGGGGCCGACGGGGAGTAGCTCCGCCGGCCCCCTTGCCGGGGCGTTGCGGCGCTATCCTCCGAACAGGCGCTGCCGCGTGGAAACCGCGAGCGCGCCCCGAACGCAACGACGGATTCGAGAACAGGGAGAGCCCGCCATGAAGGTCCTTCGCACCCCGGACGAACGGTTCGTCAACCTGCCCGACTTCGATTTCGAGCCGCACTACACGGTGGTGCCGCGCGGAGACGGCGAAGGCGAGGGCATCCGCATTCACCACATCGAGGCGGGGCCGCCCGACGGACCGCTGGTGCTGCTGATGCACGGACAGCCGACCTGGAGCTATCTCTATCGCCGCATGATTCCCGTGTTCGTCGAGCGCGGCGTCCGGGTCATGGCGCCCGATCTCGTCGGTTTCGGGCGTTCCGACAAGCCCACCGAGCGGGACGACTACACCTATCAGCGGCAAGTCGACTGGTTGAGCGCCTGGCTGCGGAGCAATGGCGTGATGCACACCACGCTCGTGGGGCAGGACTGGGGCGGCCTGATCGGGCTGCGGATGGCGGCGCTCGACCCGGCGCGGTTCGACCGCATCGTGGCCGCGAACACCGGGCTGCCGCTGCCGGTCGGCGTGCCGCCGGAGACGGCCGAGGCGATCCGGAAGTTCCGGGCCGAGGCGCCCACGCCGACGATGGCCGAGATGCGCGAGGCGATCTCGGGCGGCGGCTCCGTGGATCGGGCGCTCAGGTTCGCGTACTGGCAGAAGTGGACCTGGGAGACCGAGGACATGCCGGCCGGCATGATGGTGGCTGGCGCCGTGGACGGGGTCCGCCTGACAAGGGAGGAGATCGCGGCCTACGATGCGCCGTTCCCGGACCCGTCGTACAAGGCGGGGATCCGCGCCATGCCGAGCCGTGTGCCCAACCTGCCCGATGACCCGGCCGTGCCGGCCCAGCAGGAGGCGTGGCGCGTCTTCTCGGAGTGGACGAAGCCGTTCCTGTGCGCCTTTTCCGACAACGATCCCGTCACGCGGGGCGGGAACCGGGTCTTCGAGGAGCGCATCCCGGGCGCCCAGGGCCAGCCCCATGTGACGATCGAAGGCGGCGGGCACTTCCTCCAGGAAGGCCGCGGCGCCGAGCTGGCGAACATCGTCGTCGACTTCATCGATTCAACGCCCGTGATGGGCGGCGCCTGAGGCAGTGATGATCGGGTTCGGACGCTGGCCGGCACGTCGCGTCGCAGTCGTGGCTTTCGCCGCCGTCGTGGCAGTGGCCGGGCTTGCGGTCGGCGGCGCCACCGTCTACCTGCGGGCGGCGCCGAGACCGCCGGACACGACCGCGCCGGCAGTCTTCGCCGGAGACGCCGCCACGGTGGACCACTGCCAGCTGCCGGCGCTGGACGGGTCGGGCCCGGGCGCGGACGACGTACCCCTGGCCTACACCCCGGGCTGCGACGGCTGGCTGGAATGGCCGATGCCGATTCTCTCCGCCTGCACGGAACCGCTTCCGCCCGGCGCTCCCGATCTCCGGGGCCTGTGGCGCGACCCGACGTCCGGCCACCTCGAGCGGGTGGAACAGTGCGGCGACCGGGTGGTCGTCACGTCGGCGGGAGTGATCCACGACATGCGTGCCGACGGCACCCTGCGCAACGGCGTGAACGACGTGAGCGGGTCCTGCATGCGGATTCGCAACCAGGCCCGCTACAGGGATGGGGTGCTGGAGATGGACGGCTTCGGGCTGTCGTTCATCCGCGTCAGGCGCTGGATGGAGGGCGACCAGCTGCGCTGGGAGCACCCGCAGATGGGGAGCCACCGGATGGATCGCATCTGCCGGGTGCCGGAGGATCGGCCGCGAGGCCTGCGGTCGGAGGCGGGCGAGAGTCGGCAGGAGAAGTGAGCGGTCCGGTTGGAGCCGTGGGGTCTCCGGTCTCCGGTCGCCGGGTGCGTCTGCCCGGACGCGGTGCGACCTGGGTACACGAGGTCGAGGGTCCGGAAGGGGCGCCGGTCCTGATGCTGCTGCATGGCCTGGCCGCCACCGCCATGCTGAACTGGTCCTCTTGCCTGGGGGTGTCCGGCACCGGCTTCCGGGTCGTCGCGCTCGATCACCGGGGTCACGGCCGCGGCCTGCGCAGCCCCGGCGCCTTCAGCCTGGAGGACTGCGCGGACGACGCCGCAGCGCTCGCCGATCTGCTGGGTTCGGAGCGCGTCATTCCGGTCGGCTACTCGATGGGCGGCGCCATCGCGCAGCTGTTCTGGCGACGCCATCCGGACCGGACCGCCGGCCTCGTGCTCTGCGCCACTGCCTCCCGCTTCGGCGGCTGGCAGGCGCAGCGGGCGGCATCGACGCTGGGGCCGCTGCTGTCGTTCGCGGCCTGGGCGGCCCCGCAATCTGTATGGACGACCTTTGCGGAGCGGATGCTGGAGAACATCTCGAACCAGGCCCGGCGGTCGAGGCTCCGCGAGCAGCTCGCGCCCACGGACCCGTCGGCGGTGGTCGAGGCGGGCGCGGCGCTGGCTCGTTTCGACTCGATGCCCTGGCTGGCCGAGGTCGGCGTGCCGACCGCCGTCGTCGTGACCCGCGACGACGAGCACGTGCCGCCGCGCGCGCAGTTGGCCCTTGCGGCCGCGATTCCCGGCGCCCGCGTCCATCCTCTCGACGGCGACCACTTCGCCTGCGCTGCAAGGCCCGACCTGTTCGTGCCGACCCTGTTTCGCGCCTGCCGCTCGGTGGCCATGCGCGGGGCCGCGGTGCGCGCCGTCTCCTGAACTCGCCCGGCTTCCCCTTCCGCCTTCCCAGCCGGGCCGTCGCCGGTCTCGCCAGGCACGACCTGAGCCGTCAGGGCGGAGGAGCCGCAGGGGGCTTCAGGCCAGCGACCTTGCACGTCCTGTCGGACGAGCACGACGGTCCACAGCGCAGCCGCCCGAAGCGGGCGCCACTTTCCATCTACCTCCCGAGCGCCGGCGTTCCTGCACAGACCGTCCGTAGGCGTGAAGGTCACGGTCGCCCATCTCCCGAGCGCCCGCGTCCCTGCGGGTCCCTCGGACCCGGCAACGGCCGACCGGATGTTCGCCTGCTACACTGCGGCTTCCTGACCAGTAGACGGAGGCGCGCATGGACCGCTTGATCGCTGCACTTCTCGTACTCGGCTCGCCCGGACTGGCGGTCGGCGCGGCCGCCGACACCGGCGACGCCGTCACCTTCCACGAGCACGTCCTGAGCATCTTCCAGGAGAACTGCCAGACCTGCCATCGCCCGGGCGGCGACAACGTGGCCGGCATGGTGGCGCCGATGTCGCTGATGACGTATGACGAGGTGCGTCCGTGGGCCCGCTCCATCGCACGCCTGGTGGAGAGCCGCGAGATGCCGCCGTGGGACGCTTCGGGCCACACCGCGGGCGTGTTCTCGAACGAGCGGACGCTGACGCGCGACGAGATTGACACCGTCGTCGCCTGGGCCAGGCAGGGGGCGCCGAAGGGTGACCCGGCGAAGGGCCCGGCGCCGCGCGAGTGGGAGGACACGGGCGGCTTCCTCATCGGCAAGCCGGACCTCATCGTCTACATGGAAGAGCCGTACGTTGTCGGCGACGACGTGGAGGACGAGCAGCCGAACTTCTTCATCACGCTGACGGAGGAGATGCTGCCCGAGCCGCGCTGGATTCAGGCCATCGAGTACCAGCCGGATGCCGAGTTCGTGCATCACATCACCGGCAGGGCACTGGTCCCGAACGAGGACGGCGAGGTCGATGTGCTCAGCGAGGACACCTTCTCGCTCGGCTCCATCGCTGCCGGCGAGGACCCCACGATCTACCCGCCGGGCTTCGGCAACCAGCTTCGGGCCGGCATGGTGGTGCGCCTGAACGTCCACTACCACAAGGAGCCCGGCCCCGGCAGCGGCGGTGAGGACCGGTCCGCGGTCGCCTTCAGGTTCCATCCCGTCGACGCCGAGGTGCGGCACAAGGTGACCTGGAACACGATCGGCGCCGGTGCGTTCGAGATCCCACCCGGCCACGGCAGCTGGCGGGTCGGTTCGTCGCGGGTGTTCGAGAAGGACACCGTGCTGCTCTCGCTGCACCCCCACATGCACTTCCGCGGCCAGAGCATGACGTACACCGCCTTCTACCCGGACGGCGGCGCCGAGGTGCTGCTGGACGTCCCGGAGTACGACTACAGCTGGCAGACGAACTACATCTACCGGTCTCCCAAGGTGCTGCCGGCCGGGACCCGGGTCGAGATCGAGGCCGTCTACGACAACTCGGAGACCAAGCTCGACGAGTATCCCTTCCTTGACATCGGCCGTGCGGTCGACTGGGGAGCGAAGAGCACGGACGAGATGATGGCGCCGTTCCTCGCCTGGACCTATGTGGAACCGGAGGATGCGGAGGCCATCCGGGCTGCCGGCAGAGCGACGGGGGCGACCGGAGGCCAGTAGCGTCGCCCTCGGCGGCCGGCGAGGCTGGCGGTTGCCGGCGGAGCCGTTGAGGGCCACCGGTCAGCCGGCGGCCAGGCGCTTGCCGTTGACCTCGAGATCCCAGCTGAGCATGCGGTCGTCGTCGAAGACGTAGCGGCCGTGGACGGTGCGCCCGGCGAGGACGTGGGGCAGCCAGAGCTGGTCGTCCTCCCACATCTCGCCCCAGGGGATCTCGTCGACGGCGGTCCACAGCGGGGCCGCCTCATCGGTCTCCTTGGCTGTGCCCTCGTGGCCCGAGGCCACGAACACGTGGACGTGAATGGAGTAGCCGTCCACGAACTGGAACAGGTGCTCGCCGCGGAACTCGAGGTCGAGCGGCGTGACGCCCAGCTCCTCCTCAACCTCGCGCACGGCGCAGGCGAGCGTTGCCTCGCCGGGTTCGAGCCGCCCGCCGGGTCCGTTGACCTTGCCGGCGCCGAGACCCCGCTTCTTGCGGATGAGCAGCACGCGGTCTCCTTCGCGGATGAAGGTCAGGGTGGCCCGGTCCACGGCGCGCCACAACGCCCAGTCGATGTCCTCGACCCGTCGCCTTCCCGCCACCTCGCGCATGCCGCGGCATGGTAGCGCCGCAGGCCGCCGTCAGGTCGTGAGGGGGAGGGGGAGCTGAGGGGACGCGGGCGCCGCGTCCTGCCCGTGCCGGTTGCGGGTTCTTTCGGCTATTTTCACCAAAGAAGAGCTGTTCCCTTCACAAAGAGGCGCAAGGGTCCCTTGCTGTTGGTGCCCATGCATGTCCTGATTACTGAGGAGGAGAACGCAGTGCTTCGAAACACAAGGCTCAAGGAGTTTCTTCTGGCGGCGACGCTTCCGGCCCTGGCCGGCGCCGCTGGCGCCCAGGTCGGCAACCTGACCGGCCGGGTCGTCGACGCGAACGGCAACGCCCTGCCCGGTGCGGCAATCCGGGTAGACGGAAGCGTCGTCTCCGCCCGCAGCGAGGCCGACGGGTCGTACCGGCTGGTGGCGGTTCCCGCCGGGCCGCAGGTGGTGGAGGTGAACTACCTGTCGTTCGACACGGAGCGGCTCGACGTGGCGGTCGAGGCGTCCGCCACCTCGCGCGTCGACCTTCGGCTGCAGAGCGTCGTCTTCGCCGAGGACCTGACGGTGACCGCCAGCCCTCAGCTCGAGGGCCAGGCCCGGGCGCTGAACCAGCAGCGGAACGCCCTCTCCATCATCAACGTCGTCTCGGCCGATCAGATCGGCCGCTTCCCCGACCCGAACGCCGCCGAGGCCACCCACCGTGTGCCCGGCGTCAGCCTGCAGCGCGACCAGGGCGAGGGTCGCTATGTCAGCCTGCGCGGCACGGAGCCGGGCATGAGCTCCGCGATGATCGACGGCGAACGCCTGCCCTCGCCGGAGGGCGACGGCAGAAGCGTCGCTCTGGACGTGATTCCGGCCGACCTTCTGGAGTCCATCGAGGTCTCGAAGACGGTCACCCCCGACATGGACGCCGACGCCATCGGCGGAGTCGTGAACCTGGTGACCAAGGTGGCGCCGGAGGGAGGCCGAAGCTCCATCGCCGCGGGCGGCGGCTACAACGACCTGATGGACGACACGACGACCCTGGGCAGCTTCGCCGTCGGACAGCGCTGGAACGAGAGCAGAACGGGGATGGTGGTCAGCGGCAGCCTGTTCGACACGGACCGGGGGTCGGACAGCATCGAGGTCGAGTACGACGACGGCGCGCTCGACGACCTGCAGCTGCGCGACTACACGATCAACCGCGAGCGCATGGGCCTGAGCGCGTCGCTGGATCATCGGCCCTCCGACAGCACGGACCTGCGATTCGGCGCCGTCTGGAACGACTTCGGCGACCAGGAGTACCGGCGACGGCTGCGCTTCCGCCCCGGTGACGACGCCATCGAGTGGGAGCTGAAGGACCGCTACGAGGTCCAGAAGATCGGCTCCATGTCGCTGCGTGGATCCTGGTTCACCGGGGCCGGAAGGCTGTTCGAGTACCGGGCCAGCTTGAGCACGGCGCTCGAGGATGAGCCCGAACGGTACGACACGACGTTCGTGCAGGAGGACGTCGCGTTTGCTCCGAACGTCAGCCCGACTTCCATCGATCCGGGCAACATCCGGGCCAACCCGCTCAACCAGGACATCGCGCAGAGCGTCCTCGACGAGATCGTCCGGGAGGACAACCTGACCGAGGACGAGGAGATCGGCCTGCGCCTCGATCTCTCGCTGCCGGTGGGCGGCATGGACAGCGGCGGCCTGCTGAAGTTCGGGGCCAAGGCGAGGTACAAGAGCAAGGACCGGAACAACGAGGTGCACGCCTACGAGGCCGACAACGTGTTCCTGACCTCGAACCTGGACGGCTTTGTGAACCCGTCGTCCTTCTTCGGCAACAGGTACGGCAGCATCGGTCAGTTCCCGAGCCGGTCCACGCCGGACATCATCGGCGGCATGGGGCTCGAAGGCGAGCGCGACCACGAAGAGGACCTGGCCGACTACGACACGAGCGAGGACACGATCGCCGTCTACGGCATGGTCGAGTACCAGTTCGGCTCGAAGCTGAGCCTCGTGGGCGGCGTTCGTGGCGAGGCGACCTCCAACCGCTTCAACGCCTTCGAGCTGCGGTTCGACGAGGACGGCGAGTTTGCCGGTCTCGATCCGATGGCCGGGTCCGAGAGCTACGGCGAGGCGCTACCCAGCGTTCAGGTGCGCCATGCGCTCGACGATCAGTCCAATTTGCGCGCCGCCGTCTCCCGCACGCTGGCGCGACCGCGCTTCGCCGACCTCGCGCCCTATCAGTTCCTGATCGCCGAGGACAGCGAGATCGAGCGGGGCAACCCGAACCTGGAGGTCACACGGGCCACCAACTTCGACCTCCTGTACGAGCGCTACCTGGAGAGCGTCGGCATCGTCTCCGCGGGCGTCTTCCACAAGGAGCTTGCCGACAACATCTTCACCTACACCTTCGACGAGCTGCGCGGCGCCGAGCTCTTCCAGGTCACGCAACCGCAGAACGGCGACAGCGCTTCGGTGACCGGGCTCGAGTTCGCCTTCCAGAACCGGTTCCGCGCCCTGCCGGCGCCGTTCGACGGGCTTGGGCTCTACTTCAACCTGACCCTGACCGATTCCGAGGCGAACTACCCGGACCGGGAGTCGGCGCCACTGCAGGGCCAGTCCGACGAGGTGGCGAACCTGGCCGTGTCCTACGAGAAGGGCTTCTTCTCCGGGCGTCTGTCGTACAACCTGGCGGGGAGGTTCCTGGCCGAGGTCGGCGATCGGCCGGCGCTGGACGTCTACGTGGACGACCACGAACAGATCGACTTCTCGGCCCGCTTCGGCCTCCCCGCCGGCTGGTCCATCGCGCTCGACTTGATCAACCTGACGGACGAGCCGTACCGGGTGTTCGAGGGCACGCCCCGGCGGCCGATTCAGATCGAGCAGTACGGCTGGTGGTCCACGCTCAGCCTTCGCTACGATTTCTGACCGGCGGTGGCGCTGGCCGGGGTGTCGGAGGTGCCGGACGGCGGTTGGCCGACGGCCTTCCGGCGAGGTGGGAGCCTGCGCCTGGAGCGATGCCGGCCACGCACCCTGCGGCGCCGGCGATGCGGCCTGCGCCGCGGGGGCGAGACGGGAGGAGACGGCAGTGAAGAGTTCATCGGCGGCAGCCCTTCTGGTCGCGGCGGCCCTCCTTGGCGGCGGCTGCGCAGCGGCCCCGGATGCGCCGCTCTGGCACTCGGTCCACCTGACCTGGCAGGGCGACACCTCCACGACCATGACCGTCAACCTGGTCGTGGAGGCGGACGGCGGCGCGGACGGCCTGCCGGAGACGGCCGCGGTGGCGTGGCGGCCTGACGGCAGCGACGACGAGCCATGGGCGGTCGAGGGTGTTCCCGTGGACATCGAGGGTGTGCCCGGCGTCCGCGTGTTCCGGTTCGAGCTCGACGGTCTCGCGCCCGGAAGCAGCCACGAGTTCACGCTCGAGGCTGGGGGCGTGACGCTCGGCGGCACGCGCCGCTTCCGAACCGTGCCGAGGGACGGCCCGTTGCGTGTGGTGGCGGGAGGCGACATCGACGTCGCCCCCATGTCGCTGGCGCTGCTGCAGGAGGCCGGGCGGCAGGCGCCCCACATGCTGCTCCTGGGCGGCGACCTCGCGTATGCCAACGGCCTGACCTCGAACTGGCCGCGCTGGCGGACCTGGCTCGACCACACCAGGGAAGGCCTGGTGACGCCCGACGGGCACATGATCCCGATGGTCGTCTCCATCGGCAACCACGAGGTGAACGTGGGCCGCGCCGGCGGCGTCGCGCCGTCGGCGCCGGCGGAGCGGAAGGCCCCCTTCTTCTTCGGACTCTTCGCGCAGAACCAGGGCGCCGACGGGTCGGTGGAGCAGGGCGGCCCGACGCACTTCCGTCTGCCGCTTGGCTCGGTCGGCGCGGTCTACGTTCTGGACACGGGCCACATCGTCGGCGCCGCGGAACAGACGGCGTGGCTCGAAGACCGGATGGCGGCCGACGCCGAGCTGCCGAACCGCCTCGCGCTCTACCACGTGCCGCTCTACCCGGCGCACCGTTCGTACGAGGACTCTGCCCCGCTGCGCGATGCCTGGGAGGAGACGTTTTACCGTCACGGCCTGACGGTGGGACTGGAGAACCACGACCACGTGCTCAAGCGCAGCCGTTCGTTGCGGCTGGGCGAGGTGGTCGAGCCGGGCGAGGGGGTGCTTTACCTGGGTGACGGCTGCATGGGCAAGGACGCCCGGACGGTTGATCTGGTGGAACGGTGGTACATCGAGAAGTCGGCCAGCGAGCCGCACTTCTGGCTTGCCGACCTGTCGAGCGAGGGCGCCGCCTTCAGCGCCATCGACGAGGACGGCAGGCTGCTGGACGAGGTCATCGTCCCGGCGGGCGACCAGGCGGCCGAAGCGCCGGCAGCGCCGCCAGATGGCGTCGCATCGTCCGCGGATGGCGGAGAGGCCGAGCAGGCGCCCGCGGACGGCGCACCGGTGCTCGACCGGATCGTGGAGATGCCCGGTAACGCGCTGGAAGTCGAACCGCTGTGGGCCGGTGGCGGCCAGGACGCCGGACAGGCAGGGGGCACGGTGCGCAATCCGACCCGGTTCCCGATGCAGGCCGAGGTGACCGTGGGGCCGCGCGCGACGTCGGGTGACTCCGAGGGCGATTCCGGCGGCGAGTCCGCGGCGCACACCCCGGCCGCGGTTTCGCTGGGGTCAGGCGAGACGGTCGACCTGTCGACGCTGCTCGACGGCACGGCGCAGGTGGGCGCCGACGGCGGCAGGCTGAACTTTCGGCTGACGTTCGAGACCCCGGGCGGCCTGTCGCGAACCGACGGCCAGGTGCTTCTTGCGCCGGTCGAGCTGGGAATGCTCGCCCGAACGGCGGTCCCGCTCGGCAGGGCGACGGTCGAGCAGTGGCAGGAAGTGGGGGTGACGGCGCTCGCGTTCGACTCGGCTGCCGAGATCGAGGGCGAGACCGGCGACGACGCGTGGCAGGGCCCGGAGGATTCCTCGGTCGACGTGTACCTCGCCTGGGACGACGACAACCTCTACTTCCGCGCCGACGTCACGGACGACTACGTCGAGGGCGCCGATGCCGGTCCGGACGCGGACTTCTCCGACGTCGACCCCGACGACGTGGAGGCCGTTCTGCTCTTCGTCGACCCGTGGCCGGAACGGGCCCGCGTGATCGACGATCCGCACATCGGCACGGGGCCGGTCGGTTCCGAGTTCGAGTTCCCGCCGCACCCGGCCTGGACGGGCGCGTCGCCGGTGACGCACGTCGAGATCGACGCTGCTGGCACGGGTTACACGGCCCACGCGACTCTGCCGTGGGGCTGGGTCACCGGCGGCGGAGCGCCCGAGCGCGCGGCGATCAACGTCGGCCTGGTGGACGGCGACGGCAGCGGGGTCGTGCACGAGCTGTACTGGCGGACCTCCTGGGAGAACCCGGACCGCCCGCTGGGCGAAGGGACGTTCCGCCTGGAGCCGTAGAGCCGGGGTTGCAGCGTCTGCCCAGTCGGCCCGGCAGGGCCAGGTCGCGGCGGCCACGCACGGTCAGAGACTGTCGAGTCTGGAGTCGGTCCCGCGTTTTCGCGTCGGCCCCGCGGCATGGACTCCGCCCGGCAGCCCGAGCGAGGCTTCGCCAGCAGGAGGATCGCTTGCTGGCCGGCTGCGACTGCGTTCGAAAAGGCGTCGACCCTTCCTCGCTGATGGCCGGTGCAGGGTCAGAGCTCCGGGGTTGCGCGCATACAATGCCCGACAGGCAAGAAGGACGACTCGATGGGAGAAGCAGCATGAAGCGAGGGCACGACACGACGACCCGGAGCCGCTCGCTGACGGCGGCGGTTTGCATTCTGCTCCTGGCGATGACTGGAGGAACGGCGATGGGCAGCGACCTGATGGACCGAGTGGATCACGGCCACGCCGACTCGAACGGCGTGAAGATCCACTACGCCTCGCTGGGCGAGGGTCCGCTGGTCGTGATGATCCACGGCTTCCCGGACTTCTGGTACTCATGGCGGCACCAGATGGAGGCGCTCGCCAGCGACTTCCTGGTCGTGGCCATCGACCAGCGTGGCTACAACCTGAGCGACGGACCCGAAGGCGAAGAGAACTACGACATGCGCTACCTCGTCGGCGATGTGGCCGCGGTCATCCGGCACCTGGGCCGCGACAAGGCGACGATCGTCGGTCACGACTGGGGCGGCGCGGTCGCCTGGCAGTTCGCCTTCCACGTGCCGCAGATGACGGAGCGGCTGATCATCCTGAACCTGCCGCATCCGAACGGCTTGGGCCGCGAACTCGCGAACAACGCCGAGCAACGGCAGAACAGCGGCTACGCCCGCAAGTTCCAGGAGGGCAGCTCGAAGGACCCGGACATCTTCTTCGGCATGCCGATGACGCCGCAAACCCTGGCCGGCTGGGTGCAGGACCAGGAAGTGAGGAAGCACTACGTCGAGGCGTTCGAGCGCTCGAACTTCGACGGCATGTTGGCCTACTACAAGCGGAACTATCCGAGCGAGGACGGCGCTGGCCTCGGCCAGGCGCCCGGCCAGGAGGCGCCGCGTCTCGGCATGCCCGTGCTCCAGTTCCACGGCCTGGAGGACACGGCGCTCCACTCCGACGGCCTGAACAACACCTGGGACTGGCTGGATGCCGACTACACCCTGGTCACCATCCCGGGCGCGAACCACTTCGTCCAGGAGGACGCAGCGCAGCTGGTCGCCACGACCATGAAGTGGTGGCTGCTGGCCCGCACGGAGTAGGGCCGCCAGCGAACGGCCGGTTGCGGCTGGCATGGTTGTGGCCCGGCGACGCAGGGGACCGTTTCACGACCACTCCAGGCCGGGAGGAGGTCGGCGTCGCATGTTGCCGATCGTGAGCCCCGCCGAGGTCCGGATTCCTGTCCTCGGCGAGGAGGCAATGCCATGAGGAAGCCAGGTCAGAGGGCCATGTAGCACCTGCTTCGGTCCCTGGGAATACGGCGGCCGTTGGCCGCGCCGGAGCGGGCAGAGGGCAGAAGGACTGATGTGACCCGGTGGATGTTCAGGCACGAGAGGCTGATGATCGGCGAGCTGACCTCCGAAGACGGCAAGTTCGTCTTCGGCTACGTGGCCCGACCGTGAGGGCTTGGGCCATCTCCGCGTTTCCCGACAAGGCCCGTGACTGTCCCAGCCCGATCCTGTGGCCCTTCTTTCAGCTGCGGCTCCCCCCGACCGGCTGCCCGGAGGTCAAGGCGCTGATCGGAAGAAGAAGATCGACGTGGACGACCCCTTCGAGATGCTCGGCACGTTCGGCCGATTGTCGGTGACGAACCCGTACAAGCTGCGCCTGGTCGGCGAGGGCGGGTCGCAGCCGCCGGGTTCTTGCCGGCCGCGGCCGGGCCTACCAGCGGGGCCGGATGCTGTCCCAGGCCGGGTCGTCGGTCAGCTGGGCGGTCTCGCCGGTCTGGATCTCCATCTTCCAGATCTCGGTGCTGCCTGAACGCGACGAGGAGAAGACGATCCAGCGTCCGTCGCGGGAGAACCAGGGGTGCTGGGCGCCTGCGGTCGTCAGGCGCCGCTGGTTCGAGCCGTCGAGGTCGATCAGGAAGACGTCGTTGCTGTCGCCGGTCTGGTTCGTGTCCCAGGCCACAGTCCTGCCGTCCGGCGATACGGCGGGGTTGCCATGCGAGTGCTCTCGATCCGTGAGCGCGGTGTACGTGCCCTGCCCGTAGCCGTCGAAACGGATGAGGCCTATTTCGCTCCGGTGACGGTGGTCCTGTTCGTTGCGTTCGCCCCATGCCTCGACCACTGCGCCGCGCCGAGTGCCGACGGCGCTGTGGATCGAGTGGGCCGTCGTGAGCGACGCGTCCAGCAAGCGCCCGCTGCCGAGTTCGACCATGAGGTTCGCCCTGTCGTCCGGGTCGTCAGGGCATTCCTGAAACCACGTGAGGCCGCGGGTTACCGGCGACAGGCTGGCGTCGCGTAGCCAGCAGCCCTCCACCTCCCGGAGGATGGTCCGCTCTCCCGTGGTGATCTCTTCCCGGAAGATGCGGGCCGTGTCTTCGGTTCGGAAGTCGCCGCCGAAGGGGTCGCTGTAGGCGGTGCCGAAGTCGGTATGGATGAGGGCGCGCTGGTCGTGAGACACGTTGGGTTGCCGGTAGTGGTTGCCCAGGTGCCGCAGTCCGCTTCCGTCGCCGTCCATGATCCAGGTCTCCGGCGGCGAGTGGCCCGTGATGTCGTTGGACTCCATGCGCTGAAAGACGATCGGGTCCGTGAACTCCGGCGCTGGCCGGGCCGCTGCTTCTTCTGCCGATCCGGGGTCGCCAGCTTCGGCCGTGGCGCCGGTGTCCGAAGCGCCGGGCCCGCAGGCAGCGACACCGATCGGGATCAAGGCCAGCAGCAGGAAGCAAGGCGTCGTCATCGAGGAGACGATTGTGCCACTTCCGGCACGCCCCGAGTCATCTCGGGTCTGCAGGGCGCAGGAGGACAGGCTCGCGCGATACGGCCCGGCAGGCGGGCCGGACAGGTCGTGCCAGTGGCCTCGAGGCCTCCTGGACCGCGGAGCCAGACAGGTCCTGCCCAGCGGCCGAACGGACCACTGGCAGGACCGAAAGCCTGCAGGCCCGGCTCTACCCGGTCGGCAGGGTGGCCGGGGTCTCGGCTTCTGCCGGCGTGCCGACGACCTCACCCGGCCCCATGTTCATCCGCAGGGTGCCGTCCTCCTGCAGGACGCCCGAGAGCTCCATCGTGTTGCCGGGCGTTTCCGCGGTGGCGGTCACCTTGTTGCCGTCCCAGACGATGTCGACGATGGGCGCCGGCATGGCGAGGGTTCCGAACTGGACGAACCAGCCGCCCTTGTTGCCGTCGCGCGGCAGCAGCATCGCGGTCGGTTCCGGGCCGGCGCCGACCTGGCGCGTGATGTCGAAGCGCCACGCCTGGCCGGGATGGCTCTTCGCCAGCTCGTGCAGCTTGGCGATCACGGCGCTGGCCGGCTTCGGGCTGATGCCATCGGCCGCCACGTAGTCCACGAAGCCGATGAGCATCTCGTCGGTGGAGTCGGTACCCCAGGTGACGTCAACGGTCGGATCCGGGTTGTGCGGGTTCTCCGCCGAGTTGTCCCAGTGGGCGGTGACCTCGATCCTGGTGCCGGCCGGGAGCGCGACCGGCTCCTCGAACTCGTAGAAGGTCTGCCAGTTGAAGTCGTAGCGGCTGACGCTGAGCAGGTCCCGCTCCTCGCCGTCGGGCAGGTAGGCGGTGTACTTCATGTCCTTGCCGCGGTAGTGCATGTGCGGCCCCAGGGAACGGAC
This sequence comes from Thermoanaerobaculia bacterium, assembly GCA_965200575.1. Classification (GTDB taxonomy): domain Bacteria; phylum Acidobacteriota; class Thermoanaerobaculia; order Multivoradales; family Multivoraceae; genus Multivorans. Next base: position 2,409,081 of record OZ241363.1, on the reverse strand, counting down.
GTGGACATCCTCCGAGAAGACGTGGCTTGCGCGCCCCTGGTAGTTCGGGTCGCCGGCGGGAATCCTGAACTGGGCGTTCATCACCCAGAGGTTGATCAGCTCCTTCTCGACCTCCTCGGGCTCGGCGAACCAGATGCCGATGCGGGTCCTGTCGGTCGTGGCGTTTCCGGTCGGGTGGTAGTGGAAGTCGCCGATCAGTCCGCGTCCCTTCGGCAGGAGGCGGGCCGTCCCCTCGGGCATCTCGGTGGCCACACCGCCAGCCGCCCAGGCGTCGATCCAGGCGTCCTGCACGTCGGGGCTGCTGTCCGACGCCCGCCAGAGAATGAAGTGGTGCAGAACCTCGCGGTCGCCCGGCTGGATTTCCACCGCGCGAATCCAGCGGTCCTCGTCGAATCCGGGCGCGACCGGCAGCATGGCGAACTGGTCCGGACCGTCGGCGGCAATGTCGAAGGCGTCGAACTCGTACACCCAGTCCGGTTCGCCGAAGGCCCACTCGGAGTCGTTCTTCGGCGGCGTCCAGGCCGGCTCTTCGCCTTCGCCTCGCGGCGCGCCCGCCGACACCCAGCGGGTTATCGCGGTGACCTCGTCGTCGCTGAGCGAAGCGTCGTTCACCCAGGGGCCGTAGCCCGGGTCGGCGTCCCACGGCGGCATGTCGCGGTTCTCGACCGCCCGCGCGATGGAGCGCGCCCACGGCCTGACCTCGCGGTAGTTCAGCAGCGACATGGGGGCGATCTCGTCCGGCTGGTGGCAGGAGGCGCAGTTCTCGTGGAGGATGGGCGCGATGTCGTCCACGAAGGTCGGCTGATCCACGTTCAGGGCCAGGCCGGTCGCCGGCAGGGCGAGCAGCCCGGCCGCCATGATCGCGGTCGCGATGCGGTGGTTTCGGGTGCGGTTCATGTCTGGTCCCTCTTCCTGCCTGCAACTTGGTGCAGCGGTTCGTGTACTTCCTCGAACGGTGGCACGGAGCGTTCCGGTGTTCAGGCCGGCTTGCAGAGTATCCGACTGTACGACGAGCCGGGCCGACGGGTTTCGGGCGCACCCGCGTCCCTGGTGGATTCCTCGGCCCCGGCTGCCGCCGCAAGCCGCGCCACGCACGCCGCGCCTGGCCCCGGCCCCCACCGCTTGAGGGAGTCCGTCGGCCCGACCAGCGTCCTCCGGCCGCCGGCAAGGCCGACGGACTGCGCCGCCAGCCGCGCCGCGGGCGCCGCGCGTGGTCCCGGCCCCGCCGTTCCAGCAGGCCGTCGGCTTGGCCAGCGTCGGCGGGGCCGCTCTCAGGCCCGCCAGCCTGTTAGGCTTCGGCGCCATGCGTTCAGTCGAGTGGGGGGTTTCGGGCAGCCTGGCGATCCTTCTCGTCCTGGCGCTGCTTCCGGCGCGGCCCGCAGACGCCCAGATTTCGCGGGCGCTCCAGGACCGGGTCCAGGAGAATCCGCACACCACCGAGGCGGACATCGAGGCAGGTGCGGTGGTCTTCCGGCGCAGCTGCTCGCTGTGCCACGGGGCGGACGGTACCGGGGGCGACGGTCCCGACCTGACCCGCGGGGTGTTCCGGCACGGCAGCAGCGACGCCGCCCTGTTCCGCAACATCCTTGCCGGCATTCCGAACACGGGCATGGGCGGCATCTACCAGCCCGACAGCAAGATCTGGCAGGTGGTGTCCTACGTTCGGTCGCTGAGCAGCGGTGGTGCCGTCGAGGAGCTGCCGGGCGACCCGGCACGGGGTCGGCGCCTCTACATGAGCCGGGGCTCGTGCTCGGACTGCCATCGCCTGAACGGCGCCGGCGGACGCATCGGGCCCGACCTGAGCGACATGGGCTGGCGGCGCGCGCCCCATCACATCAGGGCCTCCATCGAGTCACCTTCCGAGTCGATAGACGGCGCCTACAGGACGGTGGAGGTCAGAACCCGGAACGGCGGCATTGTGCGCGGCGTCCTGCGGAACGAGGATCGGTACACGATCCAGCTGTTCGACGAGTTCGAGAACCTCCGGTCGTACCGGAAGGCCGATCTCGTCGGCATCGACAAGCCCGACGAGTCGCTGATGCCGCCGCTGGGCAGCTTCTTCCGCGGCCGCGACATGGACGACCTCGTGGCCTACCTCTATTCGCTGCGGCCGGAGTGACGCGATGGGAGTGATGGCGATGACTGCGGCGGAACTGCGGGTGGTCGAGTCGGGCGAGGCCAGGGAGCCGGCGGCCGGCGGCCCGGCGCGTCGCGGCGACGGACCGGGCGGCCGCATCGCACAGCGGCGGCGTTTGCGCCGGACGGCAAGGTGCTGCGGCGCTCTCGCCGTGTTGCTGGCGTTGGCGACGATGGCCCTGAACGCTCAGAGCGACGTGCCGTACGAGCGGCTGGTGGCGGCGGCGGACGAGCCGGGCAACTGGCTCATGTACTCGGGGCAGTACAGCAGCCAGCGCTTCAGCGGCCTGGACGAGATCAACACCTCGAACGCGGCGGGGCTCGAACTGCGCTGGGTTCACCAGATGCGCACCCTGGGCCGGCTGGAGACAACGCCCCTGGTGGTGGACGATGTGATGTACGCGACGACCGCCGACAACGTCGTCGTGGCGCTCGACGCGGCCACGGGCCGCCGGTACTGGTCGTACGGCTACGAGCAGCCGGATCAGCTGGCGTTGTGCTGCGGCAAGCAGAACCGGGGCGTGTCCATCCGCGGCGACCGCCTGTTCATGGGGACGGTGGACGCGCACCTGGTCGCTCTGGACGCGAAGACGGGCGCCGTGATCTGGAACACGGAAGTGGGCGACCAGCGCAAGGGCTTCTCGATCACCGCGGCGCCGATGATCGTCCGCGACCTGGTGATCACCGGCATCGGCGGTGGCGAGTTTGGCGTTCGCGGCTTCCTCGACGCCTACGACGCGGATACCGGCGAGCTTCGCTGGCGCACGCACACGATTCCGGGCCCCGGTGAGGCCGGCAACGAGACCTGGGAGGGCGACTCCTGGAAGACGGGCGGCGCGCCGACCTGGATGACCGGCTCGTACGACCCGGAACTCGACCTGCTGTACTGGGGCACGGGCAACCCCGGGCCGGACTGGAACGGCGAGGTGCGGGAAGGCGACAACCTGCACTCGGACTCCATGCTGGCGATACGGCCAGACACCGGCGAGATTGTCTGGACCTTTCAGTTCACGCCGCACGACGTGCACGACTGGGACGCCTGCCAGGTGCCGATTCTCTTCGACGCCGAGTACCAGGGACGGGAGCGCAAGCTGATGGCGTTCGCCAACCGGAACGCGTTCTTCTATCTGCTGGACCGCGAGACGGGCGAGTTCCTGTTCGCCCGCGAGTTCGCGCGGCAGACCTGGGCCGAGGGCATCCACCAGGAGACCGGTCGCCCCATCCGGGTCCCCAACATGTTCCCCAGCGAGGAGGGTACCCTCGTCGCCCCGACCATCGGCGGCGCCGCCAACTGGTTCTCGCCTGCCTTCTCGCCCGACACCGGCCTGTTCTACATCCAGGCCTACGACGCGGAGATGCTCTACTTCATGGCCGAGGCCGAGTACGCGGAGGGCGAGCTGTTCGTGGGCGGCTACGGCAAGTCCGCCGGCCCCGCCGACAAGTACGTCAGCGCGGTCCGGGCCATCGACCCGCTGAACGGCGAGCGCAAGTGGCAGTACCAGGTGCAGGCTCGCTCCCGGTCCGGCCTGCTCGCCACCGGGGGCGGCCTCGTCTTCGGCGGCAGCGTCGCGGGCATCTTCTACGCCCTCGACGCCGAGAGCGGCGAGGAGCTGTGGCACCGCCGCCTGGGAGGGGACGTCGTGGCTGCGCCCATCAGCTACGAGGCCGGGGGCCAGCAGCACGTGACGATCGCGGCGGGCAGGGCGCTGTTCACGTTTGCGCTGCCGGCGGAGCAGAGGGATCTGGCAGCCGCCGATGAGAGTCGGCCCTGACCGGCTGGCGGCTACGCGCTGCAGATCGAACGCACTGACCGAGCGAACGATGACCTCGATGACGAACGTCCGTGATCGACACGGAAACCGTCTGTGCCGTGTCCCAGTTCGACGGCGTGAACGTCCACGTGCCGCTCGAGTCCCGGTAATGGGTCGTTGAGCGTGAGCTGGACGAATTGCTGATCGAGGATCTTCGTGCGGAGATCGAGCCGGAACTGTTGGGACGGCAAGGCCGCAGAGCGCGGCATGCCGCTGCTCAACGCGGCGGAGGACCCTCAGGCCAGATCGAGCTTTGAGGAGTTCGTCGGGGCGAAGAAGAACGACACTCGCCCAGCGCCAGAACGTCCTTCGCCAAGCCTTGGCTGCGTCACCCTGAACGATGCCAGAACACCGCTGTGTCAACGGCGTTGACAGGCTACGCGGCCTGCCGCTACTGACGCGGCCGGGCTACTGCGGGTAGCTGGCGAAGCAGGGGATGCTCCTGTCGAGCGCGCTCCGGGAAAGCCCTGGAGTCGATGAAGATGTTCATGGCCGGTTGGGCGCCCGGGTCGGCGTCCAGGGAACCGGCTGGCATCTGCGTTCCACCTGGGTCCCGGAGGCGGGGGACCCGGCTGCCGCAGTGACGGCAGAAGGCGGTGCCCTTGATGTCCGCTTCGGGAATCTTGCAGTCGATGATGGACTGGTGGCCGGTGAGCCAGCGGAAGACGACTTCCGTCACGAAGACGAACGTGCCAGAGGCGGCGCCGGTCTGGCGGCGGCAGCGGGAGCAGTGGCAGTTCACCATCCGGAGCGGCGGGCGGTCGAACTCGCAGGTCAAGGCGCCGCAGAGGAAGCTTCTCGGCGTGGCGTCAGGCGTCGATGCCGCTCGGACCGGTTGGTCGATGCCAAAGGGAGCGTTCAGTTAAGCGGATACTCCTCATGTTCAGGCAGAGAGTCGGCAATCGTGTGCCACGGCGCCCTCGAGCCGGCGAAGATGTGCCGCGCCGGAGGAGTGACGGGGTCCTCGGTGACGTTCCCATCGTCGGCAGGGCAAGCGGCTGGTCCGGCGGATGGTGGGGGGCGGAGGAACCGCAGCGAGGACAGGAGTGCCGGACGCATTGCGGCGAAGAGCGGTAGTGGAGAATGCGCTCCTTGCCGCGAACAAACCGGAGAGGTTCCCGGTCCACCGCGCCGAACGTGGCATGAGAGGCGTGGCATGAGAGGCGTGGCATGAGAGGCACCGTGGAGCTGCCTGCACACGGGGCAGTGGCAGTGGGCGATCTCGAATGGTGTCCCGTCGACTTCGAAGGCGATGTCGCCGCAGAGGCAGGAGCCGGTGAGCGGCGCTTCTGGCTCCTCAGCCACCACCGCCGTTCTTCTCGCCGGCCTTCAGTTCGACCTCGAGGTCGGAACCCCACCTGATTCCTGCGGCTTCGCAGGCGAGCTCGAGCCTTCTCATCTTCTCTTTCGTGGGGAGATTCGTGTTGATGTGCCAGCCGTCCGCCAGAGGTCTGGTGAGCTTGCGCCGTCCTCCTGCTTCCTCGGGCGTACGTCCTATGTTTGTCAGTTTGCGACCGCGGATCTTCTCCTGAAACTTCTCGCAGAAGCTGTCGCCTCCGTGATCCCGCTGGAGCTGAGCGATCACGTTGACGAACAGTTGGGTCGGGTTCTTCTCGAGCCGTCGCGTCCCCCGGTAGATCCAGGCGGCGGTTCGCGGTCCGGGCTTCACGGGCTGTCGTTTGCCGGTCGGGACATCAGGCGTGGTCCTGGGCGCCGGGTCCGGCGCCGGAACCACCTCCCGGTCCAGGGTGAACCCGCCACGCACGAAGCGCAGCGCGGAGTCGCTGATTACCTTGTAGGTGAGCGGCCATGAGCTGTCTCGGTTCGCCTTCCGCGCCGCTGCCGCGATCAGCTTGCTCACCTTCTGGGGTTCCTCTGCCTTGACCGCCTGCCAGCTCTCCTCGATCAGCCGGCGGATGGCCTGGTGGTTGCGGTCCATCTCGGCGTTCCTTGCGGCCTGCCCGGAGAGCACGTTGCTGCGCTCCAGATAGCGCTCCAGCGTGTCCACGGCGTCGGCGGTGTCCGTCGTTCTCAGGTCAAAGGAGCGGACCAGCCTGGCCTTGGAGCTGCCTCCGCCCAGGGGGAGGTAGAAGGACCAGGTCTTGCCGTCCGTCAACAGGCCCAGGGTGGTGCCCTTCTTCATCGCGTAGAGCAGGAGCTGATCCCTGGCGTCGTCGTTCAGCTTGTCCGGCGCCTTCGTCTCGATCACCAGGACGATGCGCTTGCCGTCGTCCGAGAACAGCGCGTAGTCGAAGCGGTAGTTCTTCACACCGGTGACGGGGTACTCCGCACGGACGCTGAGTGGATCTTCCGTGTTCCAGTTCAGGCCCCGAAGCACCGGGGAGACGATGTACAACCGGACGTCGGCTTCGCTGCGAACGTAACCCTCGGCCAGGTTCTGCTTTGCTCTCGATATGGCCTTCGACAGGCCCTGCGGATCGTTCACGTCGCCCTTTCTCGTGGCGCCAGGCGTTTGCCTGTCTGGCCACCTGGTATCTGTGTTGCTGGTTCGCTGGGCATCCTATCCCGCCTTCAAGCAGCACCTGTCGTCGCTCGGCAGCCGACCGTCAACACGGGCGTACAGTCCCCAGCGTGATGCCCTCGAGCGAGAGCGGGATGCCCTGAAAGAGGAGCTCGCCGAGCACGAGAAGGACGACCGAACTGAAGAGTACGACCGGGGAATGGACAGGCCGCCGTGCCTTGGCCGCGCCGACCACCGCGGGGTGCGAGCGCTGGTTTGCGCCGCGGTGAATCAGGGCGAGGCGTATTCGCTGGAGCGGTTGTGGACCTCCGGCGCCAGTGGCCTGCGCGACGACCTGTTGCAGGAGGCCGGTCCGGTCGCTTCCGGAAGCGAGATCTCGGTGGCAGCGAGTCTGCTCGGAGACGATTCAGCCGTCAAACTGAGCTCCGGGCAGTTTGGCGATCCGGGGAGGCAGGTCCACCGCTTCGGCGACCGGCGGGACCCGGTCGCTCGCACATTCGCCGCAGAGGCAGCTTCCGGGAGTGGCGCCGCGGGTTTCGGGCAGCCTCTCGGGCTCTTTGATGCCCGGCGGGGAGTTCCACTCGGGCGGATACTCGTCGTGCTGCGGCAGGTCGTCGTGGAAGCCGTACCAGGGCGCCGCGGAACCGGCCAAGATGTGCAGGCTCGGACGGATGCCCCGGGGCGTCGGCCACGCTGCCCATCGTGACCAGCGTCAGCGGGCCGCCTTCCCGGTTCGCGGGCACTGCCTAGCCGCAGCGCGGGCAGAAGTGGCGGACGCCGTGCGGCGACGACCGGTAGTGAACGATCCGCTCTTCGCCGCGCGTCCAGCGGAACTGCTTCGGGTCGACGGCGCCGAAGGTGGCGAACGCGCCGCCGTGGAACTTGCGGCACACGGAGCAGTGGCAGTGCGCTATCTCGATCAGATCGCCAGGAACCTCGAATCCGATGTCGCCGCAGAAGCAGGCGCCAGTCAGCATGCCGTCGGTGAGCGACGCCGATGGACGGCCTGCGGCGGCAAACGCTCCGCTGACGCCGTCCGTATACTCCATGCATGTCCTTGACGCTGCTCGAGCAGCCCGTGGCGACCTTGCCGTGCGCACCCGGTCCGTATCGGCGTGCGGACTACATGGTGCTGCCCGACGACCTCCGCTGCGAGCTGATCCATGGCAGGTTCTACTTGAGTCCGAGTCCGCTTCCCGTGCACCAGGTGGTGGCCGCGTGTGTTTGGCGGCTCCTGGACGACATCGCCCTCGCGACCGGCGGGTTGGCGTTGGCTGCCGAGATGGCGGCGCAGCGGTTGCCGGCCTGGACGACATCGCCCTCGCGACCGGCGGGTTGGCGTGTTCGGCGCCGCTTGATGTGCACCTGGCGGACGACACCGTGGCCCAGCCGGACGTGCTCTACATTTCGGCCGAGCGACGCGGGATTCTGCGGCCCCTGGTCGAGGGCGCTCCGGACCTGGTGGTCGAGGTGCTGTCGGCGAGCACGGCGGGAATGGACCGCGTGCTGAAGCTGCACCGCTACGCCGAGGCCGGCGTCCTGGAGTACTGGATCGTGGACCCGGTTGCCCGCAGGTTCGAGTTCCTGGTGCACGACGGCAGGCGCTTCGGCGTCCATGAACCGGTCGAAGGAACCTGGGAATCGCCCTCGGTGCCGGGCGTCAGGCTGGAAATCGACGCCTTTTGGGCCGGCGTCGACCGCCGCCTCGACCCGGCTCAAGCCGCGGAGTGAGCGGCGGTCGTACCCACGACCGCTTGCCGTTGGCGTCCTGCAGATGACGGTCCCGCAGCTCCCCGGGTCGCTCGTCCGTTGGCTGGTTCCAGGCCCGGGCGTCGTTGATGGTCGCATCTGCGGTCGAGAAAAAGGCGGGCCTGGCGTTCCCGTTGCCGGCGAACACGCTCCCGGGGCGAGAGGAGCTGGTTGTTCCGGCGCTCATCTGGCCAGGCTCCGTCTCTGTCGAGAGAGCCTGTGTCGCCCTTCCGATCTCGGTTGAAGACGGCCCTGCGGCCAACGACTGGCTGGTCGCCTACCAGCCGGCGCCCAGTACCAGGTCCTGGCCGAAGACGAGGCCAGCTGCCTCGCAGGCGCGAGCCAGGAGCCTCTTCTTCTCGGCGGTGCTGCTGTGCGTACTGAGATGCCATCCGCCGGGCAGTTCTCTGGTCGTCAGGCCTGCTTCGGAAGAGGTCGGCGCGACCTGCTTGTGCTTCCTGCGGGTGAACTGGCTCTGGAAGAGCCGATAGAACTCGATGCCGCCGTGGTCGTTGGCGATCTGCGTGATGATCTCCACATACGCGTTGCTGAAGGTGCTGGCTGCGTGGCGTGTTCCACCGTAGGTCCACTGGGCCTTCTCGACCGGAGATCCGGGAGGAGTCACCGGGGGCTTCTTGCCAGTCACTCTGCGCTTCGGCTCCGGGTTCGTCGGACTACGAGCGTCGGCTGCTCGGGCAGTGCGGAGTTCCTTCACCAGGAAGTTGCGGGCCCCTTCCTTGATCTGCATGTTGGCCTTCCTCGTCCCCATATGCTTGGCCGCTTCTTTGGCCAACAGGGCGACCAGGTCTTGCCGCGGCTGCTTGAGAAGGTCCCAGGCCGCGCTTACGGCGCTTTCGAGTCCAATGTTCTCGCGGTCTTCCTCTGCAGCCTTCACTGCCTCGCCTGAGAGCACCCGGTCCCGTGCCATGTAGCGGACCAGCACGTCGGCGAGTTTCCCGTCATTCAGATCGACCGTCTGGATGCGCTTCTGGTTCGGGTTGCCTTCGGCCAGTGGCAGGTAGAAGGACCAGACCTGGCCGTCCGTGATCAACCCCAGGCGTGCCTTGGTCCAGCCTGCGTAGCGCATGAGCTGGTCCGTGGCGCCGACGTCGACGTTGCCCGGCGGCTTCGTTTCGACGGCGAACGCGACATCGTCGTGGGTCGTGAGAAGAGCGTAGTCCAGCCGACCGCCCGGTACCGAGAACTCGCGCCGAACCGAGGCGAGGTCATTCGGGTCCCAGCCCAGCGAGCGAAGGACTGGAGCGACAATGCCCGACCGCACGTCGGCCTCCTTCTTGACCAGGCCATTCCGGACGTGCGAGCGGGCCTTGCCGATCGCAAGCTCAAGTTGCTTGAAGTCGCTCATCACCCTGGCTCCAGACTGTTGCATCCGGTATGCAAGTCGTGTCGGCGGCGCACGGTAGCACGTCGGCCCCTGCGGTGAGTCGTTGCCTGTAGTTCGGCGAGTCGCAAGCAGCTACGCTGCCACGAGCGCTTTGGCCAACCGCTACGCCGCCACACCGTCCGACGGCTCGCTACCGCTGTCTCAGCTTCGCGGCGCAGACTCCGCAGAGCTCGTAGCTCTCGGCGGCTTCGTCGCGGGGCATGGGCAGCTTGCTCTTGCTGAGGAATCGGCAACCGTCGATGTGGTACTTCTTGCCCGTCCTGGTCACGAACACGGTGGACGGCACGCCGGGCGGCGGCTTCGCATACGTCCTCGTGGGAGTGCTGGACGAGCGTGCCTCGCCTGCGCCGCCGCCGGTCCCGCTGCCCCCGACGGCCGTGCCCCACAGGCCTCGCCGGTTCGTTCTCGCCTCGCGCTCGAACTGGCGGAACGCTTCCATGTGGCGAAAGGGGAACCGCGTATAGGCGTGGCCGTAGCCGCGGCGGATGATCTCCGCGTTGGCGTGCGTGCCGTCGGCCAGATAGACGTATGCGAGCGTCCGGCCGTACCGATCCTGCCGCTCCTGGTCGTACTCCAGGTGGACGTACTTGCCCTCCAGAAGGTTCTTCGTGAACTCGCTGGCCTCCTTGCCGAAGAACTCGACCGGCCGGTTCGGATGGACGGTCTCCGGCGTGTCGACGCCGATCAGGCGGACACGGCCGACCCCCGCGACGATGATCGTGTCGCCGTCCACGACCCGCTCGACGGTCTGGCTGGCCGCCGGCACGGCCATCGCCATCGCCATCGCCATCGCCAGGCTGGCTGCCAGTACGGACGGCGGGGCAGCCCGGAGGATATTCCGGGGGGCTTTCGCAGGCGAGGCGCTCGCACTGCGGAGAACGCGCAGGAAGAACATGAGGGGCTCCCGGGAGCGGCACGGCAGAGCCGCCGCAAAGGGCGTCGCTGCCGAAGCCCGAAGTCAAGAAGATGGAGTGGTTTGAAGCCATCATTCTGGTGGATTCGGGGAGCCCTGTCCAGTGCCCGAAACGGTACCGCCCGGGCAGGTCGGATGGCTGTCGCTGACCGCTTGCGAGTTCTGGCGAGCCCCGACGCGGGCTGCAGGGTCTGACAGGCCGGCGGCGCCGCGGGCCGCGTCCCGGGATCCACACCTGTGTCGCGACCCCGCTGCCAGACACCGGGTGGGTACTGTCGAGCATCCCGCAGAGGCCTTGGCGCACGGCCTCATGGACAGGCAGGGCTGAGGATCCCATCCCGGCTCTGGTGGCTCCGGCCAGCCTGCGCTCCTTCGGCCGCTGGCTCGCCCGGCAGACCGATCCCGGACGTTTGTGCGCTCGCCGGCTGGCGCCAGTCCATATCCCTCGCCTGTTGCAAGCTGCCGGGCCAGCCAGCGTCATGCGTCCGCAGGAAAACCCGTTGTAGTCACCCTCGGTGGTCGGCGTGCCCGGCCAGCGTCATGCGTCCGCAGGCAATACCGTTCGGCTGGTGCGGTAGGTTCCCCGCATGCGACGTGCGGCAGCGGCAGCGTGCCTTTGCGCTCTCTGCCTGCTGCCTGCGCCCGGCGCCGCGCGGGCGGCCGCGACCGACGAGGGCCACGTGGTCGTGGCGTTCGCCGCCGAGCCGACGCAGGTGGATCCGACGCGAACTTCCGCCGGCGTGGACCAGTATTTTCTGGCGCTGTTCTACGAGCAGCTCCTCGCTGTCGGTCCGGATCTCGAGCAGCGGAACTGGCTGGCCGAGCACTGGGAGATGGTCGAGCGCGACGGGGTGTGGCTGGTCGCCGTCCGGCTGCGCCGTGGCGTGCGCTTTCACAACGGCGACGAGCTTTTGGCCGGCGACCTGCGCTACAGCTTCCTTCGGCAGAGCGACCCGTCGCTGTCGCGGCAAGCGGGACGCTGGCGGCACGTCGAGGACGTGCGGGCCATCGGCGACCACGACATCGAGATCGTCTTCCGGGACCGGCCCGACGCCGCCCTGCTACCGCTGAACCTCGACCTGTGGGCGATCCCGCGCCGCCACTGGGAGGAAGTCGGCGACGACGGCGTGCAGGCGCATCCTGTGGGCACCGGGCCGTGGAAGTTCGTGTCGCGCAAGGTGCGCGAGGAGCTCGTGGTCGAACGGTTCGACGACTACTGGAACCTTGACGCGCTGCCGGGGGTTCGCCGTCTGACGATCAAGATCATCCCCGAGGACACGACCCGCGTGGCGGCCTTCAGGAGCGGCGCCGTGGACTGGATGGATGCCGTGCCTCCGGCCCTGGTCGCCGACTTCGAAGGCATGCCGGGCGTGAAGGTCGCATCGCTGCCGACCGCGAACAACCTGTTCCTGGCGCTGAACGCGCTCGCCCCGGGGAGTCCGCTCGGCGACGTGCGGGTGCGCCGGGCGGTGGCCCACGCAATCGACTTCGACGCCATCATCAAGTACATCCTGCGCGGACAGGGCATCCGGACAGTCCAGATCACGCCGGGAGCGCCGGGCCACGACCCGGACCTTCTGCCCTGGGCCTTCGATCCGGAACGGTCACGCGAACTGCTGGCCGAGGCGGGCTACGGCAGGGGCCTGAATCTGAACTGCTACAACCTGACCACGCCGCGCGAGCCGTACCTGAAGGAGGTCGGCGAGGCGATGTTCGCCTACCTGACGGCGGCCGGCATTCGGTGCCGCATCGTGCAGCTGGAGTACGGCGCCTGGATCAACCTGGGGCGGCGCGACGCCCGGCCCGAGATGGACGGCATCGCCAGCTGGATGTGGGGTCACGGCACCCTGGGCGATCCGACGGACGCCTGGTCCGGCCACCTGCACTCGTACGGCGACGGCTGGGGCTGGTACTCGTACCACGACGACCCGGAGCTCGACCGGATGATCCAGACGCTTCGGGTGACGGTCGAAGCCGGCGCCAGGGAAGCCCTCCTGCGCGAGGTAGCGCGGCTGAAGCACGAGCGTGTCGCGGGCGGCATCCCGACGTATCGCCCGCTGGTGACGCTGGCCTGGCGGGACACGTTCCGCTTCGTGCCCTGGCCGCAGGCGAACTGGCGGATGATGCGCGACATCGAGCGCGTCCAGCAGTCAGGCAGATGATGAAGCAGGCGCCATGCGCAGCTACCTGATCCGCCGGCTCTGGCAGGGCGCGGTGGCCGTGTTCGGCGCCCTGCTGATCGTCTTCGTGGCGCAGCGGCTGGCCGGCGACCCGGTAGCTCTACTGCTCCCGATGGAGGCCACGGCGGAGGACTTCGCGGCGATGCGGGCCTCGCTTGGCCTCGATCGACCGCTGCCGGTCCAGTTCCTGGTGTTCCTGCGCGACGCGCTGACCGGCGACTTCGGCGATTCGTACCAGTGGCAGGCGCCGGCCATGCCGCTGCTTCTGGAGCGCCTGCCGGCGACGCTGGAGCTGGCCGTCGCCGGCCTCGTCTTCGCCCTTCTGCTGGCGGTCCCTCTCGGCGTGCTTTCGGCGGTGCATCGCGGCGGCTGGGTGGACCGGGCAGCGAAGTTCCTGGCGCTGCTGGGTCAGGCCATGCCCGGTTTTTGGGTCGGCCTGCTGCTCATCCTGTTCCTGGCCGTGCGCCTCGGCTGGTTTCCGGCCTTCGGGCGCGGCGGACCCCTGCACCTGGTGCTGCCGGCGGTGGCGCTGGGCTGGTACCCGGTGGCCGCGATGACCCGGACGCTGCGCTCGTCCATGCTCGACATCCTGGACAGTGACTACATACGCACCGGGCGGGTGATGGGCGTGCCGGAACGCACCGTGGTCTGGCGCCACGCCCTGCGCAACGCCGCCGTGCCGCTTTCGACCATGATCGGCGTGTACTTCGCGAACATGCTCGGCGGCGCCTTCGTGATCGAGGTCGTGTTCGCCTGGCCGGGCATCGGCCGCACGGTGGTCGACGCCGTGTTCGCGCGCGACTTCCCGGTGGTTCAGGCTGGAGTCGTCCTCTCGGCCGTCATCTTCGTGGTCGTCAACCTGCTGGTCGACCTGAGCTACGGCTTGATCGACCCCCGGATCCGTCATGGCTGACGGCGGCGGGTCTCAAGCGCTTCGGGACAGGTCCGGCGAGCGCCTGGCCGGGGAGGCCGAGGCGGCGCGTCCGTTCGGCGGCAGCAGGGTGGGCGGCCGGGCCCGGAGGGGACGTATCCCGGTCGTCTCCTGCTCGGTGCTCGCTCTCGTGCTGCTCTGCGCCGCCGCGGGACCCTGGCTGGCGCCTCACGAGGCCTCCGAGATCTCGCTCGCGGAGTCCATGGCGCCGCCCTTCTGGGGCGAAGGCGGCAGTCTCGCCCATCCGCTCGGCACCGACATGCTCGGGCGCGACATTCTCAGCCGCGTCATCGCCGGCGCCCGCGTCTCGGTCACCGTGGCCCTGTACGCCATCGCCCTCTCCGGCGGCGTCGGCGCGACTCTGGGCATCGTGGCGGGCTACTTCGGCGGTCTGGCCGACGCGCTCATCTCGCGGCTGGTCGACGTCCAGATGTCCATTCCGGCCATTCCGCTCGCGCTGCTGTTCGCCGCCGTCCTGCCGCCGGGCGAGGGCATGGTCGTCACGATCATCGTGCTGACCTACTGGACCTGGTACGCGCGCATCGTGCGAGGCGAAGTGCTCGGGTTGCGGGAACGCGACTTCATCACCATGGCTCGGGTGGCCGGTGCGTCAAGCCCGATGATCCTGTTCCGCCACCTGACCCCGAACGTGCTGAACACGCTCCTGGTGCTCGCCACTCTGCAGTTCGGCAGTGTCATCGTGTTCGAGGCCGGTCTGAGCTTCCTGGGCCTCGGCATTCAGCCGCCGCAGGTGTCCTGGGGCGGCATGCTGGCCGACGGTCGCAACTTCATCGAGGTGGCCTGGTGGCTGATCACGATGCCGGGTCTGGCGATCATGGCGTCCTGCCTGGCGTCCAACCTGCTGGGCGACTGGCTGCGCGACACGTTCGACCCGAAACGGCGGGTGACCTGAGATGACCTCCGCGACTGGTGCGAACGGAGGCGCCCTGGTGGCCTGGGGCTGGACTCAGGGGTTTGACGACGCGTTCGCCAGCGTCCTGGCGCAGCGCCGGGGCGCCGGGGCGGTCGTTGCCGCGAGGGTGGTGTCCATCTCGCGCGGCGTGATCCACCTGGTGGCGGAGGAAGGCGAACTGAATGCACGGGCGCTGCAACGGATTCGCGGGTCGACGAGCGGACCGCCGCTGGTTGGCGACTGGGTGGCGGTGGAGAAGACCCAGGTGCCCGGCGCCGACCCGAAGATCGTGCAGGTGCTGCCGCGCCGCACCCTGCTCTCCCGCCGGGCGGCCGGCGCCCGCACCGAGGAGCAGGGCGTGGCCGCAAACGTGGACGCCGTGTTCCTGGTCATGGGCATGGACGGCGACTTCAACCTCAGGCGGATGGAGCGCTTTCTGGCCATGGCCGCGGAGAGCGGCGCCGAACCGGTCGTGGTGCTGACCAAGAAGGACCTGTGCGCCGATCCGGCAGCGCTGTGCGCGAAGGCGCGGGCGGCGGCGCCGGCCGCCGTCGTGGTGGCGGTCGACACGCCGGCAGGCGAGAACCTGGCGGCGCTGGCCGGGTACCTGGAGGCGGGACGCACCGTGGCCATGCTCGGCTCGTCCGGTGCCGGCAAGTCGACCCTGCTGAACGCCCTCTGCGGCGAGGAGGTGATGCGCACCGCGCCCGTGCGCGGGTCCGACGATCGTGGCCGCCACACCACGACCCGCCGACGCCTCGTGCAGCTCCCCGGCGGCGGCCTGCTGATCGACAATCCCGGCATCCGCGAGCTCGCGCTCTGGGCCGAAGGCGACGCCAGCCTGGACGAGACGTTCGACGACATCCGCGGAATTGCCCGCGAGTGCCGCTTCCGCGACTGCGGACACGGGCGCGAGCCCGGCTGCGCGGTGCTGAAGGCCATCCGCAACGGTCGGCTGGCGCCGGCCCGGCTGCGCAACTACAACGAACTGCTGGCCGAGCAGCGGCGTCTTTGGGAGCGCAGGGACGAAGCCTCGCGTCGCGCTGGCGAACGACGCCTGGGCGCGTACTACAGGTCGGTTCAGCGGGCCAGGAGAAACCGCCGCCGCTGACCTGCCGGAGGTTGGACGCCCGCCTGTCGCCGTCCGTATACTGGACAGCATGTCCGTGACGCTGCTTGAGCAGCCCGTGGCGACCTTGCCGCACGAATCCGGCCCCTGGCGCCGGGACGATTACGCCTCGCTTCCCGATGAACCCCGCTGCGAGCTGATCCATGGCAGGTTCTACCTGAGCCCGAACCCGCTCTTCGTTCATCAGAGGGTGGCTACCCGCATCTGGCGTTTGCTTGACGACATCGCCGAGGCCACGGGCGGAGAGGCGGCCTGCGCCCCGCTGGACGTTCACCTGGCTGACCACACGGTGGCTCAGCCGGACGTGATCTACGTGTCCCCCGGGCGACGGGGGATTGTCCGGAAACGGGTGGAGGGCGCGCCGGACCTGGTCGTGGAGGTGCTGTCGCCGAGCACCGCAGCGATGGACAGGGTGCTCAAGCTGAATCGCTATGGCGATGCCGGGGTGAAGGAGTACTGGCTGGTCGATCCGACCGACCGGCGGTTCGAGGTCCTGGTCCACGACGGTGAGCGCTTCGTGGTTCAGGTGAAGGACATCGGCGTCTGGAAGTCCCCGGTGGTCCCGGGTGTGGAGTTGGACATCGCCGCCTTCTGGACCGAGGTCGACCGCCGCGCATTGCCCGGTCCGACCGCGGACTGACGGGCCGGTCGCTCCCGGCTTCTGGCTGGCGTGTCCGTCTTGCCTGCACGCTGAGAAAGCGCCCGGTGGCAGACGACACCCGCAACAGGGAGTTGCGGCGCCCCGGGGCCGTTCCTTCGACCGCCATCGATGTCGGTGCAGCCTCCCGCGGCGGCCCGGCCTTGCCGGGGCCCATCTTGGCGAGAAGGCGGGATGGCGCCTTCGCCCATCCCGGGTAGCGCTGCGCTCGCGAAACGACCAGGCGCTTGCTGGTTCGACTGATCGCCACGAAGCCGCTTCGACGCTCTTCTTCCAGTACTGCGCTACCCGAACAGGCGCCGGGCTGTCTTTGCCTCCGGTCCGGCCCAGGCGGCGGCGACGTAGGCGGCGAACGAGACGGCCATGGCCGGGAAGACGGCGTGCATCGCCTGGATGTCGAGCAGCATCCACAGGCTCAGGGTGGCGCCGCCGGCGGCGAAGGAGCAGAGTGCGGCGGTGCCGTTGCCGCGCCTCCAGGTGAGGCCCAGGGCCAGGGAGGGGAGGAAGCAGGCTGCGTACAGGGCGCCGGAGAACGAGGTGAGCTCGACGATGCCTCCCGGCGGATCGATGGCCAGGAATGCCGTGATGGCCGCGAAGACCACCACGCAGAAGCGGGTGTTGCGCACCGCGTTGCGGTCGTCGGCCGGAACCAGCAGGCCGAGCAGGTCGCGCTGGAAGGTGGAGGCCATGACCAGCAGCACGCTGTCGAGCGAGGACATGGCGGCCGAGACGAGAGCCAGGAACAGGAAGGCCTGGACGACGGGCGGGAAGATGGCCGGGTCGCTCAGCATCATCGGGATGACCTGGTCCGTGTCGGCGACGCCCTGGCCGACCACGAAGTGGGCGTAGAGACCGAGCGGCGCCAGCAGGCTGAAGACGACCAGGAAGCTCAGCGTCGACACGACCAGGCCCTGGCGGGCGGCGCCCTCGGTCTCGAGCGCGTAGAAGCGGGACAGCTGTCGCGGCTCGACGATGAGCTTCACGGTGGCCGCGAAGACGACGCCGAAGAGCAGGCCGAGCGGCTGCGACGTGTCCCAGCGGGCGAGGGCGCCGTCTCCGATCTGCCCGAGCTCGGCGAGCCGGCCGATGCCGCCGGCCGCCCGCGTGATCAGTACGAACATCAGCACCGCGGCCAGAGTCATCAGCATGCCCTGGAGGAAGTCCGTCCGCGCCACCGAGTGGAAGCCTCCGATCATCGTGTAGAAGCAGACGATCACGACGACCACGAAGAGCGCGAAGCCGTAGCTCAGGTCGAGCAGCTCGACCAGCAGGGCGCCGATGCCCTTGAACACGGCGGTCATGTAGAGGAAGCTGGAGAAGATGACGATGACCGCTGCGACGAACCGGGCCGCCCGGCTGTCGAAGCGGAAGCCGATGTAGTCGGGAATCGTCACCGAGCCGAGCGACTCCGTCACGCCGCGCAGACGCGGGGCGACCCATGCCCAGGCGATGATCGACAGGACCACCGCGGTCGGAATGATCAGCAGCCAGGCGATGCCCGAGGTGTAGGACCTGCCGGCGAAGCCGATGAAGCTGTTCGTGCTCGCGTAGGTGGCGAAGAACGAGACGCCCAGGATGATGCCGCCGAGCGAGCGACCGCCGACCAGGAAGTCGGTCAGGTCGCGAGTGCGGCGCTGGCCGATCATCGCGTTGTAGACCAGAACGCCCGTGTAGAGGACGAACAGGACGAGGATCAGCGCGTGTTCCTGAAACCACATGGCGTGGACCTCAGCCGCCTGTCGCTGGCTCGGCGAGCCTGATCACAGGCCCATCTGGTCCAGGTACCAGCCGTCGAAGACCTGCAGGCAGGCTTCACTGCCCTCCCAGGCGGCGGGGCGGTAGCCGCGCGACGCCACGCCGAGCTGCGTACGCGCGCAGACGTCCCAGTCCTGGCTGTTCACCAGGTGCCAGAAGTCGACAGCGTCGCTCGGGTCGAAGCCGGGCGCCAATGCCGCCTCCGGGTCGAACAGCCACTCGCAGACGACCCGGGTCCGGTTCGCGGCGACTGGCCACAGGGTGTGGGTGACGACGTAGTCGCGGTGCAGGCTGATCAGCAGGTTGGGGTACACGTGGTAGTACTGCACGGAAGTCCGGTCGGCAACCTCGATGGCGGGAAGGTCGGGCCGGTTGCTGTGCCCGGTCGCGGTCATCGTGTTGCAGCCGTCGTTGAGCGTCATCGGGCCGCCGACGAAGTACCTGCCCGTCTCGAGGTTGCCGCCGTTTCGGTAGTCCGAGACCTGGTTCAGCTCCGGGTGGACGATGGCGCAGTGGTAGCACTCGTTGTAGTTCTCGCACAGGATCTTCCAGTTCGCCTGCGCCTCGTACTCGTTCCGTGCGCCGCGCACCAGTCGTCCCAGGGTGAAGCGCGACAGGTCCGGCAGGTCGGCGGCGACCTCGGCGAGCTGTGGTCCGTCCGCCGACAGAGACAGGAAGAAGAACCCGTCCAGGGTGTCGATGCGCAGCGGCACCAGACCGGCGCCCTCGGCGTCGAAGTCGCTGGCCATGTGCGGCGCGCCGACCAGCTCCCCGTCCAGGCCGTAGGTCCAGGCGTGGTATGGGCACTGGAAGACTCTCGCGCGGCCGGCGCACTCGTCGACCACGCGCGACCCCCGGTGGCGGCAGACGTTGTAGAACGCCGCCAGGCCGTGGTCGCCTCCGGCAGCCTCCCGGGCCCGCGCCGCCACCACCGACTCGTCTCCGAGCTCGCGGGTCACGAACCTGCCGGGTTCGTCGAGTTCCTCGAGCCGCCCGCCGCAGACCCACATGCGCGCAAAGATGCGCTCCACTTCCTCGCCGAAGACGGCCGGGTCGGTGTAGAGATGGCCGTCCAGGGGCCGCGGCGCCATGCGTACGCTCATGAGAAGCGCATCCTACCGCCGGGTGCGATGTGCGAACATCCGGTCTGATGCCGCGTCAGCCTCCGAAGGGAACCCAGGCCATTCAGCGGGCGCTGTCGCTCTACCGCTCGTTTACGGCGGAGGCGCCCGAACGTCGGCTCTCCGACCTGGCCAGGGAGCACGCCCTGCATCCCTCCACGGTCCATCGTCTGCTGGGCGTGCTGGAGTCGGAAGGTCTCCTGGGCCGCAACCCGGACACCCAGGCCTACGTCTGGCGCCCGGGCGGTCTTGACAACGGGGGCCGGCCGCCGCAGCGCAACGGCCAGCGACTGCTCGAGCCGCTGGGGACGCCCCTGCACCGTCGCACCTCGGCCCTGTGCGAGAGTGGCGCCTGGCGCGACTGGTCGGGCTACGCCAGCGCAGTGAGCTACCGGCCGCTGCCGGACTCCGAGTACTGGGCGGTGCGCAACGGTGCGGCTCTGTTCGACCTCTCGCCGCTGTTCAAGTACGAGGTCACGGGGCCGGAGGCCGAACGGCTGCTTGACCGGGTGATGACGCGCGACGTCTCGAAGTGCCCGGTGGGCCGGGTCATGTACTCGTCCTGGTGCAACGAGGACGGGCGCCTGCTCCAGGATGGGAACATCCAGCGTCTCGACGCGGACCGCTTCCTGGTCAGCGCCGCCGAGCCGTCGCTGCGCTGGTTCGAGGACTGCGGGTTCGGGATGGACGCCGAGGTGCGGGACGTGTCGGCGGACATCGCCGTGCTCGCGCTGCAGGGCCCCCGGGCGCGGGAAGTTCTCGGAGCCGCGAGCGAGAGCGAGAAGTTTGCGGCGATGCGCTACTTCGACGTGGTCGAGCACGGGTGGCTTGCGCTGCCGCGAGCCGCCGAACGCAGGGCGGAGGAGGCGAAACGCCTGGGCAACGGCGGCATCTGCGGAACGCCGTGGGTCCACAGGGCAATGAGGGTGACCGTGACCCGCACCGGCTACACCGGCGACCTGGGCTACGAGATCTGGGCGCCGGCGGGGGAGGCGGAGTGGGTGTGGGACGCGCTGGTCGAGGCCGGCGCATCCCACGGGCTGCTGCCGGCCGGCCTGCTGGCGCTGGACATGGCGAGGGCCGAGGCAGGCCTGCCGCTCATCGACGTGGACTACGTCTCGGCATCGCACGCCGAGATCGAGCCGCTTGAGGTGACGCCCGCCGAGGCCGGGTTGGGCTTCACGGTCAACCTGCAGAAGAGGGCGGACTTCGTGGGCCGCCGGGCTCTCTTGCGCGAGCGGGAGCGCGGCCCGGCCTGGAAATTCGTCGGCCTCGAGGTCGACTGGTTCGAGCTGGAGCGCTTGTGGGGCGAGATCGACCTGCGTCCGCAGGTGGTCGGCGAACCAGCGTCGCGCGAACCGACTCCTGTGTTCGCTCCCGGCGGCGAGCAGGTGGGGCAGTGCACGACCCGCTTCTTCTCGCCCCTGCTGAAGAAGTACATCGGCCTCGCCACGGTGCGGTTCGATGCCGCGGCGCTCGGCACGCCCCTGGAGTTCGAGGTCGCGGTGGGCTACGGGCGGCGTCGCGCGCGGGCGCGAGTCGTGAAGCGGCCCTTCTTCAATCCGGCGCGCAAGACGGCCGTGGTCGCGTCGGCAGAGACAGCCGGGTGACTGCAGGGCAGGTGATGGCGACGCGGGCAGGCTGCTCGAACCCTCGCCCAGGTTCGGGGACGACAGGCGGTTCGGGGGCGCCGGACGGGTGAGCGGCAGGCTCGGCAGCACTGCCAGCGGCACGCCGCTGCAAGGCGGCGGACGCTTCGACGCCATCGTGGTCGGCGCAGGGCACAACGGCCTGGTGACGGCGGCGTACCTGGCGCGGGCCGGCCTGGACGTCGTGGTGCTCGAGCGGGGCCCGGTCATTGGTGGCGCCACGCTGAGCGAGGAGGCGTTCCCGGGCTTCCGCTACAGCGTGTTCTCGTACCTGGTGTCGCTGCTCCGCCCGGAGGTCATTCACGAGCTCGAACTCGTCCGCCACGGGCTCTTCCTGGTGCCGACTGCCAGCACCCTCAACCCGCTGCCGGGCGGCGACTGCCTGCTGCGCGAGGCGGACCCGCAGCGGACGTACCACAACATTGCCCGTCACTCACGACGCGACGCCGAGGCGCTCACGGAGTACAAGCTGGAGATGCGCCGCCTGGGGCACCTGATGTTCAAGCTGCAGCGGGCGGCGCCGGACGAGCTGGCCGCGGCGGTTGCCGCGCATGTGGGCGGGGAAGGCAAGGGCGAGGCCGGGGAGATCGCCCCGGACCTGTCCCTGGAGGTGGCCGACATCGCCCGCCACGTCCTGGACCTCCCGATTCATCGGATGCGTTCCTTCGTGCAGATGCTGACGATGAGCTCGGCGGACTTTCTGCACCAGTGGTTCGAGTGCGACGCGCTCGTGGCCGCGCTGTCCTCGTCCAGCATCATCGGGTCCAACCTGTCGCCGCGGTCGCCGGGCTCGGCGTACGTGCTGCTGCACCACTACATGGGCGAGGTGGACGGCGTGTACCGCGAGTGGGGGTTCCAGAAGGGCGGCACCGGCGGCCTGGCAGCCGTGATCGCGTCGGCGGCGGAGAGCCACGGCGCCGAGATCCGCACCGACTGCCCGGTCGAGCAGGTGCTTGCCAGAGACGGCCGAGCCTGCGGCGTCGTGCTCGAGAACGGCGACGAACTGACTGCCGATGTCGTCGTGTCCTCGGCGGCGCCCCAGGTCAGCCTCGGTCGGCTGCTGCAGCCGGAGGACGTGCCTGGCGATGCCGGCCAGGCGATGCGCGAGCGGGCGTTGCGCTGGCAAAGTCGGGGTTGCGCCGGCAAGGTGAACCTGGCGCTCGACGGGCTGCCGCGCTTCACGTGCATGCCCGAGCCGGGGGACCACCTGGCCGGCGGCATTACGATCGCTCCCAGCCTTCACTACATTGAACGGGCTTGCGACGACGCGAAGTACGGCGGCTTCTCGAAGCGACCCTTCATCGACATGATCGTCCCGTCCGTGCTCGACCCGGACATGGCGCCGCCGGGAAAGTGCGTTCTCTCCTGCTTCGTCCAGTACGCGCCGTTCGAGCTGGCGGGAACCACCTGGGACGAGCAGCGGGACGCGTTCGGCGATGCCGTCGTGAAGACGCTGGCCGAGTACGCCCCCGGCATCGAAAGCCAGGTGCTGCACCGGCAGGTGCGGGTGCCGCCCGACATCGAACGGATCGCGGGGATTCCGGGCGGCAACATCTTCCACGGCGAGTTGCGCCTGTCGCAGCTCTTCCTGCTGCGGCCGGACCCGGCAGCGGCGGCGTTCCGGACGCCGCTTGACGGTTACTACCTCTGCGGCTCCTCGACCGGCTTCGGCGGCGGCATCTCGGGCGGTCCGGGACGGCTGGCGGCGCTCAGGGTCCTGAACGACAGGAAGAGCGGTTCGGGTCACGCGGGTCGCGGTGACCGGGCGAGGGCCGAATGAGCGCGGGGGCGCACCGCGTCGTCGTCATCGGCGGCGGCCACAACGGCCTCGTCGCCGCCGCGCTGCTCGCCCGGGCGGGCCGGAAGGTCGTCCTGCTGGAAGCGCGGGACGAGCTTGGCGGGCTGGCGTCGACCCGCGAGCTGATCCCCGGCCACCGGGTCGACGTCGGCCACAACGACCTGGGGATGTTCCGGCGCTCCCTGATCGACGATCTGGATCTTCCGCACCACGGCCTCGAACCCATCGAGGCGCCGTGCGTGGCGGCGGTCCCGGCGACCGGATCGTCGGCTGACGGCGACTCGGCGCCGGCGGTCGTGCTCTGGCCGGACGCCGGCCGCACGGCGGAGGGTCTCGCGACGGCGAGCGCGGCGGACGCCGCCGCCTGGCCGCAGTTCGTTGCCGAGCTCGCCCTGCAGGCGTCGGCGCTCGAACCGCTGCTGAACCGGGCGCCGGAACTCGCCGACATGAGCCGCCTGCTGATCGCTCCTGAACGGTTGCGGTTCCTGTCCTCGCCGCTGGCGGAACAGCTGGGCGAGGGGTTCGAGACCCCGGCGCTCGTGGCCGCCCTGTGCGGCATGGCCCTGCCGGCGACCGGCCTCGGGCCGCGCGCGAACGGGACCGGCTGGAGGCTCGTCTACCACGCGGCCCAGGGACACTCCGGCGTGGCCGGCGCCGAGCGGCTCGCGCCGGTGGTGCGGTCGCGTGGCGGCGCGGCAGGCCTCTCGCGCGCTCTGGCCGCGTCGGCACGGGCCGCGGGCGCCGAGGAGCGCACCGGGGCCGCGGTTTCCCGCATTCTGGTGGAGAACGGTCGGGTTGTGGCGGTGGTTCTGGCGGACGGCGAGCGCATCGGGGCCCGGTGGGTGATCTCGACCGCGACGCCGGCCGTCACCTTCCTCGATCTGGTCGGCGCCCCGCAGCTGGAACCGCGGTTCGTGCGTCGGCTGCGCAACGTCCGCTATCGCGGCGCCGCGGCGCGGCTGGCGCTGTCGCTGGACGGCCTGCCGCCGTTCCCCGGCCTCGACCGCCCGGCGCTGACCGGTCGCATCGTGCTGGCTCGCGGCCCGGACGACATCGAGCGAAGCGCCGACGCGGCGAAGTACGGCCTGCTGCCTGAGCGTCCCTGGATGGAGGCGGCAATGCCGACTGCGCTCGACCCGTCCCTTGCACCGCCGGGCCGGCACCTGCTCCTGCTGACCGCTCATCACCTGCCGTTTCGCGTCGCCGGCGGCTGGGGCGTTGCGTGCGAGCAGCTGCGGGAGCGGATGCTGGCCGAGCTGGCACGATTCGCGCCCGGCATCGGCGGGCAGATCCGCGACCAGGCGATGATGCTGCCGTCGCACCACGCCTCGGAGTACGGCGCCACCGAAGGCGGGCTCCATCACGGCGACATGAACCCCGGCCAGAGCCTGTGGCTGCGGCCGACGGCCACTGCGTGGGCAGGCGACCCGCTGCCCATCGAGGGCCTGCTGCCGGGCGGCGCCGGCTGCCACCCGGGCGGCGGCCTGATCGGCCTGCCGGGCGCCATGGCCGCCCGTTCCGTGCTCGACGCTGGCTGAGAAGTCAGTCAGCTGGAGTCGGCATTCGCCAGGTCCTCGCTGGCAGCGGTCTGCTCGCCGTGGCCGCCGCCGGGTGGGCCGTGCGGAGTGTTGGTCGTGATCAGGACGACCGAGACCAGCATGCCGGCTATGCCCACCCACAGCAACGGGCTGACTTCAAGCTCCGCCCGGCGGCTGTACAGCGTGAACAGCGCGGTGACGGTCACCGCTCCGCCGAACACGACGGGCATGATGGCGTAGGGAATCCGGGCGCCGCCGCTGAACATGCTGAGGGTCAGGCAGAGCGCGCCGAGGGCGCCCAGCCCCCCGGCGTACAGGCCCCAGACGCCGGAAGGGCCGGTGGGGTCGAAACTGTCGCCCGCGACGACCATGCCGATCAGGCCGCCGACGATGGCAATCACCAGGTAGGCGATGCCGATGGCGACATAGGGCTTGAAGGGGGACGACGCGACGTCCTCCAGGCGTGCCCTGCCCAGAACGGGACCGTAGAGGCCCCAGCACATCGCGGTGCCGAGGGCGAACAGAAAGGGGAGCAGGTTTTTCATCGTCGGAAGTCTCCAGGAGCGGTGTCGTGGCGTCGGGACGCCTCCGGGGCCGTCCGCATTTCGTTGGCGCAGGTTATCCGCTGTGCCGCGGGTCGATGCCCTTCCTGCGCCCATGGCGCACGAAGGCACTCGCAGACCACCGGCGATGGCCGCCAGCCGCTTCGCGAATGGTCGCCTCCGGCAGGGCGAGAGCGCTTGTGGTGACCTTGCGGCTACGGGGTCGAGGCGCCGGTTGACTCCTTCTCGTCCAGCACTTCGTGGAGGGCCAGCACCCTCCGGACGGCGTCGGTGGTGGCGCGGGCGGTCAGCGTCGCGCCGGTCACGGCGTGAATGGACCGCTTGAGCTTCAGCTCCGGGTCGAGACGCCGGCGCAGGAAGAGGTCGTACCAGTTCCGGCGCGGGATGTACTCCTCGGGTTCCTGGAAGGAGAGCACTTCGACGCGGTCCACGCGGCCGTCGGCGCCAACGACGACCATCAGCGTCTCCGGCAGGGTGCGCACACGGTGGGCGTCGAGGTAGGCGGCGCCGCCCGGTTGTCCGTTGCAGGTTGCGGCGTACCGGACCACCAGCCGCGAGTCGATGTCGGTTCCTGCCGTTCGCTGGGCGGCGCTTTGCTGGGCGGGGGTGAGATAGCGCACCTGACGGTTCACCGCGCAGCCGGGAAAGGCGAGTTCCAGCGCCTCGGCCCGGGACAGGAAGACGCCGCCTTGAACCGGCGCCGGCGCGAGCGCCGCGACCGCCAGCGCGAGCAGCAGCAGCATGGGCAGCGCCGCGCCGGTTTGCCGCGGCGAGCGGTCGTGCAGCGCGGCTGCCGCCGCGTAGCCGACTGCCCCGTCGCCGACCGCCCCGTCGCCGACCGCCCCGTTGCCGACCGCCCCGTTGCCGATCGCCGCTGCGCCGGACGAGAGCGCCGAGCCCGATGCCGGTTTGGCCCGGCCCGGAATCGAGCCCGCCGGAGCGCCTCGTCGGTGGTGCGGATGGTTGCCTCCGTTGGGTCTGCCGCGGGACATGATGCCTAGAAGAGGTAGCCCATGGCCAGGTTCCACTGGTCGACGCCGGTGTTTGCGGCGGTGCTCCAGTCCTGGTGATCGATCTTGAAGATCAGGCGGTCGATGGGCTGGAAGGCGAGCCCGTACGTGAGGATGTCGGCATCCTTCGAGCCGCTGCGGGACCAGCCCTGCGGCACGCCAGCCTGGGTGTTCAGGGACTCGACCCGAACGAACGGCGTCAGCGAAGCCCGTCTGCCGCTGCGAGCGAAGAGGTCGTAGCCCAGGTCCACGTAGTGCCCTTCGAGCTCTTCGCCGACGGATGCGCTGCCGCCCCTGCCGAGGGTGAGGTTCAGCCTGTCGGCGTCGCCGATGGTCGCCCGCGCGGCGAGAGCCCGCAGCTGGAAGCCCCGGTACTTCCAGTCGAGATGCACGTCCCAGATTTCCGTGCGAGCGCCGATGATCCGGCCTTCCGGGTCGACCAGGCCCTGGCCCGAGTCGCCGATCCAGGCCGAGAGGCCGACGACCAGATTGGGCGTGCCGGTGTAGTCGAGGCGACCGGTCCAGGCGAGGTCCTCGGCCAGCGCCTGCGCGCCCTTCTGGCGGCCGCCCCGGACACCGGAGGAGGAGAAGTTCGCGCCGTTGAGGCCGTTCATCAGGTAGGTGCGGTAGCTGAAGGGACCGACGTCGCCGAAGATGCCGACGCCGTTCTCGCGCCAGGTGCTGGGGATGATCGCCTTCTCGACGTTGGGGCGCTCGGCGGTCAGGAACAGGGGTGGCTCGTGGAGCTCGGTGATGAACCCCATCGGCACCAGCAGCAGACCGGTGCGAAAGCCGAGCACCGGCTTGTACAGGTAGTCGAGCCAGGCAAACTCGACGGAGGCGCTGCCGGACTTGCTGGTCGAGGCGTGCTCGAACTCGATCTCCGAGTTGAATACCCACCTGTCGGTGAACTTGTAGCCGACGTAGACGACCCCGCGCAGGTAGTCGGCGGTGTCGAGCCTGCCTGCGGGCTGACCGTCCTCGCGCTCGCTGGCGAAGCTCTCGAAGAGCATCTCGCCGTAGCCGCCGATCGAGAGGCCCTGCTCGACGCGATAGACCCTGGACGCCCCAGGGCCGAAACCGTACAGGGCGCCGCCGTCTTCCATGCTGGCCTCGGGCGCCTCTCCCAGGCGCAGGTTCTCCAGTTCTTCGGTCAGGACCTCGATCTGTCGGTCCAGCTCCTCGTGGTCGCCTGCGTCGGCCCTGGCCAGCTCGGCGATCGCCTCGCGGAGTTCCTGAAGCTGCACTTCCAGCGCGTCGAGCCGCTCTTCGGCGCTGTCCTGGCTGGCAGCCGGACCGGCTGCCAGAAGCAGGATGAGGCTGGCCGCCATGGCCAGCCACGCGGCCAGCCCGAACGGCGACCCTGAACTTCCTGTCTCCTTGAGTGCTCGCTTGCGCGTCTTCATCCGCTAGTCTCCTGTCGGGCCTCCCGAGGCCCGGTTGCGAGGGCGGGCGGGCCGCATGGCCACCACGACCGCAGGGCCCGCCCGCTCTCCGTATTGCCGCCGACGAGCGAAGCCGCCGTCGGTGTCGTGGCGGCATACTGAACCAGATTGGTACGGTATGTCAACGGCAGGCCCCGGGTTCGGCGGGCGGCCTGTCCTGTCGACGGGCGCAGGCGGGCTGTCGGCCTGCGATTGTCCATGTCTGCCTGAGCAGGCACGGCCCCCGCAGCGCGGCGGTCACGGGGCGGGCTTCAAACCCCGGACAACTCCGGTGTGCCCAGGGGCCTGACGGCGGTCCGCCAGGTGCTTCAGACGCGGGTCGGGCGGCTGCGGCGGCGCCTGCGGTCCACGATCTGGTGGACGACGTAGCCGACCGCGAAGAGGGCGGATGCGGCCAGGTGGACAACGACCCAGGCCCTGCGCCAGCCGTGCTCCGCTGCGGTCTGAATGAAGTAGCCGGAGGCGACCATCGGCGCTGCGGAGAGCAGCAGCGAGATGCCGCTGCGGCGCCCATGGGGCTGACCGCGCCTGTAGTGGCGCCAGGCGTGGTCGCGCCAGATCAGGCCGACGCCGAACACCAGCAGCGGCGCGGTCCAGATGTGGAGATGCTGGACCTGCGGTTGCCAGGGGTGGCCGACGATGGAGAACTCGTCCGCCGGCGTGGCCAGGTAGCTCATCCACGCGTACACGAGACCGGTGCCGCCGACCAGGATGGTCGAGGCATGAACGGTCCAGGCAGTGGCGCGGTTCACGGCGCTCTGTCGGTCATCCGTGTCGGGTGGCAGGCCTTGCGGCGGAACTCGCCCCCGGAAGGCGAGGTTCGGCCAACGCCCATGCGAAGCGACTCAAGCTCCGCTGGCGAGCTGCCGCGGGAAGGCGTCGCCGGCCGGACCGTTCAGGGGCAAGACGGCCCGGCGCTTGAGCCCGTCGGGGGTGGCCCGCTGCTCGCGCTACTCGACGGCGCGGGTGGCCGTGGCCTCCATGTCGCCGAAGTCGGTGGCGAAGGTGCCCGTCATCGAGTCGCCGTCCACCATGCCGGTGAAGACCAGGGTGAGCGACTGGCCGCCGGCCTCGATGTCGACGCTGAAGCCGAGCGCGCCCATGGCGTCATGCGTGACGTCGGTGGCCTCGACCGAACCGGCCTCGGCGGAGCTCATCGACACCATCAGCCCGCTGGTGTCGCCGCTCACCATGATGGTGGGCGTCTGCGTGCCCAGCGGGGTCTCGATGGACATGTTCCAGGTGCCCACCGCGGCCGGGAGTGCCGGGCCGCCGCCGTAGCCGCTGCAGCCCATGGCGAGCAGTGCGGCGACGAGTGCGAGCAGGAGGTAGTTGCGGATCTTCATCTTCGGCCTTTCTGGTCCTTGCGGGACCCGGTCGGGTCCTCGTGGGGACCGTTCGTCGTTCGGAGCTCGGGTCAGTGGTACTGGAACGGCCCCGGCGTCGGGATCGGTGCAGGCGCAGATGATAGCCGAGTGCGCGCCGTACGGTGCCCGCAGCCCGCCGTCAGTCCTCCTCCAGGCGCTGCCGCATCTCGTCGAACATGGCCAGGTCGGCCAGCGACGGCTCCGGGTTGCGCAGGTCAAGGCCGGCCAGCGTGTCGCGCACGATCTCGGCCACGGCCCAGCGCATGTAGGGCTTGCTGTCGGCGGGGATGGCGTACCAGGGCGCGTGGCTCCTGGTCGTGGAGCGGATGGCCTCGCCGTAGGCGCTCATGTACTCGTCCCAGAAGCCGCGCTCCCGCACGTCGCTGATGGCGAACTTCCAGTGCTTGTCGGGACGGTCGAGCCGCCGCATGAAGCGCCTCTTCTGCTCCTCGCGGGAGATGTTCAGGAAGAACTTCAGGATGACCGTGCCGTTGCGGGCCAGGTGGCGCTCGTGGTCGACGATGGACTCCATCCGCTCCTGCCAGATGCCGTTTGCCCCAAGGTTTGGCAGGTGCTGCTTCGCCAGCAGCTCGGGGTGGACGCGGACGACCAGCACCTCCTCGTAGTAGCTGCGGTTGAAGACGCCGATGCGTCCGCGCTCCGGCAGGCAGCGGGCGGTGCGCCAGAGGAAGTCGTGGTCGAGCTCTTCGCTGGACGGCTGCTTGAAGCTGAACACCTGGCAGCCGGCCGGATTGACGCCCGTGAGCAGAGCGTTGATCGTGCTGTCCTTGCCGGCGGCGTCCATCGCCTGGAACACCAGCAGGAGGGCACGGCGGTCCTCGGCGTAGAGCAGTCGCTGCTGACGGCTGATGTCTCGTACCGCGCGTCGCCGCAGCTTGCGCAGCTCGCTGTCAGCCGGAGCATCCGCTGGCGCGGCGGTGCGCCATTGCCGAGGGTCAAAGCGCTTCGTGCCCTCGGGCACGAGGTAGCGCTCCGTCGGTCTGGGGGCCTCGGGCCGCCCACCGTCGGAATCAGGTCGGGGCATGCAGGCCGTAGGATAGTGGAAACCGGTGGCTTGGGGGAGGAGGACCGAATGACGCGAACCCATCGACGCGATTTTCTCAAGACCGTCGGGGCGGCGACCGCCGCCGCGGCGGTTGGCTGCAGCCTGCGCTCCGGGCGCGACCTGGACCGGACGCCCAACATCGTGTTCATCCTGGCCGACGACATGGGCTACGGCGACATCACCGGGCTGAATCGCGGTTCGCGGATCCCGACCACGAACATCGACCGCCTGATCCGGGAGGGTCGTTACTTCACCGACGCCCACTCGCCGTCGGCCCTGTGCACGCCGACCCGCTACGGCGTGCTCACCGGGCGTTACTGCTTCCGCACGCGGGTGGAGCGGGGCGTGCTC
Organism: Thermoanaerobaculia bacterium; assembly: GCA_965200575.1. Classification (GTDB taxonomy): domain Bacteria; phylum Acidobacteriota; class Thermoanaerobaculia; order Multivoradales; family Multivoraceae; genus Multivorans. The sequence goes on along the minus strand of OZ241363.1, from coordinate 2,379,111 downwards.
TGGGGCTACAGCCGCCACCTGATCGAGCCCGGGCGGACCACGGTCGCCTCGCTGCTGCGCGACGTGGGCTACCGGACGCACTGCGTCGGCAAGTGGCACCTTGGCATGGACATGCCGGCGCGCGGCGGCGGCAGCTTTCCCGATGCCGACGAGGTCGTCGACCTGCGGGCGTACAAGGGCGACGTGGACTGGGCGGGCAGGATCACGAACGGCCCGCTCGCCAACGGCTTCGACACCTTCCACGGCATCTCCGCCTCGCTCGACATGCACCCGTACATCTACATCGAGGACGACCGCTTCGTCGGCGAGTGCACGGTGGAGGACGACCTGCTCTACGTTTTCGAGGACGACCGCGGCGCACGCTACGGCCGCAACATGGGTCCGGCCCACGCCGAGTTCCGCGCCGACGAGGTGCTGCCGACCCTGACCCGGCGAACGGTGGAGGTCATCGAGGCCCAGAGCGCCGAGGAGCCGTTCTTCGTCTACCTGGGCCTGACCGCGCCGCACATCCCGATCGTCCCCTCCGCCAGGTTCCGTGGCCTGAGCGAGCTGGGGCCGTACGGCGACTTCTGCCTGGAAGTGGACGACACGGTGGGCCAGGTGCTCGACGCTCTCGACCGCACCGGACACGCGGAGGACACGCTGGTCGTCTTCACCTCGGACAACGGCTGCGCGCCGAACGTGGGCATCGAGGAGATGAACGAGCAGGGCCACTATCCGAGCTACGTCTACCGCGGCTACAAGGCGGACATTTACGAGGGCGGCCACCGCATCCCCTTTGCCGCCCGCTGGCCGCGGCGAATCCCGGCCGGCACGCGCTCGCACGAGACGGTCTGCCTGACCGACCTGCTCGCGACCTGCGCGGCCATCACCGGGGCCCCTTTGGGCGAGGACGCCGGCGAGGACAGCTACGACGTCCTCCCGGCTCTCGTCGGCGAACCCCTGCCGGATCCGATTCGCGAGGCCACCGTGTACCAGGCTGGCGACGGTTCCTACGCCATCCGGCAGGGACGCTGGAAGCTGGAGGACACGCCGAGTTCCGGCGGGTTCTACCGCGTGCCGCGCGAGGACGCCCTCGCCGCCGGCCTGCCGGAAGTGCAGCTCTACGACCTGACCGTGGACATCGCCGAACGTCGCAACGTGCAGGCCGAGCATCCGGCCGTGGTCGTCCATCTCAAGGCCCTGCTCGAGAGCTACAAGCGGGCCCCGCGCAGCGCGCCGGTGTTCGGCTAGAAGGCTGGCGGCTGCTACAGTCGGTCCCGTTGGTACCAACTGTCTGAAGGAGGCGAGGCATGGCGAAGGTCGACTGGTACTACCACCGCAACGGCTGAACGAGCTGCGGGAAAGCGTCCAGGTTCATGGACGCACGTGGCGTCGAGATCGTGGAGAAGACCCCGGCGAGCCGGAAGCTCGGTCGTGCGGACGCGGAGGCGCTGCTCGCCGAGGCGGACGCGCTCTTCGTGGCGAAGGGGCGCAAGCGGACGGAGGCCGCCACCTCCGACGAGGGCGCCGCCGACCTGATGCTCGGGCCCACCGGCAACCTGCGTGCGCCCACGGTGCGCGTGGGCCGGACGCTGATCGTCGGCTACCACGAGGAGGCTCTGGGCCGGGCCTTGGGCTGACGAATCGCCCCGCTGGGCAAGGACGGCAGGCGGCCAGTGCGTCCGCTTCCCCTGCGGCCCTCAGGGCCTGACGGCGACGCCAGCGGAGCTGCCGATCAGTTCGGCGACAGCCGGCGCACCTGCTCCGGGTCGTCGCCCTCGAACAGCAGGCGGCCGTCGACGAAGCGCGCCTCGGGCAGCGCGACGGCCAGGACCTCGCCGAGTTCCTCGACCGCGTGGACGACGAGCGAGGCCCGCACGTCCTCCGGCAGGTCTTCGAGGTCGGCCTCGTTCTGCTTCGGCAGCACGATCTCGTGGATCCCGGCGCGCACGGCGCCCAGCACCTTCTCCTTGACGCCGCCTATCGGCAGGACGCGGCCCGACAGCGTGATCTCGCCGGTCATGGCGAGCTGCGCCCTCGCCGGTCGTCCCGAGAGCGCCGAGACCATGGCCGCGGCCATCGTCACGCCGGCCGACGGGCCGTCCTTGGGGATGGCGCCGGCGGGGACGTGGACGTGAACGTCCGTCTCGAAGCCCGCGGGAGGGATGCGCAGCGCCTCGGCGCGTGACTTCGCGTAGGTCCAGGCGGCACGGGCCGACTCCTTCATCACGTCGCCGAGCTGGCCGGTGAGCTCCAGCCGGCCCTTGCCCTTCGTGGTCTCGGCCTCGACGAACATGATGTCGCCGCCCATCGGCGTGTAGAACATGCCGGTGGCCACGCCGACCGCGTCGCGCTCCAGGGCGCGCTCGGGCCGCACCCTCGGGCGGCCCAGGAACGCGCGCACGTCGTCGGCGCCCACGGTCGTCGGCTCGCCGTCGTCGGTCTCCTCGCCTTCCGGCCTGGCGGCCAGACGGCGCGCCACCTTGCGCACCATGCGACCGATCTCTCGTTCGAGCTGGCGGACGCCGGCCTCGTGGGTGTAGCGCGAGATGACCTCGCGCAGCGCCTCGTCGGCCAGTTCCAGCTGCTCCGGCCGGAGGCCGCCCGCCGCGACCGCCCGGGGCAGCAGGAACTGACGCGCGATGTTCTCCTTCTCGTGCTCGGTGTAGCCCGAGAAGTCCACCGTCTCCATCCGGTCGCGCAGCGGCGCCGGAATGTTCTGCAGGAAGTTCGCGGTGGCGATGAACAGGACTTGGCTCAGGTCGTAGGGAACGCCGAGGTAGTGATCGATGAAGGCGCAGTTCTGGGCCGGGTCGAGCACCTCGAGCAGCGCCGCCGACGGGTCGCCCTGGAGCGAGGCGCCGAGCTTGTCCACCTCGTCGAGGAGGAACACGGGGTTCTTGACCCCGGCCTGCTTCATGCCGTTGAGGATGCGGCCCGGCATCGCGCCGACGTAGGTGCGCCGGTGCCCCCTGATGTCCGCCTCGTCGCGGGCGCCGCCCAGGGAGACGCGCACGTACTCGCGGCCCATGGCCCTGGCGATCGACTTCGCGATGGACGTCTTGCCGACGCCCGGAGGCCCGTTGAACAGGAGAATCGGGCTGCGCTTCGTCTCCGGGTCGCCGTCCTCGTTGTTCGTCCGGTCGCGAGCCTTCTCGTCGCGAGCCTCGTCGCCGCCGGCCTTCCCGTCGCCGGCTTTCCCGTCGCCGGCTTTCCTGTCGCCGGCCTTCGCTTCGGTGGCCTGGCCGTCGGCGGGAGGCGAATCGGTGGGCTTCGTGTCCCCGGCCTCGCTCTGGCCGTCGTCGCCGGCGGACTCGTCCGCCGCGCCTTCGGCGGGAGCATCGCTCGCGGCAGCGTCGCCACGGTCGGCCAGGCCTTCTCGTCGGCGCGCCTGGCGGTCGTGCATCACGCGCACCGCGAGGAACTCGAGGATGCGGTCCTTCACGTCCCGAAGCCCGTAGTGGTCCTCGTGCAGGATTCTCTCGGCGTCCCCAAGTTCGAGCCGCTCGTCGCTGGTTTCGCTCCAGGGGAGCTCGCATACGGTCTCGACGTAGGTGCGGATGACCTGGGACTCCATCGACTCGCGCCCCGTGCGCTCGAGGCGGCGCAGCTCGCGGTCGACTTCCTTCCTGGCCTGGCGCGGCAGCTTCAGGCCGGCGACCCGTTCCTTCAGCTCTTCCAGGTCCCCGGCGCCGTCGTCGTCGCCCAGCTCCTTGCGGATCGCCTTCAGCTGCTCGCGCAGGTACATCTCGCGCTGGCGGTCGCCGAGCTCTTCCTGGACCTGGGTGTTGATGTCCTCCTGGGCGTCCAGGACCTTGATGCGGCGCTGCACGAGGGTGAGCACACGGCGCATCCGCTCCTCGACGCCGAGAGTCTCCAGCAGCGACTGGTGATCGCTGGCCGGGAGCTCCAGGTGCCCCGCCACGAGGTCGGCGAGAGAGCCCGAGTCATCCACGTTCCGCAGCGTCTTGCTGATCACGTCGCTCGGGATGCCGCTGCGCGTGCCCAGTTCGGCGGCGCGGTTGCGCAGCTCCTCGTCAAGGGCCACGAAGGCGAGGTCGCCGGGGTCGACCGGAAGCAGTTCCTCCGCCGGCGAAACCGTGGCGACGAGGTGCCCCGGGTCGCTGTCGATGCGCAGCACGATGCCCCGGTGGATTCCGACCACGACCGCCTGGGCGCCCCGCAGTCCCTGCTGCAGCTGGAGCACCTTCCCGACCACGCCGATGGTGGGGAGGCGGAGCGAATCGACCTCGTCGCCCTGCTCGCGCTGGAGCAGCGCGAAGAAGTGCAGATCAGGCCTCTCGGCGGCCGCCTGCATCGCGTTCAGCGTGTCCGAGCGGCCAATCTCCATCGGCATCGACACGCCGGGGTAGATGGCCATGTCGTCGCGGAAGATGACGACCGGCAGCTCCGGCAGGGGGCCCCTGGCCGGTGCCGCGAGCGGCGCATCGACCGTCTCGCCTGCTTCGGCCAGCAGGTTCTCCCGGGCCCGGGGGTTGTCCTCGTGTCGCTGATCGTCGTCGTCGGTCATGGGCTCAGGGCCTTTCCGGGGTGGCGCGGGGTTCGGGGTCGGCAGGCAGGGAACGGGTCGGCAGGCCAGGTGCGGCGGCAAGCTGCGAATCTTGCAGTGATTCGCTCAACTTGTGCAAATCTAAGTCGTCCGCTTGAAGAGCGACCTGCCGGAGCAGCTCGTCCTTGCGCCGCCATCGTTCGTTCAGCCAGGTCCCGACCGTGTCCGGGTGGACTTCGGCGATGGGCGTCGCTTCCCAGGCCACCCGGGTCCAACCGGCGGCGCCGCCCAGAAACTCCCAGAACGTCACATCGCGCGAGTAGACCAGCGTCACGTCGACGATGCTGCCGCCGGCCGGGGCTAGGCAATCGACCAGTTCCGTCAGCCCGCCCGCCCGCGGCGGCAGCAGGCGCTGCCAGGGTCCCTTGCGGGCGGCGTGCTTCTGCCGGGTGAAGCGGGTCCCCTCGGCGAACGACAGGATGGCGGTTGGCGCTTCCAGCAGCCGGGCGGCCGCCTCCCTGACACGGCGGCGGTCATCGGCGCGGCGTTTCGCGGCGTCCCCGCCTGCCGGCTGTCGGCGTCGCAGCATCGGAAAGTCGAAGGCGATGATGACCATGCCGACGATCGGCAGCCAGATGAGTTCGCGTTTGCTCAGGAAGGTCACGATCGGGCCGCGGGTGGCGATCAGCTTCTGGACCAGGAAGACGTCCGCCCAGGAACGGTGGTTCGAGACGACGACGTGAGGCCGGGTCGGGTCGAGTTCGAGCTCGTCCATGACGCACCTGACGCGCGAGATGCGGCGCAGCAGGAGGTTGTCGATGCTCACCGCCGCACGGTAGATGTGGCCGGCCTGACGGCGGAACCAGGGCCGGGTGGGCCGAGCCGCCTTGGCCGGCAGCAGCAGCAGCAGGAGCAGCGACCAGCAGCCGAGGTGCAGGACGATCGCGGCGAAGCAGGCGGCTGCCCGCAGGTGCTGGCGCGCCGTCAAGAGCGGCGCGGCGGCAGCGGCAGCAGCGTGCTGGTGCGGCGGACGTAGTCCTGGTAGCCGGCGTCGTCTCGCCACTTCCGGTTGGCCCGCGCCTCCAGCATCCGGACGCCGCTGATCCTGGTCAGCAGCAGCCAGACAAAGACCGGCGACACCAGGGTCGCGTACTGCCAGCCCTCCAGCGTCGGCAGGGCCATGACCGCGATCCCGGTCCAGAGCATGATCTCGCCGAAGTAGTTCGGGTGACGAGACCACGCCCACAGGCCCGAGGTGATGTAGCCGTCGCGATTCTCGGGCTGCGCCCGGAACCGCGTCTTCTGGGCGTCGGCGACTACCTCGATCGTGAATCCGACCAGCCACAGCGCCGTGCCGGCGACGAGCGTCCAGTCGGGCGCCAGGGGCTCGCTGGCCAGGATGGCGGCAACCGCCGGCGCCGAGGTCAGCGACACCCACAGGCCCTGCAGCGTCCAGGTCATCAGGAAGGTGGGGAGGTGCACCTTGATCTGACGGAAGCGGCGGTCCTCGCCGGCCTGCCGAACGCGCCGATACAGGAACGGTCCCAGCCGGAGCGCCCAGACTGCGATGAGCAGGGCGATGAGGACGGAACGCACGTCCCGGACGCCGCTGCCGAGCAGGGCCGTGGCCACGACGAGCAGGAAGGTGGCGCTGCCGGTCAGGTCGAAGAAGCGCTCGGTCCGGCCCAGCCATGCCGGCACGAACGCGACCCATTGCACGGCGAAGGCGAGGGCGACGAGAGCCGGCATGCCCGGCAGGCCGCCGAGGTCGCCGCCGCCGCTGCCGCCTGCGACGGCGATCAGCGCGGCGACCGTGACGGCGGCAGCGATCCCGATCCATGGAATGGCCTTGTGCATCTCTGGCAACGGTAGCAGTCCGGCGGATCCTCAGAGTGGCCCGCCGTCAGGTCCGAGGGGGCCGCGGGGGCCGCGGGCGCGTTCGAGGTGGTCGGAGGGTCGGCGCCCAATGCAGTCGGTATGGCTGCGGGAGGTTGTGCTGGGCCGGGAGGACGTGCAAGGTCGTTCGCCTCCAGCCCCCTTGCGGCCCCCTCGGACCTGCCGGCTCAAGCCGTGCCGGGCGGGAGGGAGGTTGGCGAGCGACCTGCTGAATCAGGCTGAGTGAGTGGGGGAGAGGTCGCGTCTTCATGGAAGGCTTGCCGGGCGATGATCGACGTGTCGAGGCGAAGGTTCGAACGGCTGCTGGCGCGGGCGCTGGACACGCTGCCTCCGCGGTTCGCCGACCTGCTCGACAACGTCGTCGTGGTTGTCGAGGAGGAGCCGACCGAGGAGGACATGCGTCTGGTCGGCCTGGACCCGGAGGAAGACGATCTTCTGGGCCTGTACCACGGCGTGCCGCTCGAGGAGCGGGGAAGCGGCTACAGCGCCCTTCCCGACCGGGTCGTGATCTACCGGCTGCCGATTCTCTGGATCTGCGACACGGAGGCGGAGGTGGTGAAGGAGGTGCGCGACACCCTGGTTCACGAACTCGGCCACTACTTCGGCCTCGGCGACGACGACATGCCGTACTGACTCCGGCGGTGGCGCGTGGCTGTTCCTGCTCCTTGTTCGGGGCCCGGACGCTGGCCGGGCTGCAGCAGGCTTCGCCCCGGCCGTGGCGGGCCGATACTCTCTCGCCGCATGACCGCTGATCCGTTTGCCCGCAGCGAGGTCGCACGCAACGCGCTGACGCTCCAGGAGTTGGTCGTCGCCGCGCGTCGCAACCTCGACGCCAACGTCTGGGACTACCTGGTCGGCGGCGCCGAGACCGAGACGACGGTCCGGCGCAATCGTCAGGCGCTGGACTCCGTCGCCTTCCGGCCTCGGGTGCTGACGGACGTGTCCGAGGTACGTGCCGGCGGCTCGCTGCTCGGCCACGATCTCCGCATCCCGGTCCTGCTGGCGCCCATCGGCTCGCTGCAGCTGTTCGAGGAGGGTGGCGGCGCCACCGCCGGCAGGGCGGCCGAGGACTTCGGGATCATGAACTTCGTCAGCTCGGTCTGCCTGCCGGGGCTGGAGGGTTCCGCCCAAGCCTCCGACTCGCCCAAGGTGTACCAGCTCTACCTCGCCGACGACGAGGACTGGATGCGAGGGCTGATCCGCCGCTCGATCGCGGCGGGCTACAGCGGCTTCTGCCTGACCGTGGACACCCAGACCTACAGTCGCCGGGAGCGGGACCTGCTGAAGCGGTGGCGGCCGCCCTCTGTGGGCGAGGCAACCACCCGCGCCGCGCCGATGAACTTCCAGGCGCGGATGACGTGGGACCTGGTCAGCCGCATCAAGGACGACTTCGACATTCCACTGATTCTCAAGGGCGTCGCCACCGCCGAAGACGCCGGGCGGGCATGCGAGCTCGGCGTGGACGTGGTCTACGTCTCGAACCACGGCGGCAGGCAGCTCGACCACGGCCGCGGCTCCCTGGACGTGCTGCCCGAAGTCGTGGCCGAGGTGAACGGCCGCGCCGAGGTCGTCGTCGACGGCGGCATCCTGCGCGGCACGGACGTGGTCAAGGCGATGATCCTGGGCGCGGACGCAGTCGGCATCGGCCGCCTGGAGGCCATGGCCATGGCCGCCGCCGGCCGCGAAGGCCTGGTGCGCGCACTCCGCATCCTCGAGCACGAAATCACGACCTGCCTCGCGCTCCTGGGTGTCTCGACCTGGACCGAACTCGACGAGACGTACCTCCACCGAGCCCTGCCGGTGGACGCCCCCTCCGTCCTGAGCGCCTTCCCGCTCCTCGATCTGGAGTAGCCCCGCCGGGGCCGCAGCCTGCGCCCGGTTGCGTCGAGCAATGGATGAGGGAGCCGATCAGGAAGCGCCACCAATGCGGACGGAGGACGCCGCGCCGGGCCCGGGTCCCGCCGCCCCAGCCAGCTTGCCGGACCAGCCAGCGTTCTCGGGACGCTGGCTGGATGGGGAGCCTGCTCGCTGGCTGGAAGCTCTTGCCGGAGACCGGGCTGAACCAGATCTCGTGGTCGCCCCGCCCCTGGCGAACTCCAGGGCAGCCCGCCTTCCGGAGCTTCTTCAGCGGCCTGGAAAGCTGGCCATCAACAAGAGAGGGGTAGCTCCTCGAGTCTGCTGGAGGTCCAGAGGAGCGGAATCGCCTGCGGCGGCCGGGGACCGAAGAGATGCCGGTTCAGCTCGTACGGCTCAGGGCACCAGGGCGCGAATCTTCTCCACCAGCCGCAGCCGGGTGCTTGCTTCGGCAACGAGGCCGGGAAGTCCGTGTCCGAGATGTTCCAGACGTGGGCTTCCTGGCCCCGGGCGATCTCGGCGAAGTAGCTCTGGTTCATGCCGTTGCCGGGTGATGCACGGCAAGCCAGCAAGAGAATACCCGCCACGCGCTGCCAGAATCCCAGCGCCGGTGTTGAGCATGGATTCCGACCGGCGGCCGTGGCGTGTCGCGTACCGGCGCAGACGGCGCTTGCAGGGAGCGACGATGGGCATCGGGAGTCGAAGGATGCTGCTCGAGCTCCAGTGACTGTTTCCAGCGACTGCTTCCAGCGACTGTTTCCAGCGACTACTTCCAGTCACTGGTTCCTCCAGTGACTATTTCGTCGGATCGTCGCTGATCTGCACGACCATCTTGCCGGTGTTCTCGCCTCGGAAGAGGCCCATGAACGCTTCGGGGGCCTTCTCCAGGCCGGAGACGATCGTCTCGCGGTAGCGGACGCTGCCGTCGGCGATCCAGCCGGCGACGTCGCGAATGAAGTCGTCGCGGCGGTCGAGGTGGTCGGAGACGATGAAGCCCTCGATTCGCAGGCGCTTCGGAATCACCGAGATGAGCGTCCGCGGGCCGGGGCGGGGGTCCTTGTCGTTGTACTGCGAGATCATGCCGCAGACCGGGATGCGGCCGAACATGTTCATGTGCAGGAGGACGGCTTCCAGCATCGGTCCGCCGACGTTCTCGAAGTACACGTCGATGCCGTCGGGGCAGGTGTCGGCGAGGTTGCGGTTCAGATCGCCGTGGTAGTCGAACCCGGCGTCGTAGCCGAGGTCCGAGACGAGGTGGGCGACCTTGTCCGCCGAGCCCGCGCTGCCGACAGCGCGGCAGCCCTTGATGCGGGCGATCTGACCGACCAGGCTGCCGACGGCGCCGGCGGCGGCGGAGACGAAGACGGTCTCGCCCTGCTTCGGCTTGCCGAGGTCGAGCAGACCAACGTACGCGGTCATTCCCGGCATGCCGAGCACGCCCAGGAAGGCGGAGAGCGGTGCGCCGTGGGTGTCGACCTTCTGCAGGTCGGCAGCCGGCGCCGCGACGTGACTGCGCCAGCCGAAGCGGTGCGACACCAGGTCGCCCGGCGCCAGGCCGTCTGCGTTGGACTCCTCGACGACGCCGACCGCGCCGCCGTCGAGCGCCTTGCCGATCGCGAACGGCGGCGTGTAGGACTGGATGTCCCTCATGCGCCCGCGCATGTACGGGTCGACCGACATGTAGACGTTGCGCACCAGCGCCTCGCCCCTGCCTGCGGTCGGCATGGGCGTTTCCATCAGGTCGAAGTTCGAGGCTTCCGGCTCACCCGCCGGGCGTGAGGCGAGGCGGATCTCCAGGCTGCTGCTGGTCACTTGGCTTTCTCCGTTTCGTCCCCGAGGGACTCGCTCAGTCGATGATCGCCTGGTAGGCGAGGTTGCGGAACTCCGAGCCGTAGGTCAGGCCGCCGTGGGGGAGGATCTGGATCATGAAGACGCCGACCATTTCCTCCTCCGGGTCGATCCAGAACCGGGTGCCGGCGGCGCCGCCCCAGCTGTAGTCGCCGACCGAGCCGCTGGCGCCGTTCCGCCCCGGGCTCTCGTTGACCCGGAAGGTGAGGCCGAAGCCGTCGCCGGATCCGAGCAGCTGCCCCGCGCGCGGCATGTCGCCGATGTGGTCGGTGGACAGGAGCTCGACCGACTTCGGGCTCAGCAGCTGACCGCCTTCGTGCGCGCCGCCGTCGAGCAGCATCTGCACCAGGCGGTAGTAGTCGACGGTAGTCGAGACCAGCCCGGCGCCGCCGTAGAAGATCCTCGGCTTCTGCAGGTAGGAGTCCTGGGGCGGCGCATTGGAGCGCTTCACCCGGCCGTCACCGGCCTCCCGGTCGGGCGTGTAGAGCACTGCAAGCCGGTCCTCGGTCCCCGGTCGGACGTGGAACGCCGTGTCGACCATGCCCAGCGGCTTGAAGATCTGCTCTTCCAGGAAGACGTCGTAGGTCTGGCCGGAGATGACCTCCACCAGCCGCCCCAGCACGTCCATGCCGTAGCCGTAGCGCCAGACCGTGCCGGGATGGTCCTGCAGCGGCGCCTGCGCCAGCTTCGCCACGAACTCCTCCAGGGTCTGGTCGCGGCTGCCGACCCCCAGCTCGGCGTAGTAGCGGCCGCCGTCGGCCTTCCGCGGCCCGGCGTAGCTGATGCCGGCGGTGTGGGTCAGCAGGTCCTGGACGGTCAGGTCGCGCCGGGCGGGCACCAGCGCCAGGCTCGGGTCGCCCGTGCCCGGGTCGACGCTCCACTCGGCCACCTTCAGGTCGCCCAGGGCCGGAATCCAGCGCGAGGCCGGCGTGCGCAGCGGGAAGCCGTACTTCTCGTGCAGGATCATGACCGCGACGCCGGTGACCGCCTTGGACATCGAGTAGATGCGGAACAGGGCGTCCTCGGGCATGGGCGCCTGGGCTTCGAGGTCCCGATGGCCCCAGGTGCGGAAGTACGCGACCTCGCCGCCGCGCGCGATCAGGCCCGTGGCTCCGGCGATCCGCCCCGCCTCGACGTGCCCGTTCATGGCGGCGTCGATGCGGGCGAGCCGCTCGGAGGAGAGGCCGACCTGTTCGGGCTTCGTGAGCTCGAGCTTCGGGTCCGCCGCGGCGAAGACGGGCAGGGCCAGGGTGGCGAGCGAGAGCAGGAGCGCGCCGGTCCGGCGCCGGCGGCGGGCAGGATGGGGAGGTCGTCTCATCGGTTTCTCCTCAGAGGTTCGTGCGGACGAGTCGGGCCGACTGGGTGTCGGGTGCATCGTATCGCCCCCGGCGCCCGCTGTTACAGTGACCGGAGACCCCTTTCGAGAACCGCGATTCACGCCGGCGGGCGCCACGGAACCCGCTGGCCGGAGGACGTCCCATGCCGGTGCCCATCCCGCCCCTGCGCGAGGAGAACATTCCGGAGCGCAAGCTGTCCTTCTGGCAGCTGGCCGGTCCGGGCGCGGTGATGATCGGCCTGGCCGTCGGCGCCGGCGAGCTGGCGGTGTGGCCGTGGGTGACGGCGAAGTTCGGCACGGTGATGCTGTGGGCGGCGGCGTTGGGCGTCTTCCTGCAGCTGTGGATCAACATCGAGATCGGCCGCTGGGCGGTGGTTACCGGCGAGCACCCGTACACGTCGTACGCGCGCATCTCGATGACTGTCATCTACGCCTTCCTCACCCTCGGGTTCGTCGGCCTGTTCCTGCCCGGCTGGGCGAGGATGTCGGGCGCGGCGCTCAAGGCGCTGCTGTTCGGCCCCGACGGCCCCGGCCCCGAGTGGTTCTGGACCGCGGTGACGTTTGGCCTGATCGCCCTCATTCTGTTCGGGCCGAAGCAGATGTACCGCGCAGTCGAACGGGCCATCGGGATCATGGTGCTGGTCATCACGGTGGGTCTGGTCTGGGTCGCCTTCTCGGTGGGCACCTGGGACGCGGTGAAGGAGATGGGCAGGGGGCTGGTGAACTTCGGCCACATCGAGCTTGACGACGAGTTCACCTTTGCCCGGTTCTTCGGCGCCGTGGTATTCGCCGGCATCGGCGGCGCCGGCAACCTCTGGTACGCCTTCTACCTGCGGGACAAGAACATCGGCATGGGCGGGCGCATCCCGGTGCTGGCCAACCCGCTGCGGGTGAACAAGGCGGCCGAGGTGCAGACCGGCTACCGCTACCGGGAGACGCCGGAGAACGCGAGCCGCTTCAGGCGGTGGATGCGCTACGTGATCCAGGACCAGGTCGTCTTCTTCTGGCTGGGCAACACGTTCACCATGTTCCTGTTCATGTTCGGCGCCCTGACGGTGCTGCGGCCGGCGGGGATCGTCCCGGCGGAGGGGCAGATCGTCTGGGACATGTCGGTCATCCTGGAGAGCAGCCTGGGCACGTTCGGCCGCTACGTCTTCCTGCTCATCGGCATGGCGGCGCTGTTCAGCTCGCAGCTCGGCGCCGTCGACGGAGGCGCCCGCACCTGGTCCTACCTGCTGGGCTCCATGTTCAAGTTCGGGCGCACGCGCTCCCAGAGCCAGTGGTACCTCATCTTCGCCATCATGTTCATGGTCGCAGGCACGGCGTCGACCGCGTTCTTCGAGGTCAGCGGCGTTTCGGCGCTCGGCTTCATCTTCAACTCGGCCCTTCTAGGCGGCTTCGCGATGGCCCTCTACGTGCCGCTGACGCTCTACGTCAACCTCACGCGGCTGCCGAAGTCGGCCCGGCCGAAGGCGCTGAATGTCGTGATGATGGTGATCGCATCGGCGGTCTACATCTCGTTCACGGTGTACACGATCTGGGGCCTGATCTTCGGCTGACCCCTGCGCGGCGCCGGTCCGGCTGCGCGCCGTTTCGGTCCGAGGTCCTGCCGACTGGACCGGTTCAGCCGGTGAAGCGGAGCAGGACGGCGGCCCAGTGGAAGCCGGCGCCGAACGAGGTCAGGAGCACCAGGTCTCCGGGGGAGATGCGGCCATTGCGTTGCGCCTCCCACAGAGCCAGCGGCACGGAGGCGGAACCGGTGTTTCCGTACTCCTGGAGGTTGGTGTAGACCTTCTCCATCGGCAGGGAGAGGTTCCTGGCCACCGCCTTGACGATGCGCAGGTTCGCCTGGTGGGGCACGACCATTGCCACCTCCTCGAGCCGGACACCGACCTGGTCGAGCAGCTCGCGGCTGACCGAGGACATGCGATGCACGGCGTGGCGGAACAGCGCCGGACCGTCCATGTCGAGCTTCAGGTGCTCCTCGCGCTTCGCACGGTCGAGGTTGAAGGGCTTGCGGCTGCCGCCGACCTCCAGGGTCAGGATGCGCCACTGGCTGCCGTCCGTGCCGCTCTTCGCGCCCAGGATCTCGGCGACCCTGGGGCCGCGCTCGACGATCACGCCGGCGGCGGCGTCGCCGAACAGCACGCAGGTCTCCCGAATCTTCCAGCTGACGAGACGCGAGATCAGCTCGACGCCGACGACCAGGACCCTGTTCGCGCCGGTCATCACCCGCGACCGCGCGATGTCGACCGCCTGCAGGAAGCCGGCGCAGCCGCTGCCGCCGAGGTCGTAGGAAGGCACCTCGCGGGCGCCGATGCGACGCTGCACGAAGGATGCGGTGTCCGGCGTGTACACCTCGGGCGTGTCCGTGGCGACGATGATCTCGTCGATGTCCTGTGCGCTGACGCTGCCGCTCTCGAGTGCCGACTCGGCCGCCGCCGTCGCCATGTCCGCGGTCGATTCGCCCTCCGCGGCGAAGCGGCGCCGGTGGATGCCGGTCCGCGCGACAATCCACTCGTCCGACGTGTCCACAAGCTCTGCCCAGTCCTGGTTCGTCATCACGCGTTCTGGCACGTAGCCGCCGAAGCCGCTGATTCCTGTCGCGGTGTTGGTCAAGGGGTCTCCTGGTTTCTGACGCCGTGTCGTCGGCGACGGCCGCACGGTAGCACCTTGCGGCTGATGGGGCCTGCGGCCAGCGGCCGCCTGCGTGCCCGCGTCGTGGCATACGATGCGTCGCATGCGGGAGTTCGATGCCGTCGTGGTGGGCGCCGGGTTCGCCGGCATGTACATGGTGCACCGGCTGCGCTCGCTGGGATTCTCGGTGCGGGCATTCGAGGCCGGCGACGACGTCGGCGGCACCTGGTACTGGAACCGCTACCCGGGCGCGCGTTGCGACGTCGAGAGCCTGGAGTACTCGTACCAGTTCTCGCCCGAGCTGCAGCAGGAGTGGTCGTGGAGCGAGCGCTACTCCGGTCAGCCGGAGATCCTGCGCTACGCGAACCACGTGGCGGACCGCTTTGACCTGCGTCGGGACATCGAGTTCCGGCGTCGCGTCGTCTCGGCCCGGTTCGACGCGTCGTGCTCCGCCTGGCAGGTCGAGGTGGCGCCGGCCGAGGCGCCGGGCGCGAACGGAGGTGGCGCCGACGCTGGACTGGCTGGCGCTGGCCTGCCCGTCGACGCCCCGGTCGAGACCGTCCGCGCCCGCTTCGTCATCATGGCCACGGGCTGCCTGTCGACGACCAACCGACCGGCGTTCCCCGGCCTCGACGACTTCGCCGGCGAGACGTACCACACCGGCGCCTGGCCGCACGAGGAGGTCGATTTCGCGGGTCTGCGGGTCGGCGTTGTGGGCACCGGATCCTCCGCCATCCAGGCGATCCCGCTGATCGCCGAGCAGGCGTCGCACCTGACCGTGTTCCAGCGCACGCCGAACTTCTCGGTGCCGGCTCGCAACGGAGCCATGGACCGAGTGCGCGAGGCCGAGGTCAAGGCCGAGTACCCGGCGTTCCGCGAGCGCAACAAGGCAATGCTCGGCGGCCTGGGCGCCGACATGAACCCGATGCACGACGCGTTCGAATCGGTGGCGCCGGAGGAGCGTCGGCGGCGTCTCGAAGAGCGCTGGGAGAACGGTGGTTTCTCTTTCCTGGCCGCCTTCGGCGACGTGCTAGTGAGCCGGGAGGCCAACGAGGCGGCCGCCGACTTCGTCCGCGAGCAGATCCGGGGCATCGTGGACGACCCGGAAACCGCGGAGCGGCTGAGTCCGCACAGCGTGGTCGGTTGCAAGCGGCTCTGTCTCGACAGCGGCTACTTCGAGACCTACAACCGGCCGAACGTGTCGCTGGTCGACGTGAGCATGTCGCCGATCGAGAAGGTCACCCGGTCGGGAATCCGGGCCGCCGGCCGCGACCACGAGCTCGACGTCATCGTCCTGGCGACCGGCTTCGACGCCATGACCGGGGCGCTCTCCCGCATCGAAGTGCGCGGCCGCGACGGGCTTGCCCTGCGCGAGAAGTGGCAGGACGGCCCGCTCGCCTACCTGGGCCTGGGCATCGCCGGCTTTCCAAACCTGTTCACGATCACCGGTCCGGGAAGTCCTTCGGTGCTGTCCAACATGCTGCCTTCCATCGAGCAGCACGTGGAGTGGATCGCCGACTGCATGGTCTGGATGCGCGACCGCGAGCACGCGTGCATCGAGGCGCAGGCGGACGCCGAGGCGGACTGGGCAGGCCACGTCGCCGAGGTCGCGGGGGCCACGCTCTATCCCACCTGCAACTCGTGGTACCTGGGCGCCAACGTTCCCGGCAAGCCGCGGGTCTTCATGCCGTACATCGGCTTTCCGACCTACGTCCAGGCGTGCGACGCTGTCGTGGCCGCCGATTACCAAGGGTTCGACGTTACATGAGATTCACCGGTCAAGTCCCCGCTCTTCCCGAAGGCGCCTGGGCCTTCCTGATGATCGCCGCGGTCGCCGCCACCTTGCCGGCCAACGCCCAGGAGCGGCCCGCCGGCGTCGTCGAGGAGACCGTCGACGTCGAGGTGGTCAACGTGGACGTTCGGGTGCTGGATCGCCAGGGGGCGCCGATCACGGGCCTCGGGCGGGAGAGCTTCCAGGTGTTCGAGAACGGAGAGCGGGTCGACCCGGTGAACTTCCTGGAGATGGCGCCCGAGCCGTCTGCGGCCCCGGAACCGCTCTGGCTGGTGCTCTACTTCGACGATCACAACACGCTTTCGACGAACCGCGACCGGGCGATCGAGGAGCTCGAGACCGACCTGGCCGCCGCGCTCGAGGCCCCCGGCCTGCAGGTCATGGTCGCCGTGCACGACCAGACGCCTCGGGTGGTCCAGGGGTTCACGCGCGACTGGGCCGCGATTCGCGGCGCCCTGACCAGCCTGCGCGGCCAGCGGACCGTGGGCGACTCTCGTGACGGCCTGCGCCAGAGCACGCAGATCTCGGTCACGGACGCCTTCCACAAGATGCGCGGCACCGACCGGCTCGACCGGCAGAACGCGGCGATGGGTATCGATGCCCTGCTGGGCGAGATGCGGACGTACGCCCGGGAGGTCTACAACGACGCGGAGAGCAGCTTCGAGGCGCTGGGCAACTTCGTCCGCACCCTGGCCTGGCTGGACGGACAGAAGGCGCTCGTCTTCGTTTCCGACGGTGTCGCGGAACGGCCGTTGGGCACGCTGATGGAGCACGTCCAGGACCTGCTGTCGGGCGGCGCCAGCAACGCCGGTGCGCTGGTGGAGACACGGATCGGCGGCCAGGCCGGCGGGGCGCCGGGCAGCGGCGCCATCTTCAGCCGGGACACGAGCATGGAGGTCGGTCGGCTGCAGCAGGAGGTGGAGCAGTTCCGGGCGACCGGGACGATCGCCGCGATCGTGGCGGAAGCCAACACCTACGGCGTCACCCTGTTTTCGGTCAAGCCGCCGCCGGGCGGCGCGGCGGCGAGTGCGAGACGTTCGAAGGGGCGCGGCTCGCTGATCGAGATCTCGGACGTGCGCGAAGCGCTGCACAGCCTGGCCGAGGGCACCGGCGGCGATGCGCGGACGGGCGGCGGCAGCCTGAGCGGCGTGCTGACCGGCGCCGTCGATGCCATGCAGTCCTGGTACTCGCTCGGGCTCTCGTCCTCGGGCAAGCCCGAAGGCGCCTTCACCGAGGTCGAGGTCCGCGTGCGCGGCGCCGGCCGCGGCGCCAGCGTCCACTACCCGACGAGCTACGTGAAGAAGGGCATCCGCTCGCGCATCTCCGAGCGGGCCCTGGCCGCGGCCTGGGTTGGCGAAAGCGACAACCCGCACCGCATGGAGGTCAGCGTGGACTCGATGACCCCCGTCGATGGCGAGGAAGACCTGTTCGACGTGGAGATGTGGGTGGAGTTCCCGATCGGCAGCGTGGAGCTGGTCGCGCAGGGGGAGGTTCACGCCGCGGCCACTCGGCTGGTCGTGGTGGCGATGAACGACGAGGACGAGCTCACGGCGGCCCAGCACCTGGAGGTGCCGCTCCAGGTGCCCTCGGCCGACCTCGCGGAAGCGATGGGAAGCCACTACCGGGCCGGGCTGCGTCTTCGCCTGCCGTCCGGGCGGCAGCGCATCGCGCTCGGGCTCTGGGACCAGACAGCGCGCGCCGGGTCGGTGCTGACCGACGCGCTGACCGTGAGCGGGCCGTGACCGACGCCTCCTTGCGACTCGAGGGCTTTCGACAACACTCCGGAAGGGAACCGCAGAGATGAAGAACCTGTTCGACGTGTCCGGCAAGGTGGCCGTGGTCACCGGCGGCTCGCGCGGCATCGGGGCGATGATCGCCCGCGGCTATGTCGAGAACGGTGTGCGCACGTACATCAGCTCCCGCAAGGCGCCGGTCTGCGACGCGATGGCCGAGAAGCTCTCCGCTTGCGGCGAGTGCATCTCGCTGCCGAACGACCTGTCCTCGGTCGAGGGCGTCGAGCGCTTCTGCGGCGAGCTCCGCGAACGCGAGGACCAGCTCCACATCCTGGTCAACAACGCTGGCGCCGCCTGGGGCGCGCCGCTCGAGGAGTTCCCCGAGGCCGGCTGGGACAAGGTCATGGACATCAACCTGAAGGGTCCCTTCTACCTGACCGTCCGCTTGCTTCCCGAGCTGCGCGCCGCCGCCACCGAGGACGATCCGGCGCGGGTGATCAACATCGCCTCCATTGACGGGCTGCACGTGAACCCGCAGGAGCACTACCCCTACAGTGCCAGCAAGGCGGGCATGATCCACCTGACCCGCGCTCTGGCCAGGCGCCTCGCGCCCGAGGACATCACCGTGAACGCGGTCTGTCCGGGTCCGTTCGAGAGCAAGATGATGGAGTACAACCTCAGGAACTTCGGCGACCGGATCCGCGCCGCCAACCCGCGCAAGCGCATCGGCACGCCCGAGGACATGGCCGGCGTTTCCATCTACCTGGCTTCCCGAGCCGCTGCGTACGTCACCGGCGCCGCCATCCCGGTGGACGGCGGCATCTTCGCCGTCAGCTGAGGCGTCCGGCCCGGCGCCCGCATTGCCGGCAGCCGGGGGAGGTCGGCGGAGGCAACGAAGCTCACCGCCTGCCCGCTTCTTCCGTGATCAAGGGCCTGGCGGATCAAGGCGAGGCGAGCGTCGCCTGTCGCTCCTGCGATGGAGGCCGGGGCGTGATGGAGGCCGGGGCGGGAAGCCCTGATCGCCCGAGGCCCCATGTCGTCTCGCCGACCCGCACGGGATGCGCGTTTGCCGTCTCGTCAATCACTCCGCCAGGCAGCCGATGAAGACACTTGACGTACTCAACGGGCGCTGCGAGTCCCGTTGTTGACGCCGTGGTCCTTCCGGCCTCGCCCCGAGGCAGGGCCGAAGGCGGGGCGCGCCGTCAGCCTTCGTCGCCGCCGAGGCTGTATGCGCCGTTGCCCTTCGTGACGATGAACAGGAAGACGAAGCAGTAGAGCGCCGCCAGTTCGCCGCCGTTGATGAGCGGGAAGATGTAGTGCAGGGGACCGATGTCTTCCAGGCCGGGGCGGAACAGGTGTCCGATGAAGTAGGCGACGAGCATCGTGGCGCTGGACAGAATCGCGGCGTAGCGGGCGTACAACCCCACCAGGATCAGCCCCCCCCCGATGAGCTCGATGGGTCCGGCGGTGTAGAGGATGAACAACGGCGCGTCCGGCGGCGGCGCCGCCGGGAAGTCGAGCAGCTTCTGGGCGCCGTGCCACAGGAACATGAATCCGGCGACTGCGCGCATGGCGGCGTAGGCCTGGGGCTGGCAGTTCTTCAGCGAATCGAGCATCGCGGTTCCTCCTGGTTCTGTGCTGGTGTGTACGATGCCTCCGAGCTTATCGCCGGATCTGCCGTTCCCATGCGGACCTGATGGCTCGCGCTAGCGGTCGAGGTGCTTGAGGTGCGACTCGTCTCGGCAGGCGAACAGGATCCGGTGGGGGCGGTCCTTGATCAGGCTGCGCTCGAACGGTACGACGCGACGGGGCCATTGCCGAAGCGCCGTGAACTCCTCGAAGTTGCGGTGGATCGTGAAGATGCCGATGGTGCGTTCGTGTGCGAGGGCCTCGAACTCGCTCCAGAAGTCGGCCAGCGACCAGTGGAAGCCGACGGCGTAGAAGGACCAGACGAGGTCGTACGGGCCCGGCAGGGCATCCAGGCGGTGGTCAAGGTCGTGGGCGTCGAAGACCCTGTACTTCGAGACCTCGTTGTGGTCGAGCACGGTGCGGAGCGCGGTCAGGTCGCCGCAGAAGGAGCGGTCGTTGCGCGCTCCGGTGCGGGGATAGTCGATGCGCGGGCCGTCGCCGTCGTACAGGTGGAACTCGGCGCCGTGCCAGCCGAGCTTGCGCTGGAAGAACGCCGTGGACCGGCCGAGGCCGCAGCCGATATCGAGCACGCGGCCCGGCGTCGGGATGGCCCGCAGAAGCGGCTCGGCCGCGTCGAACTCGCCCCAGCACGAGCCGTTCTGGGTGAGTTCCCAGAAGTGGCGGGACGACTCGCCGGTGTCGAGGTGGAACTGGGGCGACAGGCGGGAGATGGCCGCCACCATGTCCGGCGTCATCGGCGGCGCGCTGAACGGCCTCTCGCGGTCGCGGAAGCGGCGGTGGATGTCCACGGCCGACAGTTCGCGACGCGTCCGCTTGCGCCACTCGGCGCGCAGCCGGGCGACCAGGTTTCCTGCGCTCAGCACCGCTCGGCTGGCACGAGGTCGCGGCAGATTCCGCAGGTCGGGTCGCCGTGGCGCCTGGCCCGCGAGGGCAGTCCGATCTTCCTGGTCGGCAAGCGGCGACGGGAGCTGCGCCCTGCGGGGCGCACGCCGGTGCGGACCGCCGTCATCGGCGCACCCGAATCGGGAACGGAGGCTTGACCGGTTCGGCCGGCGGATTCGCCTCCAGCTGCTCCAGGACGACCTCGATGGCCTTCTCCAGCTGCGGGTCCCGTCCGGCGATCACGTCGGCTGGCCACTGCTCGACGTCGATGTCGGGCGGCACGCCCACGTTCTCGACCACGAAGCCGTCCTCGGTCCAGATCGCGAGGTTGGGCGCGGTGACGAAGCCGCCGTCCATCAGGATCGGGAAGCCGAGCGTGCCGACCAGCCCGCCCCAGGTGCGCTTGCCGACCAGCGTGCCGAGTTCCAGCTTGCGGAACATCCAGGGCAGCAGGTCGCCGCCGGAGCCCGCGGTCTCGTCGATGATCATCACCTTGGGCCCCAGGATCGCCGCGCTGGGAGTGCGGAAGTCGGCGCCGTAACGGGTCGCCCAGTGGCTGATGTACGGCCGGCGCAGGTGGTCGATGTAGTAGTCGGCCACCTGGCCGCCGCCGTTGAAGCGCTCGTCGATGATTACCGCCTGCTTGTGGACCTGCGGGAAGAAGTAGCGCTTGAAGTACGTGTGGCCGAGGGTGGTCGTGTTCGGCACGTAGACGTAGGCGACGCGGCCGTCGGTCGCTTCGTCGACCTTCGCCAGGTTGCGCTCGACCCACTCGCGGTTTCGCAGCGCCGATTCGCTGGCAATCGGCACCACCGACACGGTTCGGGCGCCTTCGCCGTCGGCGTTCGGGCCGACCGTGATCTCGGTGATCCTGCCGGCGGTGTTCTCGAATCGCGCGTGGACGTTGTCCGCGGCGGTCAGGTCGATGCCGTCGACCGCGAGCAGGTACTCGCCGGCCACGACCGAGACGCCGGGTTCGGTGAGCGGCGCCCGAAGTTCCGGGTTCCAGTTGAGGCCGCCCAGCACGTGGGCGAAGCGGTAGCGGCCGTCCGCGATCTCGAAGTCGGCGCCGAGCAGCCCGCCGCCGACGCGGTCCGGGTCGTTTCGCCGGTCGCCGCCACCGACCCGGTGGTGGCCGACCGCGATCTCGCTGCACATCCAGCGCAGGACGCGGTTCAGGTCGTCCCTGGTGCCGACGTCGGCGAGGAAGCCGCTGTACTTCTCGGCCATTGCCGGCCAGTCCGCTCCGTGCATGCCGGGGTCGTAGAAGTAGTCGCGGTTGATGCGCCAGACCTCGTCGAAGATCTGCTTCCACTCCGCCCGCGGGTCGATGCGCACGGTCAGCTTGCCGGTGGGCATCGCGGTCGCGGCGCGGTCTATCTTCGCGCCGGCGGGGGCGATGCCGAAGTCGTTCCTGCCGGCGTACAGGACCTTCTTGCCGTCGGCGCTCAGCGAGAAGCCGAAGACGCCCGAAAGCAGCACCGTCTCCTCGCGGCTGTCGAGATCGAAGACGACGAGGTCGCCGCCTCCGCCTCCGCCGAACCGGCCGGCGGGGCGGCTGCGGAGGTAGTGGAGCTTGCCGGCCTCGCCGGCGGCCAGCTCGCCGTAACCGCCGGATTCGACCGGCAGCGCCAGGATGCGCTGGTGCAGGCCGTCGAAGTCGATGCGCACCCGATCGTCGTCGGCGTCGCTTTCGCCATCGCCCTCGCCGCCTTCGCCGGCCTCGTTCTCGTCGCCGTCGGCCTCCTCGTCGTCGGCGGGCTGGACCGTCTCCTCGTCGCTCTCCGCAGTCAGCGGCGAGTCGGCGTCGGCGCGCAGCACGGCGAGATAGAGGTCGCTCGACTGCTCCATGTCCGCATTCGACATCGCGAACCAGTGCTTCACCGGGCCGGCGTCGGTCGAGGCGCGGAAGTAGAGGTAGTCGCCGCTCCTGTCAAAGACCGGCTCGCCCACCTCGCTCAGCCCGTCGGTCACCGCGTGGGACGTCTCGGCCTCCACGTCGAACGCGAACACCTGCTGCATGTAGGAACGGGTGTTCAGGGTGTAGGCGATCCAGCGCGAGTCGGGCGACCAGGAGTGGGCCGGGCGCGGCGGGCTGGACGGGCCGTAGTAGTGCTCGCTCGCGATCTTCGTGACCTCGCCGCCCTCGAGCTCGATGACGAACAGCGTCATCGAGTTGTCGACGTAGCTGATGCGCTCGCCGTCCGGTGACCACTCCGGGTTCTCGTAGAAGCCGGCGCCCCCGCGTTCGCCGCCGAGCTCGAAGCGGCGAACCTCGCCCCCTTCCTGACTCTGCACGTGGAGCCCGTACTCGCCGCCCTGGTCGGAGAACCAGGCGATCCGGCCGCCGTCGGGCGACCAGATCGGCGAGCGTTCGTGAACGCCGGGCGTCCGGGTCAGGTTGCGCGCGTCTCCCTTGCTGGCCGGGAGGGAGAGCACGTCGCCCCGATAGCCGAACACCGCGCGCGCGCCGGAAGGGGAGATCGAGGCGCTGCGGATGTACTCCGGGCCCTCGACCCAGCGGGGCCGGGTCTCGGCCAGGTCGGCCGCGACGCCGATGTGCAGGCGCTGGTGGCTTTCTGCGGCCGGGTCGTACAGGTGCAGGTAGCCGGCCTGCTCGTAGATGACCACCTCGCCCGAGCCCGACAGGTCCTCGAGGTGGAAGTCCTCGAACTCGGAGTGGCGGCTGACTTCGCCGCTGCCGGTGTCGAACGAGAACAGGTTGAACTCGCCGTCCCGGTCCGAGCGAAAGAAGATCCGATCGCCGACCCAGGTCGGGTCCGTGTCGTTCGATCGTCCCTCCGGCTGCGGGACGGGCTGCACCGAGTGGTCCCTGGTGTCGTAGATCCAGATCCGCGAGGTCGTGCCGCCACGGTAGTTCTTCCACTGCTGGAAGCGCTCCGGGGTGGGAATGTAGGCGATGCGGCTGCCGTCGGGGGAGTAACTGGCGCGCAGACCGTGCGGGATGGGCAGCTTCGTCGGCAGTCCGCCGGACAGCGGCGCCACGAACAGCTCGAAGTGGCGGGTGGTGAACATGCTGCGCTGGGACGCGAACAGGACGCCCGTGCCGTCCACGGTGAACGACTGGACCAGGTCAGCGCCGGGATGCCAGGTGAGCCGCCTCGGTTCGCCGCCCGCCGTGGAGATGACGAACACGTCGACGTTGCCGTCGTACTCGGCGCTGAAGGCGACGAGCGAGCCGTCGGGCGAGAACCTGGGGCCTGTCTCGCTGCCTTCATGCGAGGTCAGCCGGCGGGCCCCGCCGCCGTCCCGGTCGGCGATCCACAGGTCGCCCGCGTACGCGAACGCGACGTGATCGTCGCTGACCGCGGGCTGCGAGAGGAGCCTGGTGTCGGCCGTGTCGACTGCCGGAGCGGCGGCGGCGAGCGCCATGCCCGTCGTGAACAGAACGGCGAAGGGAGCGGCGGTACGGGAGGCGCCCGCAGGCTGCCGGAGGCGACTTTGCTTCATGGGGTTCTTCCGGGGTTCGGGGCGTTCACGTTCCGGGCGCCGGGCCTGCGGCCGGCCTCGGGTGGAGGCGGGGTCGGTGGGCGCCGTCGGCGCTGCTACTCTGCCACGATGCATGATTCAGCACCTTCCTCGAATGTCGCCGCCGGCTTTCCCGGGCGAGCCATCCCCAGGCGACACTTCCTCACAGGCGCGGGGGCGGCGGCCGCGACGCTTGCCGCGGGCGCGGCGCAGGCGACGTCTGGCGAGCCGTTCGGCCTCCTGTACGCGCCGCACTTCGGCATGTTCCGGCACCATGCCGGCGACGACCTTGTCGACCAGCTCCGGTTCATGCACGACGAGGGCTTTCGCGCCCTCGAGGACAACGGCATGGGCGGACGCGAGCCGGCGCTCCAGGAACGGATCGGCGCCGAGCTGGACCGCCTGGGGATGCAGATGGGCGTTTTCGTGGCCCACACGTCGTGGGGCGGGGTGAGCTTCGCCTCCTCCGACCCTTCGGCGACCGAGGCGATCGAGGCGGACATGCGGCGCGCGGTCGAGGTCGCCGCACGGGTGAACGCGACGTGGTGCACCGTGGTGCCCGGGCAGCTCGACCCGGGTCTCGAACCGGAGTACCAGACGGCGAACGTGGTGGAGAACCTGAAGCGCGCGGCGGCGATCCTGGAGCCGGCAGGCCTGGTTGCCGTGCTCGAACCGCTCAACCACTGGCGCGACCACGGCGGCGTGTTCCTGACCGGCATTCCTCAGGCGTACCAGATCTGCAAGGCGGTCGGGTCGCCCTCGGTCAAGGTCCTCGATGACCTGTACCACCAGCAGATCACTGAGGGGAACCTGATTCCGAACCTCGACCGCGCCTGGGACGAGATCGCGTACATCCAGGTCGGCGACAATCCGGGCCGCAAGGAGCCGACGACGGGCGAGATCAACTACCTCAACGTCTTCCGTCACCTGAAGGCGAAGGGCTTCGACGGCGTCGTCGGCATGGAGCACGGCAACTCGCAGCCGGGACGCGAAGGCGAGCGCGCCGTGATCGACGCCTACCGCGCCGTCGACGTCTGACGCGCCTCGCGCATGTCGCCTTGTTCCGCCAGCTCCGGGGGCTGCCGGTCGGCCAGGCCAACGGCGGGCAAGACCGGCGGCCGGACTTGGCAGGCTGACCGACCTGCCAGCCGATGAAGGACGCTGGCTTGCCGCCGGCCCGCCGGGGCGCCGGGCCGCTCGCGGCGGGACTACTCGGCTGCGCCGACGCCGAAGGGCAGGACGCCCATCTGGTTGTCCCACATGACGATCATCGCGCCGCCCATGGGGGACACGTCGCTGAACAGGATGGTCATCTGATCGATCGAGAAGTCCTCGGTCGAAGTCATCATCGGCGCACGAACGACGTCGTGCTCCATGTTGTAGCCGTAGGCGCCCCAGGTGAGGCCCTCTTCCATCTTCGCGCGGTCGAAGGTCGCCATCGCGCCCTGGCTGGAGAGAATGGCGGTCCACGCGCCCGGCTTCAGGTCGATGAAGAAGCTGTACTCGCCGGCCGGCACGGTGGTTCCGTTGATCACCAGCGGGACTTCCGTCTTCAGGCGGGTGGTCATGTTCGCGCCAGCGCGCCAGACCGGACCCTGGGCGTTCAGCGTGTTGCCGTACTCGTCGCCCTCGCCGAAGATGCCGCTCCGTCCGCGGAGGATCGGTCGGCCGTAGGTGATGTCGATCCAGTGATCGCCGATCTGGGTCGAGGCTGCGCCTTCGGGGCTGGCGGGCCGTTCCTGTGCGGCCACGGGGGCCAGGCCAATGGTCGCGAGGCAGAGGCTGAGGATGAGAATGCGGCAGGCAGTCTGTCGATGCATGAGGTGTCGGGTCTCCTGAAGTGTCGAGAAGGGCTTGAAGTGCCCCTGGCGGGTCGAGACTCTAACCGAACCGCCGTTTGCGCGAACTCGCCGTTGTCAGGTCGGAGGGGCCACCGGGGACGCGGGCGCATTCGAGCTTCGCCGGGGGGTTGGCGCCCGCTGCGGTCGGCTGCGCCGTGGCACGTCGTGTTTCGCGGGAGGATGTCGCAAGTCGCTTGCCTCCAATCCCTCCTCCCCTTGCGGCCCCTCCAATCCTGCCGGCCCGGGTTGTGGCCTGACGGGGACCGGCCACCAGCTGCGACTTCCTGCTGGTGACCGTGAGGCCTGCTGGCGAGTCGGGGTTGACGGTCGTCAGTCGATATCCACGACGTAGACCGTGTTCAGGGCGTCGCCGGCCACCCAGGCGGTAGCGCCGTCGGTGGCGATGCCGTTGAACAGCATCGTGTTCGGGAACTCGCCGCTCGGCGGCACGTGGAGGTTGAGGTCGGAGGCGACTTCGGACGCTTCGCCGGAACCGAGATCGATGGCGTGTACCCGGCCGGCGCCGGCCTCGACGACGTACAGCGTCGCGCCGGCGACCGCCAGGCCCTCGGGCCGGTCCAGGCCCTCCGCGATCGTCTCGTGGGCGCCGTCGCCGAGGCGCAGCACGGCGCCGGCCCGGTTGTCGGCGACGTAGAGGGCGCCGTCGCCGTCCACGGCGAGACCGGCCGGGCCCGCCAGGCCCTCCGCCAGCACCCGCCGGTCGTCAGGTGCCTCGGGCGAGAAGGCGATCACGTTCCCTTCGCCCCACTGGCTGGCGACGATGTCGCCCTGGTGCTGGATCGCGTCGATGGGCGCGGCCAGACCGTCGAACCGCTGCACCAGTGCGCCGGCGTCCGGATCCCAGAGCCTCACGGCGTTGTCGAACCAGCTCGACAGCACGAGCAGGCCGTCGTCCGCGCCGTGGACCGACATGGAGGTGCCGATGTCGGAGAAGCCGATCACGTCGCGCACGACGTCGATCTCGTCGCCCGTTTCGGGATCAAGCTGGCGGAGCGCGAAGAAGTCGGCGACGGCCAGCCGCCGATCTTCCCCTTCGCCGATCAGGGCCAGGCCGCCGGGCATGTTCAGGCCGCCCTGGAGCACGACCCGATTCTCGTCCGGCGACAGGGCCTCGACGATGAAGCCGTCCGCGAAGCTCGAGATGAACAGCCGGTCCGACGCGTCGAAGGCGAAGTTGTCCAGCCCGGGCTGCACCCGCGCGACCACCTCGCGGCTGCCGCCTTCGCCCAGCCGGACGACCTCGCCGCGCAGCGAGTCGAGCACGTGCAAGACGCCCTGGCTGTCGAACTTGACCGCCGCCGGCACGCCGAAGCCGTCGGCCACCATCTCGACCTCGCCGCTGTCCACGTCGACCTTCGCGACCTCGCCCCGGAACCAGCGCGGGCCGTACAGGCGCCCGTCCGCCGAACCCCAGTCCATGCCGTTCAGGCCGCAGCCGGGGCCCAGGTCGTCGCGGATGAGGCGCGGCTCGCTCTCGCCGGTCGGGTCAATCTCGAACAGTCGCGTGTCCATGAAGCACTGGGACACGAACAGGCGTCCGTCGTCCGAGAAGGTGATGGGGTTGACCCCGGCGCCGGGCGAGGCGACGACCCGGGATTCGCCCTCCGGCGTCCGCATGGAGACGTCGCCGTCGCTGATGTCGGTCCAGTACACCGAGCCGTCGGGCCCGAAGGCGAGGTCGTCGGGCGACTGCGCGCCGTCCTCGCGGCCCAGGTTCTCCAGAATCTCGCCGCTTTCCGGGTCGAGGCGGGCCACGGCCGGCGTGACCACGGAGGTCAGCCAGAGGTCGTTCTCCGGGCCGAACAGGATGCCGTTGATGCCCCGGAAGCTGGCGCTCTGTCCGATGGTCCGAACGCCGGTGCGCGCCTCCTCTGCCGCCGGGGGCGCCTCGGCGGCCGGCTGGCCGCAGGCCGCGACGATGACGGCGGTCACGGCGACGGCAGCGGCGATGGTTCGCAGGGCGGCGCGGCGGCGCTCCGGGCGCCGGGGAACGGGCGTTTCGTGCATGGCGGGCCTCCCTTCGAGGTCGGTCGGTGGGTTTGTCGCAGGTGCGGGCTTCGGGTCGCCGTCGGTCGGCCGTCAGTCGGCCCTTTCGTCGTGGAGCCTCGGCGCCAGTGGCGCGCCTTGAATCAGAACACCACGTAGCGGACGACGAACCAGGTCATCGCCAGTTCGAACAGGAAGATGCCCCAGACGCCCAGGCGGATCCACCGGCCGGGGCGGATGCGGGGGTCCATGCGGTTCTTCTGGAACCAGAGCACCGCGCCGCTCTGAATGGGCAGCAGCAGGGCCAGGGTGAAGGCGCCGATGGTCACCAGCCGGACAGGATCCTTGATGGCGAGGTAGATGATGAACGAGACCACCGGCATGGTGATGCAGTAGCCCCGGATCCACTTCCTGCGGGCGGCCAGGTTCTGCCGGTCAAGGTAGCCGAGCTCCATGATGTAGTCCGGGATGTAGCGGGCGGCGCCGGCAATCGAGGAGAGCATCGTGGAGAACAGGATGCAGAAGGCGCCGATGCCGAAGAGCCACACGGACCAGCCGCCCAGGGTCTCCGTGAACATCTCGGACAGGATGGACACAGTCTCCTCGCGTTCCGGAATGCTGCCGCGGGCGTTCAGGACGCCGGCGCCCAGGATGTAGAAGGGCAGCGTGGCGCAGGTCAGGATGATGAGCGTCACCCAGACGTCGGCCTGGAGGACCTTGATCCAGCCGCGGGCGCGCGCCTCCCAGCCCTTCGAGTCGGAGCGGCCGATGAAGTTGGGATAGCCCTTCTCGACGCACCAGTACTGGTACGCCGACGTCTCTGAGGCGTTCACGCCGGTGTAGCCGTAGACGGCGATGGCCGCGGCCAGAACGGCGACCTCGGTTGGGAAGCTGAACGTGAAGCCGCCCGCCAGGTCGCTCCAGGTCACGGCGTACTGCGTTCCCTGCATCAGGATGGCGCAGATCAGCGTGGCCAGCGTGAACGTCATGACCAGTGCCAGCATGGCGTTCTCCAGGACCTTGTAGGAGCCGGAGATCAGCAGGGCGATGACGACGACCGCGATCAGGCCGGCCGCCCAGGTCGAGTGGAGGCTCGGCATGAGAGTGGCCAGGGCCTGGCCGGCGCCGCCGATGATTCCGCCCAGCCCCATGATGCCCGGCGGGATGGCGATCAGGGCCATGGCGACGGCGAAGCTGATCCTGCCGCGGCCCAGGGGGATCTTCCCCGGCAGTCGGTTCATGGCCCGCACGTAGGTGTCGCCGGACACCAGGATGTAGCGGCCGAGCTCCGCCTGAATGAGCGACTTGATCCAGCAGGACAGGAGCACCCACCAGAGGAGCCCAAAGCCGGCCAGGGCGCCCAGGCGCGAGGTGAGGATGATCTCGCCCGAGCCGACGATCGAGCCCGAGATGACGACGCTCGGCCCGAGATGGCGAAGCCGTGACAGCCAGTTCGTCGGCGGTTCGACGGCGCCGCCCTCGCGGACGGTGTACGGGTCGCTCCGGGGAGCGGGAGAATCGATCATGGAGGAGTGGGAGGCTGAGTGTACAACGGCGCTCGCTCCCAGCGCCCCTGGCGGTAGAGTGGTGCACTGGCGGCGGGGCTCATGCCGCTCTCCGCAACGTCAGTCATGGAGGTGAACCGATGAGATCCGGTCAACGCATTCACCGTGTCGCGGCAAGGGCCTGCGCCTCTGTCGCTCTGGCAGCGCTTGCCGCGGCGGCGTTCGCGCACCTGGCGGTCGAGGGCACGAGCCCCGAGGACGGAGCGACTCTCGAAGGCCCGGTGCGCACCCTGCGGGTCTGGTTCAACCAGGCGCCCGACGTGCCGCTGAGCTCGCTGGAGCTGGAAGGACCGACCGGCGCCATGAGCGTCGAGGGCCTGCACACGATGGGCGAGAAGGACCTGATGGCGCGGGTGTCGGGGCGGATGCCGGACGGCACCTACACGGCTCGCTGGCGGACCGCGGGCGACGACGGCCACATCCTCCACGGTCAGTGGACGTTCACCATCAAGCGGCCGGGTCGTTGAGGCTCTGACCGCGGGTTCGTCCTTGCTGAGCTGGGAGATGGCCGGCCGCTGGGCCGTGTATCTCCCCCTGCTCGGCGTGTACGGCGCCATCGGTTTGCGATTGCTGCAGGCGAGCAGTCGGCGCCTGACTCCGGTGCGCGATCTGAAGGCCGAGCTGGCCCGGTTCGCCTGCATTGCGGCCCTGCTCCTCCTTGCCGCGCTCCTGTTGCGGGCCGTCTTCCAGTCGGTCACGGTCTGGGGTCTGGAGGAGGCGCTGGCGTGGGACAACCTGCGGGCGCTGGCGCTCGACAGCCGCTGGGGCGGCCGCTGGCGCTGGCAGGCCGCCGCCGGCGGCGTCTGCGCCTTCGGTTTCGTCGTCGCGCTCGGGCTGCCCGCGGTCGGCCAGGCGATCGGCTGGGTCGGCGCTCTGGGCGTCGCGGCCACGCTGCCGATGACCGGTCACGCCTTCGGCGACGCCACCCTGTGGACGGCGCAGAGCCTCCACGTGCTGGCGGCCGGCCTGTGGATCGGGACCCTTGCCGTGCTGCTTGGCATGCCGCACCTCGCCTCCGCCATCCCGGCGGCCGAGGCCGCGTCGCTCCGTCGGTTCTGGCTCTTCAGCTTCGCCCCGCTCGCGGTGACCGCTGCGCTGCTGCTGGTGCTGAGCGGTTTCTTGCTGGCCTGGCGCTACGTGCCCGACTGGGGCGCCCTCCTGACGGAACCCTGGGGGCGGATGCTGGCGATCAAGGCGGCCCTGAGCCTGGTCGTCGTGGTCCTCGGCGCGGTCAGCCACCGTCGGCTTCGACGCAGCGCCGACCCGTACACCGCGCCGCCGCCGGCGTCGGCCGTGCTCGAGCTGCTGTTCGCGTTGCTCGCGCTGGTGGCCACCGGCGTCCTGACCAGCACCGCGCAACCTCATCTTCACTGAACCTGGGCGGCACGAGCCAGGCCCTCATCTGTCCCCAGCCAGGCACGAGTCGATCCGGCGGGGTCCGAGGGGCCGCAAGGGGCCGTGAGGAAGGCGACTCACTTTAGTCCCTGCGGACAAGCACAGTCTTCGGCAGCGCAGCCGACACCGGCAGGCGCCAACGCCTCAGGCAGTTTCCAGTGCGCCCGCGTTCCCTGCGGCCCCTCGGACCCGCCGCCGGCCGTGCCTGGCTAGAAGCTGACGCGGGTGCTCACTCCGATGGTGCGGGGCGGGCTCGTCAGCCAGCCGACGCGGGCGCGGGTGCCGCGTTCCTGGTCGAGCGCCAGCAGGGCGCGCTCGTCCAACGCGTTGTTCACGAACAGGGCGAGGTCCCAGCGCTCGTTCAGGAACCCCAGCCTCAGGTTCAGCTGGTCGTATGCCGGCAGCAGGGGGTCGAAGCGGTAGGTCGTCTGCGTCAGCGGCCCGCCTATGGCGTTCGTCGCCGAGAGCGCAAGCAGGTCGACCGTGCCGAAGCCGGTGGCCTGATCGCCAACCTGGGTGTAGCGGGACCCGACGTGCTGGAAGGCGGCCGAGGCGTAGCCGGCCCAGGCGCCCGCCTCCCAGCGCCAGGTCGCCGCCAGCGCGGCCTGGAGCCTGGGCACGGTCGGCAGCCGGGCGCCGTCCTGGATGCCGGCGACCACGCTGATGGAGCCGTCGGCAGCGGTGGAGAGCAGCGTCGAGCGCAGTTCCGAGTCTGCGTAGCTGGCCGAGACCGAGAAGTCGAAGAACGGCGTCGGCTGGCCGGAGAACTCGAACTCCAGGCCGGTGCTGCGCGCGTTCGGCACGTTGAAGACGAGCCGCGACGAGCACGAACCGGCGGTGACCGTGGTCTGCAGGTCCGTGATGTCCATGGTGAAGGCGGCGACGTTCAGGGCGCCGCGACCGCCCATGACCGTGGACTTCGAGCCGACCTCCCAGTTCCAGAGCTCCTCGTCCTTCCAGGAGTCCCGGCCGCCGAAGGTCTCGAGGTCGGCCGCCGTGCAGAGCGGCACGTTGATGGGGTCGTTGATGCCGCCGAGCCGGAACCCCTTCGAGACCTGGGCGTTGATCCGAGTGCTGTCGGTCGCTTCGTAGCTGGCGATCAAGCGGGGCGCGATGCCGTCCGCGCTGCTATCGCCGCTCGACCGGCCCGGATCCGAGAAGATGCCGTCGAACGCCTGGTTGCGCGTCTCTTCGTAGTCGTACCAGCGAGCGCCGACGGTCAGGTCCAGGCGCTCCGTTGCGCTCCGGGTGATCTCGAAGAAGGCGGCGGTCTGGTCGAACTCGTAGTTCAGGTCGGAGAAGAAGAGCTCGTCGGTGGCGGCGCCGACGTTCCCGGCAGTCGGAATGCCGGTCAGGTCCTGGAAGCCGGTGACCGGCAGGCTCTGGCCGTAGTCCCGTTCGTTGCTGCCAAGAAAGACGCCCAGGACCCAGTGGGTGCGGTCGTCCGCGCTTTCGAGCCGCAGCTCCTGGGTCAGGCCGGAGGCGGCGGTGGCGTCGTCCAGAGCCGCGGTCAGGGTGTAGACGGGCTCGGGCAGGCCGATGGTCGGGCCGGCGATGCTCGCGTACAGCGCCGTCGCGTCCCGCACGACGAGGATGTCGCGGTCCGTCGTCGAGGTGATGGAGGTGAACGAGTAGCCGTCGTCGAGGTCGACTTCGACTTTCAGGTCGGCGAGCAGGAACTCGTCCGTGAACGGTTCCTCGGCCTGCGTGAACAGCTGGCGTTCGCCCAGCGTGACCGCGGGTCGCGTGGTGGTGTACGGGTTGGCCAGGATGTTGAACCCGTCGGCCCGGTTCCAGCCGTCCACAGTGACCTCCTGGTAGAGGAGGCGCGGCGTGACGGTCAGGTTCTCGGTCGGCTCGAAGCGGAAGGCCCAGCGGGCGCCGGTGCGGGCGCCGGAGTTCACGTCCTCGTCGACGCCCAGGTCGGGCTGCACGGCGTCCATGAAGCCGCCGAGCGAGGTGTGGTACGCCGTGATGCGCATGGCCGCGGAGTCGCCGACCGGCACGTTGACGGCCACCTTCGTTTCGCCGCCCATGCCGCCGCTCGCGACCGAGTTCAGCGCGAACTCGCCGACGCCGCTCGATTCGCCGAGCTCGGGCTGGTTGGTGATGTAGCGCAGCGTTCCGGCGAGCGAACCGGATCCGAACAGGGTGCCCTGCGGACCCCGCAGCACCTCGACGCGGGACATGTCGAACAGGTCGATGTCGGGCGTGAACAGCGACAGCGAGATGACGGACTCGTCGAGGTAGATGCCGACCTGCTCCTTGATGCCCGGCTGGTCGCGGACGATCTGGCCGGAGGCGACGCCGCGCATGGCGACCTGGCTCTGGCCCGGCCCCAGGTTCTGCACCGTGAAGCCGGCCACGTTGGCGGCGATCTCCTCGAGGTTCGAGGCGCCGCGGCTGCGCAGGACGTCATCGGTGGGCGCCACGACCGAGAAGGGCACCTGCTGGAGGTCCTCTTCCCGCTTGCGCGCGGTGACGGTGATCTGCGCCGAGATCGAGCCCGGCGGCGCGTCGGCCCGTTCCTCGGCCTCCTCGGCGGTCGCCTGAGCCGCAACCGGCCCCGGCATGCCGAGCGCCAGCAGCGAAATCGCGACGAGTGCGGTCAGGATGAGGTAGGCGGTTCGCTCCAGGTCAGTCTCCTTGCCGTTGCTCGCCGCCTAAGGCGCCGGTTCATGGCCGAAGCTCCGGCGAAAGCAGCCTGCCCCATCTTTCGTCGAACGGATGCACCTTGCCGACTTCCCGGTCGCCGCGGAACACGGGCCGACCGGAGTTGGCCCAGGCGAAGATGGACCCCTCCAGGTTCCACACCCGGCCCCGCACCAGCTCGCCGTGTCGCTGGATCAGATCGGCGACCGCAGCCGAGGAGCGGTAGCCGACGGAGCAGTAGAGGACGATCGTCCGGTCCGGGGCCGCCGCCTCCAGCAGGTCGGCGACGTCCTCGCCCTGTGCATGCACGGCGCCGGGGAGGTGGCTGGTCTCGTACTCGTCCGGTTCCCGCACGTCGACCACCAGGGGCGGCGGCTCTTCGCCAAGGCGCTGCTCGAACTCCTCGAGGCTCATCTGGGGCACGCCGGGAAAGCTGGCCCGCACCAGGGCATCGAGCTGGCTGAGGCTCGACTCGCCGCAGGCGAGCGCCAGGACCGCGCAGGCCAGACCCCACCTCGCCATCAGGCTGACGGACGCCGCGCCGGACGCCTGATTGGACTCCTGGCCAGGCCGCCGGTTCGGCATCCGCCCCCACCTGGTCGGCGAAAGGCCCCGGACGCCGGGCCGTGACCGGCCGCCGGCCAAGGTCAGCCCCCGGCCGCCCCGGTGGCGTCGGCGAGAGGCGTCTTGCCGGCCGGGCGCCCCTTCATCTTCATCGCGAACGGCTGCTCGGCGTCGGACCCGACGGTGAGCGTGGCGTGGAGGACTCCCTCGGCGTCCAGATGGCCGTCAATCACCGTCGTGGTGGCGGACGCTTCGGGCGTCGGGAACTGGGTCGTCACCACGAGATGCTCGCCGGACCACGCGATGTCGTCCAGGGTGATGGTGAACATCTGCATGCCCGACACCAGGTAGAGGATGCCCTCGCCGTCGCGCGGGGCCGAGAAGGCGATTGGAACCAGGCTGCCCTCGCTGAGGAAGGAAACGCCGGGCGGGTGCTTCGCGATCATCTCCGCCAGCCGCTCCCGGTTGTCCCCGGGCTGGTGGTAGCCGCCGTCCTTGCGCACGACCTCCATGAAGCCGACGAACATCTCGTTCGGCACGTCGCCACGGTAGATGATCTCGCGAGAGGGATCCGGGTTGGCCGGGTTGCCTTCGGAGTTGTCCCACACCGCGGTGACCTCGATGCGGCTCGTGGCCGGCAGGTCGATGGGCTCGTCGGGGTAGTAGAGCCACTGCCAGTTGTAGTCGAAGTTCGGCACGTCCAGCAGGACCTCGCTGCTGCCGTCCGCATGCACGATGTTGTAGGTCATCGCCTTGCCCCGCACGTGCATGTGGGGGCTGAAGGCGAGGATCTGCAGGTCGGCGTCCGCCTCGAAGAAGCCCCACTCCTCGTGGTGGTCGGCGCCGGCGGGAATGCGAATGCCGGTATTCGCGACCGACACGGTGGCCACCTCGCGCTCCAGCTCGCCCTCGCCGAAGTGAATGCCGATCTTCGACGTGTCGGTGGTTGCCTCGCCGAAGGGGTGGTAGTGGGAGTCGACCAGGATGGTCGTGCCCGGCCCCAGAATGCGGCCGGTGCCCTTCGGGAACACGAAGGGCTGCATTCCCGCGGTCCAGATGCCGAAGATCCCCGTGCCGGCCACGCCCTGCTCGGGCGCTTCACCGGAGCCGATGAGCCCGCGGCGCTCTCGCCGTGGCGTGGAGTACGTGGTCTGGAAGTGGTGGGTGGCGCGCGAGTCGCCGGGCAGGAACTCGATCGCCTGCACCCAGCGGACCTCGTCGAGATCCAGTTCGACGCGCTGCTGGGGGAAGAAGTCGTCGCCGGCCGGGGGTACCTCGACCGTGTCGAGGGTGATGACGTAGTCCGGCTCGCCCAGGGTCCAGCCTTCGGTGAACGTCGGCGTCGGCGGCAGCTCGGCCGGGTCGCCTTCCGGGGCGCCGCCCCTGGCCCAGTCGACGATGGCGGCGATCTCGTCGTCGGTCAGGGAGATGTCGTTGCGGAACGTGACGTGCTCCGACTCGCCGCTCCACGGCGGCATCGCGCCGCTCTCGACCGCACGCGCCATGCCGCGAGCCCACGGGCGGGCCTCCCCGTACGACAGCAGCGACATGGGCGCCGCCTGGTTCGGACGGTGGCACTGCACACACTTCTCGAACAGGATGGGCGCCACGTCGCGGCTGAAGGTGGGCGTCTCGGCGGCGCCGGCAGCCGCGACCGTCAGGGCGACGACCACGAGCGCAATGAGGGTGAAGGGCAGGGTGCGAGTCGGAAGTGTCATCGGTTACGTGTCCTCCATGGGTCCGGCTGCGGAGCAACGATATCGTGGCGAATTCTAGCAGCCGTCGGGTAGTCTTGCCCTGCCGACACGATTCCGCCGACCTTGGATGGGGGAGCCTCCATGCGCATCGATCGAACCGCCTCGTTTCTGTTCGCCATTGCGGCGATGCTGGTTTTCGTTCCGGTCGTCGCGGCGAGCGACGACGACATTCCGCGCACCGCGAGCGGCAAGCCCGACCTGACGGGCCGCTACAACATCGCCAGCTCGGTTCCATTCGAGCGGCCCGAGGAGTTCGGCGACCAGCTCTTCCTGACCGTCGAGGAAGCCGAGGCGATCATGGAGCGCACCCGGGCGGCGATGGCCAGGGCGAACGCGGCGAGCGACCCGAGCCGGTCGGCGCCTCCGTCAGGCGGCGACGGGTCGCCGGGCGCGGCGGGCGCCGTGGGCGGCTACAACTCGTTCTGGACCGACAACGGCAGTGGCCGCTTCGCCATCGACGGCAAGTTCCGCACCTCCATCCTGACCGATCCGCCGAACGGCCGCATGCCGCCGCTGTCCGAGGCGGGCAAGGCGCGCCGGGCGGAACTCCACCCCTACGCCTACGAGAACACGGGCAGCGCCTGGTGGGTCGAGACCGGCGACGACCCGTACGACGGCCCGGAGACGCTCTCGGTTCTCGATCGCTGCCTCTACTTGAGCGCCGCGGCAACGCCGGCGAGGCCGATCCTCTACAACAACCTGAAGACGATCACGCAGACCGACGATCACGTCGTCATCCTGGTCGAGTGGATGCACTGGGCCAAGGTGGTCCGGCTTGGCGCCGAGCCGGGGCCGGCGGAGGTCCGTTCCCTGGGCGGCGATTCCGTGGGCCGGTGGGAAGGCGACACGCTGGTGGTCGAGACGACGAACTTCCTCGACCGGCCGGGCGTGCCCCGCGAGGGGCTCAGGGTGGTCGAGCGCTTCACCAGCCGGGGCGCCGAAGGGCTGCTCTACGAGTTCACCGTGCATGATCCCGACTACACCGCGCCCTACGGCGGCGAGTTCCTGTGGCCGCGCACCGACGAGCTGAACTACGAGTACGCCTGCCACGAGGGCAACTACGCGATGGGCAACATCCTTCGCGGCGCCCGGCTGCTGGAGCGCGAGTACCTGGAGCGGCAGGCTTCGGCCACCGGCGCCGGTTCCGGCGGCGACGAGTAGCGTCGTCGGCGGGCAGACTGCGGAAGTGATGGACCCGGCGCAGCAGCCCCGGCGGCGTCGGCGTGGTTGTGGTGTGTCGGCTGCCGGCCAGGCTGCCTCTGCCGGGAGCAGGGCATCCGGCGAGGCGCAGTTCACCTACGCGTCGTGGGACCGCGTCCTGGCGGAGGTCGTCGCCGAGGACGGCAAGGTCGACTACGATCTTCTGGCCGCCCGCCGCGAGCTCCTCGACGAGTTCGTTCGCGCCCTGGGCGGCGCCTCGCCCGACAGCCATCCGCAGCTGTTCCCGAGCGAGGAGGACGGGCTCGCCTACTGGATCAACGCCTACAACGCGTTCACGCTGCACGCGATCATCGCCGAGTACCCCATCCGCTCGGTGTGGAAGACCCGCGAGGGGCAGTTCTTCGTGCGGCGCCGGCACATCGCCGGTGGCGCCGCCGTCAGCCTCGACGACGTGGAGCACGTGATCCTGCGCTCGGAGTACGCCGAGCCCCGGATCCACTTCGCCATCAACTGCGGCGCCAACGGCTGCCCGGCCGTGCGCCCGTCCGCGTATCGAGGCGACGGGCTGCACGACACCTTGCGCGAGGCGGCGCAGGCCTTTCTCTCCAACGAGTGGAACTGCCGCGTGGACCACGAGGCGCGGCGGATTCACGTATCGCGGATCTTCCGCATGTATGCCGAGGACTTCGCTTCTGGCGCCGGGACGCGCGAGGAGTATCGCAGGGGGGTGCTCCGTTTCGTCGCCGAGCACGCGGGACTCGACCTCGAGGCGATCGCCGACTGCGAGATCGTCTACAACACCTACGACTGGGGGCTGAACGACACCCACCGCGACCCGAACATCGGGCCGATCACCTTCCACGAACCGGTCGAGCACTTCTCCGCGGCGGACGGCGAACTGCGCGAGCTCCACCTCTACGAGGGGAACTTCTGCAACCGGGCCTGCTCCTGGTGCACGATCAACGGCTCGCCTGAGGGCTGGTACGAGCGCTACACGCCGGAGGTGCTCGACCAGGCGCTTGCCACCCTGGCGTCGGAGGGGAACCTCAAGTTCTACGGCGGCGAGCCGACCCTGCACACGCCGGAGATCGTCCGGGCCATCCGATACGTGCGAGAGCGGGACTTCCGGGGCCTGGTGACCGTGTTTTCGAACGGCATCCAGGCGGAGAAGCTGATCTCGATCCTGGAGTCCGATCCGAAGAGCGAGGCGGTGCTCAACTACTCGATCTACCACGGGCGAGACGCCGATCCGATGCCTCGCCACGCCCGCGACCAGCTCGAGGAGTGGGCCCGCGAGAACCCGAACCGCATCTTCCAGGGCTACAAGGTGCTGTTTCACGCCGGCGCCGGGGCCGAGCAGGACTTCGCCCGCGACCGGGAGTCGGAGTACCACGGCATGGGCAGCCGCTGCGTGCGGTGCTTCCCGGTCCTGACCACAAGGGGGCGGTTCCATGCCTGCCCGTTCGCGGCCGAGGTCGACTCGCCACACTTCGACCTGGGCGAGGTCGGCACGGATTCGAAGACCGTGTTCGAGAACTACCGCACCTTCCTGCGCTGGGTGGACGAGGAGCTCGACCCGGCGGCGCAGGAGCGCGGCGTGTCCAGCTGCGAGATGTGCCACCGGCGCCTGGCCGAGCTGCCCGTCCCCGAGTTCGCCGGCCGGTAGCGGCCCGGAGCTCCTGGCCGCCGTGAGGTCCGAGGGGGCCGCAGGGGACGCGGGCGCGTTGGGGGTGGTTGAACGGTTGGCGCCGGCTGCGGTCGGCCGCGCTGCGGCACGTTGTCGCTTGTTCGAAAGGACGTCGAAAGTCGCCTGCCGACAGCCCGCCTGTGGCCCCCTCGGACCAGCCGGCTCGGGTCGTGCCGAAGGCCTCGTGAGCGATGCGGCAGGACCTGTTGTTGAAGGTGCTTCAGCCGGGCAGCCCCGCAAGCGATCTCGTAGCTGGTGGGGGGTTGCCGGATGATGCGGGGTCCTCGCATTGCCGTGATCGCGCTTCTGACGGTGGGCGCTCTCGGGCTCGTCGCCCTGTTCACCGCGAACTCGCTGGTGCGCGTCCGTACGTTCACTGCGGACTCGATGAACTACGTGGACGTGGCGCGGCGGGTGGCGGCCGGCGACGGCCTCGTCCAGTCCACCGGCGGCTTCAACCAGCCGTTCTGGCTGTCCGGCAGCCTGGACCTGCCGTCGGCGTTCACCGCCCAGGCGCCGGGCTACCCTCTGGCCATCGCCCTGGTGGCAGGCGCCGGCATCGATGCGGCGGACGCTGCGCTGGTGGTCTCCGCCATGGCGTACGCCGCAATCCTCGCTCTCGTCTTCCTGCTCGGGCGGCGGATTGGGGGGCCTGGCGCAGGAGCGATCGCCCTTGGCGCGGCCGTGCTCTTCGTGCCGCTGACCTACCTGGGTCGGGCGGCGCTGAGCGAGTGCCTGGGCGTTGCGGTCGTCCTGCTCTTCCTGCTGCTGCTCGACAGCTTTCTGGCGCCGCGCCGCGATGACCGTCCGGGCGAGGCTGCGCCGTCTTCCCCGACATCGGCGCGACGGGACCTGGTTCACTGCCTGGGCCTGGGCGTCCTTGCCGGCGCAGCGTTCGGCGTCCGTTACTCGCTGTGGCCGCTGCCGATGGTCGGCGTGGCCGCGCTCCTCGCCGCCGGCGCCGGCGGCCGGGCGGACGGGCCGATGGTGCGCCGCCCGGGAGCGGCAGCCTGGGGCCGGGTAACGGCGTTCGTGGCTGGTGCGCTGGCTGTGCCGAGCCTGGTGCTGGGCCGCAACCTGCTCGTCGATGGGCGCCTCCTGCCGCGGCCGATGCCGTCCGTGACAACGCTGTCGGAGAGCCTGGAGCGGGCTGTGGTCGCGGTCTTCGGCGGCTGGCGTACGACGGCCCTGGGCAGCTGGCAGGATGCGGCGCTTGTTGGCGGCGTGCTCGGCGCTCTGTTCTTCCTCATGGTCACGGCGCCGGCGGCCGGACGGCAAGCGGTGGGAGCAGACGGCGCCGCGCCGTGGCGCCCGGGGCCGGGGCAGGGAAGCACCGACCGTCGCGGGGCGGCCTCGCTTTCCGCTGCCCCGACCCGGCTGGCCGAGCCAACCGGCGGCGCGCTGCTCCTGGCGCTGATCTGCCTTTGGGCCGCCGTCTACCTGGGCGCCGTCGTCTGGCGCAGCACGCAGGCGAACTTCGATCCCATCGGCGCGCGGCTCGCCTTGCCGGCGACGGCGGCCCTCCTGCCGGTGGTGGGCACCGTCGTGGCGGCCGCCGTGCCCGCACCGCGCCGACTGGCGGCCTGGGCGCCGGTCGCGGTCCTCGCGGTGTGCCTGGGCGCTGGCATGGTCCGTGAGGTGACGCTATGGTTCGGCGGTCAAGACGTGCGGGCGACCGAGTTCCGCAGCGAACGCCAGCAGTGGCTGCGGGAGCACACGGGTCCGGGCGATCTGGTGATCGGCGGAGGGACGATGGACGTGCCCTTTCTGCACCCCGGTCGGCTCGCCGTCTCCTACGCCGGGCTGCCGTACACCGAGGTGCTGACCGGCGCCACGCTCGAGCGGATCGCCGACCGTCACTGCTCCGGCTTCGACCGGCTGTTGCTCGTCGTGCGCCCCGGCGTTCAGCTCGGCGGCGGCCGTTCCGACGAGGATCCGTCGGAGTGGCTGGGCGCCTTCGTTGCCGATGCCCGCGCCGGCAGGCACGAGGCCTGGCCGCTTCTCGAACCGCTTGCCGAGCTGAACGAGGCTCGGGTGTACCGGGTGCTCTGCCCGGCCTGACGCCGTCAGCCGCGTCGCCGGCGCCGGGTGTGACCCTGTGCCTCCTGCGTCCGGCCAGGCCGTCGATGCGTCGCCAGCGTTCCTCGACCGCTGGCAGGCCTCGCCGGGTACTACCCGGTGGCCTCGGCGACTCCGGATGCGTGGGCGCCGCCCCAGCGGTTGAAGCCGAGCTCGCCGCGCACGTCGGCGGTGCGCTCCAGCGTCATCGGGTCGCTCGGAATGCCGGTCGAATCCGCGACCCGGACCAGGCCGTTGAAGATGCCGACCGTGGCCGCCGCCTCAACGAACCTGGCCGGCCCCAGGGCTTCCAGAGCCTGGGCGCGGGCGGCGTCCAGCCTGTCCGTGTCGCGCACCACGGCTTCGGCGAAGGCGGTGAGGACGGCGCCGTGCTCGACACCGCCGTCCTTCGTGTCCGCCACCGTGGCGCTCAGGTCAACCTCCGCTCCGACTGCCTTGCTGCTCGCCCGGAGCAGCATCGTGTGGGCGGTCGTTCAGTAGAAGCACTCGTTGAGCGCGGAGACCCTGGCCGCCAGCAACTCCACCTCGAGCCGGCCCAGCGGCCGGTGGTCCCAGATCAGGCGGTCGAAGTCGTCGGCGCTGCCGGTGTACATCGCGCCGACCATCCGCCAGAAGGTCCGCGCCCCGCCGGGCGACAGGCTCATGGCGCGCGCCACGTTGGCTCGCTGCCAGTTGACGACCTGAACCGGCACCCAGGCGCCGATGTCGCCGATGCCGTCCGGGCGCTCGCGGCTCGGTTCGCCGGGCTGCGGTGCGAGAAGCGGCTCGCGGTCCATGCCCATCGCCTCGCAGAAGGCGTCGGCCGCGACGGTCGTCACCACGACGGAGGCCAGCTCCACGTAGTGCTCGTTGCCGATCTCGGCGATGACGCCTTCCGCCCACTCGCGGTCGAGCTGGGCGGGATCCGCGGCGATCCGGCGTGCGGCCTCGACTGCCCTTGCCGGCAGGACCGCCACTTCGGGCTGCGAGCGATCTCGACCCCACGGTGGCTCTCGACGCTGCAGACGCTCCGCCCGCGCCAGGGACGCGATGGCCAGCCGCTCTTCTGCGGTCCACCAGCCGCCGGGCCGCCCGATGTCGGCCCAGGAGGCGCGCAGGGCGGCGGTCAGGTCGTCGCGCACCGGAACGGGGAAGCGGCCGGCGACGAAGGATTCGGGCGTGGTGATGTCGTTGCTGGTCATGGTCGTCTCGTCTCCGCTGTCGGACGTGAGGCGGTCCGGCATCCGTCCGGGGGCCCGGGCGACGCTTGCCTGCACCCGTCGCGCTGCCTGCGGGCCGTGCTGTATGCGGTGTCTGCGGGCCTTCCGTCTGCGTGTCGCTGGCTACTGGCCGCTGCTTCCGCCCGTCTTCTCCAGGTGGCGGGCTCCGCTCAGGGTGTTCTCGACCGCCCAGTTCCCCTCGTGGCAGGCGTACTCGAACATCTCGTTGCCGGGCTTGTCGTAGAGCGGAATGTTCACCGTCCAGGTGCCGGTGTAGTTCACGGGATCGTCGATGGTGACGGACCAGTCCACCGTCTGCTCGTCGACCCGCGAGAAGCGCTCGACCGTGACCAGTTCGGTGCTCACCGGGATGCCCTTGATCCGGCCCTGGGAGCCGCTGGTGGCAATCCAGCCCTTGTCCGAGAAGTTCTTCGTCTCGACGACCAGGGTGTCGCCGTCCCAGTGGCCGCGGGAATCGCCGTTCCAGAGCTGAAGGCCATCCGGAATGCGGCCCCGCCCGTCCACGGGGATGAAGCGGACGTCGTTGATCATCTCGGAGTAGATGACGACGAACTCGGGCGTCTGGGCGATGCGGTAGTTGTTGTTGTAGCCGGCCGGGAACATGTGTCCGGGGACGCCGCGGGTGATGCAGCGGTCCCACACGCTCATGTACTCCCAGGAATCGAACATCCGGACCAGGTTGTCGGCGCGCACCTGCTCGGCCTCGGGGCGCACCGGCACCCGACCGTTCGGCGGGTCCACCACCAGGGACGTGCGCCGGCTGCCGACGATCTTGGTGCCCAGCTCGAGCCAGTGCAGGTTGTAGGCGCCGACGTTCTGCCCCGCCTCCGCCTTCTGGGCCGGAAGCTCGGCGCGGTTCTGGATCATGTTCTCGCGGGCCTCTTCGGCGGCGGCGACCTCCTCTTCGGTCAGGAACGCCTTGTCACCGAGTTCGACCGGTCGTTCGAACGGCGTCAGGGTCGTGTTCGTCCACAGACCCTGCAGGTCGGGGTGCCCCCACGGCGTGCGGGGCGTCTCCCAGTCGTCCTCCGCAGGCGCGGGCGCGGCCGCGAGCAGGGCCGCCAGGGCCAGGGTGGCCAGAACCCGGCAGGCCGGGGCCCGGTTGGCAAGGGAAGGGGCGATCATCGTCCGTCCGGTCATCGATGACTCCTCGTGTTCCATGTTGACGGCTGCGACGAGGCAAGCGTAGCAGGCAGGCCCGGGAGGCTGCCTGTGAGGTGGCGGCTCAGGCTGGCGGGCTTGCGTTCGGCCGGAGGAGGTCGCCAGGCACGAGAGGGCAGAAGGGCCTGCGGCGCTACCATCCACCGCATGGCCTTCAGGCTGGTGGTGTCGGCAACGGCGATGGTGCTGTGCGCGGTGGTCTCGACGGGCGTCGTGGCCCAGACTCGGCAACCTGCGCCGAGCGTCTTCACCGGCGAGCAGGCGGAGCGAGGCCGCGCCGTGTACGACGCGCTGTGCGTCGAATGCCACCTCTCGAGCCTCGCGGGCGCGAACGAGGCGCCTCCGCTTGAAGGCCCGGGCTTTCTCGATGCCTGGCGGGTCAGCTCCGCGGTTGACCTGGCGGACACGATCCGGCTGACGATGCCGCCCGAGGACCGCAACGCGCTGACGCCGGCGCAGGCGTTCGATCTCGCCGCCTTCGTGCTGCAGGCGAACGGCGCCGCGGCCGGCGTCGAGCCGCTGAGTGCCGAGGCGGCGGGTGCTCGGGCCGCGCTGGCGGACCTGGGACTCGGCGGCGCACCCGGCGTCGGCGCCGCGCCTGACGGCGGGGCGGATCGGGAGCGGCCGGCGCCGGTCGCGGAGTTGGACGAGGAGTGGGTCACGCCTCCGGGAGAGCGCGTGATCGATGACTTCGAGCCGGTAACCGACGCCATGCTTCTGGACACGGACCCCGGCGACTGGCTCATGTTCCGGCGCACGTACGACGCCCAGGGTCACAGCCCGCTCGATCAGGTGGACGCGGGCAACGTCGGTGAACTGCGTCTGGCCTGGTCGTGGGCGATGGCGGACGGCGTCAACCAGCCGACGCCGCTGGTTCATCGCGGCGTGATGTACCTGACCAACCCGCGCAACATCATCCAGGCTCTCGAAGCCGACACCGGCACGCTGATCTGGGAGTATCGCCGCCGGCTCGAGGGCGACATGGCGCGCGGCTTCAACCAGCTGCGCAACCTCGCCATCCTCGGCGACCGGATCTTCGTGGCCACGAAGGACGCCGCGATGCTCGCGCTCGACGCCCGCAGCGGCCGCCCGGTGTGGGAGACGCAGATCGCCGACCCGGCAAAGGGATACCGCAACACGAGCGGTCCGATCGTGGTGGACGGGCTCGTGATCAACGGGATCAACGGCTGCGTCCGCTACTTCGAGGACAGCTGCTTCATCACCGCCCACGATGCGGAGACCGGTGAGGAGGTGTGGCGGACCTTCACCGTCGCCCGCCCCGGAGAACCGGGCGGCCACACCTGGGGCGATCTGCCGCTTCTGCTGCGGGGCGGCGGCGACGTCTGGATGCCGGGCAGCCACGACCCCGACCTCGATCTCCTGTACTGGCCGGTGGCGCAGGCCAAGCCGTGGGTGCCGGCGAGCCGCGGTCTCACGGTCGACGACGAGGCGCTCTACACGAACTCGACCCTGGCGATGCGGCCCGCCGACGGCGAGATCGTCTTTCACCGGCAGCACGTGCCCGGCGAGGCGCTGGACATGGACGAGGCGTACGAGCAGGTCCTGATCGACCGGCACGGCGAGAAGCTCCTGCTCACCTCCGGCAAGCACGGCATTCTGTGGAAGCTCGACCGCACGGACGGGTCGTTCCTCGCCCTGCGGGAGATGGTCTTCCAGAACGTCTTCGACGTCATCGACGGCGAGACGGGCGAGGTTCGGTACCGAGAGGACATCGCGTCGGCCGGGACTGGCGAGTGGGTGTCGGTCTGCCCGAGCACGGCCGGGGGCCACAACTGGCAGTCGTCCTCCTACAGCCCGGCTCACGGTCTGCTGGTCGTTCCGCTGAGCCAGAGCTGCCTGGAGATCAGGGGCCGCGAGGTCCGGTTCGAGGAGGGGGAGGGCGGCGAGGGAGCCGACCGCAGGTGGTTCGAGATGCCCGGAACCGAAGGTCGTCTCGGCAAGCTCGCGGCCTACGACGTGGACACTCTGGAGGAGGTCT
Organism: Thermoanaerobaculia bacterium; assembly: GCA_965200575.1. Lineage (GTDB taxonomy): Bacteria > Acidobacteriota > Thermoanaerobaculia > Multivoradales > Multivoraceae > Multivorans. The sequence continues at coordinate 2,334,414 of OZ241363.1, read as the reverse complement.
GGAGCGTCGAGCAGCGGGCCGCGTTCCTGACCGCGGCGCTGACCACGGCAGGCGGCATCGTGTTCGCCGGCGACATCGACCGCCGCTTCCGGGCCTTCGACACCGCGACCGGCGAGGAACTCTGGGGCACGCGCCTGCCGACGTCGGTGCAGGGATTCCCGATCAGCTACGCGGTCGACGGCGTGCAGTACGTCGCGGTGACCACCGGGCTCGGCGGCGGCAGCCCTCGCTTCGTGCCGGCGAGGGTGAGTCCGGAGATCCGCTATCCCGGCACCGGCAACGGCCTGTTCGTGTTCCGGCTTCCCTAGCGCCTGGTCCAGCGCTCGGCAGGCTCGGCTATAGTCGTTTGCCATGCAGAACAACACGCTGGCCGGGATGTTGCGCTTGACGTTGGGCACGGCGGCGGGCAACACGTTGGGCACGACGTCGTTGACGCTGCTCCTGGTGTTCGGCGCCGCCGCGGCAGCGGCCCAGGACGGTGCCTGGCAGGCGCCGCGGACGCCTGACGGCGACCCGGATCTGAACGGCATCTGGCAGACCATGAACAGTGCGCACTGGGACCTGGAGGCCCACCATGCACGGCGGACTCCGGTGCCCGAGACAGGCGCCTTGGGGGCGATTCCGGCCGGGCTCAGCGTGGTGAAGGGCGGCGGCCGCATTCCGTACCGGGAGGAGGCGCTGCGGCAGCGCGACGCGAACCGGGCGGACTGGCTGAGCCTGGACCCGGCGGCGAAGTGCTTCATGCCCGGCATTCCGCGCGCCACCTACATGCCGCTGCCGTTTCAGATCGTGCAGACGCCGAAGTCGGTCTTCTTCGCCTACGAATGGGGCGGCAACAGCCGCGCCGTCAGGCTCGACCGACCGGGCACCCGAGCCGAGCTGCCTTCGTGGATGGGCTATTCCCTGGGGCGGTTCGAGGGCGACACCCTGGTCGTCGAGGTGACCGATCAGGTCGCGGACACCTGGTTCGACGCCTCGGGCAACTTCCACAGCGAGGAGCTCCTGGTCGAGGAGCGGTACACGCCCACGGGGCCGAACTCGATGCGCTACGAGGCCACGATCACGGACCCGCAGGTGTTCACCGAGCCGTGGACGATCAGCATGCCGCTCTATCGCCGCCTCGACGACAACGCCCGCCTGCTCGAGTTCAAGTGCATCCCGCTAGGTGGCGAGGACGCGGCCTATGGCCACCTGCGGCGCGGTGCTGCGCCGGACCAGGGCGGCGCTTTCGGCGGCGGCGAGCCGGAGCAGCCTTGAGGCGCCTGAGAACCGGCCATGCCGGCGCCGCCTCCAGCCTTCCAGGGTCCGACCGACCCTGACGCCTGCATGGAGCCCTGACGCCTGCATGCAACCTTGATGACCGCATGAAGTCGACCGAAAGGAGTCGAACGACATGACGAAACGACCGTCCGCCAGCCTGTTTCTTCTCGTGCTGCTCGCCCAGGTTGCCGCCGGCGGCGCAGCCGCGCAGGACGCCGAGTTCAGAACCTCCTGGGGCGTCCCGGACCTCCAGGGGACCTGGGACTACCGGTCCATCACGCCGCTCGAACGCCCGGCTCACTTCGGGGACAAGGCGACCCTGACCGCGGAGGAAGCCGCACAGATCGAACGGGAGCGCCGCGAGCAGCGCGCCGCGCGCGAGACCACCGGCGTCAGCGAGGTGGACCCGAGCCAGGGCGACGTCGACGTGGGCTACAACTCCTTCTGGCTCGACCAGGGCGAGAAGGTCTCCGGCACGATGCGCACGTCCCTGGTCGTCGACCCGCCCAACGGCCGCGTTCCCGCCGTCACGGACGACGCCCGCCGCCGGTTGAACGAGCGTTACGCCCTGTGGGGCCAGCCGCCGGCCGGACCGGAGGATCGCAACTCGTTCGAGCGCTGCATCATCGGCTTCAACGCCGGACCGCCGATGTCGCCGGGCGCCTACAACAACATGGTGGAGATCTTCCAGTCGCCCGGCTACGTCGCCATCATGACCGAGATGATCAACGATCACCGAGTGATCCCGACCGACGGTCGCGAGCACGTGGACGAGAGCATGCGTTTCTGGAAGGGCGACTCCTCGGGCGTCTGGGAAGGCGACACCTTCGTGGTGACGACGAAGAACTACACCGAGCACACGGCGTTTCGCGGCAGCGGGCCGAACCTCGTGCTGACCGAGCGCTTCACCCGCACCGGCCCCGACGCCCTGCTGTACGAGTACACCGTCGACGACCCCGAGTCCTTCGAGGCCCCCTGGAGCACCGCCCTGGAGATGCGTCGCACCGACGACCCGCTGCTGGAGTACGCCTGCCACGAAGGCAACCGCGCCATGACCCTCATGCTGCGCGGCGCCCGCCACCGCGAACTGGAAGGCAAGGCAGAGGACGGCAAGGACTGGCTCGCCAGCTGGTACGGAGGCCAGAACCGAGCCGACGCCGCCAGGAAGGCCCTGGAAGCCGCCCAGGAAGACCACGCCCGGGAAGACCAGTAGACCAGCAGGGGGTCCCTGGTTCGGAGCCGGGGTAGCTCCCCTTCAATCGGCTGGCGCCAGCGATGGGAGCAGGCGTGCGGTCGCTGTGGGCGCGCCGGGCAACACGACCTCGATGTGGCGCGCGGACGCAGGGCGCATCCGGGTCGTAGTTCGTGCGTTCCGAGGCTCGTCGGCCCCTTGCCGCGGAGTCGACGGCCCCGCGGCCGTGCTGGCGGCCGTGACGGAACGGGCGGGAGGTCGTATGATCTGCGGCCGAATCAAGGTTCGCGGGGCGGGAATGCTCCGCTCGGTGACGAGGGCGGCAGATGAGCGACTTCGGCTACTTCATACTCCTGGCGGTGATCTTCATCGGGCTGGAGATCGTTGCGGCCTTCGGCCTGATCGACGACGAGGACGAGTCGGTCGAGCCCGTCGGCGACTCGTAGCGAACTCGCGGCCGAGCTCGGGCTGGCCTCGTCGAGGCCCTGGCTGCCGAGCCCGCTGCTGCCGGGCGGCGCTACCCGCGGACCTGGCGGCGGCCGCACGCTCAGCCTGCCGCTGGCTGCTGCGCCCGCTGCTGCCGGGCGGCGCTACTGCTCGGTCGGGTCGGCGCCGTCCCTCGGCGCGCCGGTGCCCGACGAGCCCATGAACAGGCTGCGGCCGTCCGGGAGCTTCATGTCCCGCCCGCTGCCGCGGCAGTTCGGCGTACACATCTGGTCCTTGCTCTGGTAGCCGCGCACGACGACCTCGGTGCCGGGACGCAGCAGGGTGCGGGTCAGACCGCGGCGGACCAGGGTGTTCGGGGTTCCGGCCTCCAGCTCCCAGGTAAGCGTCTCGCCGTCGTCCAGCCTGGTCTCGACGTGGACCCAGGCGTGGGGATTGATCCACTCGACCCTGGTGATCGTGCCTTCCACCTTGATCGGCAGGTTGGCGTCGAACTCGGCGGAAAACGCGTGGTGGGCAGGAGACGGACCGGCGACGGTCAGGGTCAGCGCAAGAACCGCCGCGGGTAGCACTCGGTGTACTCGTCGAGACATGGGGACCTCCTTCTGGGAGCCCTGATCTTACTCCGGGACGAGGAATCCGCGTCGAGCCCGGCCGGGGCAGTGGGCGCAGGGCCGGCGGCGACGTCCGCGGTGCGGCCGGCCGCCCGGACCTGCCGGAGAGTCGGGGCCGGGCCGGCGCCGCGGCCGGAACGAGTCCGGGCGGTGTAGCCTTGTTGCCACAGGCTTGCGGCCGGGTTGGCCCCGGCCCGGCTCGACCGAGAGCCGTTTGCGCAATCGCACGGAATCCACTGCGTACCGACCGAGCGTGGAGACAAGATGCAGATCAGACCCCTGTTGATTCCTCTGGCTGTCGTTCTTGCGGCGGGCCTCACGACCTCCGCCGTCGCGGCCGACGACGGGTCACCTGGCGCAGCTGCCTCGCCTCGGCCTCCGGCCGACGCCGGGCCGGTCACGCGTGCCGACGACAGCGCCGCCGTGCTCGCTTCGGACGAGGACGAGCACGACGACGAGAACCACGAGGCGGGCGAAGAGCACGGTGAAGGGGAGGACGACGACGGCGTCCTCGACTTCCACGCTCACGATGTCGTGGTGGTGACCGGCTCCGCCATCGAGGAGCCGGCCGTGGACCTGCCCTTCGCGGTCGAGGTGCTGAACCGGGAGACGCAGAAGCAGCAGGGGTCGCTCCAGGCGGTCGACCTGTTCAAGAACCTGACGGCGTCCTCGGCGGTCATCGGCGAGGCGAACAGCTGGTACAACGACCAGGGCACTGCCGTGCCCGAGTCGGTGGCCAACGTGAACCTGCGCGGGCTCGGTGCGTCGAGGACGCTGGTGCTGCTGAACGGACGCCGCCAGGCGCCGCTGCCGGCACGGCTGTTCGGCGGTCGCTTCGTGGACATCAACGCCTTTCCGTCGATCGCGCTCGACCGCATCGAGGTGCTGAAGGAGGGCGCCGCCGCCATCTACGGTTCCGACGCCGTGGCCGGGGTCGCGAACTTCGTCACGCGCGACGAGTTCACCGGCTTCGAGGCGGCCTTCTCGCACGAGAGCATGGACGGCGCCGGCGATTCGACGGCCGCCCTCATCTGGGGAGGGAAGCTCGGCGGTTCGGAGCACCACCTGGTGTTCTCGATGGAGCGCGCCGAACGCGACCTGCTCGCCGCCAGGGAACGCGACTACACGCTGATGGACCGCTCGACGGGCTGGTTCTGGGGCTGGTCCAACACGGGCAACCCGGGCATCTTCCTGCGCCCGAGCCTGACCGGCGACGAGTCGCCCGCGGCGTTCGTCGAGGAGCTGAGCCGGGCCCGCAACGGCACGGCCGGCTCCGACTACTTCGTTGACCCGGCCTGCAACGGTCTCGGCGGCTACGACCGCGGCTTCACCTGCGCCTTCCGCTACCAGCCGTGGGACGCCCTGGTGGAGGCGACCGAGACCGACCGGTTCTTCGCCGAGCTGAACGGCCCCCTCGGCGAGGGCACGAGCTATCACCTGGAGGCGCTGTTCTCGGAGTCGGTCATTCCGAACTACGTCACCACGCCGTCCTTTCCGCCGGTGTCGCTGCTGGACGGGCTGCAGCTCGTGTCGAACGAGCACCCCGGCCGTCGGGAGTTCTGTGGCGACTCGTTCGACGCCGGAGGCTTCGGTTCCGCGGCAGAGTGCCTGCAGGACGACTGGTACTTCTTCGGCCGCCTGGTCGGCAACGCTGGCCCGGGGCGCGGCCTGCACCGGGCCAACGACACGATGCGGCTCGCCGCGAACATCGAGCACGACCTGACCGTGGGCGGCAGGGACGCCAGTCTCGACGTTGGCGTGAACTGGTCGCGGGCCACGGGCAACATGAACCAGCCGGCCGAGTACGCGTACCGGAAGTTCCTGGCCTTCCGCGGCTACGGCGGTCCGGACTGCGGCGTCGGCGTGGCGCCCGACCCGACGAGCGCTTCGGGCATGCGGCTTGGCGACACGGGTTCGGCCCTGCCCGGCGTTGGCGACTGCAGGTACTACAACCCGTTCGGCAACGGCATCGAGTTTTCCGCGCAGCCGGGAGCGCCGTGGGAGAACACGCCCAATCCGACATACCTGTCGAGCCTCCAGAACACCAGGGAGGTTCTCGACTGGATCAACGAACAGGTCAACGTGGACAACGAGGCGGAGATGCTGGTGGGCGACCTGACGCTGTCGGGCAACTGGGTGCCGGAGAGGCTGGACTACGCCTTCGGCTACCAGTATCGGCGCGTGGAAGTGAGCGCCGTGCCCAACGCGGTCGGCAACTACGAGCTGAATCCATGCCTGGTCCCCGGCGACCGTTCCTGTCTCGACCCGGTCACCGGGCGGCAGACCGGCGGCCGCGCCGGCGCCTTCACCTTCACCTCCGGCTACTACCCCTACGGCGACTCCCAGGCGGTACACCGCGTGTTCGGCGAGCTGTCGGTGAACGCGCTCGGCGGCGACATGCAGCTCGCCGCGAACTACGAGCGGCACGACGAGATAGACAGCTTCGACCCGAAGTTCTCGGGCCGCTGGCAGCTGTCCGCGGGCGAGGACCACGTGCTGGCGTTCCGCACCTCGGTGCAGACGACCTTCCGGGCCCCCTCGGTCGACGACCTGAACGAGGAAGTCCGGACCACGCTCGAGTACCTGAACACCGTCGGCGTCTACAAGGCCGTCGACGCGTTCGGCAGCCGGATGCTGAATCCCGAGCAGGCGTTCACGTACAACCTCGGCCTGGTGCTGTTCGCGTCGCCCGGCATCGACGTCACTCTCGATTACTGGAGCTACGACTTCGAGGACGTCATCGCCCTGCTTCCGCAGCAGGACGTCGTGCGGCTCTACGCCGAGGGATACGCCGGCAACCAGGCGGCGCTGAACGCGGTCATGGGCCGGGTCGTCTGCCCCGGCGGCGTGACGGACGGTTCGTGCAGCCCGGGGGACATCGAGCGGGTGCGCATCGACCTGGTGAACTGGCCGGGGATCAAGACCTCGGGCTTCGACTTCCATCTGCACGGCCAGGCGGATGCCGGCAGGGGCAGGCTCACGTACAGCCTGGACAGCACCTGGACGCGGAACTACGAGCTGAAGCAGCTCGAACGCGACGGCGTCGTGTACCGCGAGCGCAAGAACGTCGTCGGCCTGCTGAACCGCGACACGCCGATCGCTCCGCCGCTGCCCGAGCTCAAGTCGCGCGCTTCGGTCGGCTACCGCTGGGGCGACTACAGCCTGATCGGCTGGGCCAACCACATCTCGTCCTACGAGGACAGCAACGTGGCCTGGACGCCTCCGGAGCTGCTGCCCATCGACGAGTGGCTGACGTTCGACCTGACCTTCCTGTGGCGGTTCCCGCAGCACGGGTTCGACCTCGCGCTGTCCGCGCTGAACCTGACCGACCATGATCCGCCGCTGGTGTTCTTCGAGCAGTCGTTCGATGCCCTGACCGCGAACCCGAAGGGACGTCGGCTGAAGGCGGTTCTGACCTACCGTCTGGGCGGCGGTCCCTGATTCGGCGGCCCGCGGCCACCGTCGCGGGCGACGAAGGCGCCTCCTGCCGAGATGCCAGCAGCTTTCGGGATCGCCGCTGCGGGGTTGCCGGTCCTGGTTGCCGGCGGCCTGCTCGCGTTTCCCGCCGGCCCCCTGGCTGCGCAGGAACCCGGCGAGACGCTCGGCAAGCAGCCAGGCGACGACAACGGTGACGCCCGCGCCATCGCAGAGCGCGTGCAGGACGACGTCGACACCACCTCGCTGCACTGGCTTCCCCTGGCCAGGCTGCGCTACTCGATTCCGCTGGAGTTCTCGGTCGGCGGCGGCGCGGTCGTCGGGCGGATGCCCGCGTCGTTCGACTGCACGACCTTCTGCGAGTACCAGGGCATCATCGCGCAGGCCGATGCCGGAACCGGGGGAGGGCAGCTGGGCGTCGGCTACGCCCGGCTGATCGGCACGCGCAAGCCGCGCAGCGCCTACCTGGGCAACGTCTACGTCGGCTGGAGCGCACGGGCCGTTCTGGTCCGCACCTGGGGCGATTCGAACCTCGACCCGGTACACCAGACGCTTGCCGGCGTTGAGGGCCAGTTCGCCGTACCGCGCATCTCGGTCTACCTCGGCGTCCTGCGCCGCATCAGCGCCGCGCACGACCGCGCCGACCGCTTCGTCTACACCGCCGGCGTCGGCTGGGGCTTCTGATGGCGGGTTCGCGGCGACGCACGAGCAGGCGCGCCGGTGTCGTCGCCGGCGCCGTGGCGGCGCTTCTCGGCCTCGCGAGCCCCGGCGTTCTTCCTGCCCTCGAAACCGACCAGTACTTCGCCTGGGGCCGCAGCCTGGAGGACATGACCGGGGTTCTGAACGCACGGCTCAACCTGGAACTCGAGCGGGCCATCGCGGAGATGAACGGGGTGGGCGGAGACAGCTCCTGTCAGGACGTGCGGCGCCGGTTCTTCAAGCGGCATCGCATGCTGTTCTTCGACCAGTTCGAGACCTGGGCGGTGAACTCGCCCCTGGTCAGCCGGTCGCCCTCGGGCCCGGCGGAGATGAAGGAGTTCGAGACGAAGTACATCTACGCACTCACCTCGCCGCTGCTCGACACCGGCAGCTGGATGCCGCCGAGCCCGACGGTCGAGGTGAACGGCGTGCGCTTCGGCACCGACAAGCTGACCCACTTCCTCGGTACGTCCTGGTTCTACCACCGCTGGTTCAGCAGGGCCCGTGCCCGGGACATGAGCGACGCCGAGGCCGAGCGCCTCACCCTCCGCAAGGGCATCCGGCACGAGATCACGATCCTGGGGCGGGCCGCTTCGGGCGTGCTTTCCCTGGGCGATCTGGAGGCGAACCACCAGGGGATGTGGCTGTACGAGCACATCTGTGCCGGCGACGACCCGAACGTCGTGCGCGAGGATGGCGTCTGGCGTCTGCGCCGGCCGCTCGACCTTGGCCGCCACGTGACGCCCGAGTGGGACGAGTCGTGGCGCCCGAACATCTACCTGCGCCTGAAGTGGCGGAAGGTCAGGCCGCAGATGCTGCGATACTGTTCGATGCTTGATCACCCGCAGGTGGCGGCCCGCCGCAGGGCCTATGCGGAAAGGGACGAGGTCACGAAGACGGACACGATGATCCGGCAGATGGTGGCGGAGGGGAAGCTCCCCGATCCGTCCCGCTTCTCCATCGAGGCCGTGTGCGGCGACCGCAATGGAGGGGGTTCACCGTGAAGTCAGCCAATGAGGCGCCGAATGACGCGCCGAACGAGGCGCCCGGGAACGGGGCGTCGCCGCGCACGCCGTGGACAATGCCGCATGGCGAAGCTGCCTGCCGACCGCCGGGCGGATCACGCCACGCCTTCCTCGCCGTTGCGCTGGCCGTCGGGCTGCTGGCGTTCGCGTGCGGCGGTCCTGCGCCTGACGCATCGCCCGAAGCCGCGGCTCCGGCGCCGTCCCCCGAACCGGCGCTTGAGCACATCGGGCTCGGTTCCTGCCTCAGGCAGGACCTGCCGCAGCCCATCTTCGAGGCCATCATCGCCGATGACTTCGACCTCTTCGTGTTCCTGGGCGACAACGTCTACGGCGACGTGGAGTCGGAAGACCTGCGCGAGCTGCGCGACGCGTACGCGATGCAGGCCGCGGCCGAGGGCTTCAGCAGCCTGCGCGACTCGGGGGTCGAGATCGCCGCCACCTGGGACGATCACGACTACGGCCTGAACGACGCTGGCGCGGAGTTCTTCGGCCGCGAGGAGGCGCAGCGAATCTTCGAGGAGTTCTGGGGCGTACCGCCGGATTCCGAGCGCGCCGTGCGCCCCGGCGTCCACCACGCCCTGACCTGGGGACCGCGGGGGCAGCGGGTTCAGCTCATCCTGCTCGACACCCGCTACTTCCGGTCCGAGCTGAGGCCCACCGACGAGCGCGGCGCGCCGGGCAGGGAACGCTACCTGCCGGATCCTGATCCCGCGAAGACGATGCTCGGCGAGGAGCAGTGGGCGTGGCTTGGCGAGGTGCTGCGCGAGGAGGCAGACCTGCGCATCATCGCCTCGTCCATCCAGGTCCTTGCCGACGGTCACGGCTACGAGGCCTGGCGCCACCTGCCGACGGAGCGGCAGCGTCTGTACGACGTGATTCGGCAGACCGGCGCGAACGGCGTGGTCATCGTTTCGGGCGACCGCCACCGTGCCGGCATCTACCGCCACGACGAGGCGGTCGACTATCCGCTCCTGGAGCTCACCGCCAGCTCCCTGAATGCGCCTTCGAGGGGCGGCGAGGAGGAGGGGCCGTATCGCATCGGGCCCACGTACACGCCCGAGAACTACGGCGCCCTGGCGATCGACTGGGAGGCACGGGCGGTGACCCTGGAGGTGCGCGGCATGGACGGCGAGCGGGTTCTGGCCGAGGCCATCGCACTCGACGACCTGCGCCGCGATGCCGGAGCGGACGGGAGCGAAGAGGAGGGAGCAGAGGCATGACGAACCCTGGAACCGAACCCATGGACGAGGCCCTGGGAACCTCCGGCGTTTCTCGGCGTCAGATCATCGGCGCGCTGTCGCTTGCCGGCGCCTCCGGCCTGCTTGCCGGCTGCGTCGCCGAGGAGACGCTGCCGGAGGGCGCCGGATCGGCCCCGGCCGAGCCCCTGCCCGACGACCTGTGGCGAGGCAGCGCGCTCGACCTTGCGGCGGCCATTCGGCGCGGCGAGGTTTCCAGCCTGGAGGTCGTGGAGTCTCACCTGGCGCGCATCGACGCGGTGAACGGCCACCTGAACGCGGTCGTCCGGGTGCTGGCCGAAGAGGCGCGCGACGCCGCCCGGGCCGCGGACGAGGCGGTGGCGGCGGGCGGCGAGCTCGGTCCGCTGCACGGCGTACCCATCTCGGTCAAGGACAACATTGCCGTCGCCGGCACTCCGACCACCAACGGCGTGCCGTCGCTGGCCGAGGAAGACGCGACCGAGGACGCGCTGATCGTCCGGCGCCTCAAGGACGCGGGCGCCATCGTCCTGACCCGGACCAACCTGCCCGATCTCGGTCTCAGAACCCACACCGACAGCTTCCTCTACGGCCTGACCCGCAACCCCTGGGCCGCCGACCGGAACGTCGGTGGTTCGAGCGGCGGGGAAGGAGCCGCCATCGCCGCCGGAATGAGCTGCCTCGGCCTCGGCAACGACATCGGCGGCTCGCTGCGCGTGCCCGCCCAGTGCAACGGCATCGCTTCGCTCAAGCCGACCCTCGGCCGCATCGCGAGCGCCACCGGCGGCAGCATGTCGGGCCAGCTGATGGCGGTGGACGGCCCGATGGCGCGTCGCGTCGCCGACTTGCGGGCCGCCTGCGAGCTGCTGGGCCGCTACCACCGGAGCGACCCGTGGTCGATGCCGGTTCCGCTCGACCTGGAACGGCCGAACGCGCCGGTCCGCGTGGCGCTCGTGGCCGAGCCCTCTGGCGGCTCGACCCATCCGGACGTCGCGGCGGGCGTGCATGCTGCAGGCGAGGCCCTTGCGAGTGCCGGCTACGCGGTGGAGGAGGTCGAACCGCCGATGACCGCCGAAGCGCGGCGCGCCTGGGAGGTCTTCCTGGGCTACGAGCTGAACACGGCGCGGGAGGGCCTCAAGGCGATCATGTCGCCGCAGGCATACGAGTTCCTGGAGGGTGCGCTGGCGCTGTTCGATGTCGAGTCGGCGGCCGCGTACGAGGCCATGTACGGCCAGCGCCACCGGATCGCCAGCGCCTGGCAGGACTTCCAGCACGACTACCCGATCACCGTCGCGCCGGTCATGACCCAGCCGCCGTTCGTCGTCGGCCACGATCTGCAGGATCCGGGCGACGTGCTCGACCAGATGCGCTTCGAGGTGGCGATCAACCTGCTCGGCCTGCCGGCCGTATGCGTGCCGACCGGCGTCGCGAACGGCCTGCCCCAGGTGGTCGAGGTGATCGGCGGCCGCTATCGCGAGGATCTGTGCCTCGAGGCCGGCCAGGTGATCGAGGACGCCTTCGGCATCGTCACGCCGATCGATCCCGTGATGGCCTGAGTCGCCCTGCGGGCCACGGCGAGCGGAACGGAGGACGGCCAGCGTACGAGGGTCCAGGATGACGGCGCACTCCGCGAGGCTTGCTACGCTTCGCGCATGATCTCGACCGACGTACTCGACGCCCTCCGTTCCCTCGATACGCCGACCGTCTGCAACGCGATGGAGGTCGTGGCTCCGGAGCGACGCGGGTACGGCTACACGGTGGATCCGCTGATCTGCACGATGCCAGGTCTGGCGCCGCTGGTGGGTTACGCCCGCACGGCCCGAATCCGTGCGCAGCACCCGTCGTCCGCAGGTCCGAAGGACACGCGTCGCACCTCGGTCGGCTACTACGAGTACGTGGCCGCCGGCGAAGGCCCCACCGTCGTCGTGATCGAAGACCTCGACGACGGGTCGCGCGGCTACGGCGCCTTCTGGGGCGAGGTGAACACGCACATCCACCTCGGCCTTGGCTGTCTGGGCGTGATCACGGACGGCAGCATTCGCGACCTCGACGACACCGCCATCGGCTTTCAGCTCCTTGCCGGCCGGGTCGGACCGTCGCACGCCCACGTCCACGTGGTGGACTTCGGCGGTCCGGTCACCGTGGCCGGCATGGCGGTGGCGGACGGCGACCTGATCCACGCCGACCGGCATGGCGCGGTGGTCGTTCCTGCCGATGTCGCGGACAAGGTGAAGCCGGCCGCCGAGCTGATCGTCCGTCGCGAACGGGTCGTCATCGACGCCTCGAAGGAACCGGGCTTCGACATCGACCGGCTGAAGGCCGCCTGGGGCGAGGCGGCGGAGATCCACTGAGCAGGGCGCGGCGCTCGGGGTTTCCATGAACGAGGAACTGAGCCGCTTCGTGCGGGACGCCCTGGCGCGGGGCGCGGGGCGCGAGGACATTCGGAACGCGCTGGTCGACGCCGGCTGGCAGGCTGGCGACATCGACAGGGCGCTCGGGGCCTGGGCGGACCGCGAGTTCGCGGCGCCGATTCCGCGCCCGCGGCCCTACCTGGGCGCACGGGAGGCGTTCCTCTACCTCCTGCTGTTTGCCTCGCTTTACGGCGCCGCCATCAGCTTCGGCAACGTCGCCTTCGTTCTGATCAACCGAGCCTTCACGGACCCGGCCTTCATGGGCGAGGCCGCGATGCAGGCGGCCGTGGCCGCTTCGACCGAGATGCTGCGCTGGGGCCTGGCCTGGCTGGTCATCTCCTTCCCCGCCTTCCTGCTGATGCAGCGCCACGTGGGCCGCACCCTGCGGAGGGACCCGGCGCTTCGCTCGTCCCGCATCCGCAAGTGGCTGACGTACCTGACCCTGTTCGTCGCGGCCGGCTTCCTGGCCGGCGACCTGATCGCCCTCGTGTACTTCGGCCTCGGTGGCGAGCTGGTCGTGCGCTTCCTGCTCAAGGCGGCGGTCGTCGCCCTGGTCGCGGGCAGCGTCTTCGGCTACTACCTCCGCGAGCTGCGGCTGGACGATGTTGAGGCGTCGAACGACGCCCCGGTTTCCAGGCTGCCGGCGATCTTCGCCGGGGCCGCGACGGCGGCGGCGCTGGCAGCGACGATCGGCGGGCTGGTCGCCATTGGCTCGCCCGGAAACGCACGCGAGCGGCGCCTTGACGTCGTGCGCGTCACCAACCTGAGAGACATCGTGCGGGCCGTGGATGTGTATCGGGAACGCAGCGGCGCCCTGCCCCCGAGCCTGGAAGCGCTCGGCGCCGAGCGCGACATCACGATCTCCGCGGTGGCCGACCCGGAGACCGGAGCGCCGTACGCGTTCAGGCCCTCGGGCGGCAGAAGCTACGAGCTGTGCGCGACGTTCAGCCTCGCGGCGCCCACGGACCCGGCGTCGCTCCGCCTCTTCCCCTACCGCGAGCCGTTCTGGCGGCATGGCGCCGGGTACCAGTGCTTTGACCTCGAGGCCATCGAGCCCGACGCCCGGACCTGGTAGGGCTGGACAGGGCCGCCGGAGCCTGTCGGTGGACGAATGCTGCCATGAGGGGGCGGATGCGGGCCGGACGTCCCGAGTTGTCCCGGGGCCGTCCGCCAGCCAGCGTCCTGTGGCAAGTCGGATGGACGCCAGGGTTGACGAGGTCGGTTACGGGCCGCGGCTCTCTTGTCGTTCGGACCTGGTTCGCGTCCGTGTGCGTCGAAGAGGAGGGTCTGTCCTCGCGGTTGCCCGGATCGGTAACGGTTCGATTCGCCCGACCGTGGGAGACTCGACGCGGCGTCAACTGGACCGGCAGTTGGCGTGGTACGAGGAACGCTTCGGCGATTCGGGGGCACGTCCCGCTCTTGCCGACGGCCAGCTGCTTTCGAGTCCGTCCATCCAGAGAAGCACTGCAGACTCTGGCCAGTCGTCGACTACACCGCACCGGAGGTTCATGGCGGAGACCTGGCCTCGTTGCTGCTGCTGACCGATGTCGCAGTCGTCGCGACGATTGCCGAGGTCGTGCCTGGCTTCGAGAGAGCGTCGCCCAGTCTGTTGTACGTGCTGAACGACGTGGCTCCGCTTCGCAGCGGCTCGCTCGTTCCGGCGTACTTGGTCATGCCGGTGGCGCAGTACGTCATCAACGGCCAGGTGTTCTGCGGCGACCCGCAGTTCAATCGGCTGTTCCCGGCGTTTGAGGCTGGCGACCGGATCGTGCTTGTCGGGCGCTGGCGTCGGCGTGTCGTGTGGGTCGGTCCGGCTCTCACCTGGGATCTTGCCACGGTCGAGGTGAAGACGGGTCACCTGGAGTGGCACGGCCAGCAGGAGGGCTGGCCCGCCACGTTGGCGTTGCTGAAGGAACGGGTGGACGCGGCTTCGCGTGGCGGCCTGTTCGAGCTCGCCGCGCCTCTGCTGCTGGAGGATTCTCATTCGGTGAACCGCAGGGACTTCTCCGAAACGTGGTGGAAGTACCACCAGGGCGGATGTACGGTTACCTCAGTCGATGAGCGGCAGGACGGGCTGTGGGACGTCCTGCAGACGTGCGGCGCCGACGTGCGACGCAGGCAGATCCGGGTCAGTGGCGCCAGGGATCAATGAAGCAGGACTCGTCTGGTGGGGGATTCTCACACTCGCGCCCGTAGCGGCGGTTGACGGTCAGACGGGTTGCACCGTCGAGACGGTGACGGATCCGTCCGACTCGCCTGGGACCTGGAGTCTGCCTGACGTGATCGCCTTCGTGGGCTTCAACGGAGGCAGTCTTGGTGAAGTCACGGCGGCGATGGCGCCGTGGCGGAAAGTGTGCCCAGCTTCCGAGCTGCCGTCGGTCTTGATCGGTGCTGATCGTGGTCAGCATGCGCCTGGTACGGAGAAGTGGACGGTAGTCAGGGGTGTCGCTGCCGTCATCAAGATGCAGACCCCGGGCTGTGCGGAGGCGGACATCGGTTCCGGGACTATCCGCCTGGCCACTGACAGGACGTGTTTCTCGGACACCCTGACTCATGAGCTGGGGTACGTCTTCAGGTTGGCGAACACCATGGACGATGCCTGCAAGCCAGATGGGAGCTTGGCCGGGAGCATCATGTGGGTCGGTCAGACCGGGCATCCGCGGGCTGTGACGCCGGAGACATGCAACGACGTAAAGAGGGAGCTGGACCGCCCGGGTCCTCCCCCACCTCCGCCGCCGCCCGGTGGTGACGGTGGTCCTGGCGACGGCAATCCGGGCGGAGGCAGCGACCCGGGGGAAACTTCGGGAGAATTGCAACCTCAATCCGCGGGATCCGCGTTGCCCGGTGGACTGCGAATACGACCCAATGCACCCGGAGTGCGGAGGCACGATTACGGTCTGCGAGGGAATCGACTGGAACAACCTCGAGTGCTCGGAGGAGCCATTCTGAGGCGGCCACTCGCTGTTTGACCGGTCCGGGCCCCAAACTCGATTGCACGGCTCACCAGCCCGGCCTTGGGAAGGTGGCAGGTTGTGCGATCGGGCGGCGGGAACCGGGGGATGCCGGCAACTCCCGCAGTCTGCTACACGGCGGCTGGCATCTCCACCTGAACTCTGGCCGAGAGCCGGGCGCCCAGGAGGTTCGAGGCGTCGGCGACCATCTCGTGGAGGATCTCGGCCGCGGGGCGGGTCTCTGTCAGCATGCCGGAGGTCTGCCCGGCGGCGTTCATCAGCAGGTCGTCCCGACCGGCGGTGCGGATGCTGTGGAGCAGGTCGCGGGTGAGCACGCCCTGGAGCCCCATGGGCAGCGCGCGGATGCCGCTTGCCTCCCAGGACTCGATCAGCGGGTTGGTGATGTTCCGCATCGTCTTGCCGCTGTAGAGCCTGGTCACGACCGTGTCCTCGGTGGCCGCGTCGATGATGCGCTCCTTCTGGAGCGTCGGCTGGTTGGCCTCGTGCGAGACGAGGAAGGCGGTGCCGCACCAGGCTCCGATGGCGCCGGCGGCGATGACCGCAGCCAGCCCGCGACCGTCGGCGACGCCGCCGGCGGCGACGACCGGCAACGGCGCCACGGCGTCCATGACCTGGGGCAGGAGCGCCAGGGTGCCGATCTTGCCGGTATGACCCCCGGCCTCGGTGCCCTGGGCAACCACGATGTCGGCGCCGCCGTCCGCCACGCGCCGCGCGGCCCGCGCGTTGCCCACCAGGGAAACGATCCTGATCCCGGCATCCTTCAGCGCCCTGGCGAACGGCGCCGGGGACCCGAGGCCGGACGCGAACACCGGCACCTTCTCCTCCAGGAGCACCTCCATCTGGGCGCCGGCGTAGCTCTGGCCCTCGGGCACCCAGCTCTGCGTGGGCGGATCGGGCGGCGCCTCGAGCCACTCGATGCCCAGGCTCTCGGCCATGCGCCTGAGCGCGTCGCGAGTCTCGGCCGGAACCAGGTCCCGGGTCGGAACGGTCGCCGAGGTGGGACCCGTTCCCGCCTTCTCGAGGAAGTTCGAAGCCAGAAGCAGGTCGACTCCGAACGGCTTGTCCGTCTGCGCGCGGACCTTCCGGATCTCGGCGCGGAGATCGTCGGGGCTGTAGGCCACGCCGCCGATGACCCCCAGACCGCCGGCCTCGGACACCGCGGCCACCAGGTCCGCCTTCGCGACCGGTTCGGCGCCGCCTGCCACCGGCCCCATGCCGGCGGAGAAGACGGGGTACTCGATCCCCAGCATGTCGCAGAGTTCGGTGCGCAGGAAGGGACGGGACATGGTGGCTCCTCTCTGGTGCGTCGACAGGCGTGCCGCCCGGAGCGGCAGTGGGTGCCTTCGTCGAATGGCTGGCGGTTTCCGGATGTCGTCTGCTGGCGACGGTGAAGTATACGCAGGCGCCGAAGCCTCAGAGCAGGTCGAGCTGGGGCGCTCGGAGGCGGCTCGCCACGGCGTCCTCGACCTCGTCGAGCCAGGCGTCGCGGCGTTGCGGGTCGAGCGCGAGTGCGTCGACGCGGCGATGCTCCAGTTCGTGCCGGAGGCGCCCGTCGATTCGCTGTCTGAAGGCCGGGTCGGTGGCGCGGACGCCGTCGGCCGCCGCCTCGGAACGGTCGAGGATCGGCACGTGGACCATGAGGTCGTAGGTGGGGCACCAGAAGGCGAGCAGGGACTCCAGCGACTCCTGTCGGCCGCTGGCGACCAGCAGGTAGACGTAGTTGTCCAGGACGCTGCGGTCGCAGATGACGACCGGGGAGCGGGCCTCGGCCACGAGCTCGTCCGCGATCTGGGAGTGCAGGATCCACGACTGGGCTTCCAGCGTCGTGCCCTCGTTGATCGGCAGCGGGCAGCGCCGTGCCACCTCGACGACGACGTCGAGCTGCACGTCCCGGCGCTTCAGGCGCGCGGCGAGGCCGTAGGCGAGGGTCGTCTTGCCTACGCCGTGGGTGCCGATGAAGGCGATCTTGAAGGACATGGACTGTGCGGAAGAAGAGGCGGGAAGGAGGTCAGACTACAGCGGTCCCCGTGCGTACGAGAATCCGCCCGCGCGAGGAGTCCGGCAGCGCACCGGGTGTCGGCGGTCCCCGTGCGTGCGAGAATCCGCCCGCGTGTCGAGCCAGGGAGGAAGCGGATGAGCATTCACGATCTGAACGAAGTCGAACCGGTGGAGCCCATGCCCGGGTTTCGTGCCCGTATGGTCCACTCCGACCAGATGACGCTGGCGTACTGGGACGTGCCCGCGGGCGCCGAGTTGCCCGAACACGGCCACCCGCACGAACAGGCGGTGAACGTGCTTTCGGGACGATTCGAGCTCGTGATCGATGGCCGGGCGGCCGTCTGCGGCGAGGGCAGCGTGGTGGTGATTCCGGGCGGCGTTCGGCACTCCGGGCGCGCCGTCACGGACTGCCGGATCCTCGACGTGTTCGTGCCGGCTCGCGAGGACTACCGCCAGCTCTCCGGCTGAGGCGGATGCAGCGAGTTCCCGGTTCGCCCGCCTGCCTTGTCTGCGGTCTGGCGCTGCTTCTGGCTGGCGCCGGCTGCTCGCGACCGCCTGCGGACGGTTCAAGGGCCGCCGAGCCGGTCCGCGCCACGCGGGCCCAGGTCGTCGAGGAGCTGCGCGCCGACCTGCTGAGGCCACGCTCGCCGTCGGACGGCGGCGGCGTCGCCTCGGTGGAGGCGCTTCGGGGGCCGGCGGTCGCGGGCCGCCCCGGGAGCTGGCGCATCGTGTACACGGCCGGGCCGCTGGGTGTGGCGACAGGCGGATCGGTCCATCTCCAGGTGTCTCCGTTCTGGGGCTGGAGCCCGGCGCAGACCGCTCGAGAGGCCGGTCTCGGCTACACGACGGTCGCCACCGAGGCCGCTGGCCTGGAACTCGCCGCCGAAGTGCTCGACCAGGGCCTGCTGGTCGTGACCATCGGTGGCCGACGGCTGCGCGAGGGCGAGCAGGTCGAGATGGTCTACGGGGCCGGTCCGGCAGGCGCCCTGGCGGATCGCTACGCGGACCGGGAATCGCGGTTCTGGGTGGCGGTGGACGGCGACGGTGACGGGATCCGCGAGTTGATCGCCGAGTCGCCGGCGGTGGACGTCCTGCCCGGGCCGCCCGCCCGGTTGCTTCTGCATCTGCCCTCGACGGCCCGCCCGGGCGAGCAGATCCAGATGACGGTTGCCGTCGTCGATGCCGTGGGCAACGGCTGGCCGGAGGTGACCGGAGAGATCGAACTGCTGCTGCCTCCCGGCGTCGAACTCGTGGGCCTCGGCGCCGACGGGCCTCTTGCAGAGCATGGGGCCGACGGCGGGGCGGCGGGCCGTACGGGCGGTGAACCCGACGGGGCGGCGCCGGACGACCCGAGTGCAGACGGAGCCTCGGACCAGGAGGAGACCGAGAACGTCGTGATGCTGCCGCTCGCCGCTGCGGACCGGGCTCGAATGGTCGTCCCGTTGCGCCTCGCCGGGGATGCCGCCGGCGCGGTGCGCCTGCGCGGTCGCCTGAGCGCCGACGGCGCGGCGGAGTCTTCGTCAACGGGGCCCGGGTCCGCGCCGATGCTGGAGGCCGAGAGCAACCCGATGGTGGTGTCGCGGGCCGGTCGCCGCATCCTGTGGGCGGACCTGCAGAACCACTCCGGCCTGTCGGACGGATCCGGCACACCGGACGACTTGCTGCGCTATGCCCGCGAGGTGGCTGGCCTCGATGCGGCGGCAGTGACCGACCACGACCACTGGGGCATGCGCTTCATGGACGCCGAGCCCGCCATCTGGCAGCGGACCCTTCGTGCCGCCGCCGCCCGCAACGAGCCGGGCCGCTTCGTGGCCCTGGCCGGCTATGAGTGGACCAACTGGGTCGCCGGGCACCGCCACGTCGTCTTCTTCGAGGCCTCGACCGACGCCGTGACGGACCTGCTGCTGAGCGCCATCGACGAACGTCACGACGAGCCGGAGGAACTCTGGGCGGGCCTGGCCGAGTCGGGGCTTCGCGCCCTGACCTTCGCCCACCACTCGGCCGGCGAGCCGATCACGACCGACTGGTCATCGGCGCCACCCGCCGACCTCGAGCCGGTGGTGGAGATCGTCTCGGTACACGGCGCCAGCGAAGCAACCGACGCGCCCGGCTCGATCATACGGGGCGGCGTGCCCGGACACTTCGTCCGAGACGCCCTGGACCGGGGCTACCGGCTCGGCTTCGTGGGCTCCAGCGACGGCCACGACGGCCATCCGGGGATGGCCCACCTGGCGGCGTCGAGCGGGGGAGTGGCGGCAATCCTGAGCGAGAACCTGAGCCGAGAGGGAATCCTGGAGGCGTTGCTGGCGCGCCGCACCTACGCGACGAACGGTCCCCGCATCGTCATCCGTGCCAGCTACGCCGGCTGGCCGATGGGCGCCGACATCCCGGCTGCCGCAGCTGCGACCGGCGAGGTCGGCCCGGTCGCTGGCGTGCCCGAAGCGACCCTGGTGGCCCGGGTCGTCGCGCCGGGGGAACTCGAGCGCATCGACGTCGTCAGCCGACGCGGCGCCGATGGCCGGGGAGAGGTGATCGGAGAGGCGCTGTGCCCGGAGGGCGAACGGGAGTGCCGACTGGCCCTGGCGCTGCCGCCGTTCCGGCCCGGCGGCTACCTCTACCTCCGTGCCGTTCAGAGCGACGGCGGCGCCGCCTGGACCAGCCCGTTCTTCTTCCGCTGACGGGGCGCGAAGAAGCTGTTCAGTCGCCAGCTACTCGGTCGCTTCGGCGGCCTCCTCCTCGACGTGCACCATGATGTAGGACGAGAGGCCCGGCTCGTCGAGCGTGCGGTGCTCGCCGTCGCCGATCTGCAGGCAGAGGTAGTGCTCGCCCGGGGTCAGTTCGATCTCGATGGAGTTCGAGCCGTCGCCGAAGTGAACCCACGGATCGGCGGTCGGGATGACGATTCCCGGCTCCAGGCACTCGCCGTCGATCGCGATGTGGTAGTGGCCCGCGCCCTCGTTGATCGCGCCGTCGCCCACCGGCTCGATGATGAAGTTCCGGGCGCCGAACTCGAGGTTGACCACTGGCGGGATCGTCGCGTGGTTCTCGAGCCCCACGAAGAAGACCTGCGGCGATCCGTCGTCGGCCATGTCGTCGCCGGCCATCTCGTCTTGCGCCATGTCGTCTTCGGCATGGTCATGGTCGGCGTGGTCGTCTTCGGCGCCGCCGCCGCAGGCCGCGAATGCCAGCAGGAGCGCGGCGGCAGCCACGGCGAGGAGTGAGCGGTTGCCTCGAGGGGCGAAGAGCATGTCGGGTACCTCACTTGGGGGCGCCGGGGTCGATGCCCGGTTCGTTTGCTGTCTGCCGAACTTGAAGGTTAGCACGTCGCCTCGCGATCGGGGTCCGTGCGCCGGGGCAGCGCTTGCCGTCGTCGGTCCGGTCGGTTAGATTCACGCTCGCGATGATGAAGAACTTCCTGTTTGCGATCGCCTACATTGTCGGAGCCGGCTGGTGGGCCAGCCAGGCCATGGTTTCCGCCGCCGCCGGGTCGTGGTGGAGCCTCCTCGCCTTCTTCGCCGTGCTGACCTTCTTCATCGTGCGCATCGGCTGCATGCCCGGCAGCGAGGAAAGCGCCCAGACGATGGGGAACGCCTTCTCCATCATCGTGGCGCTCGCGTTGCTGGTCACGGCCGGTCTCGGGCTCGCGAGCGGCGACGGCGGCATGCTGAACCTGGTCTTCGCCGTGGTGTTTGCCATCGTGGCCGGCATGGGTCTGCGCATGACCGGCCTCTCCCACGCCTGAGCCGGGGTCGCCGCTCGTGACAGTCCCGGCGTCGCAGCCCGGCGGCAGCGGGCCGGCGCTGCCCCGCAAGGACCGGATGATCGCCGGTCTGCTGGCGGTCTTCCTTGGCACGCTCGGTATCCACCACTTCTACCTGGACCGGCCGGACCGCGGGTTGATCTACCTGGTGGTCTCGCTGGCCGGCGGCTTCGTGACCTGCGGCCTGGCGGCCGTCGTCATCGCGGCGATCTCGCTCGTCGAGGGCATCCTCTACATGATGAAGTCGGACGAGGAGTTCCAGCGGCGCCACGGCTGAGTGGAGGTCGAGTGAGCGGAGGTCGAGCTATGAGGCGGCGACCTCCTGCTCGATCACGTCGGCGTACTTCTCGTAGGCGGCCTGCCGGAGCTTGGGCAGGTGGGTGGTGGGGAAGAGGTCGTCCGTGCCTGCGTACTCGCGCAGCAGCTGCCGCGCCACCGTGATCTTGTGCACCTCGGTGGGGCCGTCCGCCAGGGCCATGTGGAACGAGTCGATGACACCGGCGGAGTAGGGCATCTCGTTCGACACGCCGAGCGAGCCGTGGATCATCAGGGCGCGTGAGAACACGTCCAGGTAGACCTTGGGCATGACCGCCTTGACCGCCGAGATGTCCTTGCGGACCATCCGGTAGTCCTTGTACTTGTCGATCTTCCAGGCCGTCTGGAGCACGAACAGCCGGAACTGCTCGATCTGCGCCCACGAGTCGGCGATCTTCGCCTGCACGAGCTGCTTCTGCGCCAGCAGCTCGCCCTGGGTCTCGCGTGACAGCACACGCTCGCACATCTGGTCGAAGGCAGTGCGCACCTTGGCGATCGTGCGCATCGCGTGGTGGATGCGGCCGCCGCCGAGACGCGTCTGGGCGACCACGAAGCCCTGGCCGCGCTGCCCCAGCAGATGGTCTTTCGGGATGCGGGCGTTGGTATAGCGGACGTAGCCGTGCGAGCCCTCCTGCTCGCCTGCGCCGACGGCGACGTTGCGGACGATGTCGACCCCGGGCGTGTCCCTGGGCACGAGGAACATGGACATCTTGTTGTAGGGCGGGGCCTCCGGATCGGTCACCGCGAGCAGAATGAGGAAGGATGCGTAGCGGGCGTTCGAGGAGAACCACTTCTCGCCGTTCACGACCCACTCGTCGCCGTCAAGGATGGCCCGCGTGGTAAACACCTTCGGGTCGGAACCGCCGTGCGGCTCGGTCATCGAGTAGGCGGAGACGATCCGGTTGTCCAGCAGCGGCTGCAGGAAGCGGTCCTTCTGCGCGTCGGTGCCGTAGTGGGCGAGGATCTCCGCGTTGCCGGAGTCAGGCGCCTGGCACCCGAACACGATGGG
This sequence comes from Thermoanaerobaculia bacterium, assembly GCA_965200575.1. Taxonomy (GTDB): domain Bacteria; phylum Acidobacteriota; class Thermoanaerobaculia; order Multivoradales; family Multivoraceae; genus Multivorans. The sequence continues at coordinate 2,312,066 of OZ241363.1, read as the reverse complement.
CGCGTGCGGCGACCGCCCCAGAATCTCGTTCATCAGCGCCAGCTTGACCTGGCCGTAACCCTGGCCGCCGAGTTCCGGCCCCAGGTGACAGGCCCACAGGTTGCGCTTCTTCACCTCTTCCTGGAGCGGCGGAATGAGCTTCTGCCGCCGCTTGCAGGACAGGTCGTAGGGGCTGCCGAGGACGAACCGCAGAGGCTCGATCTCGCTGGTGACGAACTCGTCGATCCAGTCGAGCTTGTCCTGAAACTCGGGGTCGGTCTCAAAGTTCCATGCCATGTTGATTGCTCCCTGTTGGGGTTGAGTCGATTGCGCGTGGCGCCGACCGGCCCGGACCTCCGAACGGCCCCTTTTCGAGTCCTTGCAGCCGAGGGCCTGTCCGACCGAGGCTAAGGCGGCCCGGCGAGCAGTTTGCGGAGCGCCACGGCAGGCTGCGCGAAGTCGTGTGCGCCGCCGAAGCGCCCTACCTCGCTGCCGTCGCGGTAGACGATCGCCGTCGGCAGGCCCTTGACGTCGTTCTGGCGGACCTCCGGGTCCTCCCAGCCGGCGGGCGGCGAGGCGAGGCCGTAGTACTCGAAGACCACTCCTGCGCTCTCGACTCCCGCCTCCACCTGCAGCAGGTTCGGCAGCACCCGCTTGCAGACGCCGCACCAGGATCCGAAGAACACGCGAACGCGGGCCGGCGCCGCCTCGCGCAGCGCCGCCATGGCGGACGCGTCGGGCGTGAAGGCCTTCATGCCCGTGCGATAACCAGGCGAGTGCTCCAGCAGCTCGCCCAGCGTACGGTCACCGACCAGCGGTGGTCGAGGCACGATGCGGACATCGCGCCCGTCGATGGGCAGCGTGATGCCGTCCGGGGCGTTGACCGCGTCGCCGACCCAGGTTCTCGCCGGTGCGGCGACTACGTCGTAGCCGGCGGAAGTGGCGATCAGGTCGGTCGCTCCAAGGCGGTCGACGGCCATCGTGCGCGCCCAGAGCAGGACCGGCTGGCCCAGCGACTCGCTGACGATGAGCATTGCCGCGGCGCGCGAGGACAGGTAAAGACGCGCGTCCCGGGCGACCTCGCCGTCCGCCTCCAGGATGTAGTCGTCGGCCGGCGCAAAGGCGCTGAGCACCGGGTGGCTCGCCGACTGCGCGGCAATCGGCCCGCCGCACAGAGCCAGCGCCAGGGCCAGCGCCAAGGCCAGCGCGATCGTCGGCGATGCGTTCACGGCGAGCATCCTAACCTGTTGCCTGGCTGGCTGGCTGGCTGGCTGGCTGGCTGGCTGCCTGCCTGGCTGGCTGGCGGCGTCAGGCGACTCGCTCTCCCGCCGGCTGCTGGGCGATCTGTGCCTGCAGAGCCTCGGCGCGGGACCTGGCCGTGGCCACGGTCCTCTCCTTGACCTCCTCGTAGCCGCGAATCGCGTCCGGCAGGTTCGCAACCTCGACCACCAGGGATTCCGTGGCCGGGTTCAGACCGTCGAGCGCCTTCTGCACTTCGCCGCGATACCAGTCGAACAGGCCGCGCTCCATGCGCCGGTGGCGGGTGCCGCCGAAGACGTCGAAAACGGTGCCGCGCAGGCCCCGCATGGCGTACAGGAGCCGGAACATCGACTGCGACCATCCGCCGAGGCTGATCTTTCGCTTCCAGCCGAGGCGGCGCAGCGCCGGCGGATGGAGCAGAACCTTGCGCTTGACGGCGCCGTCGTAGTCCCGGGTCACCAGGTCCCAGGTCGGATCCTGCAGCCAGAGACGCGCCACCTCGTACTCGTCCTTGACCGCGAGCAGCTTGAAGCCGTGCCGGGCGACCGCCTCGCGCACGGCGGTCTGGCCGGGGAGCCGGGATTCCTCCGCCCGGGCGGTCTCGCCCACCAACCGCAGGTAGCGCTCGGCGGGCGCGCTGCCGCCAAAGAGAAGCAGGTCGGCCATGCGCCCCGGCAGCAGGCGTCCGAGCGCGCCGCCGTCGGGCGCCTCGGCCAGCAGCCGGTCGAGCTCCGGCACGAACCGCGGCGCCCAGCGTTCCAGTCGTTGGACGGCGGCCTTGCGAGCCGCGTGGGCGTCCGGAGCCGCCGGTTCGGCCATGCCGGCGGCGCGTCGGAATCGCTCCGGGTCGGCGACGGAGAGCCGGCCGTAGCGGAAGGCCTGGAGGTTGTCCTCGACTGCGACGCCGTTGGCACGCAGGGCCCGCTCGATGGAACTCGCCTCGAGCGGCAGCAGTCCCTGCTGGAAGGCGGCGCCGACCAGGAAGATGTTGCCCGTGACGCTGGCGCCGAGAAGCCGCTCGGTGGCCGCCTCGGCGTCCACGAAGGTGCTGCGGCCGCTGTCCGTGAACAGGGCGAGGCGGCGGCGCAGCTGGTCGAGCGGCGGCATGCGCGCGGCGCTGTTGGTGATCACGGCGGCCGGGCTGACGCCTGCGGTGTTGGCGACCACGGCCGTCGTGCTCGGCGAGAAGCGCTTCAGGTTGTCCGGGGCGATGGTCGCGAGCAGGTCGAAGGCCAGGGCCAGGTCGGCTTCGCCATCGCCCAGCTTGTTGGCCCGGGCGATGGGCGTGCGGCTGATGACCAGGTTCGACACCACGGCGCCGCCCTTCTGGGCCAGCCCGGTCTGGTCGAGATGCACCGCGTAGCGGCCTTCCAGCAGCGCTGCGGTGACCAGGATGGCGTCGACGGTGACCACACCGGTGCCGCCGATGCCGACCAGCAGGGCATGAAAGGCGTCGTTGTCCGGCATCTGGCGCACGGGCGCCGGCACCTCGTCGGCGGACAGGGAGGCTGCGGCGGCGCGTCGCATCGGCATCGTGCCGGGGGCGAGGTCGAGCGTCATGAAGGCCGGACAGTCCCCGTCGAGGCACGAGTAGTCCAGGTTGCACGAGGACTGGTGGATTCGGGTCTTGCGGCCGTACTCGGTCTCGAGCGGCGCTACCGACAGGCAGTTGGATTTCGCGGCGCAGTCGCCGCAGCCCTCGCACACGGCCGGGTTGATGTGAACACGCCTGCTCGGGGTCGCCTGCAGGCCGCGCTTGCGCTCGCGCCGCTTCTCGGCGGCGCACTGCTGGTCGTAGACGACCGCCGTCGGCCCCTTGATCTCTCGCAGTTCGCGCAGGACCTGGTCGTAGTCGCGGCGATGCCGGATCTCCAGGTCGGCCTCGTCGCGGCGAGGGAATCGCTCCAGGTCCTCGGTGACCAGGACCACCCGCTTCATGCCCAGAAGCTCCAGCTGCCTGGCCAGGTCGACCGAACTCGGCAGGCCCACCGCATCCTGGCCGCCGGTCATGGCGACGGCGGAGTTGTAGAGGATCCGGAACGTCATCGACAGGTCGGCGGCGATGCAGGCCTCGACGGCCTTGCTGGCCGAGTGGGCCCAGGTGCCGTCGCCCACGTTCTGGAACACGTGTTCCTGTTCGGTGAACGGCTCCAGGCCGATCCAGCAGGCGCCCTCGCCGCCCATCTGCGGCAGCCAGCTGACGCCGCGGTCCATCCACATCGCCATCGCGTGGCAGCCGATGCCTCCGCCCGCGACTTCGGAACCGTCGGGAAGCCGGGTCGACGTGTTGTGGGGACAACCGCTGCAGAAGTAGGGCGTGCGCGGCACCGCCGGCGGCAGATTGACTGCCCGTTCCGCCGACTCGGCGCCGAGCCGCAGGCGTTCCAGCCGGTCGGCTGGCACGGCGCCGGGCAGCCGATGCTCCAGCCAGCGGCCGAGGATCCGGGCGATCTCGTGGCCCTCGAGCTCTCCGTGCATCGGAAACAGCACTTCGCCGCCCGGGGTCCTCTTGCCGGCCACCAGCGGCCGGTCGGGCAGGTTGTAGAGGACCTGCCGGACCTGGGTCTCGATGAAGCCGCGCTTGTCCTCGATGACGACGATCTCCTCGAGGCCGTCGGCAAACTCGCGCAGCCGCCGAGGTTCCAGCGGGGCGATGCAGCCGAGCTTGAGCACCCGGATGCCGTGTCGCTCGAGAGCCTCCTCGTCCAGCCCCAGCAGCTGAAGCGCCAGCCGAAGCTCCCGGTACGGCTTGCCGGCGGCGACCAGGCCGACCCTGTCGCCGGGGCTGGCGCAGCGGATGCTGTCCAGGCCGTTGGCGTGGACGTAGGCCAGGGCGGCCGCGGTGCGCTCCGAGAAGATCTGCCGCTCCATCTCGACCGTGTAGGGAGGCAGCAGCCGCATGTCGAGCTGCTTCTCGAACCTCCGGCCGCCCACCGTCAGCTCGGGCAGAACCGGCGGCGCAGGCTTCGGCAGGTCGATGACCGCGCCGCCGTCGGCAACGTTGGTCACGATCTTGAGCGCCGTCCACAGGCCCGAGAACCGCGACAGCGCCACGCCGTGCAGGCCCAGATCGAGCACCTCGGCGGGGTCGCCCGGGTAGAGCACCGGAATCGACAGGTCAAAGAGGCTGAGGGTGCTGTCGCCGGGGATCGTCGAACTCTTGCAGGCGGTGTCGTCGCCGGCCAGGACGAGGACGCCGCCGTGCTTGCCGGTGCCGATGAAGTTGCCGTGGCGGAAGGCGTCGCCGCTGCGGTCCACGCCGGGGGTCTTGCCGTACCAGTACCCGACCACGCCGTCGAAGCGCTGGTGAGGGAAGCGCTCGAGGAGCTGGGCGCCGTAGATGGCGGTGGCAGCCGTCTCCTCGTTGATCGCGGGGCGGCTGACCACGTCGTGCTGCGTCAGCAGGGCGCCGGCTCGCGCGAGCTGCTTGTCGTACTCGCCGAGCGGCGAACCGGGGTAGCCGCTGACGAAGGCGCCGACCCGCAGGCCCGCCTCCCGGTCGCGGCGATGCTGGTCCAGCGGCAGCCGCACCAGGGCCTGCACCCCGGTGATCGCGACCCGGCCTTCCGTCAGCGTGTACTTGTCGTCGAGCGAGAAGGCCGTCATCGATCAGAGTCTACAGTGGCCCGGCAGGTCCGGCGGCCGGGAGCGGTCAGCCCTTCATGGCGTCGACGAACCAGTCGCCGGGCAGGTCCTGACCCTCGTAGAGCCGCCCCTGGAAGCGGCGCATGCCGTGGAGCCAGCGGTCGATGTCCGTGCCCTTGCGGCGGACGTACTCCGCCACCTCGGGGTGGGGCAGGACCCAGAACCGCTCCTCGCGCACGGCGTCGATGCAGACGTCGGCGGCCTGCTCGGCGGTCAGCACGCCGTCGCCGGAAGCCACGCCGACCGACTGCCCGACGCGCCGGTCCCGGCTCGGGCTGTTGGCGCCGATGTTCGTCTGCACCGCCTGCGGGCAGTGCACCGAGACGCGGATTCCCTGGTGGGCGTGGGTGATGGCGATCCACTCGGCGAGTGCCACCGCCGCGTTCTTGGTCAGCGAGTAGGCCAGCGACCCCAACTGGGTGAGCAGCCCGGCTGCCGACGCGGTGCTCATGATGTAGCCCTCGCCCCGCTGGATCATCGACGGCAGCACGGCGCGCGCGGCGTAGACGTGGGCCATCACGTGGACGTCCCACATGTCGTTGATCTCTTCGTTCGGGACCTCCAGGCCGCCGATGGTCACGTAGCCGGCGTTCGACATGAACAGGTCGATGGGCCCGACGGTGGACTCGGTGGCGGCGACCAGGTCGCGCACGGAGCCCTCGTCCGCCACGTCGAGGCCGACTCCCGTGCCGCCGATGGCTGCGGCGACCTCCCTTGCGCCTTCCTCGTTGCGGTCGGCGACCACGACGTGCCGGGCGCCCTCGCGGTGAAAAGCCTCTGCGAGCGCCTTGCCGATGCCCGAGGCGCCGCCGGTGACGACCATGATCCTGTTGGCAATGTCCACGCTGATCTCCTCCACTGTTTCCTGACCTGAGCGGCCGCGATATGTTCCGCTTCACGAACCGGTTTCAAGGGAGTCAGGGTCCATGAGCGGAAGAAGCACGATTCTTGCAGGTCTCTCAGCGGCCGTCCTGTGTGCGCTGGCGGTCCCCGGGACGGCGCATGCCTACCTCGACCCGGCGTCGGGCAGCATGCTCCTGCAGGCGCTGATCGGCGGCGTTGCGGCGGCCGCGGTGGCCTTCAAGGTGTACTGGGGGCGGATCGCCGGCTTCCTGGGCATCGGGCGTCGCGACGAGTCCGAGCCCGAGTAGTGCCGGTGCCGGGCGCGGCGGACGTCCCGCGGGTCGGTTTCCGACAGGAAGGAGAGGCGCCGCGGCCGGAGCCGTCCTCGTTCCGGGACCCGGCCGGGCAGGTGTTCGACGGCCGTGACGGACGCATCTTCCGCAGCGTGGCGCCGGTGGCGGTCGAGGAGTATCGCCACGTCCGCCGCTGCGGCGCAGTCGATGCCCTGATCGTCGAGGGCGCCCTGGTCGCGGCGGAGGAGGTCGACCCGGACGACGCCGGCATCCTTCCGCCGCCAGGCGGCTTGCTTCTGGAGCACCCGCGCGTCCCGTTCGTCTCCTATCCGTACGAGTGGCCGTTCTCGCTGCTGCGGGCGGCGGCGCTGGTGCACCTGGAGATTCAGATCCGGCTGCTCGACCGGGGCGTGTCGCTGTCCGACGCCAGCGCCTACAACGTACAGTTCATCGGCGGCAAGCCCGTCTTCATCGACTGGCTCTCGCTTCGCCGCTACCGCGAGGGCGAGTACTGGCAGGGGCACCACCAGTTCTGCGAGCAGTTCCTGAACCCGCTGATTCTCGGTTCGACCCTGGGCGCCCCGCACAACGCGTGGTTCCGGGGCACCCAGGAGGGCGTACCTGGCCGCGACCTGGCGCCCCTGCTGCCGACGCGGCTGCGCTGGTCGCCGCGGATGCAGGCCCACGTGCTGCTGCCGCTCCGCTTCGAGCGCCGGGAGGGGTCGCGCCGCCGCGCGGCGACACGGACCGGCAGCCGCCCCTTGCCCAAGCGGGCGTATCGGGGGCTGCTGACCCAGCTGAGGAACTGGATCCGCAGCCTGAAGCCCCGCAACCTGGACACGACCTGGAGCGACTACTCTTCCGCCTCGAGCTACGACTCGGCGGAGGCGTCACGCAAGGCCGAGGCGGTGCGCAGCTTCGTGACCGCGACGCGTCCGGTGCAGCTCTGGGACCTCGGCTGCAACACGGGCGAGTTCGCGGCGGTGGCGCTGGAGGCCGGGGCCATGGACGTGATCGGTTTCGACTCGGACTTGGGTGCGCTGGAGCACGCCTGCGAGCGAGTACGCACGGACCGCCTGCGCCTGCTGCCTCTGTACCAGGACCTGGCGAACCCGTCGCCCGATCAGGGCTGGGGGCAGGCGGAGCGCCGGTCGCTCGCTCGCCGTTCGCGCAGCGCCGATGCGCTGATGGCCCTGGCGGTCGTCCATCATCTGGCCATCGGCCGCAACGTGCCCCTGTCGCGCATCGCCGCCTGGCTCGTCTCCCTGGCGCCGCGGGGCCTGGTCGAGTTCGTGCCGAAGGGCGACCCCCGGGTGGACGAGCTGCTCGAGCTGCGCGGAGACCGCTTCGCCGACTATGCCCCGGAAGCGTGGGAGGCCTCTCTTCTGCCGTTCGCCGAGATTCAGCACCAGGAGACCGTCTCCGAAAGCGGCAGGAAGCTCTACACCTGGAGGCGGCGGACCTGAACCGGGCCTGAAGCGGCGCGCCCGTCGGGCTGGCGCCGGAGGTCACCAGCGGATGTTCGCCGATGGACGTCGCCCTGGTTGGCCGTCTCTGACGGTGAGCCGTCCAGGCCGTCCGAGCGGAACCCGGCTCAGCCCTCGCCGCGCGCCGCCTCGAAAGCGGCCGCGATGCAGAGGGCACGGCGGTCCGTGCCGCGGGCGGTCACGATCTGCAGGCCGACCGGCAGGCCCGAAGGGCCGACGCCGCAGGATACGGAGATGGCCGGGCAGCCGGTGACGGTGATCAGCCAGCACGAGGCCATCCAGTCGGTGTAGGTCGCCATCTCCCGGCCCGCGACCTGCTTCGGCCAGGGCGTTCGCACGTCGAAGGGCAGGACCTGGACCGTCGGCAGCAGCAGCGCGTCGTACCGGTCGAAGAACTCGGCGACGCAACAGTGGAGCGGCGTGCGCTCGCCCGTCGCCGCGGAAATGTCCGGTCCGCGGAGGGCCAGGCCGCGCTCGATCTCCTCGATCACCGTGTCCTTCATCAGGGCGCGGTGCTCGGCGAGCAGCGGCCCCAGCTTGTGCGCGAACAGATGCGCCCGCAGGGTGCGGAAGATGTCGCCGCCGCCGGCGAGGTCGGGCGCCGCCTGGCCGACCCGCGCGCCCAGGTTCTCGAACGTGGTCGCCGCGTCGCGGCAGGTCAGGGCGACCTCGGGCTCGACCGGGAAGAGGCCGAGGTCCGGCGTCCAGGCGACGCGAAGGCCGCGGAGGTCGGCGGGTTCGACGGGATGGAGCGGCCGCTCTGGCGCGGGCCTGCTGATGGGGTCCCTGGCGTCGGGCCCCGCGATCACCGAGAGCAGGAGGGCGGCGTCGGCCACGGTGCGGCCCATCGGCCCGAGCACGGCGAGGTCGTCCCAGCCCTGCTCCGCCGGAACGCGGGGGACGCGGCCCGGCGTGGGACGGAGCCCGACCACGCCGCAGAAGCTCGCCGGGTTGCGCAGCGAGCCGCCGAGGTCGCTGCCGTCGGCAATCGGCAGCATGCCGCAAGCGAGGGCAGCGGCGGCGCCACCGCTCGAGCCGCCGCAGGTCCGGTCGGTCTGCCACGGATTCCGGGTGGCGCCGAAGACCGGGTTGAAGGTCTGCGAGCCGGCGCCGAACTCCGGCGTGTTCGTCTTGCCGAGGATGACCGCGCCGGCGGCCCGGATTCGCTCGACGATCAGCGCGTCCTCGTCCGGGACGTGGTCGGCGAAGATCGGCGACCCGAAGGTCGTGCGCATGCCGCGGACTGGCACGAGGTCCTTGATCGCGGTGGGCAGGCCGAGCAGCGGCTTCGCGGCGGCGGTATCGGGATCGCGCCGGCGCAGCTCGTCCGCGGCTCGTGCCTGTTTTCGGGCCCCGTCGCGGTCCAGGGTGCAGATCGCGTTGATCTCCGGGTTGCGCCGGTCGATCCACCGCAGGTGCTCCTCCAGCACCTCGACAGCCGACACGTCGCCCCGCGCAAGGAGCGAGGCGAGGTCGACGGCGGCGCTGCGGCAGAGGTCCGGCGCTTCCGCCAGCGGGTTCGAGGTCATGGCGCGGGGCCGCTGATCGGGTTGCGAAATGCCCTCACCGTCGGTCCCGCAGCTGCCGTCGCTTCGAACCGGAGCGGCCTGCCGCCCCGCTGCCCTCGCGCAGCGCGGCCTTGCTTCACTCGGCGCCGGTTGCCGCGCTGCCGCCGCCACCGACGTGCTCGTCGACGAAGGCGCGGATGACGGCGAAGATCTCCTGCGTTTCGCTCGGCGAGAAGTTGCCGTGGCCCTTGCCGGTCACGGTGTGGATCTTGTTCGGCACGCCGGCGTCGTCCAGCTTCGCGTGCAGGTCGAGGGCGTGCTGGTAGGGGACGATGTTGTCCACGTCGCCGTGAATGGTGAGAATCGGCGGCAGGTCGGAGCGCACCCAGGTCAGCGGCGAAAGGCGCTCCGCGAGCTCCATGCGGTCCGTTCGCGACCCCATCCAGGCGACCGCGTAGCTCTTCGCGTTCACGCCCTCGAGCAGGTCGCCCACGTCCGTGATTCCGAACCAGTTGACGATCGCTGCGACCGGCATCTCGTACTCGTCGGCTGCCGCCCAGCCGGGGCGGTTGGCGTCGCGGCCGGGGCAGAGGCGATCGAGTCCGGCGGACGCCGGCAGCATGCCCGTGGTGAGCGACAGGTGGCCGCCGGCGGAGGCGCCGCTGACTACCAGGCGCAACGTGTCGATGTTGTAGTCATCGGCGTTCTCGTACACCCAGCGCAGAGCGCAGCGGCAGTCCTCGACGGCGCCCGGGGCGAGCGCGTTGCGGCCCAGCCGGTACTCCACGTTGACCACGGCCCAGCCCATCTCCAGCCAGGGCAGGGCGCGGAGCACGTTGGCCTCCTTGGTGCCGCCCACCCAGCCGCCGCCGTGGATGTAGATGAGCGTGGGAGCGGGTCCCTGGTCGCGCGGCGTCATGACGTCGAGCTTCGACTCGTATCCGTCCGCCGTCAGGTAGGTGATGTTCGGCGCCACCCGGTAGCGGCTCATGATGTCGACCGTGACCGAATCGCCGTCCTGGGCGACGACAGGCTCGGCCGGGGCGATGAGCAGGGCGGCGATGGCGAGCGCGGCAGCGGCTGCAGGCAAGGCGGTACGGAGTCGAGTCATGACGAGGCTCCTCTCGATGCTTCGTGAAGTCCTGGCTGGTGAATGCACGAGTGTAGCCGCAGCCTTGCTGCGGACCTGACGGCTCATCTCGTGCCCTGCCGAGGCAGCTGCCCACGGCCTGTTCCTGGCAGATCGCCGAAGCTGGCGGGTTGGCCAATCGGACGGCTCACGGTGTGCTCGCAGACGGTTGCAGAGGAAGCAGCAGAGGGTCTCCGACTGCCTCCCGTGGAGGCGGAGGCAGGGAGGGAGGCGTCTTCAGCCGATCACGGCGCGTTCGCGGCAGCCGGCGATCTCCTGAGGCGACATGCCGAGGATCTCCTCCAGCACATGGTCGGTATGCTCACCGAGCAGGGGCGCACGCCGGGGTGTCAGATCGCGGCCCTCGATGCGGAACGGCGGTCCGACGAGTTCCAGGTCGCCCCATTCCGGGTGTTCGACGGTGACCAGGGAACCGCGCTCTCGCAGGTGGCGGTCGGCGTAGAGGTCGCGGGCGTCTCGCGACGGCGCGGCGGCGACGCCCGTCGCCAGCAGCTCGCGCGCCAGCCAGTCGCGGTCGCGCTCGCGGGTCCAGGCTTCGACGATGGCGTCCAGCTCGGCCTCGTGCCGCTTTCTGGCCTCGCGGCCGGCGAAGCGCTCGTCCGTCGCCAGCTCGGGCTGGCCCATCAGCCGGGCAAGGTGCTCGAACTCCGCGTCGCTGTGGACCTCGACGGCCAGCCAGCGGTCGACGCCCCAGCAGCGGTAGACGCCGTGCGGTGCGGACGCACGGTGCGCGTTGCCGTTCCGCTCGGGGACGATGCCGGTCAGCTCGTGCTCCAGCAGCACCTCGCCCAGGATCGAGCTGACGCCCTCGCACTGCGAGTAGTCGATGAACTGGCCCTCTCCGGTGCGCTCGCGGTGGTGCAGGGCTGCCACGATGGAGAAGGCGAGGGTGATGGCGTTCATCAGGTCGACGTCGCCGCCGCTGTGCGTGGGGTGGTCGTCAGGGTAGCCGGAGATGTACGCGCCGCCGGCCACGCCCTGGTGGACCATGGCGTAGCCGAGGTACTCCGTTTCCGGCCCGCCGTGGCCGCGCCCGGAGGATGAGGCGACGATGAGGGCCGGGTTGGTGTGGCGCAGGTTCTCGTGGTCGAGGCCGAGCTTGACCATCGCGCCGGGCCGCATGTTGTCGTAGATGACGTCGCACGAGGCTGCGAGACGGAGCGCGAGCTCGCGGCCCTCCGGCTTCGACAGGTCGAGCGCCAGCGAGCGCTTGTTCAGGTTCATCGTGTTGAAGGCCATGCCGGCGTCAGCCCCGATCCTCACCGGCGCTTCCTCGGCGCGCGGCCAGACGACGCTGCGGCGGGTCAGGTCGAGTCGATTCGGTCCCTCGACCTTGATCACCTCCGCTCCCAGGGTCGAGAGCAGGACGCCGGCGTAAGGTCCGGCCCACACCCAGGCAAACTCGGCCACCCGCACGCCCTGAAGGGGCAGCGCCGGCGCCGATGGACAAAGCGGCGGCCGGGCGGCTGTCGCTGCACCCTCCGGCTTCGTGTCGAGTGCGTCGTCGGCGCTCAAAGCGCCTGCCGCAGCCGCCGCCTCGGCCCGTATCTCGGCCGAGTGCTCGCCCAGGCGCGGCGCCGGGCACGCCACCCGCGGTCCGGAGGCGCTCATCCGGTAGGGCCAGCCGGCGTAGCGCACCGGCCCCGTGCTCGGGTGGTCGACCTCCACGAAGTAGTCGCGCGCCGCGTACTGCGCGTAGGCCATGACGTCGGCGGCGTCGTGGACGGGACCGACCGGAATGCCTAGCGCCGCAGCCCGGTGGTACAGGTCGTCCCGCGTCTGCTCGGCTGCCCAGGCGTCGACGTGGTGGGCGATCTCCATCAGGTGATGGCTGCGCCAGGCCATGTCCTTCCACTCGTCGCCGGCGCACCAGGAGGGATTGCCCATCAGCTCGCGGAAGAGCTCGAAGTGGTGGTCGTCGAACGCGTTCAGGATGACGTAGCCGTCACTGGTACGGAGCCGGCCCATGGCCGGCGGCCGGTCGGGCACGCGCGACCAGGTCGTCTCGTGGTAGCGGGCGCTGGCGAGAAGCGGCGCGACCATGCTGACCATCACGTCCTGCACCGAGACGTCGATGCGGGCGCCGCCGCCTGCCTCACCCTGGCGTCGCCCCGCGCGACCGTGCAGGACGGAAGCGAGAGCAAACGCGGTGACCAGCGCGGCGTGGTAGCCGGGCTGTCTGCCGCCGAGCGTGACCGGGGCGCGGTCGATGTCGCGCGAGCGGGTGGGCATCTGGTTCACGAGACCGCCGCCGTGGGCAAGCGTCAGCTCGCCGGCGGGGGCGCCCGCCCGAGGGCCGGTCAGACCGTACGGCGTGACCGTCGCCACGACGAGACCGTCCGGCGCCGGCACCGGCGGTTCGCGGTCGGTCACCAGGGCATCGGCGCCGCGCAGCAGGTCGGCGAGCACGGCGCGGTCGGCGTCCGTCTCCAGGTCGAGCACGACGCCGCGCTTGCTGGTGTTGCAGTAGAGGAAGAGCGGCGAAGCCTCCGGGTCGCCGCCGGTCGTCCGGCGGGCGCGGTCGCCGGCGGGCGGCTCGACCTTGATCACGTCGGCGCCGAGATCGGCCAGCAGCTTGCCGCAGCACGGGCCGGCCACCCCCTCCGCCAGCTCGATGATCCTCAGGCCGGAGAAGGGCAGGGGGCCTTCGTGCTGACGGTCGTCGGGTTCGGTCATCGGAGCTTGTACGCCTCCCGGGCGGCGCGCAGCCAGTCGTGCTGGTCGCGGTCGCCGAAGTAGTAGAAGACTGCGTCGTTCGGCAGCATCAGGACGCCGATGCCGCCGTAGCCGAGCATCTGCCGCACCCAGATGCTGGTCGTCCCGGCAGGGCCCTCGGACACCTGGATCTGGCGCGACCAGACCGAGCCCTTGTAGCGGTTCGGGTGGCCGTTGTGGACGGCCTCCAGGCCCGTGTCCTCGTCGTCCTCCTGCATCGCGGCAGCGCGCAGGCCCGGATGGAGCACCTGCCGCTCGCCGATGCGGCCGCGGTTCTCGTTCAGGAGGTTCGCGATCTTCACGATGTCGTCCGGGGTCCAGAACATGCCGTAGCCGCCGAAGAGCAGGCCGTCGGCGCGGTTGTCCGTGCGCACTGACTGAAGCGCCCCGGCGGAGACGCCGAGCGGACGGTAGACCTCGGCGGCCAGGAACTCGAGCAGGTCGGCCGGGTCCTTCACGGTTCCCAGGTAGCTGCTCATCGCCACCGACAGCAGGAAGCTGTCCGTCGTGTGGTACACCCACGTCTGCCCCGGCGGTTCCACCGTCGGGTAGGCGAGGGCGCCGCGCAGCTTCCGGTTGCGGTGTTCCGGGACGAAGAAGTTCAGCTCCGTGGTGGAGTCCTTCTCGTCTTCCTGGTTGCCCGGGTCGAACCAGTGCCCGGTCGCCATGTCCAGCGCATGGGCGAAAGTCACGCCCCGGAAGCCCCCCCTGGGCGGCTTCGGAACGTGGTCCCTCAGTTCCAGGTTGGCCACCTCCGGGCCGTCGCGCTGCATCAGCCGCATGAGCGCCACGGCGACGACCGCGGTCTTGGCCGTGGAGTAGGACGGCAGGCGGACCTGCTGCGGATACGGGTAGTTGCCGTGACGGGTGTGGACCGGACCCTGGTAGTGGACGCCCCGGAAGGCGACGCCGTGCGCGGTCAGGTGCTCGCGGTCGAACCCGGCGACCAGCGCCTGGGGGTAGACCTGGGCGCGCGGGTGGTCGTCGCGAATCTGCGCCAGCGGCCGCACCGGCAGCCTGGCCGCGGTTTCGGCCGCCCAGGCATCGAGCACGGCCTCGGCCCCCGCCGGCTCGCCGGGGGCGAAGCGCGTGGGTCCGGTGTCCCACAGGTCGAACTTGAAGTACTTGCAGGTCTCCTGCGTCACCTGGAACGCGAAGGGCGAAGTGGCGCTGCCCTCGAACAGGAAGGCGACCACGCCGTGGTACGCGCAGTTCTGGTTGCGCTCGACCAGGGTGACGGGCAGCGAGGCGCGGCTTGCGCCCTCGTCCCCGGCCTCGCTCCAGATGCGGCCGGGCCCGACGATGACGTTCCAGTACGCGTCGCCGGTATAGCGGAGCGCCTGCCAGGTCGGCACGAGGTGCGAGCCGCTCTGCACGAGCTCGACGTCGATCTTCGGAATGCGCCGCAGCGCCGAGACGATGGGCGGCTCGGCGGCGCGGTAGAAGGTGTCGTGGTGGACTGCCCAGGGGGCGCCGCTGCCGCCGAACAGCTGCAGCGTGCCGGTCATCGTGTGGCGCGGCGGAGCGGCGCCTTGGGGCAGGGCGAAGGCCGAGTTGTCGACCGGGGCGGGCAGCTCGCCGGCGCGGAGCTGCGCCGCGGTCAGCAGGGTTCGCGTCACCTCGCCCGAACCGGTGAGCGGGTCGCCGGGCAGCGCCGAGCCCTGGCTGGCGGCTGCCGGGGAGGCCACCGCGAGGCAGGCAAGCGCCAGCGCCGCGGGCAAGAGGAGGGCGAACGAGGAACGGACGAACTCTTCGTGCCGGGCGCGGTGCATGGCTGCCGATGGTAGCGCCATCGGCCGCGGCCCGGACAGTGGTTTACGCTTGCCCTCGATGTTCGTTCACCTGATCGACGGCACGTACGAGCTCTTCCGCCATCACTTCGGCGCTCCGCGTCGCCTCAACGACGACGGCATGGAGGTCGGCGCGGTGCGCGGCGTTGTCTTCTCCGTGCTGGGCATGCTGCACGACGGGGCACACGTGGCGGTGGCGACCGACCACGTGATCGAGTCGTTCCGCAACGAACTCTGGCCCGGCTACAAGACGGGCGAGGGCATCGAACCGGAGCTGCGGGCGCAGTTTCCGCTGCTCGAGGACGCTCTCGTCGCTCTCGGCGTCGCGGTGTGGCCGATGGTCGAGCACGAGGCGGACGACGGTCTTGCCAGCGGCGCCGCGATGGCGGCGGCGGACGAACGCGTGACGGAGGTGCGCATCTGCACCCCGGACAAGGACCTCGCCCAGTGCGTGGACCTCGGCCGCGGCGGCAGGACGCTCCAGATCGACCGACGCCGGGGAGTCCGCATGGACGCCGACGCGGTGCGCGAGAAGTTCGGGGTCGAGCCCGTGTCCATTCCGGACTACCTGGCCCTGGTGGGGGATAGCGCCGACGGCTTTCCGGGCCTGCGCGGCTGGGGCGCGAAGTCGGCGGCCACCGTGCTCGCCCACTACGGGCATCTGGCGGAGATTCCCGACCACCCCTGGATGTGGACGGTGAAGGTCCGCAGCCGCGACCGCCTGGCCGCGACGCTTCGCGAGCAGCGCGATCAGGTCGAGCTGTTCCGCACCCTTGCGACCCTGGTGCGGGACGCGCCGGTCAGCCGTTCGGTGGACGATCTGCGCTGGCGCGGACCGCAGCCCGAACTTGGCGCCATGGCGCACCGGCTCGCGGCCCCGGCCCTGGTCGGGCAGGCCGAGCGCACGGCGTCGGCGCCGCCGCCATGAAGCTGATTCACCGGCTGGCCGAGGGCGTCCGGGAGCACCGGCCCTTCTACTCGTTCGAGTTCTTTCCGCCCAAGACCAACGTTGGCCTGGAGAACCTGTACGCCCGCATCGAGCGCCTGGGCCGGCTGGACCCGGCCTTCGTCGACGTCACCTGGGGCGCCGGCGGCAGCACGGCGGACAGGACGCTGGACCTCGCGAGCACGATCGAGAACGTGCTCGGTCTCGAGACGATGATGCACCTGACCTGCACGAACATGCCGCGGAGCGAGCTCGCCGCCGTGCTGTCGCGGTGCCGTGAGCGGGGCATCGACAACATCCTCGCCCTGCGCGGCGACCCGCCGGGGGGAAGCGGCACGTGGTCGCCGGTCGCCGACGGGTTCCGGTACGCCGCTGACCTGGTGCGCTTCATCCGCGAGGAGCACGGCGACCACTTCGGCATCAGCGTCGGCGGCTATCCCCAGGGTCACCCGGAAGCGCCCGGCCTGGAGGCCGACATGGACCACCTGGCGGCCAAGGTGGAGGCGGGGGCCGACTTCGTCGTCACCCAGATGTTCTGGGAGCCGGAGCACTACTTCGGTCTGGTGGAGGGCTGCCGCGAGCGCGGGGTCGAGTGCCCGATCGTGCCCGGCCTTGCGCCCATCACCGGCTACCTGGCGTTCCAGCGCATCACGGGCTTCGGCGCCGCGGCGCCGCCCGACATAGCCGGCGAGATCGAGGCCCGGCGCTTCCACGACGCGTCGGTGCGGGAGTACGGCGAGGACCTGATGACCGGGATCTGCCGCCGCCTGCTGGCCGGCGGCGCGCCGGGCCTGCACTTCTACACGCTGAACCTGGAGCGCTCCGTGCAGATGATCCTCGGCCGGCTCGGCATCGTGCCGCAGCGCTCCGAACGGGTCCTGCCCTGGCGCGGAGCCTCCGCGGTGCGGCGCCAGGAAGAGGACGTCCGGCCCATCTTCTGGGCCAACCGCCCCAAGAGCTACCTCGCCCGCACGCTGGCCTGGGACGAGTTCCCCAACGGGCGCTGGGGCGACGCCGGGTCACCGGCGTTCGGCGACCTGGCCGACCATCACCTCGCCTTCCGCCCGGTGTCGTCCGAGGTGGCCCGCAGGCGGTGGGGCAGCGACCTGGCCTCCGTGGCCGAAGTCCGCGAGGTGTTCGCGTCCTTCTGCCGCGGCGACATCGACGGCATTCCCTGGTACGACTGGCCTCTGGACCTCGAGAGCGAGCCGCTGCGCGAGGCGCTGGTGCGCCTGAACCTGGCCGGCCTGCTGACGATCAACTCGCAGCCTCGGGTCAACGGGGCGCCCTCCGACCATCCGGCGGTGGGCTGGGGCGGCGCCGGCGGGCTCGTGTACCAGAAGGCGTACCTGGAGTTCTTCGTGGCGCCCGAACAGCTGCCGCAGCTCGTTGCCGCCATGGACGGGCAGCCGAACCTGACCTACCACGCCATCGACCGTTCAGGCGCCGCCTGGAGCAACTGCGACACCGTGAACGCGGTGACCTGGGGAGTGTTCCCGGGGCTCGAAGTCCGCCAGCCCACAGTCGTCGACCCGCGTTCCTTCGAGGTCTGGAAGGACGAGGCGTTCGACCTCTGGCTGACCTCCTGGGCGGCCGTGTACGACGAGAGCAGCGAATCGCGGCGGCTGCTCCGTCGCATCCACGACAGCTACGTGCTGGTCAACGTGGTCGACAACGACTTCGTCGCCGGCGACCTGCTGGCCTGGCTGCTCGAAGCCGTTCAGGCGGACGAGCCGCCGTCCATGACGATGGTCGCCCCGGTCACGTAGCTCCCCATCTGCGAGGCCAGGAAGACGGCGGCGCCGGCGATCTCGTTCGGCTGTCCGTGCCGGCCGACCGGCGTCCGGCTGGCGATCGCCTCGCGCTTCTCCTCGGTGTCGACCAGGACGCTGGCGAAGTAGGTCTCGACCACGCCGGGCGCGATGGCGTTCACGCGGATCCCGTACTGCCCGAGTTCCTTCGCCCAGCCTCGGGTCATGTTCAGCACCGCCGCCTTGGTCAGGGCGTAGGTCAGCTCGTTGGGGCCCGGCCGCAGCCCGGCGATGGACGCGACGCTGATCACGTTGCCCGACCCCTGTTTCTTCATCAGCCGCGCGGCCTGCTGGATGTGCACGAAGTAGCCCTTCAGGTTGACCTCCAGGGTCTTGTCGAAGGCCCACTCCGGCATGTCGACGGCGGGTCCGAAGTACGGGTTGGTGGCGGCGTTGTTGACCAGGATGTCGAGTCGTCCGAAGTCGGCTTCCACGCGCTCGAACAGCGCCTCGATCTGCTCCACGCTGCCGGCATGACAGGCGATGGGGACGGCCTTGCCGCCGCACTCCCGGATCGATTCGGCCACCTTGTCGAGACCTTCCTGCTTGCGCGAAGCGAGAACCACGGTGGCGCCCTGTTCGGCGAAGCCTCGGGCGATCGCCTCGCCGATTCCGCGCGATGCGCCGGTCACGAGAGCGATCTGGTTGTTCAGGCTGAAGTCGACGATCGGCATGGGTGCTCTCCTCGTTCGTTCCGGGCCGTCGGCCCGCGCGGCCACCGGCTCGCGGCGGCGAGTGTACGCCGCCTCTTCGCTTCCGCAACGTGCCAGGGTCCGTGGGGTGTGGCGGTCGTGCTGTAGCGTGCCGGCGCTGTGTCGGGTCCGTGCGGCAGTCTGAGGGTGATCGAGGTCGCCGGTTCGGCCGCCGGCGCCTACGCCGGGCGGTTGCTGGCGGCCTGTGGCGCCGACGTGCTGCGCCTCGAGCCCCCGGAAGGCGATCCGTGGCGACAGCTCGGCGAGCGCTGGCGGGGCGTCGGTGCTGCGTACGCCGCCCTGAACCTGGGCAAGAGGGCCGCACGGCTTGGTGCGGCCCCGGACCGGGGCCGGGCTCAGATCGTGGAGCAGGTCGAGGCGGGTGAGGTCGACGTGGTCATCGAGAGCGCGGCGCCGGGGCCTCTCGTCCCCCTGGTGCACGAGGCCGATGCGCCGCATGCGGTGCTGCTGCGCATCTCGCCGTTCGGTCAGGGCGATGCCGCGGGGCAGGTCTGGGGCGACGGCGGCCCGCCGAGGTCGAACGGCTTTACCGACGACGCCTGGTCCGGCCATCTGTACCTGAACGGGGCGGCGGACCGGGAACCCATCGCGCGGCCCGGTCTCCACTCGTCATGCCAGGCCGGCGCCCATGCGGTGATCGGCGGCCTCGCCGCGCTGCTCGCCCGGTCCGGGCTCGGTCGCGGGCAGACGGTGGATGTCTCCCACGTCGAGGCTCTTGCTGCGCTGCACCAGTACACGACGGTCATGTGGACCCAGGCCGGTCACGTGCTGCGGCGGGTCGGCAACTCCCAGGGTGGACCGTGGCATCCGGTCGGCGTGTACCGATGCAGGGACGGCCACGTGGCCCTGTCCATGCCGAGCCGCGAGATGCTCCAGCCCTTCCTCGATGCCGCCGGCCTGGGCCACGTCCTGGACGACCCGCGCTTCGCGGAGGATGCGGACCGGGCCGAGCACAGGGAGGCGTTCGACCGTGCGATCGACCCCTGGATGATGGCCCACACGGCCCGGGAGATCATCGAGCTGGGGGAACGGGTGCGGGTCCCGGTCGGCCCCGTCCTCGACCTGCTGGAAGTGCTCGACGACCCGCACTTCTGTGCGCGCGGGTTCTTCCGACCGATAAACGGCGAGCGCGGTCCGCTGGCGCCGCGAGGGCCGTTCCTGCTTGATGGCGTGGCCGGGTCGGCGACTCTCGATGACTCGTTCGTCCGCACGCCGGTGCTCGACGGGCCGGCGAGCTGGCTGCCGCGGCTCCAACCTGCCGAGCCGGGACCGACAGGGCGCCGGGTGGGGGCCTCGCCGTCGTCGGCGCCTCTCACCTCGACCGGGCCGAAGCCCTTGACCGGGCCGAACGACGGACCGTTGCGGGGCATTCGCGTGCTCGACCTGACCCGGGTATGGGCCGGACCGCTGGCCACCCGAATCCTCGGCGACCTGGGCGCCGACGTGATCAAGGTCGAGGCCGCCTGGGCGAGGGGGCCGGCGACCCGGTCGGCCAGGCTCGCTCGTCTCTCGCGTCTGTTCCCCGAGAACCACGCCGGCGACCGGCCGTACGACTGCAGCGCGGCCTTCAACAAGATGAACCGCAGCAAGCGTTCCGTGACGCTGGAGCTGGGAGAGCCGGAGGCCCGGCGCATCTTCGAGGCCCTGGTGGAGCGTTCCGACGTGGTGTGCGACAACTTCAGCCCGAGGGTCATGCCGAAGCTGCGCCTCGACCCGAAGCATCTCCACCTCATGAACCCGGGGGTCGTCGCGGTCTCCATGCCCGGCTTCGGCAACTCGGGCCCGTATCGCGACCGGCTCGCGTACGGACCGCTGATCGAGTCCACCGTCGGGCTTGCGTCCACGCTCGGCTACCGCGACGGGGGGCCGCATCGGTCGGGCATCGCATGGCCGGACCCGATAACCGCCCTGCACGCGGCGGTCGGCACGCTGGCCATGCTGTTCGGCCGTGCGGAGTCGCGGGAAGGTCGGGGCGGGGTGGTCGAGACGCCGATGGCCGAGGCCATGGCGACGACCCTGGGCGACGCCTACCTGACGGCGCAGCTGTGCGGCGAGGTCGAGCCTCGGCGCGGCGCCCGCCATGCCCGGCGCGTGCCGCAGGGCTGCTATCCGTGCCCGGGAGAGGATCGCTGGGTGGCGATCAGCGTCGAGAACGACCGCCAGTGGCGGTCCCTGTGCTCCGTGGCCGGGCTGCCCGGCTGGTTCGCCGACCTGTCACTCGGCGAGCGCCGGGCCGCCGAGGACCAGATCGACGAGATGCTCTCCCGGTGGACGCGCGGTCTCGACCGGGAGCAGGTCGTGGGCCGTCTGCAACGCGGCGGCGTCACCGCGGCGCCGGTCGCCGACGCCCGCGACCTGGTGGAGGATCCGTTCCTTGAGGCGCGCGGCTTCTGGGTCTGCCTCGACCATCGGGAGGTCGGCCGCCGCCGTTACCCGGGTCTCCCGATTCACCTGAGCGCGACGCCTGCCCGCTTTCGCCTCGGCGCCCCGTGCCTGGGCGAGCACAACCGCGAGGTCCTGATGGAGACGCTCGGCTTCCCGGCCTCGCGCGTGGACGCGCTGGAGCGGGACGGCGTGCTTCGGGAGACGCCGCCGGAAGGGGCCACCGGACGAGGCGTCGCCAGACCCTGACGTCGGCTCCGCCGGCGCCCCTGCGGCCGTGACGCGAGGACAAGTGGACGAAAGCGTTCGAACTTCTCCAGCGGCACAGACGATTTCACGTGCGGGCCGCGAGCAACGATCGAAGATCCGCCATCACGGGCAACCCATTCGTACACAATCCATGGTTGGTCGGTCTCGCCGTCGCCCATGACCATCCCATGACCATGCCGCCGAACCGGTCCGTCGTGATGGCAGAATCACAGGTTCTGTCACGACGGATCTGCATCACAACATTTTTGCGATTATGAAACAACCCAGGGCAATCAGAAGGGTTGGCCAGTACATCCGTGATATTGGCGCGCCCGCCGCGTCCGCCCGACTCCCCCTGACCAACCCAGCGACCACGAGCGCGAGGGCCGCGAGAGCCAGCGCGAGCATCAAGAGAGTGCTGATTGCATCGATATCGCTTCCGCTCATGACGATTCCCCCTGGGGCCGTGCCTGGGAGTAATCGCCAGCGACCGTTTCCGCTTTCCTCTGTGCCGTGGCTGAATTGAATACCTGGTTTTTCCTCGCGAGAAGTTCCATGAGTCTCCCTCTTTCTCTCGTGATCCGGAGATTTGCCCGTGGCCGGGGCGGCCGGGGCGCCGAAAGTCCGCTCGGCCGCTGACCGCTGGCAGCCGCCAGCCGGCGCTACCCGCCGCTCGCCAGGGCGGCGACCTCCCGTTCCTCCAGGCGTGCGCCGCGGAGCGTGTTGCCGGTGGCGTAGTTGCCCTCGTGGCAGGCGAATTCGTAGAGCTTGTCGTCGGTCGCCGGCCAGGTGTACTCGCCGGTATAGGGAGCTTTCCAGTCTCCGCTTGCCAGCGTGAAGCGATAGAGCAGGTCGCCATTCTCCTGGAACGAGAAACGCTCCACCACGTGCTGGTCGGCGGCAGGCGAGGGCTCGGCGAACAGCGTCGTCGTCGCCCAGTTCTCCTCCAGGAAGTTCGTCGTGTCGACGACCAGCGTGTCGCCCTCCCACCAGGCCACCGAGTCTCCGGCGCGGGAGCGGATCTCGTCCGGCAGGTGCTTCGCCTCGGCCCTCGACGGACTGATCGGAATCACGCGGGCGTAGTGCATCCACTCGACCAGGATCATCAGGTGCGTGTCGGTCTGCACGACCGTCTTGAGGTTGTTGTAGTTCTTCGGGTAGACGGGAATCGTGGCTTCCAGGGAGAAGACGCAGCGGTCGGCGATGGACAGCGCCTCCGGGTCGTCGTAGGGCCCGAGCTCGCGGTCCAGCCACCAGGCCGGCCCGGTGTTGCGCTTGGAGAAGCCGTAGAGGCCGTCTCGCCGCGCCTTGCCCCGCTCGGTGAGCGGCGGGAACCTGCCATCGGGCGGATCCACCAGCAGCGACGTGCGGTACTTGCCGTTGACGGCGACGGCGCCCGTGCCGCGGTCCATGAAGAAGTAGTTGTAGCCGCCGACGCTGCCGCCCACCGGCGGCGCCTCCCGATCCGGGTCGCTGGCCCTGGAGCGTTCCTCGATGTTCTGCGCTTCGCGTTCCCGGATCTCCCTTGCCTCCTCGGCGGTCAGAACGAGGCGGTCCTTGAACGCAGAGGGCCGCTGTACCGGCGTCAGGGTCGAGATGTCGTAGTTGCCCGAGAAGTCGGGCTTTCCGCCAGGGGTTCTGGGGACCTCGTCGGCTGCCGCGGCCGCGGGGGCCGACGCTGCGACAAGACAGGCGCAGATGGATGCCGCGGCGACGGCGACGCTTGCGTTCGCCCGATGGCCGCCTGCGGTCCGCTCGCGCTCGCCTTTCCCGTGGTCGTTCCCGCTGGCTCTCGGTTCTCCGCTCGTCGGCTTCCTGCGGATCATCGTCGTCTCCTCTCTGCTCGTCGTCGGCGCCCGCTTCCGACGCCGCCTCACTCGCCGGGCACGTACCAGATGGGCGACGACCAGGCCCGTTCCTGGATGGTCGCCGGCATGTCGGGATTCGGCTCGACCCCGGCGCGGACGGCATCCCAGGTTGACCAGCGGCAGGTCGGGTTCTCCAGCACGCGGACGTAGTAGACGGCGTGGCTCGTGGCGTCGAAGTTCGGGTCCGTCCACACGGTCGAGAGCTCCGCGGCTCCCAGGTCTTCCGTGTAGCTGCAGTCCGAGATGTCGACCCGGGCCCCGCTGTCGGGGCAGCGCAGCGGGTCGCCCGACGGCACGCCGCCGTCCGCGCAGGCGATGTCGACGACCTGCTCGCGCGCCTCGCCGTCTTCCACCCAGCCCTTGACCATCTGCAGGCGCTGGAGCGGAGCGCTGTCCGCGTCGCGCGCCGCCCAGACCAGGAAGCGCGGCGCCTGCCCTTCGTCCGCCACCAGGTCGCCGCCCATGGGCACGCCGCCCTCGTAGGCCGCGGCGATCATGTCCGTGTCGTTCGCCAGGTCGTCGTCGTAGCCGTAGCCACCGAAGAACCGAAGCCGCATGCGCGGACCGCTGGTGGCGAAGGTCTCCTTGCGGCGGAAGGCGTTGTAGAGGGAGTCGCGGGTGTTCTCCTCGGCCCACACCCCGGCCAGGCCGGAACCGCCCCAGAACTCGTAGGCGTTCTGGGCGTAGCGCTCGCCGTCCTCGGTCGGCTCGTCCAGCGGCACGGAGCCGCGCCCCTGCGGCGTGCCGTCGCCGCGCCCGACCTTGCCGTGGAAGTTGTCCTCCTCCGGCGTGCCGCCCGAGTTGTGGGTGTCGGTGGCGCCCAGCAGGCCGAAGCGGAAGGGGTTGAAGCCTTCGGTCTCCTGGAGCTTCAGGCCGTTCACGAACGCCTCGCGCACGTAGCTTCCCTTCGGCTCGCTGCGGAGATTCGTGGCGATGCGGTAGGGGAAGATCTCGAACCCGGCCCATTCGTCGTTCGGCGACAGCAGCGGGTGCGTCTCCGACGTGCCCTTGACCTGGGTCATCTCGACCAGGGGCTCGTTGCGCATCCGCATCTCGGCGTACTCGGCGGTCAGCGGTTCGCCGGTGAAGGTCTCCAGGCGGAACATCTGGCCGTTGCTGCCGTTCGAGTTGTGGGGGATGGCCAGCCCCTCGATGCCCTGGGCGCGAAGACCGTCGAGCCAGAGCCAGAGGTCCTCCGGGTCGCGCGAGTCGGTCCGGGCGAAGGGTCTGGGCGGCGCCTCGCTGCCCTGGAAGATGACGTTCCGATGCAGGTTGCCGCTGTCGTCCGACGACGACGTGTACTCGTAGCCGATGAAGGTGGTGAACACGCCCGGCTCGTTGTGCGCCTCGGCTGCGTCGATGATCGCCTGCCAGGCGGTCTGCACGGCCGCATTCGAGGCGTCCTCGGGCAAGTCGGCGAATTCGCCGGACCGCATCGCCTGCAGGGCGCGGACGAAGCCGCCGTTCGAGCCGAGCTCCCGCAGCTCGGCGCCCAGAGAGGTGTCGTAGAGCCCGTCGCCGGGCGTGTCCATGGCCGGCAGGTAGCCCAGGTAGAAGCCGTGGTCGGTCACCGCCTGGAAGTCGAGCGAGCCGAAGCCGAGCTGGATCTGATGCCCGCTGGCGTGGGTGATCGCCTCGCCCTTCGCGAACCGGTAGGCATCGTCCGGGTTCGTCCGGGTGCCGAACAGGTAGGCGTCGAACGAGAAGCGCGTGTGGACGTGCAGATCGCCGAAGTACGCGTTCCGAAGCGGGTTCGGCCCGTCCGTCGCGGCGACGGCCGAGGCGTCCATGGCGTCGGGCTGGTCGGCGGTGTTCCCGTCGGACGCGCAACCGGACAGGACAAGCAGGGGGAAGGCGATGGCAAGGGCGGCAGGGGCCCGGCCAGGCTGGCGCATGACGTTCTCTCCTGTAGTGAGGTTCGCCTGGAGAGTAGCGCGTACGGCGATCGTCGTGTCCAACGAAGAGTGAGCATGAACGGGGGCGGGCAATCCAGCGAGAAACGAGCACGTGGGCCGGCACTCGGGGATCATCAAGGGATGCTCGTGGCGCTTTATCTCCACCGTCTCGAGACTCTAGCCCAGCTCGCCCTGCTGGTTTCCGGCGGCGTTGGGGCCGAGATCACTCGACAGGACCGGGAATCGACCTGCGCGTTCGTCAGGCGGACGCTGGTGCGCTTCCGGTTTCAGCGCGGCCTTCGACCGGTCGGGGACGCGCCACAAGGCGCAGAAAGCCGCGCAAGCTCAATGCTGAAGAGGCCCGACAAGGTCGTGGCATGAGCCTTTCGGCCCCTGGGCGAATTGACCGGCGGCGAGACCGGCGAGGCGATGCGCCGGATCGTGGCCGACCCGAACGACGCGGAGGCCCTGGCCGTCCTCGCGCCGGTGGCGTCGGACAACGCCCGGCTGCGAACGACCTGCGTCGCCACCGTGGTCGAGGCCGGCCATGCCGAGAATGCGTTGCCGCAGATGGCCCGCGCGAACCTGAACTGCCGGCTGCTGCCGAATCACGACCCGGCGGAGGTCGAGGTGACGTTTCAGCAGCTTGCCGCTCCTTTCAGCGTCGAGGTCGAACGCCGACGCGAGGCGAGGCCGAGCCCGCCATCGCCGCTGACCGGAGATGTGCTGGGGGCCATCGCGCGGGTGACCAGGACCATGTGGCCCGGCCTTCCCGTACTGCCCGTCATGTCCACCGGCGCCACCGATGCCGTGTACCTGCGCAACGCGGGAATACCGGTCGACGGCGTCAGCGGCATCTTCGGCGACGCCGACGACGTGCGGGCGCACGGCAGGACGAGCGCATCCGCATCGACCACTTCCACGAAGGCCAGGAGTTCCTGTACCGGCTCGTCAGGGAGTTCGCCGGCGGCTGAGTCTCCCTGAGCCCGGCGGGCGTCCAGGCCGACCGCTGGCAGGTCCGACCGCCTGTCAGGCGGCTCCGGCGATCTTCCGCTGCAGCCAGTCGATCAGGACGCGGTTGACCTCGTCGGGCTTCTCCTGCTGGGTCCAGTGGCCGCTCTCGGCCACCGTGTGCTTCTCGACGTCGTCGATGAAGTCCTCCATGCCGTTCGCCATCGACGGCCGCAGGATGACGTCGTTCTCGGCGCCGATGTAGAGGCAGGGGACGTCGATCATCCACTTCGCGTTCTCGATGCCCGCAATGGGTCGGCCGGCCATCCGGTACCAGTTCAGGCCGCCGGTGAAGCCGGTGCTCTCGAAGGTCTCGACGAAGTAATCGAGGGCTTCGTCGGAGAGGATGACTTCGCCCGGGAAGTCGTCGCGGTCGAGCATGCGCAGCAGGTCCATCTGGCGTTCCGGCGAGTCCTCCGGCATGGCCCGGAAGGCCTCGACGTCCCAGATCCAGCCGCGCCGCAGGAGCATCTCGAACGACTTCCGCACGTCGGCGGACAGAGCCTTCTCGGCATGGCCCGGCGGCTGGAACTGGCTCGTGTAGTAGTTCTCGGTTCGCACGATCAGCGGTTCCTCGGTGGCCTCCGGCGCCGGCATGCCCGGCGGCCTGCCTGCGGGCGTGTTCACGCCCACGACGCCGAGGCAACGGTCGGGATGCAGCCGCACCATGAACCACACCACGCCGCCGCCCCAGTCGTGGCCGACGAAGACGGCTTTCTCGATGTCGAGCTCGTCGAGCATGCCCGCCATGTCGTCGCACAGGTGCCTGAGGCTGTAGTCCGTCACCTCTTCCGGACGGTCGGTCAGGCCGTAGCCGCGCTGGTCGGGGGCGATGGCGCGAAAGCCGGCCTCGGCCAGGGCCGGGAGCTGGAAGCGCCACGAGAAGGCGAGTTCGGGGAAGCCGTGACAGAGCACGACGGGGATGCCCTCTCCCTGCTCGTAGACCGCCATCCGGATGCCGTTCGTGCTGACGAAGCGCGGCGTCGGCATGCCGGGCGCCGGCCGCACGTCGGCTGCCCGGGCCGGACCGGGCAGCGTGAGGGCGCCCGGCAGCGCCAGGCCGCCGGCGACGGCGCCCGAGGACTGCAGGAAACGGCGGCGCGTGAGGGCGGACGATCGAAGCATCGGAGGGCCTCCGGGAGCGGAAGGTGACGGGAAGGCCGCGACGTGCGGCAAGCTGCGGGACGCGGCCCATTATCTCAGGCCGCCCGCGCTACCATCGTCTGGTGGTGACTCCAGCCGTTCAGCCGGCGCCCCTGACCGAGCGCGACGAAGCGACCAGGCGCGACGATGCGAGGCCGCGGGACGAGAAGGCCTGCCGACGCCAGAAGACGCCGGAGGGCCGCGCGGTTACCGGCCGGGGGGCATGAGGGACAGGGCGCCGACACGGTGGGGACCGGCGGCGCTCGCCGGCTCTGCCGCGACGCTCCTGCTCGCTGCCTGCGGCGGCTACTCGGCGCCGCCCGGCGAGGCTCGGCTGCCCAGCGTGGTGCTCATCGTGCCGGACGACCTGGGCCGTCATGACGTGAGCTTTCATGGCGGCGAGATCGCCACGCCGAACATCGACCGGATTGCGGCCGAAGGGGTGCTGCTTGACCGCTTCCACACCGCGCCCATCTGCACGCCGACCCGGGCGGCTCTGATGACCGGCCGCTATCCGATTCGCTTCGGGCTGATGCAGGACGTCATCGGCCCCTGGGAGGACTTCGGCCTCGACGCCGCGGAGGTCACGATTCCCGAGGTGCTGGCCAGGGCCGGCTACGAGCACCGCGCCATGTTCGGCAAGTGGCACCTGGGCCACGTGCGCCGCGCCTGGCACCCGCTGCGGCGCGGCTTCACGGAGTCCGTGAGCCACAACACGTCCATCGACTACTTCACGAAGGAGCGTTTCGGCGAACGTGACTGGTTCCACGGTTTCGAGCCGGCGGTGGAGGAGGGCTACGTGACCGACCTGGTGGCCGCGCACGCCGCCAGCTTCATCGAGCGTCACGCCGGCGACGAGGCTCCGTTCCTCCTCTACGTGCCGTTCAATGCCGCGCACTCCCCGCTGCAGGCCAGGGAGCAGGACCTGGATCGCTACGCGCACCTTGCGCCGCTGCCGCCGCCGCGCGGTTGGGAGGAAGTCACCGGCGGCCGACCGCTTGCGCCCGAGGCGAAGCGTCGCGACGACCGCCGGGTACATGCCGCCATGGTGCACGCCCTGGATGTGGGGGTGGGGCGGATCCTGGATGCCCTGGATGCGACCGGCATCGCGGACGACACGCTGGTGCTGTTCTTCAGCGATAACGGCGGCGGGCTGGGAGCTGCGGACAACGGACCGTTCCGCGGCACGAAGAGTACTGTCTTCGAGGGCGGCACCCGGGTCGCTGCGGCGGCGCGGTGGCCGGCTGGCGGCATCGCCGGCGGAGGCCGGGTCACGGCGCCGGTTGCTGCCATCGACGTTCTGCCAACCCTGATGGGCGTCGTCGGCGTCGACGACCACGGCGGCGGGGAACTCGACGGGGTGGACGTGCTCGACGCGCTGACCGGCGCCGACCCGGATGGCGAGCCCGAGCGGGAGCTGTACTCCTTCGTGGGCCAGAAGAACCCGGCGCGCCAGCAGGTCTCGGTGACCAGGGGCGAGTGGAAGCTCGTGGTCATCGGTCCGTCCCTGGTCGACGAGGCGGCGGCCGAGGCGTCCGACCTGATGCTGTTTCGGCTGGCGGAGGACCCATGGGAGGAGCGGGACGTGGCCGCCGAGCATCCCGCGGTCGTGGCCGAGCTCCTCGAGCGGGCTGTGGCGTTTCGCGCCCTGCAGCCGGAGCGCCACGTGGCGGGCTTCGGCGCCCCCGGCGGCGAGGGGTTCGCCCCGCCGCCGGACTGGGTGTTTCCGGAGGACTGAAGCGGCGCTCGCGCGCCGTTCGGTGTACAGTCAAAGTTCATGAGCGCGACGTTTCGGTGCATCGGGCTGCTTCTGGCGCTTGCCGTGATGGCGGCGCCGGCGGCCGGGCTGTGCGTTGCGCTGGCGGCGCCCGACGACCCTTGCGAGATGCGCGAGTCGCGTCACGCTGCGCCGTGCGGCCATGCTCCGGCGGTCATGACCGGCTGCTGCGGCGTCGAGCTCGCCGGCCCGGATGCCGAGGGGGTCCGGCCCGGCGCCGGAGGCGAGGCGTCGCCGCCGGTGCTGGTCCTTGACCCGGCCGACACGGCCGCAGAGCCGCGCGCCGCGCTTGCGGCGGCTTCGGCCGGTGGGGACCGGCCGCCCGCTGTGCCGCGCTACAGGCTGTTCTCGGCACTGTTGCTCTGATCCTCCGCTGACGCGGGCGCCGCCGGACTCGTCGCGAACACGCGTCCGGCCTGCGGCGCCCGATCGCCGGCCGTCCCTCCGGTTGCACGGAGCGGTCGCCGGCAGCACGTTCACCGGGAGGATCGGATGCTTCGAGACAGCGCTTTCGTGCTTGCCCTGGTAGTCGCCACGGTGTGCACGCCTGGAACATCGACGGCTGGAACCGGCTCGACGGGCGCAGATCCGTCGCTGCCCGTGGAGGGAGTCGACGGACAGGCGGGTCGAACTCCGGCCCCGATCATCGGCTCGTGGGCCGCTCGCCTTCCGAGTCAGCTTCCACCGGATGCCGCCGTCGAGCCGGCCAGCGTGGCGGAAGGCGACGGACAGGAGGGGGGAGTTCTTCCCGGCCGCGGTCTCCCGCAGGGCGGCCGCCCTGCGGACCGGGTTGCCGACGGCATCCGGGACCCGGACCTGCGCGCTCTGGTACGCGAAGCCCTCGACCGAAACCCCGGTCTTCGCGCCGCTCGTGCCCGTGCGCGAGCTGCCGCGCAGAAAGCGCCGCAGGCGTCGTCGCTGCCGGACCCGACTGCGGAGGCGACGGCCTTCCTGCTGACGCCCGAAACCCGGACGGGTCCGCAGCGGCTCATGCTCGGCTTCAGCCAGGCGGTGCCCTGGCTTCCGAAGCTCGACCTGCGGGAGGCGGCCGCAGCGCAGGACGCGGTCGCGCTCGGAGCCGACGTGGAGGCGGGCCGCCTGCGTCTGGTCACACAAGTGCGGACGCTGTACCAGGAGCTGCTCCTGCTCGACCGGCTGCGCGACACCGTGACGATCTTCCTGGGCGATCTCGACAAGCATGAGGAAGTCGCCCAGGGTCGCTACGCGACCGGTGCGGGGTCCACCCAGCCGATCCTGCAACTTCAGGCGCAGATGACCCGCGCTCGCCGGGACCTGCTGGACCTCGATGCCCGGGCCCTGACCCTGCGTGCGCGGCTGAACCTCCTGCGCGATCGTCCGGCCGCGACGCCCGTGGCGAGGGAAGCCGCGGCGTCGCCGAACGGGAGCGGCCCGCAGGAGCTCGCCTCGCAGCCGCAGCGGCTGCTCGACCGGGCGCGCAGCCTGCGACCCGAGCTTCGGGCAGCGGAGGCACGGCTTGCGCAGGCCGGACTCGTGGAGCGCCTGGCGCGGATGGCGCGTCGGCCCGACTTCCGGGTTGGCGTGACGTACACGCTTGTCACGTCGCGCGACGACGACCCGGCGCGCCTTCTGGACATCGAGGGCGACGGCAATGATGTGTTCGGCCTGCGCGGCGGCATCACGCTGCCGGTGCGCAAGCGCCGTCGCGCCGCGGCGGTGCAGGAAGCGCTTCACCGGCGCTCGGCGGCTGCCTGGGAGAAGCGCAGTGCGGAGCTCCTGGTCGAAACCGAGGTCGGGGACCTGCTCGCGCGGCTTCCCCTCGCCTGGCAGCGGCTGCGGCTGCTCGAGGACCTGCTCGTCGTGCAGGCGGAGGAGGCGCTCGAGGCGGCCGAGGCGGGCTACATCGCCGGCGGCCTGAACTCGCTCGACCTGATCGAGGCCGAAGTCGTGCTGTTCGACTCGGCAGGCGCGGCCGACAGGGCGCGGGCGGAGTACGTGATCGGCCTGGCGGAGCTGGAGGGCGCGGTCGGCGGACCGCTCCTCGAACTGACCGCGGAAGGAGGAACGAGGCGATGAACGATCGACCGGCGAGCAGGCAGACGGCTGACGACCGGGCGATGGCCGACGACCTGGCCATGCCGGACGACGGGCCGACCGCGAACGACGGGGCGGTCGGCGGCTCGTCGGGCGGCCCGGCTTCGGGCGATGGCGGATCGGGCGGCGGCAGGTTCGCCGGCCCGGCACTGTGGGCGGCGGTGGGCGTCGCGGTCAGCGTCCTCGTCTTCCTCGACCCGGTGGGCATCCATCCGGTGGACGACTGGCTGCGGCAGGTGCTCGGCCAGGACGCCGGTGCACCGGCGCACGAGCGACATGGGGAGCACGGTCACGACCATGTCCTGCGTGCGGCGGCAAGGCAGGGTGACCGCGAAGTCCTCTTCTACCGGAATCCGATGGACCCGACGGTCACCTCGCCGGTCCCGGCGCAGGACGAGATGGGCATGGACTACCTGCCGGTGTACGCGGACGAGGCGGAGCAGGCGCTGGGGGCCGGCGCCATGGTGACGATCGACCCGACCGTGGTCCAGAACATGAACGTGCGCACCCGGGTGGTCGAGAGGCAGGACCTCCGCCACGAGATCCGCACTGTCGGTCACCTGGACTACGACCAGGCGCGGATGGTCACCGTGACCACGAAGTACGACGGCTTTGTGGAGAAGGTCCACGTGAACTACGTGGGTGAGCCGGTGGCCCGGGGCCAGGCACTGTTCGACATCTATTCTCCGCAGCTGGTCCAGACCCAGTACGAGCTGCTGGCGGCGATCCGCTATGCCGCTCGGCTCACCGGCGCCGAGGCCGGCAGGGACGCCGCGGTCGGACAGCCTCACGGGTCCGACGCTCCGCACGGCGTGCGGGCCGTGCACGGTGCCCACGCCCAGGAGGTGGCCGAGCACGCAGAGCGCCTCGAGCACGCCGGGCACACCGGGGAGGCCTACCCGCACGCCGAGCCTGCGGAGGATGCCGCAGGGCGCGCCGGGCACGGATCGCCCCGCGGCGTTGCCCTGCATCACGCCGAAGCGCTGGTCGACTCGGCGCGCAAGCGGCTCGGGTTCTGGGACATCTCGCCCGAGCAGATCTTGCGGCTTGAGCAGACGGGCGAGATCTTCCGCACCCTGACCGTGACCGCGCCCGCGGCCGGTCTGGTCATGAAGCGGATGCGCGGCCTCGAGGGGATGGCCGTGACGCCCGGGATGGAGGCGTACCACATCGCGGACATCACGTCGCTGTGGCTTTCGGTCGAGGTGTTCGAGGACCAGGTGGTGTGGATTCGGCCCGGCGCCCGGGCGGACGTGAGCTTCGCCTACTTCCCCGGCGAGACGATCCGGGGCACGGTCGAGTTCATCGAGCCGGAACTGACCGAGGAGACGCGGACGCTGACGGTGAGGATTGCGGTGCCGAACCCGCGCGGACGACTGCGCAAGGGCATGTTCGCCACCGTCGTCTTCGACCCGGTGGTCGTGCCCGACGCCGTCGCGGTGCCGGCGGAGTCGGTGCTGCGCACGGGTCGCCGCAGCATCGTCATCATGGCGCTGGGCGGCGGCCGCTTCGAGCCCCGGGAGATCGATCCGGGCCGTGCGCGTGGCGGGCTGGTCGAGGTCCGTTCCGGCCTGGAGGCTGGGGAGCGGATCGTCACCTCGTCCCAGTTCCTGCTGGATTCGGAGTCCAGCCTGCGCGCCGCCGTGCAGTCGATGCTGAGCGGCGCGGCTGCCCCGGCGGCCGGCCACGACTCGCACTCGATGCACGGGATGGACCACGGCGCGACGGACCACGGCGCGATGGAACACGGCGGCATGGACCACGGCGAGA
This sequence comes from Thermoanaerobaculia bacterium, assembly GCA_965200575.1. Lineage (GTDB taxonomy): Bacteria > Acidobacteriota > Thermoanaerobaculia > Multivoradales > Multivoraceae > Multivorans. Next base: position 2,279,758 of record OZ241363.1, on the reverse strand, counting down.
CTGCCGGTGACGAGACCGCCAACGACCCACATCATGACCATGGCGACTGACGGGGCGCCGAGGCAATGCTGAACCGGCTGATCGAGTGGTCGCTGCGCAACCACCTGGTGGTGGCCGCGGGCGTGGCGGCGGCGGTCGCGGGCGGCATCTGGTCCATGCGCACCTCCCGCGTGGACGCGATTCCCGACCTCTCGGACGTGCAGGTCATCCTCTATACCGAGTTTCCGGGCCAGTCGCCGCAGGTGGTGGAGGACCAGGTGACCTATCCCATCACCTCGACGATGCTCTCCGTGCCGTCCTCGAAGGTGGTGCGCGGCTACTCGTTCTTCGGCTTCTCGTTCGTGTACGTCATCTTCGAGGACGGCACGGACCTCTACTGGGCGCGCTCCAGGGTGCTGGAGTCGGTAGCGGCGCTGCAGAACCGACTGCCGCAGGGCGTGGCGCCCCAGCTCGGTCCGGACGCGACCGGCGTGGGCTGGGCATTCATGTACGTGCTGAACTCGGACTCGCGGTCGCTTGCCGACCTGCGTTCGCTGCAGGACTGGTACCTGAAGTACGGCCTGCTCGCGGTGGAGGGGGTCTCCGAGGTGGCCTCCATCGGCGGCTTCGTGCGTCAGTACCAGGTGGAGGTGGACCCGGTGCGCCTGCGCGCCTACGACCTGACGCTGCCAACCGTGCGGCGGGCGATCCAGGAATCGAACGCGGATGTCGGCGGGCGGCTGATCGAGATGGCGGAACGCGAGTACATGGTGCGCGGCCGTGGCTACGTGCGAGGGATCGAGGACCTGCAGGCGATCGTCCTGTCCTCGGGCGCCGGCGGCGTGCCGGTGCTGCTGCGCGACGTGGCGAACGTGACCGTCGGCCCGGAGATGCGCCGCGGTCTCGTCGACTGGAACGGCGAGGGCGAGACGGTGGGCGGCATCGTCGTCGTGCGCTCCGGCGCCGACACCCGGTCGACGATCGTGAGGGTCAAGCAGCGGCTCGCCGAGCTGGCGGCGGGCATGCCCGAGGACGTCGAGATCGCCGTCGCCTACGATCGCACCGGGCTGATCGAGCGCTCGATCGCCACGCTGCGCGAGACGCTCGTCTGGGAGTCCATCGTCGTCGGGCTCGTCTGCCTGCTCTTCCTGTTCCACTTCCGGTCGGCGCTGGTGCCGATCCTGGCGATTCCGGTCTCCGTCGTGCTCGCCTTCATCGTGATGCGGGTCCAGGGAGTGGGCTCGAACGTGATGTCCCTGGGCGGGATCGCGATCTCGATCGGGGTCCTGGTCGACGCCTCGATCGTGATGGTCGAGAACGTCCACCGGCGCCTGGCGGAGAACCAGGATCTGGAGGAGTGGCAGGGGCGCCGGTCCCGCTTCGAAGTGGTCCTGCGTTCGGCGCAGGAGGTGGGTCCGACGCTGTTCTTCAGCTTGCTCGTGGTCACGGTGTCCTTCCTGCCCGTGTTCACGCTGGAGGCCCAGGAGGGGCGCCTGTTCCGGCCGCTGGCGCTGACCAAGACGTACTCGATGGCGATGGCGTCGCTGGTTGCCGTGACCGTGGCGCCGGTCCTCATGCTGTGGCTGGTCAGAGGCCGGATCGTGGCGGAGGAGCGGCACCCGGTCGCGCGCCTGCTGCGCTTCGTCTTCCGACCGCTGGTGGCCTGGGCGGTGCGCCTGCGCTGGCTGACGGTGGCGGTGACGCTGGCCGCGGTGGCCCTGACCCTCGTGCCGCTCAAGCGCATCGGGTCGGAGTTCATGCCGCCCCTGTGGGAGGGCGATCTGCTCTACATGCCGACCACGCTGCCGGGGGTGTCGATCGGCAAGGCGCGGGAGATCGTCCAGCAGACGGACCGGATCATCCGCAGCTTCCCGGAGGTCGAGACCGTGTTCGGCAAGGTCGGCCGGGCGGAGACGGCGACCGATCCGGCGCCGCTGTCGATGCTCGAGACGACGATCGTGCTGAAGGACCAGGACGAATGGCGTCCCGGCCTGACCCCGGACGACCTGATCGCGGAGCTCGACCGGGCGCTTCAGTTCCCGGGCGTCACGAACTCGTGGACGATGCCGATCAAGACCCGCATCGACATGCTGTCGACTGGCATCAGGACGCCGGTGGGCATCAAGCTCGGCGGCCCGGACCTCGTGACGCTGGAGCGGCTGGCGGAGCAGGTGGAATCCGTGGTCCGACCGCTGTCGGGCACGCTCTCCGCGTACGCCGAACGGGTCATGGGCGGCAGCTACCTCGACTTCGACATCGACCGGGCGGCTGCGGCACGCTTCGGCCTGCGGATTGCCGATGTCCAGGACACCATCCAGTCCGCGGTCGGCGGCATGAACGTGGCCTGGACCGTCGAGGGGCTGGAGCGCTATCCGATCAACCTGCGCTACCCGAGGGAGCTGCGGGACGATCCGGAGGCGCTGGAGCGAATCCTGGTCGGGGCCCCCGGCGGCGTCCAGGTGCCGCTGGGCCAGGTCGCGAGCATCGAGTTCCGCGAGGGTCCGCCGGGCATCAAGTCGGAGGATGCCCGCCCGAACGCCTGGGTGTACGTGGACCTCTCGGACAGCGACATCGGCGGCTGGATTCGCCGCGCCCGCAGGGAGGTCGCCGAGAAGGTCACGCTGCCGCCCGGCTACACGCTGCTGTGGTCGGGGGAGTACGAGTCGCTGGAGCGGGCGCGCCAGCGGTTCCTGCTCATCGTGCCGGTCACCCTCCTGCTGACGTTTGCGCTGCTCTATCTGAGCACCCGGTCGGTGGCGAAGACCGCTCTCGTGGCGTTGGCGGCGATGCTGTCGCTGGTCGGATCGGTCTGGCTGCTGGACGCGCTGAACTACAACTGGTCGGTCGCGGTGTGGGTCGGGATGATCGCGGTTGCCGGACTGGCGGCGGAGACCGGCGCGGTCATGCTGCTCTACCTGGACGTCATGCACGAGGAGCAGGGGCGCGCCGGAGCGATGGAGTCGCTGGAGGATCTGCGGGACGCGGCGGTGGATGCGGCGATCGCGCGCGTGCGCCCCATCACGATGACGGTGCTGACGAGCTTCGCCGCCCTGACACCGATCCTGTGGGCCGACGGGACCGGCGCCGACGTGATGAAGCGGATCGCCGCGCCGATGGTCGGCGGCCTGGTGACCGCGTACCTCGGCGTGATCCTCGTGTTTCCGGCGCTCTGGTTCCTGGGTCGGGCGTGGCAGATGAAGCGCGGCGGCGGCGCCTGCCCGACGGAGGACCTGGCGGACCTGGGCGTGGATCCGTAGCCGCCGGCTGCTCGTCGCCGTCAGCTCCTGAGGGGTCGTGCCTGGTTGGGGAGCAGTGAGGGCCTGGCCGGGTCGAGAGAATCAGACCGGTTCCAGGAGCTGCGGGTCGTCGTTCTGCCAGGCGCCGACGCGCGGCGACACGGGGTGGAACGCGAGGTCGCCGGCGAAGGGCACGAGCAGATCGGCCAGCTGGTCGGGGTCCTGCACCGGTTCTTCGAGCCACTGCTCGTACGGCGGACTGGCGATGACCGGCATCCGGTCGTGCAGGTCGGCGATGGAAGGGGCGGCGGGGCAGGTGAGGATGGCGCAGGCGAGCCCTTCCTCGGTACGCTTCCAGACAGCGGCGAAGCCGAACGGACCGCCCCCGGGCAGTCGGATGTGGTTCGGGACTCGCGAGCCGTCGGCCCGGGGCTGCCACTCGTACCAGCCGTCCGCGACGACCAGGCAGCGGCGTCGGTGGAGCAGGCGGCGGAACGTGGGCGCCTGCACTGCCGTGTCGTCGCGCAGGTTGATCTGCGGACCGCCCCGGCGGCGCGGGAAGCCCCAGCGCATCGTTCCCAGCGTGCGCCGACCCTCGCGGTCGAGGCCGACGACCGCCACGTCCTGGGTGGGGGCGATGTTGTAGCGGGGCAGCAGTTCCGGCATGTTGTCGAGCTCGAACCGCTCCGCCACCTCCCGTGCCTTCGAGCGCAGGGTGTAGCGCCCGCACATCAGACGGCGCCGGTCGATGGAGGTTCGCTGGCGCGGTTCCGGTAGAGCGACGGGTCGACCACCGCGGCCATGGCCTGAGCGTCCAGGCCGTCGACGAACGCCGCCATCCGTGCTGCCGCCTTTCGCGGGTCGGCCAGCGCTTCGGCGTAGGGCAGTTCCATCCACTCGAATTGCGGCGCCCGGCGAAGAAGGTAGCGGGCGCGCCAGAGGTGGTCACGCCAGAGCTCCAGCATGCGCTCGTCGGGCGTGTCGTCCGCCGTGCCGAGGTGGTCCAGCATCTTGCGCTGGGACGCCAGGACCTCGCCCAGGTCGCGCTGCATGAGCACCACCCGGTAGTTCAGGTTCGGCGGCAGGTCCTTGAGCAGCCAGGAGATCACCTTGACCGCCCGGCCCCGGCAGCCGCGCAGCCAGGACAGGTCGGGCGCCTGCGCCAGGTCCTTGACCCGCTCGTCCTCGTAGTAGCCGTGCGGATTGTCCTCGTCGGCGCGGCGTTCGCCGTCCGTGGTGACGGCCAGTCCGCCCGCTTCCAGCATCCGCATCGCCATCGAGGTGCCGGACCGTGGCAGCCCGGACACCACGACGATCGGTGGGCCGTGGCGCAGCCGGCGCCACAGCTTCAGCGGCTGCACCCGTTCGGGCCCGGGGCGAGGTCTGCTGCCGAGGCTCATCGGGCGCAGTCTGCCACGGGACGGGCATCCGTCTCGCCGTTTCGCCGCGACATGACAGGCGCCGGGCGCGGGTACAATCACCGGCCGGGCGGCCTTGCCGCTCTGTCGGGTGCGGGTCGTCCGGCCGCCCGCGAAGTACCGTCACGCAAGCACCGTCAGAAGAGGAAGCCACGTGCCAGTCTCGCGCCTGAAGATCGCCGGCCCGGGCCTGGTTGCGCTGCTCCTCGGCGCCTCGCCCGTCGCTGCGTACATCGGCCCCGGGGCCGGGTTCGCCCTGATGTCGTCGTTCCTGGTGCTGCTGGCGACGGTGGCGCTGGCGTTCCTGTCGCTGCTGGCCTGGCCTGTGCGCACGCTGTGGCGCCTGGTCCGTCGCGCCAGGCCGCCGAAGGCCCACGTCGGGCGGCTCGTCTTCCTGGGCCTGGACGGTCAGGATCCGCGGCTCACGGAGCGCATGATGGCGGAGGGGAAGCTGCCCAGCTTCCAGCGCCTGAGGGAGCGGGGAAGCTATCGGCGAATCGCGAGCACCTTTCCGGCCCTGTCGCCGGTCGCCTGGTCGACCTTCGCCACCGGCGTGAACCCCGGTCGGCACAACATCTTCGACTTCCTGGCCCGCGACCCGCGCACCTACCTGCCGACGATCTCGTCCGTGCGCCTGGGCAAGGTGGAGCGCTTCCTGCGCCTGGGCCGCTGGCGGATCCCGCTGCAGAAGGCGCGGATCCGGATGCTGCGCCGGTCGAAGCCGTTCTGGACCCTCCTGGGCGAGCGGAACGTCTGGAGCACGGTGCTTCGCGTGCCCATCACGTTTCCGCCGGACCGCTTCCACGGCGCCCAGCTGGCGGCGATGTGCGTGCCGGACCTGCTGGGCAGCCAGGGCACCTTCCTGCTGTTCTCGACCCGACCGCAGGCGGGGGAAGGCATGGAGGGCGGCCTGCTGATGCCGCTCGTGCCCGATGCCTCGGCCCCCGACCGCTTCGACGCGGTCGTCGAGGCGCCCGGCGACGGCGACGCCCCCGTGCGTCTGCCGCTGTCGCTCGAGGTCGACCCGAAGGCCGGAACGGCGGAGGTCGCGGTGTCGGGCGCGACCGTGGAGCTGGTCCGCGGAGAGCTTTCCGACTGGGTGCAGCTCGACTTCCGGCCCCGCCCCGGCGCGGGTTTCCGCGGCAAGACCCGGATGATGCTGCTCGAGTGCGGTGAGCAGGCTTCCGGGGACACGTCGCTCTACCTGACGCCGCTTCACATCGACCCGGAGCGTCCGGCGATGCCCATCTCTCATCCCGCCTGCTACGCCCCCTACCTGGCCAAGCGGGTCGGCGAGTTCGCCACCCTGGGCCTGGCCGAGGACACGGCGGCGCTCAACGAGGGGGTGACAAACGACGCTACCTTCCTCAAGCAGTCCTACGACATCGACCGCGAGCGGGAGGCGATGTTCTTCGCCGCCCTGGAACGGCTGCGCCGCGGCTCGCTCACCTGCGTGTTCGACGCCACCGACCGGATTCAGCACATGTTCTGGCGCTACATGGAGGATGGGCATCCGGCGGTCGCGGACCGCGTCTCGCGCCGGCGTCGGCGAACGATCGAGGACCACTACCGCCACAACGATGCCCTGGTGGGGCGGGTGATGGAGAAGCTCCGCGACGACGACCTCCTGATCGTGCTGTCGGACCACGGCTTCGCGTCCTTCCGGCGCGGCGTCAACCTGAACCGCTGGTTGCTCGACCATGGCTACCTCGCGCTGCGCGACGACGCGGACGGCAGCGAGCCGTGGCTCGGCGGCGTGGACTGGACCCGCACCCGGGCCTACGCGCTCGGCCTCGCCGGCGTCTTCCTGAATCTCCGGGGGCGCGAGGAGGGCGGCATCGTCGCGCCGGGCGAGGAGGCGCGCTCCCTCAAGCGCGAACTGATCGCCGCCTGGCGCCGTCTGCCCGACGAGGAGCGCGGCGCGGTTGGCATCAACGCGGCCTTCGACGCCGAGCAGATCTACTCCGGTCCGTACCGCGGCAACGCGCCCGACCTGATCATTGGCTACAACGACGGCTACCGGGTGTCCTGGAACTGTTCCACGGGCCGGGTGGACGAACCCGTCTTCGCCGACAACGTGAAGGCCTGGAGCGGCGACCACTGTGTCGACCCGCGCCTGGTGCCGGGGATCTTCTTCAGCAGTCGCCCGGTGGACCGCGACGACGATCTGTCGCTGCTCGACATGGCGCCCACGGCGCTGGCCCTGTTCGGGGTCGAAAAGCCCGGCTGGATGGAGGGCGAGTCGGTCTTCGACCCGGCCGGCTTCGACCCGGCCACTGTCGACCCGGCCGCGCGGGGAGCGGCGCCGGCATGAGCCTGGCGCGTCCGACCTGCGCGGCGGTGCTGCTGGCGGTGGTTCTTGCCCTGGCTGCCTGCGGCGGCGCCGGCGTTGGTCCGTCGGCCGGGCCGAAGGTCATCGTGCTCGGCTTCGACGGTCTGGACTTTGACCTCACGCGGCAGCTGATCGACGAGGGCAGACTGCCGAACTTCGCTCGCCTGGAGGCGGCGGGCGGCTTCTCGCGGCTGGAGACGACGATTCCGCCGCACAGCCCGGTCGCCTGGTCGAGCTTCGTCACCGGCATGGACCCGGGCGGTCACGGCATCTTCGACTTCCTGCATCGGGACCCGGAGACGATGATCCCGTACTCGTCCACCGCCGCCGCGTCCACCGGCGGACGGTTCCTGAACGTCGGCCCCTGGCAGTTCCCCCTCACCGGCGGCGACTACGAGCAGTTCCGGCACGGCAGGCCGTTCTGGGAAGTGCTGGAGGAGCACGGAGTGCGGACCACGGTGATCCGGATGCCGGCGAACTTCCCGGTGTCCGGCACGGCGTCGCGCGAGCTGTCCGGCATGGGCACCAGCGACCTTTTGGGCACCGACGGCACGTTCACGTTCTACACCTCGGAGCTGTTCGCCGACCGCGAGATCAGCGGCGGCGACATCGTCGAGCTCGACATCTACGACAACGTGGTCGAGGCCGAGCTTCTCGGGCCGCCGAATCCGCTGCGGCTGGACGGCGCCCAGCTCGTGGCCCCCTTCGTCGTCCATCTCGACCCCGAGACGGACAGCGCGAAGGTCGAGCTCGGCAGTCAGCAGATCGTGCTCGAGGCGGGCGAGTGGAGCGACTGGCTGGAGGTCGAGTTCGAGATGATGCCGACCCAGGTCCTGCGTGGCATCTGCCGCATGTACCTGCGCTCGCTGACGCCCGAGTTCGAGCTCTACGTGAGCCCCATCGACCACGACCCGATGTCTCCGGCAGCGCCGATCTCGACTCCGCCCGACTTTGCGGCCGAGCTGGCGGAGGCCGTCGACCGGTTCTACACCGAGGGCATGCCGGAGGACACGAAGACCCTGACCGAGGGCGTCTTCACGCCGGAGGAGTTCCTGGCGCAGGCGAAGATCGCGGGCGATGAGGTGGCAGAGCAGTACCGCTACGTCCTCGATCGGCACCTGGAGGAGGAGGGCGGCTTCCTCTTCTACTACTTCGGCAACGTGGATCAGATCGGCCACGTGCGCTGGCGCTCGCGCGACCCGGACCACCCGGCCTGGGAGGAGGCGGACGCGATCCACGAGGACCTGATACCTGCCCTTTACGAGGGCCTGGACGAGATCGTCGGGCTGACGCTCGACCGGATCGAGACGGAGGCCACGGGCCGGGCCGGCGAGGCGCCGCTTCTCGTCGTCATGTCCGACCACGGCTTCGCTTCCTGGCGGCGGGCCTTTCACCTGAACGCCTGGCTGCTGGAGCGCGGCCTGCTCGGCGCCAGGACGCCCGATGCCTTCGCCGACGAGGGGTTCCTGCTGAACGTGGACTGGGACCGGACCCGCGCCTACGGCATCGGCTTCTCCGGCCTCTACGTCAACCTGATTGGCCGCGAGCGCGACGGCGTCGTCACCGCGACCGAGCGCCTGGAGCTGGTGCAGGAGCTGAAGCGCGAACTGCTTGCGGTGGTGGACCCGGAGACGGGCGAGAACGTGATCACCGAGGTACACCTGCGGGACGACTACGAGTACCAGGACAGGTCGGCCATCGGCCCCGATCTCGTGGTCGGCTACGCGAAGGGCTACAGGGCAGCGACGGAATCGGCCTCCGGGGAGGTCGTGGGTGAGATCCTGAGCGACAACAAGAGCGCCTGGAGCGGCGACCACATGATGGACCATCGCATGGTGCCGGGCGTGCTGCTCACGAACAGGCCGCTTGGGCGGCCGGCTGAGGCCATCACCGACCTGGCGGCATCCATCCTGGCCGAGTACGGCGTGGAGGAGTTTCCGCCGCGTGGCGGCGACGCGGGTGCCGGAGCTGTCGTCCACACGGCGCCTTGACCGGCGCACCCGACGGCGAGTCGACCGCGGGCAGGGACCGGAACGAGGGAGCGAGCGATGTTTCGAGGCGGCATTCGAGGAAACCGCATTCGAGGAAACGGCATTCGAGGAAACAAGGTGAAGCTCGACCGGGAGCTGATCGTCAGGGTGAAGCGTTACAGCGACATCGCCGGCTACTCGTCGGTCGAGGAGTTCATCACCCACGCGCTGGAGAAGGAGCTCGAGAAGCTGGAAGGCGCCGAGTCGCGGGAGGAGATCGAGGCCCGGCTCCGCGGCCTGGGCTACATCTCCTGACGGCGGCCGGTCCGCTGCCGGACCGCTCGCCTGCTCACCAACGCACGCCCGCTCCCCGACCTGACCGATGGACCTGCTGAACGCCGCCCTGCGCGCCGCCTTCGATGCGACCCTGAGGCCGTTCGCGGCGCTGCCGCCGATCGTGCCGGTGGCGCTCGTGGCGCTGATCTCCGCAGTCTTCGCGCTGCTGGTGTACCGCTGGACCTCGGACCAGCCGGCGATCGCGGCGGTCAAGCGGCGCCTGTTCGCGCATCTGCTCGAAGTCAGGCTGTTCCAGCACGACCTGCGGCTCGTGCTCGGCGCCCAGATCCGGCTGCTGCGGGAGAATCTGACCTACCTGCGGCTCAACCTCGTGCCGCTGCTGTGGATGATCGTGCCGTTCATGCTGCTGATCGCGCAGCTGCAGTTCCACTACGGCTACGAGGCCCTCGCGGTCGGCGAACGGACGCTGCTGCTGGTCGAGCTCGCGGACAGCGACGGCGATGCCGGAGCAGGCTCCGATGCTGCGGCGAGCGCCGGCCAGGGCGGTGCGGCCGGCTTCCCGGCGGGTGACCTGAACGGGTCCGGCCCGGCGGCCGCTCGCCCGGACGTTCGGGTGGAGGTCCCGGACGGCGTCACGGTCGAGACGGCCGGGGTCTGGGTTCCGGCGAGGCGCGAGTTCGCCTGGCGGCTGCGCGGCGACTCGCCGGGCCGTCACGAGCTCGTCGTGCGTGCCGGCGGCGAGGCCGTGACCAAGAGCGTCACAGTGGCGCCGGAGGCGGGCCAACGGTGGGTGCGCAGGTCGCCGACCCGGCGTCGGGCCGCGATTTTCGATCAGCTGCTGTACCCGGCCGAGCCGTCGCTTTCTCGAAGCGGACCGGTTCGGCGCATCGACGTGCTCCACGATACGGCCTCCATCTCGTTCTTCGGCCTCTTCGACGTCCATTGGCTGGTCGCCTTCCTGGTCCTCTCGCTGCTGTTCGCGTTCGCCCTGCGCAACCGCTTCGGCGTCACGCTGTGACGAAGCCGGCGATCGACGTCGTCATCCCGGCCTTCAACGAGGAGGACTCCATCGGCCTGGTGCTCGCGGACTTTCCGTCGGGTCTGGTGCGCCGGGTAGTCGTGGCGGACAACAACTCCCGGGACGCGACGGCCGCACGGGCGGCCGCCGCCGGCGCCGAGGTCGTGGCCGCGCCGGTCCAGGGCTACGGCAGCGCCTGCCTGGCCGCCCTCGACCACCTGCGGCGCACCGGGGCGCCGGACGTGGTCGTCTTTCTTGATGCGGACCACTCCGACCATCCCGAACAGATGGGGCGAGTGGTGGGTCCGATCCTCGACGGGGCGGCCGACGTGGTGATTGGCTCGCGGGTGCTGGGCGAGGCGGAGGCGGGCGCCCTGCTGCCCCAGGCGCGCTGGGGCAACCGTTTCGCCTGCCTGCTGATCCGGCTGCTCTACGGCCACCGCTACACGGACCTCGGACCGTTCCGGGCCGCTTCCTGGCCGGCGTTCGAGTCGCTGGGGATGCGCGACCCGAACTTCGGCTGGACGGCCGAGCTTCAGGTCAAGGCGCTGCGGCGCGGCTTGCGGGTGGTCGAGGCCCCGGTGAGCTACCGCCGCCGGGTTGGCGTCTCGAAGATCACGGGCACCGTGTCGGGCACGATTCGGGCCGGCTGGAAGATCATCGCGACCATCCTCCGCTACAGTCGCGCCCGCTCATGACGACGCGGCGGCAGCCCTTCCGCGACGGCGTGGAAGCAGGAGACGATGCGCTGCACAGCTCGCCGATGGAAGACGGGATGATGGAAACCGTGACGAATGCCGCCGGACGCACCGTGCCGGCCAGCGAAGTGGAGATCGAGGTCCGGTACAAGGAGACCGACCAGATGGGAGTGGTGCACCACTCGAACTACCTCGTGTGGTTCGAGCTGGCCCGGACTCATCACTGCCGGGCGGCAGGCATGGCCTACCGAGAGATCGAGGACGCCGGCTACTGGCTGATGGTCACCGGCGTGCAGCTCAGGTATCGCGGCGGCGCCCGCTACGGAGACCGTGTGCGCGTGCGCTGCTGGCTGGAATCGCTGAAGAGCCGCGCCGTCACCTTCGGCTACCGAGTCGAGGTCGACGGCCGACTGCTCGTGGACGGTCGCACCGACCACGTCTGGGTGGACAGGGAGTCCGGAAACCACTGCCGAATGCCCGAAGTTGTCGCCCCCGTGTTCCACGGCATCGCCGGCTGACTGTCCGACTCGAGCCCAGCTGGTGGGCTGGCGGGAGCGTTCCGCCGCCGGAGCTGGCAGCCAGGGTCTCGGCAGGTGAGCAGGAAGACCTCGTGGCAGGTGCTCATGTCGGGAGGCAGGAACGATGCGATTTCGCGCGCCACCCGTCGAGGGCTGGATCAAGGATCTCGCTGCGCTGGATCGGTAGCTGCCACAGTCCGCGTCGCGAGAGGTCTGCTGCCTAGAAGCAGGCGTAGCCGCCGTCGATGATGAACTCGTCTCCGGTGTGGTACGAGGAGGCCTGGCTGGCGAGGTAGACGGCGATGCCGCTGAAGTCGTCGCCTGTGCCCCAGCGGCGAAGCGGCACGCGGCGCAGGACCTTCGTCTGGAACGCCTCGGTGCCGATGGCTCTCTCGGTCATCGCGGTTTCTATCCAGCCTGGCAGGATCGAGTTCACGCGGATGCCGTGGCGGGCGTGCTCGACGGCCAGGCCGCGCACCATGGCGTTGAGCCCCGCCTTGGTGGAGGCGTAGTGCTCGCTGCGCGGGGCGCCGAAGACGGCGGACAGGCTGCTGGTGGCGACCAGCGAGCCGCCTTCGCCTCGCTCCACCATGTGGCGGATGGCCTGCTGGAAGGTGGTGAAGACCCCCTCCATGTTCACCTGGAAGATGCGCCGCCATTCCTCCATGGACATGTCGGCGAAGGGCGTGCCGCTGCCGCCGATCCCGGCGTTGGCGAAGCAGGAGTCCACCTGGCCCAGGAGCTCGACTGTGCGGGCGAAGGATGCAGCCACCGCGTCGGCGTCGCCGACGTCGCATCGCAGCGCCTCGACCCGTCCGCCATGGCGCGCGAGCGCCGCTTTCGCCTTCGCGTTCTTCTCCTCGTTCGTGCCCCAGATGCAGACGTCGGCGCCGGCCCTGGCCAGCCCTTCCGCGAAGCCGAGGCCGATGCCGGAGTTGCCTCCGGTGACCAGCGCCACGGTTCCCGTCAGGTCGAATGCGTCGTATGCCACGGCTGGTCTCCTTCCCGCTGCGGCCGCCGGTCACGGTGGGCCGCCGCGACGTGTCGCGGCAGCGCCAGCGGCCAGGACGGCGGCATGGTTCGTCGTCCTGGCCGGAGAGTGTAGCGCCGGCAGCCGCGTCGCGGACGCCGGGCCCTGCCTTGTGCCGCCCCGTCGCCAGCCGGCTGCCGGTCGCCTCCGGTCGCGGTCGCCGACGCTGTCTCGGCACCGGGAGCGGCCGCCGAGGATGAGCCGAGCCAGCCGCGGCGTCGCCCCGGCGAACCGGTCAGCCGAACCAGAGCCGGAGCGCGAACAGGATGACCGTGACCGTGACGACTCGCTGGATCCAGGCGTGGCCCTTGAGCACGGTCAGGCGGACGCCGAGCCAGCCGCCGACCGTGTTGCCGGCGGCGAGCGCGAGGCCGAACGTCCAGTCGACCCGGCCGGCGAGCGCGAACAGCAGCAGCGACAGGCCGGTGAAGCAGAGGATGCTCAGCACCTTCACGGCGTTGCCCCGCACCAGGTCGAGGCCGGCCAGCGAGGTCGCCGCGAGGATGAAGAACCCGACCCCGGCCTGGACGAAACCGCCGTAGATGCCGACACCGAAGAAGCCCAGCGCCAGCAGGCCGACCTGAAGCTTCGGCGGCTCCTCGGGCGCTTCCCTTCGGCGCGAGACGAGAGTCCAGAGGGTGACGACGACCATCAGCGCCGCCAGCAGCCTGCGGAAGGCGTCGTCGTCGAGCGCGAGCGCGAACCAGGCCCCCAGACCGGCGCCGGCGGTCGCCGGAAGGGCCGCCCAGAGGATGGCCCGGCGGTCCAGGACGCCGTGGCGGTGAAAGCCCCACGAGGCGACGACGTTCTGCAGCAGGATGGCGACCCGGTTTGTTCCGTTGGCCACGCCGGGCGAAAGCCCGAAGAAGATGAGGATCGGCAGGGTCAGGAACGAGCCGCCCCCGGCGACCACGTTGAGGACGCCGGCGACGAGGCCGGCCAGCGCCAGGGCCGGATAGACGATCGCGGATTCGCTCACCGCGGCGCACGGTAGCAGCCGGTGGCGCCGGAGCCGGCGCCGGCGGAGCTGCGGGAAGCCGCCGCCAGCTCGGATGGGGCCAGAGGGAACGAGGGCGCTTCGGAGGTGCTTGAAGGGTTGGCGCCGGCTGCGAAAGGCTCCGCTGCGGGTGGTCGTGCTCGTCCGCGGGGACGTGCAAGGCGGTTTGCCTCCAGCCCCATCCGCCCTGACGGCTCAGGTCGTGTTCTGCCGAAAACGGCGAAGGACCGGCGAGGAGCAGGCACGGACGACGACGGCTGGCCGGTCAGGAAGCCGTCCTGCCTGGCCGCGTCGGATTGGATGGAGACCCGGGAGTGTGCGGCGGGTTGTGGGTGGGTTGAAGGGTTGGCGGAAGCCGAGGGTGGTGCACCGGCTGCCCGACGTAGACTGTGGGCATGTCCGATTCGACTCGCGTCCGCGGCCTGGTGAGGCTGCTGCCGTTCCTGGCCCGCTTTCGGTTTCCCCACCTTTTCCTGCTCCTTGCCGGTCTCATGGTGCTGGACATGGTCACGCTGGATCCGATCCCGTTTGTTGACGAGGTCATTCTCGGCGTGCTGACGACGATGGCGGGCGTTTGGCGGGCCGACCGCGGAGCGCCGGACAAGCCGCCGGAGAAGAACGTGACGCCCGGGCCTGCCGGGTGAGAGCCGCGCCGCGCCTTCCGGGCTCGGCGCTGCCGGGTCTGGCACTGCCCGGCAGGGCGCGTCTGGTTGCCGCGCTGCTGGCCGTGGCGCTGCTGGCCCTTGCCGCCGCGCAGCCCTTGCTGGCTCGGCAGGTACAGGACCAGGGCTGGAGCGGCGCGAACGGTTTCCGGGTCATGGTCACGGATGAGGGCGGAGCACCGCTGTCGGGAGTCACCGTGGTCGTCCGGCTGGCCGAGGATGGCCGCTCGGGCGGTCCGCCGCCCCTGCTGACGGACGAGCTGGGCCAGGTCGAGATCGGCGGCCTGGCTGCTGCCGAGTGGCGGGTCGAACTGCGGCGGGAGGGTTTCATGATCGTGAGCTCCTACCTGCGGCTGGAGAACGGCAAGCGACCGCGCGTGGGCTTCACGTCTCGCCAGCGGACGGGACCGTTCTGGGCGCCGATGAGCGTCGGCTACTCGAGCCTTGGGGTCGAGGCGGCCGTTGCCAGCGCCGGTTCCGCCCGAGAGCTTGGCCGGGCGCAGCGTCGCGCCGAGCGACGTGCGCGGCAGCGCGAGCGGCAGCAGGAGCGTGGCGACGTGGCGCGGGTGGTGACGCCGCCGGCCCGCCCTGTCGTTGCGGAGGCTGCGGCCGAGCCGCAACCGGCGCCGGCAGCGGGAGCGTCCAGCGAAAGCTCGACCGTCGCGCCGGCGGCCGCAGCGTCACCGTCGATCGAGGTTTCGGGCAGGCGGTCGAGTGCCGATTCGCCGGCCGATGATGCACCGTCCGACCTGCCGCGTCCCGAAGGGGACCAGCTTGCCCTGGCCGAGGCCGAACCGGTGGCAGCACCGGCGGCCGACCGCGCCACCGAGCCTGACCGCGGTACGGCGCCTTCATCGGCCGAGGTCGCGTCCGCCGTTGCGGACCCGCCGGTGGAGCCGCGCACCGACCCACCCGTCGAGCCGCCCGTCGAGGCGCCCCCGGTTCGCCTGCTCTTGAACCGGACGCTGCTCCGAGCCGGCGCCTGCCCGGAATGTGCCGCCGGTGAGTGGTCCGTCGCTGGCAACTGGCCGGCCGAACCCCGTGCCGCCGCCACCGTCGCCTGCGCCGCCGACCTCGGCGAACGGATGGAGCAGGTGGCCGAGATCGTCGAGCGTGCGCTGCCGGTCGGCTTCCGCGGGTACGCGGGTGCGCTCGCCGACCCCTCCGGCAACGACGTGCTCCGCCTGCTGCCGGGGGCCGAGCGGGAGGCGGTGGAGCAGCTCCTTCAGCCGATCCTCGATCCTGAGAGGTCCTGCCAGGTGATCGGCATCCTGCTGCCCGAGGGGGCGCGGTTCGTGGGCTTCCAGTATGAGGCAGCCGACCTGACGACTCGGGGCAACTGCCTGCCGGAGCAGGTTTGCGAGATCGGCGACGCCGCGTGGCGAGGGAATCCGGTCATCCACCGGCGCGAGCGCGGCACGCTGGTCTACGGCGTGTTCGAGAATCGGTCGTCCGAGCTCCGCCGTGAGGCGAACCTCAAGCTCTACTTCAGGCCGCCGCGCGGCTGGCTGCCGCCGCGCTGACCGGGCCTGCTCGAACGAGTCTCGCCTGAAGCGGCGCTAGACTCCCGGAAGCAGGGAGGCGGCTGCCGTGTTGGCGTGTGTGCGGGCGCCGGCGGCGGGCTTCGGACAGGCGCCATGACGGTGCGCCGCGCGGCGATCGGGCTGCGTCGCACCCCGGCGCCTCCGCCGTGACGACCGCCGCGAACCGCGTGAACGATGGCCTTCAAGCTCAACAGGCGAAGCAGCATCAGACCGGCGTCCGGCGCCGGCGGCTTGCACCTGGGCGGCGCACCGTACGAGGGGGCGCCGGAGAGCCGCACGCCGCAGCGCGTCGCGGTCGCCGTCGCGGTGGTGCTCCATGCACTGCTCTTCGTCATCGCCTTGCCCGACTCCGGGCCGCGCGCGTTCGAGCCGGCCCAGGCGCAGAAGGTCTTTGCCGTGAAGGCCGTCCGCTTCAAGCCGCCGCCGCCGGCGAGGGCGGAACCCGTCCCGAAACGCAAGGCGAAGAGAATCCCCGTGCCTGATCCGACTCCCGACGATCCGGAACCGCTTGTCCGCGAGGAGATTCGCGACGCGCCACGGGTGGAGATCGACGGCTTCGTCGACGAGATCTTCCCGCTGCCCGAGGCGCCCCGACCCTCTGCCCCGCCCGGAACGATGTGGGTGGAGGGCCAGGTGATGGCGCCGGTCAAGCAGCACGCTCCGCGGCCCGGCTTCACCGAGGAGGCGCGCCAGGCCCGGATTCAGGGCGTCGTGATCCTCCGCGTCGTCATCGACGCGATGGGCAACGTGGGCCACGTCAAGGTGCTCAAGGGCCTGCCCGCCGGCTTGACGGAGGCGGCGGTCGAGGCCGTGCGGCAGTGGCGCTACCAGCCCGCCACGCTCCACGGCGAGAAGGTGCCGGTCTACATGAACCTGACGGTGCAGTTCAGCCAGCAGTAGACGGACGCTTCGCGCCAGTCGCCGTCGGGTCCCAAGAGGCCGCCGGGACGCGGGCGCTCTGGAGGTTCGGTTGGGGGTTGGCGCCGGCTGCGGAACGGCTGCGCTGCGGCACGCTGTGCCTGTCGGGGAGGACGTGCAGGGTCGCTTGCCTCCCCAACCTCCTGCGGCCCCTCAGGACCCGCCGGTTCGGGTCGTGGGCCGTCGGGATGGCTGGTGACGGACCCTCGGGAGGCCTCGGACGGCCACATGGCCGGGCTACGAGAACCAGACCATCACGGCGGCGACGATCAGCACGAGCGCGATGGACAGCCAGCGGTCCTGGCTGCGCTTGCCCGGGTCGGACTCGGCGAGCAGGCTGGCCTGTCCGGCGGAGCTCCAGGTGATCCCTTCGATGCGCTTCGGGTCGGGGGCGGGGAACCACAGGCTGACGACGACCAGGACGAAGGAGCAGGCCAGGAAGAGGAAGATGGCCACGTGCATGAAGTTTATGTCCGCAAAGGCGAGCAGGACGCCGCTCAGGCTGTCCTTGTTCAGCTCGGCGACCAGCCGGCCCATGCCGAGCACGAAGCCGACGCCGAGAGAGGCGATGGCGCCCTGGGCGTTGAGCCGTCTCCAGAACAGGCCGAGCAGGAAGACTGCGGTGATGGGCGGCGCGATGTAGCCCTGGACGCTCTGCAGGTACTGGTAGAGGGTGCCGGAGATGTTCTGCATCAGCGGGATCCAGAGGAACCCGAGCACGACCAGGCCGAGGGTGGCGACCTGCCCGACCAGGACCAGCCGTCGCTCCGACACGTGCGGGCGGAGCTTCTTGTAGATGTCGATCGTGATCAGGGTCGAGCAGGAGTTGAAGACGGAGGAGAGGCTGCTCATCAGGGCGGCGAGCAGGCCGGCGACGACCAGGCCGCGCAGCCCGGCCGGCAGCAGGGCGACCACCAGGGCCGGCAGCGCCTGGTCGGACGAGGCGAGCTCCAGCCTGCCCGAGCCGGCCAGGCAGTACGCGATCACGCCGGGCACCACGAAGATGAACAGCGGCAGCTGCTTGAGGAAACCGGCGAGGATCGTGCCGCGCCGCGCGTCGTCGATGCCCCGCGCCGAAAGCGCCCGCTGGACGATGAACTGGTCGGTACACCAGTACCAGACGGCGATGATCGGGGCGCCGAAGGCGATGCCGGTCCAGGGGAAGTCCGGGTCGGACATGGGCTTCCACATGTCGAAGAAGCCGTCGCCCGCGGTCTCCACCATGGCGCCCCAGCCGCCGAGCTCGATGAGCCCGAGCACGGTCACCGAGCCGGCGCCGACGATCAGCACGATTGCCTGCAGCAGGTCGGTGTAGACGACGGCCCGCAGCCCGCCGAGGATGGTGTAGAGGCCGGTGATGGCGACCACGACGAGCGCTCCGGTCCAGAAGCTGATGCCCATCAAAGCCTCGAAGACCACGCCACCGGCGTAGATGGTCACCGAGATCTTGGTCAGGACGTAGCCCGCCACCGAGATGACGGAGAGGTACCAGCGCGCCACGGGCGAGTAGCGGCGTTCCAAAAACTCGGGCATCGTGAAGACGCCGCTCCTGACGTAGAAGGGCACGAACAGCCAGCCCAGGAGCAGCAGGATGAGCGACGCCTGGAGCTCGAACTGGCCGAGCACGAGACCGCTCTCTGCGCCCGTGCCGGCGAGGCCGACGAGGTGCTCGGAACCGATGTTGGAGGCGAACAGCGAGGCGCCGACCACGAACCAGCCGACGTTGCGGCCGGCCAGGAAGTAGTTTGACGACGTCCGCTCTCCCCGCGCCCGGGCGATGGCCCAGAGCGCGATGGCGAAGACGCCGACGAAGTAGAGCGCGACGACAGTCCAGTCGAGTGTCGTGATCCTGGCCGTCAGCATGGCGTGATCTCCCGTGGTTTGCGGACCGTGGGCGAGGCGGAGACGGGCGGCGCTACGGGCACCTGTTCGCGCCGGCGGCCACGATGGGCGACGTCACCTCGATGCGCGAGAACTGCAGTCTCAGGGCGCCGTTCGTCGTGAGCAGGAAGGGCGTGTTGATCCGGGTCATGTCGGCGCCGGCTTCCTCGAAGCAGCGCAGACCGATCTGCAGGGTCTGCCACTGGTGGAGCGGCGCCGAACTCAGGATGGCGGTGACGTCGATGGCGCCGCCGCAAGGGTAGACGCAGTCCATGCGCATCTCGACCGGCGATGCGGGCCGGCTCTCGACCAGCACGTCGATGGAGAGCGCCAGTCCGTCCCGGGACTCGTCGCTCATGTCGACGGTCTCCGCCGCCTGCAGGTAGATCTGGGCTGCGCCCGTGCCGGCCCAGCGCACCGCTCGCGCGTCTCCCTGACGGTCCCTGTCGGTTGCAGTGACCGTGAGGGCGTTGCTCTCGCGCGTGGCGCCGCCGTCGCCGGCGAGGGGGACCGCCCAGTCGACCGGGTCGCCGACGAAGAGCTGCCAGGGCGGCGCCGTCCGGGCGGCAAAGAGGACGAAGCCCTCTCCGGCGGCGCCTAGCCGCCCGGCGTTGCCGTTCTGTTGTGCGTGGGTCGGTCGGGACTCGTCCAGCCGGGCCAGGTCCTCGCCGGGTTCGCTGTAGCTCAGGCCGTGGCCGTAGGCGAAGAGCGGGTTGTAGCCCGGGTCGCCAACGTTGAGCACCGCCTGATCGGGAGACCGCGGCCAGGAGAAGGAGAGCCGTCCCGTGAAGTCGTGCCGGATCTCGCCATCCCGATCGCGAAGCAGAACGTCGGCGATGCCGCCGCCCTCGGAACCTGGCAGCCAGGCGGCGACGAAGGCGTCCGAGGCGTTGATCTCGGCGTTGACCCACAGCGGCCGCCCGGACAGGAACACGCTGACCACCGGAATGCCGCCTTCCTGCAGCCGCCGCAGAAGCGCGAGGTCGGACTTGTCGCCGAGGCTGTACTCGAGGTCCGTCAGGTCGCCCTGGCCTTCGGCGTAGGGCGTCTCTCCGAACACGACCACCGCGACATCGGGCCGTTCCCTGAACGCGCCCTGGGGGCTCAGCGTTGCCGTGCCGCCGGCCGCCGTGACCGCCTGCCGGATGCCCTCCCAGATGGACGTGGCGCCGGGGAAGTCCGCGTTCACGTTGCCCGTGCCCTGCCAGGTGAGCGACCAGCCGCCGCTCTGCTGGCCAATGTCGTCGGCAGCGGAACCGGCGACCAGGATGCGGCCGCGCGGCGACAGCGGCAGGAGGTTGCCGTTGTTCTTGAGCAGGACGAGGGACTCGCGCACTGCCTGGCGGGCAACCTCGCGGTGGGCCGGCGCGCCCAGCAGGTCGCGTCGCGCGGCAGGCGCCGTCGCTGACGGGCGGCCGCGGTCGAGCAGACCGGAGCGTGCCTTGACCCTCAGGACGCGGCGGACGGCGTCGTCGAGCCGCTCCATCGGGATGCGGCCGTTCCTCGCCTGGCGCAGAGTGCTCGCGTGGAGCGCCTTCCATTCCTCGGGGACCATGAACAGATCGAGGCCGGCGACGATCGTGTCGGCGCAGCTCTCATCGGAGCAGGACGGCAGCTGGCCGTGGCCGTTCCAGTCGCCGACCACGAGGCCGTCGAAGCCCATCCTGCCCTTGAGCACGTCGGTGAGCAGGCCTTCGTGGCCGTGCAGCTTCCGCCCCTGCCAGCTGCTGAAGGAGGCCATCACCGCCTGGACGCCGCTGCCGAGCGCGGCGACGTACGGGGCGCCGTGGATGTCGCGCAGCGCCTCCTCGCTGCTCCGGGTGTCGCCCTGGTCCGTTCCCTCGAAGGTGCCGCCGTCGCCCAGGAAGTGCTTGGCGGTGGCGACCACGTGGTTTTCGTCGAGGAACTCGTCGCTTCCGACCGCCCCCTGGAGTCCCTCGATCAGGGCCGGGGCGTAGAGGGTGGCGACCTCGGGATGCTCGGCGTAGCTCTCGTAGGTGCGGCCCCAGCGGTCGTCGCGTGCGACGGCCACGGTCGGGCCGAAATTCCAGTCGATGCCCGTGGCCCGGACTTCCAGCGCCGTGACCTCGCCGATGCGTCGGATCAGGTCCGGGTTGCGGGTCGCGCCGAGGCCGATGTTGTGCGGGAAGAGCGTGGCGCCGACCACGTTGTTGTGCCCGTGTACGGCGTCGACGCCCCAGATGACGGGTATGCCGACGCCGCCGTCCGAGGTGTCGGTGGAGGCGTCATGAAAGGCGTCGGCCAGATCCAGCCAGTCCTGTCGGGTGGCGTACTTGTCGCCGCCGGGGAAGGACCCGCCGCCGTTCAGCACCGACCCGAGGTTGTAGCGCCCGGCCTCCTCCGGCGTCACGAAACCGATCTCGGCCTGAATGATCTGGCCGACCTTCTCCTCGATCGTCATGCGGGCGAGGAGAAGGTCGACGCGGGCCTCCAGGTCGGGGTCGGCCGCCAGAGGCGAGGCAAGCTCGGGCCAGCGGTCGGCGTGGACCACCGAGGCGCCGCCTGCCGCCGGGCTCGGTGCGCCCGGCTCGGTGGCCGAGCAGCCGAACAGCAGAAAGCAGGCGATCGCGGCTGCTGCCGCGCCCGGCGTCGCCTGCCTCCGTGCGGACGCTGGCCGTTCCCCGTGCCTGGTTGTCATGTGGGCCTCCGGGGGAAGGGAAGCGGCGAGCCGAACGTCATGTCCGACTCGCCGCGCCCGTGTCCTGTCTGCTCGCGTCAGAAGGACAGTTTGAAGCCGACCTGAATCTGACGCGGGTCGAGAGCCGCCTGCGCCTGACCGAAGTTCATCGGCACGCTGTAGTCGACGATCTCCGAAGCCAGCCAGGACTCCGGCGTGTCGAAGGCCACGAAGCCCGGGTTCATCGCCGTGTTGATGCCGACGAAGTTGTCCCGGTTGGTCAGGTTGAAGATCTCCAGCCGGAACTGCCCGCCGACCCGGTTGCCGAGGGGGATGTTCTTGTAGAACGACAGGTCCACGCGGAAGAAGTCGGCGCCCCGGCACTCGCCGCGCTGGGCGGTGCTGATGGTGCCGAGCTGGTAGCCGATCAGCGTGTAGGCGTCCGGGTTGACCACCTGGATGCCGCCGCCGGAGCAGGAGGCGCCGGTACGGAGCGGCTGCATGTTGCCCGTGTAGCCGGTGCCGCCCACGCCGCTGACGAAGGGCACCTCGCCGGTCGTGATGTGCAGCGCCTGTCCGGCCGAGTACTGCACGATGCCGCCGATCTGCCAGTCGCCGAACACGGACGAGACGAAGCTCGACTGGTTCTCCAGCGACGGCAGGTTCAGGATCAGGTTGGCGCTGGCCACCTGGTCCCGATGCAGTCCGGCGTAGCCG
Organism: Thermoanaerobaculia bacterium; assembly: GCA_965200575.1. GTDB lineage: Bacteria > Acidobacteriota > Thermoanaerobaculia > Multivoradales > Multivoraceae > Multivorans. Next base: position 2,257,905 of record OZ241363.1, on the reverse strand, counting down.
AAGTCGAGCTCGGGGTTCTCGCGGTCCGTGATCTGACCCGCGTAGGCGCCGGCGCCGGCCTGGTTCAGCAGGTCGTCCGCCTTGTGGCTCTGCCGCGTGTAGGCCAGCTTGAACTGCGAGCCGTTGCCGAAACGCTGGATGTACTGGACCTGAAGGCTCTCGTACTCGGAGTAGCCGTTCGACTCCCAGAAGGTGATGGCGGCGTCGCCGAACAGCGAGAAGGGCCGCAGGCTGCCGCGCAGGCCGAGGTTGTTGTCGCCGGTGCCGACCCGCGCGTACTCGAGCCGGTCGGGAATGCCGTTGCCGTTCGCGTCGCCGCCGGGCACCTGGTTGATGTCGGAGCGGCGGGTGATGTGGCGTCCGCGGGCGCCGGCGTAGTTCACCTCGATCGTGCTGCTGGCGCCGAGACGCTGTTCCCAGGACAGGTTGTACTGGAGGGTGTAGGGCGTCTCGAAGTTCGGGTCGATGCCGAAGCTCGGCACGCCGCTGCTCTGGGCGAAGCAACCGCCGCAGGGCTCGTCGGCGGTGTAGAACTTCCGGATGCCGGACTGCGACTCCTTGAAGGGCGGGTTGCCGGCGAACTCGAGCTGGATGTTCACCCGGTCGCGCTGGAAGAACTGCCCGAAGCCGGCGCGCATCACGCTCCTGCCGGTTCCGAACACGTCGTAGGCCATGCCGAGGCGCGGCGCGAAGTTGTCCGTGTCGCTGTCCACGAGGCCGCGGCCTGCGCCGTCCGTGCCGCCGCGGTATCCGGACAGGCCGCAGAAGTCCGTGCCGGGCACCTGAGCCAGGCCGTTGCACGGATCGGAGCCGAGCGCTTCGTCATAGAGATCGGGCACGAAGGTGGTGAGCCTGTCGTCCGAGGCGTAGGGCCACTTGTAGTTCGAGTAGCGGACGCCGTAGTCCACGTTGAGGCGCGGGTTCACCTGCCAGGAGTCGCCGATGTAGAACTCGATGTCCTCCCAGTTCAGCTCGGGAACCGGCTCGTAGGAGTTCTCGCCGAAGCCCCAGGTCATGTCCCGGAGCAGGAAGTCGGCCAGGATGTTGCCGGTCGTGGCGCCCCAGCCGTTGTAGCCCGCTGCGCCCCAGAAACCCGGCGTCTCGAACGCCGACGACCCGCCGATGAACTCCTTCTTCGTGTTCTCGCTGTAGAGCACGCCCGCCTTCAGCCAGTGCTTGCCGAAGACGTGGGAGTAGTCGTCCTTGATCATGTTCAGGACCTGCTCGTTCTCCCATGGCGCGATGTTGGTCAGCGGCTGGTAGCCGGCTCCGCCCCAGAAGGTCGGGTGGCTGCGCTCGCCGCCGCCCGTCTTGTCGGAGAAGATGGTCGGGATGTTGGCGTTGATCTGGTTGTTCAGCTCGGACTGGTAGCCGCCGCGGGAGATGCTGATCTCGTTGCCGGAGCGGGAGAACGTGATCGTGTTCGTGATGTCCGAGCCGATCGTCTGGCTGAGCTGGGCGACCACGGAGTGGCCGGGCTGGTCCCAGGTCGAGTCGACGTTCGGGAACGGATCGTCGCCCCAGAGACCGTTCGCGGAGCCCGCGTTCGGGGCGCCGTTGACCCAGTTGTCGCGCGTGTAGCGCAGCATCAGGCGGGTGCGCTCGTTGGCGTCATAGTCGAGCCGCAGGTTCAGCTGGTCCCAGTCGATGGGCGTGGGAACGGCCTCGACCCAGTTGTTGCAGCTGCCGGCGACCGGTGTCGTGTTCGGCAGCGGGTAGAGGTTCAGCAGGCCCTGGCCGCCGGCGTCGATCCGGTCGGCCGGAATGATGTTGCCGGGGAAGGCCTGGCCGGTGGCCGGGTCGACCGGGATGCCCGACGAGCAGCCGTCGATGCGCGGGCCGCTGAAGTCTCCCTCGCGCTCCTGCGCGGTAGGGACGAACGCCGTGCGGACGATGCCCCGCTCCTCCTCGTTCCATTCGCCGGAGAGGAAGAAGTGCAGCTTGTCCCTCTGGATCGGCCCGCCGAGGGTGAAGCCGTAGTCCATGCGATCCAGCGGCTCGGTCTCCAGGTCGTTCTGCCTGAGGAAGTAGTTCGTCTCGTTCCACGAGTCGTCGCGCATGAAGGCGTAGGCGCTGCCCCGCAGGTCGTTCGTGCCGCCGCGCGTGACGAGGTTGATCTGGCCGCCGGCCGCTCCGCCCATCTCGGGCGAGTAGTTGTTGCGGTGGATCTTGATTTCCTCGATCGCCTCGAGCGACGGGTAGATCATGATCGTGCGGTTCGAGCCGACGTCGTTGTTCTTGGAGCCGTCGACCATCCAGAGGTTGCCGGTGGTCGAGCTGCCGCTGATCGACATGTCGACGCCGGCGAGCAGCCCCTTGTTCTTGGTGTCGAAGCCGTCGGCGGTGGTGACGCCGGGCATCAGCAGGGTCAGCTGGACGAAGTTGCGACCATTGAGCGGCAGCTCGCGGATCTCCTCGCCCGTGATCAGGCCGGAGACCTCGCCGCTCATCGTGTCGACCGGGATCGCCTCGCTCTCGACCGTTATCGTCTCGGACACGTCGCCGAGTTCGAGCTGCACGCTGACCTCGCGGACGTCGGCGACGTTCAGGCCGATGTCGGTGACCTCCGACGCCTTGAAGCCGTCGAGCGTGACCGTGACCTGGTACGCGCCGACGGTCAGGTCGCCGAAGGCGTAGATGCCGGATTCGTTGGTGAACGTGGTGCGGTCAAACCCGGTCTCGGTGCCCAGCAGGTTCACGGTGGCGCCGGGCAGGGGCGTTCCGTCGGGACCGGTGACGGTTCCACGGATGCTGGCCGTGAACCGTTGCGCTGCCAGCGGCGCCGCCAGGAGCGAGAAGAGGAGGAGGATGGGGACCAGCCGTCGTGCCATGAACAGATCTCCTTCGTTGGACCGTCAAGGTCAGCCGCCGCCTCCGATCGGGAATCGCACCCGCCGCCGCCGCGCGCCGGGGCAGGCTCGCTGCAGGGCTGCGGGGAGGCAGCTAAATCGATTTAGTACACTAGCGGAGTCTGACGCCAGGATGTGCAGCTTGTCAAGGGGTCCGGAGAACCTCCCTCGGCCGAGGGGGCGCCGGCCAGCGAGGCAGTCACGGGCAACCGAGCGGGGAGCAACCGAGTGAAGCGGATCCGGGAAGGTGCGACGGGCGGCGGCGGGGAGGCAACGAAACCGGTGCGGCTGAAGGACGTGGCGGCCTGCCTCGGGCTGTCGACGACGACCGTCTCGCTGGTGATGAACCGCGCGCCGGCGGCCCGGTCCATTCCTGCCGAGACCCAGGAGCGGGTGCGCGCCGCGGCGCGGGATCTGGGCTACCGGCCCCACTTCATCGCCCGCTCGCTGCGGCGGCAGAGGAGCTCCGCGATCGGCGTCCTGCTGCCCGAGATCAGCGAGGGCTATGCCGCCGGCGTGCTCGCCGGCATCGACGACGAGCTGCTCCGCCGGCAGTACGTCTACTTCGTCGCCGGTCATCGGTCCGAGCCCACACTGTTCGACCGCCATGTCGAGTTCCTGGCAGAGCGGTCGGTGGAGGGCCTGATCCTGGTGAACACGCCGACCGACCGCACCTTCTCGCTCCCCGTGGTCGCCGTGGCCGGCCACCGCGAGATGGAGGGGGTCACGAACGTGACGCTCAACCACCGCGTCGCCGCCCGGCGCGCCCTGGAGCATCTCGCGCAGCTGGGACATCGACGAATCGCGTTCTTCAAGGGCCACGCCCACTCGGCCGACACCGGGTCGCGGTGGCGCGGAATCGAGGCGGCAGCGGACGAACTGGAGCTCGCCATCGACCCGCGGCTGGTCGTCCAGCTTTCCGGAGGGCCCGCCGGCCAGAACTTCTCGCCCGAGGAGGGCTACCGGGAGGGCCATGCGTTCGGCCGACGGCTGCTCGACGCAGGCGCCCGGTTCACGGCCCTGTTCGCCTTCAACGACGTCTCGGCCATCGGCGCCATGCGGGCCTTCGCCGAGGCCGGTCTGCGCGTGCCGGGCGACGTGTCGGTCGTGGGCTTCGACGACATCGTCAGCGCGGCCTTTCAGAATCCCAGGCTGACCACGGTCCGGCAGCCGCTTCACGAGATGGGTCAAAAGGCGGCCGCGGCGCTGCTGGAACGTCTGGGCGAGCGGGAGACGCCGTCGGCGCACGCGGTGACGATCGAGCCCACGCTCGTGGTCCGGGACTCGACCGCCCCGCCGCCGGATGCCTGACTCCGGTCCGTTCGAAACGGACGCGCAGGGCACGAAGGACCCGGCGGTTTCCGCGGCCCGGGAACCGAATCCGCAGGCCGTGGCGCCGCCCGGAGACCAGGCCCGCCAGGCGGCCGGGGCCCTGGCGCTTCGCGCCGGCTTTCTGCTCACCGGCGCGGTCACGGTGCTGCTCGGACCCGCCCTGCCCGAGCTGGCGCGCGAGTGGCGGGCGCCGGTGGAAGGCCTCGGCGCCCTGTTCGTCGCCCAGTTCCTGGGCAGCGCGGTCGGTTCGACGCTGTCCAGCCTGCGCCCGGCAAGGAGCCTGAGGTTCGGCTACCTGCTGGTGTTGCTCGGTCTCCTGTCGCTGGCCGCGCTCGACTGGCCGACGGCGCTTGGTTCCCTCGCCATCGTCGGGCTGGGCCTGGGCCTCGCCATTCCCGCCACGAACCTGCTCGTCGCCCACCGCCAGCCGGCCCGGCGGGGTGCTGCGTTGTCGTCGCTGAACCTGATCTGGGGCGTCGGCGCGGTCGCCTGTCCGGTGCTGTTTGCGGCCAGGCCAGGCTCCGTCCCGGTCGATGGCGTGCTTCTCCTTCTCGCCGTCGCCTCGGCCCTCGTGCTGGTTTTCCTGTTGCCCTCAGGCGGCGGCCGCGCGGGGCTCGAATCGGCGTCGGCGCTTCAGGCAGAGAGGCCCGCCGACGACGCGGTGGCCGCGGTGCGCGGCCTGCGCGGGCAGCTGGCCGCGGTGGCGGCAATCATGTTCCTCTACGTCGGCATCGAGAACTCGGTCGGCGGCTGGCTGATCAGCGTTGCCGAGCGCCTGCCGACCGCCACGTCCACGGCGGCTGCGTGGGTCGGGTCAAGCTTCTGGGGGGCGCTTCTGGCCGGCCGTGCGGCGGCGCCCCTCCTGCTGCGCCGGATGGGCGAACCGGCCCTCTACGTCGTCGGCATCGGTGTGGCAGCCGCCGGCCTGGTCGGCCTGCTTGCCGGCGGCTCGCCCGTCGCGGCGGCGCTGGCGGCTGCGGCCGTCGGCGTCGGGCTCGCGCCGCTCTTTCCGCTGACCGTTTCGCTTCTGGCGGAACTCACGGCTCTTGACCGGTCGCGGAACACGGGCTGGGCATTCGCCCTCGCCGGCGGCGGCGGTGCAGCACTGCCGTGGATGACCGGGCGTGTGGGCGCCGAGGTCGACCGGCTGGCGACGGGCTTCGTCGTGCCGCTCCTCGCGCTCGCCCTGCTGGCCGGGCTCTTCGCCCTGGCGAAGCGCGGCGGCCGGCCAGCTGGAAGTGGGGCTCGGCCAGCTGTCAGGCCGCAAGGAGCGCCGGCGTCGGGCGCCGCGGCGGTTCCGCAACGGCCGGGAAAGTAGGATCGTCGAATGACCTGGTCGCATCTCGTCCGTTTCGCCGCGATCGTTGGCTGCGGCGTCGCGCCGCTGACGGCGGCGCTGGCACAGGAGGCCGCCGCACCGGCTCCGCAGTTCTCGGAGGTGGTGGACGTCCAGCTGGTCAACGTGGAGGTCCGGGTCAGCGACCGCCAGGGCCGACCGGTGACTGGCCTGGGCGCCGATGCCTTCGAGGTGCACGAGGACGGCGAACGGGTGACGGTGGAGTTCTTCAGCGAGGTGGCGAACGCGGTCCGTGTCCCGGCGGCTTCCGATGACACCGCCTTGTCGGCAACGGCGGCAGAGGCGCCCGAGGCGCCAGACGGCGCGCCCGTGGAACCGGCTCATCTGGTCCTCTACTTCGACGAGCTGCACCTCGGCCCGGCCAGCCGCAAGCAGGTGATCGAGGATCTGCGTGACTTCCTGGACGAGGGCGGGTTCCCGGCGGAGCGTGTGCTGGTCCTGCGCCAGGACCGCAACCTGGTGGTCGAGTCGTACTTCGGTTCCAGCCGCGAGGACCTCGACTTCGTCCTCGCGCGCATCGGCACGTCTCCGGGCATGAGCGCCCAGGGCCAGCAGGCGAAGCGGCTGGCGGTGCAGAGACTGAACGACCTCTGGCAGGAGGCCAGGGCCCTCACCTCGTCCGGCCGCAGCACGACGGAGCCGGCGCCCTGCAGCTGGTTTCTTCCGCGCGCCCTGCCCGAGGTGGAGATCCATGCCCGCACGACGCGGGACCAGGTTGCCGCGACGCTCGACCACCTGACCACGGCCGTTCGCTTCCTGGCCGCTCAGCCAGGCGTCAAGACCCTGCTCTACGTGAGCGACGCCCTGGAGCGGGTGCCGGGAAACGACCTGAAGGACCTGATCACGGGCTTCTGTCCGGCCGGCGACCGTTCGCGTTCGCTGTCGCCGGTCGAGGAACTGTCCGGCGCCTTCCAGGAACTGACCCGCCACGCCAACGCGAATCGGGTGACGATCTACGCGCTGCAGACGAACGGCCTGCGGTCGACCTTCCTGAGCAGCGTGGAGCAGTCGTCGGTGGACTTTCTGGGCGCCAATCCCTTCAACAGCTCCATCCGGGAGGCGCAGCGCGACGGTCTCGCGGTGCTGGCCGACCAGACGGGCGGGCGGGCGATCTTCAACCGCAGCCAGTTCGGGGGCGAGCTCGACCAGATCGCCGCCGAGATGGGGAGCTACTACTCGCTGGCGTACCGGCCTCCCCACGGCGGCGACGGCGGGCAGCACACGATCAGCGTGCGGGTACGGGGCAACAACCTGCGGGTGCGCCACCGGCGCGGCTACCGGGACAAGAGCGCCGACCTGCGCCTGACGGAACAGCTCGACGGCGCGCTCTACCTGGGCCTGGTCGAGAACTCGCTGGACGTGCGGCTCGGCGCCGGTCGTCCACGCACCGCCGGCGGCGACAGGTGGCGTCTGCCGCTTCACGTCATCGTGCCGGCTGCCCGGGTGACCTTCCTGCCGACGGAGGAGGGGGAGGTGGCGCAGATCAAGGTACAGGTCGCCGGCCGCCACCTGGAGTCGCCGGCCACGGTCCGGGACGAGAAGACGTTCCTGGTCGACATGCCCCCGGATCGGGAGAAGCGGCTGCTGAACCTGAACTTCAACCTCGAGATGCCGGTCGGGGCCAACCTGGTTGCGGTTGCGGTCCGCGACGAGGCAACACGGGAGACCACGTTCGTGTCGACCACCCTGGCGCTGGGCGGGAACGGCGGCGCGCGCCCCTGAGCGGAGGGTTGCCGGCGATGGCAGGCCCCGACAGCTTCTCCGCGCTGCCCTGGGTCGGGGCGCTTCGGCGTGCCGACGGCCCGGTCCTGGGGTTCGCCATTGTCGCGGCGCTGGCGCCCGCTGCCGGCCTGGCCTTGTCGCCGACGGACTCTCCGGCGCCCGATGCGGCGATGCTGCATGCCCTGACCACGGCGGAGTCCATGCTGGCCCGGGACGAACCGCAGAGCGCGGAGAGCTGGTATCGCACCACACTGCTCGAAGGCTGGCTGCTGCTCGGCGACCTGCATCGCGCCGAGGGCGACGGCACGACCGCAAGGACGGCGTACCACAGGGCGCTGGCGTCGGCCCTCGAAGTACGCCGGCCTCTGCTCGCCCTGGCCGAGCTGGCGCTGGAGCGCGGCGAGCCGGACGCCGCGGCTGACCACCTCCGGCGGTTGCTGGCGCGCGGCCGCGGCGACGGCGTCGTGCTCCGGCTGCTGGCGCGGGCGTTCGACGCGGGGGGCGCGCCGGAACTTGCGGTGCAGCAGCTGGAACGGGCGGTGCGCGAGGCGCCGAACGACCCGGAGTCGCACTTCGCCCTGGCGACCGGCTACCTGCGGCTCGGCCGCGCCGCCGAGGCTGCCGAGCTGTTCGACGAGGTTGCGGAACGGCGGCCCGGGCCCAGGACCTGGATTCTGGTCGGCGCCACATACCGGGACGCTGGCGAGCACGACCGCAGCCGCGCGGCACTGGAGCGCGCCCTGGAACTGGACCCGGAGGCGCCGAGGGCGCATCACCACCTGGGTCTGCTGGCGCTCGCGAGCGATGGCGGCGCCGGCGTGGAGGCGGCCATCGAGAGCTTCGAACGCGAGCGGCGCATCTCGCCCGACGACCCGACGAACGCGCTCTTCCTGGGAATGGCGCTGGTCGAGTCCAGACGGTTCGAGGAGGCTCTTGTGCCGCTCGAGGTCGCCGCCCGGGCGCCCCTGGGCCGGCTGAATGCGCTGATGCACCGGGGCGAGGCCCTGCTGGGGCTCGACCGCCCGGCAGACGCCGTGACGGCCCTTGAAGGTGCGCTTCAACTGACCGCGGGGCAGCCCGAGGAAGGGCTTCCCGGCGGGCAGATGGAGAGCCTGCACTACCAGCTCGCCCTGGCGCTGCGCCGGGCCGGTCGCGGCGCCGAGGCCGGGCGCCACTTCGCGGCGGCGGAACGGTACTCGGAGGGGGCGACGGCGGCGTCGCGCGACCGGCTGGCAAGCTACCTGGAGGACCGCGAGAGCGAAGCCCGGGGCGGATGGCTGCTGGCGACGGGTCTCGGCGACACGGCGGCGTCGGGGCTCGGAAGCCAGGCCCGCGAGATGCTCCGGGAACGGACCCGGACGACGCTCGCCAGGGCTTCCTTCAACCTCGGCGTGATGGCGACCCAGGCAGGGCGGTTCGCCCTGGCCGCCGACCACTTCGGGCTCGCGGCGACGGTGCAGCCGGGCTTCCCGCGCGTGCAGTACTCCCTGGGTGTGACCAGCTTCAACGCCGGCCGTTTCGAGACCGCGGCGGCGGCGCTGTCGCGGGCGATGGCCGAGACGCCAGGCGACCTTCCGCTGCGTCGGATGCTGGCGCTCGCCTGGCTCAACGTCGAGCACTGGGACCGGGCGGCCGAGCTCCTTGCGGCCGACCCGGGTCGTGCGCAGGACCGGTCGCTGCAGTACGCCTTCGGCATGGCCCTGGTCCGCAGCGGCCGGACGGCCGAGGCGCAGCCGGTCTTTGCGCAGCTGCTCGACGAGCACGCCGACTGGCCGGAGCTCAACGTCCTGCTCGGTCAGGCCGCCGCGCAGGAGGGCGACTTCGAGGCGGCGGAGCGGCACCTGGAACGCGCCGTCGCGCTCGAGCCCGAGGTCGCCGAGGCACGGGCCGCGCTGGGCCACATCCGCCTGCGGCAGGGCCGCCTGGCGGAGGCCGCCACAGCGCTCAGGGCCGAGCTTCGGTTGCACCCGGGCGATCACCGGTCGCGGCACGTCCTGGCCACCGTGCTGGAACTGGACAACCAGCCCGATGACGCGCTCGCCGAACTGGACCTGGTGCTGGCGGCGGTCCCCGACTTCGCCAGCGCGCGCTACCTGCGGGGCAGAATCCTGCTGGAGCAGGGCAGGGTGAGCGAAGCGGCGGCGCAGCTGGTAGCGGCCTCGGAGCTGGCGCCGGAGGACCCGAACATCCGCAATCAGCTCGGCAGGGCGTACCAGAGGCTGGGCGAGCGGGAGAAGGCGCAGGAGCAGTTCGATGCCTTCCGTGCGCTCAAGGACGCGGAGGATGACCAGTGAGGCCTGGGTGGCGGCGGTCGGCCCCGGCGTCGCTCCTGTTGCTGCCTCTCCTGTTGCTGCCGCTCGTGCCGACCTTCGCCGCCGCCCAGGGCGAGCCTTCACCCGGGGAGTCCGTGCGTGAACTGCTCGAACGTGCCCGTTCGCTTGCCTCGCAGGGCGACGTGGAGGGCGCCGCTTCCGCCCTCGGCCGGGCCATCTCGCTGGCGCCCAGCTCGGAGGACGTGCTGAACGCCTGGGCCCGTTTCTCGCTCGGCAGCGACCGCCCGATCCAGGCCATTCTGGCGCTCGAACCGCTCACGCGGATGCTGCCCGGGGAGGCCGAGTACGCCTACCTTCTGGGCGTGGCCCGGATGCAGGTGGGCGAGATGGCCGATGCCGCGACCGCGCTGGAGCAGGCGGCGGCGCTCGACCCGGGGCGGGTGCTGACCCAGGTCGCGCTCGGTCTGGCGCTCAACCGGGAGAAGCGCTTCGAGGAGGCCCACGCGGCGCTGGTGCGGGCACTGCGGCTTGCGCCCGACGACGTGGAGGCGCTGGCCGCGATGTCCGAGGCCGCCGAGGGACTCGGCCGGCCCGAGCAGGCGCTGGACCTGGCCGAGCGGGCGCTTGGCGCGAATCCCGACCACCCGACGGCCCTGGTGACGCTGGGCATGGTGCGTCTCAAGGAGGGGAGGCTGGAGGAGGCGCGCTCGGCGCTCGCCCGCTCGGTGTCGGTGGAGGAGGACTTCATCAAGGGGCACTACCAGCTCGGCCTGGCCCTCGCCCGCCTTGGCGACCTGGAAGGGGCCGAGCGCCACCGGCAACTGTCGCGCCAGGCGCAGACGACCGTCGACGAGCAGATCCGGCGTCTGCGCAGCCAGCGATCTCTGGAGTCGGAGCTCGTGCCGTGACGGCTGGCGCCGCCGTGCCCGTGGGTCTGCTGCTGCCGTCGCTGGCCTGCGTTGCCCTGCTGCCGACGCCCGTGCACGGCGAGAGCGCAGACGCCGAGCCGCGGTTTCGCGACATCACCCGGGCCTCGGGCGTCGACTTCCGCCACAACTCGGCGCCGGAGAAGAAGTACATCGTCGAGTCGATGAGCGGCGGCGTGGGGCTCCTCGACTACGACCGGGACGGTTTCCTCGACATCTACTTCGTCAACTCGCTGACCGTCGACACGGCCGACGAACCGGAGTCGGCGCCCAGCGTGCTCTACCGGAACCTCGGCGACGGCACCTTCCGCGACGTGGCGGCCGAGGCCGGTGTTGCCTTTCCGGGCTGGGGCATGGGGCTGTGCGTGGCCGACGTGGACGGCGACGGCTGGCAGGACATCTACGTCACCGGGGTCGGCCGCAACCGGCTCTGGCTGAACGACCGCGATGGCGGCTTCCGCGACGCGGCAGTCGAGCTGGGCATCGAGGCCTCCGGCTGGTCGACTGGCTGCGGCTTCGCCGACCACGACCGCGACGGCGACCTCGACCTGTTCGTGAGCCGGTACATCGAGTTCGACCTCGGCGACCTGCCGGAGTTCGGCAAGGACAAGACCTGCGAGTACCGCGGCATCCTGGTCCAGTGCGGCCCCAGGGGACTGCCGGGCGCCTCCGACCTGCTCTTTCGCCAGGAAGCGGACGGCACCTTCGTCGAGGTCGGCGAGCAGGCGGGCGTGCGTGACCCCGACGGCTACTTCGGCCTGGGCGTCGCGTGGCTGGACGTGGACGGTGACGGCTGGCTGGACCTCTACGTGGCCAACGACTCGACGCCCAACTTCCTCTATCTGAACCAGGGCGACGGCACGTTCGAGGAGTCGGGCTTCTTCATGGGCGCGGCGGTGAGCGAGGACGGCGCCGAGCAGGGCGGGATGGGCGTGGCGGTGGGCGAACACGACGGCAGCGGACGACAGAGCCTGTTCGTGTCCAACTTCGCGGAGGAGTACAACGCCTTCTACCGCAACGAGGGCGAGTACATGACCGACGTCTCCTTCCGCACCGGCACCGCGCCGTCCAGCCTGCCTTACGTCGGCTGGGGAACCGCCTTCCTCGACTGGGACAGCGACGGCCTCGAGGACCTTGTGGTGGTCAACGGCCACGTCTACCCGCAGCTCGACGGCGCCCGTCTCGGCGCCTCGGCGCCGTATCGGCAGCGCAAGCTGCTTTACCGCAACCTGGGCGACGGCACGTTCGAGGAACTGGCGGAACGGGCCGGGCCCGCGCTGCTGGAGGAACGGGTCAGCCGTGGTCTGGCCGTCGGCGACCTGGACAACGACGGCCGGCCGGACCTGGTAGTCAACGACCTCGACGGCGCGCCGATGGTCCTGCGGAACGAGACGGCGGGCGGCGCCTGGCTGCAGGTCCAACTGCGCGGCGCCGGCGGCAACACGGACGCCATAGGCGCGGTGATTCGGGTGGTCACGGGCGAGAAGGCGCAGGTCCGCAGCGTCCGCAGCGGCACGAGCTACCTGTCGCAGGACGACTTCCGGCAGCACGTCGGCCTCGGCGACGCGAAAGCGGCGGACCTGGTGACGGTCGTCTGGCCGGACGGGTCGACGACCGAGCGCCGCGACGTTGCCGCGAATCAGCTCCTGGTGGTGCGGCAGGGCGAGGACGGCTGACTGTCTGATCTGCGCCGTCGCCAGGTTCGAGGAGCGCCGCAGGGGACGCGGGCGGTCGGCTTCGCTGCGGACGGTCGTGCTTGTCCGGGAGGCTCCAGGGAGACGCTGGCCTGAAGCCCCTTGCGGCCCCTCGGCCCTGACGGCTCGGGTCGTGCCGGGGCATCAGTGAGGGCTGGCAGTGGAATCCACCTTGCGGCGTTGGGTGATTCAGCGGCCAGCCAGGCCGCGGGCGATGGCGCCACGCACGGCGGCGCCGGCCGGCTTGCCCGACACGGCGTCGAGGGCCCGGAAGTCGAGACGCCGACCGCGGCGCACGTACTCGACCCAGTACGGGTAGCTGCAGGGCTCGGAACGGAGCATGGGGCCGCACTCTCGGCGTCGCCGGCCGCGTGCCGCCATCAGCAGCACGCTGCCGACGAACTCGATGGCCAGCGTTCTGGCCTCGGTCGCGTCGAGGGCCGGAGGCAGCGGTTCGGGCGCTGGCGCGATCTCGTGGTCCGCGAGACTCACGTGCGCCGCCTGGCCGCTCAGCCGGCAGACCAGAACGGCCATCGGTTCGGGCGCTGCCTCGCTTCCGGTCTCGCCGCCGGGGCCGGGTGGCGTCAGGACCTCATGCACGAAGAGCCAGTGGGGCAGATGCAGGAGCTCGACCGCGAGCGGTCGACCGCGTCGAAGGGCGCATCGCCGGGCGGCCTTGAACGACTGCCGCGCCTGCTCCTCGGTGACCGTCGCGGCCACGGCGGGGACGGTCACGGTCGGCACCTGGCGGCCCGCCGGGTTCGCGGCTTCAAACTCCACCGCGCGGCGGGAGCTCAGGCCAGGAACAGGTAGATGACGAGATACGGCACGACGAAGAGCACTGCCCAGACTCGCAGGTCTCGCCAGCGCGCACGGTTGGGTGCGCCGCGAAGGACCCAGTCGCGGTCCAGGCGCCACACGGCGGCGGCGGGCAGCACCAGCAGCAGCGCGACGGCGACGCGGGCAGTCCAGAGCGGCAGCGACCCCAGCAGCGCGTCCGCCGGTCCGAGCACGAACTCGAGCGCGGCCTCCAGGGTTGCGAGGAGGACGGCGAGGATCCGGAGCAGGTCCGCCGGTCCGAGCAGGAACTCGAGCGCGGCTCTCATCGGTTGCCTTCTCCCGTGGAGTCGTCGTCTCCTCGAAGCGCACCGACCCTGGCGCTCAGGGCGCTCTGCACCTCCTCGTCGTGGCGTACCTCGCCCCAGACCAGACCCCGCAGCCGCTCCGGCGGCTCGGGCGGCGTCAGAAGGCTCACCAGCCAGGTGACGGCGAGCGTGAACACGAAGGACCACCAGGCAACGAACAGGAACGGCTCCTCGGAAGCGAAGACGCCCCTGCCCGCCGGGCTGTTGAGCAGCAGGCAGAGGCTGAACCCGGCGAGCAGACCGGCGCCGCCGCCCCAGCGGTTGGCCCGGCGCCAGAGCACGCCCAGGAGGAGCACGGCCAGGGTCGGCCCCTGGATCAGCGAGAAGACGGTCTGGATGGCGTTGTAGATGTTGGAGAAGCGCTGTTCGATCTCCGGGGCGATGAAGGCGGCGCCGAGCAGCAGCAGGGCGGAGAGAATGCGGCTCCAGCGCAGTTCGGCGGCGGTCCCGAACGGGGCTCGCCCGATCAGGCGGCGCAGACGGCCAAGCAGGTCGCGGCTCCAGAGAGTGGTCGCCGAGTTCAGGTTCGAGTCGACACTCGACATCAGGGCCGCGAGGAAGGCGGCGAACATCAGCCCCAGAAGGCCCGGCGGAAGCAGCGTGGCGATCAGGCGCGGCACGGCTTCGTCGGGGTTGGCCAGGTCGGGGACGATGAGGATCGCAGCCAGCCCGGGCAGCGCGACCAGCAGCGGGATGAACAGCTTGAGGAAGCCGGCGAGCAGGACGCCGGCCTTGGCGTCCCATTCGCTGCGCGCACCGAGCGCCCGTTGGACGATGGTCTGGTTGCCGGTGTAGTAGGCGGTCGACAGGACTATCCCCAGGCCGAGGACGATGCCGGTCCAGGGGAACGGCGTCGGCGAGTCGTGCGGCAGGTAGAGCGAGAAGTGGTCGGCGTACTGCGCGCCCTGGTTCAGGACCCCGTCCCGCAGGGCGGCGAAACCGCCGACCTCGTGGAGCGCGCGGGCGACCAGGGCGGCGCCGCCGACGAACATGATGACCATCTGCAGCACGTCGGTCATCACCACGGCCGCCAGGCCGCCGCTGATCGTGTAGATGCCGACGATCCCGGTCGTGATCCAGATGGAGACCTGCGGGTCCCATCCCAGCACGGTGCGCATGAGCAGCGCCGTGGCGTGGATCATGATGCCTAGATTCAGCAGCAGGATGACGCCCCAGACCAGGGCGAGGAAGCTGCGCACGCCGCCGCCGTAGCGTCGCCCCAAGAACTCGGGCACGGTGTAGGCGCCGCTTCGCCAGTAGAAGGGCACGATGAGGAAGGCGGCGATCAGCAGGGCGGGCATGGAGCCCAGCCAGTCGAAGTTCGCCTGCGCCAGCCCGTACTGGTAGGTCCCGCCGGCGACGGCGATGAAGTCCGTGGCGCCGATGTCGCTGACCACGATGGACATGCCGATGGCCCAGAAGGGCAGGGCGCGGCCGGCCAGGAGGTAGTCGCCGCTGGTCTTCACCCGGCGGCTGAAGCCGAGGCCGATGGCCATGACGCCGCCGAGGTAGAGCAGGACGATGGCGGTGTCGATGCCGCCGAGGCCCCAGCCGCCGCCGGTCTCGCCGATGGCGCCGGTGGTCGCGCCGATCGTCGAGAGTCCCCCGGTCATCTCGTCGCGGTCTCGGTCAGGGCCGGACCGAGCGCGGTCTCGCGGCGCAGGTGGAGCAGGCTGGCGGCGGCGTCCCGGGCCGGGTCGCCCCCCGCGGCGGTCTCGTCCTGCTCCACTGCGAACAGGCGGACCCCGGCGTCGAGCGCCGCTTCCACGCATGCGGCCACGTCCACGTCGCCTTCGCCCAGGGGGCGGAACCAGCGTTCGGCAGTCGCCCGGTCAGGGCTGCGGTCCGCCGGGCTGGCGGGGAGCAGACCGTCCTTGAGATGAAGCAGCCGAATCCGGTCGCCGAGATCGCGGATCAGGGCCTCCGGGTCAACGCCGGCGAACGCGGCCCAGAAGATGTCGAGCTCCAGCCCCCAGCCGTCATGGGAACGGCAGGAGATCAGCGTCCGCAGGCCTTCCCGGGGGCTGGCCGACGAGCAGCCGTCATCGAAGGGCAGGAGCTCGAACTCGTGGTTGTGGTACGCGAAGCGAAAGCCCCCGGCTCGCAGCCGCCAGCCCAGCAGGTCCAGGCGGCGGCCGAGCTCAAGCCAGTGGTCGCGGCTGTCGTCACCTCGCTGCTCCTCGTCCAGCCACGGACAGACGATGTTCTGGCAGTGAAGCTCTCGGAACCTCTCCATGACGCCCGGCAGGTCGTCCTCCAGTTCGCGGAGCGGCACGTGCGCGGCCAGAAGCCCGAGGCCGCGCCTCGCCAGCAGACGGCGCAGTTCGGCGGTGCTGCGGCCCCACAGGCCTCCGAACCACTCGACTTCGCGGTAGCCGGCGTCGGCCGCCTGGTCCAGGGCGACTTCGAGGTCGTCCTGCGCAGAGCGGCGAAGCGTGTAGAGCTGAAGCGCGACCCGTGTGGCGGCGGCCGCTCCGGAGGTCATTCCGCGGCCTCGGCGGCGCCTGCGCTCGCGGTCTCCTCGATCAGGCCGTGGTGCAGGCCCAGGTAGTAGGGGAGCAGGAAGCTGGCGCCGTCAGCGAGGTAGCGGCCCTCGCCGCCGTGGTCGAGCCGCCACGGATCGTGGTTCCAGTGGTTCACGAAGCGCTCGTCGATGGGCAGCGCCCGGCCGTCCCGGAGATGGCCCCTGGCGCCCCGGTCGTCCTGCTCGCGCAGCAGGACGACGTCGAGCCGGTGGCTGTTCGAAAGCCCCCAGTCGAAGCGGTCGAGCGGGTAGAGGACGAGGCTCTCCACGGCGTCGTCGAGCGGGAAGTCCGCGCGGTCGTAGGTCTCGTCGTCGAACGCGTCGCGGTAGCCCGTGCCGTCGATGGCCGTGGCGTGGATGAAGTCGAACAGCGGGTTGCGCTCCGGCTGCAGGACCAGCCAGTACTGTCGCAGCGAGTGGGCGGCGACGCTGCGGACCGCCTCGTCCTCCTCGTACCGGAGCAGGTGGTAGTAGTTCATGAACGCCATCTCGTCGTCCGACTGGTTGCCTGTGCCCGGGCCGCTCTGGACCTTGGGGTTGCGCAGGTTGGCGAGGTAGGCGTGGTCGTCCAGCAGGGCGCGGGCCGCATCGGCGTATCGCTGCCCGCTGCCGGGTTCGCTCATGTGCCCGGCGATGCGCAGGTAGGTCAGGTACGAGAGCGAGTTCAGGCCGCGCTCCTCCCACCAGTCCTGGTCGTGGTTCAGCTGCTCCGGGCCGAACACGGCCCACCGGGTGCGCTCGCCGTCGTGGTCGACCAGGGCGCCGCCGTGGTCGATCAGGTGGTCGACGATGGCCAGCACGACGTCGCGCACCTCGGCCCGCTCGGCGTCGGTGTCGGCGACCAGGTCGTGGTAGAGGGCGTGGAAGAAGAAGTGGCCGTCGAGTTCGTCCGAGCTGGTGTCGCTCTTCCAGTACCAGGCGCCGTCGGCGCTCGTGGGCCAGCGAGGCTCGATGACCTTCCACAGACCGTCGCGCTCCGCGCGCATGCGCCGGTCGACCTCGGCGCGGCCGGCGTTCGGGTCGGGGCCGTCGGTGGGAAGGATGGTGCGCGCGACGAAGCCGGGAGCGGCGGGCGGCGTCCCGCCCTGGGTCACCTGCTGCAGGAAGCGCAGCGCCTCGAAGGCGCGGCGGGCGTTCCGGCGCGCTTCGGGGTCACGCGTGACCGCCCAGCGCAGGCACTCCGCGGCGCCGTACATCGACGTCCACAGACCGTCGTTGTCGCTGTCGCGGTGACTGAACGAGGACGTGTCGCCCGGTTCGTCGAGCGTGACGCCGAGGACGTAGCCGTATGGCGTCCGACGGTGGAAGGTCTCGATGGCCTCGTGGAAGCGGTCTGCCTTCTCGCGCAGGGTCATCGGGCGCAGGTGAATGACGCCGGGGCCGCCCATGGTCTCGACCCGGACGCTGCCGTTCCGGTCGATGTCCACCGACAGCACGTGATCGTGCGGCAGCCAGCGCCGTCCCTGGCGGTACTGCCAGCGCGGCGGGTCGTCCGGTGTTGCGCCCGGGACGAGCCGAATGAGGCCGCGCGTTGTGCCCGCCCAGACGGAACCGTCCGGCGCCGCGGCAAGGTCGGTGAAGTCGTTCCAGGGCAGGCCGTCGGAGCGGTCGTGGAGCCGCCAGGCGCCGGTCGTCTCGTCCAGCGCGCCCAGGCCCTGCGGCGAGGCGAACCACAGCCTCCCGTCGTGATCGAACTCCACCGCCCGCACGTCGACCGGCGCCCAGCTCCGGTCGCCCTGCCGAGGCAGCAGGCGACGCCACGTGGTCTCCGAGCCGGTGCGCACCCAGAGGCCGGTGGAAGAGGCGACCGCCACCCGGATCGCGGCGTCGGTGGCCACGTCGCGCACCTCGCCTGGTGCGTTGATGCTCGGCGGCCGAGGTGCCGCCGCCCGGCTGGGCGCATCGCCGAAGGTTGGCGGCCCGTACTCCGCGACTTGCTGAAGGAACGGCTCGACGCGGACGGGCAGGTCCGCCTGGAGCGCCGTCAGCGGCGCCGCGGTCGCGGCCGCAGTCCCGGTCGCCACGAGCAGGAGCGACAGCAGCTTCAGGATGGGCTGCTCCTGGTGGTCTGCATCCTGCGCGTCTCCGGGGTCGCGCCAAGTCTGTCCGCGCGGCCGTGCGGCGTCAAGGAAGGGTGCCGGCGCGGGCAGTGCCGGGGCGGCCGCGGGTGATGCCAGGGGGTGTCTGGCGGATCGGCCAGCGTTGTTCCTCCGCTGGCCAGGCCGGCAGCGGCGCCCCTCCAGCCCGCTGTGGCGCTCGCGGACCTGTGAACTCTTTCGAGCCTTGTCGATGGCTCTGTCGAAGGACTGCGGAGCGAGGCTGGAACACCTGTGTTCGATGCCGACCGTCTGACCTTGAACTCAGAAGCGGTCGGCCTCCCAGAACGCGAAGCGATCGAACGGCAGGCATCTGGCCAGCACGTCGCCGTCGCCGGAGAGACCGCACCTGCGGGCGAGCTCGTCCTCGTTCAGGCTCCGCACCATCCAGGTCGCGGGCGGCCGCCTGCCCGGCGGCGTCTCGTTCCAGGCCGGACGGGTCTCGATCCGGGCGCCGGCAGCGGCGAGCTCCGCTTCTACCGACCGGTCGCGCACCAGGGGGAGGCGGATGGACCGCGAACCCTGTCGGTGGAGCGCCGCGGCCAGAAGACCGCAGAGTGCCCAGGCCCCGTCTTGCTCCCGGCCCCACTCCAGAACCCGGAGCCGTTCGCCGACGGTTGCGACGCGCAGGTAGGCCGACGCAGGCTGGCCGTCGGGTCCGGCGGCCGGAGCGGCAGGTGAATGGGGGCCAGCGTTCGCCGGCGGCGTTTGCCTTGCACCCGGACGCGCTGAATCCTGGTCGCAGGCGAGCCAGATGTCCTCATCCGGCGTGCCTGCCAGGGCGAGGCTGGCGCTCCAGTCGGCCTCTGACGCACGATGCACGATGCCGTCAGGCGGCTTGCCGCCGCTGCCTTCCGCGTACAAACGCCACAGGCGCTTCAGTTCGGACGCCTCGGGCAGGCTGACGCCGCTCGTGACGGGTGCGAGGAGGCGAGCTGCGCCAGTGCCTGCGAACGCGGAAGCCTGCGGCCAATCCAGCGTTCGTACGCCGGCCGACCAGGGCCGCCAGCCGTAGTGCCCATACCAGGCGAGGCGCTCGGCGTACAGGTACGAGAGAAGCATTCCGCGCTCGCGCATGGAGTCGTGTGCCCGCTCCAGGAGCGCTCCGGCAAGCCCCTGCGTGCGCCGCTCGGGCCGGGTGAACACGCTGCCGACGCCGCCCATGGGCAGCACCTTGCCGCCGACGCGTACCTGGCGCGGGAAGATCTGAACGCATGAAACCAGCTGACCTTGCTGTTCCGCCACCCACACGTTGCGGGGTTCGAAGGCCGGGTCGAGTTCGACGTACCGCCGGAAGAACTCGCGTCCGCTCTCGCCAGCCGGAAACGGCCAGCCGTCGAGGAGGTCGAGCAGGCCTTCCGTCTCGTTCTCGCCGAGCGTTCGAATCCGGGCGACGCCCATGAGCGGGACTTTGCCACGCCGCCGTCCGGGCCGCCCGCCGCCAGACGTTGCCCGCACCCGAACTTGCCACCTTCGCCTGGCGCTTGTGGTCCCTCGCCATCCCTCGCTCGCGGCCCGCCGAGCACGACATGAGCCGGCAGGGCCGAGGGGGTCGCAGGGGGGCTCGAGGCAAGCGCCCCCGACATCATCCCGTCGAAGCACACCCTCACGCAGCGAAGCCGACCGAAGCGGGCGCCAACCCTGAGCACACCTTCGATGCGCCCGCGTCCCCTGCGGCCCCCTCGGACCCGACTGCGGCCGCAGCCCGTTCGCCTGATCGCGAGGCGCCGGCCACCACCCGCGGCGCTACACTCCCGGCCATGCAGGTGCTTGACCCGTCGTGGGAGGGATCGGTCGCGCCGCTGGTTGCTGCGCCGCGGCCGGCGGCGTTCGACGGGCTCGACGTGGCGCTGCTCTCGAACGGCAAGGCGGGCGTTGCGTCGCTTTTCGATCACCTGGAAACCCTGGTGCGGGACCGCTGGGGAGTCAGCGAGGTCGAGCGCGCGACCAAGGGGAACTACAGCGCTCCCGCAGAAGCCGCCCTGGTGCAGAGGCTGGCGCGGCGAAGGCTCCTGATCACCGGGGTGGGCGACTGAGGGAGCTGCTCGTCGTGCAGTCTGCATGACGCGGTGAGCTTCGAGCGCGCTGGCGTTCCCGCCGTCGGCGTGATGACCGACGCCTTCGTCGACGGGGCCGAGCTGATGGCGCAGGCCTGCGGCGCGTCGGAGTACCTGTTCGCCGTCATCGACCACCCGATCAGCAGCGCCACGGACGACCAGCTGCGGCGGCAGGCCGGCCGCATCGTGCGGCAGGCGGAGGCGCTGCTGCTGGCGCCGGAGCGCCCGGCGACGCTCTTGCCGCGATGACGAGCTTGCAACACCCGACGGCAGTGGCCGCCGCCAGGTTTGAGGGCGTCGCAGGGGACGCGAGCGCGCTGGAGGTTGGCTGGAAGCGGGCGCGCGCTGCGGTCGGCGTGGCGGCGGTTGCGGTCGGCTTCGCTGCCGTGATGAGCGGGGTGGCGGCGGCCCAGGAGGCAGCGGGGTCCGAGCACGGCGTCGTGCTGACCGAGTTCCTCTTCGATGACGCTCCTCACGCCGAGTGCCATGCCTCGACGATCGTGGAGACGCCCTCCGGCGCGCTCCTGGCGGCCTGGTTCGGCGGCACGGAAGAGGGCGATGACGACGTGGAGATCTGGCTCTCGCGCCTCGACGCGGGAAGAGACGGTGCGAAGCCCCGCTGGTCGGCGCCGGTCGCGGTGGCCGACGGCGTGCAGGCGGGCGGCGAGCGACATCCGACGTGGAACCCGGTGCTGCACCAGCCGCCGCAGGAGGGTGCGCCGCTGCTCCTGTTTTTCAAGGTCGGGCCGAGCCCTCGCGAGTGGTGGGGCATGGCGATGGAATCGAATGACGAAGGCCGCGCCTGGAGCGCACCGCGGCGGCTGCCCGACGGCATCCTGGGGCCGATCCGGAACAAGCCGGTCACGCTGGTGGACGGCTCGCTGCTGGCCGGGTCGAGCGTCGAGGACGCTCCGGCCCCGGTCACGTGGCGGGCCCATTTCGAGCGCTCGAAGGACTTCGGCAGGTCCTGGACCCGCACCGAGGCGCTTGCCGGAACGGCGCCCGGCGGTGAGCCGTTCTCGGTCATCCAGCCCACCATTCTGACTCTCGACGACGGCGAGCTGCTGGCGCTGTTTCGGTCCCGGGAGAGCGTGGTTGCGGCATCGCGTTCCACGGACGGCGGCCGCACCTGGGGGCCAGTTCGAGCCACCGGCCTGCCGAACTCGAACGCCGCAGTCGACGGCGTGACCCTGGCCGATGGCCGCCAGCTCCTGGTCTACAACCACAAGGTGCGCATCGACGGCGCCTGGGCGGGTTCCCGGTCGCGCCTGAACGTGGCGCTGTCGGACGACGGTGACAGCTGGGACGCATCGCTGATGCTCGAGGACGACGCCGAGGGCGGCGAGTACTCCTATCCCGCCGTCATCCAGGCGCGCGACGGCCTGGTCCACGTCACCTGGACCCACCGGCGCACGCGCATCCGCCATGCTGTTCTCGACCCGCGCTCCCTGCCGCGGCGCCCGATGGCGGCAGGGGAGTGGCCGGCCTCGGCGCCGGTCCTGGCAGCGGCGGTCCGGCAGGCAGAGTGACCGCCGGCGCCGACCTGGTCGTCTTCGCGGTCTACCTGGCGGCGGTGGTGGCGACGGGGCTCCTGCTGGCCCGGCGGAGCGGCACGGCGCGCGGGTTCATGGTCGCCGGGGGCGCCCTTCCCGGCTGGGCGGTGGGCCTGTCGCTGTTCGGCACCTTCCTGTCGAGCAACACGTTCATCGGCGTTCCGGGCCAGGCCTTCGGCGGCAACTGGAACGCCTTCGTCTTCTCGCTGTCCCTGCCGGTGGCGGCGTTTCTCGCCGCCCGCTGGTGGATCCCCTTCTACCGCCGGGGTGGAGCGATCTCGGCCTATCACCATCTGGAGGCGCGGTTCGGCCGCTGGGCCCGGACCTATGCGGTGGCTTGCTACCTGCTGACCCAGTTCGCCCGCATGGGTTCCATCCTGTTCGGGGTGGCGCTGGCGATGAACGCCCTGACCGGCTGGCCCGCCGCCTGGATCATCCTGGGCGCCGGAGTCGTCGTCACGCTCTACACCCTGGTCGGCGGCATCGAGGCGGTCATCTGGACCGACGTGATCCAGAGCGTCGTGCTGACGCTGGGCGCACTCGTCGTGGTTGGCTTCCTCGTGGCGGATGCTCCGGACGGCGTCGCCGGGCTTGTCGACTCGGCCAGCGCCGCCGGCAAGTTCTCGCTCGGCAGCACCGCCTTCGACTTCACGACCTCGACCTTCTGGGTGGTGCTCGTATACGGCCTGTTCATCAACTTCACCAACTTCGGCATCGACCAGAACTACGTCCAGCGCTACCACGCGGCCCGGAGTGACCGCGCCGCCTCGACTTCCGTGTGGCTGGCGGCCGGCCTCTACCTGCCGGTTTCGGCCGTGTTCTTCTTCATCGGCACGGGCCTGTTCGTCGTCCTGCAGGGGCAGCCCGAGGCGACCGGCATCGCCGCCGACCAGGCCTTCCCGCACTACATCTCGACCCGGCTGCCGACCGGGGCGGCGGGTCTGCTGATCGCGGCCCTGTTCGCGGCGGCCATGAGCAGCATCGACACGTCGCTCAACAGCTCGGCCACGGTCTATCTCTCGGACGTCCATCGCGCCTTCATCCGACCCGAGTTGCCGCGGGACGATGATCTGCCGGTGCTGCGCTGGGCGACCGTCGTCTTCGGCGTGGCGGGTACCGGCGCTGCGCTGCTGATGATCGGCGCCGCCAGCCTTCTGGATGTCTGGTGGACCGTGTCGGGGATCTTCGCTGGCGGCCTGCTCGGCCTGTTTGCCCTCGACCGCCTGGCGCCGCGGGCCGGTCGCGGGGCGGCCCGGGTCGGGGTGGCCGCGGGCGTCCTGATCATCGTCTGGATGACCGTTTCGCACCGACTCGACGGCAGCCTCGCGTTTCTGCGCATTCCGCTTCACAGCTACATGATCACGGTCGTCGGGACGCTCGTGATCTTCGGGGTCGGTGTGCTGGTCGCCCGCTGGCAAGGGCCGCGTGGGGCCTCTTCGTGAGCGCTGCGATAGGCTGAGCCGGTCCGCCCGGAGATCAGATGACCGATCACGCTCCAGCACCGACCAGGCGCAAGCCGCGCGACCCGGCGGCGCCGCCGCGTTCGGGTCTGGGCGTTTCCCGAGTCGGCAACGCCTCCCGCCGGCATCGAGCCGCGTCGAGGCTGCTTGCGCCGCTGCTGCTTTTCGGCCTTCTGGCTTGCGAGGACCGCGGCGATCTGCTGGGCGTGGAGCTCGTCGTGTTCACGCTCGGCGAGTGGGCCGGGGTCGGGCCTCAGGGCGAGGAGTTGCGGTTCATCCTGGAACGGGACGGGGACGACGTCCGGGTGGCCGCCTTCCTCGTCTACCTGCCCGCGCTCGCCGACGGGGCCACGGGTGAGGATGAGGCCTGCGCGACGCTGGTCGACGCCTTCACCCGGTTCGGCAACTCGGAGGCCAACGTGCGCGTGGGTTCCGGGTCGTTCCGCTTCAGGACGCCGAACGACGTCCGGGTGGACCAGGACGGCCTGATCGAGTCCACCTTCACCGGCATGTTCGACGCGCCGGACAGCGCCACGGTGGATGCGGAGATCGTCATCGACGCCACGCGGGTCCTGCCCTGCCGCATCGAGACGAGCGCCAGCTGGGACGTGGCGCCCGTCGAATCCTGATACCGGCGCGGCGCGAAGCGAGGCAGGCGGTGTATCCAGGCAGGTACGCGGCCGAGACGCCCGACAAGCCGGCGGTGGTCATGGCCTCGAGCGGCCACACGGTGACCTACCGGGAGCTCGACCGAAGGTCGAACCGGCTGGCGCAGCTGTGGCACGAGCGCGGGCTGCGGCCCGAAGACCACGTGGCGGTCTTCATGGAGAACCACCCGCGCTACTTCGAGGTCTACTGGGCGGCGATCAGGTCCGGTCTCTACCTGACCACCGTGAACCGCTACCTGACCGCGCCCGAGGCCGCCTACATCCTGAAGGACTGCGGCGCGCGGAGCGTCGTGGCCTCGGCGCGCCTCGCGGACGTCTGCGCCGAGCTGGCCGAGCTCGCGCCGTCCTGCCTGATTCGACTGATGGTGGACGACGATGGCTCGGGCATCCCCGACGGCTGGGCCGACTACTCCGAGGCGACTGCCGCGTGCCCGGCCGAGCCGCTCGCCGAGCAGCCCCGCGGGTCGACGATGCTCTACAGCTCCGGCACCACGGGGCGGCCCAAGGGCATCCTGCGGCCGCTGCCGGGCGTGTCGGTGGAGGACCTGCCCGACCCGCGGTTCGACGTGCTGACCACCATCTACGGACTGAACGAGGACTCCATCTACCTGTCGCCGGCGCCGCTCTACCACGCGGCGCCCATCGGGTTCACCGCCGGCGTCCAGGCCCTGGGCGGCACGGTGGTGGTCATGGAGCGCTTCGACCCGGAACTGTCGCTCAGGGCGATCGAGGATCACCGCGTGAACGTCAGCCAGTGGGTGCCGACGATGTTCAACCGCATGCTCAAGCTGCCCGAGGAAGCACGCACCCGCTACGACCTGTCGACGCACCAGCGGGCCATTCACGCCGCCGCGCCTTGCCCGGTGGACGTGAAGCGCCGGATGATCGAGTGGTGGGGGCCGATCATCCTGGAGTACTACGCCGGCTCCGAGGGCAACGGCATGTGCGCGGTGGAGACGGATGAGTGGCTGCGCAAGCCCGGCACGGTGGGCTTGTGCCAGACGGCGACGATCCACATCTGCGACGACGACGGAGCGGAGCTCCCAGCCGGCCAGCCGGGCACGATCTTCTTCGAGCCACCCGAGGACGCGGAACTGTTCGAGTACCACGGCGACGCCGAGAAGACGCTCGGATCCCGGCACCCGGTACACGAGCGCTGGACCACCCTGGGCGACGTCGGCTACGTGGACGAGGACGGCTACCTCTTCCTGACCGACCGCAAGGCGTTCATGATCATCTCCGGCGGGGTGAACATCTACCCCCAGGAGATCGAGGACGCGCTCGTCGTCCATCCCAAGGTGGCCGACGTGGCGGTCATCGGCGTGCCGAACGAGGACCTGGGCGAGGAGGTCAAGGCGGTCGTGCAGCTGATGCCGGGGGTGGAGGAGAACCAGGACACGGCCGACGAGTTGATGGCGTACGCCCGCGAGCGCATCGCGCACTACAAGGCGCCTCGCTCCATCGACTTCGAGGAGCAGTTGCCGCGCCTGCCGACCGGGAAGCTCTACAAGCGCCTGCTGCGGGACCGGTACTGGACCGGCCGCACGTCGCGCATCGTCTGAGGGGCGCCTGCGCCGTGTCGAAGGCGCTTGCCGCGGTCGCGGACGAGCTGGCCGCTGCCGTGGGGTGCCTGGAGTTCGCGCCGCCCGTCGCCCACGTCTACAACCCGCTGTCTTACGCACGGGAGGCTCACCGTGCCTACCTGCGGCTGGTGGGCGACCGACCGGGCCGAGTCGTCCTGCTGGGCATGAACCCCGGCCCGTGGGGCATGAGCCAGACCGGCGTGCCATTCGGCGAGGTGGCGCACGTCCGCGACTGGCTGGGCATCGGCACCGGCGTTGTGCCGCCCACGGCGCAGCATCCGAAGCGACCGATCCCGGGTTTTGACTGCGCGCGCAGCGAGGTCAGCGGGCGACGTGTCTGGGGCTGGGCGAAGCAGCGCTTCGAGACCCCCGAAGCGTTCTTCCGCCGCTTCGTGATCTGGAACTACTGCCCGCTCGCCTTCCTGGTGGAGAGCGGCGCCAACCTGACCCCGGACCGCCTGCCGGCGGTGGACAAGGCGCCGCTGTTCGCGGAGTGTGACCGGTCGCTCCGCCTGGCGGTGGAAGCGCTGGAACCAGGGCTCGTGGTGGGAGTCGGCGCCTTCGCGGAGCGCCGCGCCCGGATCGCCCTCGACGGCACGGGGGTGCAGGTCGGCCGAGTGCTGCACCCCAGCCCGGCAAGCCCGGCGGCCAACCGCGGCTGGCAGGAGCAGGCCGAGCGAGACCTGCGCCGCCTCGGCGTACGGGTCTGACCGGGGGGCGCGCGATCAGCAGATGCAGGAATGGGCCGGGCACCGGCGAAACGCCTGCGTCCGGCCCGGAACCGGGGCCTTGTGTCGAGCCGCCCCGCCCACCGGTTCACGGGCTGCCGATGACTCCGGTGAGCTTGTCGTTGATCGCCTTCTGCCGGTCGGCTCCGCGCTGTTGCGGTGCCCGCCAGTTGAACCGGCGCGCGAGCCGCGCGAACAGCATCCTCATTCAATCGCCTCCCACGGGTGGTTCCCCGGTTGGCCTGGGCAGGTCGTCAGGCCCGAGCCTGCCAGGAATGTTGCAAGCGGCGTTCAGCAGACGGTTCCTCGCCCACCCCGGCCCTGCCTGCAGTGGCCAGGGCCACATTTCCGGTCAGGATTCCGCAGGTGACCCCGGCAGCCGTCCCACGTGCGTGACGTCGTCGCCATCGCGGATGACTCCCTGCCCCTCTCCGCGCTCAGCCGGTCTCCCGCGGCTCGATCGCCTGTTCCGAGATGGCCAGGGCGACAGCATCGTGGATGGCCGGGCGGAGGCGGCGGATGGCGATGTTGTCTCGGGTCGGGTGGACTCGGTTGGTCAGCAGGACGACGATCAGGTCGAGCTCGGGATCCACCCACAGCGAGGTGCCGGTGAAGCCGGTGTGGCCGAAGGAGCGCGCTCCGAACCAGCGCCCGGCAGAACTCGGGTCGGACGGCGTGTCCCAGCCCAGGGCGCGGCTGCTGCCGGCTACCAGTTCGGCTCTGCGAGTGAACAGGGCGAACGTTCCGGGCTCGGCGACGCGATGCTCGCTGCGCTGCCCGCCGTCGAGCAACGCCCAGGCGAAGACGGCAACGTCGCGGGCCGTGCCGAACAGGCCAGCGTGTGGGGCGATGCCTCCCAGGGCGTGCGTGTTCTCGTCGTGGACCTCGCCGTGCGGCAGGCGCCCGCGCCAGTCGTCGAACTCGGTCGGGGCGATGCGGTGCACCAGCTCCCCGCCGGGCAGGTAGCTCGTGTCGGTCATGCCGAGTGGTTCGAGGATCTCCGCGCGGACCAGTTCGTCCAGCCGCTTTCCCGCCTGCCGCTCCAGGATTTCGCCCAGGATCAGGACGCCGAGGTCCGAGTAGATGGCCTTCGTGCGCGGCTCCGCCAAGAGGTCGGTGGCGGCGATGTGCTCCAGGTAGCGCGCTCGCGCCTCGTCCCGGTCAAGGCCTTCGCCGAGCTCGCGAAACAGCTCCGTGCAGCAGGGCAGGCCGCTCGAATGGGCCAGCAGGTCGCGCAGCGTCGCCGGGCCGACTGGCGTGCCGTCGAGTTCCGGCAGATGGGCTGCCGCGGGCGTGTCGAGGTCGAGCGCGCCCTCGTCCACTCGCCGCATGACGAGCGTGGTCGTGGCGATGACCTTGGTCAGCGAAGCGAGGTCGTAGATCGTGTCCGGCGTGACAGCAGCGGCACCCTCGTCGTACGTCAGGCGACCGACCGCATGCTCCATGGCGACGGCGCCGCGCCGTGCGACCAGCAGGACGCCGCCAGGGGTCACGCCGTCCGCGACCGCGCGGTCGAGCAGGCCCGCCGCCTGCCCCAGACGCTGCGGGTCGAAGCCGGCGGCCTGCGGCGAAACAGGCGGCAGGGCGGTGGGCGTGGTTTCGGTCACGGACGTCCTTGCGCCATGCGGCTGGCAGGCGACAAGGGCCGCAAGCAGCAGCGCCGCGCAAGGCCGCGCCTCGGCGGCGCCGGGCAGCCGCCCGCCGTCGGCGCTGACCTTCGTGTCGGCCCGATGGTGCAACGACCCGCACGCTAGCAGGCTGCCGGGCTTGCCAGCGGACCAGGGACGCTGGCTGGCTGACGGGCTGCTGGCGAGGTGGGGGCTGGGGCCAGGCACGGCGTCAGCGCCGTGGCTGGCGGCGAACAGGCGGCCGAACTCGCCGATCAGGCCGTTTTCAGGTTGCTATCCTCACGGGTCATTCAGCCCTGAACCGAGATTTGGCGGGAGAGAACGAATGAGCAGATCCTGGTTGGCCCTGGTGGTCGCGGGCGCCGTGGCGGCGGCCTGCGGCGGCGGTTACGAGGAGGAGGCGGCGGAAGCGCTGCTTGAGGAGGAGACGAGCGAGATGGAGAGCGACGGCAGCGTGCTGCGCAACGACCCGGCGCTGGACGCACTGGTTCCGACGGACGCCATGGTGGAGAAGATCGCCGACGGCTTCATGTTCACTGAGGGCCCGGTGTGGGTGCCGGGCGACCCCGACCGCCTCTACTTCAGTGACATCCCCGCCAACCGGATCTACCGCTGGTCGGAGGGCGAGGGCGCCGTCGCGTTCCTGGACCCGGTTCTGCCCGCGGATGCCGACACCGGCGGGTCGGGCGGCTCGAACGGCCTGGCGCTCCATCCGGACGGCCGCCTCGTGCTGTGCGAGCACGGCAACCGGGTCGTTTCCGCGATGGCGCTCGACGGCGAGCGGGTCGACCTGGCCTCGAGCCACGACGGCAAGCGCCTGAACAGCCCGAACGACATCGTGTTCCACTCCAGCGGCGCCGCCTTCTTCACCGATCCGCCCTACGGGCTGGAGGGGCAGGACGACTCCGAGAACAAGGAGCAGGGCCACAACGGCATCTACCGCCTGGACCCTGACGGTACGGTGACGCTGCTGGAAGCAGGCCAGACGCGGCCCAACGGCCTGGGCCTGTCGCCGGACGAGAAGACGCTCTACGTGGCGAACTCGGATGCGGCGCCGAACCGCTACTGGAAGAAGTACGCCGTGAACGACGACCTGACCCTGGGTGAGGGCGAGATGTTCTTTGACGCCAGCGACATGGAGGCCCCCGGCGCGCCGGACGGCCTGGCGGTCGACGTGGACGGCAACGTGTTCGCTACCGGGCCCGGCGGCGTCCTCGTCCTCAGCCCGGACGGCAGCCATCTGGGGACGGTCGCCCCTGCCGAGCTGCCGGCCAACACGGCCTTCGGCGGCGACGGCAGCACGTTGTTCATGACTGCCCGCACGGGTCTCTACCGCGTCCGGACCAGCACCCGCGGGCTCGTGTACGCCGGCGGGGAGTAGGGCAGGCTCGGGCGAAGCGTCGGCCGCGCCACGTTCTTGACCGCGGCGGCGCCTGCGGAGCTCGCGAGATGACCGGGTTCGTTCCGGCCCGTGCGTCTGCGCCTCGATGCCGTCCGGGTCGCGGCGCGAGGCGGCCCGGCGCAGCTCCGCCTGGCGGCCGGGCTGAGCCCGAATGGGTCTGAAGGGCGCCTTCGGGGCCGTCGACTGGCTGATCCTGATCGCGCTGCTCGGCGGCGTCACGCTGCTGGCGCGTGCGCTGTCGCGGGGCCAGCGGACCGAACGCGACTACTTCACCGGTTCTCGCGACCTGTCGTGGTACGCGGTGGCCGCGTCGCTGGTGGCGACGGAGATCAGCGCCGTCACCTACATCAGCCTGCCCTCCATCGTGCAGCGTGAGGGCGGCAACCTGACCTACCTGCAGATCGGCCTGTTCGGCTACGTCGGCGCTCGTTTCGTGGTCGCGTGGCTGCTTGTCCCGGCCTGGTACCGGGACGACGTGATGAGTCCGTACGACCTGATGGAGCGGCGGCTGGGCGAACACGGGGCGTCGGTTCGCCGCACCGCAACCGGGATCTTCTGGCTGGGAGGCGTGCTGGCCCAGGCCGCCCGCGTCTACCTGTCGGCGGTCGTGCTCGGCGTGTTGCTGCACCGCGAACTCGCCTGGCTCGAAGGGACAACCGGTGTGCCGCCCCTGGTCGCCGCGGTCGGCGCGGCGCTCGCCGTCGCCATCGTCTGGACCTGGCTGGGCGGCATGGCGGCGGTGGTCTGGACCGATGCGGCCCTGTTCGTGCTGTTCCTTCTCGGCGTGGTCGTCAGCCTGGGCGTCGTGGTCGCCAACCTCGACGCCAGCGTCGGCTCGACCCTGGCCGCGGCCTGGACGGAGGGCAAGTTTGTCCTGTTCGACCTCGACGCCTCGCCGACCGTGCCCTACACCCTGTGGGCGGCGCTGTTCGGCGCCACGGTCGGCGGCGTGGCCGCGTTCGGCGCCGATCAGCTGATGGCCCAGCGCCTGTTCTGCTGCCGCAACGCCCGGGACGCGCAGCGGGCCGTCGCGGCGAGCAGCGTGTCGGTGCTGGTGTCCTTCGCGTTCGCCCTGGTCGGCATCGGCCTGTGGGCGTACTACCGGGAGACGCCGGTCGAGGGCGGAGCGGCTGCGATGGTGGCCGAGCAGCCGGACCGCGTGTTCGCCGTGTTCGCCGTGGAGGCCGTGCCTGCCGGCCTGAAGGCGCTGGTCGTGGTCGGCGCCCTGGCGGCCGCGATATCGAGTCTCGACTCCATCCTCGCCGCGCTGGCGCAGACCACGTCGGCGCTGCTTCCGCGGACCTGGCGGCTGTCGGGGATTCGCCTGGCGCGTCTGCTGGTCGTGGCGTGGGGCGTGGTGCTAGGAGGCGCCGCGCTGCTGATGGAGGTGGTGGCGTCGCGATACGACGCGTTGCTCGACCTGGCGCTGGCAATGGCCGGTCACACCGGCGGCGCGCTGCTCGCAGCCGTGAGCCTGGCGCTCCTGCCGCTGGGCCGCGACGGGCGCGGCTTCCTGTGGTCCGGGCCTCTCTCCGTCCTCGCCGTGTTCGCCGTGGCGTGGCACCAGCCGGCCGCGGGCTGGGTCTGTCTGCTGGGCGTGGCGGCGCTACTCGCCTCCTGGCTGTGGTTCGGTGGCCTTGCGCGGCCCGGGGCCACCCTGCTGCTGCTGGTCGGTTCGGCGCTCGTGCTCGTTTTCTGGCGCTGGGCGGAAGGCCCGGCAGGCGAGATCCTCGCCTGGCCGTGGTACGTCCCGCTGGGGGCAGCGGTCGCCTGGCTCTGGGGCCTGGGGCTGTCGGGCCAGGGCGGTTCGAGCACGCTGTGCCAGAGCCGGCAGGCATCGTAGTGACGGCGCCGGGCCGACTGCTGGCCGCCGCCCCGGGGTCGAGCGCCTGGGCGACGAGGCAGGCCAGGTCCGAGACCGTCGGTTCAGGTGCTGCGTTGACGCGAAGCTGGCGCCGGGTCGGCGAGGAGGGCGGGATGCCGGCAAGTCCGGCAGCCTGAGCCGCCAGGCACTTCGCGGGCTCGTTCGTCTTGCCCCGGCCCCCACCCCGCCAGCGGAGTGTCGGCCTTGACAGTGTCCTGCGGTTCGGCGGCAGGTCCGACAGCCTGTTAGCTTCGAAGCGTGGCACGGGAAGCAGGCAGTACCCGTCGTCATGTGCTGGCGGGAGCGGGCGCGGCAGCGGCAACAATGGCTGCGACGGCCTGCACGGTGCCTTCCGGACCCGGGGGCGTCGATGAAGCGGCCGCGGCCGGCGGACCCGCCGCGCCTGCGCGCTTCGAACTGGAAGAGGTCACGATCGCCGACCTCGCCAGGCAGATGGCGGACGGCGAACGAGCGAGCACCGAGATCACCCGCCTGTACCTCGAGCGCGTCGAGGCCCTCGACCGCCAGGGACCGACTCTGCGCTCCGTGATCGAGACGAACCCGGATGCCCTGAAGATCGCCCGCGACCTCGACCGGGAACGGGCGGCGGGCAACGTGCGCGGTCCGCTCCACGGCGTGCCGATCCTGCTGAAGGACAACATCGCCACCGCCGACCGCAACACGACCACGGCCGGCTCGCTGGCGCTTTCAGGTGCGGTTTCCGCCCGGGACGCGTTCGTTGCAATGCAGCTGCGTCGCGCCGGCGCCGTGCTGCTCGGCAAGGCGAACCTCAGCGAATGGGCCAACTTCCGCTCGCCAAGGTCGACCTCGGGCTGGAGCGCGCGCGGCGGACTCTGCCGCAACCCGTACGTCCTGAACCGCAACCCGTGCGGGTCCAGCTCCGGGTCCGGGGTCGCAACCTCGGCCAACCTGTGCGCAGCCGCGGTCGGAACGGAGACGGACGGCTCCATCGTCTGCCCTTCCTCGGCGAACGGGCTGGCGGGCATCAAGCCGACGGTCGGCCTGGTCAGCCGCAGCGGCATCATCCCCATCTCGGCCGTTCAGGACACCGCCGGGCCGATGGCGCGCACGGTGGCCTGCGCCGCCGCCCTGCTCGGCGGCATGACCGGGAGGGATGCGAAAGACCCGGCCACGGCTGCCTCGCCGACGCCGACCGACCTGACCCGCCGCCTCGGCGAGGAAGGCGCCGCCGACCTGACGGGGATCCGGGTCGGCATCGGTCGGCAGTTCTTCGGTCGCGACGGTCGGGTCGATGCCGTGATGGAGGAGGCCGTGGAGACGCTCCGAAGCCTGGGCGCGGAGATCGTCGACCCGGTCGAGATCGCCCATCGCCGCGAGGTCGGGCGGCACGAGTTCGAGGCGATGCTCTTCGAGTTCAAGGCGGGGCTGAACCAGTACCTCGCCGACCTTGGCGATGCCGCGCCGGTCAGGACGCTGGCGGATGTCATCGCCTTCAACGAGGAGAACGCCGACGAGGAGATGCCGTACTTCGGCCAGGAAACCCTGATCGCGGCGGAGGCGAAGGGACCGCTGACGGAGGCCGCGTACCGGACCGCCCGCGACACGGCAAGTCGTCTGTCCCGCGAGGAGGGCCTCGACGCGACGATCGCCGCTCATCGCCTGGACGCGATCCTCGGTCCGAGCGGCGGACCGGCCTGGACCACCGACCTGGTCCACGGCGACAGCTTCTCGGTCGGCAGCTCAAGCGCCGCGGCGGTAGCCGGCTACCCGAACGTCACCGTCCCGGCCGGCGCCGTCCACGGCCTGCCGGTGGGGGTCTCGTTCTTCGGCGCCGCCTGGAGCGAGCCGACCCTGATTCGCATCGCCTGGGCCTTCGAGCAGGCAGCGCCGCACCGGCGCCCGCCGACATTCCGGGAACGGGTCGGGGCGGTCTGACTTCCGGATTCGGGCCAGCTTCCTCGTTCCGGCCTCCGCCCGCGTGGCGAGGGGCGGGCGTTCCGCCGGATCGCGACTTCAGGAAGGAAACCGGGCCACGACACTGATGGTTCAGGCCGTCGCACTCGCCTGGCGCCTCCGGCTCAGGCCCTCATCGCGCGGAAGCACTTGCGCACTTCGTCGACGAAGACGTCCGGCACCTCGAAGGCGGCGAAGTGGCCGCCCTTCTCCAGCCGGTTCCAGTACACGAGCTGGTGGTAGCGGCGCTCGGCCCAGCGCCTGGAGGAGCGGAAGATCTCCTTCGGGAAGATGCTGCAGCCGACCGGGATCTCGACCGGCTCGCTGCCACGGTTGTTGAAGCTCTCCCAGTAGAGACGCCCGGACGACGCGCCGGCGGCGGGCAGCCAGTACATCATCACGTTGTCCAGCAGCTGGTCGCGGGTCAGGACGTTCTCCGGGTGGCCGTGGCAGTCCATCCACGACCAGAACTTCTCGATGATCCAGGCCGCCTGGCCAGCGGGCGAATCGACCAGCCCGTAGCCCAGGGTCTGCGGTCGCGTGGACTGCTGCTTCGAGTAGCCGGAGTCCCAGTCCTGGTAGTGCTGGATGCCGGCCAGGGCGTCCTTCTCCAGGTCAGTCAGGTTGTCCATCGTGCTCGGGTCCACACCGGACGTCGGCATGTTCAGGTGGATGCCGTGGCAGTGCTCGTGGTCCTGGATGGCGATGGCCGTGCTCACCGCCGCGCCCCAGTCGCCGCCCTGGGCGAAGTACCACTCGTAGCCGAGCCGGGACATGATCTCGGCCCAGGCGTGGGCGATCTTCTCGACGCTCCAGCCGGCCCTTGACGGCTTGTCCGAGAAGCCGAAGCCGGGCAGCGCCGGCACGACGAGGTGGAACGCGTCCTCCGCGGCGCCGCCGTGCGCAGTCGGGTCGAGCAGCGGGTCGAGAACTTCGAGGAACTCGACGATGGAGCCCGGCCAGCCGTGGGTCAGGACCAGCGGCGACGCGCCCCGGTGCCTGGAGCGCAGGTGGAGGAAGTGGATGCCGATTCCGTCGACCTCGGTGCGGAACTGGTCGAGGTCGTTCAGGCGCCGTTCCAGGCGCCGCCAGTCGTACGAGCCGGCCCAGTACTCGCACACTTCCTTCGTGTACGCGAGCGGAATGCCCTGGGCCCAGTCGTCGACCGTCTCGGCCTCGGGCCAGCGAGTGGAGGCAAGGCGCCGGCGCAGGTCGTCGAGCTGTTCGGCGTCGATGTCGATGCGGTAGGGCGTGATGTCCGTCATGGCCCTACGCTAGCAGGCTGCGGTCCGGGCTGCGCCGCCGTCAGGCCCGAGGGCGGCGCAGGGGACGCGAACGCTCTGGAGGTCGCATGGAAGTTGGCGCCCGCTGCGGTCGGCTGCGCTGCGGGAGGTTGTGCTCTCTTGTGAGGTCGGTGGGAGACGCTTGCCTCCATGCCTCCTGCGGCGCCCTCGGACCTGCCGGCTCGGGTCGTGGCGTGACTCCCGGAGCACGACCGTCGAGACGCGCAGGCCGGCGATTCCCCAGTACACCAGCGCCGTCGTCTGCAGGACGTTGCCGATGTTGGTGATCGTGCAGCCTGTCCAGTGGGGTGGCGAGGGCTCCGATCAGAAGGTCAGGCGGAGGCCGGCGGAGATGATCTCGATGTCGCCGCCCAGGGACTCCCAGGCGCCGACCGCGCTCAGGCTCGACAGCAGGCGGACCTCGACGCCGACGCCGTACATCACGTTGCCCTCGTCGAGGTCCTCGAACGAGATGTCGTCGAGGGCGTCGCGGCGGTCCACCGTGCTGTCCCAGGCGACCAGGCCGACCTTCCCGAACACGGCGACACGGCCCACGAACTGGTATCTCGGCACCAGGGCGAACGACCAGGCGCTGAAGTCCCCCGTGATGTCGACTTCGTCGCAGGTCTCGCCCCTGGTGCAGGGGAGGATGGAACCGTCCACCTGGGACAGGTCGTACCAGGACGCTTCGATGGCGAAGTTCGGGTGGAAGCGGTAACCGGCGTTGTAGAAGACGACGTTCTCGTCGCCGTCCAGAATCTGGTCGAAGGCGCCGCTCGACCGGACCTCCACGCTGGCGATGCCGAAGCCGGCGCCGACGTGGATCTCGCCTCGCTGCGCCTGTGCCGGCGCGGCGAGCAGGAGCGCCGAGACCCCCAGCGCGATGGCGACGGCCGCCACGAGACTGCCGGGTCGGCGGCGGTGAGATGGGCGGGCGCCCGGCTGGCGAGTCGTCATCTTCGATCCTCCCCGGAGCGCCGGGAAACTGAGTGCGAGCGCCGGAATCATACAGGAATGGCGATAAGCGTGTCGCTGGCGGCCGGCACGGAACGTTCAAGGCCGCGGCGCGTGGTAGTTTTGGGGCTCGTGCCTGATGGAGAAAGGACCATGAGACGTACCCTTGCGACCGTCCTGACCGCCCTCCTGCTGACCGCGGGCCTGATCGCCTGCGGGGGAGGCTCGGCGTCATCGAACGAGGCGTCGGAAACCGCTGCCGCCGATGTGTCCGCAGCTGCCGCTGCCGACCCGATGGCGTGGCGCAATGATCCCGTGGCCCAGCGGGTCGAGCCCTTCCGGATCTTCGACAATCTGTACTACGTCGGCATCGAGTGGGTGTCCTGCTATCTGCTGGTCACCACGGACGGCCTGATCCTGATCGACTCGCTCTACGGCGACTTCGTGGACAACGCGGTGGACGGCATCCGCGCCCTGGGTTTCGACCCATCCGACCTGAAGTACGTGCTGGTCACCCATGGCCACTTCGACCACGCCGGCGGGGCGGCGACGTTCCAGGAGGCCTGGGGTGCTCGCGTGGCCATGACCGAGGCGGACTGGGAGCTGGCGGCGGAAACCGCGGAGGACCCGGCCTGGGCGATGGCGCCCCCGGTTCACGACATGGTCATCGCGGACGGCGACACCCTGGAACTGGGCGACACCGTGGTTCACTTCTACGTCACGCCCGGGCACACCGAAGGGGTGCTGTCGATGGAGTTCAACGTCCGCGACGGGGGCACGGAGCATCGGGCCTTCGTGTTCGGCGGCGTGGGCCTGAACTTCGAGGGCGTCCACCGGACGAACCTCTACCTGGACAGCGTGGCGCGGATTCAGCGGCTCCACGGCGAGGAGGGGAACCCGATCGAGGTCAACGTGGCGAACCACGAGGGCATGGGCGGCGTGTTCGAGCGTGCTGGCGAGCTGGCGGCCCGCGAGCCGGGCGACCCGCATCCGTTCGTGGACCCGGACGGCTTCGGCGCCTGGCTGGCCGAACTGCAGAGGAACGCGGCGGAGAAGCTGGTCGTCGAGCGGGAAGCTGCCGGTGAGTAGTTGAAGAGCTTCGAACTCATGCCGCGCTTCCAGAACGCGGTGGCCGGATTCGACCGCTTCCACAGGGAGGATTCGGGCAGGACGGTTCTGGACGGCGAGGAGGTGCCGCGCGAGCTCGCGTACTCGCGGCGGATGGCTGCCTGGGTGGAGCGCGTCGACCCGGACGCGGGCGAGCTTCTGATGCTCGCGGCGCACTGTCAGCATCTGCGCCGCTTCCGGCTGCCGCGCTCGGACTACCCGGCCGGCCGCCGGGGCTACCTGACCTGGCGACGGGCGGCGGCTCGGGAGCACGCCCGGCTTGCGGGCGCCGTGCTCCGCGACGCGGGGTACAGGCGGGAGAAGATCGAGAAGGTCCAGAACCTCGTGCTCAAGCGGGCCGCCCGCAGCCAGGCCGCCGAGGCGCAGACGCTCGAGGATGCAGCCTGCCTGGTGTTCCTGGAACACGACCTGGAGGCGCTTGCCGGTCGGCTCGGCAGGGACCACACCGTCCAGGTGCTGGCACGAACCTGGCCCAGGATGTCGAAGACGGGGCAGGAGGCGGCCCTGGGGCTCGGCCTTGCTCCGGAGCTGCGGGAACTGCTGGACGAGGCCCTGGCCGACGGCTGACGCCGTGCACGGGCCCGTGCAGCGGGCCCGTGTCAGGGACTCGCCGCCGTCCCCGGCGCGGAACCGCCGTCCGGGTCTGCGACGCCCGGTCCGGCGGACGTACCGTCGCGGGCGAAGGTCGGCCGTTCAGCCGACCCGCAGCGTCAGGCGCTCGCGCGGTTCGCCGACCGTCTCGACCGGGAGCGGTGCGCCGCTGGCGTCGTCCACGCCGGCCGCTCGCAACGCCCTTCGCAGCGCGCCCGCAAGCGTTGCCGCGGTGGCATCGTCGCGGGGTGCCAGGCGGTCGTTCACGCTCAGTTCGAATCGCCCGCGGTCGAAACTGACGCGGCCTGACAGCTGGGGTTCCGCTTCCAGCAGGCTGCAGGCAAGAAGGGCGCAGTCAAGCAGCGAGCGGATGCGCTCCTCCAGGGTCCTGATTCCCTGAAGCCGCGGGCCGGTCTCGCGGCGCCGGCTGCACAGCAGGCCCGGCTCGCCACGCCCCAGGTCCCAGGCGTACATCGCGTCGTGGCCGACGAGCAGCACACCCGGGCCGTCCGGCACGTGGCTGTAGTCGGCGACGTCGATGAGGAGTTCGTCGGCAAGCACGCCCTCGGTGATCCAGCGATGGAACACGGGGATGAACTCGTCCGCCGCCACGCCTTCGCCGCCGCCCCTGGCGAACACCTTGAGGTCCAGCTTGACGAGCTCGTCGAGTTCCGGACGGTGGTCCGGGGCGGGGGCGTCGGCCATGACCTTCAGGCGACCGCCGCGGCCTGAGCCTGGGCGATCCGCTGGTTGCACGCGTGCGCCGCCTCGATGAAGAGCTGAGCCTCCTCGATGCGCCGGTGGGCCTCTTCGCCGGACCCGGCCTCGGCGTCGCCATGAACCCGGAACAGGTAGTTCGCGAACTTCGCTCCCGCGTACGGGTCGAAGAACATCTCGGTGTCGCAGAAGCGGGTGCGGAACTCGTCGACGATCTCGGCAGGAGCGTCGCCGATGTCGATGTTCTCGGTCGTGATGAGCGCGCGAGCGGCCTGCAGCATGGCGGAGTAGGCCCTGCCGGCCGCGTTCTCCGCCTCGCCGCGGTCGAGCTCCAGCAGGCCCTGGAACACCTCCCGCTCGGCCGCGGACAGTCCGAACTCGACCGCCGTGACCACCTCGCCGGCGCACTCGCCGACGCCGAGATCGCCAAGCGTGTACTCGCGCGGGTCGCCCCAGTCGGAGTACAGGTTGCGCTCTTCGAGCCAGGTCGGCAGCTTCGTCAGGTCGTCCAGCAGCTGCCGGATGCGCGCCTTGCCGGTTCTGGCGATGAAGCTCTGGAAGCTCTCGCCCTTCTCGCGCTCGGCGACGAACAGGCCCACGATGCGCTCGACGGCTTCGGGAATCCGCTTCGAGGGCACCGCCACCACCGCGAGGCCGTAGGCGGCGCCGTTGCCGCTCCACTGACCGCCGAGGATGACCTGAAAGTGCGGCACGGTGCGGCCGTCGCTCTTGCGGCTGACGCCGTAGAAGCCGATGTCGGCCACGTGGTGCTGCCCGCAGGAGTTGAAACAGCCGGAGACCTTGATCCGCAGGTCCTTCACGGCCTCGTCGGCGAACAGGCCGGAGGTGCAAATGGAGGTGGCGAGACGCTTGCGCAGCTCGCCGGCCAGGCCACGCGAGGACGAGATGCCCAGCTTGCAGGTGTCGGTACCCGGGCAGGCGGTAACGTCGACCAGCGAGGAGGCGCCCGGGGCGCCGAGGTCGGCGGCCATGAGGTCGGCGTGGAGGGCGGGCAGGTCGGCCTCGCTGATGTGTCGGAGCAGGATGTTCTGCTCCACCGTGTTGCGCACGAGCCCGCCGTTGAAGCGGCGTGCGATGTCGGCCAGCGAGCGCAGCTGGGTCGAGGTCAGGTCGCCGAGCGGCAGGTTCACGGCGACGGCAACGTAGCCCGCCTGGCGCTGGCGCTGGACGTTCGACCCGAGCCACGCGGCAAAGCCGTCCGTGCGCGGCCCCGGCATAAGCTCGGCTGCCGGCCGCGTGGGCGCCTCGTCCGTCACGTCAAGCTCGTCGATGTAAGCCGTCCAGCGGTCGTCCTCGGGCAGGATGGCGAGCTCGGCGTCCACCAGGCGGCGGAACTCGTCGATGCCGAGCTTCGCGACCAGGAACTTGACCCGTGCCCGTGCCCGGTTGCGCTTCTCGCCCAGCCGGCCGAAGACCCGGCAGACCGCCTGGGCCAGGGGCAGGAGCTCGTCCTCGCGCACGAACTCGCGCAGCACCTTGGCCTGGTGGGGCACAGCGCCCAGGCCGCCCCCGACGTAGACGGTGAAGCCCCGCTCGGTTCCGCCGGCGGCGCCGTTTCCGGCCGGGCGGACCCGGGCGACGGCCCCGAGGTCGTGCATGTTGGCGAGACCGCAGGCGTGCTGCTCGCAGCCGGAGAACGCGATCTTGAACTTGCGGCCGAAGTCCTGCGCGTCCCGGTGCCCGAGCAGGAAGTGGGTCAGAGCGTGGGCGTAGGGCGAGACGTCGAACGGCTCGTCCCGACAGACGCCGGCCAGCGGGCAGGCGGTGACGTTGCGCACCGAGTTGCCGCATGCCTCGCGGGTGGTGATGTCGACCGCGGCCAGCCGCCGCATGATGTCCGGCGTGTCGTCGATGTGGATGAAGTGGAGCTGGATGTCCTGTCGCGTGGTCACGTGGGCGATGCCGTCCGAGTACTCCTCGGCCAGGTCGGCGAGCGTCTCCATCTGCTCGGCGTTCATGGCCCCGAAGGGGATCTTGATCCGGAGCATTCCTGGCGCATCCCAGACGGTGTTGGGCCCCTTGGTCAGGTCGGCGCAGGGGTACTCCAGGCTGCGGCTCGCCGTGCCGTCGTGGCGCTGGCCGTTGTCGTAGCGCTGGCCGTAGACGCCGCGGCGAAGGCGGGTCTCCGCAAACACCTTGTCGTCGATCTGCCCTTCTCGCTTCTGCGCGATCTGGGTCTCGAAGATCTCGATCTCCTGGTCGAGATGGGGCGGAATCCTGCCCTCCAGTCGCTGCTTCCAGGTGGTGGCGAAGTCCTCGGATGTCCGGGTCATCGGTCGCTTCTCGCTGGCTGTTTCCGGTGGAGCTGGTCGCCGGCGGTTCAGGGCGGCGGCGACTCGTGACCATTCGTGAGCGATTTGGTCACATTTGTGGCCATTCTACGCACCATGGCTCCGAACGTTGCGCCCCAGGTCCTTGTTGGCTGGCTGGCGGAAGGGTTGTGGCTGGCTGGCGGCAGGGAGGTTTGCGGGCGTGTGCGGACGTGTGCGGACGGGACGAACGGCAGTGGACGGTCGGGCCGGACTCGTGCCGCCGCGTTCCCCGGGCAGCTTGCCACCGCCTTCGGGTCTTGCCGGACAGGCGACGGCGGCTGCCGGCGGGAACGCGTACCCGCCGGCGACCGCAAGCGGTCCTACATCAGGTCCTGGAAGCGCACCGGAGCGGGGAAGTCGGCCGAGGCGGCGCGGATCTTCTCGCCGATGGCTGCCACCGTCCAGGGCGCCTGATCGTTCGGGCGCCTGGCGATCTCCAGCGCATCCCACGAGAGCAGGCTGACCACGTTGCCGCCCACCGCGAAGATGCGGCCGGTGATGTCCTGGGCATCGTCGGAGCACAGCCACACGACCGCCGGGGACACCTTCTCCGGCGCCAGCGGCTCGGCGGTCGCGGCGGGCATGATGTCCTCCGTCAGGCGCGACCAGGCTGCGGGCGCCAGCAGGTTCACGGTGACGCCGTACTTGGCGCCCTCGAGGGCCAGGCAGCGCATGAAGCCGGCCGTGCCGGCCTTCGCCGCGCCGTAGTTGGTCTGGCCGAAGTTGCCGAGCAGGCCGGAGGTCGAGCTGGTCATGATGATGCGTCCGCCCGACTCCTGGGCCAGCATCTGGTCGTACGCGGCCCTGGTGACCAGGTAGGTGCCGCGCAGGTGTACCTCGACGACAATGTCCCACATCTCGTCGGTCATGTTCTTGAACGACTTGTCGCGCAGGATGCCGGCGTTGTTGATCGCGATGTCGAGCTTCCCGTACTCGTCCACCGCTCGCTGGACCATGGCCTTCGCGTCGTCGCCGTCCGACACCGAGCCGTGGTCGGCGACGGCGCTGCCGCCGGCGTCCCGGATCTCCTGGACGACCTGGTCCGCCATCGCCGTGCCGGCTCCGGTGCCGTCGCGGGCGCCGCCGAGGTCGTTCACCACGACCGAGGCGCCTTCCTGCGCCAGCAGCAGAGCGTGGGCGCGGCCGAGTCCGCCCCCGGCGCCGGTAACCAGTGCGACCTTTCCGTCAAGCAGTCCCATGTGCGAGTTCCTCCCCGTGTCGTGCGTGCGCCGATCTCGAAAGCGGCGAGATTGTACTCGCTTCGGGCGAACCTCCGCCAGGTCCGAGGGACCGCAGCGGACGCGGGCGCGTTGGCGGTTGCCGGGGGTGGGCACCCGCTGCGGTCGGCTGCGCTGCGGTCGGTTCTCTCTTTCCGGGAAGGCCACGACGGTCGCTTGCCTCAAGCCCGCTTGCGTCCCTTCGGACCTGACGGGTCACGTCGTGCGTTGCCGAGGAACTGGCGCCCGATGAGCTGGGCCCTTGAGGGCAGGCAAGTAGGCTCGGAGCGCGATGAAGCAGATGGGTTCGTGGGTGGCGGTCATGGCGCTTGCCGCCGCTGGCCTGGTGGCGCAGGAGGATGCCGGTGGACCGGACGGTCCGGGCGTGCGCCTGCTGCTTCGGCAGGCTTCGCTGCACGAGTCCCGCGGTGAGTACGAGGCGGCCATCGCCGGCTACGACCGCGCTGTGCTGGCTGCGCCTGGCGACTGGCAGGTCTACCTGCTGCGCGGTTCGGCGCGATTCAAGGCGGGGCTCATCGAGGCGTCCATCGAGGACTTCGACCAGGTCGCGGCGCTCGAACCCGCGCAGGCGCCGCATCTGTGGCAGCGGGGAATCTCGCACTACTACGCCGGCCGGTTCGAGGACTGCCGGGATCAGTTCGAGCGGCATCGGACGGTGAACCCGAACGACGTCGAGAACGCGGTGTGGCACCTGCTCTGCGTCGCCGCCGAGGAGGGCCTGGACGCGGCCCGCGAGGCGATGCTGCCGGTGGGCCCGGACTCGCGACGGCCCATGAAGGAGATCGACGCGCTGTTCCGGGGCACGGGCTCGGTCGCCGAGGTCGAGGCAGGCGCCGCGGACGGAGGCGCCCGCTTCTACGCCGACCTGTACCTGGGCCTGTACCACGAGCTGACCGGCGATGCCGAGAAGGCGGCCGCCGCCATCGACCGCGCCGCCTCGCTGTCCAACCGCGGCTACATGGTCGAGGTGGCGCGGGTCCACCGCCAGCAGCGGGTGCGGTGACGGGCCGCGCCTGCGAAGCGTGCGTGCATCATCCGGCGGGCATCGTCGACGTGACCGTGACGCCGATCAAGCTGCGCGCCTGAGCAGGCAGCCGGTTTCGCCGACAGCCAGGCTCAGGGAGGGGTTGGCGGCGAGAGGAGCCAGGCCACGGGTACGGCGAGGACGCCGGGGGCAAGGTAGCGGACTTCCCGGTCGAGGGAGACGACGAGGGCGCCGAGAACGGGCTTGTCAAGCAGCGCCTCGAGCCCGCGCAGCGCACGGGCGTCGCCGGGACCGACGCGGCGGGCCGCCTTGATCTCGAGCGCGACGAAGCCGTCCTCGAGCTCGACCAGCAGGTCCACCTCCCGCCAGTCGTGGGTGCGCAGGTGGAAGAAATCGGCGGGCAGGAGTCGGTTGCGGATTTGCTTCACGACCTCCGCCACGATGGCTGACTCGAACTCCTCTCCGGTCCAGTCGCCGGTGCGCCGAAGGACGGCGCGCAGGATCCCCGGGTCGACGAAGTGCACCTTCGGCATCTTCGCCAGCTTCTTCTCCGGGTTGCGGAAGAAGGGCGGCAGCCGAATGACCTGGTAACTGAGCTCCAGGTAGCGCAGGAACCGGCGCGCCGTGTCCGGGGCTATGCCCGCCGACCTGGCCAGGTCGCTGAAGTTGACCGTGCGGCCCGAGCGGCCAGCCAGCGCCCGCTGAGCAAGGACGAACGGTTCGAGATCCCGCAGCGACGCCAGATCGGCCACGTCGCGTTCGAGGTACGTGCGTTGGAAGTCCCGCAGCCAGTCGCGCCGCTCGTTGTCGCTCAGATCGTCGTGATGCACGACCGGCATGCCGCCGAAGCGCAGGTAGCGGTCGAGAGTTGCAAGGAAGCGGGCGTGATCGCGGTCGTCCGCCGGCTGGCCCAGCAGAACCTCGTCCGATCTGCACCCGTCTTCGAGCCACCAGACCAGCCGCGACGGCAGGACAGGGTCCTCCCAGGAGGACGTCGCCATCTCCGGCAGGGCAA
Organism: Thermoanaerobaculia bacterium; assembly: GCA_965200575.1. GTDB lineage: Bacteria > Acidobacteriota > Thermoanaerobaculia > Multivoradales > Multivoraceae > Multivorans. The sequence continues at coordinate 2,214,865 of OZ241363.1, read as the reverse complement.
GCGGCCAGAGCTCCTCGACGGCCGCCCTCCCTGCCAGGCTCTCGCGGACTCTGGAGAGCAGGAGGATCTGGCTGCTGCCGAGCAGGAAGTACTGGGCGTGCGGCGCCGCGTCGCAGGCTGCCTTGACCGTCTCCACCAGGGACGGCGCCTTCTGTACCTCGTCGAGAATGGCGCACGGGAACCGCTCGACCCACTCGGCAGCGGTCATGCGCGAGTAGTCCGGACGCACCGCCGGGTCCTCCAGCGAAATGTACGGCAGGTCCGGGAAGCAGTGCCGGATCAGCGTCGTCTTCCCGGTCTGGCGCGAGCCGGTGAGGACCAGGACGCGAGCCAGCCTGCTGGCCGCCCGCGACCTGAGCCGCTGCTCCATGGCTCGATTCTTCATGGGAAATCGACGATAGCAGCGCAAGAACAGCGATTGATCGACGATTTTACGCCACGACGCTGCGGCAGGTCATGTTCGTGACGATCGGCACTGTCCTCCCTGGTACCCGGCCAGCGCCCGTGTCGGAACGGCTCGGCATCGCTTTCAGGGTGGCTCTGCCGGTTCTTGCAGGCTTCCGTGCCGCGATGCGTGAACCGCGTGCCCTGTCTCGAGAACCACGTCGGAAAACCGCCGCGTGGCGGCACATCCGCAAGTCGGGCAACTTGCGGTTCTGTTACGCCTGATTACTCGTACCGTGTGGCCCAGGAGATGGCGAGGCTCTCATCGCCCAGCACAGGCACCTGCCGCCGGCAGCGCGTGGTTCGCAGACGTTCCCGCGACGACGGAGTCAGTTGGAGCCGCAACACCAGTGACCCGAGCTTAAGGAACCTCGCCTTCCAGCCGACCAGCCGACGTTCCGCTCCGCAGATCCTCCTCGTTCACGTGAACGACGACATGGTGACGGTCACCGGTCGAACCGGCGTCAAAGTCCGCCTTCAGCGCGTTCTCTGCAGTCAAAGCAAGCGCGTCGGCTCGGATCTTGTTGCTCGGACCTTGCCTGCGTCGGCTAGAACCTTGCCTCCGGCGGGGCGGTCCTCGGCTCTTCCGGGTACCGCCTGTCTCCTGCCTCCCCGAGCGCCTTCCTCAGCACCCCGGCTGCCTGAAGAGATCCTTGATCGTCTGAGTATCCACAAACCGCCGTTTGGGACGTAAGACGTCTGTGTGACGGTCCACGTCTTCGCGCCGCTCGTGCCTACCGACAGCGCAGGAGAGCCGCTGCAAGCGTTCCATTTTAAACAGCGCCGGCGAACCAACTCGGCGCCTTGCCGCTGAACCAGCGATAAGACATGCTCTTCTCGGAGTAGGCCGCGTCGTTGTAGTCGCCAAGCATACGAGTGCAATTCGCTTGCCCATATGCGCCGCTTGCGCCGGCAAACGAGGCAACGACGATGACAGCTACGATCCGCCTCATGACACGGGATCCCGCTCGCCGGACGCGGCCTCTTCCGTACAGGAAGTGGACAGAGTCCAGCCATTGGTGTTGGGAAGCACGCCGACCACGAAGCAACCGGATCGGACGGCTTCGGCGGCGTCGGCCTTCAAGCCCCTCCATAGCCTCGTGAACTCCTCGTGTCCCAGCGTGTCCGCCAGGTCGACGAAACCGTCCCGCCAGACATCCCAAGCCCGCGCCTTCGCCCCGTCCAATGTCTTGGGGAAGTCCGGTGCGAAAGCCACCGGGTAGAAGTCCGACCGGCCCCAGGTCTTCAGGTCGCCGTCCTTCTCGACTTGGACCACCCGACTCATGCTCATCACGGTCAAGGCCTGGCCGTCCCGGTCGGCCGGTATGTCAGCGGCTATCAGCAATCTGTCCCCGACTTCCGGGTAGTACTCCTGATGGCTGGCGTCCGGCGCGCAGAATACCCGGCCGCCACCGACGAACCGGGCGCAGGGAAGGATGGCGTACTTCACAAAGTACGGGTACTTCCGCGACGGGTAGAGGTGCTCGGTGTCTTCCAGGAGAACGAGCGTGTTCGGCCTGCCTCTCTGGTCGAACCCCGGAACGAATCCCGTCACGGTCCCCAGAACGACGGCATCCGAAGCCGCCGTCCAACCCCGAGAGTCCCCGGGAGGAAACACCGTTCGCTGTTTGAGACGAAGTCGTTCGCGGATAGATGCCGCTTCCTCGGGGCTGATCTCGCAACCAAGTTCCGTCCAGGGCGTGTCTTCGGACACTGACTGAAATCTCTCCGGCACAGGCCACTTGAGATTCTCGGCCAGAGTGCTAGCCAGCGCGCCGATGCGATCTTCGCTGCGCACCGTACCGTCTGGCCTGAAAGCGTACGAGGCAGAGACCCAGTACGGCCCATCCGAATCGCGCTCGGGGTGGGCGTACAGAATCTTGGGCGGTTCCTCTTGGCTGGCTGCAGGGACTACGCCGACCAGAACAGCCAAGACAGCCAGAACAGAGAAAAGCAGCGTCTCGTCTCTTCATGGAGTCTGCTACGTAGCAGGCGCTACAGCCCGCCGTTTTGCGGGCCGTCCGCGAACGTTCCCGGCTGTAGGCTGTGAATGACGCCTTACACCGTAGCAGACGCGCCGGGCCAGTCGTCAAGGGGGCCGCTTGCTACCCTCGCGCACGGCCCGCTACGGCCCGCGACTACCCGCGCAGGTTGTGAATGACACGCTCCCTCAGAGGGCCGTTGCGCCTGGTCGTAGCGGGTCACTCGACCTCCGGGGGAAGCCATGCTCGACACGCCGGACACGCTGCGGCAGAGACGCGCAGCGACTCGGGAAGGGCCGGAACAGCAGGCCGGGAACGACGATTCCAGGGCCTCTCAGGCCGTCGCCGATTCATGGGCCGGGGTCATGCGTCAACGTATGGACCTTACTGTCCCAGGTTGGCCATTTGGCGTCGTTGGAGCACCGCTTGAGATCCACGGTTATGGTGCGAGTTCCGTCCTCCGCTTCCCCGCAGGTCTCAAAACGGGGGTTCTTGCTCTGTTTCACGTCTCCTGCTCGCACTGTCCAATGGTAGGTCGCGTCGGTGATCTTTTTTCGTTGGCATGGCGGAGCCGAGGAATGGCTCCGGCACCGAGGAATCTACAGTCGTTCTTCCAGTTGTCTATGGCTTCGCGCAGATCACGTGTTGTCAGTCCTTTGTTGCCTTTTTCGATGACAAACACGATGTCAGGATTGACGCGGAATCTACCTGGGACAGAGTCTGATAGTGGCTGATCGCAGGCCTTTGTTTTCGGTTTGCCTCTTTGCGCCTCGCCGGCGACGGGCAGCGTTAGCGCCGCTGCGAAGGCCAGCACACTCCAGCGTTTCATGCTCCTCATCCCGTAGCCCTCCCCGTCGAAGCGCTACAGCCGGCCGTCTGCGGCCCATCCGCGAACGTCCCCCGGCTGCAAGCTTGCAGAACGTCCCCCGGCTGCAAGCTTGCAATGGACTCCTGCAACCGTAGCAGACCGAAGCAGTCAAGCGGACCGGGCCGCTGCGTGCCTCGCGCACGGACCGGTGCGGCCCGCGACTACCCGCGCAGGGTTAAATTGAACACCCGCTCAGCGCGGCTGCTCGTTTGCCGCGACGACGGCGGCCGTGGTCAGGTCGAACTTCTGCGGCGGAACCCGGACGATCTGAATCTCGACCAGGCCGGTCGCCGGAGCTTCCGCCCGCAGCCGGTCGCGCAGGGACATGTCCGGCAGGGCCAGGGCCGGTTCCCGTTCCGGCAGCGCAGCGGCGCGGCGCCGCAGGTCCAGCGCTGCGAGCTGCGCGCCTGCCAGGCGTGCGCGGACCGGCAGGCCGGGAACCGCCTTGGGGACCCCGTACCACCGTCTCCCGCCGAATCGGGAAGGGGTCGGGGTTAGGGGTAGGACGCTGCGTTCAGGGCTGTGGTGCAGGGGCAGGCCAACCGCTGGCCAGATTCGACCGTCTCGACCGTCTCGACGTCGTGCGGGTCCGGCAGGCCGTCGCCGACTCGACCTCGGCGAACACGCGCCGGGCCTCCAGCCAAGCCTTCGCGTTCTCGACGGTGGTGGGCCGTCGCCGACTCGACCTCGGCGAACACGCGCCGGGCCTACGCCGGGCCTACGCCGGGGCGCTCCGGCGCTTCGCGGACTCTCTCGCCGCACGCGCCGATCGGGGAGCTTCGCCGGCAACGCTCAGCCAGGACTACGCGGCCATCGGCGCAGCCGGGCGCGACTCGCGGACCGGAGACCCGCGTGGGCCGGTCTCGAAAGCGACGCTGCGCGGCGTGCGGCGGCAGGCCTCGCAGGCAGGCCAGCAGCCGGGCCGGGGCCAGGTCGCCGCGATGGGCTGGCAGGCCGTGGTCGAAGCCGCTGCGCTGGCGGCAGCGGAACGCTCGCCGGCAGGACTCAAAGACGCGGCCATCCTGCGCGTCATGTCGGACGCCTTCCTGCGCGTGTCGGAAGCCGCCGCCCTCGACTGGGCCGACGTGCAGCAGGAAGCGGACGGCAGCGGCCGCCTCACCGTGCGCTGCTCGAAGACTGACCAGGAAGCCGAGGGCGCGGTCCTGTTCCTGGGCGCGCCGAGCATGCGGGCCGTCCGCAAGTGGAAGGCAGCCAGCGTCGCCGAGAGCCCGCTGTTCCGCCGCGTCTGGGGCCGCTCGAACACTGTCGGCAGCACGGCGCTCAGCCCGAACACGGTCCGCCGAGTGCTCCACCAGCGGGCGAAGGCTGCCGGCGTCGAAAGCAGGATCAGCGGCCACTCCGCCTGTGTCGGCAGCGCGCAGGACCTCGCCGCTGCCGGAGCCGAACTGACGGAACTCATGGACGCCGGCCGCTGGCAGTCACCCCATGCCCGCCCACTACGCAGAGGGCCAGCTTGCCGGACGCGGGGCCGTCGCCAGAGTCCGCTACGGGGCCGCGCAGGGTTCGCAGGAAACAACCATGCAGCCGTTTCTGGCCGGTCAGGAGGCCTGTAGCTCCTGCTCCTGCGGCGGCTCCTGCTCCTGCGGCGGCTCCTGCTCCTGCGGCGGCTCCTGCTCCTGAGAAGGCTCCTGCTCCTGAGAAGGCTCCTGCTCCTGAGAAGGCTCCTGCTCCTGCGGTGGCTCCGGCAGGATCCTGCAGAGGATACGAGTCGCAACTGTTCGGCCTTCCCGAGTGTCGGCAGCGGCAACACGGCAACCGTTGTCGTTCAATCTCCCCCAGGTCCGGACGAACTCCTTGCGCTCCGGGGACCAAGGCATCTGAGTCTTCAAGTGGGCGGTGAGATCGAACAGGCCTCCGGCAACGGCCTCGTCAACGCGGGCCTGCATGGCTGATGCGCTGCCGGGAGCCTCACTGAAGTACCCTCCCGGAAACACCCAGGTCAGCTCTTCATCCTCGATCAGCGCCAGAGCGCCTCCTGCGAACGCCGTACTGATGATGCCACCATGGAGCCAGTTCCCGATCAAGGCCACCCTGTCTCCAACTGCGGGGGGAGCCAAGTCCCCGTTTCGCCACGAACGCTGTTCCGGGCGACAGAACACACGACCCCGGTAGACTATCCGGTCCACCGGAACCATCACGTAGCCGGGAACCGGAGACCTGCCGTGAAGCGGCACGACATTTGACAGCGAGAACAGCATGACCGGATACCCGTATCTGTCGAACCCCGGAATCGCATCGCGGACTTCCGCTGTCACCGCCACCTCAGACAGCAGCAACTTCAGACCGAACCGTGTTTCTTCGACGTTCCGGGACGTGGTGACGATAAACGGTGACGGCGGGCAGAACTCATCCGTCTGGGCAGGAACTCCGTCTTCCAGACCGTGATCCGCGACGACGTGCCTTGACTGAAAGTTGAGGTGTCCCTCAACCTGCGTTCCCAGCCCGTACCTCACCGACCCGTCCGCTCTCAACGCCCGCGATGCCGCCACCCAGATAGGGCCGTCGATCCCCTCCGCGTCCTTCTTGCCGATTGTCGTCGGATGGCCGGCTACGACTGGCAGCGCCACGAACAGCAGCAGCAACAGCAAGGTCACGATTCTCATCAACATGGATCTACCCCACAATTCAGATCGGTGGTGTGTCAGGACACTCAGCGCCATTGTCGGAATCAGCGACGTAGGTTCCGTCGGGTTGCTGGAACCATCCGCAGGTCTTGACCTGGCCGCATCTGGGATCGTCCGGGTTCAGTTCACAGTTCTCGGGACAACCCGGCGTCCTCGGAAAATCGATACAGCGGTCCGTCATCAGGTTGTCGACACCGTTGTCGCCACCGTTGCCGCCACCGTCGCCGCCACCATCGGGATTGCCGCCAGGCCGGCCGTCGATGTCGCCGCCCGGTGGGTCCGGATCATCCGGCCGATCTTCCGAAGCTTCCAGAGCGTTTCGGGCGGCGTAACAGACCTCGCGGGCTATCACATCGCGCCCATTGGTGGGCCCAGGACGACTGGACATGATGGTGCCCCAGCAGGCGTCTTTCGGGTCCGTGACGTCAGCCAGGCCGAGCACATGGCCCATCTCATGCGTCAACGTATGGACCTTACTGTCCCAGGTTGGCCATCTGGCGTCGTTGGAGCACCGCTTGAGATCCACGGTTATGGTGCGAGTTCCGTAACGCGCTTCCCCGCAGGTCTCAAAAAGGGGGTCCTCCTGTTCAACGTCTCCTGCTCGCACTGTCCAATGGTACGTCTCGTCGGTGATCTTTTTTTCGTTGGCATGGCCAAGCCGAGGAATGGCTCCGACACCGAGGAACTTACAGTCCTTCTTCCAGTTTTCTATGGCGTCGCGCAGATCACGTCTTGTCAGTCCTTTGTTCCCCTTTTGGATGACAAACACGATGTCAGGATTGACGCGGAATTTATCTGGGACAGAGTCTGATATTGGCTGATCGCAGGCCTTTTTTTCCGGTTTGCCTCTTTGCGCCTCGCCGGCGACGGGCAGCGTCAGCGCCGCTGCGAAGGCCAGCACACTCCAGCGTTTCATGCTCCTCATCCCTTAGCCCTCGCCTTCGAGGCGCTACAGCCGGCCGTCTGCGGCCCATCCGCGAACGTCCCCCGGCTGCGAGCTTCCAATGGACACCTGCAACCGTAGCAGACCAAAGCAGTCAAGCGGACCGGGCCGCTGCGTGCGTCGCGCACGGCCCGCTACGGCCCGCGACTACCCGCGCAGGTTGTGAATGACACGCTCCCTCAGAGGGCCGTTGCGCCTGGTCGTAGCGGGTCACTCGACCTCCGGGGGAAGCCATGCTCGACACGCCGGACACGCTGCGGCAGAGACGCGCAGCGACTTAGGAAGGGCCGGAACAGCAGGCCGGGAACGACGATTCCAGGGCCTCTCAGGCCGTCGCCGATTCATGGGCCGGGGTCGAAGACTGGAACCCGCACGTACCGCCGTTGCCGGTGCAGCGCGAGTGCGGCCAGCCGTTCGCCGCCTCCGGCTCCGCTCAGGCGGCGCGGAAGACGTGCTCGCGGGAGTGCGGCAGGGCGCGTGTCAACTAGCAGGGCAACCCGGCGGCGCGGAGCAGAGCCGCCGAGTGCTCGCGGTCGCGGTCGGCATCGGCCATTCGCCTAGCGGCCAGCGCGTTCCGCGTCCGCTCGGCTGGCGTGCTCCGCGGCGTAGTGGCGTAGTACCGGAGCAGGTCGCCGCCGTCTTCGTCCGGGTCAAGCTCCAGCGCCTCGGGGTCTTCCGCTGTCCAGGTGTCGCGCTCGGCTGCCTGGCGCAGCCGGTCGGCGACGCGCACACGTGCTGCCGCAGCCTGTCGGTACAGCCACTCGAAGTCCAGATCCGGCGCGGGGACAGTGCCGAGCGAATCGCCCACGTCCCGCAGCGCGCGGAGCTTGCGGTCCGCCGAGATCTCGGCGTCGGCCAGCAGAATTGCCGGGCGGCTGGCGGGACAAACCGCTCAGGGCCAAACGGGGCGCAAGAGCTTTCGAATCAGATTGAACGAGGCCCTCCCTCTTGGCTTGAACAAGAACATGCCGAGCGTTCGTCATGCCGAAAATCCTTGCAACTCCCGATCGCAGTACGTGTCGACCGGAGCGTCGCGGTTGCTGCACCAGTCAGGCAGAGCATCACCGTCCGCAGTGCGGCAACGCTCCCTCACAGCTACGCTCAACGGCCGGGTGCTCTTCTTGATCTGAAGCGCAGGAGAGACCGCACTTGTTTCGGTGTGGGAGCGTGGTGCGGGGCAAGTCGGAGCTGCGGGTGCAGCTCGCCCCGAAACGAGTCGTTGGCGATCTGATGCCCGTCCAACGGTACGCCACGACCTCCGGTCATCCTCTTCTTGAAGACGAGTATCCACATGCCCCGTTTCACCCATCCCGCAGTAGGCCAGTCCGTGATGAATGAGGCCGCCGATGTTGACTCGCATGACGCCGGCCTCTTCTTCAGTTAGCCGTTCCAACTCTTCCATCCTCTGAAGAGCTTGCGGCTCCTCGGGTCTGTGGCGGCCATCAAAGGCCGGCGAGGGACAAGTCGTGGAAGGGGCCGGGGACGATTCGCGGCAGGTCAGCGTGGTTGGTCTGGCGCTGCCAGGGCCCACAGGTGGCTGGTGGTCCGGATGTACCAGACGCCGGCTACCAGGGCGGGGGAGGCGATGGTTCGTTCCTCGAGGCGGTTGACGTGGAGGAGCTCGAAGTCCGGGCCTTCGCGGATCACGAAGGTCTCTCCGTTGTCGTTGGTGAAGAACACCTTGCCTCCGAAGGCGACCGGGGCGGCGGAGAAGCCCTCTCGCATCCGCTCGCCGAGGCGTTCCTGCCAGACGACCTCGCCGGCCCGGGCGTCGTAGACCGTGATCACGCTCGCCATGTCGTTCACCATGTAGAGGTAGTCGCCGACGAGCATGGGGGCAACGACGAACGGCGAGCCCTTGGCCGCGCTCCAGACGATGTGGCTTTCCGTGACGTCGCCGTCGCCGCCGGGACGGATGGCCAGGGTGGGGCCGGCGCGCCCGGAGGTGCTGAACAGCAGGTCGTGGCCGACCACGGGTGACGGAATGACCTCGAACGTCGTGCCCTTGGCCCGCCAGAGTTCGCGACCGTCGTCGGGAGCGTAGGCGATCACGTGGTGCTGGCTGTTGACGACGATCTCGTCGCGCTCGCCGCCGTCGGCCGCCTGGACGGTGATGGCCGCGGGAGAGCTCCAGCCGACGCGCGTGTCGCGGGCGGTGCGCCACAGTTCCTGGCCGCTGCTTCGGTCGAAGGCGGCGATGAAGGAGCCGCCGGTCTGCTGTTCCTGGACCACGATCAGCCGCTCGCCGTCGAGCAGGGGCGACGAGGCCGTGCCGTGGAAGGCGTTTAGCTCGCCCAGGGAGCGGGTCCAGACGACGTTGCCGTCGAAGTCGGCGGCCAGCAGTCCGTGGTTGCCCAGGTAGGCGTAGACCCGTTCGCCGTCGGTCGTCGGTGTCGAGGAGGCATGGCCGTTCTTCGGATAGGCCCGCTCGGGGCGCGCTGCCTCGGCGTCCACGGTCCACAGGGCATGGCCGGTCTCGCGGTCGAAGGCCAGCAGCGAGCGCTCGGCGCCGTCGGCCTCGGCAGTGGTGAGAAAGATGTGGTCGCCCCAGACGATCGGCGACGAATTGCCGCTGCCGGGCACGGCGACCTTCCAGCGCACGTTCTGGTCGGGTCCCCAGAGGTCGACGTAGCCGCTGCCCGTGACCTCGCCCTGTCCGCTCGGACCACGCCAGCGTGGCCAGGTGGTGGCCGGGTCGGCGTCGGCGGGCTTCATGCGTGCCCGCTCGGCGGCGAGGGCCGGCGCGGCGACGGCCAGCGCGAGCAGCAGGGCGAAGACGAGGGCTAGCGACGGGGCGGCGGCGAGAAGGCGAACTGGCGTCAAGGGTCTCATGCCGGAATGATAGAACCTGCCGATCATCCGCAGGCACGGGCAGCAGAGGAGCGCAGAGCGATGGGCGAGACGTTTCGGGCCATGGTGGTCGACAGGGTCGATGACCGGCACACGGCCGGACTCCGGGATCTGACGGTCGAGGAGCTTCCGGACCACGACACCCTGGTCGAGGTCGAGTACTCGACCCTGAACTACAAGGACGGGCTGGCGATCACCGGCTCGGCGCCGATCTGCCGGTCGGTGCCCATGGTGTGCGGCATCGATCTCGCGGGCACGGTGGTTGAATCGGCTTCAGACGAGTTCGCGGCCGGCGAACGGGTGCTGGTCAACGGTTACGGCCTGAGCGAGAGCCACTGGGGCGGCTACTCGCAGAAGGCGCGCATGAAGTCCGATTGGCTGGTGCCCGTGCCCGACGGGTTCACGAACCGGCAGGCGATGGCGATCGGCACCGCCGGGTACACGGCCATGCTGTGCGTCATGGCGCTCGAACGCCAGGGCGTCGCGCCCGAAAGTGGCGACGTGGTGGTTACCGGCGCCGCCGGCGGCGTCGGATCGGTTGCCGTGGCGCTGCTCGCGTCCAGGGGTTACCGGGTGATCGCGGCGACCGGGCGTGAGCAGGAGCACGACTACCTGCGCTCGCTGGGCGCGGCGGACTTCCTTCGCCGGGACGAGCTCGCCGGCAAGCCGCGGCCCATCGGCCGGGAACGCTGGGCCGGCGCAGTGGACGTTGTCGGCTCGGCGACGCTGGCCAACCTGATCGCGCAGACCCGCTACGGCGGCTGCGTCGCGGCGTGCGGCCTCGCCGGCGGCATGGACCTGCCGGCCAGCGTGTATCCGTTCATCCTGCGCGGCGTCGTCCTGGCCGGTGTGGACTCGGTGATGGCGCCGATGGACCTGCGGCGGGAGGCCTGGAGTCGCCTGGCGGCCGAGATCCCCGCCGACCGGCTCGCTGACATGACGACGGTGGAACCGATGAGCCGTCTCGCGGAGCTGGCGGCTTCCATCCTGGCCGGCGAGACCCGCGGTCGGGTGGTCATCGACGTGAACGGGTGATGCGCCGCTTGAAGCGCCCGGGAGACCCTGCGGTAGACGGACCGTGCCGAAGGCGGACCGTTCGGAGACGTGAGGGGAGCACGATGAGCGGTCCGCTGGCCCGGGCCGCGTCCGTCAGCGCCGTGTGCGCGAGCCGGGCCGCTGGCGGCCTTCGCGAACGTTTCGGGTTCGGCGCAGCCGCCAGCCGGGCGGCTCTTCCGGCGCTGCTGCTCGCCGTACCGCTGCTGGCCACGCCGCTTCATGCCCAGGACTCGGACTGGCCGGTGACCACGGGTGATCGCGGCGGGCAGCGCTACTCCGGGCTCGATCAGATCAACGGCAGCAACGTGAACGACCTGGAGGTCGCCTGGCGCTGGTCGTCGCCCGACAACGCGGTGGTGGCCGAGGAGCCTGGTCTTCAGAGCCGCCGGATGCAGCCGGGCGGCCACCAGGGCACGCCGATCAAGATCGGCGACATGCTCTACGCGACGACCGGCCTGAGCCAGATCGTGGCTCTCGACCCTGCCACCGGCCGCACCGAGTGGGTGTTCGATCCGCAGTCCTGGGCCTCCGGCCGCCCCACCAACCTGGGCTTCGTGCACCGGGGCGCCAGCTGGTGGCCGGGCCGCCCGGCGACCGACGGCGAAGCGGCCGTGCCGTCGAGGCTCTTCTACGGCACCGGCGATTCCCGTCTGCTGGCGGTGGACCCGGTGACTGGCGAGCCGGTGGGCGGCTTCGGCGAGGGCGGCGAGGTCGACCTGTTCGCGAGCCTCCGCGGGGTGGGGAACCGGCGCCGCGCCTACACCGTGTCCTCGCCGGTGATGCTGTGCCGGGACACCGTGATCGCGGGCGCCTCCATCTCCGACGCGCCGAACCACCCGGACGCGCCGCCCGGCGACGTGCGCGGATTCGACGCGGTGACCGGCGAAGTGCGCTGGACCTTCCACTCGATCCCTCAGCCCGGCGAGGTGGGCCACGAGACCTGGGAAGGCGACTCCTGGCAGTACACGGGCAACACGAACGTGTGGACCCTGATGACCGCGGACGAGGAGCTGGGCCTGGTCTACCTGCCCTTCGGCACGCCGACGAACGACTGGTACGGCGGTCACCGGCTCGGCGACAACCTGTTTGCCGAGAGCCTGGTGGCGCTCGACTGCGAGACCGGCGAGAGGCGCTGGCACTACCAGGTCGTCCGGCATGGCCTGTGGGACTACGACCTGGTGACGCCGCCGATCCTGGGCGAGATCGAGGTGGAGGGAAGGACCGTGAAGGCGGCCGCCCAGCTGACCAAGCAGGGGTTCGTCTTCGTCCTCGACCGCGAGACCGGAGAGCCGGTGTGGCCGGTGGAGGAACGCGCCGTGCCCCGCAGCACCGTGCCGGGTGAGCGGGCGGCGCAGAAGCAGAGGTTTCCCAGCCGACCCCCGGCCTTCGAGCCCCAGGGCATGCACGAGGGCCAGCTGATCGACTTCACGCCGGAGATCCTGGCCCGGGCGAAGGAGATCATGGAGCAGTACGACCAGGGCCCGCTGTACACGCCGCCCTCGATGCGCGGGACGTGGAACGTACCGGGCTGGGGCGGCGGCGCCAGCTGGCCGGGAGGCGCCTTCGACCCGGAGACCGGCCGGCTCTACGTGCCGTCGTTCAACCTGCCCGTGGTGCTGACGATCAAGAAGCCGGATCCGAACCGGTCCTCGTTCGACTACATCGGTTCGATTCAGCTCTCTCCGCCCGGGCCGTTCGGCCTGCCCATCGTGAAGCCGCCCTGGAGCAGGATGACGGCCTTCGACCTGAACCGGGGCGACATCGAGTGGATTCGACCGCTGGGCCAGGGGCCAACCGGCCACCCCGCGCTGCGCGACCTGGAGCTGGGACCGCTGGGCTCCGGCGCCCGCGCTCACGTCCTGCTGACGCCGTCGCTTCTGTTCGTGGCTCAGGAGGCGCGGATGCACCGCGAGGCCGAGATGGAAGCGACCTCGATGGATCTGCAGGAGAAGGCGCTGGAGCAACTCGCCGTCCTGCCAGAGGAGCAGGTCGCCGCCGCTGCCGAGATCGTGGCCAGCCGCGACTGGCGGTTCGACCCGTCGACGCTCTCGGCGCTGGACAAGGCGAGCGGCGAGACGCTCTGGAGCATGGAGATGGCGCCCGCCGTCGGCGGCTCGCCGATGACCTACATGCACGAGGGCAGGCAGTACGTGGTCGTCGCCACGGGCGGTTCCGGAGAGCCGTCCGAGCTGGTGGCCCTGGCATTGCCAGCCGGCGACGGCTGATCCGCTGACCGTCAGGTCCGAGGGGGCCGCCGGGGACGCGGGCGCTTCGGAGGCTCTTGGGGAAGCTGGCGCCCGCTGCGGTCGGCTTCGATGCGGCTGGTCGTGCTTGTCCGGGAGAGTCTCTCGAGTCGCTTGCCTCCAGCGCCATTGCGGCCCCCTCGGACCTGAGGGCCGATCCTCTTCCCGTCCCAGCAGGCTGCAGGACTGCCCAGCGCTCGGCGCCGCCGGCCCGCAGGGAGCGGGCGCCGACTGCTGTACGACGACCGGCGGGAACGGCCCGGCGTCCTGGGGCCGCAGGCAAGTCCTGCAGCCTGCCAGCGCCGCCCGGCGCGTCGCGGAAGTCGCACCTGGCCCCAGCCCCCACCGTCCCAGCAGGCTGCAGGACTGCCCAGCGCTCGGCGCCGCCGGCCCGCAGCGAGCGGGCGCCGACTGCTGTACGACGACCGGCGGGAACGGCCCGGCGTCCTGGGGCCGCAGGCAAGTCCTGCAGCCTGCTAGCGCCGTCAGGTGCGTCGCGGACGCCGCACCTGGCCCCAGCCCCCACCGCCCCAGCAGGCTGCAGGATTAGCCCAGTGTCCTCTGGCCCGCAGGCAAGTCCTGCAACCTGCTGGCGCCGCCAGGTGCGTCGCGGACGCCGCACCTGGGCCCAGCCCCCACGGTCCCAGCAGGCTGCTAGGGTCTGAGGGAAGCGGAGAACTGGCGTGACCTCCAGCATCGAGAGTGCGGCCGACACCCTTGCGCGGGCCGGGATCGACGATGCCGAGGATCCCCGGCAGACGGTCGCGCTGGCGCAGCGGGACATCCTGCGCGAGTTCGCCCCGGCCTACACCCGCTGGCTGGACGCGCATCCGGCGGCTGCGGAGGACCTGTTCCCGGTCGAGAAGGAGTCGCCGGACGAGCAGCGGCAGCGCATGGCGGAGCTGCGGCCCGGGCCGGACGACGACTTCCGACGCTGGCTTCGCTTCCTGCGCTACCGGGAGCTGATCCGGGTCGCGGTCGCGGACTTCAGCGGCCAGGACGACTTCGACGCGACGACGGCGAAGATCTCGCAGGTCGCGGACGTCTGCGTGCAGCGGGCGCTGGAGGCCACCGGCCTCGACCAGGAGCCGTTCGCGGTCATCGCGATGGGCAAGTGGGGCGGTCTCGAGGTCAACTACAGCTCGGACATCGACGCCCTGTTCGTGGCCTCGGACGACGTGGACCAGGAGGCCCTGCACCGCCTGCAGCGACGGGCGCCGCAGCTCATTCGGCTGATCTCGGACAACACGGCGGACGGCTTCGTGTTCCGGGTGGACATGCGCCTGCGGCCCGAGGGCAAGATGGGGCCGCTGGTGCGGACGGTGGGCCAGTACCTGCGCTTCTACGAGCGCTACGGCATGAACTGGACCTTCCAGGCGCTGATCAAGGCTCGCTTCTCGGCCGGTGACGAGGCGGCGGCGAAGGCACTGATCGACGGCTCTCGCCGCTTCGTCTTCAACCCGGAACGCCCGCCGGAGACCCTGCTCCGCGAGGTCTTCGAGATGAAGCAGATGATCGAGCGTTCGCTGCGCTCGCGAGGCACGGACGTCGGCAACGTAAAGCTCGGAGCCGGCAGCATTCGGGACATCGAGTTCATCGTCCAGCTGCTGCAGCTGTACCACGGGGCTTCGAACGCCAGCCTGCGGTCGGGCCACACGCTGCAAGCCATGGCCCGGCTGCGCGCCCACCACGTGATCACGGCCGAGGAGCACGACGAGCTTCGGGAGGCGTACATCTTCCTGCGCGTGGTCGAGCACGTGCTGCAGCTCGAGCGCGACCTGCCCGTGCGTCAGCTGCCGGGCGAGCCGAAGCAGTGGGCGACGTTCCAGTGGCGGGTCGCCTTCGCGCTCGGCCAGCCGCTCGACACGCTGGACCTGGCCGCCCGCTACGAGCGCACGTCGGCCGGCGTGCGGCGCATCTTTGGCGAGTTCTTCGACGAGACGATCGAGTTCCTGGAGCGCAAGCACCAGGTGCGGGAGCTCTGCCCGGGCCTGCCGGACGCGCTGATCGACGAGCACTTCCGTCGCATGGAGAGCGCCTACTTCATCACCAACTCGGTGGAGGAAGTGGCGGAGCACCTGCGCATGATCCACGAGCTCGGCGAGGGGCAGCTGTGCCGGGTCGAGGTCCAGGAGGCAGGCGGCGCCAGCCGGGTCACCGTGGTGGCCAGGGACTACTTCGGCGAGTTCGCGAAGATCTGCGGCCTTCTGGCGGCGCGCGGCCTGTCCATCGTCAGCGGCCGTTCCTACACCTACCAGGATGTCGGCAAGCTCGAGTTCTACGGTCGCGCGCGCGGGGTCCGCCGTCGTCGCCGTCGTCGGCCCCCGTCGAGGCGCGGCCGTCGTCGGCCCACCGCGTCGACCGGCGCCGCAGGCGGCCCGACCCTGATCGTGTTCTCCGCGGACGTGCGGCCGGCTCCGTCGTTCGAGGGCCGCGAACTGTCGCGGGTCCACTTCGAGCAGGACCTGAATCGGCTCCTGGGGATGATCGACGCCGGCGACGCCGACCGCGCCAACGAGGAACTCACTCTGCGGGTGATGGAGGCGGCGCGGGCGATGCGCGACCCGGAAGAGGACGATTCCGTCCTGCCGCCCATCTCCATCTCGGTGGACAACGAGTCGGACGAGAACTGCACGGTGCTCGAGATCAGGAGCCCGGACAGCTTCATGTTCCTGTTCGAGTTCGCGAACGTCCTGTCGACCCGCGACTACTGGATCGACAAGGTCGAGTTCGACACCGTGGGCGGCGAGGTGCGTGACCGTCTGTTCGTGACGACGCGAGGCGCCGAACGGGTCGAGGATCCGGTTCGCGTGGATCACCTCCGTCTGACGGTCACGCTGATGAAGCAGTTTGCACGTCGGCTGGTCGTGGCGCCCAACCCGCAGCTGGCCCTGCGGCAGTTCGGCGCCCTGATCGACGCCGCCTGCGAGCAGGTCTCCGACCCGAGCGAGGCCCTGGCCGCATCGCTCGACGGGCTGGCGCGGGTGCTGGGCACGGGAACTTACCTGTGGGAGGAGTTCCTCAGGCGTCAGCACGAGAACCTCATGCCGCTGCTGCTGAACACGGCGGATCTGGACGTCGGCGCCGGCGTCGAGGAGATGAACGGCCGCCTCGACCGGGCGCTCGTGGGCCCGGCGCCGCTGGACGAGGCGCTCAACCGCTTCAAGGACGCCGAGATCGGGCGCATCGACCTGCGTCACCTGACCCGCCGGGTGGAGCGGTTCAGCGACTTCGGCGTGGAGCTCTCGAACCTGGCTGAGGTCGTGTTGAGCCGGGCGGCGACGGCCGCGGTGGCGGAGGCGGCCACGGACGTCGGCGAGCCCGGGTCCTGGTGCCTGTGCGCCCTCGGCAAGTGGGGCGGCGCCGAGCTCGGCTACGCCTCCGACATCGAGCTGATGTTCCTCTGGGATGCCGAGGCGGCGCGGCGCACCGAGGCCAGCGAGTTCTACCAGCGGGCCGCACAACGGCTGACGAAGCTCATCCGCGCGAAGCGGGACGGCATCTTCGAGCTCGATTGGCGGCTGCGTCCGGGCGGCGGCTCGGCTCCCCTGGCCGCGTCGTTCCAGCGCTTCGAGTCGTTCTACGACGTTGGCGGCGAGGCCGACCCGTACGAGCGCCAGGCCCTGGTGCGGCTCCGGGCAGTTGCCGGAGATGCAGCCCTGCGCGAGAAGGTGGAGGCGCATCGGCTTCGGTTCGTGTTCGACCCGCACCCGCACGACTTCGCCCGGATTCGCCACCTGCGGAACCGGCAGCGGTCGGAGCTCGTGGCCTCGGGGACGGTGAACGCGAAGTTCAGCCCTGGCGGGCTGCTCGATGCCGAGTACTTCGTGCAGGTTCGGCAGATGGCGGCCGGCGTCGCCGACGCCTCCGTGCGCGGCTTCACGAACACGCTGGATGCGGCGGAGGCGCTGCACCGGCAGGGCCACCTCGCCGCCGACGAGTTCGAGGATGCGACCGAGGGCTACCGGCTCCTGCGGGCGGTGATCAACTGCCTGCGCATCGTGCGCGGTCACAGCCGTGACCTGGAGATTCCCGATCCGGAAACGAGCGAGTTTCGCTTCCTGGCCCGTCGCCTCTCGAGCCTCGGTCAGCTGCCGGACGAGGAGGGCGCCTGGGACCGGATCGCCGATCGGATGGGCTCGCTCCGCCGTCTCTTTGACCGCCTGCCGGTCGACTGACCAGGAAGGAAGAGGCGCGCCGGGGAGCGGAAGCTCCCGCGACGCGCCTCGAAACAGCGCCGAGATGGCGCCCCGGCCCTGGTCAGCCGATGGCGACGCTGCCGGTTTCGCCGGTGCGGATGCGGATCGTCTCGTCGAGGGGCAGTACGAAGATCTTGCCGTCTCCGACACGGCCCGTCTGGGCGCCCTGGCTGATGGCCTTGACCACGGCGTCCACGTAGTCGTCGTTGACCGCGATCTCGATCTTCAGCTTGCGCAGGAGCGCGCCTGCCTCCTTGTGGCCGCGGTAGACCTCGGAGACGCCTCGCTGGCGGCCTCGGCCCATCACGTTGGACACGGTCAGGAGGTGAACTCCCTGCTCTTCCAGGAGGTCGAGCACCTCCTGCATCCGGTCGGGCTGAACGATTGCCACGATGTACTTCATGTGTTCTCTCCTTCGGCCTTCAGTCGACCAGCGTGTAGGCGTTCTCGCGGTGATCGGTCAGATCGAGACCGATGCGCTCCTCATCGTCGCTGACCCGCAGACCCACGATCAGGTCGACGATCTTCAGCAGGACGAAGGACGCGACCGCGGCCCAGAGGATGGTCATGACCATGGCCTCGATCTGGGTCCAGACCTGCCCGGGGTTGCCGAAGAAAAGCCCGTTCGTGGGGTTGCCCGGCACGGTGTCGGTGGCCCACAGGCCGGCGGCGACGGCGCCCCACATGCCGGCGACGCCGTGGACGCCGAAGACGTCCAGCGAGTCGTCGTAGCCGAGCTTCGACTTCAGCACCGTGACGGCGATCCAGGCGAAGACCGAGGCGCCGGCGCCGACGCCGAGAGCGCCGATGGCGCTGACCGAGCCGCAGGCGGGGGTGATGGCCACCAGGCCGGCGACGGCGCCGGTGATCACGCCGAGCAGGGTGGGCCGGGACTCGCGGAACCAGTCGATCAGGCCCCACGTCGCTGCTGCGGCTGCCGTGGCCACCTGGGTGACGACGAAGGCGTTGGCGGCGGAGCCGTTGGCCGCCACGGCGCTGCCGGCGTTGAAGCCGAACCAGCCAAACCAGAGCAGGCCGGTGCCAAGCACGGCCAACGGCAGGTTGTGGGGCGGCGACGTGTGGCCGGGATAGCCGGAACGGCGGCCGAGAACGAGTGCGGCCACCAGTGCCGAGACGCCGGCGTTGATGTGCACGACCGTGCCTCCGGCGAAATCCAGGGCGCCCTCGCCGAAGCCGTAGAAGCCCTCGCCGCTGCCCCAGACCCAGTGGCAGACGGGGGCGTAGACCACCAGCAGCCAGGCGCTCATGAACAGGCAGATGGCGCTGAACTTCATCCGCTCGGCGAAGGCGCCGATCATGAGCGCCGGGGTGATGATGGCGAACATGCCCTGGAAGATCATGAACAGCGGGCCCGGG
This sequence comes from Thermoanaerobaculia bacterium, assembly GCA_965200575.1. Classification (GTDB taxonomy): domain Bacteria; phylum Acidobacteriota; class Thermoanaerobaculia; order Multivoradales; family Multivoraceae; genus Multivorans. The sequence goes on along the minus strand of OZ241363.1, from coordinate 2,196,258 downwards.
ATGGCGGTGCCGTCCCAGGCATCGTGCGTCACGCCGGCGAGCAGGAAGTAGTCGCCGCCGCCGATCAGGCCGCCCAGCGCCGACGGGGCGAAGGCGAGGCTGAAACCGACCACGACCCAGAGCACCGTCATCACCGCCATGCAGAGGAAGCACTGCATGAGGATGGAGAGGACGTTCTTGCGCCTTACCAGACCGCCGTAGAAGAACGCCAGACCCGGCGTCATCAGCAGCACCAGGGCGCTCGCGGTGAGCATCCAGGCCGTGTCGCCGGTGTCGACGCCCTCCTGGGCCGAAGCCGGCGCCGCGGCGACGAGCGCCAGGAGCACGGCCAGTCCGATTGCCGGGCCGGGGCGCGCCGCCCGGCCTCGGTTCCTGAAGATCATTCGAGTACCTCCTCGTGGTTCGGGTTGGCCCTGGCGGGGTATCTCGACGGCGCCGTCGGGGGCGCGGCCGAGGTCAGATTTGCGAACTGACCGCCGGGCGTCTCCCGTGGGTTGCCAGGATCGTTCCAGGTCGGCTGGCGCACCGGCCCGACAGGCCCGGACGGCGTTGCGTGCAGCGACCTGGAGGAGGAAGGAACCCTTGTTCCTGCGGAGGTTTGGGCGTTGGGGGGAATCTTGGTGTCCCGGTTCCGGCAGAGGGCCAGGACGACCGGCCTCGCCGCCGGACACCTTCGGGAATGCCTACAAGAATGTCAATGCCGGCAAGGCGTGCGACAACTTTGTTTCGCACCTGGTGCGATGCAGGAGCCGCCGCCGGCTCATGCTCCTGCCTCCTGGAGTCACGCGAACAGCCGCAGCAGCCAGAGAATCGCCGTGAGTGCTATTGATCATGCCGCCGACGACCCACATCATCCGCCACGCATGGCGGAGCACCTCAAGGCCGGGGGACAACCAGTCCCTGGCGTCTCCGCGGCGGTTCATGTGGAGCCGGGTTCCGGCCGGCATGCGGCAACCGAACTCGGGCCGCTGGAATCAGGGCAGGTCGAGGGCCGGGTTGCGGTCGAAGAAGTCGAACGGACGAAGCTCGAAGCCGTGCCACATGACCGGCATGACCGGCCAGTCCTCGGCGCGGGGCAGGTGGTGCATGCCCACCGTGTGCCAGAGCACGATGTCCTGGTCGACGATCGAGCGGTCGGCCTCTGTCCAGCCGGGCAGGCCCATGCCGGGCTCGCTGAGGGTCGGATGGTCGCCGGCGGCGAAGCGCTCGTCCTCGTCGTGGGGCGTCACCCACAGGTGGTGCTCGATGAAGCCGGCGCGGCGCAGCGAGTGGTCGTCGTCGGCGAAGAGGTGGTTCGCGTTGCGACCGGGCATCAGCTGGTAGCTGGTGGGGTAGCCCACGCCGTTGGTGCGTTCCGTGCTCGCCACCCTCCACAGGGCGGGGCGTTCCAGGTCGATGTTCAGGCGGGCTTCCTGCTCGCTGCCGGGGTGATGCGCCTCCCGGACCCACAGGCTGCGGCGCGGGTGGTCGGCCGGCAGCTCCCGCATGACCAGGCGGTCGACGATGAAGCGGTTGTTCTCGCCGTCTACGTCCAGGTCGAGGCGGTAGCTGAAGTAGTGGTCGTGGTTCACGCCGACGATGTTGCGGTCGAGGAACCGCCCGTGGGCGTCCGGCGGCAGTGCCCCGGGAACGGCGTCCGCCGCTGCCGTGACGGCGAGACCGGCCGCCGTGGTCTCCGGAACGGCGGACTCCGCGGCCACCGCCTTGACCTCGAGCAGGCCGGTGGCGCCGACCCGCGCCTCGATGGAACCGTCCTGACGGAAGATCCAGTCGAGAATGTAGTCGTAGTTGCCGATCACGGCGGCGGTGCGGACGACGAGGTCGCGGCTGCTGCGGCTTTCCGGCAGCTCTTCGGCGTAGTGACGCCAGGACGGGTCGCCCGTTTCGCGTTCGTACAGGCAGACGGTGCCCTGCACGGTCGAGGGCCTGCCCTTGCCGCTTGTGTGGGTCGAATCGAGGTAGACCGCGTGGTCCGGGCAGTCCTGCCCGGGCAGCAGCGGGCCGGCGAGGCCGCCTGCCACGAACTCTCCGGCGTCGATGAAGTTCCTGGGGTACCAGGAGAACGACGGGTCCATGTAGGGCACGTAGATCTCGGACAGCTGGCCCTGATACATGACGGAACGCGACGTGGTCTCCGGGCTCTCGCGGTACTTGACCAGGGAGACGACCAGGCCGGTGCGCTGGTCGGGCCGCAGGTGGAAGCTCCAGTTCTGCCACCGCACCTCGAAGCCGTCGAGATCGAAGCCGACGCCCTCCGGCCGCTCGACGCGGAACGGTCCCGGCATGTCGCGCGGATCTCCGATCGTCGCGCGGTCGTACTCGGCGTTGGTCGTCGGAACCGGCACGGCGGCATCGTCGACCACGCGCAGCACCTCGCCGGCCTCGATGTCCACGACCGCGGTCAGGCCCTCGACCTGTCGGCCCCACGAGTTGCGGGCGCCCCGGGACTCGGTGCACTGGACATGGCCGATGCGACGTCCCTTCTGTTCCTCGGTGCCGAAGTAGCCGGGGGGAAAGTTGCCGCAGTCGAGGAAGGTTAAGTCGGTGATGCCGCGCCGTGCGAGACCATGGACGAACTCCTCGTTCTCCAGCACCTTGTCCACGACCGCGCCGAACTCCTCTCCGGTCCAGTTCGGCTGCACTCCCTCGAGCTTCGTCCACGACCGGACGCTGCCGGCCACCAGATCCACCACCGCCTCGAAGCTCTCCTCGTCCTGGCGCACCAGGGCGTACGCGGCGCGCGGCACGTCGTCGCCGGGCCGCCAGGCGAGAACGTCGCTCTTGCGGGGCTCCTCGAGGGCGAGCTGGGAGAACCGGGTCTCGCGGTCGAGGCGCCCGGCGTCGCGGAGGATCTCCAGCGCCTGCCAGACTTCCTGGTAGCTCAGCGGATCCAGCGGGTGGGTGCCGGCGGAAACCGGGACTGCGGCGCCGAGCATCAGCAGGAGGCCGATGCGGACCAGGGGATTGCGCATGGTGGGTCTCCAGATAGTGCGTGGCTCGGGGCCCGAACCCGGACAGTCCGGTGCGGCCCGAAAGCGGCCATGACACCTTGCATCAGGCTATCAGCCGGCTTGGCGATGCCTCCCGGCGCGCGCCGAGAGCCTGACCAGCCTGCTAGGGTCCGCTTCCGGTGAGCCTGCAGATTGCCACGCCGTCCGTGCGCCGGGAGTCGCCGGCAGCATCCCTGGCCGATACGGAGGCGGCCGTGCCGGCGGCGCCCGCCGAGCGGCGCTGGCCTTCCGAACTCCAGGGGCGCGAGCTGTTCCGGCCGGCCCTCGACGGGAAGAGCCCCCGTCAGGTGAAGACGAGCTTCTCGCTGCAGTTCCTGCACCGGATCGTGGGGCTCGAGCTCCTGAACTTCGGGTTGTGGGACGAACAGGACCCGCTGGACGTGGACGGCCTGCGGCGAGCCCAGGAGCGGCTGGTGGCGCGGCTGCTCGACCGGTTGCCGGTGGGCGTGTCCTCCGTGCTTGACGTGGGCTGCGGCACGGGCGCCATCGCCGAGCGTCTGGGGGCCCTCGGCTACGACGTGGAGGGCCTGTCGCCCGACCCATACCACGGTCGGCTGTTCGGCGAGCGGCTTCCCGGCTGCCGACATCACCTCGGTCGATTCCAGGAGTTCGAGCCGGACCGTCGCTACGACCTGCTGTTCCTGTGCGAATCGGCCCAGTACATCTGGCTCGACGAGTTCTTCGGGGCGGTCGAGCGCTCCCTCGCGCCAGGCGGTACGGTCCTGCTGTGCGACTACTTCCGCCGCGGCGACGGCGCCGCGTCGGGCTCGGGAAGCGGGCATCCGCTGAAGCAGTTCCTGGCCTCTGCAGGGGCCGCCGGGCTGGTGCTGGAAGTGGACGAGGACATCACGCCCTCAGTGCTGCCGACACTGAGGCTTGGCCAGGCGATGGTGGATCGCTTCGGTCGCGGCAGCCTGGACCTGCTGCGCGAGGCCTCCGTCCGCCGCTTTCCTCGCCTGGCCGGCGCGGCTCGACGACTTGCGGGGCCCGTTGCGCGCCGCCTGGACCGGCTCGACCGTCTGCTCGATCCCGAGGCGTTTGCCAGCACCCGCAGCTATCGCGTGATGCGCTTCCGCAGCGAGCCATGAGGCCCGGTTTCGCGAAACCGGGTCGCCGGCGCGGCTCGTGGCGGCGGGCGAGCGCTCAGTTGGCTGCGCTTCTGTGCCTCGTGCCTGGCTCGGCAGCCATGGCGCCGCCGGCGGCCTGCGCGGTGACGGCCAGCGCCGTGACGCTCGGAGGCGCCGAGGTCGCCGTGCCGCAGGATCTTGCCGAGCGCTCGCTTCTGGTGGCGACCTTCCGCCGGGCTGCCAACGACGGCGCCCGGGAGTGGCGCAGCCGCCTGGACGAGGACCCGCGGTTCGAAGGCTGGTCGAGCTACAGCGTCATCGTGCTGGCCGGCGCTCCCGGGCTCGTGCGCAGGCTGGTGGCCAGGTCGGTGAGGCGCGAGGTGCCGGAGGACCGGCACGAGTCGTTTCTGCTGGTGAATGAAGACGCGGAGTCGTGGCGAACGCTGGTCGGGTCCTTCGGCGATGGGGACGAGGACGGCGCTGAAGCGGTGTTCGTGGTCAGGATCGAGAACGGTCAGGTCTGCGCCCGCCACCGGGGCCCGGTCTCGGACAGGGCGCTGAACGAACTGCTTGGGGCAGCCTGCCCGCCCTGAGCCCCGGACTCGGCTGCGGCCGGCGCCAGGTCGGAGGGGGCCGCAGGGACGCGGGCGGTGGTGCTGCGGCTCAAGTCGTGCTGCGGCGACGGTCAGGGAGTGCCGGCGGGTCGCCAGATTGCTGCCATGGCCGTCTCTCCAGTGCCTTCCGGGGGGCGCTCGCTCGGCCGGGAGCCCTGACCATCTGTGGCTGACTTCGGCGGTACGGCATTCGAGGTCGGCGCCGGTGAGCGACCCGGAGTGTCATGTGCTGAAGGGCAATCCTGGGGGCTGGCGCCGAACGCACCGTACGAGAAATGTCCGGCGTCGCTACGATTGGGTGAGGCACAAGTTCGTGGAGGAGGAAAGCGAGATGACGAGAACTCAGATCGAAAAGGAACCTGGCGGTGGCTGGCTGGCGGTGGCGGCCGTGCCGGCAGCCGTGTTGATGTGCGGGCTGCTCGCCTGCGGTGTGCCGGTTGCGGATGATCCTGCAGCCGCCGAAATGGCCCCGCCCGTGAACCCGGACATCGAGAACCTCGGACCGCCGGGCGAGACACTCTTCTGGACTCCCGAGCAGCAGGTGGCGGGCTACCGCAACATCGATCTCATCGGCCCCACCCGTCTGATCCGGGCGTCCGCGGACCCGTACCCGCTCGCTTCGGCGCCGCAGGACCTCTCCGCCCTCGCCTGGGAGGTGGACGGCGGGACCGTCACCATGGACGACTACATCCGCGACCGCCGCGTCGCCGGGCTGCTGGTGGTCAAGGACGACGGGGTCGTCTTCGAGCGTTACGGCCTGGGCAACGACGAGAACAGCCGCTGGATCTCGTTCTCGATCGCCAAGTCCGTCGTCTCCATGCTCTACGGCGCCGCCATCGCCGACGGCTACATCCGAAGCGTCGACGACCCGGTGACGAGGTACCTGCCGCTTCTCGAAGGCGGCGGATACGACGGGGTGACGATCCGTCACGTGCTGCAAATGGCGTCCGGCGTCGCCTGGAACGAGGACTACACGGACCGGGAGTCCGACGTCGCCCGCATGCCGGGCCCGGTGGTCGAGCAGCTCGGCTACATGGCCGGGCTGGAACGACTGCATCCGCCGGGAGAGGTCTTCAGCTACAACACCGGCGAGACGAACCTGGCCGGGTCCGTCCTGCGGGCCGCGATCGGCAACAACCTCTCGACCTACCTGGAGAACCGAATCTGGGGCCCGTTCGGCATGGAAGCGGACGCCAACTGGGTCCTGCACGAGCCCGGTGGCGGCGAGCTCGGCGGCTGCTGCATCAGCGCCACGCTTCGAGACTACGCCCGCATCGGCATCTTCGCCATGAACGGAGGCGTCCTGCGCGACGGCACGCGGGTGCTTCCGGAGGGCTGGATGAGCGATTCCACCAGCCCGAGCCCGGGCTTTGACGGCTACGGCTACCTCTGGTGGCTCTCGGGCGAGGGCATCTTCAGCGGCCGCGGGATCTTCGGGCAGTACCTGTGGATGGACCCGTCCTCCAACCTGGTGATCGTGACCCACAGCGCCTGGCCGGACGCCACGAACCCCGAGTACGGGCGCCACCGCTCCGCCATGGCAGCAGCGGTCGCCGCAGCGGTCCGCTGATCCGGCTGTCGCCTCTTCTTCATCTTCTTCGAACGGGCCGTCGCCGGTTCCTCACAGGCCCCTCGGCAGGGTCCTGGTGGGGAGCCGCTGGCCCAGGCGCTGTCACCCAACGCAGCCACGCTGGTTTCAGCCTGGCTGCCTGGCCGTCACGGCTCCGCCGGCAGAGCACGACCCCAGCCGACAGGTCCGAGGGAGGCTGACACGGGGCTGGAGGAAAGCGACTCCCACCAACCTGACGGAAGCACAGCCGCCCGCAGCCGCCGGCAGCCGCCCGCCGGCAGCCGTCCGCAGCGGCCAGCGGCGCCCGCAGCCAGCACCACCGCATGCGTCTGCTCAGTCGCACTCCAGGCAGAAGCCGACGCCGGCGGTGACCGCGCGGGACTTGTGGCCGAACCAGGGCGGGATGACGGCCGCGAAGCCTCCCGCCGGTCCGCCCGCGGCCACGAGCAGGAGGTCGTCGGGCGAGCCGAGCGCCGAGTACTCCCGGTCGCGGTTGGCGGCCGTCACCACGGCGCCCTTGCCGACGGCTTCCCAGTCGCCGCGTCGCACTCTGGCCTTCTCGAACAGGTAGTTCTTCACGTCCTCCCGACCCCAGCCCGCTGCGGCAAGCGCCTCGCGCAGCTGGGGCGGCAGGACGACGCAGCAGTTGCCGGCCCAGATCGAGTAGTGGAGCTGGTTGGCGCGAAGCTCCGCCGCCACCGTGTCGAGGATCGGTTCCGGCTCGGTCGTCCACTCGTTCATCACCTGGCGCGGCGCCCCGGCCGCCAGCACGGTGACGGTCGAGCTGCCCTCGGGCGCGCCGCGCTCGCTCGCCAGGGAAGGCCAGGGCGACCCTTCCTCGTCCTCTGCGAGGCAGTAGGCGAACTTGCCCGGATGGCCCAGGGTGGCGCGGTCGAGCTCGCCGGGCCGAACGCCGAGCAGGTTGCGCAGGCAGAGGCGCAGGGCCCGGCCGATGGCGAGCGAGGCCCGGTCGGCGCCGCCCAGGGCGTTGAAGGTCCCGGTCATGCCCAGCTCGCGGCGCACCGGGCCGTTCACGATCACGAGCAGCGCGCAGCCGCCGGTGCTCGATGTCGCCCCGTGGAGCAGGAAGGCCGGGTCGCACATCGCCTCGACCACCGCGGCGACCACCGCCAGGTCGCCAGGACGGCAGCCGGCCATGACTGCGTTCGCAGCGACCTTCTCCGCGCTCAGGGCCCGACCGCGTACGGTCTCGACTCCCAGCACCTGGTGGGGCGCCAGCACGGCGGCGCCGAGCGCTTCGGCCACCCGGTCCGGCGTGGGCGGGACGATCGGCAGTCCGTCGGTCCAGCCGCGGCTCTCGAACAGCTCGCGCACCGCCTCCTCGTCGCCCGGCTCGTGAACCGAAGCGCGGGCGACGGGCGGTGCTGGCGGGTCGTCGGCGACGCGGGTTTCGACGCTCATGGCGCTCAAGGCTCAGAGACGGCCGGCGACGGCGCCGGCTTCGGCCAGGCTGGCGATCTCCTGCGCCTCCAGGCCCAGCTCGCGGAGCAGGTCGCCGGTGTGCTCGCCGAGTTCCGGGGCCGGTCGGGGAGGCGCCTTGGTCTCGCCTTCGACGAGCATCGGGCTGTCGACCGTGCGCAGGCGGCCGTAGCGAGGGTCGTCGAGCTCCCGGAACATGCCGATGGCCTCCAGCTGTTCGTCCTCGACGATGTCGTTCACGTTCGCGACCAGGCTGTAGGGGATCTCGGCGGCGGCGAGACGGTCCGACCACTCGGCGAAGTCGCGCTTCGCGAACTCCGTGTCCAGGAGCGCGACCAGGGCGGGCATGTTCTGCAGCCGCTCCGCCATCCTGCAGAAGCGCTCGTCGGCGACCAGGTCGGGACGGTCGAGGGCGCCGCAGAACCGCGCCCAGTCCCGGTCCTGGTCGATGATGCTCAGCTTGACCAGGCGCTCGTCCCGCGTCCGGTAGTAGATCTGTCCGAAGTTCATGGTCTCTTCGCGCGGCCGCTTGGCGTGGAACTCGGCGCCCACCAGCCTCGCCTGGATGGCGCAGGCGTTGGCCCAGACGCCGGCCGAGAGCAGTGAGGTGGTCACGTAGCAGCCGGCCCCGGTGCGGTCCCGCTTCATCAGGCCCAGCAGAACGGCCGAGAACAGGGAGACGCCGGTCGGATGGTCGCCGGTGCCGCAGCCCAGCGAGCCGAGATGGCCCTCGACCGGAAAGAACGTGGCCACCAGGCCCGAGCGCGCCCAGTAGCAGACCTGGTCGTAGCCGGGCTTCTCGGCCTCCGGTCCGGTGTGGCCGTAGCCGGTGCCGTGAGCGAAGACCAGGCGCGGGTTGATCTCGCGAAGACGCCCCCAGTCCATGCGCAGGGCGTCGAGCACGGAGTTGTGGCAGTTGGTCAGGAACACGTCCGCCGTCTCGATCAGGCGGTGCGCGAGGTCCTGGCCTGCCTCCTGCTTCAGGTCGATGACGACGCTCTTCTTGTTCCGGTCGTCGAGCAGGAAGCAGTAGGGGATGTCCGAGTCCGGCATACCGGGCAGATCGTGGAAGCCTCGGTACGGGTCGCCGGCGCCCGGCGGCTCGATCTTGACCACCTCGGCGCCGAAGTCGGAGAGGATGGCGCAGGCGGACGGCGCCATGACGACGGTGGCGAGTTCCACGACGCGGACGCCGGCGAGCACACCGCCCTCGTGCGCGGCCCCACCCGGAGCGCAGCCCGGGGTTGTGCCGGCGCCGCCGTGCGGGTTGCGTTGCGAGTCCACCGAACCAGTCAAGAGTGTGGCGGATTGTGACACAGGCATCGGCGCTCGAAGGCCGGAGGTGGAAGCCGGGGATACGATTCGTCGGCATGCAGACAGGAGATGAACGGTGAAGGGCGTTCGCCTCGCCGACCGGTGGTTCGACCTGAGCGAGGCCGAAGTGGCGGCCATGCCGGGCCAGCTCGGCGTGTTCGAGATCGCGGACGCTTCCGGCGTGACCCTGGAGCTCGGTTTCGCCGGTGGACGGTCGCAGTTCGGTCTCCGCAGCGCCGTCGCCGAAGCGGGCGCGAGGCATGACCGGGCGAGCCGGTTTCGATACGAGGTGACGATGCAGTACTGGAGCCGATTCGAGGAGCTGCTGGCCGTACACGTTGCCGACCACGGCGGCCTGCCGCCCGGCAACGCGGAACCGGGCGACCGGCGCATCGGCCGCATTGGCGTGCCTGCCGAGGTGAGATGATGGACTTCGAACCGAGCGCCGAGCAGAAGCTCATCCTGGACACGGTGCGCCGCTTCGTGCGCGAGGAGATTGTGCCGCTGGAGGCCGACCTGGACCCGGACGCGAGCGAGCTGCCGCCGCATCATCGTGACCGGCTCGTGGCGATGACCAGGGAGCTCGGCTTCTACGGTCTGGACATTCCGGAGGAGTACGGCGGCCCCGGCATCGACCTGGTGACCCGCACGCTGATGGCGTTCGAGATGGCGCAGCACAGGGCCGGGCTGTACGCGCCCTGCTACGGGGTCTTTGGCGGCGCTGGCCTGGCGCAGCTGTACGAGGCGGACGACGAGCAGAAGGAGCGCTACCTGTACCCGGTCCTGCACGGCGAGAAGCGCGGCTTCTTCGCCCTGACCGAACCGTCGGGCGGCAGCGACCCGGCGCGGGCCATCCGGATGACGGCGGTGCGCGACGGCGACGACTGGATCCTCGACGGCGAGAAGACGTTCATTTCCGGCGCCGACAAGGCGGATTTCGGCATCGTCTTCGCTCGCACCGACCCGGAGCTCGGGCGCAAGGGCATCACCTGCTTCCTGGTCGATACCGACATGCCCGGCTTTCGTGTGCGGCGCGTCGTTCACACGCTGCGTTCGTCCCACTACGCCACGGAGCTCGAGTTCAACCGGGTGAGGGTGCCGGAGTGCAACGTGCTGGGCGAGGTGAACCATGGCTTCGCGATCGCCAACGACCGGCTGAGCCGGAACCGGATTCCCTACGCCGCCGGCTGCGTGGGCGTGGCACTCAAGGCGCAGGAGATGGCAATCTCCTGGGCCAGGACCCGCAAGACCTTCGGCGACTTCCTGTCCACCCGGCAGGCGGTGCAGTGGATGATCGTGGACAACGAGATCGACCTGCGCACGGCGAGGGCGCTGACGCTCGAGGCGGCCGCCCTGGCTGATGCCGGCAGACCGTTCCGGACCGAAGCCGCGATCTGCAAGCTGGTGGCCAGCGAAGGAGCGAGCCGAGTGGTCGACCGGTCGATGCAGATTCACGGCGGCTACGGCATGACGAAGGACCTGCCGCTCGAACGCTGGTACCGCGAGCTGCGCATCCGGCGAGTGGGCGAGGGTCCGAACGAGATTCAACGCCTGATCGTCGCCCGCGACGTGATCGGCGGGTCGTTCCACTGAGGTCTCGGACCAGGTGAGCTCCTTGGCGGGGCCGACTCCCCTGGCCGGCGTGCGCGTCCTGGACCTGGGACAGATCTACCAGGGGCCTTACGCGGGCTTCCTGCTCGCCCAGGCCGGCGCCGATGTGGTCAAGGTCGAGCCTCCCGGAGGTGAGCCGCTGCGTCGGCGGGAGGTACATGGCGGTCCGCCGTCCTTCCCGCTCGCGTTCCTGAACTCCAACAAGCGCTCGCTCGTCGCCGACCTGAAGACGGAGCAGGGCAGGGACCTGCTCTGTCGCCTCGCCGCCGTCGCGGACGTGCTGATGGAGAACTTCGCTCCCGGCGTGATGGACCGGCTCGGCGTCGGCGAGGAATCGCTGCGGGAATGCAACCCGCGGCTTGTCTACGCATCGGGAACAGCCTTCGGACTGACCGGACCGGACCGCGACCGGCTGGGAATGGACATCACGGTGCAGGCGGCTTCCGGGGTGATGAGCATCACGGGCGAGCCGGATCGGCCGCCGCTGAAGGCCGGGCCGGCGCTGATCGACTTCCTTGGTGGCGTCCATCTCTACGCCGGCATCGTGAGCGCCCTGTACGAGCGCGAACGGACCGGCCGGGGTCGCCTGGTCGAGGTGGCGATGCAGGAAGCGGTCTATCCGAGCATGCTCTCCAAGCTCGCCCTGATGCACGCTGCGGGTCGTCCGCCCGAACGCATCGGCAATCGCCACGGCGCGGTCTCGCCGTACAACGTCTACCCGTGCAGCGACGGCCACGTCGCGATCATCTGCGTGCGCGAGGGTCACTGGCGCAACCTGCTCCACGCCATGGGGCGGGAGGATCTGGTGGGTGACCCGCGGTTCGAGAACAACCGGGCGCGCGTGGCCCACATCGACGAGGTCGAGGCCCAGGTCGCGGGATGGACGTCGCAGAGGCGCCGCGAGGAGGTCTGCCGGCTGACCGGCGAGCACCACGTCCCGTGCGCCCCGGTGCGCGACCTGGGCGAGGTGAACGCGGACCCGCACCTCTGGCAGCGTGGCTTCCTCGAGGCCGTTGAGCATCCGGCGCTCGGCTTGGCGACGCTGCCGACCAGCCCCCTGCGCTTCGACGGCCGGTCGTCGGGTCCGCTCGTGCCGAGCGCCGCGCTCGGTCGCCACACCGGCGAGGTCGTCGAGGAATGGCTTGGCGCAGCACACGCTTCCCGAGGGAGTTCCGCATGAAGATCGACCGCATCGAGACCCGTCACTGTGACGCCGGCTGGAGGAACTACCACTTCGTCAAATTGACCACGGACGAAGGTGTGGTGGGCTGGAGCGAGTACGACCAGCACCAGGGTGCCCTCGGCCTGACGACGGTGATCGAGCAGCTGGCCGAGACGGCCAGGGGCGTTCGCGTCGCGGACGTGGAACGGCTCCACCAGCTGCTCCTCGCGCGGGCGCGGCAATCGATGTCCGGGGTGATGGCGATGGCAATCGGCGCGATCGAGAATGCGCTCCTCGATGCCCGGGCGAAGGAGCTGGGCGTGCCCTGCTGCGACCTGCTCGGTGGTCGCCTGCGCGACCGTGTGCGGGTGTACTGGTCGCATTGCGCCACCTGGCGCATCAGCCTGCCGAAGTACTACGGCAAGGCGATCACCGATCTCGATGGCGTCGCGGCTCTGGGCGCCGAGGTTCAAGAACGAGGATTCACGGCTCTCAAGACGAACGTCTTCGATCATTCGGGCGCGACGCCTCGCGGCTGGGCGCCCGGGTTCGGTCGGCCCTTCGAGCCCGGCCGCAACGTGGACCGCAAGGTCATCTCCGAGCTTCGTCGTCATCTCGATGCGCTGCGGTCCGGCGCCGGCCCGGACATGGACATCCTCCTCGACCTGAACTTCAACGCCAGGACGTCCGGCTACCGACAGATGGTGCGGGCGCTCGCGGACCTGGATCTGTTCTGGATCGAGATCGACACGCCGTCCGCAGAGGCGCTGGCGAGCGTGCGCCATCAGAGCCGCCACCCGATCAGCTCCTGCGAGTCGTTGATCACTCCCGGGGCATTCCTGCCGTTCCTCCGCGCCGAGGCGGTGGACGTGGTGATCATCGATGCCGTGTGGAACGGCGTCTGGCAGTCGATGAAGATCGCGGCCCTGGCGGATGCTCACGAGGTGAACGTCGCTCCGCACAACTACTACGGTCACCTGGCGACGATGATGAACGCCCACATGAGTGCCGCGGCGCCAAACCTCCGGATCATGGAGACGGACATCGATCGGCTGCCCTGGGACTGCGAGGTCTTCACGCACGAGCCGGAGTTCGAGAACGGCTGCCTGATCGTGCCGGAGCGCCCGGGGTGGGGAACTGAGCCGGACGAGGCCGCCATGGCCGCGCATCCGCCGACCTGACCGCAGTCGCCCCGCGGAATGGTCGCCGGCCAGTCACACGAGCGAAGTCGTCGGGCGATGGCTTGACCCGAAGAGCGTGAAGCGGCGGTAGCATCCGCGAGATGACGGCCCCGCTGCACTACGGCGACGCGCTGATCCGCGGCATCCTGCGCCGCGTGCGGACCATCGCCATGGTCGGCGCGTCGCCGGACCCGAAGCGGCCGTCGCACTTCGCGATGAAGTACCTGCAGGGCAAGGGCTATCGGGTCATTCCGGTGAACCCCCGCGCGGCCGCGGCAGGCGCCTCGATCCTGGGGGAGAGGCCCTGTGCGTCGCTTGCGGACGTGGACGCCCCGGTCGAGATGGTCGACATCTTCCGCGGTGCTGATGCGGCATTCGAGACCACCCGCGAAGCCATCGGCCTGCGGCAGGAGAAGGGGTTCGAGGTCATCTGGATGCAGCTCGGCGTGCGCCACGAGGCGGCGGCCAGGGAGGCGGAGGCAGCAGGGCTCACGGTGATCATGGACCGTTGCCCGAAGATCGAGTATGGGCGTCTGTGGGGAGAACTCGGCTGGGGCGGCGTGAACAGCGGCGTCATCTCCAGCCGACTCCCGGCGTCGGCGCCGACAGGACAGGCTTGAACGAACACGGGCCCACGCGCCCGCAACCCGGAGACACAAGACAGTGAGCGACGAGAACGAGCAGACGCCCGGCGCCGAGTGGGGCTTCGAGACACGGATGATCCACGCCGGCGGCGGCCCCGAACCGGTCACGGGGGCTCGGCAGACGCCGATCTTCCAGACCTCGTCCTACGCGTTTCGCGACACGGACCATGCCGCGTCGCTGTTCAACCTGCAGGACTTCGGCTTCATCTACACCCGGCTGGGCAATCCCACCGTGGCCGCGCTCGAGGAGCGGCTGGCCAGCCTCGAAGGCGGTCGAGGAGCGGCCTGCGCCGCCTCCGGCCACGCTGCCCAGCTGCTCGCCTTCTTCCCGCTGATGGCGCCGGGCGCGCGCTTCGCCGCGTCGAAGCAGCTCTACGGCGGGTCGATCAACCAGTTCGGCCGCAGCTTCCCGAAGTTCGGCTGGGAATGCGACTTCGTCGACACGGAGGACCTGGCGCAGGTCGAGGCGGCGCTCGATGGCGGTGCCAGGGCGCTGTTCATCGAGAGCCTGGCCAACCCGGGCGGCATCGTGCCGGACATGGAGGCGCTGGCCGGCCTGACCCGCGACGCGGGCGCGGTGCTGATCGTGGACAACACCCTCGCCACCCCGTGGCTGTGCCGGCCGTTCGAGTGGGGGGCCGATCTGGTGGTCCACTCGGCGACGAAGTTTTTGTCCGGCAACGGCACGGTCATCGGCGGCGCGGTCATCGACAGCGGTCGCTTCGACTGGAGCGCTTCGGGTCGCTATCCCGCGCTGTCCGAGCCGGACCCGGCCTACCACGGCGTGACCTTCGCCGAGACCTTCGGGGACCTCGCCTTCACGGTCCACGCCCACGCGGTGGGTCTGCGCGACCTCGGGCCGTCGATGGCGCCGATGAACGCGTTCCTCGTCCTGCTCGGCCTGGAGACGCTGGCGCTGCGGATGGAGCGTCACTGCAAGAACGCGCTCGCGGTGGCGCAGTGGCTGGAAGACGACGCGAGGGTCGCGTGGGTCTCCCATGCCGACCTGCCGGGCAGTCCCTACCGGGAGCGGGCTGCGAAGTACCTGCCGAACGGCGCCGGCGCCGTGTTCACCTTCGGCGTGAAGGGCGATGGCGACGCCGGGCGCCGCGTGGTCGAGGGCTGCGAGCTCTTCTCGCTGCTCGCCAACGTCGGCGATGCCCGGTCTCTCATCATCCACCCGGCCTCCACGACCCATCGGCAGCTGAGCGACGAGCAGCGAGAGGCCGCCGGCGCCGGACCGGAGGTCGTGCGGCTCTCCATCGGGCTCGAAACCGTGGACGACCTGATCCGCGATCTGGACCAGGCCCTGGGGAAGGCGTAGGCGGGAGCTTCGTGCCGAAGCAAGGAGCAGCTCGTGTCGGGTGACCGGGAGACGGCCCCCGAAAGCCCTTTCGCCCGCGCCTGCGGCCCTGCGCCGCCGACGCGACCACCCTGCGCTTCGGCTTCAGGAACCTGGGGCCGCGCTCCAGGAAGGGGGAGATCGAGCTCGGCGACCTGATCTTCTGCCACGGCATCAGCTTCAGCCGCGAGCCGGCCCCGGCCCCCTCCTGCACGCGCTCCACGTGAGCTGGCAGGCGCTGATCACGCGAGATCCCCCGACAACTCCGTGCTGCTCAGCGTCAGCACCCGCACCGGCAGTTCAGAGTTCTGACGAATCGGCGATCCGATTCCATAGGGTGACACCGTCGATCTCGACCCGCCACCGGGTCCCGACACCGGCACGCAGACCGTCGACCTCCCACTGCTCCGTGCTCGGGCGTGCCACGGCTCCGTCGACGAGCGAGCGCTTGCCGCCGCGGGCTACCAGCCGGCGGCCCATGACATGGTGTTCGGCGAAGCCATCGGCGAGGCGAGGCTGCAGGAGCCTCATCGGGTACTCATCCCGCCGGCTTGAAGCGAGCGCGAGGTCGTGCTGCAGGGTGACCACGATGACCCCTTCGTTTCGCCTCGGCGGCTCGGCGGCCGTCGAGTTCCAGCCGGCGGGCGCGGACCTCGTCGTGGGCCTTGGCGGGCCAGCGGAGGACTGCTGGCTCTACTCGCAGTCGAAGGCGCTGGTGTCTCTTCGGGGGCTGGCGGGGTCGCCCTGGCGGTTGTAGTGGGACCACCACTCGCCGTCGGGGGAGCGGACGAGGAGGTTGAAGGCCAGGTCGGTGGCCGGGGAGGCGAAAACCCAGCGGTGCTGGTTGTAGGCGCAGCCTTCGAGCACCTTGATCAGTACTTCCGCGTTGCTGCGCTGGAAGAACCACAGCACTCCGGACTCGGGCCCCCAGTGGTCGCCCAACGCGTCGGCGATCGTGCCGTCGGGCGTCTCGTAGCACATCCAGACCTCGTGGCCCTCGAGCACGATGGATGGCTCGGCTGCTTCGCAGTCGGTGTAGCCCTCCTCGCCGAGGTGCGGCGACACGGGGAATGTGCTGTTCGAGTAGAGGATACGGAGGATCGTGCGGTCGTCGTCGGAGAGCTGCGCGCCGCGTCCGTCCAGGTGCGCGCTTCCGCGCATGATGGCCTCCTGTTCGGCTGTCGTCTCGCACGGCACGAACTCGGCGCCCCGGCCGGCGTTGGCGCCGCAGGGATGGCTGAAGCCGAGACCGTGGCCGATCTCGTGGGTCATCAGTTCGGCGAGGTGGCTCTGGCGGGTCGCCTCGTCGGCGTCCGCCTGCGCCAGCCACTCGCCCAGGTTCCGCGCAGTGACCACGTCCGCCTGGTAGATACGGTGGTCCTGCCCACCCTGATTGGGCGCTGGCCGTGGCATGGGTTCAACGTTGCAGACATACCAGACGGGAGCCCAGGCGAGGGTGCCGCCCTCGCCGAGGACCAGTTCGTCACCATCCTCGAACGGGTCCTCGAACATGAGGAGGTTGATCCCGTCTCTGTAGTCCTGCTCGGCTGGCGCCGACGGCTCCGGGTGGATCTGGAGGTTCACAAGACTCCCGGGATCGTCGTTCCAGGCGGCCGTGGCGGCGGCCACGATTTCTCGCGTCGTGTCCTCGCCGAAGGCCGGATCACCTCCCTCCTGGATCCGGTAGGTGACGGGGTTGCCCTGTTCGAACTCAATCCAGCGGATGCTCTCGCCGGGGTACTCGCAGGAATCGGCGGAACGCGTGTGCCTGTAGGGCAGGATGACCAGCTGCGGCCCGCCTTCCAGCTCGCCTTCCGGCACGAAGTAGTCCGCGGGTCGGACCGTCCCGGCGGCGCGGTCCTGAATCCAGCGGCGGAACAGCTCGCTGTCTCTCGGGCCCAGCAGCGTTTCGTCGGCCGCCGCGTCCGATGTGCCGGGAAGCACGCGCTCGCCGAGCGACGGCGTCCGCTCCAGCAGCGTCTGGCCGGCAATCTGGCGTTCGAAGAAGACGCCCAGGTCGAAGTCGACGATGCGGTGGGCTTCGCCCCGTTCGGACAGGAAGAGCAGCACGCGGTCGCCCTCGCGAAGCATGTGCAGTCCGGCGATACGCATCGCCAGACCGGTGCCCAGGGCGCCTCCTGGCTGCCGGACCATGACCGTGCTGCCGCCGACGCCACCCTTCAGCACCTCGCCGACGCTCACGGTGAACTCGGTGAACGGCCGGCCGTCGCCGTCGACGCCGGGAGCGCGGTCGGTGACCAGGCCGTGGACGATGATCGCGGCCCGGTCGACCATGGATTCGTCGCTTGGCAGGGCGTAGGTGAGGGCATGGGCCGGCGGTGCGCTCGCGAGGAAGCCGAGCGTGACCGCGACGAACGCAGCTGCGATGCTTGATGACAGCCATGCGCAGGGTGGCGCGAACCCGCTCGCCGGGGTGCCGTTCGAGGCGGCCGGGTGCGTCGTCGCAGCTTGCGTCGGGCGGGTGTCGCCACGATGCGTCGCTGCCATCCGGCGCTCCGCCGTGGACGCGGGGGCAACTGGTGTCGGCCGCCTGGCGCCGACTCTCCCGGCTGATGGCAGATGACGCCGCCTGCCAGCGCCTTCGGTGCGCCGACCCCGGGGCGCGCTGGATTCAGGCGACCTGCGCTCCGCTGCATGCGAAGCGAACGGCGGCTGCCTCCTCTCGGAGCGCGGTCGGGTTGCCGAGCATCTGTCGGTCATGTCCAACCCTCTTGTAGAAGATGTGCATGTCGCACTCGTGAGTGAAGCCGATGCCGCCGAACACCTGGGTCGTGATGGTGACGGCGTTGCTGGCGACTTCCGTGGCGTGTGCCTTCAGCAGCGGAGCGAGATGCTCGATCTCGTCCGACCCGCTGTCCCAGGCATCGGCCGTGTGCCAGAGCAGGGACTGGACCGGCTCGACTTCGGCGAGCACCTCGGCGCACATGTGCTTGACCGCCTGGAACGAGCCGATGATGCGCCCGAACTGCCTGCGTTCCCGCGCGTAGTCGACTGCGATCTGCAGCCCCTTCTGGGCCGCCCCCAGGGCGTCGGCGGCGAGGGCGACGCGGGCCGCGTGCAGGGCGCGTCGGCCAGCGGCCGCGTCGCCGCCCAGGTGCTCGGCGGCGCCGGCGGCGATGCCGTCGAATGCGACCTCGCCGACCCGCCGCGTGTCGTCGACGGTCTCGAGCGGCGTCACCGTGACGCCGGGGGCGGACGCGTCAAGCAGGCGCAGGTCGCCTCCGCTCTCGAGCAGGAAGGCGTCGGCGAAGGGGGCGTCGGGCACATGCATGGCGACGGCGTCGAGCGGGCCGTCGCCGGCCGGGGCATTCAGGATCGGCGCGATCAGCGTCGTTCCCTCGGCGATACCGGCCAGCAGCTGGTTGCGCCGGTCACCTTCGGCGGCGCCGGCGAGAAGCAGGGGCGCCAGCACGCTGGAGGAGTGGAAGTTGACCGGCGCCGCGGCGCGTCCGATCTCCTGCGCGGCGATCCCGGCTTCCTGGAGGCCGAGACCGACGCCGCCGCACTCCGGGTCGATCAGCATGCCGGCGATGCCCTGGTCGCCGAGCTGGGCTCGGATCTCGTCGTCGCGCCCGGACTCGGAGTCCATGACGGAACGGACTCGCTCCATGCCGACCTCCTGGGCGAGAAAGCTGGCGATCGCGTCCCGGAGCAGTTCCTGGGGCTCGGTGAGGCCAAAGTCCATTGCGATTCCTGTCTTCCGTTTCGGCCCGGCCGGGTTCCGACAAAGGGCGTTCGGGCTGGTCTGCCGCTTTCTCCGGGCGGAGGTCAGACCGCGGCCGGCTTCGGCTCCCGCGGCAGGCCGAGCCCCCGCTCGCCGATGATGTTCTTCTGGATCTGCGCGGTTCCGCCGCCGATGATGAGGCCTAGCGCGTACATGTAGTTGCGCTGCCAGTTGCCGTAGTCGCGGACGTGCTTCGAGCCCCGCTTGAGCACGCCGCGCTCGGCCATCGCGTCGATGGCCAGGGCGCAGAGGTCGTAGTTCAGCTGGCAGTTGTTCAGCTTGACGATCAGGCCGCCGGCGCCCGAGTCGCGCTTCTTGAGACGGTCCGTGAGCAGGCGCAGCTGGTGGTACTTCATCGCCTGCACCCGGCCTTCGAGCCGCATCAGGCGGTCGCGCCAGACCGCCGAGTCGATGAGGCCCGTCTCCCGCAGGATGTCGACGCAGCCGGCGAGGTAGCTCTCGGTCGCGTTGGACCGCCCCAGCATGTTGCGCTCGAAGCGGAGGGTGTAGGTGCCGACCTCCCAGCCCTGGCCGGGACGACCGATCACGTTGGTCGCCGGAACCCGCACGTCGGTGAAGAAGACCTCGTTGAAGGAGGCATCCCCGGTCATCGTCGTCAGCGGCCTGTACTCGATGCCCGGCGTGTCCATCGGAAGCACGATGTAGCTGATGCCGCCGTGCTTTCCCGCTTCGGCCTCGGTCCGTACCAGGGCGAACATCATGTCCGCCTCGTGAGCGCCGCTGGTCCAGATCTTCTGGCCGTTGATCACGTACTCGTCGCCATCGAGCACCGCCGCGGTGCGCAGCGAGGCGAGGTCGGAACCCGAGCCCGGCTCGCTGTAGCCCTGACACCAGATCATCTCGCCCCGGATGGTGGGGCGGATCAGGTCGTGCTTCTGGTCCTCGCGCCCGAAGTGGAGCAGGGTGGGGACGAACATGCTGATGCCCTGGTTCTCCATGCCCATGGAGACGCCGGCGCGGGCGAACTCTTCCTCGATGACCAGGCTGGCCAGGGCGTCCGGCGACTTTCCGGCGCCGCCGTAGCGCTGCGGAATCGTGCGGCCCGCGTAGCCGCCGTCGACCAGGAGCGCCTGCCAGGCGATGACGCGCCGCCGCACCTCGTTCGCGTCGCCCCCGAAGCCCGGCCCGGCCGGCACGGCGACGTCGTCATGGGAAGAGAGGAAGGCGCGGACCTCCTCGCGCAGGGGCAGGTACTCGCGGCCGATCAGGGTGTCCATGGCTCGTGGATGGTAACAGGCTGGCTGGGCTGCGCCGCCGTCAGGTCACAGGGGGCCGCGGGGGACGCGGGCGCATCCGAGGTTCCATGGAAGTCGGCGGCCGCTGCGGTCGGCTGCGGTCGGCTGCGCTGCGGCAGGTTGCTGCTTGTTCGG
Source organism: Thermoanaerobaculia bacterium (assembly GCA_965200575.1). Classification (GTDB taxonomy): domain Bacteria; phylum Acidobacteriota; class Thermoanaerobaculia; order Multivoradales; family Multivoraceae; genus Multivorans. Next base: position 2,176,166 of record OZ241363.1, on the reverse strand, counting down.
CAGCTCTCGAGAGGCGCTTGCCCAAAGCCCCCTGCAGCTCCCTCTGACCTGACGGCTCGTGTCGTGACCCGCTGAGAGTGGATGGACATCGAGGCAGCTCTGACGGCTCGCTGGACGGCTCGCGGATCAAGCTCGAAGGGCCGCGGAAGGTTCGGAGTAGAATGCAACGCCCAGCAAACGCTGAAGGTGCGGCCTGCGAAGTGTCGGGCCCTGGTCCACCTTGCCGGGAACTCGTCCCGGGCGCGATTCAACATCCCGAGAAGGGCGGCAGGACATGAGCGAGAACACCGTGGCGGGAGGCCGGGAGCGTACGCCGTCCACGCGGGATGGAGAGCGCATCGCCGCCCTGCAGTCGGCAGCGTCAAAGGCCGGCGTCGACGGTGTGGTGCTCGCGCCGGGCGCGACGATGACCTGGCTGCTCGGCCATCGGTTCGACGGACACGAGCGGCTCTTCCTGCTGGTGGTGCCTTCGGGCGACGCTCCGGTTGCGGTGGTGCCGAAGCTGGAGGACGCCAACTTCAGGGGTGCTGGGCCCTCCGTCGAGTCCGTGCATCTCTGGGACGACGCGGACGGCCCGGAGGCCGCGGCCGCGGCGGCGCTCGCGGTCCTGGGCAAGGCGGCGCGGGTGGCGGTCGAACCCCTGGGCCTGCGCTGGATGGAGGTGCGGCACCTCGAACGCGAGCTGCCGAAGGCGACGCTCGAGAGCGCGGAGGAGATCACAAGCGCGCTGCGGCTCAGGAAGAGCGACGAGGAGGCGAAGGCGATTCAGCGTGCGTCGAAGATCGCCGAGGCCGCCCTGGAGTTCTCGCTGCGCGACGTACGGCCGGGACGCACCGAGCGCGAGATCGCGTCGAAGCTGTCGAGCGAGCTCCTGCGGCGCGGCGGCGGCGGCATTTCTTTCGGCCCCATCGTGCTCAGCGGACCCAAGACGGCTCTGCCCCACGGCGTGCCCGACGACCGGAAGATGCAGGAGAACGAGTTCCTGCTGATCGACTTCGGGACCTCCCATGGCGGGTACCACTGCGACATCACCCGGACGTTTGTCGTCAGCGGGTCGCCGACCGACCGCATGCGCGAGGTGTACGAGGCGGTGCTGCAGGCGAACGTCCGCGGCGTGGCGGCGTCGCGTCCCGGCGTCACCTACGACTACGTGCACAGGAACTGCCAGGCGAACCTCGGCGCCGCACGTTTCCGCAAGTACATGACCCACCGTACCGGCCACGGCCTGGGCCTGGAGATCCACGAGCCGCCGTCGGTCATGGCGGGCAACCAGGACGTGGTCGAGGTCGGGGCCGTGTTCACGATCGAGCCCGGTCTGTACATGGAGGGCTGGGGTGGCGTGCGCATCGAGGACAACGTCCGCGTCACGAAGGAGGGCTGCGAACTGCTGACCTCCTCGCCCCGGGATCTGCGCATCCTCCGCCACTGATCCGGGGGCCGCACGGTCCGGTCCGGCTCGGGCTGTGGCTCGGCAGCGCCCGCCGCGGCGGTTTGAGGCACCGGCGGTCGGGGCAAACCGGCGTTCGCCGCCAGATCGACTCTGCAGCCTCCCAGAAGTGCAGGTGCAGGCTGATCTGCCCGCGGCGGCTGTCGCCCAGGCCGCTCCTGATCGGCCGGCCTGCGGCCTTGCTCCCGCGCAGTCTCGCGGCCACCGCGTGGTAGCGAGACCGGGAGGTGCTCCAGGTGTTCGTCAGCGCCTTGATGCCGCCGCCGGTCGGGTGGGTGCCGATGCCGACCAGGTTCCGAGCGGCAGCAGCGTGCCGGCGAACCTGGCGCCGGCCGAGGTCTCGACCGAGGTTGCAGCAATCCGTCTCGGCATGCTGCAGGAGCACATGGGCGCCTTCGGCCGGAGCGCTGCCCGGGCCGAGGACGGCGCCGCGGATGATTCCGGTGGCGCCTCCTGACCCGGCTGCAAGCGGTACCGCGCCGATGCCGACGGCGGCCACCGCGAGAAGCGGGATGAGCCCGGTACAGAGGGCGAGCCAGATGAGGTGAGAGACTGCGCGGGTTTCGGCCCCGGGGTCAGGTGGGGCATGGGCTGCGGCCTTCTCGGCTGTGCGTTCAGACCGGCGAGGCGATGAACACCGGGATCTTGCGCGAGGTCTTCTTCCGGTAGTCCTCGTACGGAGGGAAGGCTTCCACGGCCAGCGCCCAGACGCGGGCTCGTTCGTCGGCATCCTCGACTTCACGCACTCGCATGGCCTGCACGCAGGTGGCGTCGCGCAGCTCGACGTTCGGGTCGGCACGCAGGTTGTGGACCCAGACCGGATCGGTGGGGGCCCCTCCGCGCGAGGCAACCAGGACGTAGCTTTCGCCGTCCGCGACCCGCATCAGCGGCGTCTTGCGAATCGCGCCCGTCTTGCCGCCGGTGTGCGTGACGAGAATGCAGGGCAGGCCCGTGTCGCGGAGTTCGACGCCTTGTGTGCCGCCGCTGCTCTCGTAAAGCTCGACCTGGTCGCGCACCCACTTGATGGGGCTGGGAATGTACTCGGCCATGAATGTGTCTCCGCGGGGTCCTCGTTCGGGTCGAGAATCTACCCGACCGGAGTGGCGTGGAAGTAGATTCCGGGAGATGACCGAGTGTCCGATGGCGGTGACGATGGGCGATGCCTGCGGCGTCGGCCCGGAGATCGCCGTGCGCCGTTTCGCGGAAGGCAGGCTGGGCGACGATGCGGTTGTCTACGGCGATGCCGAGGTGCTGGAGCGGGCCGCCGCCGCGATCGGCGTGGAGGCGCCCTTGCGGGCCATCGCCGAACCGGGCGCGGCTGCGCCCGGGCGGCTCAACGTGGTCGACCTGGCGCTTCTCGAGGCGGACCGCGTCGTGCCCGGCCTGCTGAACGCGGAGGCCGGGGCCGCGGCGCTGGCGTACGTCGACCGGGCCGTGCGCGACGCGCTCGCTGGCCGGGTCGCCGGCGTGGTCACCCTGCCCATGAACAAGGAGGCGACCCGCAGGTCGCGGCCCGGTTTCACGGGTCACACCGAGTTCATCGCCGGCCTGTGCGGCGTCACCGACTTCGTGATGATGCTCGCCCTGCCGGAGCTTGCGGTGAGCCACGTCAGCGCCCACGTCAGCCTGCGCGAGGCCATCGACCAGGTCGAGCCGTTGCGCATCCGCAAGGTGATCGACCTGACGCACGAAGCTCTTGCCCGGTTCATCGAGCGGCCCCGGATTGCCGTCTGCGGGCTGAACCCGCACGCCGGCGAGCACGGCCTGTTCGGTAGCGAGGACGAGGAGATCATCCGGCCCACCATCGAGCGCGCTGTGGCCGACGGCCTCGCGGTGACGGGTCCGCATCCGGCCGACACGATCTTCCGCCAGGCCATCCACCACGACCGCCACGACGCGGTCCTCTGCATGTACCACGACCAGGGGCACGCGCCGATGAAGCTCCACGGCTTCGAGCGCGGCGTCAACGTGACGGTCGGCCTGCCGATCATCCGCACCTCGGTCGACCACGGCACGGCGTTCGACATCGCCTGGCAGGGCGTGGCGTTCACGGACTCGCTGGGCCACGCGCTCGACCACGCCTGGAAGCTGGCCGGGCGGCGCCGCTGACTGCGGCCCAACGGGCTTTGCCGGAGCGCGCACGACGGGCCGCGGCGGTTGCCGGGTCCGCAGCGACGTCGGTGGCGCCCACACCGGGCATGGTGTGCCCTTCAGGAGCGGATTGGGCGGGCAAGGGAGACCCGTGCTCGCGCTAACCTGCTCGGGCCACGCGCGCGTGCCGGCGCCAGACCGGGTGGTCGTTCGCGCAAGGTCCCGGCAAGGAGGATCGCCGAGCATGGAGACGCGAGACCCGTTCGCACGAACTTTGGCTGGCCGGCGGCCTGCCGGCCCGGCCTGGTGGTCCCGGGCGGCCCTGGCGCTGCTCGTTGCCCTCTGCGGCTCGCTCCTGCTGTCCGCTACCGGGGCAGCGGCCGAGGAAGCTCCGCCCATTCCGGACGACCAGGCGATCCTTCAGATCCTGAAGCACCGCATCGACGAGCAGAAGCGCAGCGTCGGCATCGTGGTGGGCGTCGTCGAGCCGGACGGACGCCGAGTTGTGGCCTGGGGCCGGCGCTCGGTGGATGCGCCGGGCGAAGTGGACGGCGACACGGTCTACGAGATCGGTTCGATCACCAAGGTCTTCACGACCATCCTGCTGGCGGACCTTGTGCAGGAGGGTGTCCTCGAGCTCGACATGCCGGTGCGGCGGCTGCTGGGCGCCGATGCGGTCATCCCGACCCGGGGCGGCGCCGAGATCACCCTGGAGCACCTCGCCACCCACAGTTCCGGGCTGCCGCGCATGCCGTCCAACTTCCGTCCGACCGACGGCGGCAACCCCTACGCCGACTACACGATGGAGCAGTTTCACGAGTACCTTGCCACGTGCGAGCTGCGGCGGGACATCGGCGCGGCTGCCGAGTACTCGAACCTCGGCATGGGCCTGCTCGGCAACGCGCTGGCGACGTTGCTGCGTCGCGACCTGGCCAATCCCTCAGCAGCGAGGGGTGCGGCGGTCGATGACCAGGACGGCGCAGGTGCTTCGCACGACATCGGCGCCGGCTACGGGTCCGGTCATCCTGGCCGCGACTACGAGGAGCTCGTCTTTCGCCGGATTCTGGAGCCGCTCGGAATCGCGACCCGGGACTGCGCCGAATGCCCGGTGCGGTCGAGCACCCGCATCGCCTGGTCAAACGAGCAGCGGGAAGGGCAGGCCGCTCCGCACAGCGTGCAGCTCAGGCCGGTCGCGAACTGGGACCTGCCTACCCTGGCCGGGGCCGGCGCGTTTCGTTCCAGCGTGAACGACATGCTGACGTTCGTCGAAGCCAACCTGGGCCTTCGGGGTTCGTCCGCGGCCTCGCCTCTGGCTGGCGGGTCGAGGCTGCGCGCGGCGATGGACATGACCCACGAGGTCCGCCGGGACTTCATGCCGCCGCAGTTCACGATCGGGCTCGGCTGGATCATCCGCCACGCCCACGGACGGGAGCTGCACTGGCACAACGGCGGCACCGGCGGCTACAGGTCCTTCCTCGGCTTCGACCTCGAAACGCGGACCGGAGTCGTTGTTCTCTCGAACAGCGGCGACAGCGTCGACGACCTGGGCTTTCACCTGCTGGACACCCGCAACGATCTCGTTGTGCCACCCTGGCTGCGGGACCGGCAGGGGCGGTAGCCCCCACCTGCCCTTGCGTTCGGGAGTAACTGGCGTTCGGGACCAGGGCGGATCAAACTCGGAGCGGGGCGTCGAGGGCGTCCGGGGCGGCGCGGAGCTGTCGCCACCTGATCGTGCTCATGCCGATGACGCTGGCAGCAGGTGTCGTGGCCTCGCGGCAGGTCCGTCCCGGCGTCGGCGGTGGGTTACAGTCCCGTCGTTCCCTGGTTTGCGGTTCTTCGGTCTGATCGCGGCGGAAATCCTGCGGCGCCCTGAGCCTGACGCCAGCGGAAGGAGACACGTCATGCTGCGTTCCCGCATTCTGCGCCTGTCGGCGACGGCGCTTCTTGCTCTGGGCGTTCTCGTCGGGCCGCCGTCGGCTGCCGCGTCCTCGGACCTGGCCGATGCGATTGCGGAGGACTACAGGAACGAACTGAAGGCGCTTTTCGAGCACTTCCACCGCAACCCGGAGCTCTCCTTCCTGGAGCACGAGACAGCTGCCCGGCTGGCCGAGGAGCTGCGCAAGTCGGGGGTCGAGGTGACGGAGGGAATCGGCCGCACCGGGATCGTCGGCATGATGAAGAACGGCGACGGCCCGCTGGTGCTGGTTCGGGCTGACATGGACGCCCTGCCGGTCGAGGAGAAGTCGGAACTGCCGTACGCGTCGACCAAACGGCAGGTTGACCTGTCCGGCGAGGAGGTTCCGGTGATGCACGCCTGCGGGCACGACGTGCACATCACGGCGATGGTCGGCGTCGCCCGGCGCCTCGCGGCCATGCAGGACGAGTGGTCCGGGACGGTGATGTTCGTCGGCCAGCCCGCGGAGGAGCGGATCATGGGCGCCCGCGAGATGCTCGAGGACGGCCTGTACGAGCGTTTCGGCGTGCCGGACCAGGCGCTGGCGTTCCACGTCTCGGCCGGTCGGCCAGCGGGAACAATCGAGGTACCGCCGGGGCTGCTGGCCTCGTCCTCGGACAGCGTCGACATCACGGTGTTCGGCGTCGGCGCCCACGGCGCGTCGCCGCACCGTGGCAAGGACCCGATCTACATTGCGGCGCAGCTGGTCGTGGCGCTCCAGAGCATCGTCAGCCGCGAGTTGAACCCGCTCGATCCCGGGGTCGTGACCGTCGGCGCCATCCACGGCGGCTTCAAGCACAACGTGATTCCCGACCGCGTCGAGCTCCAGCTCACGGTGCGCGCGAACCGGGAGGAGACCCGTGACCAGCTGCTGAGCGCGATCGAGCGGATCGCCCGGGGCGTCGGCCGTACTCATGGCCTGCCGACCTCGCTGCTGCCGAAGGTTGTGCGCACCAGGGAGTCGACGCCGGTGACGATGAACGACCCGGCTCTGGCCGCCAGGGTCCGCGCCGCGATCGTCGCCGGCATGGGCGAGGAGGTGCTCCACATCGAGCCGCCGTCCGGGATGGGCGCCGAGGACTTCGCGTACTTCTTGCGCACGGAACACAGGGTGCCCGGCGTCTACTTCAACGTGGGCGGCACTCCGGTCGCCGACCTGGAGGCGGAAAGGGCGGGCGGCCCGCCGGTGGCAGGGCACCACTCGCCGTTCTTCCGCATCTCGCCCGAACCGTCGATTCGAGCCGGCGTACACGCCATGACGCTGGCGGTGCTCGACCTGCTGCGGCGCTGAGGGCTGGTCTGCTGGTCGCCCCGCCGGGTCCGATGGGGCCGCGGGGAGCGCGGGCGCAGCGCAGGTTGATGGAGGGTTGGCGCCTTCCGCGGTCGGCTGTGCTGCCGGCGGGAGCCCTCCTGCGCCAGGTGTCGAGAGTTGCTTGCCTCCGGTCCCCTGCCCTCCTCGGACTGACGGCTCGGTCGTGCCTTGCGGCGCTAGTCGGCTTCTGGCAGGCCGTTGCGCGGACACCAGGAGGCGAGCGTGCAGGCGTCGCACTGCGGCCGACGAGCAGCGCAGACCCGGCGACCATGCCAGATGATCGCGTGGCCGAGAAAGGTCCACCGGTCCTGCGGGAGACGGTTCATCAGGTCGCGCTCGACGCGAACCGGGTTCGCTTCGTCGGAGATACCCAGCCGGTTCGCGAGGCGCCGGACGTGGGTGTCGACGACCACGCCGACCTGCTTGTCGAACCAGGTGCCCAGGACCACGTTCGCCGTCTTGCGCGCCACGCCCGGCAGCGTCAGCAGGTCCTCCATCGTGGCCGGCACTTCACCCTCGAAGTCCTCGACGATCTTCCTGGCCGCTCCGAGCACGCTCCTGGTCTTGTTTCGGTAGAAGCCCGTGCTCCTGATCTCCTGCTCGAAGGTTGCGGGCACGGCTTCGGCGAAGTCACTCGCTGTGCGGTAGCGCTGAAACAGCGTTTCCGTCACCTGGTTGATCCGTACGTCCGTCGACTGCGCCGAGAGGATCGTCGCGATCAGGAGCTCCAGCGCGCTCTCGTGGCGCAGCTCGCAGTCGGCATCCGGGTACAGCCGTTCGAGCTCGGCCAGCACTTCTCGGAGGGCTGGCTCGGTGATCCGCTCGAACGCAGAAGCTGCATCAACCCCCGACATCGCCCGGCAACGAAAGTACCAGCATCGGCGGTTTCTTCGGACCTGACGGGTCGTCGCCAGCCCGGCTTGCCGGCGACTGGTACCGCCAGCCTGCTACGCTGGCACAGCCGTGAGGACGACAGCACAGAGGTCGGCTCTGCCGGCCTGGTTGTTCTGCGGGTTCGCTGCCGCGGCGACGGCGTTTGCCGGGCCGCCGCCGGAGCCGCCTCCGTTCCACGCCATCGAGAACGTCCGCGTCGAGGTCGGCGACGGCACCGTGCTCGAGCGCGCGACCGTCGTCATCGAGAACGGCACGATCTCCGCCGTTGCCCAGGACGCGGAGATTCCGGCGCATGCCTGGGTCATCGACGGCGCCGGTCTGACGGTGTATCCGGGGCTGATCGATGCCCTCGGAAGTCTGCCTTCGCCGCGTCGTGCCACCGGTGGGCCGGACGCTGACCGCACCGGACGGCGCCGAGGTCGTGGCGACCCTTCTGCCGAGCTGCCGCGGGGGCCTGAGGACCGGCCGCAGACGACGCCCTGGAAGCGGGCCGCGGACGACCTGTCCCTGGACCCGGATGCGGTTGGCAAGTGGCGCGAGGCCGGGTTCACCTCGATTGCGGCAAGGCCGGGCGACGGCCTGTTTCCGGGCCGCGTGTCGCTGGTTCGCCTCGGCACTCCGGGCCGCGACCCGGAGCACCAGGTAGTCGCCCCCGCACTGGCGCAGGTGGCATCGCTCGATGCCGGGGGCGGTTTCGGTTCGTATCCCGGGTCCGTCATGGGCCGCATCGCCTACTTCCGCCAGGTGCTTCTCGACGCTGCCCACCACAGCGCCGCCGTGGCCGCGTACGAAGCCGATCCGACGGGCTGGAGTCGGCCCGAGTTCGACCGCACGCTGGCGCCGCTGGCAGGAGCGGCGTCCGGTTCCGAGCCGATCCTTCTGCCCGGGTCGAGCGCCGTGGAGATCGCCCGGGCGCTGAGCCTGGGCCGCGAGTTCGGCCTGGACTTCATGATTTACGGCGGCCAGGAGGCGTACCGGGTGGCGCCTGACCTCGCTGCCGCCGGCGTGGCAGTGCTGGTCGATGTCGACTGGCCGACGCCGCTGCCGGAGAGCGACCGCGACCCGGAGTCCGACCGCCCGCTGCGCGACGTGCTGCACGAACGGCTGGCGCCCACGACGCCGGTGGAACTCGCCGAGGCAGGAGTGCAGTTCGCGCTCACTTCCGGCGGCGGAAACGGCGCCGACGATCTCTTGACCGGCGTCCGGCGCGCCGTGGAAGGCGGTCTCGAACCGGCCAGGGCACTCACTGCGCTGACCCGCGACGCGGCGGCCGTGCATGGTCTCGACGATCGACTGGGCACGGTGGCGCCGGGAATGGCAGCGGACCTGGTGCTGGCCGACGGTTGGCCATGGCAGGAGTCGACGCGGATTCGGTCCGTGTTCATCAACGGCGTGCGCTACCGGCAGATGCGGGACAGCGACGAAGAGAACGGTGGCGACGACGGGGAGAACGCCGACCAGGCTGCGGCAGGCGAAGCCCGCGGCGGCGGCCGTGGCGGCGGGTCGAAGGACGCGCCGACCCCCATGCGCCTGTCGGAGGTCGCATCCAGGCACGCGGAGATCGCCGGCGACGCGATGGTGCCGATGACCGGGCCCTATCGCCAGGACGACGTGGTGGCAATCGCCGGCGGCACGGTGCTGACGATGGCCGGCGAGACGATTCCGAACGGCACGGTGATTGTCCGCGACGGCCGGATCGCGGAGGTCGGCGCCGGCATCAGCCCGCCGCAGGGGGCGCACGTCATCGATGCCTCCGGCGGCTTCGTCATGCCGGGCATCGTGGACGCGCACTCGCACATCGCTGCCGAGGGCGGCATCAACGAGGGCAGCCTGGCGGTGACGTCGATGGTGCGGATCGGCGACGTGGTGGATCCGACCGACGTGTCCATCTATCGGGCGCTTGCCGGCGGCGTCACGACGATCAACCTGCTGCACGGCAGCGCCAACCCCATCGGCGGCCACAACGAGATTCTGAAGATGCGCTGGGGCATGGACGCCGACGGCATGCGCTTCCAGGGCGCCCCGCCCGGCATCAAGTTCGCCCTGGGAGAGAACCCGAAACGGTCGCGCACCTTCGGGCCCGGCCCGCGGCGCTATCCGGTGACGCGCATGGGCGTCCTGGACGTGATCCGGGAGGCGTTCACCGAAGCGATCGAGTACCGGGCGGCCTGGGAGCGGCATGGCGCCGCGGAAGCCGCCGGCCGCCGCAGCCGTTCGCCTGGGCGCGACCTGAAGCTCGATGCCCTGGTGGAGATCCTGGCGGGCGAGCGCCTGGTGCATGCCCACTGCTATCGGGGCGACGAGATTCTCCAGCTGTTGCGGCTGGCGGAGGAGATCGGCTTCCAGGTCGCCACGCTGCAGCACGTGCTGGAGGGGTATCGGGTGGCGGACGAGATCGCCGCCCACGGCGCCGGCGCCTCGACCTTCTCGGACTGGTGGGCGTTCAAGGTCGAGGCGTACGAGGCGATTCCGTACAACGCGGCGCTCATGGCCGAGCGTGGCGTCCTGGTTTCGATCAACTCGGACGATGCCGAGGAGATGCGGCACCTGAACCACGAGGCGGCCAAGGCGGTCAGGTGGGGCGGCATGTCGGACGACGATGCGCTCTCCCTGATCACCATCAACCCGGCCCGGCAGCTGGGCATCGAGCACCGGGTGGGTTCCATCGAGGTGGGCAAGGACGCGGATCTCGTGATCTACGACCGACACCCGCTGAGCTCCATGGCCGTTGTGCAGTCGACCCTGCTGGACGGCAAGCTCTGGTTCGACCGCGAGCTCGACCGGCTCAGGCGCGAGCAGCTGGACGCATTGGAGGCGTCGCTGCTTCAGGCGCCGTCGGGCGAGGGCGAAGCAGCAGGCGACGCCGACGGCGAGGCGCCTGCGGATGCGGGCGATCCTGCTGCGCGGGCGAGCGGGGGCGGCCGGCGATGATCGCCTGCCGCAGGCCGGCGAGGGCGTGGTCGACGAGCTTCGGGAACCGCTTGCGGCCCACAAGCGGCGCTCCGGCCGCGGTGCCTGCGGCCGCGGCAATGGCCCTGCTTCTGGCCGCCCTCCTGGCGGCGCCGGCTGCGGCGCAGACGCTGGCGATCACGGGCGGTACGGTCCATCCGGTCTCGGGTGAGCCGTTCACGGGCACAGTGGTCGTGCTGGACGGAATGATCGAGGCTGCGGGCCCGGATGTGCAGGCGCCGCCGGGGGCCGAGGAGATCGATGCCTCCGGCCTCTTCGTCTACCCGGGTTTGTTCAACGCCTGGACCTCCCTCGGACTGACCGAGATCAGCTCCATTGCCGCGACCGTGGACAGCGACGAGCAGGGAGACACGCCCCACCTGAAGGCCGTCGAGGCGGTACACCCCGCCAGCGAGATCCTGCCGGTGACCAGGGCGAACGGCATCACCCACGCGCTGACGGCGCCGGGCGGCGAGTCGTGGGCCGGTCAGGCTTCGGTGATCGTCCTTGACGGCTGGACGGTCGAGGAGATGGCGGTCGAACCCAGCGTCGGCCTGGTGGTCGAATGGCCGAGTCTGGCCACGCAGGAGTTCGACTTCTCGACCTTCAGCGTGGTCGAGAAGAAGTTCGCGGAGGCGAAGAGGGAGTATGACCGGGAGGTCGAGAATCTGGGCGACTGGGTCGAGGCGGCGCGGCAGTACGACCACGCCCGCTCGAACGCAGTTCCCGGCACGGCGGTGGCGGAGGATCATGCACTGGCGGCCGTGGCGCGCGCGGCGCGGGGCGAGCTGCCGCTGCTGGTGGTCGCCGACCGGGCGCGCGCGATTCGTGACTCCGTCGCGTTCGCCGAGGAGCACGGCCTGCGGATCGTGCTTGTTTCCGGGCGGGAGGCCGCGAAGGAAGCCAACCTGCTGGCGGAGAAGGACGTGCCGGTGGTTCTGGGCCCCGTTCAGGCGCTTCCCGACCGGGACGACGATCCCTACGACGGCCCGTTCGCAGCACCCGCCGCTCTGGAAGCGGCCGGCGTCTCGTTCGCCTTTGGCACCTTCGACGCCTCGAGCGCCAGGGTCCTGCCGTACGAGGCAGCGACCGCAGTGGCGTTCGGGCTGGCGCCCGAGGCGGCGCTTCGCGCCCTGACCCTGGGCGCCGCCGAGATCTACGGTCTCGACGACCGGCTCGGGTCCATCGAGCCTGGCAAGTGGGCGAACCTGATCGTCACGGACGGGGATCCGCTGGAGGTGCGGACGACCCCGCGGCACGTGATCATCCGCGGCCGCGACGTCGATCTGTCGAACCGGCACAGCCGCTCGTACGAGCGCTATCGCAGCCGCCCGCTTCCCTGACCTTCATCGTCCCCGGGCCGCCGCCCCGGTTCCCGTACTTGCCGACGGGCACTGGCAGGTGAGAGATGTCAGGTCCGTGGTCGGCGGGACGGGGCTGTCGGCAGGCGACTCGCGGTGTTCTTTCGGGCAGGCACGACTCCGTGAAGCGCAGCCGACCGCAGCGGCCGCCAACCCTTCAACCACTCCCGGAGCGCCCGCGTTCCCTCCGGCGCAAACGTGCCTGACGGCGTCGGCGGCCTGGCTACGGGTTCTCCGCCGGGGGCGGCTCCTGGGCGTCTTCTGCCTGGAGCGCCTCGATCACCTGGGCGGTGATGTCGGTGCGCGGGCCGGCATGCAGGACGCCTGCGAGGCTGGCGTTCAGCACGAGGTCGTAGCCGTTCTCCTCGATCAGGCGCTCCATGATGGGCCCCACCCGTTCGTTTATCGCGGTCATCATGTCTTCCTGCCGCTTCGCCGCCTGGCGTTCCATGTCGTTGGCCAAACGCTGGCTCTGTCGCTGCAGGTCCTCGATCTCGTGCTGGATGCGGCGCAGCGCGTCCTGGTCCCGGCTGTTGCTCGCGGCTTCCGAGCGCAGCGTCGCGATGCGGTTCGCGTTGGCTTCCACGGCGCCTCGCGTGCGCCTCTGGAGGTCCTCGAGAAACTCGGCGAGCGCCTGGCCTTCGCGGGCCGCTCCGACCACCTGCTCGACGTTGATTGTGGCGACCCTGGTTCCTTCCTGGGAGTGGAGAAGTGCAGGCGCCGCAAGCGTCGCCGCGAGCGCTGCAAGCGCTGCCAGCTGCGTCCTGGACGCCAACCGGGCTGCCGACCGCCGCCGGCGGGACACTCGGTCGCCTGCCGGGCTGTCGGTTGCCTGGCGTCTCTGCATCGTCCGGGTCCCGGTCATGTGGTTTCTCCGCCTGGGGTGTAGATCGGCATCGGGAAGGGCGTCACCTTCCGGCTCTCCTTGCGTTCGACGTCCCGGATCCTGGCCGTGCCCTTCCTCGTGACCTGGTCGATGCGCAGGATGGAGTGCATCGGGAGGTAGCTTCGACACACGCCCTTGAACTCGCGCTGCAGCCGCTCTTCCGATGGGTCGACGACCACCTTCGTCTTCTCGCCGAACACGAGCTCGCCGATCTCGACGAAGCCGAGCAGGCCGCCCTGGGATACGGAGCGGGCGTAGACCTCGTAGATCTCCCCCTGGCTGAGGAACGCCACCCGGTAGATGAGATCGTCGTCGGACACCGCAGTCTGGCCGTTGACGTCTACCGGGGATCCTGGAGCTTCGCGAACGCCGCCGCCATCACGTTGAGGCCGGTGTCCTTCTTCTGGCGCTGACGATACTGCTTGTAGTCGGCCTTGTTGCCGACCAGCTGCGAGCCCGGCGGCGCGAGGCCCAGGCGGCGACGCTTCCGGTCGATGCTCTCGATCACGACCTTGATCTCCCGGCCCGGCGGGTAGGTGCGGTTGGCCTGGGCGCCGTCCGGCAGCTTGAGCGACGACATCGGCAGCAGCCCGGTCAGGCCTGGCTCGAGCTCGACGAACACGCCGAAACGCGACACCTGCTCGACTCGGCCCTGGACTTCGGCCCCCTCGGCGTACTGTTTGGCCAGGGGCTTCCAGGGGTCGGTCGTCGGCGTCTCGCGCAGCGACAGGGCGATCCGTCGGCGCTTCGGTTCCACCTCGACCACCCAGCCCGCGATCTCCGCGCCCTGCTTGAATTCGGGAGCGCTCATCGTCTTGCCGACGGGCAGCCGGGAGCTGTGGACCAAGCCGTCGAGACCGGGTGCGAGCTCGACGAAGATACCGAAGTCGGTGTGCCGCGCCACCTTGCCGGTGAAGCGGTCCCCGGCCGTGAACTGCCGGACCGTCTCCTTCCACGGGTCGGCCTCCAGGGCCTTCATGGACAGCGAGATGCGGACGCCGCGCTTGCCGGAGCGAGGCTCGATCTTCGTGACCACGGCCTGCACTTCGTCGCCCACCTTCAGGAGGTCGGCCGGCTCCCCGCTGCGGATGCGGGAGATCTGTGTGCGATGCACGAGCCCGCCGAGGCCATTGCCCAGGTCGATGAAGGCGCCGAAGTCGGTGACGGAGGAGACCCTGCCGGTCACCGGCTCTCGCGAACTGAGCTTCGCGCGCACCTCGTCGAGGCCGCGCTTCCGTTCACTGCGGATGGCGGGCCTGCGCGTGAGGACGATGCGTCGCCCGGTGTCACGGATCTCCAGCACGTGGAACTGGTACGTGTTGTTGACGTAGTTGGCGGGCGGCTTCGGCCGGTTGCCGAGCTCCATCAGCGACCGCGGGCAGAAGGCCGTGACGCCGTCCGAGGCGACGTGGAAGCCGCCCGCGTTCCAGCCGATGACCTTGCCCTCGACGGGGTTGTTCGCCTCCTTCGCGGCGGCGAACGGCACGGCGGAGGCGGCCAGCGGCACTTCGACCTCGGGTTCCGGCGCCACTTCGGGTGCCGGCCCGGCTCCGGCTTCCGGCGCCTCGTCTGTGGCTGCGACGGCGTCGACTTCCGCCACAACTCGTTGCCGGAGAACGGCTCCGGGTTCCGGCGCCTCGTCCGGGGCTGCGGCTTCCGATTCCTGCCGGGCTTCGGCTGCTTCGGGCGCCGGTGTCTCCGCGTCTTCGCCGGGGAGTGATGGCGCCGGGTCGGCAGGCGCCTCCAGCCGGTTCGATGCTGCAGCCGGGGCGGATGCGGCGGCGTCTTCTTCCCTGGTGGCTGCCGGCTCGGCGGCGACCCTCTCCCTGGGCGCCGCAGCTGGCTCGGAGGCGGTCGCGTCATCCGGCTCCGTGGTTTCCGCCGCCGGCTCGGGAACGATGATCCGGGCCGCGGCTTCATCCTCGCTGCTGCTGTCCTCGGCCACTTCCGACACGGCGGGTGAGGTCGCGTCCCTGGCGACTGCGCTGGCTTCGTCAGCGCCTGGCGGCTCCGGTGCGGCGGCGGTTTCTTCCGCGACGGCGCCTGCGTCGTCGTACGTGTCGGCGACCTGCGCCGACACCTCGGGCTCGGGCGCGACCGGCGGCGAAGCGGTCGCTTCCGGTTCCGCCACGTGCCGAGCGAGCGGTGGTTCGTTCGTCTCAGTCATGGTGGTGGGGAGGAGGAAACGACGGGCGTCCGGGTCCGGTTGCTCCTGATGGGCACGAGGACGCCTGGCGGTGGTCGCGCCGCAGGCGGCATTGTAGCACCGCAGTCGAGAACCGATTGCGGCCAGAGCTGTCGATACGCAGCAGCCAGACAAGGAAGGGGCCCCGCCGAAGCAGGGCCCCCTGGGTCACGGCAGCAGTTGCCGCGGGTGGACAAATGTCGGCCGAGAAGGCGGACCGGGGTCAGGCGATCTCGATCTTCCTGGCCCTGGCGGCCTCGGCCTTGGGGATGGTGATGTGGAGCACCCCGTTCTCGAACCGGGCGACCACGGCGCCGGCGTCCGCGTCGCCCGGCAGGTTGAAGCTCCGCCGGAAGCGACCGTGGACGCGCTCGATGCGGTCCGCGGTCACGCCGTCGTGGCGGGCCCGGCGCTCGCCGGACAGGGTGAGCACCTTGTCCTCGATGGTGAGGTCGATGTCGTCCGTGGTCAGACCGGGCAGGTCGACGATCAGCGTCCAGGCGTCGTCAGTCTTCGCGATGTCGGCGGCGGGCCACCAGGCGAGCCCCTCGGCGGCGGCGCCGTCGTGCCCGGTGATGCCGCGGGCAGAGGCGAAGAAGTCGTCGAGGATGGCCTTGCCGAACAGCGGCTCGAAGGCGCCGATCAGCGGCCGGTTGAAGGGGGTGTGGCGAATCAGGCTGCGGTTCATTCGGTGTCTCCAGTCGATGTTGTTGCCTTGCTGATGGCCGGTCCCGGAGTGTCTTCCGCGACCGGCGAGACAGAGTATGAGTCAAACACGAGCAGATGTCAAGTATCTGATGCGAGAAATATAAGATCCACGATTCCCGTCGCGAGCGCGACGTGAACCGGCTGGTCCGAGGGGGCGCCAGCGGGGCCGTCGGCAAGCGGCTCCCGAGAGCCTCCCGGACGGGTGCAACTCCCCGCAGCGCAGCCGACCGCAGCCGGCGCGAACTCACGGACAACCTCATCGCGCCCGCGTCCCTGGGGCCTCTTCGGGCCTGCCGGCGGTGCTACGACGGGACGTCGACGCCCGTGATGGCTCCCAGCGTGGGGCCGATCTCGGCGTGGACGACGAGGTCGGCGATGCTGTCGAGGTCCGTGGCTTCCCGGTTCAGGATGACGAGCTTCGCGCCCGCCTGCCTGGCCAGCGACGGGAATCCGGCAGCCGGGTAGACGACGAGCGAGCTGCCGATGGCGAGGAACAGGTCGGCCGCCAGCGTGGCGCGGTGGGCGTCCCGCATCGCCCTGTCGGGCATCGCCTGGCCGAAGGAGATCGTGGCCGTCTTGATGATCCCGCCGCAGGCGTCGCCGGCGAGGTTGCGCCGCGAGCAGACGGGGAGCTCCTCCCGCTCTCGGAAGGCGGCGACGATGGGCGGCAGCTCGTGGCGCTGGCCGCAGGTCAGGCACGAGGCGTAGGTCGCGTTGCCGTGCAGCTCGATCACCTCGTCGTCGGGGATGCCCGATTCCTGGTGCAGGCCGTCCACGTTCTGCGTGATGACGGCAAGCAGCCTGCCCTGCCGCCGCAGTTCGGCGAGGGCCAGGTGGCCGCGGTTGGGCCGTGCCCGTTCGATGGTGGGGTCGGACCCGATCTTGCGCCGCCAGGACTCGCGTCGGGCGTCCTCCGAAGCCATGAACTCCCGGAAGTCGATGGGTCGATACTTCGTCCAGATGCCTCCGGGGCTCCTGAAGTCGGGAATGCCGGACTCGGTGCTGATGCCCGCGCCCGTGAAGGCGACGATCTGCTTGGCCTCCTGGATCAGACGTTCGAGCTGCGGCAGCTGGCTCATGGTTCGTTCTCCTGTGTTGATCCGGAACTCGGGGGGGCGTCCGTGGGACGGCGCTGTCTACCGACCGGTCGGTCTGTTACACTGCGAGGCGCCCGACGCAATGAAGCAGACTGGAACCGGCCGCGCCGGAGGATAGAGGGTCAGAATGTCATTCCACGCCTTTACAGGGACCGACACCTACCTGGCGTCGCCCGAGCTCAGGGATTCGGTCAACGTCGCCGCCGCGCTGGAGAAGCCGCTGCTCGTGCGCGGGGAGCCCGGCACCGGCAAGACGGTTCTGGCCGAAGCCATCGCCGAGAACCTGGTCATGGAGCTGTTGGTCTGGAACATCAAGTCGACCAGCAAGGCCCAGGAAGGCCTCTACCTGTACGACACGGTGCAGCGCCTGAACGACGCCCGCTTCGGCGACCGCGACATCAACGACATCACGCAGTACATCAAGTACGGCCCGCTGGGCGAGTCCTTCCTCAGGGACCAGCGCGTGGTGCTGCTGATCGACGAGATCGACAAGGCGGACATGGAGTTCCCGAACGACCTCCTCCACGAGCTCGACCGGATGAGCTTCTTCGTCAACGAGACCGGCGAGCACCACAGCGCGCAATTTCGCCCGATCGTGGTCATCACCTCGAACAACGAGAAGGAGCTGCCCGACGCCTTCCTGCGCCGCTGCGTGTTCCACTACATCGCCTTCCCGGACAAGGCGGAGATGGAGAACATCATCCGGGTACACCACCCGGACGTCGAGGCCGAGTTGCTGCGCCAGGTCCTGCTGCGCTTCTACTGGCTGCGCGATCTGCCGGAAATCCGCAAGAAGCCGTCCACCAGCGAGCTGATCGACTGGATCGCGGCGCTGCGCCGGGGAGGCGTCAGCACCGAGTCCATCGAGGGCGAGCTGCCCTTCCTGGGCGTCCTGATGAAGCGGGAGAACGACCTGGAAGCGGTGATGGCCGCGCATCGCCGCGGTCGCGTGAACTGAAGCTCTCTTCGACCCGCCTGCTGACCAGCCTTCGACCCGACCGCAGCCGCAACCGATGTTCGTCGACTTCTTCTACCACCTGAGGGGCTACGGCCTGAAGGTGACGATCACCGAGTGGCTGTCGCTGATGAAGGCCCTGGCGATCGGCCACAGCCGGGCCGACCTGCACGTCTTCTACAGCCTGGCCCGCTGCCTGATGGTCAAGCGGGAGGCGGACTTCGACAACTACGACCGGGCCTTCGCCTCCTTCTTCATGGGCGTGGAGAACCACTTCGACATCAGCGACGAGCTGCTGGAGTGGCTGTCGAAGCCCAAGCTGCCGCGGGAGCTGACCGACGAGGAGAGGGCGAAGCTGGAGGCGCTGGATCTCGACCAGCTGCGCGAGCGCTTCAAGGAGCTGCTCGACGAGCAGAAGGAGCGTCACGACGGCGGCAATCGCTGGATCGGCACCGGCGGCATGTCGCCCTTCGGTCACGGCGGCGAGCACCCGACCGGCGTGCGCATCGGCGGCGCCGGCGGCGGCCGCTCGGCGGTGCAGGTGGCGACCGACCGCCGCTTCCGCAACCTCCGCTCGGACCGGATCCTCGACACCCGGCAGATCGGCCTGGCGCTGCGGCGACTGCGCAAGCTGGACAAGGACGAGGGCCCGGAGGAGCTCGACATCGACGAGACGATCGACAGCAGCGCGCGCAACGCCGGCGAGATCGACCTCGTGTTCCGGCCTCCCAGGCGGAACCGGATCAAGCTGCTGCTCCTCATCGACGTTGGCGGCTCGATGGATCCGCACACCCTGCTCTGCGAGCGGCTCTTTTCGGCCGCCCACAAGGCGAATCACTTCAAGAAGTTCGAGTTCAAGTTCTTCCACAACTGCGTGTACGAGAACCTGTACACGGACATCAGCCGGTGGAAGGGCGAACCGACCTCCCGCATCCTCAAGCGGCTCGACCACACCTGGTCGGTCTGCCTGGTGGGCGACGCCTGGATGAGCCCGTACGAGCTGACCCACACCGGTGGCGCGATCGACTACTACCACAGCAACCAGGTGACCGGCCTGGACTGGCTGCGGCGCTTCCGCGACCGCTGCCCGAGTTCGATCTGGCTGAATCCCGAGCCTCGCCGGATCTGGAACGCACCGACCATCCACCTGATCCGTCAGGTGTTCCCGATGTTCGAGCTGACAATCGACGGCCTGACCGAGGGCATCGATGTCCTGCGCGGCATCCGCCCCAACCGGGCGCTCGCCGCCTGATCGGCCACGGCGCCGACGGCAGGAGGTCCCGGGGCCCCAAGGTGTTTCGTCAGGCCCGTTGCCGGCCGCAGGAGGCGCTGGCGCCGCGGCCGTTGGCCGGAGGCTTGACGCTCGAGGTCCACTCAGCCCACGCTGCCGCGGAGGAGGGCGCTGGCGCAGCGGCCGTCGGCCGGAGGTTCGACTTGCGCTCTCGGGTCCGGGAATGTCTGCCGGGTGTTCTCGGTTAGACTGAATCGATGCACGACGGGCCCGACCGGCCAGGCCAGCTGGAGTGGCCCGACGACTCCTCGCGGGGCCAGGAAGCCCGTGACGAGGAGACGGGCGACCCGGTACTCGACTTGCCAGCCGCCGGCGCCGGCGACTGGTCGCCGGCCGAGGAGCCCCCGCCACCGCCCCGCTCGGGCACACTGACCGTCATCGTGATCGGGGGGTTCATCCTCCTCGTCTCGGCAGCGGTGCTCTGGTGGTGGTACGGCAGTCGCGGCGACGCCCGGCCGCAGGAGAGCGGGCCGCCGGCTACGGCTGCGGCCGAGCCGGAGGCGTCCGAGCCGGCCGGCGACCGCGGTGCGGGAGCAGGCAGGCAGGGCTCGTCGTCGCCTCTGGCCCCGGACCTGGCAACGAGTGATCCGCTGGTCCGGGAGATCGTGGCTGGCCTGTCGCGGCATGCCGAATGGGCGACGTTCCTCGTCTCGGAGGAACTCGCGCTGAACCTGGTGCGGCTGGTCGGCGCCGTCGCCTTCGATGACCCGCCCCAGGGCAGCCTGGAGGCCTTGCGGCCCGACGACGGCTTCAGCGTCATCCGGCGGGGCCAGCGCCTGTTCCCGGCCGAGACCAGCTATCGACGCTACGACCTGGCGGTCGACGTGCTGGACTCCATCGACCTCGGTGGCGTGGCCTCGGCGTACGCCCGGCTCCTGCCGCTGCTCGAGAAGGGGCACGACGAGCTCGGCTACCCGGGGGAGTTCGGCGACACGCTGGAACGCGCGATCACGCGACTGCTGGAGACCCCGGCGCCCGAGTCACCGCCCGAGCTCAGCCTGCGGGTGATCAGCTTTGAGTTCGCGGACCCGAAGCTCGAGGCCCTGGCGCCGGCGCAGAAGATGCTGCTGCGCCTGGGGCCGGAGAACGGCCAGCGCGTGCGGACGAAGGTTCGCGAACTCTACGCGGCGATCGACCCTTAGCGGCCGCCGGCGGGCCGCTCAGCCGGCTGCGGCCCGTTGCGCCTCGGCGTAGCGGGGGAGCATGGCGTCGCAGGTCGCCTGCGCTTCGGGTCGCGGCTCGACGCGGATGCCGGCGCCGCCTTCGGGCGGCAGCGGCGGCAGGCGTCGACCGGTGGCGCGCAGGGCCGCACCGAGAGCGGCGCCGTCGGAGAGGTTGAGGCTCTCGACCGGACAGCCGAAGACGTCTGCCGCGACCTGCAGCAGCTCCCGGTTGCGCGAGCCGCCGCCGGTGGCGATCACGCGCCGCGGGCGGATGGCCATCCACTCGGAGTTGAGCCGCATGGAGAGAAACTGGCCTTCCACCACCGCGCGGCAGTTCCGGGCTGCGTGCTCCGGTGCGTCGCGCAGGCCGCCGAAGCGGTGGACGCCGGGTTCGGCCACCCGGGGCACGATCTCCGGCTCGAACCAGGGCAGCATCATCATGCCGTCGTTGCCTGGCGGCGTGGATCTCAGCGCGGCGTCGAACCCGTCCCAGTCGAGACCGTGGCGGTCGCGCACCGCTTCGCGGGCCAGGGACCCGTTGCGAAAGCAGATCAGGCTCATCGGGTGGCCGCTCGGTGCGATGAAGACGTGGCTGTTCGCCTCCGGGTCGACTGCCAGCTCTTCGAGCAGGCCGAACCACGTGTCGCTGGTGCCCAGGCTCAGCACGGCCTCGCCTGGCGAGCGCACGCCGACGCCGGCCAGCGAGCACGGGTTGTCTCCCGACCCGGCGATCACCCGCGCCGACGAGGGCAGGCCATGGCGAGCCACCAGCCACGGCGCCACGCGGCCGACAATCGCAGACGGGGCGCAGGTCGGCGGCAGCCGTCGCATCAGGTCCGGCGCCGTTGCCCGGGCGGCGGCCGGGGACCAGTCGAGGGTTCGGATGTCGAGCAGGTTCATTCCGCTGCCGTCGCCGTGGTCGATGGGCGCGACCTTCCCGGCCAGCAGCGAGGTGACGAACGAGCTCACCAGGCAGACGTGCTCCGTCCGGGCCCACTCCTCCGGCGCCGTGCGGGCGACCCGCCTGATCTGGGGGCCGGTGAAGCGCTCGAAGGCGTCGCTTCCGGTCAGCTCGGCCGTGGCGCGTCGTCCGCCGAGAGCCCGGCGAATCTCCTCGCACTCGCGCCCGGTCGAGGAGTCGGTCCAGATCGGCGCTTCCGAGTGGGAGAGCATGGGCGCGACCTGCTCCGCGAGCGACGAGTCCGGCGACAGTTCCGCGAGCGCCCGGGCGGCGCCCTTGCCGAGGTACACCGAGCCGTGCTGCTGGCCGGAAACCGACACGCCCCGGACGCTGCCGCAGACCTCGCGCCCGAGGCGTTCGAGCGCGAGGTCGAGCGCCTCGACCCACATGCCAGGCGGCACGCGGCCGACCGACGGATCGTCGGCGGGGAGCTGACCGTGGACCGTGCCCCAGCGGGAGAGTTCCGTGTCGTAGTGGACGGCGGCGCGGGCGACGCTGCCGCTCGCCCGGTCGGCCGGCTCGGTCACGCTCGCCCCTGGCGGCCGGGCTGCCGGCGCTTCGACCGCCGGCACGTCCACGACCAGGGCCGTCAGGCTCTGGGTGCCGACGTCGATGCCAAGATGGTGGCCGCCGCCGCTCACTCGATGCGGTCACCCGGCTTGTCGACCGGCAGCAGGGCCAGCGGGTCCGGGTCCGGCGCCGACGTCGATGTGGGGATGGCCACGCCGCCGCTCACTCGATGCGGGTGCTGTACAGGTAGTCGTTCAGGATGCCTTCGAGCTCTTCCTGGCGGCCGCTGGTCTTCGGTGGCTCGCCCAGGCCGCCGGCCCAGTCCTCGAGCTCCTCCAGGGTCGTGTCGCCGGCCAGGGCCTTCTGGCCGAGACCGCCGCGCCACCCGGCGTAGCGCTCCCTGATCCGCCTGCCGGCGAGGCCGAGGACGCCGTCCTGGCGCATGCGCTCCACGATCAGCAGCGCCCTGGCGAACACGTCCATCGACGCGATGTGGCCGTGGAACAGGTCGACCGTGTCGAACGACCCGCGCCTCACCTTGGCGTCGAAGTTCAGGCCGCCCCACCGCAGGCCGCCCTGGCCGCGGATGACCATCA
Source organism: Thermoanaerobaculia bacterium (assembly GCA_965200575.1). Taxonomy (GTDB): domain Bacteria; phylum Acidobacteriota; class Thermoanaerobaculia; order Multivoradales; family Multivoraceae; genus Multivorans. The sequence goes on along the minus strand of OZ241363.1, from coordinate 2,153,806 downwards.
GCGCCAGGACGCACTCCCGCAGGCTCATGGCGAAGTTGTCGGTGTCCCAGCCGATGCCTTCGAGGCCGCGGTTGATGTCGACGCTGCCGAGCATCCCGGCGTTCGCCGCCGTGGTCAGTTCGTGCTCGAACGAGTGCGTGGCCAGGGTGGCGTGGTTTGCCTCGACATTGAGCAGGAAGTCGTCCATCAGGTCGAACTCGCGCAGGAAGTTGAGGCAGTGGTCGCAGTCGAAGTCGTACTGGTGGATGGAAGGCTCCCTGGCCTTCGGTTCGAGGAAGAACTTGCCATCGAAGCCGTTGCGCCGTCCGTAGTCGACGGCAAGCCGCAGGAAGGCGGCCATCTGCTCGCGTTCCTGGCGCATGTCGGTGTTGATCAGCGACGTGTAGCCCTCGCGGCCGCCCCAGAAGACGTAGCCCTCGCCGCCTAGCGCGACCGTGGCGTCGAGCGCCCGCCGCACCTGCGCGGCGGCGTGAGCGAAGACGCGCGGGTCGGGGTTGGTCGCGGCCCCGTGGGTGTAGCGGGGGTGCCCGAAGAGGTTGGCGGTGCCCCAGAGCAGCCGGACGCCGGTCTCCTCCTGCTTCCGGCGGGCAAGCTCGACGATCTCCGCCAGGTTCTCGTTCGTCTCGGCGATCGTCCTGCCCTCGGGAGCGATGTCGCGGTCGTGGAAGCAGTAGAAGGGGACGCCGAGCTTGGCGAAGAACTCGAAGCCCGCGTTCACGGTGCGGACCGCAACCTCCATCTCGCTCGGTGCGTGGTTCCAGGAACGGTCGTAGACGGGATCCGGGCCGAAGGGGTCCTGGCCGCCGCCCTTCAGCGTGTGCCACCAGGCGACCGCGAAGCGCAGGTGCTCCTCCATCGTCTTCTCGCCGACCACCCGGTGGCGGTCGTAGTGACGGAAGGCAAGCGGAGTGCGGCTGTCCGGGCCGTGGAAGGGAACGGCGGTGGGGATTTCGGGGAAGAACGGCGTCATGAGAGGCGCTCCGGGCCGGCGTCAGGCGTCCTCGAAGGCGGCATCGAAGGCGATGGCGGAGGGCGCGAAGTCGAGGTCGCGGACGAACTGCGCTGCCTCGGCGGCGCCGTGTTCGCGATCCATGCCGGAATCCTCCCACTCGACCGACAGCGGGCCCTGGTAGCCGATGTCGTTGAGCGCCCGGATGATCTCCTCGAAGTCCACGGAGCCGCGCCCGGGCGAGCGGAAGTCCCAGAACCGGCGATGGTCGCCGAAGTTCGTGTGACCGCCGAACACGCCGCACGGCTTCGGCTGGTCCGACCACCAGGCGTCCTTGACGTGGACGTGGAAGATGCGGTCGGCGAAGCGGCGAATGAAGTCCACGTAGTCCACGCCCTGGTAGCCGAGGTGGCTGGGGTCGTAGTTGAAGCCGAAGGCCGGGTGGCCGCCAAGGGCCTCGATGGCGCGCTCCGAGGTCACCGTGTCAAAGGCGATCTCGGTGGGGTGCACCTCCAGGCCGAAGCGCACGCCGAGTTCCTGGAACGCGTCGAGAATCGGCGTCCAGCGGTCGGCGAAGTCGGCGAAGCCGTCCTCGATCATCGACGGCGGCACGGGCGGGAAGGAGTAGAGCAGGTGCCAGATGGAACTGCCGACGAAGCCGTTGACGACCGCAAGGCCCAGCGCCTTCGCGGCCTCGGCGGTGCGGATCATCTCGTCGGCGGCGCGCTTCCTCACCTCCTCGGGGTTGCCGTCACCCCAGACATGCGGCGGCAGGATCGCCTCGTGGCGGGCGTCGATCCGGTCGCACACCGCCTGTCCGACCAGGTGGTTGCTGATCGCGTGCAGCTCCAGGCCGTGCTGCTCGAGCAGCGCCAGCCGTTCCCGGGCGTGGTCCGCGTCGCATCGCGCGACATCGAGGTGATCGCCCCAGCAGGCGAGTTCAAGCCCGTCGTAGCCCAGGCCGGCGGCAAGCGGCGCGAGCTCGGCGATGGGCAGGTCGGCCCACTGGCCGGTGAACAGCGTTACGGGTCGGGCCACGTTCTGTCTCCTCTGCGGTGCTCTGCGTCGTCTGCGGGGGCGTGCCGTGCCGGCCATGACCTCGAGGGTGTCGGTCGCTTCCGGCTCAGGCCGTCGCCCCCGTCTCCGGCGTTTCGGTCGCCGGCATTCTGGTCCATTTCTGGTCGCTGTTGCTGCTGGCGACGACGGTTTCGATGAACTCCATGCCGCGCATCCCGTCGTGGACACTTGGGAAGTCGAGCATCGTCGCGTCCGGCTCGAGCCCTCGCCGCCTGCAGTCGAGGGTCATGGCGAAGTTGCGGTAGAGGTTGGCGAAGGCCTCGAGGAACCCCTCCGGGTGGCCGGCGGGAAGCCGCGTGTGGGCGTTCGCCGCGTCCGAGAGACCCTGGCCCGAGGTGCGCAGGAGCTGCCGCGGCCGGTCCGGCCACTTGAGCACGAGGGTGTTCGGCTCTTCCTGGCGCCACTCGAGCCCGCCTCGCTCGCCGTAGACGCGGATGGAGAGTGCGTTCTCCTCGTCGATGGAGATCTGCGATGCGTGCAGCACGCCGCGGGCGCCGTTCTCGAAGCGGAGCAGGACGTTGCCATCGTCGTCGAGCAGCCTGCCGTCGACGAACGTGGTGAGGTCGGCACACAGCGACTCGATGCGCAGGCCGGTGATCGCCTCGGCGAGGTTCTCGGCATGGGTGCCGATGTCGCCGATGCAGCAGCTGATGCCGGCGCGCTCCGGGTCCGTCCGCCAGTCCGCCTGCTTCTGCCCCTCCGACTCCAGGTCGGTGGCGAGCCAGCCCTGCGGATACTCGACGACGATCTTTCGCACTGTGCCGAGCTGGCCGCTCCGCACCTGGTGGCGTGCCTCCTTGACCATCGGGTAGCCGGTGTAGTTGTGGCTCAGCCCGAAGGTCAGGCCGGTCCGCTCGACCAGGCGGACGAGTTCGCGGGCCTCGTCCGCAGTCTTCGTCATCGGCTTGTCGGACATGACGTGGAAGCCGGCCCGAAGCGCCGCCTGAGCGACCGGGAAGTGGAGGTGGTTCGGCGTCACGATGGCGACGAAGTCCATCCGCCGGTCCGCGTCAAGCGCGGCCTCCCGTGCCATCATCTCCTCGTAGTCGCCGTAGCAGCGGTCGGGTGGCAGGAACAGCTCGGCGCCCGAGGCCCGCGACCTTTCCGGGTCCGAGCTGAAGGCGCCGCAGACGAGTTCGACCAGACCGTCGAGCCCGGCCGCCATCCGATGCACCGCCCCGATGAAGGCGCCCTGGCCGCCTCCGACCATGCCCATGCGGATCCTGCGTTCCATCCTGGCCTCCTCCCGGGTCCGCTGCCGGCGTCAGTTCGGCTGGAGCAGGACGTTGTCGTACGACACGATGGACGGCGAGTAGCCGAGCAGACCGGGGGAACCGTTGCTGATGGGGTGCGGATCGGTTGCCGTCACCGTCCACTCCGCCGGTTCGTCGGTGCCGCGCGGCCAGACCTTGCCCAGGACCTTCGCCTCGGGACCGTCGGATTCGACCCGTAGCTTCATCGTGTACCAGCGGTCCATCTCGACCTCCACGTCCGTGGTGCTCTCGACCCGCAGCATGGAGGACCAGGTGCGGATCTGCAGCCGCTGGTGGATGCCCAGGAGGTCCAGGATGTAGCCGCTGTTGATCAGGCCCGCATCCGACTTGCGGCGGCCCTTCTGGCTCAGCCGCACGTCGGACTGGATGGTGTAGCTGGCGAGCGAAGGCGGCCCCAGGAGGAGCGGAGAACGGAGCAGGCCCCGTTCCGCGACCGGCTTGATCAGGATGCTGTTGCCGTCCTCCTCCGTGATCTCGTAGCGTCCGCCGCCGATCCAGAGCCCCTGCTTGCCGCCGGAGAAGTCATCGCTCCAGGGCAGCGGCGGGAAGACGCGGATGCGGGCCACGGCTTCGAGATCGCCGCTGGTCGCAACCACCTCGCCGGTGGCGAAGCCGACGTCGTCGGCGACCTTGAGGCTGCTTCCGGCAAGCTCGCCGTCGAAGCCGCGCAGTGACCATTCGGCATCGACCGGGCCGAGCGCCCGTCCCTTCGCGTCGAAGGCCTCGACCGTGAAGTCGTGATTGCCGCCGGGGCCGGTCGTCACTTCGCCGGGGACGACCAGCAGCACGGCGGCCGGGCCCTCCGCGGCGCCCTCGTCGCCCAGGTCGGGCGGGTCGGACGGCGTGACCGCAAACGGCGCGTCCGGGTCGCCCAGGCAGTAGAGGCCTTCCTCGGTCGTGAAGTAGATGCGGCCGTAGGCGATCGCCGGCGAACCGTAGAACTCGGCGTAGCGGCGCCCGTCCGGCATCCTGATTTCGTGGCGGGCCAGGATCTCGGCGCTGTCGTCGCCCGGCTGCACGATCGCGAAGTGGCCGTTGGTCTCGGGCACGTAGATCCTGCCGTCCGCCCAGACCGGGGAGGACTTGCCCACGGTGCCGATGCTCAGCTCCCAGTGCACCTCGCCCGTGGCCGCCGCGACGGCGGCGAGGTTGCCCTGGTTGTTCACGACGTAGAGCCGGCCGTCGTGGAGCGCGGGGGAGGGGAAACCGGCCTTGTTCCGGTTCCAGCGCCACAGTTCGCTGCCGCCGTTGGTGCCGTCGATGGCCACGAAGCGGCCCAGGGTGGCTTCGTCGACGTTCTCCTCGCTGTGGGAGATGAAGACGCGGCCGGCGTCGTCCACCACCGGCGACACGTTGATGCCCCGCTTCGACAGCTCGAAGCTCCAGACCTTCCTGCCGGTGCGCGCCTGGAGGGCGTGGACGTGGCCGTCGGCGCCGCCGCCGATCAGGAGCCGCTGGCCGTCGATGACCGCCACGACCGGCACGGACTGCGTGTTGCGGTCGTGGACGGCGCCGCCGGGCGTCGCCATCCACCGGACGTCGCCGGTGCGCTTGTCGAAGGCGTAGTAGCGGTGGCGCGGCGGCCCCTGGTTGCCCCAGCTGCCGTTGATCATGTTGAGCAGCACCTGGTCCTCGTCGATGACCGCCGAGGCGGTGCGGCCGCCGTAGCCCTCGAAGCGGCCGTGCTCCTCCTTCAGCGACCGGGACCAGACCAGGTTGCCGTCGCCGTCCAGGCACAGGAACATGCCGCTCACCAGCTGCGCGTAGATGAAGCCCGTCTCCGGGTCGCCGGTGAGCGAGGCCCAGCCGACGCGGTTCATCGCCACCGTGGTGAGGTAGAGGTTGTAGCGGTTCTCCCAGACGGGTTCACCGGTCTCCGCGTCGAAGGCCGCGACCACGGCCTGCTGGTCGACGCCGGTTCCGGCGCGGCCGTTGATGTACACCCTTCCGTTCATCACCACCGGAGTGGACCGGGCAATGAAGTCGCGCCGCCAGACGATGTTCGTGCCGTCGGGGTTCCAGGTGTCGATCAGGCCGGTGGCGGGCGAGTGGCCGTTCTGGCCGGGACCGCGCCAGGAGGTCCATTCGCTGGCGGCGGCCGCGGAGGCCGCAGGCGCGATCCCGAGCAGACCCGTGGCGACGATGGCTCGAAGGGAAGCGGCCGGTGCCGGCGACAGCTTGTGGGCGGTTGTGTGGTGACGGGCCGCAGCCCGCGGAGAGTCGCTCATTCCGTGAAGTCTCCTGACCGGTCGAACGCACCCGGCGCGGTCGCGGGGCGGCAGTTGCAGCCGGGAAGAGTAGCAGGCTGCCTGCTTGCGGGCCGCCGTCAGCTCAGAGAGCCGGCTCAAGATGCGGGCGCTTCGGAGGTTGCCCGAGAGTGGCGCCCGCTTCGGTCAGCCGCGCCGTAAACGGCCGTGCTTTCTCGGGAGGACGTGCAGGGTCGGTTGCCCTGAGCCCCCTGCGGCCCCTCTGGCCTGACGGCTCACGGGGTGCTGTCTGCCTTGCGGGGGCCGGCTGGAGCAGCGACCTGCCGCCGGGTCGGATGGGGCCCGGAGGCCAGGGGAGTGTCCGCCCGGGCGCCGTGGCTCAGGGAAGCGTCGTCTCGAGCCGGTCGATCGCGTGCACCGGCGCTGCGTCTCCCTTCATCAGCGGCGCGATGGCGCGCAGCACGAGCCGCTGCCGCGCCAGGCGGTTGCGGCCGTCGAAGGCGGACGACTCGACGCGCAGGCTGAAGTGGTTGCCCTGGCCGGTCACCTCGATGCGTGCGCCCGGCAGGGCGGCGGCGACCGCCTCGCGGATGCGGCCCGCGGTTTCCTCCGGCGTGGGCTGGCCCGGCGGTTCCACCATGCTCTCGTCTTCACCTGCTCCCGACCGCGCTCCCCGCCGCGCTCCCCGAAGCCCGGGCGATCATTCGGACGACGGGCCCGCGTCGTCGTCCGCCGCGGTCTCTGGCTCGGGGCGGGACCCCGGAATGTCAACGTCCAGGCGCTGGCCGTGCTCGGTCTCGACCACGGTGATCGAGGCGCCGCAGGCGCGCGCCGCGCTGTCGCGGTCAAGCAGGAAGAAGAGCCCGCCGACCGGCACCCGCAGCTGGCCGGCGCCTGCCGGACCGAAACCGAGGAACGGCTGGAACTGCGCATCAATGCCGAAGTGAAGCTCCGCCTGCTGGTTCACCTGCGCCTCGCGCAGCAGCGCCTCGGCCTCCGGGCTGATCGTGATCGCCACGTCCTCGGCGCCGAGGTCGGGACGTTCCATCTCCAGCGCCTCGTGCAGCTCGCCGCTGTCGTACATCTCACTCACGATGTCGCAGCCGCCCACGAACTCTTCCTTGATGTAGAGCTGGGGGATCGTCGGCCAGTCGGAGAATTCCTTGACCCCTTCGCGGACCTCCTGGTCGGAGAGCACGTCGAAGGTCTCGTAGTCCGCCAGCAGCCGATCGAGCACCTGCACGGTCCGTGCGGAGAAGCCGCACTGGGGCGTCCCGCGGGAGCCCTTCATGAACAGCACGCAGGGCGCGGACGAGACGATTGCTTCGATGCGGGACTTGAGTTCCGGGCTCAGCAACATGATTCCGCTTCCTGTGTCGAGGGGTTCGCCGCCGGCGTCGGCATTGCCGTGCAACCGTCGCGGACGGTATCAGACCCGGGCCAGCCGCCCAGCGCCGCGCCAGGCTGTCCGAGACCTCGTCGTTCAGGGCTCCGGTTGCCCCGGACACCTTGCCGTTGTCCGTTCCGGGTGTGCTACTGTCCGCTGCACAGTCAAGTTCAAGAACCCCTGTTCAGGAGGGTCCCCGACGATGTCGCTTCGTTCCCGCTTCACTGCTCTCGCTGTCGTGCTGCTCGTGATTTCGGCGCCGGTCCTTGCCGCCGGTCCCGCCGAGACGACCAGCCCGGACGCAGTCACCTTCCACGAGGACGTGGAGCCGATCCTGCAGCGTTCCTGTCAGGGTTGCCATCGTCCCGAGGGCGTGGCCTACGGCGGGATGATCGCTCCAATGGCGTTCACGACCTACGAGGAGACGCGTCCGTGGGCGCGCAGCATCGCCCGCCAGGTCGAGGCGAAGCAGATGCCGCCCTGGTTTGCCTCCGACGCCACGCACGGCCAGTTCACGAACGAGCGGGTCCTGACCGACGCCGAGATCGACACCATCGTTTCCTGGGCTCGCACCGGCGCCCGTCGCGGCGACCCGGCGAACGCGCCGGAGCCGGTCGAGTGGCCGACGGGCTGGTTGATCGGCGAGCCGGACCTCGTGCTCGACCTGGCCGAGCCGTTCTGGGTGGACGATGAGGTCAAGGACCTGAACATCAGCCTGAAGGCAGCGATGATCACCGAGGAGATGCTCCCGGAGCCGCGCTGGATTCAGGCGATCGAGTTCCGCCCCGGCAGCGACGTGGTCCATCACGTCGTCGGTTCGCGCGTGGCCACCGAGACCGAGACGCCGGGCGCTTCCGGCCTTCTCGGCGGCATCGCTCCGGGCACCGAGCCCTTCTACCTGCCGGAGGGGGCTGGCCGGCTCCTGACGCCGGGCACCCAGCTTTACTTCTCGATGCACTACAACAAGGAGCCCGGCGAGGGCAGCGGCGTCTGGGACAATTCCCAGATGGCCTTCAAGTTTCACCCGAAGGACGCCCAGATCGACCGGGTCGCCAAGTGGGAAGGCGTCGGCAACAGCGACTTCGAGATTCCGCCGTTCCACGAGGACTGGGTCATCGGCGCGTCGAAGCTGTTCGAGTACCCGACCACGATCTACGGCTACCTGCCGCACTCTCACCTGCGGGGCCTGTACGCGAAGTACACGGCGTACTACCCAGACGGCGCCGAGGAGGTGCTGCTGGAGGTTCCGGCCTACGACTGGAACTGGCAGACCAACTACATCTACAAGGAGCCGAGGGACTTCCCCGCCGGGACCCGTCTCGACGTCCTGATGCGTTACACCAACACGGAGGAGCGCAACGCCGAGACCGTGCTGGAGCTCGACACCAGCCGCGCGATTCAGTTCGGCGGCCCGACGACCGACGAAATGATGATCGGCTTCATCGACTACTCGGAAGATCGTGGCGGCGAGCTGGTGACCGAGGCCGATGAGGCGCCTGCAGACGTGACCCCGGCTGCGGGCGGCGGTCAGTAGCGGCCTTTCCCCTTCGGAGTTCAGTCATGCGCGGCGCGTCCCGTTCCGGCGGGCGCGCCGCCTTTTTCTTGTGCGGAGGACGACGGGGCGCTGCCGAGGTGACGGTCCTCCGCACGGCACGGTCGGTGGCTTGCGCCTGGTCGAGGCGGGCAGCGCGGGCGGACCGCGGGCGTCTCTGCGCACCGGCAACAGCTCCGGCGAGCCGCGGGTGGACGGCGCGAAGACGCGATGACTGACCGGCGCGCGGGGCCGGCTGCGCAGGCGCCGGAACGGGGCGCGTCAGCCCTTCTGGGCGGCGTCGACCTGGGCGGCTCTCACATCGGTCTTGCCCTGGGCCGGGTGGATGCGGCGACCGGGGAGCACGAGCTGCTGGCGCGCCGCAACCTCGTGACCGGCGACTACGACGCCTGGCGGCCGCTGCTGGACCGCGTCGTTTCCGGGCTCGAGGAGATGTCGCGGGAGGTCGGCGAGGCGCCGACCGCGGCAGGCGTCGGCTGCCCGGGCTGGGTCGATCTGAAGGCAGGCGTCACCCGCTTCCTGCCCAATCTTCCGGGCCAGTGGCGAGACGTGCCCCTGGCGCGGCTGCTCGGCAAGCGGCTCGGTTGTCCCGTGCATCTGCTGAACGACGTGCGGGCCGCGACGCTGGCCGAGTTCAGGTTCGGCGCCGGTCGCGGGGTTTCGACGATGGCCCTGTTCGCTCTTGGTACGGGCATCGGCGGCGGTCTGGTGGTGGACGGCAGGCTGCGGCTGGGCTCGCTCGGCTCTGCCGGTGAGCTGGGTCACCAGATCGTCGAACCGACAGGCCCGCTTTGCGGCTGCGGCGCCCGGGGCTGTCTCGAAGCGGTGGCCAGCGGTCCGGCCATCGCCGCCGCCGGCGTCCGGCTCATGCGCTCGGGCCAGGCGCCCGTGCTGCACGAGGTGACCGGCGGCGATGCCGGCCTGGTGATGGCCGAGACGATGGGGAAGGCGGCCCGCGGCGGTGACCAGGCGGTGCGGGCCGAGCTCGAGCGCATCGCTGGCCTGGTCGGCATCGCGGTCGCGAACGTCATCGTGACTCTCCACCCGGAGCTTGTCGTCCTGGGCGGCGGCGTGGCGGGGCTGGGCGATCTCTTGTTCGACGGCGTCAGCAAGACGGTTGCCGACCGCGTTCGCGTGTTCCCGACCGATGACGTCTGCATCGAACCGGCCGCGCTGGGCGCCGACGCCGGCGTGGTCGGCGCCCTTGCCTGGGCCGCGTCGCCCGAGCCCTGAGGGGTCAGGACCGGCGCTGGGCCGATGCGCTGCTTCTGGCGATCAGGTCTGCACGGGCGGCGCCCGTCGAGATGATCGGTCGCGCAGCCACGGCTGTGGCGAGCGAGGCGACCCACGCGCGCGATGCCGCCGGTCATGCGCGGGCTGCGCGACCTGTCGCGGGCGGAGCGCCGGGGCGCAGGCGGCGCAGCAGCAGCTCGGCGAGGAACAGCAGCGCGGCCGCCACAAGAAGCAGCGGCCAGAGCTCGAAGCGGCGCGTGCTGGTTTCGGTTCCGGGGGCGACGATGGCCGCGAGCGCGGCTTCCACGCTTTCGTGGAGGGCGCCTCCGGTGGCGGCGGCCAGCTCGCTCAGAGCCGCGACGTCGGGGACGCCGGGGCGGACCTCGTCGCGGGTGGGGTAGAAGATCGTGCGCCCCGGGCCGACCGTGGCAGCGTCGCCGGCGGGTCCGGTGTGTACTTCGACGCGATACGGATCCAGGCTGGGCGCGAGTTCGAGGCCGGAGTCGGCCGCGAGCCGGTACAGGCCCGGCGCGGTGCGCTGCATCGGTGCTTCCAGGCGCCGGTCGCCCCGGAGAAGGACCATGCGCGGTGACAGGTCGCTTCCGAACAGGCCGCCCTCGTCGACGACGCTGAGGCGAGCCTCGATCGCCTGGTCAAGGCGGGAGAGGTCGAGTCGCCACTCCGATGCGGCTCGGCGGTCGGCGGCGTCCCGGACCACCTGGGCGACCAGCCGGCCCAGCTCTGGCCAGCGCAGCCAGTCGCTGGCCCAGCGCGGCTCCAGGTCCGACGCGAACATCCACGTCTTGCCCAGGCCCACGTAGCGGCTGGCGAGGATCGTGTCGGATTCGCCGGCGGCGAGGATGACCTCGGCGCTGTCCTTGGCCTCGGCGGCGATACGCCCGTGGAGCTCTGGCGCACTCGCGACGTCGATTCCGGTCAGGGCGTCCGACTGGCCGCGAAGGTCCACGGTGATCGTCTCCTCGCGGGCCGAGTCGGGGAGCTGGTTCATCGTCTCGTCGATCAGGATGCTCTGGACGGAGCCCGGATCCTCGATCGTGTAGGCGTTTCCGGCGCCCCAGTCGGCGATGTCCGCGAGCAGCTCCCGGTCGGATTCGACCCCGATGGCGACGGTCGAGACGGTGATCTCCTCCTCCCGCATGCGCTGGACCAGGGTCTCGTACTCGTCCGGGTAGGTGCGGCCGTCCGACACCAGGATGACGTGCTTCACCTCGGATTCGACCGCCGAGAGCTGCTCCAGGCAGGCCTCCAGCGCCGGATAGAAGTTGGTCTGCGCACTCGCCTCGATGCGGTCGATGCGCTCGTTGAGCGGCGCCTGGTCCAGGACGAACTGAAGCCCGACGATGCCGTGGGTGTGCCAGTCGAAGGCGACCAGCCCGAAGCGGTGCTGCTCATTCAGCATGCCGAGCGCTGCCTTGGCGGCCTCCTTGGCCAGGTCCATCTTCGGCCCCTTCATGCTGTACGACTTGTCGAGCGCGATCATCAAGGCGACCTCGCTGCGCTCCTCCTCGATCTCGAAGTCCATCGGCAGAACCCGTTCGAGCGGGGAGCCTCGATAGCCGTCCTCGCCGAACGTGGCCTCGCCGGCGACGAAGACGAGACCGCCGCCTTCGCCTTCGACCCAGTCGCCGAGCGCGACCTGAGCCGGTTCGTCCAGGCTGTCGGCCGACACGTTGCTCAGCACGACGGCGTCGTAGCCGCCAAGCGCCGAGCGGGTGAGACGTCCGGCGTCCGGGGCGGCCCGGTCCACTCGCATCCCCTCTGCGCGCAGCAGCCGCTCGAGGTCGGGCGAATGGGCGGGCGGCATCAGCAGCAGCACCCGGTGTGCGGGATGCACCCGCAGGCTGCCGCGCCACAGGGCGCCGGAGCTGCGGGCCTCGCCCTCGCCGGCGCCGAGTACGGCCTCCAGCGTGTGAATGCCGGGCTCGTCGAACGTCCACTCCAGGTCCACCGTGTTGAGGCCGGGCGCGAGCTCCACGCTGCGGCGTGTCTCGGCGTTGCCGGCGCGAAGCGTCAGGGGCGCCTCGGGCATGGCGGATTCACTGCCGATCGTCACCGTCCAGCGGTGGGCCTCGCCAACGTGTATCGGTCGTCCGGGTTCGTCGAGTTCCACCGTTTCGAGCCACACCGGCGGCGCCGCCCGGGCCAGCGCCGCGGTGTCGATGCGCAGGTCGGGGTGCTCCGCGACCATCCGATCGGCGGTGCCGCCCAGACCCTGGCCGTCCGAGAGCAGCAGGAGACGCCGCACCCGGTCGGGGCGCAGCGTCGCCGCCGCGTGTCGCAGGGCTGCCTCGGGTCGGCTGGCGCCGCGGTCGAGCGCGGCGGGACCGGCCGAGGCGGTGCTGGAGTCGCTGACCTCCAGGCGGCGAAGGTCCGGAGCGCTGGCGACCGAGGCGGCGCGGTCTGCCCAGGCGAACAGCCGTACGGAACCCTGCTCTTCCCCGGAGGTGGCCCGTTCGATCGTCTCGATGGCCCGGTTCAGGCTGGCGGGCGCGACGCTGGCCGACACGTCGACCAGGACGGCCACCTCGAGCTCGTCCGTCTGCCAGGTCAGCACCGGCTCGGCCAGCGCCAGCACCACCGCCAGCAGGAGTGCGCCGCGCGCCTTCAGCAACCGCCGCCGCTGCCGGTCGGGCCGATCGCTTCTCTGCGACCAGAGCAGGGCCGCCAGCGGCAGGACGGCCAGCAGCCAGAGCGGGGTTTCCAGAACCATGGCGGCCGCTTACAGCGTCAGGCCGCGGAAGAACGTGACCGCCTCGAGCGAGGCCAGCAGAAGGCCGAGCGCGGCAAGTGTGCGCCAGGGCCAGGGGCGCCGCGCCGGGCGATCGACCTGCGCCATTCGGTCAGCCGGCATCGGCGCCAGCGCGGAGTCGTTGAGGCGACTGACGCGTTCGTCCTGAACGCCCGGGTCGGTGGTCGTGGCCGAGGTTGCGGTCAGCCAGTCGGCCGTGTTCTGCAGCAGGACTGCCAGATCGGGGCGCCTGGCGATGGGGGAGGCATCCAGCTCGAACGCCAGAACCGCAGTCCGGGGGAGGAGACCGGGCGCCGGGTCACACAGGGTGACCGCCGGGCGCCCGGCCGCGGTAGCGAGCGCCGTGCAGCGAGAGTCCAGCTCCCGGTTCGCCACGACGACCGGGAGGTCAAGCAGGTTCACGCCGGTGAGGACCGGGTGGTCTGGCGCCACCCGCTGGATTCGGGCGCCCAGCCTGGGGCCTTCGGCAGCTGGTGCGAGGCCGCCGGCGGCAGCCGCGTCGGGCGGGTTCAGGTAGAGCGTGGGAAGGCCCGGGGGCGTCGCCGGGGCGGTGCGGTGAAAGGCCGCGATGTCGATGTCGGCGGTGGCAGCGGGGTCGTCCGCGTCGTCCATGGCCCGAACCGACACCAGCTCCAGTTCAGCGCCTGCCTCGAGGGCCCGTCCGGCGGCGGAGCCGACGAAGGACGTGCGGTTGCGCACGGTCACGGCGACCCGGCGGGGCGCGCTCGGACGGTGTTCCCGGCCTTCGAGCGCCGTCCCGTGTGGCGCGCTGCCGTCCGAGCGGACCCTCCGCTCGGGCGCCTCGATCAGGCTGGCGCTGTCGTCCAGCGGCAGAGCGTCCCCAGGGGTGCGGATGCGTGCCGTGATCCCGCCGGCGTCGAAGCTCCCGATGTCGATCAGGGCGGTGAACCGGGCGCCGGGCAGGAGTTCGAGCTGACGCCGGATGCGAATGCCGGAGGCGTCGCTCACGAGCAGTTCCACGGGGACCGGCGACGCTGACGGATCGGTGGCCACGATCTCCAGCAGGGCTTCCGCCGCCGCCTCCGGGCTGGGGGCCGGGCGCGTGGCGAAGCGGACGATGCCCGCGTTGCGGGCCGGCGCGAGCACGGACACGACGGTCGTTTCGGTTGCGGGGTCGACGACCGGGTCGAACGGCGCGACTCCGTCGCTGAACACCCAGACCCGGCTCGCGCTCGGAATCGCCGGTTCCGTGTCGTCGTGGTCCAGGAGCCTGAGCGGGCGGGCGAGGGCGGCCCGGGCTTCGGTCGCGGTGAGAGGGTAGGGATGGCCGTTCAGCGTGAAGCGGCTGTCGGCGTCGGCCTCGAGGACGATCCGTCGCGCCTCGGCGGCGGCCAGGTCGATGCGACGGGGACCTCCGTCCGGCAGGCGCGCAAGCATGGTCGGCGACGGGTCGAAGACCAGGGCGGTCGGGTCCCCTCCGCCCGGCTGCAACCAGGGGGCTCGGCTCGCCGCGACCGACAGGAGGCCGGCGACGGTCATCGCCAGCAGCAGGGACAGAAGCCAGCGCAGGCGATCGCGACGGCGCTTGCGGGCCGCCATCAGACGTCGCCACAGCAGAGTGGACGCCACCGGGAAGGTCTGTGCGGCAGGCCGGATCAGGTAGATCGCCAGCACCAGCAGCGCGGCGGCGGCGAGCGGAATCCAGGAGGGCAACCTAGCGCCCCCGGCCGAGCAGACCGCGCCGCAGGGCGCCCAGGGCCAGCTCCTCGAACGACATTTCGACCGGCGCCTCGATGAACGACCAGCCGCGTGCCGAGCAGCGCCCTCGAATCTCCGCCCGGTGCGCCTCGGCTTCCCGCTCCAGCCGGTGGAGGAGGCTCGGTGCGCCGTGAACGCGCAGCGAGTCGGCGGTCTCACTGTCTACCAGGGTCGTGTCCCGGTCGAGCGGCGCCTCGAGGTCGCGGTGGTCCGTCACCTGAATGACCGACACGTCGTGGCGCAGCGGCAGCAGCAGGTCCAGGCCCTTCTCCGTGGTGTCGGACAGCAGGTCGGAGATCACGATGACCAGGCCCCGGCGACGCCTGGCGGCGAACACCTCGCGCACGGTCCGGTCCAGCCGCGTCTCGCCGCCGGTTTGCAGGTTGGCCAGGTAGTCGAGGGCACGCCAGACCTGGCGCGACCCGTGCAGCGGCCCGAGGATCTGCTGAACGTGCCCCGCCCAGGGCGCCAGCGTCACGCGGTCGAGGGTGGCGAGGGCGATCCAGGTCAGCGCGGCGGCGGTCCGGCGCGCGGCGTCGAACTTGCGCCGTCCGTCGGCGCCCGGAGTCGGCGCCATCGAGCGGCTGCAGTCGAGCAGGATGTACACGGCGAGGTCGCCGTGCTCCTCGAACATGCGCACCAGCAGCCGGTCGAAACGCAGGTACGCCCGCCAGTCCAGGTGCCTCACGTCGTCGCCCTCGACGTAGGGGCGGTAATCCGCGAACTCCAGCCCGGCGCCGAGATGGCTGGCCCGGTGCTCGCCCTTGAAGCCGCCGGCGGGAACTCGCCGGGTCAGCAGGTGGAGCCGTTCCAGCCGGGCGAGAAAGGCGGGCTCGAAGGCGAAGACGGAATGGTCTTCCACGACTCGTGTCTGTCCGGACAGGCGGCCGCGACCCGCGCTCAGCCCTCGGGCACGCCGTCGACGAGATCGCGCAGCAAATCGTCGAGGTCCATGCGCTCGGCCTCGCCCTCGAAGTTCAGGAGCACGCGATGGCGAAGGGCGGGGAGAGCCACCGCCCGGACGTCCTCACGGGCGACGTGCGGTCGGCCTTCCATCAGCGCGTGGACCTTGGCGCCGAGCACCATTGCCTGAATGCCGCGGGGGCTTGCTCCGATGCGCACGTAGCGCCGTACCGAATCGGCGGCTCGGTCGCCCTCCGGGCGGGTCGCGAGCCCGATGCGAATCGCGTAGTCCTGGACCGGCCTGGCCACCGGCGCCATGCGGGCCGCTCGACGCATGGCCACCACATGGGAAGCCTCCCACACGGACGCTGCCTCGGGTGCGTGGCCGGCGGTGGTGCGGTCGAGGATCGTGTGCAGCTCGTCGACGGCAGGGTAGGTCATCTGGAGCTTGAACAGGAAGCGGTCGAGCTGCGCCTCTGGCAGGGGGTAGGTGCCCTCCATCTCCAGCGGATTCTGCGTGGCAAGCACGAAGAACGGCGGGTCGAGCGGGTTCGTCGCTCCGCCGACGGTGACCGTCGTCTCCTGCATGGCCTCGAGCAGGGCGGACTGGGTCTTCGGGGTGGCGCGGTTGATCTCGTCGGCCAGCACCAGGTTGGCGAAAATCGGCCCGCGTTCGAAAACCAGACGCCGACCGCCGGCCTCGTCCTCGCGCAGGACGTGGGTGCCCACGATGTCGGCCGGCATCAGGTCGGGCGTGAACTGGATGCGCGAGAAGCGGAGGTCGAGTGCCTGCGCGAGGGTGCGGACGAGGCGGGTCTTGCCCAGCCCCGGAATGCCTTCCAGCAGCACGTGGCCGTCGGCGAGCAGGCCGATGATGGCGCCGTCGACCACCTCGTCCTGCCCCACGATCACCTTGCCGATCTCGCTCCGCAGGGCGGTGACGCCGTTGGCGAAGTCCCTGAGGTGCAGCGCGAGATCCGCGGCGGTCAGCGGCTCGGAGGTGTCGTTCACTCGTTGTCCCCTTCATCCGTCTCGTCGTCGGCTGCCAGCGCCTCCAGGTAGCGGCGCACCGCCTCGCGGTGGCGCCACGCAATCGGGCTGCGGGCGGCCGGCAGGTCGGCGCCCGAAACCGACCTGCGTGCCGGTGGCGCCGAAGCCCGCGTGGCGCCGCGCATGGCCACCTCCGCGGCCCGATACTGGGTCGCGCTCGTGGTCGCCAGCGGCCGGCGCTCGACCTCCTCCGCGGACTCGATCATTGCTGCCTCGAGGGCCTGTTCCAGGCTGAGAGCCGGAGTCAGCAGATCGCCGAAGGGGTCCACCATCTCCTCCTGCGGGGCGGTGCCGATGCCGGCCGCGGCGCCGTCGGCCTCGCCGTCGCTCATCCCGGCATCGTCGCTGATCGCCGCCGCTGCGCCTCCGGCCTCGCCCGTCCCCTCTCCATCCTCCATCGGCTGGCCGCCGTTGCCGTTGCCGTCGCCCGGCTCGGCGCCCGCTTCGGCCGCCTCGCCGGCAGCCTCGGTCCCTGCTGCCTCGCCATTCTCCTGCTCGCCGGCGCCGGCACGGTTGTCGAGTTCGCGCATCAGCTCGGCCCCGGTCTCCCGGTCTGCCTCGTCGGCAAGTGCGTCGCCGGAGCCGCCCTCGCCGGCCCAGGCGTCCTGAAGCGCCTCCGCGTCGGCGCCGTCGCCGGCGCTTCCGTCGAGTGCATCGGCCAGGTCGCCGGGACCTCTCGCGCCATCGTCCGCTCCCGGTTCGCGCACTCTCAGGGTGACGAACGGCAGGTCGCTGAGCCGCACGTCGAGTTCCGGCACGCCGGGGATCCGGTCGGACTCGTCCTCGAGCAGGGCGGCCGCCTCGAAGCCCGGCGGCAGGTCGGCGTCGCTGCTGCCGTTCAGCGTCGCGGCGAGTGCCTCGGCGACGAAGGATCGGGGCAGCGCCACGGGCAGCAGAAGGAGCAGGCTGACGACGACCGAGACCAGCGCGCCGCGGGGTCTCAGACGCGGCACGGTGCGCCGCGGCGTCGCGCTGTCGATGGCGGCCGCGGCACGCTGTAGCACCAGGGTGACCCAGGCCAGCGGCCACTTGCCGCGCTCGGCGGGCTTCGTCGTCGTCGAAGCGTCGCCCGGCCCCGCAGGCCTTGTGTGGTCGAGCTGCGCCTGCATCTCCAGCCCGGTGGCGACCGCGTCGCGGAGGTCGCCGGCGCGGTCGATCAGGCGTGCGGCCGCGGGAAGATCGCGGCCGAGCGCGGCGACCTCGCGGATGGCGACCAGAAGCAGGACGGCGGCGCCTGCCCACGAGGGCCAGAGCAGCGGGTCGCCGGGACCGCTCGCGCCCAGGTAGAGCAGGCGGGTGGCGAGAAGCCAGAGGCAGGTCGCAGGCAGAAGCCAGGTCAGCGAGCGCAGGGCGCGGTGGAGGCGCAGGCGGCGGTCGGTGGCCGCGACGCCGCGCAGCAGGCGGCGGCGCAGTTCTGTCGGATCGGTGGCCTCCTGGCCCGACAGGCCGCCCGATTCCGCGCCGGCGGCAGGCGCCAGGCCGGTCCGGCTCAATTCGGTTCCCAGATCGCGATGCCGCCGGCCTGCTTGCCGATGTCGACCTGCGCCACGCGCTGGCGGGCCCGGTTGTCGTAGACCTCGACCACGCCCGGTTCGCCGCCGACGCCCTCGACCGTGACCAGGCTGAAGCGGCCGTCCGAGGTGATGGCGACGCCGTGCGGGATGCGCCGGGTGGTCTTCACCCGTGCCAGCTCGGCGCCGGTTTCGAGGTCCCAGAAGCCGACCGCGTCGCCCTTCTTGTAGGTCACCACGAGCAGGCGATCGTCCGGCCCGACGGCCGCGTTGTAGGGCCCGGGCAGCGGGGTCGGAAACCGCCGCAGAACCTTCCATGCCCCGGTGTCGACTTCGATGATCTCGTTGCCGGAGAGAGCCGTGATGTAGATCAGCCCGCCCTCGGTGGGCGGCGTGACCCACGAGGGCTCGATCGTCGGGCCGGCGTGGCCGGCGTGGCCCGCGTGAGCCCGGTGAGCGGCGTGGCCGCTCTTGTCCTGCCCGAGCTTCAGACGACGACTGACCTCGAAGCGGAGCGCGTCGACCTCCACGAGCTCGTCGTCCATCATGTTCACGCTGTAGAAGGCGCGCCCGTCGCGGCTGAACCGCGCTCCGTGCGGCATCGTGCCGCTCTCGAACTGCGCAATCTCGATCATCGTGGAGGTTTCGACGACCGAGATCGTGCTGGGCACGTGGTCGCCGTAGAAATCCGAGTTGACGACGAACAGGAAGCCGGTGGTGGCGGCCACGTCGAGCGTGGCGGGGAACATGCCCACGCGGACGTCGCCGAGCCATTCGTCCGTGCCCGTCTCGTACTTGTGAATCGAGCCGAAGGGAGCGCCGTGCGCGATGGAGACGTACCAGTGGCGCCCGCCGGGCGATACGTTGATGCCGTGCGGGCCTTCCGTTTCGGCCGGGAAGCTGCCGACCGTGATCGTGCGGACGACCTCGATGCCGGAGGGGCCGAACCGCACCAGGGCCACCTCGTCGTCGGACTCGGCGCAGACGTAGGCGTGGTACTCCCGCGACGGCGGCACGAGGTCCGATTCGGTGAACGATTCGGCCCGAGCGGGTCCGAGACCGCCGGCAAGCAGCACGATGGCCAGCGCCGCCAGGCCCTGCCCGCGCGGTCCCCGCCAGGCTCGGGAACGGTCAGCGTGCGTCCGCCGGGCGCGGCAAGGTCGGGCGACGAAGCCGGGGAAGTGGCGCAGCTGCATTCCTGGACCTCCTGTCGAAGTCGAGGGGGCGGTCAGTGGGGCTCGCCGATGACCCGGTTCGGATCCTCGGGGTCCTCGAGCTTGACCGCCCAGAGACCGGAGTGCCAGTCGGAGAAGAAGATGTGGTTCTTGTAGGGCTGCGGGCCCCACACGAACGGAGCGTTCGGCACCAGGGCGTCGGGATCGTAGGGCAGGTACATCCCGATCTCGCGCCCCTGGCGGTAGAGGTCGCCGCGCAGCTCGCCGGACACGTCCACCACCCGCAGGCCGCCGTTGTAGTAGGCGACGTACATGATGTCGTCCTCGATCCACAGGTTGTGGGTGCCGGCCTCGGGGACCTGGTAGCGGGCCACCTCGCGCGGGTTCTCCCAGTCGTCCCAGGAGATCACGTGGATCCAGCCGGCGGCGCGGGGCGGCGCCGCTCGCGGGTCGCGCCCCAGCTCGCCGTAGGGGAACGCCTCGTCGCCGGCGAAGACGTAGAACTCGCCTGTCGACTCGCTTCGGTAGGGATACGCGGCGTGGTTCCAGCCGCTCGGGTAGGTGTAGCTGCCCAGCTTGACGGGGTTGTTCGGCGCGCCTCCCATGCCGCCGCCGCCGACGTCGATGGCCACCACGCCGTCCTCCCAGTTCGAGCTGAACGCGACGCCGTCCACCACCCACACGTCGTGGATGGAGTGGCCCGGCGTGTCGAGCTCGAAGCGGCCGACGCGGTGGGGCTCGGTCGGGTCCTCGATGCTGATCACGTCGAATCGGCGGCCGTTGGAGAGGGCGTAGATGTGCTGCTCGTGGATGAAGACGTTGTGGACGCCGCCGCGCAGCTGATCGTCGTAGCGGGACAGGACGCGCACGCCGACCTGGGGTTCGGACACGTCCAGCACGACGAGGCCGTTCTTCCGGTTGGAAGCGCCCTCGCGGCTGATCACGGCGACCCTGCCGTCCTCGGACACCTTCACGTCGTTGACGGTTCGGGCGTCGACCCTCACCGCATCGACCAGGACGATGCTCTCCGGGTTGGTGACGTCCCAGATGTAGGCGTGCCCCTCGGCGCCCCAGGTGCCGGTGATCGCGTAGTCGTTGCCGTCGGTACCCTGCCAGACCCAGAGGTCGGAGGTTCGACGGTCATGGACCTTGCCCTGGCCGACGAACTCGATGTCCTTCTGCACCCGGCGCGGCATGACCCGAAGCGCCTGGCTGGCAGAGTGGCTGCCGGCGAGTGCGGTCACGTTGTAGACGCCGGAACGTTCGGCGACGAAGGCGCCGTCCTGCTCTATGTGGGCCGCTGCACCCGGAGCAATGATGCGCGCCGCGGCCTGGCCGGAAACCAGGAACCGAATCGGCAGGTCTTCGACGGCACTGCCTGCGGCGTCGCGGCCGACCGCCTCGAGGCGGACGACGTCGCCGGTGCGCACCTCGGTGGCGGAGGCGGTGAGATCGATGCGGTCGGTGGGGTTCGGGCCGACTTCGATGCGGGCCTCGCCGGTCACGTTCTCTGCCGTCGCCGTGAGGGTCGCCGTGCCTGCCGCAAGCAGGTCGAGGCCTCCGAAACCGTCCGGCGCGGCGACCTCCGGGTTCGAGCTGGCCCAGCTCACCTCGACGTCGTCGCGAACGACGTCCGTGATGTCCACGACGCGGGACTCAAGGGTGACGTGCGTGCCGGCGTAGAAGGCGCCGGGCAGGCCCGTGACCTCGACGCTTGCCACCGGGGGATTCGGGATCGTCACCTCGACCTCGAATCTCAGCAGGGGTTCCGCACGCCGAGGCTCGTCCTCGACCTCCTTCGGCACCAGGGCGACGATCTGCACCTCGCCCGGGCCGTGGGCCTCGACTTCGGCCCTCGACGTGCCGGCCGGGGTGACCCCCAGGCGGCGGCGGTTGCGCGAGAAGAAGACGACCGTCAAGTCCTGCTCGACGGCTTCGCCGTCGGCGTCGACCACGGTGGCCGTCAGGGTGGCCTTCTCGCCAACCTCCAGCGTCAGCTCGGCGGGTTCGACGCGAATCTCGGCGTCGGCAGGAACTGCGGGCCTCTGTTCCTCGGACCCCTGGTCTTCGGCGGCTTCCGAGTCGCCGGCCTCCTGGGCGCTGGCTGGCGCGACCGCGAGCGGCAGGAGCGCGAGCAGCGCCGCTGCCGGCAGGGTGAACTGGGCGAGCGTACGGGTACGGCTTTCGGTCACCTTCGACAACCTCCGGGAGTTGCGACTGGAGCGGGAATGTCTCGGCGCAGGGCCGACGGAGCCTATCAGCGAGGCCCTGCAGCCCGACCTGCCGAGAATGGCGGCCTCGAGCCCGTGGAGCCGCAGCGACGCGGGCGCGCAAGACTGGTCTGGAGGTGGCGCCCGGCCAGCGCCGGCTGCCGTGTCGCGGACGCTGCGCCTACATGTGAATCGGCCGGTCATGCACGGCCATTGCGGCTTCCTTGATGGCCTCGGCGAGCGTGGGATGGGCATGGCTGGTGCGGAAGATGTCTTCCGCCGAGGCGCCGAAGCTGATTGCGGTCACGGCCTCGGCGATCAGGTCGCCGGCGTGGCTGCCGAGGATGTGAACGCCGAGCACGGCGTCGGTCTCGGCATGGGCGAGGATCTTGACCAGGCCCTCGAGGCTGCCCGTGGCGCGGGCGCGGCCGATGGCGCGGAAGGGGAACGTGCCCTTGCGGAAGGGAACGCCGGATTCCTGAAGCTGCTCCTCGGTCCTGCCGACCGAGGCCACCTCCGGGTCCGTGTAGACGACGCCGGGAATGCAGTCGTGGTCCACGTGGACGGGGCCGCCGGCGATTCCCTCGACGCAGGCGACGCCCTCCTCCTCGGCCTTGTGGGCGAGCTGCGCGCCGCCGATCACGTCGCCGATCGCGAACACGCCGGGCGCCACGGTGGCGAACCGCCCGTCCACCTCGACGAAGCCCCGCCCGTCCATCGTGACGCCGGCCTCCTCGAGGCCGAGGCCGCCGCTGTTGGGCACTCTGCCGACCGCCACCAGGACCCGGTCGCAGGCGATCGGGTCCTGGCCCTCGACCTCCGTCACGCAGTGCTCGCCGCCTCCGCCGCCATCGACCGGGCCGCCTGCGACCCTTGCACCCAGGACCCGGCTGCCGAGCCGCAGATCCAGGCCCTGGCGGCGGAAGATCTTCTCGGCGGCCGCGGCGACCTCTGCGTCGGCGCCGGGCAGGATGCGGTCCAGGTACTCCAGCACGACGACCTGCGAGCCCAGCCGGTTCCACACCGCGCCCAGTTCGAGGCCGATGTAGCCGGCGCCGATGACCACCAGGCGCTCGGGCACTTCGCTGTACGCCAGGGCCTGGGTGCTGGTCCCGATGCGGTCGCCGTCAAGCTCGATGCCGGGCAGGCTGGCGGGCCGGGACCCGGTGGCGACGATCAGGTTGCGAGCCGCGAGCGTGCGCTCGCCGTTGGTGCCGGCAACGTGCACGAGTCGCGCGCCGTCGCGAAGGCCGTCCACTGTTGCCCGGCCCTGCACGTGCTCGATACCGTTCTTGCGCAGCAGCGACGACACGCCCCGGGTGAGCGTGGTGACCACGCGGTCCTTGCGCTTCATCATGGCCCCGAGGTCGAGCCCGATCTCGCCCGTCACGCCCCCGTGTACGCGTAGTTCGCGCCGTGCGGCGACCAGCCGATGGCTGGACTCGAGCAGCGCCTTGCTGGGGATGCAGCCGACCCGAAGGCAGACGCCCCCGGCAGCCGCGTTCTCGTCCACCACCGCGGTCCGCATGCCAAGCTGCGCCGCCCGGATGGCCGCAACGTACCCGCCCGGCCCGGCCCCGATGACGACCAGGTCCAGCGTCGCCTCGGTCATGAGGCACTCCTCCCGAACGCGGCTCGAACGCGGTTGGCGGCGGTCGCCGCGCGGCTCATCGCCTCAGACCTCGATCAGCATGCGGGCCGGTTCCTGGATTGCCTCCTTGATGCGGACCAGGAAGGTCACGGCTTCGCGGCCGTCGACGATGCGGTGATCGTAGGTCAGGGCGACGTACATCATCGGGCGGATGACGATCTGGCCGTCCTCGACGACCGGGCGCTGCTGGATCGCGTGCAGGCCGAGCACTCCGCTCTGCGGCGGGTTGATGATCGGAGTGGAGAGCAGGGAGCCGAAGACTCCGCCGTTGGTGATGGTGAAGGTGCCGCCCGAGAGCTCGTCGAGACGGATGCGGCCCTTGCGGGCCCGGGCCGCGTAGTCGCCGATGGTGGACTCGATCTCGGCGAAGGAGAGCCTGCCGGCGTTGCGCAGGACGGGCACCATCAGACCCCGGTCCGTGCTGACCGCGATGCCGATGTCGTGGTAGTTGCGGTAGATGACGTCGGTGCCGGAGATCTCGGCGTTCAGCCTCGGGCAGCGCCGGAGCGCGTCCACCGCCGCCTTGACGAAGAACGAGAGGAAGCCCAGGCGCACGTCATGGCGTTCGGTGAAGGCGTCCTGGTGGCGGCGCCGGAAGCCCATGACCGCCGACATGTCGATCTCGTTGAAGGTGGTCAGCAGCGCCGCCTGCTGCTGCGATTCGACCAGGCGTTCGGCGATGCGGCGACGAATCGGCGTCATCGGGACGCGTTCCTCGGCGCGCCCGTCGCTTCCCGTCGCGGCCGCCGCCGGGCCGGCGGGTGCTGGGGCGGGCGCCGGGGCGGGCGTCGCGGCCGGGGCCGGTGCTGCGGGAGGCGCCGCGGCCGGAACTGCCGGCGCCGTGGCGGGCGCGGCATCGGTCGTCGTCGTCTCGGCGGTCGGAACGGCCTCGGTCTGCCTCTCGCGCTCGGCAAGGAAGGCGAGCACGTCGCTCTTCAGCAGCCTGCCGCCCTTGCCGGTTGCGGCGATGTCGGCGGCGTCGAGCCCGTGCTCGGCGATGAGGCGTCGTGCGGCGGGCAGGATGCGCGGCAGGTTGCCGGGCCCCTCCCGCGTGTCGGCCGTCGGCGTGCTGACCGGGGCCGCGCTTGTCTGCGGTGGGCTGGACGCCGGGCCGGGCGCAGCCGTCGCCTGACCCCCGGACCCTGCCGCGCCGGCGCTTGCACCGCCCGCCGGCGCGGCGGTGCCGGGCAGCCCGATCTGAGCCGTGCCGCTGGCCAGGCCCGGCGAACTGGCGTCGGCCGCTCCCGGACCCGCCACCGCGCCTTCCTCGATGCGGGCGATCAGGGCGCCGACCGCGACCGTGTCGCCTGCCGCGGCGACGATCTCGGACACCACGCCCGCGACCGGCGACGGCATCTCGACGGTGACCTTGTCCGTCTCGATTTCCACCAGGGGTGCGTCCTGCTCGACGCGATCCCCGGGCTTCCTGATCCAGCGCAGGATCAGAGCCTCGGTGATCGACTCGCCGATCTCGGGAACGGTGACGTCGTAAGCCATGCGGAGTGCCTTCGTGGTGGTGGTGGGCGGGGTCAGTCGGAAGCGGGCCGGTCGGCGAACGCCGCCTCGACCAGGTGCTGCTGCTCCAGCCTGTGGCTGTTGGGCGAGCCGGTTGCCGGGCTTGCCGACTCGGGCCGGTAGACGGCGGACAGTGGGCGGCCGCTCATCCGGGCGCCGAAGTTGAGTCGCAGCCAGGACCAGGCGCCCATGTTGCGCGGCTCCTCCTGCACCCAGCGCACCCTGGCCTCGGCCGGGAACTCGCCCAGGACGGCCTCGAGCTGCTCGTGCGGGGCGGGGTAGAGCTGTTCCAGGCGCAGGATGGCGTGGTCGCTCGCTCCGATTTCGCGGCGTCGGGCGTCCAGGTCGTAGAACACCTTGCCGGAGCACAGCAGGATGCGGCGCACACCGGCGCGTGCGTGGTCGTCGAGCGCCGCATCCGCAAGCACCGGCTGGTAGCGGCCCCGGTCGAGATCGTCCAGCGACGAACCGACCTCCCTGCGCCGCAGCAGGCTCTTCGGCGTGAAGACGATGAGCGGCTTGCGCTGGATCCGCTCGATCTGCCGCCGGAGGAGGTGGAAGTACTGCGCCGGAGTCGAGGGATAGACGATCTCGACGTTGTCTTCGGCGCCCAGCGCCAGCCAGCGTTCCATGCGGGCACTCGAATGCTCCGGCCCCTGGCCCTCGAAGCCGTGGGGGAGCAGGATGACGAGGCCGCTCAGCCGGTTCCACTTGTCCTCGGCGCTGGTGATGAACTGGTCGATGATCACCTGGGCCGCGTTGACGAAGTCGCCGAACTGGGCTTCCCACATGACGAGACCGTCCGGGTAGTCCAGGCTGAAGCCGTACTCGAAGCCCAGCACGCCGGCTTCGGACAGCGGACTGTTGAAGATCTCGACCGGCGCCTGACCTTCCGCCACGTGCGACAGCGGCGTGTGGATCTCGTCCGTCACCCGGTCGTGGAGAACCGAGTGCCGCTGGCTGAACGTGCCGCGCTGGCAGTCCTGACCGCTCAGGCGGACCCGATGGCCGGCGTTCGCCGTGGCGGCGAACGCCAGGGCCTCCGCGGTGGCCCAGTCGACCGGGCGCCTGCCTTCCGCCATGTCGGCTCGGGCGGCCAGGAACCGCTTCAGGTTGCGGTGCAGGTTGAAGCCCTCGGGCAGCGCGACCAGGCGCCTCAGCCACTCGGCGAGGATCTCCCGTCGAACGCCCGTGTCGGGCTCCGGCGTCGCATCGGCGCTACGGCCGACGAAGGCGTTCCAGACCCCGTCGTACGCCTGCGGTCTGGTCTTCTCGTTCATCCGCCGGGCCGTCGCGAGCGCCGCCTCGAGCCGCTTCTCCTCGCGCTGGATGTGGACGTCTGCCTCGTCCGGCTTGATCTCGCCGAGCTCCAGCAGGTGCTCGAGGTAGTGGACGCGGACCGGGTCGCGGGCGCGGATGCCGTCGTACAGGATCGGCTGCGTGAACGCGGGTTCGTCGCCCTCGTTGTGCCCGCGACGGCGGTAGCAGTAGAGATCGACGATGACGTCCCGCCGGTAGCGCTCGCGAAAGTCCAGTGCGACGTTGACCACCTGCGCGACGGCCTCGGGCTGCTCGCCGTTGACGTGGAAGATCGGCGCCTGGAGCATCTTCGCCACGTCCGTGCAGTAGGTGTTCGAACGCGAGCTCTCGGGCGGCGTGGTGAAGCCGATCTGGTTGTTCACCACGACGTGGAAGGCGCCGCCGATGTGGTACGGGTCAAGCTGGGACAGGTTGAGGGATTCCTGGACTATGCCCTCGCCGGCGAAGGCGGCGTCGCCGTGAATGAGGAAGAGCACGGCGCGGTCGCGTAGCTCGTTGCCGACCCGGTCCTGCTTGGCCCGCACGCGGCCCATGGCCACCGGGTTGATGAACTCCAGATGGCTGGGGTTGAACGACAGGGAGAGGTGGACCCGGCGACCCTGATCCGTGGTCCAGTCGCTGGAGTGGCCCATGTGGTACTTGACGTCGCCGCCGCCCCGGTACTGCTCGGCATCCAGATCCTCGAACTCGCGGAAGATGTCCCTGGTGGGCTTGCCGATGATGTTCGCGAGCACGTTCAGGCGCCCGCGGTGCGACATGCCGAAGACGATCTCCACCGCTCCCTGCGCGGCGACCTTCTCGATCGCCAGGTCGAGCAGCGGGATCAGGCTCTCGGCGCCTTCGAGCGAGAAGCTCTTGGCGCCCAGGTACTTCTTCTGGATGAACTCCTCGAACACGGCGGCGTCGATCAGCTTCTTCAGGATGCGCACCTGCTCCTCGCGGCTGAGGTGCACGCGGTTCTGGCTGATCTCCATCCGCTCCTGGAGCCACGAGCGGACCTCCAGGTCGTCGATGTGCATGAACTCGGCGCTGATGTGGTGCGAGTACGTCCGGCGCATCCGCTCGTACACGTCGCGCACGGTGGCGGTGTCCGCGCCCGGAATGCCGGCCGTCGACACCGTGCGGTCGAGGTCGCTCTCGCGGATGCCCAGGCCCTTCAACTCCAGTTCGGGCGGCACCGGAGGCGGGTTGCACAGCGGGTTGATGTCGGCGTAGAGGTGGCCGCGGATGCGGAAGTTGCGGATCATGTCGTCGACCCGGCGCTGCAGCTCGACGTCCGTCGTGAGCCCGGATGCCGTCACTTCGGAATCCGCTGGCCGGGAACCGGTCGACGCGGCCGGGGACGCGGCCCGGGCGGTCGCCGGCGGTGCGGCCGCGACGCCGTTTCCGCCTGCGCCGCCGAACAGGCTCGACGGCGCCAGCGTCGGCTCGAAGCGCTCGCTGTTCAGCTCGCCGCCCCGCGCGAGCGAGTCGAAGTACTGCCGCCAGCTTGGATCGAGCGAGTCCGGGTCCCGCTGCCAGTCGACGAGCAGTCTCTCGACGTAGTGCAGGGAGAGACTGTGCATTGGGTGCGTTCCACTCATGAGCCTGTCTCCCGGGCAACCCTCCTGGCCTGCTACTGGCGTTCCGCCTGAAGCCGGGGGTCGATGACGTCCCTCAGCGTATCGCCGACGAGGTTGAAGCTCAGGACGGCGGCGAAGATGGCCACGCATGCCGGAGGAATCATGTGGCCGGCCGTGAACAGGTTCTCGTAGCCCGAGCGCAGGATCGTCCCCCAGGAGGCGTCCGGCGGCTGGACGCCGAACCCCAGCCAGGACAGACCGGCCTCGATCAGGATGGACACCGCGATGCCGAATGTCACGCTGACCAGCACCGGCGCCAGCGCGTTCGGCAGCAGGTGGCGGAGCACCAGCTGGGCCGGCCGGACTCCCAGGGAGCGGGCGGCCAGGGCGTAGTCCGTCTCGCGGATGCGCAGGATCTCGCCGCGGGCGAAGCGGGCGATGCCGACCCAGCGGGTCAGGCCGATGACGATCATCACGTTCTCGATGCTGGGCGGGAACCAGGCCAGCACGGCGAGAATCAGGAAGAAGGGCGGGAAGCACATCACGACTTCGATGAAGCGGGAGATGACCAGGTCGGCGAGGCCTCCGGCGTAGCCGGCGATGCAGCCCAGCACCAGGCCCAGGACGACCGCGATGCCCATCGACAGGAAGCCAACCTTCATCGACACGACGGTGCCGTGGACCATTCTCGACAGCACGTCGCGCCCGGACTGGTCGGTGCCCAGCCAGTGGCGGGTGGATGGCCCGGCGAGCGGCTCGGCGGCGATCTCGCGCGGCCCGTAGCGCACCGGCGTCCACAGTGCCCAGTCGCCCCGCGCCGGGTCGAACTCGCGCTTGAAGTCGAACGTCGCCAGGCGGTACGGGCGCTGCTTGCGGACGAGAAGATCCGTGCCCGGGACCTGGTGGACGAGGTCGATGACGGCCGGGTAGTAGATGCCGCCGTCGAACCGGCACAGGATGGGCTGCTCGTTGGCCAGGATCGGCGACAGGAAGGCGACCAGGAACAGCGCGACCACGACGCCGAGGCCGAGCATGCCGAGCCGGTGGGACCGGAAGCGTCGCCATGTGATGCTCCAGTAGGAGCGGGCGGGGGCGCTGGTGGTCCGCTCTGCGCTCACGCGGTCACTTCTCGTAGCTGATCCGCGGGTCGACCAGCCCGTAGGTGAGGTCGGCGATGAACGTGATGCCGAGCACCAGCAGCGCGGTGATGAAGTTCAGCGCCATGATCGTCGGGTAGTCGCGCTGCAGCACGGACTCGAAGTACAGGCGGCCCAGGCCCGGCCAGTTGAACATGTACTCGAGGATCACGCTGCCGCTCAGCACGAACGGGAAGGTGAGCCCGATCAGCGAGATGAGCGGGATCAGGCTGTTCGTGAAGGCGTGCTTGAGCACCACGCTGCGCTCGCCCATACCCTTGGCGCGGGCGGTGCGGATGTAGTCCTGCCGCACCACCTCGAGCAGGTTCTGGCGGATGAAGCGGGAGTAGTAGGCCAGGTTGCCGAAGGTGAAGCAGAAGGTGATCAGCACGTAGTGCTGGGCCAGGTCCCACATCTGTCCCAGGGTGGACATGTCGTCGTACCCGTCGGAACGCATGCCGCGGAAGGGAAGCAGGTCCCACTTCACGCCCAGGTAGAGGATGAGCAGCATGCCTGCGACGTAGTTCGGCACCGAGTACAGCATGTAGAGCCCGGTGCTGACGGAGCGGTCGAAGCCGCCGCCCTGGCGCAGCGCGCTGAAGATGCCAATGGGCGTGGATATGGCGAGGGTCAGCAGGAAGGACAGGAGCGCCACCGACAGGGTCGGCCACAGCGACTCGCCGATCTTCGCCGACACCTGGCGGCCGTCGTGAAAGGACGAGCCAAGGTCGGCCATTACGAGCTTCTTCACCCACTCGTAGTACTGGACCCGAATCGGCTGGTCGAGCCCGTACTGCTCCCGCAACTGCTGGTAGACGCGCTCCGAGACCGCAGCGTCGGCGACCTGGGAAGCCTGAATCTGCGCCGGGTCTCCCGGCACGAGCTGAATGATGAAGAACGAGACGACCGAGATGCCGAACAGGGTCACGATTCCCGTGACGATGCGGCGAAGGATGTAGCTGAACAACGGCTGTCTCGCGGGGGTGTTCGACCCTAGAATAGCGCCCCCTTGAGCCGGCCCGATTCCAGCGGCCCCGAGCGGTCGGCGAGCCGCGGCGGGCGTCCCCGGTTGACAGCCGCCCTCGTTCGACGGCCCTCGCCGGACGTCCGTCGGGAGCTGGGCGGCGTGGTGGGCCTGGCGGCGCCGGTGATCACGGTCCAGGTCGGCATGGTGCTGATGGGCGCCGTCGACACGATGATGCTGGGCCGGGTGTCGGCGACCGAGCTGGCCGGGGGAGCGTTCGGCAACGCTCTCGGCACCGCGGTCCTGTGGTCCTTCATGGGCATCCTCCTGGCCATCGACCCGATGGCGGCCCAGGCGTTCGGCGCTGGCGACCGGCGGCAGATCGCCCGCGTGCTGTGCCGAGGGGCCGCCATGGCTGTGCTGCTCGGCCTGCCTGCCTCGCTGCTCGTCGTCTGGCTCGGCCCGATTCTGGAGTTCGCGAGCGGGCTGCTGCCCGTCCTCTCGCAGCCGGAGCCGATCAAGCTCATCGCCTCCGACTACATGCGCGGCCTGGGGCCGGGCGTGGTCGCCTTCCTGCTGTTCATGTGCGTGCGTCAGACCCTCCAGGCGCAGAGCATCGTGTGGCCGGCCGTGGCGTCCATCGCGGTGTCGAACGTGTTCAATGCGCTCGCCAACTGGGCGCTGATCTTCGGCCACTTCGGCTTCCCGGCGATGGGCGCCCGGGGTTCGGCGTTCGCCACCTCCGCCTCGCGCTGGATGATGTTCCTGGTGCTGCTCCCGTTGGGCTGGCGCTACCTGCGCCCGTACGTGGCCGGCTGGAGGCGGGCCTGGCTGCGCTGGCGCGCCCTGCGGCCGTTCTTTCTCGTCGGCGTGCCGATCTCGGTGCAGGTGTCGCTGGAGATCTGGGTGTTCACGACTGCGGCGGTGCTCATGGGCCGACTGGGTGAGGCCGAGCTGGCCGGCCATCAGGTGGCGATCAGCCTGGCCTCCATCTCGTTCATGGTGCCGCTCGGGTTCGCCGGGGCCGCGACCACGAGGGTGGGCAACGCCATCGGGCGCAGGGACCCGGCCGGCGCCCGCAGGTCGGCCGCGGTCTGTCTCGCCCTGGGCGCCGGCGTCATGATCTTCTTCGCCTCGCTGTTCATGCTGCTGCCCGAGTGGTTCGCGCGGGCGTTCAGCGACGTGCCGGTCGTGGTCGAGGTGGGCGCGCTGCTGATTCCCATTGCCGGCCTGTTCCAGGTTGCCGACGGCGTTCAGGTGGCGGCCGCGGGCGTCTTGCGCGGCGCCGCCGACACGCGCTGGCCGGCCGCCGTGGCGCTGGTCGGCTATTGGGTGCTGGGCCTGCCTGCCGGGGCCTGGCTCGCGTTCCGCGGTGGGATCGGCCCGGCCGGACTGTGGTGGGGCCTGACTTTCGGGCTGGTGTTCGTCGCCGTGCTGCTGTCCCTTCGCGTCCGGGTCCGGCTGTGGCGTCGTCCGGTCGTGAGCCTGCTGCCGGCCGACCCGGACGACGACGCCTGAGCGCCCGCCTCTTCTGACCGGCGGGGCGCTGGCGCAAAAGTCCGGCGGCGCCCACCCGTTGCCTGAGCCGCAGCGACCGGTTGCGGCCCGCTTCACGTTCAGCCGTGTGCGTCGCGGTTGCGAGATCGGCCGGGCCGGATAGTCTCCCGCCGGTTCCCGCGGTCCGGTCCGGCGCCGTGCCGCGGGGTGTTCCGTAGCAGGGAGGGCGCCTCAGCATGCCGAAAAGCAAAGCCGTGCTCGCCTACAGCGGCGGTCTCGATACGTCCGTCATCCTGCGCACGCTGCAGGAACGGGGCCACGACGTCGTGGCCGTGATCGTCGACGTCGGGCAGCGCGAGGACTTCGACCGCCAGGCCCGCCGCGCCGAGGAGATCGGCGCGGCGAAGGTGTACGTCGAGGATCTGCGGCGCGAGTTCGTGACCGACTTCATCTATCCGGCGGTGGCCGGCAACGCGGTCTACGAGAACCGCTACCTGCTGGGCACGGCGCTGGCGCGGCCGTTGATCGCGCGTTGCCAGGTGGAGATCGCCAGGCGCGAGGGCGCCGACGTTCTGTCGCACGGCGCGACCGGCAAGGGCAACGACCAGGTTCGGTTCGAGCTCGCCTACGCCGCCCTGGCGCCGCAGGTGGAGGTCTACGGGCCCTGGAAGGACGCAGAGTTCCTGCAGCGCTTCCGGGGCCGCACCGATCTGCTGAACTACGCCGAGGAGCAGGGGATTCCCATCGAGGCGTCGTCCGAGAAGCCGTACAGCATGGACGAGAACCTCATGCACAAGAGCTACGAGGCCGGGCTGCTCGAGGACCCGATGCAGACGCCGACCGAGGACATGTTCTCGCTCACGGTGTCGCCCATCGATGCGCCGGACGAGCCGACCGAGGTCGAGGTCGAGTTTCGGGATGCCCGCCCGGTGCGGGTGACCGACCGCACGCACGGCGAGGAGCGGACCGATCCGCTGGCCCTGTTCGAGTACCTGAACGAGGTCGGCGGCAGGAACGGCATCGGCCGCATCGACATCGTCGAGAACCGGTTCGTGGGCATCAAGTCGCGCGGCGTCTACGAGACGCCGGGCGGGACCATCCTCCACCACGCGCTCCGCGACCTCGAAGGCGTCGCCATGGACCGCGAGGTCTTGCGCCTGCGCGACGGCCTGTCGCCCAAGTTTGCCGAGCTCATCTACAACGGTTTCTGGTTCGCGCCCGAGATGGAGTTCATCCGCGCCGCCTTCCGGCAGGCCGAGCGGATCATCGACGGCACGGTCCACCTGCGCCTCTACAAGGGCGGCGTGACCATCCTCGGCCGCGAGTCGCCCAGCTCGCTGTACGACCAGAACCTGTCGTCGATGGACGTCGAGGGCGGCTACGACCAGACCGACGCCCGCGGCTTCATCCGCCTGAACGCCCTGCGTCTCGAGGCCCACCAGGTGATCGTCGGCGGCCGGGGCGGCGAGCGCGGGTAGCGGACTCGCTGAGGTCGGAGTGTCTTGTCGAGACGTCTGCTGGCCGATGGCTGCCGGCCAGGACCGGCGCGCCGGGCGTTTCGCACTGCCCGGCGAAAGAGGGTTGCTCCCGTTGGGGATCGGTGATGCGAGCGGTGGCCTTCTTGAGGCGTAGCGAGGCGGACCGCCATGCGGCTTGAGGAACTGCAAGCCCGTTGCGTCGTCGACGGCGTCCATCCGGACGGTCCGATCACCGTCGTCAGTGTGGAGTGGCACGGCTCGGAAGCCGTCGAGCTGACCTTCAAGTCGGCCACGGGGGCGGTCGACAGCCAGCTCCTGTATCGGGACAACGAGACCGACCTGCGCCTGGTGGAGCAGGGGCGGGCCTGGTCCTTCGACGGCGACGGCGCCACCTTCCGGCTGGTGTCCGAGGCCCAGCGCATCCGGCTCGCTCACCTGTTCGACCCGTTGCTGGCGGTCCACACGTCGGACGTTGAACCGCTGCCGCACCAGATCACCGCGGTGTACGAGGCGATGCTGCCCCGCCAGCCGCTGCGCTTCCTGCTCGCGGACGATCCGGGCGCCGGGAAGACGATCATGGCCGGTCTGCTGATCCGCGAGCTGATTGCCCGAGGCGACCTGGAGCGGTGCCTGATCGTCTGCCCGGGTGGCCTTGCCGAGCAGTGGCAGGACGAGCTGTACCGCCGCTTCCACCTCCCGTTCGAGATTCTGACCAACGAGCAGCTCGAGGCGGCCCGTACCGGCAACTGGTTCCTGGAGGCGAACCTGGTCATCGCCAGGCTGGACAAGCTCTCGCGGGACGAGGACGCGCAGCAGAAGCTGAAGGCGCCGGATGCCGAGTGGGACCTGGTCGTCTGCGACGAGGCGCACAAGCTCTCGGCGACCTGGTTCAGCAACGAGATCAAGTACACCAGGCGCTACCGGCTGGGCCAGCTCCTGTCCGGCCTGACCCGGCACTTTCTGCTGATGACGGCGACGCCCCACAACGGCAAGGAAGCGGACTTCCAGCTCTTCATGGCGCTGCTCGACGGCGACCGCTTCGAGGGCCGCTTTCGCGACGGCGTCCACACCACGGACACGTCGGACCTGATGCGGCGGATGGTCAAG
The DNA here is from genome assembly GCA_965200575.1 of Thermoanaerobaculia bacterium. Taxonomy (GTDB): domain Bacteria; phylum Acidobacteriota; class Thermoanaerobaculia; order Multivoradales; family Multivoraceae; genus Multivorans. The sequence continues at coordinate 2,120,559 of OZ241363.1, read as the reverse complement.
GAGCGCCTGCTCAAGTTTGACGGCAGGCCGCTGTTTCCCGAACGCATCGCCTACACGGTGCCGTTTCAGCTGTCGGCGGAGGAAGCGCGTCTTTACGCTGACGTGACGGCCTACGTGCGCGACGAGTTCAACCGCGCCGAGGCGCTCGCCAGCAACCAGCGCAGGGGCACCGTCGGCTTCGCGCTGACCGTCCTTCAGAGGCGGCTCGCGTCGTCGCCCGAAGCCATCTACTGGTCCCTTCGCCGCCGCCGCGAGCGCCTGGAGAGTCGCCTGAGCGACCTGGAAGCGCTCCAGCGAGGCGGGCAGCATTCCCTGGTGCTGAAGTTCCTCGCTCCGGAGCTTGACGAGGAGGCGCTCGACGACCTGGCGGATGCGCCGGAGCAGGAAGTCGAGGACGCGGAGGTCCAGATCCTCGACCAGGCCACGGCGGCCGTGTCCATCGACGAGCTCAGGGCGGAGATCGAGACCCTGAAGCGCCTGCAGGCGCAGGCACTGAAGGTGCGACGTGCCGGCGAGGACACCAAGTGGCTCGCACTGGCGAGTCTGCTGAACGAGATCTTCACGCCTTCGGGCCGTGCGGACCGGATCGGCGAGCGGATACGCGGCAGCTCCGGCCCGATTCGTCAGCCGGTGGCGTCGCCGGGCCAGAAGCTCGTGATCTTCACCGAGCACCGGGACACCCTGACCTGCCTGCAGGAGCGAATCGACACCATGCTCGGTCGCGAGGGCGCCGTGGTCGTGATTCACGGCGGCGTGGGCCGCGAGAAGCGCCGCGAAGTCCAGCAGGCGTTCCTGTTCGACCCGAACGTTCAGGTGCTGCTCGCGAACGACGCGGCGGGGGAGGGCATCAACCTGCAGCGGGCGCACCTGATGGTGAACTACGACCTGCCGTGGAACCCGAACCGCCTGGAGCAGCGTTTCGGTCGCATCCACCGGATCGGCCAGACCGAGGTCTGCCATCTCTGGAACCTCGTGGCGCAGGACACCCGCGAGGGCTACGTCTACCGGCGCCTTCTGGAGAAGCTGGAACAGGCGCGGAAGGCTCTGGGCGGCCAGGTCTTCGACGTGCTGGGCAAGCTGGAGTTCGAGGGACGCCCGCTGAGGGACCTGCTCCTGCGCGCGATTCGCTACGGCGAGCAGCCCGACGTGCGGGCCAGCCTCGACACGGTGGTCGACGGTGCCTTCGACCCCGGCGCGCTGCAGGACCTGCTTGAGGAAGGGCAGCTGGTGCAGGATTCGATGGACGTGTCGCGCCTGCGCAGGGTGCGCCAGGACATGGAGCGCGCCGAGGCCCGTCGCCTGCAGCCCCACTACATCCGGTCGTTCTTCCTGGAGGCGTTCAGGCGCCTGGGCGGCAGGCTGCACGAGCGGGAGACCGGGCGCTACGAAGTGACCCGGGTGCCTGCGCCGGTGCGCAACCGTGACCGCGAGATCGGGACCGGCTTGCCGGTGCTGGCGCGCTACGAGCGCATCGCCTTCGAGAAGGCGCTCATCTCGCCTCCGGGCCAGCTCCTGGCGGACTTTGTCTGCCCGGGCCATCCGCTTCTCGACGCGGTGCTCGACCTGACCCTCGAACGTCATCGCGACCTGCTGCGAGTTGGCGCCGTGCTCGTTGATGAACGCGACCAGGGCACGGCGCCGCGCGTCCTGTTCTCCGTCGAGCACTCGGTTCAGGACGGACACGCAACCCGCGGCGGCGAGCGGCGGGTCATTTCCCGGCGCGTCCTGTACGTGGAGGTCGACCGCGAGGGCAGCGCGCGTCATCTGCACTACGCGCCCTACCTCGACTACCGGCCGCTGGCGGAAGGCGAGCCGTCGGCAGACCAGCTTCTCGCCCGGCCCGAGTGCGGCTGGATCGACCGGCGCCTGGAACAGGCGGCGCAGTCTCACGCGGTGGCGCACGTCGTGCCCGCCCACGTGAAGGAGGTGCGGGATGCGCGGCTGGACCTGGCGGCGCGGACGGAGGCCGCGGTCAAGCAGCGCCTGACCGGCGAGATCAACCACTGGGATCATCGGGCCGCGCAGCTCAAGCTGGCCGAGGAAGCAGGCAAGAGCGGCGCTCGCCTGAACTCCGGCGAGGCCCGCAAGCGGGCCGACATGCTGCAGGCGCGCTTGCAGAAGCGGCTTGAGGAGCTTCAGCGAGACCGGCAGATCGCGCCCAGGCCGCCGGTCGTGCTCGGCGGGCTTCTTGTCGTTCCCCGCGGCCTCCTGGACCTGATGTCCGGCACGTCGGAACCGGCGACGGAACCGACTCGGGCGCCGAGCAGCCCCGACACGCAGGCATCGGCCGCCGAGGCGCGCCGGATCGTCATGGAGGTCGAGCGGGGGCTGGGCTTCGAGCCGGTGGACCGGGAGACGGAGAAGCTCGGCTACGACGTGGAGAGCCGGGACCCGGCGACCGGTCGGCTGCGCTTCATCGAGGTCAAGGGTCGACGCATCGACGCCCGGACCGTGACCGTCACCCGCAACGAGGTGCTGTACTCGCTCAACAAGCCGGAGAGCTTCATCCTGGCGCTGGTCCTGTTCGACGGCAGCGACAGTCCGCCGGTTCGCTACGTGAGGCGTCCGTTCGAGAGTGAGCCCGAGTTCAAGGCCCAGAGCGTGAACTACACGTTGCGGGACTTGCTGGCGCTGGCGGAAGACCCGCGGTAGCGGTCCATGCCGGTCCGATTCGGGGAAGTCCGACCGGGACCGCTATAGACTGGAGGTCTCAATGGCCACCACCAATCGAGAGCGAGTCGAGAAGGCGCTGGACCTTCTCCGATCCGGTCTGGCGCCCTATGTCCAGCGGGAGCTGGAGCGTGCGGTCCGGGTGAAGAGCCTGCCCCCGAGCGTGCTCGGCGGCCAGGTCGTCCACGGCGGCCGCAGCGGCACGAAGACCGTTGCGGAGATGGACGTGGCGGCGCTTCTCTCCCTGATGTGGAGCAGCTGGCACGACGCCTTTCGCCAGTCGCTGGGGCCGGCCGAGCGAGGGTTCGTCGGCGAGATGCGCGGGCTGCGGAACCGCTGGGCGCACCAGGAGCAGTTCTCCGGCGACGACGCCTACCGGACGCTTGACACGGCGAGCCGGCTGCTGACGGCCGTTTCCGCGAAGGAAGCGGGCGAGCTCGACAAGCTGAAGATGGAACTGCTTCGAGTCCGCTTCGACGAGCAGGCGCGCACGCAGCAGCGGCGCCGGCAGACGACGATCGCAGCCGGCGCCGCCGCTCATCTCAAGCCCTGGCGGCAGGTGGTCTCGCCCCACCCCGACGTGGCCGCCGGCCTCTACCTGCAGGCGGACTTCGCCGCGGATCTGTGGCAGGTACATATCGGCGAAGCCGCCTCCGAGTACCGCGACCCGGTGGAGTTCTTCCGCCGCACCTTCCTGACCGACAGCCTGAAGGGGATGCTCCTTGGCGCCATGCACAGGCTCGCCGGCCGGGGAGGCGACCCGGTGGTCCAGCTGCAGACGAACTTCGGCGGCGGCAAGACGCACTCCATGCTCGCCCTCTACCACCTGTGCTCGGGCGTTCGTCCGAGCGACCTGCCGGGCGTCGACGCGGTCACTCAGGAGCCAGGCCTCGCGAACCTTCCGAAGGTCAGGCGCGTGGTGCTGGTCGGCAACCGCATCTCGCCCGGCAGCCCCGAGACGAAGCCGGACGGCACGAAGGTGCGCACGCTCTGGGGCGAGCTTGCGTGGCAGCTCGGCGGCGCCGAAGCGTACGTCCGCATCGCCAGGGACGACGAGCTTGCCACCAGCCCGGGCGACGCCCTCAGGCAGCTGCTGGTCGAACATGGCCCCTGCCTGATCCTGATCGACGAGTGGGTCGCCTACGCTCGCCAGCTGCACGAGAGGAGCGACCTGCCCGCGGGCAGCTTCGAGACCCAGTTCACCTTCGCCCAGGCGCTGACCGAGTCCGCCAAGGCGGCCGGAAACTGCGTCCTGGTCGTCAGCCTGCCGGCGTCCGACACCCCGGGCGCGTCGCCGAGCGTTTCGGACAGCATCGAGGTGGGCGGCCTGCGCGGCAAGGAGGCCCTGGACAGGCTCGGCAACGTGGTTGGCCGCATCGAGTCGTCCTGGCGTCCGGCCACTGCCGAGGAAGGCTTCGAGATCGTGCGCCGGCGCCTCTTCGAGCCGATGACCGACCCTGCGCAGTACAAGGATCGCGATGTGGTGGCGCGCGAGTTCGCTCAGCTCTACCGCGGTCAGCGCCACGAGTTCCCGTCCGAGTGCAGGGACGCCGACTACGAGCAGCGCCTGAAGGCGGCCTATCCGATTCATCCCGAGGTCTTCGACCGCCTGCACACGGACTGGTCGACCCTGCCGACCTTCCAGCGCACGCGCGGCGTCCTGCGCCTGATGGCGGCAGTCATTCACAGCCTGTGGGAGAGGGGAGAGAGCAGCCCGCTCATTCTGCCCGCGAACGTCTCGGTGGACGATCTGCGGGTCCAGTCCGAGCTGACCCGGTACCTGCCGGAGAACTGGCGGCCGGTCATCGAGAAGGACGTGGACGGCGCCGTGTCCCTGCCGCAGCGGCTCGACGGCGAGGTTGCGAATCTCGGCAAGTTCCGCGCTTGCCAGAGAGTCGGCCGGACCGTGTTCCTGGGTTCGGCCCCGAGTGCCGGCGCGGCGCAGCGCGGCCTCGATGGCCGTCGCATCCGGCTTGGTTGCGTGTTCCCCGGCGAGTCGTCTGCCGTCTTCGGCGACGCCCTGCGGCGGCTGGCCGAGAATGCGACCTACCTCTACCAGGACGGCAGCCGCTACTGGTACGACACCCGGCCCACGGTCACGAAGCTGGCCGAGGACCGCGCCGAGGAGCTTCGCGGCGACCCGGACCGGGTGGCGAAGGCGATCGTCGACCGGCTGCGGGTTGCCGTCCGGGAGACCGGCGGGTTCAGCCGCATTCACGTCGCGCCGCAGTCCGGCCACGAGGTGCCGGACGAGCGGGAGACCCGCCTGGTGGTGCTGGGCGACGGTCATCCGTACGCCAGGGGAGGGGAGTCGCCGGCCGAGGCCGCAGCGGAGGCCATCTTCGAGTCGCGAGGCGCTTCGCCGCGTCTCTACCGGAATGCTGTCGTCTTCCTGGCTGCGGACAGGGTGCGGCTCGACGACCTGGACCAGGCGGTTCGCTTCCACCTGGCGTGGGAGTCCATCCTGGCCGAGCGGGAGGAGCTCGACCTCTCGCCGCACCAGGTGAGGCAGGCCGAGACCAGGTGCAGGTCAGCACAGGAGACGGTGTCGGTTCGGCTGCCGGAGACGTACAAGTGGCTGCTTTCGCCGGTGCAGGGCGATCCGCATGGCGCAATGACCTGGGAGGCTGTCCAGCTTCAGACCGACGCACCCCTCGCCGTTCGGGCGGCCAGGCGGTTGCAAGGCGACGAACTGCTCTTCTCGAGCTGGTCGGGCACTCGCCTGAGGATGGTGCTTGATCAGGTGCCTCTCTGGCGCGACGGCGACCACGTGTCCGTGGCGCAGCTGGTGGAGGACTTCGCCCGGTACGTCTACCTGCCGCGCATGCTGTCGCCCACGGTCCTGCTGAATGCGGCCGGGTCCGGCGTGGGCCTGCTGACGTGGGAACGGGAGACGTTCGGCTACGCCGACAGCCACGACGAAGAGGCCGAGCGCTACAGGGGCCTGCGGTGGGCCGAGAACGTCGCCCTGACGGACCCGTCGGGCGGCGGCTTGCTGGTGAAGCCGGCTGCGGCTCGCCGGCAGATCGACCGTGAAGCCGTGAAGCCTCCCGGCGGGTCGACCGGCGACCTGCCTGGAGCGGGCGCCGGGGGCGGCGCCGCCGAAACGGACACCGGCGGCGCAGGAACCGTCACCACGCCGGCAGACTCGCCCGAGACGGGACCCACACGCTTCCACGGCAGCGTCGCGCTCGACCCGACACGTGCCGGGCGGGACGCCAGCCGCATCGCCGAGGAGGTGATCGCCCACCTCGCCGGCATGGTTGGCGCCGATGTTCAGGTCACGCTGGAGATCAGGGCGGACATTCCGGCCGGCGCCTCGGACCAGGTCGTCCGCACGGTGAGCGAGAACAGTCGGACGCTCAAGTTCAGCAGCCACGGGTTCGAGCGGGAGCAGTGAATCAGGGATCTGTGGGAACGCCGACGTGCTCGTTGCGCTGACAGTCCGGAACTTCAAGAGCATCCGCGAGGCTCATGTCCGCTTCGGGGCGTTCACCTGTTTCATCGGCCACAACGGGGTCGGCAAGAGCAACCTGTTCGACGCCATCGGGTTCCTTGCCGCCCTGGCGGACCGGGAGGTCCCGGAAGCCGCGACACGCGTACGGCCGGCGAGCGATGGCGGGTACTCCCCGCTGGACCTCGTCTTCGGCCGGGACCCCGGGCGCTGCATCGAGCTGCGGGCGGACATGATCGTGCCGGCGGAAGTCGAGGACGATTTCGGTCAGGCAGCCAGGCCCAGCACGACTCTGCTCACCTACGAGATCGGACTTGGCTACGACCGGGACACGGACCGGTTGCTGGTCCAGAAGGAGAGCCTGACTCACGCGAAGCTGGGGGACTACAAGCGCTTCACGGCATTCAGGTCGTCGGTCGCGTTCAGGAAGTCCGTGGCCACCGGACGACGTGGCGGCGGCCCGCTGATCTCCACCGGAGTCGACAGAATACAGCTTCATGGAGACGGGGGAAGCCGGGGCCGGCCGTCACCGGTCGGCAAGTCGCCGCGTACAATCGTGGGCGGCACGACCACGGCGGACTATCCGACTGTCCTGGCTGCCCGGCGCGAGATGGCGTCCTGGCGCGTACTGCATCTGGAGCCGAGCGCGATGAGGGCGCCTGACCTGCGCAGCGCGCCCCGGCACGTTGCAGCGACGGGCCGACACATCCCGGCCACGCTCCGGGCCGTGATGTCTCGGTCGGCCGAAGTGAAGCGCGAGGTTCTGTATCGACTGCGGCAGTTGAACTCGGACATCGCCGACCTCGATGTCGTGTCGGACGAGGCGCGAGATCAGCTTGCCTTGCGCGCCCAGGTGGAGGGCGCCTGCGAGTGGCACTACGCACGCTCGCTTTCGGACGGCACGCTCCGCTACATCGCCTTGGTCCTGATGCTGGCCGATGTGCAGGACCGCGCCGTGCTCTGCGTGGAGGAACCGGAGAACGGCATGCATCCGTCGCGGGTGCCGTTCCTGGTGGAGCTTCTGCGGGACTACGCGGTGGACGTGGACGAGCCGGTGGCGGCGGACAACCCGTTGCGCCAGGTGGTGCTGAATTCGCACTCCCCCGAGGTCGCGCGTCAGCTCTCGCTGGATGACATCGTGCTTGTTGAACGCGCTCTGACCGGTGAAGATGGCCCGGTGAGCGTCTTCCGCCCGGTGGCCGGAGAGTGGCGCGCGGATGCCCCCGCGGGCCTCTCCGACACACCGGCGGCGCCTCCCGCCGAGCGCCAGGCGGTCGTGGACTTCATTGGCGGTTCGCCTCTGGGCAACGCCTTCAGACAGTTGGTGCCCGAGTTCGGGTCCGCTCGATGAGTCGGCAGCTGACCTGGTCCTTGGTAGCCGACGGTACAACGGACCGCATGCTGGTGCCCATCATCGAGTGGGCGCTACGCCGGCAGGATCCGATCGTCGAGCTCCTCGAGCCGCAGTTCAGGAAGCGGCACGGGTCCATCAGGGACGACCTCCCTGACAGCGACACGGGTTCGATGCTGGTCTTCGTGCACCGGGATGCCGAGAAGGTGCCCCTCGACGACAGGCTGAGGGAATTCGCTGGCATCGAGCGCGACGACCTGGTGCCTGTCGTTCCGGTCCGCATGTCCGAGGCCTGGTTGCTGTTTGATGCCAGCGCCATCGCGAAGGCTGCGAGTTCCATGGCGGCGGCACTGCCGACTCCGGGCGTCGGTGATCTGGAGGGAATCGCCGACCCGAAGGCCTTGCTCCAGGATCTGCTTCTGGACGCCGCCGGCAATGCCGACGGGCCGGCGCGGCAAGGTGTTCAGACGGTCCCTTGTGGAGCGACGCGTGAGCGTGGCCGGTTTCATCTCTGACTACAGCCCGCTGGAGCAGTTGCCTGCGTTCGCCCGGTTCCAGCAAACGCTGAGCGAGCGCTACCCGTACCCGGTTACCTGACCGGGGGCGCTTCGGCGAGCTCCGTCACGCGATCAGCGCGGCGCCTGCACGATCAGGGCGGCGCCTCTGACCGTCAAGACGGAGGTCGGCGGCAAGAAGCGGCGCCTGCGCGATCAGGGCGGCGCCTGGTCGGAGGGCCGTACCTGCACTCGCACCGTCGGCGTCGTTCTTGCGGGCGGCCTCGGCACGCGGCTGGGGCGACGAAAGGCTGATCCGTGACTTCCCGCGAACGCTGGAGGCGGTCACGCGGCGACGCTGCAGATCGCCCGGCCGGTGAAGCAGCGAAGCTGGTTTCGTCGACAGTCCGAGGCTGCTGACTACAGCAGGTCCGTCTGCTCCGGTGGGGCCGATGTCCTGGACAGGCGCTTGATCTCCGGCCAGCTCTGGACCAGGGTGTTGTAGGACAGCGCTTCGGGGGCTCGCTTGCGCTGCTCGCAGATCGTGTAGAGCCGGTAGCAGAGCTCGCGGGCTGTCTCGGCGGTTCCGCCGAGCTTCCCGACCAGCTCGGCCGCGCCCTGCTCGCCTCCCGACTCCAGTACGCGGACCAGGTGGTGGACGGTCTCCCAGGCTGTGAGGCGCGAGTCCTTCACCGGATCCCAGCCTTCGTTCAGCTCTGCAGGGCGGAGCAGCCTGACCTTGCCGGCCCGCGATCTGATGATCCCGGCCAGGACCATCCCTTCCACGCTCGTGTTCTTGGCCTTCGAGAGCGTCTCCGCGACGCCGTAGTCGCCCTCTTCGAAGCCTGACTGCTCGAACCAGGTGAGCGCCCAGCGGCTGTCGGAGTCGAACTCGCCCTCCTGCTCGGCCAGCACCTCGCCCAGGACCTGGTTGATGAGGGCGAGCGCCTCGCGCACCGGCAGCGCCTTGCCTTCGGCGTCGAGCACCTTCGCGTGGCGCGTGTAAACGGCCATGCCCGGCCCGATGGCCGCCTGCGCCAGGTCGACCGGGGCCACCGCGCCGCTCTGCATCAGCTGAATCGCCAGCGGCAGCTCGGTCCGAAGCGCCTGCAGGAACTCCCGCCGCGTGGCCAGGGCGGCGTCGGCGGGCCGGGGCCGGCAGACGAGGACGATGCTGGACGCCAGGGCGTTCGTGCCCATGCCGATCATGCGGTTCCTGCGCTCCGTGCGCATCGGCCAGGTGCCGGTGATGGCGAAGCCGGAACGCATGACGGCTTCCAGGAACGTCTCCCAGCCGGTGCGGACAATCCCCGTGCCGCCGTTGCGCTCCGACTGCTTGAAGGCGTAGTAGATGGTCACCGGGACGGCCGGATGGGCCTGCTCGGCCAGCCGGTTCAGCGCCCGGGTCATGCCCTCCAGGAAGAACTCCTCGGCTTCCTGCTTGCCGCCGTGGCGGTACGGCGTGGCGACCAGCTCTTCGGCCTTGGGCACGGCCATGGTCCCGAAGAGATCCGGGAACACCGGCCTCATCGAACGGCGCAGCCAGACGTAGAAGAAGTCCGACAGGTCCGCGTAGCCGATGTTGTCGTAGTACGGCGGGTCCGTGGAGACGACCTTGCGGCTACCGGCGCTCGGCCCGCCAGCGTCGGCCAGCTTGACGAATCCTGGCGCGCTGTCGCCGCCGGAGGCCGGGGCAACGCGGACAACCTTGCCGATCCAGCCGACCATCGCCATCCAGTTGCCGGTCGAAGAGCTGAGGGGATTCGCCTCTGCATAGTCCCACGTCATCGGTATGGCCTGGCGGGCGAAGGTGCTGCGGAAGTTTGTGCGGCCAACATTCCAGGTGCAGATTGACGACCAGTAGTCGGCAACCTTGTCAACCACGAACGCGAGATACATGGCCACAGCCTCGGCATAGGCCAGCGCGCCCGCGCCGCCGTCACGAAGCGGCCTGTCGTCGGCTGCTGCCAGCGGGCTTGAAACACCACCGACCGGCGCTTCTTCCCTGGCAACGGCCGAGCCGCCCGCTTCGGGCCGCGAGCTCTCTGCAGCAGGTACCGGCCACTGCTCGAGAAGGTCCCCAGAGGCCTCGCCGGGCTTCCGGTCGTCCGCTACTGCGTTGACGCGCGAGCTCGCTGCGCCGGCACTCCCGGTTGCTGCATGGTTCCCGGATGCCCGCCGGCCATGGCCGGCTCGGCGCCGCGCCGCGAACCGGGCGCCGGCGTCACGCCGGACCAGATCCATCGCCTCGCCCACCAGATCGGAGAAGGTGGTCAGGGCCATGAGCTGGCGTGGCGTGAACAGGTCGGACCAGGTGAAGAAGCCGTAGCCTCGACCGCTGACCAGGTTGCTGGTCTCGCGGTTCATGGTCTCGTCCGGCTGCCACGCGGGCCGTGCACTGCGTGCCAAGTCTTCTTGCTCCGGGGTCGGCGGAAGGTAGACCCGCCCTGACTTGCCTTTCACGACTATCGCCGTCAGCTTCGAGCCCATACGGCCCGACATGCTCTCGCCCTTGATGTAGGGATCGTTGATCACCGAACCGGAGACGAGGCACCGGAAGTTGGCCCCACGAGCCAGCTTCGTCCCCCGCTTCGCCGCCGCCAGATCAGGCGGCGCACCGACCCGCACCTCGAAGCGGTAGCCCCGGCCCTCGACCACCGGCTCGACCCAGGCCTCCTTGCCCTTCTTCGTCGACAGCATGAACGTCGAGCACAGAGGCACCTCCACGTCCGCGAAGGCCGGGTTCGGGCTCCTGACCGTCCGCGCCCACAGCCAGGCGATCACGGTCAGCTTCCGGCCTGCGTACCGCGCCAGATCGGGGCGCGAGCGGACCATCTGTGGCGTGACCTCCACCGGCGGATACAGGTGGCCGATCCGCCGCTTCGCCTCCTCGCGCATCCACCGGCCGTAGTGCCGCACGTCCTCCGCCAGACCACGAGCGCCGCGCCACTGCTCGCCGCCGAGCCGAGCCTGGCCTGAACCCCTTCTTCCTGACCCGGACCGGCCCGCCGCCGCACCGCTCGCCACGCCGGATCGGTGGCTCGCGGATTGAGCGCCGCTGACCGCCAGCCGATCAGCCTCGCCGGTACCGGTCGGCCAGGCGGAGTCGTACTCCGGGTTCACCGGCGGCCGGCCGGCGAACCGGGGCGGAATCTCGATCATCGCCTTGTTGATCAGCACCGCGACCGGGTTCAGGTCGCTCGCATGCGCTTCCAGGCCCAGCCGCTGAGCCTCCAGCGGCAGCGCGCCTCCGCCGGCGAACGGATCGTGGAACGCCGGCAGCCGATGCCGGTCGAACAGACCCGCAGCCCGGGGATGACCGGCTTTCGCCTCACAGGTCCGACGCCAGCTCTGCCGGATCTCGGCCCGCGCCCGTTCCAGCAGCTCCTCGTTCGTCGAGTTCTCCCACTTCACCAGCTCGCGCAGGATTCCGAACAGCCGCTCGCGCTCCAGCTCCGCAGCCACGTCGGCCAGTTGCGGCTCGCCGTCGGCTGCCGCGCCGACCGGCCGGTCGGCTCGAGGTCTGGCCCGGGGCCCCCGCTCCGAACCTGCATTCCCGGCAACCGCCGGCTTCCGCCGCCGCCGAAGCTCCCGCTCCGCCTTCCGCCGCGTCGCCGGGTCCCCCAGCAGCACGTCCACGTAGGCCGAAGGGTCATCCACCATCTGCGCCCAGATCACCGCCCGGGCCGCAGCCAGCGGCCGACGAGCCCACCACAGGTGCAAGGTCGAAGGGTGCCCGTGCCGAATCGACTTCTCCCGAGCCGAAGCCGCGTTGATCGCGTCCAGCGGCAAGGCCACCTCGATCAGCTTCTTCATCACGTGCCTTCCCTTGTTGTCGACCACATCCATCTCCGGCTGTCCCGGAGGTCGAGCAAGGACAGGAGCCTGAGTCGCCTTGCGCCCGCTTCGCCTCCGCCGCTGTTGCCTGCCAGGGCCTTCAGCAGCCGCCTGGCAACGGCATCCAGCCGCCCTTCTCGTACAGGGGATCGCAGTCGGCGTCCAGTACACGACAAGGAGCTTCGCGGTCGTTGATGTCCACCATGTGCCCGCCGCTTCTCCACGTGGGTAGCGGGGCCAGGCGGTCCTCCTCGTCCGAGGCGCGGGCAGGAAGCCATGTGGGCCGCAGTTCGGCCTCTGGCGCGAGGACGGCGCTCCCGGGCGTTCTCGCGCCGTCCGCCGGCGTGGGTTCGGCCTCTGGCGTGAGGACGGCGTCTCTCTCCATTGCAGTCTTGCGACCGCCCTCTTGGGCCACGGAACAGCCAGGAGAGGGGGTCGACTTCACATGCAGCACCCTACCAGCGCCCACCAGGACGACCACGTCTGCCGATCGGACCGGGCCAAGACCTGCGGGCGCATCTTGTTCGCAGCCGTCGCGGAGCAGGCGTTCCGTTACCACAAGCGCCTGTGGAAGCCCGGCACGTTCAAGGTCAACCGCTCCTATCTCAGAAACCAGATACTGCCCTGGTTCAGCGAACGGCCCATCGGAGCGATCGAGCACGAAGAGGTGGTCCGCTGGTTCGCCTCCCTGCACGCCACGCCGGCCGCGGCGAACCGGTCCCTTCCGGTGCTCTCCCTGATCATGCGCCGGGCGGAGGCCTGCGGCTGCAGGCCGGCAAACTCCAACCCATGCGTCGGCATCCGCCGGTACAGGTGTCCAGGCCGAGAGCGCTTCCTTTCCGCGGACGAGTTCCGGCGGTTGGGCCTCGCACTCGCTGCGCTCGATGGCACGGACCCTCGGACCGCGGCCGTCGTCCGCCTGCTGCTGCTGACCGGTTGCCGGCAGGGCGAGATCCGAAACCTCGAGTGGCGCGACTACCGGGAGCGCCGCCTGTTCCTGCGTGATGGCAAGACGGGGCCGCGGACCGTCTGGCTCTCGGAGCCCGCCTGCCGCGTTCTGGACGCAGTCCCCCGGACCGGTCCATGGCTGTTTCTGGCGCCGACCGGAGCAGGACCGATGCGGTCCGACACGCTCCATCGGCGCTGGCTGAAGCTCTGCAAATCGGCAGACCTCCGGGACGTGAGGCTGCACGACCTTCGCCATACCTACGCGAGCGTGGCGCTCGCGCAGGGCGAGGCCATCCCCACCATCGGTCGGCTCCTGGGCCACCGCGACCCGTCCACGACGCTCAGGTACACCCACTTTGCGGACTCCTCGGTGCATGACGCGGCCCAGGCCGTCGGGGCCGTTCTGGGTGTCTGACCGTGGACGTGCCGGGACCTTCCGCGACTTCGTCCAGGGCCCGTGGAAGGCGGCCTGCTACCGGCGCTGCAAGCCCTCGACCCGGACGCGAATGGACAGCGCCCTCAACAGACAGCTGCTGCCGGCCTTCGGCCACCTGAGGCTGGAAGCGATCATGCCGCACGACGTTCATGCCTGGTTCGACGCCTACAGCCTGGCGGCGCCCGGCGGCGCGAATCGTGCTCTCGACATCCTGCGCCAGATTCTCAACCACGCGGAAGCCTGCGGGCGCCGCACGACCAACCCCGCCCGTGGAGTCCTCCGCAACCCCGTCCGGGCGAGGAGCCGCTTTCTCTCGCGAGCCGAGATTGGCCGCCTTCACCAGGCGCTCGATGCTCATCGGGGCCGGGGATCCGGGGCACAGCAGGTCGACATCGTTCGCCTCCTCCTGCTCACCGGCTGCCGCAAGGGAGAGATCGTCGGCCTGCGGTGGTCCGAGGTCGGCGAGAACACCCTCAGGCTTCAAGAGGCCAAGACGGGGCCGCGCCTCGTGTACCTGAACGACGGCGCCCGCCGCATCCTCGACCGGCAGCGCCCCGGCGAAGGTCCCTTCGTCTTCCCGTCGCTGTCCGATCCGTCGAAGCCTCGTTCGCTGGAGATCTCGCTCTGGCGGAAGGTCCGGCGCGAGACGGGCATCGAGGACGTGCGTCTGCACGACCTTCGCCACACTTTCGCGACCCACGCCGTGATGCAGGGGACGCCGCTGCCTGTGGTCTCGAAGCTGCTCGGCCACAGCCGCGCCCGGACGACCCTGCGCTATGCCCATGCTGGCGACCCGGAGACCGAGGCCGCGGCCGAGCGCGTGGGCGCTGCCGTTGCCGCGTTGCTCTCAGGGACTGCGGGACAGGCAGAGGAGGCACGGCGACTGGCGCCGGGAGGCGGACAGGGTCGTTTGCAGCCGCGAGCGAACGCGTCATCGCGGCTTGCTCACTTGCCTCCTGGGAGCGGGCAAGACTGCCATGGCCAGCAGTCATCGACCGGAGCCGGAAGGCAGCTGGCGCCTGCTCCCCATGGCGGCACCGCCGCCGCAGGTGGCCCCGAGTCGGGCGCCTGGCCTCAGGCAACCCGCCGATGTTACGCTACGGAGGCCGGCGGTGTGCCTTGGCGGCCAGACACTGGGGCCGCCCGACCGGTTGAGAAGTGGACGCCGCTCGGTAACCGCATGCACCCGCTGATCGAGTCGAACCGCGTTGAGTTGCGCGCCATCGCCCAAGGCCACGGCCTCAAGCGTCTGCGGGTGTTCGGTTCGATGGCCCGCGGGGACGCCGACGAGCGAAGCGACGTGGATCTGCTCGTCGACCTGCCGAAAGGCCGCAGCGGTCTTGCCCTGGGGGCCTTGCTGATGGACGCCCAGGACCTGCTGGGCCGGCAGGTGGAGGTGCTGACGGAGCCGAGCCTGCATCCGGCTCTTCGCCAGCGAGTGCTGAACGAAGCCCGTCTGCTGTGACGGTCGGCAGCCGGTCCGACCCGGCGTTGCTGGCCCACATTCGGGAGCGCATCGCCCGCATCGGCGAGTACACGCGGGGCGACCGCGCTTCGTTCTTCGAGTCCACTCTGGTGGAGGACGCCGTCGTTCGCAACCTGCAGACGCTTGCCGAATCGACCCGGCGCCTGAGCGAATCCCTCAAGGCGTCCGAACCCGAGATCCCCTGGCAGGCCATCTCCGGCTTCCGCAACCTGCTGGTGCACGGCTACCTGGGCATCGACCTCGAGGCGGTCTGGAGTGTCGTCGAGACGGACCTGCCGCCCCTGGCGGAGGCGGTGGAGCGCATGGCGGCGTGCGTTGAGGGTTCAGGGCGCCGGCCTGACCAGCCTTCGGAGACGTGATCATGGGCAAGAAGCTGATCGAGGTGGCGCTGCCGCTGGACGCGATCAACGCGGCGTCGGCTCGGGAAAAGTCGATTCGGCACGGGCACCCTTCGACCTTGCATCTGTGGTGGGCGCGTCGGCCGCTGGCTGCCGCCCGGGCGGTGATATGGGCGCAGATGGTGGATGACCCGTCGGCTTACGTGGACGTGCTGCTGGGCGACCCGGCGACCATGCGGGCCGCGGAGCGGGAGCTTCGGCGGCGGCGGAAGAACCTGGCGGTTGCCGGGAATGCAGGTTCGGAGCGGGGGCCCCGGGCCAGACCTCGAGCCGACCGGCCGGTCGGCGCGGCAGCCGACGGCGAGCCGCAACTGGCCGACGTGGCTGCGGAGCTGGAGCGCGAGCGGCTGTTCGGAATCCTGCGCGAGCTGGTGAAGTGGGAGAACTCGACCAACGAGGAGTTGCTGGAACGGGCGCGGGCCGAGATCCGGCAGAGCTGGCGTCGGACCTGTGCGGCGAATGCCGGGCATCCGCGGGCTGCGGAGCTGTTCGACCGGCATCGGCTGCCGGCGTTCCACGATCCGTTCGCCGGCGGTGGCGCGCTGCCGCTGGAGGCTCAGCGTCTGGGGCTGGAAGCGCATGCGAGCGACCTGAACCCGGTCGCGGTGCTGATCAACAAGGCGATGATCGAGATTCCGCCCCGGTTCGCCGGCCTGCCGCCGGTGAACCCGGAGTACGACTCCGCCTGGCCGACCGGTACCGGCGAGGCTGGTCGGCTGGCCGCCAGCGGCGCTCAGTCCGCGAACCACCGAACCGGCGTGGCGAGCCGTGCGGCGGCGGGCCGGTCCGGGTCAGGAAGAACCGGTTCAGGCCAGGCTCGCCTGGGCGGCGAGCAGTGGCGTGGCGCTCGTGGTCTGGCGGAGGACGTGCGGCACTACGGCCGGTGGATGCGGGAGGAGGCGAAGCGGCGGATCGGCCACCTGTATCCGCCGATCGAGGTCACGCCACAGATGGTCCGCTCGCGCCCCGATCTGGCGCGGTATGCAGGCCGGAAGCTGACCGTGATCGCCTGGCTGTGGGCCCGCACCGTGCGGAGCCCGAACCCGGCCTTCGCGGACGTGGAGGTGCCGCTGTGCTCCACGTTCATGCTGTCGACGAAGAAGGGCAAGGAGGCGTGGGTCGAGCCGGTGGTCGAGGGCCGGGGCTACCGGTTCGAGGTCCGGGTCGGCGCGCCGCCTGATCTGGCGGCGGCGAAGCGGGGGACGAAGGCAGGGGGCAGCGGGAGTCCGTTTCTCTGCCTGATGTCAGGCTCGCCCATGCCGTTCTCCTATCTCAGATCGGAGGCCAAGAAGGGCCGCATGCGCGCACGGCTGCTCGCGATTGTCGCCGAGGGCGACAGACAGCGGATCTACCTGGCGCCGACGGCGAATCAGGAAGCCGCTGCCGCCGGAGCAGCGCCGTCCTGGTCACCTGAGACCGCCCTTCCGGAGCGGGCGCTCGGCTTCAGGATTCAGGAGTACGGCATGCGCCAGTGGCGTGACCTGTTCACGCCACGGCAGCTCGTGGCCCTGAGCACCTTCTCCGATCTGGTGGGCGAGGCGATGGACCTGGTCCGGCGTGACGCCGGCGCCCGGTTCGCGGCGCGGCGCCGAGCCGGCCATGGCCGGCGGGCATCCGGGAGCCATGCAGCAACCGGGAGTGCCGGCGCAGGGAGCTCCCGCGTCAACGCAGTAGCGGACGACCGGAAGCCCGGCGAGGCCTCTGGGGACCTTCTCGAGCAGTGGCCGGTACCTGCTGCAGAGAGCTCGCGACCCGAAGCGGGCGACTCGGCCGTCGCCGGGGAAGAAGCGCCGGTCGGTGGTGTTTCAAGCCCGCTGGCAGCAGGCGACGACAGGCCGCTGCGTGACGGCGGCGCGGGCGCGCGGGCCTATGCCGAGGCTGTGGCCATGTATCTCGCGTTCGCGGTTGACAAGGTTGCCGACTACTGGTCGTCAATCTGTACTTGGCACACCGGCCGCACACTCATTCGCAACACCTTCGCCCGCCAGGCCATACCGATGACGTGGGACTATGCAGAGGCGAATCCCCTGAGCTCTTCGACCGGCAACTGGATGGCGATGGTCGGCTGGATCGGCAAGGCTGTCCGCGTTGCCCCGGCCTCCGGCGGCGACAGGGCGCCAGGATTCGTCAAGCTGGCCGACGCTGGCGGGCTGAGCGCCGGTAGCCGCAAGGTCGTCTCCACCGACCCGCCGTACTACGACAACATCGGCTACGCGGACCTGTCGGACTTCTTCTACGTCTGGCTCCGACGGTCTCTGCGGCCGGTGTTCCCCGACCTCTTCGCGACCATGGCGGTGCCGAAGGCCGAAGAGCTGGTCGCCACGCCCTACCGCCACGGCGGCAAGCAGGAAGCCGAGGAGTTCTTCCTGGAGGGCATGACCGGGGCGCTGGGCCGGCTGGCCGAGCAGGCCCATCCGGCCGTCCCGGTGACCATCTACTACGCCTTCAAGCAGTCGGAGCGCAACGGCGGCGCGGGAATCACCCGCACCGGCTGGGAGACCTTCCTGGAGGCCGTCATGCGTTCCGGCTTCGCCATCACCGGCACCTGGCCGATGCGCACGGAGCTCAGGAACCGGATGATCGGCATGGGCACGAACGCCCTGGCGTCCAGCATCGTCCTCGTCTGCCGGCCCCGGCCCGCCGACGCCGCCCTGGCCACGCGGCGGGAGTTCCTGCAGGCGCTTCGGACCGAGCTGCCGCTGGCGATTCAGCTGATGCAGAGCGGCGCGGTGGCCCCGGTCGACCTGGCGCAGGCGGCCATCGGGCCGGGCATGGCCGTTTACACGCGCCACGGGTGGTTGCCCGTGGCGGTCCTGGTCTGGCTCGTCGTGGTGGCCGTCGTATGCGCTCGCGGGACGCCACGGCGAGTCTCGGCAACCTCCTGCAGACAGGGCTGAATTCTCCGGGTGGAATCGGGGGGTTCTTCAGCGCAAGCCCAGCCGGTCCGCGAGCTCGCGCGCTGACGGCCTGAGGGCGGCGCGGCGGGGCGCTCTGCGAACAGGTCTGACGATCCGACGGCGGAACGCGGTGACTGGCCCGAGGTGGCGCTCTGTGGCTGACGGCGTTGCGGCAGTCAGGGCAGCCGCTTGCGCCAGGTTTCGATCTGGTCCAGGGGCCCGAGGCGGAGCTTGATCGTGCTGGCGCGTTTCGCTCCCGTCTCCGTTCTGGCGACGATGCGGGCGATGTCCTCGGGCGAGCGTGAGAGGTCCGCGGCGAGGGCGTTCAGCGCTGCCTTCGCCGGGTCGCCCTGCCGGACTGCGCCGGCCATCATCTGGTCGATGCGGCTCGCGCGGTCGAGCAGGTCGACCGGCGTCAGGCCGAGTTCCTCAGCGAAGTCAAAGGAGCGGTCCACGAGCGCTTCCCACAGCCAGCGCTCGGGAGGTTGCTTGCCCGGAAGGAAGAGTGGGGTCCCCGGAATGGTCGGCGGGTCGTTTGCCCCGCCCTGTCCTTGCAGCCGCAGGCGGGCTCGACGGTCTGTCGGCCCCGAGAGCGGCCAGCTGCCTCAGTCGGCGAGGGCCTTCAGCTTCTCCGTCAGCAGGGGGACGACGGCCTTGTAGTCCTCGACGATGCCGAAGCTGCAGTGCTTGAAGATCGGGGCGTCGGCGTCGGTGTTGATGGCGGCGACGACCTTGCTGTCGCCCATGCCGAGCAGGTGCTGGCTGGCGCCGGAGATGGCGATTGCGAGGTAGAGCTCGGGGGCGACCTTCTTGCCGGTCTGGCCGACCTGCCAGTTGGGGGGCACCCAGCCGGCGTCGCAGGCGGCGCGCGAGGCGCCCTGCTCGGCGCCGATGGCGTCGGCGAGGGTCCTGAGCTCCTGGAACGGCTCCGGGCCGCCGAGGCCGCGGCCGCCGGAGACGATCACCTGCGCGTCCTCGAGCCGCACGCCTTCCTGGGCGGCCACTTCGCGACCGACGATGCGGATGCCGGGCGCGTCGAGCTCGAGGTCGACAAGGGTCACCTCGCCCGGCGCCGGCCGAACCGGCGCCGGCGCGAAGCCCCGCGCCCGCAGCCAGACGACGGCCGGGCTCTTCTTCAGCCGGTAGACGGTGATGGCCTTGCCGCCGTAGGCGGTGCGCTGAGCCAGCAGATGGTCGCCCTCCAGGCGGATGGCGGCGGCGTCCGCCATGGAACTGCCGCCGAGTCGGTGGGCGAGGCGAGGAGCGAGTTCCTGGCTCCAGGTGTCGTTGGCGAGCAGGACGGCGGCGTAGCCTCCGCCGCCGGCTTCGTGCAGCTGCTGAGCCGCCTGGAGCGCCTGTTCGGGCTGGCGGTCGGCGAGAGCGTCGTCGGCGCCGACCAGAACGCGGTCTGCAACCGCCGCCAGGTTCTGGATCGTGTCGTCCCCGCACGGTCCGACGACCAGCAGGTGGAGCTCGCCGCCCGCGCTCTCGGCCAGAGCGCGTCCTGCGCCGACGGCGCCCTGAGCGGCGCGGTCATGGCCGAAACTGCCGAAGACACAGACTGCAACGTTCGCCATCGTTCTCTCCATTGTCCTGCCCTGATCCTGCCCGCCGGCGTCAGCCGATGGAAGCCACGACCTCGTGGATTCTGCGCGCCAGGTGGTCGACCCGCTCGTCCAGGGTGTCGCCCTCGGCCAGCTCGCAGTCGACCTCGTCCGTGGGCACGAAGATCTCCTCGACCTCGAACGCGGAGGCGCCGGCCCTGATCTCGTCGCTTTCGAGCCCGATGTCGGCCAGCGAGAGCTTTCTGAGCGGCTTGCGGTAGGACATCATGACGTCGCGCGTCTTCGGGATGCGCGGCACGTTGTCCTCGTTGTTCGTGATGGTGGCGACGAACGGCGAGTCCGCCTCCGCGACCTCGATGCCGACGTCGGTCTGGCGACGGAGCGTGACCGTGCCGTCGCCCGGACTCAGGCTCTCGACGAAGCCGAGCGCCGGGCGGCCGAGCTCCTCGGCGAGTGCGCCGCCGGTCTGCCCGGTGCCCCAGTCGCCGGATTCCCGGCCCACCAGCACTGCGTCGCAGGTTCCGCCGTCCTCTTCGAGGCGCTTGATGGCGGCCGCCAGGACCTTGCTCACCGCCTCCGCGTCCGGGTTCGTGGCGCCGTCGCGCTCCACCAGGCAGGCCTCGTCCACGGTCATGGCCATCGCCTTGCGCAGGCAGTCCTCGGCCGACGACTCGCCGTAGCACAGCGCGGTGATCTTCACGTTGCCGGCGGCCTCGCGGAACAGGAGCGCGGTTTCCAGCGCGTTCTCGCAGAAGATGTTGGTGACCAGGTTGGCGCCGCCGCGCCTGGCCGCCTTCGCCACCGGGTCGATCTGGAAGTCGCGGGCGGGAACGTCCGGGTCGAGAATCTGCTTCAGGCAGACGAGCACTCTCATTGTCGTTTCTCCTCAGGCGCCGGGTGAGGCGCCACCGCGGTTGCGGGTCGAATGCGCCGCCGTCGGGTTCATCACGGCGGCCGTTGCCATGCGGGTCACTTCCGCGACCACCTCGTCCGCGCCGAGCCGACCGTCCGCACGGTACCAGCGCGAGATCCACAGGATCATGCCGACCAGGCTGAAGGCGCCGATGGTCGGGTCGAGCCCCGGCCCGTTGCCCTGGTCGCGCAGGGCGCCCAGGGTGTCCGCGATGAAGTCGACGTAGTCGCGCTGGCGGCCGATGATGTCGGCCCGGTCGTCGGGAAGCAGCCCTTCGAGCTCGTTGACCAGGATGGTCAGGGCGGAGGAGTCCTGGGTGATCAGGCGCGCGTGGCGGGCGACGATCGCCTCCAGCCGCGCCCGCGGGTCCCGTTCGCGCCGTGCCGGTTCGATGACCTGCCTGTCGAGCTGGTCCATGGCGAAGCTCATGATCGCGAACAGGAGATCCTGCTTGCCCTTGATGTAGTAGTAGAGCCCCGCCTTGGTGAGTCCCACGGCCGCCGCGATGTCGTTGATCGAGGTCGCGTGGTAGCCCTTGCGGTGGAAGATGCGAGCGGCGCTGCGGTAGATCTCGGCCCGGCGGTCGTGATCGCCGTCCTGCGCATCCGAGCGGCCAGGCAGGGCGTTGTCGAGAGATGTCATCGGTTCAGGCGCCGGACGAGACTCCTTGCCCCTGCCGGCTTCCGGCAGTCTACCGACCGCCCGGTAGGTTGGCAACGGTCCCATCCTCACACAGTCAGATCACACAGTCAGATCACACAGTCAGATCAAACAGTCAGATGGGCGCCGCAGGTCGTCACGCTTTCTTCGCCCACGCACGACCCGAGCCGTCTGCTGCGGTCCCAGCGACCCGCCACGGTGCCGACCTTCGCCCACGCACGACCCGAGGCGTCTATTCCCATGCTGGACGGCGGACGGGCCATCCTTCGCCCGCGCGCGACCCGAGGCGTCAGGTCCCCTGAGGGGACCGCAGGGGGCTCTGGGGCGAGCGCCGGCCCGTGTCCTGCCGGACAGCCGGAACTTCCCGCAGCGCAGCCGAGCGCAGCGGGCGCCGACGGTCAGCCGACCTCGAATGCGCCCGCGTCCCCTGCGGCCCCACTCGGACCTGGCGGCTGCCCCTTCAGCTGGTACCGGCCCCTTCAGCTGGTACCGGCCTGGTCGCTTTCGCCGATCTCGTCCCAGAGGAGCTCGGCGACGTCGCGGACCTGCACGTCGCGGTCGCCACGGCGGGCGTTCACGCCGTCGTCGAGCATGGTGGCGCAGAACGGACAGCCCACGGCCACCACGTCGGCGCCGGTGTCCACGGCCTCCTGGGCGCGTTCCTGGTTGACCCGCTGGTCGGGCGGCTCGTCGACGAAGGCCATGCCGCCGCCTCCGCCGCAGCAGAAGCTCGTGTTGCGGCTGCGGGCCATCTCGACGTTGCGCGCCCCCCCGACCCGGGCCAGCAGGTTGCGGGGTGCGTCGTACTCGCCGTTGTGGCGACCGAGATAGCACGGGTCGTGGAAGGTCACGGTGCGGCCGCTGCCGTTGGCGCCGTCGGCGCTGCCGTTCGCGGCCAGCTGGCCCGACTCGACGAGCTGGTCCAGGAACTGGGTGTGGTGGAACACCTCGTAGTTGCCGCCCAGGTCCGGGTACTCGTTGCGGAAGGAGTTGAAGCAGTGCGGGCAGGAGGTGACGACCTTGCGCACGCCGTAGCGGTCCAGTGTCTCGATGTTGCCCTTCGCCAGCATCTCGTACAGGAACTCGTTGCCGATGCGGCGGGCCGGGTCGCCGGTGCAGGATTCCTCGCGGCCCAGGACGGCGAAGCTGACGCCGGCCTGCCTGAGCAGCTTCGCGGTCGCTCGCACCGTGTTCCGGTTGCGCTCCACCAGGGCGCCGCCGCAGCCCACCCACATCAGGACCTCGGCCTCGTGCGGGTCGTCCATCTCCGCCATGACGTCGATGTCGAGACCCTCGGTCCAGTCCACGCGGTTGAACTGGGTGCCGGCGAACGGA
Source organism: Thermoanaerobaculia bacterium (assembly GCA_965200575.1). Classification (GTDB taxonomy): domain Bacteria; phylum Acidobacteriota; class Thermoanaerobaculia; order Multivoradales; family Multivoraceae; genus Multivorans. The sequence continues at coordinate 2,098,115 of OZ241363.1, read as the reverse complement.
TGCTGGCGCGTTTCGAGCGAGTTGCTCATGGCCATCATCCCCTCCGGGAACTCGGCTTCCTCCATCACCAGGTAGCGCCGGGCGTCGACGATCTTCGGCATCTGCTCGATGTGGACCGGGCAGGCCTCCATGCAGGCGGCGCAGGTGGTGCAGGAGAAGAGCGCCTCGGGCGAGACGGCGGTCTCCTGGTCGATGATGGGGAGCAGTTCGGGTTCGCCGTTGCCGTTGTTCCCGCTGGCGCCGTTCCCGTTCGCACCGTTGCCATGGCTGGCGGCGCCGATGGCGAGACCGGCGTCGCCCTTCTCGTGCATCAGCTTCTGCAGGTCGAGGATGATGTCGCGCGGCGACAGCGACTTGCCGACGGTGTTGGCGGGGCAGACGTCGGTGCAGCGGCCGCACTCGGTGCAGGCGTCGAAGTCAAGCAGGTCCTTCCAGGTGAAGTCGCCCAGGTGGTTGATCCCGAAGCGCTCGGCGGTCTCGAAGTCGATGGGCTTGAGGCTGCCGCCGTAGCCGTCGAGATTGGCCGTGAAGATGTTCAGCGGCGCGGTGAAGATGTGGGACATCTTGCTGAACGGCACCCAGGCGATGAAGCCGAAGGCCACCAGCAGGTGGAACCACCAGATCACGACGTGGCCGAGCTGCATGGCCTCGTCGCTCATGATCGGGTCCGAGGCCATGGCGAACACGTTGCCGACCGGCGACCAGGAGGCCCACGGATCGTCCGTGACGGCAAGTCTCCAGCCCTCGACCATGAAGCCGGTGAGGGACATGACGAAGATGACGATGAGGATCCAGCTCGCCTCGTCGGTGTAGACCAGCTTGGTCGGCTTCGAGATGAAGCGGCGCACCGCCGCGAGCGCCACGCCGACCATCACGAAGAGACCGAAGATGTCGACGGTGAGCGACTGGAAGATCAGGTAGAAGTGCCCCTTCATGATGTGAAGCGGCGTGTCGTGGTGGATGGCGACCACCGTGGTGGCGGCCAGCAGCACGATGAAGCCGGTGTAGATCAGGGTGTGGAACAGCCCGGCGTAGCGGCTCCTGATCGTCCGGCCCTGGCCCACGGCGTTGCGCAGGAAGAGCTTGATGCGCTCCGCCGGACGGTCGAAGCGCACCGTCGGCTGGCCGGCCCGCCAGCGGCGAATCTTGAGCCAGAAGCCCCAGCCGAAGATCCCCAGGGTGGGGGCGAGCAGCACGTAGATCAGCCACGAATACTCGATGTTCCAGAAGACTTCGCGAGTTGCCAGGGTGGGATCCATGACCCTCACCTTAGCGCGCCCGGTCTCCCGGAACCGCCGTCAGACCCGAGGGGGCTGCCGAGGACGCGGGCGCGTCGGAGCTTGTGCGGGGGGTTGGCCCTTGCTGCGGTCGGCTGTGCTGCGTTCGGCTCTCGCCTGCCCGTGGGGCGGTTGGGAGGCACTTCTGTCCAGCCCCGTGCATCCCCCTCGGACCTGACGGCTCGGGGCGTGCGCGGCTGGAGGGCGAGGCAGCGGCGAAGGCCCGCCGGGGAGGTGAGGGTCAGACGTGGGCACGCGGGCGCCGGCGGTACCGGGTTCTGCATGTAGCGAACCGGAACGGGTCAGACCTGGGCACGCGGGGCGCCCGCTAGCGGCGCGGGTAGCCGAGCTCGGCCAGGGTCTGCTCGACCTCGTCGAGGATTGCCGGGTCGTCGATGGTCGGCGGCATGTTGCGGGGTTCGCCGTCGGCGATGCGCCGCATGACGCCGCGGAGCACCTTGCCGGACCGGGTCTTGGGCAGGCGGTCGACGACTCCGGCGACCTTGAACGAGGCGACGGGGCCGAGCTCGCTGCGGACGTTCTGCACCAGCTCGGGCACGATCTCCGCCTCGGTGCGCTCGCAGCCGGCGTAGAGCACGACCAGGCCGAGCGGCGCCTGACCCTTGAGCGAGTCGGCGACGCCGATGACGGCGCACTCGGCCACGTCCGGGTGGGCGGACAAAATCTCTTCCATGGCGCCCGTGGACAGGCGGTGCCCGGCGACGTTGATCAGGTCGTCGGTGCGGCTCATGATGTAGAGGTAGCCGTCCTCGTCCATGTAGCCGGCGTCGCCCGTCTCGTAGAAGCCCGGGTAGCGGCTCAGGTAGGAGTCGACGTAGCCCTGGTCGTTCTGCCACAGGGTCGGCAGGCAGCCGGGGGGAAGAGGCAGGCGCAGCGCGATCGCGCCGGTCTCTCCGGCCGGAAGCTCGGGCGCCGCGGCCGCGCCGTCGGCTGCTTCGCCGTCGGCTGCTTCGCCGTCGTCGCCGAGGATGCGCACGTCGTGGCCGGGCACGACCCTGGTGGGGGAGCCGTGCTTCACCGGCAGCGCGCCCAGGCCAACGCAGTTGGCGGCGATGGCCCAGCCGGTCTCGGTCTGCCACCAGTGGTCGACAACCGGGACACCCAGCTTGTCCTCTGCCCACTGCACCGTGTCGGGGTCGGCGCGCTCGCCGGCCAGAAACAGCGTTCGCAGGCAGCTCAGGTCGAACTCGCGGATCCTCTCGCCGTGCGGGTCCTCGCGCTTGATGGCGCGAAACGCGGTCGGTGCGGTGAACAGGGCGGAGACGGAGTGTTCACAGATCACGCGCCAGAAGGCGCTGGCGTCCGGCGTGCCGACCGGCTTGCCCTCGTAGAGCACCGACGTGCAGCCGAAGACGAGCGGCGCGTAGACGATGTAGGAGTGCCCCACGACCCAGCCGATGTCCGACGCGGCCCAGTAGACCTCCCCCGGAGACATGCCGTAGACGTTCCGCATGCTCCACGACAGGGCCACCAGGTGACCTCCGTTGTCGCGCACGACCCCCTTCGGCGTCCCTGTCGTGCCCGAGGTGTAGAGGATGTAGAGCGGGTCGGTGGCCGCAACCGGGACGCATGCCGCCGGCGTTGCCGCCGCCACCGCCTCGTGCCAGTCGAGATCGTCCGGGCCGGTTTCCGCCATGTGCTCGGGCCGCTGGAGCAGGACGGTGGCGGCCGGCTTGTGCGTCGACAGCGCGATGGCCTCGTCGAGCAGCGGCTTGTACTCGACGACCCTTCTGATCTCGATGCCGCAGGAAGCGGTCAGCACGACCTTCGGCCTGGCGTCCTCGATTCGGGTGGCGAGCTCCCTGGAGGCGAAGCCGCCGAACACGACCGAGTGGACGGCGCCGATGCGGGCGCAGGCGAGCATCGCGACGACCGCCTCGGGGATCATCGGCATGTAGATCAGCACCCGGTCTCCGGCCGTGACCGACAACTCGACGAGCACACCGGCCAGCCGCGCCGTCTGATCCTGCAGTTCCCGGAAGGCGATCGACCGCTTCGAGCCGGTCACCGGGCTGTCCCAGATCAGGGCTGCCTGCTCGCCGCGCCCGGCCTCGACGTGCCGGTCCACGGCGTTGTGGCAGGTGTTCACCCTGGCGCCCGGGAACCAGCGATGAAACGGCGGGTTCGAGCTGTCCAGCACCCGGTCCCAGCGACGGTCCCAGGAGATGGCTTCCGCCGCCTCGCCCCAGAAGCCCTCCGGATCGGTCCGCGCCCGCTGCAGGGCCTGCTCGTAGAGCGCACTCACGGCCGGCGATGATAGCCGGGCGGGGCTGCTCGGGTCGGCGCTACTCGGCGTCCTCGGCCAGGCTCTCGCCGGCGGGCCGGCCCCTGTGCAGCTCGTCCCAGATGCCGACGTCGAACCGGCCTGACGAATCGGCGGCGCCCCGGAACATGGCGTTCGTGTTGAACTCCATCGCGATGGCGCCGTCGGCGCTGACGGCGATCAGGCCGCCGTCGCCGGGACGCAGCGTTTCGCCGACGACCTTCCTTGCCGCCTCGCCGACCGAGAGGCCGCCGTACTCCATCAGCGCCGACACGTCGTGGGCGACGGTGTGCCGAATGAACTCCTCGCCCCGGCCCGTACACGAGATGGCGGCGGTTCGGTTGTTCGCGTAGGTGCCTGCGCCGATGACCGGCACGTCGCCGATGCGCCCGACCCGCTTGTTCATGGTGCCACCGGTGGAGGTCGCGGCCGCGACGTTGCCGTAGCGGTCCATGGCCACCGCGCCGACGGTGCCGAGGTGGGAGTCGTCTCCGGGTTCCGGTTCGGTTCCCGCGTTGCCGGTGTAGTCGCCCTGCATGTTCGGCGAGCCGTCGGTGGCCGAGTCACTCGAACGGGTCCGGGTCCTCAGCTGACGGAAGCGCTCGAGCTGCGCTTCGGTGGTGAACCAGGCCTGGCCCCTGCGGGTCGCTTCCGCGGTCACCGCGAAGTCGTCGGCGCCGGCGCCGCCCAGGAACACGTGAGGCGTCTCCTCCATCACCAGACGGGCCAGCCGCACCGGGTTCTGCACGTTCCGGACCCCCGCCACGGCGCCGCAGGCCAGGGTGCGACCGTCCATGATGGCTGCGTCGAGCTCGTGGAGGCCTACCGCCGTGAACACGGAGCCGCGGCCGGCGTTGAAGCGCGGGTCGTCCTCGAGCGTGGCGACGACGTCCTCGACCACCTGCAGGCTCGCTTCGCCTGCGGCCAGCATGTCGCTGCCCAGCGCCAGGGCGCCGGCAAGCGCCTGGTGGTATGCGTCGGCATCCGTCGCGTCGCGGCGCGCGCTGCCGGCGCCGCCATGAATGGCGAGCGTCCACTCGGGCGCCGGCATGGGCTCCGGTTCCGATTCCATCTCCGCGGCTCTGGGGTCTCCCTCGGGCTGCGGTTCGTCGCGGTCCGTATCCGGCGTCGGCGCCATGCAGGCAGAGACGCCCAGTCCCAGCGTCAGCAGGGCGATGGCGGTTCGCGCCGCGGTGTGGGGAGGGTGGACGTGGGGAGGGTGGACGTTCATCTCGTGTCTCGAACCGGGCGTGTTCCTCGAACCGGGGGTGTTCCTCGAACCGGGCGCGTCTCGGGAACCCGGAAGCGCCGCTCCCGCGCCCGAAGGACTGCCGAGCAGGGGGCTGCGCGCTGCAGGACCGGCCGCGTGTCTTCCGGACTGTCCAGCTTACGCGAACTCGGCGCCCTGCGGGCGTGCGGTCGGGGCTGGCCGAGGGTTTGGGTCCAGCGGGGTCGGCAACGGCGCCCTGCGGGCCTGCGGTCGGCGCTTCCTCCCGGCCGTGGGGCATAATGCCTGCCCGGTGCCAGAAACGACGCCTCAGGCGGATTACGGAGACGAACGGGACCAGGACGCGTTCTGGGAGGCGGTGCGCCCGGCCGATGAGCCCCTTCGGCATCGCTGGTTCCTGCCCGCCGTGGCGCTGATTCTGGCGCTCAGCGTCCCCTGGTACCTGCCGTCGTCGGTTGGCGGGCGGCTGGTTGGGGGCCTGCCGGTCTGGACCTGGATCACCGTCGCCTGCGCCCTGATGCTCGCCATGGTCACCGCGTACGCCTCCCTGCGGCTGTGGCGCGACGGCGGCGACGCGGCGGGCGGGGACGACGAGCCCGGCGCGGGCGGCGCCGACGCCGGGGACTCGACGTGAGTTCGGGAGCATCCGAAGTCGCCTTCGGCCCCGGCGCGCTGGTCGTCCTGGGCGCCTATCTGGTCGTGATGCTCAGTCTCGGCCTGCTCGGTCGGCTGAAGCGGAAGGAACGGTCGCTGCGCGACTTTTACCTCGGCGGCTCGACCTTCGGCTTCGCAGTGCTGTTCCTGACCCTCTTCGCCACGCAGTACAGCGGCAACACGCTGCTCGGCTTCGCCGGCCGCTCCTACGTGCAGGGGACGACCTACATCGTCAGCGTGACCTTCATGGTCCTGGTCGTGACCGTGTTCATGATCTACGCGCCGCGCCTCTTCCATCTCGCTCGCCGGTTCCGCTACATCACGCCCACGGACTTCGTCTACCACCGCTTCGGTTCCCATCCGCTGCGGGTCCTGTGCGTGGTGCTCCTGTGCTGGGGGCTGGCCAACTACGTCCTCGAGCAGCTGGTGGCCATGGGGCACGGCGTCGAAGCGATCAGCGGCGGCCGCATGAGCTTCATGCAGGGCGTGCTCCTGCTGGTCGGCGTGATGCTCGTGTACGAGTCGCTGGGAGGCATGCGCGCGGTCGCCTGGACCGACGCCGTGCAGGGGACCCTGCTCCTGTGCGGCTGCGCGGTCATCCTCTACACCCTGGTCTCGGCGGACGGCGGCCTTCAGGCGGCGGCAACGGAGATCGAACGGACGGCGCCGGAGAAGCTGGCTGCCCCGGACGCGCGGGGTCTGCGGACCTGGGTCAGCACCCTGATCATGCTCGGCCTGGGCGTGGCCCTCTACCCGCACGCGGTGCAGCGCATCTTCGCCGCTCGCGACGAGTCCAGCCTGCGGCGGTCGCTGGCGGCCATGGGGTTCATGCCGCTCGGCACGACGTTGCTGGCCTTCCTGATCGGCTTCATCGCGCTCAGCCGCTTCCCCGGCCTGACCCAGCTGGAGAGCGACAAGGTCACGGTGTACGTGCTGGGCGGCCTGGTGGACCGCTCGCCGGTCATGTACTGGCTGATCGTGATGGTGTTCGCGGCCGTCGTGGCGGCGATCATGTCGACGGCCGACTCGGCGCTGCTGTCCATGGGGTCGATGTTCACCAAGGACATCTACAAGAACTACTTCCGCCGCGAGGCCAGCGCCAGCGAGATGCTGATCGTCGGCAAGACGTTCGCCTGGGGAGTCATGTCCATCCTGGTGCTGATGGCCTGGGTGTCCCTGAAGACGGAGAGCTCGATCTGGCAGCTCATCGAACTCAAGCTGGAGTTCATGGTCCAGCTTTCGCCGGTCTTCATGCTCGGCGTCTGGTGGCGGCGGATGAAGGCCTCGGCCGTCCTCGCCGGCATGGTGCTGGGCACGCTTCTGACCCTGGTGATCTGGTGCGGCGTGATCGTCGACTTCTGGAGCACCCGGTCTCCCTGGGGCGTGGCGGCAGGCGTCTGGGGACTGCTCCTGAACTACGGCATCTGCGTCGGCTGGACGATGGTGCGCTCGCCGGATCGTCGGCCGGCCGACCTCGCTGAATGAGTGCCACGGCCGCACGCCGTCGCGTCTTCTCGGGCATCCAGCCCTCCGGGGCGCTTCACCTGGGCAACTACCTGGGCGCGGTCAAGCACTGGGTGGCGCGCCAGGACGAGCGCGAGAACTTCATCTGCATCGTCGACCTGCACGCGATCACGGCGCCCCAGGACCCGACCACGCTGCGCGCCGGGGCGCGCGAGCTGGCGGCGATGCTGTTCGCCTGCGGCATCGACCCGGAGCGGACGACGCTGTTCGTCCAGAGCCACGTCCGCGCCCACGCGGAGGCGGCCTGGATTCTCGGTTGCCTGACCCCCATCGGCTGGCTGGAGCGGATGACCCAGTACAAGGCGAAGTCCGAGCGCCGTGGCGGGCGCGAGCGCATCGGCGTCGGGCTGTTCACCTACCCGGTGCTCCAGGCCGCCGACATTCTCCTCTACGACGCGCACGAGGTGCCGGTGGGCGAGGACCAGAAGCAGCACGTGGAGCTCGCCCGCGACATCGCAGGCCGCTTCAACCATCGCTACGGCGAGACCTTCGTGCTGCCGGAGGCGGTCATCCCGACCGCCGGCGCCCGGGTCATGGCGCTCGACGAGCCGACCGCCAAGATGTCCAAGAGCGAGTCCGCAGGCCGCGGCCACGCGGTGCGCCTGACCGACCAGGACGACGAGATCCGCCGCTCGTTCCGACGGGCGGTGACCGACTCCGGGCGAGAGATCGACTTCAGCGACGATCAGGCCCGCGCCGGCGTGAACAATCTCCTCGCGATCTACCAGGCGGTGACCGAGAAGGGGCGCGAGCAGGTGCTGGCGGACTTCGCCGACGCGCGAGGCTACGGCGACCTGAAGACCGGGGTCGCGCAGGCCGTCATCGAGGTCCTGACGCCGATTCGCAGTCGCCACGAGGAGCTGATGGCGGCGCCGGACGAGCTCGACCGTCTGCTGGCCATCGGCGCGGAGCGAGCCCGCGAGGTGGGCGAGAGGAAGGCGGCCGAGATCAGGCGGCTGGTCGGGCTTGGCTGAAGGCGTCGCCCAGCCTGCGGCTTGCGGCCACCGACGCCGAGGTTTCGCGACCACCCGGGTCGAGGCCGACCGGGTCATGGCGCCGACCTGCCGGCCTGAAGGGGCGTGGACGATCAAGGCCCGCGCGGTGACCGCGAAGGCTGTGGCGGAGGAGGAGAGAGCGGGGCGTGTCGGGCAGTGAGGGCGGAACCGTGAGCGGCGACCGCAGCCTGGTCCTCTGCTTCGACGGCACCTGGAACAGCGACGACGCGCGTTCGCCGACCAACGTCGTGCACACCAGCCGCGCCATCAGCTCGGCGACCGCGGCCGGCGTGCCGCAGGTCGTTCACTACGACCGCGGCGTGGGGACGGGCCGCTTCGACCGTCTCGGCGGCGGCATCGTGGGCCTTGGTCTCGCCCGCAACGTCGAGCTCGCGTACGCGTGGCTGGTGGCAAACCGGCGGCCCGGCGACCGCCTGTTCCTGTTCGGCTACAGCCGCGGCGCCTACACGGCCCGCAGCCTGGCCGGTCTGATCGGCCTCTGCGGCATTCCGGCGGCTGCCGACGGCGGCGCCGGCAGCGGCCTGCACGAGGCGTCGACGGCCCGGCAGGGAATGGCGATCTACCGCATGCCGGGGGGTCCGGAACGCTCGGAGCGCGCCGCCCGCTTCCGCGAGGCACTCTGCCCGCCCGAGGGCTCCCCCGGAAGCGGCGACTTCGCCGGCGACGGCGGCATCTCTGCCGGCGCATCGTCGTCGTCCCGCCACGTGCACTTCATCGGCGTGTGGGACACGGTCGGCTCGCTGGGCGTGCCGATCACCTGGCTGAACTGGATCGGCGCCCGTCGCCACCGGTTCCACGACGTGCGGCTCGACCGGCACATCCGACACGCCTGCCATGCGGTCTCCATCGACGAGGGTCGCCGTCCGTTCGCCCCTTCGCTGTGGCGGAGCGAGCCGTCGCCGGGTCAGTCGGTCGAGCAGCTCTGGTTCCCTGGCGTGCACGGCGACGTGGGCGGCGGTCGCGCGAGCACCGGACTGTCCGACGGTGCGCTGCTGTGGATGTGGGCGAAGGCCCATGCCGCCGGTCTCGCGCTGCGGAACCAGGCGGTGGTGGCCGGTCCGGCGCCGGATCCGTCAGGTCCCCAGGGCCGGATGTCTGCCGTCTACCGGATCTGGGGCCGTTACGACCGGCCCATCGGCGAGCGTGAGAGCGGCGGTCGCTCTGTCGTGACCGGGGAAGGCGTGCACTTCTCGACCATGCGGCGGCTCGAGGGTCCGGACGCCGACCTCTGGCGCCAGGGCGTCGCCGGCCGGACGTTGCTGCCGGCCTTGAAGGCGAAGCGGGTAAGGGTGGCGTCGCCGCTCCCTGGCGAGGAGGACCCGGCATTGCTCGACTGGTCCGCTCCGCCGCCCGGCCGCTGATGCCGGCAGCGTCGCGGTGAGCTCCTTGGGGCGCAGGGGACGCCGGCGCCTGGAGCTTGTCCGAGGGTGGCGCCCGCTTCGGTCGGCTGCGCGCGGGAAGCTCCCCGCTTCTTCGGGAGGAACGTGCGAGGCACTGGCCTGAAGCCCCCTGAGACCCCTCGCACCTGACCGCCCAGGTCGTGGTGCTCGGTCGATCGAGCGACCAGGCGTCCACGGGCTGTCAGCGACGGCCGGTGGTTCAGTGTGAACGCTGCACCGAATGCCGCGAGTGGCGGCGGATCAGTGTCTCCATTCGGTCCATGCCGGCTTCCAGGGTCTCCATCGACGGGCCGAAGCTGAGGCGGATGTGGCTGTGGTAGCGGGCCTTGCGGCGGCGCTGCCCCGGGTTCACGTCGAAGAAGATGCCGGGAACCGTGATCACCTGAACTTCGAGCAGCGCCTTGAAGAAGGCGAGGCCGTCGTTGAGCGGAGGCGGCAGTCCGGCCAGGTTGCCCCAGACGTAGAAGGCGCCGCCGGGCTCGTGCTCGACCTCCACGCCGAGCGCCTGAAGCCGGTCCACAAGGAAGCGCCTCTTGCGGGCGAAGGTGGCCTGGATGGCCCGCGTCTCCTGCAGCACGAGGTCCGGGTCGAGCAGCGGCAGCGCGGCCTCCTGGAACGGGTGATTGCCTCCGCCGTCCAGGAACGAGCCGGCGCTGGTGACGCGGTCGATCACGCTCTCCGGTCCGACGATCCAGGACACCCTCCAGCCCGGGTAGCGCCAGTTCTTCGTCAGCCCGTCGACGAGGATCACCGGGTCCCGATTCACGTCCTCGACGTGGGCGGCGGCGGAGACCATGCGTTCCGCGTCGCCGACCTGCGGGCACTCCGAGGGCGGCGGCGTGTAGATGTAGTGCGAGTAGAACTCGTCGAGAATGAAGGTGCAGGCGTTGGCCCTGGCCACGTCGACCCACTCCGCGAGCTGCTGGCCCTCGACCACCTGGCCGGTCGGGTTGCAGGGGTTGCTGCACCAGACCGCCGACAGGCCGCGGCCCACGATCTCCTTCTCCAGCAACCGCCGTGAGGCCCGATAGCCGTGGGCAGCGTCGAGCAGGATGGGAATCGGAATGAAGCCCTTGAAGGCGGTCAGCAGCTCCTCGTAGGCGGTGTAGTCGGGGATGAAGTGGCCCAGGTTCATCTCGCCCATGGCTGCCGCGATCCGGGTCATGGCCGGGCGGCCGCCGGGCGCGATGCTGACGTTGTCCCGCGTGTAGAGGGAGCTGCGGCCCCTCCGGTAGAGCACGTTGTAGAGCTCGGCCGCCCGGTCCCGGAGCTCGTCGATGCCGTCCACCGGCGCATAGCCCTGGCGCTTCGGATCGATCTCGAGCCGCTCGCGGCGCGGCGGTGCGCCGGGCAGGGAACTGACCTCCGGGGAGCCCTGGCCCAGGTTGTACCAGGCGCGTCCATCCCGTCCGTGCCCGGCGAGCGCGGCCCGGTGCATGACGTAGATGACGCCGGTTCGCGGCACCCGGCGGAAGCCGGGCGCCTCGGCGCCGGCATCGCTGCCGGAGGCTGCAAGTTCCTCTATCATCCTCCGCCGATGGAGCCTATGCCAGTGCGACGATCCGCACGACCAGGGGATGGCGCCGCTGCACGGCGCGGTGGAACCCGGACGGGAGGCGAGGCGTCCCTGGCCCTCGTGGAGGCGGTCCGTTGACGCTCGAACCGGTCCTCGAACACCTTCTTGCCGCACCGCCCGAGCCGATTCCGGCCGGCGACGATCCGGCGCTCTGGTACCGGACCTTCGCCGAGCAGGTGCTGGTGAGAGGTGGCGGCGGTCCACCCGGCGAACGCGAGACCGGTGATGCAGCGGAACGGTGGAGTCGCTTCGGCGATGCCCTGCAAGGCGGCTTCGTGGCAGACCGCCCCGCCTGGGCGATGGTCGCCGGCCACCAGGCTGCGCTCAGGAGGCTCGTTGGAGCGACCGGCGCCGCCGAGCTGATGCCCGCTGGCGGCATCGTCGCCTTCTGCGCCAGCGAGGAGGGCGGTGCACATCCGCGAGCGATCCGGTCAACGCTCAGGGAGGATGGCGAGGGCCCGGACGGCGGCTTCCGCCTCGACGGGCAGAAGCGATGGGCCACGCTGGCGCCGTCGTCGTCGGCCCTGATGGTGATCGCCTCCGTGGGCAGCGACGGCCCCCGCAACCGCCTGCGCGCAGTGTGCGTGCCGAGCGACCGCACGGGGGTTCGCATCGAGCCGATGGACGCCACCGGCCGGCCGGTGACCCACCCCGAGGTGCGCCACGCGGTCATCGACCTCGAGTCGGTTCCGGTCGCGGCGCACGAGGTGCTTGGCGGCGATGGCTACATCGACGCCGTCAAGCCCTTCCGGACGGTCGAGGACCTGTACATCTCCGCCGCGATGACCGCGTACAACCTGGCGATCGGCCGCAGGTCGGGCTGGCCCGAGTCGGCGCTGGAGGATCTGCTGCTCCTGCTTGCTTCGGCGGGCGCCCTGGCGAGCGGTCCGCTCGACACGCCCGTGGCCCACCTTGGCCTGGCCGCCTTCGAGCGCACCACCGCCCGGGTGCGAGCCGAACAGGAGGAGTACTGGCGCCTCGCGCCCGAACCGGAGGCCCTGGCCTGGCGCCGGGCGGTCTCGGGCCCCGGCGTGGCGCTTCGCGCACGGGAGCTGCGGCGGCAGGCGGCCTGGGCGCGGCTCTCCGGCGTGCGCTGAACGCAGGCGGAAACGATGATCGACCGCATTCGGAGCTTCTTCGGCGAGCGAATCGAGCCCGAGCGACCCGATGACCCGGATGCCCGGCTGCGGCTTGCGGCCGCGGCGCTGATGATCGAGGTGATGCGGGCCGACTTCGACGCCGCCGAAGCCGAGAAGGCGGCGGTGCTCGACGGCGTGCGTCGGCACCTGGGCCTGTCCGCCGAGGAGACGGCCGAGCTCGTGGAGCTGGCCGAGGCCGAGACAGACGGCTCGGTCTGCCTCTACGAGTTCACCCGCCTGATCCACGAGTCCTTCGACGACGAGCGCAAGGGGAGGCTGGTGGAGGAGCTGTGGCGGGTGGCGTTCGCCGACCGGCTGCTCGACGCCCAGGAGGAGTTCCTGATCCGCAAGATCGCCCGCCTGCTGCACCTGCCGCATGCCGAGTTCGTTGCCGCCAGGCAGCGGGCGAGGCGTCGGGTCGAGCAGGAGGCCGCGGGGTGAGCGCTCCGACTGCTTTGTCCGGCGCACTGCATCCCATCGAGGCGAGCGCCCTGCATGCGCGGCGGGAACGCGTCTTCCTCGTGCTCGCGGGCCTGTTCCTCGGCTCGATGACGATGCTGAACATCCTGGGAGTGACCCGCTTCCTCGACCTCAGCTTCACCTTGTTCGGAGCGCAGATCCCGGTGCCGCTTGCGGTTGGCGTCTTGCCGTACCCCCTGACCTTCCTGTGCACCGACTTCATCTCCGAGATCTACGGGCGCAAGCGGGCCAACTTCCTGGTTTGGGTCGGCTTCGTGGTCAACGTCTGGCTGGCCGTCATCCTGTGGCTGGGCGGGGCGCTGCCCGGCTTCGACGCTCCGGTGCCCGGGCCGGACGGCAGGATGCCGATCTTCTTCGAGATCCGGGCGCTCACTCTGGGGGTCATCGCGGCGTCCATGATCGCCTACCTGAGCGCGCAGCTGTGCGACGTGTGGGTGTTCCACTTCTGGAAGCGGGTCACCGGTGGCCGGCACCTCTGGCTGCGCAACAACGGCTCGACGGTGGTCAGCCAGTTCGTCGATTCCTTTGCCGTGATCACGATCAGCCACTTCGCCTCCGGCGCCATCCCGGTTTCCGCCGACGCCCCGGTCTGGCCCCAGCTCTGGGTGTTCATCGCCACCGCTTACGTCTTCAAGTTCGGCGCTGCGGCTGTCGACACGCTGCCGTTTTACCTGGGCACCCGCTGGCTCCGCCGCTACCTGCAGATCGAGGAGTAGCGGTTGCTTCCCTCTTCATGAACGCAGCCGACAGGGGCGGGGCCGCAAGGACGCGCGAAGCGCTGCCTGACCAGGAGGCTGTGGCGAAGCCGACGCGTCGTCGGTTCACGCCCGGCGTCAAGGTCGTTGACGGGCTCCGCTTCGGGAGGCCAGGATCACCGGATGCGGACCTTGACACGAGAGGAGTTCAGGAACACTGCGTTCGTGCTCCATGGACTTCTCGACCAGGTGCATTGCCAGGCGCATTGCCAAGTGCGTTGCCAGCCGCGTTGCCAGCCGCATAGCCAGCCGCATGCACTCGCCGAGATCGCGAACAAGGCCGATGTCGAGCTCCACAGGGAGGCGATGAGTCGCTGCGCGCCACGCCCGAGGCGCGTGATCGACCTCATGAGCCCGGAGGAGCCGTTCGAGCCGACCGGTCGTGGGTCGCTGGTCGTGCATCCGCTGCGGGACGACACCGACCGAGAGGGGTGAGCCGGCGCCGGCGCGGCGCCAGGCGGGTGGAGTAGAGTTTCGCGCCGGTCGGCGTCGGCCAGCCAGACCGGCTGCTTCCCGAGCCTGACCGGGAGATCTCATGGACGACTGGAGCCCCACATCCTGGAGCGGCGCCGAAGTGCGCCAGCAACCGACCTACGGCGACCCGGACGCGGTTGCTGCTGCCGCCGGCAGGCTGGCCGCGCTGCCGCCGCTGGTCACCTCGTGGGAGATCGAACGCCTGCGCGGGCAACTGGCGCAGGCGGCCAGGGGAGAGCGCTTCGTCCTGCAGGGCGGGGACTGCGCCGAGAGCTTCGCCGAGTGCACGTCGGAGGCGATCACCGCAAAGCTCAAGATCCTGCTCCAGATGAGCCTGGTGCTCACGCGCAGCCTGAGGAAGCGCGTGACCCGCATCGGCCGCTTCGCGGGGCAGTACGCCAAGCCGCGCTCGTCGGACACCGAGACCCGCAACGGGGCCACGCTGCCCTCGTACCGGGGCGACCTGGTGAACTCGCTGGAGTTCGCCGCCGCCGCTCGCGAGCCGGATCCGGAGAACCTGCTGCGCGGCTACCATCGGGCGGCGATGACCCTCAACTTCGTCCGCAGCCTGGTCGATGGCGGCTTCGCCGACCTGCACCACACGGAGTACTGGAACCTCGACTTCGTCAGCCACTCGCCGAATGCGGTCGAGTACCAGCGGCAGGTGGAGGCGCTGGGCGAATCGCTCAAGTTCATGGAGACCCTGGCCGGGGTCGAGGTGGGGCAGATCGACCGCGTGGACTTCTTCACCAGCCACGAGGCGCTGCACCTCGTCTACGAACAGGCGCAGACCCGCACCGTGCCGAGGCGCGACGGCTGGTACAACCTCTCGACCCATCTGCCGTGGATTGGCCTGCGCACCGCGTTCCCCGGTTCGGCGCACCTGGAGTACGCGCGCGGCATCCGCAATCCGCTCGGCGTGAAGGTCGGGCCGGGCATGGAGGCGGCCGACATCGCCGGCCTGGTCGAGACGCTGAATCCGGATGGCGAGGAGGGGCGCCTGGCGCTGATTCACCGCTGCGGGGCGGAGAAGGTGAGCAGCTTCCTGCCTTCGGTCATCGACACCGTGGCCTCGACCGGAAAGCCGGTACTCTGGATCTGCGATCCGATGCACGGCAACACGAAGAGCACCAGCCAGGGCATGAAGACCCGCGACTTCAACGCCATCCTCGCCGAGCTCGAGCAGGCGTTCGCCATCCACGCCGCGCAGGGGACGATCCTCGGCGGCGTCCACTTCGAGCTCACCGGCGAGGACGTGACGGAGTGCACCGGCGGCGCGCGCGGACTGGACGAGCAGGGCCTTCGCCGCGCCTATCGCTCCCAGGTCGACCCGCGCCTCAACTACGAGCAGGCGCTGGAGATGGCGCTGCTGGTCGGGCGCAAGGGAGCGCAGGCGGCGTGACGGCAGCGTCGCGGCCAGGTTCGGCGGCAAGGCGTCGCCTGGCCTGCGGCAGGCCTGACACCAGCTGCCGCGGCAGGCTGTAGAATCCGCGGCACCGTAGCCCAAAGGGACCTGATCGCGTGTGCGCCGCCAGCCAGAGCTTCCGTTTTCGTGAATCCCGCCGCCTGGAGCATCAGGCGCCTGTCAGCCTGAGTCTCGCCGGTGAGCGCGGCGACGTGTCCGCCGTCACCCGCGACATCGCGGAGGCCGGCATGTTCGTGTGCATGGCCGGTCCGCCTCCCGCCGGCAGCACCGCCGCGTTCGAGCTCGACCTGGGCACCGGCGATGCACCCACCATGGTCCGAGGTGAAGCCGCCGTGGTCTGGGTGCGCGACCAGCCGGGTGGCAGTGATCAGCCAGCCGGCATGGGCATGAGGTTCACCCGTCTGGACGGCGACGGCAGGGAACGGCTGCAGGCGTTCTTCGACCAGGGGCCGGCGTTCGCGACGGGAATGAACCTGGGGGCCACGGCTGCACCCCCGCCGGAGAGCGAGGCGACGACGGCGGACGATGAGGGCCAGGCGCCCGAAGCGTCGAAGGACAGCGAATCGGCGCTTTCGCCAGCCGGGGAAGAGGAGCGCGCGGTCGAGGATGTCGCCCGGCCCGCGGGCGGCGCGGCGTCCGCTGCAGCGGAGGCGCCTGAAGACGAAGGCACGCTGGCTTCCGCCGCGACGACCCTTGGTGAGCACGAGCTGGCCGGTCGGGGACAGTCGCAGCAGGACGATCCTCTCGCCGTGCCGGCGGCGCCGGCAGACGAGGAACCGGTTGCCGAGCCGGACCCTGCGGCGGACACCGAGCCCGAAGCGGTGGTCACCTCGGAGGCAGGGGCCGAGCCGGACACGATCGCCGGCTCCGAGGCAGCCGCCGAGCCGAAGGCAGATGCCGAGCCGGGGGCGGCCGCCGACCCGCAGCGGCAGGCAGGCGCCGGCGGAGCCGCCATCGACACCGACGCTGCCGCGCCGGAGGAGTCGGAGACCGAAGCCGACGAGCCCGCGGCCTCGGCGTCGGCGGAGGCCGCCGATGCGCCGACGGACGCCGGCGGTGCGCCGGAGACCGGCAATCTGGCCATGGGCGCCGACCTGTTTGGAGACAGCGGAGCAGACGACTGGATGAAGCCCGATGGCAGGCCACGCTGGGTCTGGCCGACGGTGGCTGGCGTCATCCTGGTCGGCTTGCTGCTGTTCTTTCTGCGCGGCCGGCCTGGCTTTGACGGCGGCCAGGCGCCGGATCAGTCGGCGGAGGCCGACCAGCCGATGGAGATGGCAATTGGCGCTGGTGCGCCGGCTCCTGTCGGGCCTTCTGCTGAAGGCACCGCGGCGGCCAGCCCCGCTCCGTCGCCAGCGGCCGTGGGCGACTCGCCTGCCACCGCTGATGACGCTGCGACCGCTGCCGACCGGGGCGACGCGCCTGCTGCTGCGGCGCCGCAGGAAGCCGCCGAAGCCGCGGCCCCTGGTCCGGCAGCCGCGGGCACCGACGAATCTGCAGCCGCGGCAGAGGCCCGGCCTGTCGACAGCCGCCGGGAAACGGCCGCCGAACCTCCTGTCAGCGTCGCCGCCGAGCCCTCCGGGCGGCCTCCGACCCGCCCGGCGCCAACCGCCTCGCCCTCGCCGGTCGTCGCACCGGCTCCGGCGAACGCGACGGCGCTTCGGTCCATCCGCGCATCGGTCGAGGGCGACCGGACCGTGGTCGAGGTGGTTGGCAACGCGCCGTTCGTGCGCCATGCCGAAATGACCCTGGACGGCCCGCCGCGTCTCGTGCTGCGCCTGGTGGGCGTGCGGCGGGCCTTCGACGCCAGCTCGGTGACCGGGCCCCGGTTGCTCGGGGTCCGCACCGGCGTCCACGGCCGGGGCGCGACCCGCCAGCTGCACGTCGTGCTCGACCTTGAACCGGGCGTCTTCACCGAGGTGGAGCGGAGCGGCGACCGGATCGTCGTGCAGATCACGGATCAGCCCTGAAGGAGCCCGCAGGCGGGCAGGGGGCGCCGGGCGCAGGACAGGCCCTGGGACTGACCACGTTCTCCTCCTTGTCGGGCCGGCGGACCGGCGAGCCTTTGTCGACGACCGGCAGGGCCGGCGGCCCGGAAGGGAAGCCGCCGTTGTCGGGCGGCGCCGCTCGGGTCGGCATCGGCATCCTGGCCAGCCGGGTTCTCGGCCTGGTCCGCGATGCGGTGATCGCCGGCCTCCAGGGCGTCGGCGCGCTGCCGGACGTCCTGATGGCGGCGTTTCGGGCCCCGAACGTCCTGCAGAACCTGCTCGGCGACCAGGCCCTCTCTGCCTCCTTCATCCCGGTCTACAGCCGGTTGCTGGCGCAGGGGCGCCGTAAGGATGCGGGCGCGCTGGCCGGCGCCGTGTTCGGGCTGCTTTTCGTGGCCATGGCCGCCGTGTGCCTGGTCGGCGTGGCGCTGGCGCCCTGGTGGGTGCGACTGCTGATGCCGGGGTTCGCCGGCGATGCGGACGCGGTCCTGGCCGGCACGGCGACCGTGGATCGCCTGGAGCTCACGATCGCCGCGGTCCGCATCTGCCTGCCGATGGTGGCATTCATCACGCTGTCCGCCTGGTGCCTGGGCGTGCTGAACAGCCATCGCCGCTTCCTCCTGCCCCATATCGCTCCCTGCTTCTGGAACGCCGCCATCATCGGCTGGGTCTGGTACGCGGCGCGGCGAGTCACGGGCGGCGAGGCGGAGACGGTCGAGGCGCTGACGACGGCGGCGTGCTGGGGCGGTCTCCTGGGCGGTCTGCTCCAGTTCGGGGTGCAGTTGCCGTCCGTGCTCCGCGTGTGCCGGGGCCTGCGGCCTTCGCTCAGTCTTCGCGCGCCGGGAGTCAGGAAGACGCTGAGCGCGCTCGGCCCGGCGATCGCCGGGCGGGGCGTGGTCCAGCTCGGCGGCTGGGTCGACCTGCTGCTGGCGTCCCTGCTGGCGGTCGGGGCGCCGGCCGCCCTGGGCTTCGGCCAGCGTCTGTATCTGCTGCCCATCTCGCTCTTCGGGGTGTCCGTCGCGGCAGCAGAGCTGCCGGAACTGTCGCGCCTCGGCGGCGACCGGTCGAAGCGGGCCGCGGATGCGGCCGCGAGGACGATGCGGTCGCTCTCGGCGGTGTCGTTCCTGGTGGCGCCGACCTTCGTCGGCTACCTGGCGCTGGGCTTCGGGATAGTCGCCGCCGTGTATCGCCGCGGCGAGTTCGGCGCCGCCGACAACCTGCTGGTCTACCTGGTTCTGGCGGCGTACTCCCTGGGGCTGCTGGCCTCGAGCGCGTCGCGGCTGCTGCAGAGCGTGTACTTCTCGCTTGGCGACACCCGGCGCCCGGCCCGCATTGCGGCGATGCGGCTCGCCGTCTCGGCCGGGGTCGGCTTCGGGCTGATGACGATGCTCGACCGGTTCCCGGTGGACGCCGTCGTGCCCGGCGGCTGGCTTGCGGAGGTCGTCGTCGGCGAGGAGGTTGGCGCCGGCAGGACGCTGCGTCTGGGCGCGGTCGGCCTGGCGCTCGGCTCCGCGCTCGGCAGCTGGTTCGAGCTGACCCGCCTGCTTGCCGGGCTGGCGCGGCGGGAGGTACCGGTCAGGGCGCCCTGGAAGGCCTGGCGTCGACACCTGCCGCTGGCGATCGTCTGCCTTCTCCCCTGGGCGGCCACGCAGACGCTGGTGCCGGGCGCGTTCTGGATTGCCGGCGCGGTGCCGGTCCTGGGCTTCGCCGCGACCTACCTTTTGGCGTCGCTGCTGATCGGGGTGCCCGAAGCCACGGCGCTGCTGCGCTGGTTCGGGGAAACCTGGCGGCGGACCGGACCGTAGTAGCTTTCGACGGGTAGAGACACGCAGGCACAGGCACCGGAGGTGTTCGAGATGGAAGTTCTGCTCGGCGTCGGTTTGGGGATCGGGCTGGCCGCGGCCTGCGGATTCCGGGTCTTTCTGCCGGTGCTCGCGATGGGCATCGGCGCCCGGGCCGGCGCCATCGACCTCGCGGAGAACTTCGAGTGGATGGCCGGCACGCCGGCCCTGATCGCCCTGGGTGTCGCCGCGGTCTTCGAGATCGGCGCGTACTACATCCCCTGGCTCGACAACATGCTTGACGCTGCCGCGCTGCCGGCCGCCGTGACCGCCGGCATCGTGGTGGCGGCCGCGAACATCGAAGCGTCGTCGCCGATGCTCGGCTGGGCGCTTGCCGCGGTCTCCGGCGGCGGCGCCGCTGCTGCGGTGCAGGCAGGCACGACGGTGGTGCGGGCCGCCTCGACGCTCGCGACCGCCGGCATCGGCAACCCGGTGGTCTCCACCGGCGAGGCCGGGGCAGCGGTCGGCATGTCCGTTCTGGCGATGGCCCTGCCGGTCGCGGCGGTCGGCGTCGTCCTGCTGCTGGTGGCGGGCGTCAGTGCCTGGCTGCTGCACAAGCGGATGCGCCGAGATCGCCCGGTTGCCGCCTGATCCGCAGCGGTCCGATTCCGCTCCTGCCTTCCTGACCGGCAACGCCGCCTGACCCGCAGTAACGAACCCCATGCCTGGCCGGCTGCCGAACTCCATGAACGAAGCGACGGCGCCGCGTCGCCGTGGGCGAGGCTGGGGCCCTCCGGCAACGGCGAGGCCAGGCAGGACGGTGCGGGGGTCGAGGGCTGCGGCGTCTGCCCCCAGGCTGGCGTCGCTCGCCGTTCTGGCCGCTCTGGCGCTGCTCGGCAGCGGCTGCGCGACCACAGGCGTCCGGGTGGCGGGCGAACAGGCTTTGCTGCTGGAGCTGGAACGGCGTGGCGTGGAGCGCGCGGTGGCGCCGTTTGCGCTGAACGACGAGATGGTGAGCTGGGTGGCCGCCAACGTGGCGGGCGGGGAGCGCGAGCGTCGACTGGACCGACTGGTCGAGGCAGTGGGCGACCCGTCGCTGCTGGGAGTCGAGTACGAGACCGGTCGCACGGCGTCGGCGGTGGAGGTGTTCGAGAACCGGACCGCCAACTGCCTGGCGTTTACGCACATGTTCGTCGGCATGGCCCGCGAACTGGGGCTCGACGCGTACTTCGTCGAGGTGTCGCGGGACGGCGACGTGGTGAAGGACGGCGACCTGGTAGTCGTCTCCGACCACGTCGCGGCGGCTTGGGGACCCATGAGCGCCCGCAGGATCGTCGACTTCGGCCAGCGCCGGGACGCGCGCGTTTCCCGGGTGCGGCCGATCAGCGATCTGAGAGCCACGGCGCTGCACTACTCGAACCGCGGCGCGGAAGCCGTGCGGTCGGAGGCCCTGGACGACGCCGTGTCGTGGCTGCGCGATGCGGTGGCGATCGACCCGGAGCTGGTGTCGGCGTGGGTCAACCTGGGAGTCGCGCTCCGTCGAAGCGGTCTTGCCGACGAAGCCGAGCAGAGCTATCGGCAGGCGCTTCTGATCGAACCCCGCGCCAGCTCCGCGGCGCTGAACCTGGCCGTCGTGCTGCGCCTGCAGGGCCGGCAGCAGGAGGCCGACGAACTGCTGCTTCTGGTGGATGCGGACGACCGCCCGAACCCCTTTGCGTACCTGGAGCTCGGCGATCTGAGCCTGCGCCATGGCCGCCTCGAGGAAGCGGAGCGCTTCTACAGCCGTGCCAGGCGTTTCGACACGGAGAAGGCGGAGTCGGTGGCGGCGCTCGGCGAGGTCCGGCTGCGCCAGGGCGAGCGGCGTGCCGCCGAGAAGCTGCTGCGCCGCGCCCGGCGCCTCGAACCGGAAGGCGGCCGGCGCATCGCCCGCCTCGCCCGCCTCCTGGCTGCCTCCTGATGGGGCGGACCCCGCCCTGGCTTCCCGGCGCGCTGGCAACCAGTTCTCGGTGCGTCGTCTGTCGCTTGCCACAGGAGCACCGCTCGTGCCGGCAGGGCCGAGTGGGCCGCAGCGGGCTGTAGAAGGCGCCTTCCACGACCTTCAGGACAGGCGGAAGCCTGCCGCAGTGCAGCCGACCGAAGCGGGCGCCAACTGTCAGTCAACCTCCGATGCGCCCAGGTCCGCCGCGGCGCTCCTGGACCTGACGGTGGCCGCCTGCCGGCCAGCGCCGCTCGACAGCCTGCTAGGTTGCCCCTGGCGTGGCCCCTCTCTGGCAGCTCTGGATCGACACTGGCGGCACGTTCACCGACTGCGTGGCCATCAACCCGGCCGGGTTGGTACAGCGCATCAAGGTGCTGAGCTCGGGCGCGGTGCGGGCAACGGTCCGCTCGTACCGGGGCCGGTACCTTGACCTTCGGACCGACTTCGAGCTGCCGGACGGCTTCTTCGAGGGCTACTCGGTCGCGGCGCTCTCGGGGGCGGCTTCGGCCCGGATCGTCGAGTGGTCGGCGAGCGGGCGGTGCCGCCTCGGGCTCGTGACGGAGGGCGAGTTCGTCGCTGGCCGGCCGGTGGAGATCGTCTCGCCCGAGAACGCGCCCATCCTTGCGGCCCGCATGGCCACGGGGAGCCTGCTGAAGCAGCGGCTGCCGCCTGCCGACCTCCGGCTCGCCACCACCCGGGGCACAAACGCCCTGCTGGAGCGAGCGGGATCGCGAACTGCGCTGTTCGTCACCGAGGGCTTCGCCGACCTGCTCCTGATCGGCGATCAGGCCCGGCCCGACATCTTCGCGCTGGCCGTGCGCCGACCGCCGCCGCTTCACGAGTGCGCGGTGGAGGTGGCGGGTCGGCTGGACGCGAACGGCGGCGAGCTGTCGCCTCTCGACGATGCGGGCGTGGCTGACGACGCGCGGCGTCTCGTGGCCAAGGGCTTTCGGGCCGCCGCGGTGGTGCTCATGCACAGCTACCGCAACCCCGACCACGAACACCGGGTCGCCCGCATCCTCCTTGAGGCAGGCTTCGAGGACGTGTCCTGCTCGGCCGAGCTCGCCCCGCTCATCCGGATCGTGCCGCGCGCGCACACGGCGGTCGTGGACGCCTACCTGGGGCGGGCCGTGGGCGGCTACCTCCAGGCCACCGGCGAGGCACTCGGCGGCGATGGAGGCGCCGAGGCGCAGGCCGACGGCGCGGTGACGCCGCGGGTGATGACCAGCGCCGGCGGCCTCGCGAGCTTCGCGAACTATCACCCGAAGGACAGCCTGCTCTCCGGTCCGGCCGGCGGCGTCGTGGGCGCCGCGGCGGCGGGTCAAGGAAGCGGCCACGAGCGGGTCATCGGCTTCGACATGGGCGGCACGAGCACCGACGTGTCGCGGTACGACGGCAACTTCGAGTACGACTTCGAGGTCCAGGTTGGCGATGCCCTGGTCGTGGCGCCGGCGCTGGCCATCGAGACCGTGGCGGCCGGCGGCGGCTCCATCTGCAGCGTGGACCACGGTCAGCTCAAGGTCGGCCCCGAGAGCGCGGGAGCGAGCCCGGGCCCTGCCTGCTACGGCGGCGGCGGGCCTCTGTCGATCACCGACGTGAACCTGCTGCTCGGCCGGATCGACCCGAAGGCGTTCGGCTTTCCCATCGACGCGGCGGCGGCCGAGCGACGGGCCGACGAGGCCCTGACCGATGTCGGCGGCGCCGACGAGGCGCTTCTCGGCGGCTTCCTGTCCATCGCCAACGAGCGCATGGCCGACGCCATTCGACGCATCTCCATCTCGCGCGGCTACGACCCGACCGACCACGCCCTGGTGAGCTTCGGCGGCGCCGGAGGGCAGCACGCCTGCGCCATCGCCGAGGAGCTGGGCATGGACACGGTCATCGTCCCGGTCGATGCCTCGCTGCTCAGTGCCGTCGGCCTGGGGCACGCGGCGCTCGAACGCTTCGCGCATCGGCAGGTCCTGGAACCCCTGGCCGATGGCCGGGTGGGACAGCTCGTGGACGAGCTGGAGCGCGATGCCCTGGGCCAGCTGCTGGGCGAGCGGGGAGCGAACCTCGAGGGCGCCGCGGTCAGGCGCCGGATCGTCCGGCTGCGCCTGCTCGGCCAGGAAACGGCCCTGGAAGTGGAGCCGCGGACCGCGGCCGATGCGGTGTCCACCGAGCTGGTCGCTCGACTGTTCGCCGAGCGCTACGAAGCGGTCTACGGCTATCCGCCGCCCGAGCATCCGATCGAGGTCGAGTCCATCCGGGTGCTGGCGTCCACCGCGTCGGCAGCGGACCGCATTTGCGGCGCCAGCGGGGAGACGGTCATGGGCGAGGCCGGCGCGGCCGATCACCGGTGCTGGCTCGACGGCTGGCGGACGGTCGCCCTGCTTCGCCGCGAGGAACTTCCGTCAGGCACAAGCCGCTCCGGCCCCTGCCTGGTGCAGGAACGTCACAGCATCACGGTGGTGCCGCCGGGGTGGACGCTGCGGGTCGACGAGGTGCGAGCGCTCGTGCTGAGTCGCCGCCAGGCGTGACGCGGCAGCAACGTGACATAGAGTTTCGAGCGCCCCTGGTCGTCTTCCTGTCCACCATGCGCTGCGCAAACCACACCCCTGCTTCGAGAAGCGGGATCCTTCGCAGGTTCCGGCCCGGTCGGTCTCCGGGATCTGGAAGCGGCCCGTCGCTGGCCGGAGATTTGCGGGCGAGGCGACTGTCGGAGCCCTGGTCTGGTCTCGCGGCGGCCGTCGTCTCGAGCATGGCCCTGGTCGTGCTCGGCTGCAGCCACACGAGCGTTCTCGAGCGCATCCCCGAGGTCATCGAGCCGCCGCCGGCGTTCGACCACGGCTTCGAGCTGTCGGCCGATTTCCTCGACGACGGACCGGAAGCATCGTCGGCTGTCGGCTGCGACGTGCTCGGGGACGACGCCCTGCGCGATCTTCTGGGTCGCCTGGCAGGGCAGAGCTTCGACCTGCAGGCCGCCTGGAGACGGGTCGAGGCGGCCGACGCCCGGGCCCGCGAGAGCGGGGTGTACGTGCTGCCTCGGGTAGACGCCAGCCTGACCGGCAACGACGTGACCTTCCCCAGCACTGACATCGTGAACCCCTTCCTGTTCCAGGGGGCCGCCTGGGACGCCAGCCTGTCGGCCAGCTTCGAGGTCGATCTCTGGGGCCGGCTGCGGAACCGCGAGATGGCGGCCCTGCTGGAGGCCGAGGCGAGCGTCCAGGACCTGCGTTCGCTCGCCATCACGCTGGCGTCGGGGCTGGCGGAGGTCTGGTTCGGCATCGTGGCCGAGCGGGAGCTGATCGGCCTGCTGGATTCGCAGCAGGAGACGTCGGAGCGGTTCCTGGAGCTGACCCAGTTGCGCTTCGGCCAGGGGCTCGGCCCGGCCCAGGACATCGGTCGGCAGCGAGAACAGCTGCTGAGCCTCCAGGGGCAGATCGAGCTGGCGCGTGGGCGGCTCGAGTCGCTCGAGTTCCAGCTCGCCACGCTGCTCGGCAGCGCCGGCCGCGAGACCCCGGGCGACTCGCCCAGCCTGGGCGCGCTGCTCGCCGGCAGCGGTCTGCCCGACCTGGGGGCGCCGGCCCAGCTGCTGGAGCGTCGGCCGGATCTGCAGGCTGCCCGCCGCCGGGTGGAAGCGGCGGACCGGCGCTCGGCGGCGGCGGTGAAGGAGTGGCTGCCCTCGCTGTCGCTCACGGCTCTGGTGTCGGGACGCGGTCTGGAGCTGGTGGAAGTCCTGGACAACCTGGTGCGCCAGGTGGGCGGCAGCGCAGCGCAGTCGGTGTACGGGGCGGGCGGACGACGGGCACGGATCGATCAGGCCTACGCCGCCGCGGAGGAGAGCCTGTACGTCTACGCCCAGTCGCTGGTGAACGCGATCGGCGAGGTGCAGTCGGCGCTGGCGGTCGGGCGGAGCAGCCGCGAGCTGGTGGTCAACCTGGAGGAGCGGCTGGAGGAGGCCCGGCGGGTGCTGCTGCTCACCAGCGAGTCCTACCGGGAGGGCGCCACGGACTACCTGAACGTGCTCACTGCACTTCTCTCGCAGCAGGGGCTGGAGCAGGCTCTGGTGGATGCCCGACGGCAGCAGCTCGGCAGCCGTCTGCAGCTCTGCCGGGCCCTGGGTTACGCTCCGGGCACGTCCGTTGGTCAGCTGGCAGCCGGCCTGGCGGGGCCGGGGGCAACAACCGGCACCAGCGGCGCGTACTGAACAGTCAGCAGCTCATGATTCGTGTCCTGGTCCGAGTCGGCATCATCGCCGCGATCCTCGCCGTGGGCGTGGTGATCGCCGTGGCCATCGTCGGAGCTCGCCCGGAGGCCGTGCAGCGGCCCCCGGACGACTCCGGCGTCCTGGTCGAGGTCGCGTCGGTGGATCGCTTCCCGCGCCGCATCGACGTCGAGGCTCAGGGCACGGTGCTGCCGGCGCAGCGGGTCGTCGTGCAGCCTCAGGTGAGTGGTCGGATCGCCTCTGTGGCGCCGCGCCTGGCGCCGGGCTCGCTGCTGCGGGAGGGCGACGTCCTCTTCGCCATCGAGGATGCGGACTTCAAGCTGGCAGTGGCGCGAGCCACGGCTGCCGTCGCCGAGGCGGCCGCGCAGCTGGAGCTGGAGCAGGGGCGCGCTCGGGTCGCGGAGCGGGAGTGGGAACTGTTTCAGACGGAGCTCGATCCCGAGCAGATGGAGGCTTCCCTGGCGTTGCGGGAACCCCAGATGCGGTCGCGTCTGTCGGCGGTTCAGACCGCTCGTGCCGCCTTGGCCCGGGCCAGGCTGGATCTCGAACGCACCGTGGTGCGCAGCCCGTTCAACGCCGTTGTGCTCTCGGAGTCGATCGAGGTGGGTCAGACGGTCACGCCGCAGAGCCAGGCGGTGACCCTGGCCGGCACGGACGCCTTCTGGGTGCGCGCCGCCGTCCGCACGGACGAACTGGAGCAGCTGCGGGTTCCCGGCCTGCACGGCGCGGCGTCGGGTTCGCGCGCTCTGGTGCGGCTCGACCCGGAGACCGACCAGATCCTGCCGGGCCGCGTCGTTCGTCTGCTGGGCGACCTGGACACGGCCGGCCGGATGGCCCGGGTCCTGGTCGAGGTGAACGATCCGCTCGGGCTTCGGGGCGGCGGGGGCGGTTCCGCGGCCAGGGGGCTGCTGCTGCTCGACAGCTACGTGGACCTGCTGCTCGAGGGCGGCGGCGTGCGCGACCTGTTCGAGCTGCCGCGCGAGTGGCTGCAGGAAGGGGATCATCTCTGGGTCTACGGCGACGGAGAGCTCGAACGCCGCCCGGTCGAAGTGGCGTGGCGTTTCGAGGACAGCGTCTGCGTGGAGGATGGCCTGGCCGATGGAGACCTGGTCGTGACCAGCCGCATCGCCACGCCCATCGAGGGCATGAAGCTGCGCCTGGGCGCCGAGGCGTCGACGCCGGGCGCGGCCGAACTCCTGTCGGCCGCCAGCCGCTGGGACGTGTCGGCCTGGGATGACGGATCGGCTGCGGGGGGAGCTCCATGAGTCTGCTGGGCCACGACCACGGTCACGTGAACACCCGCGGGCCGATCGGCTGGATGGCCGCGCATCCGGTCGCCGCCAACCTGCTCATGGGGGTGCTGGTCATCGGCGGCATCCTGTTCGCCCTGGGCACCAAGCGCGAGGTGTTCCCCGAGATCGAGATGGACATGGTGACCATCGTCGTGGCCTATCCCGGCGCATCTCCGGCGGAGGTGGAGGAGGGTGTGGTGCTCTCCATCGAGGACGAGATCAGCAGTCTCGACGGGATCAAGAAGATCAACTCCGTGTCGGTCGAGGGGCTCGGCACGGTGATCGCGGAGCTTCTGACCAGCGCCAACCCGGACCGCACCTACAACGACATCAAGAGCACCGTGGACCGGATCACCTCCTTCCCGCAGGACGCGGAGCGTCCGGTCATCTCGCTGGTCACCAACCGCCAGCGGGTTCTGTCCCTTCTCGTCCACGGCGACACGGACCTCAAGTCCCTTGACCGGCTCGCCGAGGAGATTCGCGCCGAACTGCTCTCGGACGAGCGGATCACGCTGGTCGAGAAGAGCGGCATCCCGCCGCCCGAGATCAGCGTCGAGGTGCCGTCCGAGAACCTCCGACGCTACGGCCTGACCCTGCCGCAGGTCTCTGCGTCGGTTCGGGCGGCCTCGATCGATCTGCCCGGCGGTTCGGTCAAGACCGAGGGCGGCGAGGTGCTGGTCCGCACCACCGAGCGGCGCGACTACGGCGAGGAGTTCCGGGACATCACCCTGATCGCTCGGCCCGACGGCACCCGGGTGCGTCTGCGCGACGTGGCGACCGTCGTCGACGGCTATCGGGAGACCGACGAGGAGCTGTACTTCGACGGTCGGCAGGCCATCGATCTGCTGGTCTACCGGGTCGGCGAGGAACAGCCGCTGCAGGTGTCGCAGGCCGTCTACGACCTGGTGGAGCGTCGCGCCGGCACGTTGCCGGATGCGGTCGGGCTCACGATAGCCAGCGACGAGTCCGAGGACTACCGTGACCGGCTGTCCATCCTGGGCCGGAACGGGCTGCTCGGCCTGATCCTGGTGGTGGGCGTGCTCGGCATCTTCCTGCGTCCCGCGGTCGCGTTCTGGGTCAGCCTGGGAATCTTCATCTCGTTCTGCGGCTCTTTCTTCCTGATTCCGCTGCTGGGCGTGTCCCTGAACATGATCTCGCTGTTCGCCTTCATCCTCGTGCTGGGGATAGCCGTGGACGACGCCGTCGTGGTCGGCGAAGCGATCTTCCACCATCGACGCGCGGACAATCGTCTCGAAGCGGCAATCCTGGGCACCAGGGAGGTGCTGGCGCCGGTCACGTTCGCCGTCATCACGACCATCATCGCCTTCATCCCCCTGGCGGTGGTGCCGGGCATCACGGGCAAGTTCTTCCGCAACATCCCGTTCATCGTCATCCCGGTCCTCCTCCTGTCGCTGATCGAGTCCGTGTTCATCCTGCCCGCGCACCTTCGGCACGTCGGGCGCACGAAGCTGCGCCGTCGCCGTCGGTCGGGGCGCCGCGTCTCGCTCAACCCCCTGAAGCGTCTGGGCGTCCTGCAGCTGCGGTTCTCGGAGTGGGTCGAGCGGATCATCGTCGACCGCGTGCCGCCGCTCATCCGCCGCCTGGTGCGGGACCGCTACGTCACGGTGGCGGTCATGTGCGCGGGGCTGATCGTCGCGGTCAGCGTCGTCGCTGGCGGGCACATCAAGTTCAACTTCTTCCCGCGCATCGAAGGGGAGACCGTGAACGGCGTGATCGAACTGCCGTTCGGGGCGCCGGTGGCCGACACGCGCGAGGTGGCCGGGCTCTTCACGCGGGCCGCCGAGGAACTGAGCGCCGAGCTCATCGCGGAGGGACGGGTGCGCCCGGGCCCCGACGGCGTCGTTCCGGACACGGTCTTCCGGGGCATCAGGGCTCGCATCGGCAGCACGGACACGGGCGCCTTCGGCCCCGGCGCCGGCCTCCCGACCAGCGGTGGCCATGTCGGCGTGGTCACCGCCTATCTCATACCCGACGCGGAGCGGGACTTCGGCTCGGCCGAGTTCACGAACCGCTGGCGCGACAGGGTGGGCGACGTGTCGGGCGTGGACCGGCTGTCGTTCGACTTCAACGAAGGCCCCTCGGCCGGCGCGAAGGTCTCCGTCCAGCTCGAGCATTCGCAGACGCCGCCGCTCGAAGCCGCCGCGGCCCGGGTCGCCTCGTCGCTGGCCACATACGACGGCGTCTTCGACGTGGACGACGGCTTCAAGGTGGGCAAGCCGCAGCTCGACCTGGAGCTCAAGCCGGCCGCCAAGGGACTTGGCCTGACCGAGCGCGACCTTGCGGCGCAGGTGCGCGGCGCCTTCTTCGGCGCCGAGGCCAGCCGTCAGCAGCGCGGTCGCGACGAGCTTCGCGTCTACGTCCGCCTCCCGCGCGAGGAACGGGACTCGGTCCACGCGATCGAGAACCTGCTGATCCGCACCCCCGGCGGCGGCGAGATCCCGCTGCACCAGGCCGCCTGGGTCCGCCCGGGAAGGTCCTTCACCGAGATTCTCCGCGTCGACGGGCGCAGAACCGTGACGGTCACCGCCGACATCGACCCGACGGTGACCACCGGCAACGACATCCGCGCGGCCCTGGCCCGAAGCATCCTGCCCGAGGTGGTGGCCGACACGCCGGGGCTGACGTTCAACTTCAGTGGCGAACAGGAAGCTCAGGCCGAGGCGGTGTCGTCCCTGGCCAGCAGCCTCATGGTTGCGATGCTCGCCATGTACGCGCTGATGGCGGTGGCGTTCCGCAGCTACCTGCAGCCTCTGGTCGTCCTGTCGGCGGTGCCGTTCGGCATGTTCGGCGCGGTCATCGGCCACCTGGTGATGGGCTACGACCTGAGCTTCCTCAGCGTGTTCGGTCTCGTGGCGCTGTCCGGCGTGGTGGTGAACGACTCGCTGGTGCTGATCGATGCCGTGAACCAGCTGCGGCGGGAGGGCCTGGGCGTGATCGAGTCCGTGGTCGGCGGTGTGACCCGAAGGGTGCGCCCGGTCATCCTCACCTCGCTCACCACCTTCTTCGGCCTGATGCCGATCATCCTGGAGCGCTCGAATCAGGCCCAGTGGCTGGTGCCGATGGCGCTCAGCCTCGGCTTCGGCGTGCTGTTCGTGACCGGCATCGCCCTGATCCTGGTGCCCTGCACCTACATGATCGTGGACGACCTGACGCGCGGGTTGCGCTGGCTGGTCCGGGGCGAGGCCCTGAGCGAGGCGGGCGAGCCGGAGCCCCGGCCGCTGCCGCAGCCGGGAGGCCGGTAGCCGGCTGTCGGCTTGGCCGGCGGCGACGAGCGCCCTTCAGGGCCCGGCGTGCGGCGGTCGGGCGGGTCCCGGGCCGGGAGCGTGAACTCGGAGCCCGAGCTTCCGGCTGCGGGCGAGGAGGCGTCCCGGAAGGGCCTGGACGCCCTGGTGCGAGCCTGCGGAGCGCTCCGGCGGCACGGGATCTTCGTCTTCCTGTCGCACAGGGCGCGGTTCCGCAATCCGCTCGTCCCTGGTGACCGGGCGGAGCTCCTGGACGCAGACGCGGCACGAGACCCGGCGGTACTGTCCATCGTCGACTCCGAGTTGCCGCGCCGGCTGGCCCGCCTGGAGCGAGGCACGTACTTTCCCGTGCCGCTTGCCCGCGCGGTGGCCGCCGGCCGTGGCTTCGACGACGCGCTGATGTCGTTCCACTATCCGCCCATCCTTGTGGACGGCGACCGGCGGTGGTCGTGGAAGGAACAGACGGTGGCCGACCGCGTCCGCCGCTTCTTCGTCCAGCACATCGGCTTCGAGCCAGCGCTGGACATCTGGTACGTCGAGTACCGCGTGAACGACGGCTGGTGGGACAAGTGCTATCTCGAGTGCGAGACGACCCCTCTGGTCGCGGTGCAGTTTCGGGACGACGGCGCGGGCGCTCGGGGCCTGGTCACGGTCGACCTGAGCAACGGCCAGCGCGACGCTCTCGACCCCGACTCGCTTCGTCTGGACGAGCGAGAGCGGCTGTTTGCGACGTCGGCTCGCCACGGACCGGTGGAGATCGCCGACGCGCCGCGCTTTGCCCTGCTGCGGACGGTGTCCGAGGACTGCCTGACGCTGGAGTTCGCCGGCGCCCGGCGCCCGCTGCGCTGGCCGTCACCGGACGGCGGTTGAAGAGGGCGGTGGCGGGACTCCTGCCCCCGTGCCCCCGCCCCCACTTCTCGAGCAGGCTCTCGGCCAGCCGGCGTCCTGCGTCCGCCGGCCAGTCCGACAGCCTGCTCCAGCTAGCCTTCGACCGGGGCGCCGTCCGCGTCGAGGAACCGCATCTCGCCCAGGCCGAGAGCGCGTATCGACTCCTCGACGCGTGACCGGTCGCCGACCACGATCCACACCATGTTGTCGGGCTGGAGAAGCCGGTCCGCCTGCTGGTTCACGTCCGCCAGGTCGATGCTCCGTACCGTGTCCGCGAATGTGTCCCAGTAGTCGTCGGGGAGGTCGAAGCGCTTCATCTCGATGATGCTCGACATGACGGCGGCGTTCGTTTCCCAGCGTCCGGGCAGGGTCAGCGTGCTCTGGTCCGTCACCTTGGCCAGTTCGTCCGCCGTGGCTGGTCGGTTGCCGCCACTTCGGATGCCCCGGAGTTCCCGGTCGATCTCGGCCATCGACTCGGCCGTGCGGTCGGTCTGCACCGGCGCGAAGGCGTAGTACGGACGCTGGCCTGCCGCGTCGAGGAGGATCATCCGTGCGCCGTAGGACCAGCCCTTGTCCTCCCGCAGGTTCAGGTTGATCCTCGACGTGAAGCTGCCGCCCATGATGTCGTTCATCGCTTCCATCTGCAGATTGGCCGCGTCGCCCCGCGGCGGCGCCAGCTGCGCGGCGAAGATGATCGACTGTGCCGAATCGGGCCGGTCGATCAGGTAGACGACCGTCTCGTCCTGCGGCTCGACGGCGGCGAGGTTCTTCGCCGGAACGTCCCCGGCTTCCCAGCTCCCGAAGCGCTCCTCGACCAGCGGCAGCAAATCGTCCATCGCGATGTCGCCGACCGCCACCAGCGTTGCATTGTTGGGGCGGAACCAGGTGTCGTGGAAGGAGCGAAGCGAGTCGAGGTCGAGTTCGCTCAGCGACTGCTCCGTTCCCGAGCCGGTCAGCGGGTTGCTGTAGGCGTGGCCTTCGCCGTAGAGGATGCGCGGCAGGACACGCTGTGCCATCGTCACCGGCTGGGCCTTCTCCCGGCCGATTCCCGCCAGCTGCTGCTGGCGCAGGCGGTCGAACTCAGCCTCGGGGAAGGACGGGTTCAGGACGACGTCTGCGAACAGGTCGAGCGAGGCGTCCAGGTTCTCCACCAGGGCGCTCATCGAGACCGTGGACGCGTCCAGGTTGGAACCGGTGCCGAGCGTTGCGCCGAGGCTGTCGAGCGCGTCCGAGATTGCGATGGCGTCATGGGACGTCGTGCCCTCGTCCAGCATGGCCATCGCCATGCGGGCCGCGCCCGGGACGGCGAACTGATCCGACGCGTAGCCGGCGTCGAGCAGGAGGGTCATGTTCACGACCGGCACGGCCTCGCGCTGCGCCAGGATGACCTGGAGTCCGTTGGCGAGATCGGCCGTCTCGCGAGCCGGGAAGCTGGCCTGCGGGAACTCCGTGACCTCGGGCGGGCCGGAAGTACGGTCGACGGCGCTGGGGTTGGTCGTCCAGGTGGAGAAGGGGTGGACCTCCAGCGTCAGCACGCCGTCGTCGAGCCACTCGACCGCGGCGTCGTGAACATCCGTGGTGGTGGCGGTCAGCAGGTTCGTCTGCTGCTGCTCGTGCCCGTCCGGGCTGCCGAGGTAGACCTCGCTGCTCGCCAGCACGTCCGACTTGCCGCCGAAGCCGCCAATGCGCTCGACGCCCCGGATGAACCTCGCGCGCTGGCTGGCCTGGGCGCGAGCGAGCTCCTCGGCGGTAGGACCGGATGCCCGGAACGCCTGTAGCTCCTCCTCCAGAACGGCCTCGACTTCCGCCAGATCCTGGCCCGGCTGCGCCGTGGCGGAGACCAGGAAGAGGCTGCCGAACTCGCGGCTCAGGACGAAGGCGGTGACGTCGGTGGCGATCTGGTCGTCGTACACCATGCGTCGATACAGGCGGGAGCTCTTGCCGGAGCTGAGGACGTCGCTGGCGAGCGACAGGTGGTCGACCGAGGCGTCCTTCACGGTGCCCACGTTCCAGACCTTGTAGACCCGGCCCTGGGGCACGCGGTCCTGCAGGATGATCCGGCTCGGTTCGCTGCGGCGGGCCAGATTCACGTCCGTCCTGATCAGCGGCGGACCGGACGGGATGTGGCCGAAGTACTTCTCGACCCGGGCCTTCACGTCCTCGGCCTCGACGTCACCAGCGACCACGAGGACGGCGTTTGCGGCGCCGTACCAGGTGTCGAACCACTCGTGCACGTCCGCGAGCGTCGCCGCATTCAGGTCGTCCATCGAACCGATGGTCGAGTGGTCGTACGGGTGCCCGTCGGGATAGGTGTTCTCGAAGATGGTGAGGAAGACCTTGCCGTAGGGCTGATTCTCGCCCTGGCGTTTCTCGTTCTGGACCACGCCGCGCTGCTCGTCGAGCCGGGCCTGGTCGACGGCCGCCCGCATGTGGCCCATGCGGTCCGATTCCATCCACAGCGCCATGTCGAGAGCCGTGGTCGGCACGACCTGGAAGTAGTTCGTGCGGTCCTGGTTCGTGGTGCCGTTCATGCCGGTGGCGCCGACCCGATCGAAGGGCGTGAAGTAGTCGTCGTTGAAGTGCTCGCTGCCGTTGAACATCAGGTGCTCGAACAGGTGCGCGAAGCCGGTCTTACCGATCTTCTCGTCGGCGGCGCCGACGTCGTACCAGACGTTCACGGCCACGATCGGCGCCTTGCGGTCCTCGTGGACGATCAGGCGCAACCCGTTGTCGAGCACGTACTTCGTGTACGGAATCTCGACCACGTCGGCGGCCGTGGTCGAAGGCGCGTCGGCCGGCGCCCCGCAGCCAACCAGCAGGGCGACGGGGACGGCAAGGCAGAGGAAGACAAGCGAAGGCGTGGCGGCGAGCGGTCGAGTCACGGGTGCGGTCTCCGGAGGGCAAGCAGGGGAAGAAGGCGGGAGTCTACGGCAGGGCGTGGCCCCGGCAGGGCCGCGGTCGGCGGACGA
The DNA here is from genome assembly GCA_965200575.1 of Thermoanaerobaculia bacterium. GTDB lineage: Bacteria > Acidobacteriota > Thermoanaerobaculia > Multivoradales > Multivoraceae > Multivorans. The sequence goes on along the minus strand of OZ241363.1, from coordinate 2,064,516 downwards.
CGGCGCCTCGGGGCCGCAGTGCTTCGCGGTCGGCGTGGGTGCACCAGCGCGGATTCGTCTTGCCGAGCCGGGTGCACCCTTGACGGGCCCCAAGGCTGAAGAATGCTCACCATGCCGGCAGTCTTGCCGGGAAATGACGGCGACATGAGCGAACGCACTTGCCGGCTGTCCCGCGTGCCGAGCCGACGACGCTCTCTGGCCGCAGGGGTAGGCGGACAGGGACTCGTCGACAGCGCAGTGCGACCTGGCGGGCCGGCCGGTCCGTTGTCGGTCCGCAGCCAGACGACGACCCGAGCCGCCATGTCCGGAGGGCCGGGGCCAGGTGCGGCGATCGCGACGCGGCTGACGACGCCACGGCTCCGGCCTACCAGGCGATGCCGTAGTCCTCGCCGAAGTCGCTGGCGGCGCCCCACATGGTCCCGTTCTCGCGGTCGAACCAGATGGCGGTGATGGGGCCCGATGTGCGCTCCCGGATACTGACGCGGTAACCCATGTCGCGCAGTTCCTGCCGTACCCACGGCGGTACGTCGCGGCGCACGTCGATGTGGCCGGGCCGGGATTCGTGGGCGCCGAAGGAGCTCTGCATCTGGTGGCTGGTGATGTTGGCCGCCTCCGCCGCCTGCTGCACGTTCATGTCGAACTCGACAACGTTCAGGAAGAACTGGAGGAGGTTCTGGTCCTGCGTGTCGCCGCCCTGGACGGCGAACGACAGGTACGGCAGGCCGTCGCGGAGCGCCATCCCCGGCGTCAGCGTGGCGCGGGGGCGCTTGCCGGGCTCGGGCAGGTTGTACGGGTTGAGCCCAGGGTCGAGCACGAAGCTCTGCATGCGCTGGCTCATGCCGATGCCGGTGTTGCCGGCGATGACCGCCGGAATCCAGGCCCCGCTCGGCGTCACGGAGACCACCCATCCCTCCGAGTCGGCCGCCTGAATGGAGGTCGTGCCGGCGGTGAAGGCCTCCTCGTACGTCATCCGTGGCAGCCGCGCCGCTCCGGGTTCGGCGGCGGCCTGCTGGAACCCCTGCTCGCCCTCGGCTTCGGCGGCGGGCGGTATCGGTGTCCACCGTTCGAGCAGGTCGAGGAAGGGGTTGGCGCCGTCCTGGTAGCCGTAGGGATCACCGGGCCGGGCGTTCTCGTCGTTCCGCGTCCAGTCGATGGAGTCGTGGCGGGCGCGGGCGTAGGCCTTGGACAGCAGGCCTTCGAGCGGTTCCTCGGGCGGGTAGTACGGGTCGCCGTAGTAGAAGTCGCGGTCGGCGAAGGCAAGGTTCATCGCCTGGTAGAGGGCGTGGATGTAGCGGGCCGAGTTGTAGCCCATCGGCTTCAGATCCACGTTCTCCAGGATGTTCAGCGCCTGCAGCATGACCGGCCCCTGCACCCAGGACGTCAGCTTGTAGACGTCCGTGCCGCGGTAGTTCGTCTGCACCGGGTCTTCGAGGTAGACCTGCCAGCCGTCCAGATCGCCCATCGTGACCAGACCGCCCAACTCCTGCGCGCCGCGCACGAACTCCTCGGCGATGTCTCCACGGTAGAAGCGGTCGTAGGCGGCGGCCAGGGCCCGCTCCCGCGTCTTCCCCTGCGCAAGCGCCTCTGCCTCCGCCTCGACCAGCTTGCGCAGGGTGTCGAGCAGGTCCGGCTGGCGGAAGATCTCGCCGGCCCGGGGCGCCGCTCGAACGGGTGGGGCGGCGCCGCCGGTTCCGGCGGTCTCGTCAAGGTGGGGAAGGAACACCTTCGCAGAGTGCGGCCACTGCGCGAGCATGTCCCGGCGTCGCTCCATGTTGTCGGCCTGCGCCTGCTCGATCGGGTAGCCGTCGGCCATCTCCATGGCCGGCCGGAGCACTTCGGCGAGGCTCATCGTGCCGTAGTGCGAGAGCATCACGATCAGGCCGCCCGGCGTCCCCGGCGTCACGGCCGCCAGCGGGCCGTACTCAGGCGGATAGACGTGGCCGCGGTCGCGGTAGAAGTCGACCGTCGCGCCGGTCGGCGCCGCGCCCAGCGCGTTCACGCCGACCACCAGGCTGGTGCCCGGATCGAAGATCAGCGCCTGCGTCTCGCCGCCCCAGCCAAGCGTGTCCCACATGGTCGAGGTCGCGGCGAGCATGGCGCAGGCCGCGTCGACCGCATTGCCGCCGCGAGCGAAGACAAGGGCGCCGGCGGTCGCCGCCAGGGGCTTGCCGGTCACCACGACCCAGTGACGCCCGTGCAGGACCGGCTTGACCGTCCGCTGGGCCAGAACCGGCGCCGCGGCGAGTACGAATGCCAGTGCGAAAGCCAGCGCCCATGGGACGGGAAGGCCTCGAAGCGGCAAGCAGCGGCCGGCCAGCCTGCACCGGTCAGCGGCCGGCGCCGGCGGGGAGCCCTCCGGGCCGGCTGTCACCTCCGGCGGCGTGCAGCACGCGCCGCGGGCCTTCCGGTCGGTCGGTCGATGCTCGGACGTTGTCATGGTGGTTCCTGTGGGTGACTTCGGGTCTACCGACAGATCGCTAGCGTACATGGCCGCCCTTCGTTGTTCGGGCGGGCGATTGCGGGAATCGGTCGGCGTCAGCTCGGCCATCGGCTCGAGTCGCCGGCTGAACGTCCCGGGCGGGCCACCCAGGGGGTCCAGGCCTGGCGCCTGAAGAAGACAACACCGCGGCAGCAGTGCGAGATCGCCGTTCAGCAAGCCGTCGCGGGCCCGGATCCGCGCTCGTCGCCCCTCCGGTCGCTGATAGCCTGACCTCTTGTTCCACCCCCGGGCTGATCGAGGTTCGGGATTCGCCGATTCGGGCACTGGAGCCCTGAGAAGGGGTCAGACATGAGAGCAGCCGTGTTTCACGGGGTCGGGCACCCGCTCGAGATCACCGACGTCGCCATCAGCAAGCCGGGGCCGCACGAGATCCTGGTGCGGACCTCGGTGGTTGGCGTCTGCCACAGCGATCTGCATTTCGTGGACGGTCTGTGGCCCATCCGCACCCCCGCCATCCTCGGGCACGAGGCGTCCGGGGTCGTCGAGCAGATCGGTTCCGAGGTGCGCTACGTGAAGCCGGGCGATCACGTGATCACCTGCCTCTCCGTGTTCTGCGGCTACTGCGACTACTGCATGAGCGGCGAACCCTTTCTGTGCGACAAGCGGGCCACGCGCCGGCCGCGCGGCGACGAACCCCGGCTCGGACTGCACCACACCGACGACTGCGGCAACTGCTGCGTGCGCCCGGTATCGCAGTTCGCCGACCTCGGCTCGTTTGCCGAGCAGATGCTCGTGCACGAGAACGCGGTGGTGAAGATCCGCCGGGACATGCCGCTCGACCGGGCGGCAGTGATCGGCTGCGCGGTGATCACCGGCGTGGGCGCCGCCTTCCGGACGGCCCAGGTCGAACCGGGCGCGACCACGGTGGTGATCGGTTGCGGCGGTATCGGTTTGTCCGCGATCAATGGCGCGGCGCTTGCCGGCGCCGGGCGGGTCATTGCGGTCGACCGGGTCGCCTCGAAGCTGGAGCTGGCGAAGCAGTTCGGCGCCACGGACACCATCGACGCCACGGCCGGCGACCCGGTGGAACAGGTGCGGGAGATGACCGGCGGCGGCGTGCACTACTCGTTCGAGGCCATCGGCCTGAAGGCGACCGCCGAGCAGGCCTTCGCCATGCTGCGCCCGGGCGGTACCGCGACCGTCATCGGCATGGTGCCGTACGGCGAGAACATCGAGGTCCCCGGCCACGAGATGCTGCAGGCGAAGAAGCTCCAGGGCTGCACGATGGGGTCCAACCGGTTCCGCATCGACATGCCCCGGCTGGTGGATTTCTACCTGGCAGGCAAGCTGAAGCTGGATGAACTGATCTCGGACCGCGTGGAGTTCACGCAGATCAACGACACCCTGCAGAACCTGAAGACGGGCGAGGTCGCACGACAGGTCATCGTCTTCGATGGATAGCGCCGCCGGTTGCGGAGCCGGCGCCGCGCCTTCTTCCGTCGCGACAACTCCACGCCGCCCTCGCGGCCTGCCATCGCCAGGTTGCGGAGCCGGCGCCGCGCCTTCTTCCGTCGCGACTCTCCCCGGCCGCCGGGGATTCCGCGAGCCCGCTTGTGCCGCCTGCTCCTGCACGGCTGCGTCCGGCGCCGTCCGGCAAGCAAGTTCCGAGCGCCCCGCCTGCAGCTCTGTTACCGGGCCCGCCGGCGGCAGGCAGGGCCGCGCACGGGTGGGAGCGATCCTTGCGATCGTTACTGGCTTCCTGTCGCTCGCGCCCGGCGGGGTGGTCGCGGCAGGCGAGAAGGCGGACCTGGAAGCGGCCGTCGCGGAACGGGCGGAGCTGCTGTGGGACGTGGCCAGCCGCCTCTGGGAGTGGGCGGAACCCGGCTATCAGGAGACGAAGTCGACGGCGTTGCTTGCCGCCTCGGCGGCGGCGGAGGGCTTCGAGGTCCGGCGCGGCGTCGCCGGGATTCCCACCAGCTTCGTGGCCTCGTTCGGTTCGGGCCGACCGGTCATCGCGATTCTGGCCGAGTTTGACGCCTTGCCCGGCCTGTCTCAGGCAGCGCTGCCGACCCGTTCGCCGCTCGACGGACCTGACTGGGGGCACGCCTGCGGCCATCATCTCTTCGGCGCCGGGTCCCTCGGCGCGGCGCTGGCGGTCGCCGACGGGCTCCGCAGCGGCGCGATTTCGGGCACGGTGCGGCTCTACGGAACGCCGGCCGAGGAAGGCGGCGGCGCGAAGGCCTTCATGGCGCGGGCCGGTCTGTTCGACGACGTGGACGCGGTGCTGCACTGGCACCCGGGCGACGCGAACTCGGCAGGCGACGCGACCAACCTCGCCCGCGTGGCGGCCAAGTTCCGCTACCGGGGCCGCAGCGCTCACGCGGCGGCGTCGCCGGAGCTCGGTCGCTCGGCGCTCGATGCGGTGGCTCTCCTGAACTACGGCGCCGAGCTTCTGCGCGAGCATACGCCGGACCGTACCCGAATCCACCACGTGATCACGGCGGGCGGCGACGCCCCGAACGTCGTCCCGGCCTTCGCCGAGGCCTACTACTACGTGCGCCACCCCGAGATCAACGTGGCCCGGTCCATCTACGACCGGCTGGTGCGGGTGGCGGAGGGCGCCGCCCACGCTACCGAGACGGAGCTGGAGATCGAGTATCTGGGCGGCATCCACAACCTGCTGCCGAACCTGGTCCTGTCCGAGGTCTCGATGCGCAACTTCCGGGCCCTGATCGACATGGACTACACCGACGAGGAGCGGGCCTGGGCAGGGAGGCTGCAGGAATCGCTGCTCGAGCCGAAGCCGCTCGCCACCGTGCGCGAACTCGGCGACGAGACGGGCCGAACGACGCTCGGCTCGACCGACGTGGGCGACGTCTCCTGGGTGGCGCCGACCACCGGCATTCGCACCGCCTGCTGGGTGCCGGGCACGCCGGCGCACTCGTGGCAGGCGGTGGCTGCCGGGGCCACGACGATTGGACGTCAGGGCATGCTGATGGCCGCCCGCGTTCTCGCCGCAACCGCCTGGGACCTGTTCGCCCAACCCTCCATCGTCGAAGCGGCCCGCGCCGAGCTCGACCGCCGCCTGGCCGATCGTCCCTACGTGGCCGCGCTGGAGGAAGGGCAGGAGCCGCCGCTGGACTACCGGCGGGCCCCCGAGCGGTAGGACCGCCGGACCTGCTGCGAGTTCCATGCCTGGCCTCGCCGACACCTCGCCGGCGCTTCGCCCGGCCCGGGCGGGTGGCCCGGCGTTCCGGGGCCGACGATGACGGCCGTCGCCGAGGACGTGCGGGCGCGCCTTTCGGCGGACACGGCCATCGGTGTCGAGGCTGCGCTGCTGGTCGACGCCTGCCTGGACGGCGAGGCGCGGCTTCTCGGTGTCCTCGACGAACTGGCGGACGACCGCCGTGACGACACGCGCCCGGTGTCCGCCGCTTCGGGGGACGATGCCGCCCCGGCAGATGCCAGCCGCGCGCCCCGAACCTACCTGCGGTCGGTCGAGGTTCAGGGCTTCCGCGGCATTGGTCCGCCCAGCCGCCTGGATCTTGAGCCCGGCCCGGGCGTGACACTGGTCGTCGGGCGCAACGGCTGCGGCAAGTCCAGCTTCGCGGAGGCGCTGGAGCTGCTGCTCACCCGCACGAACAGTCGGTGGGCGAACCGGTCGGCCGTCTGGAGGTCGAACTGGCGGAATCTCCACTGGCAGGGCTCCCCGGGTGTGAAGGTGAGCTTCCTGGCCGAGGGGCAAGCTCGGCCGCTGGTCGTGCAGGCGGTCTGGTCTGACGACGCCGGCGCCGATAGCGCCGAGGTCGCGGTTGCCGGAGCGGACGGTTCCCGAACCCTGGATGACCTGGGCTGGACGAAGGCGCTGGAAACCCATCGCCCGCTGCTGCCGTACGCCGAGCTGGGCTCGATCGTGGAGGGCAGGCCGTCCGACATCTACGGCCGGATGTTTGCGGTGCTGGGGCTCGACGAGCTGACTGGCATGCTCGCGCGTCTGAGCGGGCTGCGGCTCGCTTCCGCGAAGAAGGGGAAGGCCTCCGCGACGTGGTGGCGAGAACGACTTGGCGAGCTTGCGGATGTGGACGACGAGCGGGCCAGGACATGCCGGGAAGCGCTGGCCTCCGAGGCTGCCGACCAGTGGGATCTGGATGCTGTCGAGCTGGTGCTCGAAGGCGCCGTCGACCCGGCCGACGGCGAGATCCGGAACCTCCGGCAGCGTGCTGCCTGGCAGGAGCCCGATCGGGATGCGCTGGTCGAACCGGCCGCGGCCCGGCTCGAGGCGGCGGTGGCCGAGGTGAGGAGGATCGAGGCCACGGACGCGGGCCGAAGTCTGGAGACGGCAGACCTTCTGGATCGAGCGACTCGTTGGTGCAGGCGCGAGTGCAGCGAGGGTGATGGCCTGCGCGTCGACGGCGTTTCGTGTCCCGTGTGCGGCGAGGGGAGGCTTGGCGCCGACTGGCTCGCGCAAGCCGAGGAACAAGTGGTGCGGCTGCGCAAGGAAGCGGCGTTGGCCGAGGCAGCGCGTGCGGAGCTTGCAGGCGCAAGGCGGGCGGCCCGATCCCTGCTGGAGCAGCCAGCCCCGCCTGCGCCGGCCACGGACGATGATGCAGGGGCGAGGGTCTGGGCGGCCTTCCTTCAGGCCCTCTTGACCTGGAACGACCGCGCCGGGGATCTCGCGGACGACGCCCTCGTCTCGCGGCTCCGTGGCTCGCATCAGGATCTCGTGGAGGCGGCGATGGCCTTGCGTGCCCGGGCAGCGGAGGAGCTTGCTCGGCGCGAGGACGCCTGGAGGCCGCTGGCCCGCAACCTTCGGGCGGGCCTGGATGCCGCCCGCCGTGCAGCTCGGGCGCAGCGCGAGCTCCCGCTGCTGAAGGAAGCGGAGGGCTGGTTCAAGCGGGTGGCGACCGAGCTTCGGGACGAGCGATTCCGGCCCATCGCGGAGCAGATGGCCTCCATCTGGTCGAAGCTCCGCGAGCACAGTTCGGTCGTTCTGAAGGATGTGCGGCTGGCCGGGTCCGCGACCAAGCGCCGGGTCGACCTGGATGTCCGGGTGGACGACGTGGAGGGCAAGGCGCTGGGCGTGATGAGCCAGGGCGAGATTCACGCGCTGGCGCTCAGCATGTTCCTGCCCCGTGCTCGGGCGCCGGAGTCGCCATTCGGTTTCATCGTGATCGACGATCCAGTGCAGGCGATGGACCCTGGCAAGGTGGACGGTCTCGCCCGGGTGCTGGAAGACGTCGGCAAGTCGCACCAGGTCGTCGTCTTCACTCACGACGAACGTCTTCCGGAGTCGCTGCGTCTCCAGCAGATTCCTGCTCGCGTGGTCGGGATCACCCGCCGAAGCGAGTCCCGTGTGGAATGCAGGAAGGTCCGAAGCCCGGTACGCCAGTATCTTGATGACGCGAGGGCCGTGGCCAGCAGCGACGATCTTCCGTCGCCGGCGGTCGGGAAAGTGGGCTCGCTGTTCTGCCGCCTGGCAGTCGAGGCTGCCTGCACCGAACTCGTGCGGCGTGTGCGTCTTGGTCGGGGCGAAGTTCATCGGGAGGTGGAGGCTGCAATCGAGTCGGCGAACACGCTGAACCAGCGCATGGCCCTGGTTCTGTTCGACGATCCGCGGCGGGCGGGTGACGTCATGCGGCACGTGAACGAGCGCTGGGGTCGCCGCCACGCCGACACCCTGGGCGACCTGAACCGTGGAACGCACGAAGGAATGCCGCCCGCGGAACTGCTGTCGCTGGTCGATTCGACGAGGCGGCTGCTCGAACGGTTGCCCGGGCGATGACGTCGCTCGATCCGGACTTGGCCACGGCGGAGAGCCTGCTCGGCGGCGTCCTGGCCGCGTCTCCGGGCTGGTGGTCCCGGGCCGTCGCCGTGATGGGTCGTTCAGCGATCGAGTCCGCCCTGCGTCGCTACTGGCGGCTCCGGGCGCCGGGGGTCGAGCAGTGCAGCTTCCGCGCCCAGCTGCTCTGCCTGCATGGCTACATCGACCGGCCGCTGGTTCGGAGGACGGCCGCTGCCTGGTCCGGCCTCAGCCGCGCCTGCCACCACCATCCCTGGGACCTGAGCCCGACCCTCGGCGAGCTCGAGCAGCTGGTCGGCGCCGCCCGGCAGTTCGCGGACGAGGTGGACCGTCAGATCGAGTCCAGCCGAAGTCACCGACGAGGGGCACCCGGGAGTCCGTGATCAGAGGGGCCGAAACCTCGATCGCGACCTGACCGAGCGAGAACCGTGCAGGAAGCGGACCCGCGTCAGGGGCATGGAAGGCGCATTCGGCGTGCGCCGGCCGCGCTGACCTCAAGCGGCGGTCGGTTCCTCCGAGCCGCTCTACGCTCGTCGTCGTCAACGACGCCTCAACGTGCCGGGACGCCAGCGCAGGCCGGTCTGCAGGCTGAGGTCGACCGCCGAGCCGTACTTGGCCGTGTTGTTCGTCAGGCTGAACCAGGCCGTGCGGCCGGGTCCGATACGGCGCGTCCAGCCGACGTCCATGAGGGTGGCGGTGACGCCGAGGATCGACAGGTTCAGCTGGCGGAACGGGCTCTGCTGGTGGCGGAGCTGGAGGACCATCGAGGAGCGTGGACCGGTCGGGCGTTCTCCGGCCACGGCCACGGTGACGATGTTCTGCGACGCCAGGCCGAGCAGCTCGTGGCGGCCGAGCCTGGTGAAGCCGGCGTTTCCGTGCAGCGTCCATCGCCGGAGTCGGCGGGAGAGGAGGTACTGGACGGCAGCGTCGACCGAGCCGGTGCCGCGAAAGTCGCCGTCGCTGGCGGTCGGCATCTTGACCTGCAGCTGAACGCCCTGCCGCCAGGCGCCAGACTCCGGCCCCACTCCGGCCTTGACCAGGAACGTCGTCTCCGTGATTCCAGGTCCCGGCCCCCTCGCGCGCACGACTCTCGATGCGTCTCCGCGGCCACCGGGTCCGTCGCGCCGAAAGTACAGCGTGTAGCCGTTCTCCAGCGTCTGCGGCCGCCCCGACTGCCGGAAGCCGAAGAAGTCGTGAAACCCCTCGATCAGGGGGTCCATGACGCCGCCGTCGGCGTTCAGGAGCCCCGTGCGCACGCCGACCTCGAGCCGTCGCCCCACCTGTCGGCGCAGGTCCAGCGTGAGCCGGTGCAGCTCGGCGTCGGCGAAGTAGATGCCGCCCGCCCCCGGCCACGGATCGATGCCGTCCAGGTACTCAGGAGTGACCGCACCCCGGTACGGGCGAGCCTCGATGACCTCGGACACCGCCGGCGAGCGCAGCCAGAAGCTGGAGACATCGAGCGACGCGGTGACCTTCCAGCCGCGGCCATCCGGCGCGTCGCCGCGTGACTCCGGCGGCGCCTCGACCGGCAGGCTCAGGAAGCCCGATCCGCCGCCCAGCCACGCCTCCGCCGCCGGCAGGGGACCGAAACGGTGCTCCTCGGCCACGGCAGGCCCGCCCGACGGCCAGACCAGGGAGGCGGCCGCCAAAAGGAGGCAGGCCGGGGCTGCCAGCCGCATCGCGGACGCCGCGTCTGGCCTCGAACGCCGCAGTCCCTCGCGCTCGCTCGCCTTGAGAGTCTCGCGGCAGCGTCTCTCCAGATCACCGCGCCTCGCCATCACGCCGCCGGCCTTGCTCACGGCTCCGCGGCCGCACCGCTCCGTTCCGTTCGGCAGGCTCGGCTGCCTGCCGGCGCCGGCCGGTTCGGCCAGCGTCCTTCGGCCGCTGGCAAGGCTCGGCTGCCTGCTATGTGGACCTGGCCGACTGGATCGCCTGCCAGATGCGCTCCGGCTTCGCCGGCATGTCAATGTTGTCGATGCCCAGCGGCCGCAGCGCGTCCACGATGGCGTTCACGATGCAGGGAGTGGCGCCGATGGTGCCGAGCTCGCCGATCCCCTTCGCGCCGAGCGGGTTGATCGGCGTCCGCGTGACGGTGTTGAACAGCTCCATGCGCGGGAAGTGCTTCGCCCTGGGCACGGCGTAGTCCATCAGCGTGCCGGAGAGAAGCTGTCCGCCTTCGTTGTACTGCACTTCCTCCCACATGGCCTGACCGATGCCCTGGACGACGCCGCCGAGCCGCTGGCCGTCGGCGAGCAGGGGGTTGATCACCTCGCCGAAGTCGTCGACCGCCACGTAGCGCTGGATGTCGATCTGGCCGCTCTCCGGGTCGACCTCCACCTGACACAGGTGAGCGCCGAAGGGGTAGGTGGTTCCCGACGGTTCGAAGCGGGCCACCGCTTCGAGGCCCGGTTCCTCGTCCGGCACCGCCACGTTCCACATGTGGGCCATCTCGGCGACCTGGCGGAAGCTCAGCGTGCGGTCCGTGCCGCTCACGGTGAACTCGCCTTCGTCCCATTCGATCTGGTCGACCGGGGCGTCGAGGTGATGGGCGGCGATGCGGGTTGCCTTGGCGTGGACCTTGGTCAACGCCATGTGGAGCGCCGTGCCGCCAACCGCCAGGCCACGACTGCCGAAGGTGCCGACCCCGTGCTGGACCTGGTCCGTGTCGCCGTGGACGACGACCACGTCGTCGAGACCGACGCCGAACGCGTCCGACGCCATCTGGGCGAAGGCGGTTTCCTGGCCCTGGCCGTGCGGCGAAACGCCCGTGTAGACGGTGACGTTGCCGCTTGGTTCCACCCGCACGGTGGCGCTCTCCCAGGTGCCCATGCGCTGCTGCGGCGCCGCGCCGGCCGAGGGGCCGAGCCCGCAGACCTCGGTGAACGTGGCCAGGCCGATGCCGACCAGTCGACCCTCTGCCCGCGCCCGGGCCTGGGCGGCGCGTGCCTCGTCGTAGCCGGCCTCCTTGACCAGCAGATCGAGGGACTTCTCGTAGTCGCCGCTGTCGTAGACGGCGCCGGACGCGGTGGTGTGGGGGAACGCGTCGCTGGCGACGAAGTTGCGCCGCCGCACCGCTGCCGGGTCGAGGCCGGTGGCCGCGGCTACCTCGTCCATGACCCGTTCGATGATGTAGGCCGCCTCGGGCCGCCCGGCGCCTCGGTAGGCCTCCGTCGCCATGGTGTTGGTGAAGACGCTCAAGGTCTCCCAGGCCACGGCCTTGATGTCGTAGCAGCCGCAGGACATGGTGTGCGTCGAAAGCGCGATGAACGGCCCGTAGAAGGAGCGGAAGGCGCCGATGTCGGCCACCGTGCGACCGTTCAGGGAAAGCACGCGACCGTCGTTCTGGAAGGCGACCTCGATGGTCTCGACGTGGCCGCGGCCGTGGGTCATGCCGAGCAGGTTCTCGGTCCGCGACTCGGCCCACTTGACCGGCCGCTGCAGGGCGCGCGACACCCAGCACAGGAGCGGTTCCTCGGGGTAGGTCGGGATCTTCGCGCCGAAGCCGCCGCCGACCTCCGGGGCGATCGCGCGAACGCGGATCTCCGGAATGCCGAGGCACATGGCGACCTGCTGCTTGACGAAGTGCGGCGCCTGGGTCGAGGTCCAGATCGTCAACTTGCCGGGGCCTTCGTCCCAGTGGGCGCAGACGGCTCGACCCTCCATCGGGAAGGGGGCGACGCGCTGGTTGATCAGGCGAATCGACAGGGTCCGGTCGGCCTGCTCGAAGAGCTTGTCGGCCTCCGGATTCGGCGCCGGGACCTGCAGGCAGACGTTGCTGTCGAGCTCGTCGTAGACCCTGGGGGCGTCGGGTGCGAGCGCGGCTTCCACGTCGACGACGGCATCGCGCGGCTCGATGTCGACCTCGACCAGCGCGGCGGCGTCGCGTGCAGCGTACGCGGTTTCGGCGACGACGACGGCAACCGGCTGGCCGACGTAGAGCACGCGGCCGTCCGCGAGAAGCGGGTGGTCCGCCCTGCCCATGCCGGGCATCTCGGCGCCGACCGGGCTCGGACCGACCTGACCGTCCATGTCCGCGTAGGTGAACACGCCGACCACGCCGGGGTGGGCCGCAGCCGCCGTCGTGTCGATGGAGCGAATGACGCCGGCCGCGAAGTCGCTGCGGACGAAGGCCGCGCTGGTCATGCGCGGCAGCTTGACGTCGTCCGTGTAGGTGGCCAAGCCGCGAATCAGCCGCGGGTCCTCGCGCCGCTTGATGGGCTTGCCGACGGAGTTGGGACGCCAGACCGCCATCAGGCCGCTCCTCCGGCCTCGGCCGCGTGCCGTACCGCATCCACGATCTGCTGGTAGCCGGTGCAGCGGCAGATGTTGCCGTCGATGGCGTCGCGAATCTGGTCGTCCGAGGGATTCGGGTTGTCGTCGAGGAGTTGCTTGGCGGCCATGATCATCCCCGGCGTGCAGTAGCCGCACTGCAGACCGTGCTTCTCCCAGAAGCCGACCTGGAGCGGGTGCAGATCGTCGGCGGAGGCGGCGAGGCCTTCCACCGTCGTCACCTCCTGGCCGTCCGCCTGCACCGCCAGGACCGTGCAGCTCTTGACCGCCCGGCCGTTCAGGTGGACGGTGCAGGCGCCGCACAGCGTGCTCTCGCAGCCGACGTGAACTCCGGTGAGGTCGAGCTCCTCGCGCAGGAAGTGGACCAGGAGCATGCGGGGCTCGACCGCCCGCTCGTGGGTGCTGCCGTTGACGTTGACGGCGATGGGGACGGAACGTGGCATCGGATCTCCTGCCGGGAATCGGTGTCGGGAAGCGGAAGAGTATCGCAGCGACAACACGTCGCCGCCGCCGGCGTCGCGGTCGCCGCGTCTGGCCCAGCCCCTCCTCTCGAGCAGGTCCGACCAACCTGCTAGAGTTGCCCAATCTGAACAACTCGGAAGGAGAACCGCCCCATGAGGAAGTCACTGATAGCCGTCGTTTCGCTGGTCGGGCTGCTGGCGGCAGGCATCCCTGCGGCCGCGGACGAGGTTCCGAGGACGGCCGACGGCAAGCCCGACTTCACCGGCGTCTACGACATTTCGAGCATCACGCCGTTCGCACGGCCCGAGGAGTTCGGCGAGCAGCTGACGTTGACCCCGGAGGAAGCCGAGGCCCGCGCGAAGTGGCGGGCGGACACGAACGCCGCCCAGGCCGCGCCCAGCGACCCGGAGCGGGCGGCGCCCGAGGAAGGCGGCAACGTCGGCGCCTACAACAACTTCTGGTTTGAATGGGGCAGCCGCAACTTCATGATCGACGGCAAGTACCGCACCTCGGTCCTGACCGATCCGCCGAACGGTCGCATGCCCGCCATGACCGCGGAGGGCAAGCAGCGGGCCGAGGCCGCCCCCAAGTTCGCCTGGCCCAACCGGGGCTACGCCTGGTGGCTCGAGTCCGGCGACGTGCCCTACGACGGGCCGGAGAACAACATCGTCGGCGTGCGCTGCATGTACCAGCCGACGGCGTCCGTGGCGATTCGGCCGCTGCCCTACAACAACGTGAAGACGATCGTGCAGACACAGGACCACCTGATGATCATGATCGAGTGGATGCACTGGACGCGGGTCGTCCGCATCGGCGGCGAGCACATGCCGGCCGAGTACACCTCGCTCAGCGGCGACTCCATCGGCTGGTGGGAAGGCGACACGCTGGTGGTCGAGACGACGAACTTCCGCGCCATGCCCGACCTGAGCGGCGAGGGCGTCCGGGTGGTCGAGCGGTTCAGCCCGGTCGACGGAGACAGCCTCCTCTACAGCTTCACGGTCGAGGATCCGGAGTACGAGGCGCCGTACAGCGGCGAACTGCCGTGGCCGAAGACGACCGACAAGAGCTACGAGTACGCCTGCCACGAGGGCAACTACGCGATGGGCAACACGCTCCGCGGCGCCCGTCTGCTCGAGGCGGAGTACGACAAGAGTCAGTCGAGCACCGGCGGCCCGTAGCAGGCGGTCAGCAGCTTGGGAGCTGGCCTGACCGTCCGATCGCGTCGTCGATCGTCCGGGCGACTGGATGACGGCTGGCCGTCCGGGGGTTCCGGCAGCCAGCCTTTGGCGCCGTCCGCCGGTTGGGCGTGGAGCCTGCGGAAGTCGCGCCGGATGGACGCCGTCGACCGCTGCCAATCGAAGAGTTCTCGCTGGACTTCCGTGCCCACACCTGAGGCGGCCCGGGCGCTCTGGGCGCCGTCGGCCAGCTGCCGGGTCGCCGGGCCGGGAGCGCCCGCGCTGCCGCAGTGCCGGGAGAGCCGTCGGCCGGTGTCGCGTGGCGTCAGGCGCCGACGTGGTCGGTCCGAGCCTGGCGGCACACGCGGCCGATGATCCTGGGCAGAGCCTCGTGCGCTTCAGGCGGCGCCCGGAAGGTCGTCATCCACGAAAGGGAGGCCAGGTCCTCGAGTTCGACCGTCATGCGCCCGGCAAGCAGCGCCGTGCCGCGCAGGATCTTGATCGCCTTGACCAGGAAGGTCCGGTCGGTCAGCAGGGAGTTTGTCTCGTTGCACTCGAACTCGAGCACCAGAGTGCGGAGGATGTCGAGCAGAGCGCCGCGCACGGTGGCGCCGACCTCGACCTCGTACATCCTTCGGTTCAGCGCATCGAGCGTGGCGCGGTCGGTCGCCGGTTCCGGATCCGGCTGCTCGACCACCGAACCGGCGGCGAACCGGTCGATCAGCAGCCGCGCCTCCTCGGCGCCGCTCTGAATCAGGCCGGCCACGCGCAGCTGGAGCGCGAAGCGGTCCAGATTCGCCGGGTCGAGCGGTTCGTTGTAGTACTCGTCGTCCATCGGGTTGCCGGTGGCGATGGCCGCCATCAGGGGGATGGACTCGGCGCCGAACCGTCGCTCGTTCAGAATCCGCAGCAGAACGTTGAGGGCCTCGCCCGGCGCGCGGGAGATGTCGTCCAGCACGGCGACCTCGGCTGTCAGCAGTCCGCCCGGTTCGATGCGCTGGTGAATCCGCTCCGCCTCGCCGACCCCTCCTGCATCGCCTTCCCCTGAAGCCACCCGGCGACGCTCCAGGACGATGTCGCCGACCAGCTCGGCCAGGCGAGTGTCGCGATGCAGCTGGTAGAAGAAGAAACCGAGCTCGGAGCCGCGCGCGGCAACTTCGGCAAGCCGGGTCTTGGCGGTCCCCGGCGGCCCCTCGATGTAGATGTGCTCGCGCGTGACCAGGGCCAGCAGAAGGGCCGTCTTCACCTCGTCGTGGCCGACAACGTGATGGTCCAGCAGGCAGCGCAGCGGGGCGAGTTCGGTCACGGAACGGGGGACTCTATCCGCGACCGGTCGCCCTCGCCATGCCCTGCGCCCGGCCGCCGCGTGTCCGCCGTCATCGTTCCTCCAGCCGCAGGCCGCCGCCGGCGGTGGGGCGGCCGCAGAACCGCAGGCCGGACGTCTCGACCGAGATGTCGTCGAGGACCGGCGGACAGTCTCCGTTCCCCAGGAACACGGTGTGCAGGGCCACGCCAAGGCGCCTGGCGAGCTGCCGCTCCCGGCGCACCGTGGTGTCGCCGATGATCGGCAGGCCATCGGTCAGCAGCACGATGTGGCGGTTCCGGCCCGAGCCGCCGCGCAGGCCGTCGAGTGCGGTGCGCAGCGGCGCCTCGTAGTTGGTCTGACCAACGGCCTTGGCCTGGCCCGCCTGGTCGGCGAGCCGCGAGTAGGAGCGATGGAGCAGACGGCCGCCGACGTGGTGGGGGAGCGCTCGATGATGGAACTCCACGTAGCCGACCCTCATCCTGCGGCGCGCAGCGACCCGGAGAATTCCGAGCACGACCTGGCTCGACCAGGCGGTGAGCCGGCCGGCCATCGATGCGGAGATGTCGCGCAGCACCGCCACGGCGCCGCCGGCGCTGCGGCGCTTTCGCTCGAACGCTCGCGGCGCGCCCGGCAGGCGGCCTTCGGCGAACAGCAGGGCTTCGATCAGGTCCGCGTCCATCAGCTCGTCGAGATCGCGCAACGGTCGGTAGCCCCGGGGCTGGCCTCCCGGGTCGGTGTCCGGGTCTATCCGTCCCCGTTCGATGCGGCCCACCAGCGCCCGCAGCAGGGGGTCGACCTGAGCGGGCAGGGGTGGCGGGCCGAAGAGGGTCGGCGGCGCGGGGACGTCGGCCTGATCGTCGATCCACGAATCGGAGGCCGGGGAGGCGGCGGCCGCGCCGTCCGCGTCGTCATCGCCCTCGAACTGGCCACCCGGCATCTGCGCACCGGCCTCGGACATGGACACGTTCGGCGGGTCGCCCAGCAACTCCTCCAGGATGTGGTCGAAGTCCTCCTGCACCTCTTCGGGCAGCCGGTGGGCGACCATGTAGCGAATCGCCCCGAGGTCGCGGGGCGCTGCCGCCGGTGCGCCGCGCAGGAACCCATGGGCTCGGACCAGCCGCAGCGCGGCCGAGCTGAAGGAGCGATCCGACATCAGGCGGTCGCCGGAGGCGGAATCGTCCGCGCCGCGCTGCCGCAGCCGTTCCAGCAGGCGGTGGTAGGCGTCCAGGGTTCGCGGTTCCACGCTCAGCGAGGCCGCTGCGCGCTGGGCGGCGTGGCGGGTCGCGGTGGTCATCGCCGGCTCGCGTGCGGGCTCCTGCCGCGGACGTTGTGCGGAGCGCCGGATCAGGTGGGCCGCCTCGTCGAAGAGACCGCCCGTCAGCAGCCCGGTCATCCGGAGCTGGACGGCGAAGCGGTCGAGCTGTCCCGGTTCGAGCGGGTCGATGGGCGTCTCCACCTGTTCCAGCGGGCCGGTCGCGACGGCGGCCTCGAGCGGCAGGTTGCGGCTCAGTGCACGTCTCTCCGCCAGAACGCGGAGCAGCGGCCCGAGAGCCTCGCCCGGCGAACGGGGCAGGTCCTCCAGCAGGGCAACCTCGGCCTGAAGCAGCGGCCCCGGAATCAGCTCCCGACGCAGGAGCTCGTGGCCCCGGTGACGGCGTCGGCTCAGGAGCACGTCGCCGAGCAGGTCGGTTTCCCGAATGTCGCGGTGGAAGACGAGAGTGTGGGTGCGGGCGCCGGAGAGATCGGCAAGCGCCGCGGCCAGCTCCGACTTGCCGCAGCCGGGCGGCCCTTCCAGGTACGCGTGCTGCTCGGCAAGCAGGGCCAGGGTCAGGCCCGTTGCGGCCTCGTCCTGGCCGACCAGGGTGCGGCCGAGCTCCGTGCGCAGGCCGATAAAGGCGGCAACGAGGTCCGCGTGGCGGCGGGCAGGCGCGGACCGGGTCACGACCCTTGATCCTAGCCTGGCAGGCCAAGGGAGCGGACGCCGGCCTTCCGAGCGGCCCGAGGGGACGACAGCTGGCTGACCTGCAGGGCGTCCACCAGGGAAACCAGGCGGAGTGGTCTGCCGCCATCGAGGCGGCCTTTGCGCTCCAGGCTCCCACAGTCGCTCCGCCCGTCTGCAGGTCGCAGCGCGCCGGGAAGAAGTCGGGCGGCCTGTTGGTTGCTACCATACGGGGAGCGTCGCTTCCCGCCGCCGCCTTGCGCGTCGGCATTCCAGCAGCACGGAGGTCCTCCGGAATGAAGAGAATTGCGAGGGTTGGACGACGACTGGCGCCTGCAGCCGCTCTCCTGGTCGTTGCCCTGTGGATCGGGGCCGAATACAGGCCGGCAGTTGCGGCCCCCGGCGTCACGGGCGCCGAGGCGGCGGCAGACGAAGAGAAGAAGAAGCGCAAGGCGGAGAAGAAGGCGGCCGCGCGTGCGGCCCGGGAAGCGCGGAAGCTGGAGAAGCAGCGGCGGCAGCGGGGCAGGACGGTGCGTGCGGTCGTCGTGCCGAGCGCCCCGGCAGCCGCCAGCGACGAGCCTGATTCGATCCCCGCGCCCGCACCCGCAGCCGAGGTTGCAGAGGCGCCAGCACCGGCGCCCGAGGCCGAGCCCGAGCCTGCGCCGCTCGTTACCCCGGCGGCGCCGCGCCCGGAACCCGTTCCGGCGCCTGCGTCCGCCTTGACGCCAGCGGCCGAGGCTGCCGTGGCCGTGTCGGACACAGTCTCCGACAGCTCGTCGTCTGCACCGGCTGTCGAGGCGCCGGCTCCGTCGCTCGACCGTCGCCCCGGCGCCGGCGCATCGCCAGCCGACCTGGGCCTGGACGAGCGGATTCGGGTCGCCGAGGTCCTGCTCGACGTGCTGGTGACGGACCGCAAGGGCAACGTCATCGACGACCTCCGGGCGGAGGACTTCGTGGTTCTCCATGACGGCGAGGAGCAGGACGTCATGAGCGCGTCGTTCTACGGTGGACCGAGCGAGCTCGCCTCGCCGGGTATCGGCGGGGGCACGGCGCGCACGGACCGCTACTTCATCCTGATGTTCCACGATCAGCGCATGCAGGCGCCGTTCCTGGCCGCGCCGCAGATGGACAACGCCCGCTGGCTGAAGCGCTGGGTGGAGAACGAGATGCAGCCGAACGACCAGGTGGCGGTATTCGCCTACCAGGCGCGGCTCAAGGTCTACCTCGACTTCACGCGCGACCGCGACGCCATCCTGGCTGCGGTGGAAGCGGCGTCGCGAGGCCAGAAGGACCTGGACCGCTGGGTCACGCGGTCGGCGCCCGAGTTCGACCCCGACTCGCCGTCGCTGTTCGCCAACCTGCCCGCAGGCAAGGAGCTGGCGCGCGGAAGCCGGAGGCTGCAGGCGGCGCTGGAACTCCTGGGCGAAGCCTCGGCCGGCATTGCGGGCCGAAAGAACCTGATCATGTTCAGCCTCGGCTTCGGGGAGATTGGCCAGTTCGGCAGCTACACGCCGGATC
Organism: Thermoanaerobaculia bacterium; assembly: GCA_965200575.1. Classification (GTDB taxonomy): domain Bacteria; phylum Acidobacteriota; class Thermoanaerobaculia; order Multivoradales; family Multivoraceae; genus Multivorans. The sequence goes on along the minus strand of OZ241363.1, from coordinate 2,045,586 downwards.
CGCGGTTCTACCCGCCCATGCGCGAGGCCCTGAACGCGGGCAACGTGGCTGTGTACACGATCGACACGATGGGCAGCCGGCGGCGGTCCATCGCCTCGGGCTCGCTGAACGACTCGCTGAGCCTGCTCTCGAACGAGACCGGCGGTCACTACTACGCGAACTTCACCAACGTCCTGACGCCCATGAGGCAGGTGGCCGAGGAGAACCAGGGCTACTACCTGCTCAGCTTCCAGTCCGAGTACGAGGCAGGCACGAACGGCTATCGCGACGTCAAGGTGAAGGTCCGTGAGGGCAGGTACAAGGTGCGGTCGCGCACCGGCTTCCGCTACGGGGAGGCCGGCCTGTAGCCGCCCGGGTTCCGCGACGGAGCGGCTCGGGGCACAGGATCGAACCAGACTTCGGACTGACCGAGCCGCAGGACCAGGGGAGAGGGGAGGAGGAGACCAGGTGATTTCCGCCGACGTGCGCTACGAGAAGAAACGGGTCGAAGTGCAGGGCCGCGAGATGGCCTGCGTCGACCACGGTGAGGGCGACCCGATCGTCTTCCTGCACGGCAACCCGACCTCTTCCTACCTTTGGCGGAACGTGATGCCGCAGCTGGAGGGACGCGGACGCCTCGTGGCGCCCGACCTGATCGGCATGGGCGACTCGGAGAAGCTGCCGGAGAGCGGGCCGGACAGCTATCGCTTCGTGGAGCACCGGCGCTACCTGGACGGTCTGCTCGAGGCCATCGGAGTGTGCGAGAACGCGGTCTTCGTGATTCACGACTGGGGCTCGGCGCTAGGCTTCGACTGGGCCAACCGTCACCGGGATGCGGTGCGCGGCATTGCCTACATGGAGGCAATCGTGAGCCCCGTCCCTTCCTGGGATGCCTGGCCCGAAGCGGCGCGCGGCGTCTTTCAGGGCTTCCGGTCGCCGGCGGGGGAGGGCATGGTCCTCGAGAAGAACGTCTTCGTCGAGCGCGTCCTGCCCGGCTCCGTGATGCGCAGGTTGACTGACGAGGAGATGGCCGTCTACCGCCGCCCGTTCGCCGACGAGGGCGAATCGCGCCGCCCGACCCTGACCTGGCCGCGCCAGATCCCCATCGCCGGCGAGCCGGCCGACGTGGTCGAGATCGTTCAGGCCTACGCGGACTGGCTGGCCGAGTCCACGCTGCCGAAGCTGTTTGTCAATGCGCGACCGGGCGCGATCCTCACCGGCGCCATGCGCGAGATCTGCCGGTCATGGCCGAACCAGACCGAGGTGACGGTCAAGGGCTCCCACTTCATCCAGGAAGACTCGCCGGAGGAGATCGGCAAGGCCATCGCCGACTGGCTGCCGTCGTAGCTCAGGAAGTCGGACGAAGGGCGAACGCGCACCTCGGCCGGGGTGCTCGAGTGAGCCTCCTGTCCAGGGTGGCCAGCGGGCACGAGAAGGCCTCGGCCACCGCCACATACCAGGCGTCGTGGCGGGTCAGGTTTCCCCGCAGTTCCCAGACCCGTTCCGAGAACGGGAAGACGGGCATCAACTCCAGATCGAAGCGCATCAGGTCCCGAAAGGCGGAGTTTGCCTCCAATCGAGAGATGTCGCCCGTGATCTCAAGCCGTCGAACCCCGTTGGCCACCTCGGCCAGGATCAGTTGGGGGCGAGAAGTGGCGGATCGGCAGTGACCGTCTCGTCTGCCCAGACGCCATCGCTGCCCTCGTCCACCAGAGCAGCGATCAATGTCGAAGCATCGACGACGAGCGTCACTTCCGGTCCGCGTCGAGGGCGTCGAGAATCGCCGAAGCTGGCACTCGAGTGCCGGTTGCGGCCTTGCGGTCCCTTACCGCCTGCGTCAAGACATCCAGGGACGGACGGGAAGCGATGCGCACCAGTTCGTCACGCGCGAACTCCTGCATGGACTTGCGCTGCAGAATGCAGGCAGACTCCAGTTGCGGGGGCGAACCAGTTCGCCCCGGCCCTGGGTCAGGCGCGACGGAGCGTCGCTGTAAGGATTCCGTGCTTCCAGGATTCCGTGCTTCGCGGCTACTTGCCGCCGGTGACCGGCCACTTGGCCGGGTCGTGGTGGCGGAGGTAGTCCTTGCGGTCAATCCAGCCGAGGATCATGGACCAGGTCATCCAGCGCTTCTCCGGCAGGATGGCGAAGTAGACGTGCGCCACGGTCAGGGTGACCAGGATGACGCCGCCCAGGCCGTGCAGGACGTAGATCCAGCCCCAGCCGGAGTCGCCGAAGAATGCGTAGTCGTTCTGCGCCCACAGCGGCTGCTCGATCCGCCACATCATCAGAATGCCGGTGACGATGGCCGCCAGCCCTGCAAGAGTCGCCGCGTGGTGAAACATCTTCTGCGCTGCCGGGTACTTGCCGGGCTTGGAAGGCGGCGACCCTCCGGCCACGGCGCGGCGCATTTCGCCGATCATGTCGCGCAGGTCGGACACTCCCACCCAGACGTTCAGGAGACTCTGGAAGAAGGTGGCGTGGATCATGTGGAAGACGATCGACGCGGTCAGGATCAGTCCGCTGATCCAGTGAATCTCGAGCCAGGCGAACTGGACTCCGATCTTGGGCAGGAAGCCGGTGATCAGCAGCAGGATCATGCTGACCGCCATGACGGCGTGGAACAGGCGGGACGCGAGGCTGTGGCGGTTGATCTTCTGCGGCAGGCCTGGATCGTCCGGCGCGTTGGCGGCCGCCTTCTTCTCGGCGCTGATCCAGCGGCTTCGCAGCGCCAGATGCAGGACCAGGAAGACGCCGCCGGCGATCAGAGCGATCCAGAAGAGACTCCAGTCGATACCCTGCAGGACCTCCTGGCCCCAGGGGTTGGTGACGCGTTGGACGATCTGCATGGAGTCCCCCTGACTAGACCGGGGCCTGGCCGCGGATGGCGCGACGGATGAGGTTGCGCATCAGCGGCACCTTGTAGCCGTTGTGCCGAAGGGGTTTGGCGCCGATGACGCCGAGGTCCGCAATGCGTGTCGCGATGTCCTCGCTGATTGTCTGGCCGCGCAGCAGGTCCTCGCATCGGTCAAGGCGAATCGGCACCGGCGAGACCGCTCCCACGGAGAGGCGGCAGTCCTGCACAACGCCGTCCTCGACGCGCATGGCCGAAGCGACGTTCACCAGGGGGAAGTCCCAGGCGTTCCGGTCGCGCACCTTCTCGAAGTAGAAGTCCGCGCCGGCCCAGGTGGCCGGGATGCGAACGGACTGCAGGATCTCGTTCGGCTGCAGGACCGTCATGCGGGTGATGTCGATGGCGGGACCGACGAAGAAGTCCTCGGCCGACACCGTGCGCTCTCCGCGTCGCCCGCGAATGACCATCTCGGCATCGAGCGCGATGAGCGCCGGCGCCGTGTCGGACGGGCTGACGGCCACGCAGCGCGAGGCGCCGAAGATGCAGTGCTCGCGGTTCATCGATTCGGGCGTGTCCGCGTAGCAGATGTTGCCGCCGGCGCGGTAGCAGGGCCAGCCCGCGCGGTAGTACCAGCAGCGCGTGTCCTGCACCAGGTTGCCCCCCATGGTGCCCTGGTTGCGGATCTGCGGCGTCGCCACCGTTTCCGCCGCCTCGGCCAGGAGGCTGAAGCGTTCGCGCACGACGTTGTCGTTCACCACCTCGGTCAGCGGGGTCATGGCGCCGATCTCGATGCCGCCGTCGGCTTCCCGGATGCCGGAGAGGCCCGGCACGGCACCGAGATCGACTACCGCTTCGGGTCGCTTGGCCCGGTCCTTGAACCAGTCGAAGCTGTCCATGCCGCCGGCCAGCACCCAGGCCTTGTCGCGGTGTCGGTCAAGGACCTCCAGGGCGCCGTCCAGGTTCTCGGGCTGGTACAGCTCGAAGTCGGGGATCATGTCGTGGATGACGGCCATGCTTGGTTTCCTCCGTGTCGCCGATCAGGTCAGGCGTTCGCGACGAAGCCGATCAGGTGTGGGCGGCCATGAACTCTGCGTCCTGGGCGCGCCCTTCGAGCTGGTTGATGATGTGGTCGGTCATGAGCGGCAGGTAGGCGACGGTGTCCTGCCCCAGCGCGTCCTGGATGGCGCACAGAAGAGCGGCGCATCCGGCGCCCATGGGCGGTTCGCCAATGCCCTTGGCGCCCACCGGGTTGTTCTCGTCCGGCAGATTCACCGCATCCCAGTCCATCTTCGGCGGCACGTCGAGGATGGTCGCCGGCCTGGCGGTGTAGAAGCGGTTCGCGAACGGGATGCCCCACTGCGGGTCGTACACCCACTTCTGGCCGACCGCGCAGCCGAAGCCCTGGACCGCGCCCCCGTGGAGCTGCCCGCCGAGGCTGCGGGGGTTCAGCACGGTACCGCAGTCGGTCACCGCCTTGTAGTCGACGAGCTCGATGACTCCGGTCTCGCGGTCAAGCTCGATCTCGGAGTAGGCCACTACCCAGGAGTAGACGTCGCCGGCTCGACCGTAGTTGTCCTTCGCCGCCGCGAGCAGGCCGCGGCCCTTGAGGATCGCGGCGCCGCCGAGGGTAATCGGGCTCAGGCCCTCGCTGAGCTCGGTGCCGTCGTACGTGCCCTTCATCTCGATGGCCCGCTCGGCTGCATCAGCCAGGCTCAGACCGGCGGCACGGTTGCCGCGACGGTACACGCGTTCACCGGCCACGACGTACTGCGAAGCGGATCCGCCGTGAACCGAGGCTGCGATTTCCTGCAGCTTCGTCTTCATCTCGGTGGCCGCGGCGTGAGTGGCGCGGGTGATGGCGTGGGTGGTCTGGCTGCCGGCCTGCACGCAGGTGTGGGGGACGCCCTTTCCGGTGTCTCCCCAGACCATGTCCACCTTCTCCCAGGGCACGTCCAGCAGGTCGGCCGCCACGCGCGCCGTGTCGGAGTAGGAGTGGGTGCCGAGGTTGCCGATTCCGGTGTGGATCTCGAGCCGCCCCTCCGGCGTGATCAGCATGAGTCCGTCGAAGCCGGAGGAGCCCGCCGTGTAGGTCGAGCTGGAAAGGCCGACGCCGGTGACCTTCGAGCCGCTCATCTGGCCGCTGCGGGCCTTCGCGGCCTCCCAGTCGACCATCTCGGCCAGCCGGTCCCAGGATTCGGACACGTAGGCGGTGGTCACGTTGCGTCCTTCGGCCTCGCCGAACTTCGCGCCGTTGCTTGCGATGTTGATCTTGCGGATCTCCAGCCGGTCGATGCCGAGGTGGTCCGCGGCGCGGTCGAGCAGCGGCTCGACCATGGCCGACATCTGAACCCCGCCCGGGGCCCTCTGCGGGGCTCGCGGCGGCGTGTTCGTGAGCACGGACAGGCCGCGGTGCCGCATGTTCTCGGGCTGGTAGGTGAGGGACACCATGTTGCCCGAAGTGCCCATGTCGCTCTGGCGGCCGTAGGGACCGTTGTCCTGGATGACGGCCCAGTCAAAGGCCGAGATGCGGCCGTTCCTGCGGAAGCCGATCCTGGCCCAGCCCTGAAAGCCGGGGCGGGCGCGGCCGATGTAGTTCTCCTCGTACCGGGTGACGCGGTGCATCACCGGCTTGCCCGTGATCTTCGACAGCCAGACCGGCACCGCCATGTTCGAGGTGCCGACGATCTTGCTGCCGAAGCCGCCGCCCGTGTACTCGGCATGAACGACCAGGTTCTGCGCCGGCACGCCGACCGTGCCCTGGGAGGCCAGCAGCGTGAAGGCGACGCTCTGCGTCGACGGATACAGGTGGCAGGTCTCGTCTTCCCAGTGAGCCATGCAGCTGCGCGGCTCCATCGGGTGGTGAGTGACGGACTGGAAGAAGAGCGGTTCGTCGATGATGTAGTCGGCTTCGGCGAAGCCCTTCTCGAGGTCGCCGTTGACCCATTCATCCTCGAACACACCCTCGGGCATCGAGCCTTTCGTGCCCTCGCTTCCCCTGGCGATCGCGAGGTCCTCCTCCGTCCACTCAACGCGCTCGACGCTGGTCTCGACGCCGGTGTCGGTGCGGGTACGCACGAGCGTGTTGCCCTCAGGCAGCGGGTTCGGCCCGCCGGGGGCGATCGAGTGCAGAGGATCCAGCGCGAAGGGGAGCGGCTCGAAGTCGACCTCGATCTGTTCGATGGCATCGGCGGCGATCTTCTCGCTGACCGCGGCGACCGCAAGCACGGGTTCGCCCTCGTACTTGGGGTGGTTGGTCAGCGCGCGCTCCGCGAGCGGGTCGGGCTTGCCCATGTGCTCCGTGAGGTCGTCCGCGGTGAGGATCGCCACCACGCCGTCCATCGCGAGCGCCTTCGAGGCGTCGATGTTGCGCACCCGGGCATGGGGCATGGGCGACAGCAGCTGCTTCGCGAACAGCATGCCTTCGGCGCGCCAGTCCTCGGCGTACTTCGCGCGGCCGGTGATCTTCTCGATCAGATCGGGTGGAGCGTAGTCGGTGCCGACAAGGGTGTTCGCCATGCTTGCCTCCTCAGCTCAGCGCGGCGCGCGCGTTCTCGAGCGCGCGCTCGGCGGTGTTCAGGATCTTGTTGTAGTCGCCGCAGCGGCAGATGTGCCCGGCGAGCCATTCGCGGGCCTCGGCGCGGGTCGCGTTCGGGTTCGCCTTCACCAGGCTCGCCATGCTCATGATGAAGCCCGGGGCGCAGAAGGCGCACTGGAAGCCCATCTCGTCGATGACTGCCTGCTGGACCGGGTGCAGGACGCCGTCCTGCTCGAGCCCTTCGATCGTTGTCACCTCGCGGCCCCGCACCTGGTGGGCCAGCATGGAGCAGCCGTAGTGGGCGACGCCGTCTACCAGCACCGTGCAGGCGCCGCACTCGGCCCGGTCGCAGCCGAGCTTGGTGCCGGTCAGGTCAAGCTTGTAGCGGAGCACCATGGCCAGCGTGTCCATCGGCTCGATCTCGATCTCGTGATCGGCCCCGTTGACCCGGAGCTGGAGCGTGCCAGACACCGGCTCGGTCGCAGCCTGCAGCGCGCCCGGCTGCAGGAGGTTGCCGCCCGCCAGCGAGACGGCGGCGCCGGTGGCGACGGAACCCTGAATGAAGGTCCGCCGCGACACGTTTCCCCTGGACGCTCCCCTGGACGTTGCTCCCCTGGACGTTCCGGCCGGCTTCGAGCCGACCGCGTCTGCGTCCTCCTCGAAGTCGCGGTCTTCGTGCCGCGCCTCCTCCATCGCGTCGTCATCCAGGAAGATGGACTCTCTCAACTCATCCATGTCTGCGGCCTCCGTCCGGCGAGTGTGCGCTGTCTGCGAGTTGTGGGCGAGAGCATACATGAACCGCGGACCCGTGTCGCCGGCGGGCCCGTGCTCCGGGCGACCGGGGTCAGATCGAACCGCCGATGATCACGTCGAGCAGGTACGGGCCTGGGCTGGCGAACGCCGTGCGAACGGCCTCCTCGACCTCGCCCGGATCCTCGATTCGCCGTCCCGGCACGCCCATGCCCCTGGCCATCTCCACGAAGTCGAGTTCCGGCTCGGTCAGGTTCATGTGGGGATAGGGGCGGTCCGCCGGAATGCCGAAACGCTCCCGGTAGATGTCCATGTTGATCTTGAGGATCCGGTACTCCCGGTTGTGCAGGATCAGGAACACCACCGGCATGTCGCGGTGGGCGGCGGTCCACAGCGCCTGGATGGAGTACATGGCCGAGCCGTCGCCGGAGAAGACCAGGACGGGACGGTCCGGGTGGGCTACCGAGGCCCCGAGGCCGCCGACGAGACCCTGACCGATCCCGCCGCCGCGCGTGCCGCAGTAGCGCTCGGGGTCGTCGATGGGCAGGAAGCCGAGCAGGTCCCCGTTGGAAGTGATGGACTCGTTGACGATCACGGCGTCGTCCGGCACCGCCTTCGCGACCTCGGACATCAGGCGCGCCGGCGACATCGGCCGGTCGTCGAAGTGGGCGGCCAGCCTCTGCCGACGGGCCGCGCTGATGCCGTCCCGGGCGTCGCGGAGCGCCTGCATCCGGCTCTCGGCGGCGGCCAGGAAGCGATCGTCGGCGCCGGCGCGGAGCGCCTCGAGCAGGGCGGCGAGGCCGGCGCGCGGCTCGGCGAGCATGCCCACCGCGACCGGGAAGTTGAACGCCAGCCGGTTCGGCGAATCCTCGATCTGCAGCACCGTGGCGCCCGGAGCGAACGGCGGCTCCGGATCGAACCAGACTTCCTCGAAGAAGGAACCGCCGACGAGCAGGATGACGTCGGCGTCGCCGAGCACCTGCGCGATGCCGGCGTGATTGAGCGGCATCCGGGGCCGGAAGCAGGGGTGGTTCTGGGGCAGGTTCAGACGCTGCATCAGGCCTTCCGGGTAGACCCCGGCGCCCAGGTACTCGGCGAGCTCGGCCAGTTGCCGCTGCCCGCCGCTGCGTGCGACGCCGTCGCCCATGACGATGGCCGGCTTCCGGGCTGCGGCGAGCGCGCCGGCCATGCTCGCAGTCGCCGCCGCATCGGGCTGCGGCGCGCGATGCAGCTCGCCCAGGGGCCGCACGGCCTCCGCCGTCTCCTCCTCGAGCACGTTGAGCGGCAGGGCCACGAACACCGGCCCGGCCGGCGGGTCGTGCGCCACCTTGAAGGCCCGGTGCAGGATGGGTGCGAACTCGTCGGCTCGCTCGACCTGAACGCTCCACTTGACCAGCGGAGCGGCCATCGCGACGAGGTCGTGGCCGAGCAGCGGCTCGCGCAGGCGCGACCTGGTGTCCTGCTGGCCGGCCGTGACCACCATCGGCGTGTTCGCCTCCCAGGCGTTGTAGAGCATGCCGATGGCGTTCCCCAGCCCCGGCGCCACGTGCAGGTTGACGACTCCGGTGCCGCCGGACGCCTGGGCGTAGTAGTGCGCCGCGCCCAGGGCCACCGACTCGTGCAGGGTCAGCACGTAGTCCAGATCCGGATGGTCCTGGAGCCGATCCATCAGGGGGCTTTCCGTTGTGCCGGGATTGCCGAACAGGAACGGCACGCCGTACGCGGTCAGGGCGTCGAGCAGGACGTCGCCGCCACGCTGCAGGTCGGGGTTGGATCTCATGGCCGCGGACGGTAGCAGGCGGCTGTCCGGCGGTGCTACGGTTGCGCCCGTTCCGACAGCGTCGTCGGCGCTCGGAACGGGACCAACCGAACGGAGATCTGGAGCGATGGCGAAGGGCCAGCGACAAGGCGAGAGGCTGGAGCGGCAGACCGAGGCGGCGGCCGCCTTCATGAACGGCGACCGGTTCCGGGGCATCCGGCGGCTTCACACCGCCCGCGAGGTGGCGCTTCAGCAGGGCACGATTCCGCAGGACCACACGGTGGCGCGGGGCGCGGCCGAGGCCTTCCACGCGCGTCTGCGCGAGTTGTTCGAGCAGCGTCGGGCGATCACCACCTTCGGGCCCTACTCGCCCGGCCAGGCGGTGGCGATGAAGCGCCGCGGAATCGAGGGCATCTACCTGGGCGGATGGGCGACGTCGGCCAGGGGTTCGATGACCGAGGATCCCGGGCCCGACCTTGCCAGCTATCCGCTGAGCCAGGTGCCGGACGAGGCGGCCCCGGTCGTGCGTGCGCTGCTCACCGCGGACCGAAACCAGGCATTCATCCGGGCGCGGATGAGCGAGGCGGAGAGGCGCTCGACGCCGGAGGTCGATTTCCGGCCCTTCATCATCGCCGACGCCGACACCGGCCACGGCGGCGAGCAGCATGTGCGCAACCTGATCCGGCGCTTCGTCGAGGTCGGCGTGCCGGGCTACCACATCGAGGACCAGAAGCCTGGCGTCAAGAAGTGCGGCCACCAGGCGGGCAAGGTCCTGGTACCGCAGGACGAGCAGAACAAGCGGCTGAACGCCGCGCGCTTCCAGCTCGACGTGATGGGCGTCCCCGGCCTGATCGTGGCGCGCACGGACTCGGAGGCCGCCACATTCCTCGACAGCAACGGCGACGAGCGCGACCAGGCGTTCATTCTCGGCGTCACCAACCCCGACCTGCCGAGCTACAAGACCGCGGCTCTCGCCGTGCTGCGGCGTCTGAACGCCCTGGGCGCCCGGGAGGTCCGCGGCCACGAGCTCTACATGGTCTCGGATGCCGCCTGGCGTCGGGCCGATGTCTGGCTGGAGAGCGTCGGCGTCCATGAACGGCTTGAGTCGGCGTTCGGCGCCGCAAGCTCGAACCACGCCGACATCGAGGCGGTGCTGGACGGGGCGATGGCCGACTTCCAGGATGCCTGGCAGCGGGAGGCGGGGCTCAAGACGTATCCCCAGGCGGTTGCCGAGGTGATCGCCTTCCGGGAAGAGGAGGGCGCCGTCTTCGACATGTCGACGGAGGAATGGCTCGAGTACGCCCATGGCGTGCCGGTGGAAGAGGCCGCGGCGCGGGCCCGTCGGATGGGCATCAACCTGGTCTGGAACAGCGAGATGGCGCGCACGCCGGAGGGTTACTACCAGGTGCGCGGCGGCATCGAGTACGCGATCTCGCGGTCTCTGCATGCGGCCCCGTACGCGGACCTGATCTGGATGGAGACGGCGACGGCGAACCTGGCCGATGCCCGCCGCTTCGCCGAGGCGATTCACGCCACCTGTCCGGACAAGCTGCTCGCGTACAACCTGTCGCCCTCCTTCAACTGGGACACGACGGGAATGACCGACGAGCAGATGAAGGCCTTCCCGGAGGAGCTCGGCAAGCTCGGCTTCGTGTTCAACTTCATCACCTACGGCGGTCACCAGGTCGACGGCCTGGCCGGGGAGGACTTCGCGACCGCCCTGTGCGAGGACGGCATGCTGGCCCTGGCACGGCTGCAGCGCAAGCTGCGGCTGGTGGGTTCGCCCTACCGCACGCCGCAGGCCCTGGTCGGCGGCGCCCGCCTCGATGGCGGTCTCTCGGCGGCGACGGGCCACACGGCGACCACGAAGGCCATGGGCAAGGGGTCGACGCACGTCCAGCACCTGGCCCAGACCGAGGTTCCGCCGCGGCTGCTCGAGGAGTGGCTGGAGCTCTGGCGCGACAAGTACGGCATGGACGAGGACCTGCGGGTCCAGCTCAGGCCGCACGTCGCTGGTTCCGACCTGCTCGAGCTGAACGTGCTGGCGACGAACGGCACGGCGGAGTCGAAGGCCGCGAACGTGGTCTTCGCGCCGATTCGCGATCGCAGCGAGCGCATGATCCTGTCCGTCCGCGACCAGAACACCTTCGACACGGCGCTGCGGCGGCGGCGCCTGATGGCGCTCATCCACGTCTTCCTGATCCACCGCTATGGCGCCGTCTGGGTGCACTACGTCAGTCCGACGGACGACAACCAGCACCAGACCCGGCGCATGATCGAGCTGGGCATCTTCGAGAGCGCGAACACCGAGGTCGGCGAGATCATCGTCGCCGCCGTGAACCGCGACCGCGTCCGCGACCTGGCCGCGTCCGAGCGAGGTTCGCTGACGGCGCTGATCGAGAAGACCGGCGAGGCGCAGGTCCGGGCCGCGTCGTGACCCTTCCGTTGCCCGGCGCATCGTCAGCCCAGCCAGCGTCGGCGAGGCGGGCGACGGGCCGACCAGCGGCCGGGTGCGTCGGGGCCGGCGCCGGCTGGCGTTCTTTCGCCCTGGCGACGGCGCTCTGCCTGCTCGGACTGTCGGCGGACCTGGCCGCCCAGGCGCCGGAGGCGCAGTCGGCGGATGCCGGGAGCGAGGGGCCGCCCACGATCCAGGAGCTCACGAACGGCTTCGACCACCTGCCCGGCTTCGTCGACCTGTACTGGGACGGCAGGGGCGGCAGGCTGTTCCTCGAGATCGACGCCTTCGAGGAGGAGATGATCCACGTCGTCGCACTGTCCGCCGGTCTGGGTTCCAACGACATCGGGCTCGACCGCGGCCAGCTCGGCGCCACGCGACTGGTGCAGTTCGAGCGCGTGGGGCCGAAGGTGCTTCTGGTCCAGCAGAACACTCGCTATCGGGCGATCAGCGAGAACCCGGACGAGCGGCGCGCGGTGGCCGACGCCTTTGCCCGTTCGGTGCTGTGGGGGTTCGAGGTGGCGGCCGAAGGCGACGACGGCGCGGTGCTGGTGGACGCCACGGACTTCGCGCTCCATGACGCCCATGGCGTGGCCGCGCGGCTCCGACAGCTCGGCCAGGGCAGCTACCGGCTGGACGCCTCGCGATCGGTCGTTCACCGGCCCGGCGTGGCCGCCTTCCCGCGCAACACGGAGATCGAGGCCGTTCAGACCTTCACGCTGGCGGACGGCGACCGGCGTGCCGGCGCCTGGGTGCGGCAGGTGGCACCGTCGGCGGAGGCGGTCACGGTACGGGTGCGCCACTCCTTCGTCGCCTTGCCGCCACCGGGCTACGAGCCCCGCCTTTCGGACCCGCGCTCCGGCTACATCGTCACCACGTACAGCGACTACGCCACGCCCATTGACCAGCCGCTCGAGACCGCCTTCATCAACCGCCACCGGCTGGTCAAGCGCGACCCGAACGCCGAGCGCAGCGAAGCGGTCGAGCCGATCGTTTACCACCTGGACCGGGGCGCCCCCGAGCCCATCCGCTCTGCGCTGCTTGACGGCGCGCGCTGGTGGAACGAGGCGTTCGAGGCGGCCGGCTACGCGAACGCCTTCCGGGTGGAACTCATGCCGGAGGGGGCCGACCCGCTCGACGTCCGCTACAACGTGATTCAGTGGGTACACCGCTCGACGCGCGGCTGGTCGTACGGCAGCTCGGTGACCGACCCGCGCACGGGCGAGATCCTGAAGGGGCACGTGACGCTCGGTTCGCTGCGGGTACGCCAGGACTACCTGATCGCCGAGGGCCTGCTCGCCCCGCACGAAGCTGCGGACTCGTCCATCGAAGCGCTCACCGAGATGGCGCTGGCACGCCTCCGCCAGCTGTCGGCGCACGAGGTCGGCCACACGATCGGCCTGGTGCACAACTTCGCGTCCAGTGCCGACGGGCCGGCCGGACGCGAGTCGGTAATGGACTACCCGCACCCGCTGGCGGTCCTGAACGCCGACGGCGAGGTCGACCTGAGCGCCGCCTACGACGTCGGCCTGGGCGAGTGGGACAGGCGGGCGATCCTCTACGGCTACTCTGACTTCCCCGACGGCACGGACGAGGCGGCCGCTCTTGACGAGATCCTGCGCGCCACCGACGATGCCGGTCTCCACTTCCTGACCGACCAGGACGCCCGCCCGGTGGGCGGCGCGCATCCCACCGCGCATCTGTGGGACAACGGTCGTTCCGCGGCGGACGAGCTGGGCCGGGTTCTGGACGTTCGGCGCGCGGCCCTGGAGCGCTTCTCCCGAACCAGCGTGCCGGTCGGCGCTCCGCTGTCCGCGCTCGAGGACGTGCTCACGCCCCTGTACCTGCTGCATCGCTACCAGATCGAGGCGACGGCGAAGGTTCTCGGCGGTCTCGACTACGCCCACGCGGTGCGCGGCGACGGCCGCGTTCCGGTGTCGCTGCTGCCGCCCGAGATGCAGATGGACGCGCTCGATGCGCTGCTGCGGACCGTGGATCCGGCCGAGTTGACCCTTCCGGAGCGGATCCTCGACCTGATCCCGCCGCCCTCGCCCGGCCGCAGCCGGGGCCGCGAGCACCTGCCGTCTCGCGCCGGACCGGCCTTCGACCCGATAGCGGCGGCGGAACTGGCGGCCGACCTGACCTTCGGGATGATTCTGGACGACGCGCGGGCCACCAGGCTGGTCTCCCACCACGCCCGCGACGCCGGTCAGCCGCGGCTTGCGGACGTGCTCGACCGGCTGCTCCAAGCCACCTGGCGCGCCGAGGTTCAGCCCGGCCTCGCCGGCGAGGTGGGTCGGGCAGTGGACGGCGCCCTCCTGCGGCGCCTGTTCGGGCTTGCCGCCGGCGTGCCGCTCGAGAGCGCGCCGTCCGGCGTGCCGACGAATCTCGGCACCTCCGGACCTGCGGTCTCCTCCGGGTCGGTGCAGGTCCAGGCGGCGGCGAGGGCGGCGGTTGTCCGACTTGCGGAGTGGCTGGAAGCCAACCCCGCTTCGTCCGCCGGCGACGACCCCGCGGAAGCCGAGCACCGGGCCCATGCGCAGTGGCAGATCGGTCGCTTCCTTGCCGACCCGCGGTCCATCGCCCTGCCGCGGCCGCTGCGGGCGCCCGACGGTTCGCCGATCGGTTGCAGCCAGGGCCACTGGCCGGGCGGTGGCGTGGGCGCCGGTCGGCTCGACGCCTGGCTCGGTGCGGCTTCAAGCGGCACGGCGGGCGGCGCGACGTTTCATGCCTTCGCTTCCGAGCCGGCGTCGCAGCCCGCCGTGCATCGATGATCGATCGGCAACGATGACGGCCGGGGAAGCGGCCTCGCTTCGGCTTCCGACCGCCGTCTGCGGCTTGTACGGCCCTGGCGACGTCGAGGCGCTTGTCGGCCTGCGCCGTGCCCTGCATGCCGACCCGGAGCTCTCGCTTCAGGAGCGCCGCACTGCCACGCGGCTCGAAAACACGCTGCGCGGGCTCGGTGTGCGCGAGGTCGAGCGGGTGGCCGGGACCGGGGTCGTGGGTCGGGTTCGCGGGCGCGACCCGGGCGCCCCGGTGGTCGCGGTCCGCGGCGACATCGACGCCCTGCCGATCCTCGAGGGCACCGGTCTGGCCTTCGCTTCTCGCAACGAGGGCGTGATGCACGCCTGCGGCCACGACGTGCATGCGTCGTGGACGGTTGCGGCGGCAAGATTGCTGCAGGCCAGGCCGGCGGCGGGCGACGTGCTGCTGCTGCTCCAGCCGGCGGAGGAGACCGGCGAGGGCGCCCCGGCGGTGCTGGCGAGCGGCGCGCTGGACGGCGTGGCGGCGATCTTCGGCGCCCACGTCGACCTGACCTTCGAGGTCGGACAGGCGATGATCCAGCCGGGCGCGGTCGGCGCCGCCGCCGACCGCTTCGAGGTCGAGCTCGTGGGCAGGGGAGCGCACGGCGCCCGACCGCACCAGGGCCTCGACCCGATCGTCGGGGCGGCCCAGGTCATCTCGGCCCTGCAGACGGTCGTGTCCCGGCGGGTCGAGCCCGACCAGCCGGCGGTGGTTACCGTGGGCGCCGTCTCGGCCGGCACGGCGCACAACGTGATCCCGGACCGGGCACTGCTGCAGGGCACGATGCGGTCGCTCGATCCGGCGGTCCGGCAGCTCCTCGCGGAAGAGGTCCGGCACGTCGCGGAGTCGGTGGCGGACGCCTGCCGGCTCGAAGCCCGGGTGCGAATGCTCCAGGGTACTCCGGTGGTTCTGAACGACGAGCGGGCGGCTGACTGGGCCCGCCGGGGGGCGGAGGGCGTCATCGCCGCCGACGCGATCAGGCCGATGCCGGCGGCGAACATGGGGGGCGAGGACTTCGCCTTCTACCAGGAGCGGATTCCGGGCTGCTTCATCCGGGTCGGCGCCCGTCTCCCCGGCGACCCCGTCGTCGGCGCCCACACGCCGCAGTTCGCCCCGGCCGAGGAGGCGATCTTCGTCGGCGGCGCACTGCTTGCCGCGGCGGCCCGAACGGCTTCGGCCGAGCTGGCTGCCTGACCGACGCTCCGGGCTGCCGAGCGCTGCAAGGTCGGGGCATGGCCCGGGTTCGCCGCGTGGCAGAAGGCGGGTGGCGAGGTCCCCTGAACGCAGACGGCGCCGGAGGGGAAAGGAGGGAGCAGGCGACAGCCTGCTGTCACACTGGGGAGGTAGTCAGTGGACGGCAGACCGAAAGGAGCCTGGCCGCGCTGCTCCCTGCTGTCCTCTACGCTGAGGGCGGGACAGGGTTGCGCATCGCCGTGATGTGGAACCCGGCATCGACGAAGTGAATGCCGCCGGTGGTGCCCGCGCTCAGGTCGGACAGGAGGTACGCGGCGGTCGCGCCGACTTCGTCGATGGAGATGTTGCGCTTGAGCGGCGCCCGGTCGAGCATCGCCTTCAGCATGTGGCGCATGCCGCCGACGCCCGAGGCCGCGAGCGTCTTGACCGGCCCGGCGGAGATCCCGTGTACACGGATTCCGCTGGGGCCGAGGTCCACCGCCAGGTAGCGGATGGATGCCTCGAGGGCAGCCTTGGCGATGCCCATCACGTTGTAGTTGGGCGTCGCCTTCGTGGCGCCGTAGTAGGTCATCGCGATGATGTTGCCGCCTCGCGGCATCAGCGGCTCGGCTGCGCGGGCCAGCGCGATCAGCGAGTAGCAGCTGATGTCGAGCGCGGTGCTGAAGCCGGCGCGGGAGGTGTCCACCGTGCGGCCCTTGAGGTCCTCGCGATTGGCGTAGGCGACCGAGTGGACAAGGAAGTCGAGACTTCCCCAGCGTTCCTTCAGGACGCCGAAGACGGCCCCGATCTGGGTGTCGTCCGTCACATCCAGCGGCTCGACCAGGGTCAGGCCGAGCGACTCGGCAAGGGGACGGACCCGACGTTCCAGCGCCTTGCCCTGGTAGGTGAAGGCGAGCTCGGCGCCTTCCTGATGCGCGCGCCGGGCGATCCCCCAGGCCAGGGAGCGCTTGTTTGCCACGCCGACCACCAGGCCGCGCTTGCCAGCGAGCAGGCCGCCTGCGGACGGGGCGGCGGCGGACTCGGCTGACTGGGGTCCCGACGACTTCATGGCGGGTCGGGATCCTAGCAGGAGGGGCACGGGTCAAGAGCGGCGTCCGGGATGCGGCTGGCGGCTCAGGCTGGCTGCGCCGGCAGGCCAGTTCAAAGCCAGCGACCGTGGCTTTTCGGCGGATCCGGCATCCTGGCGGTCGCCGAACCTGGCGGGCGGCGCCGGACGTAGACTGCGCACGTCGATGGTCTCCGTTCCCGGTATCGCGCTGGTGATTGGCGCGACCGTCAGCTTCTCGCTGTTCGACCTGCTGCGGAAGAAGCTCACCGGGCGGCTCACGGACGCATTCCTGGTCATGGTCCTGTCGCTGGGCGCGGCGCCGCTCTACGGCGCCTGGCTGCTGGCTCAGCCCCCGGCCGGCGTTCGTGCGGCCTACCTCTGGCCGGCGGTGGGCTCGGTGCTCTGCAACCTGGGCGCGAACTACGGGTTCCTGCGATCCGTGGGTCTTGCCGGGCTGAGCGCGGTGATTCCGCTGCTCTCGCTGACGCCGGTGTTCACGGCGCTGCTCGGCATCCCGCTGCTGGGGGAGCTGCCGGGCCGGCGGGAGTGGTTCGGTATCTTGATGGTCGTGTCGGGCGCGCTCGCCCTGCAGCGGGGCGAGTCGACCGGCGGGCGGCCGGGGCGCCGAGCCGGAGCGTGGATGCTCGGCGCCGGCGCCTGGTGGATGGTCGTTGTGGCGTTCCTGTGGGCGCTGGCTCTGCCGCTGGACAAGCTGGCCATCGAGGCGTCGAGCCCGGCGTTCCACGGGCTGGTCATGCATCTCGGCGTGGGCTTCTCGGTGAGCGTTGCGGCGCTGCGTGGCCTTCGCTTCGGGCCGCGGGAGCGGCTTCGGGCGAGCAGCGGCGTCTGGCCTCTCCTGGTCTCCGCCGTCGTGCTGGGAGCGCTGGCCCAGGGGCTTCAGCTGCTGGCGCTCCAGCACGCCTGGGTGAGCTTCGTCGAGACGGTGAAGCGGGGCATCGGCTCGTCGCTGGCGCTGGTCCTTGGTCGGCTTGCCTTCGCCGAGCCGCTCACCGTGCGGAAAGTGACCTGCGTCGCGGTGATTGCCGCCGGCGTGGCCGTCATGCTCCTCTGGTAGTTTGCCGTCTTCCGACTTGGGCCTGCGCCTCCGGCCCGTCGCAATCCAGGGAGCCTTCTCCATGCAGCGGTCCATGCCCGTTTCCTGTATTACCCCCCCCCTCGCCGTCCTCGCGGCCGGCCTCCTGCTTGCCCTTGCCGGTGGCGGCGCCGGCGCCGCCGCGGCGGACGACGACGCACTCCGCCTGGAGGAGATCCGGCTCCCGGCCGGCTTCTCGATCGACGTTTTCGCCACCGGGGTCGACAGGGCCCGCTCGCTGGCGCAGAGCCCGTCGGGTACCGTGTTCGTGGGCACGGGTCGGCAGGGCGGCGGCATCGTGCATGCGCTCGTCGACGTCGACGGGGACGGCCGCAGCGACGGTCGGCATGCCATCGGCAAGGACCTGAACTGGCCGAACGGCGTCGCCTTCCACGACGGAGACCTCTACGTCGCCGAGATCAGCCGGGTGCTCCGGTTCGACGACATCGAGAGCAGCCTCGACGCGCCGCCGCCGCCGGTCGTGGTCACGGCCGACCTCCCGGACAAGACCCACCACGGCTGGAAGTTCATCCGCTTCGGCCCCGACGGCCATCTCTACGTGCCGGTGGGCGCTCCCTGCAACATCTGCGACGAGGGCGACCCGTTCGCCACCATCCTGCGGCTCGACGCCAGCGGCGGCCACGAGGTGGTGGCTCGCGGCGTGCGCAACACGGTCGGTTTCGACTGGCGTCCGGGCACCGACGAGCTCTGGTTTACCGACAACGGCCGCGACATGATGGGGGACGACATTCCGCCCGACGAGCTGAACGTTCTCAGGCAGGACGGCCAGCACTTCGGTTATCCCTGGTGCCACGGTCAGGACATCGCCGATCCGGAGTTCGACCAGCGCGCGTGCAGCGAGTTCGTGCCGCCCGAGGTCGACCTGGCGCCGCACACCGCCGCGGTGGGCATGCGCTTCTACCGGGGCGACGCGTTCCCCGAGCGCTACCGCGGCCAGATCTTCATCGCCGAGCACGGGTCGTGGAACCGCAGCAGCAAGATCGGCTATCGCGTCATGGTGGTTGGCGTCGATGGCGCCGGCAAGGCCACGAGCTACGAGGAGTTCGCCGTCGGCTGGCTGCAGGGCGAGGACAACTGGGGCCGGCCGGTGGACGTCATGGAGCGTCCGGACGGTTCGCTGCTGGTTTCGGACGACCAGGCCGGCGCCATCTACCGGATCGTCTGGGACGGGGGCGCCGCCGCCTCGGCAGAGGAGTAGCCCCAGAGGGAGCAGGCAGATGGAAGAGAACGCGACGGAACTCGCCCCGACGGTCGTCGCGGCAGCCAGGGCCCGCTACGAGACGGCGCGCGCGGCTGGTCTCGGCCTCGACATGACGCGCGGCAAGCCGTCGCCGGATCAGCTCGCCCGTTCCCACGGTCTGCTCGCGGCCGCCGGGCGCGAGGACACTCCCGGCGCCGACGGCACGGACTGCCGGAACTACGGCGGCGACCCGCGCGGCCTGCCCGAGATGCGGCAGATCTTCGCCGACATCCTTGGTGTGGCGCCGGAGCTCGTGTTCGTTGGCGGCAACGCGAGCCTGCAGTGGATGCACGACGTGGTCGTGCAGGCGATGCTGGTCGGCGTCCCGGGCGGCGACCCATGGGGCGGCCCGCGCCGCTCGACGCCGGTGAAGTTCCTGTGCCCCAGCCCCGGCTATGACCGGCACTTCGCCCTGCTCGAGCGCTACGGCATCGACATGCTGCCGGTGGCGATGGGCGACGACGGGCCGGATGTGGAGGAGATCGCGCGGCTCGCCGGCGACGACCCGAACGTGAAGGGCATGTTCTGCGTCCCGCGCTACAGCAACCCGACCGGCGTGACGTACACGGACGACGTGGTGGACGCGATTGCCTCGATCAAGGCCGCGGCGCCCGACTTCCGTGTTCTCTGGGACGATGCCTACGCCCTGCACTCCTTCGACGGCGAGCCGGAGCGGCTTGCGAACTTCCTCGAGCGGTGCGCCGCGCACGGCGCCGACGACCGGGCGATCATCTTCACCTCGTTCTCCAAGGTCACCTTTGGCGGCGCCGGTCTCGCCGCGGTCGCCGCGAGCCCGCGCAACTGCGACTGGGTCAGGAGCTTCCGCTCGATTCAGACGATCGGGCCGAACAAGCTGAACCAGCTTGCGCACGTTCGCTTCTTCGAGAGCGGCGTCGAGGCGGTGC
This sequence comes from Thermoanaerobaculia bacterium, assembly GCA_965200575.1. Lineage (GTDB taxonomy): Bacteria > Acidobacteriota > Thermoanaerobaculia > Multivoradales > Multivoraceae > Multivorans. The sequence goes on along the minus strand of OZ241363.1, from coordinate 2,025,950 downwards.
GGGAGCACATGCGGGGCCACGCCGAGCTCATCCGGCCGAAGTTCGAGATGGTGCTCCGCGTCCTGGACGAGGCTCTCGGAGGTCTGGGTGTGGCGGAGTGGAGCCGGCCGCGGGGCGGCTACTTCGTCAGCCTGGACACGGCGCCGGGCAATGCCCGCGCGGTGGTCGAGATGGCAGGCGGCGCAGGAGTCAAGCTGACGCCGGCGGGCGCCACGTACCCGTATGGACTCGACCCGGAGGACCGGAACATCCGCATCGCGCCGACGCTGCCGAGCGTCCCCGAGATCGAGGCGGCGACCCGCCTGCTGGCAGACTGCATCGTTCTGGTCGCGGCCGGCGAAGCGGTCGACTGAGGTCGGCGGGTCGTCGGCGTCAGTCGATGTAGCCCAGGCTCTCCAACTGTCGCAAGTCTTCCTCGCTCAGCTCGGCGCCGCTCTTCGCTTCGTACTTGCCCAACGCCCTGTACCAGTTCACCAGCCGCCGACCGAGCGGCGGCGTCAGGTCGACCGGCGGCGAGGTCAGCGGCCGCTCCTCCTCCGGGTCGGCCTTCAGGTCGAAGTAGATCGTCCGGCGCTTCGAGAAGTCGTGGAGCACCTTGGCGCCGTCGAGCTCCAGGCTGATCTGCAGCGGATCCTCGTACGGCGCCCGGCGGCGGGACTTCTCCATCAGGGCGCTGTGGCGGTCGCCGATCACGAAGCGGGGCCGGGCCGTCCGCGAGTCCATGTCGCCGAAGGGCAGGAGGCTGGCGCCCTCCAGGGTCGCCGAGGTCTCGATGTTCAGGAGATCCAGAACCGTGGGCAGGAGGTCGATGATGCTCACGGCGGCGCTGACCCGGCGCCCTTCGGGGACGCCCGGCCCGGCGAGGATCATCGGAATGCGGGCGTTGGGCCAGTAGACGTTCTTGCCGTGCCCCCAGTAGCCGTGCTCGCCCATGCTCTCGCCGTGGTCGCTCAGGAACAGCGTGTGGCGCGGGCCGGGGAGCAGTTCGTCCATGGCCGTGACCAGTCTCCCCATCCAGTGGTCCACGTAGTTCACCTCGGACTGGTAGCGCCAGCGCCTCTGCCAGCCGGCGACGCGCTCCTCGCGCGGAGGCTGGGGAGGCGTGAAGCCGTTGCGTTCCAGGTACGGGCTGTGAGGGTCGGAGAAGTGGACCCAGAAGAACAGCGGCTGGTTGCGCCTCGCCTCGTCCTCCGTGCGTCGCTGCAGCCAGCGTTCGGCTGCCCGGGCCACGTCGTCGGCGTGGCGTTCCTTGAGCCCCACCGCGTTGCGGTCGCGGGTGAAGTTCTCGTCGTAATGGTCGAAGCCGCGGTCTAGGCCGAGGAGGTCGGCGCGCAACGTCCAGTTCGAGATGAAGGCGGCCGTCTCGTAGCCGGCGGCGCCCAGCATCTCGGCCAGCACCGGAACGTCGTCTCGCATCCGCTGGGCGTTGCGGCGCGCGCCATGGGTGGGCGGGTAGAAGGAGGTGAAGGCGGAGGCGAACGCCGGGCCGGTCTTGCCGATGACGGTCTGCGCGTCCTCGAACAGGACGCCGCGCTCGGCCAGTGCGTCGATGGTCGGCGTGGTTGCCGAAGCCGCGCCGTAGACGCCCAGGGCGTCGGCGCGCAGCGTATCGACCGTGAGCAGGACGAGGTGGGGTGCGGCCGCTGCCGGGGCGGCCGGCGCCGTGGCGACGACCGCAAGGGCCAGCCCGCGCAGGACTTGCGCCAGGAGGGCCCTCATGCGCTGACGGCGCCGAACGCGACCGCTTCCTCCTGCGTGTCGATGTCGCGGGCCAGGGACATCGCGTCCATGACCGGCATCCGCACCCTGCACTCCGGGTTGCGGACCCGGTGGCGTCGGCGGATGAACATGCGGCGCAGGGCGAGTTCGAGCTCGGACTGCTGAATGACCTTCTCCTTCAGGCGCCTGGCCGCGCGCGCCCCGGACAGCGCGGTGTCGAACGTGAAGGTCGGCAGGCGCAGGTTCAGGATGTGGATCAGGTCCTGCACCAGCATGATCCACAGCAGCCGCCGCACCATGTAGGCGCGGCGGTAGAGGATCGGCCGGTTGCGGGTGCGGTAGCCCAGGTCCATCAGGCGGTAGATGAAGCGCCACCGCAGCGCGGCCGAGTTGCAGATGACCAGGTGCCCGGGCAGGATGGCCTCGGGCTTCGTGCCGCCCTCCGGCTTCACGTGGTACTGCGGTTTCCAGCCGGACTCGCCGAGGCGCTCCGGGTCCTGCGGCGCCCGGATCATCGGGAAGAAGAAGTCGGCCGGGCCGTTGCCCCAGTAGTCCTCGACCACCGCGTTCAGCTCGTCGTGTTCGGGGACGATGTCGCAGGTGGTCACCGCAAGCGGCCCGTCGCCGTGCAGGCGGCGCGCCGTCTCGACGCCGACCTGGATGTTGCGGCCGAAGCCGCCGTCCGTGTCGATGCTGATGCCGTCGTCGAGCCGGGCGTAGGCGTCGCCGGGCCCGGCGACGTAGATGGGGTCGAAGGCGTCCGTTCTGCGGATGCGCTCGATCACGACCTCGATCAGCGGTCTGCCGCCCACCTTGACGTCAATCCCCTTGACGCCGGCGAGCGGGTGCTTGGAGCGACCGTCGGGCGGCATGTAGGCCGGCCGGCGGTCGCTGCCGCCCAGGATGATGAGGGGTACCTGCTTGCTGGTCATCGTAGGCGCGGGTTCCGGTACAGGGCAACGCGGGATTGTATTCCGCATCTTCCCCATGGCTTCAAACGGGGCGATCCGGGCGGCCAGCGCCCCCGAGCGGTCGCTCGGTCTCGACGGCGGCCGGAGTGCGGCGCCAGCGACCGGCCCGGCGGCGCTAGCATCGGCGCCCGGTTCGGTGCGCCGCCCCGACGCCCGACCCGAACGACGTTCCGATTCCGATGAAGCTGCCGACGCCGCCAGCGCCCGAAGTCGTCGACCACGACGGTCGACTTGCCGATCTCGCGTCCGTCTGGCTGGGGGAGGAGGCTGTCGGCCTGGATACCGAGTTCGTGCGCGTGCGGACGTTCCACGCGCGGCTCGGACTGATTCAGGTCGCCGACCGGCAGGGCTGCTACCTCGTGGACATGGTCGCGATCCGGGATCCGTCGCCGCTTCGGGAGCTCATCCGGGCGCCCCACGTGACCAAGGTGCTGCACTCGCCGGGCGAAGACCTGGAGGTCTTCCACAACGCCCTGGGCAGCGCTCCGGCGCCCCTGTTCGACACCCAGGCGGCCGCGACGCTTTGCGGGCTGGGCGCCTCGCCGGGCTACGTCAGCATGGTTGCCCGGCTGTTCGAGGTCGAGCTGGGGAAGGGCGCCCAGAGGTCGAACTGGCTGCGTCGTCCGCTGACTTCCGCCCAGGTGCAGTATGCGGGCCTCGACGTGGCCTACCTGCTGCCGGCCTGGGAGCAATTGCAGGAAGGGCTCTCGGCGCGCGGACGTGCCGCCTGGGCCGACGAGGAATTCGAGCGGCAGGCCCGAAGCGTTCAGGCGCGTCTGGCGCCGGACTGGATCTACCGGCGGCTGCGGCGGTCGGGGATGTCGCCCCGGCAGCTGGCAGCGTTGCGGTCGCTTTGCGACTGGCGGGAGCGGCGGGCGAAGAACCGGGACCTGCCGCGCGGATTCGTGGTGAAGGACGACACGCTGGTCGACCTGGCTCGCCGGCTTCCGCGTCGCACGGAGGACCTGAAGGATGTCCGCAACCTGACTCCCCGCCAGGCCCGACGGTACGGTTCCGTGCTGCTCGGTCTGGTCCGGTCCGCGCAGGAGCTGCCTCGGGACGAGCTTCCGGCGTCGCCGCCGCGGCGTGGAGGCCAACCTTCGAGCCGCGAGCTTGCCGAGGCGCTGCGCCGGCTGGTGTCCGGGGTCGCCAGCCGCCTCGACCTGCCGCTCGAGTTCCTCGCCACCCGGCGGACGATCGAGACCTGGGCTGCCGAGAGCCGGCAACGGGGCAGCCGGGAATGGCCCCCGGCCCTCGAAGGCTGGCGGCGCGAGGTCCTGGAACCCGAGGCGGAGGCCTCGGGCCTGCTCGACGGCTGAGACCTCCGGGCCCGACGGCTTCTACGCCCGGTCGATCGGGAACGCGATCAGTTCGTCGAGCCCGCTTGCCGCGAGGTCGAGCGCCAGGAGACGGTCAAGTCCCAGCGCCACTCCGGCGCAGTCCGGAAGCCCGGCTTCCAGCGCGGCGAGGAAGCGCGACGGCATCGGCGGCAGGGGGCGACCGGCCTGGCGACGGCTTGCCAGGTCGCGCTCCAGGCGTCGCCGCTGCTCCACCGGGTCGCGAAGCTCGCCGTAGCCGTTCGCGAGCTCCGTGCGGCCGACGAAGGCCTCGAAGCGCTCGGCGGTTCGCGGGTCCGCCGGATTCAGCCGGGACATCGCTGCCTGCGATGCGGGGTAGTCGAAGACGACCGTGACGCGATCAGGCGGAAACTCCGGCTCGACCACGTCGCCGAACAGCCGCGCAAGCAGGTCGTCGCGGTCCAGGCCGTCCGGGTCGACAGGCGCCGCCGTGGCGCGGACCGCCTGCCGCAGGGCCGTGGTCGAGGCCGTGAGCGGGTCTGTCCCGGCGTGGCGCAGCAGCAGATCCGCGTAACTCACGTACGTGGCCGGCCTGAGCGGACGCGAGGCGAGTGTCTCGATCAGCTCGGCGACCTCGCGCATCAGCCGGTGGACGCCGAAACCCACCCGGTACCACTCGAGCATCGTGAACTCGGGGTTGTGCCAGCGGCCGCGTTCGCCGCCTCGGAACGCCTTGCATACCTGGTAGATGGAGCCCGCCCCGGCGGCGAGCAGCCGTTTCATGGCCAGCTCCGGCGAGGTCTGCAGGTACATCCTCCGGGCGTCGATGCCGGGCGCCTCGACCCTGCAGGGCATGGGGTCGAGATGCACGTCCAGCGTGGTCTCGGCCGAGAGCAGGGGCGTCTCGACCTCCAGCACCTCCCGCTCGGCGAAGAAGGCGCGCACAGCCGCCAGCATTGCGGCTCGCCGTCTGATCGCCGCCATCCCGGCGGCCGGCGCCCAGTCTCGGTCGGGGTCGCCCACTTCTGCCGGTCCTCGGTCTGGCCGCTCTCGTCAGGGGGTTCGTGACCGCGGCCCAGGGCGTTCGTGGCGGCGCCGCGTCGCCCAGCCGCCCGGTCAGCGGCTTCTGGAGACGTATTCTCCGGTGCGGGTGTCGATGCGAATCGACTCGCCGGTCTGGATGAAGAGCGGCACCTTGACCACCGCGCCGGTCTCCAGCTTCGCCGGCTTGCTGCCGCCGCTCGACGTGTCGCCCTTGAGACCCGGGTCCGTCTCGACGATCTCCCGGACCACGAAGTTCGGCGGCGACACCAGGATGGCGTTGCCGTTCCAGAGCGTGACGTTGCAGACGTCCTCTTCCTTGATCCACTGCTCGGCGCCGCCCAGGGCATCCGCGTCGGCCTCGACCTGCTCGTAGGTCGTCGGGTTCATGAAGAACCAGTGGTCGCCGTCGCTGTAGAGGTACTGCATCGAGGTTTCCACCACGTCGGCGCCTTCGAGCATGTCGCCCGGCTTGCACGTCTTCTCGTTCACGCGCCCGCTCAGCAGGTTCCGCATCTTGACCCGCGTGAAGGCCTGACCCTTGCCGGGCTTGATGTACTCGCACGAGATGATGACGTTCGGTTCGCCGCTCTCGAGCACCTTGAGCCCGGAGCGAACCTGGTTCATGTTGTAGCTGGCCACGTGCGATCTCCGGCGACGACCGGTCGCGTACTGGGACGCTTGAGGTCAGGCGACCCTAACAGCCTGGCGGTCTGCCGCCGGAGGAAGAACGCTGGCTGGCCACCGGGCTGTGAGCGAGGCGCGAAACCGGGCGAGACGAACGAGGTGCGAAGTGTCTCGCGGCCCGGGCTGTCGGCTGCGCTGGCGGGCCGTCGGTGAAACCCGGCGGCTCAAGCTTGCGTTGCAGGGGACAGGAGCGCGGGACGTCCCGGTCCGGCGCGAAGCCCCCGAAAGACCTGGAGGGAGATCTCGTCATGACGAATCGCGTTCCGCACGCCGCCACGCCCGGAAAGACTGGCGCGAGCAGGGTCGGCTTCCTCGCCGCCTCGGGAGGCGCCGCCCTGCTTGCGCTGGCGTTCTCCGCGTCGGCCGCGTTTGGCGAGTTCACCGAGAGCCACCGCTTCGGTTCGGGCTCGCTGGAGGTGACGAACCTGATCGGTCAGATCGAACTCGAGCCGGCCGCCGGCGACGAGTTCGAGGTCGAGATCACGGTGCGCGGCGCCGACGGCACGCCGGAGAACGTGCGCATCGAGCAGGAGCGCGGCTCGAATGCCCGGCTGGACGTGGTGTTTCCGGTGGACGACGAGGACCGCTACGTCTATCCGGAGTTCAGCCGCAAGCGCGCCAGCCTGTGGTTCCGGGCCGGCCGTTCGCGCAGCCTGCTGGGCGAGCTCCTGAGGTCCCTGTCCGGGCGCCGAGTGCGCATCTTTCGCGACGGCAGCGGCATGGAAGCGTGGGCGGACATGACCATCCGGGTGCCTGCAGGCGCCGTGCTGAGAGTCGACCACGGCGCCGGCGACGTCCTCGCCCGGAACCTCGCTGCCGAGGTCGAGGTCGACGTCATGGCCGGGGCGATCCAAGCGGAAAACCTGGAAGGCGACGTCGAGCTCGGCATCGGCAGCGGCCGTCTGCTGGCGCGGGGCTTGCGCGGCGACCTGGAGCTCGACACCGGCAGCGGCGGCGTGGACCTCGACGGCTTCGTCGGCGGCGATCTGGAGATCAGAACCGGCAGCGGAACGGTCGAGGTGGCGGACGCCGGGGCCGACGCGATCTCGGTGGACACGGGCAGCGGCAGCGTCAGGCTGCGCACGATCGAGGCGGACCGGCTCTCGGTCGACACGGGAAGCGGCGGAGTGGAGGTCGAGTCCGGTGCGCTCGGCGCCGCCGCCATCGACACGGGCAGCGGCGGCGTCCGGCTGGCCCTGGTCAGCATGGGCGACGGCGACTTCGAGGTCGATACCGGTTCCGGCGGCATCTCGCTGCTGCTGCCAGACGACGTGTCGGCCCGCTTCGACATCGACGTCGGCTCGGGCAGCATCGATGTGGACGTGCCCATCGAGCGCACCCTGCACCGGAGCCGCGGCGAGATGCGCTTCGTGTCGGGCGACGGCAAGGCCCGCGTGGAGCTCGACACGGGCGCCGGCGGCGTCCGGGTGGCCCGGATCGACTGAGGCAGGCACGGGCGACCTGGCCACCGGCCCGCAGGGGCGCCACGTTTCGGCAGTCTCCCGGGCCTGGCCGCGTCCCAGGGACGCTGCCCTGGTCCCAGGGCTGCTTTCGGCCAGGCCCCGGCCCCCACCTCTCCAGCACACGGTCGGCCTGGCCTTGTCCTTCGGCCGCAGGCAAGCTCGACAGCCTGCTAGCCGGCCACGTCGGCGAGCGCGCAGACGATCCGCCACTCGCGCTCGCTCACCGGCTGCACCGAGAGTCGCTGGCCGCGCCGGAGCAGGGCCATGCCATCAAGCTCCTCAACCTGGCGCAGTTCGGCGAGCGTGACGGTCCGCTCGAACTTGCTGACGAACGCGATGTCGACCAGCTGCCAGCGCGGGTTCTCCGGGTCCGACTTCGGGTCGAAGTGGGGGTCGTCCGGGTCGAACTGGGTCGGGTCGGGGTAGGACTCGCTGCACACCCGAGCGAGGCCGACCACGCCCACCGGCTTCGTGACCGAGTGGTAGAAGAGCACGCCGTCGCCGACCCTCATGCGGTCGCGCATGAAGTTCCGAGCCTGGTAGTTGCGCACGCCGTCCCAGTACGTCGTGCCGTCGCGTTCGAGATCGTCGATGGAGTACTCGCCCGGCTCGGTCTTCATGAGCCAGTACTGGCGTTCGGTGTCGGTCATCTTCGTGTCTCCTGCCGGTTGAGGGGAGCGGGGTGAGGAACGGTCAGGCGTCCGCTGTACTGGACGGCCCCGCCCGTCGACCTGGGCGCCCTCGATCAGGGAGGGGCCGAGGATGCTGCGCCCGAACAGGGAGCTCAGCAGGCCGAGCGCCAGCCGGGCGGTCCGGTTCCGGGTATCGAGAATCGGGTTGATCTCGACCACGTCGACGGACCGGACCTTGCCGTGCTCCGCCAGCAGCTCCATCAGCAGGTGGCTTTCGCGGTAGTTCAGGCCGCCGGGGACCTGCGTGCCGACGCCGGGCGCGTCGTGCGGATCCACCACGTCCATGTCCAGACTGACGTGAAGGTGGTCGACGTGGTCCAGGCGATCCAGCGCCTCGCGGGCCATCCGGGCGACGCCCCTCTCGTCGATCTGCCGCATGGTGATTGCGCTCACTCCGGTCGCCTGAATCAGGTCCCGTTCGCCGGGGTCGAGGTCGCGGACGCCGAACAGGACCACGTCCTCCGGCTGCAGCCTGGGTTCGGGGGAGCCGAGGTTCACCAGCTCGGGCGCGCCGTGGCCGCACAGTGCCGCGAGCGGCATGCCGTGCAGGTTGCCGCTCGGCGACGTCTCGGGGGTGTTGAAGTCGCCGTGGGCATCGATCCACAGCACGCCGGTGCGCCACTCGTGCGAGACGCCGCCGACGGTGCCGACGGCGATGGAGTGGTCGCCGCCGACGACCAGCGGGATGGCGTCGGCCGCCAGCGCATCGCCGCAGGCGCGGTGGATTGCCCGGCACGCCTCGACCACCTCCGGCAGGAAGCCAATGCCGGCAGGCCGGTCGAGAGCGTCGCGCTCCACGGTCGGGATGTTGCCGTGGTCCTCGACCCGGTAGCCGAGCCGGGTCAGGGCGCCGGCCAGACCGGCGTAGCGAAGCGCCGTCGGCCCGAGGTCCACGCCGCGCCGCGACTGGCCGAGGTCGACCGGCGCGCCGACGATGCGGACGGTGGGCCGGGGTGTCGACATGGCGGGGAAGGTAACACCACGTCCGCCGTCGCCGGCCTCGGCGCAGGCGGGGAACCGGCCAGGGAGGCGGCTTGGGCGCCCGCTCAGCGGTGTCGACCGGCGCCAGACGTCCTCCAGGCTCCGAGCGGTTCGCTCCGGGTGGGCGCAGGCGCGCATTCGTCAGAGCGCAACCGCAGGCGCGCACCGGGGTTCGCTCCGGGTGGGCGCAGGCGCGCACGGGCCATAGGATGCGCTTTCCCATGTCCGTCCGCAACTTCTGCATCATCGCGCACATCGACCACGGGAAGTCCACCCTGGCCGACCGGCTGATCCAGCACTGCGGCGCCGTCGAGGACCGGCAGTTCCGCGACCAGATCCTCGACTCGATGGACATCGAGCGGGAGCGGGGCATCACCATCAAGAGCAACACGGTCACGCTGCGCCATCGCGACGCCGAGGGCCGCGCCTGTCGGCTGAACCTGATCGACACCCCCGGTCACGTGGACTTCTCGCACGAGGTGCGACGGTCGCTCATGTCGTGCGAGGGCGCTCTGCTCCTGATCGACGCCTCTCAGGGCGTGGAGGCGCAGACCGTGGCCAACCTCTACCTGGCGATGGAGTACGACCTGACGGTCATTCCGGTGATCAACAAGATCGACCTGCCATCGGCAGACGTCGACCGGGTGCGCGAGGAGATCGAGAGCGACCTCGGCCTCGAACCGTTCGACGCCGTCCTGTGCTCGGCCAAGACCGGCGAGGGGGTCGAGGACGTTCTGGACGCCATCACGACGCGGCTGCCGCCTCCGGAGGGCGACGCCGACGCGCCGCTGCGGGCGCTCGTCTTCGACGCCCAGTACGACCCGTACCGGGGCGTGGTGCTGCTGGTGCGGGTGAACGACGGCGAGATTCGGCGTCGCCAGCGGGTGCGCCTCATGCATACCGGCAGCGAGCACGACGTGGAGGAGGTCGGCACGCTGCAGCTCAAGCGCCGGGACCGGGAGTCGCTCGCGGTCGGTTCGGTCGGCTACGTGATCGCCGGCATCCGGAACATCTCCGAGATCAACATCGGCGACACGATCACGACGGCGGCAGACGGCGCCGCCGAGCCGATTCCCGGCTACCGCGAGGCAAAGCCGGTGGTGTTCTCGTCCATCTACCCGGTGTCGAGCCACGAGTACCAGGACCTGACCTACGCGATCCAGAAGCTGGCGCTCAACGATGCGGCGCTGACCTTCGAGAAGGACTCGTCGGTGGCGCTGGGCTTCGGCTTCCGCTGCGGCTTCCTGGGCCTGCTCCACCTCGACGTGGTCCAGGAGCGCCTGGAGCGCGAGTACGGCCTGTCCCTGGTGCTGTCCGCGCCGTCGGTGCGATACCGGGTGGAGAGGTCCGACGGCGAGGAGATGTTCATCGACAACCCGGCGGCCTACCCGGAGCCGGCTGGCATCGCCGCCGTCTCGGAGCCCTTCATCAAGGCCTCCGTGATGCTCCCCGAGCGCTATCTGGGTCCGGTGATGGAGCTGTGTCTGGACCGGCGCGGCGGCAACACGAACATCCACTACCTGGCAGTCGGCCGGGTGGAGTTGACCTGCGAGATGCCGCTCGCCGAGGTGCTGTTCGACTTCTACGATCGGCTGAAGACCGTGACCCAGGGCTACGGCTCATTCGACTACGAGCTGATCGGCCTGCGGGCAACCGACCTGGTCAAGGTCGACATCCTGGTGAACGGCGAGCGGGTGGACGCGCTGTCCCAGCTCGTCCATCGCGACAAGGCCCGCCGCCGGGCGCTCCGCTACTGCGAGCGGCTGAAGGACACCATCCCGCGCCAGCAGTTCAAGATCGCCATCCAGGGCGCCATCGGCGGCCAGATCATCGCCCGCACCACGATCAGCGCCTTCCGCAAGGACGTGACCGCCAAGTGCTACGGCGGCGACATCACCCGCAAGCGCAAGCTGCTCGAGAAGCAGCGCGAAGGCAAGAAGCGCATGAAGCGAGTCGGCTCCGTCGACATCCCGCAGGAGGCCTTCGTCTCCGTGCTCAGAAGCGACAGCTGACGCGGCCGGGCCTCACGGCTCACGTCTCGCCCTGCCGAGCGCCCGACCGGCGGACTGGCGAGTGGTGCTCCGATCGCCTTGCTAGCGTGCGACGAAACCAGGCAGCAACCAAAGGGGACGGCAGACGATGAGCAGCGGCTTTCAGGCGGCGCTTCACCATATCCGGTCCACGGCGGAGTCCATGCGGCATCAGGGGGCTCTTTTCGAGCGCCTGATGAAGCGCTACTTCGAGGAGGATCCGCTGTACGCGGACCAGCGCTTCAAAGATGTCTGGCTCTGGTCGGAGTGGGCGAGTTCCCGGCCTGAGTTCGATGCCGCCGACACCGGCATCGATCTGGTGGCCGAGGAGCGCGACGGCAGCGGCTGGTGCGCCATCCAGTGCAAGTGCTACGCGCCCGGCATCAGGGTCAGGAAGGCGCATCTCGACTCGTTCATCTCCGCTTCGAGCCGGGCCGAGTTCGCGTCGCGCATCGTCGTGGACACGGGCGACGACTGGGGGCCTCACGCCCGGAAGACGGTTGAGTCCGTCACCCCGGCGTGTACGGTGCTGCGCTTTGGCGACCTGGCGGAGCGGCCCATCGACTGGCCCGACCTGGTGCGCCAGGCGCCGGAGGAGCTGGTCGTGCGGCGGGACCACTTCAGCCTGCGCCCGCATCAGCGGCAGGCGCTGAACGACGTCGTGGCCGGCTTCAGGACCAGCGACCGTGGTCAGATGATCATGGCCTGCGGCACCGGGAAGACGTTCGCGTCGCTGCGCATCGCGGAGGAGCTCGCCGGGGTCGGCGGCCGGGTGCTGTACCTCGTGCCGTCCATCTCGCTGCTCCAGCAGTCGATGCGCGAGTGGGCCACGCACCGCAGCCTGCCGCACCGCTACATCGGCATCTGCTCGGACACGAAGGCGGGGCGCACCGACGAGGACGCGTCGCTGGCGGAGCTGGAGATCCCGGTGAGCACGGACCTCGATGCGATTCGCGATCAACTGCGGGCGTTGCGCCCGGACGCGCTGACGGTGACGTTCTGCACCTACCAGTCCATCGGTCTCATCGAGCAGGCGCAGCTTCCGCTGGATGGCGATTCGGCGGCGCCGGAGTTCGACCTCGTGTTGTGCGACGAGGCTCACCGCACGACCGGCGTCGAGGGCCCGGGCGACGACAAGTCGCCCTTCGTTCTGGTGCACGATGGGGGCCGGATTCGCGCGGCAAGGCGCCTCTACATGACGGCGACGCCGCGGCTCTATACAGAGGGAGCAAAGCGCAAGGCCGCCAACCATGCGGTGGAGGTCTTCTCCATGGACGACCCGGCCATCTACGGCCCGGAGTTCCATCGCCTGCCGTTCTCGCGCGCGGTGGAGCAGGACCTGCTGTCCGACTACAAGGTCGTCGTCCTCGCGGTCGCCGAGGAGGCGCTGGACGGCGTGCTGCAGGAGCACCTCGACGCCGTGTCTGGCGAGGTGAACCTGGGCGATGCGGCGAAGATCGTTGGCTGCTGGCGGGCTCTGCAGAATCCGGAGAACCAGGCGGTCGAGGATGGCCGGGCCGTCAGGCCGCTTCGCCGTGCGATCGCCTTCACGAACACGATCAAGTCGTCGCGCAGCCTGGACCGCCACTGGACCGATCTCGTGGCGCGGGCCGCCAGGGCCCTGCCGGAGGGCGAGGCCACGCTGCGCTGCGAAACGCGGCACGTGGACGGCAAGCACAACGCCCTGGCCCGCAAGGCGCGCATCGAGTGGCTGAAGGGCGGCGGCGAGGAGGGCGACGAGTGTCGCATCCTGTCGAATGCCCGCTGCCTGTCCGAGGGCATCGACGTGCCGGCGCTCGATGCGGTGCTGTTCATGAGCCCGCGCAACTCACACGTGGACATCGTGCAGGCGGTTGGCCGTGCGATGCGCAAGGCGCCGGGCAAGACGTACGGCTACATCGTCCTGCCGGTCGCCGTGCCCTCCGGCGTGGATCCGGCCACCGTGCTCGACGACAACGAACGCTTCGCGGCCGTGTGGGGCGTGCTTCGGGCGCTGCGCTCCCACGACGACCGCTTCGACGCAGAGATCAACCGGATCGACCTGAACCGCAAGCCGTCCGAGCGGATCATCATCATCGACGGTACGGGAGGTGGAGAAGAACGGTCGGTCGCCAGCCTGCTGCCATTCCAGCCGGTTCAGCTGCCGCCCGGCGCCATCTACGCGAAGATCGTGGAGAAGTGTGGCGACCGCAAGTACTGGGAGCAGTGGGCGAGCGACGTGGCGGACATCTACGGCCGCCTCGTGCTGCGCATCGAGGGTCTCCTCGCTGCACGCAGCAGCGACACGCTTCGCAGATGGGTCGACCTGTTTGTCGAGGAGCTTCAGGTCTCCATGCACGACCAGATCAGCCGGTCCGACGCGGTCGAGATGCTCGCCCAGCACCTGCTGACCCGGCCGGTCTTCGAGGCCCTGTTCGCGGACTACGACTTCGCCGGCAGCAACCCGGTGTCGCGGGCGCTGCAGCAGCTCACAAGCGACTTCGAGGAGTACGGCCTCCAGAACGAGACGCGGGACCTCGAACCGTTCTACCGCAGGGTCCGGATGCGCGCCCGGGGTCTCGACAACTCGGATGCCCGTCAGCGAGTGCTGAACGAGCTGTACGAGAAGTTCTTCGCCATCGCGCTCAAGAAGCACTCCGAGCGGCTGGGCATTGTCTACACGCCGGTCGAGGTCGTGGACTTCATCCTCCACAGCGCGGACTGGGTGCTGCGGCGCGAGTTCGGCAAGAGCCTGGGCTCGGAGGGCGTCCACGTGCTCGATCCGTTCACGGGCACGGGCCTGTTCCTGGTCCGGCTGCTCCAGTCGGGCCGGCTTGTCCCGGACAGCGACCTGCTGCGCAAGTACCGCCACGAACTCCACGCCAACGAGCTCATGCTGCTCGCGTACTACATCGCCGCCGTGCACATCGAGGAGGCGCTCCACGGTCGGCTGGAGGAGGCGAGCGAGCAGGCGGCAGCTTCGGCGTGGCCGCACGAGGCCGGCACGGTTCGTGAAGAGAGAGAGAGAGAGAGAGAGAGAGAGAGAGAGAGAGAGAGAGAGAGTACGAGCCGTTCGCCGGCATCGTGCTCACGGACACGTTCAACCTGCGCACCGACAGGACCGGCGGTTTCCCGCGCGACTGGCTGCCCGAGAACAGCGAGCGTGTCGAGCGTCAGCAGAATGCGCCCATCGAGGTCATCCTGGGCAATCCGCCGTGGTCGGCCGGCCAGCGCAGTTCCGCCGACGGCAACCCGAACCTGAGCTATCCCGACCTGGAGCGCCGAATCGCCGATACCTACGCCGCTCGCTCGACGGCAACGCTCAAGCGCGGTCTCTACGACACGTACAAGAAGGCCATCCGCTGGGCCTCCGACCGCATCGGCGACCAGGGCGTGGTGGCCTTCGTCACCAACGGCTCATGGGTTTACGGCAACGTGGATGCCGGGCTTCGTGCCTGCCTGGCTGAGGAGTTCAGTTCGGTCTGGGTGGTGAACCTGCGGGGCAACGCGCGGACGTCGGGCGAGGAGTTTCGGGCCGAGGGCGGCAAAGTGTTCGGCCAGGGCTCCCGGGCGTCGGTGGCCATCACCATCCTGGTCCGCAACCCGGCTGCCGACCACGAGGGTTGCCGCATCCGCTACCGGGACATCGGCGACTACCTCAGCCGCGAGCAGAAGCTGGAGATCCTGCGCGAGGCCCGCTCCATCAAGGACATCGGCGGCTGGCGGGACATCCAACCGGACCGCCACAACGACTGGCTCGACCAGCGCGATCCGGCGTTTCGGCGGCTCCTGGCCGTCGGAACCAGGGAGGTCAAGGCGGGCAAGCGGAACGACGCCGTGTTCCGGCTGTTCAGCAACGGGTACAAGACCAGCCGAGACGCCTGGACTTACAGCTTCTCGCGTGAGGCCTGCGCGAGGCACGGACTGGGCATGGTGCAGGACTACATGAGTGCGGTCGAACTGCGGGACAGGGAGCCCGGCCTGACCGTCGCCGACGCGGCATCGCAGCATTCGACACGGTTGCGTTGGGACCACAACCTCGAGGTCAACCTCAAGCGAGGTCTTCAGATCGACTACACGGAAGGTCGAGTTCGCAGGGTGGCGTACAGGCCGTTCGTCAAGCAGCACGGCTACGTTGATTACATCTTGGCGAACAGCAAGTACCAGCAGGACCGGATCTTCCCGCTGCTCGGCGATGGCACGAGTCTTGCGACCGCCGACCGCCGACCGCCGACCTGCCGGTCGGTAACCAGCCTGAACCGGGTGATCTGCGTGACCGGCCGCGGATCCACCAGGCCGTGGAGCGCTCTGATCACCGACGTCATGCCGGATCTCGAGCTCGTTTCCAAGGGCCAGTGCTTCCCGCGCTGGCGTTGGGGGAGCAGGTTGGCCGGCGCCGGAACCGGGTCATCTGCGTCCCCGGCAAGGGGGCGAAGAAGCCGTTCTCCGCACTCGTCGTCGACTGCATGCCCGACCTCCACCTCCTCGAGTTCGGGCAGTGCTTCCCGCGCTGGGAGTTCCCTTCGCCCCGGAGGCGGCTTCAACCAGGCCGGCGGCAGCAGTGGGGGCGCACTCTTCGAGACCGAGCTCCAGCCCGTGGACAACATCACGGACGATGCGCTGGTCCGCTTCCGGCGTCAGTACGGCGATGACGGCATCACCAGGGACGGCATCTTCGACTATGTCTACGGCGTAATGCACGCCCCGGCCTGGCGCGAGCGCTTCCGCAACGACCTGGCGAAGGACCTGCCCCGGATTCCGTTCGCGCCCGACTTCCACGGCTTCGCCGAGGCGGGCCGGAAGCTGACCGAGCTGCATCTGGGTTACGAGACCTGCGCCGAGCATCCGCTGAAGCTGCTCTTCGGAGGCGACGGCCAGCCCCTGCCGGAGCACTTCCGGCTCGGCACGAAGGCCATGAAGCTGGAGGGCGGGGACAAGAGCGTTCTGCGCGTGAACGACCACATCCGCCTGACCGGCATCCCGCCGGAGGCCCACGATTACCAGGTGAACGGACGCTCGCCGCTCGGCTGGTTCATCGACCGCTACAAGGTCAAGCAGGACAAGCGAAGTGGCATCGTGAACGACCCGAACGGCTGGTGGGCCGACCCTCGCGATCTCGTCCCCGCCATCCGCCGCATCGTCCACGTGAGCGTGGAGACCGTGAGGATCGTCCGCAGCCTGCCGGACGTGGGGTGCTGAGACCTGTGGATCATTCGAGCTTGGCGGAGGCAGCCCTGGATGAACTCCCCAGGGTGTGCAAAGGGTGAATCTCTGGCCGTTCGCCCGGCTGGGCACGGCCGCCTGCCGGCAGGATCCCCACGACTGCCTGCAGGTTGGCTGCTTCGCGGTGCTCTGGGGCCTTGGCGCCGTCGCTGTATGGGCCGTCTTCGGCTGTGGCCATGGGCGCTGTCGGAAGCCTGCTCGGCATCGTTTGCGGGGTGCTCGGGTTGGACCTCTTCTTGCGGTGGATACCGGCTTTCCTCGACCCGCGCGATGCACGTCGGGACGAGCTCCCAAGACGGAACTGACTCGTGCCGTTCCGGGCCGACCGCCGACTACATGGGCAGCATCGCGCAGACCGCGGCCACGACCAGGCCTCCGACCGCGACCGCGATGCCAGCTGCCCAGCGGACAGCCGGGTTTCCAGAGCGCAAAGGTACGCCCTGGTTGCGGGCGTGTCGAAGGTCGTGGAACTCGGGCGGAGGAAGGCGGCAGGGAAGCCCTGAGCCTGCTACCAGTCGTCTCCGGGCATCATCCGCCTCATGAAGGCGTCGAACGACGGAACGGTGAAGGCCGTGTCGCCGTGGTTCGGACTCCAGATCATCCCCTTGCCGATCAGCTTCGCGCGCACCGGCGCCAGAGACGTCACCTTCCGGCCGAGGGCATGGGCGACGTCGCCCGAGCGGTGGGGGCCCGGTCCGAGCGAGGCCATGCCTCGCCTGTAGCGCCTCTCGGCCGGCGTCAGCCGGTCGTGGCGGACCCGGAAGAAGCCTGCGTCGAGCGACGCTGCCACGTGCACTTCGGCTTGGCGAACGTCCGTCTGGTCGATGGGCGAGCGCACGGCCGCGTTCCAGGTGTGCTGCCCCACTCCTGCAGGAAGTACGGGTAGCCCTCGGTGCGGTCCACGATGAGCTGTAGCGCCTCGGGCCGGATCCCGACACCGCGCCTTCGGAGGGGGCGCTGCACTGCGTCCTTCGCGGCTTCCCTGCTGGGTCGCCCCAGTTCGGTGAACTCGAAGAGCCGTTCCGCGCAGGACCGGGCCCGGCCCAGCTGGCTGCGCAGCTGCGGCAGGCCAGCGCCGGTCAGCGTCACGGGCCAGCCGCGCTGGGCGGCCTTGTGGACGGCAGTGAGGAGCGCCCCCAGCTCCTTCTCGCGGGTGTACTGCATCTCGTCAACGATCAGCAGCAGCGCCGTCTCGGATCGCTTCGCGGCCATCGCCACGGCTTCAAGCAGCGCGGTCAGGTCGAACTCCAGGTCGCCGCTGTCGGCCAGTCCGGGCTCCGGAGCGACGTCCATGCCGAACCGACGTCCTCGTAGCGGACCTTGAGCGCGGAAACGAACCCGGCCAGGGCTCGCAGCGCTCGTGTCGCGGCCTGCCGCCGCCGCTCGGTGCCGGAGAGGCCCAGCAGCACCTGGCGCAGTTCGGGGGCGAGCAAGGAGGGCAGGGACCGCGTCTCCGACGCCTCGACCATCGCGGAGAGGACGCCTTGCTCCTCTACCTGCTCGCGCACGCGGCCAAGCACCACCGTCTTTCCGACGCCACGAAGGCCTGGAGCCGCCATGCAGCGGGTCGGATGGCCCCGCTTGACCCTGAGCGCCGCCAGCTGGAGCTTGTCCAGGACGTCGTCCCGCCCTGCAAGTTCGGGCGGCGGGGTTCCTGCGCCGGGCGTGAACGGGTTGTCGAGCCGGTCCATTGAGCCTGCCATGACTCCGGAAGCTGTCGTGGGCCTGGCTGCCCGCCGCTCAGGTCCAGAGGCCTTGGTCCACCAGCCGCCGGAGCGCGCGGAGTGCACGGCGCAGGCTCTCCGATGACCCGGCGGCTTCGTCCGGGCTCCACGCCGACCTGGTGAACGCTGCCATTCGCACGACGTACTCTGGGCCCACGGGCGCCCTGCTGCCTGCTCGCGGAGTCATTCCTCGGACAATCTCGGCGCGAGTCGAATGTCGACACACGTTGACCAGGTCACGTTTCGGATCGGCAACGGCATCCGGGTCGGCCGGCAGGCGCCTTCGAGCCACGTGAAACGTGTCAGTGAAGTTCTGACGATCCGCGAGAAGCCAGCTCTCCACTGCCCGGACAGGCACGCGGACGGCCACGCGCCGACCTGGCGGCCGTCCTGCCAGCAGTCGCTCCACGAGTGCTGCCGGGCACTCGGCACGGTCCAGGTCCCGGAGGATCAACCAGTTCTGGCTTCCGCCTGATCGATTCAGTTCGGGAATCCGAGCGTCGAGCCGGGCAGCGCCCCTGCCGACGACCTCGGCGCCGGTTCGGAGTCCGATGGCGGCAATCAGACGCCTGGCCACCGGCAGGTCGGAAACGCCTTCGACGGCCAGGTTGACGAAGCTCACGTCCCGGGAAGATGCAGCTGGTCGAAGATCTCGTCGCCCCGCTCGGGCCGGGTGCGCGGGCCAACGATCTCGGCGAGCGAGAGGCCGGCCTCCATCAGCTCCGTGGCGCCGTCCACCGAGGCAGCAGACAGCGCCCGGGTGCCTTCGGCATCGGGGATCAGGACGACAGCCTCGTCCAGGCCGAGCCCCGGGTCGCGCAGGATCTCTTCCGAGTGGGTGGAAAAGAGGACCTGCGGCCCTCCGGCCCCGGCCAGACGGCTGATGATGGACGGCAGTTGCCGGACGATGGACGTGTTCAGCGAGAGCTCGGGCTCCTCCAGCAGAAGCGGGCCGGCGTTCCTGCCGCCTTCCAGCAGCGACCACAAGAGGGCGATGAGCCTCAGGGTGCCGTCAGAGAAGTCCTGCTCGTTCTGCCGAGCCCCCTGCGGGCGCCAGTGGGCGTAGCGCGCCTCCAGGTGCCAGCGGCCCTCTTCGTCCCGAACAAGTGCCAGGTGGTCCAGCTGAGGCACCGCTGCCTTCAGGGCGTTGCTGATGCGGTTCAGGAGCTTGTGTTGGCGCGCGTCGCTGGTCCTGGCGACCCGCAGCAGGAAGTCGCTTCCATACGGGTCGTCGGCGCGACGGTTGTGCAGTTGCGGGGTCCGCAGGATCTGGGGCACCAGATGCAGGTAGCGAATGCTGCGGAGAAACTCCGGGATGGCCCGGAAGTCCTGGTTCGTGTTGACCTGCTCCAGGAAGGTCTGCGTCAGGCGTTCCGGATCCGCCCGGTCCTGGTCGTCGGGGCGCTGGAGGATGACATCGCCGTTCAGCTCAACGACCTCCTCCTTGATGATTGGACGGCGTCTCCCTCGGGTCTCCTGCCCGAATTGCAGCCGGTACGACCACGCGGCGGGCGCGTCGCGGTCACCGAGACGAATGCTCGTCTCGACCTTGCCGCCCTGGTAGTTCCTGGCGGCCAGGCAACGGACCCGGCTCAGGCCGCCACGACTCGTCACGGCATCCTGGAAGCCGCCTCCCGGCGTGGCGATGTGGCGGAGAAAGCGCAGGGCGTCCAGAAGGTTGGACTTGCCGGAGGCGTTCGGACCCAGGATGAGCAGGCGCTGGCCTACTTCCAGGTCGGCGCTCTTGAAGTTGCGCCAGTTGCCGAGCGTCAGATGGGTGAGATGCATGGGAACGTCTTGCGGTGCTCGCGGTCGCGCTGCGCGGATGGCAACGCTACCTTGCCAGCAGGTTGTGGTCGGCCGAGGTCGGGCGTGCTTCCTGCGCGGCCTTCCGGCCTCGATCTGGACCGCTTGCGCGGCTGGTCGGCGGTCATCGCCGCCCGACGTGGCAGTCGAGCGGCCTTGCCCGCCGCTGCTGGCGCCTGGCAGGCCGTTGCACGGAGCGAATGGTCCTGCCTTCTCACCCAGCGCGCGCCAGGGCGGCTGCCTGTTCGCGAGTGGTCGCACGGCCCTGACGTGACGGGCGCGACGGGCCTGCGCATCTACCCCCGGTAGAAGGTCGCCGTGCGCTTGGCTGCGGCCCGGGCCGCCTCCGGGTCCTCGCCGGCTTCGATGGCGGCGTTGGCCCAGCCGGCGCTGCTGCCCTCGGTGCACCTCCTGCCGGCGTCCGAGGTGGCAAAGGCGACAGGATCAGGTGGCGTGAACTCCGGGTCGGCGATGTGGCTGGCGAGACCCATCAGGCCCATCTCCCAGCCGACGCCGGTGGCGCCGGGGCCGTACTCGGTCCAGTGCTCGGAGTGCTCGGACGTGTGTTCGAGCACCAGCCTGGCGCCTGCTTCGGCTTCGCCTGCCTCGCCCGCGAGCTGCACGGTCACCCAGGTGACCCGGCCGCCGAACTCCCAGGTGAGTTCCAGACGCTTCGGCGGCTTGCACACGGTGATGTCGCCCCCGGCGTTGCCCTCGAGCTGAAAGCGCCCGCCGAGCCGAAGGTCACCCTCCAGCGGCAGGAACCAGCGGCGCACGCGTTCCGCGCTCGTCACGGCGTCCCAGAGGTTCTTGAGCGTCGTCGGGAAGGTGCGGGCCAGCGACACGATGCGCAGATCCTGTCCATCTCGTTCAAGGCTCCGGACGGACCGCTCGACGGCGCCAAGATGGCCATCCACGTCCAGTGAATCCAGGTAGGCGCTGTGGGAGAAGGAGTCGGTCACGGAAGTCTCCTCTGGGGGCCGACCAAAGCTCCCCGGCCGGGCTGGGCGAGCCTGCTCATGGCGCACGAAGAGCGCCGGGTCGGCGATCAGTCCTCCGGCGTGTACCAGATCGGGGACGACCAGGCGCGTTCCTGGATCGTGGGGGAGATGTCCTGGCGGGGTTCCACGCCCTCGCGCAGGGCGTCCCAGGTGGACCAGCGGCAGGTGGGGTTCTCCAGCAGGCGGACGTAGTAGAAGGCGCGGCGCGAGGGGTCGAAGTCCGGGTCGGTCCAGACCGCCTTGAGTTCGTCGGCCCCGGCGTCGTCGCTGATCCGGCAGGTTGCCAGGTCCACCGTCGCGCCGTTGTCCGGGCAGCGGTTCGTGGCCGGGTCCACCTCGGCGCCGTCGGAGCAGGCGACGTCGTGGACCATCTCGAAGGCCTCTCCGCCTTCCGACCAGCCCTTGACCACCTGCACGCGGTCGAGCGGCGCGCCCAGCGCGTCGCGCATGCCGACGACGGCGAACGTCGGCGCGGCGCCGGCGGCGTCTGACCCCATCTCGCCGCCCATCGGCACCCCCCTCGCGTAGGCCGCCGTCAGGAACTCCGCGTCGTCCAGGTCGCCGTTCTCGAAGTCGCCGGCGAAGAAGCGCACCATCATTCGGGGGCCGGAGGTGGCGAAGGTCTCCTTGCGCTGCATGGCGTCGAAAAGCGCCTCGCGCGTGTTCTCCTCGGCCCAGACGCCGGCCAGCCCCGAAGCGCCCCAGGTGTAGTAGTAGGTGTCCCGATAGGTGCGCCCCGAGCCGTCGCTCGTGCGGATGGAGGCTTCCGACTCCTGGTCCGGGTCGCCGGTGCTCTGGTTCGCGCCCTCTCCCGGCACCGAGCCTCTCAGCATGGGCGTCGAGTCGAGCAGGCCGACCTTCGACCAGTAGTCATCCTCGCGGAAGGCCCCGCCGGAGACGTGGGTGTCGCTGGCACCGATGAGCCCGAACCGGTACGGGTTGGTCAGGCCGTCGTCGGCGAGGCGGAGCCCGCGCAGCAGTGCGTCGCGCACGTAGCTTCCTTCGGGCTCGCTGATGATGGTGGTGGCGATCTTGTACGGCATGATCTCGAAGTCGGCCCACTCGTCGTTGGGCGACAGGGCGGGGTGGGTGTCCGAGGTGCCCTTGACCTGGGTGATCTCGACCAGCGGTTCGTTGCGGGTGCGCAGGTCGACCCAGTTCTCGTCCAGCGGGTCGCCGTCGAAGGTCGTCATCTCGAACATGCGGCCGCCGGAGCCGTTCGGGTTGTGGGGGATGGCCAGAACTTCGATTCCCTGGGCTCGCCAGCCGTCCATCGCCGCCCACAGGTCCTCCGGGTTCTGGGAGTCGATGCGGCTGAACGGCGTGTCGGGCGCTTCCGAGCCGCGAAACACGACGTTGCGATGCAGGTTGTTCCGCTCGCCGCCCGCCGAGGTGTACTCGTAGGCGATGAAGGTGGTGAAGTTGCCGGGGTCGTTGTGAGCCTCGGCCGCCTCGATGATCTTCGACCAGGCGTCGCGCACGACGTCCATGTTCAGGTGCTCGTCCTCGCCGGCCGGGGCGCCGAGATAGGGCCTCATGCCGACGAAGATGCCGCGCCGCTCGTCGGCGCCTTCGGCCGCCCGCATGTCGGCGGCGACCGGATGGTCGAAGGCGGGCGAACCCTCCTCGGTCATCGCCGGCAGCATGCCCAGGTACATGCCGTGGTCGGTCACTGCCTGAAAGTCGAGCGGCCGGTCGAGCTTCATCTCGAAGCCGGCGGGGTGTCGGATGGCGCCGCCCTTCGCGAACTCGTACGAGTCGTTCGGGTCGGTCTTCGTGCCGAAGATGAACGCGTCGAAGGAGTAGCGCGTGTGAACGTGGAGGTCGCCAAAGTAGGCGTTTCGGGTCGGGTTCGGGGCCTCCCGTCCGGCCGCGCTCGAACCGTCCGTGGCGGCGGCGCCCGAGTCGGCGGCCTCATCCGCGGCATTCTGGTTCGGCCCGCAGGCAGTCGCCAGCAGGACCAGCAGGGCCGCGGCCAGGGCGGCGATGGTCTTCTTCGTCATCTCTCTGTACTCCCCGGGGAATGGTCCGTTCAGTCTACTATCGTGCCGTTCGTCGTCATCGAGTCAACAGCGACCCGGGCCAGCGCCGGGTCGCCAGCAGGAGGCGCCGTCGTGAGAGCAGCCGCGAGCAGATCGAAGTCGAGGTTCACCATCCGCACGTTTCTGGCGCGGTCCGGGCTTGGTGGCGTGGTCCTGGCTGCCGCGTTCACTCTGCCGGTGTCTCCCGTGTTCGGCCAGTGCGCGCTGTTTGAGCCCAACTGCAAGGTTGACCTCGGTCCGGAGCTTCAGGCCCGGGTCGATGCGCTGATCGCCGATGTGGAGCGGACGCCCACCACCGCGGCCACCATTGCCGAACGGATGCCGGTGCTCTGGGAGTGGGCGAACGCGGTGTCGATGCAGTCGGGCTTCGTGCCCAAGAACCTGCCGCTCGTGGCCTTCTTCGGTCCGTACCCGCGTCCGGGTGCGCAGCCGCCGCAGAACCAGGTCGAGGCGGTCGACGACTACGTCCGGTACCTCTCCTGGATCGGCAGGTCGGATGACCAGCGCTTCCGGCCTGACGCTCCCCTGGGCTTTCTGTGGCATGCCGAAGGCACCGGCGTGGCGCCGGTCTTCGAGGCCGGTTCCTGGGTGACGTACCAGCTGAACTACGAAGTCGGACCGGTCGGCATCGCCGAGGGCGGGGGCATCGTCATCTCCAACCAGTTTGCCGGCGGCTACGGCCGCTTGCAGACGACTGATCCGGCCGGCGACCACTTCGTCTCCGCCCGCGTGGAGAAGGAAGGCATCCGCCTGGAGCACGACACGCATCCGATCTGGGGCCCCTACGGCGGCTTTCGCGGTCCGGCCGGGTTCCCCATGCTGCGCGTTCGCGGCGGCGACCTGGGCCCCGGCGACACGATCGTCCTGACCTACGGCGACACCTCGGGTGGCGGTCGGGGCCTGCGGATCGGCAACTTCAGCAACGACCGGATTGCACTGCCGCTTCACGTCGACCCGGGCGACGGCAGGGCCTACGAACTGGCGCCGGCGACCTACGAGGTGACAGGCGGCGCCGCGGAGCGGGTCCACGGCTTCGCCCCGTCCGTGGTCGGCGTGGGCGAGTCCCTTGTCATCTCGGTGCGGGTCGAGGACTTCTGGTACAACCGGGCTACGCGGCAGATTCCCGGTCTCCAGGTGTTCCTGGGCGGCGAGCAGGTGGGCGAGCTTCCCGCCGGCGAGGCGATTCACCTGATGGAGGTCGAGGCGGTGGAGGAGGGGGTGCTGCGCTACACCTTCGCCAGCCCGGACGGCCAGGTGACCGGCGCGGCCAACCCGGTCTGGGTGCAGGCGGATCCCGCACGTCGGCTGTATTGGGGCGAGACCCACGGCCACTCTGGCTTCGCCGAGGGACAGGGCACGCCCGAGGGCTACTTCCGGTTCGCCCGCGACGACGCTCGGCTGGATTTCGTCACGCTGAGCGAGCACGACCTGTGGCTGACCGACGGCCTCTGGGCTCAGCTGACGGCGGCGGTGGAGGAGTACCACGACGAAGGCAGGATGCTCGTCTTCGCCGGCTACGAGTGGACCTCGCCCAGGCAGCGCGGCGGTCACCACAACGTCTTCTTCAGGCGCACGGACATGGAGCGGATAGGCGTCCAGACCGCGCCCAACCTGTCCGACCTCTACCGGGGACTGCGCGCCGTGCACGACACGAAGGACGTGCTGATCATCCCCCACGCCCATCAGAACGGCGACTGGCGTCAGAACGACTTCGACATGGAGAACCTCATCGAGATCATGTCCGGCCATGGCACCTTCGAGTGGTTCGGCAGCCGCTACCTGGAGCAGGGCTTCCGGGTCGGCTTCATCGCCGCTTCGGACGACCATCGAGGCCACCCCGGCTACTCTCCGGGTCATCCGCCCGGCGCCACGGGCCGGCGGTCGAACATCTTCCAGTTCGGTGGTCTCGCTGGCGTGTGGGCGCCGGCGCTGCTCACGGACGCCGTGTTCGACGGCCTGAAGGCGCGCCGCGCCCACGCGACCACCGGCGCGCAGCGGATCATCCTGGACGTCGCCCTGAACGGCGAGCCGATGGGGACGGAGCTCGACTTGACCGAACGTCGGGTGCTGGAGGGCCGCGCCATTGGCACGGGGCCGATTCGCCGGGTCGATTTGATCCGCAACGGCGAGGTGGCGGCGACCTTCGACACTCGCGGCGCCGGCGGTTCCGCGCTGCCGAACGGCCAGTTCGAGGCTCTGGTCAGCTTCCATTCCGAGACCTGGGTGGACATCCGGGACAACCCGCGCGGCCAGCGCCCGTGGCGTGGGACGGTGACGGTCGAGGGGGCTCGGCTGATCGGCGGACGGCTCACCGGAACGCCTCTGCCGCCGGACCGCTTCGAAGTCGACGGCGCCGTGGCCAGCTTCGACCTGACCACCCGCGGTTCTCGCCGTTCCCTGGCGCTCGTTCTCGAAGGCGACCCGGCTGCCGTGCGGCTCTCGTTCGCTCTCGATGCCGGCGTCGAGTTCGGCGTCGCGCCCACCCAGGTGCGGACCCCGCAGCAGTTCGCGGCGGCCTCGTTCGCCCTGGCGCTTCCCGCGGCGCCGGGAACATCCTCTGACGCCCGCGGCGGAAACGAGCACGTGTTCCAGGAGGGCGAGTACCGCGACAGCATCCGCGTGGACTTCCTGGAAGGGCTGCGCGATGACGTGACCTTCCGCTTCAGCGACGTGGGGGACCGGGAGGACTGGTACTACGTGCGGGTCGAGCAGGCGGACGGTCACCTCGCCTGGTCCAGCCCGTGGTGGGTCGGCGGCGAGAGGCCGAGGTAGTGGCGTCGGTCCCGGGCGTCGCGATGACCGTGCCTTCCACCCGGGCGGTCGGCCGGCCGACCGCCCGGGGCAGCTGCGGCCGCGCGCCGTCCGACGGCCTGCAGGCGGTCGCCCTGCTGGGCGTCCTGTTTCTCGCTGCCGGCTGCGCGACCGGTCCCGGCAGCGACCGCGACGCGAACGATGTGTCGGCAGCCTCGGCGGCCGGGGCGCCTGGCGAGCAGCCGGCAGCGGATCGGGCCCCCGATGGCTGGGCTTGGGATGTGGTCATCCATCGCGACGAGTGGGGCGTGCCGCACGTCAGGGCATCGACGGACGCGGCGGTCGCCTTCGGCTCGGCGTGGGCGCAGTGCGAGGACCACTTCTTCCAGCTCGAGGACACCTACATCAAGGCGCTTGGCCGCTACGCCGAGGTGGTCGGCGAGTCCGGTTTTCGGAGCGACCTGGAAGTGGCGCTGTTCGACCTCGTGGGCTCGTCGCGGCGCGACTTCGAGTCGCTTCCCGTGAACATCCAGCGCATCGCCCATGGCTTCGCCGCCGGCTACAACCACTGGCTGCGAACCCATCCCGACGAGACCCCTCGCCTGCTGGAGCGCATGGAGCCGTTCCACGTGCTGGCCTTCGAGCGCTACATGATCCTCGGCCGGCTGCTCGGCGCCGCCCACGCTCCCCGCGGCCGCCTGGCGCCGCTGGCAGAGGAGCTCGCCGCCTCGACAGGCTCAAACCAGTGGGCGGTGGCGCCGTCGAAGACGCGCGACGGCAATGCCATGCTGTTCATCAACCCCCACCAGCCCTGGTACGGCTCGGGCATGTTCACCGAGATGCACGTCGTGAGCGACGAGGGGCTCAACTTCTCGGGCGCCATGTACCCGGGCGGCCCGTTGCCGACCGCGGGCTTCAACGAGCGCCTGGGCTGGGCGTACACGGTCAACCAGGCCGACATCTCCGACACGTATCGACTGACCTTCGACCACCCGACGGACCCGCTCAAGTACCGCTACGGCTCGGGCTGGCGGGACGCGGAGGAGTGGAGCGCCACCATTCACGTGCGCGAGGGCGACGAGCTCGTGCCGCGTGACGTGGTCTTGCGCCGCTCGCACTACGGCCCCATCGTCGCCCGTGACGATGACGGCAGTTTCCTGGCGGTACGGGTGCCGCGGCTTTACGAGGGCAGCCGGATGGTGCAGGCGCTGGCCCAGGCCAGGGCGCGCAACTTCGACGAGTGGTACGAGGCGGTCTCGATGCAGCTGCTGCAGACCTTCAACACGACCTACGCCGACGCCGATGGCAACATCTTCTACCTCTACAACGGCGCCGTGGCCCGCCGCGACCCGTCCGTGGACTGGACCAGGCCGGTCGACGGCGCCGACCCGAAGAACGAGTGGGGGCCGTTCCACCCGGTCGAAGAGCTGCCGCAGGTCCTCAACCCGCCGTCCGGCTACGTGCAGAACTGCAACTCGTCGCCGTTCACCACGACGGACGACGGCAACCCGTCCCTGCTCGACTTCCCGCCCTACATGGTCGAGGACAAGCACGACGACAAGCGCCGCGCGAAGATGGCCCGCCTCCTTCTCCGCAGCGCCAGCGACATCACCTTCGAGGACTTTCAGGCGCTCGCGTACGACACGACGCTGTACTGGCCGATGACCGAGCTGCCGGTCTACGCGCGCCGCTTCGAGCAGCTCGAACGCACGGACCCGGATCTGGCGGCGAGCGTCCGGCCGTACCTGGAGCACCTGCTCGACTGGGACTACCGGAGCTCGCTGACATCGACGCAGGTGACGCTGGCCGTCGGCTGGTACGAGGAGCTCTACGGTCGCGGCTACCCGGTAGAGACGCTGAAGCCGGAGTACGTCGGCGACATCCCGGCCCGGTTCGAGGCCCTGGAGCGGGCGGCGGCGAAGCTGGTCGAGACCTACGGCGACTGGCGCGTGCCGTACGGCGACATCCACCGCATTCAGCGTCACGCGAATCAGCCCTCCGCGGCGCAGGTCCCGTTCTCGGACGACGAGCCCAGCCTGCCGCTCGCCGGCGTCAGAGGCCCGCTCGGCGTTGCCTTCACGCTCTACCACTCGCCGCCAACGACGCTCGACAGCGGGGAGGTCCGCAAGCTCCGCTACGCCGCAACCGGGGCGTCCTACATGGCGGTCTACGAGTTCGGCGAGAAGGCACGCGGGGCGAGCTACCTGCACTACGGCCAGAGCCATCGCCCCGAGTCGCCGCACTTCTTCGACCAGGCCCGCCTGCTGTCGGAGGGTCGGTTCAAACCCGCCTGGCTGTACTGGGACGACGTCCTGGCTCACACGACCCGCTCGTATCGGCCTGCCGACTTCGAGTAAGCGGAGCGAGCGCGGGTGCGCTGGCCGGAAACGGGGAGTTTCACGAGACCATGGTCATGACCATGACCAGATCGCGTGATACGGTCGCCGAATGACTGAGCGAAGCGGTGCAACGAACGAACCGCCGGGCCTGCAATTCGACGGTGAATGGAAGCCGGGCGAGCCGATGGAGCGGAGGATCAAGGCGTCGGAGTTCAAGGCGACCTGCCTCAAGCTGATGGACGAGGTGGCCGAGACCGGCAAGGCGGTGGTCATCACCAAGAACGGCGTGCCGGTCTCGCGGCTTGTCCCGCATCGGAAGCCGCCTGCGACCCTGTTCGGCTGCCTTCGGGGCAAGGTGAGGATCACCGGCGACATCCTCTCTCCCCTGGAGGACGGTTGGGACGAGGACCGTGCGCTGGCGCTCATCATGGGCGAAGACCCGGACTGACCGGCGCTTGCTGCTCTTCGACACGCACGTTCTGTGCTGGATGGTGGCGGGCGACCGGCGGTTGGGACCTCGAGCGCGCCGCGCCGCGGACGAGGCCCTCGCCTCGGGGGAGGCGGCGGTGTCGGCGATCTCGTTCTGGGAGCTCGCCATGCTGATCGACAAGCGGCGCATGCAGCTGGACCTGGCCGCCGAGGCACTGCGGCGCTACCTGCTGGACCTCACCCTGAACGAGATTCCGGTGGACGGCGAGATTGCACTCAGAGCCGGGCAGCTCACCGACCTGCACGGCGACCCGGCCGACCGCATCATCCTCGCCACGGCTCTCTCCGGCCACCGCCTGGTGACCGCCGACCGGCAGCTGCTCGACTGGCCCGGGCAGGTGCAGCGCCTGCGGGCCACCCGCTGAGGTTCAACGCCGCGCCGCGTCGGTCAGGCGTTGCCTGGCTGCGGGCGGGGCCAGTCCATGGCCAGGCGGTCGGCGCGTGCCATGCCTTCCAGCGTCGGCTTGAGCCTGCTCCCGTGTGCCCGAAGCCAGCCGTTCTCCGCCGCGGACTGGATCCAGTCTGTGGCTGCTGCCGCGGGGTTCACGCCGAATCGCCGTTCGAGCGCCGCGCAGTCGACACCCGAGCGCTGGCGCAGGCCCAGCATCACGGACTCCAGCAGGAGCTGATCGCCGGTCAGGTGTTCGGCGCCAGCCACTGGAGGCGAGCCGCCTTCGACCGCTTCGCGCCAGGCCTTCCACGGCGCCAGGTTCCACCACCTGCGGCGACCGGCAAGGGAGTGCGCGGATGGCCCCAGGCCCAGGTACGGCGCGTGCCGCCAGTACTTGGTGTTGTGCCGGCTCCGGTGCTCCACGCCACGTGCGAAGTTCGAGACCTCGTAGCCCTCGTAGCCGAGCGCCGCGAGGCGGCGGTGGGTGAGCAGGAAGTTCGCGGCTCGCTCGTCCTCTCCGGCCTCGTACAGCCGCTGCCGGTCGCGCGCCCGGCCGAAGGGCGTGCCGTCGTGGACCGTCAGCTCGTAGCAGGACAGGTGGTCCGGCGCCAGGGCGGCGGCCTCCTCCAGGGTGCGCCGCCAGCGGTTCGGGTCGGGTGTGCGGCTGGCGGTTTCGCCTGCCCCACGGCCTCGGCCGGCGCTGGACAGGGCCGTCGGGCTGCGGCAAGACTGTTCCTGCCTCCCGCCGTGGTCTTCGTGGGCCGCCTCGGGGCCGGGGAAGCGATCCCGCGCGCCGGTTCGGCCCCGGAGGTGGGGCAGGGAGTAGATCAGGTCGACCGACACGGAGCGGAACCCGGCGGCGCGCGCCCGCTCCACGCTCGCTCGGGCCTGGGCCGCATCGTGGCGACGTCCGAGCCGGCGAAGCGCCGCATTGTCCAGAGCCTGCACGCCCAGGCTGATGCGGTCGAAGCCGAGCCGCCGCCAGCCGGCGAGCGAGCCGGGGTCGGCGTCTTCCGGGTTCACCTCGATCGTCCATTCGGCGCCAGGCGCGATGGAGAAAGTCGAGGCGAGGCGCCCCACGATCTCGCCAAGCTGGTCGAGGCTCAGCGCGGAAGGTGTGCCGCCGCCGAAGTACACCGTGTCGAATCGGGCGTCCCGGAAGAACGCCGTGTCGACGTCGCCGGGCAGGCGCCGGGCGTTCTCGCCGCCACCATCGCCGGCGCTTCCGCTGCCAACCGGAGCGCCAGCCGTCCTTGCCGTTGCCTCGGGCAATGCCTCGGCGTCGCCGTGCTGGCGAATCTCCGCCAGCAGCGCCTCCACGAAGCTCTCGCGGTCACCGGTCCCGCCCCGCGTCACGGCGAAGTCGCAGTATGGGCAGATCGCCGAGCAGAACGGCACGTGCACGTACAGCCCCGCCGCCTCGGACTCGGCCTCGCTCGGGTTCACACGAGGACCCTACCGGTCGCTTCGCCAGTAGTTGACGCAGAAGCCGGCGGCGCCAGGAGGAAACCAGGCCGTCGGTCGCCCTGTGCGGCGCCCTCGGGCCTGACGGCGGCCCGCTGCCGGTTCCCGGCCGATCAGCGGAAGACCGACGCCTCGAGCTCGACGTCGGCGGTCTTCCAGGCCGCCTCGAAGCGCTCTCGGACTTCGGCGGCTTCGTCGTCACGGCCCTGGTCGGCCAGTGCCATTGCCAGGCCGAACAGCGACCAGCCGTTGTGCGGGTTGTGTTCGAGGTCCTGCCGGTAGACCGCTTCTGCCTCTGCCGCCTGGTCGGCGTCGAGCAGCACGGCCCCCAGTGACTGGCGCACCGGGTAGTGGAAGGCCGGCGGCTCGGCGTAGCGGAGGTTGTCCTGGAGCGTCACCGCGGCCCGCATCTCCTCGATGGCGCGCCCCGAGCGACCCTTCGAGGCGTGGATCTCTCCAGCCACGAGATGCTCCGCCAGGCGGGCCAGGTCGGTCGCGCTGGCGAAGGAGATGCGGATGTCCGCGAGCTCCGGGTCACGCCCGAGTCTGCCGAGCGCCTTCAGGTGCCTTCTCGCCTGGCCCGTCCTGCCGGTGGCGGCGGCGGCGAGGCCGCGGGCGTAGTGCCACATCGCGTTCTGGAAGGCCTGACCGGCCGGAGGCTGTGGCGTACGTCGGATCTCGTCCCAGCGGCCGAATCGGATGCGGGCGAACAGCGGCGTGGCCAGGTAGTTCTGCAGGAAGGCGAGGCCAGCGGCCATCTCCGCCGGGACTTCCTGGGCCAGGTTGTCCGCCGTCTCGATGGCCAGCGCGGAGCGGCCGCCGAAGGTCGCTGCGGCCCACAGGAAGTGGATGTTGTGCGGGTAGTAGGCGACCGGATAGAGCCCCTGGGCGTTGCACTGGGCGATGTAGTCCAGATCGGCCTCGATGGCGCGCTGGTTCGAGGTCACGGCGTCGTCATGACGCCCGACGCGGATGTAGATGTGCGCAGGCATGTGGACCAGGTGACCGGCGGACGGCATCAGCTTGCCGAGCGCATCGGCGCTGGGTTCGGCGAGCAGCGGCTCTTGCGCCTCCATCAGGTGGATGTAGTAGTGGTGGGCGCCGGGATGGTCGGGGTGCTCGGCGATCACCTGCTCGAGCTGCTCCTTTGCGGTGACCGTGCCGGGCTGCGGCTCCCCGCCGCGCCAGTAGCTCCAGGGCATGGTGTTCATGATGGCCGCGGCGTGCAGCGTGGCCGCATCCGGATCGTCCGGGAAGCGCTTCGCCACCGCGGCGATGGCCTCGACCCAGGCGGCGTCGAGAGCTGCGCGGTCGGCACTTTCCTCGGCCGAGTAGCGGCTCGCCAGCGCCTCGATCAGGGCCTGCTCGCGCTCGTTGCCGGTCTCGGCGCGCTCCTGCGCTCGCTCCAGGCTGGCCAGCGCCTCGAACTCTCGTTCGCGTGGCATGGAGTCGTTCAGGTTGCGTCCGAGCGCCAGCGCCCGGCCCCAGTGCGGCATCGGGGCGTCCGGGTCCAGCCGGGCGGCCTCGTCGAAAGCGCGGATGGCTTCCGCGTGGTTGAAGGCGTACACGAGCCGCAACCCCTGGTCGAAGAAGCGCTGGGCCGCATCGGACTCCGTGGTGATGGGGTAGTGCAGGTCTCCCAGGCCTTCCAGAATCGGCGCCAGAGGGGCGTCGTCGGTGCTCTCGGCGGCGGCCAGGTTCGCGCCGCCAGGCGTCGCGGCGAGGCCAATGACAAGGATGAACGGCAACGAGCGGCGGCTTCGGGTCAGCATTGGGTCAGAGTAGCAAGGCGAGTCGCTGGCAGGCTGCCACCGTCAGGTCCGATGGGGCCGCAGGGGACGCGGGCGCCCTGGGGCTGGCTCGGGAGTTGGCGCCCGCTGCGGCAGGTTGCGCTGCTCGGGGAGGATCTCGAGAGTCGCTGGCCGACAGCCCGCCTGTGGCCCCCTCGAACCTGCCGGCTCAGGTCCAGCCTTGCTGGGGAGCGCCGTGACCTGTTGTTGGCGATGCCCGGCTAGCATCCGCTGCCGATGACGGACGGGGCGCACATCGCGGTGCTGACCGGGGGTTCGACTCCGGAACGGATGGTGGCTCTTGCCGGCGCCCGGCAGGTGGTCGCGGCTCTGCGCGGCCGGGGCTTCCGGGTCACCGTCTTCGACACCGCGGCGCCCGAGCCGCTCGACGAGGCAGGCGAACAGCAGCTGCTGGCGGAGTCGGTCGGCAGGAGGCCGCCGTCGCTCGCCGAACTCCGGGCGCTTCAGGCGCGCGAGGACGTTCCCGCTCTCCTGGCCCGCGGAGGTCTCGCCCGGCACGACGCCGTGTTCCTGGTTCTTCACGGCCGGCAGGGCGAGGGGGGCGAGATCCAGGAGCTTCTCGAAGGCAGCGACCTCGCCTTCACCGGCAGCGGGTCGGCAGCCAGCGCCCTGGCGATGGACAAGATCGCCAGCAAGGCGCGAATCCGCGGCGCCCGGGTCCCGGTGCCCGGCGGTACGGTGTGGCCGTCTGGGCGGGCCAGGATGGAGGCACTCGGCCTGCCCCTGGTGGTCAAGCCCTCGCGGGTCGGCTCCACGGTGGGGCTCACGCTGCTGCGCGACTTCGGCGAGGTCGACGCTGCGGTCGGGCGTGCGCTTCAGTTCGACGATGAGGTGCTGGTCGAGGAGTTCCTGCCTGGGCGGGAGTACACCGTCGGCGTGCTGGACGGCGAGGCGCTGGGAGTGGGGGAGGTCGTGCCTCCGGGCGAGATCTTCGACTACCACGCGAAGTACACGCCGGGGCTGACCAGCGAGGTGTTCCCGGCGCCCATCGCCGATGACCTCACAAGACGCCTGCGGGCGCTCGCGCTGGCAGCGCATCAGACGCTGGGCCTGCGCGACGTCTCCCGTGTCGACTTCCGCCTTGACCGGGACTTCGAGCCGCGCTGCCTGGAGGTGAACACGCTGCCGGGCATGACGGAGACCAGCCTGCTGCCACAGTCGGCCGCGGTGTGCGGAATCTCGTTCGCCGAGCTCTGCGACCGCATGGCGCGCCTGGCGCTGGCACGGGCCGTGCAGGCGCGCTGACCCCTTGGCGCCGTCGGCGCGGGCCTTCGGCGTTCGGTCCGATCCTGCCGTCGGTGTCCGCACGCCGCCGTCGGGTCCGAGCCTGTCGCGCCTCGCGCCGAGCGGCAGCCGAGCGGCAGCCGAGTGGCAGGCCAGGGGTTCTGCCGACGCCGGCGGCCGTCAGCGGTTCGTGACCCGGTCCAGGGCCGAGCGGAGGTCCTCCACCAGGTCGGTGGCGCTCTCGATGCCGATCGACAGCCGCAGCAGCTGGTCGCCGACGCCGGCCGCGGCCCGCGCCTCCGCGGTCATCGACGCGTGGGACATGGTGGCGGGGTGCGAGATCAGGCTCTCGACACCGCCTAACGACTCCGCGAAGGTGATGCAGGTGAGGGCCGAGACCACGGTTCTGACGTCCTCCCTGTCGCCGGCCAGCTCGAAGCTCAGCATGGCGCCGAAGCCGTCCTGCTGACGCCTGGCCACGTCGTGGCCCGGATGGTCAGCCAGGCTGGGATGGTGGACGCGCACGACCGCCGGATGTGCCGAGAGCATCTCGGCCACGGCGAGGGCGTTCTCCTCGTGGGCGCGCAGGCGACTGTGGAGCGTGCGCAGACCTCGCAGCGTCAGGTAGCTGTCGAACGGCGCGCCTGCCAGGCCCATCATGTTGGCCCAGTCCTCGAAGAACTCGTGGAGCTCCCCAGTTGCAGAGACCACTGCGCCGCCGATCACGTCGCTGTGGCCGTTCAGGTACTTGGTTGTCGAGTGCACGACTGCATCGACCCCCCATTCGATGGGTCGCTGCAGGCCAGGGGACATGAACGTGTTGTCGGCCACGACCAGCGCGCCGGCACCTTTCGCCAGCCCGCAGACAGCTTCGAGGTCCGTGATTCGCAGCAGGGGGTTGCTGGGCGTTTCGACGATCACGAGTTTCGCGCCGGACGCCAGCGCCGGGGTCGCAGCCTCGGTATCCGTCAGGTCGACGAACTCCACCTCGAGCAGCCCGCGCGCGCTCAAGCGTTGCAGCAGGCGGAAGGTGCCGCCGTAGCAATCGTGCGCCGCAATGACGCGGTCACCGGGGTCGAGCAGCTGACACACCAGGGTGACTGCCGCCATTCCGGAGGCGGTGACCACGGCGCCCCGGCCGCCCTCGGCCTCGGCGAGGGCGTCGGCCAGGGCCGAGCGCGTGGGATTGCCCGAGCGGGTGTAGTCGTACGGCCGCTTGAGGCCCAGGTCCTCGAAGGTGAAGTTGGCGGACAGGTGAAGCGGAGGCACCAGGGCGCCGTGCTGGGCGTCGGTGGCAAGCGCGGCCCGCACGGCACGGGTTGCGGGGGTCTGCTGGACGGTCATGTGAGTGTTTCTCCGGTCGAATGGAGCGCCTGGAAGGCACGGGGCTGCATCAACGCTCTCTCGAGAGAACTTCCACGGAGAGCGAACCGGAGGAGGCGCCGAGAGCGCCCTGCAGGCGCGGCTCGTTGACTCATCTCTCGGCAATCCCCGATTCAGGGGACTTCCGCAGGAGTTGGCACCGTTTCCGGGGTTGCGAGGCCCCGGCGGTTGCCCCGGCTTCAACGGGCCCATCCCTCGGCCGGTCTCGATGAGTGCTCCGGCAAGCGCAAGCGCCGCCGAAGCGACGCGGATCGTAGCAGGCTGTCGGGCCGCGTGAACGTCGTTCCCGGGTCAGTTCGCCTCCGGCTCGTCTCGTTGGTGCACGAACCAGAGGTTGCGCGAGTAGACCAGCAATCCGAAGCTCTGTCCGACGATGAACACGGGGTCGCGTCTCCAGATGGCGTAGGTCAGCAGGACCAGGCCGCCGCCCAGACTCAGGTACCAGAAGGCGATGGGCACGACGCTTCGCCGCTGGCGTTCGGTTGCGATCCACTGCACGAGGAAGCGGGCGGCGAACAGGGCCTGTCCTCCCAGCCCCACGGCGACCCAGACGCTCTCCAGGGCAGTGGCCGGCATCATGGGCCGTCCAGGCGGCGCACGTCTGCGGAGACGGCGCGGCGGCGATACCAGCAGACGCCGAACACGTCGACGATACCGCGCAGGAGACGGCCACGCAGGTTGTACTTGCTGACGCCCCGGGTGCGCGGTCGGTGGGCCACTGGCAGCTCGACGTAGCTGCCGCCGTGGCGGAGCGCCATGACCGGCAGGAAACGGTGCAGCCCGTTGAATGCGGGCAGGTCGCGGAGCACGGTGGCGCGATACCCCTTCAGCGCGCAGCCGATGTCGGTGCACGGGTCGCGGAGCACCGTGCGGCGGACCAGGTTCGCGACCCGGCTTGCGAGACGCCTGAGCACCGTGTCCTGCCGTCTGGTCCGCACGCCGGAAACCACGGCGTGGTCCTCCAGGAGCTCGGCGATGGCCGGGATGTCGGCCGGGTCGTTCTGCAGGTCAGCGTCCATTGTCACCACCAGTGGCGCCAGGGCCGTGCGGATGCCGGCCAGAAGTGCCGCCGACTGTCCGCGGTGCCGGTCGAGCGCAAGCGCCCTGATCCTGGCGTCCGCGACCGCGAGAGCGGCCATCTCTTCGGTGCTGCCGTCGGTGCTGCCGTCGTCGACGAGGATGAGCTCGTGGTCGAGGCCGGCCCGGGCCATCGCCGCGCCGGTCTCCGACGCGAGGCGTTTCAGGTTTCCCGACTCGTTGAACACCGGGGCAATGATCGAGAGCTTCGGCGTCATGGCGGCGTTTCGGGTGCAAGAACCATCTCGGCGGACCTGCGGGCGAAGGGAGCGGTCGGGGATTCTACTTTGCTCTCCGGGCGCCGGGTGGCAGGGAGGTCGTCACCGTGGCGTCGGTTCGCGGCTGCAGCGGACGCGGGTGCATGGGCGGCTCTTGAGGCCCGACGCCTGCAGTCGTCGTCGGCGCCTCGCGGGCAGCAGAATCGGGCAGGTGACTCGGTTGATACCCTCCGCTCCCGTGTTGATGATCGTGCGTCACGGCGAGACCGACGGCAATGCCACGCGAGTGGTCCAGACCCCGGAGACGCCTCTGAACGAGCGGGGCATCGCCCAGGCCAGGCGCCTGGCGGCACGGCTCGTCGACCACCATCGCACGCGCCCCATCACCTGCATTGTCGCCAGCGACCTGCGCCGTGCGGAGATGACCGCCGAGCCGCTGGCAGTGGCCCTTGGCCTGCCGCTGGTGGTCGAACCTCTCCTGGCCGAGCGCAACTTCGGCGACCTGCGCGGGCGGGCCTACGCGGAGATCGGACGCGACATCATGGCGCCGGGCTACGAGCCGCCAGGAGGCGAGGACTGGGACGAGTTTCACCGTCGGGTGGACGATGCCTGGGTCAGGGTTCGGCAGATGGCCGAGACTGCCGAGGGAGACAGCGTGTTCGTGACCCACGGCCTGGTCTGCCATTCCCTGGCGCTGCGTCACCTGCGGCTGGGCGACGGCATCGAGCAGCAGACCCGCTGGGGCAACACGTCGGTCACCGAGGTCGAGCCCGGCGACCCGTGGCTCGCGACTCTGGTGAACTGCTGCGACCACCTCGATGCTGCCACTGCCGACGGCGGCCAGATATCGGGCATCTGATCCCACGGCATCTGGTCAGGGGAGTCTCTTGCCCTGCAGCCGACCACCACGGCCCGCCGCCGCGGCAGCTGGCAGGGTCGGACCCCTGCCGGGCAGCCTGCTTGCTACGCTTCCGCCGCCGGGCGGCCGGAAGAAGAACGCCCGTGCCTGCGTTTGCAAGGTCGGGGGTCTCGGTGCATGCCCTGCGCGGAGTCTGGCGGCCGTGCCTGCGGATTCCGCTGACCGCAGCGGCCATCTCCGCCGCTGAGGCGTCAGTTCACGAATGAGTGCCACAGCAGCGAGTCGACCGAGATGACGATGGAACCGAGCAAGACCGACGCCAGGGACAAGCCGGGGGCGGCTTCCGAGCCGCCCGTCGCGGAGCAGGCCGTTCCGGGGGTCAGCGCAGACCTCCGTGTCGAGATAGCCGCCCAGGCCGACATGCTGCGCCGAGTTCGCGCGGAGGTGGCGCGGGTGATTGTCGGGCAGACCTACATGGTCGACGGCCTCCTCATGGCGCTGATCGCGGACGGCCACGTGCTCGTCGAGGGCATTCCCGGTCTCGCGAAGACGACCGCCATCAAGACTCTGGCCCGCGTCGTCGACACTGGCTTCTCCCGCATTCAGTTCACTCCGGACCTGCTGCCGGCGGACCTGGTCGGTACCCAGATCTACCGTGCCGACCAGCACGAGTTCCAGGTGCGTCAGGGACCGATCTTCAACAACCTTGTGCTGGCCGACGAGATCAACCGGGCGCCGGCGAAGGTGCAGAGCGCCCTGCTCGAGGCGATGCAGGAGCGGCAGGTCACCCTGGGCGAGCGGACGTTTGATCTGCCCGATCCATTCCTGGTCCTGGCCACGCAGAACCCCATCGAGCAGGAAGGCACCTACCCGCTGCCGGAGGCGCAGGTCGATCGCTTCATGCTCAAGCTGCGCGTGGACTACCCGGAGCGCGGCGAGGAACTCGAGATCATGCGTCGGATGGGGCGGCGCGATCAGCCCCGTGTCGAGCCGGTGCTGCAGCCGGACGACGTCCGAGGCGCCCGCGAGGTGGCCGATGCCATCTACCTGGATGCCCGGGTGGAGGAGTACCTCGTCGACCTGGTGTTCGCCACCCGCGACCCGGCCGGCGTGGGCCTGGACACGCTGGCGCCGCTGATCGACTACGGCGCCTCTCCCAGGGCGACGATCTTCCTGGCCGCCGCCGCCCGTGTCCAGGCGCTCATGTCCGGCCGTGCCTGGGTCACGCCTCAGGACGTGAAGACTGTGGCGCCCGACGTGCTGCGTCACCGGGTGCTGATCTCCTACGAGGCGGAGGCACGGGATCTCACCTCCGACGACCTGATCCGGGAGGTCCTCAACACTGTAGACGTTCCGTAGGGGGAATACGGTAGTCCATGCCCTTTGCTGCGGTGAGCCAGCGTGCCGTGAGCCAGCCTGCGGGAGATCGTCCGCCCGGGGCCTTGCGGCGCGGAACGTCCGGAGACGAGGCCGCGACCCTGGCGCCGGAGCTGCTGGCCCGGATTCGGGCGATCCAGATCCGTACCCAGCGCCTGGTGACGGATGCCCTGGCGGGCGAGTACCACAGTGCCTTCAAGGGGCGCGGCATGGAGTTCGAGCAGGTGCGGGAGTACGCGCCCGGCGACGACATCCGTCACATCGACTGGAACGTGACGGCGCGCATGTCGGCGCCCTTTGTCAAGGAGCACCGCGAGGAGCGCGAGCTGACCGTCATGCTCGTCGTCGACGTGAGTTCGTCGGGCGCCTTCGGCACGTCCGGCAAGCAGAAGCGCGAGGTGGTGGCGGAGCTGGCTGCGGTGCTGGCCTACCTCGCCATCGAGAACAACGACCGGGTGGGGATGATCGTCTTCTCGGACCGGATCGAGCGGTTCATCCCGCCCAAGAAGGGCCGGGCCCACGTCTGGCGGGTCATTCGGGAGGTGCTGAGCTTCCGGCCTTCCG
Organism: Thermoanaerobaculia bacterium; assembly: GCA_965200575.1. Classification (GTDB taxonomy): domain Bacteria; phylum Acidobacteriota; class Thermoanaerobaculia; order Multivoradales; family Multivoraceae; genus Multivorans. Next base: position 1,987,346 of record OZ241363.1, on the reverse strand, counting down.
GGCGCGGCACGGACCTCGACTGCGCCCTTGACTACCTGGGACGGGTGGTGAGGCGGCGATCCGTGGGTTTCGTCATCTCGGATTTCCTCGACACCGGCTTCGCCGAACGGCTGCGGGTCACCGCGCGTCGTCACGATCTCACCGCCATCCGGGTGCTGGACCGCCGCGAGCTTCGGCTGCCGCGCATGGGCCTTGTCGAGCTCGAGGACGCCGAGACGGGGGAGACGGTCGTGGTCGACACCTCCAGCCGGCGGGTGTCGGAGAGCCTGACGCGGATGGCGGACGAGGATCTTTCGCGCAGGACGGAGCAGTTCCGGCAGGCCGGCGTCGGCGAGGTGCAGGTCCGTGCCGATCAGCCCTGGATCGAACCCCTGGTCCGCTACATGCGGTCCCGGGAGCGGTCGGTGCGGGTGTAGCGCGATGGCGTCGACGACGTCCGTGCTGCGCGTCTGCGCCCCCTGCGCCCGGTGCGGTCGCGGCCCGCGCCCGGCCGATGCCCGGATGCCCGCTGGCTCGGTCTCCCTGCTCCTGGCGGCCTTGCTGCTGTTCGGGTGCGCGGCCGACGACCTGCCCGAACGCGGCGGGTCGACGGCCCCGGCGGAGCTCTCGGCCTCGGTGGACCGGACCGCCGGCACGATTGGCGACGTGTTCACCTGGGAGGTGGTCGTCGAGCGGGATCCCGGCGTCGAGGTGAACCTGGCCGAACCGGCAACGGACATCGAGGGGCTTCGCCTCGTGGATCTGGGGCGCGGCCCGGTCGACACCCTGGCCTCCGGGCGCATCGTCGAGCGGCGGTGGTACCGCCTGCGGGCCGAGCAGGTCGGTTCGTGGACGTTGCCGGCGCTGACCGGCACGTGGGTCGGCATCGCGCTCGACTCGCCGGACGACGGGGTCGGCAATGCGGCGCGCGGTCCGAGCTCCGAGGGAGGCGCCGGCGACGCCGAGGGAGGCGGCTTCGCGACCGCCGAGATTGCGCTCGAAGTGGAGTCGGTCCTGCCGGACGACGCCAGCGAGGTGAGCGACATTCGCGACATCAAGCCGCTGCGTCGGGTCGAGGATGATCCGCGCTGGCTGCTGTGGACCGGCCTGGCCGCGCTGGCGGCGGCGCTTCTGGCCGGGGCCTGGTGGTGGTGGCGGCGCCGGCGGCCGCGGGGCGGTGACGCGCCCGAGGCGCCGGCGCCGCCGCCCTGGGAGCTGGCGCTGTCCGAGCTCGACCGTCTGCGCGGCGCCGACATCTCTGACCTGCGCGCGCTTCGCCGCTATCACTTCCGCCTTTCCTCCGTCGTGAGGGCCTACGTCGAGGGCCGCTTCGGCCTGAACGCCACCGACCTGACGACCGAGGAGATCCTGGCCAGGCTTCCGCCGCTCGGCGCGTCGCGCACGCCGGGCTCGGCCTCGGACGGCACGTCTCGAGAAGCCAGTCGACGCCATCAGGGTCTGGCGGCCGCCGGCGATCCCGACAGCCTGTCCGACGGGCTCTGCGAGCTCGACCCGGCTCGGACGCTCCAGCTGAAGCGGTTCCTGCTCGCCACGGACCAGGTGAAGTTCGCCTCCCATCTGCCGGAGAGGGAGGAAGTGGAGCGGACCTTCGAGCGGGCGGTGGCCTTCGTCGAGGCGACCCGGCCCGCCGAGGGAGACGGGCAGGACGACGAGCAGGTCGACGGGGACGCCGCAGGGAGCAGCGAGCCGTCCGAAGCAGGCGCCGACCGGTCTGGGCGGGCGGCATGACGGAGAAGATCATCCTGGCCGACGCGGCCTGGCTCTGGCTGGCCGCGCCGGCCTGGGCCATCTGGGCACTGGTCTGGTGGCGGCGGCCACGGCCGGGCGCGATCGTGCGCCGGTTCCTCCGCCGTCGTCGTGGGGGCGAAGGGCATGCTGGTGCAGCTGGCGGGCCGGCGGCGCTGTTGTACTCGTCCGTGTCCCAGGTACGGCGCGCTCCACGTTCCCGCGCCCAGATTGCGCGGCGGGTGGTGTCTGCGCTGCGGCTGGTGGTCGTGGCTCTGGTGCTGCTCGCCGTCCTGCGTCCCCAGACCGGTCGCGCCCTCACCGAGGTGAGCACCGAGGGGGTCGACATCGTGCTCGTGATCGACACCTCCGGGTCCATGCGGGCGCTCGATCTCGATGCCCACGAGCGCTCCATCAGTCGGCGACGGGATCGTCTGGAGGTCGCCAAGGACGTGGTCGAGACTTTCATCGGCGCACGCCCGAACGACCGCATCGGGCTGGTCGTCTACGGCGAGGAAGCGTTCACGCAGTGTCCGCTGACGCTCGATCACGGGGTGGCCGTGACCTTCCTGGATCATCTGGAGATCGGCATGGCGGGCGACGCGACGGCCATCGGCTCGGCGGTCGGCGTGGCCACGAGGCGGCTCGTTGCCTCGGAAGCCGAGTCGAAGGTGATCATTCTCCTCACGGACGGCCGCAGCAACGCCGGGTCGCTGTCGCCGGTCCGTGCGGCCGAAGCCGCCGCCGCCCTCGGCGTGCGGCTGTACGCGATCGGGGTCGGCACCAGGGGCCAGGCGCCGGTGGTGGTGGACTCGGCGTTCGGCCCCCGGGTGGTGTACCAGGATGTGGAGATCGACGAGGAGACCCTGCGCCGGATGGCGGAGATCACCGGCGGCGCCTGGTACCGGGCGGAGGACGAAGAAGGCCTGGAACGCATCTACGACCGCATAGACGAACTGGAGACGACCGAGATCACGCAGGAATCCTGGATGGAGTACGAGGAGCGCTTCGCCTGGCTGGTGGCGCCGGCGGTGCTTCTTCTGCTGCTGGAGGTCGTGCTTCTCGACACCCGGCTGAGGAAGCTGCCGTGAACCGGACGCGTCTTCGTGTCCTGCTGACACTCGTTCCCTGCCTCCTCCTGGTGCTCGGCTGCGAGGTGCGCACCGGTCGGCCCGATGCGCTGTGGCTGCTGTGGCTCGTGCCGGCGCTGCTTCTGTTCTTCGTGCACGCCTCTCGTTCCCGAGACCGGCTGCTGGCTCGGTTTGCCTCGGACGAGACGCTGCCCGGTCTGGTCGCGGGTGTCAGCCGAGCGCGTCGGCGCCTGAAGAACCTGCTGGTGCTCGTGGCGCTGCTGGCCCTGGTCGGGTCGCTGACTCAGCCGCGGTGGGGCTTCGTGTGGGAAGAGGTTCGCCGCGAGGGCGTCGACATCGTTGTGGCGCTCGACGTCTCCGACTCCATGCTGGTCCGCGATGCCGAGACCGGCGGCGGGCTGAGCCGGCTCGAGCGCGCCAGGCGCGAGATCGCCGACCTGCTCCAGCACCTTGAAGGGGATCGGATCGCACTGGTGGCCTTCGCCGGAAGCGCATTCCTGGAGCTGCCCCTGACGCTCGACTACTCGGTGGCGGCGCTGTTCCTGAGGTCCCTGGGCCCCGATCTGATCCCGGTCAAGGGGACTGCGATCGGCGAGGCGCTGCGGGTGTCGTTGGACGCGTTCGACCGGGATGCTCAGCGCGCCGCGGTTCAGGGGACCGCTTCCGGGGGCACCTTCCGCGGCAAGTCCCGCGCCATCATCCTGATCACGGACGGCGAGGACCATCTCGGCGAGAGCCTGGAGGCGGCAGAGGAGGCGGCCGAGGCCGGGGTGCGGATCTTCGCCATCGGCATAGGACGCGACGAGGGGGCGCCCATTCCCGAGGAGGGGGGCGGCTTCCGCACCGACCGGCAGGGCGAGATCGTCCTCAGCCGGCTGGACGAGGCGACGCTGCAGCGAATCGTCCTGACCACGGGCGGCCGCTACGTTCGTTCGGTCACCGGCGACGTGGACCTGGAGCAGATCTACGCGCAGGGAATCAAGGCCCAGCTGGAGGACCAGGAGCTTGGTTCGAGCCGTCAGCAGAGGTGGGAGGAGCGCTTTCAGTGGCTGCTGGTGGTGGCGCTTCTGGCCCTGGCGGTGGAGCCTCTGATCGGCGAGCGCCACGAGCGGCGCGGCGCCGAACGAAGGGGAGGAAGTCATGCGGCGACGGTGTGAGGCGAGGCGACGCCCGTGGGCGAGCGCCGCTAGCCGCGTCGCGGACGCCGCGCCTGGTCCCAGCACCCACCGCGCCAGCCATGGGCAGGGTCTGATGGTCGCGCTCGCTGCGGGTCTGGCGCTGTTCGCTGGCCTGGCGCTGGCGAGCGCTGCGCAGGCGCAGCCCGGAGATCCTGCGGCCGTGCAGCAGGGCGCCGCGCCGCAGAGCGCCGGGCAGGGGCCGCCGCCACCTCCCGGCAGCGCGCCGGTCGGCGTCCCGGGGGCTTCAGTGCAGGGTTCCGGGGCCGCAGGCGGCAGCGTCGATGCCTCGACCGCCGAGCAGCCGGTGGTGCATTCGTCGCCCTGGGCGGCCTGGGACGCCGGCGACTACGCCCAGGCCCTCCGGGGATTCACCGAGCAGCAGACCAGGCGACCGGACGACCCGTCGCTGAGTCTCAACACCGGCGCCGCCCACTACCGCCTGCAGGACTTCGAATCGGCGGACGCGCAGTTCCACCGCGCCGCGTCCATCGGCGACGACGCGCTGCGGGCCGAAGCGCTGTACAACCTCGGCAACAGCGCCTTCCGGCAGGGGAAGCTGGGCGAGGCGGCGGATTACTACATGGCGTCCCTGGAGGCGAATCCGGTCGATCTCGACGCGAAGTTCAACCTCGAGTTCGTGCGTCAGGAGCTCGAGCGCCAGCCACCGGAGCAGGGAGAGCAGAACCAGGACCGGCAGCAGGATCAGCAGGACGATCAGCAGGACCAGCAGCAGGATTCCGGTCAGCAACAGCAGGACGGTGACGATCAGGAGGACCAGGAAGGGAACGAGTCCCCGCCGGCAGACCAGGAGGGCCAGCAGCAGGGACAGCAGGACCCGTCCGACCCGGAGGATCAGTACGGTGAGGACCAGCAGCAGGGCGCTCCGGACGGGGACGGCCATGGCGCCGAGGCGCCGGCGCCGGGCATGACCCCCGAAGAAGCGGAGCGTACCCTCCGGGCGCTGGAGGAGGGACGGCCGGATCCGACCCGGCGGGGCCAGCGCGGACAGCGCAGCCGGCAGGCAAGGGACTGGTAGCGGATGAACCCGGCGGCGCCAATGCAGTCGAGAGGCCGAGCCGCCCCTTGCGCTGCGCGCCACTCGACGCGGCGCGTCCACTGCCGTCCGGCGGTCGTGGTCTCTGCCATGGTCACGGCAGCCGTCATTGCGGCCGCCTCCTTCGGTGTCGCCGGCGTCGCCGCCCAGGAGCAGAGACCGCTCGAGGTCACGGTGGACCGCCCGCAGATCCCGCTTGGCAGCCAGTTCTACCTGACGATTCGGGTCGAAGGGGGCGTGGACGATCCGCCGCGACTGCCCGATCTGCCCGACTTTCGGGTGGTCTCTCGCGGCCAGCGCAGGGACATGGCGATCACGAACGGCCGGGTCAGCAGCAGCACGTCCTGGAACTACCTGCTCATCCCGACCCGGGCCGGCGTTCTCGAGATCGGTCCGGCGACCGCGGTCGTGGATGGCGCCGAGGTCAGCAGCCAGCCGTTCACGGTCGAGGTCGCCGCGGCGGATGCGGCAGGTGTCGGCCAGAGCGGCGATCTGTTCGTCACGGCGAGCGTCTCCACCGAGCGGCCCTGGCAGGGGCAGCAGGTCGTCTACACCTGGCGCTTCTACAGCCGGGTGCCGGTCGGGCAGGGGCAGATCGAGTCCATGGATTTCGGCCCCGACGTGCTCGCGGAGGACCTGGGTGAGGTGCGTCAGTTCCAGACCGCGCTGAACGGCGTGCAGTACTCGGTGAACGAGGTGCGCAAGGCGCTGTTCCCGCAGCGGTCGGGCGTCGTGGAGCTGCCGCCGACCCAGCTGCGAGTGGACGTCCAGGCGGAGCAGGCAAGCCGTCGCGGACGCCGGCGGAGCCTCTTTGATGACTTCGACAGCCTGCTGGGAAGGGGCGGTCGCTGGGAGACCCGGTTCCTGGTGACCGAACCGGTGAGCCTGGACGTGCAGCCACTGCCGACGCCGCCGGCAGCCTGGACCGGTCTCGTGGGCGACTTCAGCGTTCGGGCCTCCCTCAGCCGCCAGCAGCTTCAGGTCGGCCAGTCGGCGACCCTGGAAGTCGAGGTCGCCGGAGACGGCAACGTCCAGCTGCTGTCCGAGCCCTCCTTTCCGCAGCTGCCGGCCTTCAAGATCTACCCCGACCAGCCGGACGGGAGCATCGACCGGACCGGCGTCAGGCTGACCGGGCGCAAGGTGTTCCGCCGCGCTCTGGTGCCGCTGCTGGCCGGCGCCCTGGAGGTCCCGCCTCTCGACCTCGTCTACTTCGACCCCGAACGCGGGGAGTACGCGACCCGCTCCACGGAGACGATCGACCTCGAGGTGGCGCCCTTTGAAGGCGAGGAGGAGCTGATGCTGACCGAGTCGATGGCGCCCACGACCGGCAAGGTGGCCGTGCGCATTCTCGCCGACGACATCCTGCCGATTCACCGGACTGCAGCGGGCATCGAGTCGGCCATGCCCACCGGCTGGCGCTGGTGGCTCTGGCTGCTGGGTGCCGTGCTGCCGCCGCTCGTCTACCTGAGCCTCCTTCTTGCGCACCGGCGGGAGCGACGCTACGCGGCCGACCGCACGCTCCTGCGCCGCCAGCGGGCGCTCCGTCGGGCCCTGGCCGCGGCGAAGGCGCTCGACGCTGGCGGCGCTGCACGAGGCAGCTCCGCGGCGGAGCCCTCGCGCGTCCTTCGAGCCTACGTGGGCGACAAGCTCGGCATCGAGGGCGCGGCCCTGACCCCTGCGGAGACGGAGCGCGCGCTGCTCGATGCCGGCGCGGACGAGCTGCTCGCAGGCCGCTGCCGGGATCTGCTGGAGCGGCTCGAAGCCGCGCAGTACGGTCCTGTGGCAGCTGCGGGCTCGCCTCTCGGGGCTGGCGGCGGCGCGTCTGCTGGCGGCGGCGACGACGACCTGACCGGGCTGATCCGGGCGCTGCACCGGCAACTCGCACGGCCGAAGTCGACGCTCGCGGCCAGGCGATCTGCCAGCCGTTCCGCCCTGCTGCTTCTCGCCGCGGGATTCGCCGTCGGCGCCCTGGCAGGACTCGCCTCGCCGGTCGTGTCGGCCCAGCAGGAGGCGCCGGAGGTCTCGGACGACGCGCGGGGCGATGACGGCGCCGCCGTCCGCGACCGTCTCGATGTCCCGCCATCCGAGCCGCTGGCCCTGCCGCTGCCGTCGTCCCGCGAGGCCCCGGCCGGGTCGCCCGAGTCGCCCGGTACGACCGGCCTGTCGGCGTCCGAAGCTTCGCGCTCACCGACGGCGCCATCGTTTCGGGAGTCCGGGCCCGTTTCGCCGGGGCCATCGACGCCGTCCACCGCCGAGGCCGTCGAGGCAGTCGAGCCGTCGGAACTCTGGGTCAACGGCAATGCGGCGTTCGAGGCCGGCGACCACGAGCGGGCGGTCGCCCTGTACCTCGAGCTGCGGGCCATGGGCGTCGAGAACGGCCACCTGCACTTCAACCTCGGCAACGCGCACCTGCGTACGGGCGCGCTGGGCCACGCCATCGCGTCGTACCGGCGTTCGCTGCGCCTGCTGCCGCGCGACGAGGACACGCGGGCGAATCTCGCCTTCGCCCGTCGCAGTGCCCGCGACGAAATCGCGCCCCCCGAGCCGCCCGCGCTGCTGCGGACCGCGCTGTTCTGGCACTACGGTCTGGCGCCGGCCGAGGCGTTTCGCAGCGCCGTGGCGGTGGGGGTCGCCTTCTGGATCCTGCTGGCCGTCCGCCTCTATCGCCGGGAATCGGAGGTGCTGCGCTGGGCCGTCGTCTGCCTGCTGCTGGTGGGGCTGGCCCTGGGAGGTTCGCTGGCAGTTCACGCCGCCTTCGACTCCGTCGTCGCCGTGGTGACACCACCGGAGATCAACCTGCACGCGGCCGCCGGCGAGGGGTCGGTCGTGCGCTTCCAGCTCCACGCCGGCACGGAGGTCCGGGTCATCGAGCTGCGCCCGGAGTGGGTCCGCATCGAGCTGCCGGATGGTCAGCGAGGCTGGTCCCGCCGGGAGTACGTCGAGATCGTCGACTGATCCCTCTGCGCCCGGAGGTCAGCAGCGCCGCCGAGAAGGTGTCGTGACTGCCGAGGATTGATCCCTCTGCACCCGGAGGTCAGTCCGCGGCGGCGAAGGGGCGGCGCAGGATCTCGAAGAAGGTGACGAGGAAGCGGAAGGTGAGGCCCCAGACAATGTGGCGGACCGGGTGGCCCACGACGACGCCCGGAAAGCTCGTGTCGGGATAGGGCGGGTGCCGGTAGTCGACGACTCGTGCCGGGTCCTCGAACCAGGCCAGCGGCGCCCAGAGCGCCTCGGCGACCTCCTGGTTGGGCGTCAGGTCGTGACCAGCGTCGGCCCCGACCTGGTAAGCGAACGCTGCGATGCGCAGCTGCCGTCCCTGACCGGCGCGCTGCCCGGACTGATCGTCCAGGCGACCGATCGCCCGCGCGTCGCCGAGGCCGAGCCCGACCTCCTCGAGCGTCTCGCGTTCCGCCGTGTGCCGCAGACCGCGGTCGTCCGGGTCGCGACGGCCGCCAGGGAACGCCATCTGCCCCGACCAGGGGTCCTTCGGCTTCCTGGCCCGCTCGATGAACAGAGCCTCGGGACCGGCCGCGGACGGCCGCAGCACCACGGCCACGCTGGCTTCGAACGCCGACCGAGGCAGGATCCTGGGCTCGTGGGCTGCCAGGCGGTCGCGGACGGTGGCCAGATCGAGCGGCGGGAGCGACTGTCGTCGCTTCTCGTCCAGATGAATCAGGCGCCGAACGTTCCTTGCAGCCAGTCCACGAGCACCCGGTTGAACTCGTCGGGCTTCTCCTGCTGGGTCCAGTGGCCGCAGTCCGCGATGGTGTGCTTGTCGATGTTGGGGACCAGCGCCTCGATGCCGTCGGCGGAGGAGGGCGGGAGAACGACATCGTTCTCGGCGCCGACGTAGAGGCAGGGGTGGTCGATGCGCGGGTTCACGTCCTTCGCGAGCTCCCAGTTGCGGTCGATGTTCCGATACCAGTTCACGCCGCCGGTGAACCCGGTGCGCTCGTAGACGCGGACGAAGTGGGCGAGTTCCTGGCTGGTGAGCAGCAGCTCGCCGCGCAGGTCGTCCACCGAGCCGTCCCGGATGCTGTCCAGGAGCTGGAACTTCCGTTCCGGGGCGTCGGCGGGGAGGGCGTTGAACTCGGCGGCGTCCCACGAGCCCTTCCGCATGAAGGTGCGGAAGGACTTCTCGACGTCGGCTTCGAGCACGTCCTCGGCCTTGTACGGCTCCTGGAAGGCGACGACGTAGTTGTTCTCGCCGCGCATCTGGCGGAGCAGGTCGACCGGCGGCCTGGGCGGCCGCGGGCCGGTGGCCGTGTTCACGCCGACCACTCCCAGGACCCGGTCCGGATGCTGCCGCGCCATGTCCCAGACCACTGCGCCGCCCCAGTCGTGGCCGACGAAGACGGCCTTCTCGATGCCGCGGGCGTCCAGGAGGCCGACCAGGTCGGCGCAGAGTTCGACGATGCTGTACGCCTCGATCGCCAGCGGGCGCTGGGTGTTCCCGTAGCCGCGCTGGTCGGGCGCCAGGGCGCGGAATCCTGCCTCGGCGAGCGCAGGCAGCTGATGACGCCAGGAGTACGCGAGCTCCGGAAAGCCGTGGCTCATGACGACCGGCACGCCGTCGGCGCCGGCTTCGTGCACAGCCATCCGGAGGCCGCCGTTCGTGCGGATGAAGGCGGGCTCCGGCCAGGCGGCCCCGGCGGCCTGGGCGACGGCAGGCGCGGGCGTGGCGGCGCTGGCAGCGAGCCCGGCAGCGCCCGCGGCGGCGGAGGAGGCAATCAGGGTACGTCGGGTCATGGAAGCGCTCGGTTCGCTGGAGTCGTCATGGCTGGTCATGTCGTCATCGTAGCCGACCGGGCTCGCCTGGTCTGCGGGAGGCTGCCGTCCCGGCGAAGCCATGGAATGCACTCCCGCTGCTGGCGCCGGCAGCGCGGCCGCGCTTCTTGCCTGTCGTGGCAGGATCACAGGCCATGAAACGTGTCTACCTCGTCCTCTGCGTGCTCGGCACGGTGCTTCCCTGGTGGCCGTTGCTCGGCTTCTTCTCCGACGCCGGCAGCGTCGACCTCGGCGGCTTCCTGGGCGCCGCGACGGCGAATCCGGTGGCGAGTGGTCTCAGCCTCGACCTCGTCGTGTCGTCGGTGGCGTTCTGGTGCTTCCTCTTCGTCGACGGACGCCGCCGGGGCATCCGCCGCCTGTGGGTGTTCGTCGCGGCGAACCTGTTGATCGGCCTGTCGCTGGCGCTGCCGCTCTACCTGTACCGCCGGGAGGGCACTGCGGAGGCCTGAGTCGGACGGCATCAGGCTTGTGTGCCTGCGTCTCCTGGACTCCGATCCGCCGCTGGGCCGGCGGTCGTCGCGCGCCGGGCAGCGCCAGGCGCCTCGTGACCAGCGGCAGGTCGGCGCCAGCCCTGCCAGTTGATGAAGCGGGCGTCAGCCGGGTTCGCCGGGCGGCCAGGGCTTCGTGCGGATGACTCGCCCGACATCGCCGGGCTCGGCGACTGGCTGCTGCGCGCGCATCACCTCCGTCATCCGGCGGTGAATTGCGGGCGGCAGAGGGGTGCTGCGGCGCGTGTCGAGGTCGATGTGGATGCTCAGGAGCTCGTGGGTGGCGGCGACGAAGCCCTCCTCGGCGTGCAGCATGCGCATGAAGGTGTGGTACTTCTTGTCGTCGAAGCCGACGAGTTCGGCCTCCACCACGATGGGCGCGCCGACCGGCAGCTCCCGCAGCCAGGTCAGGTGGCTGTCGATGGAGAACGTCGAACGGCGGTTCGTTTCGCGGTACTCGCGGTCGATACCGAGCACGGACGTCCAGGGCCCCGTCGCCTCGTCGAACACGACCAGGTAGTAGCCGGCGTTCATGTGGCCGTTGTGGTCGATCCACTCCGGCAGGACGGCGCCCGTCCAGATGCGCTGCGGCGAGGTCACGGCGGGTGTTCTACCATGCCGCGCCACGGGTTCTTCGTGGTTGATTCAAGTTGCTGGAGGTCGAGATTGAGAGTTGGCATATCGCTTCCCGTCCGTGAGCTGCAGGACGACCTTGGCGCCGTTCGGGCGTTCGCCCAGGCTGCCGACGAGCTCGGCTACACGCACCTTCGGGTGCCGGACCTGGTCGCCCGGCCGAAGAGCGGGTTCCTGCACGAATCCCTCCTCACCCTGGCCTGGGTGGCCGCGTCGGTCGAGCGGATCGAGCTCGTGCCGTCGGTCGTGGTAGTGCCGTCGCGGCAGACGGTGCTGCTGGCCAAGCAGATGGCGACGCTTGATGCGCTGTCTCCGGGAGGGGTGCGGCTTGGCGTCGGCGTGGGCGGCAGCAAGCCCGAGTACGACGCGATGGGGCAGGACTTCCACGCCCGCGGCGCCCGCTGCGAGGAGCAGATCGACCTGCTGCGGCGCCTCTGGACGGAGACCGAGGTGGACTTCGACGGCCGCTGGGACACGGTGGCGGGCGTGCGGATCGACCCGCTGCCGTCCCGCCCGATTCCGATCTGGATCGGCGCCCGGGGGCTGCCGGCGGCGCGCATTCGCCGCCGCATCGGCCGCCAGGCGAACGGCTGGTTCGTGCTCTGCGCCCCGGAGGACTTCGACGGCCTGAAGGCGGACATCGACGCCGCTGCAGAGGAGGCGGGCCGCGACCCCGCGGTCATCGGGACGGAGGCCGGGGTGGCCGTCGTCGGCTCGCGGGAGCACGAGTGGCAGGACAGGGTGCACGGCTGGCGCGACCGGGGGCTGACCCACCTGTGCCTGCGCACGCTGGGCGGCGGGCTCGGTGCCGATGGGGACGCCCACATTCGGACCGCCCGCCGCGCGTTCGAGGAGCTGCAGGAGATCCTTTGAGCCATGGTCCGACACCCCGCGATCATCGAGTCGACCCTGCGCGAGGGGGAGCAGTTCGCGAACGCCTTCTTCTCCAGCGAGCAGAAGGTCGAGATTGCGCGCCTGCTGGACGCCTTTGGCGTCGAGTACCTGGAACTGACCTCCCCCGCGGCGAGCCGACGGAGCCGGGAGGACTGCGAGCGGGTGGCGGCCCTGGGGTTGCGGGCGAAGGTGCTCACCCACACGCGCTGCCATCTTGACGACGCGCGGCTGGCGCTTCAGACCGGAGTGGACGGGATCGACGTCGTCATCGGCACCTCGCGGCAGCTGCGGGAGCACTCGCACGGCAAGAGCATGGACGAGGTCATCGAGACGGCGGTGGAAGTGGTTGAGTACCTGCGAGCCCATGACGTCGAGGTCCGATTCAGCACCGAGGACTCCTTCCGCAGCGAGCTTCACGACCTGATCCGCGCCTGTCGAGCGGTCGACGCCGTCGGCGTGAACCGGGTGGGCGTCGCCGACACGGTGGGCGTGGCCGGTCCGCGCCAGGTGTACGAGCTCGTGAAGCAGCTTCGCGCCGAGGTCGGGTGCGACATCGAGTTTCACGGCCACAACGACACCGGCTGTGCGGTGGCGAACGCGTTCTGCGCCGTGGAGGCGGGCGCCACACACATCGACACGTCCGTGCTGGGCATCGGCGAGCGGAACGGCATCACGCCGCTTGGAGGCTTCATCGCGAGGCTCTACGCCGAGGACCCGGAGGCCGTCCGGGAGCGCTACGACCTGTCTCTCCTGCGCGAGATCGAGAACCTCGTCGCCTCCCTGGTCGAGGTCGACGTGCCGTTCAACAACTACATCACCGGCTACACCGCGTTCACCCACAAGGCCGGCATCCACGCCAAGGCGATCCTGAACGACCCGTCGAGCTACGAGATCCTCGATCCGGCGGACTTCGGTCTCGACCGCTACGTCCACGTGGCGCATCGGCTGACGGGGTGGAACGCGATCAAGTCGCGGGCCGCTCAGCTTCGCCTGGAGCTGTCGGACGCCGAGATCAAGGAGATCACCGCCCACGTCAAGGCCCTGGCGGACGAGAAGCCGCTCAGCCTTTCGGACGTCGACGCCCTGCTGCGGGAGTACCACACGGCGGCGCCGGAACCGTCGTCGTCGAAGCCGGCTTCGTCCGCGGACCCCGGAGCGGCCGCTTGAACCGGGAACGTCGGCCAGCCGACAAGGCGCGTACCTTCGCGCAGAAGGCGCTGGCCCGGGCCGCGGGCCTCGAGACGGCAGCCGTCGGCGAGATCGTGGACGCCCGGCCGGACGTCGCCCTGAGTCATGACAACACGGCGGCCATAGCCGAGATCTGGCGGCAGTTCGGGCAGGAACGGGTGACCATCCCGGAACGCATGGCGGTCACGCTCGACCACGCCGTGCCGGCGCCCACCGTCCGCCACGCCCAGAACCACGCCGAGGTGAGAGCCTTCGTGGCCGAGCAGGGCATCGAGCGCTTCTTCGAGGTCGGGCGCGGCATCTGCCACCAGGTGCTGAGCGAGGAGGCGGTCGTGCTGCCGGGCGACCTGATCCTCGGCTCGGACTCCCACACGCCGCACTTCGGCTGGCTCGGCGCGTTCGGGGCCGGTGTCGGGCGGAGCGAGATGGCGGTTCTCTGGGCCACCGGCGAGCTCTGGCTGCGGGTGCCGGAAGCGATCCGGATCCGGCTCGTGGGGAGCTTCGACGAGTGGACCACGGCGAAGGATGCGGCGCTAACCCTCATCGGCGATTTCGGCGCCGACGGCGCGCTTTACCGAAGCGTCGAGTTCGAGGGACCGGCGATCGCCGGCCTGAGCCTCGACTCCCGCGCCGCGCTGGTGAACATGATGGCCGAGATGGGCGCCAAGAACGCGTACATGCCGCCGGACGACGAGGTGTTCCGGTACCTCGCCGAGCGGCTGCTTGCGGCCGCGGCTCGCAAGAGGGCTGGTGTTCGGGGCCCCGGTTCGCTCGCTGGCGCTCGCGGCGTTCACGGTGCTCCGAGTGCAGGAAGGTCGCACCAGCGAGAGGGAACGGACTTTGAGGGTGCGGAACGGGCCGGCGCCGGGTCGAGCGTCGATGGCGGGCACCGGGGCGGCCAGAGCGTCTCCGGCGATCCCGAGCAGACCGTCGGTGAACTGGCTGCCGGCCTCGCGGCGCGGGCGATCTACCCGGATTCGGGTGCCGAGCACGCAGCGGAGCACGTGCTCGACCTGTCCTCCGTTTCGCCCCGGGTCGCCCGCCCCCACAACGTGGACGACACGGTCGGCGTTGGCGAGCTTGGCTCGGTGCGGGTTGACCAGGCGTTCATCGGCACCTGCACCAACGGTCGGGTCGAGGACCTGGGCGCAGTCCACCGGGTGATGGCGGGTCGCCGGGTTGCCGCCGGGACGCGCATGGTCATCGTGCCCGCGTCGAGCGAGGTCTGGAGCGAAGCACTCGACCGCGGCTGGGTGGCCGATCTTGCCGCTGCCGGCGCCGTCTTCGGCACGCCTGGCTGCGGCCCCTGCATGGGCAACCACCAGGGCGTCCTGGCGCCGGGCGAGGTGTGCATCTCAAGCGCCAACCGCAACTTCCAGGGCCGCATGGGAGATCGTGGCGCCGAGATCTTTTTGGCGTCGCCGGCGGTCGTCGCTGCGAGCGCGGTGGCAGGCCGGATCGCTCATCCCGCCGAGGTCGCGTCGTGACGGGCAAGGCGCCGTGACCGGCAGGACCGTGGGCGGCCCGTTCGCACGGCCGCGCGCCTTCGGCGTCTGCGCTGGCCGGTCGTTTCGATGGCGTGAGCGTCAGCGGCGCTTCCGCCAGTCTCGGCGCCCGCGGGGGAGCGCGTCCTGAACGGCCTCGTCGACGTAGCCCGACCGTTCCGGGGCCGGGTCTTCCGCTACGGCGACCACGTGAACACCGACGTGATCTTTCCCGGCCGCTACACATACACGAAGAGCCGCCCGGAGGAGGTCGCGCCGCACGCGCTCGAGGACCTGGACTTGACCTTCGTGAAGCGCGTACGGACCGGCGACGTGATCGTGGCCGGCTGGAACTGGGGTTGCGGTTCGAGCCGCGAGCAGGCGGCCGTCTGCTTGCGCCACGTCGGCGTGGGCGCCGTCATCGCTCGCAGCTTCGGGCGGATCTTCTACCGCAACGCCCTGAACAACGGGCTGCTCGCGATCGTCTGCGCCGAAGCCGTGGATGCGCTGTTCGAGGGCGCCGAGGTCGAGGTCGATCTGGCGGCTTCCGTCATCCGTCGCGGCGCCGTCGACTACCGCTTCTCGCCGTTCAGTCCGGCGGTGCGGTCGATGATCGCCGCCGGCGGCCTGGTGGAGCAGACGAAACGGCGTCTGCGGGGCGGGCAGTGATCTGCCTGCACGACGTTCTCGCCGTCAGCGTGTCACCGCAGGCAGGCACAGCGCCGATCAGGAGCACGACCTGGGATGTGACGGCGAAGGCGAGGTGCGGCTCGTCTGGCGGGGAAGACGAAGCGCGACCGAGGGCCGAGCAGTGATCCGCCTGGCCCGCATCGGTGGCGACGGCATCGGTCCGGAGGTCGTGGCCGCGGCCGTGCGGGTGGTCGAAGCGGTCTGCGCTGGCCGAGTGGAGTGGGTCGAGGCGGAGATGGGCTGGGCCGCGTTCGAGCGCACCGGGAGGGCGCTGCCGGAAGCCACGCTGGAGACGCTGGGCAGCTGTGCGGGGGCGCTGTTCGGCGCCGTCTCGTCGCCAGGCCATGCGGTCGAGGGCTATCGGAGCCCGATTGTGGAGATCAGGCGCCGTCTCGACCTGTACTGGAACGTGCGGCCGCTCCGCACGTCTGTGGGCGGCGCGGTGGACGCCGTCGTCGTGCGCGAGAACACGGAGGGCCTCTATGCCGGTCGCGAGCACTGGGAGCAGGAGGGCGAGGTTGCCATCGCCGAAAGGGTGATCTCGCGCCGGGCAAGCGAGCGGATCGCCCGTTCCGCCTGCGAGCTGGCGGTGTCGCGAGCCGAGAGTCGGCTGGCTGGCGATTGCGAGGCGGCCGGCAGCGGAGCGGGAGGTCGCGGGCCGCGGCTGACCGTCGTCCACAAGGCGAACGTGCTGCGCCTGAGCGACGGCCTGTTCCGCGAAGCCGCGCTCGAGGTCGCTGCCGGATTCCCCGAGATCGAGGTCGAGGAGCAGCTGGTCGACTCGATGGCGTATCGGCTGATCCTCGAGCCGGAGCGGTACGACGTGATCGTCGCCCCGAACCTCTATGGCGACATCCTGAGCGACCTGGGCGCCGCCCTCGTCGGCGGCCTGGGCATCGTCGGCTCGGCCAACTGCGGCGACGGTTTCTGCCTTGCCGAGCCGGTCCACGGCAGCGCCCCGGACATCGCCGGTGAGGGAATCGCCAATCCGACGGCCGCCGTCACTGCCGCGGCCCTGCTGCTCGACCGCGTCGGATTGCGCGACGAGGCGGTCCGGGTCGAGAAGGCGGTCGAGGCCAGCCGTCGGGACGGCCCCAGAACCCCCGACCAGGGCGGAACCGCAACGACCGAGGACGTGGTCGCCGACCTCCTCGCGCGGGTCTGACAGTCGCACGCGTCGGCGAGAACCGGGAGGACCTGGGCCGGGTCGTTGTCGGCAGGTCGCGGGCCTGGAAGTCGAGCGTTCTTGCCTCGGCGATTGGAAAGCAGGCTTGCGGCGAGATGGGAGACGAGCCGGTGGTTGCTCAGGGAGCCTCTGACGGGAGGCCGCACGTGGTCGGAACCATCGACCGGGTAGTCGTGCGTGGCTTCCGTTCGTTGGCCGACGTCGAGCTTCTGGAGCTTCCAGGCGCGGCGGTGCTCATCGGTGCCAACGGCGCCGGGAAGTCGAACTTCGTGCGCTTCTTCGAGATGCTTCGCTGGATGCTCAGGTCGCGCCGGCTGGAGGAGTTTGTCGTCAGGCAGGGCGGCGCAGACGATCAGCTCCACTGCGGCGCCCGCGTGACTCCCTGCATGGAGGCCGAGCTGTCGCTGCGCACGGACAGTCGCACGATCGACTACCGGTTCGTGCTGGACCATGCCAATCCGGACCGGCTTGTCTTTGCTGACGAAGCGCTGCGATTCGCTTCACCCAACCAGACCGGGCAGCCAGCATGGCAGCGGCTGGGTTCGGGTCAGACCGAGGCGGAGATCGTGGGTCTGGCCCACAACGGCGCGACGTCAGGGAGCGATGTGGCGGCTGCCCGCGCGATCGTCGGCGTACTGGGAGACTGTGCGGCCTGCCAGTTCCACGACACGTCGGACGTTTCGCCATTCAAGCGCCGCTGGGAGGTCGAAGAGAACGCGTACCTGCTGTCTCACGGCGGCAATCTGGCCCCCGTGCTGCTGCGCCTGCTGCGGGATGACCGTCGCAGGTACGACTGGATCTGCGAGCAGATCGGACGGATCCTGCCCGGGTTTGACCGCTTCGAGCTGGAGGAAAGCTACGGAAAGGTGCCGTTGCGGTGGAAGGCCAGCGGGTCGGACAAGACCTTCGGCGCACATCTGACGTCGGACGGATCCCTCCGGTTCTTCGCCCTGGTGACCCTTCTGAGCCTTGCTGACGAGATGCTGCCGGGCGTCCTCCTGCTGGACGAACCGGAGCTGGGGCTTCATCCGGCGGCGATAGCCCTGGTGGCCGCGATGATCAGGTCCCTGTCCGTGGAGCGGCAGATCATCGTGGCCACGCAGTCGCCGCTGCTGGTCAACGCGTTCGATCTGGAGGAGGCATTCGTTCTCGAACAGCACAAGGGCCGCACGCAGGTGCGACGACTGGCGTCCGAGGACTTCTCGCCCTGGCTGGAGGATGACTTCACGACCGGCGAGCTGTGGCAGAAGAACCTCCTCGGCGGCCGGCCGTGATCCGACTCGCCATCTCGGTGGAAGGGCGTACCGAGGAAGAGTTCGCCAGGGGAGTGCTCCCGGAGCACCTTGCATCGCGTGGTGTCGACGTCACGCCCGTCCTCTTCGGGAGTGCCGGAAACCTCTGGAAGGGGGGCAGCGTATCGGAGACGGTACTGGTCGCCGAGATGAAGCGGCTGTTCGCGAGTTTCGATGCGGTCACCTCGCTGGTCGACTTCTACGGGTTCCGCGGCAGGCGTGGCCGGACCGTCGAGCTCCTGCTTGCGGACCTTCGACGGGCTCTGGTGAAGCAGACTGCGCCGGGATCGCGGGGCGACCGCCTCGTTTCGTACGTTCAGATGCACGAGTTCGAGGCTCTCCTTTTCACTTGCCCGGAGGCGTTCCGCATCGTTCCGGGGGTCCGGGAGGAGTCGATCGCAAGGCTGCGGGAGGTGCGATTGCGGTTCCGGTCTCCCGAAGAGATCGACGACGGTGCTGCCACGGCACCGAGCAAGCGGATCATGAGGGACTTGCCCGGCTACCAGAAGGTGGTTGATGGCCCCAGCGTGATTCGCCGAATCGGGTTGGCTGCCATCCGCGCCGAGTGCAGGCGATTCGACGCCTGGCTGAGCACGCTCGAGGCGCTCGACGCCGGAGGGCGTCTGCCGGAACTGACCCGGCAGCTTGTGCACTCGCGAGCGGCCGCGAAGGCGACGGAGCCGCGGTTGTCGATTTCCGGAGTACTACCGTTCTTGCTGGCGGGTCGATGTGCTCTGCAGGGTGTGACCACCGGCCATGGCAAGCCGACGCATCCGACGTCCAGAGACCGTTCTGGCTACCTCGCGTAGTTCCGACGAAGGTGAGCCTGGAGGGCGTTCAGCCTTGAGCGAAGGCAAGGCGTCGCTGCGGAGGCAGGAAACGGGCGCACCTTGCAGGCAGCATCGCCGGGACTGGTGTCGAGGAGAGGTACGCTCGGTCGCTTCCGGGTAGCTGGTTCATCAGCACGAAGCCGTCCACGGCTCAGAAGCTGTCCATGCCTGCTCGCGCTGCCGAAGCAGTTGGCGTCTCGTTCGATGCAGATGGCAGCAACCCAGCTGCCGATCCTGATCCTCGAGGTGCAGCCGAAGAGTCGGTAGCGGAAGAGAACCTCGCCAGGTTGCAGGCGATCTTCGGTCTTGCGGCGGGCTCGGCGGCCCGCGACGCGTTTGGCCGGCTCTACTCCGAGAACCAGAACGGCTTGCGCTGCTGCTTCTCGCCGGCGATCTCGTTCATCGACAGGGCGTCGAAGAGGCGGCCTCCGACCATGACGTGGCGAACGTGCTCGGAGCTTCGGAGGTTCTCCAGCGGGTTCTCTTCGAGGACGATCAGGTCGGCGAGCTTGCCCGGTTCGAGCGAGCCCAGGTCGGCGTCCATGCCGATGTAGCGGGCGCCGTTGATCGTGCCGGCGATGAGTGCGCGGTGCGGGGTCATGCCGCCCTGCTCGAACATCCACATCTCCCAGTGGGCGGCGAGGCCCTCGCGCTGGCCGTGGGCACCGAGCATGATCGCCACGCCGGCCTGGTCGAGCCGATTCACCATGCGGGCGGTGAGGATGTGGTTGTACTCGTCCTCCGGCGCCTTCTGCCGGCGTCGCGCGCGGGCGTCGATGACCTCGCGGGGCACGTAGGTGAGGAGCCGCTCGTTGGCCCACACGTCCGTGTGCTCGTACCAGTAATCCTCGCCCTGGATGCCGCCGTAGGCGACGCCGAGCGTCGGGGCGTTGCCGACCTGGCTGCTGCCCCAGAACTGGATGACGTCGTTGTAGACGGCGGCCACGGGCAGGGAGTGCTCGATGCCCGTGTTGCCGTCGGCGACCATCGTCATGTTGTGCTGGAACAGCGCTCCGCCCTCGGTGACCACCAGCATGCCGAGTTCGTCCGCCGCGGCGACGATCTTCTGGCGCTGGTCGCGCCTCGGCTGGTTGTAGCTCTTGACGCTGAAAGCGCCGATCTTTTGCAGGCGACGCAGGTGCTGGACGGCGTCGTCTGGAGTCTCCACGATGGCGCGGAAGGCCCCGAAGGCGCCGTAGAGGATCGTGCCGGTAGCGAACAGCCGCGGGCCGACGATCTCGCCGGCTCGCTGCAACTCGCTGGCGGCAAAGAAGGTGCTGGTGTCGGTGGACGGGTCGTGCGCTGTCGTCACGCCGAAGGTTAGCGTGGCGTAGAGCTGGGCGTTCTGCTGCGGGATGACTTCCTGGAGGCCCTGGGGTCCATGCCAGTGCACGTCGACCAGGCCCGGCATGACGGTCAGGCCCGAGGCGTCGATGACGGTGGCGTCGTCGGGAACGTCGACCTGACGTGACGGTCCGACCGCTGCGATTCGGTCGCGCTCGACGACCACCGTACCGCGGCGGATGATCTCCAGGTTGCCTTCGCCGGCCATCGTGATCAGGCGGGCGTTCGTGATCGCGATCGTGCCCTCCGGACGATGGGCGTCCACCTCGAAGCCGAGGTCGAGACCCACAGGCGGCGGCTCGGGGACCTCGGTTGCGCCCTCGTCCTCTCCGCCCTCGCTGCTGTCGTCCGCAGTGTCATCGGCGGCCGGAGCGAAGGCCTCGGCCACGGACCGCTCGAACAGCTCCGGGCCAAGCGACCAGTACAGGGTCGAGCTGTCGCCTGAGAAGTGCAGGTAGGCGCCGTCGTCCGTGGACAGGTTGCGCACCGGCAGCCCGGGCGTGCTCGGCCCCACTTCGATCGCCTTCGAGGCGGGTGCGAACGGCACGACGTGGGCGTCGAAGCGCTCGGCGAAGGCCAGCCAGCGGCCGTCCGGACTGACCCGCATCTCCGTGGCGACCTTGCTGCCGGCATGGTCGCGGGCCTCGGCTTCGCCGGCGGAAGCGAGCGGCAGGCTGCGCAGGACCCGGCGATCCCAGCGTTCGGCGTCGGTGAAGTAGACGCGCTCCGGGTCGGCGCCGAAGTGGGGCGACGAGCCGGAGCGTGCGATCCGTACCGGGTCGGCGTCGCCGTCGGCGGCCATCCGGTAGAGGCCCGGGTCCTTCGACCAGAGGGGGCTGAGGATGCCGCCGCTGGGCGCCTTGCGGTAGACGACCGTGGCGCCGTCAGGCGAGAAGGCCGGTTCGACGTAGAAGCCCGGGTCGGGCGTCAGCCTGCGCCCCTCGCCGCCCCCGGCGGGCGCGATGCGGACGGCGCCGAGGTCGTCGTCGTGCCAGCTCGAGTAGACGATCCACCGTCCGTCGCGCGACCAGGACGGGTAGAACTCGAAGTGGTCGTCCTGGGCGGTGAGACGCCGAGCTTCGCCGACCTCGCCGGTGTCCGGGTTGCGGCTGCGGGTCCAGAGACGTCCCAGGGTCTGGAACACGACCCGGTCGCCTCCGGGGGAGACCTGCGTCCAGCGCAGCATCTTCGTGCGGAACCGCTCCGGCGCCGCCTCGAAGTCGAAGGCGAGCGCTTCCTTCATCCTGCGGGTCGCGCGGACGCGGAAGGGAATCTCGCTGACCTCGCGGCTCTCGATGTCGATCATGTGGAGGCCGCCCTGCGCCCAGAAGACGACCGACCGACTGTTCGGCGTCCACGCCATGCCCGGGTAGACACCGTGGACGGCCCAGATCTCCTGCATGTCCCGGTCCAGCGCGTCGAAGATGGACGTGTTCTCGCCGCTTTCCAGGTCGTGCAGGAACAGATGGGTGCCGAAGCGAATGCGGCGGACGAAGGCGAGGTGGCGCCCGTCCGGCGACGGCGTCGGCCGCACCGCGCCGCCGGGGCCGGCGATCACGGTCTCGATCTCGCCGGTCTCGCGGTCGATGCGGCGGATGGAGTAGATGCCCTGGGCCGAGTTCTTGCCGTACTCGAAGACGCCGCCCGGGGTCGTGTCCTGGCTGAACCAGACGTACCGCCCGTCAGGCGAGAAGGCCGGTTCGCCCAGATCCTTCTGCTCGTTGGGCTTCTCGTTCAGCTGAAGGCCGGCGCCCTCGCCGCTTCGGTGGTAGAGCCAGATCTCGCCGCTGCCCAGCGACCGGGTGGACACGAAGTGCTTGCGGGCGGCGATGAAGCGGCCGTCCGGGCTCCACACCGGGTTGTTCACCAGCCGGAAGTCCTCCCGACTGACCTGCATCGGGTCGCCTCCGGCTGCGGGAAGCGTCCAGACGTTGTCGCCGCCGCTCCGGTCGCTGATGAAGGCGATCCTTGAACCGTCCGGGCTGAAGCGCGGCTGCATGTCCCACGCCATGCCGTTGGTCAGCGCTTCGGCGTCGCCGCCGGCGATGGGCAGCAGGTAGAGGTCCCCCAGCAGGTCGAAGACGATGCGCTCGCCGTCGGGCGACACGTCGAGGCTCATCCAGGTGCCGCTGGTGGTGTCGATCTCGATCTCGTACTCGTCGCCGGGCGGGTCGTTCACGTCCCAGGCGGCAGCGTCGTCGTCGGCAAGGGCCGGGCCGGCGACGAGCGCGGCGAAGACAAGGGCGGCAAGGCGGGAGGGCGGGGAAAGCTGTGTCATGGGCCGCAGTCTACGACCGGACAACACGGCCGCTCGGCGCACGGCCCCACCCGGAGGGTGGAGGCCCCGAGCCCTTGTGCCGGGCACGGTCCATCCCGTCGGTCTCGCGAGTCCGCTGCAGCTCCCCTGGCGCTCCGCTACCCGCTGTAGAGCCAGCCGGCGGTCGGATGATGCACGCTGCCGCCACAGCCTGCTGGTCGGGTGGGCTCGGGTGGCTCGGGGCGGTTGTGGCCGTGCCCGGGAACAGGCAGCGCCTTGCGCGACGGGGCTGTTCCGGTGGCGAAGTCGGCCGCTGCCAAGGCAGCGGGCAGCGGCTTGCGCGACGGGCCGCTTCATGCAGCCGTCCCCATCCTTGTCTGTCCTCCTCGCCGGCGGCCCTCTCCGACCGCGGGCCGGCCAGCAGACGAAGGTCGGTGTGGCGACGCTACGAAGCCGGCTCGATGATCGCCTGGTAGGTCAGGCGCCGCGACAGCGACCGGACGTCCGGACGGTCCGGTCCGAAGTGCTGGATCATGCCGACGAAGACGAGGTCCTCCTTCGGGTCGATCCAGAACCAGGTGCCGGCGGCGCCGCCCCAGTAGTACTCGCCCTTCGAGATGCCGTCGGCCAACACCGGGTCGAGCACCACTGCGAAGTCGAGGCCGAAGCCGGTGCCGGGGGACATCTCCTTCACGTCGCGCGGCAGGTGGTTCAGGTGCATCAGCTCGACGGTGGAGGGGGCGAGGATGCGGACGCCGTCGAGCTCGCCGCCGTTGGCGAGCATCTGCGAGAACCGCATGTAGTCCATCGTGGTCGACACCAGGCCGCCGCCACCGGAGAGGAAGTTCGGCGGCTCGAGGTAGTTGCGGCGACCTCCGAAGCCCTCCTGTGCGGCCAGGGCGCCGTCGGCGTCGTGCGTGTAGACCTGTGCGAAACGGTCCGCCTTGTCGGCATCGACGTGGAAGGCGGTGTCGGTCATGCCGAGCGGGCCGAAGATGCGCTCGTCCAGGAACTCGTCGAAGCGCTGACCGGACAGGACCTCGACCAGATAGCCCTGCACGTCCACGGCAACGCTGTAGTGCCACATGGACCCCGGCTGCTGGCGGAGCGGGATCTTCGACAGCTTGTCGATCATGTCCTTGAGCGTGGAGTCGTTGTCGAGGACGTTCGCCTCGTTGTACAGGGTGTCGACCTGGCTCTCGGAGAAGATGCCGTAGCTGAGACCGGCGGTGTGAGCCATGAGTTCCCGAACCGTCATCGCATGGTCGGCCGGCTCGGTGATCGGCTGGCCGTCCGGTCCGTCCTCCTTCGCGACCACGAGCCCCTCGAACTCGGGGATGTACCGGTGAACCGGGTCGGAGAGGCGGAACTTGCCCTCTTCGTAGAGGATCATCAGGGCGACGCCGGTGATGGGCTTCGTCATCGAGTAGATGCGGAAGATGACGTCCTCGCTCATCTCGGAGCCGGCCTCGATGTCGCGGTGACCGAAGGTCCCGAAGTGCGCGACCTTGCCGTGGCGCGAGATCATCGTCGTGATGCCGGCCAGCCGGCCATCATCGACCAGGCCCTGCATCGCGGACGACAGCCGTTCAAGCCGTTCGCTCGACATGCCGACCTCCTCGGGCGCCACCCGGGCGAGGTCACGCGAGCCCTGCATGGGCACGTCGGCGCGGCTCTGGCCGCAGGCGGTGAGGGCAAGGCTGAGGAAGGCGACGGCAACGAGGGCCGTCAGGGCGCGAAGGAACCTGGCGTGGCGCTTCATGGGATCTCCTGGAGGTCGTTCCCGGCGAATCGGTGATCGTTGACGACTCGAAGGGTGAAGCGTAGCAGGACGGCCGGCCGGCCCGGTTCCGTTCGGGTCGCCGCCGGGCCAGAGGGGGCCGCAGGAGACGCCGGCGGGTCGGAGGTTGTCCAGGGTTGGCGCCCGCTGCGGTCGGCTGCGCTGCGGGAAGCGGTTGCTTTCACGGGAGGACTCGGGAAGTCGCTTGCCGACAGCCCCTGCCGCCCTCTCGGACCTGCCGGCTCATGTCGGGCCCTCCAGGGTTGGCGCCGAGAAGGCTGGTCTCCGGTCGCTGGTACAGTGCCTTGCCTGGTCACGGAGCAGGAGGAGGCAGGATGCTCGATCGACGAGTTGATGAACGATCGGAGTTGACCCGGAGGCGCGACTCCAGCGTCCTTGCGGCGTGGCTGGTGGCCTGCCTTGTGCCGCTTTCGGCCCTTCCCGCGGCGCCAGCCATGGCCGCCGAGGACGACGAGCCGAAGCTGGTTGCCCCCGCCCCGGCCCGGCCCGACGGGGAGGGCGAGGGCCCGTTCGAGCGCCTGATCCTGCGCGGCGTGACCGTCGTCAACGGCACCGGCGCGCCGCCGATGGGCCCGGTCGACATCGTGATCGAGGGCAACCGGATCGCGGAAGTCAAGAGCATCGGGATGGCGAACACCGTCATCGACGAGAGCCGGCGGCCGCAGGATGCGGATCGCGAGATCGACCTGACCGGATCCTGGGTGCTGCCCGGCATTGTCGACCTGCACGTCCACACCGGTGGCGTGCCGAAGGCGCCGAGGGCCGACTACGTCTACAAGCTGTGGCTGGCGCACGGCATCACCACGGTGCGCGGCGTGCCGACCGGGCCGCTCGAGTGGGCGCTGAGCGAGAAGGAACGCAGCCGGACGAACGAGATCACCGCGCCGCGGATCGTCTCCTATCAGCGTCCCGGCGGCGGCGAGGAGTGGAAGGACCGCGACATCCGCACGCCGGACGATGCCCGCGAGTGGGTGCGCTACGCCCACGAGAAGGGAGTCGACGGTCTCAAGCTGGGCGCGTTCCCGCCCGAGATCATGGCCGCCCTGATCGACGAGGCCCTGAGCCTGGGCATGGGCTCGACCGCCCACCTCGACCAGATGGGCGTGGCGCAGATGAACGCGCTGGATTCGGCCCGGCTGGGGCTGGTCGGCATGACGCACTTCTACGGCCTGTTCGAGTCCATGTACGAGGGCGCCGACGTGCAGACCTGGCCGGTCGAGATGAACTACATGGACGAGCAGTTCCGGTTCGCCCAGGTGGCCAGGCAGTGGAGCATGGTCGAGCCTGGCGGCGAGCGCTGGAACGCCCTGCTGGACGAGTTCCTGGAGCTCGATTTCTTCATCAACCCGACGATGACGATCTACTCCGCGGGTCGGGACGTGATGAGGGCGCGCAACGCGGACTGGCACGCCGACTACACGCTGCCGAGCCTGGCGGAGTTCTACGCGCCCAGCCGCCTGGACCACGGTTCGTACTGGTTCTACTGGACCACCTGGGACGAGGTCGCGTGGCGCAACTTCTACCGCGTCTGGATGCAGTTCCTGAACGAGTACAAGAACCGCGGCGGCCGGGTCACCGTGGGCTCGGACTCCGGGTTCATCTACCAGACCTACGGCTTCGGCACGATCCTGGAGCTCGAGCTGCTGCAGGAGGCGGGCTTCCATCCGCTCGAGGTCATCCGGTCGGCGACCATGCACGGCGCCCAGGAGCTGGTCGCCGCCAGCGGCGCCGAGATGGACCGCGGCATCGTGCGTCCAGGGATGCTGGCCGACCTCCTGGTTGTCGACGAGAACCCGCTCGCGAACCTCAAGGTGCTCTACGGCACCGGCGCGGTGCGGCTCAACGACGACACCGGGCGCCCGGAACGGGTCGGCGGCGTTCGCTACACGATCAAGGACGGGATCGTCTTCGACGCGAAGCAGCTGCTCGCGGACGTCGCGGCCATGGTCGCCGCGGCACGGGACAAGCCGGCGGCGCCGCCGGAAGCCACCGGAGGTTGACCGAGCGGGTTGACTGGGCAAGCCGTGACGGGGAGCGCGCTGCAGGCTGGCGCCTCCCGGCTGTCGCCGCCTCCGGAACCGGGCTGCCAGCGGATTCCGGCAAGGCAGGAAGATCAACGAAGCAGGGAAGATCAACGAAGACGGGCGGCCTCGGGGTCTGCTCGGCTACTCAACGAGGAGATCACCAGGAATGAAGCGCACAATGATCTGCACGGCCCTTGCGGCCGCTCTCATCGTCGCGCCCGCCCTTGCCGGCGGCGCAGCGAAGGTCCAACCGGACGTCGTCTACGGGCACAAGATGGGCATGGCGCTGACCTTCGACGCCCTGGTGCCGGACGACCAGAACGGCGCCGCGGTGCTGTTCATGGTCAGCGGCGGCTGGAACTCGCGCTGGTCGGATCCGCACCAGGTCGCGACCGGCGAAGGTCGGCAGTTCGGCCTGTCCCGGCAGCTGCTCGACCATGGCTACACGGTGTTCATGGTGCGCCACGGTTCGGCGCCGCTGTTCAAGGTGCCGGACGCCGTCGCGGACGTACGCCGGGCGGTGCGCTACATCCGGCTCCATGCAGGCGACTTCGGCATCGACGCGGACCGGCTGGGCGTCTTCGGCGGCAGCGCCGGCGGCCACCTGTCGCTGATGCTGGGCAACGCCTCGGACGAAGGCGACGATTCGAGCAGCGATCCGATCGAGCAGACCGGCAACCGGGTGGCGGCGGTCGTTGCCTACTTCCCGCCGGTGGACCTGCAGCCCATCACCGGCCCGAACGATCGCTTCCCGGCCCTGGACTTCGACGCCGCGAAGGCTGCCGACGTCTCGCCGCTGCTGTTCGTGACCGAGGACGATCCGCCCACGCTGCTGGTCCACGGCGACGCGGACGAGCTCGTGCCGCTCGTTCACAGCGAGCAGATCAAGGCGGCGTTCGACAAGGCGAACGTCACCTCGAAGCTGATCGTGATCGAGGGCGCCGGCCACGGCTTCCGCGGCGAGGACGGCGAGCGCGCCTCGAGCGCCCTGATCGCCTGGTTCAACCAGCACCTGGGCGTCTCCGCGGACTGACGCAGCCGATTACCTTCGGCAGGGCGACGCCGGCCTTGAGGGTGCCCTGCCACCGGGGCGAGCAGGAGGCAGGGCAGCGGACGGCCGGGCCCGGCGAGACGCGCGCGGTGCGCCCGGCTGAAGGCTGCCGGGCTTGGCGACGGGCTGCTGGTCGGGCTGATGGCCGGAAGGCGGGTCGGGTTCGTCGCCAGCGGCGGTGGACCCGGTCCGGCTCTTCCGTCAGCGAGTGTGGACCTCGAGCTCGCCGTGGGCGCAGGGGGCGCGGAGGAGCTTCTGGTCGAACTTGCCGACGCCGGTCTTCGGCGCCTCGTCGATGAAGGCCCGGCGTTCGGGCAGCCACCAGCGAGCGACGCGTTTGGCCAGGTAGCCGCGAAGCTCTCCGGGTGCGGTGTCCTCGCCCTCGTTCAGGACCACGCAGGGCCGCGGCCTTTCGTCCCAGCGATCGTCGGGGACGCGCACGCCGAGAGTCTGTCGATCTCCGGCCAGTCGCGGTCGCTGGGCCGGTAGGCGATCAGGTCGTCGTGGTGGTGAATCGGCACGCCGCGCGCTTCGAGCGGCTGGACGCGCTGGCCGCAAGTTACGAGGAGTGCCTGGGCGACCTCAAGATGCGCTGCGACGGCGAGGGCGTGACCAGCCAGCTCGGCCCGGCGCCGAGCGCACTCGCGGACGACACGTTCGGCGACTCCCGCGGTCACCCGGGCGTAGACTGCGGCCATGGACCCCGTTCGCCTGGAGCTGTTCAGCAACCGGTTCGCCGCCATCGCCTCCGAGATGGGGGTCATGCTCGAGCGCACGGCCATGTCGGTCAACGTCAAGGAGCGGCTCGACTTCTCCTGCGGCCTGCTGGATGCGGACGGGAGGCTCCTGGTCAACGCCCCCCACATTCCCGTGCACCTTGGTGCGCTGGGGGAGTGCGTCCGCCGGGTGGCGGAGGAACTGCCGCTCGCGGACGGCGACGTGGCGGTGACGAACCACCCGGGTTACGGCGGTTCCCATCTTCCCGACATCACCGTGATCTCGCCGGTGTTCGCCGACGGCGGCCTGCTGGGGTACGTGGCGAACCGGGCCCATCACTCGGAACTCGGCGGCATTCGCCCCGGTTCCATGCCTCCGCTCGCCCGCAGCCTGGCGGAGGAGGGCGTGGTGATCAGGCCCCGCTACCTCGTGCGAGGCGGAGCGCCGCGGTGGCGGGAGATGGAGGACCTGTTGGCCGGGGGCCCCGCCCCCTCGCGCGCCGTGGCCGAGAATCTCGCCGACCTGGGCGCCGCGGTGGCGGCCAACCGACGCGGCGTGTCCGCACTCGAACGGCTGGCGAGAACCAGCGGCGAGGAGGAAGTGCGCCGCCACATGGAGGCCCTGTTCTCGCGCGCCGCCGAGCGCATGCGCCTGGCCCTCGCGGAACACGCCCGGACCATGGACCGGCGCCGCTTTCATGCCCGCGAGCACCTGGACGACGGTTCGCCGATCGAGGTCGAGATCACCATTGACGGCGGCGCCGCCCGCATCGACTTCACGGGCAGCTCTCCCGAGCATCCCGGCAACCTGAACGCAACTCCGGCGATCGTGCGCAGCGCGACGATCTACGTGCTGCGGCTGTTGCTGGGGGTGCCGCTGCAGCTGAACGAGGGGCTGCTGGAGCCCGTGGAGTTCGAGATCCCCGGGGGCATGCTGAATCCGGCGTTCCCGGACGACCCGGCGCGCTGCCCGGCCGTCGTGGGCGGCAACGTGGAGACCAGCCAGCGGGTGGTCGACACGCTGCTCCGGGCGCTCGGACTGTGTGCCTGCAGCCAGGGAACGATGAACAACACGCTCTTCGGCGACGACACCTTCGGCTACTACGAGACGGTGGGCGGCGGCGCCGGCGCCGGGCCCGGGTTTCGCGGCGAGAGCGGCGTCCACACCCACATGACGAACACGAGAATCACCGACCCGGAGGTGCTGGAGCACCGCTATCCGGTGCGCCTGGAGCGCTTTGGCATCCGCCGCGGTTCCGGCGGCGCCGGCAGGTACCCGGGCGGCGACGGGCTCCGCCGCGAGCTGCGCTTCCTGAGTGCCCAGCAGGTCTCGGTTCTCGGTCAGCATCGGGTGGAACGCCCGTGGGGCGCCGAGGGCGGCGAGAGCGGCGCAGCAGCCCGGGTGCGCATCGAGCGTGCGGACGGCGGCGTCCGCAGGCTCGCGTCGGTCGACCAGGTCGACGTTGCTCCGGGCGACCTGCTCGTGCTGGAGACGCCCGGCGGCGGCGGCTGGGGCGCCCGCGAGAGCTGATCGAAGGCAGCGCGGCAAGGCGCGCGAGCCGGTTACAATGACCCTTCCCGGCCGGGCCGGGAACCCACACCTCAGGCAGCAGCCAGACAGGAGCCGAGTCGATGAGCCAGCAGAAGGTTCAGGTCAGTGAAGAGAAGGCGAGGGCGGTAGCGGAGGCGTCGCGCCAGAAGGAGTGGAAGAACCCCTCCTTCATGAAGGAGATGTTCCTCGGCAACTTCCGGTTCGACCTGATCGACCCGTACCCCACCCGGGACGAGTGGCGGCCGGAGTTCGAGTCGTTCTACTCGGCACTGACGGAGTTCCTGCGCGACGAGGTCGACCCGGTCGAGATCGACGCGACCGAGGACTACCCGCCCCACGTGCTGGACGGTCTCGCCAGGCTCGGCGCGTTCGGCATGAAGATACCGACCGAATACGGCGGCCTGGGGTTCGACCAGGTCGAGTACGCCCGGGTGATGGAGCTGATCGGCTCCTTCGACGGCAACCTGACGGCCCTGCTTTCGGCTCACCAGTCCATCGGCGTGCCGCAGCCCGTGAACCTGTTCGGCAGCGAGAAGCTGAAGCGGACCTACCTCCCGCGCTGCGCTGCGGGCGAGATTTCGGCCTTCGCCCTGACCGAGCCGGAGGTCGGCTCGGATCCGGCCCGGCTGTCCACCACCGCCGTGCTCGACGGCGACTTCTACGTCCTGAACGGAACCAAGCTCTGGTGCACGAACGGCACCAAGGCGACCATGCTGGTCGTCATGGCGATGGACCCGGAAACCGAGAAGATCAGCTCGTTCGTGGTCGAGACGGACTGGGAGGGCGTCCAGGTCGAGCATCGCTGCCACTTCATGGGGCTCAACGCCCTCGCCAACGCCGTGATCTCGTTCGACAACCTCAAGGTGCCGAAGGAGAACCTGATCGGCGAGGAGGGCCGCGGCCTCAAGATCGCGCTCACGACCCTGAACGACGGCCGGCTGTCGATCCCGAACAGCTCGCTCGGCGCCGCCAAGTACTGCCTGAAGGCGGTTCGCGAATTCGGTGGCAGCCGGGTGCAGTGGGGCATTCCGATCGCCCGCCATGAGGCCATCGCCCAGAAGATCTCGGACATCGCGGCCTACGGGTACGCCATGGAGGCGATCGTCAAGCTGACCAGCCACATGGCGAACGACAAGCGGCTGGACCTGCGGCTCGAGAGCGCGGCCTGCAAGGAGTGGAACACCTGGCGCGGCTGGCAGATCATCGACGAGACGATGCAGATCCGGGGCGGACGCGGCTACGAGACCGAGGCTTCACTGCGCGACCGGGGCGAGAACCCGGTCGGCATCGAGCGAATGATGCGTGACTTTCGGATCAACCGGATCTTCGAGGGCTCCAGCGAGATCATGCATCTGCTCATGGCGCGCGAAGCCGTGGACAAGCACCTCCAGGTTGCCGGCACGATCGTCGACCCGCGTGCCGGGATCGGCGCGAAGCTGGCGTCGCTGCCGAAGGTGGGCCTCTTCTACGCCTGGTGGTACCCGACGCGCTGGCTGGCCTGGAGCCGCTGGCCGCGCTACGTCGGCTACGGCAGGCACGCGAAGCACCTCCGGTTCATCGACCGGTCCGCGCGCAAGCTGGCTCGCGAGAGCTTCCACGGCATGCTCGTCCACCGGGAGAAGCTGGACCGGAAGCAGATGTTCCTGTTCCGGCTGGTGGACATCGTGAACGAGCTCTTCGCCATGGCGGCCTCGATCTCCCGCGCCCACGGCGAGGAGAAGGCAGGCAAGGCGGACGCCGCCCGGTCCGCGGCGCTGAGCGACGTGTTCTGCAGGATGTCGCGGCGCCGCGTGAAGCAGCTCTTCCACGAGCTGTGGCACAACGAGGACGCCCTGAAGTACCGGACCGCCCAGGATGTGGTCGCGGGAGAGCACCTGAATCGCGAGGAGATTCTCGAGTCTCTGGATCCGGCGGGCCGAACGCAGCGCCAGGCCGCTGCCGCCGCCTCCTGATTCGCGGTGACTTCCCCGGGGGCGAAAGCCGAGGCCGGCTCGCCGGTCGGGGCGGGAGGCCAGCGTGTCGGGCTGGTCAGTCTCGGCTGCGCCAAGAACCACGTCGACAGCGAGGTCATGCTCGGCGTGCTCGACGGCGAGGGCTACGAGCTGGTTGCCGACCTGGACCAGGCGAACACGGTCATCGTGAACACCTGCGGCTTCATCGAGGAGGCGCGCGAGGAGTCCATCGATGCGATCCTGGACGCCGCCGCCCGCAAGCAGGATGAGGCGCTGCCGGTGCGGCAGGTCCTGGTGGCAGGGTGCATGGCCAACCGCTACGGCGGGGAGCTCGCGGCGGAGATTCCCGAGATCGATGGATTCGTCGACCTCGACTCGCTGCGGGAGGTGGGTGCGCTGGTGCGTCTGGGCGGCCTGCCGGCGGCGGCGCCGACCGCGTCGCACCTCGTGTTCGACCACCGCGACTCGCGGCTGCTGGCCACGCGCGGGCACGCGTACCTCAAGGTGGCCGAGGGCTGCAACAACCCGTGCACGTTCTGCGCCATACCCGTCTGGCGCGGGCGGCTGCGCAGCCGGTCCATCGAGAGCCTGGTGCTGGAGGCGCGAGGCCTGGTCGAGAAGGGAGCGAGGGAGCTGGTTCTGGTGGCGCAGGACACGACCCGCTACGGCGAGGATCTGGGCTACGGCCGTCACGGTCTGCGGAGGCTCCTGGAGGCCCTGCTTGCCGAGACGGACGCGGAGTGGCTGCGATTCCTGTACGCCTACCCGACCACGCTCGACATGTCGCTCCTGGAACTGATGGCCGCGGAACCGCGGGTCGCGTCCTACCTCGACATGCCGCTGCAGCACGCGGACCGCCAGGTGCTGCGAGCGATGCGCCGTGGCGGGTCCGCCGAGCGCTACCGCCGCATCTTCGAACGGGCTCGCGAGCTGGACTCGGACATCAGCCTGCGCACGACCTTCATCGTCGGTTTCCCGGGCGAGGACGAGCCGGCGTTCGAGCGGCTCCTGGACTTCGTCTCGGAAGTACGCTTCGACCACTTGGGTGCGTTCACCTACAGCCGCGAGAACGACACGCCGTCGGCATCGCTGCCCGACCAGGTGCCGCGCGAGGTGGCGGAGGAGCGCCGAGGTCGGCTGCTGGAGCGTCAGCGTGAGATCTCGACGCAGCGTCGACGTCGCTTCGTGGGCCGCGTCGTCCCGGTGCTTGTGGAAGGCCCATGCGACGAGACCGAGCATCTGATCGAGGGCCGGCACCAGGGCATGGC
Source organism: Thermoanaerobaculia bacterium (assembly GCA_965200575.1). Lineage (GTDB taxonomy): Bacteria > Acidobacteriota > Thermoanaerobaculia > Multivoradales > Multivoraceae > Multivorans. The sequence continues at coordinate 1,954,860 of OZ241363.1, read as the reverse complement.
GCCCGAGGTCGACGGCCGGGTGCTGATCAACGATGTCGTCGATGCGCCGTGGGCGCCTGCGGAACTGGCGGCCCGCGTCTCGGGTCGGATGGTCCTGGCCGAGATCACCGACGCCTTCGCCGATGACTGTGTGGGCCGGATCGTCGGCCTCGAGCCGGGCGGGGCAGCGGGCTGATGCAGACCATCCACGACGCCATGGCATCGGCCGAGCTGCCGAACGGGGTCATCGCGACCATCGGCAACTACGACGGCATCCACGTCGGCCAGCGGACCGTGCTCGAGATGGTGACGGGGCGGGCCCGCGAGGTCGGGAAGCCGTCGGCGGTCATCACCTTCGACCCCCACCCGCTGAGCGTCGTGCGGCCGGAGCAGGCGCCGCTTCGCCTTCTGACAACGGAGCAGAAGGAGGAGCTTCTGCGGGCGGCCGGCGTGGACTACATGCTGATCATCCGGTTCACTCCCGAGTTCGCGCGTACGGGGGCCAGGAAGTTCGTGCGGACCTTCCTCAACGAACGACTCGGCCTGACCGAGATCTACATCGGCGCGCGGTTCTCGTTCGGCAGGGGACGTGAGGGCGACATCGACCTGCTGCGCGAGATGGGGACGGCCCTGGGCTTTGCCGCGGTGGAGATCGACGAGGTGCGGACGGGCGGCGGCCGGGTGTCGAGCAGCCGCATCCGCGAGCTGGTGGCCGCGGGCGAAGTCGAGGAGGCGGGCGCCCTGCTCGGACGCCCGTACGCGATGGTGGGCGAGGTCGTGCCTGGCGACCGGATGGGGCAGCGGCTCGGCTGGCCGACGATCAACCTCGCGCCCGAGAACGAGCTCGTGCCCGGCAACGGCGTCTACGTCAGCAGGGCGCACTTTCCGAGCTTCGAAGCCACCTTCCGGTCGGTCACGAACGTCGGAACCCGGCCCACCGTGTACGAGAACTACCGACAGGTGATCGAGAGCCACATCCTGGACTTCTCCAGCGACGTCTACGGCGAGCGGGTACACCTGTCCTTCTGCGGCCGCCTGCGGGAGGAGAGGATGTTCCCTTCCATGATGGACCTGTCGGCCCAGATCGGGCGGGACGTGGAGGCAGCGAAGGAGTACTTTTCGCGAGATTCAGGCTCCTGAACGTGTCGGCCGCCAAAGATCGGCGCCTGTCGGCCAGCGGTGGTGTCCGGCGACAGTGGCAACGACAGTGGCAAGCGGTTGCCAACGGTGCAGTCCGGCGCCGAAGTCCTGCCAGAATCAAGCTGCCGAGAACAAGCTGCCGAGACCGAACTCGCCCCGCATCAACCCCAACCGTCAACCCTGACTGCAGCGGCGGCGCCTCCCGGCAAGCTGGCCGTTGACATGAACGAGCCAGCGATCCGTCCAGCACGACAACCAGGAACAGCGAGGAACCCATGACCATGACCAGCGAACAGATCATCAACGTGAACAGCGGCAGCTTCGAGGACGAGATTCTGGGGTCGAGCACTCCGGTCCTGGTGGACTTCTGGGCCACCTGGTGCGGCCCCTGCAAGATGGTGGCGCCCATCCTCGACGAGCTCGCGGGCGAGTACGACGGCCGAGTCCGGATCGCCAAGCTGGATGTCGACCACGCCCAGGACGTGGCGGTGCGCTACGGCGTGCAGGGCATTCCGCACTTCATCCTGTTCAAGGATGGCGAGATCCTCGGTCGGATGACCGGCGCGGCGCCGAAGAACCGCTTCGAGTCCTTCCTCGACGAGCACGTCTAGCAGCCTGTTGAACCTGCCTGTGGCCGAAGGACGCTGGCTGGGCCACTGCCTGCTGGAGAGCTGGGGGCTGGGGCGCGGCGCGGCGTCCGCGACGAGGCTGGCGGCGCTTAGGGGCCGTCTGCGAGTGCGGGCGTGACCAGGCTGCGCAGCGAGCTGCTCCGGGAGCTGCTGGCCGACGCCTCCGCGGAGGCGCTGGTGGTGGTCTCCTCCGCGAGTCGCGACCCGGACCTTGCGCCCTTCGTCGGGTCGGCCCGGCTGGGTTCCGCCTGCGTCGTCGCCCACGGCGGCGGCGCGTGGCTGGCCTTCTTCACGTCGATGGAGCGGGAAGAGGCCGCTCTTGCTGCCGCCAGCGGCGTGGAGCTCGTCCATCCGGCGGACTTCGGGATGGAGCAGTCGCCGCAGGAGCACCGTTCATCCGAGGAGATCCTGGAAGCGGCGGTAGTGGAGCTGCTCGACCGCGCGGGAATCCGCGCTGGCGCCCTGGCCCTGGCCGGGCGACCGCAGGCGGGCACGGTGCTCGACCTGGCCGGTCGGCTCGGCGAGCGTGGATTCCGGGTCGTCTCCGGCAGGGCTCTTTCCCAGGCCCTGCGGCGGCGCAAGACCGCCGAGGACCTGGAAGACATGGAGGCAGCCGCCGAAGCGACGGTGCGTGCCTTCCGCGCGGTGGCGCGGTCGCTGGCTCGTGCCTCGGTCGCCCCGGTCGGAAGTGGCGCCGGGGAGCTCCGGCTCGGCGAGGCACCGCTGACCGTGTCGCGGCTCAAGGCGGTCGCTGCGGCCGTCTTCGCCGCCGACGGTCTCGAGCAGCCGGAGGGCTGCGTCGCGGCGCCGGCGGAGGAAGGCGCCACCGGCCACAGTACCGGCACCCCCGGCCGGGTGCTGAGGGCTGGGGAGTCCGTGGTGGTGGACCTCTTTCCGCGCAAGCGTCTGTTCGCTGACTGCACGAGGACGTTCTGCGTCGGGGAGCCGCCGCCCGACCTGGCGCGAGCCCACGCGCTGGTCGCCGAAGCACTGGACACGAGCCTGCAGGCGCTGCGCCCCGGAGTGCGCGGCCACACGCTGCACGAGCGTGTCTGCCGGCGGTTCGAGGCCGAGGGCTTCGGCGTCCCCGACCGGCCGCCGGGTGACCAGGCGGTGAAGTACGTCCACCTGCTCGGTCACGGCGTGGGGTTCGAGCTACACGAACTGCCCAGTTTCCGCAAGGAAGGTCCGGGCACGGACGAACTGCAGTCAGGCGACGCCGTGACGATCGAACCGGGTCTCTACAGCCCCGATGGCGGCTGGGGCGTGCGCCTGGAGGACCTCGTCGTGGTCACCCCGGACGGCCACCGGAACCTGACGCCGCTGCCCCGCGCGCTGGACCCTCGCGACTGGTAACTCGTCGCCGTTCGCCCGTTCGCCCGTCGGCGCTCCAGGTGCCTCTGATGGTCCAGGGCAGGCCTCTCTCCAGGCACGACGCTGGCCGGCAGGTCCGTGGGGGGCGCAGGCGGGCTGTGGGCAGGCGACTGTCAACGGCGTTGCGGAGAAGCAGCAGCGTCCCCAGCGCAGCCGACCGCAGCCTGCGCCAGCCGCCGGACAACTCCGATGCGCCCGCGTCCCAGCGGTCCCCTCGGACCTGACGGCGACGCCAGCCAGCCAGCTAGCTGCGGTCGACCCAGTAGTTCGGGGCTTCCTTCGTGATCACGACGTCGTGGGCGTGGCCTTCCTTCTGGCCGGCGGCGGTGACCCGGATCATGCGGGCGTCGCGCCTCAGCTGGTCGATGCTGGCGCAGCCCGACAGGCCCATGCCGGAGCGCAGGCCGCCGGTGAGCTGGGCGATCACCTGGTGGACACTGCCCTTGTGGGGCACCATGCCCTCGATGCCTTCGGGAACCAGCTTGGAGAGCGGCTGGTCGTCAGTCTGGAAGTAGCGGTCGGCGCTGCCTTCCGACATGGCCGAGAGGGAGCCCATCCCTCGGTAGGCCTTGTAGCTTCGCCCCTGGTAGAGGATCGTCTCGCCGGGGCTCTCCTCGGTTCCGGCGAGCAGCGAGCCGATCATCACGCTGCTGGCGCCGCAGGCGAGGGCCTTGGTCAGGTCGCCGGAGAAGCGGATGCCGCCGTCGGCCACGATCGGCAGGTCGCCGACCGCCGAGGCCGCTTCGCGTATCGCCGTGACCTGGGGCATGCCGGCGCCGGTGACGACCCGGGTGGTGCAGATGCTGCCGGGGCCGATGCCGACCTTGATCGCGTCCGCCCCACGCCTGGCCAGGGCAGCCGCGGCCTCCCGGGTGGCGACGTTGCCGACCAGCAGCTCGACGTCGGGAAGGGCCTCCCGCAGGCGACTCAGGCCATCCAGCACGCCGCGGCTGTGGGCGTGCGAGGAGTCCACCACGAGCACGTCGGCCTGGGCCGCGGCCAGGGCTGTGGCCCGCTCCAGATAGTCGCCCGCCGTGCCGACCGCGGCAGCGACCCGGAGGCGCCCGAGGTCGTCCTTGCAGGCGATGGGGTAGTCCATCATCTTCTGGATGTCCTTGACCGTGATCAGGCCTTTCAGGTTGCCCTCCTCGTCGGTCACCAGGAGCTTCTCGATGCGGTGCCGATGCAGCTCGGCCTTGGCCTGGTCGAGCGTCGTGCCCACCGGCACCGTGACCAGGTTCTCTTGCGTCATCAGGGCCGAGACCGGCAGCTGCGTGTCGGTCTCGAAGCGGAGGTCGCGATTGGTCAGGATGCCGACCAGATGGCCCTCACCGTCGGTCACCGGGACTCCGGAGATCTTGTACTGCGCCATCAGCGCCAGCGCATCCTCGATCAACTGCTCCGGACGGATGGTGATCGGATTGACGATCATTCCGGCTTCGGACCGCTTCACCCGGTCGACCTCCGTGGCCTGTGCATCGATCGACAGGTTCTTGTGGATGACCCCGATGCCGCCCTCCTGGGCGAGCGCGATGGCCAGCTCGGCCTCGGTGACCGTGTCCATGGCGGCCGACACGAGCGGGATGTTCAGCGCGATGTTCCGCGTCAGCCTGGCGCCCAGGGAGACGTCGTTCGGGTGCACCTCGGACAGCCCGGGCGCGAGCAGCACGTCGTCGAAGGTCAGCGCGAGGTCGGGAAGGGCCATGGCGGGAAACGGGCGACCGGCGGAACTTGGGGCGACGGCGGCGGAGTCAGACGGCGACCTGGGCGCCGCAGCACTTCTTGTACTTCTTGCCCGAGCCGCATGGGCAGGGGGCGTTGCGCCCCACCTTGGGCTGGTTGCGGACCACAGTAGCGGGCTTCGGTCGGGCTCGCGCCGGTGGGCCCTGCGGCGTTCCGGGCATGGGGCTGCCAGCCGCTCCCGGCATGCCGCCCGGCCCGCCCGGGATTCCCGGTCCGGCAGGCAGGCCGGGTGCTCCCGGCATCCCCGGCATCCCTCCGGGTCCGCCGGCCGGAGCCGGCAGGGCCCCGATGGCGGAGGGGTGCCGGAAGCTCATGCCGGCCGGACGAAGCGCCCGGCGACTCCGTTCCAGCTCCGCGATCTGATCGGCGGAGACGGGCCGCAGGCGGTACAGGTCCTTGATGACCGTGTCCTCTATCCGCTCCTTCATCTCGGTGAAGAGCTCGTAACTTTCGCGCTTGTACTCGTTCTTCGGGTCGCGCTGGCCGTAGCCCCGCAGGCCGATTCCCTCCTTCAGGTGGTCCAGGGCCAGCAGGTGGTCCTTCCAGGAGCCATCGACGATGCGCAGCATGTGGTGGCGCTCCGCGGCCCGGAGCGCTTCGGCGCCATGTGCGTCCTCCTTCTCTCTGTAGCTCTGCTCTGCCTTGCCGAGTATCGTGTCCCGCAGTTCCTCCGTGCCCAGTTCCTCGAAAGGCTCGTCGAAGTCCGCATCGGCCAGGTCAAAGTAGGAGCGGACCTCGGAGCGCAGGTCGTCGATCTGCCAGTCGCGAGGGTCGGCCTTCTCCGGGCAGTGGCGGTCGATCAGGTAGTCCACCGCATCCGCGGCGATGCGGAAGACGTAGTCGCGGTTCTCCTTGCCGAGCAGGACGTCGCGGCGAAGCTCGTAGATGGCCTCCCGCTGCCGGTTCATCACGTCGTCGTACTCGAGGAGGTTCTTGCGAATCTCGAAGTTGCGCCCCTCCACCTGGGTCTGGGCGCGCTCGATGGCACGGTTCACCATGCCGGCCTCTATCGGAACGCCTTCCTCCATTCCCAGACGCTTCATCATCGCCTGGACCCGGTCCGAGGCGAAGATCCTCATCAGGTCGTCCTGGAGGGAGAGGTAGAAGCGCGACGAGCCTGGGTCCCCCTGGCGACCGGAGCGGCCGCGCAGCTGGTTGTCGATGCGCCGGGAGTCGTGCCGCTCGGTGCCCAGGATGTGCAGGCCACCAGCCGCGACCACCTCCTCGCGCTCCCGTGCGCAGGTCCTGGTGTGGCGTTCGAGCGCTTCGGCGAATGCCTCCGGGTCCTGGTCCGGGTCGGCGTCGACCCTGGCCATCTGCTCGGGATTCCCTCCGAGCACGATGTCCGTGCCGCGACCGGCCATGTTCGTGGCGATCGTCACCGCGCCTCGGCGGCCCGCCTGCGCGACGATTGCCGCCTCGCGCTCGTGGTACTTGGCGTTCAGGACCACGTGCCGCACCCGTGCGCGCTTGAGCAGCTTCGACAGCATTTCGCTGCTCTCGATGGACACGGTGCCGACCAGCACCGGCTGGCCGCGATCCCGGCAGTCCTCGATCTCCTGGACCACGGCCTGCCACTTCTCGGGCGCGGTGCGGTAGACCAGATCCGAACGGTCGTCCCGGATCATCGGCTCGTTGGTGGGCGTCACCACGACGTCCAGACCGTAGATCTGGCTGAACTCGCCGGCCTCGGTATCGGCCGTGCCGGTCATTCCCGCCAGCTTGTCGTACATCCGGAAGTAGTTCTGGAACGTGATCGTGGCCAGCGTCTGGTTCTCGCGCTCGATGCGCACGCCTTCCTTGGCCTCGACCGCCTGGTGCAGACCGTCCGACCAGCGCCGTCCGGGCATCTTCCGTCCGGTGAACTCGTCGACGATGACCACCTGGCCGTTCTCGATCAGGTAGGCGACGTCACGGCGGTAGAGGTGGTGAGCGCGCAGCCCCTGGTTCACCGCGTGGAGAACCTCCATGTTCTCCATTTCGAACAGGTTGCCGATGCCCAGCAGCTTCTCGACCTTGGCTCCGCCTTCTTCCGTGAGAGTGGCGGTGTGGGCCTTCTCGTCGAGGACGAAGTCGCCCGTGGTGTACTTGCGGTCGCCGTCCCTGACCTCCTCGCCGCGTTCCAGCCTGGGGATGATGCGGTTGACCAGGGTGTACTTCTCGGTCGATTCCTCCGAGGGCCCGGAGATGATCAGCGGCGTGCGAGCCTCGTCGATGAGGATCGAGTCCACCTCGTCCACGATCGCGTAGTGGTGCCCGCGCTGCACCATGCTCTCGATCGAGAACTTCATGTTGTCGCGCAGGTAGTCGAAGCCGAGCTCGTTGTTCGTGCCGTAGCTGATGTCGGACCGGTAGGCCTCCTGGCGCTCGCGGTCGGTCAGGCCATGCTGGATGACCCCGACGGAGAGGCCCAGGAACCGGTAGATGCCGCCCATCCACTCGGCATCGCGGCGGGCGAGATAGTCGTTCACCGTGACCACGTGAACGCCCTTGCCGAGAAGGGAATTTAGGTAGACGGGCAGCGTGGCCACCAGCGTCTTGCCCTCGCCGGTCTTCATCTCGGCGATCTTCCCCTGATGCAGGACCATGCCGCCGAGAAGCTGCACGTCGTAGTGCCGCATGCCGAGTGCGCGGCGCGAGGCTTCCCGCACCGTCGCGAAGGCGGGAATCAGCAGGTCGTCGAGTTCGGCGCCCTGGTCCACCCGGGTGCGAAACTCGGCGGTGCGGGCCCGGAGCGCGTCGTCCGACAGCGACCGCATGTCGCTCTCCAGCGCGTTGATCTCCGCCGCCCTGGGGCCGAGGCGCTTCAGGTCGCGGTCGTGCTTGGTGCCGAAGACCCTGGCGAAGGCCTTCGAGATCATCGGTTCACGTCCGTCGCTGCGCCCGGCACTCGCACCATCTCGCGCCGCTCGGAACGGTACTCGAAGACCGGGGCCACAAGTACCGGCGCCGGGCGAGGGGGAGGCTGCGATGTGGCGCCGACGCCGTGCGCCACGGGGCCGTGCGTCACGTGAATCGGGTCAGCCCCGGTCGCGGAGAAACTCGAACGGGTCGCGCGCGGCGCCCTGGTACAGGACTTCATAGTGCAGATGGTAGCCCGTTGCCCGTCCCGAGTTTCCCACCAGGCCAAGCACCTCGCCGCGGCTTACCTCCTGGCCCTCCTCGACCACGATCTCGGACAGGTGGCCGTAGCGCGTTTCGTAGCCGTAGCTGTGGAGCAGGTGAACCGCCCGGCCGAGCTTGCCGGCCCGCTCGGCGCGGGTCACGATGCCATCGGCCGCGGCGACCACGGGCACGCCCTGATCTGCGGAGATGTCCAGGCCGGCGTGATGGGCGGGCTGACCGGTGAACGGATCGCGGCGCATGCCGAAGCCGCTGTTGATCACGCCGCGGACCGGCCAGATCGCGGGTGTCGAGTTCAGCAGCAGCCGCCGCTCTCGAAGGGCGCCGTCCACAAGGTCGAGCCGACCGGCCAGGCGTTCCGCCCGTGCCTCCAGGAGCGGCACGTCCAGCCCGTTCGGTGCTCCCCGGATGGTGAGGGCGCCGCCAGCGCCGGTTTCGGACTGGCGATTCTCCGGCTCGCCACCGACCATCTCGTCCAGACCGGCGACGATGATCAGGTCGCGAGTCCGGTCCTCGGTCTGTGTGAATGCGTCCTGAAGCCGCGCGAGACTCGTTTCGTACGCCGAGTTGGCCCGTCGCAGGTCCTCGTTCTCGAGCTGGATCCGTCGGATGTCGCCGAGCTGCAGGGTAGACCGCACCTGCCACACGCCGAGCCAGCCGGCAGAGAGCAGCGCCAGGGCGACAACGACGCCCGCCGCCGCCAGCCAGCGGTTGTTGACGCGAAACTGCCGCGTGCGCCCCATCGAGTGAGGCACGAAGATGACGGTGTGAAACCTGGACCGCATTCTGGCGAGTGGCTCTGCTGACTGGCTCTGCGAACCTCGGAGCGAGCATCGACCGCGGGGCCATGGCGGTCAAGCGGGGGCGATACTGCCACCGCGGTCGGGTTGGCGTCAAGCGGCGCATGTCGGCGGGCCGACAGCAGGGCTCCTGTCGGCGCTCCGGCATCCGACAAGGCGGCCGGGCGGGGTGGAGGAGAGGCCCCGCCCGGCCGCCTGTGGAGGCGATGTCACGGTTCGGTGCAAGCCAGGGGCCGATACTGGATTGCCTCCGCAACGTGCGTGACATCGATCTCGCGGGAAGTTTCGAGATCCGCGATCGTGCGCGCCACCTTGAGCGTCCGGTCAAGCGCTCGCGCCGACATGGAGAGGCGCTCGAAGGCCGCGTCCATCAGGTGCTGCGCCGCATCCGTGAGCCGGCAGTGAAGGTCGAGATCGGCCCGCGTCATGGCGCTGTTGGTGGGGGTGGGATGGTCGGAAGGAAAGCGGGCGATCTGGGAGCGGCGCGCAGCTTCCACTCGCCTGGAGATCAAGGCCGATCTCTCGGCTTCCGGCCCCTTCAGATCGCGCAGCCGCGCCACGGGGAGCTCGACGTGCAGGTCGATCCGGTCGAGCAGTGGGCCGGACAGGCGGCGGCGATAGCGGTCGACCTCGCCCACGGAGCAGACGCAGGCCGTGCGATGATCGCCGAGGTGGCCGCAGCGGCAGGGATTGCAGGCCGCCACCATGGTGAAGCGAGCAGGGAAGGTGAGCCGCGCCTTCGCCCGGACGACCGTCACCACGCCGTCCTCGAGGGGCGCGCGAAGAGCTTCGAGCGCGTCCCGTCGGAACTCGGGCAGTTCGTCGAGGAACAGGACGCCGCCGTGGGCAAGGCTGATCTCTCCGGGTCGCGGGACCGAACCGCCGCCGATCAGGCCCGACGTCGACACGCCGGCATGCGGGCTGCGGAAGGGACGGGTCCAGATCAGGCCGTCCGTGTGCGCGTGGTTGGCGATCGAGTGGATCTTGGTCACCGTGATCGCCTCGCGCTCCGTCAGCGGCGGCAGAATGCCGGGGAGGCGGCGGGCGAGCATGGTCTTGCCGGTGCCGGGCGGGCCGACCAGCAGGACGTTGTGGCCGCCAGCGGCGGCAATCTCCATTGCCCGCCGCGCCGTCTCCTGCCCGCGAACGTCCGCGAAGTCCGCCGTGACCGTGGGCGCCTCGTCCCGACGCAGGCCACTTGCCGGCTCGATGGGGGCCTCGCCCGTCAGGTGGTCGATGGCTTCGCGCAGGTGGCGAACCGGAATGACCCGGATTCCCGGACCGGCAGCCGCCTGACTGCTGTTCTCGGCCGGAAGCAGCAGCTCGCGGGCGCTGACCCTGCTGGCGAGCTCGGCGATGGACAGGGCGCCCCGGACGGGGCGCACTTCGCCGTCGAGGCCCAGTTCGCCGCACGCCATGCGTCCTTCCAGGCACTCGCCGTCGAGCTCCTTGTTGGCGCTCAGAAGACCCAGGGCGATGGGCAGGTCGAGCTGGTTCCCTTCCTTGCGCAGGTCGGCAGGGGCGAGGTTGATGACGACGTTGCGGTTCTCGAGTTCGTAGCCGCTGCTGCGGATGGCGGAGCGCACGCGGTCCCGGCTCTCGCGCACGGCGGTGTCGGGCAGTCCGATGAGCTGCATGGCGGGCAGGCCGAAGTACGCGGCGACCTCGACCCGGACCACCCGCGCTTCGATGCCCCAGGGGGTTGCGGAGTTCATGAATGCGATCACGAAGACAAGGACGCAAGTCGGCCCGGAGTTTTGGATCCCGATCTCGGACCGGGTCCGACGGCCTTCTCGAAACCCGCATTCCGGTGGTCCTCGGGAGCGATTCCGGGGTGGCTGGCGGGGTGCGCCAGACAGCTTGAACGGCCTCGCGGCGGCGTTCTGGCGGCTTTCCGGCCACAGGCCGCAAGGAGCGCCGGCGAAGCGCCGACTCGAGCGCGTAGACTGAGCCGACACGTCGGGAGTTCGAATGCAGTCGGAGGCGTTGGAACAGGGGCTCGTGATCAGCGGTCTCAGGTGGCTCTTGCGGCTGCTGGCGCGTCTCTTCTTTCGCACCGTCGAGGTCACTGGCAGCGAGACTGTGCCGCGCGAGGGCGGCGGGCTGCTTGTCGCCTGGCACCCCAACGGACTGGCCGACGGCGTCCTGATCCTCGGCTTCAGCCCCCGGCCGGTCGTGGTCGGCGCTCGCCACGGGCTGTTTCGCCTGCCGGTCGTCGGCACGCTGCTCCGTGCTGCCGGCGCCGTGCCCCTGTTCAGGCGGCGTGACCGGGGCGACCTGGGCGCCCCGTCGGACGAGTCCGCGCGGCGCGAGGCGAACCAGCGGAGCCTTGGCGCGCTGGCGGAGGCTTGCCGTGGTTCGCTGGTGGCCGTCTTTCCCGAAGGGGCAACGCACGACGAGCCCGGTCTGCTCGAACTGCGGGCGGGAGCGGCGCGGCTCTTCGAGCGCGCGCAGCAGGCAGGCGGAGACCCGGTACTGCTGCCCGTGGGCCTTCACTACGAGCGCAAGCACGCGTTCCGCTCCCGGGCGCTACTGGTGTTCCATCCGCCGGTCGAGCTGCCGCCGGATCTGCGCCCCGGGCGGCGTCCTGACGACTCGGCGGCGCCGGGCGGCAGCTTCGTGGAGAGACTGACCGCGATGATTCAGCAGCAGCTGATCGAGGTCACCCATCCGACCGAGAGCTGGCATCTTCACCGTGCAATGGAACGCCTCCGGTCGCTGGTGCGGGCAGAGGCGGCGGCGCGCCAGGGCGGACCGGCGCCGGGGCGGGCGCCGATGCAGGAGCGGGACGCAGGCTTCGCACGCGTCTGGAGCGGCTACCACCGGCAGAGAGAGCGGGATCCGGCGGTCGCGGAACGGCTGGTCACGCGGGTCACCCGCTACGGCGAGGCGCTGCGGCTGCTGGGCATGAACGACCGGGACCTGGACGATGTGAGGCTCGGGCGAACGGCCTGGCGCGGCCTGCTGCTGGCTGGCGAGGTCCTGCTCATGCTGCTCCTGCTGCCGACCGTGGTGCTTGTCGGCGGCCTGGTCACGGTGCCGGCGGCTCTCGTCGTCTGGATCGGGGCCCGTGCGCTGTCGCTGACCCGCAAGGAGCAGGCCGGGTTGAAGATGCTGCTGGGCCTGGTGATCCTCCCATGCACCTGGGTTGGCGCGAGCCTGCTGGTGGGCCTCGCCTGGACACAGCCCCTGCCCGGATTCGACTGGCGGCCGGAGGCACTCTGGGTCCGGGTCGCCGGCATGCTCGTCCTGTGCGTGATCTCGGCCCTGCTGGGTCTTCGCCACCACCGGCTGCTGGCCGAGCTGCGCCATGGTCTGCGTGCGCTCTGGGCGGGCGGGTTCAGGCGTTCCACGGTCGAACGGCTCAGGCGTCAGCGCGCCGCGCTGCACGACGACGCGATGGCGCTGGTGGCCGCGCTGGACGTCTGACCCCGCCGGCGCCGCATCGGACCGGGCCGGCGTTGATGTAGCCTGCGCGGTCATGGCGCGGGTCATCGTTGCCTTCCTGGGGCGTATCGCGCGCTCCGGTCCCGCCCTGCCCTTGCGTCTGGCGCTTCGGCGCATGGTCGGCCGGTCGGCCTACGACCGCTTTCGCGTGGCGGTCTGGACGCGGGCTCGAAAGGTTGAGGCGGTCGATCCGCTGCATCGCGACATCCTGCCCATGATCGACCGTCTCGAGAGTTCCGGGCGCCTGGCCGTCGGCGCGGCCGGAAGGCTGCGCGAGGTCGCCCTGGGCATTCGCGCCGAGGCGAGGCGCGACGCGCGGGAGTAGACGTCATGCGCGTCGGCTTCGACGTCAGCAAGCTGTTCGGCCCGCCCGACGGCGTGGCAAGGTACTCGAGAAGCCTCCTGGAAGCGCTGGCCGCGGCTGCGGCGGCGTCGGGCACCGAGCTGGAGCTCGTTCTCCATGTCCTGGGCGGGGACGTCGGCCCCGGGGACTGGCGGCGCCTGCTGGCGGATCTGCCGGGCCCCGTTCGCCGGGGTGCGGGTCGGTGGCCACGGCGCGGCGACGTGGACCTGTTCCACGTACCCTCCTTCGCCGACCCTGCCCGCATCGACGGTCCGGTCGTGTTCACCGTCCACGATCTCACCTTCCTCACGCACCCGCACTTCCATGTTCCCGCGAATCGGAACCAGTGCATGCTGTCGACGCTGCGGGCCATCGAACGCGGCGCCGCCGTCATCGCCGTCTCGGCGGCGACGGCCAGGGAAGTGCGGCGCTGGTTCGACCTTTCGCCGGAACGTCTGCGGGTCGTGCACGAGGCGGCTTCGGACGCCTTCGCTCCGCTGGTCGGCGAGGAGAGGCGGGCAGCCGCACGGTCGCTTCGGGATCGCTTCGGACTTGACGGGCCGTTCATCCTGTCGGTCGGGACGCTGGAACCACGCAAGAACGTCGGCCGTCTGGTCGCGGCCTGCGAGGGGCTGGACCGGGCCCTGCGGGACCGGACGCCGCTGGTCCTGGTCGGCGGCGCCGGCTGGAAGCGGGGCGCGGTGCAACGGGGCGACTGGCCCGGCTTCGTGCGCCGGCTCGGCGCGGTGGACGAGGAGGACCTGGTCGCCCTGTTCAACCAGGCGTCCGTGGTCGCCTATCCGTCCCTGGTCGAGGGGTTCGGGCTTCCCGTCCTCGAGGCGATGGCCTGCGGTACGCCCGTGCTGACCTCGAACTGCTCATCGCTGGCGGAGGTGGCAGGCGACGCTGCCGTCTGCGTCGACCCCACGGACGTGCTGGCGATTCGAGACGGCCTCAAGTCGCTGCTTCTCGATGCGAGCCTTCGCGAGCGCTGCCGCGATGCGGGGCTGAAGCGGGCCGCGTCCTTCTCCTGGCGCCGAGCGGCGGACGAGACGATCGCCTTCTACCGCGAGGTCGAGGCCGGAGGGTTCGGCACACTCGACGTGTCGCCATGACCGGGCGGACCGGTCGCCCTCGGACGCTCGGCGTCGTCGCCAGCGAGATGGAGAACCAGCCGACCGGCGTCGGAAGGTACGTCGAGGAGCTGCTGCTGGCGCTTCGGGACATGCCGGAGGCCGGTGGCTGGACTGTGCAGCTGTACTTCCGCGGCGCTCCCTTCGAGCATCCGCTCTGGTCGGACGAGGCGCCTGTCGGAGCGTCCTGCACGCCGCTGTTCGATTGCCGCGGCAGAATCCGCCCGATCCTCTGGGAGCAGCTGCGTCTGCCCGGAATCGTCCGGCGACAGGCCCCCGACCTCCTGTTCTCGCCCGGCTACAGCCTGCCCGGCAGACCGACCTGCCCGTCCGTGGTCACCATCCACGACCTGTCGTTCGAGCTCCTTCCCCGCGACTTCGGCTGGAGGGAGCGCTGGCGCCGACGACTCCTTGCCCGGGTCGCGGCCCGTCGAGCGACGCGTGTTCTGACCGACACGGCCCGTACGGCCGGCGAGATCGAGAGACGGTATGGTGTGGCGGCCGACCGAATCGGCGTGGTTCCGCTGGGCGTCGCGCCCCGCTTCGAGCGAGCTGGCCTGCTCCGACGCGAGGGAGCGGCCGAACTGGAACCCGATCTGGCCACCCTGGGCGTCAGGCGGCCCTACCTGCTCGTGCTTGGCGCCGCGCTCCCGCGCCGGCGCCTCGACCTGGTTCTTGCCGGGCTGGGTGGCCTGCTGCCGGATCGGTCGGACGGCGCTCCGCCGCGCCGCGGAGACGTGGCAGATCCGGACCTGCAACTCGTGATCGCCGGTCCGGACGTGTCCTCGGGCCGACGCGATCTCGACCGCCTGATCGCGGAGAGCGACTGTGCCGACCGGGTCAGGCGGCTTGGCTACGTCGACGACGCGCTGCTGCCGGACCTGGTCGCCGGCGCCGAGGGCACCGTGTACCTGTCGGAGTACGAGGGTTACGGTCTGCCGCCGCTCGAGTCGCTTGCGGCGGGAGTGCCGGCGCTGGTCGCTGACGCGCCGGCGCTGTTCGAGGTCTGGCCCGACTACCCGCTTCGGGCCGAGCGCCTGGATGCCGACGCCGTGACGGACGGCCTGCGTCGGCTGCTGTTCGACGAGCCGTCGTGCCGCGAGGCGGCCAGGGAGGGCCCGGCCCGCATGCGGAAGCTGACCTGGGCGAGCGCCGCAAGGCGCTTCCTTCGGGAGGCGACGCTGGCCCTCCACACCGCAGGGAGCGCTGGAGCGTGAGCGACTCGTCCGGCTGCTCCATCAGTGTGCTGGTGGTCAACCATGACTCGGGGCGTCACCTGCGGGACTGCCTGAGGCGTCTGCACCAGCTGGCTGCGGACTGGCCGGCGGCCGCAGCTGGCGGAATCGAGCTGCTGGTGGTGGACAACGCCTCGATGGACGGTTCGGAGAAGGCGGTGGAGGAATCTCGTCGGGCTCTTGAGGCTTCGCCGCTTTCCGTGCGGCTGATTGACGCCGGCGCCAACCTCGGGTTCGGGGCCGCGTGCAACCTGGGCGCAGCCGATGCCGGGGGTCGCTACCTGCTGCTGCTGAACCCCGATGCGTGGACCGACGCGCGCTCGCTGCGCGCCCTGTGGCGCGCGCTGGAGTCCGACCGGCGGCTCGCGGCTGCGGCGCCGGCCCTGGTTTACCCGGACGGTTCGCCCCAGTTCACCTGGGCGCCGACGGTCGGGGTTGCGGGCGAAGCCGTCCAGCGGCTGCGCAACGGCTTCGAGGCCGGGGCCTGGAACCACGGCCTCCTGCCTGCGCTGCTGGGGCCGTTCCTGGGGCCCGGCTGGTTCTCGGCCGCCTGTCTCCTGCTGCGTCGGTCGGCTTTCGAGAAGGCGGGAGGCTTCGACCCGGGCTTCTTCCTCTACTTCGAGGACGCGGACCTGGGGCTGCGGCTTGCCCGGGCCGGCTGGCGCCAGCGCAGGGTCCCGGGGGCGCGCGCCACGCACGTACGCGGCGTGACCACGGGGCAGCCGCCGACGCGTGCCCTGCGCCCGGAGGTGGAACTGCACTATCGGGCCTCCCAGCTGCGCTACTACGACCTCCACCGGCCGCGCTGGGAGCGCGCCTGGCTGCGGCGTCGCCTGCGGCGGAAGTTCCGCGCCCATGCCGACAGCGAACCGGGAAGGTCCGTGCTCGGACTGCTCGACGCCCCGGCGGCGGCCCGGCCGGAGATCGACGGCAGGCTGGAGTAGTCTCCGGCACTCAGCCGATGCGCCGCTACCTTGATCTTCTGCGGGAGGTTCTGGACAACGGGATCGTGCGTGGCGACCGCACCGGCACCGGCACCCGGAGCCTCTTCGGACGCCAGCTCCGCTTCGACCTTTCCGAGGGCTTTCCGGTCCTGACCACGAAGCGGCTGCACCTGCGCTCCATCATCGTCGAGCTGCTGTGGTTCCTGCGGGGCGACACGAACGTCGGCTACCTGCATCGCCACGGCGTCACGATCTGGGACGAATGGGCGGACGAGGACGGCGACCTTGGCCCGGTGTACGGCGCCCAGTGGCGATCCTGGCCGTGCCCGGACGGCCGGCGGGTCGACCAGATTGCCGGGGTGGTGGAGCGCATTCGAAACGAGCCGGAGTCGCGGCGTCTCGTGGTGAGCGCCTGGAACGTCGCCGACGTCGACGCGATGGCCCTGCCTCCCTGCCACGCCCTGTTCCAGTTCCACGTGGCCGACGGCAGGCTGTCCTGTCAGCTCTACCAGCGAAGCGGCGACCTGTTCCTGGGCGTGCCGTTCAACATCGCCTCGTACTCGTTGCTGGTGATGATGGTGGCCCGCAGCTGTGGTCTCGCTCCCGGCGAGTTCGTTCACACCTTCGGCGACGTTCATCTCTACAGCAACCACGTGGACCAGGCCCGCGAGCAGCTGGCTCGCTCGCCGCGGGCGCTGCCGGTGATGCACCTGAACCCGGAGGTGCGATCGGTGTTCGACTTCCGCACCGAGGACTTCCGCCTCGAGGGCTACGACCCGCATCCCGCCATCCGCGCGCCGGTGGCGGTGTGAAGGCGTCATGGGCGCCAGCGTGACAACCGCGGCGAGCGGGGGAGAGGCGGCATGAGGGTGTCGGCGATCCTGGCCGCCGCGAGCAACGGCGTGATTGGCGTGGACGGTCAGCTTCCCTGGCGCCTGAAGACGGACGTCGAGCGCTTCCGGCGTCTGACCACGGGGCATCACGTGATCATGGGCCGCCGCACCTGGGAGGAGATCGGCAGTCGACCGCTGCCCGGGAGAATCTGCCTGGTCCTCAGCCGCCGCGAGGGTTTCGCGGCGCCCGGCGGCGCGGTTCTGGCTTCCCTGGACGACGCCATCGCGACCGCCCGCGAAGCCGGCGAGACGGACCTGTTCGTGATCGGCGGCGCCGGTCTGTTCCAGGCCGCCTTCCGCATTGCGGATCGGGTCTGCCTCACGCGGGTCCTGGAGGTCGTGGACGGCGACAGGTCGGTCGACCTGTCGCCGCTCGATTCGTGGCGGGCAGCGGAGGTCGAGGAGGTGCCGGCGGGACCGCGCGACGACCATGCCACGCGCTTCGAGATTCTGGTTCCCCCGTGTCGGCGTTGACGCCTGCTGCCACACCCGCGGCGGCGGGGCAGAGAGCGGAGCTGCTCGTCGGCTGGGCACGGGAGGCGGGCTTCGACCGGGCCGGGGTCGCGGCGCTTCTGCCGCAGGAAGGAACCGGCGCCGCCTTCCTGCGACGTCTCGAGCGCGGACTGTTCGCTTCGATGGGCTGGCTGGGTCGCCGCGCCGGCCGCCGCGTGGCGCCGGCCTCGCTTCTCGACGGCGCGAGGTCCGCCCTGTGCGTGGCGCTGCACTACCACCCGCTCGAGGGGGAGCCGGAGCCATCCGGAAACCTGTGGCCGAGGGTGGCCCGCTATGCCCGCGGCGACGACTACCACCAGGTGATGGAGCGCCGCCTGCGCTCGCTGTCCGTCCGCATCCGCGACGCCTTTCCGGGTGTCGGCGCTCGTTCGTACGTTGACACCGGGCCGGTGCTGGAACGCTCCCTGGCGGCCCGGGCGGGTCTTGGCGTGGTGGCGAAGAACACCCAGCTGCTCGACCGCAGCGGATCGTGGTTCCTGCTCGGTCAGATGTTCCTGACCCTGGACCTCGCGCCGTCCGAGCCGCTTGCCGAAGACCTGTGCGGAGACTGCCGCCGCTGTCTCGATGCCTGCCCGACCGGAGCTCTGCCGGCCCCGTACATCCTGGATGCGGAGCGCTGCATCAGCTACTGGACGATCGAGCATCGCGGTGCGATGCCCGAGGAGGCGGCGGCCATGGTCGGCGACTGGGTCTTCGGCTGCGACGTGTGCCAGGAGGTCTGTCCCTGGAACCAGCATCGCGCGGTCCCGGCCGGCCGCAGCCGCTCCGACGTGTTTGCGCTGCCGTCGGACCGGGCGGAGCTCGACCTGGAGGCGCTGCTCGGCATCCCGGAAGAGGAGTACCGGCGCCGCTTTCGCGGCAGTCCGATGAAGCGGGCGGGGCGTTCCGGCCTGCGGCGGAACGCCGCAGTGGCGATGGCCAATCGCGGCGACGCCGCCTTCGCTCCGGCACTGCAAGAGGCGAGCCGCAGCCGGGATCCGGTCGTCCACGACCATGCGTCACGGGCTCTCGTCGCCTTGGGCGCGCCTGCCGGAGAACCGGCCGAACCACCGAAGACGGGGCGCCGGAGGCGGCTCGCGACGGACGGGAACAGGGCGCCCTGACGGTTGACCCGTAATCACCTCGCTCCTATACTGTCCGGTCTGACCTTCGGCGTCGGATGACCTCGGATCTGCCGCGAGGCAGGCTTTCGTGCGCCTCTCGCGGGCTGGTTCATTCGGCGTCGGCAAACACCCGAAACGCCTACCGCCGCGGCCTCTCGAGCCGACGGCGAGATCACGGGAACCCATGGAAACCACAGAAGAACACACGCCCACCGCGCTTCCCGGCGAAGCCCCTGCGCCGGACGCCGACAACCTGTCCGGCGAGCTGCCCGCGGAGCTGTCCTACGAACAGCTCGTCGAGATGTACGACGACAGCATGCGTCATCTCAACGAGGGCGAGATCGTCTCCGGCACGGTGATCGCGATCACCTCGAACGAAGTCGTCGTGGACGTCGGCTACAAGTCCGAAGGCCTGGTGCCGATTCAGGAGTTCGTGTCCCGGAGCACCAACGAGCTGCAGGTCAGCGTCGGCGACGAGGTCGAGGTCCTGCTCGAGCAGACGGAGGGCGCCGACGGGCACGTCATGCTCTCGAAGATCAAGGCCGAGCGGATGCGGATCTGGGCGCGGGTGGAGACCAGCTTCAAGGAAGGCAAGATCATCACGGGCCGGGTCATCGACCGGATCAAGGGCGGCCTGACGGTGGACGTCGGGCTGCGGGCCTTCCTGCCGGGTTCCCTGGTCGACATCAAGCCGGTCAAGTACCTGGACTCGTTCAAGGGCGAGGAGCTCGAGTTCAAGGTCATCAGCCTGGACCGCCGGCGGAACAACATCGTGCTTTCCCGCCGGGCAGTGCTCGAGAAGGAGTACGCCAGGAAGAAGGCGGAAACCCTTGCCAGGCTCAAGGAGGGCGTGCGTCTTCCCGGCGTGGTCAAGAACATCACGGACTACGGCGTGTTTGTGGATCTCGGCGGCATCGACGGCCTGCTTCACATCACCGACATTTCCTGGGGCCGCGTCAACCATCCCTCCGAGCACTTCGCGGTCGGCGACGAGGTGGAGGTGATGGTGCTGCGCTTCGACCCGGAGCGTGAGCGGGTGTCCCTGGGCTTCAAGCAGACCACCGAGGACCCCTGGACTCTGGTCGACAAGAAGTACCCGCTGGGTTCGCGGGTGCGCGGACGGGTGGTCAGCCTGGTCGACTACGGCGCTTTCGTGGAGCTCGAGGAAGGCGTCGAGGGCCTGGTGCATGTCAGCGAGATGTCCTGGACAAAGAAGGTGGTGCCGCCGTCCAAGATCGTCAGCGTCGGCGAGGAGGTGAACGCCATCGTCTCCGAGCTCGACATGGTCCAGCGGCGGATCAGCCTGTCCCTGCGTCAGGTCGAGTCCAACCCGTGGGAAGAGCTCGCCGCCCGTTTCCCGGTCGGCACGATCGTGGACGGCAAGGTGCGCAACCTGACCGAGTTCGGCGCTTTCGTGGAGATCACCGAGGAGATCGATGGTCTCGTGCACGTGTCGGACATGAGCTGGACCAAGCGGGTCAAGCACCCGAGCGAGGTGCTGGCCCGGGGCGACTCCGTGCGTGCCCGGATCACCAACATCGACGTGACCGGCCAGCGGGTGTCGCTGTCGATCAAGGACTTCCTGCCCAACGAGTGGCAGGACTTCGTGGACAACCACGGCGTGGGCGACGACATCATCGGCCGGGTGGTCAACGTCACCGACTTCGGCCTGTTCATCGATGTCCACGACGGGCTGGAGGGCCTGGCTCACGTCAGCGAGGTGGACGTGCACGGCAAGCTGGGCGACAGCTATCGCATCGGCGAGTTCCTCCGGGCGCGCATCCTGCGTATCGAGAACGACGAGAAGAAGGTCGGCCTCACCCTGCGCGGCGTCGCCGAACTGAGCGACGAGGAGGAAGCCGCGCTGGCTGCCGAACGGCGGCGCAAGCTCGCACGGCGGGCAGCCGGAGAACGGGAGAACGCGGACTACTCCGGCGATTGAAGGAGCCGAGAATGAGAGACCCGAGCCGTTTGCCGTCCGACCCGCCTCGCGGCGTGACCAGGGCCCGACTGGTCGAGGAAGTGGCCCGAAGCGGCCAGATGACCAAGAAGGACGCGGAGGTCGTCGTCAGCACGGTGCTCGACAGCATCGTCGACTCGCTCAAGGGCGGCGACCGCATCGAGCTGCGGGGCTTCGGCAGTTTCCGGATTCGGGAGCGGGGGTCGAGAGTGGGTCGCAACCCGCGAACCGGCGCCCGGGTGAACGTCCCCTCCAAGAAGATCCCGTACTTCAAGCCCGGCAAGGAGCTTAGGGAACGGCTCAACTCCGACTAGGAGGCGCGGTCCGGGCCTTCGGGGCCCCGCGGCCGCTTCTCGCCGTACCTTGATGACGACAACGCCGCCAGACAGGCCCCGGCCGCCCACCACCGGCCACCTGCAGTCGCTGTTCGTGGCTTTCCTGGCCTGGTGCATGCCCGGCGCCGGTCACCTGCTTCTGCGCCGGCCTCGTCGCGCGGGTGTCATCTGCGGCGTCGTGCTGTTCTCCTTCCTGTTCGGCTGCTGGCTGCAGGGGCACCTCTACGTTGTCGTGCCGGAACAGCCGCTCAGCCGTCTCGCCACGCTGAGCTCCATGGGCGCCGGCGCACCGTACTTGCTTGCCCGCTACCTGGTGGGCTACGAGGGCGACATCCTCTCGGCGACCTTCGAGTACGGCAAGGCCTTCCTGCTGACTGCGGGGCTGCTGAACCTGCTGGCGGTTCTGGACGCCTGGGACATCGCGCGCGGCGCGAAGAGCTGAGGCGGCGGGTGACGGTGTGCTGACCAGCCACTTCGTTCTGATGGTGATCTACGCCCTCGAGGTCAGCCTCTTCTTTGCCGTGCTCTGGCGGCGTCGGCTGAGGGACCGGGTCCGCCTCTTCCTGCAGATGATGGTCGGCATGGTCGGCGGGGGACTGCTCCTCGCCTGGCTGATGTACCCGTTCCCATGGTCGGCGCCGTCGCCGATTCCCTGACCGCCGGAGCGGGACCGAAGGTCCTGATCTCGGCTGGCGAGGCCTCCGGCGACCACCACGCGGCGGGGCTCATGGCGGCGGCGGCCCGACTGAGCCGCGACGGGCGACCGCTCCGCTTCTTCGGCCTCGGTGGCGACTCGATGGCTGCCCAGGGCCTCGACCCGATTGCTCACAGCGACGAGGTTGCGGTGGTCGGGATCGCCGAGGTGGTCCGCGAGCTGCCGCGCATCCGGCGCGTCTTTCGGCAGCTGGTTCGTTCGGTCGAGGAGCGTCGGCCGAACCTGGCCGTCCTGGTCGATTTCCCCGACTTCAACCTGCGCCTGGCGGGGCAGCTGCGCCAGCGAGGCGTGCCGGTGCTCTACTACGTCTCGCCCCAGGTCTGGGCCTGGCGCAGGCGCCGGGTGCGGACGATTGCCCGTCTCGTGGACCGGATGCTCGTCCTGTTCCCGTTCGAGGTGGAGGCCTACCGAGGCCAGCACCTGCAGGTGGACCACGTGGGACATCCTCTCGTCGACGAAGTTCCGGAGCTTCCGTCAGTCTGGGACCGCGAGCCCGGGCTGCCTGAGCGGCCCCAGCTCGCGCTCCTGCCCGGGTCCCGCAACAGCGAGGTGCGGCGCATTCTGCCGCCCATGCTGGAGGCGTCCGTGAAGCTGCTGGACGACGTTGCCGACGGCCGGGGCCGCGTGCGACTCATCCTGGCGCCCACGGTCGACGAGCGGCTGGTGCGCCGACTCGTGGCCGCCGGACCGTCGCTCCGCGAGGATCTCGACCTGGTGCGGGAGGGGCGTCTCGGGGCGGTGGCGAACTCCCACCTCGCCTTCTGCGCCTCGGGCACCGCGACCCTGGAGACCGGTCTCCTGGGCACCCCCATGGTGGTCGTCTACCGCGTGTCCCGGCTGACCGGGGTCATCGGCCGCCTGATGGTCGATCTGCCGTTCGTCAGCCTGGTGAACCTCGTGCTGGGGCGAAAGGCCGTGCCGGAGCTGCTCCAGGGCCATGCGAACGGCGAACGGATGGCAGCCGAGGCGGCCCGTCTTCTCAGGCGGCGTGACCGGGTGGACGACATGCGCACGGACCTGGCCGATCTGCGGCCTGCGCTCGGGGCGTCGGGCGCCAGCGAGCGGGCGGCGGAGTGCCTGCTCCAGGAACTGGCGAAACTCGAACCTTGTGCCGCTGCCGCTGTGCGAGCGCCGACATGAGGAGCATGACCGGCTACGGCGACGCCACGGCGAGAGGAGACGAGCAGCGCGTGACGGTCACGGCACGGTCGGTCAACCACCGCAACCGGGACGTGGTCGTGCGAGTGCGCTCGCCGCTCCGGGCGATGGAGCGGGAGCTGCGCCTCGTGGTGGCGGAGGAGGTGCGGCGCGGCCGCGTCGAAGTCGCCGTAGAGAGCGAGCCTGTCGGCGTTTCGGCCGACCTCGGGCTGGACGACCGGACCGCCATGGCCCTGCAGCAGGCGGTTCGGCGCTGGCGGCGCCACGGTCTGGTGGCGGAGGATCTCGGCGCCGGCGAGCTCCTGTCGGCGGCGCTGGGTTTCCGGTCGTGCCCGGTCCGGGCCGAGGCGATCGAGGAGGAGCGCAGCCTGGCGATGTCGGCCTGCCGGCAGGCGGTGGCGTCCCTGGCCGCCGAACGCGAGCGGGAGGGAAAGGTCCTGGAGGCGGCGCTTCGAGGCCAGGTGACGGCGCTCCGCGCCTGCACCGCCGAACTCGCCGCCCGTCGACGCGAGGTGGTGGACCAGGCGCCGTCCGAGCTTGCGCGCCGGGTCGGCGAGCTGCTTGCCGAGCAGCCCGTGAACCAGGCCCCGGCAGCCTCGAACGTAGTCGATCCGGCGCGCCTGGTGCAGGAGGTCGCGCTGATCGTCGAGCGCACCGACATCGCCGAGGAGCTCGACCGCCTGGAGGGGCATCTCGATGGCTTCGAGGCGGCGCTTGGAGAGACAGGGGCCGTGGGCCGACGGCTCGACTTCCTGAGTCAGGAACTCCTGCGCGAGCTGAACACGGTGGGCGCCAAGTGTCGCGACCTCCAGATGCAGCGCGCTGTCGTGGAGGGCAAGCTTTTGTGCGAGCAGATGCGGGAACAGGCGCAGAACGTCGAATGACCGCGAAGCCGTGCAACGGCGCCGACGGCAGCTCGGGGTCATCGGTCGTCTCGCCTTCGTCGCGGGGTGAGCTGTTCATCCTGTCCGCACCGTCCGGGGCGGGCAAGACCACCCTGGTCCACTACGCCATGAAGAGCGTCGAGGACGTTGAGTTCTCCATCAGCCACACGACCAGGCTGCCTCGACAGAACGAGGTCCCCGGCCGCGATTACCACTTCGTGGGCCGGGACGAGTTCCTGCACATGGTCGAAGAGGACCACTTCCTGGAGTGGGCCGAGGTGCACGGCAATCTCTACGGCACCGCCGTGGGCGAGGTGCTGCCGCGCATCGAGCGGGGCGTCGACGTCCTTCTGGACATCGACGTTCAGGGCGCCCGACAGGTCCTGGCAGGGCAGGGGGGGCCCCGGAAACGGCTGCCGACGGAGGTCTGGGGCATCTTCGTCATGCCGCCGAGCCATGACGTCCTGGTCTCCCGGCTGCGCGGCCGCGACCTCGACGACGCGCCAGCGATCAACACGCGGCTGGCCGGCGCGCTCGGCGAGCTCGACCGAGTGCGGGAGTACCACTATGTTATTGTCAATGACTGCGCCGAGGCTGCCGGCGAGGTCCTGGCGGCCATCATCCTGGAGAAACGTCAGCGGAGGAGCCGCATGAGGGAGCGCGTAGAGCGCATCCTTGCGGATTTTCATGCCCATGGATCGAATGCCCGACAGAATTGACAGCCGGTTCCGATTCGTGCTCCTGTCCGCCAGCCGGGCCGAGCAGCTCATTCGCGGGGCGCCGGAGCGTCTTCAGCGGGACAGCCCGAAGCTCGCGCGCCATGCGATGAGGGAGATCGAGCAGGATCTCGTCGAGTGGGGCTACGGGGAGGCCCCCGAACCGTCCGAGCCGGAGGCGGTGGACGACGACGCCGAGGCAGAGCTCGACGGCCGGGGGCCTCGCCGCTCAGTCAACTGACCGCCCTTCGCGACGGTAGAGGCCGATTCCGCGCGGCGACATGGCGGCTTCAAGCTCCAGGGTCCTGCTCGGAGTCACTGGTGGCATTGCTGCCTACAAGGGCGCGTACCTCGTCCGCAGGCTGAGGGAGCGCGGGCTCGAGGTGCGCTGTGCGCCGACGCGTGCGGCGGAGAGCTTCGTCTCGCCCCTGACGCTCGAGGTCCTGTCCGGCAACCCGGTCTGCAGCCAGAGCTACCTGTCGCGCGAGGGCGGCATGGGCGGCGTGGAACTCCACGTGGAGGCGGCGGAGTGGGCCGACGTCCTGTGCATCGCCCCGGCCACCGCGAACACGATTGCCCGCCTGGCGCTGGGCCTCGCGGACGACTTTCTGAGCACGGCCGCAATCATGTTCGGCGGCCCGCTGGTCGTGGCGCCGGCCATGCACGACGCGATGTGGCGGAAGCCTGTCGTTCAGGGTCACTTGGCTGTCCTGGAAGAGCGGGGTGCAACGATCGTCGGCCCGGTCGAGGGTCCTCTCGCGTCGGGCGAGACGGGCATGGGTCGGATGGCGGTACCCGATGCCATCGCTGAGGCCGTGTGCCGACTCGTCGGCGGCCCCGGCGCTACGGCCAGCGTCTTCGACGGCCCGCTGTCGGGCAGACACGTGGTCGTGACTGCCGGGCCGACCAGGGAGCCCATCGACCCTGTCCGCTTCCTCGGTAATCGGTCGAGCGGTCGGATGGGCTTTGCCCTGGCCCGCCAGGCGGCGGTGCGCGGCGCCCGGGTAACGCTCATCGCCGGTCCGGTGAGGCTCGAGACGCCCCCGGGCGTGGAGCGAGTCGATGTCGTCTCCGCCGCGGACATGCAGGCGGCCCTGGCGCAGTCGGCGCCGGGAGCGGACTTCGTGGTCATGGCGGCGGCGGTCGGCGACTTTCGGCCGCGCCTGCGAGCATCACAGAAGCTGAAGAAGTCCGGCGCCGACGGCCTGACACTCGATCTGGTCCAGAACCCGGACCTGCTCGCCGATCTCGCCAGGGTTGCACCGGAAGCGTGCCGAATCGGGTTTGCGGCAGAGACGGAACACCTCGAACGCTCGGCAGTCGGCAAGCTCGAGGCGAAGGGGGCGCAGTGGATTGTCGCGAACGACGTCTCCCGTGCCGACATCGGCTTCGAGACGGACGAAAACGAGGTGGCGGTCTTCGGCGCCGGCGGTGAGGTGTTCCGCTTTCCCAAGCAGTCCAAGGACGCCCTTGCGGCCAGGCTGCTGGAACTGTTCGCTGGCCACCGTCCGTGACCCGGCTGCCGCTGTCCCCCGACCAGGAGCTGGGCTTCCTGCGTGACCTGGGCTTCGAGGACGTCTGGGCCAGGCGGCCCGCCTCCCAGGCCGAAGGCTACGGCCCCGTTGCCGAGCGGCCCCAGCCAGCGAACCGAGGGGCCACCCCGGCTGCTGCCCGAGGACCCGGGGATCCGCGGACAGCCCCCGGTGCTCGACGCCCTGCCCGAAGGCCCGGCGACCGAGCCTCCGCCAGCCGGCCAGATGGTCCGCCACCATCGCCGGAGCTTGAAGCCGTAGCCGCCGAGGCGCGAGCCTGCACGGCGTGCGCGCTCTGCCGCGAGCGCGAGACGGTCGTGTTTGGCACCGGCAGGGCCGACGCCGACCTGATGTTCGTCGGCGAGGGCCCCGGAGCACAGGAGGATCGCCAGGGCGTTCCCTTCGTGGGCCCGGCCGGCCAGCTGCTGACCCGCATCATCAGGGCCATCGATCTCGAGCGCGAGGACGTCTACATCACGAACGTCGTCAAGTGTCGCCCGCCCGGCAATCGCGATCCAGCGCCCGAGGAGTCCGGGGCCTGCCGGGGATTTCTTGACCGGCAGATAGCGCTCGTCCGGCCGCGCCTGATCGTCGCTTTGGGGCGGGTCGCCGCACAGCAGCTGCTGGCGACGAGGACACCGCTGGGAAGGCTCCGCGGGCGTTGGCACGAGGTCGCCGGCGTGCCGACACGGGTCACGTATCACCCCGCGGCCCTGCTGCGGAACGAGTCGTTCAAGCGCCCCACCTGGGAGGACATGCAGGTCGTGCGCGATCGATTGCGCGAGGACCCGTCTTGACGGCAGCCCGGTCCTCCACGGCGCCGGCGCCGGCACGGCGTGGTGTCGTGGCCGGAA
The DNA here is from genome assembly GCA_965200575.1 of Thermoanaerobaculia bacterium. Classification (GTDB taxonomy): domain Bacteria; phylum Acidobacteriota; class Thermoanaerobaculia; order Multivoradales; family Multivoraceae; genus Multivorans. The sequence goes on along the minus strand of OZ241363.1, from coordinate 1,928,307 downwards.
GACTCGCGCAGGGAGTCTGCGAGGACGTCTGCGACGCGGTTGGCGACACGCCGCTGGTGCGGTTGCGGCGTGCGCTCGGCACCGCCGGTCCCGGGGTGGAGGTCTTCGCGAAGCTGGAGTACCTGAACCCGATGGGCAGCGTGAAGGACCGGGTGGCGCGCCATCTGGTGGACGGTGCCCTGGCGTCCGGGGAGCTCGGGCCTGGCGGCCTCCTGATCGAGGCGTCGTCCGGCAACACGGCAATGGGTCTGGCAATGATGGCCACCACGCGCGGGCTGCGCTGCCGGGCCGTCGTGCGGCGCCAGACCAGCCGCGAGAAGCTCGACTGCCTGCGGGCACTGGGCGTCGAACTGGTGCTGGTCGACGGCGACCTGCCGCCCGAGCATCCGGAGTCCTACAACCGGAAGGCGCAGAACCTGGCGGCGGCGGAACCTTCCGCCTTCTTCCCGGACCAGCACAACAATCGCGACAACAACGTCTGCCACTACGAGACGACGGCGCCGGAGATCTGGCGTCAGATGGACGGACGGGTGGACGTCTTCGTGGGCGGTATCGGCACCGGTGGCACGGTGTCAGGCGTCGGGCGCTTCCTGAAGGAGCGCGACCCCTCGGTCGAGGTGGTTGCGATCGATGTCGAAGGCTCCGTGTTCAGCCGGCACTTCGCCGAGCTTGCCGGCGTCGAGGATTCGTCGGCGCCGCTCGGGCCCTGCCTGCTCGAAGGTCTCGGCGATGAGGAGATCATCGACTGCCCCGAGTTCGAGGTGTTCGACTGCATGCTCCAGGCGAGCGATGCGGAGGCGTTTCTGGCCGCCCGCGAGCTGGCCCGGGATGAGGCGATGCTGGTCGGCGGGTCGAGCGGGGCCGCGTTGTGGGGCGTCCGGCAGCTGTTGCCGGGCCTCCGCCCCGGCGCCCGGGTCGTGACGCTGTTCCCCGACTCGGGAACCCGCTACCTGAGCACGATCTACAACGACGACTGGCTGCGGGAGAACGGCCTGCCGACTAGCCGCTGATCGGCGGGCCGTTGGCGGCCGCCGCCCGGCCCGAGGGGTCGCAGGGGACTCGGGCGCTTCGAAGATGGATGAAGAGCTGGCGGCCGCTGCGGTCCGTTGCGCTGGGGTTGGCTGTACTTGTCCGTGAGGTTGGTGGGAGCCACTTGCCTTCAGCCCCCCTGGGGCCCCCTCGGACCTGCTGGCTCGGGTCGTGCTGGCTCTGGTCGTGATGCTGCGGGCGTGCTCCTGTGGTCGTGCTCCTGTGGTCGTGCTTTCGTGATCGTGATGCTGCGGGCGTGCTCCTGCGGGCGGCCGCCCCATGTCCGAGGGGCCGACAGGGACGCAGGCACTTCGGTGTGGTTGGGAGGCGCCCGCTTCGGCAAGCGGCGCACCTGGTCGCTGAGGTGGCGAAGGACGGGCTGCCGTCGGGTGAGGTGGAGGGTGATGGGGCTCGGGAGCATTGGGGTTGGGTTGAGGGAGATCAGGGGGCGGGGGCGCTGAAGAGGAGGTCGTAGCCGACGGCCATGATGGCCAGATCCAAAAGGACGTGGCTGATCCAGGGGGCCAGCAGGCGGTTGCCCGTGTGGCGATAGAGCAGGGACCACAGAACCCCTCCGCCAACGACCGGCAGCGTCATCAGGGCGAGCACGAGAACTGACACATCGCCGACGTAGGCGCCGATGACGACGACGTGGTGGGCGGCGAAGCCCCCGGCGCCCAGCGGCAGGGCCAGGACCGGGGCCATGAGCATCTCGAGGCGGCGGTGGACGAAGGCGCGCCAGTAGACCTCCTCCAGCCAGGAGTGGAGGAAACTGATCACGAGCGCGGCGACGATGAACCCCTGCACGTGGTCCAGACCGAAGTCGGCGAGCTTGGTCCTGACTGCGGCGGCTGCATGGTTCGCCATCTCGCCGCCGCGAAACAAGGCGACCCAGGCGATCCAGGTCATGGCTGCCCCGGCGATGCCCGTGGCCAGGCCCAGCGCCACGTCGCGTCGTCGATTCGACGGTCCGTGCGCCGCGGCCAGCAGGGCGCCCAGCAGCAGAAGCGGCCCGGAGAACTGCGCCGCCTTGGCGGCCAGGTAGACGGGCGCGACCCAGGCCGTGCCTTCGAGCCAGACGAAGTAGGTGAGCGCCGCGGCCGTCGGCAGGGTCATGGCGGCGACGAGAATCGTCCACCAGAAAGCCCGCTCTGTCGTCTCGCGGCGTCGTGTCGTCTCGCAGCGTCGTGTCGTCTCGCGGCGGAGATCCCGGGCGGCGGGTTTCATCGTCCGCTGCCGGCGCCGACTTCGCTGGCCGCGTCTCGATACGCCTGCCGGTACTGCGCTGCCACCTGGTCCCAGGTGAGTTCCGATTCCGCGCGGTTGCGGGCCCGTGCGCCCATGGTGCGTCGGCGTTCCGGGCTGCCCAGCAGGTCCGCGAGGGCGGCAGCGAGAGCAGGACTGTCCTGTTCGGGCACGAGAATGCCCTCGACGCCCGACTCGATCGCGAGCGGAATGCCGGAAATGGCCGTGGCCACGACCGGCAGACCGGTGGCCAGGGCCTCGAGGATCACGTTCGGCAGCCCGTCCACGTTCCCCTGCGGATCATGGATGGCGGGCAGGACGAACAGGTCAGCGCTCCGATAGAGGCCCGGCAGGCGATTGTGGGACACGGCGCCCGGCAGATGCAGGCGTGCGCGATGCTCATCGCGCCATGCTGCCCTTGCGCCCTGGATCTCGTGCATCAGGTCGCCGTCTCCGGCGATGATCGCGTGCAGGTCGTCGAACTCGGCCAGCAGGCCGGGCAGGACGTCGAGCAGAACCAGGAAGCCCTTCTTCGTGGCGAGCCTGCCAACGGCGAGCAGCACCCTGGCGTCCGCCGGAATGGCCAGACGATCGCGCCATGAGGAAACGCCGGCCCGGCCCGGGCGCTCGGACGCTGGTCGGAAGGCGTCGACATCGACCCCGTACGGAATGACCCGAGCCGGACCGCCGACCGGGCCGATGCGCCGCACGCGCTCCACGAGCTCCGGCGAGCAACCGGTGAGAAGACCGCAGCGGGCGAGGGCACGTCGCACGAACGGCCTGGCCGCCGGCCTCTCGGCCAGGAAGACGTCGCTGCCGTGGAGCCCGGCGGCAACCAGGGTGGCACGGTTTCGCAGGCCGGGCCACAAGGCGACGAGTCCGTTCGGCGCCAGCCAGTGGGCATGCAGGACGTGGTGGCGGTGGCGCCGCAGCTCGCTTGCGACGGCCCTGGCCGCGGCGAGGAGGTAGGACGGCGCCGCAAGGGCCGCAGGGACCCGGACGCGCTCGTCGGCGGCCAGACTGCGCCCGTAGCCCAGAACGGCGAGCGGCGGCGGGGCATAGGCGAACGAGCGCACCTCGATGCCATCGTCGTTCCAGGAGCGGCGCACCTGCGGCCCCCTGGGAACCAGCACGGTCACCGAGTCGCCTCCGCGCACCAGGCCGCGGGCAATCTCCCGAATGAAGGGCCCCGACGTGTCGCCGGGCCAGCGGGGGTAGGTCTGGGTGAGGAAGAGGATGCGCAATCAGCCGACCAGTTCGCGCACGGAGTAGCTGTCGGGCCTCTGGAAGCCCTTGAAGGTGATCAGCTCTCCGATCAGCCCGGTGGTGACGACCTGGATGCCGAGCACCATCAGCAGGACACCGAGCAGCAGCAGGGGCCGATTCGAGAGCGAGGCGCCGCTGAACCAGGGCACGGTGAGCCAGGCGCAGATGGCGAATCCGAGGCCGAAGCTCAGGATCCCCATGGGGCCGAACAGATGCAGCGGCCGCCGCGTGAAGCGACTGATGAACAGCACGGTGATGAGGTCGACCGGCCCCTTCCAGGAACGGTCCCATCCGTAGCGGCTCCGTCCGCTGACCCGCGGATGGTGGGCGACCGGAATCTCGCCGATGGTGAAGCCCCGGCGGCTGGCCAGCACCGGTATGTAGCGATGCAGCTCGCCGTAGACGGCGACCTCTTCGAGTACCTCGCGTCGGTAGGCCTTGAACCCCGAGTTGAAGTCGTGCAGCCTTACCCGGGAAAGCACGCGGGTAACCAGGTTGAACGCCCGGGATGCGACTCGCCGCCGCCAGGGATCCCGGCGGGTGCGCTTCCAGCCCGAGACCAGGTCGAACGGGCCCTCGTCGAGGGCACGAAGCAGCCGGGGAATCTCGTTCGGGTCGTCCTGCAGGTCGCCGTCCATCGTGATCAGGACCCGACCGGCGCAGTGGTCGACGCCGGCGGAGAGAGCGGCCGCCTTGCCGAAGTTCCGGCGCAGGCGGACCAGCCGAACCCGTTCATCGCGCTCGTGCTCGCGGCGTACCGCATCCGAGGTGCCGTCGGTGGAACCGTCGTCGATGAACACGATCTCGGCCCCGATGCCGGCCGCGTCGAGGTTCGCCAGCGTTCGCCGCGCCAGCTCGGCGACCGTCTCCCTTTCGTTCAGGACGGGAACGAGGACGCTGACCTCCGGGGCGGCTGCGGTTGATGACGGCTTCGCCCGTTGCGTGACCTGCTCCGAAGGCGCCGCCGTGTTCGTCATCCCGGGCAACGTTATGCCACGCGGGAGAAGCCGACGGGCGGCTCGGGGCTTCAGTCGTTCGAGGCCGGCAGGGCCGCGACGCTCACGGCCGCTGACGTGCTCGGAATCGTCTGCAGGACGAGCTCGTGACGCTCGTCGCCCGCGAGTACGGCAGGCGGTTCCGACCGGAAGTCGATGTGCACCGTCATCTGCTGCCGGGACTCGACGCGGATCCGGTGGTCGTAGCGCTCGTCCGGCTTCCACGTCGGGTTGCGCAGCAGGCTCAGCGTGTGCTGGCCTGCCGGTACCACCAGGTCGTGAATCGGAGTCCAGCCGATGGCCTCGTGGCCGACCCGGACGAACACGGGCCGTTCCCTCTCGCTGGCGCCGAGGATGCTGATGGCGCCCGGTCGCTGCAGCGGCACGGGAACTTCCAGCAGGCGGCCCTGTCCGACGCGCGTCGTCACCTGCTCCCTGATCTGGTAGTCGCGCGTGGCAAGCTCGAAGGTCAGCACGTGCTCGCGTTCCGCCTCCACCTCGAACATCCTCCTGCTGTCGAGGGCCACCGGCGCCTGCCCGTTGACGGCGACCGTGATGTCCTGGTGCCAGGAGGGCGCCACGGCCAGGCGACCGACGCCGCGAGAGGCAGGGGCTTCGGGGGCGCGGTGCATGTGCCGCGGCGCCCCGGATGCGGCGTGCGAATTGCCTTGCGGGGCGCCAGCACTGTCAGGTGCTCCTGACAGGGCTGCGACCGCCGCATGCGGGTCGGGCTGGCTCTGGCTTGTGCCCGGACCAACCAGGCTGCCGATCGGACTGTCCTTCGAGGACCACAGCGTCCCGCCGAGCCAGAGCGCGGCGATGGCCACGACGCCGAAGCTGAGCCAGCGACGGCGGAACCTGGAGCCCCGGGGTGGTTGAGCTGCGGCGACCTGAGCCAGGTCCGGCAGGTCGACTGGCTCGTTTGCCGAGGCTGAATCGTGCCGGGTGGGCAAGCCGTTGCCGATCTCCAGCTCGATCAGCGACGGATCGTCGGCCGAGTCTCCACGAACCGACATGTCGAGCGGGTCCGACTCGCCTCGGGAGGCAGGATCGCGGACCGGGAGATCGTCGCGCGGTGTCTCGACCTCGCCTCCCGGGAACCTTTCCTGGCGCCTCGGTTCGGCCTGTTGCGGTTCGGCCTGTTGCAGTGGCTGGACATCCTGCCGTTGTTCGTCCTGCAGCACCGGTTCGGCCCGCCTCTGCCGTTCCCCGACCGCCGCGCTGACCGCGGTCCTCTCGATCTCCAGGTCCTCCCTGTGGTCCTCCTCGGCCTGGGCCAGCGGAACCCCCGGGAGAGCGGCCACGACGGCGCCAAGGGTGGCCGGGCGGTGGGCGGGGTCCCCGGCCAGGCAGTCGTCAAGAGCCGACAGCAGACCGCGGGCGCCGCGCGCGCCGAGCTCGGCCTTCAGCCGACGGCGGAGGCGGCGGCGCGCACCGGAACCGAGCGGCGCCGGCGGATCCGACTCGCCGGCATGCCCGCTGGTCAGAACCCGGAATGCCAGCATGCCGAAGGACCAGGTGTCGGCAAGCGTTTCGGCGCGGTCGTCCTGCCTGACCCCGACACGCCTGAGTTCCGGCGCGCAGTAGCAGGCGGGGCCCTCGGGGCGCGGGTTCGCGAAGGCTCGAAGCAACGCCCTGCCTTCACCGTCGACCACGATGGCTTCCGGGTGCAGGTTGCCATGCACGACGCCCTCGCGGTGCGCGTCATCGAGTGTCGTCGCGATGCCGGCGAGCCAGCCAAGCGCCGTGGCGACCGACGGGGGGCCGCCCCGCGACAGGTTCTCTACCAGAAGCTCGCCGGAGAAGCCCTGCTCGATCCTGCACGACATGTCGCCGTCAACGCCGAAGTCCAGAATCCGTGCGATGGAGCCCTGCGCCAGCCGCGAGGCGGCCTCCGCCCGCCCGAGAAACCTGGCACGTTCCTCGGGCGGTTCAGACGACCAGGTGTCGATCAGGACCGAACTGCCGTCCCGTGTGTCGCGCCCGAGGTAGCAGGCCCGGTGCTCCCGTACTTCCAGGCGGCGGAGAATCTCGAAGTGACCAATTTGTCGACCCATTGGAACCTGCATGCCGAGTTGTTGACGTGAAGCTTGCAGTATAGCGCACAATCATCGCAAGTGCTTGCAGGTGAGTGGTTTATGTCATCCGCGGCGGTCATTCGAAGGCACTGCTATGGTGAGTGCGGGATGAAGACCGAGGCCCGGGACGGCACCAGCGAACGATGGGCGGTGGAACTTGTCTGTTCCGCCAGCGGGGTGACGGCGTCGCTTGAGGAGCCGGCCTCTCTGTCTCCGGCCGGCAAGCCGTGGCTGGTTCGGTACGCGCTCGGCCGGCAGCGCGGACAGGAGCTCTTCGGGAAGCTCCGCCGGCGGCCCTGGACCCTGTGGCGCTATCGGGAGCTGCTTCCCGTGAGGGACTTTCACGCTCGAGTCGACCTGGGAGAGGGCGGAACGCCGGTTCTTTGCCTCCGGCGCGGCGTACCCGACGGGGTCCGCCTCTTTGTCAAGAACGAGGCCGGAAACCCGACCGGTTCCTTCAAGGACCGCGGACTCTCTCTCGCGGTCAATCGAGCCCGTGAGCTCGGCGCTCCCGGCGTGGAGGTTCCGAGTGCCGGGAACGCCGCCATCGCCGCCTCCGCGTACGGGGCAGCAGCCGGCCTGCCGTGTCGCGTGGCGCTGCCGGAGGATACGCCCGCCACCGTCGCCGAGCGCTGCCGATCGTTCGGCGCCGAGGTCATCGCATCGGCCGGCACCCTGGTGGATGCCGGCGCCGCGCTTGCGGCCCTGGGCGGCGGCTACTGGAACCTGTCGACGCTGCGCGAGCCGTACCGGGTGGAGGGCAAGAAGACGATGGGCTTCGAGGTCGCCGAGCAGTTCGGCTGGCGGCTTCCGGACTGGATCGTCTATCCGACCGGGGGCGGCACCGGCATCGTCGGCATGGCGAAGGCGTTCGCCGAGCTGCGGCGCCTGGGCCTGCTGAGCGGACCGCCGGCGAAGTTCGCGCTGGTTCAGATGGCCGGCTGCGCGCCGCTCGTTCGTGCATTCGAGAGCGGTCGGGAGGCCGCGCCGCCGTGGCAGGCGCCCGACACCCGCGTCTGGGGACTCCGGGTGCCGCAGGCCATCGGCGACTTTCTCGTGCTGCGCGCCGTGCGGGACAGCGGCGGCACGGCCGTGGCGGTCGAGGAGGACCTGGTGGCCGAGAGCGCCGCGCGGCTGGCGGCCGACCACGGGCTGCTTGCCGGCCCGGAGACCGCTGCCGCGATGGTGGCGGTGCGTCGGCTCGCGGCCTCCGGTACGATTCGTTCCGGGGAGTCGGTGCTGGTCTTCGCCACGGGTCATCCGGCCAACTATCGGTAACTGGCAGAGCAGGGGAGGTCCCATGTCGGGAAGTCCGTTCGATTCGATCGCGGATGGAGTGAATTCGCTTCTCGGACCTCTGGCCGGTTGGCTCGAGGGCGTGGTCTGGAACACGCCGCCGCAGGCGCCGATCCTGGCCCTGGTCCTGCTCGGCACGGGCCTCTTCGTCACCGTTCGTCTCGGCCTGATTCAGCTGCGCGGCTTCCGGCATGCGTGGGCGATTCTCGGCGGCAAGTACAGCGACCCGAACGACGAGGGTGACCTGGTCCATTTCCAGGCCCTGACCACGGCACTGTCCGCCACGGTCGGCATCGGCAACATCGCGGGGGTCGCGATCGCCATCCGCATGGGAGGTCCCGGCGCTCTGTTCTGGATGTGGGTCACCGCGTTCTTCGGCATGGCGCTCAAGTTCGCCGAGTGCACGCTGGCCGTTGCCCATCGCCGGGTGAATGCAGACGGCTCGGTGTCCGGCGGACCGATGTACTACATCGAGAAGGGCCTGGGGCCGAAGTGGAGGTGGATGGCCATGCTGTTCGCCGGCCTCGCCGTCATCTGCTCGTTCGGTACCGGCAACATGAACCAGGCCAACACGATGGCGGATCAGCTGGAGTCCCAGTTCGGTCTGGCGCCGGTGGTCACCGGTCTGATCTTCGCCTCTCTCGTGGCGCTGGTCATCATCGGCGGCATTCGCCGCATCGGCAGGGTGACGTCCATTCTGGCCCCCGGCATGGCGCTGATCTACGTCGGCGCCGCCGTGTTCATCCTGCTGGCGAACATCGGCAGCGTTCCGGCGAGCCTGGCCCTGATCGTGGAGCAGGCGTTCCGCCCCACCTCGATGGTGGGCGGCGCCGCCGGGTCGTTCCTGATGACGATGATGTGGGGAATCCGGCGCGGTCTGTTCAGCAACGAGGCGGGGCAGGGAAGCGCTCCCATCGCCCACGCCACCGCGAAGACGGACGAGCCGGTGCGCGAAGGCCTCGTCGCTTCGCTGGAACCGTTCATCGACACCCTGGTCATCTGCACGATGACCGGGCTCGTGATCGTCACCACGGACGCCTGGCGGGATCCCGCGGCCCAGACCTTCGACCTCGGCGAAGTGGAGGGTATCCACCGCGTACTCGGCGGCGATTCCGAACTGATTGCGGCGCGGCAGGAGCGCGAGGGTCAGGGCGGCGGCACGCTCGAGGTCGTCGACGGGGTCGCCAGCGGGTCGTTCGTCCTGCACCACGCGACGTTGGTGGATGCCCGTCTCGTGGACGACGCAGGCGCCGTGTGGAACGGCACACTTGAACTGGCGGCGGACGGCGACCTTCGCGCGCCTGGCGGGGTGGCGCCGAGACTGGAGGGCGGCGGGCTGCTGACCGGTGCGCCGCTGACCGCCCGTGCCTTCAGCCTGGGCCTGCCAGGCAGTCGGGGTGATCTGATCGTCACCCTGTCGGTGCTGCTGTTCGCCGTGTCCACGGCGATCTCCTGGTCCTACTACGGAGATCGCTCGACCGAGTACCTGTTCGGGGGAGGTGCGATTCCGGTGTACCGGTGGGTCTACGTCGGCTTCTTCTTCATGGGTTGTCTGCTGCCGCTCAGCACGGTGTGGACCTTCGGCGACGTCGCCCTGGGCCTGATGTCGTTCCCCAACCTGATTTCGCTGCTGCTCCTCTCGGGGGCCGTGGCCGGGATGTCCCGCTCCTACTTCCGCCGCCACCTCGGCAAGGGCGCAAGCGATCGGCATGGCTGACGGCAGGGCCGACCGCGGCCACGGCGTCGCGGTCGGGGCGGGTCTCGCGGCGGCGCCCGTGCTTGCTGCCGCCGTGTACCTTCTCATCCCCGGCGCGGTGGTCGGCGCCGACGGGGAGGTCGTTTCCGGACTGTCCACCGCCGGACGAGCCGTCGCGGCCGTCGGCGTGCTGATGGCGGTGCTGTGGCTCACCCAGGCATTGCCCGTGGCCGCCACGTCGCTCCTGCCGCTGGCGGCGATTCCCCTCCTCACCGGCGGAGAGGTGGGAGTGGCGCAGGTCGCGACGCCCTATGCCCACCCGAACATCTTCCTCTTCCTGGGCGGCTTCCTGCTCGCCCTTTCCATGCAGAGGTGGGGTCTGCATCAACGCATCGCGCTGCACATCATCCTGCTGGTCGGCAGCCGACCGGACCGCCTGGTGCTGGGCTTCATGCTGGCCAGCGCCGCTCTGAGCATGTGGATCTCGAACACCGCCACGGTGGTCATGATGCTGCCGATCGCCCTGTCGGTGATCGAGCTGGTGCGTCGGCGACTCGGCCCCGAGGCGGCACCGCAGGGCCGCCCCTTCGCGTTCGCCATCGCCCTGCTGTTGGGGACGGCGTACGGCGCTTCCATCGGCGGTGTCGCGACGAAGATCGGCACACCGCCCAACATTCAGATGATGTCGTTCGTCCGGGACAACTACGGCCGCGAGATCACGTTCGCCGAGTGGCTGCCCTTCGGCCTGCTGCTCAGCGCGTCGTTCCTTCCCCTGGCCTGGCTTGCCCTGGTGCGGGTCGCGTACCCGATCCGGATTCCGCAGGTGCCTGCAGGCCGGGACCTGATTCGCGCCGAGCTCGCCCGCCTCGGTCCGGCGTCCGGCCCGGAGAAGGCGGTGCTGGTCGTCTTCCTCGTCACTGCCGTGCTCTGGACCGGCAGGACCTGGCTGACCGGCATCGAGATCGCCGGTCGGGCTCCGTTTGCGGGCCTGACCGATCCGGGGATCGCGATCGCCGCGTCCCTCGTCCTGTTCGCGGCTCCGGTCGACCTGCGGCGCGGCGTGTTCCTGCTGAGCTGGAAGAAGGCGCTCGAGGCGCCATGGGGGATTCTGCTCCTGTTCGGCGGCGGCCTGAGCCTGGCCGCGTGCGTGCGCGATACCGGCGTCGACAGCTTCATCGGCGGCAGCCTGCTGGTTCTGGAGGGGATGCCGGTACTCGTGCTCGTGGCCGGCGCCGCTCTGCTGCTCATCCTGCTGACGGAAGTCACCAGCAACACGGCGACGACGGCGACCTTCCTGCCGATTCTCGGCGCCACCGCGGCCGCCATCGACGTCGACCCGCTGCTCTTCATCGTGCCCGCGACGCTGGCGGCGAGCTGTGCGTTCATGATGCCGGTGGCGACGCCGCCGAACGCGATCGTCTTCGGTTCCGGCGAGCTGACCATTCCGCAGATGGTGCGCGCCGGGCTGCTGCTGAACCTGATCGGCCTCGTGCTGGTCGTGTTCTGGGTCTGGGTCGCCGGCGGTCTGATCGGCCTGCAGCGCTGACGCCGGGCCAGGCGTCCAGGAGCGCCGTCCGGCTCGGCCGAACGAATCGAGGCGTCTGCCGGCCGGTTCCGGGCAGCCGAAGCCCGGGCCCGGAGAGTCCGGGCGAAGAAAGACAACAGACTCTGGGGCCTCCTTTGCGTCCTTGTCCTGAACAGGGGGTTCTCTCGAATGCAGGCACACCACAGGACGACCCGAGGAACAATGCGGCAGGTACCTGCGGACCAGCGTCCGCGCGAGCGACTGCTTGCGCACGGCGCCGGCGTGCTGAGTGACAGCGAGCTGATCGCCGTCCTGCTGCGAACGGGCCACCAGGGCTGTACGGTGGTGGATCTCGCTCGCAACCTGCTCCATGACGAAGGCAGCGGACTAGGCGGTCTGCAGGCTCTGGCCTTGCTGGCCGAACACGATCTGCCCTCGCTTCGACGCAGGGGGCTCGGCGACGCGAAGGCGGCCACCGTGCTGGCCGCGGTCGAACTGGCTCGGCGGCTTGCCCGCGCGCAGCTGCCGGAACGCAAGCCCCTGGGTGACGTGGCCGCGGTGGCCCGCTACCTGAACCTGCGCTACGCCCGACAGGATCAGGAGGCGATGGGCGCGGTCTACGTCGACGTGCGGGGCGGGATCATCACGGAGCGCGAGCACTACATCGGCGTCGTCGACCGGGCGGCCGTGGAGCCTCGCGCAGTGCTGAAGGCGGCGCTGCGGCTGAGCGCCACGGCCGTCCTCGTCTTCCACAACCACCCCAGCGGGGATCCGGAGCCGAGTGCCGAGGACATCGCGTTCACCCGCCGTCTCTCGCAGGCGGGGGCTGCAGTCGGAATCGAGCTTCTCGACCACCTCGTCCTGGCCGGCGGCGCACGCTGGGTCTCGATGCGCGAGCGCCGCCTGCTCTGAGCGGAGTCGGCACGGACCGGGCGCCGGCCGGGCGCGGCGCTCGCCGACGCGGACCCCTGTCGTTCCCGTCGTGCGCGCGGCGCCCACGGCGCGACGGGAAAGAGGCCGGGCTGGTTTTCTGGGGGTCAGGCGCGCGCCGCGGCGACGGCGGCGCGGTAGACGTCGCGAAACGGCGCCGCGTTCCTGCGGGCGAGGCGCCGGACGTCCCGGTACTCCGGCGCCGGCCCCAGCGACCGCCCTGCAATCACGGCCGTCTTGACCCGCACCGCGCCGAACGGCGTCTGCACGGTGGCCATGGAACGCTCGGCCTCCAGCCGGTCGACCGCCGTGCGGCGGCAGCCCAGGGAGCCGGTCTCGAGCAGCAGGCGCTCGGCGAGGCGGGATGATTGCGCGGGCCTGCAGACGACCGTCATTGCCACGCCCGGCCGGGATCTCTTCATCTGCACCGGCGTGGTGAACACGTCGAGCGCCCCGGCGTCCAGCAGAGCCTCGGCGGCGAAACCGAGAGCCTCCCCGGTGGCGTCGTCGACCTGACACTCGAGAACGGCAACCTGACGCCAGGCGCTTTCGGCCCCGGCCATGCGCGACAGCACAATCCGCAGAGCGTTGGGTCGGTCGGGCTGCTCGCGGCTGCCCAAGCCCGTGCCGATGCGCTCGATGCGGTGTTCGGCAAGCGTCGCCGGGCTGCCGAACTCGTGTACGAACTCCTTCAGGATCGCGGCGCCGGTGGGCGTGACGAGTTCTCCCGCAGCGCCGCCGGATGTGACCGGAACTCCCCGAAGCAGCAACGCCGTGGCCGGGGCCGGTATCGGCATCACGCCGTGGCGGGTGTTGACCGTGCCGCTGCCAACGACCACGGTGGAGGCGGTGACCCGTTCGGGCGCGAAGTGTTCGAGAGCGACGGCGGCGCCGACCAGGTCGACGATCGAGTCGTCTGCGCCCACTTCGTGGAAGTGGACCTCGTCCGGCGTGACGCCGTGGACAAGTGCCTCGGCTTCGGCAAGGCGCCTGAACACGGCGGACGCTCGTTCGACCACCGCCGGCGCCAATCCGCTGGCCTCGATCAGGCCCAGGATCCCCGCCAGCCGACGCTCCGGCGCCGCTCTGGAAGCCGCGCCGTCGACCGGTTCGCCGTCTCGCAGGACGGCGAACCGGACGCCCGCCATGCCGCCGCGACGGGCAGCTCCTGACTGCAGCTGGATTCCGTCGAGGCCCAGACCCTCGACGGCCTCCTCCAGCCGCTCGAGCGGCAGGCCGAGGTCCAGGCAGGCGCCCAGGAACATGTCGCCGGAGATGCCGCTGGCACAGTCGAGGTGCAGCAGGCGGCGAGTCTCCGACGACATGGCCGGTGGGGAAGTCGGGTCTTCAGTCAAGTTCGGCGTCCGCCCCCGCCCCCGCCACCTCGCCGGCAGTCCGGACGGCCAGCCAGCGTTCCCTGTGGGCAGGCAAGTCCGACAGCCCGTCAGTCGCGCCGGGGACCGCGTCCGCCGCCGCCGGAGCGGGGACCCCCGCCGCGGCCGCCGCGGGGACCTCCGGGACCACGCCCGCCGCGTCCGCCGCGAGGTCCTCCGGGACCGCGCCCGCCGCGGCCGCCGCGAGGACCTCCGGGACCGCGCCCGCCACGGCCGCGGCCGCCGGGCCCACGGCCACCGCCTCCGCGACGGTCACGGCCGCGGCCGTCGCCGGACGGCGCAGGAACGCCCATGCCCTCGTAGTCCTTCGGGTCGAAATCGGGGTCGTCCATGATGACCGCCTTGCGGGACAGGCGCACCTTGCCGGACGGGTCGATGTCGATCACCTTGACCGTCATCTCGTCGCCCTCGGTGACCAGGTCGCCGATCTCGCCGACCCGGTACGGGGCGAGTTCGCTGATGTGGACGAGACCGTCCGTGCCGGGGAGGATCTCGACGAAGGCGCCGAACGGCTCGACCCGGCGCACCTGCCCCGTGTAGACCTTGTCGATCTCCGGGACCTCCGTGAGCCGCTCGATCATGGTGATCGCACGCTCGGCGGAGGTGGTGTTGGGTGAGGCGACCACGACGCGGCCGTCGTCCTCGATGTCGATCTGGCAGCCGGTCTCCTCGGTGATGCTGCGAATCGTCTTGCCGCCCGGTCCGATGACGTCGCGGATGCGGTCGCGGGCCACCTGCATCACATGCAGGCGCGGCGCGTGAGACGACATTTCCTTGCGTGGCTCGCCGATCTCGGCTGCCATGTGGTCCAGGATGTGCAGTCGTCCGGCCCGGGCCTGGGTCAGCGCCTGACCCATGATCTCCCGCGTGACGCCCGTGATCTTGATGTCCATCTGGAGGGCAGTGATGCCGTCCCTGGTGCCGGCAACCTTGAAGTCCATGTCGCCGTGATGGTCTTCCTGACCGGCGATGTCGGTCAGCACGGCAAAGGCGTCGCCGTCCTTGACCAGACCCATCGCGACGCCGGCGACCGGCGCCAGCATCGGCACGCCGGCGTCGAACAGGGCCAGCGAGCCTGCGCAGACCGTGGCCATGGACGACGAGCCGTTCGATTCCAGAATCTCGGACACGACGCGCACCGTGTACGGGAAGTCCTCCTCGTGCGGCAGCACGGGCACGAGAGCCCGGCGCGCCAGCACGCCATGGCCGATCTCGCGTCGGCTGGAGCCCCGCAGGAAGCGGACCTCGCCCACGGAGAAGGGCGGGAAGTTGTAGTGGAGGAGGAACTTCTGATGGGTCTCGCCTTCGTACTCCTCGATGATCTGGGCATCGCGGCGAGTGCCGAGCGTGACCGAAGCAAGCGCCTGCGTCTCGCCGCGGGTGAACAGCGCCGAGCCGTGGACCCGGGGCAGGAGACCGGTGTCGGTGTCGAGCGGCCGGACCTCGTCGAGCGCCCGGTTGTCGAACCGCTTGTTCTGCTGCATCACGATCTCGCGCAGCGCCCGGTCCTCGAGCTTGCTCACGATGCCGCGCACCTGGGAACGGCTCTCGTCGTCCTCGGGCAGACTGTCCGTGAAGCCGTCGACCACGGCCTTGACCGCGTCCCGACGCTCGAACTTGCCGGGAGTGTTGAGCGCCGCCGTGAAGTCGTCCCAGATGGACGAGACGACGTCGGCCTCCAGCTCTGCCGGCCACGCCTCGGGGGCGTTCCAGTCCGGCTTCTCCAGGTTCATCTCCCGGAACATCTCCTGCTGGGCGGCGACGATCTTCTGAAGTTCCTCGTGGCCGGCGAAGATGCAGTCCAGGATGACGCTCTCGGGCAGCTGGTTCGCACCGGCCTCCACCATGGTGACCGCATCTTCGGTGCCGACGACGATCAGGTCCAGATCGGACACGTCACGCTCGGCGCCGGTGGGGTTGAAGACGATCTCGTCGTCGATCAGGCCCACGCGGACCGCGCCGACCGGGTGGTAGAACGGGATGTCGGAGAGAACCAGCGCGGTCGAGGCGCCGTTGATGGCGAGAATGTCGGGATCGTTCTCCTGGTCGGCGGAGAGAACGAAGGTGATCAGCTGCGTTTCGTGCTGGTAGCCGGGCGGGAACAGCGGCCGCAGGGGCCGGTCCGTCAGGCGACAGGTGATGATCTCCTTCTCGGAGGGTCGCCCCTCGCGCTTGAAGAAGCCGCCCGGAATGCGGCCGGCGGCGGAGGTGTACTCGCGGTAGTCGACGGTCAGCGGCAGGAAGCCGCGGGGGGTGCTGTCGGGCGCCATGCAGGCGGTGGTGAGAACGATCGTCTCGCCGACCTGCACCGTGCAGGAGCCGTTCGCCTGTCTCGCGAGGCGTCCGGACTCCAGGGTCATGACGGAGTCTCCGATCGGGATCTGCTTGGTGTGCTTCATGGATTCTGTTTGTCTTCCTTCTCGTTGCTTGGTGCCAGCATCGTGCTGGCGACTTGTGCCGTGTTGGCTGTCTCTGTTCTGGCGATCTGGTTTGGTGCGGCGGGTCGGTTTGACCGGCGCCGCGAGCTGATCGAGCCCTTCGCCCGGGTCCGCCGGGCCTGGCCCAACGGCTGGTCACGTGACGGCGCGCCGAACTTTCAAGCTGCAGGGATCGGGAGCCTCGCGTCGTGCCGGTCCGGCCATCGGCGCCGCCTGCAGCACCGTGCCTGCGGGCCGACCTTCAAGCCCTGGACCGTCCCGCACGTGCCGTGCCCGATCTCCGCGCGCGAACCGCCTGTCCAGACCTCCTGTCCCGACCTCCTGTGCCGGCTGCCTCTCATGGGGGCCTGTTCGGACCTTCAGTCCCTGCCAGCCGACCCGGTTCTGCCGTTGCAGCCCGTCAGCGCGGGGCGAACGGCTCGCATTCGGCAGCCGCTGCGTCGTCGGGCGCCAGCGGGCAGGCCAGCCCGGCGCTCACCGCCGGAGGCCGAGCCGCTGGATCGTCGTGCGGTAGCGGTCGAAGCTCTGGTTGCGCAGGTAGCCCAGCAGACGACGGCGCCGACCGACCAGCTTCAACAGGCCTCGACGTCCGTGGTGGTCCTGCTTGTGGACCTTGAAGTGCTCGGTGAGCTCGTTGATGCGGTTGGTCAGCAGCGCGACCTGGACCTCCGGGGAACCCGTGTCCGTCTCGTGGAGACGGAAGTCCCGAATGATCTGGTCCTTGACCTCTGTTGTCTGCGTCACGCTCTGATTCCTCGCTGGCTCTCGCCTTGTTCCGTTCCCTGTGCTTCCTGCGTTCTCTGGTCTCGTGTTCTGGTGTCTCGTTCTCTGGTGTCGTGATTCCCGCGGCGCCTTTCCGCGGCTCCTTCGTCGTTCCTCCGTCCTTTCGCGGCGCGCACCCTAGCACAGTCTGCCTGCCGGCCTCCGGTTCCCGTCTTGTTTAGCGAGAAGTGAGCATGAACGGGGGCGGGCAGTCCAGCGAGGAATGAGCACGTGGATCGGCACTCGGGGACCATCGGAGGATGCTCGTGGCGCTTCATCCCCACCGTCTCGAGACTCTCGCCGGGTCGCCCTGTCCGCCTCCGGCGGCGTTGGGGCCTGGATCACTTGACAGGAGCGGGAATCGACGGACGCGTTCCTCAGGCGGACCCTGGTGCGCTTCCGCTGGCTCATGCTGAAAAGGCCGGACAAGGGCGTGGTACGCGCCTTTCTGGTCTGAGGTGACGGGCTTCTCGGAGTGCCAGCGGCCCGTCACCAGGGAAGACGCCGTTGGCATCCAGGACCTCGGGTCGCCGGCCGCCGTCGGGCGCCGGCCACTACTGCCCAAGGCGGTCGGCCACCTTGGGCAGGAACGCCAGAACCACCCCCGGGAATGACCCTGGTTCACTGCTGGGTGGCCGCCTGCTGCTGGCGAGCCTCTGTGGGCATCTGAGGGCGTCCGAGGGCGGTTCTGCCAGCGCCGGGTTCATGCTCACTTCAGGATTGGGAAGAACGGTCCCCGGCAGGAGCGCAAGGCGAGCCAGAAGTTCTCAGGGGACTGCCGGCGGGCTCGAGGCAAGCTACGTCGCCTGCGGCTCCCTCGGACCTGACGGCGGCCTGATGCCCGGCGCTAGCCGTGGAACACGATCCTCGGGCGCAGCACCAGGAGACCGCGTTCGCCGATTCGCTCCGCCACCGTGGCGACCGCCAGGAAGCGGCCGCGTCCGCCGACGAGCTGCACCCAGTCTCCCTCGCCTGCCCGAACGCCGGGCGCCAGCACCGTCTGACCGTGAGTCACGCGACGCTCCTGGGTGGCGTCCAGGACCACGCGCGGGAAGGGCAGGGGAATGGAGTCGAAGTCGATCCAGGCCGCGCCGAGATCCTCGTTCGCGAGCGGTTCATCGTCACGCTCGACGTCAGCGAGTCGGCCCGAGTCGACCGCGCCGTCAACCTTGAACGAGCCCACCGCAAGCCGCCGCAACTCCGAGAGATGGGCCCCGCATCGGAGACGTTCGCCGAGCTCGTGGGCGAGCGACCGGGCGTAGGCCCCGCTGGAGCAGCTGAGGCGAAACGAGATCCGGTCGGCGCCGGGATCGCCCAGGCGGCCGCAGGGTTCGAACGTGAAGATCTCCACGTCCTTGCCCTGGCGCTCGAACTCCTGGCCGCTTCGCGCCAGTTCGTAGTACTTCCGACCGCCGACCTTCTTGGCGGAGTAAGGGGGCGCCAGCTGATGCAGCTGGCCTTCGAACTCCCGCATGGCGGCGGCCACGGCCTCGTCGATGAGGTGATCGGTGGCGCCCTCGAAGATCACCTTCCCGGCCGCGTCGTAGGTGTCGGTCGCCATGCCGAAGCGGATCTCGCCCTCGTACGCCTTCGGCGCCTCGATCAGGAACCTGGTGAGCCGCGTGCCGTGGCCAACCGTCAGCAGCAGCAGGCCGGTGGCGTTCGGGTCCAGGGTGCCGCAGTGCCCGACCTTCTGCTTGCCGAGCGCTCGTCGAGCGTCGCGCACGACGTCGTGCGAAGTGCCGCCGCGCCGCTTGTCGACCAGCAGCAGGCCGTGCCGCTTCTCACCGCCGTTCACTGCGCGTCCTCCGCGTGGAAGCCTTCGCGTCCACCGGCGACAGCCTCGACCGCCGCGACGAGATCCGCGAGCACGGCAGCTTCGGTTGCGCGATCGTCCACTTCGCAGCCGGCGGCGTTGCGGTGACCTCCGCCCCCGCGCTTCGTTGCGATGGCGCCCACGTCCACGTCGCCGCGACTTCGGAGCGACACCTTGACGCCGCCCTCGGTCTGCTGGCGGAACAGCGCCACCGCCTCGACCCCGCGGATTCGGCGGGGATGGTCGATCAGGCCTTCGGAGTCGGTTGGTCGGGCGCCTGCACGCTCGAACATGGCGAGGTCGAGGCGCACGCTGGCCACTCTGGCGTCGGCGTGGAAGGCGAGCGTGTCGAGCATCTCGGCGAGCAGACGAACGGTGCCCGGCGAGTTCGACTCGTAGACCCAGCGCGCAATCTGTTCGGGGCGCGCCCCGGCGCCGACCAGCTCGGCGGCCGCCTCGAACGCACGCTGAGTGGCGTTCGCGAACCGGAAGCTGCCCGTGTCCGTGGCCAGGCCCAGGTAGAGCGCGGTGGCGGTGGGTTGGTCGACCGGCCAGTCGAGAGCGCGGGCCAGGCGCAGGAGCATCTCGGCCACCGCCGGCGCCTCGGTGTCGACCCAGCTGACCATGCCGTAGCCGTCGTTTCCCATGTGATGGTCGATGTTCAGGATCGGCAGCCGCTCCAGTGCCTGCTCCAGCCCGGTCCGATGCAGCTGGGGGCACTCGAGCGGCACAGCGAGGTCGTAACCGCCGGGGTAGTCGGCCGGCGGCGTCCTACCCGTGTGGATGGGCCAGTCGGCCGTCACGCCGAGACAGCTGTCGGGAACGGGGTCCGCGTTCCAGATCGTTGCCGACTTGCCCGCACCCGCCAGCAGGCGGGCGAGGGCGACTTCCGATCCGATCGCGTCGCCGTCCGGGTGAACGTGGCTGGAGAGCAGGAAGCGCCTGCTCGAACGGAACGCGTCGAGCAGGCGCGCCGGAATGGAGGGATCGGAAGGGCTCACAGCGTGTCCAGAACCTCGTCCATGCGTTCGGCGTGCTCCGCGCCCCGGTAGAGCTCGAAGTGGAGCTCGGGCGTGCGTCTCAGGTTGATGCGTCGGCCCAGTCGGCCCCGAATGAAGCTGGCGGCGCGGCGGATCGCGCGGATGGCGTTGCGCCGCTCTGTCTCGTCGCCCAGCACGGAGACCTGAACCCGGGCGTGCGACCTGTCGGCGGAAAGGACGAGATCCGCAATGTTCGCGAGCGCCACGCGCGGGTCGTGAACCTCCTTGCGCAGGATGTCCGTCAGTTCCCGAAGCAGCAGGTCGCGCGCTCGGGCCTGTGATGCAGCCGTCACGGCTTCGGGCGGTCTAGAGGGCGGGCGCGACCGCTTCGTGATCGAAGGCCTCGATCATGTCGCCGGGCTTGACGTCCTGGAAGCGATCGATGCCGATGCCGCAATCGAAGCCGCTGCGAACCTCGGCCGTGTCGTCCTTGAAGCGGCGCAGGGAACCGATGCGGCCCTCGTGTACCACCACGCTGTCGCGCAGCAGCCGAATCTTCGCGTTCCGCCCGATGACCCCGTTGATCACGTGGCAACCGGCGATCATGCCGACCCGCGGCACCTTGAAGATCTCGCGCACCTCGGCCCGACCGCGCGACACCTCGCGGAACGTCGGTTCGAGCAGGCCGGTCATTGCCGCGATCAACTCGTCCGTCAGCTCGTAGATCACCGTGTGCAGCCGCACGTCCACGTCCTCCTTGGAGGCGAGGTCGCTGGTGCTGCGCTCCGGCCGCACGTTGAAGCCGTAGATGATCGCGCCGGACGCGGAGGCGAGGAGCACGTCCTGGGTGGTCACGGCCCCGACCGCCGAGCGGATGATGCGGACCTTGACCTTGTCGGTGGAGAGCTTCACCAAGGTGTCCTTCAGGACTTCCACCGAGCCCTGAACGTCTGCCTTCAGGATGACCGGCAGCTCCTTGACCTCGCCCTCCCGGAGGCTGGCGAACAGGCGGTCGAGAGAGACGCCGCCGGTGGTGGGGGCGAGTTCCTGTCGGCGCTTCTCCTCGCGGCGGAACTCGGCGATCGACCGGGCGCGCCCTTCCGCAGCGGTGGCCTGGAGGGAGTCGCCGGCTTCGGGCAGTTCGTTGAAGCCGGACACCTCGACCGGCATGGACGGCGGCGCCTCGTCGACCCGCTGGCCGAGATCGTTCAGGAGCGACCTCACGCGGCCCCAGGTCGAGCCGCAGACGAACGTGTCGCCGATCTTCAGCGTGCCGTCCTGGACCAGCACCGTGGCGACCGAGCCCCGGCCGGTCTGCTTGCTTGCTTCCACCACGACGCCCCGACCCTGGAGCGTCGGACTGGCCTTGAGTTCGGCCACCTCGGCGGTCAGGTTGACCATCTCCAGCAGCTCGTCGAGACCGTCGCCCCTGATCGCCGACACGGGAACGGAGATCACGTCTCCACCCCAGTCCTCGACCAGCAGGTCGCGTTCGGCCAGCTGCTGCTTCACCCGGTCGACGTTCGCGTTCGGCCGGTCGATCTTGTTGATTGCCACCAGGATCGGCACGTCGGCGGCGCGGGCGTGATCCACCGCCTCGAGCGTCTGCGGCATCACGCCGTCGTCGGCGGCGACCACCAGGATGACGATGTCGGTGACCCGCGCGCCGCGGGCGCGGAGCCGGGTGAACGCCTCGTGACCGGGAGTGTCGAGGAAGGTGATCCGCCCGCCGTCATGCTCCACCTGGTAGGCCGCGATGTGCTGCGTGATGCCGCCGAACTCGGCCTCGGTCAGGCGAGACTTGCGAATCGCATCCAGCAGCGAGGTCTTGCCGTGGTCGACGTGGCCCATGATGGTCACGATGGGCGGACGCTCGAGTCGGGCGGGGCCCTCGGCATCGTCGCTGGCCGCCTCGATCTCCTCGGCCTGCTGGAGCTGGATTTCCTCCTCGAACGACACCACCATGGCCTCGTGGCCCATCTGCTCCGCGAGCTCGACGGCGTGTTCCGGCGCCAGAACGTGGTTCACGGTCACCATCACGCCGCGTTCGAACAGCATCTTCAGCAGGTCCTTGGACTTCACGCCCAGCTTTTCGGCCAGATCGCGAACCACCAGCCCTTCCGAGATTGTGACCGGTCCGCGCCGGGTGTCGATCGGCGAAGCGGCGGGCGGGGGAGCGACCGGGGACGCGGTGCGGGCGGGTGCGGTGCGGGCGGGTGCGGTGCGGGTGGCCGGGACGACCGTCGGCCCGGCGGGCTGCGCCGGCGTCGTGTCCTTCCGCGGGCCTTCGACGGGACGTTCGGGCCCCCTGCGCCTGACCGGAGGACTGCCGATGAGCGGCGGCCTGGTGCGCACCTGCACCGGGCGACGCGGGGTGGACGTCGGCGCGGCCTTCGGGGTTTGCACCGGAGCTCTGGCGGCCTGGGTCGGCGCAGTGGTCTTTGCCGCGGCAGCTGCCTTCTCGGCGGCGATTTCCTTTGCCGCGACCTCCTCGGGCGTGGGCTGCTTCGGCTTCGCCTTCGGCGTGAGCGTGCGAATCGCCTGCTTGTGCATCACGCTTCGGCGGCGATTCGGCCGCATCGGTCCGGACGGCGGCCTGAGGCTCGAGATCGGCCGACGGCGCCGGGGCGGCTTAGGCGCGTCCTTGTCGCGGATGATCACCTCGCGCTGCGGCCCGGCGAGCTTCCGGCCTTCAAGCAGGGCCTTGATGATGTCGGTCTCGACCATCGAGTCCTCGCCCTCGACGCGGACACCGATGGATCGAAACTTGAACAGCAGGTCCTGCTCGGCGACGTTCATCGCCTTCGCAAGGTCCCGCAGTCGGATCTTTGCCATTTGCCCTTCGGTCTCGCTTTCTCGTCGTGTTGCCTGCCAGCGGGGCGCCTAGGCCGTGCCCGGTTCCGGCTCGTTGTCGCCAGCGTCGGCATCTGCGGCGTCGTCGCCCGACGCTCCGGTCTCCTGCTCGAACGCGCGGCTGAGGGCAGCCATGAAGTCGTCCTCGTTCATCGGTGCGCCGTCGCTCTCCTGTAGCTGCTCGGTCTCGTCTCCGGCGGTCTGGCTGGCAGCCCACTTGATGATCGAGGCGGCGATTGCATCGTCGACGCCGGGTACCAGCTTCAGGGCCTCCGCGCCGGCGGCGCCCAGCGCCTCCAAATCGCCGAAGCCGGCGCTCTCCAGCCCGGTGGCCATGCGGCGGTCGACTCCGGGAATCTCCGTCAGGTCCAGGGATTCCTCGGCGACGTCGACGTTCAGCATCTTCGCCAGGGCATCGGCCACTTCGTCCTTGACGTCGGTCTCGCTCTTGATGTCGATGCGGGCGCCGATCAGCTCGCTGGCGAGGCGGACGTTCTGACCGCGCTTGCCGATCGCCAGCGACAGCTGCTCGTCCTCGACGATCACGTCCAGGTGCGGCGTGGCGCCCGCGTTGGTGACCGAGACCCGCGTGATCCGTGCCGGCGCCAGCGCGCTCTGGGCGAAGGTCACCTGGTCTTCGGAGTACTCGATGATGTCGATCTTCTCGCCCCGCAGCTCCCGGATGATCGACTGGACGCGGGAACCCTTCATGCCGACACACGCGCCGACCGGGTCGACGTCGCGCTCGCGGCTGACAACGGCCACCTTGGCTCGCTCGCCCGGGGCCCGGACGGCGGTCTTGATGGAGACCGTACCGTCGTAGATCTCGGGGACCTCCATCTCGAACAGCTTGACCAGGAGGCGCGGGTCGGTCCTGGACATGACGACCTGGGGCCCCTTGGGCTGCTTGTGCACCTCGACGATGACGCCGCGGATGCGTTCGCCCTGGCTGTAGCGCTCGTGGCGGGACTGCTCGCTGCGGGGCACGATGGCCTCGGTGCGGCCCAAATCGACGATGATGTCGCCACGCTCGAAGCGCCGTACCGTGCCGTTCACCACCTCGCCGACGCGGTGCTCGAACTCGTTGAAGATCTTCTCGCGCTCGGCCTCGCGGATGCGCTGGTAGAGCACCTGCTTGGCGGACTGGGCGGCAATCCGGCCCAGGCCCTGGGTCGAGATGGGGGTTTCGATCTCCTCGCCGAGCTCGGCGTCCGGCTTGTGCTCCCGCGCCTCGTCGAGCGTCCACTCGGCAAGGGGATCCTCGACTTCCTCCACCACGACGCGGTAGCTGAAGGCGCTGAACTGCCCGGTCTCGCGGTCCATGTAGGAGCGGACGGGCTCCTTGATCTGGTGCTGCTTCCTGGCCGCCGACGCCACGGCGTCCTCGAGCGCGAGAATCCACTTGTCGAGGTCGATGTCCTTCTCGTGGGCTACCTGCCTGAGAACCTCGTTGATGTTCACTTCGGGGGTGTGAGTCTGAGCCATGTGCGGATCCCCGCCGTCAGAGTTCGACCAGGAGCCTGGTCCGGTGGATGCTGTCGATGCCGAGTCGAAGCTCGGCGGCACTGTCGTCCTCGAGGATGCGGACGACCCCGGGCTGGTCGGTGCACAGACCCAAAAGCTCGCCGCGCACGGTGCGACGCCTGCCGGTCTCCGGGTCCGTGAAGGTGGACCTGGCACGGTGGCCGCGGAACCGCTCGTAGTCCCGCGCACGGTGAAGCGCACGGTCGAGACCGGGCGAGCTGACTTCCAGCACGTAGCCCGAGGCGGGGCCGAAATCCTCCGCGTCCAGCAGGACCGATGCCTCGCGGGACACGTCCGCGCACAGGCCGTGAGTCACTCCGTCCGGATGGTCGATCACCAGCTGCAGCCGGCCGCCGCGAAACGTCGCTTCCAGCAGCTCGGCGCCGTGACTGGCCGCGAGCCGCTCGAGGAGGCGGAGAAGGCGGTCGTCCATCCGGCCGCCGGCGCCTTGCGCCGGGCCCGGTGCGCAGCGACCGACCGCCGCCAGGGCAGGCGCCGCAGCGCCGGAGGCGGATCGGGAGTGGTTCATGGTCGTGATGAGTCGTTCCTCGCGGGCCTGCCGGGCTGGCGCCGCCATACAAACAAGAAGGAGCGGGCCGAAGCACCCACTCCTCGTCAAGCCGACCGCCGGTCTTCGGCAGAGCGCCCTCGCCAGGCAGCGCCTGCATCCTTCGCCCGGCGCCATGCGCCGGCCTGAGGAATGCGCCGCTTCAGCGAGAAGCGCCGGCAGTCAGCCTGTCACTATACAGCCGCTGGCCTTGCCCGGCAAGCAGACGGCAGTACGGCTGGCCGGCTGCCGGAGTCGCCGGGGGTCTCGCCGAGGCTGGCCGGCTGGCCGGTCCGTGGACAGGTTGGCCGGCAGGGTTGACAAGGCGGAGAGCGTCGTCCATGCGTCTCGGAACGCCGGGTCCGGTCGCCGACGTGGGGCGCGCTCCGCTTTACGAGCTCGCCCTCTCGAAACGAGGCTGGCTCGATCTCCTTGCCGGCGTGGGCGCGCCAGAATGGCACGCCTGCGCGCCGCCGACCCGCCCGGCCTGGCGCTGCCGGGACCGGCTCGGGGAGCACGCTTCCCGTCCGGCAGCGATCCTGCCGCCTCCCGCAAGGTTGTTGCGGCCTGGCAGACGCCTTGCAGCGGCCTGGCAGACGCCTTGCAGCAGACGCCTTGCACTGGCAGACGCCTTGAAGCAGACGCGTGGCAGACGCCTTGCAAGAGCCCATGAGGACAACGCCGACACGGCGCTCCCGGGCGAACGCGGTGCGGTTGTATGCTCGCCGGGGCGTCGCCCTGGGCGCCATTGCCTTCACTTCCTGCGCGGGGACCCCACGAATCATGAAAGCAAAGCAGATCTTCTTCACCGCCATGCTGGTCATGTCCGCCCTGGTCTTCGGAATGGTGGTGGCCGGCGGGCTCGACCTGACCGTGCCGACCCGGGCCGAGGAAACGTCGCAGCCAGCGCTGGCGTCGGACGATGCGGCCCGTGCCGCCCAGGCGGCGCGAGTGGAACGCCATGCCCGCACATCCATCGACAGCTTCGCCGACCTGGCCGACGCGGTCCTGCCGGCCGTGGTCACGGTCGAGGTGGTTCGGATCGAGGAGGCGCCGGAGGTACGCGGCCTGCCGGACTTCTTTCGGCGGGCACCCCGGCAGCCGGAGGCGGAGCCGGAAGAGCAGCGCTTTCCCGGCGCCGGCAGCGGCTTCCTGATTTCGGCCGACGGCTGGATCGTGACCAACAACCACGTGATCGACCGCGCGGAGAGCGTTCGGGTCGGCATGGATGGCCGCGAGTACCCGGCCGAGGTTCGGGGACGCGATCGGGAAACGGACCTGGCGCTGCTGAAGATCGACGCCAGCGAGGATCTGCCCTGGCTGCCGCTGGGCGACTCGGAAGCCCTTCGAGTGGGGGACTGGGTCATGGCGATCGGCAACCCGCTCAGCTTCGAGGCGTCGGTGACGGTCGGCGTGGTCAGCGCGAAGGGGCGCTCGATTCCGATCGAGAACAACCGGGCCGACTTCGCCAACTACATTCAGACCGACGCCGCGATCAACGTGGGCAACTCGGGAGGGCCGCTGGTGAACACGGCTGGTGAGGTGGTCGGAATCGCCACCGGCAAGGCGTTCGCCGAGAACATCGGCTTCGCGGTGCCGGTCGAGGTGCTGGAGACGGTCCTGCCGCAGCTGCGGGATCGGGGCCGGGTCAGCCGCGGCTACCTTGGCGTCTCGATTCGCAACCTGAGCCACCGCGAGGCCCGCTACTACCGGCTGGAAGAACCCAACGGCGCTCAGGTGCAGGACGTGGTCGAGGACACGCCGGCGGACAAGGCCGGCGTCATGGCCGGCGACGTGATTCTCGGAGTCAACGACCACGACGTCTTGAACACCCGCGACCTGATCGACTACGTGGCGTCGTTCCCGCCGGGCGAGGAGGTCAGCCTGCGCGTGCTGCGCGACTTCGAGCCGCTGGAGCTCGAGGTCAAGCTCGAGGAACGCCCCTCGATGATCGCCGAGGACGAAGAGGAGACCGAGCCGGCGCCGAGCCGTGACGAGGGCATGGACTGGCAGGGTCTGGAACTGCGGCCCCTGACCGCCCAGCTGCGGGAACGCCTCCAGCTCGAGCGACGCCAGGAGGGCGTGTTCGTGTCCGGCGTCTCCGCGCGCAGCGTCTTCGCCGACGAGGGCTTCCAGGAAGGCTTCGTGATCGTCGGCATGAACGGCGAAGCGATCGGTGACCTGGACGACCTCGAATCGGCAACCGACGGGCTGGGCTCCGGCGATCTGGTGCGGGTGGAAGCGCTCGTGCCCGGCGGATCCCGGTTTTTCTCGGTTATCGAGATCCCCTGACGTCGGCGCCGGGAGTCCCGTCTG
Organism: Thermoanaerobaculia bacterium; assembly: GCA_965200575.1. GTDB lineage: Bacteria > Acidobacteriota > Thermoanaerobaculia > Multivoradales > Multivoraceae > Multivorans. The sequence continues at coordinate 1,901,617 of OZ241363.1, read as the reverse complement.
ACGCGGCCTGCCGGCCCGCGGGTGCTGGTCGTGGACGACGAGGAGTTGCTCCGTGCATCGCCGCGGATGATCCTCGAGTTCGAGCGCTGTCGCGTCAACGAGGCGGCCAACGGCCGCGAGGCGCTCAGGCAGGTGATGACGATGCTGCCGGCCGCCGTCCTCCTCGACGTCCAGGATGCCCGAGATGGACCCTCTGGCCACGCTGACCGCGCTGCGCGAGCGCGGCCACGGCGACATCGCCGCCGCGGTCGAGGCAGTTCGGTTCGGCGCCTGCCATTCCCTGGAGAAGCCGCTGGAGTGCGACCGGGTGCTGCGCGCGCTGCGCAACGCGGTTAGGAGGCAGCGGCTGCGGAACGAGAACCAGGCGCTCCGGCGCGAGCCGTCCCGGTCGGTGGGCGGATCGGCGCCGATGCCGGAGCTGCGCACCGTGATCTTGTGCGCGGCGCCAAACCCGGCCACGGTCCTGAGCAACCAGCGAGAGCGGGGTCGGCAAGGAGCTCGTGGCGCAGGCCATCCACGCCGAAAGCAGGCGGAGCGGCATTCCGCTGGTCCAGGTGAACCGTACGGCGATCCCGGACGAGCTGATCGAGTCCGAACTCTCCGGTCACGAGAAGGGTCGCCTTCACCGGCGCGGTGCGTCGGCAGGTGGGCAAGTTCGCCGCCGCGGACGGCCACATGACCTTGCTGGACGAGATCGGTGACATGTTGGCCCGGACCCAGGCCATGGTGTTGCGCGCCCTGCAGAGCGGCGAGATCGAGCCGGTGGGCGCGGGGACGCCGACCACCGTCGATGTCCGGGTCGTGGCGGCCACGCATCGCAACCTGGCGGAGGAGATCGCCGCCGGGCGCCTTCGCGAAGATCTGTTCTACCACCTGAACGTAGTGCCGGTGCATGCGCCGCCGCTGCGGGAACGCCTGAACGAAGTGCCCTTTGGTGGAGCACTTCTTGGAGCGGTTTGCCAGGGAGAACGACTATCGGTCTCGCTCCCTCACTCCGGGCGCCCTGGGGCAACTGCAGGCTCTCCCGTGGTCGGGCAACATGTCGGAACTCGGGAACCTCGTTGAGCGGTTGCTGATCCTCACTCCGGGCGACGAGATCGACCGGCCCGCCGTTCTCGGTCTCGCTGGCCCCGTGCGCGGCGATCTCTCGGAGGCTATTCTCGCGCAGGCGCGGAACGGGCGTACCTGGCCAGGAAGCTCGACGAACATGGCTGGAACGTGACCCGGACCGCACAGGCGATCGGCACGCCCCGAAGCAACCTGTACAAGAAGCTGGAGCAATACGGCATGAGCAGGAAGGACCCGAAGTGACGACCGCGCATCCGGCGGACCGGTTCCCGCATCGAGTGCTGCTGGCCAAGCCCGGGCTCGACGGCCACGACCGCGGTGCGAAGGTCATCGCCAGGGCGCTGCGCGACGCCGGCTTCGAGGTCATCTACACCGGTCTGCGCAAGACCCCGGAGCAGATCGTGGCGGCGGCGGTGCAGGAGGACGTGCGGGCCGTTGGTCTCTCCATTCTCTCGGGCGCCCACAACACGCTGCTGCCCGCAGTGGTTGAAGGCCTGCGATATGCGGGCGCCGGCGACATGCTCGTGTTCGCCGGAGGCATCATCCCGGAAGCGGACATTCCGGGCCTCCGGGAGGCCGGTGTGGACCAGGTCTTCTTGCCCGGCTCGAGCACCACGGCCATCATCGAGTATCTGGACCGACGGCTGACCGGTTCGGATGCCGACGTCGAATGACCCGCGCCCGTTCGGAGGCCGGGTCCACGGCCGGCCTGGGGCCGGTGGCGGCGCCGATGGACACGCCCATGGACAAGCGCTTCGAGCCGTCGTCCTACGAAGGTCGGTGGCAGGCCTTCTGGGAGGCCGAAGGCCTGTATCGATGCCCGACCGACCCGGAGGGGACCGGCGCCACGCCGTGGTGCATCCTGATACCGCCGCCCAACGTCACCGGCAAGCTCCACATGGGCCACGCGCTGCAGAGCACGCTGCAGGACCTGGTCACCCGATGGCGTCGGATGCGGGGCGACAACGCGCTCTGGCTGCCGGGCACCGACCATGCCGGCATCGCCACGCAACTCATGGTCGAGCGGCAGCTCGAGCAGGAGGGGACAAGCCGGCTGGCTCTCGGCCGCGAGGCGTTCGTCGAGCGGGTGTGGAGCTGGAAGGAGAAGTACCACGCGAACATCCGCGGGCAGCTGATGCGCCTCGGCGCGTCGTGCGACTGGTCCCGCGAGCGGTTCACGCTCGATGACGGTCTCGCCCACGCGGTCCGCACCGCCTTCGTCCGCCTCCACGACGACGGGCTGATCTACCGCGGGGAGCACATGGTCAACTGGTCGCCGACGCTTCAAACGGCGGTCTCGGACCTCGAGGTCGAGAGCCGGGAAGTGCAAGGCCGGCTCTATCAGCTGACCTACCCGCTGGAACCGGCGTCAGGCGGCGGCGCGGATGGAGGCGGCGAGTCCCTGATCGTCGCCACCACCAGGCCGGAGACGATGCTCGGCGACACGGCGGTCGCCTACCACCCGGAGGACGAGCGCTATCGGCATCTCGCCGGCCGCTTCGCCCGGCTGCCGATCCTCGGCCGTCGACTGCGGCTGGTGGCCGACGAGCACGTGGACCCGGAGTTCGGCACCGGGCTGGTGAAGGTCACGCCCTGGCACGACCCGAACGACTTCGAGATCGGTTGCCGTCACGACCTTCCCGGAGTGCGAGTGATCGGCCTGGATGGCCGCATGACGGCGGAAGCCGGGCCCGACTTGGAAGGACTGGACCGCTTCGAAGCCCGAGAGCGCGTGGTCGACCGGCTTCGGGCCGAAGGGAGGCTCGCCGGCGTCACGCCCCACGTCCATGCCGTCGGCCATTCGCAGCGAAGCGGCGAGCCGATCGAGCCGATGCTCTCGCCGCAGTGGTTCGCGGACGTGTCGGAGATGGCTGCGGAGGCTCTGGCCGCCGTAAGGAGCGGCCGGATTCGGCTGGTTCCGTCGTCCTGGGACCGGACCTGGGAGCACTGGCTTTCGAACATCAGGCCCTGGGTCATCTCGCGGCAGCTCTGGTGGGGCCACCGGATTCCCGCCTGGTACGACGAGGACGGCCGCTGCCACGTGGCCATGGACCGCACGGAGGCCGAGCGGAAAGCGGGTACAACCCGGCTGATTCGCGATCCGGACGTGCTGGACACGTGGTTCTCCTCCGGCCTGTGGCCGATCTCCACCCTCGGCTGGCCCGACCGCGAGGCGCCGGACCTGCGCACCTGGTACCCGACGGAGGTCCTGATCACCGGCTTCGACATCCTGTTCTTCTGGGTGGCGCGCATGGTGATGATGTCGCAGCGGCTTCACGGCGCGGCACCGTTCAGGACCGTCCACCTGACCGGCCTGGTCCGGGATTCAAGCGGCGAGAAGATGTCCAAGACGAAGGGCAACACGGTCGACCCGATGGATCTGATCGAGGAGTACGGGGCCGACGCCATGCGCTTCACGCTGGCCATCCTGGACGCTCCGGGGCGGGACATTCCGCTCGACCTGGAGCGGATGGCCGGCTACCGCGCCTTCGGCAACAAGATCTGGAATGCCGTCCGTTTCGCGCTGGCGCGCACGGCCGGCGCCTCGACGCCGACGCATCCCAGCCAGCTCGCGGCGGAGGATCTGGCCCCGCCGGAACGCTGGATTCTCTCTCGCCTGTCGGCGACCGCGGAGCAGGTGAACGAGGCCCTGGGCGAGTACCGCTTCGACCGGGCTTGCAACGCTCTGTACCACTTCTTCTGGCACGAGCTTTGCGACTGGTACATCGAGTGCGCCAAGTCCGCGCTTCCGCGGGCGGACGAGCGGCCGCAGACGGCCGAGACCCTGCTGTTCGTGCTCGACGCGAGCCTTCGGCTCCTGCACCCGGTCATGCCGCATCTGACGGAGGAGCTCTGGCAGCGTCTTCCACGCCCGGCAGATGACGACGCCGACGACGAAACGGCTCCCCGCAGCATCTCGCTGGAGAGCTACCCGCTCGGCGATCCGGAGCTTGTCGACGAGGCCGTCGAACGCGGCATGGAAGCGACGATCGAGGTGCTCAGGGCAGCGAGGGCGGTCCGCCGGGAACGGCAGCTGGCGAGGGCGGACATCATGTCGCTCGTCATCGAGGGCGGCGCTGCCGAAGCGGTCGAGTTCGTGGCCTCCCAGGCGGTGCTGCTCGATTCGATCGCCGGCGTCTCGGCAGTCGGCGTCGGCGCCGGCGCATCGGGGGCCATCCGCTCCCGGGCCGGCGGCCTGAACCTGGCGTTCGAGGTCGAAGCCGCACCGATGAGCGAGGCGGAGCGTCTCAGGCGCACGAGGGAGCTGGAAGGTCTCGACGGCGAGATCGCCCGGGCGCGCGGTCGGCTGGCGAACGAAGGCTTCCTCCGCAACGCCCCGGCGCACGTCGTCGAAGGCAGCCGCACCCGGCTCGCCGAGCTGGAGGAGCGTCGCCGCCAGGTCGCCGATTCCCTCGCCGCCGAGTAGCCCTCGGAACTGACGGCCGCCCACGACGACGGCGAGGCAATGCTGGCTCCGCCAGCTGCGTCGCGGACGCCGCGCCTGGCTCTGTGCCCCACCGCCCCAGAACCGTCGGCCCTGCCAGCGTCCTTCGTCCGCTGCCAGCTTGCCAGCCTGCTAGGCTGCGCCGCCCATGCGGCGGCCTTCCGCAGACTTCGAGCGGTTCGTTCAGGACCTTCGCGGGCGCTCCGAGCGCCTGCCGGAGAACCTCCTGCTGATGGACACGGTCGATTCCACGAATCGCTTCGTCCGGTCCATCGCCGAGCGCTTCTTCGAGGAGGAGACGACGCCCGGTCAGGTCCTGGTCGTGGCCTGGGAGCAGACGGCGGGGCGCGGGCGCCAGGGCCGGACCTGGGTCAGTTCGGCCGGGCGCGGTCTGTACTGCACCTGGCTGCAGCCGCTCGGGGAGCCGGGCGCCTCGCTCGAGGACGAACTCGGCACCCTGCCGCTGCTGGCCGGTATCGCGGTATGTCGCGCCGTGGACAGTTTCGTCGACGGCGAGGCGAAGCTGAAGTGGCCGAACGACGTTCTGGTCGGCGGCCGCAAGATCAGCGGCATCCTCATCGAAACCGTGACCGCGCCCGAGGGCGAGACCGTGGCGGTCATCGGTTTCGGCGTCAACCACGACTTCGGGGTCGACACCGAGCTTCCGACGGAACAGGCGACGTCGCTTGCGCTCGAGTCGGCGGCCACGCCGTCGCGAGCCGATGTCGTCGAGGCGCTGGCGGGCTCTTTGGGTCGCGAGCTTGCGCACGGCGGCGACCTCGGCTACACCCTCTCCGCCTACCGAACCTGTACCGGGCATCGCGAGGGCGACGTCGTCCGATGCCGGATCGGCGGCGAGACTGTCTCCGGAGAGTTCGCCGGCTTCGACGAGGGCGGGCGGTTTCTGCTGCGCACCGCGACCGGCCCGCGGACGATTGCCTCCGGCGAGGTGATCGAAAGCTGACGCCGGGCGTGGGCAGCGAGGAAGACGGCGTCCGGGGCCGCGACTACTTCGGCACGCTCGAGGACGAGTTCATCCGGTTGCGCGGTTCGCCGTTGCTGCTGGGTCCTGCCGACTGGCGCCTGGCGGACGCCTGGCGGCAGCAGGGGGTGCCACTGTGGCTGGTGGTGGAGACCATTCGCGACGTCTTCGCGCGGCGTGCGGAGCGGCAGCAGGCCTCGCCCGATGTGCCGCTGCGCCGGGTGGGCAGCCTCCGCTACTGCCGGAGGGCGGTCGAGCGGGCGTGGGCCGAGCATCGGGAACTCGGCGGCGCCGACGACCAGGCCCGGCGACCGGCGTCCGTTGCCATCGACGTTCGTGCCCGGCTGGAGGCGCTCGCGGACTCCCTTCCCGAGTCCCTGGTCGACCGGGGTGACTGGCAGCGGCGTCTGCTCGATCTTCACGCGGCTGCCGGCGCCGCGCCGGAGGTGGAGGAGCGCCTGGTCCAGCTCGACGGCGAGCTCCTGGAACGTTGCCTCGGCTCGCTGCCCGCGGCCGAACAAGAGGAAGTCGAACGCGATGCGGCAGGCGCCGTCGGGCGGCAGGCGCACCGGGTGGATCCGGAGCGTCGGCGCGAGCTGCAGAAGCGGATGGTGCGGCGGCTGGTGCGGCAGCGTCTGGGCGTACCCCTGCTGTCGCTGTTCGCGCCGGCTCCTCGGCCTGTTTCCCGCGAGGATGGCGTCTGATCAGCCTTCGGCCCGGGCCTGGTCGCTGCTCCAGCGGACTCTGAGGCGGTCGTAGAGCACCACCCCCACGGCCATGCCCAGGTTCAGCGAGATGGCGGTCGGAATCTCGACCCGCTGCTCGCAGCGGTCCATGATCCGGTCGGAGATCGAACCGCTTTCCGGACCGAAGACGTAGCAGGCCCGCTCCGGGTGGTTGAACGAGGGCAGGGGAGTGGCGCCCGGAACGATTTCGACCGCCACCAGCCGCGCATCACGCGGTACGGCCCCGAGCAGATCGTCGACCTCGATCACGGGCACGTGGCGATACGCCTTGGTGGGGTCGGTGGCCAGCCGCCGCACGTCGATGTCGTCGGACGGTCTGCCGAGGAGGACCAGCCGCGCCTGGAAGCAGAGCGCGGCACGGAGGACGTGTCCCACATTGATCGGGTCGACCGGTCGGTCGAGCGCCACGCAGGCGAAGCCGCGGCCCCCTGCCAGTGCGGCCAGGCGCTGGTTGCGGCGCTCGATCTTCCTGGCCATGAGAGGGTCCGGGCTGCCGCGGCCGGTGGCCGGCGGGCGAGAGGTGCTCGACGTCAGGCGTCCTCCGCCTCCCGGCGCAGCGGGCAGCTGGCGCAGCTGAGTGACTCGCCGTCCGGCCCGAGCACGTCGGGACCGCCGCACGAGCCGCGCAGGCAGCGCCCGCTGAGCAGGACGCCGACGGACATGAGCACCACGGAGATGCCGATCAGCGTGATGGCGAGGAGGAAGATCGTCATGGCCTGCGCAGTGTATCGCCGACGGCGGCCCGGCCGGAGCCGAGAGTCCGCTGGCTACCTGTGGTCGAGCGCCTCGCGAAAGGCCGCCGTCATTCGTTCCTCGAGACCGTGTTCGCCGTGGACGAGAAGCAGCGCGGCGATGCCGTTCTCGGTCGCCCAGCGCTCGCCCTCGTCCGGGCCCAGGACCATCAGCGCGGTGGCCTGCGCGTCGGCCACAGCGCAGTTTTCACCCAAAACGCTCGCGGACGCCAGGCTGTGGCGCACGGGAGCGCCGGTCCGCGGGTCGAACGTGTGGGAGTGACGCACGCCGTTCAGTTCCCGGAAGTTACGGTAGTCGCCGGAGGTCGCCAGGGCGCCGTCCGTCATCTCAAGCACTCGCTGCAGTCCGGGTGGCAGGTGGTCGTCCCGGCCTGCCGACGCGTCGCCGGCGGGTGCCGACGGGGGCCGCTCGATGGCGATGCGCCAGGGCGTGCCCGACGGGTGCGTGCCCGATGTCCGCACCTCGCCGCCGACCTCCACGAGGTGATCGTCGAAACCAGCCTCGCGCAGTGCGTCCGAGACGCGGTCCACGGCCCACCCCTTGGCGATCGCGGACAGGTCCAGGGCCGCGTCGTCGTGAAGCTTGGTGGCGCCCTGCCGGGCCGGCACGAGCTCCACGGCGCCGACGGTCTGCCGCAGCCGGGCGAGACGCTCCGGAGACGGCGGCGGCGCCTCGCTCCGGGCGGCGGCTCCGAAGCCCCAGGCGTCCACCAGCGGCCCGACGGTCGGGTCGAAGGCGCCGCCGCTATCCGCCCGTACCCGCCACGCGAGCTCCAGCACCGACCAGGTGCTGTCCGAGAATGCCGCAGACTCGCCGGCTGAAAGGTAGTTGAAGCGCGACAGTTCCGAGTCCGGCCGCCAGGTGGACATGGCCCGGTCCACGGCGTCGAGTTCGGCCCTGATCAGGGCGGCGAGGGCGTCGGCGTGCTCGGACGACGCCGACGCGTGGACACGCCAGACCGTGCCCATCGTCGCCCCGTCGAGCTGCACCTCGGGGCGAGGCCCGGCACAGGAGACGCCAGTGAGTACGAAGGTCAGGCCCGCCAGCAGACCGACTGCGGACCGAAGCGACGCGCGGCCACCAGAACGGTCGGTCCTCACTTCGCCCGCCGCGACGACGGGCCCGGGGCTGCTCCGAAGCCGGCCGCTGCTCCAGCCGTCAGGCGCGACCATTCGAGCCTCCCGCGTCGGCAGGCTCTCGGCCCAGCCAGCATCCCCGGCTCGCAGGCAATCCTGACCGACTGCTAGCCGAAGTCGTCGAAGGCGATGTTCTCGGGCTCGACACCGAGGTCGTCGAGCATCTGCATGCAGGCCTGAAGCATCAGGGGCGGACCGCAGAGGTAGTACTCGACGTCCTCCGGAGCGGGGTGGTCCTTCAGGTAGTTGTCGTACAGGACCTGGTGGATGAAGCCGGTGTAGCCGTCCCAGTTGTCCTCCTCCAGGGGGTCGGAGAGCGCGAGGTGCCACTCGAAGTTCGGATTTTCCCGGGCGATCCGGTCGAAGTGGTCGTTGTAGAAGGCCTCGCGCGCGGAGCGTGCGCCGTACCAGAAGGACACCCGGCGGTTGGTGTGGATGCGCCGGAACTGGTCGAAGATGTGGGAGCGCATCGGCGCCATGCCGGCGCCGCCGCCGACGAAGACCATCTCGGCGTCGGTGTCTCTGGCGAAGAACTCGCCGAACGGCCCGGCGATGGTCACCTCGTCGCCCGGCTTCAGGTTGAAGATCCAGGACGACATCTGACCGGGCGGCAGGTCCATCTCGCGCGGCGGCGGCGTGGCCACGCGGACGTTCAGCATGATGACGCCCTTCTCTTCCGGGTAGTTCGCCATCGAGTAGGCGCGGGTCACGGTCTCGTCTACCCTGGAGCTGAGGTCCCAGAACTTGAACCTGTCCCAGTCCTCCCTGTACTCCTCCTCGACGTCGAAGTCGCCGTAGTTCACGAGGTGCGGCGGGCACTCGATCTGAATGTAGCCGCCGGCGCGGAACGGCACTTCCTCGCCTTCGGGCAGCTCCAGGACGAGCTCCTTGATGAAGGTGGCGACGTTGTGGTTCGAGCGCACCCTGCACTGCCACTTCCGCACACCGAAGACCTCGGCCGGCACGGTGATCTTCATGTCCTCCTTGATCTTGACCTGGCAGCTCAGGCGGCAGCCCTCGCGCGCCTCGCGGCGGCTGATGTGGGTCTTCTCGGTTGGCAGCATGGCGCCGCCGCCGTCGAGCACGTCCACGGTGCACACCCCGCACGTGCCCTGGCCGCCGCAGGCCGAGGGAATGAAGATGCGGTTGTCCGCCAGCGTGCCCAGCAGGGTTCCGCCGGTCGCCGCGGTCAGGGTCTTCTCGTCGTTGATGACGATCGAGACCTCGCCACCGGCGACGAGTCGGGACCTGGCCTGCATCAGGATCAGGACCAGGGCGAGGATGACGATGGTGAACATCGCCACTCCCAGAAGGACCTCGACGATCAAAGCTGGATCCCTCCGAAGGCCATGAAGCCGAAGGCCATCAGCCCGGTGATCACGAAGGTCATGCCCAGCCCGCGCAGACCGTGCGGCACGTTGCTGTAGCGGAGGCGCTCGCGGATGGACGCCAGGGCGACGATCGCCAGGAACCAGCCGATGCCGGAGCCGAAGCCGAACACGACGCTCTCGCCGAAGTCGTAGTCGCGTTCCACCATGAACAGCGAGCCGCCCAGAATGGCGCAGTTGACCGCGATCAGGGGCAGGAAGATGCCCAGGGTGGCGTGCAGGGCGGGGAAGAAGCGATCGGTCGTCATCTCGACCAGCTGCACCATGGCGGCGATGGTGCCGATGAAGCAGAGGAGATTCAGGAAGGTCAGGTCGACGCCGGCGAACTCGGGACTGATCCAGGCCAGGGCGCCCTCGTTCAGCAGATGGGTCTGGATCAGGTTGTTCGCCGGCACGGTTACCGTCAGCACGAAGATGACCGCCAGGCCCAGGCCGACCGCGGTCTCGACCTTCTTCGACACGGCCAGGAACGAGCACATGCCCAGGAAGAAGGTCAGGGCCATGTTCTCGACGAAGATCGCCTTGACGGCGAGGTTCAGGTACTCCTCGAACATCGCTTGATCCTCCTCAGCCGTCCATCTCGATCTGATCGCGCTTCCACTCGCGCAGCGCCCAGATCAGGCCGCCGATGATGAAGAAGGCGGCCGGAGACAGCAGCATCAGTCCGTTGGGCAGGTACCAGCCGCCCTCGGAGACCGTGGGCAGCACCGATTGGCCGTACAGCTTGCCGGACCCGAACAGCTCGCGCAGGATCGCGGTCACCATCAGGATGACGCTGTAGCCCAGGCCGTTGCCGATGCCGTCCATGATCGCGAGCGACGGCGGGTTCTGCATCGCGAAGGCCTCGGCCCGGCCCATGATGATGCAGTTCGTGATGATGAGCCCCACGAACACGGACAGCTGCTTGCTGATCTCGAAGACGTAGGCCTTGAGCACCTGGTCCGTCACGATCACCAGGGAGGCGATGACCGTCAGCTGGACGATGATGCGGATGCTGTTCGGGATCTGCTCGCGCAGCAGGCTGATCGTGAGGTTCGACAGGGTGAGCACGCAGATGACCGCCGCGCACATGACGAGCGAGGTCTCCATCTTCGTGGTCACGGCCAGGGCCGAGCAGATGCCCAGCACCTGGAGGGCGATTGGGTTGTTGTTCCAGAGCGGATCGAGCGCCGCTTCGCTCTTCCTGACCGCCATCAGTTCGCCTCCATCCGGATGCGGGCGAGGTAGGGCTCGAAACCGTTCTCGCCCAGCCAGAAGTCCAGCATGTTCGTCACCCCGTTGCTGGTGATCGTGGCGCCGGCAAGGCCGTCGACGCGGTGGGGGTCCTGGTCCGGTTCTCCTGCCTGTCCCTTGATCACCCTCAGCTGGTAGGCGCCGGCGTCGTCGAAGGCCCGGCGGCCGGGCCAGAGGGCCTTCCAGCGCGGGTTGTCCACCTCGCCTCCTAGCCCGGGCGTCTCCTTGTGCAGGTAGTAGGTGATGCCGCGGACCGTGGTGGTGTCCGCGTCCAGAGCGAGGAAGCCGTAGAGCGTTCCCCAGAGGCCCAGCCCCTCGATGGGCAGCACGACCATCTCGAGCCCGCCGTCGTCGTCGCGGACTTCGTAGAGCAGCGCCTGGTCGGGAAGCCGCTTGACGCTGGCCTTGTTCCTGGGCAGTTCGACGCTCGTCTCCGGATCCCGCGCCCGCCGCTGCTGGTCGAAGGTCAGCGGGTCGGCGCTGGTCTGCGCCTCGCCGGTCTCAAGGTCGATGATCACCGCGTCGATGGGGGCGAAGCGCTCCGCCACTTCCCAGGCGGAGATCGGCTCGCCCGGTTGCAGCTTGCCGACCGCTTCCAGCACCCGCTTGCGCTTGTCCAGCTCGGCATTGTCGTCCTGCCGCGTCTCCAGGCTGACCGCGAACGAGGACACGAGGATGCCGCACACGATGCAGATCGCGGTCGCGAAGAGGAGGGTGTAGCCGGGCGCCTGTCGGTCAGCCATGGGAACCTCGCTTCGGGTTGCCGGTCGTTTGTCCGATCGTCTGCGTGCCGGTGGTCACGCGTTCAGGCAGCGTAACGTGCCTGGCGGCGCCGGATGTTCGCCTTCAGCACGTAGTGATCGATCAGGGGGGCGAACAGGTTCATGAACAGGATGCCGAGCATCACGCCTTCCGGGAACGCCGGATTCACCGTGCGGATCAGCACCGCCAGCACGCCGACCAGGAAGCCGTAGATGAACCGCCCCTGGTTGGTCTGCGCCGCGCTCACCGGGTCCGTGGCCATGAACACGATGCCGAAGGCCCAGCCGCCGAGGACGAGGTGCCAGCCTGGGGGAACGGAGAGCATCGCGTTCGTGGACGAAGCGATCAGGTTGAGCAGGAAAGCCGTCGCCAGGGTTCCCGCCGTTGCTGCCGCCATGATGCGCCAGGAGCCGATGCCGGTCGCGATGAGGACCACGGCTCCGATCAGGCAGGCGAGGGCGGAAGTCTCGCCCATCGAGCCCGGAATGTCGCCCAGGAAGGCCTGCATCCAGGTCACGTCGCCGCGAATCGCGTCGAGCCCGTCGAGCGCGGCGGAGGAGCCTGCCCGCCCCTGGTGGACGGCGATCTCGCCCAGCGCCGTTGCTCCGCTGTACCCGTCGGCGGCCGTGCGCGCCGCAATCCACACGGCGTCGCCCGAGATCTGGGCCGGATAGGCGAAGAACAGGAAGACGCGGGCGGTCAGGGCCGGGTTGAGGACGTTGAAGCCGGTGCCGCCGAAGATCTCCTTGCCAACCACCACGCCGAAGCTGATGCCCACGGCCACCTGCCAGAGCGGGATGGTCGGCGGCAGCACCAGCGGGAAGAGCATGCCGGTGACCAGGAAGCCCTCGTTGATGTCGTGGCGGCGCACCACGGCGAACAGACCTTCCCATGCGCCGCCGACGGCGAAGGTGACGAGCAGGACCGGCAGGTAGTAGAGCGCGCCGTGGACCGAGTTCGCCAACAGGTTGGCGGCATCGAAGGGGAGGCCGAGCATCTCCATCGCGTCGGTACGCCAGTTGGGCAGCGGCGCGGCGCCGCCGGCAACCGCCAGGTGGACCTGGCGGCCGGTGTTGAACATCGCCATCAGAACGCAGGGCACGAGGGCGATGACGACGGTCACCATCAGACGCTTCAGGTCGAGCGCATCGCGCACGTGGGAGGCGCCGCCGGTCGTCCTGCCGGGCGTGTACAGGAAGGTGTCGGGCGCCTCGTACAGCGGGTAGAGGCGCTCCAGACGTCCGCCGGGCTCGAACATGCGGCCCTGGCGGTCCAGGATGCGGCGCAGGAACTTCATGACATGCCGTCCGGGCCGTTCAGCCTTCCTTCTCGATCAGCTCGAGAGCGTCGCGCAGGCAGGGGCCGTAGTCCGTCTTGCCCGGGCAGACGAACGTGCAGAGCGCCAGGTCCTCCTCCAGAAGCTCGAGGCAGCCGAGCTCCTCGGCTCGCTCCACGTCGCCCGCAACCAGGGACTTGAGCAGGAACACCGGCTGGATGTCCCATGGGAAGACGCCCTCGTACAGACCGATCGGCACGATGGCCCGTGGCGAGCCGTTCGTGGTGGTGGTCATCGCGAACGACCGGCGCGGCAGCAGGGTCGAAACGAAGGCGCGGGCGCGGGAGAACGACTTCAGGCCCGGTCGCATCCATCCCATGAACTCGCGGGAGTCGTCGTCTTCGAGGACGGAGACCACTTCGTGAAAGCGGCCCAGATAACCGTGCAGATCGGCCGGCAGACCAGCGCCGATGCCGGTTCGCCCGCTCAGCGGGGAGCCGCTGATCACGCGAACCGTGTCGGCCGTGGTGGCCTCGTCATCCGTGCCGACTGCCATGGCGGCGCTTTCACCGGCGCCCATGTCTCCGGTGCCGATCTCTCCCGCCACCAGATCCGCAAGCGAAGCGCCCAGCCGTGTGCGAAGCAGCCTGGGCCGCCGCACCGTCGGACCGGCCAGGGCCACGATGCGGGCAAGGTCGGGCTCGCCGGTCTCGAACAGGCGGCCGATGGCCATCGTGTCCTGGAGCCCGATCTGCCACACCAGCTTGTTGCGGTCGACCGGGTCGAGGGTGTGGATGTGCAGCCCGGCGGAACCGGCGGGGTGGGGCCCGGCGAACTCCTCGATGCGCACCGGTTCGGCCGCGTTCACGGCGGCGAGCGTGCCGGGCGCCCGGCAGAGGTAGACGGGGCCGTCCGTCAGCCGGGCCAGTGCCGCGAGGCCGCGCTCGAGGTCGCCCGCGCGCCCGGCGACCACCGTGTCGGCATCGGGAGCGTAGGGCTCCGTGTTCATCGCGGTCACGAAGATGGACTTCGGCGCGGAACCGAGCGCCGGCGTGCGGCCGAAGGGGCGAGCGCGAAGGGCGGTCCAGTCGCCGGAATCGACCAGAAGGGTCTGCACTTCCTCGCGGCTCAGCGCGCTCGGATGCCGGCCGGTGTGGCTGGCGAAGCCGACCGCGCCGCCACTCGATGCGGACTGATCGGCCGGATCGACCCGCACGACGACCGAGATCAGCGCCCTCTTGGCGCCTCGATTCACTGCCGCCACCGTGCCGGCTGCGGGCGACGTGAAGCGAACCCCGGGCTGCCTCCGGTCCTCGAAAAGGAGCTGCCCGCGCCGGACGGCATCGCCGGGCGTGACGTGCATCGCCGGCTTCATGCCGGGGTAGTCGGCAGCGCTGATCGCAACCGCCCCCGAAGCGGCCCCGTCCTCCAGGATCTGCTCGGGCTTTCCCGAAATGGGCAGGTTCAGTCCCCGCCTGAAACGGTGCGTGGCCATCGTTCGTGACGTGCTCTGTGTTCGCGACCGAGCTCTCGTTCGGGGAGCGAAGGCGAAGCGGTTCGCGTCGCTCAACCGTGGGCGGGACTATATCCACAAAAGCGCCGCAGGTGGGCAACCGGCGCACCCCCGGCTTCCCGGTGCAGCGGCAGATCGACGGCGTGTCGGCGCGTGGTGGCGACCGCCGGGTACTCCACGAATCCGATCATCATCTCATCCGTCGCCTCGCGGCCCCAGGACAGGTCGCGGCCCGGGGCGAATGACGGGCGGGCGACGGCGAATGTGACCCGCAGCCAGGCGACTGCGCGACGGCAGGACGTTCCGGTCGCGGGCGGAAGGCAGCAGCGGCACAGTCAAGCGCGTACGCGACGGCAGGTCGGCCGAAGACTGGATCCGGATCTTCGACCGGATTCGGTTCATCCGCTCGTGGCGAGGCCGGCAAGGTGGCGCACAAGCGTGCGGCGGTCGCCGCTACCTGGCTGCGGCGCCGCTCGGCGCGTAGTACGGGTTCGTCCCGGCGGCGTGGTCGGTGGTGTCCAGCACGCGCTGAATGGACGGGACGGCTTCGACGATGGCCTGCTCGACGCCCTGCTTCAACGTGTAGTCGGCCATGCCGCAGCCCTGGCAGCCGCCGCCCATGGTGATGAACGCAGTCTCGTCCTTCACCTCCAGCAGGGTGACGAAGCCTCCGTGGGCGGCGATCTGGGGGTTGATCTGGTCGTCCAGGACGCGCTGCACGTCGGCGGCCACGCCGCAGCCCCAGGGCGAGTTCGGGTTGTCGAACTTGAAGCCGCTCTCTGACAGCCGGGTGACGAAGTCGACGGTCGCGCCGGCAAGGTCCGGGGCGCTTTCGGAGTCGACGTATACCTTGAATGCGTCCGTGTCGACGACCGTGTCGCCGTCGCGGGTCTCGTCCAGCCCCACCAGGTCCATCTGGTAGCGGAACCCCTTGCCGCTCCGGCCGGTGATGGCGATGCGGAGCGCCAGGTCTTCCCGCTCCTCGGACTTCATCGCTTCCAAGACCTGCTTCTGCGCCAGTTCGGTGATCGTCAGCATGGGCCAAAGCGTAACAGGCCATTTCCAGGCGCGGCGTCCGCGAGGCGGCGGCCGGCGGCAGGCGGGCGGTAAGCTCCTGCGGCCTTCGGGTCGCCCTGGCGGCCCGGCGACGCTTCCCACGGACCGGCTCTCGCCGGAGGAGTCTGCACGCCATGAGCTTCGAACACATCCAGGTGACGCATGACGGGCCGGTTTCGCGGCTGACGCTGAACACGCCGGACCAGCTGAACGCGATGACCCCGGAGATGGGCGCCGAGATCCGCGACGCGGTGCCGGCGATCAACGCCCGCGACGAGACGCGCGTGGTCGTTGTCACCGGCGCCGGACGGGCATTCAGCGCCGGCGGCAGCCTGAAAGCGATCGAGGAAGAGGTGAGCGAGGACCCGGACGCGGGACCGGGCCTGGGCGGCGGCGCGAACTTCTATCGGCTCTACCTGTCCGTGCGCGACCTGGAAACGCCGTCGATCGCGGCGATCAACGGCCACGCGATCGGCGCCGGCCTCTGCTTCGCGCTCGGCTGCGACATGAGGGTGATCCGGACCGGCGCCCGCGTGGGCATGACATTCGTGCGCCTGGGCATCCATCCCGGCATGGCGGCGACGTGGACGCTGCCGCGGCTGGTCGGCCCGGCACGCGCCGCCGAACTGCTGTACAGCGGACGGCTCATCGACGCCGCGACCGCGGTCGAGTGGGGCATCGCGAGCCGCGCCGAGGGCGACGACTTCGAGCAGGTCGTCGACGGCCTGGCGCAGGAGATCGCAGCCTCGGCGCCGGTGGCGGTGAAGGCGACCAAGCGGACCGTGCGCGGCACGTTCGAACGGACGATCGACGAAGCACTGGAGCTCGAGAGCTTTGAGCAGGAGGTCACCTTCCACACCGCGGATGCGCGCGAAGGCGTCCGGGCGCTGGGCGAGCGGCGGCCACCGCGTTTCACGGGCCGCTGAGCCGGTTCGGGGTCGAAGCAGTCCCGCACCGGGACCGATCGGAGGCTGGGCACCGCCGTCTCGGCACGGCCTGTTCGTCCTGCCCCTGCTGGTGCTGCTGCTTGAGGGCACACGGCAACGCAGATATCTGTGTGGGTACGCAGCTTGCCGCCAGCATGCGTGGACGGGAAGTAAGCTACGCGCGATGCCGACTGCGGCGGCCCTGATCATCGGAAACGAGATCCTCACCGGCAAGGTCGAGGAGGCGAACCTGACTCTGCTGGCCAGGGAACTCTTCGGGCTGGGAATCGAACTGCGTCGGGTGGTCGTCTGCCCGGACGACGTGGAGGACATAGCGTCCGACATCCGGCGCCTGCGGGAGCAGTTCGACTACCTGATCACCTCCGGCGGCATCGGCCCGACCCATGACGACGTGACGCTCGACGCCGTGGCCAGAGCCTTCGACCGTCCGCTGGTTCGCTCGCCGGAACTGGTGACGAAGATCCGCTCGATGGTCGGCGACCGCTGCAACGAAGGCCACCTGCGGATGGCCGACGTGCCCGAGCGTGCCGAGCTGGTCAGCACGCCGGACGTGCCCTGGCCGTCCGTGGTCATGGAGAACGTCTACGTGCTGCCGGGCATCCCCCGGATCTTCAGCATGAAGATGTCGATGCTGCGCGATCGTCTACTGGCCGGGCGCCGCTTCCACAGCCGCGCCGTCTACGCCATGTGTCGCGAGACGGACATCGCCGAGATGCTGGATGCGGTGGTGGCGGTGCACGACGAGGTCGAGATCGGCAGCTACCCGGTCATGGAAGGCGACTACCGGGTGAAGCTCACCGTGGACAGCCGCAGCCGTTGCGCGGCGGACCGGGCGCTGGCGGCTCTGGTCGACGGCCTGCCCGCGGACGCCGTGGTGCGAGTCGAGGACGGCGGGGCGGCAGGCGGCTGCTGAAGCTGCAGGCGCATGACGATCGAGCAGATTGAAATCAGGGAGACGACATGATCGGCACTGGCGAGACCTGGGCACACGGGCGGAACGGCTGCGACGGGTCCACAACGTGGCCGCGAGAACCCGTGCAGACGTCCGAGGGTTTCGCCTGCGCAGTGACGGCAGCCCCGTTTCCTGCAGGCCTCCGGATCCGGGGTCGTGGTGGAACCCGGCCGGCCGAGAGCGTGTCGGAGCTGTGGCAGTCGCGAGCGCTGGCGGCGTCGGTGCTGCTCCTGGCGTCGCTCGTTCTGTGGCTCGGCCCGGGTGCGCCAGTCTCCGCGCAGCGGGCCGACGATCCCGCCCGGCAGGAGGGCGCGGACGAGAACGCCGGAGGCGATGGTGTTGAAGCCGCCGCCGGGCAGGAAGCGCAGGGGGACCTCGATCCGGACTGGACCTGGGCTCCGGACGAGGTGCTGCCCCGGGATGAGGCCGTGCGCATCGGCGAGCTGCCGAACGGTCTCCGCTACTACGTGCGCAGCAACGGCCGTCCGGAAGACCAGGCGTCGCTGCGCCTGGTCGTGCGAGCCGGGTCCGTGCTCGAGGACGAAGACCAGCTCGGTCTGGCCCACTTCGTCGAGCACATGGCGTTCAACGGCACCCGGAACTTCGAGAAGCAGGAACTGATCGACTATCTCGAAGGCGTCGGCATGCGGTTCGGGGCCGACCTCAACGCCTACACCAGCTTTGACGAGACGGTGTACAGCCTCGACGTGCCGACCGACGATCCGGAGGTTCTGGACACTGCGTTTCTGGTGTTCGAGGACTGGGCGTCGGGCGTCAGCTTCGACGACGACGAGATCGAGAACGAGCGGGGCATCGTGATTGAGGAGTGGAGGGCCCGCCTGGGCGCCGGCAACCGGCGAAGAGACGCCGAGATCCCATACCGCTTCCACGGTTCGCGCTACGCCGAGCGCATGCCCATCGGCGATCCGGAGATCCTCCGCGAGGCGCCGCCGCAGCGCCTGCGGGACTTCTACCAGGACTGGTACCGGCCCGACCTGATGGCGATCATCGCGGTGGGCGACTTCGACGCTGCGGAAGTCGAAGCGGCCATCCGCGGCCGCTTCGCATCGCTTCGCGGCCCCGAGTCGCCGCGGCCGCACTTCGAAGCCGATGTGCCGCCCCACGAGGAGACGCTGGTATCGGTCTTCACCGATCCCGAGCTGTCGGGCTCGAGCGTCACGGTGACCTGGAAGGGCGCGCGATTGGCTCACGTCACGGTGGCCGACTCTCGCCGACGGCTCATCCGCGGCCTCTACCACGCCATGCTGAACAACCGCCTCGCGGAGCGCGCAGAGGAGGTCGACCCGCCGTTCCTGGGGGCTACCAGCCTCGGTGGCGTCCTGGCCCGCACCCGCAGCCAGTACAGCCTGTTCGCGGGCGCCCGCGAAGGCGAACATGTCCGTGCGCTGGAGGCGCTCCTGACCGAGGCGCGACGAGTGGAGCGCCACGGCTTCCAGCCCAGCGAGCTGGAGCGCGCGAAGGTGAACACGCTGCGTTCGATGGACCGCGCCTGGGACGAGCGCGACAAGACCGAATCGCGGGTGTTCGTCGGCCAGTACTTGCGGAACTTCCTCGATGGCGAGCCGTTCCCCAGCGTTGCCTACGAGCGGGAGATGGTGCGGAGGCTCGTTCCCGAGATTGAGCTCGCCGACGTCAACGCGGTTGCGGAAACCCTGATCCGCAACGAGGATCGGGTCGTCCTGGTGAGCGGTCCGGAGAAGGACGGGCTCGAACCGCCGACGGAGGAGGAACTGCTGGCCGCCTTCGAGCGCGTCGGGCAGGTCGAGGTCGCGGCCTGGGAGGACGACGTCGCGGAAGGCGCCCTGGTGCCGTCGCCGCCCGAGCCTGGACGCATCGTCGAGCGCAGCGAGATAGAGGAGCTCGGTGTCACGCAGTGGCGGCTCTCCAACGGCGTGCGGGTCGTGCTCCGGCCGAGCGACTACCGGAACGACGAGATCCTGGTTCGCTCCTTCAGCCCCGGAGGCACGTCGCTCGTCTCCGACGAAGACCTGCTGGAGGCGAGCCTGGCGCCCGCGGTGGTCCGGCTCTCCGGCCTCGGCGGCTTCAGCCTGACCCAGCTGAACAAGGCGCTCGCCGGGAAGGTCGCGCAGGCGTCGGCGTCCATCGGTCCGCTGTTCGAGAGCATCAGCGGCCGGGGTTCGCCGAAGGACGTGGAGACGCTGTTCGAGCTCATCTACCTGGCCGCGACGGCGCCGCGCCGGGACGACGAGGCGTACGAGTCCTTCCTGACCCGCCAGGGCGCGATGCTGCGCAATCGGGCCGCGATACCGCGATACGCCTTCATCGAGGCGCTGCAGAAGACCCTGACGGGCAACCACCCGCGCCGTCCCATGCTCACCGAGGAGATGCTGGCCGACCTCGACCACGACCGCATTCACGCCCTGTACGAGGAGAGGTTCGGCGACTTCTCGGACTACATCTTTTTCCTGGGCGGGAACTTCGAGCTCGAGGCGATCGCGCCCCTGGTCGAAACCTGGCTCGGCGGCCTGCCGTCGACTGGCAGGGTGGAGACCTGGAAGGACGAGGGCGTTCGCACCCCCGCCGGCCGCATCGAGCGGACCGTCCACCGGGGCCTGGAGCAGCAGAGCGAGGTCGCGCTGATCTTCAACGGACCCTTCGAACAGAGCCGACTGAACCGCTATCGCCTGGGTGCCATGGCCGAGCTGCTGGAGGATCGGCTGCTGGAGCGCCTGCGGGAAGACCTGGGCGGTACCTACACCGTCGGCGCCGGCGGCGGGGCAGTCCGGATTCCGGTCTCGACCTTCCAGGTCCAGATCAGCTTCAGATGCGACCCGGAGCGCGTGGAAGAGCTTCTCCAGGCTGTCGACGAAGAGATCGATCGCCTGCGCGACGAACCGGCCACCGAGGAGGAAGTGAACCAGATTCGCGAGCAGCAGCGTCTGAGTCGCGAGGAGGCGATGGAGACCAACGGTTTCTGGCTAGGCGCCCTTCAGACCGCATACCGCTACGGCGAGGACCCGCTGATGATTCTGAAGCAGGAAGAGCTGTACGAGGCACTGAGCGCAGACATGATCCAGGGCGCTGCGCGCGACTACCTGGGTGGCGAGAACCGGATCAAGGTCCTGCTCATGCCGGAGGCTGAGGAAGCGCCCGAAGAGGTCGAGGCTGCCGAGGCACCGGAGAAGGCCGCAGGCGCCGGCCAGGCGCCGGCCGCACTGCGAGACGCGGCGTGAGAATGGGCACTCGTCGCTTCGTCGTCGATCGTCGGCTTTTCCCGGTCCATGCGGCGTCGCTGCCCCGGCCCGCAGGTAGCCGGCGGCCCGCACCGTCGCGGGGCAGGGTGCTGATCCTGGTCCTGTGCGCCGCGTCGCTGGTTGCCGCAGTTGCCGACGCCAGCGACTGGACGAACTGGCGGGGGCCGGAACACAACGGCTACAGCGTCCACAAAGGTCTTCCGCTCAGCTGGGAGCATGACGGCGACACCGAGCGCAACATCCTCTGGAAACTCGAGTTGCCGGACCGGTCCGGTTCCACGCCCATCGTCCTGGGCGACATGGTGTTCCTCAACGTGGCCCACGGCGACGACCTGTCGCTGTGGCGGGTGGACGCCCGTTCCGGCGCTGTCGTGTGGCGAAGCGCCATCGGCGGCGGCAACCGCTTCCAGCGCAAGCACAACATGTCGTCACCGTCTCCCATCACGGACGGCGAGCGGGTCTGGGTGCTCACCGGAACCGGCGCCCTGCAGGCCTTCGACCTCGACGGAAACCGCCTCTGGGCCCGCGAGCTGGAGGAGGAATACGGCGCCTTCGGTCTGAACCACGGCTATGGCTCCTCGCCGCTGCTCTGGAAGGGAGTGCTTCACGTGCCCGTCCTGCACGGCATGAAGACCGACGACCCGTCGTACATCGTGGCCGTCGACGCCGACGACGGAGCGACGATCTGGCGGCAGGAACGGCCCACCGATGCGCGCATGGAGTCGCCCGACGCGTACATCACCCCGGTCATGGCACGGACCGGGGACGGCGAGGTCCTGGTGATCAACGGCGGCGACTACGCCACTGGACACGATCCGGCCACGGGCAAGGAGCTCTGGCGGCTGGGCGGCTTCAACCCGGACGACAGCCCGATGTACCGCGTGGTCGCATCGCCGGTGGCTTCGGGCGATCTGGTCCTGGTGCCCACCCGGGTCAAGCCGATGCGGGCGCTGCGGGTCGGCGCCGACGGGGCGGAGATACTGTGGGAGACCGACCGAGGCCCCGACGTGCCGACCCCGGCGACGGACGGCAGCACTCTCTACGTGCTGCGCGACAACGGCCTCCTGTCGCGGTTCGACGCGACGACGGGAAGGCCCGACTGGGAGAACGAGAGGCTGGAACGAGGCACCTACAGCGCGTCGGTGCTGGTGGCGGACGGCAAGGTCTACGCCACCAGCGAGGACGGCGTGACGACCGTCGTCCGCGACGGTCCGGAGTTCGAGATCCTGGCCCGCAACGAGGTGGAGGGCTTCACGCTGTCGTCGCTGGGCGTGGCGCCCGGCAGCCTCTATCTGCGGACCGCCAGCTACCTGTACTGCATTGCTGACGAGGGCACGTCGTAGCCCGCGGCAGCGGCGCCGCGAGCTTTCGCCGATTTTGGCGCTGGCCTGACGCGAGCCGCCGGCTGGTGCTCTCGTGCGCGGTCGGCGTCGCGAACCTGACAGCCGAGGGCCGGTTATCATCCCGTCCGCCTTCCAAACGCACTCTTTCGAGGTCGCCGCTCATGAACAGAACCCACGCCGCCCTGCCGCTTCTTGCTGCCGCCGTCCTGCTTGCGGGCTGCGGCGGCGGCGACGGATCGACCCCCGGCGCCTCCCCGGGCGACTCGTCCGCTCCGCAGTTCCTCAGCATGGGCACGGCGCCGGTTGGCGGCGCGTTCCCGGTGGTCGGCGGCGCCATCGCCGAGGTCCTCAACGAGAACCGGGGCAAGAACACCTGGCGGGTCCAGGCGCGCGGCACGAAGGGATCGCAGGAGAACATCCGGCGGCTGGCGCGCGACGAGCTGCAGCTTGCCCTGTCCAACTCGGCGATCAGCTACTTCGCCGTGCTGGGCGAGTCCGGGTGGGAGCAGAGCTACGACATCCGGGCCATCGCCACTCTGGCCCCCAACATCGCCACCTTCGTGGCCAAGGCGGATTCGGGTCTGGCCTCGCTCCAGGACCTGGCCGGCAAGCGGGCCATGGTGGGCGTCGCCGGGGCCGGCTTCGAGATGTTCGTCGAGCCCCTGCTGGCCGCCCATGGCGTTCTCTACGACGACTTCACCCAGGTCTACGGCACCCAGAGCGGGGCGGTGGACATGCTCGGCGACGGTTCCATCGACGCCGCATTCCTCGGCGGAGCGGTGCCGACGGGCGCGGTGACGCAGGCCAGCAGCACCTACGACATCGTGTTCCTGCCGCTTGACGAGGAGACGCGTCAGCAGCTTGCCCGCGACTATCCCTTCTTCCAGCTCGCCACCATCCCCGCCGATGCCTACTCGGATCTCACCGAGGACTATCCGGGGCTGAACGTGGGTTCGATGCACCTGATCACCCATGCCGACGCGGACCCCGAGCTCGTGTACGAGCTCACGCGGACGATGTGGGAGAACCGCGAGTCGATTGCGGCGAAGCACCCGGCCGGGCGCGCGATCAACGAGGCGAACGTCGCTCGAAACACGGGCACGCCCTTTCACCCCGGCGCCGAGCGCTACTACCGGGAGATCGGCGTCTGGCCCGAAGCCGACGCTTGAGCGAAGCCGACGGGTCCGCCGCGGCGGCTGACGGCAACCCGGAGCGGTCCGGGACCACGGCGCCTCCGAAGCAGTCGATGGACCGGCTGCGACGGGGGCTGATCGTCGCGCTGGGTGTGGCGCTCTGCCTGTTCGTCCTGCTCGAGGTGAATTTCGGCCTGCTGCTGCCGCAGTCCTCTCTGGCCGTCTTCGTCGGCCTCGGGCTGCTGCTCTGCTTCCTCGCGTTCCCCGTCCATCCCCGCCTTGCCCCGAACCCGTGGCTGCGCGGGCTCGACATCCTGTTCGGTCTCGCGGCGGCGGTCGTCTGCGCCTACGTGGTGGTGCAGACCGAGCCGGCGTTCGAGCACCTCTGGTCCGGGGGCCGGTCGCTCGGCAACCGCGCCGGCATCGAGACGGCGGCCGACATCGGCCTCGGTCTCGTTGGCCTGCTGCTGGTGCTCGAGGCGGCGCGGCGGAGCATCGGCTGGATCGTGCCCGCTCTCGCCCTCGCCTTCGTCGCGCACACGCTCTACTGCCACTTCAGCCTGCGCCACGGCTGGCCGATTCTGCCGGACTTCCTCTTCCCGCATGCCGGGCAGAGCCCGCGCGACGTGGTGGGCACGACCTTTCTGCAGAGCCTCGGCGTCTTCGGTCCGGCTGCCTCGGTCATGTTCCGGTACGTATTCCTGTTCGTCGTCTTCGGCGCCTTCCTGGAGATGTCGGGCGCGACGCAGTTCATCATGCGTTTCGCCGAACGGGCGTTCGGCAAGCGTCCCGGCGGCCCGGCGAAGGTGGCGGTCCTCAGCAGCGGCCTCCTGGGCTCCCTGTCGGGCAGCGCGGTGGCCAACGCGGTGACCACCGGCGCCTTCACGATTCCCATGATGCGGAGCAACGGCTTCCGCCGCCACGTGGCCGCCGCGGTCGAGGCGGCAGCGGCTTCCGGCGGCGCCCTCGTGCCTCCGGTCATGGGCGCCGGGGCGTACATGATGCTGGAGATCGTCGAACCGCGGGTCACCTTCCTGCAGATCGTGCAGGCGGCCCTGCTGCCGGCGATCCTGTTCTACCTGTCGATCTTCCTGATCGTTCATTTCTACTCGCGACGCATCGGCGCCCCGGAGCGCAGCGGCGAAGCGCCGCCCGTTCGGCGTTTCGACGCCCTGGTCTTCGTCACCGGCCTCCTGACCCTGATCTCGCTGCTGCTGCTGCGCTTCTCGCCGTTTCGGGCAGTGACCGGAGCGCTCATCGTGATCCTGCTGCTGGCCGTGCTGCGACCGGAGTTCGGCCTCGCGCGCCGGTTGCGCCATCTGGCTCTGGGCTGCTTCGCCGCCGTCGCGGTGCTGCACCAGCTGTTTCGCTCCGACTTGCCGGCGGATCCGTCGTTCCGGCAGGTGTTCGAGTCCTGGCTCTCCTCGAGCATCGTGGCGATGTCCGGCCTGATCGTCTTCTGCCTGGTGCATCGCGCCTTTCGGCCCCACGTCCTGCAGGCGCTGACCGGGGCGGCGCGCAACGGCATTCCCCTGGTCGCCGCGTCCGCCTGCGTCGGCGTGGTCATCGGGATCGTTCAGCAAACGGGCATAGCCGCAGACTTCTCGGCCGCGATCAAGGGAGTCGTGGCCACGAACCTGTTCCTTGCCCTGGTCGGCATCATGGTGACCTCCCTGGTGCTCGGCATGGGCGTGCCGTCCGTCGTGTGCTACCTGCTGATGGCGACGCTCATGGGCTCCCTGCTCGCCGAGCTCGGCGTCATCCCGCTCGCCGCACACCTGTTCATCTTCTACTTCGGGATGATGTCCATGGTGACGCCGCCGGTGGCCCTGGCCGCCTACGCCGCGTCCAGCCTGGCGCAGGCCCCGACGATGAGGACGGCGCTCGCCGCCTTCCGCTTCGCCCTGGTCGGCTTCACCCTGCCGTTCATGTTCGTTTACAGGCCGGCGTTGCTGCTGATGGACGAGGATGGAGGCAGCCTGCTTGCCGCCGGCGCGGCCGGCCTGCCGCCGCTGCTTCTCGCGCTCGGTGCGGCGGTCATGGGGATCGTGGCGCTCGCTTCGGCCGTCGGCGGATTCCTGCGCTCCGCACTGAGCATGCAGCTGCGGTGGGCCATGATGGTCGCCGCGGCGCTCCTGCTGGTCCCGGACCTGGGCGGACCGACGCTCGGCCTGGTGGTGAACGGGGTGGGCGCCGCGCTGTTCGTCGCCCTGCTGTTCCTGAACCCGCCGCACGGCCAGGCCGCTTCATCGTCACCCGCCCGGTCCTGATCCGCCAGCGGGCGGCTCGCCGACCCGCGCCTCCGGTATCGGGTCATCCGGGCATCGTACGAGTGGCCGCCGACGTCGCCTGCCGTGCGTTCGAAGGCGGCACTCCGATCCCGGGTCGCCGGCAGGACGGCCCGGGCCGGGTCACTGGCCTCGGAACGCCGCCGGGCGTCAGTCCAGGAACCGGAAGCGCCGCGCCTTCAGCTCGAAGCGGGGAAGCGAGCCGGGAGCGCGGATCTCGACCGGCACGCGCAGGCTCAGACGCTCCGCGAATAGCTCCTGCAGTCGCGAACGAAGCGGCCCGGTGTCGGTACCCGGCTCGGGTTCGACCTCCAGGCCGATCTCGGCCATGCCGCGGCTCTTGCGCACGTTGGCCCGAAACTCGGCGACGCCGCCGGCCTCGCGGATCATCGCCTCGATGGAGCTCGGATAAACGTTCACGCCGCGGACGATGAACATGTCGTCGGCGCGGGCCAGCACGCCGCCCTCCAGGTACATCGTGTCCTGGTCGGAAGCGCCGTCGGGGGCGTACAGGCGGCACACGTCGCCCGTCCGGTAGCGGACCACCGGGCTGCCGATACGGCCCAGGTTCGTCAGCACGAGTTCGCCCAGAACCGGCTCGGCGCCCGCGTCTGCGTCCGGGTCAAGCGGCGCGAGCGGCTTTCCGGTGGAGCGGTCGAACCACTCGACCACGAACTCCTCCTCGAGGATGTGCAGGCGCTCGCCGACGCCGGACGGGTAACCCCAGGCGCCGACTTCGGTGGCGCCGGCATGGTCGAAGACCTGCGCGCCGAAGCCCTCCGCGAGCCGGTGCTTGATCGCCGGCGTGCCGGCGCCGGGCTCGCCGCCGTGGATGGTCCGTGCGATCGAACTGCCGGCCAGGTCCATCCCGAGCGCGGCGGCCGATTCCAGCAGGCGCATTGCGTAGGTCGGGGTAGCGACCAGAACGGTTGCGCCGTCTTCCAGCATCACGCGCAGCCGCTGCTGCGTGTTCAGGTGGCCGGCCGGCATGACCAGGCAGCCGAGCTGCTGGGCAGCCTCGAAGGCAGTCCAGAAGCCCACGAACGGGCCGAAGCCGAAGGCGACGAAGACCCGGTCGTGGTCGGTCACGCCAGCGCCTCGGTAGGTCTGCAGCCAGCAGTCCAGGAACCACTGCCAGCTTGCCGGCGTGTCCAGCCAGCGCAGCGGTCGGCCCGTGGTGCCCGAGGTCCGGTGGACGCGGACGTAGCGCTCGAAGGGGAAGGTGAGGTTGGTGCCCCAGGGAGCGCTGCGGCTCTGGTCCAGCACCAGCTCGTCCTTGGTGGTGACGGGCAGGTCGTCCAGGTCGGCCAGGCTGGGTGGCGAATCGAACCCGGTCTGGCGCCACTTCGCCCGGTAGAACGGGTTGTGGTGGTACACCTGCTCGGCCATGCGCGAGAAGCGGTTTGCCTGCCGGGCGCGGAGTCGCTGGCGCCGTCGAGCCAGCCGCGTCGGGGTCAAGGCCCTCGGTCCGGTTCGCGGCCGGCGGCGCCCGGGGCAGTTCCAGAAGGCGGCAGGCCCGGACTCTCGTCGGGCGATTCGATCGCGGGCCGGGGCAGGGGCGGCAGCGCGACCTCGTCGCGAAAACGCACCTCGATCCGATAGGCGTCCACGTCCTCGCCGAACCGCCACAGCAGGAAGGCGCGCACGAACTCGGCCGTGCGGCGACGTCCTTCCTCCCGCACCAGGCCGATGTTCTCGCCGGCTCGGGCTGCCAGCCGCGGCGTGATCTCGCGGCGCAGCTGCTCCATCACCGCATCCTCGTTGCGCAGCACCGAGTCGGCCTGCACCACGTACTCGATGGCCGACGCGTCGACGGCAGGCCGGTTGGCGCGCACGCCCGGAGCCACGACCTCGACCGTCGTGTCGTCGAGCCGCAGGGTCCACTCGTCCTCCAGGTCGAGGTAGTACGTGTAGTGGACCGGGATGCGGGCCTCGACTACCACCTCCGGCAGGCGCAGCCGCCCCCACAGCACGCTGGTCGAATCCCTGCGCTCCAGCAGCTCCATCTGGTCGAGCGTCGCGAACTGGAGGTAGGCGCTGCCCGACACGTCGGTGGCGTAGCTGATGAACGAGGTCTGAACCGAGCCGGTGCGGAACGCCTGGGCGATTCGTTCCACCGTCTGAGCCCCCGACACGAGGTTTCGCCGGATGATGACGAAGCCGATGAGGATCGAGACGATCAGACCCAGCATGAAGGTGACGAACGCCATCGGCCACAGCACCTGGCTGCGGCTGACCCAGCGCCAGGCGGCCGCAAGCCGTTCGCCAAGGGACGCCCGGTTCCCGCCGCCCTTACCGCTGGCAGCGTCTCCATCCCCCTGAACAATCCGCAGATTCTGTTCGTCCTCGCCCATGCCCGCAGTCTATGTCCGCCTCTCTGAAGCGAGGGCGCCACAGTCCCTTTGCCGATGCCTCGTCAGGTCTGTCGCCAGGCACAATCCGAGGAAGCAGGTCCCGGAAAGCTGCAGGAGGCTCTGGGGGCAAGCGGATCCCGACACCGCTCGTGAACGGAATCTGGGGCGGTTACCAGGGGCCGGGCGCCAGGACTGTGATCGCCCATCGGGCCGGCGCCAGGGTGTCGATGCGTCTGGTGCCGGACCAGGACCCGGATCGGATCTTCACCGCCTTCTCGGACTGGATGCGCTGCAAGAAGCACGGCCTTTGCAGCGCAGCCGAGCGCAGCGGGCGCCACGCCCCGAACAGTCTTCGAAGCGCCCGCGTCCCCCTGCGCCCCGCTCGGACCTGACGGTGGACTGCTAGCCTCGCGCCCGCTCCGATCAGGAGCGTTCACATGCAACACGCTTGACCACCGGAGAACCGACCATGGAACTGGGACTGCTCGCCGCCGCCTTCGGCAGCCAGATGAAGATACCGATCGACCGCATTCGTCAGGCCGAGAGCGCCGGCTTCACGTCGATCTGGACTGCCGAGGCCTACGGTTCGGACGCGGTGTCGACCGCGACGTGGGTCTTGGCCCAGACCGAGAAGATCAAGGTAGGCACGGCGATCATGCAGATGCCAGCCCGCAGCCCGGCGATGACCGCCATGACCGCGATGACCCTGAATCAGCTCTCCGGCGGCCGGTTCCTGGTCGGCTTGGGCCCGTCCGGTCCGCAGGTCATCGAAGGCTGGCACGGCGTGCCGTACGGACGGCCGCTGACGCGCACGAAGGAGTACATCGAGATCATGCGCAAGGTCTTCGCTCGCGAAGCGCCGGTCACGCACGACGGTTACCACTACCAGCTGCCGTACCGGGGCGATGACGCGACCGGCCTGGGCAAGCCGCTCAAGTCCATCCTCGCAGCGGATACGTCGATTCCGATCTACACGGCGTCCATCAGCCCGAAGGGTCTGGAGTGCAGCGCCGAGGTCGCGGACGGCGTGTTCCCCATCTGGATGAACCCGGAACGCTTCGACCTTCTGGAAGGCGCCCTGGACAGCGGCTTCGCGAAGGCAGGCGCCGGCAAGGGGCTCGACGACTTCAAGGTCATGCCGTTCGTCACGGTCGTCATGGGCGACGACGTCGAGCAGTGCCGCACTCCCATCAAGATGAGCATGGCCCTCTACATCGGCGGCATGGGCGCCCGCGACAGGAACTTCTACAACGACTACGCGAAGCGCCTCGGCTATCCCGACGAGGCCCGGACGATCCAGGACAACTTCCTGGGCGGCAAGAAGAGCGAGGCCATCGGCGCCGTGCCGGACGCCCTGGTAGACGACGTCGCCCTGGTCGGTCCGAAGGAGCGGATCATCGACCGGCTGGCCGCCTGGAAGGAGGCCGGCAGCAAGGGTCAGGTCGCCTCGATGCTCCTCGGCTGCCAGCAGCCGGAGGCTCTCGACGCGATCGCCGAGGCCGTGCTGTAGGGCGTCCGGCTGCGCCGAATCAGCCCGGCTTGCGGCCGACCACGACCGCGATGCCGACTTCCTGCCACGTGCACTCGGCCTCGAAGCCGGCGCTCGCGACGGCGGCGAGTTCGGCTTCGAGCGGGAAGTAGGTGTCCTCCTCGGACCATTCGCGGAAGTGCTCCCGGGCGCGCTCCTCGCTGATGCCGTGGGCGACCAGGTGGTCGGCCCAGCCTCGCCAGACGGCCCGGCTGGCGACCTTGCCTTCGGGCATCGTGGCGTCGGCGTTGACGAAGATGCCGCCGGGTTCGAGGGCTTCGAAGACGGCCCGGTAGAGGTCCCCCTTCGCCTCCATGGTCGGGATGTGGTGCAGGGAAAGCGACGCTGCGGCGCCCCGGCAGCGGGGGAGGGGTTCCAGGAACGACCGGCAGTTGAAGCGGGCACGATCTCCGAAGCGGGCGAGGCGCGTCCGGGCCTGGCCGAGCATCTCTTCGTCGACGTCCAGGAGCTCCAGGAGCGTCCCTGCGGAGGCTTCCAGGATGGCCTCGGCAAGCGCCCCGGTGCCGGCGCCGAGGTCGAGGATCGGCGCGGAGTCGAAGCCGCCGGAGGCGAGCCCCGGAGCCTTCAGCGCCACGAACTCCCGGGCGGAAGTCGTGAGCATCTCCTCGTAGCCGGGGATGAAACGTCGTATCTGCTGGTCGTACTCGTCGATGGCGATGCGCAGGTGACGACGGACGGAATGCGAGGTCGCTTCGCTCATGGCCTTGCCGATTCTGCCCGACCTGGCGAGGTCGCCAGCGGCCCCGGCGGTCGCCTGTCAGCTGCCGTCCAGGCCCGGTCGGATGAGGCGGAGAGGTCCGGTGCGCTCGTAGCGGTGTGCGGGGTTGTTCAGGACGGCGGCGAGTTCGGCGGCCTGGAACGACGCCTCGACCTGTTCCTGCGGCGGGGTGCCGTAGTCGGTGGAGCGCTGGCGCGGCGTCCGGCCGGAAGCCCGAATCAGCTCCTCCATCGCCGCCGGCGGCAGCTCCTGCCCGTGGGCGGTGCCGGCTGCCCGCGTGATGCTCTCGTTCATCAGCGTGCCGCCGAGGTCGTTCACGCCCGCGTTCAGGCACGCCCGCACGCCCTCCGGGCCCATCTTCACCCAGGAAGCCTGGATGTTCTCGAACCAGGGGTGCAACGCCAGCCGCGCCACCGCGTGCATGAGCACCGCCTCGCGGAAGGTCGGCCCCTTGCGCGCCTTGCCCTTGAGGTAGATGGGCGCCTCCATGTGCACGAACGGCAGTGGCACCAGCTCGGTAAAGCCGCGGGTGCGCTTCTGCAGGGCGCGCAGCCGCAGCAGGTGACGTGCCCAGTTGCGAGGCTGCTCCACGTGGCCGTACATGATGGTCGCGGTGGTCCGGAAGCCGACGCCTTGAGCCGTCTCCATGACTTCGAGCCACTGGTCGGTCTTCAGCTTGTCGGGGCAGATGATGGCGCGGATCTCGTCGTCCAGGATCTCGGCGGCGGTGCCGGGGAGGCTGTCGAGCCCGGCCTCGCGCAGCCGTACCAGGTACTCCTCGAGCGGCATGTCGAGCGTCGTGGCCCCCTGCCAGATCTCGAGCGGCGAGAAGGCGTGGACGTGAATCTCCGGCGCCGCCTCCTTCACCGCGCGACAGATGCCGAGGTAGGTGGCGCCCGTGTAGTCCGGGTGGATGCCGCCCTGCATGCAGACTTCCGTGCCACCGCGCTGCCAGGCCTCCACCGAGCGGCGCATCACTTCCTCGAGCTCGAGGTCGTAGGGCTTGCCGCGGAGGTTCTCGCTCAGCTTCCCCTTGGAGAAGGCGCAGAACTGGCACTTGAAGTAGCAGACATTGGTGTAGTTGATGTTCCGGTTGACGACGTAGGTCACGGTGTCGCCGTTGACCTCCCGGCGGATGGCGTCGGCCGAGCTGCAGACGGCGGTGAACTCCGGCCCGCGCACCGTGAACAGGCTGGTGACATCGTCCTCGGAGAGGTCCTCGCCGGCCCGGGCGCGATCGAGCAGGCGGCGGATGTCGGCGGAACACGGCGAGTCAGAGGCGCCGCCGGTGTTGTTGCCAGTGGCGCGGCTCTGGCCGTTCTCCGCTTCGTGGACGCCGTCTACCATCGACCCGGTGACCGCGGCCAGCACGGAGGCCGGAGGTGCCGTCAGGTCGCCGGGCGACCAGTCGTCGGTCCGTGCCAGGCCGGTGGCGTCGATGCGCTGCAGCACCGCCGTGCGCACACCGCCCATGCGTCGCAGCGGTCGCTCCTGACCGCGCCCGTCGTCCAGCCAGCGGTCGCCGTCGAGAGCCCACTCGGGGTACACCGTGAGCCGCTCGACGAGGGTCTTGCCGGCCGCGGCCGTTTCCTCCGCCAGACGCTCCAGGTGGGGCCACGGCGCCTCGGGGTTCACGAAGTCCGGCGTCACTGGGGAAACGCCGCCCCAGTCGTCGATTCCCGCGGCGACCAGTCGCGTCAGGACGCCGGGGCTAAGGTTCGGTGGCGCCTGGATGTGCATGTCGGGGCCGAGCACCAGCCTGGCAGTCGCGATTGTCCAGAGGAGGTCCTCCAGCGTGGGTTCCGGCGCATCCGCCATCCGTGTCTCCGGCTTGGCGCGGAAGTTCTGGACGATGACCTCCTGGATGTGGCCGTGCTCGTCGTGCAGTTCGCGCAGGGCGAGAAGGGCGTCGACGCGCTCCTCGCGCGTCTCCCCGATGCCGATGAGGATGCCGGACGTGAACGGCACCCGCGCCTCGCCGGCGAGCCGCAGAGTCTCCAGGCGTCGTGACGGGACCTTGTCCGGGCAGCCGTAGTGCGCCTGCCCCTTCTCGTGCAGCCGCATCGAGACGCTCTCGAGCATGATGCCCATGGAGGGTCCAACGGGCCGCAGGTCGGCAAAGTCCCCGGCGGTCATCAGCCCCGGGTTCAGGTGGGGCAGCAGACCGGTCTCGAGCAGCACGCGCTCGGCCGCCTCGCGCAGGTAGGAGAGGGTCGACTCGTGCCCCAGCTCGGCGAGGCCGTCGCGGGCCGCCTTGTAGCGGATTTCTGGCTTGTCACCGAGCGTGAAGAGCGCCTCCTTGCAGCCTGCGTCGGCAGCCAGCCGCGCCTGGCGGAGCACGGCGTCGAGCGGCATGTAGGCCGACTCGCCCTTCTTCGGCGGCCTCGCGAAGACGCAGTAGTGGCAGATGTCGCGGCACAGGTGCGTGAGCGGCAGGAACACCTTGCGCGAGTAGGTGACCGTGTTGCCGTGGCCGCGGTCCCGCAGTTCTCCGGCAAGGTCGACAAGCTCCCCGAGCCGGCCGGCGTCATCGATGCCGGCGAGCGCGCGGGCCTCGGCTGCGGTCGGACGGCGGTCCAGGAAGGTGCTGAGCGGCATTGGCACGGCGAGAGCCGGAGCAGGGACTGCAGAAAGTCAGGGAGGGCGGGGGGGATGGCAACGCGAACCGGGGGCGGTACCCGAAGCCGGTGAACGGTATCAGCCCCTTGCCTGGGGGCTTCCGGCCGCCGTCGCGTGGTGCCCTGGCGACAACACGCCGGGCTGGGAGGACTCCGAACTCGCGCTGGCCGTGGCTGACCTGAACGTGTGACCTGGCTGCCGGCCTTCCCTCAGGGACCTGCCTTCGCGTCGGGCCGAGTCGTGGGCCGGA
This sequence comes from Thermoanaerobaculia bacterium, assembly GCA_965200575.1. GTDB lineage: Bacteria > Acidobacteriota > Thermoanaerobaculia > Multivoradales > Multivoraceae > Multivorans. Next base: position 1,868,870 of record OZ241363.1, on the reverse strand, counting down.
GTGCCGTCCCGTTGCCGCCGAGCGGGTGTGGGGCCGCCGACATCAGCCGTCGGGCAGGAGCGTGTTCAGTCCTGAAGCCGCGAGCAGACGGGCACTGCGGCTTCCACGGTCCCGTCGGAGCAGCTCGGCCAGGTCGTCCGGGTGGTCGACGTCCAGGCCGATCCCTTCGATGACCACGGGGGAATGCGCCGCGCCAACCCGCTTGGCCTCCCTAAGGTGGGCGTGGAAGCTGCCGTCGCCGAAGCGGAACGGGATGCAGTCGGGCGGCGAGCAGAGCAGGGCGTTCGTGCCGGAACGGAACCGGTCGGGCGCGACCGTTACCGCCGGCAGAGGCTGTCCGTGCACCGGACAGTGCTCCGACACGGCTCCGATTGCCGCAGTCTGGCCTGCAACGCCGTGCCGAGGCGGCGCGTCCGCCTGCATCGAGTCTTCAGGCACCGTGCTCCGGCCGGCCTGCCCGGCGCCCTGTTCGCGGCCCGTTCCCTGGCCTTCCCACCGTCGCGTGGCGAGGTGCCTGCTGCACAGATCGTCGAGGTCGTCGGCCGTCGCCAGGGGCAGGTCGATGGGCAGAACCAGCATGGTGGAGATGCCGCGTCGCACGAGCTCGGCCGCAGCCGTCTCCAGGGCGCGGTTCAGGCCCCGCCTCGGCTCGGCCAGCACTTCGCACCCGTTGCTTGCCAGGTAGTCCGCGGCCAGGCGGTCAGCGGTCACCGCCAGAACGCCGGAGACTTCCGCCGCCCCGGCGAGGGCGTCGAGCAGGTCGCGGAGCATCGACCGGGCCAGATCCTCCCTCTGGCCCCGGTCGAGCACCGGCGACAGCCGACGCTTTGCCTCGGACCACGCCTTGACCGGCAGGACCGCCCACGTCTCGTCGGGCCGAGGCGGGGCCTGCTTCCGGGCCCCCTGCTCGTGGTCCGACGCGGTCACCGGGGGAATGCACTCCGGTTCTGGTTCACTCGCCGGGCGCCTCCGGCGGGTCGGAGGCGGTCGGGGACGCCAAAGCCTGCGCTGGACGCCGAGACGAAGGGCGTGCGCCGAGCCGCTCCGCGAGCGACTCCCCGAGCAGCTCCACGAACTCCAGCGTCTCGCGGGCCAGGCGCTCCCGGTCGGCCAGGGTCTCCATCACGGTCCCGGTGACGAGGGTGGGTAGGCCGAGGTCCTCGATCTCGGCCGCATGCGCGGCGTCGGCTTCGTCGATGACGAATCCGTCGAGCAGGTCCCGCTGATGGTAGTGCCAGGCAACGGCCGTTGCCGTGACCGGCATGTTCAGTTCCGTCATCATCTTCGCCGCCGGTCCCTTGATCGCCGTGCCGCCGACGATCGGAGACACCGCGACCACGGGCGCGCTGGCCTGCCGGATGCCGCCTTCGACGCCGGGAAGGGCGAGCACCGGGTCCACGCTGACGAGCGGGTTGGAAGGACAGATGACGATGGCCCCGAGGTCCGCACCTTCGAGCGCCGCTCGGAAGGCGGCTGCCGGGCGGGCGTCGGCCGCGCCGCGGAAGCGAAAGCCGGTCACGGCGGGTTCGCAGCGGTCGCGCACGAAGTAGTGCTGGAAGCTGAGTTCGCCGTTCCTCGTCTCGACCACGGTGCGCACCGGATCGTCACTCATCGGCCGGATGGTGGCCTCCACCCCCAGGGCGCCGCAGAGTGCGCGGGTCACGTCGGTCAGCGTCTCTCCCGACCGCAGCCTGCGGGTGCGCTCGACGTGGGTTGCGAGGTCCCGGTCGCCTAGCCGGAACCAGGTTTCACCGCCGATGTCGCCGAGCGCGTCGAGGAACGACCACGTTTCGTGTGCCTGACCCCAGCCCGTGACGCGGTTCGCGACTCCCGCCAGCGTGTACATCACGGTGTCGAGATCGGGGCAGACCCGCAGTCCGAGATGGTCGAAGTCGTCTGCCGTGTTGCAGACTATGGTCAGTGCGTCCGGCGGCAGCACGCGCGACAGCCCGAGCGCCAGCTTCGCCCCGCCGACGCCGCCCGAAAGGGCGAGGCAGCGGCGGAGTCGCGAACCAGTCTGGGCGTCCGACCGGGCGTTCGACGACTGGTCCGACAGGCGGCCGCGTGGCCCCTCCGGTACGGACGGAGAGTCGCCGGCGCCCGTTCCTGTCGTGGCCGTGCGGCCCTGTCGCTCGCTCATCGGAACAGATCCTGGTTGCGCGGCCGGAGCAGTTCTCGGGCGGTCTGGGGGGGTCCGAGCCGGCCCAGGCCGCGCACGCGCACCACGGGGGCGCCTTCGTCTCCTTCGCCCTGCACGATCTGCGCCGCGCTGGCAACCTGGTCCGCTATCCCGGTCTCCGACACCTGAAGTTCGCGGCCGAAGCGGTCCGGTTCGCCTCGCAGGTCTCGAAGCGCGGTCATCCCCGCAACCCCGATGGCCAGGCCGACCGTGCCGAGCCGCCAGGCCCGTCCGACGCTGTCGTTGACGATCACGCCGAGGCCATCCACCTCGCAGCACGCCTCGAGCGTGGCGCGCAGGGCTGCCGCCGATGCGTCCGGGTCCTCCGGCAGCAGCAGCACGTGGCCGTGGTCGTCACCGGGCCGCAGGTTCGACTGGTCGATTCCGGCGTTCGCCAGCACCAGGCCCAACCGATGCTCGACGATGATCACGCCAGGCACGGTGCGCAGGACTTCCTTCGATTCGCGGAGCACGAGCTCGAGGAGCCGCGGGTCCTTCTCGCACTCGGCAGCGAGGCGCAGGGCTTCCGGCCCGGGCTTGACGGTCGCCAGGTCGACGATCCGGCCCTCGGCCTTCGAGACGACCTTCTGGGCGACTACCAGCACGTCACCCGGGCGGAGATCCATGCCGGCGCGGCCGAGCGCCCCGGCGATCAGGCCAGCCAGATCGTCGCCGGGCTGAACCTCCGGGAGGCCGGGCACGTTCTCGACGTTCAGCATGAGGCCTCGAACGCCCGAAGGGCCTTCTCAGGGCGTGCGGGTGACCTTGCCGGTGATCCGGATCCCGGCGCCGGCGATCCCGTACTTCCGGTTCAGCTGAATCAGGATCGACGTCAGAGCTTCGGCCGCGGCCGCGTTGTCGAGCGGACCGGCGTGCCATCCCTTCATGCCAAGCGCTTCGATCAGCTCGATGACCTCGGCACGGGCTGCCGGATCGTCGCCGGTGACCAGGACGTCGCAGTCGACCGCGTCGTCCTCGCGCAGGTGGGCGGCGCCAACGTTCTGGAAAGCCGAGACGACGCGCACGCCGGGGCCGAGCGTCTGCTGGGCCACGACGGCAGCGCAGCCCTCGTCCGGCAGCTGGACGCGGGCAACCTTCGGCGGCACCAGCGGCACCGTGCAGTCGACGAGGATCTTCCCCTGCACCCCGTCCCGCACGCCCTCGAGCGTCGCGCGCTGGAAGGCCCACGGCACCGTGAGCACGACGATGTCGCCTTCTCCGGCCGCGGTGAGGTTGTCTGTTCCGCGCACCGTTGCGTCGCGGCCCAGGCCCTTGAGCTGTTCGTTGACATCTGCCGCCGAACCGGCGCCCTTCTCGTGCGAACGCGACCCGATGACGATCGGGTAGCCGACCGCGGCCCAGCGCCGGGCCAGTCCGCCGCCCAGGTCTCCAGTGGCGCCAAGCATGGCGAGAGTGGGCAGCGAGCCGGTGGACTCGGTTTCGGGCATGGCGGTTTCTCGATGGTCTCGGTGGTGCTGCCGGCGATGCGGCGGCACTTTGCTGCCGGTGCGGCGGCTGATGGTACACCGGCGGAACCACTGCAACGCTGCCGATCGGGCGGGGGTGGCAGAACCTGGACTGGTCTTTGCTGGCCCCACTCGGAGGCCGCGATGCGCAAGGTCGACGTTCATCAGGCGAAGGCCAAGCTCTCGCGCTTCCTGCCCGAGGTGGAGGAGAGCGAGCCGTTCATCATCGAGCGAGCCGGAAAGCCGGTCGCGAAGGTGACGCCCCTCGAGCCGACCGCCGTGCGCCGGAGCCGAATCGGTCTTCTCTATGGCGAGGTCGCGATCCCGGAGAGCATCAAAACGTTTGCGGCCTGAAGAATCGACGCTCCGTGCCACGGGGACGACTGACCTCGCCGCAGTCCCGCAGGCTACTTGCGCCGTTGGTGCAGCTGAATCGGGTCCACCTCGCGCTTGCGCTCCCACCAGTTCTGATAAAGGTCGAGCGCGAACATCAGCAGCAGGATGAAGATCACGATCCACTGCGGGATGTAGGGGGTGGGGGCGCCGTTCACGACCACGTGCGCGCTGTGGCCCGCCTCCAGGATGAGCACGAAGCCGATCAGCAGCAGCACGAACAGGCCGAGGATCTCGAACTCGGGGTTCGAGCTGAGGAAGCGCGAGATGGGGCGCGCGAAGGCGAGCATCAGCGCCACCGAGATCAGCACGGAGCCGACCATCACCGCGAAGATGTCGGTCATGCCGACGACGGTCAGGATGGAGTCGACCGAGAAGATCAGGTTCATGCCGACGATCAGGGCCACGACCTCGGCGAAGTGGTCCGCCGCCTTGACCTCCTGGCCGGCGGACTTGAGCTTGCCCCGCAGCTCCTTGACGCCCTTCCAGATCAGGAACAGGCCGCCCACGACGAGGACCAGCGACTTGCCGTCCACGGCGCCGGACATCGAGATGCCGAGGAACGTGCCGTCGAAGCTCCACAGTTCCCGCGTGGCTGCGCCCAGCACCAGGCTGAGCACGAGCAGCAGCACGATCCGCAGCGCCATCGCCAGCAGCAGGCCGAGCCTGATCGCCTGATCGCGCTTCGCTTCCGGCAGCTTGTTCGCGATGATCGTGATGATGATCAGGTTGTCGGCGCCAAGCGCGATCTGGATCGTGGTCACGGAGACCAGGGCCGCCCAGAAGGCGGGCTGGGCCAGGAGTTCGATCATGAGGGAGCCCTCCCCGAGAGCCGTCGCGCCGGCGCGTGACGGCGGGCGGCTTGCGGGACCGTGCGCACGTCCGCACGCGGACGCCCGAAACCCGCGGCTGCAGGCCGGGGCATCGCCCGGCGTGCATCTTTCGCCTTCCGGTTAGACTCCGCCCCCAACGATCCCTCGATCACACGCAGCACATCAGACCTCCAGGACAGGAGCAGGTTCACACCATGAAGCTACACGAAGCCGCCACCGCCCCCAACTGCCGCCGTGTGCGCATTTTCCTGGCCGAGAAGGGAATCGAGGTTCCCGTGGTGCACGTCGACGTGGCCGGCGCCGAGAACCGCGGCGAGGAGTTCCGCAGCAAGAACCCGCTCGGCCGCGTGCCGGTGCTCGAACTCGACGACGGCACCTTCATCGCCGAGTCGGTCGCCATCTGCCGCTACTTCGAGGATCTTCAGCCGGAACCGGCCCTGATGGGCGGCGACGATCCCGCCTGCGCGGCCAACGTCGAGATGTGGCAGCGCCGCATGGAACTGGAGATTGCACTGCCGATCATGCAGGTGTTCCGCAACACGCATCCCTACTTCGCCGACCGCACCGAGCAGTTCCCGGACTACGGCGAGGGGCAGCGGCGCCACGCGATGAAGCGCATGGCGTGGCTCGACCAGGAGCTTGCCGACCGCGAGTTCATCGCCGGCAGCGCCTTCTCGATTGCGGACATCACCGCTCAGGTGGGCATCGACTTCGGCCGGGTCACGAAGTTCAAGGTCAGCGACGAGACCCCGAACCTGCTGCGCTGGCATCAGGCCGTGTCGACCCGGCCCAGCGCGAAGGCCTGATCGCCCGGGCGTCGGTGTTAGCTTGCGTCGTCGCAGAGCACTCCGCGGTCCGGTTCCGCGCGGCAGGTTTCGTGCCGCACGCTGCCAGCCGGGATCGTCCGTGCATGACGACCGGCCCAGGGCGCCTGGCCAGGCGCCGCGTCGGATCGCCCAGCCACCCGCTGTCCGCCCGGGATGACGCTCAGGGCCGAAGAAAGGGCACAGGGCCGAAGAAAGGAGCGTGCCATGCAGCCTCAAGCGAGAACCAGCGTCGCTGGTCGCACCCGCGACCACCTTCCCGGCAGGTCATCCGCGCTGCGCGCGTACCGCGGCCGCCGCCGACAGTCTCGGCGCCGCTTCGCGGCTTCCACGGCGGTCGGCACCCTCGCTGTCCTGTGCCTGACGGGCTGTCAGGGCGCCGGGGCAGACGACTCGGACACGGTCCGCCACTACGTCCGGTACGAGCAGGACGACGTCGTGTCCTGGGGTCGCCTGGATGGCGACACGGTCCGCGCCCTTGACGGCGCTCCCTGGTCCGACGGTGCCGAGACCGGCAGCACCGCGAGCGCGGCGGATGTTCGGATGCTGGCGCCGGTCGCGCCGTCCAAGGTGTTCGCGGTGGGGCTCAACTACCGCAGCCACCTCGGGGGCGCCGAGCCTTCCAGCGAGCCGCCGATCTTTCTCAAGCTGCCGACCAGCATCACGGGCCACGAACAGCCGATCGTGCTGCCCGAAGGCGCCGAGAACGTCCACTACGAGGCCGAGCTCGTTCTCGTGGTCGGCAAGCGTCTCGAGGACGCCACTCCCGAAGAGGCGGCCGACGCGATCTTCGGGGTCACCTGCGGCAACGACGTGTCGGGCCGCAACTGGCAGCGTGCCGACCTGCAGTGGTTTCGGGCGAAGGCCAGCGACACCTTCGGCCCGGTCGGCCCGACGGTCGCGGCCGGCGTGCATCCGGACGATCTCGTCCTGCGGGGGCGCCACAACGGCGAGGTCGTCCAGGAACAGACGACCGGCGACCTGCTGTTCGGCTCGGCGGCGATCGTCTCCTTCATCAGTCACTACGCCACCATCGAAGCCGGCGACGTGATCTTCACCGGCACCCCGGGCACGACCGCCGCACTCGAACCCGGAGATACGTTCGAGGTCGAGATCGAAGGCATCTGTCAACTGAGGAACCCGGTCGAGGCCGCGAGCTAGCGCCACCAGTCGGGTCGCGGACGCCGCGCCTGGTGCCAACGCCCCACCGCTCCAGCGGTCGTCGCCAGTCGCGTCGCCGATGCTGCTGCTGGCTGCGGTCTCCACCTCGCCGGCAGGCTGGTGGACCTGTCCGTCGGCTGCCGGCCCGTGGCAGGCGCCGGGAGGCCTGCCATGGGCGCCGGCGCACCGAAGAGACAGTGCGCGGCCCGGTCTGTCTGGACGTCTGGCGACGGACCAGGACGGGTCCGCGAGGAAGCGGCCCGATGGTCGGAGGTCTCAGCCAGCGGGCGACGCTTCCCGCAGCTGGTCGCGGAACTCCGGCGCCGCGATGCGACGCAGCCGCCGCGCTCGTGCGCGAAGATCCAGGCCGCGCACGTGCGCCACGCCGTACTCGGTGACGAAGATGTCGGCGTCGGTGCGCAGCGCGGTGGCCGCATGAGCGGCCGGCAGCACCGGCACGATGCGTGAGAACCGTCCGCCACCGGCCGTGGCCTCCAGAGCCACGATGGAGCGCCCGCCCCGCGACATCCGCGCGCCACGCATGAAGTCGACCGCGCCGCCGGTGCCGCTGATCTGCCGACCGCGCACCATCTCGGAGTTCACCTGGCCGAACAGGTCCACCTCGACCGCGGAGTTGAGCGCGACGAAGTTGTCGATCCCGGCAATGACGCGGACGTCGTGCGTGTAGTCGACGCTTCGGAGCGTGATCAGGTCGCTCTGTCGCGCCCAGTCGTAGAGTTCCCGCGAACCGAGCACCATGGCGGCCACGATGCGCCCGGTGTCGATGGTCTTCCGACAGCCGTCGAGCGCTCCGGCTTCTGCCAGGTCCATCACGCCGTCGGAGAAAAGGCCGGAGTGAAACCCGAGATGCCGATGGCTGTGGAGCGCCGCCAGGACTGCGCCCGGAATGGCGCCCACGCCGGTCTCGATGCAGTCGCCGTCCCGGACCAGTGCGGCGACCAGGGAACCGATCCGCTCTGCCGCAGGGCTCGGTCGGCTGACCAGCGTCGCCGGCGCAACCTCGGTCTCGACGACGTGAGCGAATCGGTCGGCTGGAACGGTCGGCGCCGCCGGCAGCCGGGGCAGGGCGTGGTTCCATTCGGCCACGAAAGGCACGTCCTCGCGGCCAAGGAGTGCCGGCAGGAAGCCCGCGCCGATGCCGAGAGAGCACTCGCCGTTGGCATCCGGCGGTGTGAACTGCGCGATCGCCAGATCGAACGGGGCCGAGAGCAGATCGTCCCAGGTCTCGCGGTACTGCATGGGCACGAAACGAACAGTTCCGGTCTCGAACCCCTCGCGCATCTCGGGCGTGACGAAGTAGCTCCGTACCGTGGCGCCTGCCCAGGGCGCAAGTGTCGGCGAGGCAATGCCGGGAATCCGGGTCACGGTGAACTTCACTCCGGCGGTGGCCTCCGGCTGTTCGTGCAGCGCCGCTGCAATCCCGCGCGGCTCGTTGCAGCCGCCGAACACGGCCACCCGCATCCCCGGACGGAGCAGTTCGCCGACCTCCCTGGGGTCGATGGTCTTCATGGCAAGCGAAGCGTAGCCGGAGCCAGGCGTGCGGGCGGGGACTTCGGTCTCGTGTCCGGGCTGTCGGCCGGCCGACGACGAGCGCTGGGCGGTCAGCCGAGCGGCACAGCGCAGCCAGACCACGGCGCCGGTGAGATTCCGAGCTGCGATGCTGGTCGCCAGCGACGGGCCTGAGGCGCCCGTCCAGCAAGTCCGACTTCCTCAACCGGTCGGCAGCGGCTGCGGCTGGCTCGCGGCTATAGTCCCCGAAACTCGGATTCATCGGCACCTGATGACAAGGGACGACAACGGACACAGCCTGTCTCTGCCATTCGCGTCAGACGCCATGCCCGCTCCGGACAGCGCCGAGCCGCTGAGCTGTCTGCGCCCGAGCACGGAACCCGAGTTCGCTGCAGCGCGCGAACTGGAGGAGGGCCTCCGGGGCCTGGAGGAACTGCATCGCCTCCGGCTCGTCGCTCTGGATCTTCGGCGGCGGCACCGGGAATCGCGCGACAGTGCGGATCGGCTGAGCGAGCGCATTGACAGGGTCAGGCAGCGGGTAGCCGAGCTGGAGGGTCAGCGCGCGGCGACGCTTTCGTCCGGCAGGGACGAGCTTCCACCGTTGCCCAGGGGCCTGACGATCACTTTCTGGCAGGTAGCCCGGTTTCTCGGGCGTGACCGAGTTCCCGGCATCGGGGCTCGTGACCTGGCTCTACTGCGAGAAGGGGTCGCATCAGCTCTCGACGAGTGGTGGCAGGCCAGGGAGACGTTCATCGTCTCGAACCTGAGACTTGTCGTTCACAATGCCTGGAAGTACCAGGGACAGGGCCTGGACCTTGCCGACCTGGTTCAGGCCGGCAACCTCGGCCTGATGCGCGCTGTGGACAAGTTCGACTATCGCCGTGGCCGGAAGTTCTCGACCTACGCCACATGGTGGATACGGCAGTTCATCCAGCGTGCCATCCAGAATGAGGGGCGCACCATTCGTCTGCCGGTCCACGTCGGTGACGCCATCGGGCAACTCACGCGGGTCGCCAGGGAACTGGTCAAGGAGCTCGGACGGGAGCCAACGGCTGAGGAACTCGGGGCAGAACTGAAGCCCGATACGGTGCGGAAGCTGCTCGCCATTCCGCGTGCTTCGGTCTCCCTCGAGACGCCGATGGCCGGATGGGCGGCTTCGCACTCGCCGCGGGTGCCTTCGAGCGCAGCGGACGAAGACGACACGCGGCTCGCCGGTTTGCTGGTCGACCGGGAAGCGCCGTCACCTGCGGACGGAGCCTTCGAGGCGTCCCGGCACGCGGTTTTGGCAGAGCTCCTGAGTTCGCTCTCGACGCGGGAGGAGCTGGTGCTGCGGATGCGCTTCGGCATCGGCACCGGCGAGGAGCAGACCCTTCAGGAAGTGGGTGCCGAATTCGGCGTCACCCGTGAGCGGATCCGGCAAATCCAGAACAAGGCCCTGCGCCGGCTTCGGTCCCACGCGGCAGAGGCCGGACTGACGTTTCGCGTGGTGAGCGGCCCCGAGGGTTCGCGACCGCCACATGCAGTTCCGCGACGGAGCGCCTTGGGGGAGCTCCTCCACGAGGTGAATCGCCGGGACCCGCGTTTCTCGGACTTCTCTGCATGGCTCACTGAGTCGCCTGCCGAACCCGAGTGGGCACTGGCGCCCGATACCTCCACGGACAGCGAAGCCGAACAGGGATCCCGCGGCGACGGTGGCTTCGAGCTTGCGGCCTATCTTCGCGAGATGAACTCCTGGCGACTGCTGGATGCCGCCGACGAGGCGAGGCTCGGGAAGACGATCGAGCGGTGCGCATGGCGTGTCCTGCTCGCCTTCTCGCGCCATCCCGAACTGCGGTCAGCGCTGCTGACTTTCATGAACACGAAGCCGGCCGAGGAGCTTGTCCGAATCAGTGGCGAGATCAGAGCCGCCGCGGGGGCTGCATCGCGGTCGGATGAGGCCGAGGCGGAACTGAACGAGCGCCGCCTGATTGCGAGCGAGCTGGCGCAGGAGCGAAGCGAGGCTGAGGAGCTGGCCCGTGACTTGGCCGTGAGGGCGACCGAGGCGGAACGGCGACATGAACGAGCCCTGGCCGCCGTGGTCGGGTCCGGCGTCCGCGCGGCCGCCCTGCTCTCGCTGGAAGAGACCGATCTGGTGCGCCTGGAGCGCCTTGCCGGGGCTCAGGCGACTGGCGACTTCGTGTCCGAACGGGACGCGGCAACATTCGCGGAACGGCTGGTCCAGGCCACGATGGGTAGCGATGACAACCGAGCTTCAGCTGTCGCCCCTTCCGCTGCGCAGTCGTCGACCCAGAAGGGAAGCCGCAGGACCGTTCCTGGCTCACCACGTCAGGTCCTGCGTCAAGCGTTGGTGGCCGCTCTCGCGGCTCTGGCCGCCGGGTCTCCGGCGGACCGGTAGATCTGGCGAAGCCTGCTCCTGTGGGCTCGACGTCCGCGATCCGGGAACGGTACGGCGCAGACCACCGAGCAGACGAGCCTCCTCGCCGCCGATGCTCGCCAGGCGAGCATCGCGTGGCCAACGGCGGCTTCCGTGGACAAGACGTCCCCAGTTCGACAGCCGGGGCCCGACGAGAACGAGAACCGGCTCCTGCAAGAGCGGCTGCGGCGGCAGGAGGAGGCGACGGAACTGGCGCTGCGCGCCGCCAAAGAGCAGCCCGAAGTTGTCGTGGAGGCGGCGCCAAGAAACCGCCACGGTGGCGGTTCTGGACTGGCCGGAAGTCGAGCCGTCGGGCGCTTCAAGGGCAGTCGTTGAGCATTGCCTGGAGGGCAGTGGGCGGCCGTGGCGGGTTGTCTGCGGGCCGGATAAGCGGCCTGTTCCGGGCAGTGGGGCAGTAGGCCTTCGCCGCCTGGTAGCTGCAACAAGAAGAAGGGGCGGTTGTCTGGCGTTGTACCCGGCAGTGTCGGCTGCCGCGTCGTGGACGTCGACAAGAAGGAGGGGCATGATGGCCCGGTCGAGGAGAAGGATCTCGCTCCGCTGAAGCAGGCACTCGGCGAACCGGTCCTTCAGTGGAGGTCGCTTGGCGGCAACGGCTGGCACCTTTGGTACCGGACGAGCAGGCGCGTCGGCAATCATCAGTGGCGGTGCGGCGGGCTGAAGGGCGATATCCGCGACTCGGCGGGCTATGTAGTGGTGCCAGATAGCGCGAAGTTGAATCGCGACCTGGACCGGCTCCGGGCGGCGCATCCCGTGGATGACTGGAGCGCGCTCCTGGACCGGCCTGCTGCGAAACAGAGAGAAAGGGTGGATTCGCGCGGCGCATTCCGGCGGTGAGTTGAGTGCGGCCGGGGCTCGGCTCGTCGAACAGGTTGCCGCGGCGCGCAATGGCAGTCGTCCGGGCCCGTGCCTCGACTTCGAGTTGGTGAAGCGTGACGCCCGGCTTGAGGAAGCGTTCCACGCCGGTCAGGGAGGCGAGCTTCTCGAACGGTGTCCTGGTCCAGGTAGCGGGTCCTTCGCCGGCCCTTGAGGTCGATCTCCGTGGTCGGGAAGAGACAGGGAAGATGGTAGTTGAGGCGCGGCGACAGCACCTTGTGGACCAAGACGTCGGCTTCGGCGTCGAAGAGCCGCGGGATGTGGTGGTAGCCCAGCGTGGTGCGGATCGAGGAGCCGTTCTTCGACTCGACGAGGGCGTTGTCGTTGCCGCGGCGGGCGCGGGACCTGGTAGGTCGATCTGCAGCCGCTTGAGCAGACGGTCGGTGCCCCTGGTTGACATACTCCGAGCTGTTGTCGGTGTGAAAGCGCCTGATCACAAGGGGATGTAGCTCTCGGCAGCCGCTCGATCACCGGCAGCAGGCAGCGCTCGGAGATTGCCCGCACTGTCGCCACCTGCTGCCATTAAGTGACCTCGTCGACGGCATTGATGTGGTACACGCCCTTCTCCCCACTCCCGATCCCCCTGGTGCACCGTGTCGACCCGCAGGTAGCCCGGGCAGCCTCCCCGGGTCGGGCTTCTGACGTTCGCCGATCCGCACCCGTGTGGTCTTCGTCTTGCGGAACACTGCGTTCCTGCGCACGCAGGTGGTCGACCTGCGCAGGTTGTAGAGATGGCCGTTGGAGAGGCCAGCCGCTCGAAGCGCCAATCGTCGTACTCCTCGTACTGCCGACGCATCACCGCCCGGGTAGCGTGCCCGCACAGGTGACAGAGGGTGGTGTCGACCTCTGCCAACAGGCCGATGTCGGCCTTCGTGTACACGCGCCCGAACCGCTGCCGCAGACCCTCGCCGCGACGGTCCCGTATCGTCCCGGTCTCCCGGTACTGCCGGATCAACCGCGTCGATCAGGACTGCGAGAAGCCCGTCGCCTCAGACCAGAAAGCCGCGTACCACGCCCTTGTCGGGCCTCTTCAGCATTGGGGTACCGGAAGCGCACCAGCGTCCGCCTGACGAACGCGTACGTCGACTCCCGGTCCTGTCGAGTGATCTCGTCCCCAACGCCGCCGGAGACGAACAGGGCGATGGGCGAGAGTCTCGAGACGGTGGAGATGAAGCGACACGAGCATCCCCCAATGATCCCCGAGTGCCGACCCACGTGCTCACTTCTCGCTGGATTAACCGCCCCCGTTCATGCTCACTTCTCGTTGGACAAGACGCGAGCTTGACCGGCCCGACTCGCCATGCTAGTCACGGTCCCCGTGAGGAGTATGTACCCGTGGGGATCTACCGCACCGGCCGCAGCCGTACCGCTGCTGGCGCAGGCCGGTAGGCCCCGCACAAACCACGACAAGGAGTACGCAGCGAACTCCTTGAGGAGGTATTCTGTGCTACAGCGGTGGCGGCCGGTATGACTGGCTCGTTCTTGTGGCTTGAAGGCAAGGGACTTGTACGCCTAGGCGAAAACCCGCCACCGCGTTGCGGCACGATGCAGTGTACTCTGGTTCCTCGCCACTGCACGGAGTGCAGATCACACTGGCAGAGTATAGCCGACGTCGCCCTCGGTGAAACACTCAAGTCGATCGGAGAAACACTGGCTTATGCGGGTGGATTGGGGGTGCTCACATGCGGTCTCAGGGACGACGAGTAACGCTTTGGTCGCTCGCATGCTTGGTGATGGGCATGTGGCCAGGGATTCTCATGATTGTCGCCATCTTGATGGGATGGCTGGAGATCGTGTTGATTTGCACGGTCACGATGGCAGGCTTGACACTTCATCGCCTGTGGAAGGGAATAGACGTGGCATCTACCAACTCGGAGCGTCTGTGATGTGGCGAGTCAGCATGGTCGCCCTGCTTCTTATTCTCTTGCCGTCACCAACGCTTGCGGAAGTGCAGCCACCCCAAGATGCCCTACCGCTGCCGTGACTGCAAGAAGTACTTCTCGGTCAAGACCGGGACCGTCATGGCGCAGTCGCCCATCCTGCTCCGGAAGTGGGTCTACGCGATCTACCTGGAGCTGACCTCGCTCAAGGGCACGTCGAGCTTGAAGCTGCACCGCGACCTCGGAGTCCGCCAGTCCACGGCGTGGTTCATGCTCCAGCGCATCCGCGAAGGCTTCGCCGACAACGGCCCGGGCCGCCCTCGAAGCGGTCCTGCAGCGCCTCAACGAGGTCGGGAAGCGGCGTGGTAGAACCTCTCGGTTCGTCCCCGTGTCTCCGTCCAGGAGACCTTCGTCCTCGATGGCCAGATCAATTCAGGGGAACGCGCCGGATGCCCTGGTCAACCCGGCGGGCGGCTCGTCTTCGCCTCGGGGTTCGTTCAGAACCAGGCTTCGACCTGCGTCAGCGCCCGCAGGGCAACGGCGGCCGCGGCGGGCACGAGCGAGTCGGAGGCGTCGCTTCGCGCCACCGACTCCAGCCCCGCGTCGGGTTTCGGGCGGCGCGTCGCGGATCAGCTGAACGCAGTCCTCGGCTACTCGCCGGCGGTAGTCGCTCTGGTGGTCCGCCTCTTCCTGCAGGTCCAAGTACTCGTGTGCGAGATCGCACGGGCGGACCAGACGGCGCCTGACCTGTTCGAACACCTTGCCGTCAACGGTCGCGCCTCGGTTCAGCAGCTTGCCGACCAGGGCGTCGACGAGGTGGCGCGCACGGTCTCGGTTCTCGAGTTCGGCGAGCAGCGCGCGTACCCGGACAGTATCCGCTTTGACCGAGATCGCCTGGAGCAACTCGCCGACGACGCGTCCTTCGGCCAGTCCGCGCCAGACCTTCAGTCGGGGTGCAGCGAAGCGGCTCGCTTTCGTCTTCGCGGCGCCAGAACTCCAGGCTCTCCCGTGCTGCTCCTGAAGCTGCGCCTGATCCGACTTCAGGCCCTCCAGCTCCCTGGGGCCCCGGTCAGCTCGTCAAGGGCCCGGGGTACGTCCTTTTGGATAGTGCTGTTCACCGGGGCGAGCGTGTCCGGGTCGTAGGACGGGTAGCCGTCGGAGTCTCGGAGCACGACGCTGCCGGCGCTGGTCACCCACGGGCGCCGCTCGCCCGGGCGCAGGGTTATGGTGGTGGTAGTCATGGCCTCAGATTACCAGCGCTGAGTGTCAGACCGTTCGCAGTCTCTGCGCCGTGCTCGCCGGGCTACACTCAGCAGGGTTCCGCAGTGTGGCGCAGTTCGGTGGCGCGTCGGCCTGGGGCGGCCGAACGACGGGGGTTCGAATCCTCCCACTGCGGTCAACACTGGAAGGAGACCCTCTGTGACCGAAGATATCGCCGCTATCCAGCGCACGCTCGCCAAGGTGCGCCGAGACAACGTCCACTGGAGAATCGCGTTCGTGTGCGCCATGCTCCTCAGTATCTGCTTGGGCACGTACGTGGTGCTGGACCTGGTCCTGTTCGCCCTGAGGGCGTAGCCTGCCGCCACGACGGCCATCTCGGCTGCCGGCGAATCCACGTCGACGCCCTCGTCCTCGGTGCGGAAGCCCCAATAGGTGCGGACACCCGCCCCTTCTCGCCCGTCAGCTTCTCCGATCACCATGACGTGGTCGTTTGCGGCTGCGCCGCTCGGCCTCGGCCTCCTGCGGGTCGACGGGTGCGAGTGAGGCCCAGAGGCCTGTGGTCGCCTCGATGTCTTCGTGGATCCCGGCAGCGGCAGCCGTTCCCATGGCGTTGTCGAGGAGTCGCCCGACGATCTCGGGGAGTACCTCGACCGAGCGGAACGACTCGATCGTCTGGCAGCAGAGAATCCGACCGACTTGCCCTGGTTGGCTCGCCATCCGGTGTTGGCTTCTGACTCTCGGGCGGCCGGCCGACGGGCAGCCGCTCCTCGCTCCCCGGCGCGTGTCAGCCGGCGACCGGCTCCACCCCTCCCGCCGTTTCCGCGACCAGCATGTCCACGACGGCGGTCAGCGCTTCCTCATTGGTGGCGCCGTCCAGGCCGCGTTCGCGATACAGGTCGAGCTGGCGGTCGGCGTTGCTGTTCTCGCGCACCAGCGTCAGGATTCTCCGAAGCTCCGCTTCGCAGCCCAGGGCGCGGGCATCCCCTGCCAGCTCGTGGGTCAGTTCCTCGAGCGCCTCGGCGATGTAGATCCGGCCGCCCTGGCGGATGTCGCCCAGCAACGCGAACATCCCGTAGCGCTGTGCCAGCCACTTGTTCTCGATGATGATCTCGGTGGGCGGCTCGGGCGGCAGCTCGCCCTTGCGGTCAAGCCGAACCAGCATGCGAATCAGCGAGGCGTACAGGGCGACGATGCACAGCGCGTCCTCGATGTTCGGGCAGGTATCGCAGATCCGCAGTTCAAGGGTGGGGAACTTGTGCGACGGCCTGATGTCCCACCAGAGCTCGCTGGAGTCGGTAATGAAGGCCATCCGCTTGTACTCGCCGACCAGGGCCTCGAACTCGGCGCCGGACGCAAGCGGCGCCGGGATGCTGGTGCGCGGGAGGACCTCGAAGATGTTCAGCCGGTTGCACTTGAAGCCCGAGTCGCGGCCCTGGCTGAAGGGCGACGAGGCGGAGAGGGCGACAAAGAACGGCAGGTAGCGGCGCAGCGCCGTCATCACGCGCACGCGGGTGTCGAAGTCGCCGAAACCGGCATGTACGTGCATGCCGCAGATCACCAGGCGGCGAACGGTGTCCTGGTAGGTGAGGACGAAGTTGTCGTAGCGGTCCCCGGCCGTGGGAAGCTGAGTCTCCCAGGCGGCGAACGGGTGGGCGGAGGCGGCAATGACCGCAGCTCCGTGGGCCCGTGCGGCCTCGATGACGAGCCGCCGGGACGCCCGCAGGCTGTCGCGCACGTCGGCGACGGTGTGGAGAACCGGTGTGTTCGTCTCGATCTGGGAACGCAGGAACTCGCGCACGACCTGCTGACCGCCGCCGACCTCCGCGCAGACCTCGAAGATGCCGGGCGCCGGGTCGCTCAGCAGGTCCCGCGATTCCGGGTCGATGAGGAACAGCTCCTCTTCCACGCCGAGGGTGATGGCGAGGTCGTCGCCGCTGCCGCGTGCAGTCATGGCGCTGACGCCGGAGTCTACGCCGCTGCCGCCTGCGTCAGGCCGTGGCGGCCAGCGTTCCGCAGTTCAGCGTCTCAGTAGTTCAGCGTCTCAGTAGTTGAGTGTCTCAGTAGTTGAGCGTCTCGCCTTCGGACTTCGCGATCACCGCCGTGCCGACCGAGTCGGACGTGATGTTCACCATGGTCCGCAGCATGTCGAGCGGCCTGTCGACCGAGAGCATCAGCCCGGCGAGCGCGTACGCCTCCGGCGTGGTCAGGTCGATGGCTTCGAGCACGATGAAGATCATCACCAGCCCGGCCGACGGAATGGCCGCGGCGCCCACCGAGGCGAGGAGCGCGGTCAGCACGACAACGGCCTGGGTGTAGATGGACAGCTCGACGCCGAGCGCCTGGGCGATGAACAGCGCGCCGACGCACTCGAACAGTGCCGTGCCGTCCATGTTCACGGTCGCGCCCATCGGGGAGACGAAGCTGGTCACCCGGTTCGACGCCCCGACCTTCTCGCGCAGGCACTTCATCGTCATCGGCAGCGTGGCGGCGGAGGAGCTGGTGGAGAAGGCCATTGCCATGGCGGAGGCCATCGCCCGGTAGTGGTCCAGCGGATTCTTCCGCGTCAGCAGGCTGAAGAGCAGAGGCAGGACCACCAGAAGGTGCAGGGCAAGACCGGAGGCGATGGTCAGCATGTACTTGCCGACCTGCTGGAACACGTCGACCCCCATCTCGCTGACCGCCCGGGCGAGGAGCGCGAACACGCCGATGGGCAGCAGGCGGATGACCCAGGTGGTCACCTTCATCATGGCCTCGAAGCCGGCGCTGAAGCCCTGCCGCAGCAGCTCGCCGGGCTTGCCGCGCATCAGGCCGATGGCGGCGCCCAGAACGATGGAGAAGAAGATCAGGCCTAGAATGTCGCCCTCGGCCGCCGCTCCGGCCGGGTTCTCCGGCACCAGCCGCTGGATGATGTCCGCCATGGACCCGGGGGCCTGCAGCGAATCGGGCGTCAGCGGCTCCACGCCTTCCGGCATTACCATTCCACGACCGGGGCGGATGCTGTTGGCCATCAGCAGACCGACCATGATGGCCATCAGGCTGCTCAGCGCGTACCAGAGGAGAGTCTTGCCGCCCAGACGACCGATCGACCTGCCGTCGCCGATGCCCGACACGCCATGAACGATCGAGGTGAAGATCAGGGGCACGATGACCATTCTCAGCAGACGCATGAACAGATCCGCGACCCAGCCGATCCACGCCTGCTCGCCGAAGGCCTGGGCGAAAAGAAGCCCCAGCGCCATCCCGATGAGTACCTGCCAGTGAAGAGCCAGTTTCATGTCGCGGCAGGGTAACACGCGGGCCAGCCGCCCACGGCGCTTTCCGAGGCTTCGTCCGGGTGTTCTCGGCCTGCTCGCGGCGATCCTCCTGGCCGTGCTGGCGCTGAGCTGCAGCGGCGTGCGCTACTACTCCCAGACGGCTTGGGGCGGGGCGGGCATCCTGGTCAAGCGGCAGCCGATCGACCGCCTGCTCGAGCCGGACCGGGCCAGGGTGCTTTCCGCGGCGACGCGGGAGCGGCTGGAACTCGCTCGCGAGATTCGCGACTTCGCGAGCCGGGAACTCGCTCTGCCCGACAACCGCAGCTACAGGACCTACGCGGATCTGGAGAGGCCGTACGCGGTCTGGAACGTGGTGGCCGCGCCACGACTGGGCCTGGAACCCGTGACCTGGTGCTACCCGATCGCTGGCTGCGCGGCCTACCGCGGGTACTTCAGCGAGCGCGCCGCGAACCGGTTCGCCGAGCGGCTGGCGGACGACGGCTTCGACGTGCGGGTTGGCGGCGTGTCGGCGTACTCGACGCTGGGCTGGTTCGCCGACCCGGTGCTCAGCACGTTCCTCGACCGCGCCGACGCTGACCTCGCCGGCCTGATCTTCCACGAGCTGGCACACCAGGTCGCGTGGGCAAGGGACGACAGCTTGTTCAACGAGTCCTTCGCCACTGCGGTCGAGGTCCGGGGCGTCGAGGACTGGCTGGCGGCGACCGGCCGCGAGGCGGAGCTCGTCGCCTGGCAGCGTCGGCGCACGCGGGCACGTGACCTGAATCGCTTCCTGCTCGCCGTGCGCGGGGAACTCGAAGTCATCTATGTCAGCAAGGCGAGCGACGAACGGAAGCTGGAGAGCAAGGCAGCCCTGTTCCGGTCGCTGCCGGGCCGCTACCGCCGCGACGTGGTCGCCGCGTGGGCCGCTGCCGGCGACGCGTCGGCGGGCGGCGGCTTCTCGGACCGCGGCGAGTGGCTGGCGAGGCTCAACAACGCCGACCTGGTCTCCATCGCCACCTACAACGACCTGGCGCCAGCGTTCCTGGCCCTGCTCGATTCGCTGGGCGGCGACTGGCCCGCCTTCCACACCGAGGTCGAGCGCCTGGCAGCCCTGCCGGCGGAGGAGCGTCGGCGAGAGCTTTCGCTGGCCTCTGGATCAGCCGCGGCCGGCGGCGCGGTCGGATCTGGCCTGTAGCGCCGCCAGCCGCGTCGCGTACGCCGCGCTGGGCCCCGTGCCCCACCGCCACAGCAGCCGGTCGGACCAACCGGGGTTCTTCGGCCGCTGGCAAATCCGACAGCCTGCTGGCCGCCCATCTCGAACGGCGGAGCGCGCTGGACTCGTTTCGACGAGACGTGTCCGGGCGTCCGCATCGACTACCCGTAGCGCCAGCTGACCGCCACGAACTCGCCTGCTGCAACGACGTGACGGCGTCGCCAGATCGTCGGCAGGCCGCGCGTCCACGTCAGTACCAGTCGATGGCGCCGCGGGCCAGGTCCGGATGGTCGGTAAACACGCCGTTCGCCTCGAACCCGAACAGGTGCTCGCGGATCTCCTGGCCAACGTCGGCGTAGCCGTCGGGCAGCTGGTCGGCGCGGAACGTGTAGGGATGCACGAGCAGCCCGGCCTCGTGGGCCCAGGAAACGAGCTGCGGCTGGCGCACGAGCATCGTCTTCGCCGGACCGATGCCGTCGGCGAACAGGGCGACGTCGGCCATGCCTTCCGGGCTCAGGAAGCGCCGATACTGCTCGACTTCCGCCATCAGAAAGACCTGCGGCAGCTTCGATCCCAGCGCCCGCAGGCGTTCCAGACTCTCCGGCTCGAAGCTCTGGACGAAGATCGCCGCGCCGGGCTCGCGATAGCCGTGGCGGCCGAGCAGCTCCAGGAGCTTCTCCTCCAGCGGCAGGCCCTGCTCTCGATGCCAGGCCGGCGCCTTGATCTCGGGGTAGATCCCGGTGTTCCTTCCGGACGCCCGGTTCATTCCCTGGACGACTCCGATCATCTCGGCCAGAGTCGGCACGCGAAAGCTGCCAACGCCCTTCGGAAAGCGCCCCTCAAGACGTTCCTCCGCGCCGAGCTGGCGGATCTCCTTCAGCGTGAAGTCGGCCGCGTACCACTTGCCGTCGCCGCGGGCGCGGTCGGGAAAGACCTCCTCGACGTTCGTGGTCGCCTCGAGGTGGATGTCGTGCAGGCAGATCAGGTGGCCGTCCGCAGTGCTCACGACGTCCGGCTCGATGTAGTCGGCGCCCATTCCGTGGGCGGCCGCGTAGGCCGCCAGGGTGTGCTCGGGCAGGTAGCCGGAGGCGCCGCGGTGCGCGATGACGATCATGTGCGAGCCCGGCACGTGCCGGTGCTGCCAGTCGAACCTGTGCATGCGTTCCTCCGGCGTCGGCGGGCTCTGCTCCTGCGAAACCGGCCGCTGGGCGTCCGGATCCTGCGCGGCCGCTGCCAGCGGACCGAGCACGACGGCTGCCAGGAGCCCGGTCCGAGCAAGCACCCGGACCCGCCGAAGGCCAGGGCGTCGGCTCGCCAGCGCAGGCCCCTCTTGTCCGGTCGACATGCCTTGCGCCCGCTCGCCTTCTGCTCGTCGGCCAGTCAGGCCAGCTGGCTGTCGGACGTGCCTGCGGCCGAAGGCCCCAGATCGGTTCGACGGCCTGCTGGATCGGTGAAGGCCGGGGCCGGGCGCGAAGTCCCCGACCGTGCTGGCGGCTCGAGCGCCTCGACCTCGACCCGGGCGTCGTTGAAGCAGGCGCCGGCGCCGATGTCGGTCAGCGTGTCCGGCGCCAGGGCGCAGGCATTGCTGTCGGACTCGCTGCTGCGGAACCACGCCCCCTTCGGCAGCATCGCCACGCCGGGCTTCAGGTCCGGGTTCAGCCGCAGCGGGCAGCGCACCTCGCCGTACTCGTTGAACACGCGCACCCGCCGGGCCCGACCGCCGCCGGCGGCGCCGAGCCCGCGCGCCTCGGCATCCCGCGGGTGCATCTGAAGCGCCGTCTGGCCGGAGATCAACTGGCCGAAGGTCGAGCTGATGGTCTGCGGAACCGAGGGCGAGATGAGCGTCAGGGGATAGCGCCCACGGTCGGGCACGGCGTGGAAGGCGTACAGGCCGCTGCTGGCCTCGGCGTCGAGCGACTCGGGGCAGAGGTGCGCCTTGCGGTCCACCGTGCGAGGGAAGACGTCGACGAACTGCACCGGTCGGGCGCCGGCGCGGGGCGTCACCTGGCCCCGGCGGTCAAGTTCCTTCGAGCGTTCGCGGCCCAGGACGGCAAGGGTCCACTCGGCTTCGCTCTGCGGGTCGTCGTCGCGGAGCAGGCCGAGGCGTGTGGCCAGGTCGCCGAAGACCCGGTTGTTCGACAAGGCCTCGCCCACAGGGTCGGCAACCGGCTTCGTCCGGTGAATGACCGTGGCGCCGTAGCCTCTCGCCAGATCGTCGTGTTCGAGGAAGGCGGTCGCCGGCAGCACGAGGTCGGCGTGGCGGGCGGTGTCCGTCATCATCTGGTCGAACACAACGGTAAACAGGTCGGAGCGGAGAAGGCCCCGCCGCACGAGCTCCTGGTTCGGCAGCGTGGCGAGCGGATTCGCGTTGTAGACGAACAGGACCTTGACCGGCGGCCCCTCGATGGCGCTCGGGTCGGTCAGAACGCGGCCCGTGTGGTTCATGTTCACGATGCGGGTACCCGGCGACGGTTCCCGCCTGCCCACGTTGCGGAACGCGGCGCCGTTGCTCATCGTGTAGCCGCCTGCACGCACCGCGAACTTGCCCGCCACGGCTGGCAGCGCGAGGATCGCCGCCACCGCCGAGCCGCCGTTGCGGTTGCGCTCGACGCCCCAGCCGCAGCGGATGACCGCTGGCGACGACGTGCTGTAGAGCTCGTGACAGCGGGCAATGTCGGCCTCCGGGATGCCGGTGAACTCGGCGGCCCGCGCCAGGGTCCAGGGCTCGGCCCGTCGCCGCAGTTCCTCGACCCCGGTGGCGTGGGCTTCCAGAAAGCCGAGGTCCGCCGCGCCGCTCCTGAACAACTCGCGATGGAGAGCCAGAGCCAGGCAGAGGTCCGTGCCGGGGCGGGGTTGCAGATGCAGGTCGGCCTTCTTCGCCAGCGGCGTCCGGCGCGGGTCGACCACGACGAGTTTGCCGCCGCACGCTTGCATCCGGCGCAGGATGGGCACGAGGTGGATGCCGGTGGACGACGGGTTGGCGCCCCAGACGATCGCCAGCCTGGCCTGGTCGTAGTCCTCCAGCGCGACGCCGGCCATCTTGCCGTAGAGGCCGAGCGCGGCGGCGGTGCTGGGCGCGGCGCACACGTTGCGGGCCAGCTGCGAGGCGCCGAAGCGGCGGAACAGGATGGCGTCGGCGGCGTCCTGGGTGAGCAGTCCGTTCGACCCGCCGTAGCAGAGCGGCAGGACGGACTCGCCGCCGAACTCGGCCTTCGCCTCCGTCATGCGCCGGGCGATCAGGTCGAGCGCGTCTTCCCACGTGATCCGCACGAAGTCGCCCTCGCCCTTCGCGCCCGTGCGCACGGCGGGGTGGAGCAGGCGGTCCTCGCCGTACAGGTGGCGCGAAATGCGGCCCACCTTGGAGCAGATGAAGCCGGAGGTCAGCGGGTGCGCGACCTCGGGCGGCGCCGCCCGAACCTTCTTCACCCGGCCGTCCTGGACCTCCACTTCCAGCGAGCAGGAATCCGGGCAGTCGAGCGTGCAGGCGGTGTGGTGGACGGTGGCGCCCTCGGCAGGAACGGATGCGGGCTCGGCGACTGTCATGGAAGGAGACTACAACGCGGCGCTTGGCCGCGACGCGAGGGCCGAGGGCTCGTGATGCGCCGGGAGGCCTGCGCTGCCGCGGCAGGTACGGCAGCAGGTACGGCGGCAGCATGGCAGCCGGAACGGCGTCAGGGGCGTCAGGAATGCAGGCGCGAGCCATGCTGTTCCGGGTGTTCGACACGGCCCGAGGCCCGGAAGGCCGTGGGCGGCGGCGATCCGTCCTTCGGCCGCGCACGCGGGGCCACGCTTGCCGGGAGACGCCCGCCGGTGCGAAGCGGGTTACGATTTGCTCCCTGATCGACCGCCTTCACGGCGTTAACGGGAACCAGCCAATGACCATGAAGCCAGATCGGCCGACCGCCGCGCCGCCGACCCCGGAGCGGCGCGTGTTCAACTTCTCGCCCGGGCCGGCCGTGCTGCCGTTGCCGGTGCTCGAAGAGATCCAGCGCGACCTGCAAGCGCTTCCCGGCGTTGGCAGTTCGGTGCTGGAGATCAGCCACCGTTCCCCGGCCTTTGACGCGATCCTCGCCGAGGCCGAGGCCAACCTGCGCGAGCTGCTCGGCGTTCCTGGCGACTACCGCGTGCTGTTCCTGCAGGGCGGCGCCACGCTGCAGTTCTCCATGATCCCGATGAACCTGCTGCGCGGCCAGGAACTGCCGGCGAGCTTTGTCCTGACCGGCTCCTGGGGCAACAAGGCGGTGGCGGAGGCGCGGCGTCAGGGCGCCGTACACGTCGCCTGGGACGGCGCCGACGCGAACTTCGTGCGCGTGCCCGCAGACGACGAGCTCGACCTGCCCCCTGCCTCGGCCTTCGTCCACAGCACCTCGAACGAGACGATCCAGGGAGTCCAGTTCAGGCGCCCCCCCGAGGTCGGAGCGTCAGCCGCGGGCGAGTTGCCCCCTGTGTCGCCGCTCGTGTGCGACATGTCGTCCGACTTCCTGTCCCGCCCCGTGGACGTGAGCCGGTTCGGCATGATCTACGCCTGTGCCCAGAAGAACGCCGGTCCGGCCGGCCTGACCGTGGTGGTCGTCTCGGATCGGGTACTCGACCGGTGCGCGGGCGACCTGCCGCGCATGCTGAGCTATCGGCAGCATGCGGACAAGGGGTCGCGGCTCAACACCCCGAACGTCTTCGGCGTCTACGTCTTTCTGCTCGTCACCCGCTGGCTGCGCGACGAGGTCGGTGGCCTGGAGGCGGCCGCCGAGCGGGCGGCGAGGCGGAGCGCGATGCTCTACGACGTGCTCGACGGCGACGGAGGCGAGTTCTTCGAGGGCCACGCCGACCCCGGCAGCCGCTCGCACATGAACGTGACCTTCAGGCTGCGCCGCCCCGAGCTGGAGCAGGCCTTCGTCGCCGGAGCCGAGGAGCGAGACCTGGTCTCGATCAACGGGCACCGATCCGTGGGCGGCTTCCGGATCTCCGCCTACAACGCCATGCCGACCGAGGGCATCGAGCGCCTCCGCGACTACATGCTGGAGTTCCGCCGGGCCCACTGACGGGCCAGCCAGGTCTCTGCCTGCGTCTGGAGCTCGTCGGCAGGCGGCCTGGCCATTGGGCGCGATGTCAGCGTCCCCTTGGTGTGCTTCTCCGGATGTCAGTCGCTGGTCGACCTCAGCCGAGCCGCAGATCCGTGATCCTGGTTCCGTTCGGCGGTATGCGCAGGGCGAAGGGGCGTTCGCGCCTTGCCGCCCGGTCCTTGATCTGATGCCAGTTCCGAACCAGCTGCCGGATGATCTGGCACCGGTTCAGCTTCTTGCCGCCGAGAAAGAAGGCGCCCACTCGATGTCGCTTGAGGGCGGCGAGCTCGTTTGGTCGCCGCCGGATCCTGTCGTCGCGCGTGATCAGGCACCAGCCTTCCTGGCCGAGCTTCGTCAGGAACTCCTCGTCCGGGGTTCCCGGCGGGAAGTCCTCGGTCACATGTTTCACGTCCTCACCGAAGGCGTTCATGCCCTGGGCGAGCAGCAGGCCCAAGTTCTCGTCAACCACGAACCTCAGGCTGCGATGCCGCTCTCGAACTCGACCGCGGCCTCCACTTCCTCCGCTTCCAGGCACCACCAGTCGCAAGCGGCCTGAACGCTCCGGCCCTCGGCCAGGTAGAAGTCGAAGATGCCGGACGTGGTGACGTTGCGGCCCACCAGCGTGGGACGGCCGAAGGATCGGGCAGGGTCGAGCACGACGCCACCCTTTCTGCCCGCCGGATACCAGCGACACGCCAGATCGCTCGTCTCGTCGAAGTCGATGCGCTCGGCCAGCCGTCGAACGACAGGAGCGATCGTCCACTGGCCGCCCGTCATCAGATGGAGGATGGCGTCCGCGTCGTTTCTCGTCGCGAGTTCCAGCAAGACGCCGCGGCCGTCGGTCAGGAAGCGCCTGCCGGCGAAGTGCGTGGCGCCCAGGATCTCGGACGCCTCGTGGAGGGCTTTCCTCAGCGTTTGCAGTGTGACGCCCGCATTGAGGAAACGCCTGACGAACAGCAGGTCGACCAGCTCGAGGAAGGAGGCGTACCGTGTGGACGCGCCGCCGCTTCGGGACACGAGGGGCGGCTGCCGAGTGGAGCGTCCGTCGCGCACGTACCGGTAGCCCAGGAGCCAGCGACGAATGGTGGCAGGGGCCGCATCGACGAGCCGCCCGGCGTCCGCCGGGTTGTAGCACGGCTGCTGCAGCAAGGTCGGGAGACTCTCGCCCGCGGTGTTTCGGCCATCGCCACTCACGCGGGAATCCTGCCACACGAAGCGTCGGGGATTCCCCGTCGGCCGCCAGCCGGCAGCCGGTCTAGCCAGCGGTCTGTGACGTGGACTGCGAGGGCGGCCCGCGGACCCCGCGGAGTCGGCGCCAGGTTCTTCGTCCGTGCCGCGGCCGGTACCGCTTCCTGCTAACGGCGGGCGGTGAGCAGGGCCGAGGCCACGATGACGAGCAGCAGCAGGAAGCCGCCGCTCCAAAGCAGCAGGGGTGATTCCGTGCGGGACTCTCGCGTGACGGGCTCGTGGCCGGGAACGTCGAAGATGGACGCAGCGTATCGGGCGGCGCTTGCGGCTGCGGCGTGGGCTGCCTCGTCCTCGGGCTGGCCCAGGCCGCCTTCGGCGATGATTCGCTGCACGGTGTGGACGATGTCCCAGATCTCGTCCGGCGAGTAGGCGTCGCGGTAGCCGGGCATTGCGGTGCCGTCCATGCCGAGATGAAGCCGTGCGAATATGGCTTCGCCACCGGCGCCGCCCTTGAAGACGCCGCCCACGATGTTCGTCGGGAGGGTCTGGTTGCCCTCGATGTCCGGCATCGGGTCGTTGCGCAGCCGCCGTCCGTTCGGACCGTGGCACGAGGCGCAGGCTTCCAGGTAGAGGCGTTCGCCGTGCGCCCGGCGCTCGTCGCTGAAAGGCGGTTCGGGCGGTATCTCGATGGGCGGCCCCGGCAAGGTACGCCGCCCGAACTCCGCGTCGGCCTCGGCAGCGGTCATCTCGCCAGCCGCCACTTCGCGGTCGAGCTCCCCGCGGATGGCGTCGAGGCTGAAGCTGCGCACGTAGCGGGCCATCGCCGCAATCTCGGCCTGCGGCACCTGCGCCCACGCGGACATGCCCGTCCCCGGCATGCCCCGGCGAATCGTGGCCTCCAGGTCCCGGTCCGACGGAATCGCGTTCTGCGTCGTCGCCAGCTTGAAGCGCCCGGACTGGAACGTCCGCGGCCGCTCACCGGTGGTGTAGCTGAACTTGCCCATCCCGTCGCCGCTCTCGCCGTGGCACTCCCGGCAGTAGCGCAGGTACGCCTGCCGGCCCAGGTCGGGGTCCGCGTCCGCGGCAAGGTCCTGCCCTGGAGCTGGCGCCACGGCGGCGAGGACAAGCCACGCCCACACAGCGGTTCTGGCCAGAACGAGAAGAAGCCGTTGCCGGGACACTGGTTTCGAGCGCGCCATCTGCGGCAGCAGTCTACGACTGGCGGCAGGTTACGATGTACCGGGAACCCCCGACGGGAGAGTTGCGTGATCTCGATGCAGGTGACCTGGCCGGGCCCGGCACGCCGGCCCAACGTTTGGTCCGAGGTCGGAAGGCGAAGCAGGCGCCGTTCCGGCGTCCGGCAGTCGGCGAGCATCGAACCGGGCCCGCGTACCCCGTTTCGGCAGAACGGCCGGCCAGTCGCCGCCAGGACGCCTGGGGTGGCCGGTGTCTGACCGCCTCGATTCTGCTGCCCGCCTGCAGGCGAGGATCCGCCTCGGCGAGGACAGTCTGCTCGAGTTGAAGCAGGTGGCTTTCGCCGGTGGCAAGGTGCGCGGCCCGGGGCAGGACGCGCTCGCCGACGAACTGGCGGCGTTCGCCAATGCCTCGGGCGGCACGCTGATTCTGGGAGTGGACGACTCCACGCGGGAGGTCACAGGGATTCCGCCGGACCGGCTGGACGACGTCGTCCGCTTCGTGAGCCAGGCGTGCCAGGATTCTGTCGAACCGCCGCTTGACGTCACGGTCGAGCGCATGGAGCTGCGCGCTGCGTCGGGCAAGGCGCGCTGCATCGTTCGGGTCTGGGTCGGCCGAAGCCTGTTCGTGCATCGAAGCCCGGGCGGCTACCTGCGGCGGCATGGCGATTCGAAGCGACAGGTTCCCTCTGCCACGCTGGCCAGGCTGTTCCAGGAACGGAGTCAGGCCGGGCTGTTCTGGTTCGACGAGAGCATCGTTTCCGGCGCCGGCCTGGGGGACCTGGATGCCGGACTGGTCGGCCGCTTCCGCACCGACTGGACCATTGATTCACCAGACGTACTTGCCGAGAAGCTGGGACTGGCGCTCCGCAACGAGATCGGCGAACTGAAGCCGACCCTGGCCGGGATCGTCGTGGCTTCGGATCAGCCGCAGAGGTGGCTGCCGAACGCATTCATCCAGGCCGTTGCCTATCGCGGCACGAGCGTCTCCGACGCCTTGAATCGGGACCTCTACCAGCTGGACGCATGCGACATCGGAGGACCGCTGGACCGGCAGGTCGCCGAGGCCTGCCGCTTCGTGGTTCGGAACCAGCGCGTTGCTGCAAGCAAGACCATCGGTCGCAGGGACTATCCCCAGTTCGACATCACGGCTGTCTTCGAGGCGGTGGTCAACGCCGTCGCGCATCGCGACTACTCGATTCGGGGCTCGAAGATCCGACTTCGGCTCTTCTCTGACCGCCTGGAGGTGTACTCGCCCGGCGGGCCTCCGAACGGGGTGACGCTGGACGCGCTGGCATGGCGGCAGGCTTCCAGGAACAACACCGTGACCAGCCTGCTTGCCAGAACGGCGGTCCCGGACGGCATTCCTTCCCTGCGGACCTCCCGGCGTACGCTGATGGACCGGCGCGGCGAAGGCGTGGGAGTGATTCTGCGTCTGAGTGAGGAGCTTTCGGGCCGCCTTCCCGAGTACGACCTGCTGGACGACGCCGAGCTTCGCCTGACCATTTTCTCTGCTGCGCCTCAGGACATCTGACAGATTCGGTCGGGGCGCCGCCGAGCGGCAACGGTTCGCCGGCTTCCGGGCGCCAGTCCGCCCCGCACGCCCCTGAGCGAGCCAGGCAGCCGCCAGCCCGGCCACACGGCGCTATTCTGCGGCGGGATGCTCTACGACCGCGATCGTGCGCTCGAGCTCCTCCGCGCCGGCACCGGGCAGCCGGATGCTGCCTTCCGCCGGGGCCAGGAGGATGCGATCCGGAATGTTGTCGAGGGCCCAGGGCGCATGCTGGTGGTGCAGCGGACGGGCTGGGGCAAGAGCTCTGTCTACTTCATCGCGGCGAAGTTGCTGCGGGAAGCGGACAGGGGGCCGGCGCTCCTGGTGTCGCCCCTGCTGGCGCTGATGCGGAACCAGCTTGCGGCCGCGGAACGGATGGGGGTGCGGTCGGCCACGATCGACTCCACGAACAAGGACGGCTGGGAGGAGGTCGAGCGCGACGTGGTGGAGGGCCGGGTCGACATCCTCCTGATCTCGCCCGAACGGCTGGGCAACCAGCGGTTCGTCGAGCGGGTCCTGGAGGTCGTCAGTGACCGCATTTCCCTGTTTGTGGTCGACGAGGCGCATTGCGTTTCGGACTGGGGGCACGATTTCCGGCCCGACTACCGGCGCATCGGGCGCATCGTGCAGGGGATGCCGCCGAACCTCCGCCTGCTGGCCACGACGGCGACCGCCAACGACCGGGTGGTCGAGGACATCCGGGCCGTCTTCGGACGCAGTCTCCCCATCTCGCGCGGCAGCCTGGACCGCCCTTCCCTGGCCCTGCAGACGATACGCATGCGGGGCCAGGCCGAACGGATGGCGTGGCTGGCCGAGGTTCTGCCGACTCTGCCCGGCACGGGCATCGTGTACGCCCTGACGATCCGGGACGCCGAGCAGGTCGCTGCCTGGCTGCGGAGCTGCGGCATCCGAGCGCAGTCCTACACCGGGTCCACCGGCCAGGATCGCCCGGCACTCGAGCAGGCCCTGCTCGACAACGAGCTGAAGGTCCTGGTGGCCACGTCGGCGCTCGGCATGGGCTTCGACAAGCCGGATCTTGGCTTCGTCATCCACTACCAGGCGCCGGGTTCGGTGGTCGCCTACTATCAGCAGGTTGGTCGTGCGGGCCGCGCGCTGGACCGTGCATTCGGCGTCCTGCTGGCCGGGGCGGAGGACACCAACATCACGAGCTGGTTCATCGACACGGCGTTCCCCTCTCCCGATCAGGCGCATGAGATCATCGAGGCGCTGGAGGCAGAACCGGACGGCCTGACCCTGTCCGAGCTCCAGGCCACGGTGAACATCCGCGCCGGACGCCTGATGCAGTGCCTGAAGATCCTCGCCCTGGAGTCGCCGGCGCCGGTGGTCAAGGACGGCACGCGCTGGCAGCTGACCGCGGCCAGGCTGAGCGACGAGTTCTGGCAGCGGGTGGAGCGCCTGACCGCGCTTCGCCAGCGAGAGCAGGCCGAGATGCAGCGCTACGTCGACCTCCGGTCGGGACACATGGAGTTCCTGATTCGGGCGCTGGACGCCGTGCCGGCGGAACGCCCGGCCCCGGGCGCGGCTCTCGGGACAGCCCCGGCCCGCAGCACTGTTCTCGAGGCCATCACGTTCCTCAAGCGCGATGTCCGGGAGATCGCACCACGCCGCCAGGGTCCGGGAAGGCGCATTCCCAAGGACTGCCTTGCCCGGACGGGCAGGGCGCTCTGTCACTGGAACGATGAAGGGTGGGGTCGGGAGGTCACCGGCGGGAAGCACCGGAGTGGGCGCTTCCCGGACGAGCTGGTCGCTGCCTGCGTCCGGCTGCTTGGCGCCTGGGAACCGATTCCCGCGCCCCGCTGGGTCACCTGCATCCCGTCGCTGAGGCGCCCGGACCTGGTGCCGGACTTCGCGGCTCGGCTGGCTGTTGCGCTGGGGCTTCCGTTCCGGCCGCTGCTCGTGAGGACGGCGGACCGCCCCGAACAGAAGACGATGGAGAACAGCGCCCAGAAGATGGCGAACGTCATGGGTTCCATGGCGCTGTCGGCCACGCCGTCCGACGAGCCGGTGCTGCTCGTGGACGACGTCGTGGATTCCCGCTGGACCATGGCCGTTGCGGCCTGGCTGCTGCAGGAGAACGGCAGCGGCCCCGTCTGGCCACTGGCGCTGGCCCAGGCGTGAACGAGGTGGCTGGCTTGTGGACAGGTCGGTTGACCCGGCGCCGTGGCGAAGGAGTGGGAAGGCATCGGGGGATCTGTGTGCCGGGACCCCTGATGCTGGGCTTCCCGGCGGGAGGCCGGTTGTCGTCCGGGTGGTCAACGCCGTGATCATCTCGCCGACAGCTCCGCCGGGAGCAGAGCCGCGGTGAGTGAACCGCTGTCGGCCACCACGAAGGCCGTCCTGCTGCTGACTGCGCCACTGCTCGTTGGCCGCGGCGGCCGGGGCGACGGGCCGAGGCCGCTGACCCTGGCGCGTGAGTACTCCGTGCTGGCCAGGAGGCTGGTGGCCATCGGTCGCGAACCGGGCGAGCTGCTGGGGCCGGAGCGTGCGGCAGCGCTCGACGAGTGCCTGGGCGAGGTGAGCGCGGGGCAGGCAAGCGCGGGCGAGGGCCGCCCCGGGAAAGACGGCATCGACGCCGCCGACGAGGGCGCCAGAGCCGCTGCCGGCGGTGCCATGGGCCGCGCCGGCAAAAGCAGCGTTCCGCCTGGCCGGGGACGGGACGTCGAGCCTCTGCCGCCCTCCGTCGACCGCGCTCGGCTCGAGGCGCTGCTCGCCCGGGGCTTCCGGCTGAGCCTCGCCCTGGAGCAGTGGCAGGCAAGGGGGATCTGGGCGATCAGCCGGGCCGACGCAGGCTATCCCCGCCTGCTGAAGGACCGGCTGTGCGAGAAGTCGCCTCCCGTCCTGTACGGCTGCGGCGAACAGTCCCTCCTCGATGCCGGCGGACTCGCGGTCGTCGGCCCGCGCGACGCGGGGCCCGAGCTGCTCGCCTACACGCGTGAAGTCGGCGAACTGGCGGCGCGGGCCGGGCGGCCCGTCGTCTCTGGCGCGGCGCGCGGGGTCGACCAGACGGCGATGACCGGCGCCCTCGAAGCGGGCGGCCGCGCTGTCGGCGTGCTTCACAGCGATCTGGCCGGGGCCTCGACGCGGCGGGGGAATCGCTACCTGCTGCTTTGCGGCCAGCTCCTCCTGGTCTCGCAGTTCGACCCGTCCGTCCGCCGTTTCCACGTCCAGAACGCCATGGAACGCAACCACGTGATCTACGGCCTCGCGGACGCGGCACTGGTCGTCGACGCGCTGGTGGACAAGGGCGGCACCCGGGCCGGGGCCCGGGCCCAGCTGGAGCGCAACCGACGCCGCGCCGAGCGAGGCCGTGGCGGGGTCTGCCCGATCTGGGTCCGGTCCGTGACGGAGGAGGCCGCGCCGGGCGAGGTGGCCCCGCGCTTCGGCGAAGGCGCTCGGGCTGCCTCGGCAGGCCTGGCCGCCCTGGAGTCGTTCGGCGCGCGTGGGTGGCCGGACCCGGCGACGCCGGAGGAGTTCCAGACCGTTCTCGACGACGGATGGACCGGTTCCGGGCGAGTGCGGCAGGTGCGTGACGACGACCTGCGCCAGGCGACCGGCAGCGGGGAGGCAGGCGGCAGGAAGCAAGATGCTGCCCAGGGGCTCTGGTCGGCCGTGCGGCTCGCCGCGTGGAACATCTGTCGCGAACCACGGTCGCGCAAGGACTTCGCGTCGGCCCTCGGGCTGAGCGAGGCGCAGGCGAAGGAGTGGCTGCCGCTGCTGCTCGATGAAGGCGTGCTGAGACTTGAGCGGCGGCGTCACGTGGCCGGCGAGGCTCCCGCCGAAGCGGGCCCTCAAGTCGACGACCGGCGATTCTGTGGCGCGACAACCTGCAGCGACCGACTCCTGGCGGAGTTCCAGGCTGTCCTGGCGGGAATGCCGGCCGAGCCCTTCAGGGTCGAGGAGGTTGCCGGGACACTCCGACTGACGCTGACACAGGCGAGACGGTGGCTGAACAGGCTTGCCGAGCGGGACATGCTGAGAAAGCTGGCCCGCCCTGTCCGATTCGTCTGGAGTGAGCAGGCTGGCTCGGGCGCGCAGACGATTCTGTTCGCCGCTCCCCAGAACGGCCGGCCCGCTACTCTGCCGAAGGACGCTGCGCCGCGAGGCGGTCCAGGTACATCGTCTCCAGCAGATCCAGACGATCCCCGATGACGCCGGGCTCGGCCTTCGGCGCCGGCGCGTCGAGCACCATCCAGATGTCGCTTTCGGCCTCGTACTCCGGCCAGTCCGGTGCGCCGCCGCCGTTCGGGTCGCCGGTGGCGGCGAAGCGGGTCCAGTAGCCGGCCATGGCGTCGGCCAGAGCCGCGCCGTCGGCGCCGGGGTAGTTCTCGGCTTCCGGATCGCCCGGATCGCCGAAGACGTACGCGACCTCGGATCCGTGCGGCGCTCCGGCCAGGGCGCCGCGCCTCGCCTCGGGGACGAAACTGAAGTAGTACGTGCGGCCCGGCGAGGAGACGGTCGCCATCTGTTCGGCGAGATAGCGGGCGGAGATGACGTAGCGCTGGTCGCCGAAGGCCGTGGCCGCCGCCACCTTCGCGGCGTCCTCGTCCACGTCGTCCCCTGCGGCGTACAGGCCGCGCGCCTCGGCCTCGCGCTCGCCGAAGCTGCCGAAATACTGGTCGGGGGTCATGCGGAAGGCCGGGAAGATCGTGCCCTCGAAGCTGTTGCCGCCGGTGACGTAGGGCACGTCGTGCTGCTCGCCGCTGGCGAAGACTACGCCGGGCTCATCCGGCAGCAGGGCGCCGATGACGGGTACCCAGAAGCCCGTGCCGAGCCCCTTCAGATCGTCGACGGAAAGCCCACGCAGCTCGGCGGCGGACGCGTCCGGACCCAGGTCGAAGGCGTCGGCGATCAGCGCCTGGCCGTGATCCCGTGCCGAGGGCATGGCTCCGCGCGCTTCCGTCAGATGGGGAAGCTGCCAGGTCCCGTAGCCGCTCTGGGCAATGGCGCCGTGAAACAGCCCGGCGGCGGCAGGCGTGCTCATCAGCACGTTGACCGCCATGCCGCCGGCGGAAACGCCGAAGATCGTCACCCGGTTCGGGTCGCCGCCAAAGGCCGCGGCGTTGCGCTTCACCCACTGGAGCGCCGCGATCATGTCGAGGATGCCGTGGCTTCCCTCGGGCTCCGCGAAGTCGGCCGCCTGCGCAGCGAGGGTCGGATGCGCGAAGAAGCCGAGGGCGCCGAGTCGGTACTGGATGCTGACCAGCACCACGCCCCGACGCACCATGCCGACGGCCCGCGCGGTGGCCGGCGCGTCGCCCAGGCGACCGTTGCCGGCGCGAAAGCCGCCGCCGTGAATCCACACCATCACGGGCAGCGGCGCCGAGGCGTCGCGGTCCGTCGGCCCCCACAGGTTCAGGTGCAGGCAGTCCTCGGCCTGCGGTGTCGGGGAGGTCCCTTGCGGGCAGATGGGGCCGTAGTCGTTTGCCTGGAGCGGTTCCTGCCACGGCGTCACCGCCTGGGGCGGGCGCCAGCGGAGTCTGCCCTCCGGGGCTTCGGCAAACGGAATGCCCAGGAACGCGGCCACTCCTTCGCCGCCTTCAGGCGCGAACCCCTGGATCGGCCCATTGTCCGTCTCGACGACGTACGGATCCGGCGCATCGGCGGTGCAGGCGAGCAGGGAGGCGAAGGCGGCGGCGCAGGCGATGGCCGAAGAGAGGCGGAAGCGGGGGCCGTTCATTCAGGGATCTCCGTTGACGCTGTGAGGTGGCTGGCGGCTGAGGCGCCGCTGTCGCTGCTGGCGTGACGCGACCGTGACGCGCTGCGCCGCTGCCCGGGGCGATGTCCGGGCGCGCGACGTGAAGTACATCGCCAGCTGGTGTCAGTACCACGCGATGCTGAATCGGGCGCGGATCTCCTGCGGCGTCGCGTCACGTCGCGTCAGTCCTGGCCGCCGGCGGTCGGGCTGACCTCGGGCAGACGGCCTCGGTCGCTCCGGTCGGTGGCGATCGTCTCCAGCAGGTCGAGGATCGTGCGCCAGCCCTGCTCCACGTTCTGGACCGAGATGCGCTCGTTGTTGCCGTGGACGCCGCCCGAGTCTCGACCGGGGATGATCGCCGGCGAGAAGCCGTAGGCGACGATGCCCAGGTCGCGGAAGAAGTGGCTGTCGGTGAAGCCTGCGGTCACGGACGGAATGACGGTGGAGCCGGGGTAGCGGCGGGTGGTGACGGACTCGATGGCCCGGAACAGCTCCGTGTCGACAGGCGACACGGCGGACGAGAACGACACCAGGACCTCGACCGAGATGGCGGGCTGGGCCAGAATGGAGCGCAGGTCGCGAATGAACAGGCGCGGGCTCTGGTCGGGAAGGAGGCGGCAATCGAGCTCGGCGGTGGCGGCAGGCGGAACGACGTTGATCTTGCTGGAAGCCTCGAGCCGGGTGACGGCACAGGTGTTGCGGGTCAGGGCGTGAAGCGTCGGGTTCGTGCTCTGCAGCGCCGCAAGACGCTCCGGGTCGGCGATGAGGCGTTCGGGGTCCGCGAGATGGACGGCGCCGGCATCGAGCTTCGCCAGATCGCGGAAGTAGTCGCCGACTTCGGGCACGATGCGCGGTGCGAACGGGTTCTGACGCAGACGCTCCAGCGCCTCGATCAGCACCGTCACGGCGCTGTGCGTGGTGGGGCTCGAACCGTGGCCGGCCGGCCCGACCGAGTTCAGACGCAGCCACATCGGCACCTTCTGGGTCACCTCGACACTGAACACGACGCGGTTGCCAAGCACCCGGCCGCTGCCGCCCTCGTTCAGCAGCAGTCCGACGCCGTCGAGAAGCTCCGGGTGATGGCGGACGATCCAGCCTGCGCCCAGCTTCCCGCCCGCCTCCTCGTCGGCCGTGGCGAGGAAGATGACGTCACGGTCGAGCTGGACGCCGGAGCGGGCGAGGGCGAGGAAGGCCCGCAGGTGCATGATTCCGAGGCCCTTGGTGTCAAGGGCGCCTCGACCGTGCAGGTAGCCGCCCTGGTAGTGGCCGGACAGCGGGTCGTGCGTCCAGAAGCGCGGGTCAGCCGGCACCACGTCGATGTGGTGGATCAGGATGATGCCCGGTTCCGGGCCGCCTTCAAGGCGCGCCCAGATGCTGCCGCGGCCCGGTTCCGGCTCGACGGTCGTGGAGGGGATGCCCTCGCTCTTGAGGATGCCGGCCAGAAACTCCACCCCGGCGCTCTCGTTGCCGGGCGGATTCGTCGTGTCGATGCGGAGGTACTCCTGAAGCCAGGCGGAGGCCTCGGGCAGGCGCGGCGTGGTCGTTCGCGGCGCAGCCGACCCTTCCCGCGCCCCGGTCTGCGCCCACGCCGTCGGCGCCACCGTGGTCAGGAGCGCAGCGGCCAGGGCCGTCCGAACCGCCCTCCTCCACCTCGCGCGTGGTTCGCCGCCGGCGGCTTCGGTCGTGGCGTTACCCGCGGTTCGACCTGCGCCTCGCCGGTTCATCCCGCTCGTCGCCGCATCGTCCGCGCAGGCATGCGCCCGGCGATCTCGGTTGCGGTGGCGCATCTGGTGGCGCATCTGCGGATGCTCGGCGGCAGCGTCCGAACGGTCGGTCGGAGTTGGTTGGCGAGCATACATGGACCGGCGAAGGTCGGTGCCTCGGACGTGGCAGGCGGCAGCCAGGGCCGGGCGGGCCGCGAACGCTTCTGCCGTATGATCCGGTCTTCGTCCGCGGGCCCCGGGACGGCTTCGAGCGAAGGAGAACAGGTTGAAGACACGAGCCGCAAGGACCGCACTCCTGCTTCTGATTCCGGCGCTGCTGCTGGCCTGGGCGCCGGCACCGGCCCAGCAGGGGCTCGACAGCGCCGACTGGCCGTCCTACGGCGGCGACCGCGGCAGCACGAAGTACACGGCGCTCGACCAGATTGACCGCGACAACGTCGGGAGTCTCGAAGTCGCCTGGACCTGGGAGTCTCCCGACAACGAGGAGGCCGCCAAACGTGCCTCGGTGTTGCAGCCCTCCGCCTACAAGGTGACGCCGCTGATGGTTGACGGCGTGCTCTACGCGTCAACCTCCTACGGTCAGGTGGCGGCCATCGATGCGGCGACCGGCGAGCAGAAGTGGGTCTTCGACACCGAGGACTGGCGCGGTTCCCGGCCCACGAACCTCGGCTACAACCATCGCGGGGTGGGTTACTGGACGGACGGCGAGCAGGCGCGCATCCTGATGCCCACCAACCAGGCCTGGCTGTGGGCGCTCGACGCGTACACCGGCGAGCCGGTCGGCGACTTCGGCGACGGGAGGGGGAAGATCGACCTGACCCTGGGCCTCGGTCGCCCGGTCCAGCGGCGGACTTACTCGGTCATCTCGGCGCCGATGATCCTGGGCGACACGGTGGTCGTCGGCTCCTCGATCCTCGACGGGCCGAGTCGGAAGGAGATGCCCCCCGGCCACGTTCGCGGCTTCGACGTGCGCACCGGCGAGCAGAAGTGGATCTTCCACACCATCCCCCAGGGCGACGTGCCGGGCGAGCGCACCTCGCCGACCCAGCCGTTTCCCACCTGGCCGCTCGCGTACGAGCACCAGGGCATGGAAAGCGACGACATGCTCATCTCGTTTACGCCGGAACTGCACGAGGCGGCGAAGAAGATCCGCGACCGCTGGGTTTACGGCCCGCTGTTCACGCCGCCATCGCTCCAGGGGACCATTTTGCTGCCGGGTTGGGGCGGCGGCGCGAACTGGTTCGGCGCCGGAGTCGACCCGGAGACGGCGACCATCTACATCCCGTCGTACACCATGCCGATGGTGGTCAAGCTGAACGAGCCGGACGGCGCCCGTTCCAACTTCCGCTACCAGCGCGGGATGAGCGGATTGGAGAGCTTGTTCCTGCTGGGGCCGATGGGGTTGCCGCTGACGAAGCCGCCCTACGGCCGGATGACGGCCATCGACCTGAACACCGGGGAGCACAAGTGGATGCTGCCGCTCGGCGACGGGCCGCGCGCCCAGATCGAGCGCATCACCGGCGAGGATCCCGGGCCGCTCGGCGGGCCTCCCGCCGCCGGTCCGCTGGTCACGAAGACGCTCCTGTTCCAGGCCCAGGGCGGCGGCCCGGGCATGGGCGGCCCGGCCGCCGTCACGGACCCCGTGCTGCGGGCCCACGACAAGGCGACCGGCGAGATCATCCAGGAAGTCGGGCTCGAACGCGTGCCGAGCGGTACGCCGATGTCCTACGCCGTGGGCGGACGGCAGTTCATCGCGCTCTCGGTGGGCGGCGAGGCGGAGGCCGGGATCATCGCCCTGGCTCTGCCGCAGGCTGACGCCAGCGAGGCGGGCCCGTGAAGCTGGTCACCCTTCTGCGCGACGGGCGCTCGGCCATCGGCGTGGCGACCGACGCCGACACGGTGGTCGACCTGAGCGTCGCCGCACCCGACCTGCCGCGCGGCATGTGCCGGTTCCTTGCCGCCGGCAGCGGTGCTCTGGAAGCGGCCGGGCGGGCGGTCTCGTCCGGCGCCGGGCGGGTACCTCTCGCCGAGCAGAAGCTGCTGGCGCCGGTGCCGAAGCCGCGCAAGTTCCTCGCCATCGGCCTGAACTACGCCGACCACGCGGCGGAGACCGGGCAGGCGGTGCCCGAGTTCCCCACCGTGTTCAACAAGCAGGTCACCTGCATCAACCGTCCGGGCGGCGACATCCACATACCGCGCGCCTCCTCCGCGGTCGACTACGAGGGCGAGTTCGCCTTCGTCATCGGGCAGCAGTGCCGCGCCGTCGCCGCAGCGGACGCTGCCGGAGTCATCGCCGGTTACACGATCGTCAACGACGTATCCGTCCGCGACTGGCAGCGCCGCACGCCGACCATGATCCTGGGCAAGGGCTGGGACACCCACGGTCCGATGGGGCCGTTCCTCGTGACGCCCGACGAGGTGGACGATGCTGGCTCGCTCGGCATCCGCACCTGGGTGAACGGCGAGCTGCGGCAGGACTCGAGCACCCGCGAGCTGGTCTTCGGCCCCGCTGCTCTGGTCGAGACGATCTCCACCATGTGTACCCTGGAACCCGGCGACGTGATCAGCACCGGCACCCCGGCCGGCGTGGGCGCGGGCTACCGGCCCCCGAAGTTCCTCGCACCCGGCGACGTCGTCCGAATCGAGATCGACGGCCTGGGCCGGCTGGAGAACCCGGTCGTCGCCGAGCCGTAACGGCTGCCAGCTTCAGCTTGTCCGGCAAGCTGTCTCGCTTTCCTGCCGGTACTCGCCAGGCACGACATCCTCACGAGAAAGCACAGCCGTCCACTGCGGAGCCGACCGCAGCGGGCGCCAAGCACTGACCCTGCGCTCCGAAGCGCCCGCGGCCCCTTCGGGCCTGATGGCGGCCGGCGCCAGGGTGGGGTCAGCCGCGGCCTCGGCCGACGGTCATCCGCAATTCAAACTCCGGCGCCTTCTGCTTCAGTTCCACCTGGAGGGACTGGACCTCGCGGGGGGTCAGCGGGGCGTCGGTGGAGTAACCGAGCATGTACTGGCTGCGCAGCTCCTCGCCGATGTGCTCGTAGGCCTCGAACACGGCCGCCATGCTGGCCACGTAGTACACGCGGCCGCCGCTCGCCGTGGCGATGGCCTCCATGTCCAGCTTGCGCGGGCCGCCGCGGTCCCAGGGCCGCGGGTCTCCCTGGCGCATCGAGATGACGTACACCGGCACGCCGGTGTTGCCGGCGGTGCGGAAGGTGCGCCGGTAGCCGCTCTGGCTGCCGTAGTCGTCGCCGTCCGTCAGCACGACCAGCGCTCGGCGCCCCTGGTCCCGCGAGAGGTGGACCAGCCCGAACTGGATGGCGTCGTAGAGCGCGGTCTGGCCGTCCGCCTGCATTCGGGGGAGGCTGCCGACGAGCTCGCTGACGTCCCCGGTGATGTCGGCGAGCAGCCGCGGCCGGGTGTCGAAGTCGACCAGGAAGGCCTGATCGATGCTGGTCAGGGTGTTGCCGAGGAAGCTGGCCGCGGCCCGGCGCGTGTCCTGCATCAGCGCGGTCATGCTGGTCGAGCTGTCGACGGCGAGACCGAGCACCAGGGGAACGTCCTCCGCGACGGCGAAGCGCTCCACCGGGATTTCGCGCTGCCTGCTGCGCAGTACGAAGTCGTCGACTTCGAAGGTTGTGACCGGCTGGCCGCGCTCGTCGTTCACGACCACGTACACCTCGACCAGGTTGATCGTCGTGTCGGCTACCGGCGTGTCGCTGGAGAGAAAACGCACGTCCTCGACCATCGTGCCGTCGTCCAGCCAGACGGCGATGCGCGCGAAGTCGGCGCCGGCCATCGCCGGCCCGGGAAGCACGGTGCGGAACGGCGGTCGGGTCAGGGTCGCGGTCAGGCGGTCGTTGCGCCAGAACTCGACCCGGTCGAGCACCCTGCCGCCGGCGAGCTCAACGCGGGCCTCGACGGCGAAACGGCCGCCGGCCTGCTGCTCGACCGAGGCGATGCCGACGCCGGCCCGCCTTCGGGCCTGGTTCACGGTGAGCTGGTCCTCGCTGAGCCGCCGGTTCGAGCGGTCGTAGGCAATGATCCGGATGGTGTGCGGGACGGGTTCCGGCCCCAGGTCGAGCTTCGCCTGGAACGGCTTGCGCCGGTCGTCCGCCACCCGCTCGCCGTCGAGGTAAAAGGCGACGCGCCGCACGGCGTCACTCGTCGTCACCGTGGTGAAGGACTTGGTGCCGGTGAGACCCGAGCGTTCGCCGCGCGGCGGGATCAGGCGGACCAAGGTCACGCCGAAGCCGGTGCTGTCGTCCCTCGGGACGCCGCCGTCGGGGTCCCAGCCGGCAAGTCGAGCGCGATCCCGGGCGGCCGCGATCACATCGCCCTCGGTGCGAGCGGCTGTCGGGGCGCCCGCCGGGTCGGTGTCCGGCAGAAGCAGTTCGACGTCGCTCCTGTCGTCCAGCGGTTCGGACGTCATCTCCAGGAACGCCGCCCTCCAGCGGTCGCTGCGGAGGTCCTCGACCAGCAGCACGAGCTCGTCGATGGCCGTGGGCAAGTCAAAGATCGTGCGGAACCGCCAGACGCCGTTGCTTGTGCTCTCGCCTGCGCCCGGCCGGAGCAGATGGAACGTGGGTGCATCCAGGCCCTGGCCGTAAACGCTCATGCGCAGGTCCCGGCTGGAGGGCGGTACGTCGGCGCTCACCGCGGCGATGCCGTCGAGGATCACGAGCTCGGCCGCGGCGCCTGCTGCCGTGGACTGGATGCTCTGGGGCAGGAGCGAGCCGCGCACGTCGAGCAGGCTGCTGCCGACGGCGGGGGAGTCCTCGTCCCCGCTGTGGAGGGCCTCCAGGGCTCGGCTGGCGCGCAGCGCGACCAGGTCCGCCGGCGCCGCCACGGTTCCCCAGCGACGCGCCCGAATCTCGGGTGGCCCGGCG
Source organism: Thermoanaerobaculia bacterium (assembly GCA_965200575.1). Classification (GTDB taxonomy): domain Bacteria; phylum Acidobacteriota; class Thermoanaerobaculia; order Multivoradales; family Multivoraceae; genus Multivorans. The sequence continues at coordinate 1,828,287 of OZ241363.1, read as the reverse complement.
GCCCCGGCGGCCCTGGCGATGCGCACATCGACCGGATGGACCGATCCGTCGCGTGGGCCGCCGGAGCGGTAGCGAATGTTCCAGGATGTTCCCAGGCCGTCGATGGCGTCAGCCAGACTCCCGGCATCGGCCAACGCGCCGCCTCCGCCTGCCCCCGCCAGGTCCTGCGCCGCCTGGAGGCGCCCGGGCAGCAGAGCGTCGGCCTCGGCGTCGGACGGGGCGTAGTGCAGGGTGTGGACGCGCCAGCCGAGCGCAGCCACCGTGCGGCCGAGACTCCGCTGGCGGCGCTGTTCGTCCCGTGCGGCTCGCTCGAAGGTCGCCGTCGGTTCGCCCAGCAACCGGGCGGCGAATGCGTCGGCGGAAAGGTCCGCCGCGTCGCGCACCAGGAGCAGCAGGCACGGCGCCTCGCCGGAGCGGGAAGGCGCCGTGAGCTCTTCCAGCAGCGTCTCGCGCTGCCAGCGCAGGGTGTCGAGTTCCTGCAGGACGCCCTCGAGAAGGTCCGCGGTGCGCAGTCCATCCCCGCTGCCGCGCCCTCCGCGGTCCCGCGCCATGGACTGCAGGCCGCGCCGCAGGTCCAGCAGCTCGCCGGCGGCGCCGGCGCGCGCACCGAGCGTACGGGCGGCGGACCGGACCTCGCCGGCGTTCGTGGTCGGCGCCAGGGCGACTTCGGCGATGCGGTCCGCGGTCAGGATCTCGACCGTGCCGAGCGAGACCAAAGCGTCGGCGGCATCGGCTACGGCGGCCGCCGCGCCCTCGATACCGGCCGGAGTCGAGCTGGGCAGATCGAACCAGACGACGATGCGCCACGGGGAGGCGACCCGGTCAACCGTCAGGATCTCGCGCGGCTGGCCGTTCTCCAGCACCTCGACCGAGGCCGCGGTCAGCGGCTGGCGGGCGCCCGGCGTCTGCACGACCAGGTCCGCCTCCCGTTGCAGCATCTGTGCCCCGGCCACCGCGGGCAGGAGCATGGCCAGCAGTGCTGCCGTCCACGACACGGTTCGCCAACCTCGACGTACTGCATTGCGCTCGCTTCCCGAACGACCGGCGACGTTCTTCAACAGAACCACCCGATGGGGAAGGGGCCTGGAGGCAGGCGCCTGCCGAGAGCCTCCCGGACGACCCCGACCGTCTGCAGCGCAGCCGACCGCAGCGGGCGCAGACCCTCCAGCTACCCCCGGAGCGCCCGCGTCCCCTGCCGCCCCCTTCGGACCTGACGGCGCCGGCATCACCGGGTCTCCCGGCCCTCGATCGTGCGGGCCGTGACGCCGCTTCGCTCCAGCTCGACGCTCACCTCGCGCCAGTTGGGACCTCCCGGCTCCTCGTTCGGGTAGTAGGTCAGCAGATAGTGGCTGCGCAGCTCGCGGCTGATGGCGTCGAAGATCGGACTCAGATCCTCGTCGTGGCGCACGTAGTAGACGCGCCCGCCGCCCGCCTTCGCCATCCGCTCCAGCTTGGTGACGAAGCTGCGGGTGCTGAAGCTCCTGCCGTCGGTGCGGGCCGCCTCGTCGTTCATCAGCACCAGGTAGACCGGCACCTGCGCCCGCCGGGCCTGCTCCAGGCTGCGCCTGAAGGCCGCGTCCGAGTCCTCGTCGTCGCCGTCGTAGAAGACGACCAGCGCCTTGCGTCCGCGCAGGCCCTCGAGCTGGTCCAGGGCCAGGGAGAGGGCGCCCCAGACCGCGGTGCGTCCGCGCGGCCTGAGACCGCCGATACCGCCGCGCACCGCGTCCAGGTTGAAGGTGGCCGAGCGGACCAGCCGCGGTTCGCTGCCAAAGCCGACGAGGAAGGCGCGGTCGCGGCGTGGTTCGAGCGACTCCAGGAACCGGGTGGCCGCGCGCTTGACGTCCGGCATGCGCAGGAAGAGGCTGCTCGAGGTGTCGATGGCCATGCCCAGCGTCAGGGGCAGGTCGAACGCGACGCGGAACGTCTCGAGCTCCTGCGGGCGCTCGTCCTCGAAGATGGAGAAGTCGCCCTCGGTGAGGTCGCGCACCGGTTGGCCCGTCCGGTCGGTCGCGACGACGTACAGCTGCACGAGCTCGACCCCGATGCGGGCCGACAGCCCCGGATTCGAGAGAAAGAGCACGTCCTCGGCCAGGCGACCGTCGGTCAGCAGCGCCTCGACCCGCAGGTAGGCCTCCGGATCGCCGACTGGCGCCAGCAGCTCGCGACGGAAGGGCGGCTCGGTCACGGTGGCGGCCAGGCGGTCCTTGACGAAGAAGCGAATCTCCCGCAGTTGCCCGCCTCGCGGCAGCTTCAGCTCGGCGCCGACGGTCACCGGCCCGGCCAGGGGACCGGTCTCCGGCTCCGTGATGCGCACCCAGAAGGCGTGCGGCGGCTGGTTGACCAGCAGTTCGTGGCGGCCGAGCTCCAGGTCGGCGGCGTTGAACGCGACCGCCTCGACCCGGCCCAGGCGCTCGCCGGTCCCAAGGTCGATGCGGGCGCGAAACGGGGCCCGGTTGCGGGCAGCGACGCGGCGGCCGTTGAAGAAGAAGACGACCCGGGCCACGTCGTCCGCGAACGGTTCCTGCACGTCGGCCACGAACGGCACGCGACCCCGACGCCGGCTCGGGTCTTCCTGCCGCAGCTCGATGGCCTGTGCCCGGGTTTCGCGGTCGGCCCCCGTGGTCCGCTCGGCGAGGTCCACGAAGTCGACCATCGCGTAGCCCCAGCGGCCGTCGCGCAGGTTCTCGGCCAGGACGATCGCCGAATCGGTCCCGGGCGGAAGCTGCAAGGGTCGCTCGAAGCTCAGGTTCTCGTCTTCCGGTGCGGCGAACGGCGTGCCGTGGCTGGCGATGACGGTCCCGTCCTCGCGGTGCAGACCGGTGCTGACGCGCCAGCCGGAGGCGTCCGTTGCCGGAGATCCGGCGGGCGGCGCGATCACGCTTGAAAGCCGCGCGCTGGTTCGGTCCCCTTCGACCCGTTCGATGCGCAGCGACGCCACGACCTCGACGCCGCCCTCGCCCTCCTCGAGCTCGCTGTCGAGGTCGCCGGCGAAGGCACGACGGAGCCGCACCTCGGCGACGTCGTCGGGCGAGCCGGCGCCGGGGGTGACCTCCGGCGCCAGGACGGGCCGTTCCCGGCTGCGGCCAAGAGTGAGATCGCCGGCCGCCGTGGCGCCGGCGGGCAGGTCGAACGTTGCCTCGAAGCGTTGGGGAAGGCGCTCCAGCCAGTCGGCGATTGCTGCTCGTTGCTGCAGCACCTCCGCGCCCGTGGCCTCGGCGGCGACCGTCCACTCTTCGGGGCGAACCGCAAGCCCCAGATCTTCCTCGACCGTCTCTCCGGCGCCGCCCCTCGGACGATTGAAGCGCAGGGTGAAGCCCACGGTCACGTCGTTCGACCGCACGTCCAGCCCATCGACCTCGGCAATGAAGGCGACGGGCGCCGCGGTCCATCCGAACGCCGCCGCGGTGCGCGCGATGCTCTCCGTGCCCGGCGTCGTGGCGGCCTCGACCGCCAGCGACCCGGCCTCCGGCACCGCCTGGAGGTAGTAGCTCAGCGGATCGGTGACCAGACCGTCCACCAGAAGGAGCAGATGGCGTCGACCGGCCGGCGACTCGTTTCCGGGCTCGGCGGCACGGAGGGCTTCGCGCCGAAGGTCCTCGCGGTTCGCCAGGAAGGCGACGATCTCGTCTATCTGGCTCTGGCGCATCGCGGCCTCGTCCCGAATCGCGTCCCTGGCCATCTGCGCGAGCACGGCCTGGAGTTCGGCGAGTCGGTCGCTCCCGTCCGCCGCGCTCTGGCGACGCACCCGCGAGATCTCGATGTCGCGTTCGCTGGCGAAGAGGCGGCGCCGTTCCACCAGAGCGCTCGCGGCCTCCTCGCTCGTGGCCAGGCGCTCGAGCGCGGCGGACACCAGGGCGCGGTCGCTGGTGGGAGGCAGGATCGTGCGCGCCTCCGGGTCGGCGACCACGATCTCCACGCTGCCTGCGGCGAGCAGGGCATCGACCTGCTCCAGGAGCGTCTCGGCGAGCTGGTACACGGCGCCCGACGTGGTCAGCGCGAGGTCGACGTAGATGAGGGTGCTCCAGCCGTCCTCCGCCCGTTCGATGCCTCGAATCTCGACCGGCACGCCGTCGACACTCAGGTCGAGCTCGCCCTGCAGGTCGCTCGCGGCTGCGGCGTCCGCCTCGAAGGTGAGCGTCTGCTGTGCGGCGAGCGGGAGGGCGGCTGCAAGCGAGAGCCCGGCGACGGCCAGCCAGGTCGCAAGCGCCGGCCGGACCGGGGCGGCAATGCGTTCCCCGTGCACCGCGTCTTCGAAGCCCGCCGGCGCGCTCCCGGTCGCCCCGTGCGCCCAGCGCCGGCCGAGCCTGGCTGCAGGACCGCGTGGTCGGCCTCCCGGTCGGGCGTGAGGTGCCACGGGCGTCAGGCGACGACCTGGTGGATCGGCTCGGCGCCCTCGACGCCGACCAGCTTCTGGTCGAGGCCGGCGTGGAAGTAGGTGAGGGCGTTCGGGTCGAGGCCGAGCTGCTGCAGCACCGTGGCGTGGAGGTTCTTGACATGGAAGCGGTCGACCTCGGCGCGGTTGCCGAGCTCGTCCGTCTCGCCGACGCTCACGCCGCCCTTGATGCCGCCGCCGGCCATCCACATCGTGAAGCCGTAGGCGTTGTGGTCGCGTCCCGTCCCCTCGGCGTATTCGGCGGTGGGCTGGCGGCCGAACTCGCCGCCCCAGATGACGAGCGTGCTGTCGAGCAGGCCGCGCTGCTTGAGATCCCGCAGCAGGCCCGCGATCGGCTTGTCCGTGGCGCCGGCGTGGAACTCGTGGTTCTTCACCAGGTCGCCATGCGCATCCCAGTTGTGGTCGTTGTGGTTTCCGCCGGAGTAGACCTGAATGAAGCGCACGCCGCGCTCGACCAGGCGGCGCGCAAGCAGGCAGCGGCGGCCGAAGTCCCTTGTGTGCTCCTGGTCCAGGCCGTACAGGCTCTGCGTGGCGGGGGGCTCGCCCGAGAGGTCGACCGCTTCCGGCGCGTGCTGCTGCATCCGGTAGGCCAGCTCGTAGCTGGCGATGCGGGCCGCGAGCTCGCTGTTCTCGGCGCGCGGTTCGGCGTGCTCCTCGTTGTACTCGCGCAGCCGGTCAAGCAGGCGGCGCTGGGCCTGGCGCGACATGCCCGGCGGCGGGTCGAGCGACAGGATGGGCGTCCCGGTCGAGCGAATCACGGTGCCCTGGTAGCTGGCCGGCATGTAGCCGCTCGACCAGTTCTTGGCGCCGCTGATCGGTCCGCCGCTCGGGTCGAGCATGACGACGAAGCCGGGCAGGTTCTCGTTCTCGGTGCCGAGGCCGTAGTTGACCCAGGAGCCGAGCGCCGGGCTGCCGGAGAGGATGCGGCCGCTGTTCATCTGCAGCATGGCGGAACCGTGGAGAGGCGCGTCCGCGGTCATCGAGTGGATGAAGGCGATGTCGTCGACGCAGCCTCCGAGGTTCGGGAACAGGTCGGACACCCACTTGCCGCACTCGCCGTACTGCTTGAACTGCCACTTCGGCCCGACCACCCGGCCCTCGTTGCGCGTGCCGCCGCGGCCCTTGGTGGCGATCTCGATCGTCTTGCCGTCGAGCGGGTAGAGGTCCGGCTTGTAGTCGAACGTGTCGACCTGGCTCGGGCCGCCGTACATGAACAGGAAGATGACGGACTTCGCGGCGCCGTCGAAGTGCGGCGGCCTGGCGGCCAGCGGGTTCTTCCAGGCCGAAACCCCGTCGGCGGCGACGGTCTGGGCGCCGAGGAAGTCGTCGCCGGCGAGCATCCCGGCGAGCGCCACCGAGGTGAACGCTCCGCCGGCTTCCCAGAGGAATTCACGACGGGTGCGGCCGCAGAAGGTGTTGCGGGGGCGTTCAGGATCGTGGCGCATGGCTAACTCCTCAGTCGAGGTACACGAACTCGTTCAGATTCAGCAGCAGCAGCGAGTAGCCGGCAAACGCCGTAACTGCGTCGAAGCCCTCCTCGCGCTCGAGCTCGCGGACAAGGTCCACGCCGCGGGCGACCTCCACCGGCTGCGGGCGACGGCCCAGCACGGTGCGGAAGGCCTCGCCAACCCGTTCCTCCAGCGTGCGGTTCTCCAGTGTGGCCTGGACGCCGGCGAACCGCTCGGCCAGGGCGCGGGACTGCTCACCCATGAAGTCGCCGTTCAGCATCATCAGCGCCTGCGTGGGCTGCGTCGTGGTGAAGCGGACGGGGCAGGTGGAGTCCGTGTCGGCCAGGTCGAGACTCTCCAGCAGCGGGTGCAGCAGCGAGCGCTTGACGTGGATGTAGATGCTGCGGCGGGATGCCTGTTCGGGTGTCGCCTCGCCCCAGGCCGCGTCGGGGCGCGATGCGGTGGCGAGAACCTCCTCCGGTATCGGCGGATGGACGCTCGGCCCGCCCATCTCCAGGTTCAGCCGGCCGGTCGCTGCCAGCACCGAGTCGCGAATCTCCTCGGCGGTCAGGCGCCGCATGGAGAAGCGGCTGAACAGGTCGTTCTCCGGGTCGGCCGCCAGCGCACCCTCCGGCGGCCGCGACGACATCCGGTAGGCGCGGCTGGTCATGAGCAGCCGGTGCATGGACTTGATGCTCCAGCCCTGCGCCGTGAACTCGCTTGCCAGCCAGTCGAGCAGTTCGGGGTGGGTGGGTTCCTCGCCGAAGCGCCCGAAGTCGTTCGGAGTGGGCGCCAGGCCGCGTCCGAAGTGGTGCTGCCAAAGGCGGTTCGCCATCACCCGCGAGGTGCGCAGGTTGCCTTCGTCGGCGATCCAGCGGGCCAGGGCGAGGCGGCGTCCGGTGGTGGGCGAGCCCTCGTTGCGCGCCGCGAGCTGCGGGTCGGCGTCGCCGAGAATGAGCGGAAAGCCGGGCTCGACCCGTTCCGCCGGCGCATGCGGATTGCCGCGGATCAGGACGTGGGTGGGCGGCGCCTCGGCGCCGGTCTCCTTGACCAGCAGCACCTCGATCAGGTCTGCCTCCGGCCGGGGCTGCGCCGCAATCGCTTCCACTGCATCCAGATAGGCGCGGGCCGCCTGCGTCTCGCCGGACGACTCCCGACCGCCGAGCCTGCTGGCGAGGGCGAGCCCGGCGCCGCCCGACTCGACACCCACGTGAAGCGCCCGGATCTCCCGTTCGGTCAGAGCCCGGTTGAAGACGCGCAGTTCGTCGAGTGACCCGGCGAAGGGACTGCCCCCCTTCGTTTGCGAGGGAGTGCCGAGGTCCAGGAAGTCCGCTGCCGCCAGAGTGCCGGTCGGCCCCTCCGCTTCGCCCTGGAGAACGCCGTCCACGTAGAGTCGCAGCTCTCCCTTCGCCTCGCGGACGAGAGCGGCGTGGTGCCAGACGCCGTCGTTGTAGCCGGGGCCGGAGGCGACGTTCACCGACGCCTCCAGGCCTGACCCGGCGCCGCCCACTACGTAGCCGTCGCCGACGACCGCCAGGCCGAAACCTCTGTTCCTTGCGCGGGAGTCGACCATCACGGCGCCCAGCCGCCACTGGAAGGCCACGCCGCCGGGCGCCTTCGCTTCGGTTCGGAACCAGACGCTCACGGTGAATGCCTCCGAAACGGGCCGGGGCATGCGGATGGCATCGTCCTTGCCGTCGAAGCGGAAGGCCGACCCTCTGATGCCGTCGACGCCGACCTCAACGCCGTCGACCCGGCCGTGGAGCCCACCGCGACTGTCCGCGGCAACCAGCGGCAGCGTCTCGTCGAGCGGCAGGTGAGCCACGAGGCCGAGATGGGCAGCTGCCTCCGCGCCTTCTCGTTCGGTTTCGCTCGCCCAGGACAGCAACTCGGCTTCGTGTTGCCGTGCCGCCGCCAGCAGTTCGTCGTGCTCCGCACGCCAGCGGTCGAGAGCGTCGCTGGCGCTGCTCTCGACGCCGAGGTCCGCCGGAATCCTGTCGACGTAGTTCTCCGGCGTGGGCTCGTTGCCGCCGCCGACCTTGTACGGTGCGATGCCGCGAAAGAACGACAGCATCCGGTAGTAATCGGTCTGCGGAATCGGGTCGCCTCGGTGGTCGTGGCAGCGGGCGCAGCCGATGGACATGCCGAGCATCACGCGCGAGGTCGTGTCGAGGATGGAGTCGAGGTCGTCGTACTGCGCGAGCTCGGTGTCGGTCGGTTCGTCGTCCCAGATGCCGAGCCGCAGGTAGCCGGTGGCGATGATCGAGGCTGCGGTGGGCTGCTCGATCTCGTCGCCGGCGAGCTGATGAGTCAGGAATTCGTCGTACGGCATGTCGGCGTTCAGGGCATCGACGACCCAGTCACGGTAGCGCCAGGCCGATGGCTTGAGCCGGTCGCGCTCGTAGCCGTCCGTCTCTGCGTAGCGGACGAGGTCGAGCCAGTGGCGGCCCCAGCGTTCGCCGTAGTGGGGAGAGGCGAGCAGCCGGTCGATCAGACGCGGCCAGGCGTCCTCGCGTGGGTCGTTCTCGAACGCCTCGATCTCGTCGGGCGTCGGCGGCAGACCGGTGAGGTCGTAGGCCGCGCGCCGAATCAGCGTACGGCGGTCGGCCTCGGCCGGCGGCTCGAGCCCCGCGCCTTCGAGGCGGGCGAGCAGGAAGCTGTCCACCGGGTTCGCCGGCCACTCGGCGTCGTCCACCTCCGGCGGCGCCGGCCTCGCGATCGGACGCACCGACCACCAGGCCCTGTCGGCCTCGGTGATCTCGAACTCGTCGACCCGCTCGACCTCGTCCAGGTCGTCTTCGTCGCCGCCGAACGGAGCTCCCAGCCGGACCCATTGCCGGATCGCGTCGATGTCAGCCTCGGCGAGGCGACCGGAAGGCGGCATCTGCAGCTGCTCGTCGTGGTACTCGACGGCGCGAAGCAGAAGGCTCTCGTCCGGGTTCCGGCTGGCGAGGACGGGCCCCCGCTCGCCGCCGCGGAGCAGCCCCGCACGGCTGGTCAGCAGCAGGTCGTTCTGTGCCCGCTCCGGGTCCGAGTGGCAGGCGAAGCACTCCAGCTCCAGCACCGGGCGAACCGAGTCCTCGAACAGCTTGACCCCGTCCGCCGCCGTCTGGGCGGTCTGCGCAAGGGTAGCGGTCGCGGCGAGCGCCACAAGAAGGAACGTGCCGGCAGCGGCGACAGGCCGCCCGGAGGGAACCGAAGCGGGCATGGCGAGGTCCATCCTATCGCGGCCTCCGGCCGGATGCCCCGGGCCGGCTGCGGCGTTTGCCGGCCCACGTCGTGCTTGACGACCGGGTTTGCGACGGCTCGGCTGGGCGGCTCGGCCTGCCGACGGGTCTCTCGCGGCTGCATCGGGGGGCCGCTTTGGGAGGTTGGCGACTCCTGCCCGGGAACCCGGAGGCGGTCAGCCGAAGATGATGGCCCGATTGTCGGTCACGAGTACGCGGTGCTCCAGGTCTGCCTGCACGGCACGGGCAAGCACTACCCGTTCGAGGTCCTTCCCGCGGCGGACCAGCGTGGTCACCGAGTCGCGGTGGCTCACCCGCGTGACGTCCTGCTCGAGGATCGGCCCCTGGTCGAGTTCGGCGGTGGCGTAGTGCGCGGTCGCGCCGACGACCTTGACGCCGCGCAGGTAGGCCTGGCGGTAGGGGCTGCCGCCCGGAAACGCGGGCAGGAAGGAGTGATGGATGTTGATCACGCGGTACGGGAAGCACTCCAGGAACCGCGGAGTCAGAATCTGCATGTAGCGCGCCATCACCACGAGGTCGACCTCGGCCTTGGTGAGGATCTCGATCATCTGCTCTTCCTGCTCGCTCCGCGTCTCGCGGCTGACGGGCAGGTGGTGGTACGGCAGGTTGTTGAACTCGGCCTCTGCGGCGTGGTCCGGGTGGTTGCTGAGGATGCAGACAGGCTTGCCCGGCAGCTCGCCGAGCCGCCAGCGCGACAGCAGGTCGTGCAGACAGTGGGCTGGCTTCGACGCCAGGACGCCGACCCGCTGTTCCCGGTCCGAGAACGCGACCCGCGCCTTCACGTTCAGATGGTCGCCGATCTCCCATTCCAGCAGCGGCCGGATCGCCTCCCGGTCCAGATCGATCTGATCCAGCGTGAACTCGAGCCGCAAGAAGAACTTGTCCAGCGCCGGGTCGCGGTGCGTCTCGGACTTGGCGATCGTCCCGCCGTGCTCGTTGATGAACCCGGTGACGGTGGCGATGATGCCGACAGCATCGTCGCAGCTCAGCAACAGCGTCGCCGTCGGCGGCGCGCCTCCACCCTTCACTCCGTTGGCCATGTTGCAAGACTATCAGGCGGGCGGACTTGCAAGCCGCCGGGAGAATCCCCGCAGTGAACGGTGGCCACCGGGTCGTCACGTTTCAGTAGGTCGCCGACCGGTGAGCCAACCGCCGCTGGGGCGCCGCGTCTCGGGCTGCCGGTTTGCCATCGCTCCGCGAGCCGCGGCAGGGGGTCTTGAACCAGACCACAGCCGAGAGAGTCGCCGACAGGACCGACCTTTTGCTGCAGGATGCCGCGGCAGATCCAGCACCGAGTGCGAGCTGACGGCGGCGCCAACGACATTCACGGTCGGTCCAATCGTTGAAGTCACGGAGACACGGATGACGGTGTTGTCCAGCTCACGCCACGTGCGGTCCGCCCGAAGCGCGCACGTCAGCAGAAGCCGATCACCGGCAACCCGCGAGCGACTCGCCTCGGATCTGGCGGCTCAGGGCCTGCCGCAGACCGTCCGCAGCTCACTGAAGGCCTGGGCGAGGGCGGGCTCGGCGCCGGGGAAGCGTCTGCCTTCGTCGAGCAGCGCGAGGGCATCGTTGCAGCGCTCGGATTGGGCGAGCAGGGCGGCGAGGCGCAGACGGGCCATGACCAGGTCCGGGCGTACTGCGATGGCGGCCTCGAAGGCGGCGGTGGCTTCCCCGGGGCGCCGCAGGTCGAGGAGCACCATGCCGAGGAGGAAGCTGGCGCCGGCCTCGGTCGGGTCGAGGCCCACGGCGAGGCGCAGTTCCCGAGCCGCCGCGCCGAGCTGCTGGCGGATTGCCAGGATGCCGCCGAGCTCGGTTCGCAGGCGGGCTTCGTCCGACCGGGAAAACTGCGCGGCGGCCAGGCCGCTTTCCAGGCCGGCCTGAGCCTCCTCAAGGCGATTCTGCTGCCGCAGGACGACGCTCAGGGCCTGCAGCGACGCCGCATCCGACGGAGCGGCGGCCAGCCGGGTGCTCAGAATCTCGATGGCCTCCGCGTGCCGCCCGGCTGCGGCGAGACTGGCGGCGTGGCGTGCGCGGGTGTCGGCGTAGTCCGGGTCGAGGCTCAGGACCCGCTCCCAGCGCTCGAGGGCGTCGTCGGGACGCCCGGCCCGTTCGAGCAGGAGCGCGAGCTGGTAGTGCGCCTGCTTGTAGTCGAGGGCAAGCTCCGTGGCTCGGGTCAGGCTGCGCATGGCGTCGGCTGGCTGGCCGCGATCTGCCTGCAGCCGCCCCAGCTCGAAGTGGGCGGAGGCCATGCTCGGCTCGAGCGCCAGCAGCTCCTCCCAGGCGGTCACGGCCTCGCCGAGTTCTCCGGCATCCGCGTGCGCCAGGGCCAGGTGGCGGCGCGCCTCCAGGTTCGACGGGTCGGCGTCCACGGCCCGGCCGAACAGCGTCGCCGCGGCGGCGAACTCGCCAGCGCTGACTGCGATCGCGCCCTGGCGGACGAGCGCGGCGCTGCCGGACGGCAGGTAGGCGAGCTCCCGCACCAGCGGATCGTCGAAGGTGAAGTCCGTGTGGCTGGCCAGGGCGAAGTGGGCAGCGGCCTGCTCCGCGTCGCCCAGCTGCCGAAGCGCCAGAGCCAGGGAGTAGCGGCCGCGTCCGGCTGCGGGCTGGGCTGCGACGGCGCGTTCGAGCAGCGCGGCTGCCTGGTCGACGTCGCCCGCATCGAGCCGGAGCGAGCCGAGCCCGTGCAGGGCTGCACCGTCGTCCGGCGAAAGCTCAAGCACGCGGTTCCACAGCGACGCGGCAACATCGGGGCGCCCGAGCTCGGCCTCCGCCCGGGCCACGCGCTGGAGCGCGGGCACGAGTTCCGGGCGACGGTCCAGGGCCTCCCGGTATCGCCGGGCGGCGGCCTCCATGTCGCCACGCGACTCGGCCGCGAAACCCAGCAGGTAGGGCCAGCGGTCGTCGGCCGGCGCCAGGCGCATGGCCTCCGTGTAGCAGGCCTCGGCCGCCTCGAGCGCGTCGAAGGCGTGGGTGTCGAGCAGATGCAGACCCTGGTACAGGCGGCCGAGCTCACCAACCGCGTCGGCAAGTTGGCGGTTGTCGACGCCACCGCGGTCGAGCTCGCGTACCCGCCGCTCGAGACCGGCGATCTGGCTGCGTACCGCCGGGTCGCGGGCCTCGTGTTGCGCGGGTAGCGCGACGCGTCCGGCATCAGCGCATGCGAGGAGCAGGAGCAGAGCAGCGAACGCGGGCCCCGGGCTGGCTATCAGTCGAAGCCGGCTGTTGTCGTCGCGGGGCCGGATGCAGCCGGCCAGGGACATGCATCTGCCCTTGTTCTCGAACAGGAAGGTCCTTTCCCCGGACTCGACGGCGTCGCCCACCGCAGGCGCGCCATTGTCGCTGTCGGGTGCCTTGTGCCGCTGGTCGGGAGTCCCGAAGGCGGGCACCCGTCTCACGGCGCTGTCTGTCCACGGGAGATGGCGTGCCGTCTCGATGCGGTCGCCTTCCCTGGCGCAGGTCGCTGCGAGCCGACGCCGCATCAGGTTCCCTCTCCCTGCCGCAGCTCGTGGTAACGCCCTGGGGCGAGTGCTCCGAACGACTGCTCGGCGCCGCCGGGCCACCGGACGCGAACGTCCTCGACTTCGCCGTCGCCGAGCCCGACGAGGACGCGCGGGTCGCTGGACGAGGCGTAGCTCTTCGCCGCCCGGGAAACGCGGACGATGCGCCTGCCGTCCGTGAGCCGCACCTCGACCACGCTGCCGAGGGCGTCGGCTCTGTCATCGCGGCCGCGCAAGCGGAAGCCGACCCAGGGAGCGCCGTGCCCGACCTCGTTCATCAGCAGCCGGGCCGGGCCGCCGTTGTTCGTGATCAGCACGTCCGTGTCGCCGTCGTTGTCCACGTCGCCGAACGCGGCCCCTCGGGAGACCTCCGGCGCCTCGAACGCGGCGCCGCCGATGCCCTGCGCCTCCTCGAAGTGGCCCCCGCCCAGGTTGCGGAAGATCTGGTTCGGCTGGCCGAAGCGCCGCTCGTGCTCTGTCGCGGCCGCCGCCCGCTCCGCAGCCTCGGCGCCCGAGCGGGCGCGGTCGAGACGGCGGACGGCGCCGTTCACGGCCAGAAGGTCCAGGTCGCCGTCGTTGTCGAAGTCGAACCAGCCGGCGCCGAAGCCGGTCATCGGCAGGCTGGGGCGGTCCAGACCTGCAGCAAGCCCGGCGTCCGTGAACAGTCCGCTGCCGTCGTTCACGTAGAGGGTGCTGGTCTCGCCGGTAAGGTGGGTCACGTAGAGGTCGAGGTCGCCGTCGCCGTCGAAGTCGCCGGCGTCGACCCCCATGCCCGCCTCGGCCTCGCCCTGCCCGTTGACCGCCGAGCCGCCGAAGAGCGCCCGGTTCTCGAAGCGACCGCCGCCAGCGTTCATCCACATCTGATTGGGCGTGGCGTCGTTCGCCACGTAGAGGTCGGGCCTGGCGTCCCGGTCGAGGTCCGCCGGCACGACGCCCAGGCCGTTGCCAAACGCGCTCGCCAGCCCGGCCCGGTGGGTCACGTCCTCGAAGCGCCCACCTCCCAGGTTGCGGAACAGGCGGTCTGGCTCGGCCTTGTGGGTCCTGGGGCTGCAGTAGTCCAGCTCGCCGCTGCCGAAGGTGCAGGGAACCTGGCTGCCGAGGTTGAAGTCCACGTAGTTCACGACGAACAGGTCGAGCCCGCCGTCGCCGTCGAAGTCGAGGAACGCGGCGGAGACGCTCCACTTCGGGTCGCCGACGCCGGCTTCTGCCGCCCTGTCCTCGAAGCGCCCGTCGCCCAGGTTCCGCCAGAGCCGGTTGGGGCCGAGGTTCGTCACGTGGAGGTCCGTCAGGCCGTCGCCGTCGAAGTCTGCGGCGGCCACGCCCATCCCGTAGCCGGTCGAGACGATCCCCGAGTCGCTGGTAACGTCGACAAAGCGGAGCTCGCCGGTCTCTGTCAGTTCGTTGCGGAAGAGTCGGTCGCCGGTGGGGAAGGTGGGCGAGTTCGTGTCGTTCGTGGCCGAAGCGTCCCCCGGCCGCTCGTGGTAGCTGCCCAGGTCGCCTCCCTGCACAAGGTAGGCGTCGAGGTCGCCGTCGTCGTCGAAGTCGAACAGCGCCGCGCCCGAACCCATGATCTCGGGCAGCAGGAAGCGGTCCTCCGCGTCGTTCTCGTGTCGGAAAGCAAGGCCGAGCCGGGCGGCCTGCTCGGTGAAGGCGGGTGGCGCGGACGAAGCGGCTGGCGCGTTTTCTGCCTCGGCGTCGACAGGGGCAGCAGGGTCGTTCGCCGGGCCCGCGCCGCCGCACCCGGCGAGAATGGCTGCCGCCATCAGGCACTTGCACGCCGTTTCGCAGGTGGCGCCCAGGGACTCACGCAGCATGGAGCGGGACTGTAGCGCCGAAAGCCTCACAACTCCTCGTGCCTGCTGCCGCTGGGCGGTCAGGGAGTTGCCAGCAGAGCGCAGGGCAGGAGCGCGAAATCTTCTCCCGCGGGGTGTGAGTTCGCCGCCCTGTTCGTGGCCAGCAGGAGAAAGGGGAGAGAGCCAAAGCTCTCTCCCCTTTGGGTGCTGTCAACGGAACCGGGCGCCGCAACGCCCGGGTTCCTGGCCCGGTCCTAGAACCGGAACTTGATGCTGGCGCGCATCTGCCGCGGACGCTGGTAGTACCTGCGCACGGGGTAGACCTCGCCCTGACCGTCCCAGCGGCGGCGACGCTGCTGGTTGGTGGCGTTCAGAACCTCGACGCGGAGCTCGCCACGAACGTTCCTGTAGCCCATGGGGAAGCCCCAGGCACCACTCAGGTTGAGCGTGTACTCGTCCGCGGTGCGCCGCCCGTCGTCGCCGAACGGGTGCAGGCGTATGCCCACGCCGCCGTTCGCCGTACCGGGACGCGCGTCGCTGGTCGGATCGGACGGCGTGATGGGCGGGCAGGTGCGCAGCCCGCTGGGCCGGGCGCCCGGAGCGCAGGTCTTCTGGGCGCTGATGCCGGCGCCCTCGGACCGTGCCCACGGGGTGCCGGTCTGGAAGGTCAGGTGACCACCGAGCGTCAGATCCTGGTCGCCGATGCGCCAGGTCTTGAACCCGAAGGAGTTGTAGATCCACTCGCGGTCGGCAACCCCGTTGGGGCCCCGCTGGTTGATCATGCTTGCCGGCAGCCCGACGAACTCGGACAGTCGTGCGAAGCAGTCTTCCGGATAGCTGCGGGTGCGACCGGTCCTGCGGTCAGGAATCGACTGCGACTCCTGGCAGTCCTCGATGTGGCCTTCGGTGAGGTTCACGTGGACCAGTTCCAGGTAGCCGCTGTCCGTGTTGTTCCACCAGACGCCACCGCCCGTGGTGTCCGTCTCGGACCAGGCGACATTGTTGTACAGCGCCCAGCCGTCGGCGAAGCGCCGGTTCAGCTGGACCTGAAGGCCCCGGTACGAGTTCTTCGACGGATCCGCGTTGAGCAGAGCCTCCTGGTTCACCGCGCTCGGACGGTCGGCCTCGTCGAAGCCGGCGTCCGCCCACCTCTGCGCCCTGGCCGCGTCGAACGCGAGCACGACCTCGGCCAGGTCGTGGTAGTTCTCGGTGATGCCGATGGCGCGGCCCCGGTGGTCGAGCTGGAAGTTCGAGAACATCATGTCCTGCATCTGCCAGTCGATGTACTTGATGTCCAGCGCCCAGTCAGGACGGAACTGCCACTCGAGCCCGAGGATGGCCTCCTGCTTGTAGTAGGTCTGGATGTCGAAGTCGAAGAGTCCGGCGGCCACCGCGTCCCACATGAGACCCGGCTGAGCCAGTTCCCAGGACAGGTTGTAGCCGGGCACGCCGGCGCCCACCGTGCCGTCGCGAATGGTGTCGCGACGGGACGGCTGCCTGCAGTCGTAGTCGACGTAGCCGATGGACCTCAGGATGTCCATGCCGGCAACGTCCTGAGGATCGCAGAAGAGGAAGACCTCGCGGCCCTCGTAGCCGTTCCACAGGTCGTGCAGGCTCGGACGGGCGACGTCGCCGCCGGAGATCCAGGCCTGGTTCAGCATCGCGTGGTACTGCCCCCAGTTGGCATTCAGGAGCAGGGCGCCGTCGCCCTTGATGTCGTACGAGATGTTGATGCGCGGGTCGAAGTACGTGTCGTTCACGACCCGGCGGCGGACGTCGTTCCACGCCTCCTGCTGCTCGGCGCGCAGGCCCAGGTTGATCACCCAGTGGTCACCGATCGTGAAGCGGTCCCGGACGTAGAACCCGATGTCCCGCACCTCCGTGTCGCCAGTGCCGCGGCCTACGCAGGTGCCGACAGTGCGGACGATCTCGCCGTTCACCCGCTCGATCTGGGTCGGCCGGTGAGGCAGTCCGTCACTGTGCAGGCCCTCGCAGGTCAGAAGCGGCGAGTTGTAGTCCACGAAGTAGCAGCCGCGTCCGCGCGTCGTTCCGCCGACGAAGGTCGGGTTGTCGGGCGACGTGGTGGTGCCGCGGAACAGGGAGCAGGAGTCCTCTTCGAGGGTTCCTGCCTTGTAGTAGCCGAAGTCGCTCGTCGGGTCGAACCCCCAGCCGTTGAGGAGCGGCACGCGGGCGTTCTCGCCCTCCCACTTGGTGTCCTGGTAGTCCAGGCCGTACTTCAACTCGTGGTTGGCGCCGATGAACTGGGTCAGACCGACGTTTGCCTGTTCGCGCGGGAAGGCGTTGAAGCCGAAGCCGTCCGAGAGGATCCAGCCGTTGTGCCAGGCCTGCAGGTTCTCGTTGTCCCGGTACACGTTGTAGTTGTTGCCGGGGTAGAAGATGCCCCTGCTGGCATCGAACGGGAACCGGAGCGGGTAGCTCGTGTCGCCGCCCGAGGTGTTCGTGGCGCTGTGGCCGGCGATCGGGCCGCGGTCGAGCGACTTGGCCTGCAGGCAGGTCTCCACCATGCGCGCGGAGGCGTCGGGGAAGTTGTCCTGGGCGAGCCACTCGAGCAGCGGAATGCCGTCCGGCATCAGCACCTCGGGGTTCTCCTGCTCCAGCTTGTTGTAGCAGGACAGGTACTTGTTCTCCTGCGTCTCCTGCAGCGCGATCTTGGCCTCCAGGTACCAGTCCTTGGAGATGGCGTAGTTCCAGTTCACCGTCGACAGCACGCTGTCGTTCTCGTGCGGCGTAGGCGTCCAGTAGTCGGATGACTGGTCGTTGAAGTAGTTCCGGAACGCCGGCGTGTCGATGGCCGAGGCGGCGAACGAGTGGGCTTCCGAAGGCTGCATGTTCAGCTTGAAGATGCGCGCGTCGTTGAACAGGCTGATGTCGTACGGGTCGCCGCCGAGCAACCGGTCCGAGTACGCGTCGTCAAACTCGCTGATGCCCACGAAGAACCAGAAGCGGTCGCGGCGGAGGGGGCCGCCGGCCGAGAACTCGTAGCCGTTCGAGGCCCCGGCCCACTCGTCGCTGCCCGGCAGGCAGGCCTCGCGGTTCGTGGTGATGGCTTCCTCGACGAGGCTGGGAGAGATCTGGCCGCGGCCTGCGTCACGGTCGTCGCCGTGGCAGCGCTTGAACCAGTCGACCGGGTAGGGCTGTGTCCGGCGCTCGGCCAGCGAGATCTGCTCGTCGTAGTCGGCGCCCCAGCTGATGGCCTGACGCTGCCAGAGCACGTCGCTGTGCCACCGGTTCGTGCCCGACTTGACGATCACGTTGGTCGAGGAACCGATGTAGCGCCCGTACTCGGCGGAGGAACCGCCGGCCTCCATGGAGACTTCGGTAACCGCCGTGGTGGGCAGGAAGACCCGGCTGCCGCCGAACTTGGCGAACGTGGTGTCGACGCCGTCGATGTACACGCCCTGGTCCGCGAAGTGGGTGCCATTCACGGAAGGACGTGTCTGCTGGATGTCGTCGTTCCGCGCGTCGGACGTGACCCCCGGCAGGGCGTTGATGACCCCGTAGTACGTGCGGGTCGTGCCGGCTGTCTGCTCGCCGATGTCGGACGTGACCGTGCTGCCGGCGGTGATGTTGAACTTGTCGACCATAGGCGTTTCGCCGGTGACCGTGACCTCGCCCTCGACGGCGGCCTGAAGCGTCAGCTCGACGCTCTTCCGGTCGCCGGCGGCGGCACGGAGGGTTGCGGTCACCTCGCCCAGGCCTTGCAGCTCGGCCTTCAGGTTGTACTCGCCCGGCACGACGCCGACGAACCGGAACTGTCCGTTCTCGTCGGTGATGCCGAACTTGTCGCCCCGCTCGCTGCTGAGCGTGACGGTGACGCCGGGAAGCGCCGAGCCTCCCGGATCCACGATGGCGCCGCTGACGGTCGCCGTCTCCGGAGCGTCCGCCAGGACGCCGACCGGAACCAGCAACATCAGAGCCACTGCGAGTCGCTTCATTAGCTCCTCCTCGGTCAGTTGTAAGGAATGGCTACATGGTTACAGGAAGGAGGCGCCCCGTGTCAAGGAGGGACCGTCAGGGCGGCAGCAGGGCTAGGCGATTCGGGATTCTGGATCTCCCGGGCCGATGGCGGCGTTGCAACACGAGAAACGGCGAGGCCCCTTTGGGGAGTTTGGCCGGACTCTGCATGAGGAGCGCGGGACAAGCGGGTGAACCGGGGCCCCCGCTCAGGTCCAGGTGCGGGGACGGGCCAGCCGTGCCGACGGCAGAACTCGAGCCCTGCATCGAGCGACTGCACGTCAGTCGGCGTGGTCCGACGGGCGACGCGTTCGGGTGTCGCTGGACGAAGCCGGACATGGCCCTGGCGGGCAGGACTCCCGGTCAGTCAGAGCCCAGGCCGCACAACTCCAGGTCTTCCTCTGTCGAGGAGGCCCCAATCAGGAACAGCGAGCCGAGGTGCATGGTGGGTGAGTTCTTGATGATCCCTGCTCCGAGGATGGCGCAGCCGACTTCTCGCGACGAGAGATCGTTGGGATTCCACGGGGTGCCGGGTTGGTGGGGCAGGGTTGCTGGGGTGCCGAAGATTCCGGATGCTCTCCTCTTGTCTGGCGGTGGAGGCTGCCTGTTCGGCCGTTCCTGCCCGTCAAGGGGGGGGGCGCTGCCAGGAGGAGAGCCCGCAAGTCCTGCAGCGAGAAGCCTGGAGGCCAGAGCATCGGGTTTGTGACGCATGAGGTTGGAACGCCGGAAGTCGGCCAGCCGATGGAAGCCGCCGTAGCCCTGACTCCTGTGTTGTGAGTTGACTTCTGGCGCCTGTAGCAGAAACGAAGAGAGGGGAGAGAGCCGGAGCCCCCTCCCCTCGAGAAGCACCTCAACGTGAAGCGTGGAGCGTTGCCCGCGCCCCGAGGTGTGAACGGTCAGCCCCTAGAAGCGGAGCCTCAACGAGGCGCGTACCTGGCGCGGACGCTGGAAGAAGCGCCGTACCGGGTAGACCTGCCCGTCGCCGCCCCAGGAACGACGCCGCTGCTGGTCGGTCGCGTTGAGCACTTCGACCCGCATCTCGCCTCGTACATCGCGGTAGCCCAGCGGGAAGCCCCAGGCACCGTTCAGGTTGATGGTGTACTCGTCCGAGGTGAACCGACCTTGGGTGCCCGGCGCATGCAGGTTGAAGCTCACGCCGTCGTTGGGGGTACCGGGCTTGGGGTTGTTGGGATCGATGTCGATGATCGACACGCCTTCGGAGCGAACCCATGGCGTTCCGGTCTGGAACGTCAGGTGGCCTCCCAGGGTGAAGTCCTGCCGGCCGACCCGCCATGTCTTGAACCCGAAGGAGTTGAAGATCCAGGTCCGGTCGTAGGCCGAGTTCAGACCGCGCCGGTTGATCATGGACACCGGGTAGCCGATCCACTCGGACAGCGCCTGGTTGCAGTCCACCGGGTAGAGCTCCGTCCGTCCGGTACGGCGATCCGGTATGGTCTGCCCGGTGTTGCAGTCGTCAATGATCTCCTGGGTCAGGACGGCGCTCAGGTTCTCCAGGTAGGTGGAGTTCGTGTTGTTCCACCAGGCGCCGGCGCCGGTGGTGTCCGTCTCGGACCAGGACACGTTGTTGTACAGAGCCCAGCCGTCGGTGAAGCGCCGGTTGAGCTGGATCTGCAAGCCACGGTAACCGTTGGTCGCCGGGTCCGCCAGGGCCAGAGCCTCGTCGTTCAGGCCCCGCTCGATGCCCTTGGCCTCGCGCGCGTCCGCCGAGTTGGTGACGATCTCCGCCAGGTCGTGGTAGTTGCCGGTGATGAAGATGTTGCGACCCTCGTGATCGAGCTGGGTGTTGGAGAACATCATGTCCTGCATCTTCCAGTCGATGTACTTCACGTCGAGCGCCCAGTTGGGAGCGAACTGCCACTCGAGGCCGATGATCAGGTCGTCCCGGTAGTAGGGGTCGATGTCATGGCTCCAGATTTCGCAGTCCACGCCCGAGACCTCGCCGTCCCCGCAGGGGCGCAGGGCGTCCCACATCAGGCCCGGGATGAGCGTGCTCCAGGCGAAGTTGTAGCCGGGCAAGGCCTGGCCGACCGTTCCATTGCGGCGGGTGTCCGCCCGGTCGGGGACGGGGCAGAAGACAGCAGCTTCAATGGGGTCGCAGAACAACCAGACCTCGTAGCCCTCGTAGCCGTTCCACTGGTCGTGCATTCCGCCGGCGGTGTCGCCGCCGCCCGAGATCCACGCCTGGTTCAGCATCGCGTGGTACTGACCCCAGTTGGCGGTCAGCAGCAGACGACCGTCGCCCTTCACGTCGTACGTGATGTTGACGCGGGGATCCACGTAGGTGGCGTCGACCACCTTGCGGCGGATGTCGTTCCAGCCCTCCTGGATCTCGCTGCGGACGCCGACGTTGAAGGTCCAGTGGTCGCCTACGGTGAAGCGGTCGCGGAGGTAGAATGCCGTGTCCTTGATCTCGGCGTCGCCGGTGCCCCGCCCGATGCAACTGCCGGGGCCGAAGTCCGTTCGCGTGATCTGGCCGTTCGTGTTGCTGAATTCGACGGGCGTGAGTTCCGAGCCGATCTCGCCCTGGCAGCTGAGCCGGGGCGAGTTGTAATCGACGTAGGTACAGCCGCGTGCTCTGGTCGTCTGCTCCGGCACCAGGCCGGGAATTGGCGTGAAGGGGTTGTCAGGGGAGGTATCCAGGGGTCGTGCCCAGCCCAGGCCGCAGGAGTCGTCCACGAGCGTACCCGCGCCGCCGTAGCCGAACGGGTTGTACGAGTCGTAGCCCCAGCCGTTCATGAACGACGTGCGGGCGTTCTCGCCCTCCCACTTGGTGTCCTGGTAGTCCATGCCGTACTTCAACTCGTGGTTGGCGCCGACGAACTGGGTCAGGCCCACGTTGGCCTGCTCGCGCGGGAAGGCGTTGAAGCCGAAGCCGTCCGAGAGGATCCACCCGTTGTGCCAGGCGCCCAGGTTCTCGCCGTCCACGTACACGTTGTAGTTGTTGCCCGGCCAGAACAAGCCCTGGCTCGGGTCGAACGGGAAGCGGAGCGGATGACTGGCGTCGCCGCCCGACGTGTCGAGCTCGGAGTGCCCCGCGATGGGACCGCGGTCGAGCGACTTCGCCTGCAGGCAGGTCTCGACCATCTCGGCCGGCAGGTCCGGAAGGTGTTGCAGCCCCAGCCACTCGAGAATCGGCTGACCGCCGACGTTCTGCGCCGCCGCGTTGGGCTCCGCCAGCGAGTTGTGGCAACCCAGGAACTTGTTCTCCTGCGT
Organism: Thermoanaerobaculia bacterium; assembly: GCA_965200575.1. Taxonomy (GTDB): domain Bacteria; phylum Acidobacteriota; class Thermoanaerobaculia; order Multivoradales; family Multivoraceae; genus Multivorans. The sequence goes on along the minus strand of OZ241363.1, from coordinate 1,806,696 downwards.
CTCCTGCTGGGCGACCTTCATCTCGAGAAACCAGTTCCTGGACAGCGACCAGTTCCAGTTCGCCGTCAGCAGGTCGCTGTCGTTCTCGTGCGGCGTCGGCGTCCAGTAGTCGAACGACTGCGGGTTGAAGTAGTTCCGGAACGTCGGCGTCTCGATCCACGACGCGTTCATCGCGTGCGAATTGCTCGCCTGCAGGTTCGCCTTGAAGATGCGCGTGTCGTCGAACAGGCTGATGTCGAACGGGTCGCCGCCGATCAGGCGTTCCGAGTAGGCGTCGTCGAACTCGCTGTAGCCGGTGTAGAACCAGGCCTTGTCGCGGCGGAGCGGCCCGCCCATGGAGAGCTCGAAGCCGTCGCTCGCGCCGGCCCACTCGGAGCCGCCGGGCTGGCAGGGCTCAAGTTCGCGGGAGCCGTCCGTGCCGCCGGGAATCAGGCCGCGACCGGCGTCGCGCTCGTCGCCGTGGCAGCGCTGGAACCAGTCCGCCGGATACGGCTTGTTCGTCCGCTCGGTGAGGGATGGCTGGTCCTTGTAGTCGGCGCCCCAGTCCACCCGCTGGTGATTCCAGAGGGCGTCGCCGTGCCAGCGGTTGGTGCCGGACTTGACGATCACGTTCGTGGAGGAGCCGACATAGCGGCCGTATTCGGCGGAGGAACCGCCGGCCTCCATCGAGACCTCGGTCAGCGCCGTGGTCGGCACCCGGACCCGGCTGCCGCCGAACTTGGCGAAGGTCGTGTCGACGCCGTCGATGAACACGCCCTGGTCGGCGAAGTGCGCGCCGTTGACCGAGGGGCGGGTCTGCTGAATGTCGTCGTTCTGGGCATCGGAGGTGACGCCGGGGAGGGCGTTGATGATGCCGTAGTAGGTGCGGGTCGTGCCGCCGATCTGCTCGCCGATCTCGCCGGAGACGGTTGCGCCGGCGGAGACGTTGAACTTGTCGACCATCGGCGCCTCGCCGGTGACGGTGACTTCGCCGCCCTCGACGGCCGCCTGGAGCGTGACGTCGATCGCCTTGCGCTCGCCGGCAACGGCACGCACGGTGGCGCTGCCCTCGCCCAGGCCTTCGAGTTCGGCCTTCAGGGTGTAGTCCCCGGGGGCTACGCCGACGAAGCGGTAGCTCCCGTTCTCGTCGGTGACGGTGAATCGCTCTCCGCGGTCGCCACCGAGCGTGACGCTGACGCCGGGAAGCGGCGAGCCGCCGGGATCGGTTACCTGGCCGCCGATTGTCGTGTTCTCCGGCGCGTCCGCCATCAGGCTGACGGGCAGGAGCACGAGCAACGTGGCCGAAAGCAGTCGCTTCATCTTGGGTTCTTCTCCTAAGGGGTGGTTGGACGATCCAACGGTTGAAACAGAGCGGGAATCCTCCCCGCATTCGTGCGCCGTGTCAAACGGCCGCCCCTGTGGCGCCCTGACCCGGTTCGGGATCCAATGCGCTGGTTCGCCGTTCAGCCGTCTGAAGCGGCAACGACCTCCGTCGGTAGTCTCTGGACGATGCACCGCTGCGAACACACCGTTCTGCGCCCTGCTGCCTGGACGAGCAGAGTGCGCGACGTCTTTCGGCCGGCGCCGGCCGTCGCCGCGCGGATGCCGCTTCGGCTCGACCTCGCGCTGGCAGCGGTGTCGCTGCTTCTCGCGGGCACAGCTGTCCCCGCGACTGCGAGCGGGGGGTCGCCCGCCTTTGAGGAGGTCGCCTTGCAGGTCGGCGTCGACTTCGTCCACTTCAACGGCATGACGGGACAGCTGTACACCGCCGAAGTGGTGGGACCGGGTGTCGCCCTGTTCGACTTTGACAACGACGGCGACCTGGACATCTTCCTTGGCCAGGGCCGGGAGTTCGACGGCGACGAGGGGCGCGAACCCGTGTTCGGGCGGGCGCCCGGCCAGCCAGCGGGGGCTCGCATCTTCCGCAACGATCTCGGGGACGCTGGCGCCGCCGCCGTGCTCACCCATGGCGGCGCCCTCCGGTTCACGGACGTGACCACCGAGCTGGGGCTCGACGCCCCCGGCTACAACATCGGCGTCGCCACCGGCGACCACGACCGCGACGGCCACGTCGACCTCTACCTGACGAACCTGGGGCCGAACCAGCTGCTGCGCAACCGGGAGGGCGCGGGCTTTGACGACGTCACGGAGGCCGCCGGCGCCCAGGACCGGCGCTTCAGCGTTCCCGCCGTCTTCTTCGACTTCGACGCCGACGGCTGGCTCGACCTGTACGTGGGCAACTACCACCGCTTTCACCGCGCCAACCGGAAGACGTGCTTCCTGACCGGCGGGCAGCCGGACTACTGCGGCCCGCTCAGCCAGCCGGCCCAGGGTGACCGGCTGCTGCGCAACCTGGCCGACGGGTCCTTCGCCGACGCGACGGAAAGGTCGGGCCTGGCCGGAGCGCCGCACACCGCGCTCGGTGCGGCGGCGGTCGACTTCGACGGCGACGGCCTGGTCGACCTCTACGTCGCCAACGACCAGATGGCCAACCAGCTGTGGCTGAACCAGGGCGACGGCACCTTCGTGGAGGACGCCGTGTTCGCCGGCGCCGCCTTCGACCGGGAGGGCCGGGCGCAGGCGAGCATGGGAGTCGCGGTCGCCGACTTCGACGGCAACGGCGCCACGGACATCCTCCTCTCGCACCTGGTGCGTGAGTACAACACGCTGTACCTGAACGACGGCAGCGGCCTGTTCGAGGACCGCTCCCGCGAGGCCGGCCTGGTCGACCCGAGCTGGCCGATGACGGGCTTCGGCGCCGCGGCGCTCGACTTCGACGGCGACGGCGTCCTGGACGTGTACGTCGCCAACGGAGCGGTGCGGCTCGTCGAGGAGCAGGCCCTGGCCGGCGAGCCGCATCCCCTGCGGATGGAGAACCAGCTCTTCCGCGGTCTGGGCGAAGGCCGATTCGAGGTCGTCCCGGCGGCCCGGCGCGAGCGTCCGGCGCGCAGCGAGGTCAGCCGCGGCGTCGCGGTGGGCGACCTGGACAACGACGGCGACCCGGACCTCGTCGTGACCAACAACGCCGGCCGTGCCCGCGTGCTGCTGAACCGCCGCCCACCTGGACGCGCCTGGGCCGGCGTTCGCCTCGTGAGCGGCGTGGCGGGGGGCGCAGGAACACCCGTCACCACTTCCGAGTCACGAGACTGGCCACGGTTCGTCGACGTGTACGGCGCACGCGCACGAGTCGCGGGCAGCGGCTGGCGGCGGGCGCACACGGACGGCAGCTACGCCGCGGCCAGCGACCCGCGGCTGCTGTTCGCGCTTCAGGACGAGTCGACGACGAGGGTGGATGTCGAGGTCGTGTGGCCAGGCGGCCTTGCCGAGAGCTTCCGGCTGGAACCGAACCGCTACCACCTGGTGTTCCGGGGCTCGGGCAGCGCCGGCCCCGTCAGGGGGGAGGGCGGTTGATGGCGATCTCCACCGCCCGCAGGCGGTCCGCGGTGACGAACGGCGCTGCTGGCCCGCGTCCTGGCCCGGCCGATGGCCCGGCCCGAGAGGCCGCCCGCGGCGGTCCTGGAGGGCCTGGAGCAGCCGGGCATCGTCCGCACGGCTCTCGTTCCCACTGGCACGGTCTCCACCTCTCGGCGGTCTCCCTTGCCGCGCTGGCGGCAGCCCTGACGCCGCTCGCCCTGGGTCACACGCTTGCCGCGCTGGCGCAGGCGCCCGACGCGCCCACCGGCGGCCCGGAGCGGGTACGTGCGCACCTGGCCCTCGCTGCCGTGCCCGAGCCGAACCTCGACCACCTCGGGCAGGAGGTCCGCGAGCAGATCGAGGCGGGACGCTCCGCGCTGGGGGCGATGCTCGCCGCCGTCGCGGACGAGGCGCAGGCGCAGGCCGCCGCCAACTCCTTCGCCGATCTCTGCCTGCGCTACCTCCATCACGAGTTTCACCGGGCCGCCGAGGCTTGCCTGGGGCAGCTTCGCGCGCTCGCTCCCGGCGACTTCCAGTGGGCGTACTACGAACTGCTGCTGCACGACGCGACCGGCAACCTGGAAGGTGCGCGGGCGAGCGCCAACGCCGTTCTCGACCTGCGGCCCGACGACGTACCGACGCTGATTCGGGCCGGCGACATGCTGCTGGCCGATGGGGAGCTGGATGCCGCCGAGGCGGCCTACGGCCAGGCCGCGTCGTGGCGACCGGGAGGCGCGGCGGCGCGCCTCGGTCTGGGCCGCGTGGCCCTGGAACGCGGCGATGCCGCTCGCGCCGTCCAGATCCTGGATGCCCTCGCGAGCTCGGAACCGGAAGGCAGCATCGTCCGTCACCATCTCGGCATGGCGCTTCGCGCCGTTGGTGAGCCGGAGCGCGCCCGCGCCGAGCTGGCCCGGAACCGGCAGGTCCCCATCGCCATCGTCGATCCGCTCCGGGACCGTCTGGAGGCGTTCGGCGCCATGCAGGAGGCGGTGTTCGACCGCGCCGTGCGCGCGGCCCGAGCCGGCGATCACGTGCAGGCGATCTCTCGCTTCGAGCAGGTGCTGGCCGAGAACGAGGCCGACGCCGAGGCGCACTTCAACCTGTCCCGCTCGCTGATCGAGACCGGGGATATCGGCCAGGCGGAGAGTCACCTGCGCCGGGCGCTGGAGCTGCGGCCGGACCACGGCGCGGCGCACTTCAACCTGGCGCTGCTCCTGGGGCGCGCTGGCCGGGCCGCCGAGGCCGCCGCCCACCTGGAGCGCGCCGCGGACATCGACCCGGAGAACCTGCCGTGGCGGCTGGCCCGCGCCCGGGCCCGGGCAGGCGCGGGCAACGCGGTCGGCGCCATCGCGGAGCTGGAGGAGATCGTGGCGCTCGACCCGGGCCTGATCGAAGCGCGGCGCGCCCTGGCCGAGTTGCTCCTGGGCTCCACGCAGCCCGAGCGGGCGGCGGTTCATCTTCGGGCGCTGGTCGAGCAGACCCCCGCCGACCTGGCGGCGCGTTTCCAGCTCGCCCTGGTGCAGTTTTCGGCCCGGCGGTACGTCGAGTGCCAGGCGACGCTGGAAGAGGCCCTGGAGCGCTTCCCCGGCGACCTCGCCGTACGGCACCTGCTCGCCCGCCTGCTGGCGACCAGCCCGGTTGCGGAGGCCAGGGACGGGGAGCGGGCCGTCGAGCTGGCGCGGGGCGTCGTCGCCGAGCAGCCGGCGCTCGACCACCTGGAGACCCTGGCCATGGCCCTCGCGGCGGCTGGCCGGTTCGACGAGGCAATCGCGCAGCAGGAGGAGGTCCTGGACAGGGAGCGAGAGTCCGCCGGCGACACCTCCGGCGAGCGTAAGCAGCGCCTGAATCTGTACCGCTCCCGACAGGCGCTGCGGGCGCCCGCGAGGCCGTAGGCCGGGCGGGGACCTGGCATGGACAGATGGCTGGATCGTTCGGGCGTCGCCTGGCACGTTCGCTTGCGGGCGAGTCCTGCAGGCGCCTCGCGGCGTGACAGGTCGGCCGGCTTGCTGGCTCTCGGCTGGGTGGCGGCGACAGTGGTGGCCATCGTGCCGGCCTGCACGCGGGCGCCTGAAGCGGATTCCCCCGGCAGTGTTTCCTGCGGGGTCGCGGAAGAGACCGCGGCAGACCCGTCCGGCTGGCTGTTCGAGGACCGCGCCGAGGCGACAGGCCTGGTCTTCGTCCACCGCAACGGCGCCTCGGGCCGCTTTTTTCTTCCGGAGATCATGGGGGCCGGTGCAGCCCTCGTGGACATCGACGACGATGGGGACCTCGATGCGTTCCTGGTCCAGAGCGGCGACTTGTACCCGGAGACGTCGCAGTCAGGCGACGACATTCGAACGGGCCACGCCTTGTTCCGCAACGAGCTGTTCGAGACGGGGCGCCTGCGGTTCACGGACATCTCGGCTGCGGCCGGGTTCGGCGCCCCCGAGTACGGCATGGGGGTGACAGCCGGCGATGCGGATGCGGACGGCAGGGTCGACCTCTACCTCACGAACGTGGGGCGGAACCGACTCTGGCGCAACCTCGGCGACGGCCGATTCGAGGACGTCACCGAGACCGCTGGCGTCGGCGACCCCGCATGGAGCGTGCCGGCCGTGTTCCTGGACGCTGACCTCGACGGCGACCTCGACCTGTTCGTCGGCAACTACGTGGAGTTCAGCGGCGGCGCGCATGTTGCCTGCAGCTCGGCCGGCAGCGGCCTCGACTACTGCAGCCCCAGGAGTTTCTCCGCGCTGCCGGACCGCTACTTCCGAAACGGGGGCGGCGGCCGCTTCGAGGAGGCGGGCAGGGGCGCCGGCCTGGCCGGCGTTCCCGAACCCACCCTGGGCGCGCTTGCGGTCGACGCCGACTCCGATGGCCTCCTCGACCTGTACGTTGCCAACGACTGGTCCGCGAATCGTCTGTGGATCAACGGGCGAGGGGCGAGCGGGGCCGGCCGCTTCGAGAATCGGGCCCCGATCGCCGGCGCCGCGGTCAACTCCGCGGGCCTGGCCGAAGCGAGCATGGGCGTCGACGCCGGCGATAGCGACGGCGACGGCGACGAGGACCTGTTCGTCTCCCACCTGACGGGCGAAACGAACACCCTCTACCGCAACGATGGCGGCGGTCTGTTCACGGACGCCAGTATCGTGTCGCAGTTGGGATTGCCAAGCCTGCCGTGGACTGGCTTCGGCGCCCGGTGGCTCGACCACGACAACGACGGCTGGCTCGACCTGCTGGTGGTCAATGGCGCCGTGCGGGGGAGGGAGAGCACGGACGACGCCGGGTTCGGCCAGCCGAACCAGCTGTTCCGGAACCTCGGCGACGGACGCTTCAAGGACGTGTCGGCCCTGGCCGGTCCGGCGTTCGCCGAGCGCCTCGTGTCTCGCGGAGCGGCATTCGGCGATGTCGACAACGACGGCGACACGGACGTCCTGGTGACGAACAATGCGGGCGCCGCGCAGCTGCTGATCAACCGGGTGGGGCAGGACCGGTCCTGGATCGGCATTCGAGCCGTCGAGCCGGGTCCCGACCGCGACGCGCTCGGCAGCGTGGTGGAGGTCGGGTCCGCCAGTGACTGGCCGTTGATGCGGCGAGTGAGAACGGCGGGCAGCTACGCCTCGTCCAGCGACCCGCGCGTGCTGTTCGGCCTCGGCGATCGGGAAGATGCCGTCGAGGTCCGCGTTCGGTGGCCGGGCGGCCTGGCGGAGAGCTTCGGTCAGCTTGACGTCCGCCGCTACCACACGTTGCGGCGCGGAGAAGGCGCTTCGATCCCGTGAGGATGCCCGTGCCGCACGCCACGTTCCCGTTGCTGGCGCTGTGCCTCGTTGCCGGGCTTCATGGCGCGTGCGGAGGTGACACCGGTGGCTCGGTCGCCCTGCCGGCCTTGCCGGACACGAGCCTCGACGGTTCGCTGCGCCGCCAGTTGATCGCTGTGGAGAACGAGGTGCGTCGGCTCGCGGCAGGCGGCGCGCCGGCCCCGGACATTGCGGCGGCCGTCGGGGGCCTCGGGCGGCTCTACCACGGCGTGCAGCTGCTGGAGCCGGAGGCTGTCCTGATGCTGGAGAACGCGCTCGCCTGCTATCGCGAGGCCCGCCGGCTCGACGACGCGGACTGGCGCTGGCCGTATCTCGAGGCCTTCGCCGCGGAGACGCGCGGCCGGCTGACGGAGGCCGCTACCGGCTACCGCGACGCGCTCGAACGCGGCCCGGACCGGACCACGCCGATCCTGCGGCTGGCGGAGGTGGAGCGACGGCTCGGTCGATTCGAGGAAGCCGGGCGCCTGTGGCGGCGGGTGCTGGCGACGGCGCCGAGCAACCCCTTCGCGCTGCTGGGTCTGGGCCGCATCGCGCTCGACCGCGGCGACTCGCGGGCTGCTGTCGACCTTCTCGAGCGGACCGTGGAGCTGGCGCCGGCGGCGGGCGAAGCCCACCACGCTCTGGGACTCGCGTACCGGAATCTGGGCGATGCCGAGTCCGCCGCCCGGCATCTGTCGCTGGGCGGCGCCACGGGCATGTCCGTGGGAGACCCGCTGATTCAGGAGATGACGGCGCTGCCGACCGGCAGCCGGGCGTTCTTTCGCCGCGGTCTGCTCGCGGTGCAGGCAGGCGCACTTGACCAGGCGATCGGGCTCCTGCGCTCCGCAGTGGAGGAGGACTCCGACAACCTGCTCGCGTACCGCAACCTGGCGCTCGCCGAAGCGCAGGCGGGCAGGAGAGAGGAGGCAGCGGCGACGCTGGCCGGCCTTGCCGCTCGCGACCCGGCCGATGCCTGGGCGAGAGTCGAACTCGGACGCCTCATGGCAGAGGACGGCCGCCTCGACCAGGCGCTGCCTCATCTGCGTGAGGCGGTCCGCCTGGCGCCGGACTACCTTGCCGGACGGATTCAGCTAGGCCTTGCCCTGATGCGCGCCGGAGACGCCGCGGCTGCGATCAGGCAGCTGGAGGCGGCGACGGGCATCGATCCGTTCTCGGCCGAAGCGCGGAATCAGTACGCGGCGGCGCTTGCCGTTTCGGGGCGGGCGGAAGAGGGAGAGCGTCTGCTGCGGGAACGGCTGGTTGCGGCGCCGGACGATGCCGGCGCAGCTCGCATCCTGAGCGGCATCCTGCGCCAGCAGGGCCGGACGGAGGATGCCCGCCAGGTACTGGAGCGCACGCTGGAGGCAGGCGAGCCTGCGCCGGCGGACGAAGGCGTCCTGCGGCTGGAGCTCGGACGCCTCCTGGCGATGGAGGCGGCGCCGGCGCGGGCCCTGTCGCATCTCGAAGCCGCCCGGCGTCTTGTGCCCGAACTCCACGAGCCGGCGTTTCTCGCCGGTCTCGTGGCGGCGCAGCTCGGCAGGCTCGACCAGGCGTCCGACGCCTTCGCCGAGGTTCTCGGCTCGCGACCCGGCTTCGTGCCGGCCCGACTGGGTCTGGCCGAGGTCCTTGCGAGACGCGACCGTTGCGGGGAGGCGATGGACGTGCTCCAGGAGGGCCGGAGGTTGCAGCCGGGGGATGGTCGCCTGGCGGAGGCCATGGAGCAGCTCGGCGGCGCCTGTGCGACGGACGGTGGCTGACGGCCAGGGTGGTCCGCCCGACCCCTGCGAGGCCGCAGGCGTCGCTGCTGGAGTTCCGGCCTTCACTTCGTGGCAGGCAGTGGCAGGTCCTGCACCAGCTCCGGAATTGAGGCGATGGCCGTCGGTGGCCAGCCGACCAGCTATCCGGGAGGCGGTTGTCGGCATTCGGCTGCTCCCTCGGGCGCGGTAGCCTCGCCTGGTGCCTTCGGCGCCGTTGATCCGCTCGACTGCAAGGGCCGCCCCGCTGCTTCTGGCGGTGCTGGTCGTTGCGGCGGTGGCTGGCTTCGGGCCCGGTACCCTGCCGGCACAGACTGCTGGCGCAGAGCCGCGGGCGGCCGGAGAGTCGGCGCTGGAGCGAGGACACGAGCGGATGCTCGACCTGCTTGAGGAGATCCGGCTCGACAGCGCCCGGGACAACCCCTGGCTGGGCGAAGCTCCGGCGGCAGCGGCGAGGGCTGCGCTGGCTGAGGCGGGCGGCGGCGTGTCAGTCGAGCGGTTCCGCATGCTGCTTGCCGCGGCGGAGGAGGAGCTGCGCCTGGGCCGCGAGGCCGAGGCGCTGCAACTCTTCGGTGAGGCGCACGAGATGATGCCGAATGTCGAGGGGCTTGCGGGGCGAGAACGGGCCGACGCGACCTTCCGCCTGGCCGTGGCCTGGCTCCGCTGGGGCGAGAGCCGGAACTGCACGGCGACCCACGGCGCAGACGCCTGCATCCTGCCGATCCGGGCCGGGGCGGTACACCGGGAGCGCGAAGGCGCCGAGAACGCGGCTCGCCACCTGCGGGAGTACCTGCGGACGGCGCCGCGGAACTCGGTCAAGGAGGTGCAGGGGAAGTGGCTCCTGAACCTCGTCCACATGGTCCTGGGCGATCATCCCGAAGCGGTCGAGCCGCAGTACCGTCTACCGCTTGATGCGTTCGGCAGCGGCGCGGAGTTCGGCCGCTTCCGGAACGTCGCTCCGGCGGTGGGCGTCGACACATTCAACCTCTCCGGCGGCGCGGTGGTCGACGATTTCACCGGCGACGGAGTCGTCGACATCTTCACCACGACGTTCGACCCCGCCGGCGAGCCGCGGTTCTTCGTCGGCGACAGCGAGGGCGGCTTCGAGGACCGCACGTCCGAGGCCGGCCTTGCCGGCTTGTACGGTGGTTTGAACGCGGTGCAGGCCGACGTGGACAACGACGGCGACCTGGACGTCCTGGTACTGCGCGGCGCCTGGTTCGGCCGGCATGGGCGGCATCCGAACTCGCTGCTGCTGAACATGCAGGGTCGAGCCGTGCCGCGACAAGGAGCCGCCGACTCTGCTGCAACGCGGGGCGAGCCGCCTGGCGCCGGCGAGTCGGGCGGCGTTCCAGTGTTCCGCGATGCGACCTTCGCTTGCGGCCTGGGCGACGTCCACCATCCGACGCAGACGGCGGCCTGGGCCGATTTCGACCTGGACGGTGACCTCGATCTGTTCGTGGGCGCCGAGCACAGCGCCGCGCAGCCCGCGCCGTCGCAGCTGTTCCGCAACGAAGGGCCGGGCCCGGACGGCATCGTGCGCTTCCGGGACGTGGCGGCGCCGGCCGGAGTCGCGGTGCGCGCGTTCGTCAAGGCGGTGGTCTGGGGCGACTACGACAACGACCGCTTTCCCGACCTGTACGTTTCGGTTCTGGGCGGCCCGAACCGGCTGTACCGCAACCTCGGCGACGGCAGCTTCGAGGACTTGGCCCCGGCGCTCGGCGTGACCGGGCCCCGTCAGAGCTTCCCGGCCTGGATCTGGGACTTCGACAACGACGGGAACCTGGACATCTTCGTCTCCAGCTACACCGGCGACCGCGGCGGTCTGGGCTTCGTCGCAGCCAGCTACCAGGGGTACCCGGGGCCGTGGGAGCTGGCGCGGCTGTATCGCGGGACGGGCGGCGGCCGGTTCGAGGACGTGGCGTTCCGGGCCGGCCTGATTCGCCTGCACTTGCCGATGGGCTCGAACTTCGGCGACCTGGACGGCGACGGCTTCCTCGATTTCTACCTGGGCACCGGCTATCCGGACTACGAGGCCGTCATGCCCAACGTCCTCTACCGCAGCGTGGCGGGGGAACGCTTCGTCGACGTCAGCCTCGCCGCCGGCTTCGGCCACTTGCAGAAGGGCCACGCGGTGGCGTTCGCGGACATCGACGGCGACGGCGACCTGGACGTCTTCGAGCAGATGGGCGGCGCCTTTCCGGGCGACGGGTTCGGCGACGCGCTGTTCGAGAACCCCGGATTCGGCAACCGCTGGCTGGGCCTTCGCCTGGTGGGCACTCGGAGCAACCGCTCCGCCATCGGCGCCCGCATCCGCGTGGATGTGGCTGATGCCGGCGGCAAGGAGCGGAGCATCCATCGCCGGGTGAACGCAGGCGGCAGCTTCGGCGGCAACCCGCTGCGCCAGACGATTGGCCTGGGCCGCCCGGAATCGGTGGCCAGGATCGAGGTGTACTGGCCAGCAACCGACCTGGTGCAGACCTTCGAGGCGGTGGAGATGGACCGGCGATATCGGGTCGTGGAGGGAGAGGACGAACTGGCGCCGGAGGATTGACGTTGCAACCGGGGCGCTGCCGTCAGGGCGGCCGCGCCGGTCCGCGCCTCGGGCGCACCGGGGGTTCCCGGAGGGTTGGCGCCCGCTTCGGTCGGCTGCGCCACGGGACGCTGCAGCTGGCTCTTGGGATCTTGAGGGAGTCGCTTGCCTCCCAGGCCCCTGCAACGGACCTGACGGCTCATCTGGTTGCTCGGCCAGGATGAGCCAGGGTGTCCCCCCGCTGGCGAGCTCGCCGGCGTCAGGTCCGCTCGTAGCGCTTCAGCACCGGCTTCGTGCCGATGACGTGGTCGGCTTCGAGCGCGTCGAGGTCGGCTTCGGTCAGGCCGAGCAGGCGTTGCAGAACCTCGCGGCCGTGCTGGCCGAGGGTGGGGGCGGGCGATTCGACGGCGAAGGGCGCGCTGTCTGCTCCTTCGGCGAACGGGCGGTACGGCGCCGACGGGTTCGGGTGGCTGCCGACGAAGGCGCGTTCCCGCCACTGCCAGTAGCCGCGGGCTTCGAGGTGCGGGTCGTGGAGCACGTCCATCGTGTTGCGCACGACTGCGGCCGGCACGGCGGCGGCGGCCAGGCGGCGCTCGAGCGCCATGCCGTCGTGAAGCGCGGTGGCGGCGGCGATCATCCGGTCGAGATCGTCCTCGTGCGCCTTGCGCTGCGCGGCGTCGGCGAAGCGGGGATCCGTCGCATCGAGTTCCAGCACGGCGCACAGCCCTCGCCACTGCCTGTCGGTCTCGACCGTGATGACAATCCAGGGCTCCGTGCCGATGCAGGGCCAGGCGCCCCACGGGGCATGCAGCGGATGGCGTCCGCCGTCGCGCACCGGTGGCCGGCCGAGCATCGCCTGCTCGATCTGCCCGTGCGCGGCGAGCGGGAACACCGACTCAACGTGGGAGAGGTCGACGTACTGGCCTTCGCCAGTTCGTCGCCGGTGGAGGAGGGCGGCGAGCAGGGCGGCGGCGGCGTGGATTCCCGCGATCGGATCGCCCAGGGCGACGTGCTGCATCGTGGGCGGGTCGCTTGCCCTGCCGTTCAGGTGGGGCAGGCCCGAGGCCTGCTCGACCGTGGATCCGTAGGCCCGGTGGTACTTCCAGCAGCCGCTCGAGCCGAACGGTGGCATGGACACCATGACGAGTTCCGGGTTCGCCTCGCGCAGCTGCTCCCAGCCCAGGCCCAGGTTCGGCAGGACGCTGGCGGCGTAGTTCTCGATCACGGCGTCTGACCGCGCGACCAGCCGGAGCAGCAGGTCCTTGCCGCTGCGGCTGGTCAGGTCGAGGGTGAGGCCGTGCTTGTTGCGGCCCGTGGTCTGGAAGGCGGTGGACTGCTCGTGGAGGTTCTGGGCGACGGACTCGGCAGTCGATTCCCAGCCGCGCCACCAGTCGAAGTACTGGCAGGACTCGACCTTCAGCACCTCGGCCCCCATGTCGGCGAGCTGGCGCGTGGCCAGGGGCCCGGCCCAGCCCATCGTGAGGTCGACGATACGGATGACGCGAAGCAGCTCCGGTCGGCGGGGACCTGCGCCGGGCGCTGGATTCTCGGCGGCCGGTTCGCCGGGGGAACGTCCGGCAGCCGGCGGCGCGCCCGGTGGACCATCGGCTGCGCTGGCCAGCCTCGGGAGCATCCCGGCGTCCGGGCTGCCGGGCGCGTCGGCGCCTTCGGGCGCCTCCGTTCTCGTCTGGCCCGCTGCTGCCGCGCCGCTCGACGCCTTGTCGCGGTCCGGTCGCCGGGTCGGCCGGGCCGCCGATGCTCGGCTGCCGGGAGCGGCCGCGCCGGTGGCCAGCTCTCGCGCGACGAGATCGCCGTGCTCGCCGAGCCTCGGTGCGCTGCCGCTTCCTGCTGCCGGCGTGCGGTGCAGCCGGAAGGGCGTTCCCGGAACCTTGAACGTGCCCTGGTCGGGGTGGTGGGCGTCTACCCAGGCGCCGCGTTCCCGAAACTGGTCCAGCTCGAACAGCTCCGCCGGGGTGGGGGCGAGGGCGAGCGGGACGCGTGCCGCCTGGCCTGCCTCGACCCACTCGAGCGCCGTGCGCTGCAGCAGGCGCGGCGCGATCGCGGCATCCAGCGCGTCCGCGTCCTCCAGACGGTTGATGGACACCTGGTAGCGCGGGTCGCTTCCCAGTTCCGGCAGGCCGAGCAACGAGCAGAGGCCTCGCCACTGAGCGGGGGTCACGGTGGTGACGCCGACCCAGCCGTCGCGGCAGGGGTAGATGCCGGTCGGCCAGGTGGGCCAGAAGCGGTTGATGCCGATGCGGGGACGGATCTCGCCGGTGGCGAGCGATCCGGGCGGCCCGGGCTCCGTCATGCACATCGCGGCTTCCAGGATGGACACGTCGAGGTGAACCGGAGCGGCCGGCTGGCTTTCGGCCTTGCCGCTGCCGCCAGGTGACGCGGGCCGGGCCGAGCCTGTGCAGGCAAGGGGAGGTCCGGGGCCGGGCGGGGCGCCTGCGGCCGTTCCGCCGGCGAGGCCGCCGACATGCCGCGCCAGCAGGTGGCCGGCGGCGGCCACGAAGGTGAGCGTCCCGGCCACGATCTGCGCCGTGTGTCCGGTGGTCAGGATGGGCGGACCATCGGCGGGGCCGACCGACCGTGCGGCGCCGATGTGGGCGCCGATGGTCTGGTCCGTGCCAGCGCGACCGCGCCAGGGCCCGGAGGCGCCGAACCAGGAGACGGTCAGCCGGATCTGGCCCGGCCGGCTGTCGGTTGAGTGGAGAGCGTCCGTGTCGATGGCGGCGCCAGGCTCGGCGTCGAGAGTGTCGAGGACGACGTCGGCCTCCGCGAGCAGGGCCTGCGCAACGGGATCACCCGGCTCGGCGGCGACGCTGCGCTTGCCGAGCGAGAGCCAGGTGGCCAGGCCGCTGGCCTCGGGAACCGGAGCCCCGGGACGAAACGGCGCCAGGCGCCGGATCGGGTGACCCGTTCCGGGCGCTTCCAGCAGCGTGACCTCGGCGCCCTGGTCGCGGAGCATCTTGCCGCAGTAGGCGGTTGCGACGGTGCCGGCGAGGTCGATGACCCGAATGCCCGAGAACGCGCCGTGCGCTGCGTCTCTGCTGTCCACGGCCGTTCTCAGCCGTCAGGTCTGTCCGGGGCGGCAGGTAGTTGGAGGCAAGCGACTCCCGAGGGCCTCTCGGTCAAGCAACTCCCGCAGCGCAGCCGACCGCAGCCGGCGCCGCCCTCCAGACTCCCCCGGATCGCCCGCGTCCCCTGGCTCACCGGACGGACCTCACGGCGGCCGGTGACGCAGCGCGCCGACGCCGTCAAACGTCGCAGACCTTCACGCCGTGCGCGAGGGCGGCCAGCTTGTCGTCGCCCCTGGGAATGAACTCCTGGCCCACGATCCCGGTGTAGCCGGTATCGAGGATGGCGCGCATGATCGCCGGGTAGTAGAGCTCCTGGTTCTCGTCCAGCTCGTTGCGGCCAGGGTTGCCGGCTGTGTGGTAGTGCCCGATGTGCTGGTGGTGATCGCGGACGGTGCGGATCACGTCGCCCTCCATCACCTGCGCGTGGTAGATGTCGTAGAGGATCTTGAACCGGTCGGAGCCGACCCGGTCCACGAGCTCGACCAGCCAGGGCATGTTGTCGCCCATGTAGTCGGCGTGGTCTACCTTGGAGTTCAGAAGCTCCATGCA
This sequence comes from Thermoanaerobaculia bacterium, assembly GCA_965200575.1. GTDB lineage: Bacteria > Acidobacteriota > Thermoanaerobaculia > Multivoradales > Multivoraceae > Multivorans. The sequence continues at coordinate 1,791,605 of OZ241363.1, read as the reverse complement.
GATGGTGACGCCCTTCTGCTCGGCGTGGCCGACGATCTGCTTCAGTGCGGCAGCGCAGTTCTCCAGGCCTTCCTGGTCGGCGATGCCGTTGCGGTTGCCGGAGAAGGTGATCACGTTGGGGAAGCCGGCCTCGGCGGTGGCGTCGATCCCGTCGCGAATCGCCTCCAGGCAGGCCTCGTGGTTGGCCGGGTCGTTCAGGCCCTGCGAGATGCCGTGGCTGTTCGTCATGGCGCAGATCAGGTCGTGCTTGCGCAGGACGGGGAAGGCCTCCGGGCCCAGGATCTCGATGGACTCGAGCCCCATCGCCTGAGCGGCTGCTGCCAGCTCCTCGATCGGCATCCGGCCGAAGCACCACTGGCACACGGACTGCCGGATCCGGCCGTTCGTGATCACCCGCTCCTGCTGCGCGGCGGCGCGTTGCGGTGCGGCGGAGACCGCGGCGGCCGCGGCGGCGGCGATCAGGGTGCGGCGGGAGAGGGATTCGGCGGTCATCGGAAGTCCTCCGGCGGATTGTCTGTCAGGCGGCTGGTTCGCGGATTATGGACGATCCTGGCGGCGGGCGACGCCGCCAGGTCCCCAGGAGGGCCACAGCGGACGCGGGCGGATTGGAGCTTTGGGTCCAGGGTTGGCCCCGCCGTGAAACGGCTGCGCTGCGGGACGTGGCGCTTGTCCGGGAGGATGTCGAGCGTCGCTTGCCGACAGCCCGGCCGCGACCCCGCTCTGGACCTGACGGCCGAGGTTCCGTGTTGCTGCCCGAAACTCAGTGAGACAGCGCATAGAGGACCAGGTTGACGCCGAACGGGTACGACTTGGTCAGCGAGAAGCGCTCGAAGAACTCACGCGACTCTCCTTCCCGCTCCCAGCCATCGGCGATGTCCGTGTTGTGCGTCATCGCCACCATGAGCCGTCCGCTGTGGTCGAAGATGCCGCGAAAGTGCGGCTCGGCGGAGCGGGCGCCGCGCTCCGACGTGTCGGCGCCGCCGGTCATGTTCCAGTACTGGATGGACGGAATCTGCGGCACCCCGTCCATGGTGAAGAAGGTCCTGAAGATCGGGTGGTCCGTCGGCATGTCGACGATCGGGTACTCGCCGGGAGGCAGCACGCGCCCAATCTGCCACGCCCATCGGTCCCAGGCCTCCTGGCCCCAGAAATCGTCCACGTAGAGGAAGCCGCCGGCCAGCAGGTAGTGGCGCAGGTTTGCGGCCTCCACGTCGTCGATGCCAATGGTGCCGACGTCCGACATGAACAGGAACGGGAACTCGAACAGGCGCGGGTCGTCCAGTGTGAGCACCACGTGCTCGGGGTCGCCCCATTCGGTGCGCTGGATCTCGACCGTGGTCAGCTGCGCCAGGCGGGTCATGAAGTTGTACTCGGAGTCCGGGTAGTCGGTGAACCAGCCCTGCCCGAGCCACTCGTCCACGACCTGCCGGTACTGACCGCGGCAGAACACGAAGCCCTCGAGGTACTGCTTGCCTTCCTCCGGGTAGCGGGCCGGGGCCCTGCGACCCCACCACTGAGCCGTCGCCAGCGAGGTCAGCAGCAGGCACAGCACGGCGAGGCTGGCCGCGCGCCGCCAGGCGCCGCCGCGCCCGAACCTCCGCTGGTCGCCGGATGTCACCGGCCGATCGTAGCGCGCCGGGGCGAGACCGCCGCGAGTTGCGTCGCGGACGCTGCGGACCCGGCTTCCTGGGTTGGCCGCTGGCCTTCGGGCCGAGCACGACGCAGGTCGTCAGGTCCGACAGCCTGTTAGGGTGAACGGCTGCTGGTCGTTGCCTCGGTGGGGCGCTCCGCCCCGGGGCCACCGGCCAGGAACTGCGGTGAGGTACCGACCCATGCTCCATTCCAGGACTCCCAGCCGAACCGGTGGCGGCCTCGCTGCAGCTGCCGTGCTCGCGGCCCTTGCGCTGCTGCTCCTTCTCGCGGCCCCGGCTGCGGCCCAGCGCAGTTTCGACCAGGTCGAGGTCACCTCCGAGCACGTTTCGGGCTCGGTTCACATGCTGACCGGGGCCGGCGGCAACATCGGCGTGTCGGTGGGCGAGGACGGCGTCCTGATGGTCGACGACCAGTTCGCGCCGCTGGCCGACAAGATTCGGGCCGCCATCGCCGCGATCGCGCCGGCCGACATCGAGTTCGTCGTGAACACGCACTTTCACGGCGACCACACCGGCGGCAATGTGATCTTCGGCGAGGAAGCAGTGATCTTCGCACACACGAATGTGCGAGAGCGGCTCGCCGCTGGTCTCGGCGCGCGCGGCCAGCAGGGCGAACCGGCGCCGAAGGTCGCGCTGCCGGTCGTGACCTACGACATCGGCGTCTCGATCCACTTCAACGGCGAGCAGATCCTGATCGGCCACCTCGACGGCGGCCATACCGACGGCGACAGCTACGTCTACTTCATGGACGCGAACGTGCTCCATCTCGGCGACCAGTACTTCGCCGGCATCTTCCCCTTCGTCGACGTGGCGAGCGGCGGCAACGCGGTGGGGCTGCGCGACAGCATCGGCGCCGTGCTTGACCGCCTGCCGGAGGATGCAGCCGTGATTCCCGGCCACGGCCCGCTGTCGACCGTCGAGGATCTGCGCACCTACCACCGGATGCTCACGGAGTGCATCGCCGTGGTCGAGGCCGGCAGGGACGCCGGCAAGTCGCTTCAGGAGATCCAGGCCGCCGGTCTGCCGGAGGAGTGGGATTCGCTTGGCGGCGGCTTCATCAGCGAGGCGGCGTTCATCGGCGCCATTCACGAGAGCCTGTGATTCCCGGCGGGCGGCGGGCGGCTTGCCCGACGTTCTTCGGTCACGACATCTCCCGGCGCAGACCTTCGAGGGGACAAGGACACCATGCTTCGACGCACTGCTTTGCTTGACGAGAACGCTCCCTTCCGCCGCAAGGCCAGGGGCCGGGACGGGACGGCAGTTGCGCCCCGGAAAGCGCGAACTGCGGGCGACCTGCGCCCTCTGGCTGCAGGCTCCGGTTCGGCGGCAGGTCGGGGTAGCCGTGTCCTCGGGTGCTCCGCCGTTCTTCTGGTCGTCGCGTTCGCGGCAGCCGCAGGCGAGGCGGGTGCGGCTGGGGAGGCCGAGGCCGACTGGCCGGCGTGGCGGGGGCCGAGCCGCAGCGGGTCGGCGCCGAGTGGGAACCCGCCCATCGAGTGGTCGGAGGAGATGAACGTGCGCTGGAAGAAGGCACTGCCGGGCACGGGGCTGTCGTCGCCCATCATCTGGGGCGACCGGCTCTACGTCACGAGCGCCGCGCCCACGGGCGAGAAGGTCGCCAACCCCCCGCCGGCCGGCCGCGGCGACGGCGTGGCGCCCGAGGACGTCCTGAGCCACGAGGTTCTCGCGCTCGACCGCACCGACGGGTCGACGGTCTGGAAGACGTCGCTCGTGACCGCGGCGCCGCATGCAGGCACGCACCCGGACGGCGGCTGGGCCACCGGCTCGCCGGTCACGGACGGTGAGGTGCTGGTCGTCTTCTTCGGTTCGCGCGGCCTGTTCGCCCTGGATTTGGAAGGCAACGAGCTGTGGCGGCTGGACCTGGGCGACATGCGCACCAGGCTGGGATTCGGCGAGGGCAGCTCGCCGGCGCTTCACGGCAACCGCGTGTTCGTCATCTGGGATCACGAGGAGGCCTCCTTCATGGTGGCGCTCGACAAGCGAACCGGCGACGAGATCTGGCGCCGCAGCCGCGACGAGATGACCGCCTGGACGACGCCCCTGGTCGTGGAGCACGAGGGCCGCACCCAGGTCGTCACCAGTGCGACGAACCGGATTCGCTCGTATGACGCCGGCAGCGGCGAGGTCATCTGGGAGACCACGGGCATGACGCTGAACGCGATTCCGTCGCCGGTACACGCCAACGGGGTCGTCTTCCTGACCAGCGGCTTTCGCGGCAGCAAGCTGATGGCGGTGCGGCTCGACGGCGCCGAAGGCGACATCACGGGCACCCAGAACGTCCTCTGGTCGGTGGACCGCGACACGCCGTACGTGCCGTCGCCGCTGCTGCACGATGGCATCGTCTACGTCACGAAGTCGAACAGCGGCATCCTGTCGGCGTACGACGCGGCAACCGGCGAGGGCCTCTACCGCAACCAGCGCCTGGGCGCGGTGCGCAACGTGTACGCGTCGCCGGTCGCGGTAGGCGACCGCGTCTACTTCGCCAGCCGCGACGGCGAGTTCCTGGTTGCCACTGCCGGTCCGGTCTTCGAGGTCCTGGCCGAGAACGAGCTCGACGACCGCTTCGACGCCTCGCCAGCCATCGTCGGTGACGAGATCTACCTGCGCGGACGACGCCACATCTACTGCATCGCCGCGCCGTAGCGCGGCGTTCCGCGGCCGCCGAGCGGCCGTGCTGCGGCGAAAGTGCGGCAAGGGTGCTGCCGGCTTGGGTCGTGCTTTCTCGGAGGGTGCCGTGGGCGGTCGTGCTTCAAACGGCCGGGCTGCTCGGGCCGTGGTTCTGCTGGCGCCGCCGTCAGGTCGGACGGGGGCCGCAGGAGACGCGGGCGCTTCGGAGATGGTCGGGGAGCTGGCGCTCGCTGCACCCGCTGGCAACCGGGTGAGTCGGGTGCTGGTCCGTTCGGCGGGCGAGCAACGGACTTGGGGAGGTTGTCGGGATCTCAGACCTCCTGCTCGGCCAGGGGGATCTGCAGGACCACGGATTCGGCTGGCATGCAGAGCTCGTCCTTGCAGGCCTGCAGATGGAGGGAAACGGGGATCGAGACCGATGGCGATTCCTGGCCCTGGGGCGAGGGTTGGATCGTGAAGGCGATGTGCTGGTGGCCTTCCAGGACTGGAGGTTCGGGGTAGTTCACGGCGCCGGCGATCTCGAAGCGGTCGCCGACCCCCTCGACGCGGATACCGACCAGTTCTTCCTTTCCGTCCGCCGGAGCTGCGGGATGCCTCCCGTCCCGGCTTCCGCTTGCCGCCGCCGCGGTGCCGGGTCGGCAGCCGGTCACGTGCCAGTGGTCGTCGATGGCGAGGTCGAGGACAACTTCTCGCTTGCCGAGGTCGCCGGGGGAGCTGGCGCGTTCCGGTGGTTGCAGCCGACCGGTCACGGTCACGGCGCCGACGCCGGTACGGCCTCGTGGTCCGGCGTCGCCGTCGACGGCAGAGGCGAGGCCGGTCAGCATGTAGGTGTGGGCTGCGGGCATCCGCTCGATGCTGGCGCCAAAGGAGGCGACCGCGGCCAGTGCCCGGTCGATCAGGCCCCGGTCGCCGTTGCGCCTGCCCAGCTCGGCCAGGGCGCGGATGGCGACGGAGTTTCCCGACGGCACGGCGCCGTCGCTCGGGCTTCGAGGCCGGGCGATGAGGTCGCTTGACTGCGCCGGTTCGGCGACCACGAAGCCGTTGCTTCGCGCTCGCCACTCTGTTGCCAGGCGGTCGCCGGGGCCTCGCGAACCAGGCGGCGTTTCGGCGTCGTCGAAGCGCTCGACCATCTCGGCGGCGATCCGGCTCGCCCGCTCGAGCCATAGCGGATTCTCGGTCGCGTCGAACAGGCCGACGAATGCCTGCACGGCGTGGGCGTAGTCCTGGAGCAGGCCGGGCGTCGACGCGTTGCCGTCGAGCGACACGCGCCACAGGCCGCCGTCCTCGCGCCGGGCCTGGCCCCACAGGCACTCGGCTGCCCGCTTCGCGGCACGGGCGTAGCGGGGTTCCCCGAGCGGCCCGGCAGCGTCGGCCAGCGCCCGGATCATCATCCCGTTCCACGACGTCAGCACCTTCTCGTCGCGCAGCGGGTGGGGACGCCGCTCGCGGACCTGATAGAGGCGCTCGCGGATGCCGTCGAGGCGGCTCAACAGGTCGTCGATGGGCATGCCCAGGGCGGCAGCGGTTTCGTCAAGCGGGCGGTCGAGGCACGGGATGGTGCGGCCCTCGAAGTTGCCCTCGTCCGTGACGCCGAAGACGCGCATGGCGAGGTCGGCGTCGTCCGGTTCGGGCAGTGTGGCGGGCCTGCCAGTGGCCGGAGGTTCCTGGCCGGGCTGGTCAACTGCTGGCAAGGTGACGGCGGTGTCGGCATGCGGTGACTGCTCGCCGTCTGGCGGCGCGAGCGCCTCGCGCAGCTGCTCCGGCGTCCAGACGAAGAACTCGCCCTCGACGGACTCGCCGTTGTCGGCCTCGCTGTCCGCGTCCGTGGCGGAGAAGAAGGCGCCCTGCACGGAGGTCATGTCGCGCAGGACGTAGTCCGCCGTTTCGCGGGCCACGCGGGCCAGCAGCGGGTCGCCGGTGAGTCGGAACGCCAGGACGTACGCGCGCAGCAGGTGGGCCTGGTTGTAGAGCATCTTCTCGAAGTGCGGCACGAGCCAGCGCGAGTCGACCGAGTAGCGGTGGAAGCCGCCGCCCACCTGATCGTGGATGCCGCCTTGCGCCATCGCGCGCAGGCTGACCAGCGCCGCATCGAGAGGCGCTCGGTCGCCCGTGCGCAGGGCGTGCTCCAGCATCAGGATGAGGTTCGTCTCGTTCGGGAACTTCGGGGCGCCGCCGAAGCCGCCCAGGGCGCGGTCGGTCTGCGCCACAAGCCAGTCCACCGCCTGATCGACGGCTTCGCGTCCCAGGCGGCTCGACGCGCCGCGGGCATCGACCAGCTGGCGTACCAGGTCCGTGATGCGCTCGGCGGCGGCTTCGAGGTCGGCGCGGCGTTCGCGCCAGGCCAGGTCGACCTGCTGCATCACGTCGACGAACTGCCGCGGCGGGAAGTAGGTCGCGCCGAAGAACGGTCTGCGGTCGGGAAGCAGGAAGCTCGACATGGGCCAGCCGCCCTGCTGGCGCGTGACCTGGACCGCGGTCATGTAGATGTCGTCGACGTCGGGCCGCTGCTCGCGGTCCACCTTGATGCACACGAACATCTCGTTCATCCGCCGCGCGACTTCCGGGTGGTCGAAGCTCTCGCGCTCCATCACGTGGCACCAGTGGCAGGTCGAGTAACCGATGGACAGGAAGACGGGCCTGTCCTCGGCGGCGGCAAGCTCGAACGCCTCGTCGCCCCACGAGTGCCAGTCCACCGGGTTGTGCGCGTGCTGCAGCAGGTACGGTGAGGTCTCGAGGATCAGCCGGTTCAGGTAGCGGGGATACCCGTCCGCTTCGCGGTGCTCGGTGCGCGGCTCGTAGCCGGGCGGCATCGCGTCGAGGGCGGCCTGAAGCCGGGCCTGAAGCGTCGCGGGCCGGGGCGCCGAGCCCGGACAGGGGACGATGGAGGCGGAACGCGTGGCCAAGGCGGCGAGCATAGCCCGCGCTGGTAGTTTGCCGGAGTGGGGGAGTTGCTGGTGCCGCCTGCCGGCGTGGCGTTGATTGCCGAGCTGCGGAGTGCGCTCGAAGCTGCTGCGGACCCGGTGCGGGCGGAGGGGCAGCAGCGCTACATGAAGTCGGCGATGCCATTCTGGGGCGTGACGACGCCGGAGTTGCGGAAGATCGGGCGCGGGCTGTTTGCCGCGCATCCACTGGAGGGGTTTGAGGAGTGGCGGGCCACGGTGCTCGCCCTTTGGCGCACCGCGGGTCGCCGCGAGGAGCGCCATGCCGCCATCGACCTGAGCGGCTGGCGGGCCTATCGCTTGCTGCGCAACATGCGGGCGCTGCCCGTGTTCGAGGAGATGATCGTGACCGGGGCGTGGTGGGACTACGTCGACGCGCTGGCGAGCCACCGGTTGCGGGAGCTTGTCGAGCGTCATCCGAAGCCGATGGCGCGGCGGATGCGGACCTGGAGCCGCTGCCCGGACATGTGGAAGCGCCGGGCATCCATCATCTGCCAGCTCAAGCGAAAGGGCGAAACGGACCTTGAGCTGCTCCGCGCGACGATCGGCGAGAACCTCCTCGGTTCGCGCTTCGGGGGCGAGTTCTTCATTCGCAAGGCCATCGGCTGGGCGCTGCGCGACCTTGCCTGGCACGATGCGGATGAGGTCCGGCGGTTCGTGGGCGAAAACGAGGAGCGCCTGAGTCCGCTGAGCCGCCGCGAAGCGCTGAAGAACGTCGGCGAATCGTGATGGCTTTCGGGCGACTGCGGTTCGGCAGGGGCGTCGCGTCGCAGCCGGCGCTGGGTCGGCTCTCGCTGCTGCCGGCCCCGGTGCTCTTCCTGCTGGTGGCGGCGCTCGGCTGCGGCGGCGGCGATGGTTCGAGCCTCCGCTGGATCGACTGGGCCGCCCAGACGCATCGCCAGGTCGTCGTCGACCGCGAACCGGGGCAGTACCTGGGCCATCCGACGACTGTTCTGCTGCCAGACGAACGCTCCATCCTGGCGGTGTACCCGAAGGGCCACGGCGCCGGCGCCATCGTGATGAAGCGCAGCCACGACGGCGGTCTCACGTGGAGCGAGCGGCTGCCGACCCCGGCCTCCTGGGCGACGTCGATGGAGACGCCGACCGTCTTCCCGGTCGACCTGCCGGGCGGCGGCCGGCGCCTGCTGCTGTTCTCTGGCATGTACCCGGTGCGGATGGCGCACTCCGACGACGACGGGAGCACCTGGACCGAGCTCGAACCCATCGGTCACTTCGGCGGCATCGTCGCGATGTCCTCCGTCGAACGGCTGCGCAGCGTGGACGCCGAGCTGATGGCGCTGTTTCACGACGACGGGCGCTACCTGCACCGGGCGACGGGGCGCGGCGAGCAGTCGCCGGGCCTTGAGTCAAGATTCCGGGTCTACAAGACGATCTCGCTCGACGACGGGCTCACCTGGTCCGAGCCGGAGGTCATCGCGGCACACCCCGAAGCCCACCTGTGCGAACCGGGCCTCGTCCGTTCGCCGGACGGCACCGAGATCGCCGTCCTGCTGCGCGAGAACAGCCGTCGCTTCCGCTCCTTCGTTGTCTTCTCGCGGGACGAGGGACGCACCTGGAGCCGCCCGGTCGAGCTCCCCGAGTCGCTCACAGGCGACCGGCACGTCGCACGGTACGCGCCGGACGGGCGGCTCTTCGTCACCTTCCGCGACCGTGCGCCGGAGAGCCCCTGGTACGGCGACTGGGTCGGCTGGCTTGGCCGCTACGAGGACCTGCAGCGGGGCGAGCGCGCGCCGCAGGCGGGCGAGGTCCGCATCCGCCTGATGGATAACCGCTACGCCGCGGACACCGCCTACCCCGGTCTGGAGCTCCTGCCCGACGGGACGTTCGTGACCACGACCTACGGCCACTTCACGGCCGGCGAGGCGCCATGGGTGGCCGCCGTGCGCTTCACGACCGCCGAGCTCGACAGGGCCGCGGCCGCGGCGCCTGTCGGCCCGCCGACAAGGCCGGTGCTTCGGGTGGGCACCAGCGGCGACTATCCGCCGTTCTCGGTCGTTTCGCCAACGGACGACAGCGCGTCCCGGGCCGGCGCGGCTTCTGCGACCGCGGATGACCGTCGAGATGCCGCCGATTCCGAGGTCGGGCAGCGTCACGTGGACGTGCCAGCTGCCGAGAGCGTGGAGGGGCGGCGCAGCGGCTTCGACATCGAGGTTGCGGAGCGACTGGCCGCCGACCTCGGTTACGATCTCGAGTTCCGGCCGTTCGACTGGCCCGATCTGGCCGAGGCGGTGGCTTCGGACGACTTCGACCTGGCGATGAGCGGCGTGACCTGGCGGGCGAGCCGTGCGGTGGTCGGCTGGATGAGCCGTGCCGTGGCGGCGGGCGGGCCGTGCGTGGTGTCCGCAGCCGACGCGCCGGCGCCGCCGGGCCGTGTGGCCGTGAACCGGGGCGGCATCCTGGAGCGCTGGACGAGGGAACGCCTGGGCGGTGGCGAAAGCGAGATTCTCGCCGTGGACGACAATCTGTCGCTTCCCGGTCGGCTCGAGCGCGGCGAGGTCGACGCCTTCGTCACGGACTCGTTCGAGGTCGAGCACTTCGGACGCCCCGGCTGGCGGAGCGCTTGCGAGCCGCCGCTGGACCGCAAGACACTCTGGATCGCGCCGGGCAAGGCAGATGACCTGGGTCCGCTGGTGGACCAGTGGGTCCGGCGCAACGAGCGCTGGATCAAGGCCCGCCGCGAGGAGTGGTTCGGCGTCGGCAGCGACCGTGGCGAACTCGACCACCTGCTCGACCTGACCGCTCGCCGTCTGGCCTTCATGCCGTTTGTCGCGGCGTTCAAGGCGGCACGCGGCCTGCCGGTGGCCGACCCGGCGCGAGAGGAAGTCGTGCTGGAGGCCGCGGAGCGGAACGCGGTCCATTTCGGCCTGAATCCGGTGCCGGTGCGAGCCTGGTTCGCCCTCCAGATCGAGCTCGCCAAGGCAGTGCAGCGTCGGACCCCGGCGACCGCTGCGCCCGACCTGACGCTCGACGAGATCCGCCCCGCCCTCATCCGTCTCGGCGAGCGTCAGATCCGGTCGCTCCGGGCACTCGTCGATTCAGTGGAAGCGGAGCCTGTCCTGGAAGCCCTCGACCTGCTCGATCCCTACCTCACCGAAGCCGAGATCGAGACCGTCCGAGCCACCCTCGTGCAGCTGCTCGCGGAGTTGCGCACCGACCAACAGGGCTGAGAGAAGCCGGGCCAGGGCCGGGCTGACGCGCCATCTTGCACCGTGTCTCGGCCCGGTCCGTGCAGCGACGCAAGAGTGCGGCAGCCTGTTGGCGACGCCAGAACGCCGCCATGCAGAATCTGGGGGCCGGGAGAAGGCCGCCCGTACTTCACCGCGTCACGCACCACGGCGCGGTCGCTTCGCGAACGTTGCGCTCGCCCCTATTCCCCTGCTTTCGCCAGGTTGCGGGCCCGGTCAGCTTGATTCGTCCTCCGGCAAGGCCGACAGCCTGCCACGCTGGGCTTCGCCCTTCAGAAGTTGGCCGGGCTCGGCTGCCCGAAGAATGAACCGGAGCACTGCCATGCTTCGGACAGCAGCCGCGCTACAGCCTTGCGGACTCGTGGTCGGCGTGCCGACCGGGACGTTGCGGGCCTGGTTCCGCGGCAGACCCGGAGGCCCGGGGCCATCCCTGGACCGGACCGGGATCATGCCGGCGCCCCGCCGCTCAACTTCTTCAACCTGGTCGAGGCCCGGTTCCTGGCGACCTGCCGGCGGTACGGCGTGCCAGGGCCCCGGGCTTGCCCGGAATCAGGCAGAGTGCGAACCGTGGCGACGAAGAGCGGCACGGCTGCGGGTGCAACGTTCTTCCTCGACCGCACGGTTGGCAAGGCCGTCCCGAGGGCGCCATGCACGGTGGGAGTCAGGGCCCGTGCGCACGACAAGGTCCATCCGCCGCAACGGCTGGTTCCGGACGAGACATGGATTCGCGAGCAGGCCGCGGAAGGTCATGTGCTGGTGACCAGGGGCCGTGGCATCCGGCGCCGCCGGTCCGAACTCGCGGCCGTTCACTCGTCGGATGCCTGCCTTCTCGTTCTGGTCGAGCGGAATGCCGATCGTCTCGGCATGCTGTGCGCGCTGCTGATCGCCTGGCCCGAGATTCGGACGCTCGTTCAGGAGGCGCCTTGGGGGCCGTGGACATGCACGATCCCGGGCGCGGGAAGCTGCGCCGGATCCGGTAGCCGCCGGTCAGGTCCTCGGTCGCGACAGGCCCGGTTGCTCGATGGCGGCGATGATTGCTCGGGCCATCTGCCACGTGGAGGCGTTGCCTCCGAGGTCGGGGGTCAGGGCCAGGCGCTCTTCGAGCACTGCGGTGACGGCCTGGTCTATGCGGTCCGCCTCGTCGTACAGGTCGAAGTGGCGGAGCAGGGCGAGGGCCGGGGTCAGGAGCGGCAGCAGGTTCGCCTGGCCGGTGCCGATCAGGTGCGGGGCGTCGCCGTGGACCGCCTCGAACACGTGGCAGTCGTCGCCGACATTGATCGCGTGGCCGGTCGAGATGCCGCCGGCGAGGCCGGCGCCGAGGTTGCTGAGAATGTCGCCGTAGAGGTTGTCCATCAGCATCACGTCGAAGCCCCAGGGATTCAGCACCAGGCGCATGCAGGCGGCGTCCACGATGCAGTCGTCGGCTTCGATGTCGCGATGCTCGGCGGCGACGGCGCGGAAGGTGTCGAGAAACAGGCCGTCGGTCTGTTTCATGATGTTCGCCTTGTGGATGGCAGTGACCTTCTTCCGTCCGTGACGTCTGGCCGTGCGGAAGGCGTAGTCGGCGATGCGGAGGCAGGCCGCCCGGCTGACCACCTTCATGCTCTCCACCACGCCGTCGACGATCTCGTGCTCGATGCCCCGGTACACGCTCTCCGTGATCTCCCGGATGAGGAGCACGTCGAGGTCTTCGTAGCGGGTGCGCAAACCCGGCAGGGTGCGCACGGGCCGCACGCTGGCCCAGAGGCCGAGCATCTGGCGGAGCGCCACGTTCGGGTTGCGCGGCCCGGGCCCGACTCGCACGGCGTCGCGGTCGGGCCCGATCAGGCGCGTCTTCAGCGCCACCTTGCAGTCCGTGACCAGGTCCACGGCCTCGCGGAGCACGGCTTGTGTGTCGCGCCGCACGGCAGTCGGCACGTCCACGCGGACGAAGTCGAGGTCGGCGCCCGCCGATTCGAGGATCTGGAGGACCGGAGGTGCGGTCTCGGCGCCGACGCCGATCGCGCCGACGATCAGGGCGACCCTCGGCCGCGGGCGCGTCACCGGGCGCTCTCCCGCTCGTCGGCGACCACATCGAGCTCGACCAGCAGGGCGTCGGTGAGTTCGGACGTGTTGGCGCTGCCGCCGAGGTCGCGGGTGAGGCTTGTGCCGTTCACCAGCAGCCGCTCGACGCCGGCTCGCAGGTGGTCGGCAGCTGCCGCTTCGCCAACGTAGCGGAGCATCAGCTCGGCCGACAGGATGAGGGCGAGCGGGTTGGCCAGGTCGCGGCCGGCGATGTCGGGCGCGGTGCCGTGAACGGCCTCGAAGACGGCGCATCCGTGGCCGTAGTTGGCCCCCGGAACGACGCCCAGGCCGCCGACCAGACCGGCGCAGAGGTCGCTGATCAGGTCGCCGTCCAGGTTGCCCATGACCAGCATGTCGAAGCGGGATGGGTCCGTGGCCAGTTCCAGGGCCAGGTTGTCGAGCGGCAGGTAGTCCACCTCGAAGAACGGGTAGCTCTGCGCGCACTCGCGGGCGCAGTCCAGGAACAGGTTGTCCGACAGGGGCGTGATGGACGCCTTGTGGACGATGGTCAGCTTCTTGCGTCCGTGGCTGCGGGCGTACTCGAACGCGAACTGCATGATGCGCCGGGATGCATCGCGGGTGACGATGCGGAGCGCCTCGACCACGCCGTCGACCACCTCGTGCTCGCGGCCGCTGTACAGGCCCTCGGTGTTCTCTCGGATGATGATCTGGTCGACGTCCTGGTAGCGGGCAAGGGTGGCGCCGGGCATGGAGCGGACCGGCCGGACGCACGCGAACAGCTCCAGGGACTGGCGGAGCAGGACGTTCACGCTGCGCCAGCCGCCTCCCACCGGGGTCTGCAGCGGCCCCTTGATCGCGATCCTGTTGCGCCTGATGGAGTCGATGGCCTCGTCGGGCAGCGGCGAGAGCCCCTGATCCACGGCGGTGCTGCCCGCCACCACGGGCTCCCACTCGATACGGCCGCCGGTGACGAAGTCGACGGCACGGACCATCGCCTTGGCGACCTCGGGGCCGATGCCGTCGCCGGGCAGCAGCGTGACGGAGTACTTCAAGGCGATCCGTTTCTCGGGTTGGCGCCGGGTTCCGGCAGGCAGCGGGCTGTGAAGGGCTCGCCGGCGGCACTGGCAAGGTTGCCGGGCCGCAGCCGAGGCCGGTTGCGCCTTGCGAACATGAATCGGCGAGCCGCCGGCAGCGCTAGCCGGGCGCGTCCTGCACCAGCGCCTCGATCAGGTACGGGCCGGGCTCGGCGAAGCCTCGGGCCAGCGCGGCGGTGAGCTCCTCGCCGGTCTGCACCTGGACTGCCGGCATGCCGAAGCCTCGGGCGAGGTCGAGCCACTCCACGCGGGGGCCCGTGAGGTCGGTCAGGTTGATCGCCTGAGGGCCGAACTCCTCGACGCCGGCCCTGCGCAGCTCGACCTGGAGAATGCGGTAGGCGTCGTTGGCGAAGACGAGGTTCACCACGTCGGCGCTTTCGCGCACCTGGCTCCACAGCGCCTGGATGGTGTACAGGCCGCTGCCGTCTCCCTCGAGGTTCAGGACCTTGCGGTCCGGGCAGGCGATGGCGGCGCCAAGGGCGGCAGGCAGGCCCATGCCGATTGCGCCGCCGTTCTGCAGCAGCCAGCTGTGCGCGGGGGCGCCGGCCGTCGCGGGATAGCAGCCGCCGCCGACCGTGATGCCCTCGTCCACGACGATCGCATGCTCCGGCAGGGTCGCGGCGACCGCCTGGGCGGCCACACGGGCGCCGATGGGTCCGTCCGGCGCCGGCGGCCGTTGGACGTTCCGCGCCGGCGGCGCCTCGGTCGCGCCGAGTGCGGAGGCCAGGTCTCCGAGGGCGGCACTGGCGTGCTCCGTCGGGTGGCTCAGGACGACGACATCCACATCGTCCGGAACCAGCCGGCTCGGTCCGCCCTGGTAGCCGAAGAAGGCGACCGGGTCGAGCGCCCCGGCGAGGACGACCGTGTCGAGGCCGGCGAAGAACTCGGCGGCCTGTTCGGGGAAGTAGGGCACGCGGACGAGGGGCGGCAGGTGGGGTCCGCGCTCCATGCGGGTCGGGAAGGTCTCGGCGTTCAACCGGCAACCGGTCGCGGCGCTTGTGGCGGCGGCTGATCGCTGGCCCGTTTCCTGGAGCGCGGAACCGCCGAGCAGCAGCATCGTGCGCTTGCCGCGCAGCACTGCTTCGCGTGCTCGCTCGACGGCGTCGTCGTCGACCCGCGCGCCGGGCACCGGAGGCGGGGCGACGATCGGGCCGAAGGCCTCGTCCCACTGGCAGTCGGTGGGCACGACGAGCGTCGCGATCTGGCCGGGGTGGCGGCGCGCAGCCGAGATGGCTTCGGCCATGTCCCGCGACAGGTGCTGCGCCGAGCCGGCGGTGCGCTGCCAGTCGGACACGCCTCGCGCCAGGCTCTCCACGTCGCTGTTGAGCGGCGGATCGTAGTTGCGGTGCCAGGTCGGGTGGTGCCCGATCACGTTGATCACCGGCGAACGCGCCCGACGGGCGTTGTGCAGGTTGGCGATCCCGTTCGCGAAGCCGGGGCCGAGGTGGACGAGGGTCAGCGCGGGCTTGCCGGCCATCCGGGCGTAGCCGTCCGCGGCGCCGGTCGCCACGCCCTCGAACTGGGCGAGGACGCTGCGGACACCGGGGATCTCGTCCAGCGCCGCCACCAGGTGCATCTCGGACGTGCCCGGGTTGGCGAAGCAGATCTCCACGCCGGCCGAGGCCGCGGTACGAAGCAGTGACTGTGCGCCGTTCATCGGCGCCGGAGGCTAGCAGGCTCGGGTGGTCCCGCTTCGCTGGATCGCTTCAGGCGTCCTCACGGCCCTGGCGCCTTTGCTGGAACGTCATCGGCAGACATCTCGACGAATCCCGGCCCGCACGACCAGAACAGTCAGCTCTCGCTGGGACGCTTCGTGGATGATGCGGTAACGGCACACCCGAAGAGGCCGCGGCCCTCCGAACTCGCCCTTCAGCGCGCCGCCGGCCGTGGGTTCGCCCGGGAGCCGGCTGATTGCGGCGACAAGTCGTGCTCGTTCGGCCGGGTTGACCCTGTTCAGGGCCTTGCCGCAGTACTCTTGATCCTGACGGAGCAGTTCACCCTTCACGTCTTCCCAGTCCAGTACCGGGTCGCCGGGTCGCTCGGCAGGTCGAGCGCGAGGCGAGGTCCTGGAAGTCGTCGAGGTAGTACTCGAGCCCCGGGCGCAGCAACTGCGCTCTGCGCCGCTGCAGCTGATTCGCAGCGCGGTCGGGCTTCGCGACAAGTTCGTCCGGAAGTCTGGCGGTGATCTGAGTCATGGTCGTGGGTTCCGATCCCGGACGCTTGCATCGACTTCGGATGAGGTCAGGACTGGCCTGCCGATCAGAAGCCGGGCGGTCTGGCGAAGCCGTCGAGGCGTTCGTTCAGGCGGCGGGCCAGGTCCAGGGTGGTGCGGTCCGCGAGAAACGGCCCGGCGATCTGCAGGCCGACGGGCAGGCCGTCGGATGCGGCGCCGGCCGGAATGACCGTGGCCGGCAGGTAGGCGACGCCGGTCAGGCCGACCCAGAGCGTCTGCTCGCCGTAGGCGCGCTGCTCGCCGTTGACGGTGATTCGTCGAGCGCCCACCGGCTGGCTCTGGTCGTGGGGGATCGCCGTGGTCGGCAGGCAGGGGAGGAGCACGGCGTCGTGGGCGCCCAGGAACTCGTGCCACTTGCGGCGCATCTGCAGACGGCGCTCGTTCGCCGACAGCCAGGCCCGATGGCGCTGGCTGGCCCAGCGTGCGGCCAGGGCGCCCTCCTCGTCTTCGCGCATGCCGCGTGCGGCGAACTCCTCGACTTCGTGGTGGCTGAAGCCGCCGCACATGGCCGCGCCCAGGAGCTGGCCGAAGACGCGGGTGGCGTACTCGAACGTGAAGTCGGGCCGGGCCTCGCGGTCCACGGCGGCGCCGGCGGCCTCGAGCGCGTCGGCGGCAGCTTCCAGTCGCTCCCGGACGCGGTCGTCGACGGGGCAGGAGGGCTCGTCGAACCACACGGCGACGCGGTAGTCGGCCAGACGGTCATGGCGCGGCGGCGGCAGTTCGAGGCGATAGCCGGGCGCGTGCCAGTCGTCGGGACCGGCGAGAACGTCAAGCGCCAGCTCCAGGTCCTCGACGCAGCGCGCCATCGGGCCGGCGACCGCGAGATCGGCCTGGGTCAGGGTGCCGGGAGGACCGGGGATCTGCCCCAGCGCCGGGACGATGCCGTAGCTCGGCTTGTGACCGAAGACGCCGCAGGTCGAGGCCGGGCCGCGAATCGAGCCGGCAATGTCGCTGCCGAGTTCGAGCGGCGTGAGGCCGGCAGCGAGCGCCGCGGCGCTGCCACCCGAGGAACCGCCGCAGGTGCGTTCCAGGTTCCAGGGGTTGTTCGTCTGGCCGAACACGTCGTTGTAGCTCTGCGTGTCGCCGGCGTAGATGGGCAGGTTCGTCTTGCCGAAGATGACCGCGCCCGCCGCGCGCAGCCTGGCGACGGGAACAGCGTCGACATCGGGCACGTGGTCTGCCAGCTCGGGCGCGCCGGACGTCGTGCGCATGCCGCGGGTCTGGAATGAGTCCTTGATGGTCATGGCGACGCCGTGCAGCGGGCCGACGGGACGGCCTTCGGCCAGGGCGCGGTCGGCGGCGTCGGCTTCGGCGCGGGCGCGCTCGGCGTCCACCGTGACGACCGCGTTCAGCGGCGGGTTCAGCCTGCCGGTCCGGTCGAGCAGGTGCTCGAGATGGTCGCGCGAGGAGATGCGGCGGGCGCGAATCGCCGCCGCCGCCTCGGCGGCCGACCACCAGCCGATGTCGGCATCGGGCGGCGGTGCGGCTGTCGTTGAGTCGCTCATGGCGCGGAAGCTAGCAGGCAGCCGCCGGGTCGGATGGGCCCGGTGGGGGATAGCATGAGCCCGTGACCGGTTTCGTCAGGACGAGCGTGCGAGGGGCGTTGCTGCCGGTTGTCACGGTCCTGCTCGGGCTCTGCGGGGCTGGATGGCTGGGCGCGCAGGAGTCCGGCGAGCTGCCTCCGGATCTGTTCTTCGGTGAGGAGATCGATGTCCGGGTGGTCAACCTGGAGGTCGTGGTCGAGGACCGGTCGGGCGAGCGGGTGCAGGGACTGCGCACCGAGGACTTTCGCCTGATCGTGGACGGGGCCGAGGTGGAGGTGGACTACTTCACGGAGATCCTGGAGAACCGGGCGGTCGAGGCGCCCGAGGGCGGCGCCCCTCCGGCGATCGGCGACGGCGACTCGGTGCCCACGCACTACCTGCTGTTCGTGGACGACGATCACACCCACGTGACCTTCAGGCGGCCGGTGCTGCGCGGCCTCGTACGGCAGCTCGCCGACCTGGGCATCCGGGACGAAGTGGCGGTGGTGGTCCAGAGTCGCCGTCGGCTCCAGGTGCTCAGCCCGTTCACCACCGACCGCGAGCAGGTGCGGACGGCGCTGGAGGATCTGGAACGGGGCAGGGACTTCGGGGGCTGGCTCCGATCGCCGCGGTTGCTCGACCAGCGGCACAAGGCCGACGACAGGGGTTCCGCGCCTGCGCTGCGGTTCGGCGAGGACCTCACCTCGGTGGCCGCCGACCTGGCGCTTCCGAACATGGAGCTGCCGGGGGCGCTGACCGAGGCGCGCGCCCAGAGCCTGGCGCGGGATCTCGAGTTTTCCGTCACCGCTGTGAGTTCGACGATGCGGGCGCTCCAGGCGCCGCAGGGGCGGAAGGTTCTGCTGCTGCTGGCCGGGGACTGGCCGGTCGGCGCTTTCCGGCTCGCCGGGCAGGGGATCGGCCTGCGCACCGACTGGCAGATGCTCGACGGACTGGTCGCTACCGCCAACGTGCTGGGCTACACCGTGTACCCGGTGGACGAGCAGAAGGGGCCGAGCCTGCTTCGCTGGCAGAACATGAGGCAGATCGCGGCGAGAACCGGTGGACGCGCCCTGGTGGCTGGACTGAACATCGGTGCACTCGGTCGGGTCGCGGACGACGTTTCGAACTACTACTGGCTCGGTTTCGTGCCGGACTACCGCCGAGACGATTCCGCCCATGACGTGCGGGTCGAGGTGTGGCGGCCCGGCATGAAGGTCCGGTCCCGTTCGGGCTACGTGGACCTGTCGCGTCGGGCGGAAGCGAACTTCGAGACGCAGGGTCGGCTCCTGTTCCCGGAACTGGGACGGTCTGACGACGGGCGTCAGACGCCGGTGCTGCGCGTGGAACTGGGCGTGCCCGAGAAGGCAGGGATTCGGAAGATGCGAGTTCCGGTCGTCGTGCACGTGCCGGTCGGGCACTTTCCCGTGTTCCCGTTCGAGGACCAGTTCCTGGCCCGCCTGGAGCTCCGCTTCGCGGTCGTCGACCGGAACGGCCAGCAGGCCTCCATTCCGGTGATTCCGCTCGATTTTTCAGGCAGCACCGAGCCGGCGCCGGGCCAGGTGGTGCGGTACGAGACCGCGCTGACCCTGCGACGAAGACCGCACGACCTCGTGGTGTCGGTGCATGATCCCGTGAGCCGCCAGACGGTCAGCTCGCACCTGCGGGTCACCTTCACGATGGCTTCGTCGCCTCCGGGCGAGACTTCGTGAGCGCCGGGAACCTGGTGGACGGCGTCGGCGGCGCCTTCGTCTTCAGCGAGGAACCGAAACGGCTGGCCGCCTGGTACACGGAGCACCTGGGCGTCGAGTTCGAGAGCGGCGAGGAGTTCGGGGCGTTTCACGTCCGCTACGTGGCTGCCGACCCGGACGGGCCCGACCGCGTGGTCGATACCACCTTCGCGGTGATGAAGGCGAAGCGTCCGCTTCCGCGAATGTCGCCGAACGATGGTTCGAAGCAGGAGGACATGTACGGCGACCAGCCGTTCATGGTGAATCTCCGCGTGCGCGACATGGATGCCGTGCTCGCGCGCCTTGCCGAGCGAGGAATCGAGCCGCTGCGCCGGGACGACGAGGGCTACGCCGAGTTCGCCTGGGTGCGCGACTGCGACGGCAACCGCGTCGAGCTCTACAGGCCGCGAACCGAAGCCGAAGCGCGCCAGGCGGGCCTGGGCAAGGTGGCCCCGAGCGAGCCTTGAGCCCCGCCTGGCGGATCAACGGCCTGCAAGCCTCGGCGGACAGACGATCCTCCAGCCGACGCTGCCCTCCAGCCGACGTTGCGGGTGGCCCCTGGGTGGGCTGCCGCCAGGTCCGCTCCGTGGCCGCGGCGGGTTCTACGTGTCCCGAGATGGACGCCTGCCGCTGTTCTCCAACGGCAGTTGGCCAGATTGTCGAGCGTCCGCGAGATCCCGCGGTGGTTCGGCCGCCGCTACTCGCCCTGACAGGCGGCCTGGGCGCCGGCCGGGTCCATTGCGTCGGCGCCCACGCCGACATACGAGACCTTGCCGTCAAGGTCGACCACGTAGGTGACGCGCTTCGCGATGCCCGCGTACCGCTCCATCGTGCCGCCGTACTGGTTGATCACCGTGGCGTCCACGTCACTCAGAAGCAGGAAGTCGAGCTCCAGCTCCTCTGCGAACCTCTTGTTGTCCTCCAGCTTGTCGGCGCTGATGCCGAAGATGATGGAGTCGCTGTCGGTGAACTCTGAGATACCAGCCTGGTATCCCTTCATCTGAGCCGTTCAGCCGCCGGTGAAGGCCTTCGGGAAGAAGGCGAGCACTACCTGCTTCTGCCCGGCGAAGGAAGACAGCGTGACCCGGGTTCCGTCGGTCGCGGGCAGGGTGAAGTCCGGCGCCGTGTCGCCGACGGAGAGGTCGGCGGCCGCGGGCGCCGAAGCCATGGCCGTCGCGAGCAGGCAGGCCAGGGGAGTGGATCGATTCATGTGCTGTCTCCGGCTCGATGCCTTGTCGTCGGAGTTGGGGAGGTTCGACTCGGCCGTGGCCGGTCGCCGGCAGCGGCGGACTATAGCAGTCGCGGAAGCCGAGAGCTTGCCTGCGGGCGCCACGGCCGCTGGCGGCTCGGGTTTGGCCGGGATGAGGCGCCGCGAGGCCGGCCTGGCCTCGGCGCAGACACGACAACCGTTGAGGTTCATCAGGTGTATCCGGGCGTGACGAATCGGCTGGGGGTGAAGACGAGCCGCTGGCCGTCCGGCGACCACCCGGGATTCGGGTCGCTGCGGCTGGATGGGTCAGCTGGCGAGCTGACTGCAGGCGAACAAGCGCGCGGGCCCAACGCGGCTTGAGCGAAGCGTCCGGCGTCGTCGGTCGTCCATGCGAGTCCATGCTTCGGGCATGATGGGGTGGAGACGAACGATGAGGAGACGGACCCAGCCGGCGCATGCTGCTGTCGCGGCGCTTCTGACCGTTGCGCTGGCAGGCGGCTGTGGCGGACCGACGCCTCCGGACAGCGTGCCGGAGGGTTTCGTGCTCCATCCCGGATTCGAGATGGCGCTCGCGGCCGCCGAACCGGTGGTCGTGGACCCGGTCGACCTGGCGTTCGACGAACACGGCCGCGCATACGTCCTGGAGCTGCCGGGCTATCCGGACATGGGGCGGCCGGCGCGTATCGTGTCCCTCCTGGACCGCGACCGGGACGGGCGCTGGGAAACGAGGCGGCCGTTCGCCGACGACCTCGGCATGGCGGACGCGATCCTGCCCTGGCGAGAGGGTTTGCTGGTGGCTGCCCCTCCCGACCTCGTCTACCTCGAGGACACGGACGGCGACGGTCGGGCCGACCGGCGCGAAGTGATGCTGAGCGGTTTCGCCGCGGGCAATCCGCAGCACAACGTGAACGGCCTGCGCCACGGCCTGGACAACTGGATTCATGGCGTGAACGGTGGCAACGGCGGCCGTCTGTTCTGGCCCGACGCGCCGGAGGAGGCGGTGGAGCTGGGGCGGGACGACTTCCGGATCCGCTTCGGGGGCGCCGGCGCACCCGGCTCTGCCGGAGTGCCGGGCGGCTCGCGTCGACCGCGACGGTTCGAGCGCACTGGCCCCGGCGCCGACGGCTTCGGCATGACCTTCGGCCCGTGGGGACGGTCCTTCGTCACCCACAACCTGGAGCACCTGAGCCAGCTCGTCGTGCCTCGGCGCTACCTGGAGGGGCTTCCCGCCGCCCGGCAGAACGGTCGTCAGCGGCTGGCGCCGCACCCTGATGGCGGGCCTGCTGAGCTGTTCCCCATCGGCGAACGGCAGACGCGGCCCAACCATCCGGAGCAGTCGAGCCGTTTCTCGGCGGCCTGCGCGGTCACGATCTACGACGGCGGGGTGCTGGATGCGGGCTTCGAGATCCGGGTCGCGACCGGGCCGGTACCTGGACCTTCGGCGCCTCATGAACTCGGCGAGGAAGCCGGTGAAGTCGTCCCGGAACGGGGCTCGTCCAAACAGCAGGGCGAGGTGGACGGCGACACATCGACGAGCGAGAGAGCGACGGGCGGGCGGACGACCGGGCTTCACGCGCAGCCTGCCGGGCGGCATGACGGGCGCTTCGCCGTCTTCGTGGCCGACCCGTCGGCCAACGTCGTGCATCGCGCCATGGTCGATGCGAGAGGCGTCGTTGCCGAGGCGGCGCGGGGGCGGCCCGGGGTCGAGTTTCTCGCCTCGACCAATCCCCATTTCCGCCCCGTGAACCTGCACGTCGGGCCGGATGGCGAGCTGTACGTGCTGGACATGCACCGGGCCGTCATCGAGCATCCGGAGTGGATTCCGGATCGGATCGAGGAGGCGCTCGACCTGCGCGAGGGCGACGAGCGCGGGCGCATCTACCGCATCGTGCCAGCCGGGGGCCTGCCCGGCGATCGTGCGCCCTTCGCGGGCTTCGACCGCTCGCGGACCGAGGCCTTGGTGGACGCGTTGGGAGACGAGAACCGCTGGCGCCGAACCACGGCGCAGCGACTGCTGGTCGAGGAGCACGGCTCGGCGCCCCCGCCTGCGCTGCAGCGGATGCTGCGCGGGCGCCTGGCATCGGGCGAACCGGTGGAGCGCCTGCATGCACTGTGGACGCTGTCCGGCCTCGGCGTGCTGGAACCGGCCGATCTGGCGGCGGCCATGCGGGACCCGCACCCGGAGCTCCGTCGGAACGCGGTGCTCGCCTTCGAGGAGGGAAAGGCCAGCTCCGGCGGGGATGCCGATCTCGCGCCGCTGCGGCAGACGTTGGTACAGCTGATCGACGATCCCGCACCGGTCGTGCGCTTCCAGGCGGTGCTCACCGCCGGCGTCCTGCTGCGGCGCGACGTGATCCGGGACCCCGAGTTCGAGCGCAAGGCGGCAGCGGCGGTGGTCGCCGGTCTGCTGGCGCGCGAGTCGAGGTCAGGTGGGGCCGCCGGGGAAGCCGAAGCCGGCCTGACTGCGACGCCCTCGGCACCGGCAGCACCCGATGCACGCTGGACGCGGCTGGCAGCCGTCACTGTGCTGGCGGAGGATCCCGTGTCCTCTGTCGTGCTCCAGCTGGAGTCCGGCGCCGCCGAGGGCCGGGACGGCTCGGCGGTCGCCGAGGAGCTCGCGGGGCTCGTTCCGGCGGACCTGCTCGGCGAGGCGCTTTCGCACCCGACCGTCCTGCGCTTCCTGGACGGCGATGGCGGGCAGGCCGTCGAGTCGCGGCGGGCGCTCATGGCCGGACTGGCCGCGGCGTTCGGCGGCCGCGAGCGTCGCGCGCTTGAAACCACCGGACTAAACGAGGCCGCGCTCGAAGCGTCTCTCGGACCGGCGCGCAGGTCGGGCGACGACCGGCTGGCAATCGCCGCCTGGCGCCTCGCTTCGGCGCTTGGCCTGGAGGCCGGCGCCGACGATCTCGCGCTTCTCGACTGCGCCGGCGTCCGGGCCGGGGACGCGACTCGGACGGTGGAAGAGCGGCTCGGCGCGCTCGATCTGTTTGCGCTGTGGCCGCCGTGGCAGACGGGCGGTCGCAACCCGGGCGGCGCCGACGTGGCGAGGAGGGTCGTGGAGTGCCCGGGCGCCGGGGTCGAAGCCGCCGCCCTGTCTGACGACCGGACCTGGCTGGAGCGAATCGGCGAGCTGCTTCTGGCTCGCCATCCGGACGAGGTGCAGGCCGCGGCGATGGAGACGCTCGCCCGGGCGGACGAAAGCGAGGTCGCCGCGTTCCTGATCGACCGCTGGGCGCGACTTGGTCCGACCGCGAAGCGGGACGCCGGCGCCTGGCTGATCCGGGGCCGGGGGCGACACGCCGTCCTGCTTGACGCGCTCGAGGACGGCCGCATCGGCATCGGCGAGATGAACTTCGACCTCGAACGCCGCCGCTTCCTGCTTCGGTCGCCGGAGCCGGACGTGCGGCGAAGGGCGGCGGCCCTGTTCGACGACGCCGGGGTGGTGTCGCGACCCGACGCGCTTCAGGCGATGCGCCCGGCGCTCGACCTCCCGGGCGACCCGACGCGCGGCCGGGACCGGTTCCTGGAGCTCTGTGCCCGCTGCCACCGCTTCGGCGAGCACGGCGGCGGTCCGGGACCCGATCTCGGCGGCATCGGCCGCCGGAGCGCGGAAACCCTCCTCCACGACATCCTCGACCCGAATGCCGCTGTCGACACGGCGTTCGTGAACTACATCCTCGAAACGGTCAACGGCGAGGTGTTTGCGGGGCTGCTTGCAGAGCGTCTTGCGGGTGGCGGCGTGGTCCTCAAGGGCCCCGACGACACGGTGTTCGAAGTGCCCGCCGACCGCATCCGAAGCCTGCGAAGCGACGGCCTGTCGATGATGCCCGAGGAACTTGAAGCCGGCCTCGAACCAGCCGGCATGGCCGACCTGCTCGCCTTCCTGCGCGGTTGACGGGCCCGGCGACCGCTGAGGCGGCCAGGCTGTCCGGCGCCTGCTGGCGTTCGGCCGGCTTCGCCGGGTCAGCCTCTGAAGCCGCAGCGAGGTTGGGCCGCCGAGCCTGCTGCGGTGAGGTGCGGCGACGAGATGCGGTCGCGAGATCCCGGGCGGACCGGTGGGGAGCCAGGCGTTGCCAGTGGCGGGGCTGGCAGGTCCGACAGGCCGCTATCGGCGGCGAATCGCTTCGATCTCGAGGAACCGGTCCCGGAGTTCGATTGCCTGGTTGCGGTCGAGTACCAGGTAGATCTCGTTGGGGCGGGGGCCTCGGCGCAGGTAGTCGTGGAGGTAGCCGGGGACCTTGTCGTGGCGACCGAGCAGCCGCCAGAAGGTCTCGGCGGCGAGTGCGCGGAAGCGTTCTCCCGGCGGCGTGGCCACGCGGTGCTCGAACGGGCGCAGGTCGTGCATGGCCTCCAGCGCGATGTAGTTCAGGCGGCGGGTGGTCTCGTCAACCGGGTAGGAGAGCACGGCGCCGAAGGACATCGGGTCGCCGAACCACGGCGGCAGGGACTCGAGTGCGGTGTTCGGGCCCAGCGGGTACGGCTCGGCGAGCGTCGCGTGGTTCGTGTACAGGAGCAGCAGGCCATCCCAGTCCGTGGTCTCGATCGCTTCGATCAGCGCCACAGTCGTGTACTGGTGGTCGGCGTGATTGTCCAGGAGCGGGTTGGGCGCCGCGATGAGCTCGGCGCCGGTCCAGGTCACCTCGCGGCGAAGGTCCGCCACCAGTTCGGGCCAGGTGGACGAGAAGGGCCGAGTCGCGAGCTGTGGTTCGGGGTTCAGACGCCGGAACAGGCTCTCGTCTTTCAGCTCGGCCAGGATCGAGCCGGCCGGTTCCGGCCGTCGCTCGTGGAGCTCCCGCAGGGTGCCGTCGAAGTAGCCCAGGTTGCGGGCGCGGTGAAGCGGCACGCCGCCGAAGAAGGGCACGGTCAGGCTGTCCCAGGTGCGCATCCAGCCCTTGATTCGGTAGTGCTCGCCGATGTCCGGGAACAGGCCCCGGTACTGCATCCCTCCGTAGTCGCCGGCGGTCACGGTGACGACGTCCGAGTTGGTCCTGGCGTAGAGGCCGAAGGCGGCGATCTCGGCATCGTCCGGATGGGGCGCGACGACCAGCGTGCGGGTCTTTGCGCCGACCGGCGGGTTCCTGAAGACGACGAGCCGGGCGCTGCCGACGCGCCAGCCGATCTGGCGGCCGATCATCTCGACCCGGTCGGCCCCGGCCGCCGGCGAGACGTTCAGGTAGCGGCGGCCGGTGGAGCGGGGAGCGAAGAACTGGCTGAACGTCCGGCCGTTCGCCCGCACCTCGATGCTGGGTTCGAGCGCCGGGAGGAGCACCCTGGTCCTGGCGTGGAACTCCAGGAAGGCCGACACGTCGCCCTGCGCCGCTTCCGGCGGCCAGTCGAACCCGTTGCGGCCCAGGCGCACCTCGTGTACCTCGCCGTCGCGGCGGTCCAGCGCGTAGTCGTGTCCCTGGCGGGGATCGTGATCGAAGAAGTGCCGGTAGCTGCTGCCGCGACAGTGCCCGAACAGCCCGGCCGCCACGACGACGGTCAGGACCAGGGCGTTGCGCCAGCGTCGCCTGGTCGTCGCTGGCCTGTTCGTCCCTTTCTCGGTCATCGCCAGCCTGCCGCCGGATGCGGGAACGCCGGAGGCCGGATTGCCAGGCTCGGGGACGCTCGTCTCATGGACCCGCGGCGGGGGGCGGCGGGCCCAGGTAGCGGCAGTGACCTCGGTCGCCGAGCAGGTTGTCGATCTCCTCTGCCAGGCTGGCCTTGATCGGCGCGCGGCTGCCGTTCGCGTCGGTGCGAACCAGGCGGTCCTCCAGTTCCAGCTCGAACTCGACCTCCACGCCCCCATTGCGGCTGCGGCTGCGTCGTTGGTCGAGCAGGTCACGCAACCGCGCCAGCACGTCGTGGAGATCGCTGCCGGCTGAAGGCCGCAGGTCGAGATGGATGCGCAGGCGGCGTGAGAGCGTCGTCCGGGCCTCCTCGACCGTGGCCACCCGGTTGACCACCAGGCTTGGCTCCTCGCGTCGCCTGTCCACGCGACCGCTGAAGAACAGCACGGCCCCGCGCTCCAGATGGGCCTCGTACTTCGCGCAGGCCTCGGCGAACAGCACGGCCTCGATGCGGTCGGAACGGTCCTCGACTTGCACGACAGCCATCTTCTGCCCGGCGTTGCGCCCCCTCCGAGTACGCCGGTCGGCGACCGACCCGACCAGGGCGCCGAGCACGACCTCGGTGTCGGCCGGCAGCGTCTTCAGGCGCTTCACGGTCACGTTGCCGAACTCCCCCAGGGTCCGGCGGTGATCGTCGAGCGGGTGGCTCGAAGCGAAGAAGCCGAGCGTCTCCTTCTCCTGGTCCAGGAGCTCGGCGGTGCTCCACGGCGGCGTCGCCGGCAACGGTCGGTCGTCGTCGGCCGCGGCGGTTTCGAGGGCGCCGCCGCCGAACAGGTTGCCCTGGCCGCTCTCGCGGTCGGCCGCTGCCCGCTGCCCGGCCTTGATCGCCGGTTCGAGGGCCTCGAGCATCGCCGCCCGCTGGTCCTTGCCGTGTAGGCCGTCGAAGGCGCCGGACTTGATCAGCGCCTCGATGGTGCTGCGGTTGACCGCCTGGAGCGGGACGCGGCGGCAGAAGTCCCACAGGCTGCGGAACGGTCCTCCCGCCTCGCGCACCTCGAGAATCGCCCGCACCGCCTTCTCGCCGACTCCCTTGACCGCCGACAGGCCGAAGCGGATGTGCCCGGTGGCGCTGGCCTTCTCCTCGCCCGGCTCGAAGACGACGTGGAAGCGCACGCCGGAGCGGTCGATGTCGGGCGCCCCGACCGTGATGCCGACGCCGCCGTCGGGGAGCTTCACCCGGGCGCACTCGTCGATGTAGTGAACGAGCTTGTCCTTGCTGTCGGCGGCGTAGGTGAGGATCGCCGCCATGAACTGCACGGGGAACCAGGTCTTCAGGTAGGCGGTCTGGTAGGCGAGCAGGGAGTAGCCGACCGAGTGCGACTTGTTGAAGCCGTAGCCGGCGAACTTCTCCACCTGGGCAAACAGGGTCGTCGCCTCCCTGGTGGACAGCCCCTTCTCCCGGGCGCCGTCGAGGAAACGCTGCTTCGCGGCGTTGATCGTCGCCCGGTTCTTCTTGCTGATCGCCTTGATGAGCGTGTAGGCCTCGCGCAGCGGCACGTCGCCGAGCTCGTGCACGATCTGCATCACCTGTTCCTGGAAGACCATGATGCCGTGGGTCTCGGCGGTGTGCCGGTCGACGATCTCGTGGTTGCGAGGGACTTCCTGGCGTCCGTGCTTGCGGTCGCAGTAGTCGGGAATCAGGTCCATGGGCCCGGGCCGGAACAGGGCATTGGCGGCGACCAGGTCCTCGAGGCGGTCGGGCTTCATCTGCAGCAGCAGGTTGCGCATCCCTTCCGACTCGAACTGGAAGGTCCCGGCGGTGTCGGCGCTGGCGAAGACGTCGAGCACTCGGCGGTCGGCGAGGTCGATGTGGTCGAGGTCCAGGGGATCGCGGCCCTCGCTGCCCGGAACGGCCGCCGCCATGGCTTCCGGGGGCAGCGTCTCTTGCACCAGCTGACGGCAGCGCTCGATGACCGAGAGGGTGGTGAGGCCCAGGAAGTCCATCTTCAGAAGTCCCATGGCTTCCACCGTGGGGCCGTCCCACTGGGTGATCAGGGCGTCCTTCGAGCCCTGGCTGCGGTTGGTGGCGAGGGGGCACAGGTTCTGAAGCGGCTCCGTGGCGATCACCAGCCCGGCGGCGTGGACGCCGCTGTGCCGGGTGATGCCCTCCAGCTGACGAGCGGTGTCGATGACCGCCCGGACCTGTTCGTCGTTCTCGTGGAGCTCGCGCAGCTCCTTCTCGCGCTCCATCGCCTGGTCGATGGTCACGCCGAGCTCGGGGCCGATCAGCTTCGAGATGCGGTCCACCTGGGCCAGAGGCAGTTCCAGGACGCGGCCGACGTCCCGGATGGCCGCACGAGCCTTCATGGTGCCGAAGGTGATGATCTGGGCGACGTAGCCGTACTTCTCGCGCACGTAGTCCAGGATCTCGGCGCGTCCGTCCTGGCACAGGTCGATGTCGATGTCGGGGTACTCGGCGCGGTCGGGGTCGGTGAAGCGCTCGAACAGGAGCCCGTAGCGCACCGGGCAGGCGTGGGAGAGGCCGAGCAGGTAGCCGACCATGGTGCCGACTCCCGAACCGCGGGCCGTTGCCGGGATGCCGCGCTTGCGTGCTTCGTTCACGAAGTCCCACACGATCAGGAAGTAGGCGCTGATCCGCTTTCCGGCCACCACGGAGAGCTCGTGGTCGAGGCGGTGGCGGTGGGCTTCCTCGATGCCGCTGCCGTAGCGCCAGACGAGGCCGGCCTGGGCGAGTTCTCGCAGCGCGTCGTCGCAGTCGGCGTGAAGCGCCGCGAGCTCCTCGTCTCCGGGCTGGTCGGCCAGGGGCTCGATTCGGTAGCTGGCGCAGAAGCGCTGAAACCACTCGGCCCGGTCCGCCGGGCTCCCTGCCTCCGGCAGCGGCGGCTTCTCGCCGCGTTCCACCCGCACCAGCGGCGCATGGTTGGCGCTGAAGTCGAGTTCGACGTTGCAGCGGTCGGCGATGCGGCGGGTGTTGCGCAGCGCGTCTTCAGTGCGGGGGTCCCCGAACAGCTCGGCCATCTGCTCCGGGCTGCGGACGTACAGGTCCTTCGGGTAGTGGAGGCGATCCTCGTCCTTCTTCGACTTGCCGGTGGACACGCAGATCAGCGTGTCGTGGCTGTCCCAGTCCTCGGCGGTGAGGAAGTGTGCGTCGTTGTCGCATACCGCGGGCAGGTCGAGTTCGTCCGCGAGGCGGAGGATCTGCTCGTTCAGCTCGTCCTGCCCGTCGGTTTCGTGGCGCTGCAGCTCCAGGTAGAAGCAGGGCTCGCCGTCCTCGTCGGCGGGAAAGGTCTCGAGGTGCCAGAGCGCCTCCGCCCTTGCCCGCTCCCAGTGGCCGGCCTTGCTGTCCTCGAGGTCCTTTTGAAGGTGGTAGGCGAGCGAGGACCCCATGTGGCCGTTGATCGCGATCAGGCCTTCGTTCCACTGCGCGATCGTCCCCTTGTCCATGCGCGGCCTGTAGTAGAAGCCCTCGATGTAGCTGTCGGTGGACAGCCGGACCAGGTTGCGCCAGCCGGCCTGGTTGCGAGCGAGCAGCACGAGGTGGAAGCCGCCGTCGGCGACCCCGTGGGTTTCCTTCAGACGGCGGTCGGACACCTCGGTGTGAATGTCGGGCGCGACGTACGCCTCGATGCCCAGGATCGGCTTGATGTCGCGCTTCTGGCAGGCCCGGTAGAAGGCGACGGCGCCGAACAGGTTGCCGTGGTCCGTCAGCGCCACGGCGTCCATGCCGAGCTCGGCTATGCGGTCCACCAGGGACTCCATCCGGTTGCCGCCGTCGAGCAGCGAGTACTCGGAGTGGAGGTGGAGGTGGACGAAGTCCGATGCCATGGCGCAAGGGGAAGCCCGGAACCGGTCCGGGATCAAGAACCGCTCCCCGCCGGCATCGGGCGCGGCTAGCTTCGCACCGCCTGTGGGCTGGCGCAACCCGTTTTCCGATCGGGATCCGGATCTTGCCGCCGGTTTGCGTCCTTGTCGGCAATGGCTGATTCCGACTGGACCGCCGCCTGGCGGCGAACTCCGCTGTTTCCCGTTGCGGCCGCCTTTCTGCTGGCGTCGTTCGCGGGCGAGGCGAACGAACCGGCGCGCAACGCGTTCGTGCCGAAGCGCCCGGTGACGGCCGAGGTCGTCGTCCCCGCGCTCGGCGCCGCGTCCTGGGAGCGACGCGATGGCGCCTGGGCGGCGAGAGTGCGAGTGCTCCGGGTCGAGCAGGTGGGCCGGGAGGTCGACGGGCCAAAGCGGGCGTGGCTGCGTCTGCGCGGCGAGGGCGAACCTCCCGTCGAGCGTCGGGTCGTGGTGCGCGGTTACTTCGTTCGGCGACCCGGCTACCTGAACCTGCACGTCTCAAGGCCGGGCGATTGGGGTCTGGAGGTGAAGAGCAGGCTGCTGATGACCCCGCTGGGCAATGCCCCGGGCGCCTTCCTGCGTACCGCCGCGGCGGTGCGGCAGCGGCTGCTGCTGCCGCTTGACCGGGCCGATGGCCGAGGGGCCCTGCTGGCCCGGGCGCTCGTGTTCGGCGATGCCAGGCGGCTTCCGCCCGAGTGGCGCACGGGGCTTCGCCGAGCCGGTCTCTCCCACCTGCTGGCGGTGTCGGGCCTTCACGTCGGGCTGCTGTTGGGAGGGCTCTGGTGGATCATGGGCGCCTGGTCGCCGCGGATGGCGTGGACGGGAGCGGTTGCGGTTCTGCTCGTCTACGGCGTGCTGGTCGGTCCGCGTCCGTCGCTGCTGCGCGCCGGCATGATGGCCCTGCTGGTCGTCCTGGCGCTCATGCTGGAACGGCCGCCGCAGGCCCTGAACGCGCTCTGCGCGGCCCTGATCTCGATCCTCCTGTTCGACCCGGCGGCGTCGGAAGACCTGGGCTTCCAGCTCAGCTTCCTGGCCACGGCCGGCATCCTGGTTCTCGCGCCTCGGCTCCTTGGCTGCTGGTTCGGGCACGACCGGCCGAGCGGCACGCCCTCGGGCCCGACCGCCGGCTCGACCTCGAGGGCAGAACGTCGGCCCGGGCCGGTCGCGGTAGCTCTTGCGGCGACCGTCGCGGCGCAGCTTGCGACGATCCCGGTCACGGCGGCGGAGATCGGTTTGCTGACTCCGCTGTCGCCGTTCTTCAACCTGATCTTCGTGCCCTTGACCGCTGCGGCCCTGGGGTTCTCGCTGGCATGGGTTGCCCTGGCGGCGATGTGCGAGGTGCCCTTGCTGACCGTCGGCGCCGGCCCGGTCGCCAGGTTGCTCGAGCGGCTGCTCGACCTGGTCAGCGTGCCCTTCGGGCTCCTGGCGGAGTTGCCGCCGGGGGCGTGGCTGGCCCTGCCGGTGAGCGTGGGCGCCGCCCCGGCCCTGGTGCTGGCGGTCTGGCTGGCGGCGGCGCTGTCCGGCCGTCTGCGATGCTGCCTCGCGCTGGCCCTGGTGCTCGTCTGCACGCCCGAGCCGCCGCATGACGAGCCGACGCTGACGATGCTGGACGTGGGGCAGGGCGAGGCGATTCTCCTCCGCAGCCAGGACAAGGGCCCCGTGATCCTGGTCGACGGCGGCGGGTTCCGGCAGGGTAACTTCGCCGAGGCGACGCTGCTGCAGACGCTCGCCGCGGAGGGCGTGCTGCGGGTCGACCTCGCGGTCCTCTCCCACGGCGACGCGGACCACTGCCGCGGGCTGCTGGAGCTCTCGCAGTACCTGCGGATCGACAGGCTGTGGGCGGCGTCGGTGGAGCTTCGTGACGGCTGCGGGCTCGCCCTTGCCGAGCGGCTTGGAAGCCGGGTGCGCACGGTTGGTCAGGGCGACGCGGAACGCGTCGGAGACTGGAACCTCCAGGTGCTGCACCCTCCCGCCGGCCCGCGCCCTGGCGGCAACTCCGCATCCCTGGTGGTCCGGGCCTGCCTTGACCATTGTCGCTCGTCCGGCAAGCCCCCAGCGCGCAACACGCTTCCGCCGGTAGTCGCCTCCGCTGCCGCCGATGCCTGTGTGCTGCTGACCGGCGACCTGGATGTCGCCGGCGAACGGG
Source organism: Thermoanaerobaculia bacterium (assembly GCA_965200575.1). Lineage (GTDB taxonomy): Bacteria > Acidobacteriota > Thermoanaerobaculia > Multivoradales > Multivoraceae > Multivorans. Next base: position 1,759,791 of record OZ241363.1, on the reverse strand, counting down.
AGCTTCTGGACGGCGCACCGCGAGCGGGAGCGGACCTGGGCAGCGAGATTCTGAAGGTCGGCCACCATGGCAGCCGGACGTCGACCGGTCCGGCCCTGCTGCGCGCCGTCGCCCCGGCTGTGGCGCTCGTGTCGGCTGGCCGACAGAACCCGTACGGGCATCCGGCGCCGGAGGTGGTGGCGAGAATCGAACGGCGTGGGACCAGGGTGCTGCGGACGGACCTCCACGGCCGCATCGAGGTCCGCTTCCGGGCCGACGGCGCCGGGAGGCGTCGCCCGCTGGTCGAGGTCGCGGACTGGCCGCGAAGGCGACTGGTTCGGTGACCGTGTGCCTGCGGTCCTCCTGGACCTCAGGGTTGATGCCGGGCCGTTGGCGAAGCGCTGGTGAGGTGCAGGCAAGCAAGATGCAGGAAGCAAGAGGCAGGCAAGCAAACTGCGTCGACACCGCCAGGTCGGGGCCCCTGGGCGAGGCGCCTTGCCGCCGCCAGGGGCGTCGCGGACGCCGGGCTCTGGCCGCAGCTTCTCCTTCCACGCCTCGCGGGTGGCTACCCACTGGGGCCAGGGGCGTCGCGGACGCCGGGCTCTGGCCGCAGCCCCCACGTCGCTGGCAGTCCGACAGCCTGCTACCGTCCACCCGTGTCCTCGGCCCGGTCCGTCATCGTCGTTCTGGGCGCCACGGCGACCGGCAAGAGCAGGTTCGCGATGGCTCTGGCTGCGGACCTGGCCGGGAGCGGGCGTCCTGCCGAACTGGTGGGGGCGGACGCGCTTCAGGCGTGCCGGGAGGTGAGTATCGGCACGGCGAAGCCCGGGCCGCGAGCCCGCTGCCGCGTGCGGCATCACCTGATCGACGTCCTGGCGCCGCACCAGCGGTTCTCGGCGGGGGAGTTCGCCCGCCGTGCGGCCGTGGCCATCGAGGGTATCGAGACGCGGCGCCGTCAGCCGATCGTGGTGGGTGGCAGCGGCTTCTACCTGCGTTCCCTGTTCGAGGGCCTGGCCCCGGTGCCCCGGATTCCACCAGAGCTGCAGGCGCGGCTGCGGTCCGAGCTTGAGGCGAGCGGGCTTCCTGCCCTCGTGGCGGAGCTTCGGGAGTGCGACCCGGACACTGCGGAAGTGCTGGCCCCCGGCGACACGCAGCGGGTTCTGCGGGCGCTGGAGGTGGTGCGGGCCACCGGCACGCCGCTGTCGAAGTGGCAGCGCCGGGGAGTGGAGCGCAGGCTCGACCGCCCCGTCCTTCGGGTCGGATTGACCCTTCCGAGGGCCGTTCTGTACGATGCCATCGAGGCCCGGGCCGTGCGGATGCTCGAGAGCGGCTGGCTGGCCGAGGTCGAGCGCCTCAGACGGTACGCGAGCGCCCGGGGCGGTTGGTCTCGCCAGGAGTTGCCGGCGCTTCAGGCACTCGGGTACCGACAGCTTGGCGCGCATCTCGACGGACAGTTGACGCTGGAGCAGGCCTTGGAACAGACAGTGCGGGCGACGCGCCGGTACGCCAGGCGACAGGAGACGTGGTTTCGTCGGGAGACGGGGGTCTTCTGGGTTGATGCGTCGGACGCTGGCGCCCTGGGCCTGGCCCGGCGACGGATCGTCGCCGCCGTGACCGGTTCCGGCCTCCCGGAGACTGCGGCACCAGCGGTCGAAGCGGCGGGGTGCCCGGGACGCGCCGCGTACGGTGGTGGTCCCTTCGAGACGGGCTCGTGAGCAGGTCGGCGTCCTGCATTGGCCAGCACGGCGCGCGCCGTGACTTCCGTCCGGCCCGCACCCTCCGGGACGGTCTCCTGCTGCTGGCGGCAGTCCTGAGCGTGGCCGGCTGTACGGCCACGGCGAGCCCGCCGACGCCGGGCGCCTCGCTCCCGACCCTGGATCCGGCCGTCCGGGCGTTCCTTCGCGAGCCGCTCCTGGGATACGAGGGGGCCGTCTCCGCCGACAGCCGGGCGGCGCTCGCGGCGGCCTGGGCAAGGCTCGAGGCAGGCGACGTGCTCGGCGCCCGGGCGGCTGCCGAGGATCTGGCTGGCGCCGTTGGGGACCTGCTGCCGGCCACGGTGCTTCTCGCGCAGACCCACCTGGCCGCGGGTGAACCGAACCGGGTGGTCGACCTCCTGAAGTCGACGCTGTCGGAGTATCCGGAGTACGTGGCGGGCTGGCTCGTGCATGCGCGCTCTCTGGAGCTGATCGGCGACCTGGCCGGGGCCTGGGGGGCCTGGCGGGGCATTGCCGACCGCGACGAGAGGGCCGCGAGGCAGGCGAGAGACCTGGAGTCGCGTGCCGTTGCGGCGCTGGGCGAGCGCCTCGAGGCCAGCCTTCTGGCCGGCGCCATCGCCGATGCCGCGCGCGATCTCGACCTGCTGCGGGCATGGTCGTCGGACGCGCCGGTCGTGCTCGAACTGGAGCGCCGCGTGGCCCGGGGCCGAGGCGATGCCGAAGCCGAGCTTGCTGCCACGGTCCGCCTTCTCGAATCCGGCGACGAGTCGCTGGACCTGCGCCGGCGGCAGGCGGACCTCCTGGTCGAGGTCGGCGATGCCGGCGAGGGTCTGGAGCTGTACCGGCGCCTGGCGGAGCAGCATCCGGACGACGCGGAGATTGCCGCCGGCCTGGCGTCCGCCCGCTTCGCCTGGCGCGGCCGCCTGCTGCCCGAGGACGTGGCCGAGCACCTTGATGCGCGGTGGCTCCTGCGCGGAGACTTCGCGGCCCTGTTGGCGTGGCTCGTTCCGGGTCTGCGGACAGGACAGGGCGGCAGCACCGTGATCGTGTCCGACATTGCCGGGCACCCGCACCGTCGAGAGATCGCCCGCCTGCTGAACCTTGGCGTGATGATGCCGATGGATGGCGCCGTGCGGCGCTTCGCGCCCGGCAGCTACCTGCGTCGAGGCGAGGCGCTGGATGCGATGCTGCGGGTCGGCAACCTGGCCGGGTTGGGTGGGGCCGGCGCTTCCTGCCTTGCCGAGGGCACCGAGCCGGCTGCTGGCGACACGGACGCTTCCTGCGCTGCGGCGTCGCGTTGCGGGCTGCTGGACGACGACGCCGCGTGTCGCCCGGAGGAGGCGATCTCGGGGCCGGAGGCGGTCGAGCTCCTGCGCCGCACCCTCGACCTCGTCCAGGAACCGTAGAGCGGGAGGCTCGGCGCCTCCGGCCGCGGCGCCATCAACTCAGGCCTTCCAGGGTCTCAGTTGCACGCAGGCTCCATCGACGACTTCGGCCTGCACGACGCCCCGACTGCTTCTCCGACAAAGTCGCCGACGGGCAGCCGGCGCGCGGTCGGCGAGAGCCGCTTGCGAGGGCCGCTGCAGGGCCAGCGGGATCGTCGCGGTTCCGGTCCGTTCGGCACTTGCGGGTACGCTGAGGACGCCGAGCAGACCTAAACGCGATTCCGGAGCCTGAACCGATGACTGAAAGTACCCCGTCACCCGTCGCCGCCCTGGATGCGGAGCGTGCCGTCGTCCTGGTCATCGACCTGCAGGAGCGGCTGGTGGGCCTGCTCGACCGCTCCGACATGGTCCTGGACGGGGTCGGCCGGCTGCTGCGGCTGTCGGAGATCTTCGACCTGCCGGTGATCGTCACCGAGCAGTATCCGCAGGGTCTGGGCCCGACCAGCGCCCAGGTCGAGTCGGCGGTCGCCGATACCGACCCGGACGGCAGCCGCACCCGCAGGGTGGTGAAGGACTCGTTCGGCTGCTGCGGCGAACCCGCGTTCGAGGAGGCGCTCGCGGCGGCCAGGCCGGGGCTCGACGATGCGCAGATCCAGGTCGTCGTGGCCGGTATCGAGGCCCACATCTGCGTGGTGCAGACCGTTCTCGACCTGCTCGCCCGCGGCATGGACGTACACGTGTGCTGGGACTCTGTGAGTTCTCGCGGCGCCGAGTACCGGCGGCACGGGCTGGAGAGGATGCAGGCCGCCGGCGCCCAGATCACGAACCACGAGTCGGTTGCGTTCGAGCTGGCGCGGGACCGCCGCCATCCCCGGTTTCGGGAGGTGAATCGGCTGTTGCGGGAGGGGCAGATCGCGTGAGCCACCCGGTGGCGGCGGCGGCGACCCTGATGGCGCTCCTGGCGCTGCTGGCACTGTCGCCCGGCGCAGCGGCTCGGGCAGGGTCGCCAGCGGCTCCCTGGGCGGTCCCGCAGACGCCGCCCGAGGAGCAGGCCACAGGCAGTGCCGAAGCGCGAGCGGCCGAGGCCGCCGTGCGGGCGACCTTCGAGGCCTACCGCGAGGCGCTGGTTGCCGGAGACGGAGAGACCGCGGCGGCGCTGGTCGACCGGGAGACGGAGCGGTACTACCGCGACCTGCGCCGGCTCACGGTCGAGGGCAGCGCGGAGGAGGTGGCCGCCCGCAGGTTCGTCGACAGGTTTCTCGTCGTGGCCTTCCGCCACCAGTTCGACCACCAGGAGCTGGCGGCGCTGGAGCTCGGCGACGTCATCGTCCGGGCGATGGACCTGGGTTGGATCAACACCGCGGCCATTGAGCAGCTGGCGCTCGGCGATGTCCGCATCGAGGGCGGTGAGGCCTTCGGCCAGGCCCGCACCCGCGCGTCGCTCGAGGACCCCGCGCTGGCTGGCGGTCTGGACGAGATCGAGTACGGGTTCGTGCTGGAGGAGGGGCGCTGGAAGTTCCGCTTCAGTGCCCTGGTCGCTTCCATCGACCAGGTGATGCGCAGTCTGGCGGCCCAGCTGGGAGCGGACGAGGACGATCTGATCTTCACCCTGGTCGAGTCGATGAGCGGCGTCGAGGTGCTGCCGGAAGAGCAGAAACCGGACCCGCGGTGATCCGGCCTCCGGGCTCGCCCGGCGCGTCGTCGGGTGGGTGACCCGCCGCCGCCAGGGTCCGGGGCGAAAACACCCGGGCCATGCTGCCGGGTGCGCTACGATCTGCGCCCGATGCCGCGGCGGCGAACGACATTCATGGTTCTGGGCGCCGCCCTGCTGGCCGGCGGGGCCGGTGCGCTGCTGATCGGGCCGGAGCCGACCGGCGCTGCCCTGACCGGCGCTGCCCTGACCGGTATCGCCCCGACCGCCCCAGCCACGGCGGCGCCCCAAAGGCGCATCGTCGACGAACGACGCGACACTTCGTGGCGCCAGCACCGTTCCCTGCCGCCGCGGGCGATGCCGCTCTTCGAGCGCTACCTGCCACGGCCGGTCGAGCCCGACGAGGTGCTGCGCGAGTTCTACTTCACTCGCCTGGCCTACAGCGGCAGCCCCTACATGGGGCGCGGCAGCTGGTCGGTCGACTTCCCGAAGGCCGACGTGCAGTTCATGATCGGTCTGAAGCGGCTGCTGGACCAGCTCGACGCCTACGACTGGTACAACGCCCTGGAGGCGACCGATCCGGACCTTTTCCTCTACCCCTTCCTCTACTCGGTCGAGGTCGGCTACATGGCGTTGCGCGACGACGAGCGCGAGGCGCTCCGCAAGTACCTCCTGGCCGGCGGTTTCTGGGTCATCGACGACTTCTGGGGCAGCTGGGAATGGGCCAACCTGGAGCGGGAGTTGTCCCTCTTGCTGCCGGACCACGAGGTCGTGGAGCTTCCCCTGGACCACCCGATCTTCCACTGCTTCTACAACGTGGACGAGATCGTCCAGGTGCCGAATCGGGGACAGGTGTTCGGCGGTCCGACCTGGGAGAAGGACGGCTACACGCCCCACGTGCGCGGCATCCACGACGAGGACGGCCGGCTGATGGTCGTGATCAACTGGAACACGGACCTGGGCGACGCGTGGGAGTGGGCGGAAGCCCAGTGGTTCCCGGTGCATTTCTCCCACTACGCGTACCAGATGGGGGTCAACTTCGTCGTCTACGCGATGTCGCATTGACACGGCGCTGCCGCCCCTGAAACCGGTTCCCGGCGCTTTCCTTCGTTTCCCGTCCCGATGGCTGGCCTGTTCGAGTTCCTGTTCAAGTACCGGCCGGGTCTGTTCGCCGAGGGGCGGCTGGCCCTCGCCAGTCCGGGCTGGATGCAGCTGGCGGCGGTGGCGGTGGGCGTCCTGCTGGTCGTGGCCGCGTTCAGCTACCGGCGCGAGATCGGCGGCGCCGCCGGCCGTACCGAGGCGGCGCGGCGCCTGCGCTGGCTGCCTCCGACCCTCCGCTCGCTGGCAATCTGCGTTCTCGTTCTCTGTTTGCTGCAGCCGGCGCTGGTCCTGTCCACGGTCGTGCCGCAGGAGTCCTTCGTCGGCATCGTGGTCGACGACTCGCGCAGCATGGCAATGCCCGACGGGGACGCCGCCCGGGACGGCACGCGGGCCGGCACGGTGCTGGAGGCGCTGTCGGAAGAACCGGGGTCGTTGCTCGATCAGCTGTCCGAGCGGTTCCAGGTCCGGCTGCTGGCGTTCGGACGTGGCACCGAGCGCATCGAATCGAGTGCGCAGCTGCAGTTTTCCCGCTCCGAGAGCCGCATCGGCGAGGCGCTTCTCTCCGCCGGCGAGGAGCTGTCGGGCCTTCCGCTGTCGGGCCTGGTCCTCCTTTCCGACGGCGCCGATTCGGCTCCCGCGGAACTGGCGGACGCCCTGCTCGAGCTGAAGGCCGCGGGCACGCCGGTCCACACGGTCGGGCTCGGGCGGCCCCGGCTCGCGAAGGACGTGGAGGTGTCCCGGGTGGTCGCCCCGCGCCGCGTGCTCGAAGGCGCCAGCGTCGAGGTCGAGGTCACCTTGTCCCAGACCGGCTTTGGCGGCCGCACCGTCGCCCTGGAAGTCGAGGACGACGGGCGGATCGTGAACGTGGAGCAGGTCACGTTCCCGCGCGGAGGGTCCGCGGTCACCGCCCGGGTCATGTTCTCGGCCGATCTCGAAGGCGCCCGCGAGTTCCGGTTCCGCGTGGCCGGCCAGCCGGGCGAGCAACTGCTGCTCAACAACGAGCGCATCGCGCTCGTGGAGGTGCTCAAGCGGCGGGAGAGGATTTTCTTTTTCGAGGGCGAGCCGCGCGACGAATCCAAGTTCCTGCGCCGGGCCGTGCGTCCGGACGAGAACCTGCACGTCGTCTCGATGACGCGGCAGGCCGCCAACAAGTTCTACGGCATGAACTTCGACGAGGACACCCGGCGACTCGACGGCTTCCCGACCCGCCGCGAGGATCTCTTCGAGTACAGCGGCGTGATTCTGGGCAGCATGGAGGCGAGCTTCTTCACGCAGGACCAGATGCGGATGCTGGTCGACTTCGCGGCCCGCCGCGGCGGTGGCGTGCTGCTGCTGGGCGGACGGCGGGCGTTCTCCGAGGGCGGCTTCGCCGGCACGCCGCTCGCGGAGCTGTCGCCCGTCGTGCTGGAGGAGCGCCCCTCTGGCGAGGAGCGACCCCAACTGCTGACGGATCTGCGCCTGGAGCTGACGCCCGGTGGCCGTGCCCATCCGGCGACCCTGCTGCGCGACGACCGCGAGGAGTCGAACCAGCTCTGGCCGACCCTGCCGCCGCTCTCTTCCTACCAGCGCGCGACCGAGATCAAGGCCGGCGCCACCGTCCTGATCGAGGCGGCGAGCCCCATTGCGAGCGAGCCGCTGGTAATGCTGGCTCACCACCGGATCGGCCGCGGGCGGGCGATCGCGTTCACGCCGCACGACTCCTGGCACTGGCAGATGAACGCGGGCATTCCGCTGGAGGACCAGACCCACGAGCGCCTGTGGCGGCAGATGCTCCGCTGGCTGGTGTCGTACGTTCCCGACCGCATCGAGGTCGAGGCCGACCGCGACCGCTTCGAACCCGGCAGCGTGGTCCATCTGCGGGCCACGGTCCGCGACGAGGCCTTCCAGGAGGTGAACCGCGCTCGGGTCGTCGCCACGGTGGAGACGCCGTCGGGGAGCCTGGCCGAGGTGCCGCTCGACTGGTCGGTGGAGCGGGACGGGGAGTTCGTCGGCGCCTGGACGGCCTCCGAGCCGGGTCTTCATCAAGTCGAGGTAGAGGCCACCTCGGAGGGCGAGGTCCTTGGCACGGCCGTGTCCCGCTTCGCAGTCGACCAGCTCAACGAGGAGCTGTTCGGCGCGGCCCGTCGGGATTCCGTGCTGCGACGGGTGGCCGACGAGACCGGGGGACGGCAGATCGACGTCGGGCGCTGGGACCGGCTGGAGGACGAGCTGGCCGTGAGTAGCGACGGAGCGGTCGTGCGCGAGGCGCGGGACCTCTGGGACATGCCCTTCCTGTTCCTGCTTCTGGTCGCTCTGCTGAGCGCCGAGTGGGCGGTGCGGCGACGCCTGGGGATGGCATGACCGGCGTGAACCGCCGCCACGGTCTGACCGGCGTTGCGGCCGCCGTCCTGGTCCTTGCAGCGCCCGTGTTTCCTGTCGCGCCGGTCGCGGCCGAGACCCACCTGCTGGTGGTGGCCGGCGTGGGCGGCGAGCAGGCCTACACGGAGCGTTTCCACCTCTGGGCCACCAGGGTGAGGGACGCCGCCCTGGAGGCAGGTCTCGATCCCGCGAACGTGGTCTACCTGGGCGAGCGCGAGGAGCTGGACCCGGAGAGGATCCACGCCCGCTCGACGGGCGAGAACGTGCTGGCCGAGCTCTCCGCCCTGGTGGAACGGTCCTCCGCCGGGGACGACGTCTGGATCGTCCTGTTCGGTCACGGCAGCGGCGCGGCCGGCCCGCCCCGTTTCAACCTGCCGGGGCGCGACCTCGTGGTCGACCAGTACGCCGACGCCCTGGACCGGCTCGAGGGCCGCAGGGTGGTGTTCGTCAACGCGAGCTCCGCCTCGGGCGGCTTCATCGCGCCGCTTTCGAGCCAGGGCCGCGTCGTGATCACCGCCACCCGGTCTGGCGGTCAGGCGAACGAGACCCTGTTCGGCGGCTACCTTGCCGACGCTTTCGACGGCGGCGCCGGGGACGCGAACAAGGACGGCAGGACCACCGCCCTGGAGGCGTTCGAGTACGCCCGGAGCGAGGTCGAGCATCACTACTCTCAGGAGGGCCTGCTCCAGACCGAGAATGCCCTCCTGGACGACGACGGCGACGGCATGGGCAGCCTGGAACCCACCGGCATCGCCGCCGAGGGAGCGGCCGACGACGGTCGGCTGGCGAGCCTCGTGCATCTTGGCCAGGAGTCGATGCCGGACCTGCTTACCGCCGAGACCCGCGCGCTGTGGGGCCGCCGGGAAGCGCTCCAGCGGCAGATCCAGGACCTGCAGGCCGGCGGCGCGCGGGACGAACTGGACGAGGAGGCGTACCTTGCCCGGCTCGAGGAGCTTCTGCTGGCGCTTGCGCTGGTCGACAGGGACCTGGAGGACGCCGGGGCCGACCCGGACGGAGCGCCTGAACCGTGATGCGTCGTCCCGTCTCCGCCTGGTCTGCGGTTGCCCTGGCGCTGGCCCTGTTGCTGGCGGCGGGTGCTCCAGCGCCGGCGGTTGCCCAGGAAACGGCGCCCGCGGCTTCCCAGGCCGCGCAGCCGACGCTCGACAACGCCGAGAGGCTGATCCGCACCGGGCGGTACGAGGACGCCCTGAACGGCCTGGATGCGATCGGGGACGACGAACCGGACGCGGCGGCGACGCGGGCGCTGCGGCTGCGGGTGGACGCGCTCGTCGCTACCGGGCAGCACGAGGAGGCGGCTGCCGCGCTCGACGAGGCGCTTGGCGACGCAGGCGATGCCGGGAGCCGGGACCTCGAGCTTCTGCGCGGTCGGGTCTCGCTCCTCCTCGGCGACCGCGCCGCTGCCCGGTCGTCGTTCGAGGCGGCGGTTGCGGCGGATGGGCCGGATCGGCTGACGGCGTCCTTCGAGCTTGCGCTGCTGGGCTGGGAGCGGGGCGAGGTGGACGAGGCCACGCGCGGCTTCTACGCGATGATCGATGCCTACAACCGGGGCGAGGCCCGCACGGCAGAGGAACTGCTGGCGGTGGCTCGCGCCTGCCAGCTGCTGGGGCGGGACGATCCGGAGCTGTTCAAGGACGCGCTGCGGGCCTACGACGAGGCGGTGGCTGCTGCCCCGGGCTGGCCACTGCCCCGGATTCTCCTCGGCGAGCTGTTCCTCGAGAAGTACGACAGCCAGCAGGCCCGCGCCGCCATTGGCGAGGTGCTGGAGGTCAATCCGCATCATCCGCGCGCGCTGCTCGCGATGGCGCGGACGATGAGTTTCGACGGCGACCCGCGGTCGATGGAGTTGCTCGACCGGGCGCTTCAGGTCAATTCGCGCCAGGTGGAGGCACGGGTGTACCGGGCGCGCCGGTCGCTCGCCTCCGAGCAGTTTGCCCGTGCTCGCGAGCAGGCGGAGCAGGCCCTCGCGGTGGACCCGTTCTCGCTCGCCGGCCGAACTCTGCTGGCCGCGGTCGACTTCCTGGAGGATCGAGACGACGAGTTCGCTCGCCGCCGCGACGAGATCCTGGCGGACAACCCGCGCTACGCCGACCTGTTCAACGAGCTCGCCGACATCAGCGTCGAGAACCGGCTCTATCCGCAGGCCAGGGACTTCGCCGCCGAGGCGGTGCGCATCGACCCGAAGTCGTGGCGCGGCTACGGCCTGCTGGGGCAGAACCAGCTGCGGCTGGGCGAGATCGAGGCCGGACGGGAGAACCTGGAGACGGCGTTCGCGGGCGACCCGTACAACGTCTGGATAAAGAACACGCTCGACCTGGTCGACACCTTCGTGGAGTATCGGACGATCCAGAGCGAGCACTTCGAGTTTCACATCCACGAGAGCGAGGCCGATCTGCTGGGGCCCTACATGGTGGAACTGGCGGAGGAGGCCTGGTCGGTGCTGGTCGAGCGCTACCGGTTCGAGCCGCCGACCCCGATTCGTGTGGAGGTCTATCCGTCCCATGCCGACTTCTCGGTGCGCACCGTCGGACTCGCCGGTCTGGGCGCCCTGGGCGTCTGCTTCGGCCCCGTCCTGGCGCTCGACTCACCGTCCGCCCGCAGGGTTGGGCACTTCAACTGGGGTTCCACCCTCTGGCACGAGCTCGCGCACACGTTCACGCTGCTGGTTACCGACGCGAAGATCCCCCGCTGGCTGACGGAGGGGCTGTCGGTGTTCGAGGAACGGCTGGCGCGGCCCGGCTGGGGCGACGACGTGCAGGTCAACTTCGTGACTTCGCTGCGGGACGGCGAGCTGCTCGGCATCGCCGAGCTGAACGACGGCTTCATGCGCCCGAAGTTCCCGAGCCAGATCGGACTGTCCTACTTCCAGGCGTCGCTGATCTGCGACTGGATCGAAGGCGAGTACGGCTTCGAGACGATCCGGACCATGCTCGCCGGCTACCGGGACGGCCTGACCACGGAGGAGGTGTTCCGGCAGTCGATGGACCTGTCGCTCGAGGAGTTCGACGAACGGTTCTTCCGCCACCTCCGGCAGCGCTACGGCCGGGCGCTGGCTTCCCTGGGCGACGTTCCCGGGGTCTCGGACGGCGAGGGCGGAGAGAGCGAGAACGAGGGCGGGCCTTCCCGTGCGCCGAGACGCAACCTGTTCGCCGGCCAGGGGCCTGACATGGAGGCGCTGGAGCGGATGGCCGAGGAGAATCCGGACGACTTCCGCGTGCAGATGACGCTGGGCAACGCCCTGGTCGCCTCGGAACGCCACGACGAGGCCGAGGCGCCGCTGCTGCGCGGCCGCGACCTGTTCCCCGAGTTCGTGGGTGCCGGCAACGCGTACTCGCTGCTCGCGGAGGTCTACCGACGGCAGGAGCGCCCGGAGGAGGCGATCGCCGCGCTCGAGACGCTGGTGGCCCACAACGAGACATCCTGGAACGAGCACCTGTCCCTGGCCGACCTTCTGACCGATGCCGGGCGCAGCGGGGATGCGGCCGTCATCCTGGAGCGGATGCTCTGGATCTCGCCCTTCGACGCGGACGTGCACCGGCGGCTGGCGGAGCAGGCGAGCAGGGAGGGCCGATTCGAGACGGCCGTGCGCGAACGTCGTGCGCTGGTGGCCCTGGACCCGGCGGACCGCGCGCAGGCGTTCTACCGGCTTGCCGCCGCCGAGCGCGACGCAGGTCAGCGCGAGGCCGCGCGCCGCTCGGTGGTGCGCGCCCTGGCCGTGGCGCCGGGGTACGATGCGGCCCAGAAATTGCTGCTCGACCTGGCAGGGAAGGGACGGCGGCCGAGTCGGGGCAGTGCGTCGGAAGACCGGGAGAAGGAAGGGCAGCCGTGAGGACAGGTGGTAGCCCGAGGGGTCGGGTCGCGGCGATGGCTGGAGCGGTTGCGCTCCTGCTGGTCGCGGCCGGGCTGTGGGCGCGAGACGAGACCTGGCGCCGCGCCTCGCCCCGAGTCGAGACGGAGTCGTTCCCCTACGCCGGCGGCTTCACCTTCGCCCGCATCCGTTTCGAGCCCACCGTCTGGGGAGGCGGCCCGTTCATGTGGGGCCTGGACCTCAAGTGGAACCACGACTATCCGTACGCCGAGCAGAACTTCACCCGCATCGTCGAGGAGATCACGGACGTGGAGGTGCAGACCGGGGGCGGCAACGTCCTCGAGCTGAGCGACCCGCGATTGTTCGAGCACCCGTGGGCCTACCTGTGCGAGCCGGGCTTCTGGAACCCGACCGAGGAGGAGGTCGAGAGCCTGCGCTCCTGGCTGCTCAAGGGCGGCTTCCTGGTGATCGACGACTTCTTCGACGTGCGCGGCTATCCGGTGCAGTGGGAGAACTTCGAGCGGCAGATGGGACGGCTGCTGCCGGGCTTCGAACTCGTCCCGCTGACCGTGGACCACCCCGTCTTCCGGTCGTTCTTCGTGCTCGAGGACATCAACTTCGACATCAACGAGCCCGGCTTCTGGCCGGTCCGAGGGCGGATCTTCGGCATCTTCGAGGACAACGACCCGAGCCGACGACTGATGGCGGTCGCCAACTACAACATGGACGTCGGCGACTTCTGGGAGTGGTCGGAGACGAACCACTACCCGGTGGACGTGACCCAGAAGGGCTTCAAGCTCGGCGTCAACTACCTGATCTACGGCATGACGCATTGATCGGCATGCTCGGCGAGGCGCCCGGCGGAGCATCGGGCGTTCGCCTCATCCAGCAGTCAGCACGGGGAACCGCATGAACGACACAGAGGGACGCGTGGAGCTTGTGACCGGTGGCGAAGCAGGCGGCGAGGGCCTCGTCCGCGAGACGGACATCGAGCTCGCCGGCCGGCTCGAAGCCGGTCGCGAGCAGGTTCTCGCCCAGCTCGCCAAGCAGATCATCGGCCAGGAAGAGGTGCTCGATCAGGTGCTCATGACCCTGTTCGTGGGCGGCAACAGCATCCTCACCGGCGTGCCGGGTCTGGCCAAGACGCTGATCGTGCAGACCGTGGCGAAGGTGCTCGATCTGAAGTTCAGCCGCGTCCAGTTCACGCCCGACCTGATGCCGAGCGACATCACCGGCACGGACATCATCCAGGAGGACAGCGACACCGGGCGTCGCGAGATGGTGTTCATGCCCGGTCCGATCTTCGCCCAGATCGTGCTCGCGGACGAGATCAACCGGACGCCGCCGAAGACCCAGGCGGCTCTTCTCGAAGCGATGCAGGAGCATCGGGTCACCGTCCAGGGCCGTACCTACGACCTGGAGCAGCCGTTCTTCGTCTTCGCGACCCAGAACCCCATCGAGCTGGAGGGGACCTATCCGCTTCCGGAGGCCCAGCTCGACCGCTTCATGTTCAACATCGTGATCGACCACCTGCCCGAGGACGAGGAGATGCAGATCGTCGATGCCACCACGACCATCCGCGAGTTCGAGATGGAGACCCGCGTCACCGGCGAGGACCTGCGGGCGTTCCACCGGCTGGTGCGCCGGGTGCCGATCGCCGAACCGGTGCTGCGCTACGCGGTCCACCTGGTGCGGATGACCCGACCCGACAGCCCCGAGGCGCCCGATTTCGTCAACAAGTGGGTCCAGTACGGCGCCAGCGTTCGTGCGGCTCAGTTCATGGTCCTGGGCGCCAAGGCGAAGGCGCTCATGGACGGGCGCTACCACGTGGCCCACGAGGACGTGCGGGCGCTGGCCAGGCCGGTCATGCGCCATCGCATCCTGACCAACTTTCACGCCGAGTCCGAGCGCATCACCACCGACGAGATCGTCGATCGCCTGCTGGAGCGGGCGCCGGTCACGCCGAGCGGCATGAGCTGACGGCAGGTCGTCATGGAGTACGGCCGGTTCGTCGACACCCGGACGCTTGCGCGCATCGGCAGCCTCGACCTGCTCGCGAAGACGGTGGTGGAGGGCTTCGTCAGCGGTCTGCACCGGTCGCCCTTCCTGGGCCGGTCGATGGACTTCGCCGAGTATCGCGCGTATCAGCCCGGCGACGACATCCGGCGCGTCGACTGGAAGCTGTTCTGCCGCACGGACCGCTTCTACGTCAAGGAGTTCGAGGCCGACACGAACACGAACCTGACCATCGCGCTGGACGTCTCGCGGTCGATGGACTTCGGCACCGGGGCCCTGACCAAGCTCGACTACGGGCGCTACCTGGCGGCCTGCCTGGGCTACTTCGCCTCCAGGCAGAAGGACCGCATCGGCCTGGTCACGTTCGACAGCGGCGTGGTGGACTTTGTGCCTCCCGCGGCCAAGCACCTGCAGGTCGTGCTGCACACGATCGACCGCATCGAGCCGGGCGGCGCCGGTTCGCTGAGCGACCCGCTGCTCGAGCTCGTCGATTCGGTGCGGCGCCGGAGCATGCTGGTGCTCATCTCGGACTTCTATGAGGAACCCGAGGCGGTCATCAAGGCTGCTGCGGGCTTCAGGCACAAGGGCAACGACGTGATCCTCTTTCACCTTCTGGATCCGGCGGAGCTCCGCTTCGAGTTCGATGGCGAACTGGACCTGCGCGACCTGGAGACCGGCGCCCGCGAGGCGGTGCAGTCGGACGTTCTGCGGGATCAGTACCTGAAACTGATCCAGGCGCACGTGGACACGCTCGATCGCTCCCTGGTCGAAGCCGGCATCGACTACACGCTGGTCGACATCTCCAGGCCGCTGGATGCGGCCCTGCACGGCTACCTGTCCGCCCGTTTTCACGCCATGAAGACGAGGTAGGGCTTGGGCGATGGGACTGCTTGCGCCCCTCTTCCTGCTCGGCCTGCTGGCCGTTGCTGCTCCGGTGCTGATCCACCTGCGCCTGCGTCACCGCAGCCAGGTGGTGCAGTTTCCGTCCCTGATGTTCGTGAGCAAGGCGCCGTTCCGGTCGACGAGGCGCCGCCGGTTGCGCGACCTGCTGCTGCTCCTGCTCCGTTGCGCCGCCGTGGCCCTGCTGGCGCTGGCCTTCGCCCGCCCGTTTCTGGTGGCGAGCCCGGCAGCCGGCGAGAGCGACTCGAATCGGCTGGTTGTCGTCCTGCTGGACAACTCCTTCAGCATGGGCTTCGGCGATCGCTGGCAGGGCGCCGTGGAGGCGGCGGAGGTCGCGCTGGGCGACCTCGGCGTCGCGGACCGGGGCGCCCTGATCGCGTACTCGGACCAGGCGGAGATTCTGGCGCAGCCCACGGCCGACAGCGCGACGCTTGTGGCCCTGCTGCGGGATGTCGAGCTCTCTCCACGGGCCACGGCCCTGCTGCCCGCCGTCCAGGCGGCCCGCGGCGTTCTGGCCCAGGCAGCCGATGCAGAGAGGGAGCTGGTCATCGTCAGCGACTTCCAGCGGTCTTCGTGGACGCCGGACAACGTCGCGGCTCTGCCTCCCGGCGTCGAGCTCACCCTGGTCGACGTGGGCGCCGAGGACGGTGCGGCCGGGAACGCCGCGGTGACCGACCTGGTCTTCGACCACACTCGGGCGCCCACCGGCGGGGGAGGGGAGGCGGCAGAGCGGGAACAGGTGGCCGTCGCGGCCCGGGTCAGCTATCGGGTCGCGGCCGATGTGGACGTCGACACGGACGGCGTCGCCGAGCACTCCCTGCGGGGCGAGATCGATCTGCTGCTGAACCGGGAGGTGGTGCAGACGCGGGCGGTCGAGCTGGCCCCCGATTCGTCGACCACGGTCAGCTTTGCGCCGGAGGTCCTGGAGCAAGGGCGGACGACCCGCGGCGCGGTCAGGTTGCGGACCGATCCACTGACCGTGGACAACGAGTTTCACTTCGTCCTGTCCCCGGCTCACGGGGTCGGCGTTCTGGTCGTCGAGCCGGACGGGGACCGGCGACGCGGCCGATACATCGAGGAAGCGCTGGCGCTCGGCCGGCGTCCGCGCTTCCGGGTACGTCGGGTCGGCGCTGCCGGCTTCGAGCCGTCGCTGCTGGACGGCACTTCGGTCGTCGTCCTGAACGACGCTGCCGAGCAGCTCTCGACCTCTGCCAGCGAAGCCCTCGTCGGCTTCGTGCGCCGCGGCGGCGGCCTGCTGCTTGCCGTCGAGCGCGGCATGACGTCGACCTCTCCGTTGCTGCGGGAGCTGGGCGTGACCAGCGAACAGCGAGTGGACCGCACCGCCGGCGTCGCCGGCTCGCTCGCCTGGTTCGACACAGGGCATCCCGTCTTCGACGTCTTCGCGGGGGCGCGCAGCGGCGACTTCTCCTCGGCCTCGTTCTTCCGCTACCACCGCCTCCTGTCCGACGAGGACGCCGCCGCCATCGCCCGCTTCGACGACGGCTCGCCGGCACTCATCGACCTGTTCCCCGGCACAGGGCGCGAGGGTGGGGGCGAGGGCGGGGCGGCGAGCGTCGCGTCGGGCCGTGCGCTCGTGCTGCCGACGTCGTTCGACACGTTCTGGAACACGCTGCCGCTTCAGTCCGTGTTCCTTCCGTTCGTGCATCGGTCGGTCGAGTACCTGGCCGGCTATTCGCTGCCCCGGTCGTGGTATCGCGTGGGCGAGGTCGCACAGGTGGAGCTGCCGGGCTTGCCGACGGAAGCCGAGGGCTACCTGTCGGTGGCGCCGTCCGGACGCGAACGACGCCTGGACGCCAGTGCCGACAGCGTGCTTCTCGACGTGGAGGAGCCGGGCTTCTACAGTTTCCGCGAATTGCGCGGCGACGTCGCCGAGGCGCCGCTGACCCTGGCGGCCAACGTGCCGGTGGCGGAATCTGACCTGGGCCGCCTGGACCTGGACGAGCTCGGTTCGCGGATACGGCCGTCGGCGGAGGCGGAGGAGGCCGCGGAGGCGGCGGCGCAGAGCACGCCCGAGGAGAGGCAGAGCCGCCAGCGCATGTGGTGGTTCCTGATTGCCGCCGCGGCCCTGGTGCTCGCCGCCGAGACCCTGTTCGGCAACCGTCGCCGGCGGGTCGCGGCCCCCGTCGTGACAGCATGGCGTGCGACGGGCGAGCAAGGCTGACGAAGGAGACCCGATGGCTTCCGGATTCGACCCCATCCACGATCTGACATACGCCGAGCTGCTGGCGGTTATCCGGCGAGTCCGGCGGCGCTGGCGGACCAAGGTGGCGCTGCGCGGCCTGGTCATGCTCCTGGTCACCGGCTTTGCCGCCTTCGCGGTCTCCGTGTGGGGGATGGACTACTTCCTCTACAGCGACCGGGCGGTCGAGGTGTTCCGCTGGCTGGCCTGGCTCGTGCTCGCCGCGCTTGCGGTCCGGTTCCTGATGCTCCCGCTCACGCAGAGCGTTTCGCGGCGACAGGTGGCGCTCTACCTGGAGGAGCACGAGCCCGAGCTCAGGGCTTCGGTGCTTAGCGCGGTGGAACTGGGTCCGGTGCGGCAGCACGCCCGGGACGCCGAACGGGTGTCCCCGGAGCTCCAGCGCCGCGTCCTCGAGGACGCCATCGAGCGTTGCCAGCAGCGCGGCTTCGCCTCCGGCATCGAGCGCGGCGCCCTGCAGCGATTCTCCGCCGCCCTTGCCGGCGTCGCCGGCACGGGCATGGTGGCGGTTCTGCTCAGCCCGGCGTTCCTTCAGCACGGCGCCATGCTGCTGTTCGCGCCCTGGAGAGCCGCGGCTGCCGAGAACCCGTACCGGCTGATCGTCGAACCGGGCAACGTCACGGTGGCACGCGGATCCGACCAGCTCATCAGCACGGCGGTGCTCGGTTTCGACCCGGAGCGCGTGGAGGTGGGCCTCCGCACGCTCGACGCCGACGGGAACGCAGAGGGCGACTGGCAGCAGTGGCCGATGAACCGGGTCGCGGCCGGCGCCGAGGCGGACGAGGACGGCACGGCCGGCGACCGCCCGGCCGACCTGGCGGCGGCGACGCACGACTTCATCGCGCTCAGCTTGAACGCCGACACCGACTACTACGTCGATGCCGCGGGCGTTCGTTCGCCGGTCTATCGAATCCGGGTGAAGGACCTGCCGTACGTGGACCGCATCGACCTCGTGTTCGACTTCCCCGCCTACAGCGGTCTGACGACGCAGACGGTGGAGGACGGCGGCGACATCGCCGTGCTCCAGGGCACGGATGTCCGGTTCAGCATCCTGCCGATCTTCGAGGTGCCGGCGGGGCGCCTGCTGATCGAGGGCGAGGCGCCGCAGGATCTGACGGTCCAGGGAGACCGCCTGACCGCGGTCTTCACGGTGGACGACAGCACCTACTACCGGGTCGAGCTGATGGACGACGAGGGCCGCTGGCACCGGGCCTCGGCGGAGTACATGGTCACGGCGCTCGAGGACCAACCGGCCATCGTCCGCTTCACGGCGCCAGGTCGGGACATGAAGGTCACGATGATCGACGAGGTGTTCGCCCAGGTCGAGGCCGAGGACGACTACGGCGTCCGGCGCCTCAACCTGCGCTACGCGGTGAACGGCGGCGAGGAGGAGGAGGTGCGGCTGCTCGACAGCGCGTCCTCGATGAAGAAGGTCAGCGCCGGCCACACCCTGTTCCTGGAGGAGATGGAGCTCCAGGTGGGGGACTCGATCTCCTACTGGGCCGAGGCCTGGGATCGCGGACGCTCCGAGCCGACGATCAGCGACATCTATTTCCTGGAGGTGCGGCCCTTCGACCGGAACTACCGCCAGGCCGAGCAGGGCGGCGCCATGGGCGGAGGCGGCGGCGGCATGGACCAGGCGCTCTCCGCGCAGCAGAAGATGATTGTCTCGGCGACATTCCGCCTGGTCCGCGACCGGGACGAGTACGACGCCCCGGAGCTGTCCGAGAACATGCGGATGGTGTCGCTGATGCAGGGGCGGCTTCGGGACCAGGTCGCCCAGCTGATGACCCGCATGGGCAACCGGGGCCAGCAGCTGCTTCAGGACGACGAGTTCGCGCAGATCATCCGGCATCTGCAGCAGGCGGACCTGGAGATGGCGGCCGCCCAGGCCGAGCTCGAGCACGAGCGCGCGGAGGAGGCGCTGTCGGAGGAGAAGAAGGCGCTGGCTTCGCTTCAGCGGGCGGAATCGACGTTCCGCGAGATGCAGGTGTCCTTCGACCAGTCCGGCGGCGGTGGCGGCGGCGGCCAGCAGCTGGCCGAGGACCTGGCCGACCTGTTCGAGCTGGAGCTGGACAAGCTGCGCAACCAGTACGAGACGGTGCAGCGGGGCGAAGCCGAACAGGCCCAGGCGGAAGTCGACGAGTTGATGCAGAAGCTGCGCGAACTGGCGCGGCGTCAGCAGCGGGAGAACGAGCGTCAGAACAGGCTGCGCAGCCGTTCCCAGCAGGGTGGTGGCGGTGGCGGTCGGCAGCAGGATCTGATCGAGGAGACGGAGGAACTGGCGCGTCGCCTGGAGCGTCTGGCTCGCGAGCAGCAGCGTCCCGAGTTCCAGGAGACGACCCGGGCGCTTCGTCAGGCAGCCGAGGAGATGAAGCGGTCGCAGGCCGGGTCGTCAGGGTCGCCGTCGACCGCCGGATCTCAGGGCATCGCGGCGCTTGACAAGCTGCGCGAGGCGCGTCGGCTTCTCGACCGGAACCAGCGTCGGCAGCTGGGCCGCGACATGGAGGAGCTCCAGGAACGCGCCGACCGGGTGTCGGGAATGCAGGAACGGATCATGGAGCAGGTCGGCGAGCTGTCCGGGCAGGAGGGCGGCGAGGGGCGCCGCGACCTCACGGAGGCCGAGCGGCGGGACCTGATGGCGCGGATCATGGAACGCAAGGACCGCCTGACGGACGAGATCTCCGGTCTGGAGGCTCAGCTCAACCGGATGAGCCAGGGCACGCGTGAGGACCAGCCGGAGACGGCACGCAAGCTGCGCGAGTCGGCCACGATCATCCGGGACGAGCAGCTCAAGGAGCGGATCCGCTACTCGAAGGGCTCGTTGCGGCAACCCGACCTGTCCCGGATGCTGGAGCGCGAGATCCGGCGCGACATCGACGAGGTGGGCGACCGGATCGCCGACGCGCGGGCCAGCGTGGGCGAAGGGAACGGCGACCGCGAGGATCAGCTTCTGGAGCAGACCCGCGACCTGGTCCAGAACCTGGCCTCGATGGAGGCGCGGCTGCGCGACCGGGCGGAGGGCGACCGGCGCCTCGGCCAGCGGCCCGGGCAGCAGGAAGGCCAGCAGCGGGTGGGCGAGCAACAGGGCGCCGAGCAGCGGGGTGAGCAGCCCGGCAGCCAGGAATCGGGCGGCCAGCAGGGCGGCCAGCAAGGTGGCGAGCAGCAGGCCGACGGGCGTCGCCGCGACCAGATGGCCGAGAGCGGCCGGAACGGCGGCCGGCTGGCGAGTCCTGACGGCGGGATGGACCGAGGCCGGCAGAGTCGGTACGGTTCCAGTTCGGGCGGCTTCCTGCAGCCGGGCACCTTCCCGGCCGAGGATCTGCGGCAGTTCGACCGCGAAGTCCGGCAGCGTCGGGCCGACCTGGAGCGTCTGCGCGAGGGCCTGCGGCAGCAACGCATGGAGACGGCCGACCTCGACAGCCTTCTGCAGCAAATGGGGGGCCTGGACCTGCTCGGCCTGAACCGCGACCCGCTCGCCCTCGACAGGCTCCGCGACGAGATCGTCGAAGGGCTCCGCCAGTTCGAGTACCGCCTGTGGCGAGACCTCAGAGGCGGCGAAACGGAACGTGTCTTTTTGGGCAACGCCGACCAGGTGCCCGCCGGCTACCGGGAACTGGTGGACGAGTACTTCCGCAACCTCGCAGCCGGGAGCTGACGTACCGGCCGAGTGCAGACCCTGGGCGGCCGGTCAGGCCGCCGGCAGGCCCACGTGGAGTCGGCGCCTCAGTCCGGCCCGTCCATCCAGGGTGAGCCGTCCACGTGCAGCTGCAGATGGCCGGCGAGTGCGGCCTTGCGATGGCGGGAGGCAGCCCGAAACGCCGGATCCATCGTCATCTCGACGAACGCCCGGCGGGTGGGGAAGTACATGATCGCCGCAACGTCCCACCGAGGCTCGGCCGGGCCGATCAGCACCTGCTCGACCGCCGTGGTCAGCACGACGCGGCCGCCCAGCCGAGCGAGGACCTCGCCTCCGGCGGCGACGTAGCGCTGCAACGCTTCCCGCCCCGAGACGTCGGCAGCGGGAGTGCCGTACTCCTCGTCGGCGGGGCTGTACTGCGCCCGTTCGCGGAACTGAAACAGGTTGAGCGCGGCGACGGGCGCCTCCGGGTCGGCAGCCCGGAGCTCCGCCAATTGTTCCGCACCAGGTTCGAGCTTGTGAGCCACCTTGCCGCCTCCCTTCAGTTGGTCCAGTGCAGTTCGGGTACGACCTCGCGGACCAGGCCCCGCACCCGGTCGCGGATCCGGGGCATCAACACAGGCCTGCCCTCACCGGCCGAATGCCCGAGACCCGCAGCAACATGGGTGAACGAAAGACCTCGGCTCAGGAGGGTGTTGGGGTGTGTCGGGCTGGGTCGAGGGCCCAGAACCCGGGGTGCTTCTCGAGCTGGGTGCGGGGCATCGCTACCGTTCCGCGGAGGCGCAAGGAAGTCAGATGCCTTCAGGGCGCCAGTCGCCCACCTCCGGCTGCGTGACCATGTGGGGTCGCCTCGCTTCTGCGCGTCGACCTCGCCTTCGTGGACCGCCCAGATGTCCACGAAGTCGTCGCCATGCCAGGACAGTTGGGGATGAACCCGGATGTTCGTGAACCGGGTGTCGGGGAAGCCCTCGCGGACAAGGCTCCGCACCTCGTCCCGGATCTCCGGCGTCTGGTCGCGCAACTCCCGGCCGACCTCCTCGAACGACGCCCCGCTCATCGTCTCCTCCTTCCTCGGCCACGGCTGCGACCTTCCTCGCCGGGCCGCTCGACGGCCCTGATCGTACTCTGTCGCGTCGGTCGCCGGGGGCCGCGCGAGCTACGGGCGTCTGCTGCTCGGTTGGGGGCGAGAAGGTTGGACGCCGCCAGTCCGCAAGTCCCCCATGTCGGACTGCGTGACCAAATGTCTCCCTGCTGATGGTCAGGTGGAAGCGCTCGGGGATCCCCGCGAGTTCTCCCGAAGGCGCCTCCGACTCTCGGTCTTCAAGGTCCCAGGCTCACGCTCCAGGAACGAAAGGAGCCGGCTGCGGCTCTCGATGTGCTCCCGGAAGAAAAAGAGACGACAAGACTGGTGTTTGCCGCCGAAGACATTGGCCAGAGGCCGCTCCCTGGCCGTCAGCTCGGAGGCAACTGATCGTCCGCTTCAGCTCCCTGTCGGGATCGAGCTGTACGGCACGTCGCGGTCGACGCGGATCTCTCCAGGGAGGCCGAGGACTCGCTCGGCGATGATGTTGCGCAGGATCTCGTCGGTGCCTCCGGCGATCCGGAGCCCCGGGGAGTAGAGGTAGGCCTGCTGGAACAGGCCGCTCGCGGGCATCAGGTCCGGGTCGGAGATGACGCCGCCCATGTCCATCAGGTCGGCGCCGAACGAGGCGACGTCCTGCTGCTTGGTGGCCGAGACGACCTTTCCGATGGAGTTCTCCGGACCGGGCACCCGGCCCTGGGACAGGGCGGTCAGGGTGCGCGTCTTGGTGTGCACCATGCCCATCGACTGGACGTACCAGTCGGCGATCTTCTCGCGCACGGCGGCGTCCTCCAGGGCGGGTCGCCCTTCCAGGTCGCAGTTCGCGGCGAGCTTCATCACCTCGCGGAAGTCCGGCGGCGGCGCGTCGCCGACCGCCAGGCGCTCGTTCATCAGGGTGGTGATCGCCACCTGCCAGCCCTCGCCTATGGCGCCGAGCCGCTGGCTGTCCGGTATGCGTACGTTGGTGAAGAACACCTCGTTGAAGTTCGAGCCGCCGTTGATCTGCTTGATCGGCTTGATCTCGACGCCGGGCGACTTCATGTCGATGAAGAAGAAGGTGAGGCCCTTGTGCTTGGGCAGGGAGGAATCGTGCCGGGCGACGAGAATGCCGTAGTCCGAGTAGTGCGCGCCCGAGGTCCAGACCTTCTGGCCGTTGACCACCCAGTCGTCGCCGTCACGGTGGCAGCGGGTGCGCAGACCGGCCACGTCGGAGCCGGCGGACGGCTCGGAGAACAGCTGGCACCAGACGTCCTGGCCGGTGATCATGCGTGGGATGTAGCGGGCCTTCTGCTCGTCGGTGGCGTACTGGGACATGACCGGGCCGCACATGCCGAGGCCGATGCTGAAGAAGCCGGTCGGCACGTCGAAGGCGGCCTCTTCCTGGTCGTAGATGATGGACTCGATCATTGGCCGGCCCTGGCCGCCCTGCTCGACCGGCCAGTGGCGGCAGGCGTAACCGGCCTCGGCCTTCCTGGCCTGCCAGGTCTTCGCGAGGGCGAGTCCCTCCTCGGCGTCGAGCCTGCGGCTGACGCTGGGGCGGTCCTTTCGCGGCTCGGCGTTGGCGGTCAGCCAGCCGCGGACTTCGGCGCGGAACGAGGCCTGTTCGGGGGTGTCGTTGAAGTCCATCAGGCAGCCTCCTGTTCCAGGCCGACGATCAGCCGGTGCTTCCACACCCGTTCGCTGCCAATGGTCAGCGAGAGCAGCTTCGAGCGCCGATAGTAGAGGTGGCAGTCGGACTCCCAGGTGAAGCCGATGCCGCCGTGAGTCTGGATGTTCTCCTTCGAGGCGAAGTGGAACGCCTGCGTGGCCGCAACGCGCGCCGCCGCGGCCGCGACCGGCAGCTCCGGCGCGTCGGTGGACAACGCCCAAGCGCCATAGTAGCAGTTGGCGCGTGCGAGCTCGTTCTTGATGTACATGTCGGCCAGCTTGTGCTTGACCGCCTGGAAGGAGCCGATAGGGCGACCGAAGGCGTAGCGCCCCTTGGCGTAGCCGACAGCCATCAGGAGGCAGGCATCGGCGCCGCCGAGCTGCTCCATCGCGAACAGCACCGCCGCACGGTCGAACACGCGATTCTTGAGCGCCCAGCCCTGGCCCGCCTCGCCGAGGAGTTCCGCCTCGGCGCCGTCGAAGGTCACCCGGGCATGGGAACGGGACGGATCGAGGGTCTCGACCGGCTCTCTCGACACGCCGCCGCCGTTCAGGTCGACGACGGCGAGCGACACCCCGCCGCCGTCCTTCGCCGCCACGATGCACACGTCGGCCACGTCGCCGTCCGGCACGGGCATCTTCGTGCCCGACACCTTGCCGCCGGAGAACGTTGCCTGCAGGTTCGATTCCGTCGTCAGGCCCGGTCCTTCCGACAGAGCGAAGGCGCCGATCGTCTCGCCGGACGCGATCTTCGGCAGGATGCGCTGCTTCTGCTCCTCGGTGCCGCCCAGGAGCACCGCCTCGGCCGCCAGGTAGACCGACGACGAGAAGGGGACCGGCGCGATGGCGCGTCCGAGCTCCTCGGCGACGACGCAAAGCTCGAGGTAGCCGAAGCCGATGCCTCCGTACTCCTCGGGAATCGCTATCCCCGCCGACTCGTTGGCGCCGATCTGCTGCCAGAGCTCGCGGGCGAAGGGTTCGTCACCGTCTTCCAGCACGCGACGCGGCACGGTGGTGTCGCATGCGCTGCGCAGGAAGTCGCGGGTCTGCTGTTTCAGTGCCTTCTGGGCATCCGAGAAATCGAAGTTCATGGTGGCTCCCGGTGAGTTTCGGGCGCGGACTCTAGCAGGCTGGGGCCAGACGAACGAGCGTGCGAAGTGTCTGGCGGCTCGGCCGTGCCGCCGTCAGGTACCAGGGGGCCGCCGGGGACCCGAACGTCAGATGGTGTGCAGATCGCCCTCGGCCAGCGCCTCGATCTCCAGGCCGCCGCCGAGGCCGACCCGGGCCAGCATGTCCTCGCCGAGGTGGGTCAGCAGCATCCGGTCGCAGTCGAAGAGGTGACGCCGCGCCATGAGTTCCCTGTAGTTCAGGTGATTCGGGATCGGACGGTCGTACGAGTTGCACTCGCACAGGAACAGGTCGGCGCCGGCCGCCACCTCGACGAGCGCGTCTGTCCAGCTGGTGTCGCCGGAGTAGGCCAGGACGCGTCCGGCGTAGTCGACGCGAAGTGCGTAGCTGGGCGCGCCGGACGGGTGCAGGACCTCGAACGGCGTCACGCTCAGCCCGCCGACCTCGGTCGTCTGGCGTTCCTGCAGTTCGACGATGTCGACCTCGAAGGCGAGGCCGCGCCGGGTCGAGAACGGGTACAGCGCCTCCTGCAGCCGTTCCAGGCGTTCGGCGAGCCCGGGCGGCCCGGCCAGCGTCAGCGGTTCCTTGCGGCGGGCCCTGTAGTGCGCGTCCGAGAGAAGAAAGGGCAGGCCGCCGAAGTGGTCGCCGTGCAGATGGGTGACGAGGATCGTGCGGATGGCCGCCGGTTCGATTCCCCGGCCCTTCATCGCGGCCAGGGACGTGGCGCCGCAGTCGAGCAGCGTCGGCGGAAGGGCGGCGTCTTCGGATTCGCCGTACAGCAGGAAGCAGGTGTGGAGCCTGCCGCCGCTGCTGAAGGCATCTCCGCAGCCAAGAACGTGGAGGTGGAAGGTCAACCGCGCATCGCCGGGTGTGGAGGTCGTCCGGAGCGTGATTCCGGGGACTGGTTCGTCAGGCCTGCAGGGCCTGCGAACACTCAGGTCAAGGATACGCAATGATAGAGACACGGCGCGACGTGCGCGGCGCGGGAACCAACGGCCCGGAGGAGAAAACGGACGATGAACGCCATGGACGCCTGTCCTGGCTTCGAGACGATTCGGGTCGAACGCGACGGCGCCCTGGGGTTTCTTACCCTCGCCCGTCCCGCACGGCTGAACGCGGTGAACGGGGCGATGCTGCGGGAGCTGGCTACCGCAGCCGCCTGGTTCGACGGTCAGAGCGAGGTCGACGCGGTCGTGCTGCGCGGGGAGGGCCGGGCGTTCTGCGCCGGCGCCGATCTCGCGGCCGTCGGCGACGCGGCCGCGTCGAACTGGCGGCAGCGGCGGGAAACGGGGCAGCTCGGACGGCGGGCAATGGACGCACTGGAAGGGATGCGGGCGCTGACCGTGGCCCAGGTGCAGGGCTACGCGGTCGGTGGTGGGTTCCTTCTCATGGCCGCTTGCGACCTGAGGGTGGTGGCGGAGGATGCCGTGTTCTTCATTCCGGAGGTCGAGCTCGGGCTGCCGCTGGCCTGGGGCGGCGTTCCGCGCATGGTGCGCGAGCTAGGTCCGGCGCTGACCAAGGAGCTGATCGTCACCTGCCGACGCTTCGGTCCGTCGGAGGTTCCGGTGATGATCAATCGCATCGTCCCCGCGGAACGGCTTGAACGAGAGGCCCTGGAGCTCGCCCGCAGCGTGGCGGCGATGCCGTCCGTGCCGGCGGCGATCACGAAGGACCACGTGAACGCGGTCGCGCGGTCGATCGCCGGGGCGACCGACTTCGCCGACGGCGACACGCTGCAGTGGGTGCGGGGCGATACGGAGTCGGAAGCGGCCCGGCGCCGCTACACGGAGCGAACGCTGGGCGCCCGGCGCGGCTGAGACGGCGGGGCCGGGCTGCGAGCGCCACCGGAGACAACGGGGTGCGGCGGTCGCCGGTCTCGGACAAGCTCTCGGACGTGCCCGCGGACGGGGACGCTGTCCCTGCCGGCGGTCTGGCGGAGCGGCAGGAACCGGGGCCTGGCGCAGCGACTGCGATGCGGCTGGCGGCGCTAGCCGGCGGACTTGTGGACGCGGCCGGCCCGCATGACGAAGCTCACGTCCTGCAGCCGCGTCACGTCGGCGATCGGATCGCCTTCGACCGCGATCAGGTCCGCCGCCTTGCCGGTCGTGACCGAGCCGGTCTCGTCCTCGATGCCGAGCAGCTCTGCCGTGACGACCGTGGCCGACTGGATGGCGCTCATCGGCGGCATCCCGCCCTCGACCATGAACAGGAACTCCTCCGCGTTGCTGCCGTGCGGGCAGACGCCGCAGTCCGTGCCGAACGCGATCGGCACGCCGGCGCGCCACGCCCGGGCGAAGGTGTCCTGGATCACGGGTCCGATGGCGGCGGCCTTGGGGCGGATGATCTCGGGGAAGTACCCCGGCACGGCGGCCTTCTCGGCCACGAAGTTCCCGGCCGAGATGGTCGGCACGAAGAAGGTGCCGTGCTCCTTCATCAGCTCGAACGCCTCCTCGTCCATGTACGTGCCGTGTTCGATGGTCGTCACGCCGGCGCGGATGGCCCGCTTCATGCCCTCGGCGCCGTGGGCGTGGGCGGCAACCATGAAGCCGTAGTCGTCCGCGGTCGCGACGATCGCCCGGATCTCCTCCTCTGTGAACTGGGGATTCTGGCCGCTCCTGGCGAGGCTCAGCACGCCGCCCGTGGCGGTGATCTTGATCAGGTCGGCGCCCTCCTTGTAGCGCTGGCGCACGGCCTTGCGCGCGTCCTCGATGCCGTTCACGATGCCCTCCCTGGGGCCCGGGTCGCCCTGGAGGTCGGGCCTCATGCCGTTCGTCCGGTCGCCGTGGCCGCCGGTGGTGGCAAGCGAGGCGGTGGCGGCGAAGATCCTCGGTCCCGGCATCTCGCCGCGGTTGATCGCGTTTCGCACGGCCAGGATGGCGCTCGTGTCGCCGCCGAGATCGCGCACCGTGGTGAAGCCGGCGAGCAGCGTGCGCTCGGCGTAGATGAGCGCCTTGATCGTCATGTCGGCCGAGGTCTGCTGGAATCGCTCGAGGTACGAGGCCGCGCCGCTCTGCTCCGAGGTCAGGTGGACGTGCATGTCCATCAGGCCGGGCAGCACGGTGTGCCCGGACAGGTCGATCAGCGTGTCCCCGTCGGCGGGGTCGGCGAGGCCCTCCGCCACGCCCGTGATCGAAGGACCCTCGACCAGGATGGTGTGCGGTCCGAGCACGTCGCCGGCCACGACGTCCACCAGCGCGCCGGCGTGAATCACGGTGCGCCCGTCCTGCGTGGCCGCGGGTGCCGCGACCTGGAAGGCGCCGAGCAGCAGCACCGCTGCCAGGGCGACGGAGGCGGGGCCGAAGGGCTGGGAGGGGCGGCAGGTCAAGCTGGGCGAGTTCATGGGCGCGCTCCTTCCTGGCGCCGTGGCCGGTGCGCCGGAGTCGGGTACGGGCAGGAAGACCGGGGCAATGTAACAGGCTGTTCGTTGGGCGTGACGGCCGACCCGCCACGTCATGGCTTGGTACGAGAACCCCAAGAGGCTGTTCGTCGCGCGTGACGGCCGACCTGGCCTGCCGCCGTCGTGTACTGGCGCGGGAGCTGGCGAGGCACCAGGGTGGGGATCACGCTTCTCGGGAGATGCCGGTTTCGCCCGTGTCCCGGCCGAGTCGGCTGACGGCCCAGGTCAGGGCGAACCCGGCGGCGACGAGCCCGCAGGACGCGGCGGCCTGCAGCAGCCGCACCTCGGCCTCGAACGGCCACAGACCGACCACTGCGCCCAGGAGGAGGCCCATCAGCACGCCGAAGGTCTGCGCCCGGAAGCGCCGCAGGGCGAAGCGGACCGCGTTGCTGATCGCCGTCGCGCCCACCGCGATGCCGGCCGCCACCGGCAGCAGCACGGCCGCGGCGTCGACAGCGGCGCCCAAGTCCTGGCTTCGCAGCCCATCGAGCAGCCGGTCGAGAGCGCCGAGGATGGGTACGTACTGGCCGAGGACGAGCAGAAGGTAACCGCCGCTCAGGCCGGGCAGGATCATCGCCGCGGCGCCGGCCGCGCCGGCCAGGGCGAGCAGGAGCGGACCGCTGCCCCCGTCGCCCTCGCCGGCGGGCCCGCCCTGGAGCGCGGCGAGCGCGGCCATGGCCACGAAGCCGCACGCGGCGCCGGTCCAGAACCCGCGCCCGGCAGGCCGCGCCAGGCGCAGCACCAGGGGGGCTCCGCCCAGGGTGAGGCCGATGAAGGCGCTGTACATGATCCAGCGCTGATGAACGACCAGGTCACGCAGGACTCCCGCGAGCAGCAGGATGGCGAGTCCGCCGGAGGTCGCCACGACGCCGAGAAGCAGCAGGGATCGGCGACGGAACTGCAGTCGGGTGGTGGTGGCGACCGCCTCGATGAACTGCGGGTAGATGCCCACGGCGAGCAGCATCGTGCCGCCGCTGATCCCGGGCACCAGGTTCGCCAGGCCCATCAGTGCACCGCCGGCGATCGCGCGGGGCGCCCAGGACGCCGCGCCGGGGCCCTGGTCTTCGCCAGCGCTGCCGGAGTTCCTGGCCGCATCCATGATCGGAGTCTACGAGCGAGAGCCGGCGGCGCCTTCAGTTGGCGCGGCTGCTCCGCTTGACCGTTGTCGTGCTGCCTGCAGGTGCATTCTGTCGGGCTGCGGCAGAGTCCGACGCCGTCCGGCCGCCGGTAAGGCGCCGAGGATGGGGGAACACCCTGCTGACCGGGATGCAGGGCTGAAGAGTTTGGCAGGATGCCGACGGCGGTGTACCCGCAGCGATGCACGGCGTTGCCCGGAACCGGTCCGACGGCGCTAGCCTTGGCCGCATGACGGAACACGACTACGACCTCTTCGTCATCGGTGCCGGATCGGGTGGCGTGCGCGCCAGTCGGATGGCCGCGGGCCACGGCGCGCGAGTTGCGGTGGCCGAGGAGCGCTACCTCGGCGGCACCTGCGTGAACGTCGGCTGCGTGCCCAAGAAGCTGCTGGTGTGCGCCTCCGAGTGCGCCGACCACTACCGCGACGCGTCGGGCTTCGGCTGGGCGGCCGGGGCGCTGCAGTTCGACTGGGCACGGCTGATCGCGAACAAGGACCGGGAGATCGAGCGGCTGAACGGCGTCTACCGGGGCCTGCTCGACGGCGCCGGAGTCGAGCTGTTCGAGGGACGGGCCCTGCTCCGCGACCCGCACACGGTCGAGATCGACGACGGCGCGGGCGGCGTGCGCAGCGTGACGTCGGACCAGATTCTGCTCGCAGTCGGCAGCTGGCCCGACCTGCCCGCGATCCCGGGCATCGAGCACGCGATCAGCTCGAACGAGGCCTTCCACCTGGAGCGCCTGCCGGAGCGGGTGGCAGTGGTCGGCGGCGGCTACATCGGCGTCGAGTTCTCCGGCATCTTTGCCGGGTTCGGCAGCGAGGTGACGCTCGTCTACAGGGGCCCGCTCTTCCTGCGGGGGTTCGACCAGGAAGTGCGCCGGGGTCTCGCCGACGAGATGCGCTCGCGCGGCATCGACCTCCGCTTCGAGCGCCAGATCGAGTCCATCAGGGAACGCACAGACGGAAACGGCGACGAAGGCGGCCGCCTCCGGCTCGATCTCGACGACGGCAGCGTCGTGAGCTGCGACGAGGTCCTGTTCGCCACCGGCAGGCGTCCCCTTGTGGCGAACCTGGGCCTGGAGGCCTGCGGCGTGGCGCTGGGCGAACGCGGCGAGATCCGGGTCGACGAGTACTCGCGCACCAGCGTGCCGAGCATCTGGGCCATCGGCGACGTGACGGACCGCCTGAACCTGACGCCGGTCGCCATCCACGAGGCCATGTGCCTCGTTCGGACCCTGTTTGCCGGCGAGCCGACGCCGGTCGACCACGAGACGGTCGCCACCGCCGTCTTCAGCCAGCCACCGTTCGCCGCCGTGGGCTTGACCGAGGAGGAGGCGAGGGCTCGGCGCGACGAGGTCGACGTGTACCGCAGCCGGTTCCGCCCACTCAAGCTGACGCTGACCGACAACCAGGAGCGCACCCTGGTGAAGCTGATCGTGGATCGCCGCACGGACCGCGTGCTCGGCGCCCACATGCTCGGCGCCGACGCCCCCGAGATCATCCAGGGCCTCGCCGTGGCGGTGAAGATGGGCGCCACGAAGGCCGACTTCGACGCCGCGATGGCCATCCACCCGACCTCCGCCGAGGAGTTCGTGACCCTGCGCTGAGGCGTCGCGGCGCCGCGTGCCGTCCGCAACTCCCTGGCGATGCCGCCCGCGCCCCGCACCGCGTTTCGTCCGGCCCGGGCCGCTCGGCCGGCATGCCGGACCGGGCTGCTGCAGAGCCGGGCCGCCGGGCAGCGGCGCGTCAGCCGAGGCTGCGGCGCCTGGCCTCCACGGCGTCCAGGACGTCGACCTCCAGGCGCGGGCCGCCCAGGTCCGCTATCTCGCGCAGGCCGGTGGGGCTGGTCACGTTCACTTCGGTGAGCCAGCCGCCGATCACGTCGATGCCGGCAAAGACGATTCCGAGCCGGACCAGCTCCGGGCCGACGGCGGCGGCGATCTCGCGGTCGCGGTCGTCGACCTCGATGGCCGCGGCCCTCCCGCCGACGTGGAAGTTGGCCCGGGACTCGCCGTCGGCGGGCACGCGCAGCACCGCGCCCAGCGCCTCGCCCTCGACCAGGATGACCCGCTTGTCCCCGTGGCGAATCTCGGGCAGGTAGCGCTGGGCCATGATGTACCGGCTTTCGTGCGCGGTGGCGGCCTCGAGGATCGCGCTCGTGTTCCGGTCGCCGGGGCGGAGGTGGAAGATGCCCTCGCCGCCGGCGCCGTCGAGCGGCTTGACAATCATCTCTCCGTCCATCTCCTCCTGGAAGGCGAGCAGCTCCGGGATGCGTCGGCTGACCCGGGCCTCCGGGCAGACCTCCGGGAAGCGGAGCGCGAACAGCTTCTCGTTCGCGTCGCGCAGAGACAGGGGTTCGTTCACCACCAGCGTGTTCCGGTCCACCATGGACAGCAGGTGGGTGGCGTAGAAGAACGCCATGTCGAACGGCGGGTCCTTCCGCATCCAGACGACGTCGTATACGTCGAGGAACGCCTGGCGCTCGTCGCCCGTCTCGTACCAGGCGCCGCCGTCGGCGGGTTCGACCGTGCGTACCGAGCTTGCGTCCGCCCACGGTCGGCCGCCGGGCCCGATGCCCAGCGTTTCAATCAGGCAGACGTGGATGTCGTGCCCTCGCCGCTGCGCCTCGCGCAGGAAGGCGATGGTCGTGTCCTTCTCCGGATCGAGACGTTCGATCGGATCGATGACGAAGAGATGGCGCATCAGCGTGGACGGGCGGCGCAAAATACCACGGCGGCGGCCGCGTGCGCCGGGCCTGGGCCCCAGGCTTCCCTCTGCAGGTCAGGCCGCGTGATGGCCGGTGGCGCTGGTCTGGCCGGTCGCGCGCCGGCCTGTCGTTCAAGCCCGCCTCTACAATCCCTGCCGTGACCGTGGCGACCAGCGAGCCCAGGGCCTCGCCCTGCTGGGTCTTCGGCTACGGCTCGCTGATCTTCCGGCCTGACATTCCTCTGGAGGAGAGGCGACCGGCGCGGCTTCGGGGCTGGAAGCGACGGTTCTGGCAATGGTCGACCGACCATCGCGGCACGCCGGAACGACCTGGCCGGGTGGTCACGCTCGCGCCGGCGCCCGGGGATTGCTGCCACGGCGTTGCCTATCGGCTGGACGAGGAGCAGGCCCCTGCCATCCTCGCCGATCTGGACGTGCGGGAACGCGGCGGCTACGTGCGCATGGAAGTCGAGCTGGAGCTCGACGAGACCGGCGGGGCAGGTGGGGCCGACGAAACCAGGTCGGGCTGCCGGCGGCCCCGGACGGTCGAGGGAGTCACATGGCAGGGCTGGCCCGACAACCCGAACTACGCCGGGCCAGCGCCCCTGGCCGAGATCGCCGCCTCGATTGCCGGCGCGGTCGGGCCGAGCGGCGACAACGTCGACTACGTGATCCGGCTCCACGATGCGCTGGTTGCCATGGGTGTCGAGGACCGCCACGTCGCGGCCCTGGCGGCGCGGCTGGCATGAAGCCGCGCGCTCGGCAGCTCGCTGCCGGCGTCAGGGCGCCATCGCGCCCGTGACGCCGACCTCGCGGCCCTGCGGGTCGATCAGCACTCCCGGGTTCATCACCCCCGTCGGATCGAGCGCCGCCTTGGCCCCGGCCAGGGCGCGGGCGAACAGGTCCGGGCGCTGCCGGTCGTAGCCTTCCGGTCGGTGGTCGCGGCCGACCGCGTGGTGGTGCGTCACCGTTCCGCCGGCGGAGACGATGGCCTCGTTCGCGGCAAGCTTGATCGCACGCCACTGATCGAGCAGTCCGTCCCAGGTACCGAGCGCCGAGAAGGTGAAGTAGGGTGCCGGGCCGTCGGGGTAGACGTGGGTGAAGCGGCAGGTGACGCTTCCGGGCCGACCGGTGACCTCCTCCAGAATCAGCGCGGTGCGCTCCATGATCGTGGCGTGGAAGTCGGCGAAGCGATCCCAGGTGACGGCCGTCTCGAAGGTGTCCCCGATGACGCCCAGGGGCACGCCGACCTCGCGGAAGTAGGGCCCCTTGATGAAGGCGTCGCGCCAGGCGCCGGCGGCGCCCTCGCGGTGCGAACGGCCGGCCGAGGCGCCGTGATCGCCGCCGCAGTCGGCGGTCAGCTCGAGCGCCCGCGCCATCCAGGAATCGACCGGGTGGTCGGCGGACTCGAAACCGAGCACGAGCAGCGACGTGGTCCCGTCGCCAGCGCCGGCACTCGCTGACTCCGCGGCGTCGATCAGGCGGCAGTTCGAGGGGTACAGGCCGCTCTGTGAGAGCATCCGCACCGCCTCCGCCGCGCTTGCGTGGTCGGCGAAGCGGACCGCCGCCGAGGCGCGGTGTACCGGCCGGTCCTGAAGTCGCATCCAGGCTTCCGTGATCACGCCGAGGATGCCCTCGGAGCCGATGACCATGCGGTCGGGCGAGGGTCCGGCGCCCGAACCGGGCAGCCGGCGGGTCTCCATGGTTCCCTGTGGGGTCACCGTCACGGTGGCCTCGACGAACTCGTCGATGTGCGTGTACAGGCTGGCGAAATGGCCGCCCGAGCGGGTGGCGATCCAGCCACCGAGGGTCGAGTGCTCGAAGCTCTGGGGGAAGTGACGGAGCGTCAGGCCGTGCTCGCGCAGCTGGGCCTCCAGGTGCGGCCCGCGCACGCCGGCCTGGATGCGGGCGGCACGGCTTGCTCGGTCGATCTCGAGCACCCGGTCAAGCTTCTGGAGGTCGACGGTCACGGCGCCGGCGTAGCTGTCGCCGATCGCCGGCTCGACGCCGCCGACCACGCTGGAACCGCCGCCGAACGGCACGACGGCGGCGTTGGCGCCGGATGCCCAGTCCAGGATGCGGGCCACATCCCGGGTCGTCTCCGGATAGGCGACGAGATCGGGGGGCTCGGGCGCTTCGCGCCGGTACATGCGCACGACGTCCGGAAACGACTTGCCGTACATGTGCAGCAGCCGTTCGTACGGGTCGTCGCGGAACAGGGCTGCCAGCGACGACGGCGGGCGAAGCCGCGGTTCGCGGAGGTCGAAGTCGGCGGCCACCGGGGGCCTCGCCTGCGGCTTGACCGGCACGCCGAAACGTTCGGCGATGCCGGCGCGAAAGAAGTCCGTCTCGGCCGGCGTCAGTCCCTGGCCCTCGTATCCCCAGCCGCACAGCTTGCGTGTTTCCGTCACCCGAATCTCCTGTTCCTCGACAGCTGGAGCGTTGCTCGCGTGCCGGTTCGGCAGACGACTCGCTTTACGGTGCAGGATAGCGGAGCATCTACAATGCGCGTTCATGTCCTGGCAGCCAGAAGTCGACGAGATCGAACGCCGTCGCCGCCTTGCCCTCGCGATGGGCGGCGAAGAGGCCGTGGCCAGGCAGCACGAGCGCGGTCGGCTCACGGTGCGCGAACGGATCGAGAGGGTGGCGGACCCGGGCAGCTTCATCGAGGAGGGCCGTCAGGCCGGCGCCGCGGAGGTGAACGACGAGGGCCGCGTGGTCGGCTTCACGCCAGCGAACTACGTCGTGGGCTTCGCCGACGTGGACGGTCGCCGCCTGATCGTGGCGGGGGAGGACTTCACCCAGGCTGGCGGGTCACCGTCGCCGGCCGGGCTGCGCAAGAGCGTCTACTCAGAGGAGCTGGCGCTGAAGTACCGACTGCCGCTGCTTCGCTTTCTCGAGGGCGGCGGCGGCAGCGTGCGGGGCAGCGGAGGACGTCAGAAGGGCGCACCGAAGACGCCTCCGCGGCCGATGGGCGAGCCGGTGTACTCGCGCGCCCGCTTCTGGTCCATCGCCGAGATTCTGCGCACGGTTCCGGTGGCTTCCATCGGCGTCGGCGCCGTGGCCGGCTTCCCGGCCGCCCGCCTTGTCGCGTCTCACTTCTCGGTGATGACGCGGCACACGGCCCAGATCCTGATCGGCGGTCCGGCACTGGTCGAGCGCGCCCTGGGCGAGAAGAAAACGAAGGACGAGCTCGGTGGCTGGCAGGTCCACGGCAGGAGCGGCGTGGTCGACAACGTCGCCCACGACGAGGACGACGCGATGGACCAGGTGCGTCGATTCCTGAGCTACCTGCCGCCCAACGTGGACGCGCTGCCGCCGCGGTGCATGACCGGCGACCCGCCGAACCGCCGCGAGGAGCGGCTCCTCTCCATCGTGCCGAGGGACCGGCGCTTCCTCTACGACATGCGCGAGGTGATCGCCCTGGTGGTCGACCGCGACAGTTTCTTCGAGATGACGCCCGGCTACGGTCCATCCCAGATCACCGGTCTGGCGCGCGTGGACGGCCACTCGGTCGGCGTGGTCGCGAACGACTGCCGCCACATCGGCGGCGCGATGGACGCCGCTGGGGCGCAGAAGTTCCGGCGCTTCATCGAGTTCTGCGAGACCTTCCACCTGCCCGTGCTGAGCCTGGTTGACGAACCCGGGTTCATGATCGGTTCGGCGTCCGAGGCGTCCGGGACGATCCGCTACGGCATGGAGGCGATCGCGGCGACGGTTCGGTCGACGGTGCCCTGGTGCGCGGTGCAGATCCGCAAGTCCTACGGCGTGGCCGCCGCCGCGCACTACGGCCCGGGCGGCCGAGTACTCATCTGGCCGTCGGCCGAGAGCGGTGCGCTGCCCATCGAGGGCGGGGTGGCGGTCGCGTTCCGGCGCGAGATTGCCGCGGCGCCCGACCCGGAGAAGAAGCGCGCCGAACTCGAAGCGAAGTTCGCGAAGCGCCGAACGCCGTTTCCGCGGGCCGAGGGATTCTCGGTCCATGACCTGATCGATCCGCGCGGCACGCGTGCCGAAGTCGTGCGCTGGCTCGAGTTGTCCGAGCCGCTGCTTGCGGCGCGGGTCGGGTGATGCAAGGGAGACCTCAGATGGCGACGAAGCCAGCGAAGCAGACAGTTCCCGGGTACGTGGTTGCAGGTGCGCTGGCCGTTGCCCTCCTCCAGGCGGCGCCGGCAGCTGCGCAGGACCAGCCCATCGGGTACGAGGACACGCCGCAGCTGCCCGGCCTGCCCTGGAAGGTGCACGATCCAAACCGGCCGGTTCCCGCGGTCGTCGGTCCGGGCGCCGCCTTCAGCGACATGGCGGCGCCGCCGGCCGACGCGGTCGTTCTGTTCGACGGCTCGGATCTGTCGAAGTGGCAGAAGGCGAACGGCGACGACGCCGAATGGAAGGTGGAAGGCGGCTACATGGAGGTCACCTCGACGGGTTCCATCCGCACCCGGGACGAGTTCGGCGACTTTCAGCTGCACCTGGAGTTCGCCACGCCGGCGGCCGTGGAGAGCAACAGCCAGGGGCGTGGCAACAGCGGCGTCATGATCTACGGCGACTACGAGGTGCAGATCCTGGATTCGTGGCAGAACCGCACCTACGCCGACGGGCAGGCCGGCGCGATCTACGGCCAGACGCCGCCCATGGTCAACGCGTCCCGGCCTCCGGGCGCCTGGCAGACCTACGACATCATCTTCGAGGCGCCGCGCTGGGAAGACGGCGAGCTGACGAAGAAGGCGCAC
This sequence comes from Thermoanaerobaculia bacterium, assembly GCA_965200575.1. GTDB lineage: Bacteria > Acidobacteriota > Thermoanaerobaculia > Multivoradales > Multivoraceae > Multivorans. The sequence continues at coordinate 1,723,181 of OZ241363.1, read as the reverse complement.
GTGACGGTGATCCACAACGGGGTGGTGATCCACCACCGCCAGGAGTACATCGGGCGCACCATCCACCGTCGCGTCGGCATCTACGACCGGCCGCACGAGCCCAGGGGCTGGATCGGCCTGCAGGATCATCGGAATCCGACCCGCTTCCGGAACATCTGGATCCGCGAGCTGCCGGGCCACGATCGGGCAGGCGACTGACCCGGCCTTGAAGGTCTCGCTCTTCTACCTGCCGTCCATCGGTTCGCGGGCCGAGATCAGGCGCGGGATGGCCGGCCTGCGCGGCGACCTCTACGACCGGATGCTGGCCGAGATCTCGGAGCAGGCTCGGCTCGCCGACGACGCAGGCTACGACTCCATCAGCTTCACCGAGCACCACTTCCACATCGAGGGCTTCGAGCTCTCCAGCAATCCGGTGCTGCTTGACCTGTTCGTCGGCATGCAGACGAAGAACATCCGCGTGGGGCAGCTGGGCATCGTCCTGCCGGCGAGGAACCCGATTCGGGTCGCCGAGGACATCGCCATGCTCGACCGGATGACCGGCGGGCGGGCCAACGCCGGCTTCGCGCGCGGCTACCAGCGGCGCTGGGTGGACGTGATGGCCCAGCAGACGCATGGCATCTCCGGCGCCCTGCCGCATCAGCACGACGCCATCGACGCCACCAACCGGGCTGCCTTCGAGGAGTGCTTCGAGATCGTGAGGAAGGCCTGGATCGAGCCCATGCTGGAGCACCACGGCCGGTTCTGGAAGATCCCGGTCGGCGGCCCCGAAGGCGGTACGCCCTGGACCCTGGAGGCGACGGAGCAGTGGGGCGCCGGCGTCGAGGATGGCGTGCTCCGCCAGGTCGGCGTGGTGCCGAAACCCGTGCAGACGCCGCATCCGCCGATCTTCCAGCCGTTCGCCTCTTCCGAGGCCAGCATTCGCTGGTGCGCACGGGAAGGCGTGACGGCCATCCTGCCGCCGCTTCATCCCAAGCGGGAGCAGCGCCTGTTCGAGCTCTTCGCCGAGGACTCCGGGCGCCCGCCTGGGGAGGGCATCGGCGTCCTGCGAGACGTCGTGATCGCCAACACGGACACCGAAGCGCAGAGGCTGTGGAAGGCGAGCGGCGCTTTCTGCGGCGCTGCCTGGTTCGAGCCCTTCGGCTTCGCCCGGGGGATGATCGATCCGGACACCGGCGACGAGTTCGACGATCTGATGGGCTCTGGCCTGGCGCTGGTGGGCTCCGTCGACACGGTGATCCGGCAGCTCGAGACGCTGCGGGAACGCCTGCCGGTGACGCGGCTGTACTTCTGGGCCTACAACGGCCTGCTGCCCCATGCGCGGCTGATGTCGACCATCGAGCGGTTCGCGACCGAAGTGCTGCCGCGCGTCGGCGTCGGCTAGCGGGCTCGGAGGGCTGGCCGAACGGAGCAGCCCGGGAGAGGTTCCCTCGACAGGGCTCACGTCACGGTGTGGTCAAGCTCGAGCGGTTCACTCCGCGAACGCCTCGGGGCCTCTCGCCGAGATGCCGCTGGACGTTTCCGCCGTCTCGTGCGCATGGGCGCCATCACCGCGTCCGGCTGGCCTTCCCATGGACCGGTTCGACGGCCCTGGGAGGGCTTGACGAATGAACGAAGGAAGGGCAATGAGGGTGGTAGGTTCGTTGCAGGTTCCTTGCGCCCGCCAGCCCGCCCTGCGGCGAACAGCGGTGCCGGCGGCCGCATGCCCCCAAGCCAGGAGGATGAAGGGATGAGCGGAGCGACGGACACGTTGCGTACCGCCGAGAACCTGCGGAAGGGCGGCGTTCCCGACCGGCAGGCAGATGCCCATGCACGGGCGATCGACGATGCGGTCGGCGAGGGGACACGGGATTTGGTCACGCGGGCGGACCTGTACCGGGCGATGCTGATTCAGACCGGCGGGATCATCGGCGCGGTGGTTGCCCTGATCCGGCTGATTCCGTGACGACGGCGGGCAAGCAGGGTCTCCGGGCTGCACGGATCTCCTCACCCTGCCCGCGCTGCGCGCAGAAACAGCCGCCTCGCGCGCCGACCTGTAGCGGGCCTTTGGTGATTCAGACAATCGTGATCGTCGGCCCGCTGGTCACTCTGCTGCGGCTTGTGCTCTGACGCCGGTCTGACCGCGGCCGTCAGGTTCGGGCCAGCCGTGCGGCTTCGAGCGCCTGCTCGCCGACCCGATCGAGAAGCGACTCCGCATGGCGGACCATCTTCTCGAGCGGCGTGAGGCGCAGATCGACGTCCTTCAGCTTGTCGATGACGACCGGGGCGCCGGCTGCCGCGAGCCGGTTCGCGTACTTGATGATCTCCGCCGGCTGAGTCAGCCTGTCGTCTTCCGGTCCCAGGCCAGCAGCAGAGACGATGGCGAGGAGCTCGCAGAGTTCCGGCGACATGTTCACCGTCCTCGTGTCCTTGAACCTGTAGCAGGTTCTGGCGACTCTGGCTTCGTCAACGGGTTCGAGCCCCAGAGCGAGAGCGGCGAAGGCGCTGTAGGCCCAGAGGTCGAGGCGCCTCGGGAACGGCGTGTGCTCCGGGTCGGCGCCTGCTCGCTGGCTCTGGACGTACCGGTCCACGTCCTCCCGGATCTCCGTGGGCAGCCTCAATCCGTGGGCCCTGGCGCAGAGCAGGTTCTCGAAGTAGTTCATCAGATACTCCCGTGTCGATGGACCGTCAGTTGCGGCTTGACCAGCCGGGAGTCGCGCGCTGGCCCTGGCGCTCGCACACGTTGCAGAACTCCCGCGGTCCGCAGGGGCAAAGGACGGCGACGTTCCGCCTTGCCGACGTCTGGTGAAGGACGTCGCCCTGCTGGTCGCCGTTCGCAGCGTCCCACTGGCCGGTCAGCGTGTAGACGGCGCCAGCGGAACGGCGCACGATCTCGACCTCGGCGTCAGCCTCCAGGTCCGCCCCCGTCAACAGAAGGATCGGTTGCTCGGACTTCTCGACCGTCATCTCCAGGGTATTGCGACGCACGGCGCCGGACATCGAGTTGAGCAGCGAATCGGCGACGAGAGGAGCATGGGTCCTGGATTCCTCGCACAGTGCCAGCACGAAGGCCAGCGCCAGCACCCGGCGAGATGCACCGTTGATTTCGGTGGGCGGCATGGAACGCAAGCGGTTGTTCAGGGCGAAGATCTCGAAGCGGTCCTGCCGGTCCTCGACTGGCCGGACGCCGACTCGGTCGATCATGCGCACGGACTGCCGGCCCTCTTCTGCCCCTTCGAAGTCGGCGTCCGTCAGGTTGGCTGTCATCTGGCGGAACAGCCGATTCATGCGCTCCGAAAGGTCGTTCACCTGGCTGATTCGGAGCGTCGAGACGGCGCCTTCCAGGACTCCGGCGGCCAGGGCCGCGAGGTCCTGGGCGGCGCTGCTCTCGGCGGCTGCGGCGTCGCGACGCTGCGCTGCGCCGAGCTTCCCGCGGATGCCCTCCCGGGAGCTCTGAATCGTCTTGAGCTCCTGTTCGAGGCTGCCAACGTCCTGCTGTGCCCTGTCGAGTCTGCTCGCCAGCGTGGCTTCCTCGTCGCGCAGGTTCTGGATCTGGTGGATGTCGATCTTGTCGAGCTTCATTTCGACGTCTCGAAGTTCGAGACTGGCATCGGCGATCTCCTCGTCGGCGTGCCGAATGTCGCCACCTAGGCGCTTCACGCTGTCGGGCCAGGCCACCGTCGTCGACTCCGGCAACAGGAGCCGCGCTGCCTCGTAGAGATGGCCCAGGTAGTCTGCTTCCATCTCTCGCTCCATTGACCGTCGGATCTCTTCCTCCAGGCGGCGCCGGCGCCGGGAGGACGCCTTCAGGTCCTGGCCGCAGACGCACTCGCCCTGATCCAGCAGCCTGCGAACGAAGCCGATGTGCTTCAGCGGAATCACCCCGGCGTCGTGAAGCGGCTGGAGCGACCTGGCGACGCCATCCAGAGCGCTCGTGGCCAGAGGGGCCAGCAGGGCCGGTGAGGCGAGGAGGGCGGACAGGCCGGCAGTTGCCTCCCTCCGACTGGTACGGGCCAGGTTCCTGCGCCTTTCCGCACCGGCTCTCAGCTTCACCAGGGCCTCGTGGGAACCCTGGCGCCGGAGTTCCTCTGTCTGCCGCTGCCTCGTGGAATCCAGGCGGCCCTTCAGATCCCTCGTGTCATCCTGCTTCGCCTCCAGTTCGCTCCGGATTGCCGCCACCCGCCCGTCCAGACGATCCAGCTCGGCCTGGAGCTGGTCCAGACTGTTGTTCCTGATCGCTTTCGTGGCCTCGCGGCCGAACCTCCTCTCGGCTCCTCGCAGGCGTGATGCTGCAGCCTCGAACACCTCGATGCCGAGCAGGCTGCGGACTGCCCTGGTCGTCTTCCGTTCCACTTCTCCAACGCTGATCTCGCGATTCTCGGTGCCGCCGACGAAGTCCGTCGCCTGGTCGGTGTCCATGACGAAGAAGTCGCGGAGACTCCAGGGAAGCAGGAACTCGATCACGGCGTCGACGCCTGCATCTACCGGCTCCCAGGCGCCGGAGTCCTTTCGCCTCGTGAGAGAGGTCGTGTGGTCGCGGCGCTCGAAGTCGGGTTCGTCATGCCGGCTCGCCGTTCGCTCCACCGTCAGGACGGTCCGACTGAGCAGGTAGGTCGAGGTCTCGACGCCTGCATCGGGCTCGTGACGGTCGGACCCGTCAGTCTCGAACTCGATGGCGACCTTCGTCTCGATTCCCGTGCTGTTCGGCTGCCACCATGCTGGGTGGACGGAGTAGCGTTCCGGCCGGGCGCCGGGCAGGCCTCTCTCGCCGTACATTCCCCACAGGAGAGCTCGCAGGAAGGTCGTCTTGCCCGAGCCGTTCTCGGCCCGGATCACGGTCAGCGGCCGATTCGGGTCCGTCGACGGCTCGACTTCGAGGTCGTCGAAGACAGCGAAGTGCCTGACCTGGATGCGCTTGAACCTCAGCATTCCCGCCTCCTCCGGCCGCCTCGGCTGTCGTCGCTCTGGGGGCGCGCCAGCGCCCGCAACATCGTCTCCACCTCCTGGTTCACGTTTCTCGGTTTCTTGGCGTGGATGTCTTCCAGGTTCACGACCTCGAGCAGGAAGTGGACGAGTTCGTCCGTCGTTGGCCTTCCCGGTCCATGGGCCGCGGTGCGGTCCGGCGCCGTCCGCTCGGCTTGTCGGCGGATCTCCTCCGCTACTCGATCAAGGTTGTTCACTCGGTCTCCTCCCTGAAAGTCTGCGCGACTCCGAGACGGTGGCCGGCTCCTGTCGCCACGCTGCCTCGTCGACCATGCCGCGGCCAGTACGCCTCGCGAAGCTGACCGGTCCGGGCCAGCACGCCGTTGGGGCCGTCCGCGTTCCGGGCGTGGCTGGCGAATGCGAGCGCTCGGCCCAGCTCGCGCCGCACGAGCCCCTTGAGGGGCCTGTCGGCCATCTCCACCGTGGCTGCGGGCGGCAGGGCGAGGAAGTCGTGGACGACCGCGAACTCCTTGCCGGGATGGCGTCGGAGCACGCGGCCGCGTCGCTGCACCCACTCGCGTTCCACGGTGGATGACGCGACGATGAAGGCCTCGCGTATCGACGGGATGTCGACTCCCTCGTCCAGGACCTTCTTGGCCAGCAGCACCTGGAGGTCGCCCGACCGGAATGCGCTCAGGGTGCGGGCAAGGGTACGAGGCTGGCCGGTCTCGTTCTGGGTGACCGGGGCCCAGCGGATTCCCAGCTCGGTGAGAACGGTGGCAATGCGGTCGAACTGTTCGGGCTTCTTTGCCGAGGCGTAGACCAGAGCCTGTTCGAGTTGCCTGGGGCCCCGATGCTGCAGGACCTGGCGGAGCAGCTGGATCTTGGCCTCGGCAGTCTCGACGATTCGGCGACGCTTCAGAAGCAGTGAGTTCACGGGTTTCGCGTCCTCGGCCGATAGTTGTCCACCGTCCCTTCCGGCCATCGTCGAGCCAATGCGGCGGGTCAGACTCGAGAACTCCTCCATCTCGTCGTCGTCGAGGGGTGCGGCGTGCACGTGGTAGTCGTACGGAACCAGGCAGAAGCCGATGGCCCGGTCGAGCCCGAATTCGTAGGCCGGCGGACCGAAGAACTCGAAGATCCGCTCGGTGCCGTCCGGGTCGTACTGGCGTTCGGGCGTGGCGGAGAGGGCGAGGCGGCGCTCGAAGAAGTCGGGTGTGTTCGAGATGAAGGCGTTCGCGCCCAGGCCGTGCGCTTCGTCGGCAATCAGCATGGACGGCCTTCCTCGCAGGCCGGTCTCCAGGGTGTGCTGGAACGACGGCGTGCAGAGGAGGTTGCTGGTCACCACCGCGATCCTGGTGCCGCCGGCATCGAGTCCGCGCAGGTAGCTGGTCAACGCGTCGTCGGTGCTGGAGGAGAGGGTTGGCGTGTCGGCCACCACGCCGAACTTCGCGATCTCGTCCTTCCACTGCGAGAGGAGGGGTCTGGAAGGGGCGGCTACAATGACGGCGAGCGTGGCGTCCGCCGGCAGGCGATCCTGGGCGCGGGCGGCGCAGATCAGGGCCGTCAGGGTCTTGCCGGCGCCGGTCGCCATGGCCAGCGTGCCGCGCTCGGGATGGGGACTGCCTTCCCAGGCCTCGACCGCCTCCTTCTGGTGGGCGTAGCGGCCTTCCTTCCAGACCAGCCAGGGCGGGATGGTCAGGCGTGGCTGCATGCCCCGCCCCCGCACCGCGCGAAGACGGTCGCCCAGCTGCTGCCACTGGTCCACCGCCCAGATCGGACCGCCGTCCTGCCTGGCGGCTGCCAGGTAGTCGGCCGTCTGTGGAGGCGTCGACGGGACCGCTCTCACGATCTCCCGGGCCAGGGCGTCAGGGAGATCGACCACTTCGGCGATCCCCGCGCCACGGGCGTTGCTCCAGTCAGCGAGGATCTGCTCTCCCTGGAGCACGCGCTGGCGGCTGTCGGCCGTCCAGGTCACATCGACGTCCATCTGTTCCGTCCCGGAGGCGACTCCCATGCCGGTCGCGTTGCCCGAACCCCTGACCAGCACCTGGTGGCTGCCGTCGTCAAACAGCCACATCTTCGGATGGAAGTTCGAGTCCGGTTCCGGGACGGCGACTCGGAGGCGCAGGCGTCCGTCCGCAAGAAGCCAGGCCAGGCAGTCCAGGGTGTGTCGGGCGAGCGCAGACTCGTGGACGCGACCGTTCACGAACAGGTCCACGATTCCCTCGGCGGCCTCATCCGCGGTCAAGGCCTGTGCCTTCCGCATCGAACCCAGCTCTCGCTCGTAGTGCACCGGCGAGACCGTGAACTCGATCGGTCCCGCATCCTCGCGGTTCAGGTACTGGGCGAGTCCCGGGGAGAGCTGCTTGATCCAGCCGGCGCCGAACCAGCCGAATGCACCCCGTACCGAACTGGCGGAACGAAAGCCCGGGATGAGCACCCGATCCGCCACCGGGTCGTCGGGCAGGCGGTAGAGACGCGGCTTCAGCGTCGACTCGTCGGTCAGCAACGGTCCGGTTCCCGTCAGTTCTGGAGAATCCGGCGACGCTGCTTGATTCGGCGCAGAATCTCGCCGGGTGTGCGCGCGGCGACCCGTGCCCCCGCCTCTGGCTCGCTCGCGAGCTCGACAGCTCCGTCGTCACGCAGGATGAGGTGTACCGTCTCGCCATCCCTGACTCCCAGGATCTCCAGAGGCTTGCGCACGTGCCCGATCGACGCGCCTCCCAGCGAGGTGAGCCTCCACCGCAGGGAAAGGGGGCGGCAACCTGATGGCGCTGCGAGATCGAGTTCCGTGCCTCCGTTCGGGGTGCAGCCGAGCGCGCGAGCGAGCTCCGGCGGCACGTTGGCGACGCTGTAGCCCTCGAGGTAGCGGGCCTCCATGCGGAAGCCCCACCAGGCGCGACCCCGATCGTCTCGTCCGTCGATCACGTCGTCGAGGGCGCGCAGTCGGATGGCGGCCGTGTTGGCCCTGCGGACCCAGCCGTCGGCCACCTCGAACTGCGGCGTACCGAGGTAGGCGCGGACTGTCGCTTCTGGCGTGTCGAAGAGTCGATGCAGTTCCTTGATCACGTGGTCCACCTGGACGCTGCCGCCGTTCTCGTCGATGCGCTGCAGGATCTCGTTCGCAACTCCTTCGTAGACATCCTCGATCCACTCCGTCAGGCCCCAGCGTTCGCGGTCCGCACGGTCCACCGACGGAAGGTTGGAGAGCGCCGCTGCGGTCTTCTGCCTGGTGAGACCGCAGCGTGCCGCGATTTCCTGGGCGGTTGCCAGGCGCCCGATGTTCAGGACCGCTGCCTTGACACGCGCCTTCTGTGAGCTGCGCAGACCGAGAAGGCCGTCGATGGAGTGGAGCTTGCAGGCTTCGACAAGGAGATCCCAGTGCCGAATCCACGAGGAATCAGGCAGGGCGGCCTTCATCTCTTCCTCGACCAGCAAACCGGCATCGTCCGCATGGGATGCGGCCCACGACCGCAGGGCGCTCACCGCTTCGCGCGCCTCTTCGTTCAGGTCCAGGCGGCCCTCGACCTTGTAGGCGAGCCGCTTGCGCAGCATCCGGCATGCCAGAGGAACTGCCCAATGGCGTTGCTCGTCGAACAGCACTTCGAGTTGGCGGTCCACTTCCTCAGGCGGAGCGATCGGGTCGACCAGATGGGCCGCGGCGCCCGCCACCACCTGGAGGCAGGGCCCGATCGATGCCTCGATGCTTCGGTTCAGCTTCCTCTCGATCTGCCTGACGCGCTCCCTCGTGATGCCGAGTCCCCGTCCGAGCGCCCTCAGCGTCGCCGGTTGCCGGCGGCAGGTCCGGCGTTCCAGAATGATCCGCTGGCGGTCATCCACCAACAGCGAGTCGAGTCCCGTCAGCAAGGCGTGGGTGTGGCTCGTTGCGTCGGCAGGCAGCAGCGTCTCGATCCTCACCGCATGTAGATCGCCCCGGAGCCCGGTACGTGTCGCCAGCGAAGACAGGTCCAGACCCAAGGCGTCGGCGACGGTCCGGGCGCCGTGAAACTCCCGGGCAAGGGCCAGCAAGTTCACCATCGGCTGCAGTGCTTCGATTCGCCGATCGGGAAGTGCCTGGGCCAACCGTTGCTCGATCGTCCGGGCTGCGGACAGGGACTCCTCGAGAGAGTCGGGCAGCCTTGCCGCCCTCACCACCTCCAGGAGCATGTCCAGCGAGCTGTTGACTCTCGAGGTGAGAGACTCGTCGGTCCCGGCGTCCACGAGCTCGTGCCCCGTTCTGTCTCCAGAGGAGCTGGTGTCGCCGCAACGATTTCGTGCAGGCGTTTCGAGCAGGCCTTCGGCGGCTTCGACGACCGCGAGCAGTTCCAGCAGCACCATGACGCCGGCGCCGCGCTGGTCGAGTACATCGGCAGCCGTCAGCGAGGTGCGAAGCGTCTCTCCCGGCCCATGCTCTGTCCCGACCAGTCTCTTCAGGACGTTGGTCGTGCGAACGCCAAGCGGCAAGGCCAGCAACCGGCCGATCTCTGCACCTTCGGGGACTGCCACGGCGTTCCTGGGTCGGGGCAGACTGGCCAGCTGCAGGCGCAGGCTCCTGAACGCGCTCTTGGGTGCAACCTGCCAGGGGGCTTTCTCCCAGAACCCGGTGTCGAGGTCGCGGAGGCTCAGATCAGGCTCACCGGCCGCTGAGCGCAGGTCGTGCGCGGCCCTGCGGTCGCCATGAGACTCGCGACAGGCGCGCGGCGCCAGCGGTGTCGGCGCCGTTCCCCAGGCACTGACGGCACCGGGCCCCGGGAGTGATTCCGCCTGCACTGGGGTCCGGTGCATCTTCGCGCAGGGGGCTGTGCTGGCGGCTCTGTTGTCTGGTCCCCGTTTCGATGTCGCGGGCTCCGGAAGGGAAGGCGCCTGGTCCCCGTCGATCACGCCAGGTTCTCGTGGCGCCGGCGGAGCGTTCGCCGGCTCCACCTGGTGGGCGGTGTCGGGCGGATCGGCTGCCGGGCCTTGCTCCGTGACTTCCGCCCTCTCCGACGTCGCGATCGCTTGCGCAGGTGGCGCCGGCCTGTCGTGGATCACGGAATGGCGCTGCGGCCGGGCTGTCCTGGGGACGCGTACCGCGGGCTGGACAATCGGACTCGAAGTCGCGATTCGGTCCATCTCCATCACGGCCAGCAACTCTGGAAGGGCCGCAAGACCCGTCTGGCCGCATGCGAGTACGTGGCCGGCGGCTATCCGCGCGGCGAGGCGGCCGGATGCGTGCCCTCGCTGGTCGAGCATCCGGTCCAGGACGCGGCGAGCTCCTGCGCCGAGGGGCAGGCGGTACAGGCGCCGAGTCCGTGTGCCGGCGGGCACGACTTCATGCTCGTGCGGAAGCTGAAGCCGGATCAGCTGCCTCCGCAGGCTCCTGAGTGCCTCTACCGGCGCCGTTGCCCAGGGCGAATCCGCCCAGAAGCCGCAGCCGAGATCGCGCAGTGAGAGGTTCGGCCGACTTGCTGCCCGCCCCAGGTCGCGAGCCGCGGTCCGGCTGCCGTACCGCTGCCGCCAGACGTGCGAGACGAGTGGCGTCGGGGCTGTGCCCCAGGGGCTGACCACTGTCTTGCCGGCTGTTCCGACCGGAGCAGAACCTCGGGAACCCGCCTTCATGCGGCGCCTTCCGGTGGCACAGGCACGATGGCGCAGAGTTCTGCCCATTCGATGTGGTCGAGCGAGCGCACCAGGCCTTCGCGGGCGAGTTCTCGGGCGGCTGTCGTGACGTCCTCGCGCCTCCAGGGGATGCTGCCGTCCTCTGCCGCGTTGGCGACGAGCTTCGCCAGGGTTCCGATGACCGCGGCCCGGCTGCGCTCGCTGTTGATGACGGTCAGGCGCTTCACGCCGAGCCCTGCGAGGCGCTCCCACAGCGGCCCCCTGTGGTGCAGCCCGCGATGCGCCGCGGCAGCACCAAGCGCGCCCTCGGCTGCCGCCGCGGCCTGGTGGGCCAGCCGGTAGCGCCACCAGGACCGCGAGATGGGACAGTCGCTGAGCACGGAGACCTTGCCCCGGACCCGCTCGATGCCGCCGGTGCGGCGGAGGAAGTTCCTGGTCTCGGCTTCCATCTGCGCGGTCTCGCCTGCCCTTCCGGCTGCGGCGGAACTCCAGCACAGGGACCTGTGGACGTTGTCGCCGATGAAGCCGCCTTCGAGCCAGGCGACGTGACACAGAAGCCAGAACCAGGGGCGTGCCGCATCTCGAGCCGTGACCTGGTCCGACAGGGCCTGGCCGATCTCCTGCTCCAGCTCGAATGGAGGCTCGATGAACTCATCGGGCGTGAGCTTTCGGGGCAGGGGAGGGGCTTCGATTGCCAGCGCGTCTCGGTTCTCCAGACCGAGCTGTCTGCGCAGCCAGCGGGCGGTCTCGTCCGCGCCTTGTCCGACCACGCGCCGCAGCGCCTGCTGGCGATCGATCACCTCCCTGTGCCGGTGCTCCCGTTGCTCGGCCTCCAGTCGCTTGTGGTCGCGGGCAATCCAGATCAGGTCTGACTGCCAGGTCTCGAAGCGAGCTCGCAGTTGTGCGGTGGCGAGCTTCGATGCTCTCCGGCTCGTGTTCTCGGTCACCACGCTTCCTCCTCGCCATGCCGCGCCGGATGGAAGCGCTCTATGGTGGTGGCGGCCCAGGCCGGATCCCAGTCGTCCGAGTCCCACGCCGGCGTCCCGGCCTGTTCCAGTGCGTCGCGAAGCAGGCTGGCGATCCGGCTCTCGGCTTCGGCCCGAAAGCCCGGCGAGTCGGGACGCAGCTTCGCAAGGGCGGCGATCAGGCCCGCCACATGGATGTCGCGGTCACCTGTAGATGCTCGGCTGAACAGGTCCGGCGCGACCGACACGACGAAGCGAGGTTTCTCCTCGCTGCCGCTTGCGTGGGCCTTCAGACGGCCCTCTTCGAGAGAGTCGTCCTTCAGGAACTCGATCAGGGATGCCGCCAGGTTCCGGGAAGCGAAGGCGTCGCCACGCACCAACCAGGCTCCGGCGGGCACCGGCACCGGTTCCTCTCCCCATAGATCGCTGAGCCCCGCAGTCGAAAGGAGCGCGGCGCGGATCGCCAAAAGACCCGGGAAGAAGAAGACCTCCCCGCTCATGTCGGCGCCATTCCACTCGATGCGCTGTGTGGAGTCCGGGCCTGACCAGGTCCGGGCGAGGAGGGTCCGGGGACACCGGACTTCGACAGCCCAGGCAGCCGCTCCGGCGTCGATCAGCTGTTCCAGCTCGGAGGCATTGGCGAGATCGTGGGTGATCTCGGCGGTCTGGCCCCGGACCTCGATCTCGACGCGGTACCTCGCGTCCTGCCAGTCGAGGCTCGAACCGTCCTGACGCAGGACGGGGAATGGCTGGCCGATCAGAGCGCTCATCCTCCGGTCTCCCGGTTCTCGTCGCCCGCATCATCGACGGGCTTGCGGTGGACGATGTCGATTTCGATTCCCCGCCCGTCCCGGATCGGCCGACCCAGATGGATGACAAACCGGGACGTCCTCGGCGGCAGGAGGAACTCCTTCACGGACCCGTTGTGCCCGTTGCCAGCGGCTTCGCCGCCTGAGCCAGCGCCTCGCGTCCGGCCGTCCAGCACTTCGACCGAACGAATGTCCTTCCAGTCGGGCGGAATCGGCTGGTCACATGACGCGTCGGAGCCCGAGTCCTGGCGGAGCCGAAGGCCGAGAAGGGACCTGGCCGTGACCTTCTCGTCGGTGACCTTCAGCTGCACCTCGAGCCGGTCGACGAGCCCGTCCTCGTTGGGGAGAGCCCGAAGGGCGGACCGGGTGGTCAGGGACCGTCCGGGTTTGGGGGTTCGCGGGTTGAGACTGTCCGGCCTTGGCGCGGGTCCGTCGTCCGGCTGCGGCCGCGGCTCATCGACGGGGCGGTTCCCGGGGGAGAGCCGGTGGATGCGTGGTCGCAGCCTTTCGGCCTTCCGCACGTCGGCACCGGAAACCACGGCGAAGCCCCGGGGACGGAACCTGTCGGCGTCGGCCGCTTCGCCGGCCTCCTCCTGCAGGCGCTCCGCGACTTGCCGCAGCTTCGTCATCAGCTCGCTTCGTTCTGACGGGCGCAGTCGTTTCGGGTCGATGCCTCGATGTTCCGGACCTTCCGAAGCACGGACAAGATCGAACAGGCGTCCCTCTTCGAGGAGCACGACCGCGTCGAAGGGCCTGCAGCCGGCGAAGGTCCCGACTCCGAGCTCGGGTGCCCGGTTCGTGATCCACATGCCGTTGCGGAAGACGCTGACACGACTTCCCTTGCCGACCTGTGCGTCGAGGCGCCGGAAGCGCACCTCCGTGCCGCCGCCGCTGGCCATGCCGGGCGCATCGTGCAGCGTCCTCCCGTCACCCAGCGTCTTCCAGGCCTCGTACGCCTGAGCGCCGGGGAACCAGCCGCCGCCGGACCCGCGTCGGGATCGCTGCTGTGCGGAGTAGGCCTCGAGACAGGCGCCCAGGCTGCCGCGGTCGAGCCGTTCGTAGCGATCGTCGCCGTCCGCCCCATTGGGTTCCGCGAAGATCTCCAGCACCATCTCGCCGCGACTGATGGCCGCGACGAAGTTCGAAGCCGCGACCCGAATGATCTCCTTCACGGCGGCTTGCTCGTTCCTTTCGCGGAAGTCGTTGAAGCCGACGATGCAGATGGCCGTGCCGGTGCGGCTATCGCGGGCAACGAAGTCCATCTCTTCTTCCAGCAGCGGCGGAATCTCCTGCGGCAAGACACACAGGTGCAGGTCCGGGTCTGGATCCGGAGTCCAGAAACCCTCGCCGGCGCGGTGGTTGCCATGCCCCGCGCTGTGCGAAGCGACGATGGCGTGGCCGCTGACGCAGACGCCCTCGGATGACCTTCCGCCATAGAGCACGTAACGCAGGTCGGAGGCGGCGAATGCGGTCAGGTGACCCAATCCGAAGGAGCCGGCCTGTGGTGTGACGCCGCCCTTGTCGCTGCAGCCTTCCGAGAGGATCGCCCGCATGCGCTCCTGATTCAGGCCGTGACCGTTGTCGGTGCACAGGAGCACCCGCGTCCGGGCGCGCTTCAGGGCCGCCCGGATTCGGCGAATCGCCTGGTCAGCTGCAGGCGTCGTGACGCCATCCGCTTCGCTCCTGCAGGCGGCGTCGAAGGCCCTCCGGTAGGCGTTGATGCCGGGCAGTTCCCGGGTGGGCCACTCCTGAATCCTGAAGCTCACCTTCAGGGGACACTCCCGGGTGGCGCGACCTGCCTTGCGAGCCGCATCCAGGCAGTTCTGGAGCAGTTCGCGGACGACGGGGTCGGCGGAGCCGTCGTGCTGGACGGCCGCCTGCACGGCGAACCCCTCCTGCTTGTACCCGCGCGGAAAGTGCAGGTCGGCCATCTCAGTCCGTGCAGTCGCAGGCCGGTTCGCCGCCGGAGAAACGGGTCCGGCGGCCGGGGTCGCCTGTGGCCAGCTGCTGGTACGTCGGGCCGGCGACGCCGAGAAAGCCAAAGCGGGAGACGCCCTCTCCGCCGCGCTTCGGCGCTTCTCGGCGGTACTTGCGTTCCATGGCGTCCCACCAGCCGATGTCGGAAGGTGCGCCAGCGTCTCGTTGGGCGTCCGCGGCGTTCGATGCCTGCGCCAGTCGCTCCGTTCCCTTCATGAAGCAGAAGACGCAGTTTCCCGCGTGAGCAGGGCAGTCGAGATCGAATCCCCGGGCCTTCCAGTAGTCGCGCACCCTGTCCGCCCCGTAGCCCGCGTCGTACAGGGGAAAGCAGGGTCGCTCGCCGGGAGGCTGGGTGCGAACCGAGCATTGACGTCTCGGCGCGTCCTCGGCGTAGAAGGAGCGGGAGAGCACGCGCTTCACCCGGTGAGGCTCGTCCGCCCGCAAGCCTAGGAGAGTGACGAACCTGGCAGGGTTGCGGCCCCAGAGCGGGACCAGGCGCGGCCTCGCGTGCGCCCACGTCCTGGCAGTCCAGCGGTCGGGTGCGGCATCGGTGAATGCGTCCCACCTCTGAGCAGCACGTGCCGGCGGCCTTGCGACCATGCAGGCGACGCGCTCCCTGTAGCTCTCGTCGCTCGCCTTGCCTCGATTCCGCCGGTAGAGCCTGACCGCGTCCTCCGCTCCGAGAAGCGGTCGGCCTGCGTGGTGGCCGTCGTGCGCCGGGCCGTGGCCGCTGCCCAGCCACTCGGCCAGCAGGAGGTGTTGGGGGTAGAGCTTCAGCTTCGACGTGCAGGAGCGCGACATCGGAGTCGGCAACATGCCCTGAAACGAGAGAAGCTCCTCGAAGACTTCGCCTCGCGAGCGGTAACCGCGCTCCGTGTCCTGTTCGACCGGCGTGGAACTCACAAGTCGATAGGACAGCTTGCGGCGATAGGCGCCGCGAAAGGCGTCCTCGACGGTGCAGAACTCGTACCAGAGGAACGGAATGCCGTGGTCCCTCTCGATGCGGCGCTTGCATTCGGCGGCAAAGGCGTAGGTACCCGGATGCTCTGCCGAGGTGTTCGCGAACAGGACGACGTCGCCTCGCTCGGGGCGAAGTGTGCCCGCTTCCGCGAGCAGGAAGGTCATCGCAGCGGAAGAGCGTCCGCCGGAGAACCGCACGATGTGCGGCAGGTCCTCGTGCCGCGGGTCGCTGTAGCGGACTCTCATCCGGCACACTCCCTGGCTTGGGGGGCCTGCCGGCGGACGACAGCCCCGCAGCGTCCGGCGTCAGCCTGGGTCGTCCCGACAGGCTGATCGCCCGGCCCGAGTCTTCCGGGCGGGTGCAGGCTGCGAAGCCCGCCGGTGATCGCTACGTCTCTGTCGGGGGCCGCTTCCCGCACCGGGCCGGCCAGGCCCGCGGCGCAGAGGCGTAAATCAGACGGGGGGGGGGGGGGGGGGGGGCGGGAGAGAGAAGTCGGAGCAAGAGACGGGCAGCCAGGTCGAAACGGGCGCGACTATACCGAACGTCGAATGTGCTGGAGCTGCCAGGGGGCGCGAACCTCTGGTCGGCGGGCCCCCGGGGCGCAGGAAGGATGGAACTCGCGATCGGGCTGACGGCCAGCTGGTTCAGCGCCGCCCGCCACATCGTGGACGCTTCGCATGGTCTCCGCCCAGCCGCAAGGTCGCTCGGCAGGCGGTCCGCCTGCCGAGCCCGGTCGCTGGCCATCAAGTCGGCGGCTGACTCAGCGTCGCTGGCTGGGCTTCTTCGGCCTCGCCCTGCGCTTGCGGATTCGGAGCTTCAGGCCGTCATCTGCCGGGCTGCCCTCCACCGCGTCGACTGTGATCGTGCCGCCGTCGGCCAGCCGACCGAAGAGGATCTCGTCGGCCAGCTTGCGCTTGATGCGTTCGTCGATCAGCCGTCTCATGGGCCTGGCGCCGAAGTCCGGGTCGTGGCCGTGGTGGGCCAGCCAGCTGCGGGCATTGTCGGTCAGCCGGACGCGGATGTGGCGCTCCGCAAGCTGGTCGCCGAGTTCGCCTACGAGCTTGTCGACGATTCGGCGCACCGAGTCCATCTCCAGCGCCCTGAAGACCACCCAGGAGTCGATGCGGTTGCGGAACTCTGGCGTGAACAGACGTTCGATCGCCGGCTTCGACGCCGCCTCGCCGGCCAGTGGCGAGCGTTCGCCGAAGCCCATCTGCCTGGTGGTGGCTTCGCGCCCGCCGGCGTTCGTGGTCATGATCAGGATGACGTGCCGGAAGTCCGCCTTGCGGCCGTTGTTGTCGGTCAGCGTGGCGTGGTCCATGACCTGCAGCAGGATGTTGTAGACATCGGGATGGGCCTTCTCGATCTCGTCGAGCAGCAGCACCGTGTGCGGCGTGCGTCGGATCGCATCGGTGAGCAGGCCGCCCTGGTCGAAGCCGACATAGCCCGGCGGCGCTCCGATCAACCGCGACACGGTGTGCTTCTCCATGTACTCGCTCATGTCGAAGCGGGTGAAGGCCACTCCGAGCACTTCGGCGAGTTGCCGGGCGAGCTCCGTCTTGCCGACGCCGGTGGGTCCGGAGAACAGGAAGCTGCCGATGGGCCGCTCCACTGCGCCGAGCCCGGCGCGGCCGAGCTTCACCGCCGAGGAGATGGCCCGAATCGCCTCGTCCTGGCCGAAGATGACGGCCCTGAGCTCCTCCTCCAGGTTGGCCAGGGCGTCCCGGTCGTCGCTGGAGACGGACTTCTCGGGGATCTTCGCCATCAAGGCGACGACCCGCTCCATGTCGGCCGGGTCGAGAACGCTCTTGCGTTCCTTCTTCGTCATCATGCGGTTCGCCGCGCCTGCCTGGTCCACCAGATCGATGGCCTTGTCCGGCAGCTGCCGGTCGAGCAGGTAGCGGGCCGACAGGTCGGCGGCCGCATCGAGAGCCTCGTCGGCGTACTTCACGTCGTGGTGTTCTTCGTAGCGGTCGCGCAGACCGCGCAGGATCTCCGCCGACTCCTCGACGCTCGGCTCGTTGATCTCGAGCATCAGGAAACGCCGGGCCAGCGCCCGGTCGCGGTCGAACGATCCCTTGTACTCGGCGTGGGTCGTGGAGCCGATGCAGCGCAGCTTGCCCGAAGCGAGGCCGGGCTTCAGGATGTTCGAGGCGTCGAGGGCGCCCGAGGAGGCGGCGCCGGCGCCGACGATGGTGTGGATCTCGTCGATGAACAGGATGTGATCGGGTTCCGAGACGATGCGGTCAATAACCGCCTTGAGTCGCTGCTCGAAGTCGCCGCGATAACGCGTGCCGGCCAGAAGCGCCCCCATGTCCAGCGCGAAGATCCTCGCGTCCCTGACCAGGTCGGGCACATTGCCCTCGTGAATCGCGAGCGCCAGCCCTTCGACGATCGCCGTCTTGCCCACCCCCGGGTCGCCTACCAGGATCGGGTTGTTCTTGCGTCGGCGCGCCAGGGTCTCGCACAGCAGCCGCAGCTCGTCGGTGCGGCCCACGAGCGGGTCGATGAGACCTTCCGCGGCCCGCTCGCCGAGGTCGGACGCGAACTGCTTCAGCGGGTCGGGCGGCGGGGCCTCCTCCTCTTCCTCGCCTTCGCCGGCCGTCTGCTGGGCGCCCTCCGATGCCGGCTTGACCGTGCCGTGGGAGAGATGGCGGATGACGTCGAGTCGCGAAACGCCCTGGACCTCCAGGAGGTACACGGCCTGGCTGTCCTTCTCGCGCATGAGCGAGGCGATGACCGAACCGCCGTCGATCTTGCTCCGGCCGGCGCCGTGGGCGCTCATGGCCGCCCGTTCGATCACGCGCCAGAACCCCACGGTCTGTTTCGGGGGCCTGGTGTCGTCCCCGGATGAGCCTCCGCTCGCCGGGTCGTCCGAGACCTCGTTCAAGTCTCCCGTGGCCTGCGGCGGGAGCGACTCGAGCTGATCCTCCAGGAAGTCCTCCAGCTTGTTCACCAGGCGCGGAAGGCGCACCCCGACTGCCTGCAGGACCTTCGCGCCCACCGGATCGGTACACAGTGCGAGCAGCAGGTGTTCGGGGGTCACGTACTCGTGGTCGCGAGTGGACGCTTCGATCATGGCTCTCTGCAGCGACAGCCGCAGGTCGTCGGTCATCTGTACGGAAGCGATGGCTTGACCCTCCGGGGCGTCAGTGGACGTTGCCGTCCTGGTCGCGGTCGCCCGGTCCCTCGCGGCCGTCGTCCTCGTCCGATTCGGGCTCGACCGTGCACAGCAGCGGAACTTCGGCCTGCTTCGCGAGGCTGTCGACCTCGGACGCCTTGGTCTCGGCGATGGAGAAGGGGAACACGCCGGCTACGCCGACGCCGCGGTTGTGCACGTGGAGCATCAGGCGCACCGCCTCGGACTCGGTCATCTGGAACACGTGTCTCAACACCACGACGACGAACTCGCGGGGCGTGTAGTCGTCGTTGTGCAGCAGCACCTTGTAGAGCCGGGGCCGCGCGAGCCGCTTCCGGGTCTTCGTCCTGGTGAGGACCTTGCTGTCGCCCTGCCTGTCATCCTCGAAGAGCGGCATGGCCGCGATTATAGGGCGAGCGCTGCCTGACCGGAGCAAGGGCCGCGCCCCAAGCGATGCACGTCGGCCGGGTCTGGCGACGGTAGAGCCCGACCAGCATGCCGTCAGAGCCGAGGATCGTCGTCATCGCCGGTCGGAATGGTGCCGGGAAGACGACCTTCGCGGGCGAGCACCTGCCGGGGGGGAGGCGAGCGCATCGAGTTCGTCAATGCCGATCTGATCGCCGCAGCCATTTCGCCCATGTCGCCGGCCAGCGCTGCGGTCAGGGCGCGCCGACTGATGATCGAGGAGATCGAGCGCCATGCCCGGGCAGGGCGGAGCTTCGCTTTCGAGACAACGCTGGCCGGTCTCGGCTGGCGTCGCCGGATCCCGCGCTGGCGAGCTCGTGCCGCCGCCGCGACCTCGTCGACCACCCGTCCGGCTACCGTGTCGAGCTGATCTTCCTGTCCCTGAAGAGCCCGGAGCAAGCACTGCGAAGGGTCCGCCAGCGGGTGAGCCAGGGCAGGCATGACGTCGCGGAGCGGATCGTGAGGCGGCGGTTCGACCGTGGGTGGCGGAACTTCCGGTCGGTGTACTCTGGCCTCGTTTCCGTGTGGCGACTGGTGGGCAGCAGCGGTTCGGCGCCCGTCCTGATCGAGGGTCGAGCAACCGCTGAAGGAGCCCGACGAGAACCGCGGGCAGGCCACTTCGGTGTCGACGTCGGACGATCCGCACGTGCAGGCGACGATGAGGTCCCTCTATCGTGCGGCGCAGCGGGCTCACCTGATCGCCTGCGAGAAGGGACCGGCGTCGTCGTCTGGAAGGACGGCAAGGTCGTCGACATCGACCCCGACCCTGACATGCACGAACCGCTCCTGCGCTCGGAAGGTCAGCGCGTGTCTCCGCGCCTGCCGCCGGGGTTTCGTCGGCATCCGCCAACGGATCCCTGATTCCGGCCGGCGGGGCCTGGCCGGCTCAGCCGAGCTGTGGACGTTCCCTGCGCCAGGCTTCGATGCCGGCCAGGCGCTGCTCGGCGTCGCGCCGGAGCGCAGGCGCCAGGATCTCGTGGACCTTCCGGTCCAGGAACAGGTGGGAGCTGTGGACGGGGCTCGGTTCGAAGCCGCGGCTGATCTTGTGCTCGCCGCCGGCGCCGCCCTCGAACACGCGCACGCCACGGGCGATGCACTCGTCGATGGAGTGGTACAGGCAGACGTTGAAGTGCAGGAAGCGATGCTCCTCGTGGCAGCCCCAGTAGCGGCCGTACAGGTGCGTGTCCGAGCGGAGGTTGATGGCCCCCGCGACCACGGCGCCGCCTCGCTCGGCGATCACCAGTTCGATCCGGTCCGAGAGCTCCTCGAACAGCGAGTCGAACAGCGCACGGTTCAGGTAGCGGCCTCCCCACATGTACTTGTCGCAGGTGGTGCAGTAGAGGCGGAAGGCCGTCTCGGCCCAGCGCCGGGGGTCCGCGACGATCTCCTCGCCTCGCACCGTGCGGATGGCGATGCCCTGCCGCGCCGGTTCCCGGCGCTCGCGTCGGCACTGCGTTCGGCGCTTCGAGCGCAGGCGCGCCAGCCAGTCCTCCGGTGTCCGGTAGTCGTGGTTGCGCCAGTGGTATTGGACCATGATGCGCTGCGCGAGACCCGCGCTGCCGAGCGCAGCTGCCTCCTCCTCGCTGTGGTAGAGGAAGTGGATGGAGGCGATGCCGACTTCGCGGGCCGTGTGCACGGCAAGCTGCACCAGCAGGCGCACAGCGGCGGTCGTCTCCAGGTCCGGAACGTGAAGGATGCGCCGCCCGGTGACCGGCGAGAACGGAAGGCCGACGACCAGCTTCGGGTAGAAGCGGCCGCCAACTGCCTGAACCGCGTCGCCGAACGCCCAGTCGCGCGAGAAGTCGCCCATGCCGTCGTTCTTGACGTACGCCGGGGCCGCCGCTACGAGCTCGTCTTCAGGCCCCCAGGCGGTGAGGTGAAACGGCAGCCAGCCCCGGTCCGGCGCCACGCAGCCGCTCCGTTCCAGGGCCTCGAGAAAGGTCCACGACAGGAACGGGCGGTCGCCCGATCGGAGCAGACCGTCCCAGGCTGTCTGCGGGATGTCGGCGATGGACTGGACGATCCGCAGCTCGCGCATCTGGGTGACTTCTCGCTCCCCACCGCCCTCTGCCTGTCCGTCCACCGCGGACGAGTCTTCCATGATCGGCCGACGCAGGTGTCGGGCTGTCTGCCGGCGTCCGTGTCCCCTGCGGCCGAAGCGGACCTGACGGCGACAGCCCGCTGGCTGCGGCGTTCTCAGTAGCCAAGCGCGGCGCCGTCCTTGCGGGGGTCGGATGCGCCGTGCAGTGTGTCCTGCTGGTCGATGGCGATCGCCTGGGCGCCGCCGAACTTGCCGCCCGGGGCGATCCGCACCCGATGGCCGAGGTCCGCCAGGCCGGCGACGGCGCCGGGTTCCATGCCCCGTTCGCATAGAAGCTCCAGGCCAGACGTGTGGCGCCAGCGCGGACGGTCGATGGCGGCCTGGAGCGGCAGCCCGTGGTCGTGGTAGTTGGTGAGCAGCTGGACGTGGCCCTGGGGCTGGAACGGCCCGCCCATCACGCCGTAGCAGAGCTCGAGCCTGCCGCGCCTTCGCACCATGCCGGGGATGATCGTGTGGAAGGGGCGTTTGCCCGGGCGGTACTCGTTCGGGTGGCCGGGCACGAGGCTGAATCCGGCGCCGCGACAGTGCAGCATGATGCCCGTGTCCCCAGCGACGATGGCCGCTCCGAACGGGGCGAACAGGGAGTTGATGAAGGAGGCGGCATTGCCCTGGCCGTCGACCACGGCGAGGTAGACGGTGTCCGCGCCGACCGCCCCGGTTCCCGGAGGCACGTCGTCCGGCGCCGCGGCTTCCGACGCCCGGTCGGGGCGAATCAGCCGGCTGCGTTCGCGGGCGCGGGCCTTGTCGAGAAGCTCGTCGAGCGGCACGCCGGCCCCGCTCGCGAGCGGCTGGCCGTCCGGGTCGCCGACGTGCGCTTCGAGGTCGGCCCAGGCGAGCTTCTTCGCTTCCACCAGCAGGTGGGTGTGGTCCGGGCTGCCGGGGTCCATCGAGGTCAGGTCGAAGTTCTCGATCAGGTTCAGCATCAGGAGGACGCCCAGCCCCTGGCCGTTGGGTGGCAGCTGCAGGACCTCTCGGCCTCGGTACAGGGTCGAGATCGGATCGACCCAGGTCGATTCGTGGCGCGTGAAGTCGTCGAGTTCAAGAAAGCCGCCGGTCTCGCGGGCCGAGCGCACGATGCTCTCGGCGATGGGTCCGCGGTAGAAGGCGTCCACGCCGCCGTCGGCGATCAGCCGCAGCGAACGCGCCAGGGCAGGGGAGCGGAAGACAGCGCCGATGGCGGGCGCCGAGCCGTCCGCCAGGCAGTGCTCCGAGGCGGCAGCGTTGCGGCGCAGGCGTCCGACGCAGGCCTTCCACATCCCGTGGACCCGCTCGCTGACGGGGAAGCCCGCCTCGGCTGTCTCGATGGCCGGTCCGAGCAGGTCGGCGAAGCGCAGGCGCCCGAAGCGCCGATGCGCCGTGTGCCAGAGGTGGATGGCGCCGGGGACCGTGACCGCAGCCCACGAGTCCGGGTCGATGGCGCGGCCGCGCAGATTCTCGCGGGCGAGGCCGAGCGGCGAGCGTCCGCTGCCGTTCAGGCCGAAGAGATCGCCTTGCCCGCCATCGGGGTCGGCGCGGTTGTAGAGAAGGAAGGCGTCCCCGCCGATGCCCGTCATCATCGGCTCGACCACTGCGAGCATGGCTGCCGCCGCAATCGCGCCGTCGATGGCCGAGCCGCCGGCGCGCAGCATGTCCAGGCCGACCAGCGTGGCGGCGGGATGCGAGGTCGCCACCATGCCGAGGCGCGCCATGACGACGCTGCGTCCGGGCCGGTGGGGACTCGCCAGCCGCGGCAGACCCGCGCCGGCGTCAGCGGAAGACGTCAACGGTGCGGTTGTACTTGATCGCCAGGCTGCGGTCCGGCTCCTCGAGGCCGAGCACGCCGAACTCGGAGATCTCGTTGTAGACGACGAACAGGCCCTTGTTCGCCTCGTTCAGCCAGCTGAGCCGGAGGTTCGAACTGACCGTTTGGGTGAGGTCGTTGTACTGGATGAGCGCCTGGACCAGCAGGCGGGTGTTGAAGGCGTAGGTGACGCGCAGGCGCCCGAGGTGGGTCTGGAAGGCGCCGAGCGGCAGGTCGATGTCGTTCCAGGACCAGTTCAGTTCCGACGTGAGGTAGTCACCCAGGCGGACGCTGAGCCACGGCTCCAGCACCAGCTGGTCGCCGCCGAAAAAGCCCCCGCCCTGGACCTGCATGAACAGGCTGACCGCCCGGCCTCGATTCGTGTTCGCGAACAGGAAGAAGCCGTTGTCGTCGTACTCGTCGGCGGGCACCAGCACCTGACCGGCGAGCTCGAAGGGTTCGAGCAGGCCCTCGTAGCGCCCGCCGACGGACAGACTGACCTGGGCGCCGCTGCGGAACTCGAGCTCGCCGCCGACGGAGTAGCGCTGGGTCTCCTGGAAGCCGTCGAAGTTCCAGAAGCTGTCGTAGAAGGCCCGGGGTCCGTACTCCTTGATGCGTCCCTCGCCGGCGGGCCGGAAACGACGCCGAATGTAGCCGTTGACCTGGCGGTAGCCGCTGCGGGCGATGAAGCCGACCTCCGGGTTGAACTCCTCGCCTACCTCGGTGTAGCCCAGGCGCCAGCGCCAGAAGGGCGAGCTGTAGCTGCTGTTCAGCCCGAGACCGTGGTCCTGGCCGGTCAGTCCCGGCGTCCGGGTGCGCGACGCCCAGCCCGAAATCTCCGTGAACTCGCCGATGCCGACCTGACCGTCGACGGCAAAGGTCCGGTTGTAGTCGTTCTCCGGCGCCAGCGACCCGGTGCCCTCGCGATTGACGAGCAGCATTCCGGCCCGGCTCCGGTTGCGAAACTCGCGGCCGACGCGGGCTACTGCGAAGTTGTTGCCGTGGATGTCGCCGACTGCGTCGGTCTGCATGTTCAGCAGGCCGACGTTGTAGCCGCCAGCCTTGCCCGACAGCCTCGCTCCGCCGAGGATGGGTACCGGCCGGCCGCCGCCCAGGCCGATGCGTCGGCTGAAGAAGAGCTCGACGTTGCTGCGGAAGGAGGCCCTGCTGCCGACGCGGAAGATGCCGGCGTTCTCCAGAAAGAACGGGCGCTTCTCGGGGAAGAAGAGGCTGAAGCGGTCCAGATTGATCTGCTGGTCGTCGGCCTCGACCTGGGCGAAGTCGGTGTTGACGGTCAGGTCGAGGGTCAGGCTGGGCGTGATGCCGTACTTGACGTCGATTCCGGCCTCGGTGGAGTCGGTGCTGCCGTCCAGGTTCTCGCGGGCGGCGCCCAGCACGTAGGGGGTCAGCTGCAGGTTGCGCTGCCTGGGCGGGTCGAGTCCCCGCAGCCTGCCGGCCTCGGAAACCCGGTACAGACCGTGCTGGCGGTCCAGGTGGGCCCAGTACGCGGTCTCGTTCTTGCGCCGGATGTTGCGCTCCACATTGAGGCCCCAGACCGCGCCCCCGGGCGCATAGCGCAGGCTGCGGAACGGTATGGACATCTCGGCGCTCCAGCCGAAGTCTCGCGTCTGCGTGCGCACCGTCCACGACGTGTCCCAGTCGAGGTTGGCGCCGCCGGACCTGCTCCGCGACGAACCGCCTCGGCCGCCCCCCTGGTTCGTGAACTGACCGTCGTACTGGCCGCCGGCCACGTTGGTGCCGAACACGAACCCGTTCTGCTGGTCGCCGAAGGTGTCGAGCACGATGCGAACGCTGTCCTCGCTCCGCAGGTCCGCGTCGCGCCGGCTGTCCGAGATCGTCAGCGCCGAGGCCTCGCGGTCGAAGCAGATGATCGCCACGTACAGGTTGTCGTCGTCGAATGCGACGCGGACCTCGGTGAGTTCGCTGGCCGGCTCGCCTTCGAACGGCTCGACCTGCTGGAAGCCGCTCGCCGCCTCGGTGTCCAGCCAGAGCTCCTCCTCCAGGACCTCGCCGTCGATGACGGGCGCCTCGGCGACGCGGCGGGCGTTCAGGCTCGGCCTGCCGTCCAGGATGCCTCCCTGATCCTCCGGGGCGCCGGCGTCGCCGGCCCGGGCCTGAAGCGGCAGGGCAGGGAGGAATGCCAGCGCCATGACGGCGCCGGGGACGAGCGATCTCGGCATCGGGTTCAGAACTGCGCGAACTCGGCGGGAGGCTGAATCACGGGCGTTCCCAGGTCCCGGGCGCGCCGGTTCAGTTCGTCGAGGCGAGGGCCCGTCAGCTCGGCCACCGCAGCCAGAATCGGCTGCAGATCGGCCTCCAGGTCCGCGTAGCGCTGGCGGGCGCCGGCGGTTGGCCTGGCGGTGTTTCCGTAGACGTGGGTGTACAGGTAGGCGTACTGGTTGTCGATGCGGGGCTGGTGGTTCAGGGCGTCCTGGGACACTCGGGCGCGGGTCTGGATCAGCTGGTCCTCCAGCTCGCGGGTCGCCTCCACGATGGCGTCGATGTCCGGCCCCAGTTCCCCGGCGGCGGAGGCATCGAGGCGTTCGACCAGGGCGTTCGCCTGTTCGCGGACGCTGCGCATGCCGTCGATGGCATCGTGAATCCCGGTCAGCCGGTCGGCGACCTGGCGCAGCATCGCGTGCTGTTCCTCCAGGTCGGTCTGGGTGATGTCGGCCAGGCGCGGGTCGGCAAGGACTTCGAAGCTGCGACTCCGGACCTGGTCGGCGGGCGGGTCGGCGGTGCCTTCCTGCGCGCTCCCTTCCTGCGTGCTGCCGTCGGACACGGTCAGCGTGGCCCGGTACGTGCCCGGAGGCAACCAGGGGCCGCCGGTGTACGACAGGGACATGACCGCGCCGTCCACCAGATGCGGCGCCTGACCGCGCAGGTCCCAGACCACGCGGTTCAATCCCGCCTCGGCAGTGAACGACTCGATGCGCGGCCGGGCGTCGGCGTCCGCCCCGTCGCCCTCGGGCAGCGACACGAAGCGGCGCAGGACCTCGTCGCTGCCGTCTGCCGTGATGACGAGCTCGACCCGTCCGTCGGGCGCATCCGGCAGGTGGAACCAGATGGAGGCGCCGTTCGTGAAGCCGCCGCCGCGGCCCGGACGGTCGACTCGGACAGTGGGCTCGGGCGTGAACAGGCGCGGCACGTCGCGGCCTGTGCCGGCCGCAAGCTCGGTGGCTGCTTCGCGCACCACGTTCAGGTCGTCGAGCACCCAGAAGCTGCGGCCCTGGGTGGCAAGCACGAGGTCCGGGTTGCCGACGTTCTCCTGCACGAGCAGGTCGGTGACCGGCGTGCGCGGCAAGTTCAGCTGGAACGGCTGCCACGAGGCGCCGCCATCGAACGATGCGTGCAGGCCGAACTCCGTGCCGGCGAAGAGCAGCCCGTCCACGGTGGGATCCTCGCGCACCACGCGCACGAAGTGGTTCTCCGGCAGGCCGTCGGTCACCTTCCGCCAGGTCGCACCGCCGTCGTCCGTGCGGAAGACGTACGGCGCGTAGTCGTTCATCCGGTAGCGGTAGACGCCCACGTACGCTCGCTGCGGGTCGTGGTGCGAAACGTCAATGGAGTTGATCGTGCCGTCCGGCGGCATGCCCGCCGGTGTGACGTCGACCCAGGTTGCGCCGTCGTCGCGGCTCACGTGAATGCGTCCGTCGTCGCTTCCGGCCCAGATCTCGCCGGCCACCAGCGGCGACTCGGCAAGGGCGAAGATCGTGTTGTAGACCTCGACGCCGGTGTGGTCGAACTGGACCGGCCCGCCCGGCACGCCCTGCTTCTCGTCGTCGTCCATGGTCAGGTCAGGAGAGATCGTCTCCCACGTCCAGCCGCCGTCCCGGGTCCGGTGGACGTAGTTGGACGTGTGGTACACGACGTCGGAATCGTGCCGGGAGATGAGGATCGGCGCGTTCCACTGGAAGCGGTAGCGCAGGTCGCGCGGCGCCGTGCCGTCCTGCATCTCGGGGTAGAGGATCATGTTCCGGGCGGTGCCGCTTCGGTGGTCGTAGCGGTCTATCCGGCCCGTGTAGTTCCCGGAGTAGACGAGGTGGGGCGTCTCGGGATGGACGGCGATGTGTCCGCTCTCGGCCCCGGCCACCGAGTGCCAGTGCTGTGTGGGGGTGAGCTCCGGCATCGGGCGCGACGGGACGGAGATCGTGCTGTTGTCCTGCTGGGCGCCGTAGATGCGGTAGGGGAACTGGTTGTCGACGGTCACGCGGTAGAACTCGGCCGTCGGCTGGTTGTTCTGGCCCGACCACGACCGGGCGCCGTCGACGCTGACGTTGGCGCCGCCGTCGTTCGCCTGGACCATGATGTGGGGCTGCTCCGGGTTGATCCAGAGGTCGTGATTGTCGCCGTGCGGCGTGGCGACGCGCTCCCAGGTGGCGCCAGCGTCCACGGACCGGAAGAAGCGCACGTTGGACCCCCAGACGGTGTCCGGGTCCGCCGGGTCGGCGTGGATGTGGCTGTAGTACCAGCCGCGGGTGAGCAGGTCGGGCTCGTCGCTGACCTTCTCCCAGGTGTCGCCGTGATCCTCGGAGCGGAAGATGCCGCCAAGATCGTCGGCCGCGGTGACAATGGACCAGAGGCGGCCGCGACGCGCCGGTGAGGCGGAGACGCCGATGCGGCCCACGACGCCGGTCGGGAGGCCGCCTTCGAGCCGCTCCCAGGAGTCGCCGCCGTCGGTCGATCGCAACAGGCCGCCCTCGTCGCTGCCGTCGATGAGGGTCCAGGGCTTGCGCTCGACGGACCAGGCCGCGGCGTAGAGAACGCGCGGATT
The DNA here is from genome assembly GCA_965200575.1 of Thermoanaerobaculia bacterium. GTDB lineage: Bacteria > Acidobacteriota > Thermoanaerobaculia > Multivoradales > Multivoraceae > Multivorans. The sequence goes on along the minus strand of OZ241363.1, from coordinate 1,695,689 downwards.
GAAGGGATCGAGTTCCAGGTCCGCGATGCCGGTGTCGGCGGAGATCTCGAGCACGTGCTGCCAGGTGTCGCCCCCGTCGGTGGAGCGGTAGACGCCCCGTTCCGGATTGCTGCCGAAGATCTGGCCGAGTACGCCGACCCACAGCACGTTCGGATCGTCCGGGTGGACGCGGACACGGCTGATGGACCCGGACTGATCGAGACCGATGTGCTGCCAGGAGGCGCCGGCGTCGAGAGATCGATACATGCCGTCCCCGGTGGAGACGTTGCCGCGCGGGCAGGCGGAACCCATGCCGACGTAGATCACGTTCGGGTCGGCTGGCGCGACCGTCACCGCGCCGACCGAGCCGGCCAGGAAGTGGTCGTCGGAGATGTTCTCCCACGAGACGCCGGCGTTGGTCGTGCGCCAGATGCCGCCGCCGGTCGACCCCATGTAGAACGTGTAGGGGTGGGAGACGTGGCCGGCAACTGCCGTGACCCGGCCGCCGCGACTCGGGCCGACCAGCCGGAACTCGATGCCGTCGAGAAGTTCCTCCGCCTGGTGCGCCTCCTGGCCCGGCGCCGGCGCGGTGAGGACAAGCAGGGCTGCGAGGACGAGCGGGACCGCTTGGCGTGGGTCAGGCATGCTGCGTAGTCTACGTTCCCGACCGGCTGCGGTTGCCTGCTCGTCAGCGCGTCTCCAGCTCCCTGAAGCCGGGCCCGGGCCGGCGCCGCCGCTGGCCTCCGCCCCGGCGGTCGCCGCCGCCCGGGCCGCTGGTACATTCGCCGCCGTCGTGAGCCCCGATCCCGCGGCCCGGTTCGTCATCTACACCGACGGCGGGGCGAGTCCCAACCCCGGTCCGGGCGGCTGGGGCGCCGTCATTCTGGATGCCTCCGGCCAGGCCGAGGAGATCGCCGGCGGGGAGGCCGACACGACGAACAACCGGATGGAGCTTCTGGCGGCCATCTCCGCTCTCGCCCATTTGCCCAGGCCGAGCGCCGTCACGCTCTGCACGGACTCCCGCTACCTTCGCCAGGGCATCACCTCCTGGGTGGCCGGGTGGCGAGCTCGGGGCTGGAAGCGGCGCGACGGAAAGCCGGTCCGCAACGTCGACCTGTGGCGTCGGCTGGCCGACATGAACCGCCGCCATCGCGTCGACTGGCGGTGGGTGAAGGGTCATGCCGGCAACGAGTGGAACGAGCGCGCGGACGAGCTGGCGACGGCCGAGATCGAGGCGCAGTCCGGGGGTGCCGAAGCGCCGCCGGCAGGGGAGGAGGACCTCCCGGCCGACGTGACCCGGGTCTTCCTCCGCGTGCGCTCCGTCGGCGCGAGGGGGGCGTGGGTCGCGGTTCTGGAGACCCCGGACGGCGAGGAAGTCGCGCGCGCTGGCAGGAGCTCGAACACGACGCCGAACCGGCTGGAGCTGGAGGCGCTGCTGGAGGCGCTTGCAGTGGCGCCGGTCCGCGAGCCGGTCGCGGTCTTCACCGCCAACGGCTACGTGAGCCAGGGTGCATCGGTCTGGCGCCATGCCTGGAAGCGGGACGGCTGGCGAACCCGTTCCGGCGGCGCCGTGAAGAACGCCGAGCTGTGGCGGCGGCTGGACGCGGAGCTTGAGAAGCGCGAGGTGCTCTGGCCGGCTGCGGCAGGCGAGGCCGCCATGCGGCTGGAAGAACTCAAGCAGCGGGTCCGTCAGATCTTCGCTGCCTGACGGCTGGCCCCGGTCTGCACCTGGTACGGGAAGATGATGGCCACTTCGGCGGCCACGGTGTCCGTCGTCGGCATCGCGGTCGGCCTGCCCGCTTGCGGCCGCCGGGGAGCCCGCCGGGGGCGGATGGACGGGGGGCCTGGGGAACGAGCCGTTGCAGCCGCTGCCCCGGCCTTCAGGAGCGTGCCGCCGCGTCCGCCTGCTCGCGGGTGGCGAGGAAGCGGATCTCCGGCGCGGTCTCGATTGCCCGGTCGAGCCAGTAGCGGTTCGCGGCCAGAAACAGCGGCGCGCCGTCGTGGTCCTGGGCGATCTTTGCCTCGTTGCGCCGCACGAAGTCCCGCAGGGTTCGCTCGTCGTCCGCCTCGATCCACCGGGCCATGGTCATCGACGTCGACTCGAACCGTACCGCCACCTCGTACTCTGTGCGGATGCGGTCGGCCAGGACCTCGAACTGGAGGGCGCCCGCCACGCCCACGATCCAGTGGCCGCCGGCACGGGTGCGGAAGACCTGCGCGACGCCTTCCTCGGCGAGCTGGAGCAGGGCGCGGCCCAGGTGCTTGGCCCGCATCGGATCCTCGGGCCGCACCCGACGCAGAAGCTCCGGGGCGAAGCTGGGCACGCCGACGAAGCGGATGCGTTCGCCGCCGGTAAGCGCGTCGCCGATGCGCAGGGCGCCGTGGTTGGGGATGCCGATGATGTCGCCGGGCCACGCCTCCTCGGCAAGCTCCCGCTCCCGAGCCAGGAAGAGCACCGGGTTGTGAATGTTCAGCGTGCGGCCGCTGCGCGGGTGGAAGAGGCGGATGCCGCGATGGAAGCGTCCCGAGCACAGGCGCACGAAGGCGATCCGGTCACGGTGCTTCGGGTCCATGTTCGCCTGGATCTTGAACACGAAGCCGGTCACGGCGTTCTCGTCGGGCGCGACGGCCCGCTCGGCCGCCTGCTGTGCGATGGGCGCCGGAGCGTCGCGCACGAGCCCGGCCAGCAGCGAGCCGACGCCGAAGCTGCGCAGTGCGCTGCCGAAGTAGACCGGTGTCCGGTTGCCCTCGAGGTAGGCGCCGAGTTCGGGCGGCGGACAGAGCTCCCGCACCATCTCGACCTCCTCGCGGAGGCGTTCGGCCAGGCTGCGGCCCACCGCCTCGTCGATGGCGGGGGAGTCGAGGCCGGGAATGGTCCTCTCGGTTGCGCGCCGCTGCCGGTCGCCTCGCTCGACCAGGACCAGGCGGTCGGCGGCGAGGTCGTAGCAGCCGCGGAAGTCGCGCCCCATGCCGACCGGCCATGTGACGGGCGCCACCTCCAGCTGGAGCGTGTCGGCGATCTCGTCCAGCAGGTCGAACGGGTCGCGCACGTCGCGGTCGAGCTTGTTGACGAAGCTGGTGATGGGCATGTCGCGCAGGCGGCAGACCTCGAACAGCTTGCGGGTCTGGGCCTCGATGCCCTTCGCCGCATCGAGGACCATGACCGCGGAGTCCACGGCGGTCAGTGTGCGGTACGTGTCCTCGCTGAAGTCCTCGTGCCCGGGCGTGTCGAGCAGGTTGAAGGTGCGGCCGTCGTGCTCGAACGTCATCACCGATGCGCTGACGGAGATACCGCGTTCGCGCTCGACCTTCATCCAGTCGGAACGGGCTCGCCTCGCCTCGCCACGGGCCTTGACCGCGCCGGCAAGCTGGATCGCGCCGGCGTGGAGCAGGAGCTTCTCGGTCAGCGTCGTCTTGCCGGCATCCGGATGCGAGATGATGGCGAAGGTGCGGCGGCGGGCGACCGCTTCGGCAAGGGTGGTCATCGTCGGTTCCGGGGCGGTGGGCGGACGGTGGACGGCGGCGAAGTGTACCGACGTAAACGGGTACGCCGCGGCGCCTGCGATTCGTGCCAGAATGCGCTCCGCAAACCGGCTTGAGGACTTCGCATGAGTGATCTTTCCGCATTCCGAGAGGAAACCCGCGCCTGGGTCGAGGAGAGCGCTCCGGCGGCCCTTCGCGGCAAGGCGTCGGACCCGAACGCCTGGGCCGCAGGCGGCCGCAAGGCGCCGTTCGTCTACCCGGAGAGCCGCGACTGGCTCCTGGCGGCTGCGGAGCGCGGCTACACGGTGCCGACCTGGCCGCGCGAGTACGGCGGCGCAGGGCTGTCGCGCCAGGAGGCGGCCGTCCTGCAGGAGGAGATTGGCCGCCTCGCCCTGCCGATGCCGCTGACCGGCTTCGGCTACAGCATGATCGGCCCCACCCTGCTGGGCCATGGAACCGACGCCCAGAAGGCGGAGCACCTGCCGAAGATCGCCCGCGGCGAGATTCGCTGGTGCCAGGGCTACTCCGAGCCCAACGCCGGCTCGGACCTGGCCTCGCTGGCCACGTCCGCCGTCCGCGACGGAGACTTCTACGTCATCAACGGTCAGAAGATCTGGACCTCCGGCGCCGACGAGGCCGACTGGATCTTCATGCTTGTGCGCACCAACCCGGATGTGAAGAAGCAGCGCGGCATCACCTTCATCCTGGTGGACATGGAGTCGCCTGGAGTCGAGGTGCGGCCGATTCGGCTGATCAGCGGCGCGTCGCCGTTCTGCGAGACCTTCTTCCACGAGGTGCGCACGCCGGTACACCAGGTGGTGGGCGAGGTGAACGGCGGCTGGACGGTGGCGAAGGCGCTGCTGGGCCACGAGCGCAGCTCCATCGGCGGCATGGGCCGCGGCGGCGCCAGGGCGTCGCTGCCGAGCCTCGCGCGCGACTACGTCGGCGTCGACGGCGAGGGACGCATCGACGATGCGGCCCTGCGCGACCGGGTCGCCCGTCACGAGATGGACGCCATGTCCTACGGCCTGACGGTGAAGCGGCACGGCGACGGACTCGAGGCCGGTCACCAGCCGGGGCCGGAGAGCTCGATGTTCAAGTACTACGGCACGGAGCTGAACATGCGCCGGGAGGAACTGATGCTGTCGATACGAGGTCCCCAGGCGCTCGGCTGGGAAGGAGAGGGCTTCGAGGCCGCAGAACTGGCACAGACCCGGACCTGGCTGCGGTCGCGCGCCAACAGCATCGAGGGCGGCACCTCGGAGATTCAGCTGAACATCATTGCCAAGCGTGTGCTGGGGCTGCCGGACTGATGGCCGCCCTGGTCCTGACCGCGCCTCAGGAGATGCTGGCCCGCACGGCGGGCGAGCTGGTGCAGAAGCACGGCGGCGTCGACCGTCAGCGGCAGCTTCGCGACGACGGCGTCGAGCTTGCCTACAGCCCGGACGTGTGGGCCGAGATGGCCGACCTCGGCTGGCTCGGCATCCCGATTGCAGAGGAGCACGGCGGCCTGGGAATGGGGATGGCGGAGACCGTCCTGATCACCGAGGCGATGGGCCGCGGCCTGGCGCCCGAACCGTTCGTTTCGGCGGTCGTGCTGGCTGGTGGCCTGATCGAAGACGCTGGCACCACCGAGCAGCAGGCCGCGTGGCTGCCGGCGCTCGTCGACGGCGAAGAGCGCCTCGCGCCGGCGCTGCTCGAAGCCGGAGGGCGCTATCGGATCGAACGACTCCGGACTGTGGCCAAGCCTGCGGACGGCGGTTTCCTGCTTTCCGGCGAGAAGACCCAGGTGGTTGGCGGCGTGGGCGCCGACGGCTTCCTCGTCCCGGCCCGCGTCGAGGGCGAGAACGACGGCGATGGCTTCACGCTGTTCCTGGTCCCGGCCGACGCCGAGGGCCTGGAGGTCATCGGCCAGCGGCGGGTCGACTCCCGCAACTCGGCGATCGTCCGGCTTCGTGACGTCAAGGTGGACGCTTCCGACGTCGTGGGCGAGGTCGGCGGCGGTCTCGCGCCGCTCGGACGCGCCGTGGACCGGGCCACGGTCGCGGTGTGCGGAGAGATGCTGGGCGTGATGACGGAGGCCTTCGAGCGAACGATCGCCTACCTGCGTTCCCGCAGCCAGTTCGGCGTCCTCATCGGCACGTTCCAGGCGCTGAAGCACCGGGCCGCCACGATGTTCATCGAGATCGAGCTGTCCCGCTCCGCGGTGATGGCGGCGGCCCGTGCGCTCGACGAGGGTGCCGACGATGCCGAGCTTCAGGTCGCGAATGCGAAGGCGCGCTGCTCGGACGCCCTGATCCTGGTCACCAACGAGGCGCTCCAGATGCACGGCGGCATCGGCATGACCGACGAGCACGACATCGGCCTGTTCATGAAGCGCGCCCGGGCGCTGGAGTTCGCCTTCGGCGACGCGGCCTTCCACCGCGAGCGCTTCGCCCGCCTGAGCGGCTTCTGAACGAGCCGGCCGACCGCCAGGCTCAGCCGCCGATGACGTTGTTCGGGTCCATGCCCGAGCAGCCATCGTGCTTCGCCGCGGTCGTGCAGCGGCCCGTGTAGCAGGAGTCACCGGCGAAGCCCTGGGGCCGGAGATCGTGAATGAAGCGCTCCACGTTCGCCTGGACCCCCGCGGCTTCCTGGCCGAACTCGGTGATCAGCACCTTGGACAGGCCCCACCAGCTGCGGGCCAGGTTGCAGGGGCAGCAGCACGTCAGCGCGGTGCGGTCGCTGCAGCAGGGTGCCGGAATCGGGGTCAGCGCGGCTCGGCGGATCTCCTCCTGGGCCGCCGTCAGCTGGATACCCAGGTCGTAGGCGATCAGCCGCTCCATCGGCTGCGCCAGCAGCTCCTCGACGGTGGCGGCGCCGCTCTCGGCTGCCGGGATGAGCACCGTCTGCGGACCGGGCGCTGCGGACGAGTCGGTGCAGCCGGCCAGCGTCAGCGCGGCGACGAGAACCAGGAGAGCCTGGGCGGCGGCGCGGCGGAGCGGGCTCGGACGATCGTTCATTGCCGCACTCTAGTCGCTCTTCTCGCCGGGCCGGGAAGCGCTCCTGCGCCGACGCCAGAACCTCTCCATCTCACGGGCCGGGGCGTCCGTGGCGAAGGCGGCACGAAACGCGGCGACACCCGCTTCGACTGCCTGGTCGAGCGGCAGGTTGAGCCAGCTGCCGATCAGTCGCTTCTGGAGCGAGAGGGCCTCGGGGCCGAGGCGTAGCAAGCGTTCCACCTTCGCGTTCACGGCGACCTCCAGGTCGGCCGCAGGGACCGCCTCGCCGATCAGACCGATGTGCTCCGCCTCGGCGGCGCCCATGGGATCGCCCAGGAAGAGCATTTCCCTGGCCCGGCCCAGGCCGACCAGATGCGGCAGCAACGCCGCCTCGATGACCGACGGCACGCCCACGTGGGGTTCCGGCATCCCGAAGATGGCGTCGTCTGCCGCCACCGCCAGGTCGCACGACACGAGCAGCTCGAGACCCGCGCCAAGCGCCGCTCCCCGCACTTCGGCGACCACCGGCGCCGGATGGCGCCGGATGGCCTCGAAGGCCCGATGCAGTCTCCGAATGAACTGCTCGGCGCCGACCATGTCCAGAGTCTCCAGCTCGTGGAGGTCGGCGCCCCCGCAGAACACCCGCTCGCCGGACAGGACGAGCACGCGCGGCCTTGCCGCGGCGGACTGCACCACTGCGCGCACCAGGGCCGTTGCCGTGACGGAATCCAGCGCATTCGCCCTGTCCTTCCGGGCCAGGGTGATGCGCGTCACGTCGCCGTGGACCTCGAAGCGCACACCGGACATCGCTCCCTGAGCATACCGGTCACCGGTTCGGACCTGTCACCGACCGGCGCTCCGGCGTTAGGCTCTCCGGCCTTGTTGCAGATCAAGCTACTGACGCGGGCGGACGTTGTCCTGGCCGGCTTCCTGGTGCTCGCGGGCTCGGCGTTCGGCCAGGCGCCTGATGCCGCCGATGCCCGCCTTGCGCCGTTGGACCACCTGCGGCCCGCAGGGGCCGACGCGGCGAGCCTGGTATACGGCACTGCGCCCGGCGGAGGCATTCGTCTGACGGTGACGACCGGGCCGAGAAACGGGGAGAGCGACGTGCCGCCGGAGGTTCACGAGGTCGCCCTTGAGGTGACCGTCGAGGAGCTGGCGGACCTGGTGGCGGAGGTCCGCAGGCTTGCGCGAGTCCGACCGCCTGCCTCGCTCGGTCAGATCGTCCGCCTCGGCGACGAGATCGGCCACCATCTTCTGGCGCCGGCGGCGGCCCGGCTCCGCGACGTGACCCGCTTCGCCCTGGTGGCCGACGGACCGCTCCTCGACCTGCCGTTCGCGGCCATCCGTGCGCCCCGCTCGCTCGACCCGGAAGGCCGGTACCTGATCGAGACGCGGGAGCTCTGCTGGGTCGAACCGGCGCTCCACGCCGTGAACCGCGAGGCTGACGCCAGCACATCACCGGCTGCCGAGAGGTCGGTAGCCCTTGCCATCGCCGATGCCGTTCATCGGCCGCCGGGCCGGCCGCTGGGAGCCTCGATGAGCGACGGCGGCATCTCCTGGCGCCAGCACGCGGCCCGCCGCAATCAGGCGAACACGGTCGGTGTCCTGGGCCTGCCAGTCATCTCGCGCTTCGGCCCGGAAGCGTCGCCGGCGCTCCTGATCTCGTCCGTGGAAGAGAACGCGGTCGCCGTTCTCCACGCCGCCGTCGAGGCCCGGATCCTGACCGAACGGCCCGACGACTCGGCTCTGCTCCTGTCTCCGGCGCGGTACGACGAACAGGCGCTTCTTGTGACCGCCAGCGAAGTCGGGTCGGCGATGGCGCTTCTTGCCGGCGCCACGGTGGTCCTTTCCGGCCTCGACACCGGAGAGCACGGCATCGGCCCGGGCCCGTTCGTACGCGCCTTCGGGGCCGCCGGCGCAAGCACCGTCGTGGCCTCGCTCTGGCCGGTTGTCGACGAGTCCGCAACCCACCTGTTCGCGGTGCTCTACCGCCGCATCGCGCTGGACACGAGTCCCACGGAGGCTCTCCGGCAAGCGCAGATCAGGCTGCTGCGAACGCCGCTCCGGTTCGAGCAGGGCGAGGGGCGGGACGCGGTCGATTTCGACGCCTCCCACCCGTGGTTCTGGGCCGGCTATCGCGTCTACCGTCCATCCGCCGAGGCCTGCACCCGGGAAGCGTTCCTGCCTTCGGGATCACGGGCCTCGAGCGAGCGTTGACATCTTGCAGGCCGGACCTTCAGGCGGCGAGCCACCTGAGGCAGCCGGTCTCCTCGAGCACGGCGTCGATTGCCTCCCGGTCAGCCAGGGCCGCGTACCTGGCTCGCAGGGCCGCGAGCGAGCGAGCGTGGTACTTCTGCGGCTTCTGCGTCCACTCGCCGCTCGGCAGCGAGACGCTGAAGGTCTCGTCGGCGGCCGCGATCGCGGCTGCGTTGGCGACGCTCCAGGGCAGGAAGAGACCGGCCACCTGCTGCTCGATCAGCGGCATGAGGGTCGGCGCCAGGGCCTCCCAGGCTTCGAAGTCGCCGTTCGCCGTCGGGTCGACCAGGCGCTTGACCCAGGCAACGGTTCGTGGCGCGCGCTCCTCCAGCAGACCGCCGGCCGTCGGGTCGGTAAAGGCCTGGTGGACCTGGAAGCCGATGCCGAAGTCGCCGAACGCCGGTCGGTCGCCGAACAGGTAGTCGCGCCCGTCCAGATGGGCTTCGACCAGGTCCATGGCGTCGAGGAATGACTGCTCGATCTGGGGAGCTGTCTGCTCGTTCGAGCCGACGAACCACACCCGGGGCACCATCCGCTCGCGCACCTGCGCCGTCATCGCCTGGAGCGTCTTCTCGTCGGCGTCAGGGTTCATCCCTTCCGCGATGCGCCGTGCTCCGGCTTCCTGGTCGGCCGGCCGTGCCCACCGGTAGTGGAACATCCACTTGTTGCCCCATTCGTCGCCGAATTCCTCGAGCAGTACCGAGATGAAAGCGGCCGTCGGGTCGTCGGGGTGAATCGATGGCGTCGGGAACAAGGCCTCCATCGCGTCGAGGATGGGCGTGGAGTCCTGCATGCCGCGGTCGTCCGGCGTCACCACGAGCGGCACCAGGGGCAGCTTCGCGTAGCGCCTGAACTCATCCTGGTTGGCGCCGCTGCGACGGAGCCACTCGTGCGGGATTCCCTTGTAGCGGAAGTACGAGCGCACCTTGACCGAGTAGGGGGACAACTCGGCGCCGAAGATTCGGTAGGGTCGGGTCATCTGCAGGGGCCTCCAGGAGGACGTGTTGGTGGGACGGAGGCTCAGGCTGGTGAGCATCGCTGCGCGGGATGGCAGCGAAGCGGGCGGGCCGGTGTCCGTGGAAACGAGACGGGACCCTAGCAGGCTGGCGAAGGGGTCAGCTTGACCGCGACCTTTGATCTGCGCGGGACGCTCCGCGACGTCTTCGGCCACAGCGATTTCCGGCCGCACCAGGAGGATGTGTGCCGGCGGACCGCCGAGGGCGCGGACGGGCTGGTGGTCATGCCGACCGGCGCCGGGAAGTCGCTCTGCTATCAGCTGCCCGGCCTGCTCCGGGATGGTCCGACGCTGGTGTTCTCGCCGCTGATCGCCCTGATGGAGGACCAGACGATCAAGCTGCGCGAGATCGGACTGCGCGCCGAACGCATCCACTCCGGTCGGCCGCGCCGGGAGTGGCGGCAGGCCTGCCGGCTGTACCGCGACGGTGGCCTCGACTTTCTGTTCATCGCGCCGGAGCGACTGCGGGTCTCGGGCTTCGCCCGTTTCCTGGAGCGCTATCGCCCGGCGCTGATCGCGGTCGACGAGGCGCACTGCATCTCCCACTGGGGGCACGACTTCCGTCCGGACTACCGGCTGCTGGGGCAGCGGCTGCCTCGGCTTCGTCCCGCGCCGGTGCTGGCGCTGACCGCCACCGCGACGCCGCGCATCCAGGAGGACATCGTGGCGCAGCTGGGGCTTCTGGGGGATCAGCGCCACATCTATGGCTTCCGGCGCGAGAACCTGGGCGTCGAGGTGGTGCAGAAGCGGCCTGCCTCGCGGCCTGCCGTGGTGGCCGAGGTGCTGGGCGAGCCCGGACGGCGTCCTGCGCTGGTCTACGTGCCCACCCGCAAGGAGGCCCAGGAGCTCGCCGGAGTGCTTGCGGATCGGTTTCCGGCGGCCGCCTACCACGCCGGGATGGCGACGCCCGATCGCGACGACGTGCAGGCCGCCTTCCTGGGAGGCCAGGTCGAGGTCGTGGTGGCCACGACGGCGTTCGGCATGGGCATCGACAAGCCGGACATTCGCACTGTCGTGCACACGGCGACTCCCGCCACGGTCGAGGGCTACTACCAGGAGATTGGTCGGGCCGGCCGTGACGGCGCGCCGGCGCGGGCACTGCTCCTGTACTCCTGGGCCGACCGTCGCACCCAGGAGTTCCTGCACGGCCTGACCTACCCGGAGGTCGGCGTCCTGACCCGCCTGTTCGGGGTTCTCGGCGACGAGCCGGCCGAGCGGAGCGACCTGGCGGCGCTGGCCGATCTGCCCGAACGCGAGTGCGACGCGGCGCTCGATCAACTCCTGATCCACGGCGGCGCCACGATGGTCGGCGGCTGGCGGGTCGGTCGCGGCGAGGACGGCTGGCAGCGAACGTACCGTCGTCAGCGTCGGCACCGGCTGGACCAGATCGACGAAATGACCCGCTTCGCCGATTCCCGCGGCTGTCGCATGCTGCGTCTGGTGCGCCACTTCGGCGACCGCGCCGACCGCGGCGAGCCGTGCGGCACCTGCGACGTCTGCCGCCCGGACGACTGCCTGGTGCGCCGCTTCCGGGCGCCGCTGCCGGAGGAGGTGCAGGCGATGGAGACCGTCGTCTCGCAACTGCGCCGTCGCGACGGCATTGGCACGGGGCGGCTGTTTCAGGAGTTTCGGTCCGTGCACGGATCGTACGACCGGGGCGCGTTCGAGGAGCTTCTCGGCGCCCTGGCCCAGGCGCGGGTCGTCTTCCTGGAGGAGGATTCGTTCCAGAAGGACGGCGAGACGATCCACTACCAGCGTGCCGGCCTGACGCCGAGCGGGCGTCGCGGCGGCATGGACCTCGCGGGTCAGGTCCGGCTGCCGGACGATCCGCCGGATGCGCCGGGTTCGGGTCGCGCGCGCCGCCGGGCGCCGGCCGCGCAGATCGACGAGGCCGACGCGGACCCGGACCTGGTGAACGCGCTGAAGGCCTGGCGGCTGGAGGAGGCGCGGGAGAGGCGATGGCCCGCGTACACCGTGCTCACGAACGCGGCCCTGCTCGCCGTGGCGGTCAGGAAGCCCGCCAGCCGAGACGAGCTGCTCGCCTTGCCAGGCATCGGCCCGAAGACGGTCAGGCGCTCCGGCGCTGCGATGCTGCGGATCGTGGCTGCTGCCGCCGCCCCCGAAGCGACGTGACACAATCCCGACCGTGACGACGTCGACTGCTCAGGCCCCGGCAGCGCAGTGGTTCGGCCATCCGCGCGGCCTCTCGACCCTCTTCTTCACGGAGCTCTGGGAGCGCTTCAGCTACTACGGCATGCGGGCGCTGCTGCTGCTGTACATGACCGACGTGGCGACCGGCGGCCTCGGCTTCACGACGGAACGGAGCTCGGCGATCTACGGCCTGTACACCTTCGGTGTCTACGCCCTGGCGCTGCCGGGCGGCTGGGTCGCCGACCGCATCCTGGGGCAGAAGAAGGCGGTGCTGTGGGGGGGGGTGATCATCGCCCTGGGCCACTACGCGCTCGCCGTGCCGACCATGGCGACGTTCTTCCTGGGCCTGTTCCTGATCGTTGTCGGCACCGGCCTGCTGAAGCCGAACGTCTCTGCCGTTGTCGGCGACCTCTACGCCAAGGACACCGCGGCCCGCCGCGACGCCGGCTTCTCGATCTTCTACTCCGGCATCAACATCGGCGCGCTTGCCGGGCCGGTCGCCTGCTCCTGGCTGGGGGAGGGGTACAGCTGGCATCTGGGCTTCGGCGCCGCTGGCGTCGGCATGACGGCGGCCCTCGTGGCCTACGTCGTTGGCCAGAAGCACCTGGAAGGCGCCGGCGACCCGCGCGGCCCTGCGGCGGACCCGGTTCAGCTGGCGAGCGCCAAGCGGAACCTGATTGCCGGGACAGTCTGCATGGTCGTGCTGGCCGCCGTCCTGTGGTGGCTGGGCGTGAGCGGCATCGCGCCCATCACCCTGGTCGGGTTAGCCGACGCCACCGGCGCGATCGTGGTGGTGCTGGCCGTCGTCTACTTCGCCTGGGTCATCGGCTTCGTCTGCCGCGACCAGGTGGAGCGTCGGCGCATCGGCGCCTGCGCCGCTCTGTTCGTGGGCGCTGCGCTGTTCTGGTCCGGCTTCGAGCAGGCCGGATCGACGTTGAACCTGTTCACACGCGACTACGTCGACCGCGACCTGGTCGGCCTGGCCCGCGACCTGGTCGGCCTGGCCGAGGTGCCCATCGGGTCGCTCCAGGCGGTCAACCCCTTCTTCATCATCGTGCTGGCGCCGGTCATGGGCGGCCTCTGGGTGTGGCTGGGAGACCGAAACCCGTCCATCCCGGTCAAGTTCGGCCTCGGCCTGGTGCTCCTGGGCACGGGCTTCGGGGTGCTCTCCTGGGGCGCTGCGCTGACCGAGCAGGGTGGCTCGCAGGCCGCGATGGGCTGGCTGGTGGTGACCTACTTCTTCCACACAGTCGGCGAGCTCTGCCTCAGCCCGGTCGGGCTGTCGAGCATGACGAAGCTGGCGCCGGACCGCCTCGTCTCCCAGATGATGGGCACCTGGTTCATGGGCGCCGCCCTGGGCAATCTGATCGCGGGCCGGGTCGCCGGTTACATCGAGGCCCTGCCGCCCGCCGAGCTCTTCCGCATGGTCGCCCTCATCACGGCTGCCGCCGGCTCCGTCTTCCTCGTCCTGTTCAAGCCCGTCAAGTGGCTGTGCGCGGGGGTGAAGTAGCGCCGCCGGTCTCGTCGCGGACGGCGTGCCTGGTCCCGTCAGTTCCCGCCTGCCCGGCAGGCTGTGCCGGTGAAGCGCACGGCTCGGCCGACCAGCGTTCACTCGGGGCGCTTGCAGGCGCGGCCGCGCGGACCACGGCGGCAAGCGCCCGCGGTGCCGGTCGTACCGGTACGGCCGCCCGGGACAGCGTCGCGCGGCTGCGGACAGGCCCGACCGCTCGCCGGGTTGTCGGGCGCCAGTCCGGCGCGCTCGTTCCCATCTGCCTCCAGGTGGATGGCGACCGGTGCCCGGCATGACCCCACCGCACCAGGAAGGCCACCGGAAGAGGCTGCGACATCGGTTCCCTGGTGCCGGTCTGTCCGGCTTCGCCGACCACGAGGTCATCGAACTGCTGCTCACCCTCGCCATCCCGCGCTGCGACGTGAAGCTGCCGGCCAAGGCGCTTCTCGCCCGCTTCGGCAGCCTGCGCGGCATCCTTGACGCGCCACCAGTCGAGCTGAGGAAGGTCGAAGGCATCAAGGAGGCGACCGTCGTGGCGCTCCAGGCGATCCGGGAGTCCGCGGGGCTCTACCTTCGCCAGGCGGGGGAGGGAGCGGACCTGCTGAACGAGCCGAGGTCGGGCAAGGGCCATGCGGGGTTCCGTCATCGGTTGCGACCACGCACTGCCGGAGATTCCGGGCCGCAGGCGCTGGGAGCGACCGACGTCGTACCTCGTCAAGGCGCCCGACACCGAGACCGGCTGGAGCGAGGTCACAAGGAGGAGGCGCCCCAGCACGCTCCTCCTGCCGCCGAAGATCCGCACGGCGGTCGGTGCCTGGCAAGAGGACGGCTATCCCGAGGCGTCCGAGGTCACGCGGCGTCTGTTCGCGTACTGGTTCGAGGAAGACGACGAGGTCCCGGGTTTCGACGTTCCGCTGCGCCACCACTTCTGCCAGCGCGAGGCCATGGAGCCACTTGCGTGGCTGGTGGAGGTCAGCGGCAGGCGAGACCTGCAGGACCTCATCCGGGCCTTCGGCACGGCGCCGCCTGGAAGCCTGATCCGGGAGGGCATCTGGTTTCAGACCACGATGGACGGCCGGCGGCAGGTTTGCCGCCATGCGCCCCAGGAGGGAGCAGGACATCGTGCAGGACCTGCCGCCGGAGAACCTGCGGCGCTACGCGTTCCGCACGGCCACCGGCTCGGGAAAGACGTGGACCATGGCGATGATCATCGCCTGGTGCCGCCTGCACCGGCAGCTCGTGCCCGGTTCCGAGCTGTCCACGAACTTCCTGATCGTGGCGCCGAACGTGATCGTCTGCCAGCGCCAGGCGAAGGACTTCGAGGCCAGCCGCTGACCAGGAGAGTCGGTGGCGGTGACCTGACCGGGCCCGGGCGGGCCGAAGGCGGCCTGCCGCTCAGTTGATGCCGCGCTCCCTGCCTTCCCAGTAGGGGGCTCGCAGTTCGCGCTTCAGCACCTTCATGGCGCCGGAGAGGGGGAGCGGTTCGGACCGGAACTCGACGGACTTGGGCACCTTGTAGCCGGCGATGGACTCGCGGGCGTGGGAGATGATCGAGGCTTCGGTCGACTCGTCCACCTCCGCGCCTTCCTTCGGCACCACGATCGCGTGGACCTGCTCGCCCCAGACTTCGTGGGGGACGCCGATGACGGCGACCTGGCCGACGACGTCGTGAGTCGAGATGGCGTTTTCCACCTCGGCGGAGTACACGTTCTCGCCGCCGGAGACGATCATGTCCTTGACCCGGTCGACCAGGAACAGGTAGCCCTCGTCATCCAGGTAGCCGGCGTCGCCGGTGTGGTACCAGCCGCCGCGGAAGGCTTCCTCGGTGGCCTCCGGCTTGTTCCAGTACTCGGTCATGTAGTTGCCGCCGCGAGCGCAGACCTCGCCGATCTCGCCGGCGCCGAGGTGCTTGCCGTCCTCGTCCTGGATGGACAGCACGACGCCGGGGACGGCGCGGCCGACCGACTTCAGGCGCTCGCCGCCGGCCTTGTGGTCGTCGACGTCGAGCACGGTCAGGATGGACGAGCTCTCCGTCATGCCGTAGCCCTGGCCGATCGACAGGTCCGGGAACAGGGCGAGGATGCGTTCGAGCAGGGCCGCCGGCATGGGCGAGGCGCCGTAGGCCAGGTTCGTCAGCGAGGCGAGCTTTTCGGGCGCGAAGTCCGGGTGGCTCATCATCATGTGGATCATGGTCGGGACCATCGTGGTCGTGGTCACACGGTACTTCTCGATCAGCGCGATGGCGGCGGCCGGGTCGAACATTGGCATCAGCACCAGCTTGCCGCCCATGGTCTGGGTGGCGATGATCGCGACCATCGAGGCGGCATGGAAGATCGGCGTCTGGAGCAGCGCCACGCCCTGGGACAGCTGCGGAAACTTCATGGCTGCGTGGTACGTGTTCAGGATTTCGGCGCGCTGGTTGCAGAGCACGCCCTTGGGCAGACCGGTGGTGCCGCCGGTGTACATCAGGACGACCGGGTCCGTCTCTTCGGGCTCGCTCGGCATGGTCGGCTCGCTGCCGGCGAGCAGGTCCTCGTAGCGCAGGTCGTGGGGAGCGTTGGTCACGTCGTCCGAGTCGCCGAGCAGGACGGTGCGCCGGACCGTGCTGTCGTCGCCGGCCAGGGCCACCGCCTGGGCGAGCAGGGGTGCGAACGTCTTGTCCACGAACACGACCTCGGTGCCCGAGTCGCGCACGATGTAGTCGAGCTCCTTGCCGGCCAGGCGCAGATTGAGCGGGTTGATCACGCCGGCGCCCAGGTAGGCCGCGTGGTACAGCTCTACGTACTCGTGGCAGTTCAGGGCCATGACCGCGAACCGGTCGCCGCGCCCTGTGCCGAGCTCGCGGCCGAGGGCGCCGCACAGCCGCATCGTGCGGTCGGCGTGCTCCCCGAAGGTGGCGCTGTACGCGCCGTCGACCAGGGATTCCTGGTCGCTCCGGTGCTTGAGGGCGGGCTCGAACAGCCTGTGGAAGATGAGCTCCTTCATGTGCGGTCTCCTGGTCTGCGGACCTTCGGGCGTTGGCGGGTTCGGCCTGAGTCCCGGGCGTCAGTTCGAGGACAGTGCGGCGATCACGTCGCGCTGGGTTTCCGGATCGAGGAAGCGAAGGTTCGGGCTCATGCGGTCGACCACGTCGCCGTAGCGGTCCAGCACGCCGCGGGCCAGGTCGCCGGGTTCGCCCACCACGGCGAAGGCGTCGAGCATCTCGTCCGTGATCAGCTCGCCCATCTCGTCCCACTGACCCTGCTTCGACATGCGGTTCAGCTCCAGCTGGAGGTCTCCCCAGCCCTCGGACTCGAGCACCGGACGGTAGGCGGGAGTCGAACCGTAGAAGGAGATCTGCTTCTTGACCGCTCGCTTCGTCTCCTCGAACGTCCTTTCGTCCTGGCCGGAGACGATGAAGCCGGGGTAGGCAATCTCGAAGTTGTCGCGGCCGCGGCCGGCTGTCGCGAGGCCGCGCTCGATGGCGGGCAGCGTCACAGCGCGCATGTAGGAGGCGGTGGTGAAGGGATGGACGATGAGCCCGTCCGCGACCTCGCCCGCGACCTCGGTCATCAGCGGCCCGACCGCGGCCAGGAAGACGCGCGGCGCGCCGTGCTCCGTGTCGGTGGGCGAGAACATCGGCGTCATCAGGGTGTGCGAGTAGAACTCGCCCTGGAAGCGGAGGCGCTCGCCCTCGTGCCAGCAGGCCCAGATGGCCCGCATGGCCTGAATGAACTCCCGCATGCGCTTCGCCGGGTGCGACCACGGCATGCCGAAGCGCTTGGTGATGTGGGGGCGAATCTGCGAGCCCAGACCCAGGATGAGCCGGCCCTTCGAGTACGCGTTCAGGTCGTGGCCCACGTTGGCCAGGTTCATGGGCGTGCGGGCGAACGCCACCGCGATGGAGGTCATCAGGTCGATGCGCTCGCTGTGCTCGGCGGCGAGCACCAGCGGGAAGAACGGGTCGTGTGCCGTCTCGGCCGTCATCGCGGCCGCGAACCCGGCCTGCTCGAGCTCCCGAATGCGGCTCGGCACGGCGCCGAGGTCCGTGGGCAGTCCGCCGTCTACCTTCATGATCGTCTCCTGTAACCGCAGCTTCGGTGGTGGTCGGCGTCCGGCCTTGCGCGCCCGGTCTCTTCCTCGACGGGCGAGCGGGGTGTGTTGTCGGGTTGACCCGCGCGAGTATAAGTGAGCGGACGCGGCGCCGGGGACCACGGACCGGGATCTGCGGCCAGGCGCGGCGCTCGCGAGGGAGCGGGCGGCGATTCGGCGCCGGCAGAGAGCGGCGGCTGGCTTCTCGATCATCCCTGCCGGCGGTTCGCCGTTTTCACGATCGTCCTTCGCCGGATGCCGTCCGCGGCTTCGCACCGACCGCCGGATTGCTACGATCCGGGCTCCTCATTCAGCCGGGCGGCCAAGGCCCGTGTTCCGATCCCCGAAGGGGGGGGGAGACTCCATGCATCAGGTGCTCGCCGGCGTTCGCGTCCTGGACTTCGGCCGCTACATCGCTGGTCCGTTCTGCGCCGCCCTTCTGGGCGATCTCGGCGCCGATGTCATCCGGGTAGAGAAGGTTCGCGGCAGCGAGGACCGGTTCATCGCGCCCGTGGCGCCGAGCGGCGAGGGCGGCATGTTCCTGCAGATGAACCGGAACAAGCGCTCGCTGACACTGAATCCGATGAAGCCGGCGGGCCGCGAGATCGTGCGTCGCCTGGTGGCGACGGCCGACGTGGTGGTGGCCAACCTGCCGCCGCGCACCCTGAAGGCGATGGCGCTCGATCTCGACAGCCTGCGGGCGGTGAAGGAGGACATCATCCTGACCACCGTGTCGGCCTACGGCCGCGGCGGACCGTACAGCGACCGGGTCGGATTCGACGGCATCGGCCAGGTGATGTCCGGAATCGCCTGGATGAGCGGCGATCCCGACGAGCCGAGGCGCGCCGCGGCCCCGTTCGTCGACTTCGGCACCGCGTTGTCGTGCGCCTACGGCACGCTGGCGGCCCTGATGGCGCGGCAGCAGACCGGCAAGGGGCAAATGGTCGAGGGCGCCCTGCTGCGGACGGCGCTCATGATGGGCAACTCGAACCTGATCGAGCAGGCGGTCATCGAGCGCAACCGCGAACCGACGGGCAACCGCAGCCAGACCTCCGCGCCCTCGGACCTCTACCGGACCGCCGACGGCTGGTTGCTGTGCTCGGTGATCGGGGAGCCCCTGTTTCGGCGCTGGGCGGATCTGATGACGGCGGACGACGCCGGGGCCGGCGACGGCGCGGATGTCGGCGGGCCGACGGATGCCGAGGCCATCGACTGGCTGAACGACCCTCGCTTCGCCGACGACCTTGCCCGCGGCGACAACGCCGGGCCGACAGGGGGCCGGATGGCGGCCTGGTGCGCCGCACGGTCGACGGCCGAGGCGGTCGAGACCCTGAACGCCGCGATGATTCCCTCCGCTCCGGTCCACTCGCTGCAGGAGGCGCTGGAGGATCCGCACATCGCCGCGATCGAGGCCTTCGCCCACCTCGACTATCCCGACATCGCCCGACCGGCGCCGGTCGCGCAGCCTTCGGTCCGGCTGACCGAGACCCCGGCGACCATCCGCCACCGTGCGCCGACCCTGGGCGAGCACACGGACGAGATCCTGGACGCCCTGGGCTACCGCAGCGACGAGATCGCGGCCCTGCGCGCCGAGCGCGTGGTCTAAGGGGCTACGGGCGTCGGAGGCGACGGGCGCGAACGGCATGCTGCGAAGTCCGATCCGGTGCAGAGGCGTCTCGTGCCCGGGCTGACGGAAGCCTGCCCGGGGTACCTGGCGACCGGCTCGGCGCACGCCCGTGCCGGCGGCGCGTCGCGTTCGGGCGTCGTGGCGTTCGTTCGCAGCCGGGCGGCTTGCTTGGCGCCGGCCCCTCGGTGGTCAACGCGCTGTCGGCGCAGCTCGATCTTCGGGTGCATCGACGCGTGCGCTGCGCTTCGTCCTGTCGCCGCGGTCGCGTCCGGGTCCGGGCTGGCAACGCTGGCAACCCTGGCTTGTCTCGCACTGCTGGCGCTGCTGGTGCTGCCGGTCGCGGCACTGACGCAGGCGACCGCCGAGCCAGCTGGCGGTGAGAGTGCGCCCGACCTGCCGCCCCCCAACGTGCTCTGGCTGTCGAGCGAGGACAACGGGCCCCATCTCGGCGCGTGGGGAGACGACTACGCCACCACGCCGCACCTCGACGCGCTGGCGGCGCGGGGCCTGATCTACCGCAATGCCTGGTCGACTTCGCCGGTGTGCGCTCCGGCCCGCACGGCCATCATCAGCGGCCTCTACCCAGCCTCCACGGGCGCCCATCACATGCGCAGCCGCGCCCACCTGCCGGACGGCCACCGGTTCTTCCCGCAGATCCTGCGCGAGGCTGGCTACTACCTGACGAACAACGCGAAGGAAGACTACAACCTCGGCAAGCAGGGCGGTGCAGGCGCCGTCTGGCACGAGTCCTCGCGCCAGGCGCACTGGCGCAACCGGCCCGACGGAGCACCGTTCTTCGCCGTCTTCAACTTCACGGTCACCCACGAGAGCCAGATCCGTCGTCGCCCTCACCAGCCCGTCCACGACCCGGCGACGGTGAGGATCCCTGCCTACCACCCGGACACGGCGGAGGTGCGGCAGGACTGGGCGCAGTACCACGACAAGATGACCGAGATGGACGCCCTCGCCGGGGCGCGGCTCGCCGAGCTGGAGGAGGCACGGCTGGCCGACGACACGATCGTCTTCTACTGGGGTGACCACGGGCCCGGCATGCCGCGCGGCAAGCGCACGGCGCTTCAGACCGGCCTGGGCGTGCCGCTCATCGTGTCGATTCCGCCGAAGTACCGTCACCTCGCGCCGGACGACTACGAGGCGGGCGGCAGCACGGACCGACTGGTCGGCTTCATCGACTTCGCGCCCACGATGCTGAGCCTGGCCGGCATCGAGCCGACGAGCGATTTGCAGGGCCGCGCCTTCCTGGGTGTGCACGAGGCGCCGCCGAACGAGTTCCTGTTCGGGTTCTCAGACCGGATGGACGAGCGCCACGACCTGGTCCGCAGCGTGCGCGACGAGCGCTTCGTCTACGCCCGGAACTTCGTCGTCGACCGGCCGTACGGCCAGCGGCTCGCCTATCAGATGCAGACGCCGACGACCCGGGTGTGGCTGGAGCTGTTCGAGGCGGGGGAGCTGAACGAGGTGCAGGCCAGGTTCTGGCAGGAGAAGCCGAGCGAGGAGCTCTACGACCTCGCGAACGACCCGGACCAGGTGCACAACCTGGCCGACTCGCCCGCGCATGCTGCGGAGCGCGAGCGGCTCGCCTTGGCGCTGCGTCGGCAGCTGCTCCGGATGCGCGACCTGGGCTTGCTGCCTGAAGGGGAGATGCACCGGCGGGTCGATGTCATGGGGCGGGGCGCCTGGACATACGGCCGGGGCAGCTACCAGGTGGAACGCGCGCTGGCTGCGGCGGAGCTGGCCTCCGACCGGTCGGCCTGGGGGAGCGAGGCAGTGGAGCGGCTGGCCCGCATGCTCGGCGACCCGGATGCCGCGGTCCGCGCCTGGGCGGCGAAGGGCCTGCGGGCTCGACGCGAGGCCGGCGTGCGGCTCGCGGGTGCGGCGCTCGTGCGGGCGCTGGGCGATCCGTCGCCTCCGGTGCGGATTCACGCCGCCGAAGCCCTGGGCCGCTTCGGCGAGGCGGAGGACCGGGCCGCGGCGGTCGAGGTGCTGCTGCGGGAAGCGGTCGTGACCGAGGCGCAGGGCGGCGGCGCGACGCCCCAGTTCTTCGATGCGCTGATGGCGCTCAACGCGCTCGACTACCTGCCGCCGGAGGTTCTGGGCGGCGAAGGTGAGCAGGCCGCGCGCTGGCGCGACCGGCTGCGGGCCGTGCCCAGCGAGTTTGATGGCCTCGATCGGCGGTACGCCAGCTACGTTCCGGGTCTGCTGGAGGCGATCTGGGAGGGCCTGCCGGCTCGGTGAGGGGGCGCCAGTTCAGCTGCCGGCAGCCGCTGCGTCCTCCGCTGACTCAAGCAGCGCACGCACGTGTTCCAGAAGATCGACCACCCCGGCCGGCGTCGCTTCGCGACCGATCGGCCTGGTCCATTCGTTGACGCCCGAGTAGCGGAACTCCACAGCGTAGGGGGTGTACACGGTCAGTTCGCGGAAGCGGTCAAGGTCCGCCGTGTCCGCGCCGCAAGCCTGGATCTGGTCAGCCAGGTCTTCCATGTCTTGGGTGAGCTTCCAGGTTCCGCCCAGGATCGCGATCCAGGCCTTGGGTGCCTTCTCGACGGCCTGCTGCAGGTGGAAGCCGAAGACCTCCTCGGAGAAGGTCTCGACATCCAGCATTCCAGCGAGCGCCCTCGCGTCCTTCATGGCCAGGTCCAGCGTCAGCCGTTCGCACTCCAGGTCGGTCATGGAAGCTGCCTTTCCCGGGCGCCGTCGGAGGCCGCGTCGCCTGTGTTCCCTCGGGACTCTGCGCGCTGGTGGAGCACCCGCCCCTTCCGCTGTGCCCGTCCGACGACGTGGTTCAACGAGTCTCTCCAGTACTCCACCTCGTCCACCCTGAACACCAGCACGTCGACCGGCACGCCGAAGCGGCGGACGACCCGGCGAAGGCGGTTTGTCTCCTCGTGCCGGCTGCGGTTGCGGCCGAACGGCTCGGTCTCGACCACCAGCAGGTCGACATCCGAGCGTTCGTGGGCGTCGCCTCGCTGCGTGCAGGCGCCTTGCCCACTTCCGGGGGTATTGCGACACGACCCGACCAGTGCCGACACCGAAGTTGCGGAGCTCGCGGTTTGCGTCCCGCCGTGTGGTCCAGGTCAGGACGAGCTCCGGGTCCACGGCGTACTCATGGACCATCGCTGGAAGCTCTCCCGTACACCCTCGTCGAAGAAGCCGCCCGGCCAACGGCGCTTGAAGTCGCCGTCTTCCGTCACAGGCAAATGGAGTACTTCGGCACCCTCCGAGCCAGCCTGCACGAAGAGTACCGCCACGTCGTCCTGGCTGAGCGGGGTCGCCCGCTCGGGAAGCTCGCCATCCGTCGTCTCCCGGATGCGCCGGCGGATCCTGAGCATCAGGTGCTTGCTGTGGGTCTCGATGAGGAACCGCTTCCCGGCGTCGCCGAGGGCGGACTCGATGAACACGTCGCCCAGCTCGGCGTGGAGCTTGGGCTGCACATGGGGCGTTCCTCGATCGGTGTGTCGGAGGTTGGAGCAAGCGGTGTGCCGTCCATGGCGTCAGGCCGTGGCGCTTCAGCCAGTTGGTCAGGGTCTGCCAGCTGCCGAGGCCCAGGAGCCGGGCTGCCTCCGTCTTGTTGCCGCCTGACTACTGCTGCATGGCGCCTGACTGCATGCATGGCGCGTGTGCATGGCGCGTGCCAGCGCATGGCGCGTGCCAGGTAGTGGCGGGCCACCTAGGCGAGGATAGCCGGGAGGTCGATTCCGTCTTCGAGCGGTCGGTCCAGGATTCTCGCTGGCCGCGGCGGACGCCGGCGGCGGGAGGATGGCGTCTTCGATGTCCCCCTTCGTCAGCGTGCTCTCCGACGACCAGAGGGCGGCGCGGTTCAGCGTGTTCTGGAGTTCGCCCAGGTGGCCTGCCCAGGGCTGTGCCAACAGAAGATCCCTGGCGCCAGCGGTGAGTTTCTCCTGTACGTAGCCCGGCTGTTCGCGCGCCTCCTCGTTCCCGTTCGGGCTTGCGGAGCAGGTTCGGGATGACGTCCCGCGTCATGTCGAAGGGGACGGAGGAGGTGGGAACGCCGTGATGGCGGGACGACTCGATGAGCTCGGCGGGGAAGCGGGTCCTGGCCAGGATGATCCGGACCGCCGCCATGGCGGGGGTGCCGGCGCTCAGGCGTAACGATGAGCGAAGTAGCTTCGGGCGATTGCGCGAGAGCCGCCTCGCACGTGCGGACGGCGGCCGGGCCTGCCAGCTACCCGGCCTGCTCCTCCTCCGCTTCCTCCGGCGGCCAGCCGAACGGCATGTCTTCGGGCACGACTTCGACCTCGGTCGAGAACTTGAACGGGGCTTCGCCGGGGCCGGGGAAGGTGAACTCCAGGAAAAACGCGCTCCAGCCGGTTTCCGGGGCGTCGACGGCGCCGGTCCATGTGCCGTCGTCGGAGACCTCGACCTGTGTGCTGGTCCACGAACGGCCGATCGTGTCGACGCGGAAGTCACGCGCGTCGGCGTTCGTGGCCTGCCAGAGGAGGACTTGCTCCGGCTCGATGCCGTTGGCCACGTTCGCGGTGATGGCGCCGCCGCCGTCGGTCGAGTCCAGGGACCAGTCGACGTCCGGCCGCTCGACGCCTTCGAGGATCGCCTGGAAGAAGGCCAGGAAGCCGACCGGGGCGTCGCTGCCGCTCAGCGAGTGCTCCGTGTTCGGCACGTAGCGCAGGTGCTTCTCGCCCTGCAGGTCGTCGAAGTAGAACTGGGACGAATCGGGCAGGAAGAACTGGTCCCCGGTCGCGTTGATCACGTACTTCGGCATGGTCAGCCGGTCGAGGTGCCGGTACGGCTCGACGATGCGTTGAAGCTCCATGTAGCGCGGGTCGCCGAACCAGTCCATGATGCCATCGCGTTCGTAGTCGCCGACGGCCGGCGCCCAGAAGCCGTAGGCCTTCCAGTGGTGGACGAAGGAGGGTTCGAGATTCAGCATGTCGATGACGATCGGCACGATGGCGATCACGCGGTCGTCGACCATCGCCGTGGTCCAGGTGGTCCAGCCGCGCTTCGAGCCGCCGGCGACCACGAATCGGCCCGCGTCGGCGCCGCCGCCGTCCTCGGACGCGGCGAACGCGGTGATCGTGTCCATGGCCCGGACCGCGGCCTTGGTCATCGGCAGCCGCGCCAGCCAGGTCGGATCCTCGCCGCGCAGGAACTTGTCCCAGCCGTACGCGATCAGCTGGTCTTCGACGCGCGGCCCGAAGTCGTCGCCGACGAAGTTCAGTGGCTGGTTCGGTACCATCCGCAGCTCGGCGGCGAAGGCGCCGGTGGCGAGCGCGGGCTGCACGGTCAGCGGGTTGGCCTGCTGCGGCGGGTCGCCGCCGTTGCCGCCGCCCGAGATGTAGAGGAATGCAGCGTCGCTCCTGACCTCGTCCGGTTCGACGATCATCAGCCAGTGCGTCCACAGCGGCCGGTCCACCTCGGCCTCCGTGAGCCAGGTCTGGCTGGTCATCTCGATCGTGTGCAGCGTGTAGCCGTCGGCGGGCTGGCTGCCGACCAGAGTCCATCCGAACGCCGGGTCGGGCATCTCCACGTACTCCCGCAGGACGGTGTTCGGCGCCGAGGCGTTGTCCGCGACGGTGGCCTCCGCGCCTGCCGCCTCGGCGTCGTCGCTGCCGCTCCCGGCGCCGCCGCAGGCGGCAAGGACGAGAAGGCAGGCCAGGAGGGCGAGCGTCCAGGCAGCGAGGCGGTCGCACCGCCAGACGGCGGAAAAGACGTGGACGCCGTGGCCGGCGTCAGCTGAGGTACGGGTCTTCATGGAATGGCTCCGGTATGTTGGGGGGGGGCTGTTCCCGGTGCAATCTGTCCGGGAGCTGGCCGGGCTGCTTTCCCGGGCCTGGGCGTGAGGCGGTCCATGGTCGGCGGGTCGCGTATGGTCGTTGAATCGGGATGTAGCGGGACGACGCACGGGCCCCGGTTCGGCGCAAGACTACGCCTTGTTCCTGGCGCTGGCTTCCTCGCCGCCGTGTGCGGTACGGCAGGCAGCGCCTTCGAATCCCCGCAAGGCCGGACTCCGATGCGGCGGAGCATCGGTTGCGCGGCTGCGTTGCGTTGTCGATGACTTCAGATGGCGTCCGCGGCCTTCATGGCTTCGATGCGGTCGGCGCTGAAGCCCCAGTCGGCGAGCACCGCGTCGCCGTGTTCGCCGGCCACGGGCGGTGGTCCCTGTACCTCGACCGGTGTGCGGCTGAAGCGCGGGGCCGGCGCCGGCTGGGTCACTCCGTCGAGCTCGACGAAGGTCTGCCGCGAGCGGTTGTGAGGGTGCGCCGCCGCCTCGCCAATGCTGAGCACCGGCGCAAAACAGATGTCCGTGCCCTCCATGATCTCGCACCATTCGTCGCGGCTCCTGGTGAGGAAGACCTCGGCCAGCTTCGCCTTGAGCTCGGGCCAGCGCTCGCGGTTCTGGAGGTGGCCTTCCCATTCGGCGCCCGAAAGGCCGGTCTTTTGAAGCAGCAGGGCGTAGAACTGCGGCTCGATGGAGCCGATGGAGACATGGCCGCCGTCGGCGCACTCGTAGGTGTCGTAGAAGTGTGAGCCGCTGTCGAGCATGTTCGAGCCGCGCTCGTCCTTCCAGACCCCAGCCGAGTGCATGCCGACGACGGCGGCCAGCAGCAGGGCCGAGCCGTCGGTCATGGCGGCGTCCACGACCTGGCCCTTGCCCGACTTCCCGGCCTCGAGCAGGCCCGCGACGACGCCGAGCGCCAACAGCATGCCGCCGCCGCCGAAGTCGCCGACCAGGTTGAGGGGCGGCACCGGCCTCCCGCCGGCGTTGCCAATCGAGTGCAGGACGCCGGACAGTGCAATGTAGTTGATGTCGTGCCCGGCGGCGTGGGCGATCTCGCCGTGCTGGCCCCAGCCCGTCATGCGCCCGAACACCAGCTTCGGGTTCCGCTCCAGGCACACGTCCGGGCCCAGGCCCAGGCGCTCCATGACGCCGGGTCGGAAGCCTTCGATCAGCCCGTCCGCCCTCTCGACCATGTCGAGCACCGCCTCGACGGCTTCGGGGCGCTTGAGGTCGACCGCGAGCGAGCGGCGGCCGCGATTCAGGACGTCAAACTTCGAGCCCCGGCCGGCGTACGCCTTGCGGTCGATGCGGACGACCTCGGCGCCGAGGTCGGAGAGCACCATGGCGCAGAAAGGGCCGGGGCCGATGCCGGCGATCTCGAGAATGCGGTAGCCGTCGAGTGGTCCCATGGGCTCAGTATAGGCAACCGGATCGCCGCGGTCGCCGGGATGGAGCCGTGCCTGCGTTTGCAGCGACGTGGGGACGCCCGCCGGCCAGTCCGGCCCCGGCCAGTTCGTCGGCGTGCCGGCATCAAGGGTCCTTTCCGCCTGCGGGGGATCTGCACCGCCGTAGCGCGCCTCCTCGGGCGGCTCGTGGAGTCCTTTCCGCCTGCGGGGGATCTGCACGGACCCTGCCGTACACTCCGACCCGCGACCCGACAACCATCGAACACATGAACAGGCCGCAGCCCGACTGCGCGGACGGGCTTCGGCCGAGGAGACGGCACGACGATGCAGCGATACGGCATGACGATTCCCTTCGGCCTTCCGCTGGCGGAGCAGGAGGACCTGATCAAGGAGATGGTCGATCTCGGCTACACGGACTTCTGGTCGTCCGAGTCGAACGGCAGCGACGGCTTCACGCCGCTGGTCCAGGCCTCCATCTGGGCTCCGACCGCCCGGCTGGGCATCGCCATCATCCCCGCCTACACGCGCGGCCCGGCGCTCATGGCCCAGACCGTCGGGGCCATGGCCGAGGCCGCGCCCGGCCGCTTCGTCATGGGCATCGGCACGTCGTCGAACGTCATCGTCGAACAGTGGAACGACATTCCGTTCGAGCGGCCGTACTACAAGACTCGCGACATGGTCCGCTTCCTCAGGAAGGCGCTCACCGGCGACCGCGTCGACGAGGAGTTCGACACCTTCAAGGTGCGCGGCTTCCGCATGGGCCGACCGCTCGATGAGTGCCCGCCCATCCTGGTCGCCGCGCTGCGCCAGGGGATGCTGCGCATGGCGGGCCGCGAGGGCGACGGCGCGATCCTGAACTGGCTGTCGCCCGACGACGTCAGGACCGTCGTTCCCTACGTCCACGAGGGCGGTCCGGGCAAGGAGATCGCCGCCCGCATCTTCGTGCTGGCCACAACAGACCGTGGCGTCATCGACTTCGTGGGCAAGCGGTCGATGGCCGCCTACCTCAACGTGCCCGTCTACGCCGCCTTCCACGACTGGCTGGGGCGTCGCGAGTTGCTGGGGCCGATGTGGGACGCCTGGGCTGCCGGCGACCGCAAGAAGGCGCTGGAGGTGATTCCCGAGGAGGCGCTGCAGGACATCCTGATCATCGGGTCGCCCGGCAAGTGTCGCGAGCGCATCCAGGAGTACATCGAAGCCGGAGTCCACACCCCGGCCATCCAGATCATGCACCCCGGCGACGACCTGCGAGAGACGATCCGGGCCCTGGCGCCGTAGGGCGGTTGCGCTGCCGGCCGCCTGGCGGATCCCGGGGCGCCGGTTGGCGTAAGCTCCCGGCTGCCGTTTGGCCCACCGCTCGCTGCCGTGGGCACTTGACATCGGAGGAACCGCTGCCATGGCGCTCAGCACCTGCCTGAACTTCGACGGGAACTGCCGGGAGGCTTTCGAGTTCTATCGTTTGGTCTTTGGCGGGGAGTTCCAGGTGCTCACCACCTTCGCCGACGCGCCGGACGACGCGCCGGTGGCAGGCGAGGAGGCAGACCGCGTGATGCACGTGTCGCTGCCGGTCGGCGACAGCATCCTGATGGGTGCCGACGCCAGCCCGCGCTTCGGGCCGCCGGTCGAGTTCGGCAACAACTTCTCGATCTCGCTGGACGCCGGTAGCCGGGACGAGGCAGATGCGTTTCACGCGGCGCTGGCCGAAGGTGGGGAGGTGACGATGCCGATGGACGAGACCTTCTGGGGTTCGTACTTCGGCATGTGCACGGACCGTTTCGGCATCAACTGGATGGTGTCGCACGAGCAGGAGCCGGCCGCCGAGTAGCGGCGTTCCCGTCCCGGCGCCCCGCTTGCCAGAGCTGGCGCGGCGCCCCGAATCGAGTTGGCCGATCGGGCGTCCTGGCAGGAGAATCGAACATGACAGCGATAACCCCTCACGACGGTCCGGTCGCCGTTACCGGCTGCTCCGGGTTCACCGGCGGCCACATGGTTCGCGAGCTGGTGCTGCACGGTTACCGGGTACGGGCCTGCATCCGGAATGCGGACTCCTGGCGTGGCCGCGACTGTGTCGGCTACCTCGAACGCCTGCCGAACGTCGAGATCGTGGACGGCTGCGACCTGTTCGTGCCCGGTTCGTACGACCGGGCGTTTGCCGGCTGCTCCGGCGTATTCCACGTTGCGGCTGTGCTCGGCAACTCGGCGGACGGCAAGTCCCAGCCCAACGGGTCGGGCAACGTCTCGACCGATGTCTACGAGGGCGGCATGGCCGGTACCCGGAACGTGGTCGATGCGATCAACCGCAGCGGCAGCGTCAGGCGGGTCGTGTACACGAGCTCGCTGGCGGCGGTGTCTGGCCTGGGCGCGCCGATGATGCCCGAGGGCTTTGCCTGGACGGAAACGGTCTGGGCTCTTGACCACTTCGAGCCCGAGATCTGGCGGTTGCCCCGCAACGCCTACGCCCGCAGCAAGGTGGACACGGAGCGCCTGCTGAACCAGGCCTCGGACGAAAGCGACGCCGCCTGGGACGTGGTCACCCTGAACCCCGCCATGATCTGCGGTCCGATCCTGTTCCGGGCCCAGGTCGGCCAGTGGATCGAGCAGCTGGGACGGCTTGCCGCCGGGCTGCCCACGACCTGGCCGACGCCGTACGACATGTACTACAACATCATCGACGTGCGCGACCTGGTGGGCGCCGAGCGGCTGGCAGCGGAGTCCTCAGTCGACCACCGTGCGACCCACGGCGGCGCCCGGTACCTGCTGCACGGCAGCGGTGGACGCTCCGCGCTGCGTCTGGGCGCCGAAGTCCGAGCCGTGATTCAGGAGTTGTTCCCGTCGTTCGAGGTGGGAGCTCCGGAACCGCCGCCCGGCGGCATCGCGTCGCGCTCCGCCGCCATCAACCACAGCCGGAAGGCCGAAGCGGTGCTGGGAGTCGCCACCCGGGCGGTCGAGGACACGATTCGCGACGTCATCGAGACGTCCATCGAGCTGGGGATCATCGAGCCGAAGCTGCGCCCGCCGGCGTAGCGCTGGCAAACCGGCAGGCAGGCGCCTCGCCGTTGCGCCATGAAGAATCGCGGATTAGCAGGCGAGAATCTCGCCTGGCAGACCGGCAGGAAGGCGCCTCGCCGTTGCGCCTGCTCCATCCTGTCGGCAACCGTGTTTGACGTTTGGGCGTCCAGAGGAAAACACGGTTGATGATCGGACGGGACGCATGGGTGACGCTGGTAGACGAGGCGTGGCGGAGGCGCAGCATCGTGTGGCTCTCGGCGTGCGGCGGGTCGGGAGGACGACCCTTTCGCGGCTCCTGCTCGAGCGGAACGACTCCGTCGAGTACTTCAACTGCGACCTGCCCTCCGTCCAGCGGCGGCTGGCCGATCCCGAGGGGTTCCTCGCTTCCCGGTCGGAGCGTGCAGTGCTCGTTCTCGACGAGGTGCATCGGCTGGCTGACCCCGGCATGCTGCTGAAGATCGCGGCGGACGAGCGCCCCGGCCTCCGCATCCTGGCGATCGGAGCCGCCACGCTTGCCGCCACCGGCAAGTTCGCGACTCCCTCACCGGGCGCAAGATGCCGCTTCACCTCTGCCCGGTGCTGTGGCAGGAGTGCGCCGACTGAACCGGCGCCGCCGACCTGGATCGGCGGCTTGTGCATGGCGGCCTGCCCGAGATGCTCCTCGCCGATTCGCCCGATCCGTCCTTCTACGCCGAGTGGCTCGACAGCTTCTTCGCCCGCGACATCCTGGAGCTGTCCTGGATCCGCCGCGTCGGCTTCCTGTCCCTCCTGCGCCTGCTGCTGCGGTCGAGCGGCGGTCTTGTGGGCTTCACGAAGCTGGGTCGGCAGGCGGAGGTCAGTCAGCCCACGGTCCGGTCCCACCTCGAGGTGCTGACCGTGGCGCACGCCGTGCAGTTCCTGCGTCCCTTTTCGGGCGGCGGCCGCAGGGAGATCACCAGCCGACCGAAGGGCCATGCCTCAGGCACCGGATTCGTCGCCTTCGAGCGGGGCTGGGAGACGCTGCGCGGAGGAGACAGGGGTCTGTGGGAGCACCTGTGCTGGATTCGCTGCGGCTGCGGTTCAAGGACGCGGTGCGGTACTGGCGCGACAAGTCGGGGCGAGAGGTGGATTTCGTGGTCAGACGGCCGGGCGGCCGCGTCGATGCCGTGGAGGCGAAGCTCTCGCCCGACGGGTTCGCGTGCGACTCGCGTGCCGCCTTCCGGGCGCTCTGCCCGGAAGGGCGCGACTTCGACTCCCGCTTTCGGCGAACCGTACGCGGCGCCGCGCCGGGGCGGACGGGTGATCTTCTGCGGCCTGGACTCGCTGGCGTCGCTTCCGGGCGAGGGCCGACCGGGATCGGTCGGCGCGACGTGATGAGGAGGGACCCGGCGTCGGTCCGGAGGCCGCTGGCGCCGGTCGCGACAGCGGCGCTGCTTGCCCTGGTCTTCGGGCTTTCGACGACCCCGGGACACGCGGCGGATGATCCGAACCCGGGCCGCAACCGGGTGGCAGAGGCGACTGCCGACCTGCCGGTGTCCTGGGACGTCGCATCGGGCGAAGGCGTGCTGTGGTCGGCAGACCTGGGTACGGTCACCTACGGCGGCCCGACGCTTGCCGGCGACCTGGTCGTCGTGGGCACGAACAACGAGCGCCCGCGGGATCCGTCGGTCACGGGCGATCGCGGCGTGGTCATGGCGTTCGACCGTCGCGACGGCGGCTTCCGCTGGCAGATCACGCACGCCAAGGTCGAGACGGGCGACGCGAACGACTGGCCCCTTCAGGGCGTCTGCTCGACGCCGTCGTTCGACGGCGAGCGGCTCCACTACGTCTCCAACCGGGGCGAGCTGGTCGCCGCGAACCTGGACGGCAGCATCGCCTGGCAGTTCGACATGTTGGGCGAGTGGGGCGTGTTCCCGAAGCACATGGCTGCCTCGACGCCGCTGGTGGCAGGCGACCTGGTGTTCGTCGTCACCAGCAACGGCGTCACGGACGACGGGCGGGTGCCGGCCCCGGAGGCGCCGAGCTTCGCGGCGTTCGACCGGCGCACGGGCCGCCCGGTGTGGCGCGACGCGAGCCCCGGCGCCGGTCTGCTGGATGGCCAGTGGGGGAGCCCTGCGCACGGCAGCGTTCGGGGGCGCGATCAGGCGATCTTCCCGGCCGGCGACGGCTGGCTGTACGCCTTCGCGCCGACCACGGGCGAGCCGCTGTGGCGGTTCGACGGCAACGCGGCGGCGGGCGGCGCAGGCGGCGAGGCCAGCCCGGGCGATGACCGGCACGTCTTCGTGGCGACGCCGGTGCTGCACGAGGGGGTCGTCTACCTGGCCGCTGGCCGGGATCCCGAGGCATCGATTCGACCCGGCGCGCTCTGGGCTCTTGACCCGACGGGCAGCGGCGACGTGACCTCGACCGGGGTGCGCTGGCGCTTCGAGGACCGGGACCTGGGGCGCGCCATCACCACCGTGGCGGTGGCCGACGGCGTGGTCTACCTGGCTGATCTGAACGGCTTCCTGTTCGCGCTCGATGCCGGAAGCGGCGAGAAGCTCTGGACCTGGGACGCCCTGGCGCCCTTCTGGAGTTCGCCGCTGGTCGCCGGAGGCAAGGTCTGGGCGGCGGACACGGAAGGCGACGTGGCCGTTCTTCGCGCTGGCCGAACTCTTGACGTACTGGCCGAGAACGTGATGCCGCGGGCGGTATACACTTCGCCGTCCACGGATGGCTCGGTCGTCTTCCTGGCGACAAGCGACACACTGTACGCGCTGGTGGCGAGGCCATCCGGCGACGGCTCGGATGGCTGACGAAGGATGGACGGATCGAAGCTGATGAGAACGCGCATTCCCCTGTTTCTGGCTTGCGTCGCTGCGGGTGCGCTGGCGGCGTCGATGGCGGCGGCGAACGAACCGCCGGCGATGTTCGGCAACACTCCGGCACGCAACATGGTCTCCCCGGCCACGAACCTGCCCATCGAGTGGGACGTGAGGTCGGGGCAGAACATCATCTGGCGAGCCAAGGTCGGCTCGCAGACCTATGCCGGGCCGGTCGTGCACGGCGGCCGCGTCTACGTCGGCACGAACAACGAGGGTCTGCGCCGTCCCGGCATCGAGGGCGACAAGGGCGTGGTCATGGCGCTCGACCGGGAGACGGGTCGGCTGCTCTGGCAGGCCACCCACGACAAGCTCGGCGCCGGGCGGGTGAACGACTGGCCCCTGCAGGGCGTCTGCTCGACTCCGTACGTCGAGGACGAACGGGTCTACTACGTGTCCAACCGGGCCACGGTGGTCGCCGCCGACGTGGACGGGTTCCGGGACGGCGTGAACGACGGCATCACCAGCGAGCAGCACCAGGAGGAGCCCGACGCCGACATCATCTGGGAATACGACATGATCGGTGAGCTGGACGTGTTCCCGCACAACCTGGCCGCCGGTTCGCCGCTCGTCGTCGGCGACCTCCTGTTCACGGTCACTGGCGCCGGGGTGGACGAGGGCCACATCAACCTGCCTTCGCCGGCCTCGCCCGCCTTCATCGCGCTGAACAAGAACACGGGCGAGCTGGTCTGGGAGAGCATCGACAGCAGCAACGCAGTCCTGCACGGTTCGTGGTCGAATCCGGCGTACGGCGTCATCGACGGGCAGGCCCAGGTCGCCTTTCCGGGCGGCGACGGCTGGCTCTACACCTACGAAGCGGCCACCGGCGCACTGCTCTGGAAGTTCGACCTGAACCCGAAGGACTCGATCTGGGAGCTCGGCGGCGCCGGCACCCGAAACAACGTGATCTCGACTCCGGTCTTCTACAACAACCGCTTCTACATCGGCGTCGGTCAGGACCCGGAGCACGGCGAGGGTCCGGGCCACTTCTACGCCATCGACGCGAACGTCGAAGGCGACGCGACGGACAGTGCCGCGATCTGGCACTTCGGCGACGACGACTTCAACCGCACGATCTCGACCGCGGCCATCGATGACGGACTGCTCTACATCACCGACCTGAGCGGCTTCCTGTACGTCCTTGACGTCGAGACCGGGGAGCACCTCTGGACGCACGACACCTTCGCCGCGGTGTGGGGTTCGCCGTTCGTCGCGGACGGCAAGGTCTACCTGGGCGACGAGGACGGCGACCTGGTGATCCTGACCGCGGGTCGCGAGGAGAACGTGATCGCCGAGCACAACATGGACGCCGCGGTGTACACGACGCCGGTTGCCGAGGACGGGAGAATCTACGTGGCGACGCGCTCGGACGTCTTCGCCATCGGCTCGAACTGAGGCGTCACGCGCCGCGCTGGTTCCTGGAGTCGTGGCGATCGGCCGGGGCCAGCGACCGCTCGAGGCGGGCGACTCCTGGAGCATCGACTCGGCCTCGGGCCGGGTGCTGTACGGCGTCGGCGTGGTCGACGTCATCGGCGAGCTCGCACGGGAGCTGGGCGGTCGACGCGTCCTCGTGGTGACCGATGGCGGGATCGCCGCCGCCGGGCACCTGGACCGGGCCTCCGCGTCGCTTGGCGGCGCCGGCCTGGACGTGGCCACCTTTCCCGACGCCGAGGAGAACCCCGGCGAGCGCAACGTGGCGGCGGCGGCCGATGCAGCTCGGCACCACCAGGCGGATCTGCTCGTGGGCCTCGGCGGCGGTTCGGCCATGGACTGCGCCAAGGGCGCGAACTTCGTGTTCACCAACGGCGGCCGGATGGAGGACTACCGCGGGTTCGGCCTGGCCGCGAAGCCGATGCTCCCCTCCATCGGCGTTCCCTGCACGGCCGGTACCGGCAGCGAAGCGCAGTCGTTCGCGGTCATCGCCCGGGACGGCGACCACCGGAAGATGGCATGCGGCGACCCGAAGGCCCGCTTCGCGGCGACCCTGCTCGACCCCTCGCTGGTCGGCACCGCGCCGCCGGAGATCAAGGCGGCGACCGGCCTCGACGCTCTGTCCCACGCCCTGGAGAGTTTCGTCTGCACGGCGGCGAACCCGTACTCGCGGATGTTCGCGAGCGAGGGGTTCGGGCGGCTGTTGCGGGGGTTCGAGGCGGTGGCGGCGACCCGGCCGGGAGCAGGCGGCGATGTTCGCGACGAGAGAGGGCCGGCGCCGAGGGCTCTCGCTGCGCCCGGCGACGAGGACCTGAAGCTGGCGGGGGCCGGGCTGCTGCGTGCGGGCCCGCCGCAGAACTGTCTCGACCAGCCGGGGGTGCTGAGTCTGGATGAGCTCTGGGGCGACATGCTGCTCGGCGCCCATCTGGCGGGCGCAGCCATCGAAGCGTCGATGCTCGGCGCCGCCCATGGGCTGGCCAACCCGCTGACCGCCCGCTACGGCGTGACGCACGGCGTAGCCGTCGCCGTGATGCTCGACCACGTCGTACGCTTCAACTCGGAGAGTGGGCGGGGCGTGCGTTACGAGGCGCTGAGCAAGGTCGTTTCGGACAATGGCGCCGGTGCCGAAGCGGGAGCCGGCTCGGCGGGAGAGGCGCTCGCCGAGCTCTGGGTCGATCTCCGCGAGCGGGCCGGAGTGGCGTCCCGCCTGCGGGAGATGGGCGTTCCGGAGGCCGACCTCGAAGTCCTTGCCGGCCAGGCGGCCGAACAGTGGACGGCGCAGTACAACCCGAGACCGGCCGACGCCTCCGATATGCTGAGCCTGTACCGGGCGGCGTTCTGAGGCGCCCTGTCCCGGCGGTTCTCGCGGCGTGCGCGACGGAGGGTGCGCGGCGGATGGTCTGGCTTGTGCGGAGGGTCGGAGTGGTGTGGAGAAGCGGAGAGCGTGGAGGCCTTGCCCCGACAGCCCGAGCGCACTGGCCGAGCGGAACACGCCAGCTCGAGCGGCGCGCGGGTGACTCGGCTGCGCCTGAAGAAGGGCGGCGCATGGCGGCCGAGGAAACGACGCTCCGGCGACAGGGGTTCCGGGCGCGGCTCGCTTCCCGGCTCTGCCTGACGCTGGCAGTGCTCCTGCTGCTCGCCTCGTCGACGGCGGAAGGGGCGGCCGGTGACGGTGGCGACCAGGACAGCGCGGAGGACGCCTCCCTTCTGCGGCCCGACGCGGACGCCTGGCCGGTGTTTCGGGGCAACCTGCTCGGCACCGGAGTGGCCGGGTCCTCGCTGCCGGATGACCCGCAGCTTCTGTGGACCTTCGATACAGAAAGCGAGATCGAGAGCACGGTCGCGATCGTCGACGGCGTTGTGTACCTGGGCGACTTCGAGGGCCGTGTGTACGCTCTGACCCTGGCAGAGGGCCGGGAGCTCTGGCGTTTCGACGCCGGAACCCCGATCAA
Organism: Thermoanaerobaculia bacterium; assembly: GCA_965200575.1. Lineage (GTDB taxonomy): Bacteria > Acidobacteriota > Thermoanaerobaculia > Multivoradales > Multivoraceae > Multivorans. The sequence continues at coordinate 1,660,199 of OZ241363.1, read as the reverse complement.
GGCGCCGGTTTCGGTGTTCGGCGGCGTCGTCTATGTCGGCGACGAGTACGGCTACATCCATGCGCTCGATGCCGAGGGCGGCGAGCAGATCTGGCAGCACGAGACCTTCGGCGAGATCTATGCCGGGGTTTCGCTCCACGGCAGCCGGCTGCTTGCCGGTTCCTACGACAACTCCCTCTACTGCCTGGATCGAACCACGGGAGAGGCGATCTGGCAGGTCGAGACGGACGGCTACGTCCACGGCACCCCGGCGGTTGCCTCCGGGCTTACCACGGTCTCGGGGTGCGACGGCTACATGTGGCTGATCGACATCGAGACCGGCGAGACGGTGGAGAAGATCGACCTGCGCGGCCAGGCCGCGGCAAGTCCCGCGGTGGTGGGCGACATGGCGTACGTGGGCACCTTCGAGAACGAGGTGCTGGGCATCGACCTCGCGAAGCGTCAGGTGGTCTGGGTGTATGAGCACGAGGTGCGCAAGTTCCCGTTCTACGCCTCGCCGGCGGCGGATGACGAGATCGTCGTGGTGGGTGGCCGGGACAAGATCGTCCACGCCCTCGATCCTTCGACCGGCGAGCGGAGGTGGGAGTGGAACAGCGGCGCCCGGCTGGACTCGTCGCCGGTGATCGTCGGTGACCGCATCTTCGTCGGCTCGAAGCGCGGGCCGGTGGTCGCCCTGGACAAGGCGACCGGCGAACCCGTGTGGGAGTTCGACACCGGCTCCGCCATCATCGCGTCGCCGGCGGTGGCGTCGAAACGGCTGGTGATCGGCAGCCTCGACGGCATCCTCTACTGCTTCGGGTAGCGAACAGACGGCTCCCATGTCGAACCACGACAACCGCGAGAACCATGAGACGGAGAACCGGGCGCCGGGCCGGCGCCGCCGGCGGTGCCGACCGGTCCTCGTCGCGTCGCCGCCGAGGTCGGACGCGTCGCCGGTACCGGTCGCAGCGGCGCTGGAGTGTGGGGAACGAGGGACATGGACGAAGGCATGAAGCAGGGCGGGACCGGGAAGGGCCCGATCAGGGCCGAGCCGGCGACCGGCCTGCTCGACCTGGAGGCGACGGACATCGGTTCCGTCTTCGTGTCCAACTACCCGCCGTACTCGGCCTGGAACGAGGCGGCCGCGCCCGAGGCCGCCGCGGCTCTCGATCGTGCGCCGTCCGCCGACGCGTCGCTCGGCTTGTACGTCCACATCCCGTTCTGCCGCAAGCGCTGCAAGTTCTGCTACTTCAGGGTCTACGTCGACAGGAACCACCAGCAGATCGGCCGCTACCTCGACGCTCTCGGCGAGGAGATCGAGCGCTACGCGGAGCGGGCAGCGATCCGGGGACGGTCCCTGGACTTCGTCTACTTCGGCGGCGGGACGCCCTCCTACATCGCCGCCAAGCAGCTGGTGCCGCTGGCCGAACGGCTCCAGGCCGCCATGTCGTGGGACGCCGCCGAAGAGGTGGCGTTCGAGTGCGAGCCGGGCACCCTGACCCAGTCCAAGCTGGACGCGATCCGCAGCATCGGCGTCACCCGGCTGAGCCTCGGTATCGAGAGCTTCGACGACGCCATCCTGGAGGAGAACGGTCGCGCCCACGTCTCGAAGGAGATCCACCGGGTGCGCGACTGGATCCGCAGCCGGGACTTTCGGCAGTTGAACGTCGACATCATCGCCGGGATGGTTGGGGAGACGTGGGAGACCTGGAAGCGGACTGTCGAGCGGACGATCGAGTACGACCCGGACTCCATCACCCTCTACCAGATGGAGCTGCCGTTCAACACGGTGTACTCGAAGGCCCGGCTGCGCGGCGACGACGACGTGCCCGAGTTCGCGGACTGGAAGACCAAGCGGGAGTTGCACGCGTGGGCGTTCGAACAGCTGGAGCGCGCCGGCTTCGAGCGCTGGAGCGCCTACACGATGATGCGGCGCGACCGCGGCTGCAAGTTCGTCTACGCCCGCGAGGTGTGGAGCGGCGCCGAAATGATCCCGGTGGGCGTGTCGGCGTTCGGCCACATGAACGGCGTCCACATGCAGAACCACGACCGCTGGGACGACTACCTGGCGGCCATCGAAGCCGGCGGCCTCGCCACCCGGCGGGCGCTCTCGACGACCCCCGGGCAGCGCCTGACGCGGGAGGTCATCCTGCAGCTGAAGCGCGGCTGGCTTGACCCGGCGCCGTTTCGGCGGAAGTTCGGCGTCGACGTGCTGGAGGAGTACGCCGAGGCCTTCGACGGCCTGGCCGAGCAGGGCCTGGCGACCGTTCATGCCGAGCGCGTGGAGCTCAGCCCCGGCGCCATCCTGCGGGTCGACCAGCTGTTGCCGCGGTTCTACGACGAGAGCTACCGGGGCGCCCGCTACACGTAGCCGACGACGTCGGTTGGGCCGCCGTCAGGTCCGAGGGGCCGGCAGGGGACGCGGGCGCGCTGGAGGTGGCTGAAGGGATTCCGCCTGCTGCGGTCGGCTGCGCTGCACGGGGTCGTGGGCCGAATCGGTGCTTGGCTACCAGGTCAGAAGTCGAAGCCGACCTGGATGCCGATCTCGCGCGGGGGCGCCCAGACGCGGAGGGTCCCGGTGTAGTTGGTGAAGAACTCGGTCACCCTGTACTCCTCGTCGGTCAGGTTGCGGCCGTACAGGTTCACCTGAAACGAGGCGGCGGCCGGGCTCCAGCGCAGGTAGCCGTGGACGAGGCTGTAGCTCGGCTGCACGAACTCCTCGAAGGCGTCGAAGGCGATGTCGTCGCTGTACTGGTACTCGCCCCGCGCGGTCAGCGACCCGGCGCCGCCGAGATCGAACGTGTAGGCGAGGGAAGCGCTCGCCGAGAGGTCGGGCGCCTGGGGCAACCCGTTGCCCGACAGGTCGGTCGTGGGCGCGAAGGCGCCGGCGGCGAGCGCCGCCGTGAGGTCGAGCGTGCCGGCCGCGATGGCGGCGTAGGTCAGGTCGGCCACGTCGAGCGGATTCTGGGACGTGAACTGGTCGAACTCGTCGTCGAGGACCTCGAGCGAGACGTCGAAGGCGAGCCGGGGATTCGGCCGCACGCGCAGCTCCAGGTCGAAACCGGCGATGCTGGCGCTTGCCGCGTTCTCGACCGTGGACCGATCCGGATACAGGACGGCGACCTGCAGGTCGTCGTAGTCGTAGCTGAACGCGGACGCGTTGAACGTGACTCCGCGGGCGACGGTGGACTTGAGGCCGATCTCGTAGCTGTCGACCGTCTCCTCGTCGAACGCGGGCTGCAGCGAGATGGAGTTGAAGCCGCCGCTCTTGTAGCCGGTGGTCACCGCGCCGTAGAGCATCAGGTCGTCGTTCGGGCGCACCTCGATGCCGAGCTTGGGCGTGACCGCGCTCCAGTCGTCGCTCAGGGTCTCGGTTGAGGGCGCCAGGGTCACGAAGTCGATGGTGGACTGGGTGTGCGTCTTCTCGTCTTCGGTGTAGCGGACGCCGGTGGTCAGGGTGACGCGGTCGCTCAGCGTCCAGTCCACCTGGCCGAAGGCGGCGCGCGCCGAACTGTCGAGCGTCGTGTCGAAGAAGTTCCCGCTGGTCACCGTTCCGGGCACTGGCAGGCCCAGGAAGGGCGCCACGGCGACGTAGTAGGCCGGCCCGCACAGCGTCGCCGGCGCGAGGAAGCCGAGCGAACAGTACGAGTTCGGATCGAACAGGAAGGTGGCGGGGTTGGTCGCGAACAGCCAGACGCCGAACAGCGCCGTGTCGGACCGCGTGTCCGTCAGGGTGTGCCCCTCTTCTTCGAAGGCGTACAGCCCGGCGATCCAGCGCGCCCGTCCCGTGTCGCCGCGCAGCTGAATCTCCTGCGATCGCCAGTCCGACTCGTAGGCGCCGTGGTTCTCCACGAAGTCGAGTGGCGAGGCGTCCACGTCCGAGCGTCGGTTCGAGTCGAGGTCGCGGGCGCTGGTGATGGACGAGAGACTGAGGCTCGGCGAGAACACGTGGTCCACGTGCAGAGAGAACCCGCTCTCCTCGTAGTCCGAAAGCGGCGCGATGTTGGCGGCGATCGCGTGTACGTCCGTCGGATCGGAGTAGCCGTAGAAGGAATTCAGCGCGCCGACAAGGCTCTCGGGAGCGTTCGTGCCGGCCTTCAGCTGGAAGTTGTTGTGGCTGTCGTTCGCGGTCCGGTCACCGCGCAGCGTGATGACCGTTGCGTCGCCGGGCGCGAGGGTCAGGCCCAGGCGGCTGGAGGAGCCGTCCAGGTTGTCGTTCCTGTTGCTCAGGTGCTGGTTCCAGGTGGCGTCCTCCACGTCGACGACCGAGTGCGACAGGCGCGCCCACACGGATCGGGTGAGCGGACCGTTCAGCGAGATCCCGTAGCGCTGGCCGCTCGCGCTGTCCACGGAGTCGTACTCGCTGGCCCCGGCAACGACGCGCCCCTGGAAGGCGCCTTCCGGGGCGCGGGTGACCAGGTTCAGGGCGCCGCCCGTCGAGTTGCGGCCCCACAGGGTCCCCTGAGGACCGCGCAGCACCTCGACCCGTTCCAGATCGAGCAGCGGGCTGGCGAAGCTCTGCGGACGCGGCATGTAGACGCCGTCCACGTAGTAGCCGACGGTGGATTCGGTGCCCAGACCGAACGTGTTCGAGCCGACGCCGCGGATGGTCACGGAGACCTCTCCGGTGGTCGAACTGTGGCCCGAGACGACCACGCCGGGCGCGGCGTCCGCGATGCCCTGGACGTCCGTGATTCCCCGGTTCTCGAGCTCCTCGCCGGAGAGTGTGACGATGGAGATGGGCACGTCCTGCAGCGTTTCCTCGACCCGCTGGGCGGTGACGGTTATCTCGTCCGCGACCTGGGCCTCCGGGTCGTCGGTCTCCTGGGCCGGTGCGGCCGTCGAGGCCAGCAGCAGCAGGGCGGGGAAGGCTGGAAGGAGGGAACGCATCGTCGATGCTCCTGTCGAGTCGGTGGGGCGTCTCGCCGGGCAATTCGGCGTTGCCTGAGCTCGCCCGGGCCGCGGCAAGCGGGCGATGGCCGACGGGAAGCTACAACGGACGTGGTCGTTTCGGCAACCGAACGCCTGCCCCCGAGTCCGTTCGTCCTGCCGGTCTCCCACCGTCGCTCGCCCGGGCACGGACTTGTGGGGCGAGGCCAAGGGGGGCAGGGGCGTCGGCCTGTTAGAGTCACGACATGTTCACGCGTACCTCCTGGGACACGATCGTGGTCGGCGGCGGTCCCGGCGGCGCTTCGGCTGCGGCGATCGCCGCGCGTGGCGGCCTGAAGACTCTTCTGCTGGAGAGGTTGGCGGCGCCGGAGTTCAAGATCGGCGAATCGCTGATGCCCGACACGTACTGGGCGCTCAGGAAGATGGGCGCCCTTCAGGCGATGAAGGACAGCCACTTCACGCAGAAGCACTCCGTCCAGTTCTTCACGAAGAACGGCAAGTCGTCCGCTCCGTACTACTTCGACTACGGGCGTCCCGGCGACGACAGCGCCCGCACCTGGCAGGTGCGCCGCGCCGAGTTCGATCAGCTGCTGATGGACACGGCCGCGGAGCAGGGCGCCGAGGTACACCGGGGCGTGAACGTCCGCGACGTGCTGTTCGAGGACGGCCGCGCGGTGGGGGTGCTGGCCGTGCCGTCGGTCGGCGGGGAGCCCGTCGAGCTGAGGTGTCGCGTCGTCATTGACGCCACCGGTCTCAGCGCCCTGATTGCGCGCAAGCTGGACCTGGGCCGGATCGACTACGACCTCCGGCACGCCGGGATCTTCACCCACATCCGTGGCGCCCACCGGGACGAGGGGCGGGCCGAGGGCGCGACCCTGGTCCTGCACACCGAATCCGGAGAGTGCTGGTTCTGGTACATCCCGCTTTGCCGCGACACGGTCAGCGTAGGTGTCGTGGGACCGGTGGACGTGCTGCTGAAGAACCGTCAGGGCAGGCCGCACGAGATCTTCTACGACGAGGTGCGGAAGTGCGCGCAGCTCGAATGGCGGATCAAGTCCGGCCACCAGTGCCGACCGATCAGCGTGCTGAAGGACTTCTCCTACCGGCTGGAGAAGATGGCAGGCGACGGCTGGGTCGCGATCGGCGACGCGTACTCCTTCATCGATCCGGTCTACTCGTCGGGCGTGATGCTGGCGCTCGAATCCGGCGTCATGGCCGCGGAAGTCACGATCGACGCGATCGAGAACGACGACCCTTCCGGCGCGCGTCTCGGCGCCTTCCAGCCCCGCCTGCTGCGCGGCGTGGAGGCCGTGCATCGGATGGTCACCCGGTTCTACGACCCGCAGTTCAGCTTCGGCGGCTTCTCGCGACATTTCCCGCACCACCAGGAGGGCGTGACGCGGGTGCTGTCCGGCGATGTCTTCGAGTACGACTTCGAAGAGATGTTCGAGGACATGGCGAGGTTCGGCGCGGCCATGGAAGCGGAAGCTGCCGGCACGACCGCGCCGACACAGGCCGGCTGAGCCGGTCGCGCCTTCGCTTCTGGCCTCCATGGCGTCACGCACAGCCCGGCCGTGGGCCTGGGTGTCCCTGCTCGCTCTGTACGCCCTGCGCAACGACTGGTGGTTCTGGGACGATCCGAGCCGTTTCCTGGGCCTGCCGGTCGGGCTGACGTACCACATTCTGTCCTCGGCCGCGGTCGTGCTGGTCATGTGGTGGCTGGTGCGGGTCGCCTGGCCGGCCGACGCGCTCGAACGGCTGGCGGTGCTTCCCGAACCACCGAATCGAGCGGCGGCACAGCTAGCTGGCGATGACCGGGAGACCAGCCCGTGACCCTGGCGGTCATTCTCGGGTATCTCGGCGCCGTGCTGCTGATCGGCGTCTGGAGCAATCGCCGTCTCGCCTCGACCGGAGAGGACTTCTTCGTCGCCGGCCGCACGATCGGACCGTTCGTGCTCCTGATGACGCTGTTCGGCACCCACATGACCTCCTTCGCCCTGCTGGGCGCGTCGGCCGAGTCGTACCGGGTCGGCATCGGTGTGTTCTCGCTGATGGCGTCGTCGTCGGCCCTGATGGTGCCCGTCGTCTTCTTTGTCGTCGGCATCCGGGTGTGGGCCGTCGGGCAGCGCCTGGGCCTGCTGACCCAGGTGCAGTTTGTCCGGGCGCGCTGGGGATCCGACGCCGTCGGATTCCTGCTGTTCGCCGTGCTCGTGCTGCTGCTGCTGCCGTACCTGCTCATCGGCGTCATGGGCGGCGGCATCGTGATCGACCAGATCACCGGAGGCGCGGCGCCCTCCTGGCTGGGCAGCCTGCTCGTGTGCGCCGTCGTGGTCGGCTACGTGACGAGCGGCGGCCTGCGCGGCACCGCCTGGGTGAACACGTTTCAGACCGCCATGTTCATGGTGCTCGGCGCGGTCACGGCAATCCTGATCGTCACCCGGCTCGGCGGGGTCGGCGCCGCGCTTGACCGTGTCGCCGAGACCAGGCCCGAGCTGCTGGTGCGCGGCGATGCGATCCACCCGCTGCGTCTGCTCAGCTACACGCTGATTCCGCTGTCGGTCGGGACGTTCCCGCACATCTTTGCCCACTGGCTGTCCGCGAAGCGGGCGGAGACGTTCAAGGCGGCGATCGTGCTCTACCCGGTCTGCATCGTCGCGGTCTGGATTCCGAGCGTCTTGCTGGGCCTGTTCGGCAACGTCGACCTGCCGGGGCTCGAAGGCCCGGCCTCGAACTCGGTCCTGGTCCGGATGATCGGGCTGTACGCGCCGGAGTTCCTGGCGGGGCTCCTGGGCGCCGGGGTCTTCGCCGCCATCATGTCGTCGCTCGACTCCCAGTCGCTGTCGCTGGGGACGATGTTCACGCAGGACATCGTGAGGCGTTCCCGCTGGGGCCGCGGGCTGACCGAAGCCGGCCAGATTCGGCTCGGCCGGCTGTTCGTGATCGGCATTGTGGCGGCCCTCTTTCTGGTGTCCCTGGTGGCCGAACGGAGCATCTTCGCACTCTCGGTCTGGTCGTTCACGGGCTTCTCGTCGCTCCTGCCGGTGATCGTGGCCGCGCTGTACTGGCGCCGGAGCACGGCGGTCGGCGCCGGCGCGGCGATCCTCACCGTCGTCGCGCTGTGGACGTGGTTCTTCCTGCGCGGCGTCGGCAACCCGGACTACAGCGTCGCCGGGACCGGCGTCATGCCGGTGGCCGTCGTCCTGGCCGGCTCCGTCGTCGCCATGGTCGTCGGCTCGCTGGCGAGCCGCCCGCCGGCGCCGGAACGGGTCGCGCGCTTCATCCCCGGCGCTTCGTGAACGCTGCCCTGACCGCGCCGCCTCCGATGATCGTGTGCCCTCCCGATCCTGAACCATGAACGACATGTCGCACCCTCCTCACGGCGGAGACGGCTCGCTGCGGATCGCCTACCTGGCCGCTGGCGCTGGCGGGATGCTCTGCGGCAGCTGCATCCACGACAACACGCTAGTCCGCGAGCTACAGGGCATGGGGCACGACGCGCTGCTCCTGCCCATCTACACGCCGCTGCGGACGGACGAGCGAAACGTCAGCCACGACCGGATCTTCTACGGCGCCGTGAACATCTACCTGGAGCAGAAGCTGCCGCTGTGGAGCCGGCTTCCGGCCGGGTTGCGCCGACTGCTCGACAATCCGGCGCTGCTGGCGCGGTTGACGAGATCGGCGTCCGCGACCGACGCCCACCAGCTCGGCGAACTGGCCCTGTCCATGGTGCGTGGCGAGGAGGGCCGCCAGCTGGCCGAGCTCAGGAGCCTGGCGCATTGGCTGGCCGCCGACTTCAGGCCGGAAGTGGTTCATCTCACGAACTCGATGCTGGTGGGGATGGGACGTGAGCTGCGGCAGGCACTGCCGGATGCGCTCATCGTGTGCGGGCTGCAGGGAGAGGACATCTTCCTCGAGGATCTCGACGAACCTCACAAGTCCAGGGTGCTGGGGGAGATGCGCGAGAGGGTGCGTGAGGTGGACGTGCTGGTGGCGCCGAACGACTACTACGCGGAGGCGATGGCGGAACTGCTGGAAGTGCCGCTCGACGCCATCGACGTGGCGCCGCTGGGCATCGAGCTGGATGGCCACGGCGAGCGCGAGGCCGAGCCGCCGGACTCGCCGCTGGTGATGGGCTACCTGGCGCGAATGTGCCCCGAGAAGGGCTTCCACCTGGCACTGGATGCGTTCCGCGAGTTGAGCGACTGCCTGGGCCGCGACCGGGTCCGGTTCCGCGCGGCCGGTTACCTCGGCGGCCGCGATGAGGCGTACTTCGAGGCGCAGCGCCAACGGATTGCCGACTGGGGCCTGGAAGACGGCTTCGAGTGGCTGGGAGAGGTTTCCCGGGAGGGGAAGATCGAGTTGCTGAACAGTCTGCATGTGCTTGTGCTGCCCACCGTCTATCGGGAGGCGAAGGGGCTGCCGGCGCTGGAGGCAATGGCGAACGGCGTACCGGTCGTGCTGCCCGATCACGGCGGCTTCCCCGAGATGCTCGAGCGCACCGGGGGCGGCGCCCTGGTTCCCGCCGGCGACTCGTCGGCGCTGGCGGCCGCCGTGGCCGAGCTGGGAGGCGATGCCGAGCGGCGCGAGCATCTCGGCCGAGCCGGCATGGCCGGCGTGCGGCGCCACCATGCCGCGCGAGACATGGCGGAGGCGACCCTCGCCTCGTATCGCCGCGGCCTCGCCCGGCGGGCTGCGACGCCGTCGAGTCCGTGAGCCCCCCTGGGACCTGACGGCTCAGGTGATGCCTGGCCGGGCACCACGGAGCGATTCGCTTGCTAGGGTGCCAATCGCCATGACGGACGCTCTGGACTTTTGCCGGGTCACCCGGACCTACGGCAGCGGCGGTCGCGTGGTCGAGGTCCTGCGCGGCGTCACGTTCTCGCTGGGCGCGCGGGAGGCGATGGCGGTGACCGGGCCTTCCGGCAGCGGGAAGAGCACCCTGCTGCACCTTGCCGCGACGCTGGAGGCGCCGACTTCCGGGCGCATCCGGATCGGCGGCGAGGACGCGCACGGCCTGCCCGAGCCGGAGCTCGCCGCCTTCCGCAGCCGTCACGTGGGCCTGGTGTTCCAGGACCACTACCTGCTGCCGCAGTACACGCTGCTGCAGAACGTCCTGTTGCCAACGGTCACGGTCGGCGCCGTCGGCGACGACGCGGAGGGGAGGGCGCGGTCCCTGCTCGACCGGGTCGGCCTGGGCGACCGTGTGGATCATCAGCCGGCGCGGGTGTCGGGCGGCGAGCGGCAGAGGGCCGCGATCGTGCGCGCGGTGATCAACCGGCCGCGCCTCCTGCTGTGCGACGAGCCGACCGGAAACCTGGACGTCGAGACGGCGGCATCGGTGGCGGACCTGCTCCTGGAGCTCCACGCCGAGGCGTCGAGCGCCCTGGTGGTCGTCACCCACAGCCTGGAGCTGGCAGCGCGACTGCCGCGGCAGGTGGAGCTTCGAGCCGGCGTCATCGGCGAGGGGTCGGCAGCACCGGCGGACGAGGCCTGACCGTGGGCGCGGCGCGCCCGGGCGGGCTTCTGCCGAGCCTCCTGCATTACTGGCGCGGCAACGTGGCTGTGGTGCTGACCGCAGCGGTCGCCACCTCGGTGCTGACCGGCGCCCTGATGGTTGGCGACTCGGTGCGCGGAAGCCTGCGCGAGCTGACCCTGGACCGGCTCGGCGGAATCGAGCACGCGCTGCTCGGTTCGAGCTTCTTCCGCGAGGAGTTGCGCGACGACCTGGCCGCCGACGAGGCCTTCGTCGCCCGTCACGAGACCGTGTCGGCCGCCATCCTGATGCAGGGCAGCGTGGTCGATCCGGAAAGCGGCCGCCGCGCCGCACGCGTGAACGTGCAGGGCATCGACGCCGGCTTCGCCGCGTTCTTTTCCGACGACTCCGCGGCGCTCGACCTTTCGCGGCGTGACGGCCAGCTGTTCCCGTCGCTGGCGATCAATCGCTCGCTCGCGGATGCCCTGGCGGTGGCAGTCGGCGATGCGGTCATCCTCTACCTGGAGCGGCCGAGCGAAGCGCCGCGCGCCACCCTGGTCGGCGAGAAGGACCCCGACGATCAGCTGGAGAGCGTGCGGCTGAGCGTCGTCTCGGTGCTCGACGACAGCGGCGCCGGCGGCTTCCAGCTGGCCCCCCACCAGAGCCAGCCTCTGGTCGGCTACATGCGGCTGCGCGACCTGCAGCGCGAGCTGGACCGGCGGGGGAAGGTGAACGCGTTGCTGGTCGGAGGCAGGGGCACGGCGGCCCACGACGGTCCGGCGGCATCGGCCGATCCCGAGCAGGTTGCTCGCGACCTGGAGCGCCTGATCCGCTCGCACGCGGAGGCGGCCGACCTTGGCCTCGTCTTCACCGAGAGCGAGGATCATCTGCGCGTCACCACTCCACGGATCGTTCTGGGTGACGATCTGGCCGAGGCGGTCGAGGAGCTGGCCGCGGCCGCAGGCGCCGAGGCGGTCGGCGTTTCGACCCATCTCGCCAACCGGACGGCGGCGGCGGGCGGGGCGGAGGCCCCGTACTCGACCATCGCCGCGCTGGACGCGGGTCGCGCCGGGGAAATCGGCGCGATGCGGCTTGCGGACGGACGGCCCACACCGAGCCTCGCCCGCGGGAGAGTGCTGGTCAACACGCTCCTGGCCGAAGATCTGGGAGTGGCCGAGGGCAGCGCGCTCGAGGTGGACTACTTCGTGGTCGGGGACCGCGAGCAGCTGACGGAGCGCACGGTGCAGCTGACGGTGGCCGGCGTGGTCGAGATGGCGGCCTGGGGCGGCGACCGCACGCTGACGCCCGATTTTCCCGGCGTCGCCGATGCCGACAACATGAGCGACTGGGACCCGACCTTCCCGGTCGACCTGGGCCGCATCCGGGACCGCGACGAGGAGTACTGGGACGAGTACCGGGGCACGCCCAAGCTGTTCGTGGGGCTGGAGGAGGGCGCCGATCTCTGGGCAAGCCGTTTCGGCCTGCTCACCTCGGTGCGCCTGCTGCCGCCGTCGGGCGGTTCCGTCGACGATCTGAAGGCGTTCCTCGAGCGCGAGGCGCCGCGGCAGGTCGGCTTCCCGGCCGCTGGCCTCGGGGTGGAGGCGGTCCGCGCGGCCGGTCTGCGGGGCGCCGCCGGCGCCACGGACTTCGGCGGCCTGTTCATCGGCTTCAGCCTGTTCCTGATCGTATCGGCGGCGCTGCTCGTGGGGCTGTTCTTCCGACTCGGCATCGAGAACCGGGCAGGTGAGATGGGGCTGCTTCTGGCGCTCGGCCACGGCGTCGGCCGCGTGCGCAGGAGATTCCTGCTCGAAGGCGGGCTGCTGGCCGCCGAGGGAGTTCTGTTTGGCCTGGGCGGGGCGGTGCTGTACGCCGGGGCGATGATGGCGGCGCTGCGCACCCTGTGGCGCTCCGCGGTCGGATCGAGCCACCTGTACCTGCACGTCGAGCCGTTGACGCTCGTGCTTGGCGGAGTCGGCTCGCTGCTCGTGGTCCTGATCTCGATCCGGGGCGCCGTGGGCCGTCTGGCGAAACTGTCCGCCGTGCGGCTGCTGCGCGGCGACATTGCGGCCAGGCCGGAGACGGTCCGAGCGCCCGGGCGCCGGGCGCGCCTGACCGGGGCCATCGCCGGTGCCCTCGCCATCCTGGCGCTCGGCGCATCGGCCCTGGTTTCCGCCTCGATGGCCACGTACCTGTTCTTCGGCGGCGGCGCGGCCCTGCTGGTCGCGGGACTCGCCGGGTTCTCGCTGTGGCTCGGCCGCCGCCCGGAGGCGCCGCTTCGGAGGTGGTCCCTGCGGGTCTGCTCCGCCATGGCGGCGGCGAACGCGTCGCTTCATCCGGGCCGCAGCCTGCTGTGCGCGACCCTGGTCGCCTCCGCTTCATTCGTGATCGTCGCGGTCGGCGCCTACGGCCTGCGCCTTGGCGAGGAGACGAGGGACTTCGAGTCGGGCGCCGGCGGCTTCGACCTGGTCGCCGAGTCCGACGTGTCCATTCTCGCCGACCTGTCGACTGTCGATGGCCGCTACGACCTGGGCTTCGGCGAGGAAGCCTCGGACCTGCTCGGCGCCAGCGAGGTCGCGGCGTTCCGGACCGTGCCCGGCGACGACATCAGCTGCCTGAACCTGTTCCGGCCCGAGCGCCCTCGGTTGCTCGGCGCGACCCCCGGGTTCGTCGAGCGGGGCGGGTTCCGCTTCCAGTCGGTGGTCGGCGACGCCGGGGACGAACCGTGGCGGCTGCTGGAGCGGAACCTGGGCCCGGGCGTGGTGCCCGCCATCGGCGACTTCAACTCGGTGATGTGGATCCTGCACTCCGGCCTGGGGCAAGGCATCGAGATGGAAGACGAGCGCGGCGAGACGATCGAGCTCCGTCTCGTTGGCCTGCTTCGCAAGAGCGTGTTCCAGAGCGAGCTCGTGATCTCGGAGGCGAACCTGGCGAAGCACTTCCCGAGCCGCACCGGCGCCTCGTACTTCCTGCTGCGGACGCCGCCCGGCGACGGCGAGCGCACCGTGGAGGAACTGGAACGCACGCTCGCGGGCTTCGGCCTCGATGCGACGCCGACCGCCAGCCGACTCCAGGCCTTCCAGGCGGTCGAGAACACCTACCTTGGCACGTTCCAGACCCTCGGCGGCCTCGGCCTGCTGCTTGGGACGCTGGGCCTCGCAGTGGTATTGCTGCGCAACCTGCTGGAGCGCCGAGGCGAGCTGGCCGCCATGCAGGCGCTTGGCTTCTGGCGCCGCGCGCTCGCCTGGCTCGTGGTGGCCGAGAACGGCCTCGTGCTCGTGGCCGGCGTCGTCATCGGCGCTGCCTCTGCGCTGGTCGCCGTCAGCCCGCACCTTCTGGGCGGCCACGCCCTGGTGCCCTGGCTCTCGCTCGGCCTGACCCTGCTGCTGGTGCTGGCCGTCGGCGCCCTGGCCTCGCTGGCCGCCGTCAGGTGGGTGACCAGTGAGGACCTGCTCCCGGCGCTGCGCAGCAGCTGAGCTCCAGCGGCAAGGGCTGCTGCGCGGCGCGCTTGCTGGCGTGGGGGCGGCCTGCGGTCAGGCAGCGCCGCTCCGCAAGTGCAGGAGCTGGCACCAGGGTGACGGTCCGCACCGGCGCACCGTGGCCTCCCGGACGAGGCAGACGCGAAACGCCACGATTGCCAGAAGAAGCAGCAGGAGGCCCAGATGCGCAAGCGACTGGAGCAAGACGGGAAGAGTCGCGATCCACCTCTCGAGACGCGCAACTCGCGCCTTGCGCGATCCCGGAGCGCCCCAGACCGCGTTGGCACTCTGGCCGACCTCGCGGGGCGCTGCGCCGATGCCAGTTCGGTTCGTGTCTGGCCGGCCTGTGCCGCCGGTCCGCGCCTCTGGCCTGACTTCGTCCGTCGGACGGCTTCGAGGGGAGCGACCCACGGCCGGCTCAGGGCACCAGGTGGGTCTCGAACAGCTTCAGGATGCGACGATACTCGTCCAGCCAGCTGGATGGCTCCACGAAGCCGTGCGCTTCGGCGGGGTAGACGGCGAGTTCCCAGTCCTCCTTGCCCAGCTCGATCAGGCGCTGCACGAGGCGGACGGAGTCCTGGAAGAACACGTTGTCGTCCAGCATGCCGGTGCAGATGAGCAACGGCTTGCCGAGGCCTTCCGCGAACTCGATGGGCGAGCTGCGTTCGTAGGCCTCCGGGTCGAGCTCCGGCGTGTTCAGGATGTTCGACGTGTAGCGGTGGTTGTAGTGGGCCCAGTCCGTCACGGGCCGGAGTGCGGCGCCGGCGGCGAAGAGCTCCGGGCGCCGGAACATGGCCATGAAGGTGACGAAGCCGCCGTACGAGCCGCCGTAGACGCCGACCCGCTCGCGGTCCACGCCGTGCTCGGCGACCAGGTAGTCGATGCCGTCGGCCATGTCCTCGACCTCCGGCGTGCCCATCTGCCGGTAGATGGCGGTGCGCCAGTCGCGTCCGTAGCCCGCCGAGGCGCGGTAGTCCATGTCCAGCACGACGTAGCCGCGCCGGGCAAGCAGGGTGTGGAACATGAACTCGCGGAAGTAGGACGACCAGCCCTGGTGGGCATTCTGCAGGTAGCCGGCGCCGTGGACGAAGACGACCGCAGGCCGGGGTTCGGGGGCGGCGGAGGGCGGCAGGTAGAGCCGGGCGTGGACGGGCCGGTCCACGTGGGATGAGGGCACCTCGACGAAGCGGGGTTCGACCCAGTCGATGGCCAGGAACTCGGCCGAGGTCGTTTTGGTCAGGGGCGTCGCCTCGGCGCCAGGCCGAGCGCCTTGCAGCCAGAGCTCCGGCGGCCTGCCGGCGGTGGAGTGCAGGACGAGCAGGTTGCCGCCCTCGGGCGAGAGCAGGAAGGAGTTCAGGCCGCCCAGATCCGTGACCTGCTCGACGGCGCCCGCGACGGCCGCTTCGACGGATCTGCCCTCCGCCAGGCCGCCCGCGAGCGGAACGCGGAAGACTTCGAAGATGCCCGGGTGGTTGCGGTTGGCCTCGAAGTACAGGAAGTCGCCGTCGGGCGACGCTGCCGGGGCCTGCACGACGAAGTCGCCGTGTGTGACCCGGACGCGGCTGCCGGTGACGGTGTCCATCAGGAAGAGCTGCGAGTAACCAGTCTCCTCGGACAGGAACCAGATCGTGCGGTCGTCCGCCAGCCAGCCCAGGTCCTGGAACGCGTAGTTGATCCAGGCCGGGTCGGACATCCGGTGCAGCGGCCGCAACTCGCCGGCCGCGCTGTCCACGGCGGCTATCCAGCGGTCCTTGTTGTCGGTCGAGTACGCCTGGACGACCGCGTTCGAGCCGTCGCGGCTGAAGGTCACCTGGCCGAATCGGACCGGCCGGGGCGCGGGTTCGTCGGTCGACTCGTCGTCCTGCTCAGCGTCCCGGTCATCGGTGGCCTGGTCGTCCGGGTCCTGAGCGTCGGCGCCGGCCTCTTCCACGGCCGCGTCGTCGTCGGCGTCGTCGCTCGTATCGTCGGCCCGGGCTTCCCGCGCCTCGGCTTCTCGCTGCCGCTTGCGCTCGCGGGCCGCCTCGCGCAGGTCGGCGAGGGGATCGACGGCGATGCCGGGAAGAACGGACAGGTCGAGCGTGACGGGTTCGGTCGAGTCGGCGCGCAGCAGGATCAGCGTCTCGCCGGGATCCTCGGCGGCGCCGACCTTCACGCGCACGTCCTCGACCTCGACCATGCCGCTCGCCGTGACGTAGTTCGGCATGCGGTCCCGGCTGCCCTCGTTGCGCTCCTTCGGCCGCGCTCGGACGATAAGGCTGTCGAGGGCAGGCGACAGGGCCGTGCCGATGACCTCCACCTTGCCGCCGAGGTAGGCGGGCAGGGGGGTTCGAGTGGGGTCGGCGGCTCGCCGCTCGCGGGCGACCTCCTCGCGGCGTTCGTCGCGCTCCCGCCGCTCGCGAACGATCTCCAGGAGTCGCGGCTGCTGGCGTTCGAGGTACCCGGCATCCAGGTCCCGCTTCGAGCGCGCCTCCCGCGGCTCGTCCTCGGCGCGCACGTCGAACGGCTGACGCACGAGGCCGCTGCCGCTGCCGGGGCTTCCCTGCACGAACCACACGCCCCCGCGCAGGTACGCCACCTCGCCGCTCGCGGTGAAGAAGGGCGATGTCTCGGCATCGGCGGTGCGGGTCAGCTGGACGAGCCTGCCTTCGCCCGCGCCGTTGTCGCCCGTGTCGCTCACGAAGACGTCGCCCGAACGGACAAAGACCCGCCGTCGGCGCTCCCGGTCCCAGGCGTCGCCCGGAGCCTCCGTCGCGTTGCGCTCCGCGTCCGTGATCAGGGCCGTTCTGCGGTCGCTGAGGTCGACCCGGTAGAGGTCGCGGGTCTCCTCTCCCTCGCGCTTGCGCTCGTAGTGCACGGAGCGCCCGTCGCTGCTCCACCAGAAGCGCTCCGGCGCCCGCCCGAGCCAGTCCGGATGCGCCATGATGCGCTCCAGGGTCAGCCGGTCGCCCGGGACCCGGCTTGCCGTCTCCTGCGCAGGAGACGGAACGACGAACAGGAGCAGGAGGCCCGCCGCGAGGCCGATCGTCCGAGACGAAACGCCGACGGTCACCGGATGGCCCCGGATTCGTTGCAGGAGGACTCCGCTCAGAGGGACTCGTAGTACTCGATCATCGCCTGGGCCGTGGCCACTTCAGGGTGGTCCGGCGCCAGCTCGATGAACTTCCGGAACAGGGCGAGCGCGTCGTCGTTCCGCTCGAGCGAGGCGTAGCAGAGGCCGAGCATGTTCGTGGCCTCGGGATGGTTCGGGTTGAACTCGATGACCTGCTCCAGCTTGGCCGCGGCCTCCGCGATGGAACCGGAGTTGTAGAGGTCGGCGGCCTCGTTGTAGAGGTTCTTCGAGGCCCTCTCCGGGTCCGAGGTCTGCAGGTTGGCGAGCGCCGCCGCTGCCTTCTCCTCCTCGCCGAGCGCGATGTAGCCGGCGTAGAGGATCTGGTTCATGTTCTCGAGGTCCTCGCCGGCGGCGACCACCTTCTCCGCGTTCTCGACCGCGCGCACGTGGTCGCCTTTCTCGCTGTAGACGCGGGCGAGGCCGCCCATCGCCGAGGTCAGGTCTGCCTTCTTCTCCAGCGCGCTCTGGAACATGAACTCGGCGGTCTCCCAGTCGCCCGAGTTCAGGGCGTTGCTGCCCTGGTTGTAGAGCTTGATGGCGCTCCCGCGCGCTTCGGCTTCCGGATCGATGGTCGGCGCTTCGCCCGCGGCCGCTCCGAGCTGGGCCTGCTGCTCGAGCGCATCGTCCACCGAGGTCAGGTTCCAGTCGCCGCCGCCGGAGAGCTGGCTCAGCCTCGTCTCCTGGCGGGCCGGAATGCGGACGTTGCCGACCCGGCGGGACTGGTAGCCGTCCTTCTTGAGCTCGACGGTGAAGCCGCTGCGCTCGTGGGTGACGACGTTCTTGATCATGATCCGGAAGCGTCCGTTCCGGCCTGACTTGTGCACCTCGCGGAAGCTGGGCGCCTCCGGGTTGGTGAAGATGATCTCCACCTCCTCGATCGGATCGCCGGTGACGGCGTCGAAGATCTGGCCGTACACGGTGCCCGGCAGCTGGGCCGCCGCCGGCGACGCGAAGGCGAGAGCAAAGCAGACGCCCGCCACCACGACGCCGGCGCCGCGGAGGGCTGACGTCGCGACGCTCCGGTCGGCGGCCGCGCACGATGAGTTGGGCGGGTTCCCCTGCGAGGTCAACGGTTGGCGAATCGACTTCATCGTCTCCTCCTTCAGCCTGGTGCCTTCAGCCTGCTGGTCGTGCGAACCGGCGCGCTTCCCCTGAGCCCCCGGGCCTTCCTTGGCGAGACGGGAATGCGGCGGCCCCGTGAACGCACCGTAGACTACCAGAGCCGTGGTTGCGGATCCTGGCTCTTGCCTTGCGCGTCATCCGGCCTGGTCGCAGGTGCTGCGGATCTCCCGCGCCGCGGCGGAGCGGGGCGGGTCCGTGCGTGTGGTCGGCGGAGCGGTGCGCGACGCGCTTCTGCAGCGGCCATTCGACGAGTTCGACCTGGAGGCGTTCGGCCTGGCCGCCGAGGAGATCGACCGCCTGCTCTCGGCGCTCGGGCTGCCGGTGGACCGGGTGGGGCGCGCCTTCTCGGTCGCCAGGATCCGCGGCCTGCCCATCGACGTGGCCCTGCCGAGACGCGAGGTCAGCGTTGGCGCCGGCCATCGTGACTTCGTCGTCCATGCCGACCCGGACATGACGGTGGAGGAAGCGGCGCTCAGGCGCGACTTCACGGTCAACGCCATCTCGTACGACCCGCTCGCGGAGACCGTGGCCGATCCGCTCGGAGGGCGCGTTGATCTGGTGCGGCGCCGCCTCCGGCACGGCTCACATCGATTCGCCGAGGATCCGCTCCGCGTGCTGCGCGGGATGCAGCTGCTGGCTCGGCTCGGCCTCGAAGCGGACCCGGACACGGTCGAGATCTGCGCCCGCATCGACTGGCGCAGCCTCGGCCGCGAACGCGTGTTCGAGGAGTGGCGCAAGCTGCTGCTCCTGGGCGAGCGCATCGGCCGGGGCCTGAGGTTCCTCGAAGCGACCGGCTGGCTTGGGGGGTATCCGGAGCTTCGGGCCCTTGTTGGCTGCGAGCAGGATCCGGGGTGGCACCCGGAGGGCGACGTCTGGACGCACACCGGCCACGTGCTCGATGCGTACGCGGTGGCCCGTGTTGGCGACGACGAGGAGGACCTGGTGGTCGGGCTGGCCTGCCTCTGCCACGACCTGGGCAAGCCAGCCACCACGGTCCGTTCCGGCGGCAGGCTGCGGTCGCGTGGCCACGAGGCGGCCGGCGAGGCGCCCACCCGGAGCTTTCTGGCCCGCCTGACGAACCGGCGCGGCCTGGCCGACGATGTGGTGCGGCTCGTGGTCGACCACCTGAAGCCCAGGCAACTGTTCGAGGCCGGGGCCGGGGACGCGGCGGTGCGGCGGCTGGCGCGCCGGGTCGGACGCATCGACAGGCTGGTGCGACTTGCGCGGGCGGACGCGAACGGTCGACCGCCGCTGCCACCCGCGGACTGCCCGGATTGCGACTGGCTGCTGGAGCGCGCGGAGGCGCTTCGGATCGCGGACCGGGCGCCGAGCAGACTGGTCCTCGGCCGGGACCTCGTCGAGCGCGGCCTGGCGCCGGGGCCCGAGATTGGCGACCTGGTCGAGCGCTGCTACCGGGCGCAGCTGGACGGCGCCTTCGGGGACAGGGCGGCTGGTCTCAGGTTCCTCGACCGGCTGCTCGTGAGGAGGGGCATGGACGACGATGGGAAACAAGGGCAGCGGGCGGGGCGTCCTTGAACCGAGAGGACGATGACTTGCCAGCCGGAAAACCGCCGGGCGACGGGTCGACCAGGGAGTCGGTCGACCCGCTGCGTGCCCCGCCAAGCGACGTGGACGCCGCGGCGAACAGCGCGGCAGACGGCTCGGCACGGGTTCAGGAGAAGCCCCCCGGAGATGACCGGGGGAAGACCCGGGCCGACGACGCGGCACTCGTGGGCCGGGCCAGGAATGGCGACGACGGCGCCTTCGACGCCCTGGTCCGCCGCCACGAAACCCCGCTGCGGAAGCTGGTCTACGGCTACGTGCTGGACTGGGAGGTCGCCGGAGACGTCGCCCAGGACGCCTTCCTGCTCGCGTGGCGCAAGCTGGACGGTCTGGGCGAGCCGGCCGCTTTCAGGAGCTGGCTCTACCGCATCGCCATCAACCGCGCGCACGACGAGCTGCGGCGCAAGGCACGCTGGCGACGGTTCATGGATCCGGGCGCGGACCAGGAGACCGTGGCGGAGATCCCGGCTCCTGGCGCCGAGTCCGCCGTCGAGTCGGGCTTGCTGCGGCGCAATCTGGGTCGGGCCCTGGCCCGGCTCTCGCAGAGCCAGCGGACGGCAGTCGTGCTGAAGGACGTGGCGGGAATGAAGTACGTGGAGATCGCCGCGCTTCTCGACTGCCCGGTCGGCACGGCGCAGATCCGGGTCCATCGCGGTCGGCGGAAGCTGCGGCGCCTGCTGGAAGAACCGTCGCCGCGCAGGACGGAGGGAGGTACGGGATGACTGGGAGGAAACGGCCTTTCGGGCCTGGAGCGACACCCCGCGACGGTGCGGGCGATCGCCTGGAAGCGATCTTCAAACAGCTGCGCGAGGAGTGCATGCACGCGCCGGCCGACCCGGGTTTTGTCGCCCGGTTTCGGGCCCGCAGGGAACGCTGGCGGCAGGGCGCCGTTCAGGGCGCTCCCTGGCGCGCTCTCGCCCTGCGCGTCCTGCCGGCCGGAGCGCTGGCGGCGGTTGCCGCGTTGGTCATGACGCTCGGCGCCGGCTCGCGGGCGGCAGAGCCGGAGCCGGCGGCGTCCGTGCCGGCGTCGATGGCCTTCGACACCGCCGTCGACGATCCGTTCGCCGCGGTGCTGGAGGAGACCGGCGTGGCCAGCCTCGCCATGGTGACGGACGACGCCGGGTTCGAACTGCTGACCGTTCTCTACGAGCCGCAGGGGCGGCCATGATGCCGAGCGGCCCGGCGAGGCTCTGGATGGGCGTGGCCCTCGGATCGGTGCTGATCGTTGGCCTGGCGGCCGGCCTGGCTGCCGACCGGCTGATGGACGACGACGGCGGCCGGGGCGATCGGCGCGGAGGTCACGGGGACGGCAGACCGCCCTCGATGTTCCACTTCGATTGCGACGACGGCGGTGGCCGGGCGGTGGACCATCCGACGGGCGGCGAGCCGACCGCGAGCGGGCAAACGCCCGAATCGGCCGGGGAGCAGCTGGACGGCGGCGCGCTCGACGACCGGCCGCGCGAGCGTGCACATGGACACGGCGCGCGCGTGGCGGACCGGATGGCGAAGCGCCTGGAGCTGGACCCGGAGCAGACGGCGGCGCTCTCGGTGCTTGTGGAGGATGCCATGACGCGGGGTCGAAGCTACTGGGCGGGTGCCCGGGACGAGTTCTGCGCCATGCAGCGCGACTTCCATCAGCAGGTGGCCGAGCTGCTTCGCCCCGATCAGATGCACCGGTTCGACGAGATGCGCGCCGAGCTGCTGGAACGCGGCCGCCGGCACGACCATGATGACGACGACCGCGACGACGACGGGCCGGGAAGTCGGCCGGCCGACCGCGGCGAGCAGGGACGATGACGATGGACGAACCGGGAAACCGTCCGGCAGATCAGGATCCGGCTGCCCCGGCGCCGGGAGGCGAGCCGACGCCGAAGACCCCGCCAACCGCGTACGGGGTGCTGCTGCAACACCGCCGCGTGCATCCGATCATCCGATTCGCGGTGGAGCGTCGGGTGACCATGTTCATGGCGACGCTGGGCGTGCTGGTCCTGGGCTGGCTGTCGCTTTCCCGGTTGCCGCTCGAGTTCCTGCCGATGTTCGAGTCGTCCAGCATCTCGGTGGAGATTCCGTATCAGTCGTCCTCGCCGGAGGAGGTGGAGCGGTCCATCATCTGGCCGCTCGAGGACAGCCTGGGCACCATCAACGGCGTCAAGGTGCTGAGTTCGAGGGCGAGCGGCAGTTCGGCATCGGTCGACGTCGAGTTTCAGGAAGGCACGGACATGGAGCTGGCGGCGGTCGACGTCCGTGACCGGATCGACCGCGTCCGCGACCAGCTGCCGGGTGACATCGAGCAGATCTTCGTGCGCCGGTTCCAGAGCACGGACATCCCGGTGCTGCGCAGCAGTCTGAGCGCGCCGTGGACGCAGGAGGAGCTGAACGACTTCGTGGAGGACGTGCTTCTGCCGCGTATCGAGCGCCTGGACGGCGTGGCGCAGGCGCGGGTGCGGGGCATGATGAGCCGCGAGCTCCGCATCGAGCTGCTGCCGGATCGCATGGCCGCCCATGGCGTGGACGTGCGCGAGCTGCGCCAGGCGCTGCAGAGCAACCACGTGAACGTGTCGGGGGGCTACCTGCGCGAGGGCAGCCGCCGCCTGCTGGTGCGCACGGTTGGCGAGTTCCAGAGCGCGGACGAGATTCGCCGGATGCCGATTCGGGCAGACGGCCTCCGGGTGGGCGACATCGCCGACGTGAAGTTCGGCTATCCGGACAAGTACGAGTACAGCTTCCTGAACGGCGCCGAGGCGATCGCCATGGCGGTGAACAAGAACTCGGACGCCAACCTGCTGGCCGTCGTCAACCGGGTCAAGGGCGAGCTGGAGGCCATTCAGGCGACTCCCGAGGGCGAGGGCCTCGAGGTACGTCACTTCCACGACGCCTCGGTCGACGTGAACCAGGGGCTGACCGAGCTGAGCCGCAGCGGCCTGATCGGCGGCGGCCTGGCGATCGTCTTCATGTTCCTGTTCCTGCGCAAGTTCCGGACGACCCTGCTGGTGGCCCTGGCGGTGCCGCTGTCGCTGGTGATGACCTTCGTGATGATGTACCTGGGCCGTCAGGCGGGCGTCACCGACATCACGCTGAACGTGATGAGCCTGATGGGGCTGATGCTCGCCATCGGCATGCTGCTCGACAACTCGATCGTGGTCATCGAGTCCATCTTCCGCCACCGGCAGGAACTCGGCGACGACGCGAGGGAGTCCGCCCTGCTGGGCACCAGCGACGTGGCCATGCCCATCATCTGCTCGACTGCCACGACCATCTGCGTGTTCGTGCCGCTCATCTTTGTCGGCGGCGGCGGCGGTGGCCGCTTCGCGAGCTTCATGGGCGACATAGGCACGACCGTGGTCGTGGTGATGCTCGGGTCGCTTCTCATCTCGCTCACCGTGGTGCCGATGATGGCGGCCATCCTGCTCAGGTCGGAGAGCAAGCGCCGGTTCCGGCTGCTCGACCGGATCAGCGAGATGTACGGCGCGACCCTGGGCTTCACGCTGCGCCACCGCTTCCTGTTCACCGTGGTCATCGGGTTCATGCTCTGGGGCTCGTGGCTTCTGTACGAGAGCATCGAGCGGAGCTTCAACCAGCCGTCTCAGGGGCGGTCGCTGACCGTGTTCGTCGAAACGCCGCGCCAGATGGGCATGGACGAGCGCCTGGAGCTCTACGACGAGGTCTACGCCCTTCTCGACTCCCGGCGCGACGACTGGGAGATCGCGGACATCGCCCATCAGGTGCGGCGCGGGGGTGGGCGTTCGCGGGGCTTCGGCGGCGGCAACCGGTTCGAGATCTACCTGAAGCCGGAGGAGGAGTCGGAGCTCTCCACCCAGGAGGTAACGGACATCATCCGCGAGGCCATGCCGGAGCGGGTGGGCGTCCTGTTCAAGCTGGCCCAGACCGAGTTCGGACCGCCGGGCGCCGGCAGATCCAGCGTCGACGTCGAGCTGATCGGGGACGACGTGGGCATCCTCGAGCTGCTGGTGCCGCGCATCACCGACCGTTTGCGGCAGATTCCCATCGTCGGCGACGTGGACAACTCGTTCGAGAGCGGCGACGACGAGATCCGGCTGTCGGTGAATCGCGAGCGCGCGCTGCAGGGCGGCCTGTCGAGCCAGGCGGTCGCGATGACGGTGAACAGCGCCCTGTCGAGCCGCTCGCTGGCCTGGTTCAAGACCGCCGAGCGCGAGATCGGCATGGTCATGCAGTACCGCGAGGAGGACCGCGAAACGCTTGACCAGTTGAGGAAGATGCCGGTGCAGGTGGCGGGCCCGGGCGAGGAATCGGCGCCGATCACGCTGCCGATATCCAGCCTGGCCTCGTTCGCGATGGAGAGCGGCCCGTCCGAGGTCGAGCGCGAGAATCGGCGCGCGGTGGTCGAGATCGAGGCCACGGCCGCCGGCGGGGTGCCGGGGTTCATGCTGCGGCGTCCGGTCCAGATGGTGCTCGCCGACGTGCCACTGCCGTCCGGCTACGAGTGGTCGCTGGGCAGGCGCTTCACCGAGGCCGAGCAGGATGCCGCTCGGGCGGTCCTCGCGTTCATCCTGGCCGCCGTGCTGATCTACATGATCATGGCGGCCCTGTTCGAGGACTTCCTGCAGCCCTTCACGATCATGCTGTCCATTCCCTTCGCCTTCATCGGCGTCGGGCTGATGATGTACCTGGCCGGTCAGCCGCGGTCCGACTCCTCGAACATGGGCCTGTTCATCCTGGCCGGGATCGTGGTGAACAACGCGATCGTCCTGATCGACCACATCAACCAGCTGCGTCGCAGCGGGCTGAGCCGCCACGAGGCGATCGTGGTGGGCGGCAAGCACCGGCTGCGGCCCATCCTGATGACGGCGGTCACGACGATTCTGGGCCTGTCGCCCATGGTGGCGCCCTTCTTCCTGCCCGAGGTGTTCGGGCAGCCGGAGGGGCGGGCCGCCTATTGGGCGCCGGTCGGGCTGGTCATCCTGGGCGGACTGACCACCTCGACGTTCCTGACCCTGCTGGTAACGCCTACGGTCTATTCCCTGGTGGACGACGCGAAGCTGTTCCTGCAGCGAGTGGTGAGGACTGCGGTGGCCGAGCCGCGTGGAGAGATGACATGAAACGAACACGACATGCGGGCCAGCTGGCCGGCCTCGCGCTTCTGGCCGGGGCGGTCGCGATCGGCGCGGTCGGCTGCGGCCAGTCGAACGCGGAGGCCGGCGGCGAGAACCCGAGAGGGGGGCAGGGCGGTCCTCCGGGCGGCGGACGCCCCGGCGGAGGGCGAGGCGGCCCGCCCGGTGGCTTCCCCGGGATGCCGGGCTTCGGCGACCCCTCGGCTTCTGCCGCCATTCCGGTCAAGGTGACCAGCGTCGGCCGCCGCGACATCGCGGACTACCTGGAGACGAACGGCTCGCTCGAGGCCGAGAACGAAGTGGACATCGTGGCCCGGACGACGGGTCCGATCGTCGAGCTGAACGTCGAGGAGGGCGACTACGTGCGCGCCGGCGAGGTTCTGGCGCGCATCGACGCGGCGGAGATTCAGGCGCAGCTCGGCATCGCTCGCGTCGCCCTGGCCGAAGCCCAGCTCGCCTGGAACCGTGCCGAGTCGTCGTTCCGCGAGGAACTCATCAGCCAGGAGGCCTACGACGCCGCGCGATCCGCTCTCGACAGCGCCGCCGCGCAGATCGTGGGCACCAGGATCCTGCTGGAGTACACGGTGATCGAGGCGCCGTTCGACGGTTTGATCATAGAGCGCGTGGTCAAGAACGCGGAGCACGTGTCGAACAACGCGAGGCTGTTCCGCATCTCCGACTTCGACCCGCTGCTGTGTCCGATTCAGCTGCCGGAGAGGGACCTGCCGCGCCTGGCGCTGGGCCAGCCGGCCCATCTGACTGTCGAGGCCTTCCCCGGCAGGCGCTTCCCGGCCCGGGTGCTGCGCATCAGTCCGGTGGTCGATCCGGCGACCGGCACGGTCAAGGTGACGCTCGAAGTCGAGGGCCAGGGGCAGCTGCGGCCCGGGATGTTCGCCAGCGTGTTCGTCGAGACGGATGTCCACGAGAACGCGATCGTCGTGCCCCGGCAGGCGCTGGTGCTCGAGAGCACCTCGGACCTGGTGTACGTCGCCGAGAGCGACGGCCAGGGCGGAACGCTCGCGCGGCGCAGGGCGATCGAGATCGGCTACGAGGAAAGCGACGACCTGGAGGTCGTTTCCGGCCTGACCGAGGGCGAGGACATCGTGATCATCGGTCAGGACGGCCTCTCGGACCAGACGCCGGTGATGGTGCTGGAGCGGGAAGGAGAGCCGGGATCCGCAGCATCGGCCGCGCCCGCCCTTGCCGCATCGGGTCCCGGGGGTCCTCCGGGCCGGCGGCCTCCCGGTGCAGCCACCGGTCAGCAGGCCGGGGCGCCGGTCGGCCGTCCGGCAGGTTCCGGCGCCTCCGCTGCGGGCGAGGCAGACGGTTCGCCTGCCGCCGCCGGTCCAGGTCCAGGTCCCGGCGGCCGCGGCGGGCCGCCGCCCGGCTTCTTCGACCCCTCGCAGCTGACGCCCGAACGCATCGAGATGATTCGGGCGCGGATGAAGGAACGCGGCATGAGCGAGGAACAGATCGACCAGGCGATCGAGCGGATGAAGAGCGGCGAGGGTCCTCCTCCGGGCCGACCGGCCAGCGGACCTCCCGGCCGTCGGCCGCCCGGCTGATCGCCGCGCCGCTTTCGCAGGTCACCCAGGCAGTACTTCCCCATGCGCATCGTCTCGTTCGCCACCGACCGCCCGGTCACGGTCTTCATCTTCGCCCTGGCGGCGGTCGTCTTCGGCGGCGTCGCCTTCAGAGATCTGGCGGTCGACCTGCTGCCGGACATTACCTATCCGTCGCTCACCGTCCAGACCGAGTACGAGGGCGCCGCCCCGGTCGAGATGGAGAACCTGATCACGCGACCGGTCGAAGACGCGGTCGGGGTGGTGAACGGCGTGAACCGGGTCATCTCCAGCTCCAGGGCGGACATCAGCGAGGTCACGCTGGAGTTCTCCTGGGGCACCAACATGGACTTCGCGTCGCTCGACGTGCGCGAGCGGCTCGACCAGGTGCGCCTGCCGATCGAGGCGCAGCGGCCCGTACTGCTGCGCTACGACCCGTCGCTCGACCCGATCCTGAGGATGGGTCTCGCCGGCGGGGACGACGACCTGATCGCCCTGCGGCTGCTCGCGGAGGAGGACCTGAAGCGCAAGCTGGAGCGGATCGAGGGCGTGGCCGCGGTGGTGGTCAGCGGCGGCCTGGAGGAAGAGATCCAGGTCGAGATCGACGAACGGCGGCTGAACTCGCTCGGACTCACGATGAACCAGGTGCTGAACCGCCTGGCGCAGGAGAACGTGAATCTGACCGGCGGTCGGCTCCGCGACGGGCAGGTGGACTACCTGGTGCGCACGATCAACGAGCTGCTGCGCCCGGAGCAGATCCGGGAGATTGTGGTCGACCGGTCCCAGGGCGCCATCGTGCGGCTGGAAGACATCGCTCGCGTCTATCAGGGGGCCAGGGAGCGCGAGGTCATCACCCGCATCGACGGCTCGGAAGCGGTGGAGATCGCGGTCTACAAGGAGGGCGGCACGAACACGGTCACGGTGGCCTCCGCGGTGCTCGACCGGGTCGCCGAGCTCGAGGAGGAGCTGCGCGAGATCGACCCGCAGCTCGAACTGACGGTCCTCGCCGACCAGTCCCGCTACATCCGCGACTCGGTGACGTCGGTGATCGAGACCGCCCTGATCGGCGGCTCGCTGGCGATCGTGGTGCTGTTCCTGTTCCTGCGCAGCGCGCCGAAGACGGTGATCATCGGCATCTCGATTCCGGTGTCGGTGGTCGCCACCTTCTTCCTGATGTACGTGTTCGGCGTGTCGCTGAACATCATGTCGCTGGGCGGCATCACGCTCGGCATCGGGCTCCTGCTGGACAACTCGATCGTCGTCCTGGAGGCGATTCAGCGCCGACGCGACCAGGGGCTCGGCGTGGTCGCGGCGGCGCGTGAGGGTGCTTCCGAAGTGGGGCGGGCGGTCATCGCCAGCACGATCACGACGGTGTGCGTCTTCGTGCCCATCGTGTTCGTGGAGGGTGTGGCGGGTCAGATGTTCGGCGATCAGGCGCTGACCGTCACCTTCTCCCTGCTGGTGTCCCTGGGCGTCGCGCTGACCGTGATTCCGATGCTCGCCTCGCGCAAGTTCTTTCAGGCCGGCGCCAGGGTCGAGAAGGTCGAGTCCGTGGGGCGTTCCAACGTCCTCACGCGTGCGTTCGGCAGGCTCTTCGACGCGGTCGGCGTGGTGCTCGCGATGGTGGCGGCGACCGTCGTGCGCGGCGTTGCGAGAACGATGGCCACCATCCTGCGCCCGTTGCTCGCGGCGTTCGATGCGCTGCTTCGCGGCATCACCGCCGTGTATGCCGGCGTCCTGCAGGGCGCCCTTCGCCATCCTGTCCTGGTGGTGCTGGTGGCGGTCGCGCTGCTCCTCGGCGCCGTCCAGCTGGTCGGCTCGCTGGGCAGCGAACTTGTGCCGGAGCTCATCCAGGGCGAGTTCTACGTCGATGCCGAGCTGGCGCCCGGCAGCAGGCTGGAGGTCACCGATCGGCGACTCGCTGGCGTGGACGCCTTCGCCCGCGATCTGCCGGGGGTGAACTCGGTGTACAGCGTGGTGGGCACCTCGAACGAGCAGGGCGGCGCGGCGGGTGAGCGACGCGAGAACATCGGCCAGGTGAACGTGCGGCTTGACCCGCCGGTGGACCCCGAGCGCGAGGAGATGGTCATGAGGCTCATCCGGGACCGGATCGACGCCGAGAACGCATCGTTCTCCGGGCTGTCGAACGCGGCGGGAGCGGCCGCGACGGCCGCGTCCCCCGACGCGGCAGCCGGGCCTGGCGGTCTCGACGAGTCCCTGAAGTACCGCTTCGGGCGCCCGACGTACTTCAGTTTTCGCAGCCCGGTCGAGGTCCAGATTCGCGGACACAACCTGTCGCTGCTCGAGACGCTGGCCAACCAGGTGGCGTCGCGAATGCGCCAGGTCGACGGCCTGGTCGACGTGAAGGCGTCCACCGAGGGCGGCAACCCGGAACTGCAGATCATCTTCGATCGCGAGCGGCTGGCGGCGCTGGACTACACCGTCGCCGAGCTCGGCGGAATCATCCGCTCGAAGGTGCAGGGCGACATCGCGACCGACATCGTGCGCGAGGATCGCAACATCGAGGTGCGCATGCGTACCGACGAGCGCTATCGCGACTCGGTGCGCGACCTGCGTAACCTCAACATCCGCCAAAGCGGCGCCACGCCCCTGCCGCTGTCGGCGGTGGCCGAGGTCATCGAGACAGAGGGCCCGGCCGAGATCCGGCGCAGCGACGGCGCCCGGGTGGCCCTGATCGAGGCGAACATCGTTGGCCGCGACCTTGGCAGCGTGTCGGAGGACATCGAGGCCATTCTGGACTCCACCAGGTTCCCGGTCGGCTTCGACTACACCGTCGGCGGCCAGCGCCAGGAGATGGACCGCTCCTTCGACAGCATGCGGCTCGCCATCCTGCTGGCCGTGTTCATGGTCTACCTGGTCATGGCGTCGCAGTTCGAGTCGCTGCTGCATCCGTTCGTCATTCTGTTCGCGGTGCCGTTCTCGATCATCGGCGCCATCGGCATCCTGTACCTGACGGCTACGCCTGTCAGCATCGTGGTCCTGATCGGCGGCATCCTGCTGGCCGGCATCGTGGTGAACAACGCGATCATCCTGATCGACTACACGAACCGCCTGCGCCGCGAGGGCAGGGCGAAACGGGAGGCGCTCCAGGAGGCCTGCCTGGTCCGCCTGCGCCCCATCCTGATGACCACCTCGACCACCGTCCTGGGCCTGCTGCCGATGACCCTGGGCCTCGGCGAGGGCGCCGAACTCCGCACCCCGATGGCGCTCACGGTCGTGGGCGGCCTGCTGACCTCGACCCTGCTGACCCTTGTCGTCATTCCGGCGCTCTACCTTCTGCTCGACTTCCGCAGAAGCGCCCCGGCGCCCGAGCCCGCCTCAGGCTAGCAGAGTGTCGGGCTTGCCAGCGGCCGAAGGACGCTGGTTGACGGACAGCCTGCTGGCGGGGTCGGTGCCGAAGGCCAGGCGCGACGTCCGGGACGCGGCTGGCGGCCAGGGCGCGTCCTCTGCGGCCCCCTGGGAACCTGATGGCGGCCTGTCTAGCGGCCTTCGGCGGGGAAGGCGGTTTCCAGGTCGCTGACCGTCCACGGGGCGACGCGTTCCTGCGTGCGCTCGCGGATGCCGGCCACGGTGGCCTCCTCCACGGCGCTGGCGGCGTTGCCCCAGCTGCGGCGGACATAGGTCAGCAGCGCGGCGATCGCGCGGTCGGGGAGGCGCGGGTCGGGGGCGAAGCCCGGCATCATGTCGTCCCAGGTTTCGCCGTGGACTTCGATGGGACCTTCGAGGCCGTGCAGGACGATCGCCGAAAGACGTTCCGCAGAGCCCGTGACCCACCGCGAACCCACGAGGCTGGGCCCCAGGCCGTCCTGCCCGCGGCCGTCGGCGGCGTGACAGGACGAGCAGGCGCGGTAGTGGCGGCGCCCGGCATTGAACAGGGCCGCTTCCTCGGCGGTCATCGGCGGCGGTTCGTTCGCCGCCGTCTCGACGGGCGCTTCCGGAGCGGTGGCATCGTCGCCGCGGCCGGCGGCGAGCGCGACCTGGGCATGGAACGGATCGTCGGCATTGGCAGTCACACGCTCGCGGAGCGCGGACCGCGCCCAGTCCACTTCACGGGCGAGGGCGCCGAGGCTGAGGAGCGCCTGGGTGCGGACCTGCACGGACGGGGAGTCGAGCAGCTCCACGATCCGGCCTCTGCCGTCCGGGTGCGCGGAAAGCACTTGCTCGCCGGCGCGCAGGCCGTGCACCACCAGCCACGGGTCAGACGCCGCCAGCGCCGCCAGTGCCGTCTCGCCGTCGAGCTCGCCGCGGCCTTCCAGAGCCCACAGGGCATGCGTGCGCGCCAGCGAACTCGTGTGCGTGAGCGCCGTCTCGCGCAACGCCGCGCGGTCGGCGTCTTCGAGTGCGCCTTCAACCAGCAGGCGCTGGGCCGTGTCGCGCTGCCAGCCGTTCGGATGGGCCAGGGCAGCGATGCGGTCGACGGCGGCGGCGAGGTTCGGCGGCTCCCGGCGAATCGGCGCCGGATCGTGTCCGCTGCCTTCCCACACCACCCGCCAGATACGTCCCATGCCGAGCGGACGGTCGAGGCCATGCTCCAGGATGTACTCGCGCAGGTAGGTGGTCACGTAGCGGACGTGCTGCAGGATGCCCCGGTACATGTCGATGACGTAGAGCGCGCCGTCAGGGCCGACCTTCGCGTCCACCGGGCGAAAGCGCTCGTCGGTGGAGGCCAGGAACTCGCGCTGCACCCATTCCGGGTCACCGTGGAGGCGGTGCTCGGCGACCAGGGTGGGCACGCCGTTCGCGACCGGGCCGGGGGCCAGGTCGAAGTGGGCCACGACGTTGCCGGCCGGCTCCGGCACGAACGCGTCGCCCCGGAAGGTGGCCGGGAACTGGTCGCCGCGGTAGATGGTCAGGCCGCTCACCGAGGTGGTCACGGCGAGCCTGCCGTCCTCGCGCAGCATGCCCTTCACGTAGCCTCGGTTGATGCCCGGATTGACGCGGATGGAGTGGACCGCCTCGTCCAGAACGAGCCGCTCGCTGGCGCCGTGCCCGCCGCCGCGCGGCTGATGTTCCGGGTCGAGCAGGGCGTAGTCGGCGGGAATCAGGTCGGCGAACAGGTAGCGCGAGTTGGTGTTGTAGTAGAGGCGGCCCATGTCGTCCTGGGCGATGCCCCACTGGCCGCGGAACAGGGTCTGGTCCACCTCGACGGACACGCCGTCGTCGGCGCGCCGCAGGCGGAAGCGTCGGTCGGACTTCGCGTTGTAGATCCAGTTGTCGAGCGCCTGGAGCAGCCCGTTCTCGGTGTGCTCGAGCAGGTCCGGGTCGGGGTCGCCGTAGTCGACCAGGCGCTCCCTCTCGGCGCACCGGGGCAGGTCGTCGGGCGCCTCTTCGCTGCGGCAGAGCCAGAGGTTCGGCGGCTCGCCGATCAGCACGCCGCCCGCCACCGCGGCGATGGCGCGCGGGCTGACCAGGCCGTCCAGGTAGACGCCCGAGCGGTCCATCGCGCCGTCCCGGTCCGTGTCCTCGAGCACGACCACCCGGCCCACGGGTTCCTGCTCGCCCTCGCCGTCGACAGTCGGCATGAAGCCGCGCATCTCGACGACGTACAGCAGGCCGCGCTCGTCCCAGGCCATCGCCACCGGGTCCTCGACCAGCGGTTCGGCCGCGACAAGCTCGACGCGAAATCCGGGCGCGATGCGCAGGGTCGCCATCGCCTCGGCAGCGGACAGGGGAGGCGCCTGCGGCACCTCGAAGCGTCGCCACACCTGGTCCATGACGTGACCTTCGCGGTCGCCGCGCTGGGCCGCGGCCGGCAGGGCAGCGGCGAGGAGCGCCATGAGCAGCGCCCCGACCTGGACGAATCGCCGAGCCATGCGGTGAAGTAGCCTAGCCGACATGCCCGACAAGGTGTCCACCGCCGACCGGGACGACCTGCGCGTCGGTCTGAGGATGGCGCATCCGCCGGACTCGGCGGCCCTGGCGGCGGAACGACAGCGCCTTCGGGAGCTGGAGGAGGCCTCGCGGCCTGCGCGCTGGCGCGCCTTCGCCGGGCTGGTCGGCCCGGGCTACATGCAGAGCGCCATGACGCTCGGCAGCGGCACGGCGGCCTCCGCCCTGTTCGCCGGGGCGGTGTTCGGCTACCAGCTGCTGTGGGTGGCCCCGCTGGCGATGCTGCTGGGCCTGGTCATGCTGTCCGCGGTCGCTCACCAGACGCTGTCCACCGGCCAGCGCCCGTTCGATGCCATGCGTCGATTCGCGGGCGCGCCGCTCGCCTGGAGCTGGGCTCTCGGAGCGTTGATTGCCTCGATCGTCTGGCACTTCCCCCAGTACGCGCTGGCGTCCGCCGTGCTCGTGGATCTGGGCGATGCGGTCGGCCTGGAGGGTCTGCCGCCGTCGCTGCTCGGCTTCGTGGTCCTGGGCTGGGCGATCCTCGTGTCGTCGCTCTACGGGCGGAAGCCGGAGCTCGTCCGCGTCTACGAACGCCTGCTGCGGTACATGGTGTGGGGCATCGTCTTCTGCTTTGCCTGGGTCGTCTTCCGCACCGGCATCTCGGACTGGGGGGCGCTGCTGCGCGGCTTCGTCGGCTTCGCCGTGCCCGGCGAGCGAAGCGGCGTGCTGGGCGTGACGGTCATCCTGAGCGGCCTGTCGGCTGCGGTCGGCATCAACATGGTGTTCCTCTATCCGTACTCCCTGCTGGCCCGCGGCTGGTCTCGCGAGCACCGCTCGCTGGCGCGATTCGACCTGTGGACCGGCACCTTCCTGCCCTACGTGCTTGCCGCCAGCCTGATGCTGATCGCCGCGGCGAACACCATCCACCTCGACCCGGCCTACGACGGCACGCGGCTGGGGCCGGTCCAGGCGGCGCAGTCGCTGGCCGCGGTCGCCGGACCGGCCGTCGGCCGTGTGGTCTTCGACCTCGGCGTGCTCGGCATGGCGCTGTCCACGATCACGCTGCACATGCTGGCAACGGGCTTCGTGGCGTGCGAGCTGTTCGGCTGGCGGTTCGGCGGCCGCAGGCACCGCCTGGCCATGCTTCTGCCGGCGCCCGGCGTCCTGGGCCCGGTGTTCTGGGGCGACATCGCGGTGTGGCTGGCGGTGCCGACGAACATCGTCTGCGGGCTGTTCCTGCCCGCTGCCTACTTCGGCTTCGTCGTCCTGCAGCGACGGCGGGGCTACCTGGGCGACGACACGCCGTCGGGCGCGCGCGGCTGGCTGTGGTGGGGCGCCATGGTCGGGGTGACCGTCTTCCTGACCGCGTTCATGGCCTGGTACGTCCTGACTCAGGGTCCGGGCTACATGGGTCGCCTCTTCGGCTGACTGCGGGCGTGTCCGGTCCGCTGCTCGAGCTCCGGTCGGTCGGCATGCGCTTCGGCGCCGTCGAGGCCCTGGATGCGGTCGACCTGGAGCTTCTGCGGGGCGAGGTGGTCGGCCTGATGGGCGACAACGGGGCCGGCAAGTCGACCCTGCTGAAGATCGTCGCCGGCAACTTCGCGCCCACGGCCGGCGAAATCCGCTGGAGCGGTGAGCCGGTCGACCTGTCGCCGCTGTCGGCCCGCGAGCTCGGGATCGAGGCGGTGTACCAGGACCTTGCCCTGTGCGACAACCTGTCGGCTTCGGCCAACGTGTTCCTGGGCCGCGAGGTCAACCGCCGCGTCCTGGGCGTTCTGCCTGTGCTCGATCACGCCGCCATGCGTCGTCGGTCGGCCGACCTGTTCGCCGAGCTGGGCTCGGACACGCGTCCCGACGACCTGGTGCGACAGATGTCCGGCGGCCAGCGCCAGGCGGTGGCCATCGCCCGTGCCCGCCTGAGCTCGCCGCGGCTGATGCTGCTGGACGAACCGACGGCGGCGATCAGCGTGCGGCAGATAGCCGAGGTGCTGGAGCTGATCCGCAGCCTGCGAGACGGCGGCGTGTCCGTTCTGTTGATCTCGCACCGGATGTCCGACGTGTTCGCGGTGGCGGACCGCGTCGTCGTGCTGCGACGGGGCCGCAAGGTGGCGGACAAGACGACGGCCTCGTCGTCCCCCGAGGAGGTCACCGGGCTGATCACGGGCGCTCTCGAGGCCGCGTGAACCGCCTGGGTCGCACCCCGCAGGCGCTGTGGGTGGCGCTGACCGTCTTCGGTCTCGCCGCCGTGATGAGCGTCGTCTCGGCGCCGTTCGCGAGCGCCGACAACGTCTTCAACGTCAGCCGCAACTTCGCGTTCATCGGGCTGATCGCCCTGGGGCAGACGGCGGTCATCGCGACCGGAGGGATCGACCTTTCGGTGGGCTCGGTCATGGGCCTTGCCGGCATCGTCACCGGCCTCGTCCTGGGTTCGGGCCATTCGCTTGTGCTGGCCGCAGCTGCCGGGCTCGGCTGCGCGTTGCTGTGCGGCCTGGTGAATGGCGCGCTCGTGGCCTACCTGCGGCTTGCTCCGTTCGTGGTCACGCTCGGCATGCTGAGCATCGCCCGGTCGCTGGCGCTGGTGATCTCGAACAACAGGATGATCCACGACTTCGGGCCGGACGAGGAGCTCGTGCTGGCGCTCGGCGGAGGCCGCTTCCTGGGCGTGGCCAACCCGGTCTGGCTGCTGCTTGTCGCGGCGGTGGGCGCGGCCGCGTGGTTCCGCTGGAGCAAGCTGGCCCGTCACGTGCTGGCGGTGGGCGGCGCCGAGACGTCGGCCCGCCTGGCCGGCGTGCCGGTGGCGCGGGTCAAGCTGTTGGTCTACGTGATGAGCTCGGTCCTCGCCGGCGTGGCGGCGGTCCTGATGATCGGCTGGCTGGGCGCGGTCACGAACGCCCTGGGGCAGGGGTACGAGTTGCGCGTCATCGCCTCGGCCGTCATCGGCGGCGCGAACCTGATGGGCGGCGAGGGCGGGGCGTTCGGCGCCGTGGCCGGCGCCGCCCTGATCGAGCTGATCCGCAACAGTCTGCTCCTGCTGGGGGTGGACCCGTACTGGCAGGGCGCGTTCGTCGGCGCGTCCATCATCGTGGCCATGCTCGTCGAGCGGATCCGGCGGGCCGGTCAGCCGGGACACTGACATCCGGCGCATTCAGGCCGGAGTTGAAGGAGGCTGGAGACCATGCAGGAAACGAACGGGCCGCACCGGCGCCACGGACGAAGGCGCCGGCCTGGAGCGCCGCTGGCGCAGGAAATGGCTGCGGGCGGAGGGCGACGGGGAGCGAAGCTGCTTTGCGGAGCGGTTCTGGCGGCCGCAGGTCTTGCGGCGTCGGGGTGCGCGGAAGGGGAGGCGGGCCTTACCTTCGCGCTGGTGCCGAAGGCCATGAACAACCCGTTCTTCGACCTGGCTCGGGACGGCTGCATGCAGGCGGCCGCCGACTTCGATGGCGTCGAGTGCCTGTACGTCGGCCCCAGCGAGCACACGGAAGCGGACCAGATTCAGGTCGTGGAGGACCTGATCACGCGGCGGGTGGACGGGCTGGCCGTGTCGCCGTCGAACGCGACCGCGATGGCGCGGGCGCTCGGCCGGGCCCGCGAGGCCGGCATCCCGACCATCACCTGGGACTCCGATCTGCTGGCCGAGGACGCCGCGTTCCGGCAGACATACATCGGCACCGAGAACCGCGCCCTGGGCGTCGAGCAGGCGGCGATCCTCGCCGAGCTGAAGCCTGAAGGCGGCAGCATCTGCATCCAGTCCGGCGGCGCCGCCGCGATGAACCACAACCAGCGGATGCAGGGTCTGCGCGATGCACTTGCCGGCGTCGCCTCGGATGCACCCCCCGGCGACCGTCTGACGGGCCAGAACGGCTGGACCGAGGTCGACGCCTGTCCGCTCTACACGAACGACGACTTTCCGCTCGCAGTCCAGCAGATGACTGACGTGCTGGCCTCCGAGCCGGATCTCGACGTGTTCGTCATCACCGGCGGCTTCCCGCAGTTCGTGGACCAGGCGTACCGCCAGGCGGTCGAGCCGTATCGGGAACGCATCGAGTCGCTGGACCTGGTGATCGTCGGCGCCGACGTGCTGTCCATGCAGCTCGATCTGCTGGCCGAGGGACTGAGCCACGGCCAGGTGGGGCAGCGTCCCTACGCCATGGGCTATCGCTCCATGGAGGTGCTTCTGGACCTGGTGAACGGCGAGACGGTCGAGGATCCGATCCACACTGGCCTGGACGTCCTGACCGGCCCGCAGGACGTGGAGGAGTTCAGGGGCGCCCGTTGACCGAATGGCGGCGATTTCCGGTCGCTTGCCGCTCCGGGCCCCGCCGGCTCTCCAGCGTTGCGACGAACGACCGCAGACTCGGCGAGAGCTCCAGCGGCCGCAGGCGCCGCCAGTCAAGGCGCCAGCCTTCCTTGCCGCCGCCCGAGCTGTTGTCAGCCCTCGGCTCGGCCCTCCGGGTCGGTGACGAGCACGTCGCGCACAACGTAGCTGCCCCTGCCGGTCGCCTCGTCGCGGACGCCCACCGCGACCGTGAAGTTCCCGGGTGGCAGGGGAACGTTGACCACGACAGTACTGGCCGCGGCTGCCTGCATGACGGCTTCGGTCATGGTGAGGGTCTTCTGGCGCATGGGCGTGCGGCGACCGTCCTGATCCTCGGCCACGAGGAAGATGCGGACGGCGCCGGCCGCGCCTGCCGGGCCGGGCAGGGTCGTCACGGCGGTCGTCGGCACCGTCACCTCGACGGGCAGTGAGGGCTGCTCGGCCTCCTCGGCGACCGAGACCTGGCCGAAGCCGATCTCGATGCCCAGGGGGTTCGTCTGCTCGCCCAGCCTCAGCGCGGCGAACAGACGGTCGGCGAGCCGCCGGTCGTCCGACTTCAGGATGTAGGAGCGGCGGAAGCGGACGCGCAGGCTGCCCTGCTTCTTTCCGGCGAGCCGCACGTCGACCTGGCGAATTGGGCGGTTCCGGTCGTCCGGCGCACGGTAGCCGAGCGAGTAGT
The DNA here is from genome assembly GCA_965200575.1 of Thermoanaerobaculia bacterium. Classification (GTDB taxonomy): domain Bacteria; phylum Acidobacteriota; class Thermoanaerobaculia; order Multivoradales; family Multivoraceae; genus Multivorans. The sequence continues at coordinate 1,623,091 of OZ241363.1, read as the reverse complement.
AGGTGCCGAAGTCGGAGGCGATGTCCTCGAGCGCGCGGGCCGGGTTGGAGTGGTTGAAGATGGCGCGGCCACCCGTTTCGCTCGCGAGCAGGTTGAGCGTCGCCTGAAGGTTGTCCACTCGCAGGCGGTCGTTCTCGCCGCTGGGCCTGAGCACGGACGCGAGCTGCGCGTTGCCGCTTCCGGCGAAGTCGCCCGATTCGGAGAGCGACCCGGCGAAGGTCACGTCGGCGGCAGAACTGGCGCGCACGCCGCCGGCGTCCACCGAATAGATGGTGACCCGGTTCGCGTTGCTCAGCGAACTGAAGCGGTTGAAGCGGCTGGTGTCGTCCCACTCCCGTTCGAGTGCGTACGTCTCGCTCTGACGATCGACGCAGATCTGGCCGAGATGGTGAAACAGCTCGGCGCCGGGCCGCTGGGGCATCCCCTCGCTGACGTGGACCAGCGCCTTCGGCCCCGGCAGTCCGCCCAGGGCCGTGGTCAGCTCGGCGAGGGTCGACAGCGACGTGCCGGCGCGGGACTGCACCCGGGCGGCGTACTGCGTGGCCGAGCCCACCATGGACGGCCAGACGTCGATGCAGGGAATGCAGCCGGGAGCGCGCGACGTCGAGGACGGCTGCACGCAGGTCTCGTACGCGTTGCGGATCTCGCTCAGGGCGCGACGACGGAGGGTCTCGTCGTCCTCGACGCTGGCCGGCGCCTCGTTTCCGAGCGCCTGCAGGGCGCCGATCAGGTCGCGCGGGTCGGTCGTGAAGGGAGTCCGGATCCGGAGCTCCGGTTCGCCCGTGGCGAGCAGGAAGCGCACGTTGCTGTCCGGGTCGTTCCTTGCCTCCAGGAAGGCCGCCAGGTCGTCCTGAATGCGCCGCAGGCTCGCCTGGCTGGTGCGATGCCGGTCGATGTACAGGGCCACCAGCAGCGGGGCCTCGAACTCTTCGAGGCCGCCGGCCTCGTCGCCGTCGACCCACTCTCCCGCGCCGCTGGTGGCGTCGAGGAAGTTCGTGATTTCGACCGGGCGCCCGTCCTCGAAGACCTCGAAGTCGGCCGCGGTCAGACCGGCGACGGGGCGGCCGCGGCGGTTCGTGACGTGAACGTCGATGTTCACGACGTTCACCTCGACCCGTTCCGCAAGAGTCGCCGCCGGAACGCCGGCGGGACCTTCCTGGGCGCTGGCGGCACTCGTCGGAAGCCAGGTCGGCCACGAGACAGCGAAAAGGGCGGCCGAGAACGCCAGATTCCTGCCGCACGCCGACCACCTGCTGCGCAGCTCGGCCGGACCCCGATGATCCGAAGAACGACGTGCCCGCGGCATCACCAGCCGGCTGGCCGAGCACGATCGGGACCCTGCCAAGGCTGCACGATCGAAGGTGCGACTCACCCGGCGAATATACTCCCGCAGATGCCGAGTTCGTGGAGGAAGCGCCGGGCATGAGACCGCGGTTCTCGGCGGCTTTGGTCGCGGCCGGAGTGGGCGCCTTCCTGCTTCTGCTCGTCGTTCCGGCAGCGGCGCAGGTGTCCCGGCCCGAGCCCGAGTACACGGGCGCCGACCGGGTCGAGGAGTGGTCGGGCCGTCGGATCCTGGTGGTCACGCCGCATCCGGACGACGAGACGTTCACCTCCGGCGGCACTCTGGCCATGCTGGCGGCGCAGGGGAACGAGATCCAGGTCGTCGTCTACACCACGGACAACGCGGGCTCGCGCGACCCGGAGATGACGCGCGAGCGTCTGAAGGCGATTCGCCGTGCCGAGGAGGAGGAGGCGTGCAGGATCCTCGGCATTCCGAAGGAGAACATCCACTGGCTCGGGCATGACGACGGGATGCTCGAGTACGTGGACCGACGCGAGCTGACCCGGCAGGTGGCGCGCGAGATCCGCCGGTTCCGACCGCATGCCCTGTTCTCGGTCGACCCGGGCTCGCCGACGGAGCAGTACCACAAGTCGGATCACCGCTCGGGCGCGATCATCACGGTCGACGCGATTCGAGCCGCTCGCTGGCGCCTCTACTTCCCGGAGCTTGAAGCGGCCGGCTTCGAGGCCTGGAGCGTCCCTCTCGTGTTCTTCTACTACAGCGCGAGCCCGAACTACACGGTCGACATCACCGACGTGGCGGAGCAGAAGGCGCGCGCCTCTGCGGCCCACATCAGCCAGTTCGGTTCCCTGGTCGACCGCTACGATCCGACCATCGTCGAGGAGCAGCGCAAGGTGTGGGCGGCTCGACTTCTGGAGCGGGCGGAGCGCGAGAACGGCCGGGTCGTGGAGCGATTCCGGCGTTCCGAGGCTTACTGAGTGGCGGACGCTGCGGCGACCGAGGCCGCGCTGAAGCTGAGCGTCCTGGATCAGTGCCCGGTGCGCGCCGGGAGCACACCGGCCGACGCGATCGCCGAAGCCGTGGACCTGGCGCGGCTGGCCGACCGGCTCGGCTATCGGCGGTACTGGCTGGCCGAGCACCACAACTCGCATTCGCTGGCCTGCGCCGCGCCCGAGGCCCTGATCGGTCATGTCGCTTCCGCCACGTCGTGGATTCGGGTGGGGTCGGGCGGCGTCATGCTGAGCCACTACAGTGCCCTCAAGGTGGCGGAGGTCTTCCGCATGCTGGAGACCCTCCATCCGGGCCGCATCGATCTCGGGATTGGCCGGGCGCCGGGATCCGATCGGTTCACCGCCCATCTGCTGGCCCACGGGCCGGGCCGGCTGGGCGCTCAGCACTACCCCGAGCAGGTCTCGGATCTTCTTGGCTACCTGGGACGCGGGCACGAGGACGAGCGGCTGAACGGCGTCCGGGCCATGCCTCTGGGCGACACGCAGCCCGAGGTCTGGCTCCTGGGTTCGAGCCTCGGCTCGGCCCGGTTCGCGGCCTGGTTCGGCTGCCCGTTCAGCTTTGCCCACTTCATCCAGCCCCGGGACGCGGAAGCGGCGCTCGACCTCTACCGCAGCGAGTACCGGCCTTCCCAGCGACACCCGGAGCCGCAGGCGAGCGTCGGCGTCAGCGCGATGGTCGCCGACACCGACGAGGAGGCCCAGCGCCAGTCCATGAGCCGCTTCCTGTGGTGGACTCGGCTGACTCGCGGCCAGCCGGGGCCCTTCCCGAGCCTGGAGGAGGCCGACGCCCACGAGTTCACGGACGAGGACCTGGCGGTCGTGCGCCGGATGGGGGCCCGCAGCCTGATCGGCGAGCCTGACGCCGTGGCAGCCCGTGCACGCGAGCTCGCTGCACGGCTGGGGGTGGAGGAGCTGGTCGTGCTGACCATCTGTCCGGAAGCCGCTGCCAGGGCGCGGTCGTACGAACTCATGGCCCGGGCGACGGGCATCGCCGGAGCGCGGGTTGACAGCGCGGGCCGTCCGCCGGAGGATCCCGACGTTCAAGGAGGGCCACGAGGATGACCGTTGCAGAACCACGTCTCGCGCACGACGAACCGACCACCGCGGTCGGTCGGGAGCTGTTCGCCGTCGGCAGCGGCAGCCTGGACTGCCGGGTCGCCGACGTGTCACTGGCGGACGCCGGGCGGCGACAGATCGAGCTCGCCGAGCACGAGATGCCTGGCCTGATGGAGCTGCGCCGCCGCTATCGCGAAGAGCAGCCGCTCGCCGGCGCACGCATCACCGGCAGCCTGCACATGACGGTTCAGACGGCGGTCCTGATCGAGACCCTGGTCGACCTGGGCGCCGACGTGCGCTGGGCGTCCTGCAACATCTTCTCCACCCAGGACGAGGCGGCCGCCGCGGTCGTCGTCGGGCCGCCCGCGAACGGCGGAAGCACGGACGAGCCAGCTGGCGTGCCGGTGTTCGCCTGGAAGGGGGAGACCCTGGCCGAGTACTGGTGGTGCACCCTGCGCGCCCTGGACTGGCCGGGGGAGAGCGGTCCGAGCCTGATTGTCGACGACGGCGGCGACGCCACGCTCCTGATTCACCGGGGCGTCGAGTACGAGCGGGCCGGAGCCGTGCCGGATTTCGACGCCGACAACGAGCCGGAGGAATGGGGCGTGGTCCTCGAGCTGCTGCGGCGGGTGCGGACATGGGACGGCGCCTACTTCACGCGCCTGGCCGGCGGTCTGCGGGGCATCAGCGAGGAGACCACCACGGGCGTTCTCCGGCTTCACGAGCTCGAGGCGTCGGGCGAGCTCCTGAGCCCGGTGATCAACGTGAACGACTCGGTCACCAAGTCCAAGTTCGACAACGTGTACGGGTGTCGACACTCCCTCATCGACGGCCTGAACCGCGCCACGGACCTGATGCTCGGCGGCAAGGCGGCCGTCGTGTGCGGCTACGGCGAGGTGGGGAAGGGCTGTGCCCAGGCGCTTCGCGGCCAGGGCTGCCGCGTGATCATCGCCGAGATCGACCCGATCTGCGCCCTTCAGGCCGCCATGGAGGGCTACCAGGTGGCTCGGCTCGACGACCTCGTGGAAACCGCCGACATCTTCGTCACCTGCACCGGGAACCGCGACGTGATCACGGCCGACCACATGGCGCGGATGAAGGACAAGGCCGTGGTCGGGAACATCGGGCATTTCGACAACGAGATCGACATCGCCGGCCTCAAGCGGATCGAGGGCGTCAGGCAGCGCCGCATCAAGGATCAGGTCGACGAGTGGGTGTTTCCAGACGGCCGGGGCCTGCTGGTCCTGGCCGAGGGGCGGCTGCTGAACCTGGGCTGCGCCACCGGTCATCCGAGCTTCGTCATGTCGACGTCCTTCGCCAACCAGGTGCTGGCCCAGATCGATCTCCACCGCTCGCAGGCATCGCGGGAGAACCGGGTCGAACTGCTGCCCAGGCGCCTGGACGAGGAGGTCGCGCGCCTGCACCTCGATCATCTCGGCGTGCGGCTGACCCGGCTCACCGATGACCAGGCGTCCTACATCGGCGTGTCGGTGGACGGCCCCTTCAAGCGCGACGATTATCGCTACTGAGGTCGATCAGGCAGGCGAAGCCGGGCCGAAACGGGCACCGGCCAGCGCCGGAGGAGGGTGCAGAAGTCGTTTCATTTCAGTAGGATCGACCTACTCATGAGAAATCTCGAACGTGTCCCTGCAGTCGCCCTCCTGATGCTGGTCGCGGTCCTGTCGGCGCCGGCGGCGTCGGCGGCAGCGGTCGAGCGCTATCACCCGGCCATTGACCCCGAGACGTTTCCGCTGCCCGCGAGCCTCGAGCCCGCGGTGGGCTTCTGGCGGGACGTGTTCGCCACCTGGAGCAGCGACCAGGTCGCCATCCACCACGAGCGCCACATGGACGTGGTCTACAGCGTCGTCGACCTGGGCGACATGCGTGCTCTGGGATCGAGCGAGATCGAGATCGACCGGACGCGCATCCGCCGGGTTCGCTCCGAGATGAACCGGGTATCGAAGGCGCTGCGGGATCTGGCAGCGGGAAAGCCAACGGCGTCCCTGCCCGAGGACCTGCGCTCCATCCCGACGCGGATGGAGCACGTCGAGGGAGGCAGGGCGAAGTACCGACGCGCGGCGGGCATGGTCCGCTCGCAGCGCGGGCTGCGCAACCGCTTCGAAGAGGCCATCGAGATCTCCGGCATGTTCATGCCCGGGATCGGACGGATTCTGGAGGAGTACGGGCTTCCGCAGGAGATCCGCTGCCTGCCGTTCGTCGAGTCCATGTTCAACTACCGCGCCCGGTCGAAGGTCGGGGCTTCCGGCGCCTGGCAGTTCACCGCGGCCACCGGGCAGGCCTACCTGCACATGGACGAGGCGGTGGATGCCCGGTCCGACGTCCTTCTTGCTGCCGAGGGCGCCGCCCGCAAGCTCCGCCAGGACCACGAGTCCCTGCTTGCCTGGCCGCTGGCGCTGACCGCCTACAACCACGGCGCCGGCGGCATGTCGCGCGCGGTCAGGCGGACGAAGACCCGCGACATCGGCATCATCGCCGCGACCTACCGCTCGCGCACGTTCGGCTTCGCCTCGCGCAACTTCTACCCGGAGTTTCTCGCCGCGGTCATCGTCTACCACGATCGGGACAAGCACTTTCCCGGCGTCGAGCCCTTCCCGGAGGTTCGCTTCGACGTCATGAACCGCGACCGCTACGTGGCCCTGACCGATCTCGCTTCGGCCACCGGCGTGGACATGGATCGGCTGGCGGAGCTGAATCCGGCGCTTGACCGGTCGGTCCTGGCCGGTTCGCTGCTGGTACCGCCGCGCTACCCGTTGCGGGTGCCGCTCGGGAGCGCCACCACCTTCGAGCGGGCCTATGCCGACCTGCCGTCCGGCCGCAAGCCGGACCGCCAGGCAGCCTTCGGCTACCGCGTGAAGCGGGGCGACACGCTGGGCGGGATTGCCCGTCGCTTCGGTACCTCCGTGTCCCGGATCCAGGCCGCGAACCGGTTGCCGCGCGCCGACCGCATCTACATCGGTCAGCGTCTGCGCATCCCTTCGCCGGCGTCCGGACGCTCCGCGCCGCCGCCAGTACGCCGCGCCGCCGCCGAGCCGGCCCCCGTCGCGTCCCCGGCGCCGACTGCCGTTGCGGCAGCCGGCCAGGCAAAGCAGGTACGGGGCGAGCGTGTCGTCCACGTCGTGGCTCCTGGCGAGTCCGTGGACAGGATCGCCCGAAAGTACGGCGTCACCGTGCGTGCGATGGTCGCCGCGAACAACCTGCACCGCCCGGACGTGATTCACGCCGGCCAGCGTCTGCAGATTCCGCCGAGCGGGCGGGAAGTCGTCTACCGCGTGCAGCGCGGCGACACGCTCAGCCAGCTAGCCCGTACCTTCGGCACCTCGACGGACAGGATCCGCAGGGCGAACGGGCTGCAGGGGAGTCGCATCGTCGTCGGCCAGGCCCTGCGCATCCCGGCAGGATGAGCGGCTTCCCGGACCGCAGCCATGCCGTCGTCGCGCTCGTCGTCGGCGTGCTCGCGTGCTCAGGCGGGCTTGCCGGCTGCGCTGGCGACGGCTCAGGCCCCGCCGATCTCGTGGTCCTGAACGGCAGCCTGGTCACGCTGGCGGATCCGGCGGAGGCCGAGGCGCTGGCAGCCCGCGACGGCCGGATCGTGTTCGTGGGCGACACCGAGAGCGCCCGGGCGCTTGTCGGCCCCGAGACCGAGGTTCTCGACCTGGAGGGCAAGCTGGCGATTCCCGGCTTCATCGAGGGCCACGGCCACTTCTGGAGCCTGGGCGAGGCGCAGCTTCATCTGACCCTGGACGATGAGCGCACCTGGGAAGAGATCGTCGACCGGGTCGCCGAAGCGGCGGCCGAGGCGGCGCCGGGCACGTGGATTCTGGGCCGCGGCTGGCACCAGTCGAAGTGGGACGAAGCTCCCGAACCGCAGGTCGAGGGCCTCCCGGTCCATGACGGACTGAGCGCCGTGTCGCCGGAGAACCCGGTGCTCCTGGGCCATGCCAGCGGACACATGGCCTTCGCGAATGGGCTGGCGATGGAGCTTGCCGGCATCGATGCCGCGACCGCCGATCCCGACGGCGGCGAGATCGTGCGCGATGAAGCCGGGCGACCGACCGGAGCGCTCCGCGAGACGGCGGAGGGCCTGGTGGCGGGTCTGCACAGCGAGAACCTCGAGTGGAACCACGTCCGCCGGGTGGTCCGTCTGGCGGCCGACGAGAGCCTCTCGAAGGGCATCACCAGCTTCCAGGATGCCGGTTCGAGCTTCGCAGTGATCGACGTTTACCGGCGGCTGGCGGACGAGGGGGCATTGCCGCTGCGGCTCTGGGTCATGGTCAGCGAGAGCAACGAGGCAATGGCCGAGTCGCTCGGCCGTTATCGCCTGGTCGACCGGGGAGACGGCTTCCTCACGGTGCGCGGCATCAAGGGCTACATCGACGGAGCGCTGGGCGCCCACGGCGCCTGGCTGCTCGAACCGTACGAGGACAAGCCGGAGTCGAGTGGCCTGAACGTCACCAGCATGGAGGTGCTGGAGGAAACGGCGAGGCTGGCGCGCGAACACGACTTCCAGTTCTGCGTCCACGCCATCGGCGATCGGGGCAACCGGGAGACCCTGGACCTGTTCCAGCGCATGCTGGCCGGCGACAGGTCTCGCCGCTGGCGCGTCGAGCATGCTCAGCACCTGCATCCCGACGACGTGCCCCGCTTCGCGGAGATGGGCGTGATCGCGTCGATGCAGGCCGTTCACGGCACTTCCGACGGCCCCTGGGTGCCGGACCGGCTCGGCGAGCGCCGGAGTGCCGAGGGCGCCTACGTCTGGAGATCGCTGATCGATTCGGGCGCGGTGGTCACCAACGGCACGGATGCGCCGGTGGAGGACGTGAATCCGCTCGCCTCCTTTCATGCCGCGGTCAGTCGGCGAATGGCGAACGGCGAGGTGTTCAACGCCGGTCAGCGGATGACCCGCGAGGAAGCGCTCCGTTCGTACACCATCGATGCTGCGTACGCGGCGTTCGAGGAGGAGTCCAAGGGAAGCCTGGAGGTCGGCAAGTTCGCCGATCTCACCGTGCTGTCGCGGGACATCATGACCATCCCGGAGGAGGACATCCCGGGCACCCGGGTCGTCTACACGATCGTGGGCGGCCGCGTGGCCTGGCGGCAGCCGGAACCGTCGCCCGGCGGCTGATGAAGCGTCGTCGTGCCCGGTCGCCTTCGCGTGCGGGCGGGCTGAGGATCCTCGGAGGTATGTGGCGGGGGCGTCGGCTCGATGTGCCGCCGGGAATCCGCCCCACCCAATCGCGCGTGCGTGAGGCGCTGTTCATGCACTGGAAGGACCGCGTTGTCGACTGTCGACTGCTGGAGCTTTACGCCGGTTCCGGCGCGGTGTCGTTCGAGGCGCTGTCGCGTGGCGCCTCCCACGTTTTGGCGATGGACCGCAGCCGACAGTCCGGCCGGTGCGTTCGCACCAACTGGCGACGCCTGGGCACCCACGACGGCAGCGACGCGCTCCGCTTCAGGCAGGTCGACCTGCCCGGCGGCCTGACTTCCGCGCTGACCGGCGCATCGGCATTCGACCTCGTCTTCGCCGATCCTCCTTACGACCACGACAAGGATGCGCTCCGGGAGATGCTCGACGCGGCGTGCCAGGCAGTCGCGGACGAGGGCGAGCTGGTGCTCGAGCACGCAGTTCACGTCGTCGTGCCGGAACGGGCAGGGCGCCTCCAGCTGCTTGCCAGCCGGCGTTTTGGCGACAGCGTCCTGGCGTTCTACGCCTGAGCCCGCCCGGTGGGTGGAAGTCTGCTGCGAGCCGCCGTCAGGTCCCAAGGGGCGCGGGGGACGCGGGCGCTTCGGAGGTTGTCGGGAAGCTGGCGCCCGCTGCGGTGGGCTGCGCTGCTCGATGTCGTGCTTGTCCGCCACGGCGTGACAGGCGCTTGCCAGCAGCCCCCCTGCGTTCCCTCAGGCCCTGCGGCTCAGGTCGTGCTCCTTCAGTGCCGCTGCCGAGAACGGTGAGAGAGCGGCGATGGTGCGAAAGGGGGGACTCGAACCCCCACGGTATTGCTACCACAAGATCCTGAATCTTGCGCGTCTACCAATTCCGCCACTTTCGCTGTCCGCGGCTGAAGCCGGGCGGGGATTGTAGCGCGGTCAGCCCGGTTGTGGCACCCCTGGTGTGCTGACCAATGAGAGGCGATCGTGAGCGGGGCGGAGGAATCGAGCGAAGAACGATCCCGGAATGCTGCTGGGCCGGAGATGGACGAGACCGCAGCCGACCGTCCGATTCGAGGAGGCCCCAGGCAAGTTCGAGGAGGCCACGGGGGATACGGGCCGAGGGCAACCGTGCAAGGCCAGGAGGCATCCGCTACCAAGGGGGATACACCCTCGCGAGCAGCACCAATGACACGAGCCCGAAAAGGACGACCTTCCATGACGCGACCGGCCGGAGGTAAAGGGGAAGTAGCGTCGCCTCTTCAGCTTGTGGGATGTGACCAGGACGATCACTACCAGCGCCGGCAGGTGATGCAGATCTCAACCAGGTCGCCGACAAGCAGACCGCCACCCACACTGCGCACCAACCAGGACCTCATGGTAGAACCCGGCCTGGCGTCCTGACGGCCTGGTCGGCGGATCTGGCGATGGGATCATGTCGGGCTCTCCTTGTTGGTGCCCTCACGCAGCGTGGCGGAGCTCGGGACACGGGTCGCCCCCTGGTGCGTGCCAACGAGAGGCGATCGTGAGCGGGGAGCGTTGTCCTGTCCGGCGATGATCGTGAACGACCCGACTTGCCTGCTACGCTGTTGCCATGAAGGAGTTGTTGCGTCGTGCCCGGTTTGCCCCGCTCGCCCTGGTCGTTGTCGTGATCGGGCTGCTCGGCTGCGCCGAAGGCGGCGACGGCGCATCGATGGAGGACCGCATCGCGATCGAGACCGTCCTGGCCGACTACCTTCCGAAGCTCGGCGCCGCCTATGCCACGGGCGACTTCGAGGCTCTGGCATCGGGGGCCGTTCCGAAGGAGATCGCGATCGTCAGAAAGCGCGTCCACGATCTCGAGATGGAGGCCAGCCGCACGCTGCGGCCCGAGCTTCAGGGCTTCGAGATCGAGGAGCTCCACGTCTGGCGCCACTCGAACGCTGCCGTCACGACGATCGAGGTGTGGAGCATCGAGTCCCTGGCGAGCGGTACCGACCGGCTGCTTTCGTCGGGAATCGACCGCTACCGCGTTCGCTACCTGTTCAAGCGTCGCGACGAGGGCTGGATGGTGATCGATCGGCGCATCGAACACGAGTTCGAGTCCTGACGCCGCAAGGCCTGCCGCCGGCGTCATGTCCGGAACCAAGCCGAATCGAGCCTCGCGGCGGGCCACCGGCAGCGTGACGAGCAGCAGCACGTCCGGCAGCCGGGGAAGTGCAGGACCGGAAGGCGCGTCGGCGTCGAGCGACGGTCGAGCGACGGTAACGGAAGGCGGGGGAGCGACGATCGCCATCACTGGTCGCCCCAACGTCGGCAAGTCGACGCTCTTCAACCGGCTGATCGGGCGCCGCCAGGCCATCGTGCACGACCTCCCCGGCGTGACCCGGGATCGCCTGGTCGGCAGCTTCGAGCTGGATGGGCGTGGCGCCGTGGATCTGGTCGACACAGGCGGTCTGGTGCCGGGCGACGATCCCCTGGGGCTCAACGCTCAGGTCGAGTACGCGGTGGAGATGAGCGATCTCCTGCTGCTGGTCGTGGACGGCAGGGAAGGGCTCGGGACCGCGGACGAGCAGGTGATGTCGCGGCTTCGGAGCCGCGATCGGCCAATCGTCGTGGTGGTCAACAAGGGCGACACGCGGGCCGCTCGCGATGGATGGCACGAGTTCTGGACGCTGGGGGGCGACGGACTCGTGCTTCTTTCGGCCGAGCACGGCACCGGCTTCGACGGTCTCCACGACGAGATCGCCAGGCATCTGCCCGAGGCCGTGCCCACGGCCGCTTCGGTCGATGCGCCGGCGGTCGCGGTGGTGGGGCGCCCCAACGTCGGCAAGTCGTCCCTCGTCAACCGGCTTCTGGGCAGCGAGCGAACCCTGGTGTCGCCGGTTGCCGGAACGACCAGGGACCCGATCGACAGCCTCCTGCAACGCGATGACGGTTCGGACTATCTGTTGGTGGACACCGCCGGCATTCGGCGCAGATCCCAGGTTCAGGATGCGCCGGAGGAGCTGGCCGTCCTGTTCGCGAGGCGGCAGATGGAGCGGGCAGAGCTGGTGGTGCTGGTGGTCGATGCCGGTTCTGGCATCACCGGCGGCGACCTGGCGATAGCCGACGCTGCCTGGCGCGCCGGGCGCGCGATCCTGGTGGTCTGCAACAAGTGGGATCTGCTGCAGCGGGACCCGGAGCGACGGGAGCGTCTCGAGACGGGCTGGGAGCGGCTCAAGGAGCTCTTCGCGGACCCGGTCCGGGTGAACGTGTCGGCGCTGACCGGTCGGGGCATTGCCGGCATTGCGCCTGGCCTGGACCGGATGCGGGAGCGGCATCGGCGGCAGGTGCCGACCGCGGAGCTGAATCGGGAAATCGGGAGGATAGTGGCCCGCCATCAGCCGCCGGCGGAGCGGGGCAAGCCGTGGCGGTTCTTCTACGCGACCCAGGTCGGCGGACCGCCGCCCACCTTCCTCCTCTTCGCCAGCCGACGCATGAAGCGTGGACACTCCTGGCGCCGTTACCTCGAGAACCAGCTGCGAGAGACGTACGGGCTCAACGGTGTGCCACTTCGGCTGGTGGTGCGAGAGCGTCGCGGGGATGCGGCGGCGGACCTGGACGGCCAGGCTCCGGGCCGAGGTTCCGTATAATGGGTTGCGTTCCCCAAGCAGGTTCGTTCGCGGAGCATCACCGGGGTTCTCGGCGCCGCGAGTCCTGACCATGCGACAGGGTTCCGCTGTTCGGTGAGGCAGGCATGTCCAGGCGCCACAAGCTCGACGACGTGTGCAGGAGGCTGGATTTGCAGCCCTATGTGGTGGGCTTCTGGCGCAGCGAGTTTCCGGCACTCGTCGCCCTGGGGCGTGACTCGGGGGCCGACGAGCTTGGCGAGGAGGAGGTCCTCGTGGTGCAGCGGATCCGCGAGCTGCTCTACGACGAAGGCTGCACGATCGAGCAGGCCAGGGCGACGATCGAGTCGGAGCTCGAGCAGGGTGGTCCACGCAGACGGACAGCGCCGCCGTCGGAGCAGGCGCAGGCGGCCGACGGAAGCTACGGTCAGTTGCCGGAGCCTTCTCCGCCAGAGGCGTCGTCGCCGCCGGGCGCCGTCGAGGCCGGCGCCGCCATGGCGGGGGATCCGCAGAACGAGGCCGCCGAGCCTGCGGCGCCTGTTCCGGGCGCTTCGGTCGGGGAGGGGAGCGACCGTGAGGGAACCGACGGTGAGGGCACGGTCGGGCAGGACATAGGCAGCCTCACCCGGCGCGTCGAGAGGTTGGAGGGCGGCGTGGCGGCCCTGGTCGCCCAGGCCCGTCAGCTGGCAGCGGAGCTCAGGCCGGACACGGGCACGAAACCGGATTGAGCAAGTGGCCGACGCAGCCGCAGCCCGCACTCGGACGGCGCTCTGCCTCGCCGGCAGGGTCGCCGGTCCTGGCGCCCGCCCGATCTCCGCGCACACCTGATCTCCGCAGCTGCCGGGCTCCACCGTCTCCGGAGCGAGAGGGCACCGGTGGACGGCTTGCCAAGCTGCGACCATCCGGTAGAGAATGCGTCGGCGGTCGGGACGTGGCGCAGTCTGGTAGCGTACCTGAATGGGGTTCAGGGGGTCGCGAGTTCGAATCTCGCCGTCCCGACCATCTCGACCCCGAGCCAGCCCTGCGCCATGGGCGCCCCTTGAGCCTGCGCCGTGCCCGAGATCAGGACCGAGAGACGCACCGCCGGCCTTCGGTTCGGTCTGGTTGCGTCGCGCTTCCACGGCCTCCACGTCGAGAAGCTGATCTCGGGGGCGCATGGTGCACTTCTGGAGCACGGCGTGCTGGAGCAGGATCTCCTCCTCGTCCGCGTCCCGGGCGCCTGGGAGATACCGGTGGCGCTTCAGGCCCTGGCCGAGCGCGAGGACCTGGACGGCCTGGTCGCTCTCGGCGTCGTGATCCGAGGCGAGACGCCGCACTTCGACTACATCTGCGCGGAGTGCGCGGCCGGCTGCGCACGCGTCGTCGAGCGCACGGGTCTGGCGGTCGGCTTCGGCGTTCTGACCTGCGATGACGACTCCCAGGCGGCGGATCGCGCCGGAGGCCCGGCCGGCAACAAGGGGCGGGAGGCGGCCGAGGCGGCTCTGGAGATGACCCACCTGCTGTCGACCCTGAGATCATGAGCGGCCCGGCAGGCACACAGGTTCACGATGCGGCGCCGGACGGCGCCCCCGAGGCTCGACGGGGCGCCGGGGGCAAGCGTCGCCAGGCGCGCGAGATGGCGCTGCAGATGCTGTACCAGCGGGAGCTCGGGCGGCTCGAGGCTTGTCAGCTGGTTCGAGAGTTCGACCTGCATGCATTCCGCGCCGAGACCGCCGACGCCGCGGCCCTGCCGGAGTCGTCCACGCGGGCGCTGGGCTATGCGCGCACCCTGCTGGAGGGAGTGCAGGCGCACCAGGAGAGCCTCGACGACCTGATCGACACGCAGGCGGACAACTGGCGCCTGGAGAGGATGCCGGTCGTGGACCGGAACATCCTGCGCCTCGCGGTCTACGAGCTGAGCCGCCAGCGCGACGTCCCCGGCATCGTGGTGATCGACGAGGCGATCGAACTGGCGAAGAAGTTCGGCTCCGAGCAGTCGGGAGCGTTCATCAACGGAATCCTCGACGCACTGCTGGCCAGGCTCGGTCACAGGTGAAGCGGCAGAGCGGACGCGAGGCGGTCGGCTGGCGGTGCAGCGCCCTGCCGCTGGCTGCCAGGGCAGTGGCCGCGGCGGCGATCGTGGTGGCGCCAGCCGGCTGCGGCTACACGCTGGTCGGCACGGCCTCAAACATCCCGGAGGACATCCGGCGGGTGTACCTCCAGCCCTTCGAGAACAAGACCTCGAGGGTGGAGCTCGAGCAGTTCCTCACCCAGGCGATCGCCGACGAGCTGGTGACCCGGCCTCGCTTCGAGATCGTTGCCTCCGAGGCCGTTGCCGATGCGGTGATTCGGGGCACGGTCACGGCCTTCCGGGTGGCCCCGATCACCTTCACGACGGATGGCCGGGCCCAGGAGTACGAGTTCACGCTCGTGGTGGACGTGTCGTTCCGGCGGGTATCGACGGACGACGAGGAGGAGGGCGAGACTATCTGGGCGAACGACCGCTACCAGTTCAGGGAGAGCTACGAGGTCCAGAGCCCGGACAGCGCCTTCTTCGACCGCGAGAATCTGGCGATCGAGGACAGCGCGGAACGCTTCGCCGACACGATGGTCACTGACCTGCTCGAGGCGTTCTGACCCGTCGCCCTGCCGCGCCGGGTGGTTGCCGCCGGGTGTGGCCGGCCGTCGGTTGGTTCTACGCCGCCTCCCCGCGTTGCCGCCTCGGGTTGCGGCCTCCCGCGTTGCGGCCTCGGGTTGCAGCCTCGGCTTGCGACGCTACTCGGCGCTTTCGGCTGCCGCGGCGGCGGCCGCGACGCGCCTGTTCACGAGTGCGGTGAGGCGAGACTTCCGCCGCGCGGCCGCGTTCGCGTGGATCACGCCCTTGCGCGCCGTGACGTCGATGAGTCCGAGGGTGGCGGGCAGGAGTTCCTGCGCCCTGGCCACGTCGTCCTCGGCCGCGGCTCGAAGCTGCTTGATTCCGGTGCGCAGCCTCGACATCACCGCCCGATTCCGGTCGCGCCGGACCCTCGACTGCCGAATCCGCTTCTCTGCCTGCCTGGAGTTTGCCATTCCGCGTGTCCCCGTGCCTTCCCTGTGGCCGTTGTCGGTCGCCGCGCCAACGGCACGGAAGTCTACAGTCAGTCCCTCTGGTTGTCGAGTTGCTGGAGCGCCAGAACCGCTTCGTCCGAGTCGGGATACTCCCGCCTCACCCGTTCCAGCATCTCGCTCGCCAGGTCGGTCTCGTCAAGCTCGGTGTGGGCCACGCCGAGGCGAAGCAGGGAGCTCGCCACCTTGTCGCTCTCGGGGTAGAGCTCGACCACGCGGGTGAGTTCGACGATGGCGGCGCGGAACCGTCCAAGCCCCATGTACGACTCCCCCAGCCAGTAGCGGGCGTTGTCCGCGTCCACGCCGCTGGGAAAGGACTCGAGGTACTGCTCGAAGCTGCGGGCCGCCTGCTCGTAGCGGCCGGCGCCGTAGTGGTCGTAGGCGCGGTCGTAGATGGTCTGCGGGTCGAGCGCCTCCGTGGCGGGTGGCTGCTGGCCCGCATCAGCCTGCTGGACCAGGTCAGACACCCAGGCGTCGTGGCTCTCCAGCCGGCTTTGCAGGAGTTCCAGCTCGGCGGCGAGCCCGTCGATGCGGGCGAGCGACTGGACACCGATGCGCCACTGTTCCTGGGTTGACGTGCGAAGGGCCTCGATCTCCGCGATGATCTGCCGGAGGTCCTGCTTCAGGTCCGCGCTGACGCTGACGTTCCGCTCGACAAGGTCCTCGAGTGCGCTCCCCAGGTCGCTCAACTCCTCCCGGGTGGCCGCTTCGGTGCGCAGCGCTCTCACTTCGCCCTCGAGGGCGCCGAGCCCGGTCTCGAGATCCGTCAGCTGCGTGGATGAGCCGCACCCGGACGACAGGAAACCCATCGCCCCAAGCAACAAGGCACACGCCGCAAGCGTGTGCCTCGGGTGTGCCCGGCCAGCCCGGGCTCCCTGGCGCGATGTCCCCTCGTCTGAAGGATGGGGAAGGGCCTCAACCCTCCGGCAGCGCAGGCGCCGCAGAGCCGAGTGCCGAGTCACATGCGGTCGGTGATGCGGAAGTAGGCCCGCCGATTCAGCTGCCAGCAATCCTCGTTCGACTCGTCGCACTGTGCGCGCTCTTCACCGTAGCTGATCGTCTTCAGGCGGTCGCTGCCGATGCCGAGCGAAATCAGGTAGTCGCGCGCGGCGTTCGCCCTGCGGTCTCCCAGCGCGAGATTGTAGTCGTTCGTGCCTCGCTCGTCGCAGTGACCCTCGATCGTGATGACGAAGTCCTGCCCGTCCCGGCTGTTCAGGAAGTCGGCGTTCTTGGCCAGATGCGAGCGGGTCATCTCGGTCAGGTCGGCCTTGTCGAAGTCGAAGTACACGTCGCCCAGGAGGCCCTTCTCGTGGACCTCGCGGTTCGCTTCCAGGATGTCCTCGGACCACGGCGACACGTACTCGGGAGTGACGGGCGGTTCCGGCGGCGCCGGTGGTGGCGGCGGCGGAGGCGGAGCAGGCGTCTCGACCGGCGGCGGCGGGGGGGGCGGGGGCGCAGGCGGTTCCTTCTTGCAAGCGCCGACGACCAGCAACAGGAGTGCCGACAGAGTGAGTGCAGGGATCCTTCTTGCCAACATGACCGATGACCTTTCCTGATGCTTGGATAAATCGAGGCGGCGGGCGGACGATAGCAGAGCGAGCGAATTCCGGCAACCGCTCCTCTGGTCCCACGAGAAGTGAGCATGAACGGGGGCGGGTAATCCAGCGCGAAAGGAGCAGGTGGATCGGCACTCGGGGATCATCGGAGGATGCTCGTGTCGCTTCATCGCCACCGTCTCGAGACTCTCGCCCGGCTCGCCCTGTTCGTCTCCGGCGGCATTGGGGCCGAGATCACCCGAAAGGACCGGCAATCGACCTGGGCGTTCGTCAGGCGGACGCAGGTGCGCTTCCGGTTCAGCGCGGCCTTCGACCGGTCGGGGACGCGCCACAAGGCGCAGGAAGCCGCGCAACCTCACGCGGAAGAGGCCCGACAAGGGGCTGGCACGAGCCGTTCTGGTCCAGGGTGACGGGCTTCTCGCAGTGCCAAGGGCCCGTCACCAGGGAGGACGCCGTTGGCATCCCTGACCTCGAGTCGCCGGCCGCCGGCCCGGCGCCGGCTACTGCTGCCCAGGGCGGTCAGACACCCGGGCAGGAACACCAGCAACAACCCCGGGAACGACCACGGTTCACTGCTCTGCCAGCGCCGCGTTCATGCCCACTTCAGGACTGGAAGAGACGCCGCCGGGTACTGGTGGCATCCTGGCTCTCCCGACTATTCCAGGTAACCCGACCAGGACGGCGAGTAGTTGTTGCCGTGGGTCGTTACCTGGCGGCTGTACCTGCCGTCCACGCTCATGATGAAGATCTGCCGGTCGCGGCCGGTCTGACGCGACTCGTAGACGATCCACTCGCCGTCCGGGGAGAAGGACGGGTACTCGTGGCTGCCGGGACCGACGGTGAGCAACCGATCCTGGCCGGTGACCATGTCGACCAGCGCGATGTCGAAGCGCTCGCCTCGCTCGGTGCGGCGAGCGTAGACCAGCTTGCTGCCGTCAGGATGCCAGGAGGCCCCCTCGTTGTAGCGGCCTTCGAACGTGACCCGCGCCAGGTTCGTGCCGTCGAGGTCCATGGTGTAGATCTGCGGCGTGCCGGAACGGCTGGACGTGAACGCCAGCCGCTGGCCGTCGGGCGAGCACTCGGGATTCGTGTCGATGCGGCTGGACCGGGTCAGCTGCCGAGGGGTTCCGCCGCCGCTTCGGGTGGTGGCGAAGATCTCCATGTTGCTGCGAATCGGCCGCGCGAAGACGACGGTGTCGCCGTCCGGGCAAACGCTTGGCGAATAGGCGGGCTGCTCCTCGAACACGACCGGGGTCTTCCTTCCGGTGGTGAGATCGGCCCAGTACACCCCGGGGCGGCCCTGAAAGTAGGACAGGTAGACCAGTCCGCTGCCGTCGGCCGCCCAGACCGGCGACAGGCTGGTCGAGATGTGCCCCGTGATCCTGCGCTGGGAATGCCCGTCGTAGTCCATCAGGAAGATCTCCTTGCTGTCCTGACTCTCCCGGTCGGAAACGAAGGCGATGGTGGTCATGGCGATGCCGCGACGACCGGTGAAGTAGAGGACCACTTCGTCCGACAGGGCATGCGCGATGCGGCGGGCGAGGTCGATGCCGCCGCTGAACCGCTTGCCGAGGATGAACTGCCCGCTGGCCAGGTCGTACACGCGGGCCTCCACGATCATCTGGTCAGCGTTCAGCTTGAACTCGCCGAGAAGCGCGACCTCGTTGCCGTACGCCCGGTACTGCTCGAGGTCCCTTGCGCGGTCGCCGGTGGAGCGAACGGCGGAGAGGACCTCGGGGCCCTGAAGGTCGAACAGCTGGGTGAACGCGAGGTCGGCGCGCAGGGTCTGCTCGACCTCTTCCATCGCGTCGAGCATCTCCGGCCTGGCTCCGGGCGGCCTGGTTGCCCGCGGCATGGCGAGGTTCAGACGCGTGGCGCCGCCGGGCGTGAGGACGAGCTCGATGTCCGAAGGTGCGGCTTCGGCGGGCGGAGCCTGCTCGGCTGCCGCCCCGCCATCCTGAGCCGAAAGGGACAGGGGCGCGGCCAGGACGGACAGCCAGACGGCCAACAGCGCGAACGGAAGGGTTGAACGTCTCATTTCTCGGTCTGCTCCTGCTCACCGGATGGTCATGGTCACGCCCAGGCTGGGCTTGCGGAAGCTGCGCGGGAGGGGAGGAACGGGCGAGGCCAGATCGATGGCGCGCAGGCCGGCATTGTCGAAGCGGGTGACCCCGGACGACCGCACCAGGCGCAGATCGCTGATGGCGCCGTCGCTCGAGATGCGGAAGAACACCACGGCCTCCACGTCCTGAAGCGGGGGACGGGTCCACCGGGCCTTGATGGCGGCCACGAGACGGGACGTGTAGTAGGCGTAGGTGAAGTCGTCGCTGTCGTAGCCGATGATTGGCGCCTCGGCGTCGTCGGTGCCGGCAAGTGCCGGGTCGACGGTGCGCGCGGGCTGGAACGGGCGGTCGAGCCTGGGGCGCTGCCTCGGCGGCGGCTCGGGTTCGGGCTGTGGCGTCGGCGGCTCGGGTTCCGGTTCGGGCTCGGGTTCCGGTTCGGACTCGGTCAGCCTCGGGATGTCCGGCGGCGCTTCCTCGGGCTGCGGTTCGGGTTCAGGCGGCGGTTCGGGCGCCTCCGGCGGCGGCGGTTCTTCCTGGGTCGGCGGCGGAATCGGCTTCGGTCTGATGGCGGCCAGGCGGACAATCTCGACCGGCTGCCGCGCCAGATGCGGCCGCTCCGCGAACAGGCCGGGACCGACGAACATGCCGCCGATCAGCCCGACGTGCAGGGCCAGGGATGCGGCCAGGCAGGGGCGGCTGACCCCGCGGCCCCGGCTGTCCCGACGCAGCAGAATCCGCTCGACGGAGGGCGTGGCGTTGCGCTGGTTCTGCGAGTCGCCTGGCGTCTGCACGGCGTTCGGTTCCTGGAACTTCCCGGGTCGGCGTCACTCGTCGGGCTGGACGACGAGGGACACCCGGTGAATGTCCGCACGTTCCAGAACGTCGAGCACCTCTATGATTCTTCCGTAGACCACGTCGCGGTCGCCCTTGACGAACACGGCCTCGTAGTCTCGCAGCTCCAGCATCGGCAGGAGCCGTTCGACCAGCAGGGCGGTGGCGACCGGCTCGTCCCGAATGTAGACGATGTCGTCCCGGGCCACGGTCAGGATCATCGGGTCCTCGTCGCGGATTGCCAGGGAAGCAGGCGAGTCCATCTCCGGCAGCGTCACGTCGACCCCCTGATGGAGCATCGGCGTCGCGATCATGAAGATGATGAGCAGGACGAGCATGACGTCGACGAGCGGCGTCACGTTGATATCGGCGAGGACCGCGTCCTCTCCCTCCGTGTCCTGAAAGAAGGCCAATGCCGCTCCGCCGCGCTCAGCCGAAGTTCCGTTCGGCCAGGTTCAGGAACTCGAGGGTGAAGTCGTCCATCTCCGCCCGCAGCTGCCGCAGTCTCGTGGCCAGGTAGTTGTAGCCGACCAGAGCCGGAATGGCGGCGACGAGACCGGCCGCGGTGTTCACCAGCGCCTCCGCAATGCCGGGAGCGACTGCCGTGATCGAGGCCGTGCCCGAGGCGCCGATGTCGTTGAATGCGATCATGATTCCCCAGACCGTGCCGAACAGGCCTATGAACGGAGCGGCGGCGGCCGTGGTCGCGAGCCACGACGTGTTGCGGGCGAGCACCCGGAGTTCGACGTTCGCGGCCCGTCGCAGCGTGCGCTCCAGGCTGATCAGCGACTGCAGGCGCAGGTTGCTGACGTCCCCCCTGGATTCACGCAGGGCCTTGATCTGGCTGTCGATCTCGACGTAGCCGGCCTGGAAGAGCCCGACCAGGGAAGACGCGCGGTGGCCCGAGGCGGCCTTGCCGATGTCGCTGAACCGGGAGGCCTTGCGGAAGAAGTCCAGGAAGCCCTGGTTGTCCCTTGCGGTGCGTCGGAAGAGAAACAGGCGCTGAAGAAGCACGTACCAGGAGGTGAGCGACATCAGCACCAGGATGCCGAGGACGATCCTGGCAACCGGGCCGGACTGCAGGAAGAAGTGAATGACCGCGGAATCACCCTGGCTCAGCGTGGCGGCGACGGGAACGGCTAGGTACGGCACGGTGCGGAAAGGTACCAGAGAGATAGCCAGGCGTCTATAGGTCGCGTCGCCGCCACGGCGCCGCGGCGGGCGCTATCATCCGGGGCTGCCGCTTCAGGCCGCGAGTGATGAGGATCGGCGTCTGCATCAAACAGGTACCGGACTCGGACGCGAACCTGCGCACCGACGACTCCGGACGGCGCCTCGACGAGAGCCGCCTCAACTGGGTCATCTCGAGCTGCGACATCTGCGCGCTGGAGGAAGCCCTGCTGCTGGCCGAGGCAGCGGTGGCAGGCGGCGAGGAGCGTCCCGAGGTCGTCGTCTTCAGCCTCGGGCCGGCGCGGGTGGAGGAGGCCCTGCGCAAGGCCCTGGCGCTCGGCGCCGACAGGGCGGTCCATCTGGCCGACGACGCCTTCGCCGGTGGCGACGCGGTCGCCGACGGACTTGCTCTGGCCGCGGCCGTGGCGCGCGAGGACTGCGACCTCGTGCTGGCCGGCGCCCAGTCCGACGACCTCGGTCAGGCCGCAACGCCGATCGTCATGGCCGCACATCTGAACTGCGGCCATGCCTGGTTGGTCACGGCGTTCGCCCGTGAGGAAGGCAGCCGCCGAGTGCGCGTCGTCCGCGAGCTGGAGGCAGGCATGAACGAGATTGTTGCGCTGGACCTTCCCTGCGTGCTCGCGGTGCAGGCGGGCATCAACAAGCCGCGGTTCGCCTCGCTGCGCGGGACGCTCCAGGCCCGGCGCAAGCCGCTGCTCCGGGTCGACGCCGCGGCCGTCGGTCTGGAGGCGCACACGGTGGGGGCCGCCGGCGCCGGTGCCGAGACCACCGCGGTTCGAGTGCCTCCCGCCTCCGGCGGGGGAGTGATCGTCAAGGCCCCGTCCGCCGAAGCGGCCGCCGCCGAGCTGATCGCCTGTCTGGAACGGGAGGGCGTGATCTGACCATGCGGCAGCCACTCGTCTGGCTGGTGGAGGAGGCTGATCGCGCACCCGGCGTTCAGGACGTGCGCCGGTGCGCTCGGCGCCTGGGTGTGCCTTCGCGGGTCGCTCTCGTCGACGACGAGCGTCTCGGCGGCAGCTCGCCTGCGCTTCGAGCCGAAGCCCTGCGGGCAGTCGTGGCCAGCGAGCTCGAAGCGACCGACGAAGACGAGGGAGTCGCCGTCCTCGTCGTGCTGCCGCATACCTATCGAGTCGCGGAATACGCGCCGCAGCTCGCCGTTCGGCTTGGCGCCGCCTACGTGCCTTCGGTCGGCTCGGTGACGATGGACGGCCCGGCCGACGGCGGGAAAGCCGTCGTCCGCTTTCGGCGGGCGGTCCTTCAGGGCCGGCTGACGGCCGAGGTCCGCGCCAGGCGCCCCGTCGTGGTCGCCACCGTGCAGATCGGGAGTTTTCCGGGAGAGGACCTGCCGCGGCCCGACGACGTGGTCGAGGTCGGTCGGCCGGCCGACACCAACGGCCTGCCGGAGCGCGAAGTGGTTGGTCGGGAGTCGGTGAGCGCCGGAGGCGTCGACCTGGCGTCTGCCGAACGCATCGTCACGGCGGGCCGGGGTGTCGGCGGCGCCGAGGAGGTCTCGGTTGCGGCAGATCTGGCGTCGGCGTTCGACGCCGAGCTCGGGGCCAGCCGTCCGGTCGTCGACAACGGCTGGCTGCCGCGCGAGCGTCAGGTCGGTTCGAGCGGGCACGTCGTGACCCCGCAGCTCTACGTGGCGCTGGGCGTGTCCGGTTCCATCCAGCACCTGATGGGCATGAGCGGCGCCCGGGTGATCGTCGCGATCAACAAGGACGCCGAGGCCCCGATCTTCGGCGTCGCCCACTACGGCATCGTGGCCGACCTGCACGAGGTCGCCCCGGAGCTGACCCGACTGCTCGCAGACCGGCGCCGTCGGCAGGCGTCGGCAGGCTGAGCGCTGCGGCCGCCGCCAGGTCCGCGGGGGCCGCAGGGAACGCGGGCGCTCTGGAGGTTGTCGAGCGGTTGGCGCCCGCTGCGGTCGGCTGCGCTGCGGACCGTCGTGCCTGTCCGGATGGCCTCGACAGTCGCTTGCCTGCAGTCCCCTTGCGGCCGCCTCGGACCTGTCGGCTCTGGTCGTGCCTGACGGGAGCACGGCTGGCTGGCCGGGGAGTGGCTGCCGGCTATGAAGTCGTCGGTTGCAGCAGGCGGCGCAACTCGAAGAGGGCAAGCGAGGCGGCGACCGCGGCGTTCAGGGACTCCACCGGCGGCGCCATGGGGATGGTGAGGTAGCGGTCCACGCGGGCGGCGACGGACCAGGAGAGCCCGCGACTCTCGGCGCCCACTGCCAGAACCAGCACGTCCTTCGCCGCCAGGTCCCGGAGATCGCTGTCGCCCCTGAACAGCCGGGCCGCAGGCGGCGACCCGCCCCGTGGCGTGCGGGCCGACAGGGCCAGCCAGCAGGCGTCTGTCGGGAGGTGGTGCGGGCGCGCGTCCTGCCGGAGCGAGAGCCGCAGCAGGCTCCCGGCCGAGGAACGGAGCGCGCGCGGATGGCCGGGCCGCACGGTGCCCGAGCCGAGGATCAGGGAGGCGACGCCGCTGGCTTCCGCCGAGCGAGCGATGGCGCCCAGGTTGCCGGGGTCCTGGATGCCGTCGAGGTACAGGTGGAAACGGTCCCTGGCGGGCGTCGGTGGTTCCTGCTGCGCAGGGCTCGGATCGACAGCTGCGGGGTTGGGCCCATCATCGGCCTGGCGCCAGCGCACGGGCGGCTCGGCGATCGCGGCGATCCCCCGGGGAGCGTCGGCGTCTGCCAGCTCTCCGAGACGCCCGGGCTCGATCTGGAGTGCCCGAAGCCCGCACTCCTGCTCCACCCGCTCGACCAGGGCGTGTCGAGCGGCGAGGAACTCCGGGGTCACCAGCAGCTCGCGAAAGGCGAGCCTCGCCTCGGCCCCGGCGGTCACGAGATGCGGGCCTTCGAGCAGCAGAAGGTCGAGGCCCTTGCGCCCACGCGGCTGCCTCAGTCGGCGAATCAGACGGGCCCGGGGATTGTCTCGGCTGCGAATCATGGTGCGGCTGGAGGACGACTCTACGGGCAGGAACCACGGTGCGTCGGTAAACCTGTGCAGCGGCGGCGATTCGTGCTGGGGAGGTCCTTCGTCGTCGGCAGGTCGTCGGCTCGGGCGGATGCCACCTCTGCTCGCAGGTCCGCCAGCGTGCAGGCCGGAGCACAGTCCGGCGCAGGTGGCGCAGGGTGTCGCGAGGACGATTCCGATCGCCTCGTGTCTTGCTACTCTCTGCGCCCCATGAAGAACTCACCAAGCGGCAAGGGCCGCCTGTTCACCTCCGAATCGGTCACCGAAGGCCACCCGGACAAGGTCGCAGACCAGATCTCGGACGCGGTGCTCGACGAGGCGTTGCGCCGCGACTCGAACGCCAGGGTCGCGTGCGAGACACTGGTGAACACGGGGCTGGTCCTGATTGCAGGCGAGATCACCCTGAAGGGTCCCGCCATCGACTACGCCGCGGTGGCCCGCCGGACGATTCACGGCATCGGCTACCGGGACGGAAGTCACGGCTTTGCGGCGGACGACTGCGCCGTCCTCTGTGCCCTGGACCCGCAGTCCGAGGACATCGCGCTCGGCGTGGACACCGGCGGCGCCGGCGACCAGGGCCTGATGTTCGGCTACGCCTGCAAGGAGACCGTGGAGTTCATGCCCCTGCCCATTCACCTGGCGCACGCCCTGACCCGGCGCCTGGCGGAACTGCGCCGCGAGGGAACGGTTGACTGGCTGCGGCCGGACGGGAAATCCCAGGTGACCGTCGAGTACGGGTCGTGCGGCGAGCCGAAACGGGTCCACACGGTCGTCGTCTCGACCCAGCACGCCAGCTGCGTGAAGCATGCAGAGGTCGTTCGGGTGGTGGAAGAGCAGGTGATACAGCGGGCCATCCGGGCCATCCGGGCCGACCTGCTCGACGGCGACACGAGGATCCACGTGAACCCGACCGGCAACTTCGTCAAGGGCGGTCCCCAGGGCGACTGCGGACTCACGGGACGCAAGATCATCGTCGACACGTACGGCGGCGTCGGCCATCACGGCGGTGGCGCGTTCTCGGGCAAGGACCCGACCAAGGTGGATCGATCGGCGAGCTACATGGCCCGCTACGTGGCCAAGAACCTGGTGGCGGCCGGCCTCGCCAGGCGGCTGGAGATTCAGCTCGCGTATGCCATCGGCCTGCCGAAGCCGGTCTCGGTTCACGTCGACAGTTTCGGCACCGCCCGCGAGGGTCTCTGCGACCCCATGATCGAGGAGATCGTCGAGGAAGAGTTCTGCCTCGAGCCCAGGAACATCATCGACCAGTTGCAGCTACAGCGGCCCGGCTACCTGAAGACCGCGGCCTACGGCCACTTCGGCCGTCCCGACTTCACCTGGGAACGAATCGACCGGGTGGAGTCGCTGCGAGCAAGAGCAAGCTCCTGACCCGGCGGCGGCCTGCGGACCGCTACGTCCTGACGCCCAGGAACAGGTAGAGCGCCAGGACCGCGAACAGCACGTTGGGGCTCCAGGCGGCGATCAGCGGCGGCAGGGTGTCCGACTGGCCGAGGGTGGTGAAGATGCCGATGACCATGTAGTAGACGAGGCCGAGGACTATCGCGATGCCGATGCCGTAGAGAGCGCCCTGGCGGCCGAGCCGGAAGGCGAAAGGCAGCGCCACGAGGGCCATCACCAGGTTGACGAACGGCATCGCGGTCCTGTGGTGGAGCTGCATCCTGAGCTCCGACACGTCCGTGCCGGCCGCGACCAGCTGGTCGACGTGGCGCCGGAGTTCGGCCCGGTTCATCTGTTCGGCGAGCTTGACCTCCGTCCCGAAGAACTCCGGCGGCTCGCGCAGGTCGATCGGCCTGGGTCCGGCAAAGCGCCGGCTGTCCGTGATCGTCAAGCCGTCAAACTCCCTGACCCAGGCGTCCAGGAGCTCCCATCGGCCGCCGTGCGCGTCCGGTACGTGGCGCGCCGCGGCCGCGTACAGGCGACGCACGAGACGGTGCTCGGCGTCGAACCGGAACACCTGCAGACGGCGCAGGGTGGCCCGGTCGGCATCGTAGTGGCGGTAGTTGTAGATGTAGCCGCCGCCGTCGGCCTCCGGGGCGAAGCGCCAGCGCGGGTCGCCGCCGAGCTGGCTGCCGCCGCGTCGCTCCTCGCCGTGGATCGTGTCCCGCAGCTGGACCGTCCTGGCGTTCGAGGCCGGCAGCACGGACGTCTCGAGCGCGGTACACAGGACGGACACGCCGGCGGCCGCGATGAGCGCCGGAACCGCGAGCCGGAAGAGGCTGAAGCCGAGAGCCTTGGCCGCCACGACCTCGTTGCGCTGCGAGAGCAGGCCGAAGGTGATGAGCGTGGTGACGAGCACGAGAACGGGGGCGTTCTCGTAGAACACCTGAAGCGACAGGTAGGGGTAGTACTGGAGGAAGACGCCGAGCGGCACCGAGTTGCGGATCATCTCGTCGGCGAGCTGCGTGAAGTCCGAGACGATGAAGACGCCGATGGAGGCCACCACCGTCACCGCCAGCACCTGCGCGAAGACGCTGACGATGTACCGGTCCAGGGCGCCGGGAAGCGGCAGGCCGGGCGGGTGCAGCAGCAGCCTGAGGCGGGGGCGGGTGGGGGAGGACAGGGACTGCTGGGTGCGGGCGCGCGCCAGACGATTCTCCCTGGCCCGTCGGCGTCGACCCCTGATCTCCCGGCCGCGCGCCCAGCGGACCAGCCGGCGCCAGACCCGGTCCTGCATGAACCGGTCGACGGCGCCGATCATCAGACTGCGGTCGCGGTTGCGTCGCCAGAGCAGGAGAGTCCCCAGGACGCTCAGGATGATGTTCGGCGCCCACATCGCCAGCCAGGCGGGCAGGCGTCCGCCCACCGCGGCTTCCTCGCCGTTGCCGAGCAGGACGTAGTAGACGAGGAAGATGCCGACCGAGACGAGGAAGCCGGACGTCCGGCCCGCCCGCCGGTTCCTGAAACCGAGCGGGACGCCGTACAGGCCGAACACCAGGCAGGCGGCAGGAATGGCGAGGCGCTTGTGCATCTCGACACGTGCCTGGTTGCGCTCGAACTCCGTGCCGTCGGGGTCGTCGACGGACCGTCGAAGCTCCGGCAGGGTCATCGAGCGCACGCCCTTGGCCAGCACGAGCTGTTCTTCCTGGCGGAACAGCCCGTCCTCGAGCGTGATGCGGGCATCCCGCAGGCGCTGCACCCGGTAGACGCCCGGATCGTCGGTATCCACCTCGTGGACGTCCGCCTGGTCGAAGCGGAGGACCGCCTGTCCGGTGGACCGATTCAGACTGATCTCGCCGCTTTCTCCCATGACCACCTGCTGATCCGGCCCGGGCACGTCGTCCGCCAGGAAGACACCCCGCCAGCCGGAATCCTCCCCGCCGGGGGACTCGAAGACGTAGAGGACGCGGCCTTGCAGCTGGTCGTAGAAGACCCTGGGCTTCACCTGCTGGCTGAGGCCGCGGGTCATGATCGCGAGTCGCAGTTCGCCCACCGCCTTGTTGCCGGCCGGAAGGGCGACGGTCGTCAGGTAGCCGGTGACGAGCGTCAGCACGAGGCTCAGGACGAGAATCGGTCGATAGACCGCCCACAGGCTGATTCCGGAAGCCCGCATCGCGATCAGCTCGCTGTCGGCGGCCAGCCTGCCGACCGCGATCAGGATCGCGAACAGGAACGCCATGGGGATCGTCAGCACGACAATGTGCGGAATGCTGTGGCCCAGCAGCCGGAGCGCGAGAATCGCTTCGACGTTGCGGCTGATGATGATCTCGGCGTACTGGAAGAGCTCCTGCACCAGCGCCAGGAACGTGAACACGAGAAGCCCCAGGCACAAAGGGCCCGTCGTCTCGCGCACGAGGTAGCGATCCAGAAGCCGGTACATGGCCGTTGTGGCCGCCATTCTGACCCATCGGCGGCGACAGCGGCGTGGTCGGGACCGGTTCGTCGCATTCCGGTCGCCTTGCCAAGTGTTCGGGCTTGGAGTTTACATAATGTACATTATGAGACCATCAGGAAGCCGCGGCAAGGGCCGTGCGGAAGGGTTCGTCAAGACCGGCCTGCGACGGTCAGGACCCGATGGGCGCCTCGAACGTACCGCACGCACGATGCTGCGGTCCGTCGGCGATGCCCGCGGGCTCGGTCCTTCAGCCGAAAGGCCTCCCGGCCGGAACGTCTCTCAGCCGGACGGCCGCGCCCGGCCGCCGTCGCGACGAAGTTCCGCGAGAAGCTGCTCGAGCGCGTTCACCAGGTCGGCTTCTTCCACGACTTCCTGCCGGAAGCTGAGCGAGACGCTGAAGCGTTGGTCCGCGGACCGGAAGCGGAACACGTGCGGCTTCGCCGACAGGGCGGCTCCCTCGCCTGGGCCGTCGTCGGGATCCGGGCCCGAGCCGGCGCGGTCCGCTTCGGCCAGTTGCTGGCGACGGCGCAGCTCGGCCCGGACCTGGGCGCGGGTCATGCCGTGGTCGGCGATGCGCTCCAGCAACCGGATCATCGAGGTCTCGGTGTCGAGCTTCATCACCTCCAGCAGGAGCGACTTCGAGGTGACCCCGAGAGCAAGGGCCGTCTCGCGCACGGCCACCGGCATCCTGAGCAGGCTGATCGACTCGGTGACGCTGACCCGCGACCTGCCGACGGCGGAGGCAATGCGCTCGTGGGTGTAGCCGGGCCGGCCGGCGAGTGCACGAAGTCCACGCGCTTCCTCGAAGGGCGTCAGGTCGGAGCGCTGGAGGTTCTCGATCAGGGCGATCTCCATGGCCACTTCCGTACCGACGTCCATCTCGATCAGCGGAATCTCCTTCAGGCCGGCCGCGCAGGAGGCGCGGTAGCGCCGCTCGCCGGAGATGATCCGGTAGCGAGGGCCCTCGTCGACGCCGTCTTCGCCGGGGTCACGAGGGACCGGCCGGGCGAGGATGGGCTCCAGCACTCCGCGGGAGCGAATCGAGGCAACCAGCAGGGTCAGGTCGCCGACGTCCTCGCGGGGCTGATCAGGATCGGGCTCGATGCGGTCGAGCGGCACCATGCGGCCGACCGTCCTGCCCGGATTCCTCGTCCTGTCCGGACTTCCCGGATTCTCCGCCGCTGCCGCTCCGCCCGATCCTTCGGACCGTGTTGCGATGTCGCCCTCCCTGGTCGGCATCGGCAGGCTACATCTCGTACTTGCCCAGGGTCTCGGGGTCGACGTCCTCCAGCCACTTCTTCATCTTCTTCGCGTCCGTGCCGGCCCTGGGCGCCTTGCCTGGCGGGCTTTCGCGGTCGGCGCGGGTGATCCTGGCCAGCTCGGCGACGGACCGGCGAACGAAGAGCGGCGCTCCGGCCCGCAGGGCGAGCGCGATCGCGTCGCTCGGCCGCGCATCGAGCAACCGATGCTCCCCCGTGCGCTCGACCAGCTCGACCACGGCCAGGAACGTGCTGCGCTCGAGGGCACGCACGACCACCTCGATGACCTGTGCGCCGACGAGATCGAGAGCGTTCTTGAGCAGATCGTGGGTCATCGGTCGGTCCGGGCCCTTGCCTTCGATCGCCAGCTGAATGGCGCCGGCCTCGAAGATGCCGATCCGGATCGGTACCACCGAACTCTCGGCCTCCTCCCGGTCCTGCAGGCGCAGAAGCACGATGGGCTGATTGGAGTTCGGTTCCATCATCAGCCCATGGACCTCGGCGGGGATCTTGCGGTCCTCGCCGCCCTCTCTGGCCACGGAGTCATGCATCGGCATCAAGGGTCATCCTACGCCAGCCGGGAGAAGTTCGCCCATCAGGGAGTGGTCCTGTGCCCGGGTCACCCTGGCCCACGCCAGCGCGCCCGTCTCGACCGGCGGC
Organism: Thermoanaerobaculia bacterium; assembly: GCA_965200575.1. Classification (GTDB taxonomy): domain Bacteria; phylum Acidobacteriota; class Thermoanaerobaculia; order Multivoradales; family Multivoraceae; genus Multivorans. The sequence goes on along the minus strand of OZ241363.1, from coordinate 1,593,497 downwards.
CCGGGCGCCGGGAAGTGCACGATGCGGTGGCAGTCGGTGCGTCCCGACTGGTAGCCCGAGCGCCGGCTCCAGCCGGTCACGAGGACCTCGAACACCGAGCCCACCAGCTCCTCGTTCAGCAGCCGCTGGATGATCGCCTGCGAGGCCAGCAGCCGCTGCAGGCGGCTTGCCGCCTCCTCGTCGGGCACCGTGTCCTTCGCGGGCAGGCGAAGCGCCGCCGTGGCCGGCCGGGGGCTGTAGCGGAACGAGAACACGGAGGCGAAACGGACCCGCTCCATCAGGTCCAGCGTCCTCCGGAAGTCCTCCTCGGATTCGCCGGGGAAACCCACGATCAGGTCGGTGGACAGGGCGAGACCGTCGCGGGCGCCGCGCAGCCGTTCCACGAGGCCCAGGTACTCCTCCACCGTGTAGCCCCTGCCCATGCGACGCAGCACGCGGTTCGAGCCGGACTGGACCGGCAGGTGCAGGTAGGGCGAGATGTTCGCGTTCCCGGCCACGGCGGCGATCATCCGGTCCGTGAAGTCGCGCGGATAGGAGGTCACGAAGCGCAGGCGCCGCAGGCCCGGGATGGCGGCTACCGCGTCAAGCAGGTCGGCGAAGTCGAGGTCCCGGCCGCTGCCTTCCGGCGGCGGCGGTTCGCGCCAGTGGTTCACGGTCTGCCCCAGGAGCTCGACCTCGAGGAAGCCGTACTCGACCAGATGCTTCGCCTCCTCCAGGATCGCGGCAACGGGCCGGCACCGCTCGGGGCCCCGGGTGTTGGGCACGACGCAGAAGGTGCAGCGCTTGTCGCAGCCTTCGATGATCGTCACCATGCCCTTGTGCGCGGTGTCCCGGCTGATCGCCTCGAAGTCGTACGGACGATCCGCCGGGAAGCCGGTCGCGAGGACTCGTTCACCCCCGCGGCTGCGGTCGAGGACGGAGGCGAGCTCCCCCACCCGGCCGGTGCCGACGACGAAGTCAAGGTCGGGAATCCGGCGCAGGGCCTCCTCCCCTTCCTGCTGGGCCACGCAGCCGCAGAAGCCGATTCGGAGTTCGGGCCTCTCCCGCTTCAGGAGGCGGTACTCCCCCAGCCTCGAGTACGCCTTCTGCGCGGCCTTCTCCCGCACCGAGCAGGAGTTCAGCAGGATCAGCCCGGCGTCGTCCAGGTTGCGCGTCGGCAGCATGCCCTGCTGCATGAGCTGGCCGGCCATGCGCTGGCTGTCCAGTTCGTTCATCTGGCAGCCCCAGGTCTCGATGTAAAACCGCCGCACGCCGCGCAGCCTATACCTGCCGCCTGCCCCCTCCGCCGATGCCGGGCCGCTCCACGTCTCGGTGCTGCAGATGCAGCTGCCATGCCCTGGCCGCCAGCCGGTCGGCGATGGCCTCGGACACCGCGACGGACCGGTGGCGGCCGCCCGTGCAGCCGATTCCCACCGTCAGGTAGCTCCGCTTCTCGTCCCTGAACCTGGGCAGGAGCCAGGACAGGAGATCGTCGAGTCGGTCGACGAGATCGCCGAAGGCCCGATGGCCGTGGAGGAACTCCTGAACCCGGGCGTCGGTGCCCGGCCGCTCGCGGAGCTCGGGAACGAAGTACGGGTTGGGCAGGAAACGGACGTCGAACATGAGGTCAGCCCCGGCTGGAACCCCGAACTTGAAGCCGAAGCTGACCACGTTGACGGTCAGGCCCCCGGCATCGCTGGAGGCGAACTCATCGTAGATGGCGGCCCGCAGTTCGTGAATCGTCGAATCCGTCGTGTCGAGGACGCGCGAGGCGCGGCCCCGCAGCTCCGCGAGCTGGCGCCGCTCGCGGCGGATGCCGTCGATCACCCGCTCCCCCGCCCCGGTGAGCGGATGGCGGCGCCGCGTTTCCGAGTAGCGCCGCACCAGGACGTCGTCGGAACTGTCGAGGAACAGGAGCACCGGCTCGACGACCGTCAAGTCTGCCTCGTCCAGGAGACGAGGCAGCTGCTCGGCCAGGCCGGGGGTGCGCACGTCGGTGACCAGCGCCACGGCATCGAGCGACGGCGCCGCCGCCGCCGGGTCCCGCACCAGGAAGCGCAGGAGCGGCAGCGGCAGGTTGTCCATGCAGTGGTAGCCCAGGTCCTCCAGGCAGCGGGCCACGGTGCTCTTCCCGGATCCCGACAGACCGGTGATGACGAACAGGCGAACCGGCGACTCAGCCATTGCGGCCGGCACAGAGAAGTTCGTGAATGTCCCTGGGCTTTCGGGCCTTGAGCAGGCGCTTGCAGTCGCGTTCGTTGGTCCAGTCGGTGATCGCGGCGATGGCCTTCAGGTGGGCGCCCGCGCTGTCGGCCGGCGACAGGAGCACGAAGAAGGCTCGAACCGGCCGTCCGTCCTCCGCCCCGAAGTCGACGCCCCTGCGGCTCGTCGCCACCGCGAGGACGGTGTCTCGGAGACCGCGAACCCGGCCGTGGGGCACGGCCAGGCCGTCGCCGATGGCGGTCGAACTCAGGTCCTCGCGCTCACGCAGGGCAGCGAGGATCGTGTCCGGGTCCTCGAGCCCGAGAACCTGGGAGATTCGGTCCGTCAGGCCGCGCAGTGCGCCGTCCCGGCTCCTGGCCTCGAAGTCCGGGAACATGAGCTGCGGCTTCGCCAGGTCTTCGAGTTCCATCGCGGTCCGGGGCCGACTCCGTGTCTCGTCTCAGAAGTACTGCCTGCGTTCGTTCGACGACAGTATGCCAAGTTCGTCGCGGTACTTGGCGACCGTTCGACGGGCAATGCTGATCCCCTCGTGCCGGAGCTGGTGGGTCAGGGCCGAATCGGAGAGCGGCTTGCGGCAGTTCTCCTGGTCGATCAGGTGGCGCAGCTTCTTCTTCACCGTCAACGACGAGATCTCCTGCCCGTTTCGCGTTCCGACGCCGCTCTGGAAGAAGAACTTCAGCGGATACAGGCCCCTGGGCGTGTGGATGTACTTGTTCGACACCACCCGGCTGACCGTCGACTCGTGCATCCCGATGTCGTCGGCAACGTCGCGCAGGACCATCGGACGCAACCCGTCCACCCCCTGGTCGAAGAAGCCGCGCTGCAGGCGGAGGATGGACTCGGCCACCTTGTGGATGGTCTTCTGGCGCTGGTCGAGACTCTTCAGCAGCCACCGGGCGGCTCGCATCTTCTCCTGCAGGAACTCGTGCGCGTCGGCCTGCCCCTTGTCCTGCTTGAGCCGCCGCAGCATGTTCCGGTAGGCGCCGCTGATGCGGAGCCTGGGCAGGCCGTCATCGTTGGTCTGGATCGCCCATCCCTCGCCGGTCCGCACCGCCACGACATCGGGCTCGACGTACGCCGCCCGCTGGTTCGAGAAGCGGCGGCCGGGACGGGTCTCCAGCGCCTTCAGGGTGGCCAGCGGAGCTTCGAGCGAGGCCAGAGGAGTGCCCAGACGTCGGGCGATGAGCCGGAACTGCCGTCGCGTGAGAAGGTCCCAGCATTCCTCGACGATGCGGCAGGCGAGGTCGTCCTCGGCCGTTCCGTCGCTTCGCAGCTGCGCGAGCAGGCTCTCCGGCAGCGTGTGCCAGGCGATGCCGGGGGGATCGAGGCTCCGCACCAGCTCCAGCGCCCTGCCGACCAGTTCGGCGGAGTGTCCGGGCGCCGGGCCGGCGGCCGACGCCAGTCGGTCGGGGCCTGTGTCGGCGTCATTGCCGGCGTCGTCAGCATCGTTGCCGTTGCCATCGTCGCCATCGTCATGGTGGTCGCGAGCGTCGCCGTCAGTTCCCGGGCTGGCCTGGTCCGGGGAGCTCTCCGCCGCCTGCGCGGCCCGGAACGCCTCGACCTCGGCCTCGCTGGCGCCGAACAGCTGGATCTCCTCCACGGATGCGCGCAGGAAGCCGTCGTCGTCCAGGTTGCCGATGATCAGCTCCGCCACGCGCCGAAGCTCGTTCGGCGCACGCGGCGAGGGCAGACAGCCGAGCTGCCACGACAGGTGCTCGCGCAGGTCCGGCTCCGGACCTCCCGCGTTCTCCAGACGCGCCGCGTCCCTGGGCTCGAAGGTGTTCGGCGCGCTCGACCCGGCGTCCAGGTAGTCGTTGAAGTACGCGTCGAGGTCGATGTCGAGCATGGCGACCTCGTCCTCCTCGCCGCTCTCGGCGTCGCCGTCGCCCTCACCCTCCCCTGCCGCCTCGGCCGTCCGGGGGTCGTCGGACCGCTCCCGCCCGCCTTCGTCGGTACCCGGCGCGACGTCATCCTCGGGCGCCTCGGGGTCGTCGCCGTCCTCGAGCACCGGGTTCTCCACCATCTCGTCGTTGAGCACGCCCTCGAGCTCCAGGCGGGTCATCTGCAGGAGCTTGATCGCCTGCTGAAGCGCCGGCGTCATGACCAGTCGCTGGGAGAGCGTCAGGCTGAGCTTCTGGTGGAGCACTTGGGGTTGCTGGCCGAAGATGCGGAAGCCGGGCGGGGTCGTGAAGACGAATGCCGGACGGCAAGATTCGTGGTGTCAGGATCACTGCCGCAGAGCAAGATCAATGCCAGATGGACGGTATCATCGTGATTCGTGCCGCAGCTGTTGCCAGCGGGCACTTGGCGACGGATGTCGAAGTGGGCCGGGACTGCCCGGCCGGGCGCCCGTGTGGCCGCGCAGGGCCGTGTGCCGGCGGCACGCGTCGGGGGCCGCCGGCGGCAGGCGGCTCAGAGGGTGAAGCCTGATCCCAGGTAGATCTGCCTGACGGTTTCGTCGGCCGAGAGGCTCTCCGGCGTGCCCGTGCGCAGGATCCTGCCGTCGTTGATGATGTACGCACGGTCGGTGATGCGCAGGGTCTCCTGCACGTTGTGGTCGGTGATCAGGATTCCGATGCCGTTGTCGCGGAGCTGGCGGACGATCGCCTGGATGTCGCGCACGGCTATCGGATCGATGCCGGCGAACGGTTCGTCGAAGAGGATGAAGCCCGGGTTCAGCGCCAGGGCGCGCGCAATCTCCAGGCGACGGCGCTCGCCGCCCGAGATCCGGCTGGCCTTCTGGTTCCGCACCGTGACCAGGTCGAAGTCGGCGATCAGGCGGTTCATCTCCCGGCGCAACCGTGCCCGGCCCGGGCGAACCGTCTCCAGCACCGCGCGGAGATTACCTTCCACCGAGAGCCTCCGGAACACGGACGATTCCTGCGGCAGGTAGCTGATGCCGCTTCGGGCCCTCAGGTACATGGGCAGGGCGGTGATCTCCTCGTCGTCGAGGAAGACACGGCCGCCGTCGGGTCGGGTGAGGCCGACGACGATGTTGAACGTCGTGGTCTTGCCGGCGCCGTTCGGTCCGAGCAGGCCGACGACCTCGCCGCGCGCGACCTCGATGGATACGTCCTGGACCACCGCCCGGCCGCGATAGTCCTTGCGGACGTCCTCGGTGCGGATGCGGCTTCCGATCGCGCCGCCGGTCATCGGCCGGCGCCGCCCGCCAGCGCCTGCTCGGCCGCCCGCCCGATCTCGTAACGGCCCTGCTCCAGGCCGTAGACGAGGCCGGGTGCCCGCAGTTCCCCTGCGGCCTCGCGCAGCCGCACGTTGCCGTACAGGACGATCCGCCCTTCCGCCAGCCTGTACACCAGCCGCTCCGCCAGGGCCGAGCGCCCGGCGCCGCGCTCGTCGAAGCGGGCGTTGCCCACGCAGATCAGGCGGTCGGCCTCGAACGTCCCCGTGTCGGTCTCGCCCTTGGGCAGCGCCCCGCCCACGGTCAGTTCGTCGCAGGCCATCCGCCGATCGCCCAGGTCGGCCTCGGCCGCTCCGCTGTAGCTGACCTCCCCCACGTCGGCGTCGTAGTCGAGACGCGCCGCGGCGATGGTCCAGGGCGTCGCTGCGAACTCTGCTTCCTCTGGCCTCCGTGCCGAGTCCCCGCCCGGTTCCTCGTCATGGGCCGACTCGGGAGCGGGCGCCTGCCAAACCGTGCGCACGCCGCCGTTCGCCACCAGCCGTCGGCGGTCGCCGCTCGTCTGCACCAGCTCGGCGGCGAGCAGGTCGGTCCCCTGCGTCACCTCGACCTGGCCGAGGAACCTGCTTTCGTCGTCGTTGCACACCCGCGCCTCGTCGGCTGCCACAACGGCCGGCTCACCGCTCGGACGACTGCCGCCCGTCGGCAGCAGGCTGTCTCCGGCCCCGACGGCGGCGACCAGCCTGGTGCGGCCCCCGCTCGCCCGCGCGCAGCCGGCGCGGTGGTCGTACACGATCCCCCGCCCCTCGAGTTTGCCGCGAGAGTTCACCAGAACGGCCGGGCTTCCCCGCAGGGCGATCTGCTCGGTCACGGCATCCAGTGTGGCCTGCTCGGCGCGGGCGCTGATGGCGGCTTCGCCGTGGTCAACCAGTTCGACCTTGCCGCTCAGCAGGAGCTCGGCGAAGGCGCCGTCCGGGCCGAAGCGTCCGGTGGCGGACTCGCTCGTGGCTTCCCGCGAGGGCTGACCGGCGCCGGCGGGAAGTTCCCGAACCTCGACCCGGCCGTGAGCGCCGACGTTCGTCAGCGCGCTGGCCAGAAGGTCGAACTCGAGCAGTCTGGCGCCGAGCACGCGCTTCGAGCCGTCGGCCTGGAGCACCTGCAGCTCGGCTCGTCCACCCGGGCCCGACCCCGCCACGGTGACCCGCCGGGGATCGCCTGCATCGTCCAGCGTGGCGTCCAGGCGGGTGCCGCGAAGAACCACGTCGCTCGCTGCAGACTTCTGGCCGTCAGCAGTCAGCGATCGCACCACGACTCCTCCGCGGGCCACGATGGTGTCGGCTGTGTCGGCGCCGGCCGATGCTCCGCGGTCAATGGTTACCGACAGGGCCGAGAGCGCGAAGTCGCCGACCTGCATCTCGACGCCTCCCTGGGCCAGCAGGACGCCATCCCCCCAGCGATGGACCAGCGTGTCAGCGCGCAGGACGGGCGCGGCCTGGCCCCCGCCGCTACCGGGGCCATGGTCCTCCGGGTCGGTCGGACCGAGCAACTCGACGCCGCCTCTCAGCCGGGCGCTCTCGAGCCGAAAGTCCATGCGCAGGTCGTTGCCCACGGCCGTGACGCCGTCGTAGGTGAAGCGACTGCCGTCGGCCGCCCGGAGCACCATGCCGCCCCTGGCCAGGTCCATCCACTCGGTATCCACCATGAGGCCGTTGGTGCCCCGAAGCGCCACGGAGCCCTCGATACGGGTGGCGTTCGTCGTCTCGTTGTAGTCCGCCGAGTCGGCGGTGAGCGAGTAGCTGTCGTCGCCGCGGGGATAGTCGACGTCCACGTCGTTCAGGGCCACGTTGCCCTCGTCGTCCGAGCTGGTCTGCGCGCCGCGAATGCGGAAGACCTCGACACCCTCGCGTTCGAGCGTCGACTCGAAGCGTTCGGCGCGGATCCGCGCGTTGTCGGCTGACGCCACGAATTCCGGGAGGGCGCCAGCCTCGGCCGGGGCCGCGTCCGCCGCTTCGGGTGTCGCCGGCGGCGGCTCGGCCAGGCCCCGTTCGCTGCGGCCCTGCCGGAGCATCGCCGCCAAGACGCCGATTCCGGCGATCAGAACGACCAGCAGCACCGCTCGGAGCAGGCGCCTGTGCGACATTCGGGCGCGCACGAGCCTTGCCGACCGGCGTCCGGACGGGCGGGAGCGGTGCTCGGGCTCGAGACGAGGCTCCGGCGTCATCTCGCCATCCTATGCGCCGCCGTCGGTGCGCCCCGGATGCTGGCGGGCGTCCTCGAGCTCCAGAACCGGCTGGCCGAGGTAGCCGTCCCAGGCCAGTCGCCCGAGCACCTCGAAACGGCCCCCGAGTTCATCGAGGCGCTTCTTCCAGCGCCATCCCAGCAGCCGGACCGGCCGCCCGTCGGTCCTTTCCGGGTCACGCGCCGGGAGGCTCACGTGGTCGCTGCCGAAGTGTCGGGGCGTACCCGCACGCTTCAGCGGTCCGATCCGAATCAGAGGCTTGCGGTTCGCTTCGCCATGAGGTTCCAGTCGTGCCAGCTCCCGATACAGGTTCGTGTCCACGTCGTCCGCGGCAAGCTCCAGCTCGTGGCTGTACCGGCGGATCAGAGCCTCCGCCGGCCACCTGGCCGCTTCCTCCAGCGACGTCCGCAGGTCCTCCAGGCCCGTCGCTTCGACGGTCAGACCGATCGCCTGCCGGTGACCGCCGAATCGGGCCAGCCGGTCGGCGAAACCGCTCACGAACTCGTGCAGATTCACGTCCGGAATGCTGCGGCCGGACCCGGTGGCGGACTCCCCGTCGAGGCCGAGCAGGATCACCGGGCGATGGAACTCGCGGGCCAGGCGTCCGGCTGCTATGCCCACGACGCCGCGCGACCAGGTCTCGTCCCACGCCACCAGGATGCCGGGCAGCGGGTCGCGTTCGGCGAAGCTCGCGCGCGCAGCATCCACCACGCGCCGCTCCTCGCTCTGGCGCTTCCGGTTGAGTTCGTCGAGCTCCTCCGCCAGCTTCTTCGCCTGGTCCGCATCGCGGCACAGCAGCAGATCCAGAGCGAGCGAGGCATCCTTCAAGCGGCCGGCGGCGTTGATCCTCGGCCCGATGCGGAAACCCACCGCCTCCGACGTCAGGGCGCCCCTGACCGCGGCGACCTTCATCAGGGCCTTGAGTCCGTGCGAGCGCGCGTCCTGGAGCGCTCTGAGTCCGAGCGCCGCGATCACGCGGTTCTCGCCGACCAGAGGCACCACATCCGCGATTGTGCCCAGGCAGGCGACCCGCAGCAGGGCTTCCAGCGGCTCGCTGCGCCCGCTGCGGCGATAGAGCCCCTGGGCCAGCTTGAGGGCGAGCCCGGCGCCGGACAGGCCCCCGAACTCGTAGCTGCAGCCGTCCTGGTGCGGGTTGATCTGAATCGCCGAGTCGGGGAAGTCGTCGCCGGGCAGGTGGTGGTCGGTAACGATCACGTCCATGCCGGAGGCGACGGCGGATTCGATCGCCGGGGTCGAGCTCGTGCCGCAGTCGACGGTGAGGATCACCTCGGCGCCCTCGCTTCGGGCCCGTTCGACCTGGGTCTCCTGAAAGCCGTAGCCGTCGGTGAAGCGGTTCGGGATGAGCGGCAGGACCCTTGCGCCCAGGGACTGCAGGACCGCGGTGACGAGGGCGCAGGCCGACACTCCGTCCACGTCGTAGTCGCCCACGACGGCCACCGTCCCCTCCTCCCGCGCGGCCTCCAGGAGACGCTTGACGGCCTCCTCCATGCCGTGCAGGCCGAAGGGGTCGTGCAGCGCCCGCGGGTCGGGCGACAGGAACCGTTCGGCCTCGGCCGGCGTGGCGACGCCGCGGCGCGCAAGCAGCGGCGCGAGCCGGCCGTACCCGGCCTCGGCCAGAACCTCGGCGGCTTCGGGTACCGGCGCCGGGTTCCATTCCGGGGCGTTGGCCAGCCTGGGGGCCAGGGTGGACGACGCCGTCACATCAGATCCTGCGGGTCCACGTCCACGGTGATGTCGGAAGCCGGAACCGGCGCCAGAGCGCGGGCCAGGCGGCGCACGTCGGCGCCGCGCTCGGAGCGCATCAGGAACTGGAAGCGCCACTCGCCCCGCAGACGCTCCAAGGGCGCCGGCGCCGGACCGGAGAACCGAACGTGCCTCCCCAGCGGATGGCGGTGCGCCGCAGTCGCCAGCTCCTCGATCCTCGATCGCCCGCGCTCGCGGTTCCTGTCTCTCAGGACGATCTGGACCATCCGGGTCCAGGGCGGATAGTGAAACGCTCGGCGGAAACGCATCTCGTGGTTCGCGAAGGCCTCGTCGTCGTGGTTCAGCACCGCCTGGATGGCGTAGTGGTCCGGATGGTACGTCTGCAGCACGAAGCGGCCGGGACGTTCTCCTCGCCCCGCCCGCCCCGCAAGCTGCGTCAGCAGGGCGTAGCAGCGCTCGGAGGACCGGAAGTCGGGGAAACCGAGGTAGGAGTCGGCGGTCAGCACGGCGGCCAGGGCGACGTTGGGAAAGTGATGTCCCTTCGACACCATCTGGGTTCCGATCAGAATGTCCGTGCTCCCGGAACGAAAGCGCTCGAGCACTGCCGCCGCGCCGCCGACACGCCGCGTGGAGTCGCGGTCCAGCACGTCGACGCTGGCGCCCGGGAAGCGCTTCAGCACCTCCTCCTCCACCCTCTCGGTGCCGGCGCCGATGGGTTGAAGGGCGTCCTCGCCGCAGCTGCCGCACACCGACGGCGCCGGCGACCGGACGCCGCAGTAGTGGCAGATCAGGCGGCCTTCGCGGCGGTGATAGCTCTTGGGCAGGCCGCAATCGTCGCACTGCATGTTCTCGCCGCAGGCGCGGCACAGCAGCTGCGGCGAGTAGCCGCGACGGTTGCGCAGGAGGATCACCTGCTCGCCGCGCTCCAGACAGCTCTCGACCTTGGCGACCAGAAGCCGGGAGAAGTCCACGTCCCCTGGCCGGCGAGGACGCTCGCGCGGTTCGGCTCGCAGGTCGACGAGCACAGGCGCCGGAAGTCCGGCGGCGCCCACCCGTTCCGTGAGCCGCAGCGATCGGTAGCGGCCCCGCTTCACGTTCAGCCGGGTCTCGAGACTTGGCGTCGCCGAGACGAGGACGACCGCGGCCCGGCAGTCGCGAGCCCGCACCAGCGCCAGATCCCGACCGCTGTAGCGGGGGCGGGTGCTCTGCTTGTAGGCGCCGTCCTGCTCCTCGTCCACCACCAGCAGGCCCGGATTCCGTACCGGCGCGAAGACGGCGGACCGCGGGCCGACGACGACCATGGCTTCGCCGGTCCGGATGCGCTCCCATTCCTGGTGCCGCTCGGCACTGCCCAGGTTCGAGTGCAGGACCGCCACCCGTTCGCCGAATCTCTCCTTCAGGGTGCGGCTCAGGGCCGGCACGAGGGCGATCTCGGGTACCAGCACGATGACGCCGCGCCGGAGCTCGAGCGCCGCGGCCGCTCCCCTCAGGTAAACCTCCGTCTTGCCCGAGCCGGTCATTCCCTGCAGGAAGCAGGGTCGAAACGAGTCGCTTTCGACGTGCGTGACCAGTTCGCGCACCGCCGCCTCCTGGTCCGTGCGGAGCGCGAAAGGCGCAGCCCCGGCGCCGCCCTGAAGCTGGTGGTGCGACAGGTCGATCGCCTCGATCTGGGTGAAGGACCGGACCACCCCCAGCTTGACCAGTCGCCTCACCACCGATGCTCCGCATTCGAGGCGCTCGGTGATCTCGCGCACGGTCGCGGGGCGGCCCAGGGCCGCGAGATACTCGACCACGGCTCGGCCCTGGGGGGAACGGCCGCACGCGAGGAGCTGCTCGTCGCGATCACCCGGCGGCAGTTCGATCGCCTGTCGGTAGCGACTGCTCCTGCTTCCGGCCAGGCTGGTCGACACGTGGTTGGCCTGCCGCCATCGCTCCAGCCGCGCGGCAAGGTGGGCGTCCCCGAGCTCCGCCCACAGGGTTGCCAGGGTCACACGGCCGCCGCTCAGAAGTCGGCGCTGAAGGGCGAGGTCGGCAGGGTCCCTGCAGTCCACGAGGGCGCCCCGGCTGGTGAGCTCCACGCGGCGGTCGCCCCAGGCGGGCAGGGATCCTGGCAGGAAGTTCTTCAGGACCTCGCCGAGCGGCGCCGCGTAGTAGCTCGAGGCGAAGCGGGCGAGGTCCATCAGGTCCTGCGGAAGCAGCGGCTCGAAGTCGACGACTGCGTCGATCGGCCGCAGGTCGCCGTCAAGGTTCGGCGGGGGCGCATCGGGAAGGTCGACGATCCAGCCCACCAGGCGTCGCCGTCCGAGTGGCGCCCTTGCGCGGACGCCGACCCGGGCCAGCCGGCGCCAGGGAGCAGGAACGCTGTAGGTCAGAGGTTCCGGCAGCGGCGCGGGAACTGCGACGGCAGCGTACTTCGGCCCTTCAACGCTGACCCGGTCCGTCATTGCGTCTGCAGTGGGAGCACACGCCGGCGGTCAGGCCCGACTCCGGCACGTGCACGCCGCAGGCGGGGCAACGAACCAGGTGACTGGAGGCGCCTTCCCCACCCGGTGCACGAGCATCGGTCGACCTCCGGGCCGCCGGCCCCGGGCCTCGAGCGCCCTGCCGGAGCATCTCGATGAACCGCAGCACGCTGCGGACTTCGTCGCTCCGGGACCGCGCAAACATGCGCCGGACCTGGCGATACGCCCAGACCCAAGCCACGACGAGGGCTATCGCGATGACGAGAAGGCGGGTCATCCTGTGCTCCGCGAGCCGGGCGGCCCCGGGTCAGCTGCTCCGGTGACTCCGGTACCAGCGTCAGTCGCCCCGGGCTGGGTCGCGACGGGCCGGATCGGCGGAAGGGGTCGCAGCCAGTTCTCGCATCTCGGCTTGGCGTGCCTCAGCTTGCCCTGGCCTTCGAGACCTTCTCGAGGCTCCCGATCAGGGCGTTCTCGACCAGCTCCTCGGCGTTCCCCTGGCTGATTCCGCGAACGTGCAGCACCTCGCTGACGATGAAGGACCTGGCCTTCTCGTACATCTTCTTCTCGCGGAAGGAGAGGCTTTTCTTCTGGCTGACGAGGCGGAGGTTCTTGAGCACTTCCGCGGCGTCGCTCAGGTCGCCCGTCCGCATCTTCTCCAGGTTCTGCTTGTAACGGCCCTTCCAGTCCTTGTAGACGTCGATGTTGCCGTCCTCGATCAGGTCGAGCAGGTCACCGATCTTCTTCTCGTCCGCGAGGCGGCGCAGCCCCACCCGGCCCAGGTTCTCCTCGGGGACCATCACCTTGGCATCGTTCGCCAGCAGACGCAGGTAGAAGTACGTCTGCTTCACCCGCCCGTCCGGCGCGCTCTCCGTGATCTGCTCGACAATGCCGACCCCGTGATTGGGGTACACGACCTTCTGACCAACTCGGAACTTCTCGCTTTCCTGGAGCACTCGGCCTCCCTTCACCGGTTCTCTGAATGCGCTCTCTGCGCTCTCCGAATGCGCTCTCCGAACGGGTCTCGCGAGTGGACCCGCAACCGCCGAATTCTAGTCTCCTACCGCTCCCCGGGTCAACCCGTTAGCGCCTGATTTGCGCCCCGCCCTCCGGTTCGGGCGGCCGGCCGACTCGGCCCGGGAACTCGGGCGCCGGTGCTACTGTCGCGCTTCCCTGCTGCCCCGGCAGCCGGGAGCGGCGCCGGAGTGGCGGAATGGCAGACGCAGGGGATTCAAAATCCCCCGTTCGAAAGGACGTGTGGGTTCGAATCCCACCTCCGGCATGACCCGCACAAGCTGGGGTGCGGGCCGCTCATCGGTCTTCGGTGGCGGCGTCGTCGACGAGGTCGATGCCTTCCTGCTCCAGCAGTGCGCCGATGGACCGGAAGTAGGCCAGCAGTGCGCGCCGGTAGTTCGTGATGGACTCGACCTCGCGGGTTCTGGCCGCTGTCAGGTCCTCCTGGACCTCCAGCACCTGGAAGCTGGTCCACAGGCCGTTCTCGTAGCGCTTCTGGGCCGCGTCCAGGTTCTTTTCGGCGAGCTCGCGCGACACGCGGGCCGAGTCGATCTGCTTGCCCGCGGTCTCGACGCCGCGCGCGGCGGTGCGAACCTCGGTGCGAATGGTGAGCATCAGGTCCCTGAGCTCCAGCCGCCCCTGGTCCAGCGCCAGTTCGGCGACGCGGACAGCGGCCTTGGCGCTGCGGTTCTGGAGCGGCTTCGACAGGTTCAGGCCCACGTTCCAGCCTTCGAAGACCTGGCCCAGGACGCCGGTTCCCAGCTGCCCCAGTGCCTTCCAGTAGTCGACCTCGTCGACGCGCAGGAACTCGTCGGGGCAAGGACCACCGAAGAAGTCCTCCGGGGTCGGCCCGCCGGGCCGGTCGCATGTCGTCCGCGTGCCGCCCAGGCCGTTGCGGCTGTAGCTGACGTTCAGGTTCAGGTCCGGCTTGCGCTGGTTGCGCAGGAAGCCCGAGTCGATCTCCAGCGACTCGATCTGCAGCTCCTGACGGCCGATCTCCGGCCGTTCCACAAGCGCCGAATCGAGCGATGCTTCGAGGTCGATCTCGATGCGCGCGATCTCGGGCGACGTGGTCGGCACGATCTGCAGGTCCCAGAAGGTGCGCTCGTCCAGGTTGAGGAGCCGTCGCAGCTCGTCCGCGGCGTCCTCGATCTGCGCCTGGCCGCGGATGATCTCCTCCTCGCGGGTTGCGATGCCTGCCTCGCTCGTGACCAGCTCGAGCGGCGCCAGGGTGCCCACCTCGATCTGGATGCGGTTCATCTCGTGGAGCTCCTCGGCCAGGGCGAGACTCTCTTCCGCGACCTTGAACTGTTCAAGCGCCTCCACCAGGGCCCAATAGCCGTTGGCGACCGTCTGCACCGTCTCGACCACCCGGACCTCCAGGTCATCAAGGCTGATGGCGCTGTTCAGGCGCGCCACCGCCAGGGTGCGTTCGGTGATCCGCCTGCCCCGATTGCGCAGCAGCGGCTGTTCGAAGGCCAGCTCCAGGCTCGTGAACAGACTCGGGTTGATGTCCGCAAACAAGCTGTTCGAGGCGTTTCGGTTGTTCTGGAAGTCCAGCGCGAATGCGCCGCCGCTGGAGATCGGCTGCCGGAGGTTGAGGTTGGCGCCGATGACCTCGTTCTCCCTTACCGGAGCGCCGTCGAGCTGCGAGGAGCTGGGTTGGCTGGAAGCGTTGATGCTCGCCGTGGCTCGCAGCACCGTGTCGTAGATGCCGAACTGCTGGTCGATCCGAAACAGCGACTGGGCGCGCTGGAAGCGCTGCACCTGAAGGCCGAGGTTGTTCTGAAGCGCCAGCGCGATCGCCTGGTCAAGGTCGAGCTGCAGGCGCCCGTCGCCGATTTCGAACTCGGGGGCCACCGAGCGCGTCATCCAGGACGATCCCACCTGCACCTGTCCGGCGGCCGGCCGGGGCAGGGCCATCGCCACTGCCAGGCAAGAGGCGCAGAGTGCGGCGACCGGCGCCGCCGAGGTTCGGAATCTCCGTGTTGCTGGCAGGCTCATTGGTTCCTTCCTTCCCTGCTTCCTTCGGCCGCGTGCCGGCGCGGATGGCCGGTGCATCTCCCGTCTCAGTCATTTGACGCGAGAGGCGCAGGGTTGTTTCACGTCGCCCCGGTTGACCCCGTCGCCAGGAAGGCCGGAGACGGCGCGTGCGCCGCCCGGCGGTCGGCTTTCCCGAGCTGGCTGTGAGCCGTGTCGTCTGGTCGTGCTGCGGTCAGGGTTCGAGGTCCGTTGGTGGCGCCGACCGGCTCCCGAGGGGCGGGAACGAGGGTTCCCCGAGCGGCGGGTCGTCATGCTACATTCCCGCCGCCATGAGCGTTCTGGAGGGGCTGCCGACTCCCCGCCGCGGCAAGGTCCGCGACATCTACGACCTGGGCGACCGACTGCTGCTGGTCGCCAGCGATCGCGTCTCGGCATACGACTGGGTGCTCTCGCCCGAGATCCCGGGCAAGGGCAGGGTGCTGAACCAGCTGACCAACTTCTGGTTCGAGCGGCTGGGCGACGTCGTGCCCAATCACCTGGTCGAAACGGACGTTGACCGCTTCCCTGCCGAGCTCCGCAGCCACGCCGAGTACCTTGCCGGGCGCTCCGTGCTGGTGACGAAGGCGGAGGTCGTGCCCTTCGAGTGCGTGGCCCGCGGCTACCTTGCCGGGAGCGCGTTTCGCGAGTACCAGGAAACGGGCCGAGCCTGCGGTCACGACCTCCCCCCGGGCCTCGAACGGGCCGAGGAGCTGCCTGAAGCGATCTTCACTCCGGCGACCAAGGTCGAGGAAGGCCACGACGAGAACATCGACTACGACGCCCTGGTCGAAGGCGTCGGCGCCGACCTGGCGGCCACCCTTCGCCGTCTGACCCTCGACCTGTACGACCGGGGGCGCAAGCTGGCGGCCGGTCGCGGCCTGATCCTGGCCGACACGAAGTTCGAGTTCGGGCTGGTCGGCGGCCGACTTGTGCTGATCGACGAAGTGCTGACGCCCGATTCCTCTCGCTACTGGGACCAGGCGCAGTGGCGTCCGGGCACGGAACCGGTGTCCTACGACAAGCAGCCGGTGCGCGACTGGGTGGCCGGCACCGGGTGGGACAAGGCGTCGCCGCCGCCGGATCTGTCGCCCAAGGTGGTGAGGGAGACCTCCGACCGTTACGTGGACGCGTTTCGCCGCGTCACCGGTCGCGACCCGGTCCTGTAGTCGGCCGGCAGACCACCGCAGCTCTCCCCGGTACCCAGGGGGCCCTCGACAGTCCGTCCGTCACCGTGCGACCCGACCGCGCGACCGGACCGCGGCCCACGGTCCGCTTGACGATGTCGGACGTAACCGTGCTGCCCGCGACCGCTTCTGGTTCTCCCCGGGCGTCAGGCGAGTTCGACGACGCACGGACCGCAATCGTGCCCGGGGCTACCCTCGCTGCGCCACGCCGTTCTCTCCGCCGACGGCGCACCTGGGCAGCCGTCGCCCGAAGCCGCACCAGACCTCGTAGGCTGCGATTCCGGCACGCTTGGCCAGTTCCAGCACGTCGATTCGCTCGCTCCCCTGCTCGCCCAGCAGGACGCAGTCGTCGCCGGTCGCCGCAGCGGGCACGTTCGTCACGTCGACCGTCAGCCAGTCCATGCTGATCTGACCGACGATCGGACAGCGCATGCCCCGGACCAGCACCGTGCCGCCGGCGCCGAAGGCAGTGGCGAACCCGTCACCGTAGCCCACGCCCACCAGGGCGATGCGCGCTCTCCCCGGCGCCCGCCAGCGCCGCCGGTAGCCGACGCCGACGCCGACGTCGATCTCGCGGATTCCGACGATCGGCCCCCGCACGCTCATGGCCGGGCGCAGCGCCGTCGCCGCCTGCCTGTTGCTCTGCGCGGTCAGGTCGAGCCCGTAGAGGGCGCCGCCCACCCGCACGGCGGTCCATCGCGTGGAGGCAATCCGCAGCGCCGCCGACGAGTTCGCCAGATGAACCGGCGCCGACCGTCGCTCTACCGGGTCCAGGTGCTCCGACACGGCGCGGAACCGGCGCTCCTGCTCCGACGTGAACGGGCTTTCGGGCAGCTCGGACTCGGCCAGGTGGGACATCAGGCCGGCGAACCGGATGTCGCTCGCGGCCCGGATCTCGGCAAGCACCGACGGCCAGTCGGCCGGGTCCAGTCCCGAACGGGACATTCCGGTGTCCACCTCGACCACGACCCGAAGCGGTTCCCCATCCGTCGCCTGAAGGCGCCGTCGCCACCGGCGCCAGTTCTCCAGCTGGTCCGGTCTGGCCACGACCGGAGTCGCCTGCCAGCGCAGGACGGTTGCCATCTCGTCGAGGGTTTCGGGCCCCGCCAGAAGCAGCAGCGGACCCGTGCAGCCGGCCCGCCGAAGCGGTTCCAGCTCGCTCGCCCGCACCGTCGCCAGTCCGTCGATGCCGAGGCGTTCCAGCTCCGGCGCCACCAGGGCCGCGCCGTGGCCGTAGGCGTCGGCCTTCACCACCCCGTGAACCGCCGTCGCGCCAACCGCCTGCTGCACGGTCCGCAGGTTCATGGCCAGAGCGCCAAGATCGACTTCGACGCGTGGCCCCCGCTCGGTACTCAAGTCAGTTGGCCGTGTCCCAATCGGACCCCTCGGGCGGGGTGTGGTGCGCATCGAAGTTCCGGAAGGTCGTCGTGTCCCCCATGAACACGAGATGGACCGGCCCGGTCCTGCCGTTGCGGTGCTTGGCGACGATCAGCTCGGCCAGGCCCTCCAGCTCGGCGTTGTCCGGGTCGTAGACCTCCTCGCGGAAGACGAACATCACGACGTCCGCGTCCTGCTCGATGTTGCCGGATTCCCGCAGGTCGGCAAGCTGCGGTCGGTGGTCGCCGCCGCGCTTCTCCGGCTGGCGCGAGAGCTGGGACAGCGCCATGACTGGCACCTCGAGCTCCTTGGCCAGCTGCTTCAGTCCGCGCGTGATCGCGCCGATCTCCAGGTTTCGGTTCTCGTGCTTGCTGCCCGCGTTCATCAGCTGCAGGTAGTCGACGACCACGAGGCCGAGATCTCCCTGCGCCTTGAGCCGGCGGGCCTTGGACGCCACCTCGAGCAGCGACGGGTTGGACGAATCGTCGATGTACAGCGGGGCGTCCCGGCTGGCCTCCATCTCCTGGTCAAGGAGCTCCCTGTCCTGCGCCGAAAGCCTGCCGTCCCGCAGCCTGTCGAACGGAATGTCGGTGGTCGAGCACAGTACCCGCATCCCGATCTCGCGGTCGGTCATCTCCAGCGAGAAGAACCCGACCGCCAGGTGCTCGTGCCGCGCCACGTGGGAAGCGATGTTCAGCGCCAGGCTGGTCTTGCCCATTCCCGGCCTCCCTGCCACGATGACCAGGTTTCCCGGCTGCAGGCCGTGGGTCATCCGGTCCAGGTCCAGGAAGCCGGTTGCCACCCCCCGGAAGCCATCGCGGTCCTGGTTCAGCTTCTCGACCGTCTCCCTGTAGACCTCGTCGATCTGCACGAAGCCCTTTGCCACGGCATCTTCGCCGAGGTCCAGGATCTCGCGCTCGGCTGCGGCCAGCGCCTCTCCGGCCGTGAGCCCGCCGTCCTGCGCGTTCTGAAAGGTCCTGGTGCTGACCTCGATCAGCTGTCGCCGCGTCGCGTTTTCCTTGATGATCTCGATGTAGGCCTCGACGCGGCCGAGATCCGGGAGGTCCACTTCCAGGCTGGCGAGATAGGCCACGCCGCCGACCTGCTCCGACTCGCCCCGCTGCTCCAGCCGTGCCTGCAGGGTGCGCTGGTCGATGGGACTCTCGTCCTCCTGGAGGTCCAGCATCGTCCGGTACAGCAGCCGGTGCCGCCCAAGGTGAAAGTCCTCCGGCTCCAGCCTGGTGGAGGCGGTGGCCAGGTGGCTCTCGGCATCCAGGAGAATGGCCGCCAGGACCGCACGTTCGGACTCCTCGCTGTGCGGGAGGGTTCTGGTCTCGTCAAACGGTGTGGCCACGCATCCGCATCCGGGTCCGGCAGGTAGAAGCCCCGCCGTTGGCGGGAGATCCCGTAGTGTTCCACAGGCGCCTGGGTTCTGCAGGTCCGGTGTGAGGCCTCCGCGCCGAGGGCAATGAAACGACGAAGCTCCCCTACCCTGTCGGGCCTGAGGCCGGGACCGGCCGTGCCCGTACTCGCGCTCCTGCTCGTGACCGCCGATCCGTCAGTGGCGCAGGAGAGGGACGGGGGCGATGCCGATGGGGCCGCAACGGTCGAGTCCCTCACCGAGGCCGCCGATCCCGACGCCGTCGATCCGGACGCCCGGGAGGACCCGTGCGCCTCCGAGTACCTGCAGGGACGATCGTGGATCGACTGGCTGAACAGGGGCCTGCACCGGACGGCCTGCGAGACCGCCCTGTGGTTCGACCACCTGTTCGGCGACTACCGGCTGGACGATGAGCTCGAAGCCACGCACGGGCGCGCGCTCCTGGGCCTGACCTGGGACGAGCACCACGGCTTCGAGGAGGACCTGCGTTTCCGGGCCCGTCTCGACTTCCCCAACATGGAACGTCGACTCAACGCGTTCGTGGGCCGCGACGACCGGGACGACATCCTGGAAGACACCGAGCGCCTGCGGTCGAACGCCCTGCCGGAGCTGTTCGCTCCGAGCGACGACGAGTGGCTGGTGGGCCTCGGCTACCGCCCCATCTCCGGGCGCAACGGAGGTCTCGACTTCGACCTGGGAATGAACTTCAAGTTCCCGCTCGAACCCTGGGTACGGGCTCGCTACCGCCACCGTTCGCTGCTGGGCGAGGCCGACCTGATGCGCTTTCGCTACACCCTGTTCTGGGAGCGCGACGACGGCTGGGGCCTGACCGCGCGAATCGACTGGGAGCATGCCTTCGGGGCGCGCTCCATGCTGCGGTGGCGCGGCGCCGGCCGCTTCTCGGACGTGACCCACGGAACCGAGTGGTTCACCGAGCTCAGCTACTACCACCGGCTCGGGCGCCGGAGGGCCCTGTCGCCCCAGTTCGGCGCCGACGGCGAGACGGCAGCGCAGGTGCGCATCGAGAACTACTTCGTGCGGGTGGTCTACCGCCAGCAGATCCTGCGCGAGTGGCTGTTTCTGGAGATCGGTCCGGGCATGGTCTGGCGGCGCGAGCACGTCGGCCAGCCGCGAGACTCGGTGCCGACGCTGCGAATCGGCACGGAGATGCTGTTCGGGGACTATCGGGGCCAGGGGACGGCGGCGCGGCCCCGGGGCAGGTAGAGTTCGAGCCGATCGGAGCTTTGACCAGAGGAGCGAGGCGGATGAGCGTGGCGCAGGCAACGGGCGAGGTGACGGTCGCCGTGGGAGACGACTTCGTGGCGGAGGTCGAGATCCACCGACCGCCGAACAACTTCTTCGATCTCGACCTGATCGGCGCGCTGGCCACGGTGATCGGCGAGCTCGACGAACGAGACGACTGTCGGGCCGTGGTGCTCTGTTCCGAGGGGCGTCACTTCTGTGCCGGCGCCAACCTGAACTCCCCGCGGGACGCGACCGGCGGCGGCGACGGGCGGCACCTGTACGACGAGGCGGTCCGCCTGTTCTCCACCACCACGCCCGTCGTTGCCGCCGTGCAGGGCGCCGCGGTCGGCGGCGGCCTGGGGCTGGCCCTGATGCCGGACTTCCGGGTTGCCTGCCCCGAGGCCCGCTTCTCCGCCAACTTCGCCCGCCTTGGCTTCGTGCAGGGGTTCGGGCTGACCGTGACGCTGCCGCGCCTGATCGGTCGTCAGCGAGCGATGGAGCTCCTGTACACCGGGCGCCGCGTCAAGGGAAGGGAAGCCCGTCGCATCGGGCTGTGCGACGATCTCGTGCCCCGTGACCGGGTGCGGGAGCGCGCGCGCGCGCTGGCGGTGGAGATCGCCACCTCGGCGCCGCTCGCAGTGCGCTCGATTCGGGAGATGATGCGCGGTCGGCTGGCCGACGAAATCCGGGTCGCCACCGACCACGAGAAAGCGGAACAGGACCGGCTGCGCCTCACCTCCGACTTCGCCGAAGGAGTGCGCGCGATGACGGAGCGGCGCCGGCCACAGTTCATGGGCGCCTGATTCGTGCTCCGTGCCTGACTCGACCGGCGCCAGACGCGACCCGGCGGGCGCTCAGGCCCCGGCGGACGACGCGACGACGTAGGTGAGCCAGGCCCCCAACCAGGCCAGCGCGTTCATGTAGCCGAAGGTGAACGCCGCCCACAGCCACTTTCCCGTCTCGCGGCGAATCACCGCCAGCGTCGACATGCACTGCATCGCCAGAGCGAAGTAAACGAGCAGGGCCAGCGCCGAAGCCCGCGAAAGCAGAGGCTCGCGGCTGTCGGTTCCGGCCAGCGCCGCCCCCAGTTCCTCGTCCTCTCCCTGCTGGGCGTAGATCTGCGCCAGGGTCGCGACCATCACCTCCCGGGCCGCCTGGGACGCGACCAGCCCGACGTTGATGCGCCAGTCGAAGTCCATGGGGGCGAAGACGGGCTCGAGGAAACGCCCCACCGACGCCGCGTAGCTCGCCTGGAGCGCCGCCTGCCGGTTCTCGATCTCCGTGAGTCCGGGGTCGGCCGGACGCGACGGCAGGTTGAGCAGGAACCAGAGCAACACGCTCACGCCGAGGATGACCGTACCGGCGCGCTTCAGGAAGTGCCAGGCCCGGTCCCACACTCCCTGCAGGACGCTGCCGGGGCTGGGCCACCGGAACGGCGGCAGCTCGAGGTAGAACGGCAGGCTGGCGCCGCGCAGGACTCCCCGCTTGAGCACCGCGGCCGCAAGCAGCGCCGTGACGGTGCCCAGCAGGTAGAGACCTGCCAGGGTCAGGCCCTGCCAGGTGAACGGGCCCAGCACCGGGTCGGCCGGGATGAAGGCGGCGATCAGCAGGGCGTAGACGGGCAGACGGGCCGAGCAGGTGGCGAACGGTGCCACCAGAATCGTGGTCAGCCGGTCGCGCGGCGACGGGATGGTGCGGGCTGCCATGACGCCGGGCACCGCGCACGCGTACGACGACAGCAGGGCGATGAAGCAGCGACCTTCCAGCCCCGCCCAGCCCATGATGCGGTCGACGACGAAGGCGGCCCGGGCCATGTACCCGCATCCTTCGAGGAACAGGATGACCGTGAACAGCAGGATGATCTGCGGCAGGAAGACGATCACCGCACCGACCCCGCGGATCACGCCGTCCGCGGCAAGACGGGTCATGGCGGTGTCCGGCAGGGTGGCCAGGACCACGTCCGCCAGGCCGTCCATCAGCCCGGAGAGGAAGTCCATGGCCGGCGTGGCCCAAGTGAAGATGGCCTGGAAGAAGCACGCAACGAAGGCAAGGAAGACCAGCGCTCCGGCGGCGGGATGGAGCAGCAACCGATCCAGGCGACGGGTCCAGAGGTTCGGAGCCGGCGCCTCGAGCCGGGAGGTCTTCAGCACTTCCGCAGCCCAGGCGAAGCGCTCCTCGGGGCTCTCCGCCTCGGCGCCACGAAGAAGGCCGTCACTCGCGTCCCAGTCCCAACGCCCGCCCAGGAGTGCGCCGATGTCGTCCACACCGATGCCGCGCGTCCCGACGACGCCGATGACCGGCACTCCCAGCTCGCGATGCAACCGCTCGATGTCGACCCGGCCGTGGCGCGCCTTGAGCTCGTCGATCATGGTCAGGGCAATGGCGACCGGCAGGCCCATCGCTTGCACCCGGGCTACCAGCGGCAGTCCCCGTTCGATGGTCGTGGCGTCCACCACGATCACGACGCCGTCCGGGGGCGGTTCGTCGAACCCGCCCTGCAGCACCTTGACCGCGACCGTCTCCTCCTCCGACATGGGTTCCAGGCTGTAGATGCCCGGCAGGTCGATCAGCTGCACGTCGCCCTGGTGCCCGTCCCGCCCGCCGCTGCCGAACTTCGGCTGCAGGATGCCCTCCCGCCGGTCGACGGTCACGCCGGGGTAGTTCCCGACCTTCGCCCGGTGTCCGGTCAGGGCGTTGAAGAGGGTCGTCTTGCCCGCGTTCGGTGAGCCGATGAACGCGAACCGCCGTGGACCGCGAGCGGGCTGCCGAGCGGAATCCGGCGTGCCCAGGCGCACGAGCGTCGTCACGACGTCGCCGCCTGGCGGACCCGGATCCGGCCTGCCTCCCCGCGACGAAGGCTCAGCACTGCGCCTCGCACCTCGTACATGGCCGGATCGCCCAGAGGCGCACGTCGGACGAAGCGGACCGTCGCGCCGGCGCAGAAGCCGATCTCGCGCAGACGCGCGCTCTCGGCGCCGCTGCCGGTCACCTCGACGACTCTGACCGGGCGCCTGTCGCGCACGGCCGCCAAATCAGCCAGCGTTCGCTTCATTTCGGACCGGGATGGTACAGGATCGCGGAACGCTGGGAAGTCGGATCGTCCCGGATCCGCCGCCCGGACCATCGCGCCGGTCGGGATGTGGTGCCGGAGGCGGGAGTCGAACCCGCATGCTCCCTGGAGGAGCCAGGGATTTTAAGTCCCCTGCGTCTGCCATTCCGCCACTCCGGCGCCTGGCGATGCCCGAGGTCTGGAGGCGGGTCTGGAGGCGACGGCCGGATTCGAACCGGCGAATAAGGGTTTTGCAGACCCTCGCCTTACCACTTGGCCACGTCGCCGCGGGTGCTTCCGCCACCCTGAACCAGACATCCGAATCGCGTGGAGCGGGAAACGGGATTCGAACCCGCGACCCCAACCTTGGCAAGGTTGTGCTCTACCACTGAGCTATTCCCGCGTCGAAACGAGTCCCGACCGTGCAACCGGTGGGCACTGAATCGGCGAGGATACGGCTCGCCTTCGGAAGCTGTCAACACGTTCGCGCCTCACAGCCAGCTCCGGCGCCCGGCGTCGTCGACGGTGAAAGCACCGGCGTGGTGAACGAAGCGCCACTCTCCATCCGTCCTCGAGAACGACGCGGCGACCACGTCGAACCGGCACGGACCGTCGAGGCGCGTCGGCCGACCCCTCCCGATCAGGAACGCCTCGGCGGCGCGAACCAGTCGGGCTCGCTTCCTGCGGTCCACCGCGGCCGCGGCCCCGCCGTAGCGCGGGTCGAAGCGGGCCTTGACCTCGACGAAGCAGAGCGTGTCGCCGTCCATCGTGATCAGGTCGATCTCGCCCGCCGACGACCGGAAGTTCCGCTCCAGGATGCGATGTCCCCGGTCTTGCAGCAGCCTGGAGGCGGCCCGTTCGGCTTCCGCGCCGCTCAGCCGCGGCGCCCGGCCGGCTGCTGGCCTCGCCATGCGCGGCTCAGCTTCGCTTCCAGCGGCTGCCGCCGGGCGTGTCCTCCACCACGATCCCGCCGGAGGCCAGCTCGTCGCGGATGCGGTCGGCGGCCGCGAAGTCGCGAGCGGCACGCGCCTCGGCCCTGGCGGCGACCAGGGCATCGACTTCCTCATCGCTCAAGGCGCCGGCGCCGGCGCCCTCAGTCGCCGGGTCGGACCAGGCGTCGGCGTCCAGCACCGCCAGCACCCGGTCGGCGCGCATCAGCTCCTTCTCCACCCGCTCCGCCGCGTCTTGCGGCAGACCGCGGTCGATGCAGCCGTTGACTTCGCCGACGAAGGTGAAGACGGCGCCGAGCGCCGCGGACAGGTTCAGGTCGTCCGCGAGGGCGGACGCGAAGGCGCTCCGGAAGCTGTCCAGCGCGGCATCCACCGCACCGTCATCGGCTCCTGCCTCGCGGGTCGCGCCGAGCCGGAAGCGCATGTTGTCGACCCTGCTCAGGGCGCGACCGGCCTCCGCGACCCTGTCGAACGTGAAGTCGAGCTGCTGGCGGTAATGCACCGAGATGAGCAGGTAGCGGATTGCCCGCGGCGGCAGGCCCCGCTCGATCAGATCGCCAAGCGTGTGGCAGTTGCCCAGGGACTTGGACATCTTCTCACCGTCCACGGTCAGGTGCTCCGAGTGGAGCCAATAGCGGGCCAGCGGGCAGCAGTTGGCCGATTCGCTCTGGGCGATCTCGTTCTCGTGGTGCGGGAACAGGTTGTCCACACCGCCGCAGTGAATGTCGAAGCTGGCGCCGAGGTACTTCTGGCTCATGGCCGAGCACTCGATGTGCCAGCCGGGGCGCCCCGGTCCCCAGGGCGAATCCCAGCTCGGCTCCCCGCTCCTCGCGTCCTTCCAGAGCACGAAGTCCCGCACGTCCTCCTTGCCGTACTCGTCGCTGATCACCCGCTCGCCGCGCCTCATCTGCGTGGGGTCGATTCCCGACAGCCTGCCGTAGTCCTCGTCCGCGGCGATGCGGAAGAACACCGAGTCGTCCACCCGGTAGGCGCATCCGGCCGACATCAGGGTCTCGATCATGGCGATCATCTCGTCGACATGTTCCGTTGCTCTCGGGTAGTGCTCCACCCGCTCCACCCGGAGCGCCTCGAGGTCCGCGAAGAAGGACTCGACATGGGGGGCCGTGATCTCGCCGATGCCCACCCCGGCCTCGAGAGCGGCCGCGATGATCTTGTCCTCCACGTCGGTCAGGTTCATCGCCTGGGTGACGCGGTAGCCAAAGAACTTGAGCGTCCGACGCAGCACGTCCTCGAAGACGAACGTGCGCAGATTGCCGATGTGGGCCCGGTCGTAGACGGTGGGGCCGCAGGTGTAGAGCCGGACGTGCCCCGCTTCGAGCGGCGTGAGCTCCTGGAGCTCCCGACCGAGAGAGTTGAACAGTCTCACCTCTGGTGGTCCTCGCCTTGTCGGTGTCCTTCGGCTCGGTGTCCCTGGGCGCCCGGGTTTCAGCCGGGCGCCCGAACTCAGTCGCCGATCTCGTCGACCGTTTCGCCCGCGCCGAGCTTGCGGAGGAAGCTCCGGGCCCGATGGCGGCGCAGGCCTCGCAGCCGGTCGACGAACAGGACACCGTCGAGATGGTCCAGCTCGTGCTGGATGGCCCGCGCCTCCAGATCCTCCGCCTCGATCTCGAGGCGGGCGCCGTCCACGTCCCTGGCGGCTACTCGCACCCGGGCCGGTCGCGTCACCTGCTCCGTGAAGTCGGGAATCGAGAGGCAGCCTTCGGTGTCCGTGGCAACGCCGTCGCTGTCCAGGATCTCCGGGTTGACCAGCACCCGCACGGCGTCCGGGTCCACTCCTGCCGTCGCATCGACAACCGCAACGCGCAGCTTGATCCCGACCTGGGGCGCCGCGAGACCGACGCCTGGCGCTTCGTGCATGGTGTCGACCATGTCCTCCACCAGGCGCTCGAGCTCCGGGCCAAACTCATCCACCGCCGTGCAGGTCTCCCGCAGCATGGGGTCGGGGTACTGGCGGATGGGAAGGACGGACATGGGTTCGGCGAGCTTCTCGGGGGCATCCTTGCTTCGGATCATCGGCACGGCCCGTGCAGGCCGGGCCGAAACGGTCGCCGATCATACGGGAGGCTTCAGCGGGTCTCTCCTTGTCGAAGCGGCAACTGGTCAAGCGGTGTCCCCGGAAGGTGACGGCCGCGCACCGAATGAGGTCGAGACGCGGCGGCGCTGGACCGAGGACGACGGAGAGGGACCTCCGGTCGGTTGGCACGAGGCTTGCTCGCCTGCTGATGGTACAGTTGCTGACTGGTCGGGTACCGCTCCGCGACCAAGGGGGTATCCGCACCACCCGCGCACCTGACTGCGAGAGGCGGCGGTGGCAGCCCGGCGCCGGTGGTAGCTTTCAGCCGCCTGGAACGTTCTGGGGAGACCGCACGATGAGACAGCTTCACGTCATGTCCGTCATCGCTCTTCTGCTGGTGGCCAGGACCGCCAGCGTGGCCGCGAACACGCCCGACGCCGACGCGGGCGAAGAGCTCACCGGCGTCTACAGCTTCGTCGGCGCCCTGGAGGGCGAAGCGTCCCTGTTCGCGGCCCGCTCCGGGGCCCGGAGCACGCTGGAGCTTCACCTGCCGGTTCTGCGCGGCGACCGGGTCTGGACGACGCCTGGCAGCCGCCTGGCGGTTCTCATGTCCGACCAGTCGCTTCTCGCCCTCGACCACGACAGCGAGGTCACCTTCCAGCGCATCGGCAGTTCGCCCGACGGTGAGGATCAGGACTCGCTCTACCTTCTCCATCGGGGCCGGCTGAGTCTGGAGGCGCACGGGCATCTCTTCGACACGGAAGTGGCTGCAATCGACACGGACGGCGCCCGGGTCTACGTGAAGCAGGCAGGCCGCTACCAGGTGTCGACGGACGGCACCCTGCGCACGGAGGTGACGGTAGGGGCGGGTTTCGTGGAAGTCGTCACCCAGGGCGGGTCCATCCTCGTGCGGTCCGGCGAGCGTCTGCTGGTCATCGGAAACGACAATCCCCGGCTCGAGTTCCTGAACGGCGCGGACGTGGCTGCCGTCGCGCTCGAGACCTGGACCGGGAATCATCGCGAGCGGTTGCTGGCCTACGCCGCCGTTGACATCGACAGCTATCGAAACACCCTCGGCAGCCACGGCGAATGGGTCGAGGTCAAGGACAAGCAGGCCTGGAGGCCTCGGGTCGACGACGACTGGCAGCCCTACAGCCGCGGACGCTGGACGGACACGCCGGCCGGGCTCTACTGGGTGGCGCGCGACCCCTGGGGGCCGTATACGTACCACTACGGAAACTGGAACCTGGACCCGCTGTGGGGCTGGCTCTGGTACCCCGGGCTGCGCTACGCCCCGAGCCACGTCTACTGGTACTGGGGGCCCTCCTACGTGGGCTGGATTCCGCGTGGCTACTACGGGTCGCACTACCGGAGCCTGGGGTACGGCCTCCGCTACGGCCTCTACGGCTGGGCCGGCGGCCTGTGGGACCCATTCGATTCCTGGATCTTCTGCCCTGCTGGCTACCTGGGGTACGGCCGCGGCTACTCCTACGGGCGGTCGCTTCGGCGCCGGGGGGACAGGCTCGAACGGGGCCTGATCACCACCTCCACCCGCGGCATCAGCCGCCGGAACTGGCATGACCCGGTCGCCACCAGGACCGTCCTGGTCCGGGAACGCCGTGGTCTGCGCGAAGGGGAGATCCCCGATGCCGGCGACTTCGTGGCCCGGCGCAACACGCTGGAACCCGCCTTCCGGAGACCGCTCCGACGGGACGACGATTTCGCCAGGGTGACCTCGGTGCGTCGCGTCGGCGCCTCCCGGGCAGGCTCTGCTGGTGCTCTCGATGTCGTCGGCCGCGGCGCTGGCGCGCGTGGCCCGGGAGGGCGCGCCGGGTCGAACTCCGGCCCGGGTCGTGCTGCCCGCAGTGGCAGCGACCCCACCTCCCGGTTGCGGCCGGTGGCCACGCCGGTGCGCGCCGTCAGGTCCGGCGGAGACGACAAGGCGAAGCCCGGGGCCAGAAAGACGGCGCCCATCCGGACCGGGCCCGCATCCGGTCCGAACGGCAGGTCCACGCCCGCACGTCGGGTGCTGGACGCCATTCGCAGCCGCGACGGAAGTTCCGGCGCCGAGACGGGGCCATCCTCCGGTCGCCGCAACTCGTCGCCGACGGCCACGCCGACACGCACCCGCTCGACGCCTGGGCCGACCGCCACGCCACGGACCTCGCCGCCGGCGCGGACACGTTCGACGCCGCCACCTCGGACCTCGCCGCCGACGCGGACACGTTCGACGCCGCCGCCCCGGACCTCGCCGCCGGCGCGGACACGTTCGACGCCGCCACCTCGGACCTCGCCGCCGACGCGGACACGTTCGACGCCGCCGCCCCGGACCTCGCCGCCGGCGCGGACACGTTCGACGCCGCCGCCCCGGACCTCGCCGCCGGCGCGGACACGTTCGACGCCACCGCCTCGGACCTCGCCGCCGACGCGCACGCGGTCGACTCCGCCGCCCCGGACCTCGCCGCCGACGCGGACACGTTCGACGCCGCCGCCCCGGACCTCGCCGCCGACGCGGACACGTTCGACGCCGCCGCCTCGGACCTCCCCGCCGACGCGGACACGTTCGACGCCACCGCCGCGCAGCAGCTCCCCCAGTCGCACCCGGTCGGCGCCACCGCCTCGCAGCAGTTCGCCGCCGCGGTCGTCCAGTCCGCCGTCCGCGTCCAGGTCGTCATCTCCAGGAAGCAGCGGTCGCACGCCGCCGTTCGGCTACTGACGGCGGGTCTCGCTCCCGAGGCGGAACGCTCGCCGTTGACCGTTCAGGGTGGCCAACGCGAGCGCGGCGCTCGCCTGCCTGTTCTGCTTGCGATCAGCGATCGTCGGCTCTGCGGCGGCAGGGCGGGGCTCGCGGCCTGGGCCGCAGGTCTTCCCCGGGGAGTCGCGATCCAGCTGCGCGAGAAGGACCTGTGCCAGTCCGACCTGGTGGCCGTGGGCCGCGGCATCCGGAGCTCCTTCGACGGCACCCTGATCGTGAACGGCCATCCCGAGGTGGCCCTGGCCATCGGGGCGGACGGCGTGCATCTGCCTTCGAGCGCTTCGTGGGCGACGCTCGGCCCGGCGATTCGCGAGCAAGGTCTGCTCCTGGGCGTGTCGACCCACGGTCGAGCCGAACTGCGGGCGGCGTCGGACTCGAAGGCCGACTACGCCCTGTTCGGCCCGGTCTTCGACTCGCCCCACAAGCGTCGCTTCGGTGCGCCTCAGGGCCTGGCGAAACTCCGTTCGGCATGCCTGGAAGGCCCGCCGGTGCTCGCCGTCGGCGGAGTCGAGGCAGGCGTCGCGGCGGCCCTCGTCGCTGCCGGCGCTTCCGGCCTGGCCGCCATCCGGGGCTTTGCCAGCGCGAGTTCCGCCCGCAGCATCGCCGCTGCCTGGGCGGAGGCGGCTGCCAGCGTCGCCAGCGTCAGGTCGTGACAGGGCATGACGCGAGCTGGCAGGCTCTGCAGCCTCAACCAACAGCCTGAGCCGACGGCCTGTTAGCCTTTCGTGGTCGTGAAGTCCCGGTTTCTGGTCGTCTCCGCGCTGGTCCTGGCAGTGGATCAGTGGACGAAGCTCTGGGTGGAGGCGGCCATCGGGCCGTACGGCCGCGTGCCCGTTCTGCCGGGGTTCCTTGACCTCGTTCACTACCAGAACACCGGCATTGCCTTCGGGCTCTTCCCGGCTGGGCGAGAGCTTGCCGGCACGCTCCTGCTTGCCGGTCTGGGCCTCGTCGCGCTGGCCGTCGTGGTGTCGCTCTTTCGGCGCACGCCGGACGACGAACCCGTGCTCCTGCTAGCCCTGTCTCTGGTGCTTGGCGGCGCCCTGGGCAACCTGGCCGACCGGTTCCTCCTGCGCGCAGTAACGGATTTCCTTGACGTTTACGTCGGCAGTTACCACTGGCCTGCCTTCAACGTGGCCGACAGCGGCGTCACCGTCGGCATCGTGCTCATGCTGGCCCACAGCTTCGTGCCCGCGCTGCAGGGGCCCGTGCGGCCGGGAGCCGTGCACCAGGAACAGGGCGGCGAGCCGGGAGCCGGCGAGGCCGGCCTGGCGAGCGCCGGCAGGCCGGGGTGAACCGGCTCCTGGCGCCGGCTTCGGCCGCCGGTGAGCGGGTGGACGTCTACCTCGCACGGGCCCTGGACCAGCCCCGCAACCGCGTCCAGCGGCTCTTGCGTGGCGGCCTGGTGACCTCGAACGGGGTTGCGCTGAAGCCCTCCTACCTGCTGCGGGGTACCGAAACCATCGACTACCGTCTTCCCCCAGCCCCGCCCGGACGCCCGCAGCCCGAGCCCGGCCCGCTCACCGTGATCCACGAGGATGCCGACCTGCTGGTGGTCGACAAGCCGGCGGGACTGATCGTTCACCCCGGCAGCGGCATCGCCGGCGGCACGCTGGTCAACCGGCTGCTCCACCATCGGCCCGAGATCGCCGACGTCGGCTCG
This sequence comes from Thermoanaerobaculia bacterium, assembly GCA_965200575.1. Classification (GTDB taxonomy): domain Bacteria; phylum Acidobacteriota; class Thermoanaerobaculia; order Multivoradales; family Multivoraceae; genus Multivorans. The sequence continues at coordinate 1,563,064 of OZ241363.1, read as the reverse complement.
GCGGCGCGCCCGGGGATCGTCCACCGCCTGGACGTGGGCACCAGCGGAGTGCTCGCGGTCGCCTGCAGCGACCGTGCCTGGCGCGCGCTGGGCCGTGCCTTCGCCGAGCGCGAGGTCGGCAAGGTCTATCTGGCGGTGGTTCGTGGACGGCCCGAGCCGTCCGCCGGCACGGTCGACCTGCCGATCGGCCGCGACCCGTCCGTGCGGACCCGCATGGCCGTGCTGAGCGAGACCAGGGGCGGGCGCCAGGCCCTGAGCCGCTACCGGGAACTGGCCGGCGTCCCGGACATGTCACTGCTCCGGATCCGCATCCTCACCGGCAGGACCCACCAGATCCGGGTGCACTGCAAGGCGATCGGCCATCCGGTGGTCGGCGACCCGACCTACGGGGAGCCGCGCCGGTTCATCGCCGACCCGTCTCTCCGTCAGCCGCTGCGCGAACTGGCGCGCCCCGCCCTGCACGCGCTACGGTTGACCCTGCCGGCGCTCGCGGGCGCCCCGGCGCGGACCTTCACGGCGCCGCTGCCCGAAGATCTGCGCCGCCTCTGTGCCGCCTCTGGCCTTGAAGGCGGGCTGCCCGCCGAAGCGCTCGACAGCCCGAACGGTCAGGACTCGGCGGACTCGCCCTCGTCGCCGTCGTAGTCGGGCTTGCGCCTGGCGTCGATGGTCATCGTGCCGCTCATCTCGATGCGGCCATTGCACACACCGCCCTCGGCGATGGACACGAGCGGCGAGGCCATGTCGCCTTCAACCGACCCGGTCGAGAGCAGCTCGATCTTCTCCGTGGCGGTGACGCTTCCCTTGACGTGCCCGGCGATCTTCACCGACTTCGCCACGATGTCCGCGGAGACGGTGCCCCGCTTGCCCAGCGCGAAAGCGCCGTCGAGGTTGACCTCTCCACTTAGCGCTCCGTCCACCAGGACCTCGGCGTTGCCAGTGATGGAGCCCTCGATGTGCGACCCCGCTGCCACGTAGGTGCTTACCGGTGCTGCCGACGCCGACCTCACGGCGCCTGGAGGCGTCACCGCCACCGCTGCGGTTCCCTCGAGCTCCTTCTTGAAAAACGCCATCCGCTCCCCGTTCCTTCCTGTATCTCAGTTCACGTGTCTCCACTCACGCATTCCACCGACCGGCGACCGGCGCGGCTGGAGCGGGCAACGGGACTCGAACCCGCGACATCCAGCTTGGGAAGCTGGCACTCTACCGACTGAGTTATGCCCGCTCGACATTCCGGTTTCCGTCAAGGTAACCCAGCCGCCGATGAACGGTCAAGCAGCGGACGCCCTTGCCATCGCGGTCAGCGGCGGTCGCCCATCACCAGGCCACCGAGACCGCCGAGGACAGAACCCTCGCCCTTGCGCCCGCCCGGAGTCTGCGGCGCGGCGGCATACACCCGGCTCGCCAGCCGGCTGAACGGCAGCGACTGGATCCAGACCTTGCCGGGTCCGGTGAGTGCGGCGAAGAAGAGCCCCTCGCCGCCGAACAGTGCCGTCTTGATGCCGGGCACCGTCTGGATGTCGTACTCGACCTGCTGCTCGAACGCGACCAGGCAGCCGGTGTCGAGCCGCAGTGTCTCGCCTGGCGCCAGCTCCTTTTCCACCACGGTGCCGCCGGCGTGAACGAAGGCCAGTCCGTCACCCTCCAGCTTCTGGAGGATGAACCCCTCGCCGCCGAACAGGCCCGCTCCCAGCTTGCGCTGGAAGGCGATGCCGACCGCCACGCCCTTGGCCGCGCACAGGAAGGCGTCCTTCTGGCACAGGATCGTGTTGTTGTGCGCCGGCAGGTCGATGGGAATGATGCGCCCCGGGTAGGGCGACGCGAACGCCACGTTCCGGCGCATGCGTGCGCCGTTCCCGAACACGGTCATGAACAGGGATTCGCCGGTCAGGACGCGCTTCCCGGCGGACAGCAACTTGTCCATGAAGCCGCCGCCCCCACGGTCGGATCCGTCACCGAAGATGGTGTTCATCTCGATGCCCGGGTCCATGTACATGAACGAGCCGGCCTCCGCGATGCAGGCTTCGCCCGGGTCGAGCGTGATCTCGACGAACTGCATCTCCTCGCCCACGATCACGAAGTCGATCTCGTCGGCCACGCTTCCCGGCGGCCTGGGCACCGAGCTGCCGAAGGCAGCAGCGAAGCGCGGTTCGCCGACCACCGGACCCCAGTTGCCCATGCCGTCTCGATAGACGTGGGCGTTGCGGGGGACGGCCCCGGAGCGGATGCGCTGCTCGATCTCTTCGACCTGGAAGGGTCCCTGCTGCTTGCCGCCGATGGCCAGATGCCAGATGGGATCGCTCATGGTGCTCAGTTACTCCGTTTCGGCCCGTCGGGTTTCAGGGGCAGGCGCGCTGCATGGTAGCGCCCAGGGCCCACGAAGGCGCAGGCCTCGGCGTCGGCACCCGGGGTGGTCCGCCTCACTCGGTCGAAGCCGCTCGTGCCTCGTGGCCCGGAATGCGCACCTCGAACACCCACGGCCAGTACTTGCCCGTGAGCAGGAACGTTCCCGTGTCGGGCCTCCAGGCGATTCCGTTCAGCACGTCGGCTGCCTCCTTCTCCGCCGCGGTGAGCAGCCCGGAGGCGTCCACGGTGGCCACGACCGCGCCGGTCTGCAGGTCGATGACGGCGATTTCATCTCGCTCGAAGAGGTTCGCGAACAGGAGTCCGCCCACCAGCTCCAGCTCGTTGAGGTCGTCCACCGGCATGCCGCTTCGGGTGACGCGCAGACGTCGTGCGACCTCCAGGGTCTCGGGGTCGCGGAACGTGAGGATCGGAGTGCCGTTGCTGAGGATCAGGTGACTGCCGTCGAAGGCGAGGCCCCAGCCCTCGCCGTCAAACGGAACCCTGCCCATCTCCGTCAGCGGCTCCAGCGTCCAGAACAGCGCCTTGCCGCGGCGCCAGGTGAGCTGCGCGAGCTGTTCCGGTTCCCCGGGGATCACAGCGATCCCCTCGCCGAACAGGTCCGGGGCGAGTTCCGCGCGCTCCAGCTCGGCGGCGTCGCTCCAGCGCCACGACCGCAGACTCGAGGCGCCGTACGAGCCGGTGCTTTCCCAGACAACGCCGTCGCGCCAGAGCAGTCCCTGGGTGAACGCCTCGGTGTCGTGCGGCCGCCTGTCCACCACCTCGACATACCACCGCTCGGGCTCCGTCGCCCGGACCGGCCCGGCGCCAGCCGCCGGTGCGTTGCCGGCGGCAGGCACGCACGCCACGGCCAGCGCCATGCCGGAGGCCAGGAAGGCAAGGGGCCTGAGGGCCGGGGACGAAGTCAGCGTCTCGCTCCTGTCTGGACGACGGTGTTCGGCAAAGGCTGGCGCACGCGCAGCAACAGGGGCAGCCCGGCGGGGGCGCGCCAATCGGGCCGCGCCGCCAACCGTAGCGCAGCCCTCCGCTTGACGCCTGCGCAGGCGGTTGGAAGAGTCTGTTGCCGATGACCTCTCCCGTGGTTCGACGAATCGGCCTCATGCTCTGCGGCGCGCTCCTGGCGACCGTCTGGTTCGCCTTCGCCCAGCCTGTCGAAGGCCCGCCCCGGTCGAGCCCGCGGGCGGCCATGCAGGCGTTCCTGGGAGCATTCGACACCGAGAGCGGTCGGCCGGACCTGGACGCCGCCGCCGCCAGCCTTGACCTGACGGACGTGCCGTTCCCGGTCCGGGCCCGTCAGGGCCGCACCCTCGCCAGCGAGCTGAAGCACGTGATCGACCGGGTCGAGCTGGTCGACTTCGACGCCATCCCCGACGGCGGCGAGCTCGAGGAGTGGGTGTTCAGCGACGCGCTGTCCGTGCCCATCGTTCTGGCCCCGGACGCGAGCGGCGCCTGGCTCTTCACGCGCTCCACGGTCGCGGCAGTACCGGCCCTCTACCAGGAGGTGAGTCGCCGGTCCGTGGTGGAAGGCGTCGCGGAGGCGCCCCTGACCGGCGCCATGTGGGTGCAGAGCCAGATCCCGGAGGTGCTGCGGAGCGGCGGCTTCATCCTCCACCTGTGGCAGTGGCTGGCGTTTCCCGTCCTCATCCTGACCGGCATCGTCTTCGACCGGGTCGTGGCCTGGATCGTCTGTGGCCTGCTGGCCGGCCCGCTGAGTCGCCGCTACGACTCGCTCGACCTTCCCACCGCCCGCAGGACGCTTCGCCCCACCGGTCTGCTGGCGATGGCGGGCGTCTGGTGGCTCGGCCTGCAGTGGCTGGGCCTGCCGCCCAGGGTCTACGCATGGCTCGACGTCATCGTGCTCGTCCTCCTGCTGCTGGCGGTGGTGCGCTTCGCCTTCGCGCAGATCGACCTGCTGGCCGCCATCCTGGCTGCCAGGAGCAGGGCCGAGAACCGCTTCCGGGATCAGCTGGTTCCGTTCGTCACCAAGACGCTGAAGATGATCGTCGCCGTGCTTGGCGTCGTCTTCCTGCTGGCGCAGCAGGGCCAGGACGTGACGGCTCTTCTCGCCGGCCTGGGCCTGAGCGGCCTCGCGATCGCGCTGGCGGCCCAGGACCTGCTGAAGAACCTCTTCGGCTCCGTCACCGTCTTGCTGGACCGCCCGTTCCATACCGGCGACTGGATCAAGATTGGCGACGTCGAGGGCGTGGTCGAGGAGGTCGGCTTCCGCAGCACGCGGGTGCGGACCTTCTACGCCTCCCTGGTCACGCTGCCCAATGCCAGGCTCATCGATGCCTCGGTCGACAACTACGGCGCGCGGGCCTTCCGCCGCTGGAGCACTCGAATCGGCGTCACCTACGACACGCCGCCGGAGGCGGTCGATGCCTTCTGCGAGGGCATCCGTCAGCTGGTGCGCGACAACGAGGCCATGTGGCAGGACGCCTTCGAGATCCACCTGAACGAGTTCGGCGCCGATTCCCTGGAAGTCATGGTCTACGTGTTCTTCGTGGCACCGGACTGGAGCAGCGAACTGCGTCTTCGGCACGAACTGGCGCTCGACATCCTGCGGCTTGCCGAACGCCTGGGCGTGAAAATGGCCTTCCCCACCCGCACGATTCACTTGGAGCCGGCGCCCCCGAACGTGCCGTCCGAGGGCCCGCCGGAGGTCGAAGCGGCAGGCTGACGGCCTGCCAGCGCCGCCAGACGCGGCCGCAGCCGCCGCGCCTGGCTCCAGCCCCCACGCGTCGAGCTGCGTCGGACCCTCGGACGGCGCGTTCGACGCCGCGAGGCCGGAGGCCGGCCAGCAGGACGACGCCGGCCAGGACCAGCAGCGGCGCGGCCGGCCGCAGGCCGGTTACCTCGGCGGCGCGCTTTGCACCGACCGGACGATCCGCTCGGCAATCTGCTCGGCGCTGCGGGTCGAGGTGTCGACCAGCTCGTGGGTGTCGTCACGGCGAAGCGGCGCCGCGCTGCGGCTGCTGTCCAGCTCGTCGCGACGTGCCATCTCCCTGAGCAGCCGTTCCCGCTCACCCTGCCACTCCGGCCCCAGCTGCTTCAGGCGGCGTTCCGCACGCACCTCGATGGGCGCCTCCAGAAAGAACTTGTGCGGCGTCTCCGGGACGACCACGGTGCCGATGTCGCGCCCCTCCATCACGGCGCCAACCCTGCGGGCGAACGTGCGCTGCTTGCTCACCAGCCAGGAACGCACCGCCGGATGCACGGCGATTCGCGACGTCGCCCGATCCACGTCCGGTGTGCGCAACTGCGGCCCGGGGCGCAAGCCGTCCACGACGACCTCCGAAGCCGAGCCCGCCACCTCCAGTTCCAGGTCCATTCCGGCAATCAACCGCTCGACCGCCGGACCGTCGGCGGGGTCGACCCCGATCTCGAGCGCCTTCCAGGCCACGGCCCGGTACATCGCTCCGGTGTCGAGGTAGGGCACGCCCAGAGTCGCTGCGACACGGCGGGCGACGGTGCTCTTGCCGACCCCTGCGGGGCCGTCGAGGGCAACCACGGTCATCGCCGCCGGCCCGGCTTCGACGGGCTGCCGGGCCTCGACCGTCGGCCGCGACCTTCGGTTCGCGGTCCACTGCCTTCCGGTCGTTTCCCCTGAGCCGTGCGTCTCCGCTGACGCTTCCCTGTCCTGCGCCCCGTCCCTGCTGGCTTCGCCGGCCGGGAACGGCGACCAGCCTGCGGCGCCGCTCTCCGAGCCGGTCTGGCCGGTCGTCCCGGTCGGCGCCGGGCGCCAGGTCGATTCGTGGCCTCGCGGAAACGGCGAACCTCGTCGTCGGAGAGCTCCCGCCAGGCCCCCGGGCGAAGGTGCGGATCGCTCAGGAAGCCGATGGCCACCCGACGCAGGCGCTGGACGGGATGCCCCACGCGAAAGAACATCTCGCGGATCTGCCGGTTCCGCCCTTCCCGGAGTTCCAGCTGCCACCAGCTGGTGGTTCGAGCGGGCCGCCTCCCCTTGCGGGTCGGCGCCCGCCTCACCTTCATCGGCGCCGTCCGGCAGCCGTCGACGGTCATCCCTGCACGCAGGCGCTTGACCGCGGCGTCCGACGGCACGCCGCGCACCTTGACCAGGTAGCGCTTTGCGCTGCCGAAGCGCGGGTGGGTCAGGCGAAACGTGAGATCGCCGTCGTCTGTCAGCAGCAGGAGCCCCTCCGAGCGGTAGTCGAGCCTGCCCACCGGCTTCAGGCGGCTGCGCCAGGCTGCCGGCACGAGCTCCATGACCGTCGGGCGGCCCTGCGGATCCGCCCGGGTCGTCACGTAGCCGACCGGCTTGTTCAGCAGGAGATGGCGAAACGCCTCCGGCTCGCGGATCGGCTCGCCGTCCACCAGGATCTCGACCGGCGGATCGCCGGGTCCCGCGGAGCGATCGCCCAGCACCGCGATGCGTCCGTCGATGCTCACCCGGCCCTCGCGGATGAGTTCCTCGGCAGCGCGCCGCGAGGCGATTCCGGCCCGCGACAGCACCTTCTGCAGCCGTTCGCCCCTGGTGACCTCGTCAGTCATCGGCCGGGGCCTCCGCCGTCGTCGGCAGATCGGTCTGCATGTTGTCCTGCACCGCTCCCGACATGAACGTGTCCTCGAACTCCTGGAGCGGCGGCAGGTGGTCCAGGGACTCCAGCCCGAAGTGCAGCAGGAACTCGCGCGTGGTGGCGTAGAGAAACGGGTTGCCGACCACCTCGCGGCGTCCGGAGATCCGGATCAGGCGCCGTTCCAGCAGGGTCTTCAGGACGGCGGCGGAGTTGCGTCCGCGCAGGTCCTGGATCTCCGGCCCGGTGACCGGCTGCCGGTAGGCGACGATGGCGACCGTCTCGAGCGCCGCCATCGACAGCTTGTTGCGCCCGGCCACCTCGAAGTACTTGCGCAGGTGGGCATGCAGGTCGGGCCGCGTGATCAGCCTGTAGCCCCCGGCGACCTGGTCGAGCACCACGCCCCGGTTGGCGACTACCCCCGCCTTGTCGGCGCGGTAACGATCGAGGATCGTCTGCAGCGCCTCTCTTGCCTGCTGCCGGGAGTCCTCGGGGAACGCCTCCAGGAGCTTCTCCCTCGGCTGCGGGTCCGGGCTGGCGAAGAGGATCGCCTCCAGCACCGCCGCCATCTCGGCCGGATCGCTCATGACGACATCTCGTCCAGCAAGATCGGGTCCAGCGGGCGGGTGGTCCGGAACAGAAGCACGCGATCGTCCCCGGACGAGTGCAGGCGAATCAGGCTCAGCCGCGCCATCTCCAGCACAGCCAGAAAGCAGGCGATCGCCTCGGAACGGCTGGTCAGGGCGAACAGGTCGTCCTGGAGGTCCACCGCGCCCACGGTCTCGAACCGTTGCAGAAGACGCTCGACCTGGCCGCGCACGCTGAACGTCTCGCCCTCGTAGATCAGCGGCTTCGGATGCTCCTCGTCGTAGCGCCGGAGCACGTTGCGGAACGCCTGCAGCAGGTCGAAGAGCGACACGTCGCCCAAATCGAGGTCCGCCCCGTCGTCGCCGTCCGCGGCGGGCAGGTTCAAGGCGCCTCGCGTCCAGAGCCCGTGGCGCAGCTCGTCCACCTCGGCCAGGGTCTGCGCGGCCTCCTTGAGCTTCTGATGCTCCAGCAGACGCTCGATCAGGTCGCGGCGCGGATCCTCCTGTTCGTCCTCCACCAGCGGCGGGCGCGGCAGGAGCATTCCGGCCTTGAGACGCACCAGCAGGGCCGCCTCGTGGACGTACTCCGCCGCAATGTCCAGATCCAGCTCGTCCATCAGCTGCAGGTACTCGTGGAACTGATCGCAGACCAGAGCCACCGGGATGTCGGTGATCTCGATCTCGTTCACCTTGACCAGTCGCAGAAGGAGGTCCAGAGGCCCCTCGAAGATGGGCAGCTCCAACCGCCACGACGCCGGCAGCAGGCCCCGGTCCGCATCCAGCAGCTTCATCTGCGGCGGATTCTCCCACATCGGCGTCGTGCTGCCTTCGACGACGCTGCAAGCCAGACCTGCGCGGCCGCCGGGCCCACGCTGGCCGGTCGGCCTTTGAACCATCAGGCGCCGTCGGCAGGCGCCCCCCCCCCGCGCGAGGAAGCGGTGTGTAACGGCCCACCGTTGGGCAGGCCGATCTCGGAGGAGCTCGGCGCGCCCGGGCCGGACCGCGGCTGCCGGACAGGTGAGCTTCCAGATGCGGGAGCTCGCGCGCGCTTGGGCCGGACCGCATCGGTCATGGTGTCCCCTGCAAGGGGCAGGGCTCGCTCGTGCGCGCTTCGGTCGGAACCTTCCTCCTACGTCAGTCGTACGCCAGGGCCGCCTGGGTTCCTTCGCTGCCGCCGCCGTGGTCTGTGGTCCTGGCGGGTCGCCGGCGCTGCAGACGGCGCCGGAGAGCCGTGATTGCAGCCCAGTCGCTTTCGGGATCGGCCATCCGCTCGACCAGCGCGGCGGCATCGCGGCGCGCCGCGACCAGCCAGGTCCAGTGCCGGGTCGGATCGCCGAAGCGGAACTGCGGCAATCCCGACTGCCTGGTGCCGAGCACCTCGCCGGGTCCGCGCTGGCGCAAGTCCTCCTCGGCAATGCGGAAGCCGTCGGTTGAGGCCGCGAAGGTCGCGAGGCGGCGCCGAGCTTCGTCTGTGGGGTTGCCGGCGAGCGCGATGCAGAGCGGATCACCCAGCGTCGGATCCGAGCCGCGGCCGATGCGGCCACGCAGCTGGTGCAGCTGGGCCAGTCCGAACCGTTCGGCGCCCAGGATGACCATCGCCGTGGCCTCGGGCACGTCGACACCGACCTCGATCACGGTGGTGGCAAGCAGCACCTGTATGGCGCCGCTGGCGAAGCGCTGCATCGTCCGCTCCCGCTCCTGCCGGTTCATTCGCCCGTGCACCATGCCCCAGGAGGCGCCGAGCGCCTTCGCCCATCCCGCCCCGTCCTGCTCCAGCGTGGGCAGTCCGGCGGACGTGGCCTCGCCGCCGTCAATCAGCGGCAGGACGATGAAGGCGCGTCCTCCTGCAGCAAGCCGCCGCCGCACCTCGACCGCAGCCTCCTCGGCACCGCCCGCCTCCAGCACTCGGGTCTCGATGGGCTGGCGCCCGGGCGGCAGCTCGTCGACCAGAGAGACGTCGAGGTCTCCGTAGACGGTCAGCGCCAGCGACCTGGGAATCGGCGTTGCGGTCATCACCAGAAGATCGGGTCGTACGCCCTTCGCGGCCAGCGACTGGCGCTGGACCACGCCGAACCGGTGCTGTTCGTCGATGACAGCCAGGCCGAGCCGGGCGAAGCGCGTGCGCTCGGCGATCAGCGCGTGAGTGCCCACCGCGAGGTCGATGCCGCCGGAAGCGAGCGCCTTGTCCACGGCAACGCCGCGCGTCGCCTGCCCGCCGCCGCCAGCGACGCGCTGACCGGAGGTCACGAGCGCGATGCGGATCCGCGTTCCCAGAATCCGCACCAGGGCTCCGAAGTGCTGTTCGGCGAGCAGTTCCGTGGGCGCCATGAGTGCCGATTGCAGTCCGCTCCGCGCGGCGACAAAGCCGGCGAGCGCGGCCAGCACCGTCTTGCCGCTGCCGACGTCGCCCTGGACCAGCCGCAGCATGGGCTCCGGCCGCTCCAGGTCGGAGCGAATCTCGGTCAGCACCCGCTCCTGGGCGCCAGTCAGGCGAAACGGCAGCACGCCTCGGGCTTCGTCCAGCAGGCGGTCGTCCAGCCGATAGCGATGCGGCCTGGTCTCCCGCTGGCGCTCCTGCCGGGCGATCGCGAGCTGCAGCTGCTGGAGCAGGAACTCGCCGTAGGCGAGGCGGGCGTGGGCCGGGCTCGTTCGTTCGTTCAGTTCGTCAGCCGAGGCTTCGTCTCCTGGCCTGTGCAGCTCGGTCAGCGCCTCCGTGAGCCCGGGCAGGCCGTGCTCGTCCAGCAGTCGCTGCGGAATCCACTCCTCCACCCGGCCCGGCCCCGAGGCGCGGTGCAGGTGTTCCAGCGCAGCGGCGAGGAGTCGCCGGACCTGGCGGGCCGGCACCTCGCCGATGCGCCCATACACCGGTTTCACGCCACCGCGAACCGGCGCGTCGGCGTCGAACCGTTCGACGGACGGGTTCACCAGCTGGAGCGGCCCGCCCTGTGCACGGGGCCGCAGTGGACCGTGCAGGATGTACTCCCTGCCGTCTTCAACCTGGTTCGCCAGGTACGGCTGGTTGAACCAGACGACCGCGACCTCCGCATCGCCGTCGCGCGCTGCCGCCTCGATACGAGAGAAGCGCCGCCGCCCGAAGATGCGGCGCGGCCTCACGAGCTGCGCGATCACGGTCACCGCGCCGGGCACCTGGTCGCCTGCGTCTGCAGCGTCTGCGCCCGGGGCGGTCGCGCTGGCGGCAAGCAGGTCGCTCAGCCGAACCGCGTCACGCCGGTCCTCGTAGCGCCGCGGCAGGTGCATCAGCAGGTCACCGACCCGCCTGCAGCCAGCGGCGTTCAGCCGACCCGCGAGCACCTGACCCACGCCGCGCACGCTGGCAACCGGAGCGCGCAGAGGGTCCATCGCATCTCCCACGGCAGAAGCACAGCGTATCGCGCTGGCTGCAACCACTAAGGCACAGATTCCAGAGTGAGGGCTTCCGTGTCCAGCCGGGCCGTGGCGCCCAGGGGCAGGGTGTGGTTGGGTTTGCCGTGACCGGCCGGCAGACCGCCGAAAAGCGGCACGCCCAGCGCCTCGGCGAAGTCCGCCAGGCTGTCCGTGGCGTCGCAGTCGGTGAAGTGACCGGCCACGACGGCCCGCACGCCAGCTGCCTGGCCCGAACGCAGCAGCTGGGTCAGCATGCGGTCGATCCGGTACTCCGGCTCGCAGGTGTCTTCGAGCATCAGGATGGCGCCGCGCAGGTCCGGCAGTGCGCCGGTGCCGACCGAGGCGGCCATCAGCGTCAGGCAGCCGCCCAGCAGCGGGCCCTGGATGAGCCGTGGTCGGCCGGCCGACAAGCCTCCCCCGCCAATCGGCTTCAGCAGCCAGGGCGCCTGGCGTTTCCCGGCCAGTGCGGCGAGGAAGGAGCGCCGCTCATCCGGCAGCAGACCGCGTGCGAAGTCGACGATCATCGGACCGTGAAGGGCCACCGTCCCGGTCCGGGCGACGACGCCGAGCAGCAGCGGCGTCAGGTCCGAGTAGCCGACCAGCGGCAGCCGCCTTCGGGCGAGCAGGTCCCAGTCGACCAGGTGGAGGATCCGGGTGAGGCCGTAACCGCCCCGCGCGAAGACGATGCCCCCGACCGCCGGGTCGGCGGCCAGGGCGTGGAAGGCGTCGAGGCGTTCGGCGTCCGAGCCGGCAAACAGCTCCCGGCCGCCGCGAGCACGGCCGCGCAGGTTCCCGGCCAGCACCGTGCCGAAGCCGAGGCCCTCCAGCGCTGCCACGCCTGCCGCCAGGCGATCCGCCCCGACCGGCCCGGACAGCGCGGCAACGCCCAACAGGTCGCCAGGCCGAACCGACCGCGGCGACCGGCACGGTGGCGGACGGTCAGCTTCGGATGGCATCAGCTTTCGGGCTCAAGGCTGCGGACAACCTCCGGTTGTTCGCCGCGCCCACGGGCGGAACCTCGCCTCTCCCGACTCAGCCGCTTTCAGGGTCAACGCCGGAGGACCTCGTAAGCCGGATTCTGTTCGTCCCGCCGCCGTCAGGCTGCGGAAGGCGGCCATTCATCTTTGCGACCTACCCGGAGAGCGTTCCGGTCCGAGAACGGCCCGGAGTCGGGACGGACAGCCCGTTCCGTTCTCCCTATTTGGTCTTGCTCCACATGGGGTTTGCCATCGCCTCGAACCGTCGCCGGCCGAGCGGTGCGCTCTTGCCACACCGTTTCACCCTTGCCGCCCCGGCAGCCGCGTCGAACTCGTGGCGAGTCCCACCGGCACCGAGGGTAGGCGGTCTGCTCTCTGCTGCACTTTCCGTCGCGTCGCCGCGCCTTGCCGTTAGCAAGCATGCTGCCCGTTGGAGTCCGGACTTTCCTCCCCCGACAGTTGCCCGTCGGCAGCGACCGCATCCGGTCCTCCGGCCAGTACAGACTAGCAGGCTGTCGGGCTCGGGCGGCGGCCGCGGTCAGGTCCGAGGGAAACGCGGGCGCTTCGGACGTAGTTGAAGGGTTGGGGCCCCCTGCGGTCGGCTTCACTGCGGCAGGTTGGTGCCTGGCGGGAGCAGATCGGGAGGCTCTTGCCGACAGCCCCCTGCGGCCCCCCGGACCCGACGGCTCGAGTAGTGCCCTGGCGGGCCACCGGTTGCCTGAGCTGGTGAGATGTTCTGGCGGACCTGACCGCGGCCGAGGGGTACTGGCTTGTCTGATCTGGCGTCGGGTTTCCTGACGCTGCCGATCACTCCGGCGGCGGGCAGGAGGCGTCACGTGACCCGCGCTCCCCGTCTCCATCAGGAACCCGCCGGGCATCGACCGCCAGGCAAACCGGCCGGAAGGGCTCTGCCTGTGCCTTCAGATCCGCCCTCCAGGCCCATGTGAACGGCCCGTGGCCCAGCTTGTCCGCCAGGTCGACCCAGCCATTCCGCCGCTCCTCCCAGGTCCGCTCCCGAACCTCCGAGAGAGTCTCCGGGGAACTCCGGCGGGAAGACGATCGAAGACGTGTCCGTGGTGCCTTGCGTCAGGTTGAAGTCCGAGCGCCCGTACGGCACCAGGGAGTCGTCTTCTTCCAAACCAGCGACGCGCCTCGTGCTCATCACGGTCAGCGCCTCGCGCCGGGCAGGTCGACGACCGCGAGCATCTCGTCGCCGAAGGTCGTCACGATGCGCACCGCGACGCGGCCGCTCTTCGGGCGGCGGAACGGGGCCGAGGTCAGGGACTCCAGGAACTCCCATTGCTTCGGGTCGAGGCGCGCGCCGAGTTCCGACTTCAGCTTCTTGATCTGCGTGTCGTTCGACTTGCCGGGGAAGTGAATTCGGCGGGCGAAGAAAGATCGACCGTCGTGGTCCGTGTCCAGCATCCAGCAGTCGATGTCCTGCGTCTTCCCGGCCGGGCGGACGTTCCCAGTACCCGGGTCGTAGACCTGGTAGCCGCGCACCCGCACCTGCCAGGCGCCGTCGGGGGTGCGGATTGTCTCGATATCGGGTTCGCCGACCAGGACGAACGCGGAGTCCGCCTTGTCCGCCTTCAGGTCCTTGATGGTCAGGTCCCGGTTCGCCCGCACGAGGACAACCTGCAGCCTCCCCCGCTGCTCGTTGCGCGCGTTTCCGTCGAAGTGGAAGGCGATGATGACCAGCTTGGAGAACTTGCGCCTCGCTGCCAGCATCGCGGCGTCGTCGATCAGCTGGCGGGTGGCGGTGCGGTCGTCCGGGACCGTGACGATGCCCACGCGTTCGCCGGCGCCGGGCGCCGCGCTGCCGCCTGTCGTTGGCAGGCCTGCCTGGCCTGGCCCCTGCGTTCGGTCGTCGTCCGCCTCGATCCGCAGTCGGGCTTCGTGGGTCAGGAAAACGTCCGGCGCGTCGTCTTCCGTCAGCCCGATTCCATCGAACCGCCAGCGTCGCGTACCGACACCGGCCGCCTGGTCGCCGCCCGAGTCCGGCGCCTCGATTCCCGTGATGCCGAGAGCGTGGACGACGTTCTCGCGTATCGCGGTCTCCCGCTCTCGGTCAGGCGACCCTTCGCGCAGGCGCTCCTCGCTGGGCGAGACGTACGTCCAGGGGGAATGCGACTCGACGGTGAATGGTGATGCGACTCGTTTGACTCCTCGCTTCGCGACGGGCCGGTCGACCAGCAGCGTGGCCTTCGGCGGCCGATCGTAGGCGAGATGGGCGGCCGACACGTACGGCACGCGCTCGTAGACAAAGCCGGACGCTGGATCGGACATGAGTGTGGCAGGCGCAGATTCCGGGGGGGGGGGGGGGCTGATCGAGGTATTCGTCCAACTTGCCCGCCAGTTCGGCCTCCTTCCTTCGTCCTTCCGGGTCGTCCTGCGTCAGGAACCACCTGTGGACCGACGAGAGGATGCGCTGTCGGCACAGCGCGACTGGGATGGCCGAGGCGTCGATGGTGATCCAGCGCCTCCCCCAGCGCTCGGCGATCAGGGCGGTGGTGCCGGAGCCGCAGGTCGGGTCCAGTACCAGGTCGCCCGGGTCGGTCGCCATCAGCAGGCAACGTTCGATGACCTTCTCCGCCGTCTCGACAACGTAGTGCAGGTCCGATGCAGACATCTGCCGGCGCCAGAGGTTGTTCACGCGGCGCCCAGGGACTTCGTTCTCGTAGCGCTTCCACGCCAACGTACCGCCCTTCACCGCCGCAACCAGCCGATTGAGTCGCGCGAGCCGTTCCATTCCGACCAGATCGACTCGCCACTGCTCGCCGGGCGGGCACGGGAAGTTGCGTCCACACCATGAAAAGGAGTCGGATCTGCCCGTGGTCGAAGTTCCTGGCGACGCCAGACGCTCCCGGTTGAAACACCGTGCGCCATCGGGAAGCAGAGCCGGCTTCACCTTCTCACCCCTGGTCAGGTTCCTGACGGAGCCGTCCTCCAGCTCCACCATTGCGTAGGAGCTCATCAGTTCGATCTTCTGCTTCCGGTTCAGCTTCTCGTACACCTGATGGAACGTGACCTGCTCCTTGTCCTTCGCGTACCAGAGCAGGTAGTCGGCTACCTCGGGCAACTGTTTGGACGACGACCCGCCCGATTTCGCGAAGGCGATCGTCGCCAGCCGGTTCTCCGGCCCGAACACCTCGTCCAGCACGACCGACAGGCGATGCACGTTCTCACTGCCGATCTGCAGGAAGAACGAGCCAGTGTCGCGCAGCAGGGCGCGAGCGTGGACGGCGATGCGAAGCACCGTGTCCATGTACGAGTGAAGGCCGTCCACGTAGGCGTCCCGGAACGCCCGGCGCGACGCTGCCTCGACCGGGGCCGCGTTCTGGGTCCGCTTCCTCGTGCTGCCCTGGTAGTTGCTGTTGAAGCCGATGCCGTAGGGCGGGTCGAAGTACACCATCTGGACCCGGCCCGCGAGCCCCTCCTTCTGCACCAGCGATGCCATGACGTCGACGGAGTTCCCGCGGATGATCCGGTTCTGCCAGTTGCCCTCGTGCCGGTACCAGTCGTAGCGGGCGTCGGGCGGGAAGCCGTTGAAGTCGCTGAAGAAGCTCGCCTGTTCGTGCGCCGACGGGTCCTTCGAGAGCTGCTCGATGAACGCGGCCGGGCTGATCTTCTCGTGGATATAGAGCGGCATGGCATCGGTCTCGATGCGCTGAGCCGCTGGACCCCGCCGCCAGCTCAGGCGCGGCCCCTCCGTGCCGGCGGGCTTCGGCGAGAACTGCGCCCGCTCGCGGACCTCGTCCAGGTAGGGCTGCTCCTGGTCGGTCGGGATGTTCGTCCGCTTCGCGCCGCTGTGGTCGTAGCTTCGCGTGTTCGTTGTCATTCCGCCCTCTCCCCGTTCAGGCCCGGCAGGCCCGGGCGATCTGGTCGTGGGCCCGCTCGATGTCCTCGATCCACACCGCCCGCCAGTCGCCGTGGTCGTCTTCGCTGCCGGCATGCCGCTCCTCCGAGCGGGTAACTGCCGGCGCCCAGCGCTCCTCCAGGTAGCGCCGCTTCTGCTCCTCGCTCGTCTCGCCGGCGCGCAGGCCCTTGAACTCGATGACCAGGTGGCGGCGCCGCCCGTCCGCCGTCGGTGCCTTCGCGCGCGCCACGAAGTCCGGTTCCGTACGCGACCAGCAGACATTCCTGCTATCCCACCACGGCACGGTCCAGCCGAGCCGGAAGTTCCGCACCCAGGCCTCGATGTCCGGGTGGCGGTCCAGGATCTCGGCCAGCCGGGCCTCTTCCTTCGAGTGGCAGGCGGCGGCGTTCAGCTCCGACTTCGCGGTGTCGTCGTACCACCACCGGAGCGTGGTCTGGAAGCTCACGCCGCCAGTGTGCGAGGTCCGCATGGCGCCCGGCTCGCGCTGATCCTCGAACACGGGTCCAGGCAACGGCGCCCTTATCGTCCGGCTCACCCGCGAGGCGATCTCGTGCAGCGTGTCGAGATCGAACTGGAGGTCCGTCCAGTGCTCGCAGTCGAGGTTCGGCCAACAGGTCTCGAGGATCACGAGCGAGTCGAGGAAGGCCTGGCGGCGGTCATCGATGCCTCCTTCCAGTCGGGGCGCGAGCTGGGCGGCTGCCTTCCACAGCGCGGTGCGATCGTCCTCCGGCTCGTTCACTACAAGCACTGGCTCGCCGAGCGGTCCCTCTACATTGGTGCCGACCAGCGGCCCGCGTGAGGCCACCCGGCGTCGCGGCGCTTCTCGCGGGTCGATTTGCCAACGGGCCATGGCCGTGCCTCTGGCGTAGCCGGCGAGGTGGGGGAACCGGATGCGCAGGTGCTGGCGGTCGGGTAGCGTGAAGACCTCCTGGGGCTCGATCGGTACAGGCGGCGTTCCGGCCGTCTTGCCGCCCGGCCAGGCGAAGGGCACGCCGAACAGGTTGGCGTACTCGATGGGCTGCAGCTCGTCCCGGCCGCTGAACGCCGTCTTGCGGAGTGCGCGGCCCGTGACCTGTTCGCACAGCAGCTGGCTGCCGAACGCGCGGTAGCCGAAGATGTGGGTGACGTTGCGAGCGTCCCAGCCCTCAGTCAGCATGCCGACGGAGATGACGCAGCGAATGTGCTCGCCCGGCTCGCCTGGCCTGCCGACGGACATGAAGACGTCGCGGATAGCCTGCTGCTTCCGGGCCCTGGTCGGCGGCGCTTCGCCCTCTTCGCGCGCGACGAACAGCGAGGCCTGGTCCTCGATAGCGCCGTCGATGGCGTCCGGGCTTCCCTTGGGCGCCGGGTCGTCCAGACGCGAGTGGACGAGGATGGTTGGCGGCCGCTCGAGCGGCTTCCCGGTTGCAGGGTCGGCGTTCGAGAACATCGGCAGGTTGCCGGGCTTCCAGATCAGATCGCCGCTCTTCGCGTCGCTCCCTTCGCTGGCCGGAACTTCGCGGTAGCCGGCGATGTACCGATGAAGCGCTGTCGCATTCTCGATGGTGTTGGCGACCACGATCAGTACCGGTGTCCTGCCCTTCTCCTCGTAAGCCGGCGACGTCTCCTCCGCGTAGTGGTGATACAGCTCGCGCAGCGGTTCGGCGACCTCGGGCGCCAGCGGGTCGCCCAGCGCCCGCCTGTCGTTGTGCAGGTAGATGTTGCGGTATCGGGGCGCCAGGTGAATCGGCGTGCCATCGCCGCCGACCGCCTGGTCGTCTACCGGCACTCTCGGCACCTTGACCAGGCCCGATTCGACCGCGTCGAGCAGCGAGAAGTCGGACACGGTCCAGGGGAAGGTCTCCGCCTTCAGCTTCGCCGGTCGCCGCAGCCACATTGGCGTGGCGGACAGGTCGAACACCTGGCCCAGCCGGCCGCTGGCGCGCATCGCCCGCAACGCTCCGAACCAGAGCTCGGCGCGCTTCCTGTCCTGGGTTTCCTCCGCGTCCGCAGCGCCTCTGACCAGCTTGACTCTGCTGCCCGAGTGCGACTTCAGCGTGTAGCAGTGGTGCGCCTCGTCGTTCAGGACGGCTATCGGGCCGCCCCCGCGGTGCGCCTTGAGAAGGCGGCTGAGCATCTGCCCTTCACTCTCGACCCAGCCGGGCATCTCCTGGCGCTTTCGGCCCGGGCCGTAAAGGAGGTCCTTCACCGAGCCCGTTGCGGCCTTCCCGTCCACATGGAGCGCCGTCTTGCGCCGGAAGGCCTGGAAGTTGAGGATCGTCCAGCGAATCCTCTTCAGGTCTCCCCGGTAGCCGTGCGGCGCAACGGAGCGCCACAGCTCGTCACTCGGGTCCTTCAGCACCTGCAGCCGTTCCCGAATGGTCAGGCCGGGCGCCAGCGCCAGCACGTCCACCGGGCGGCCGGGATGGCGCACGGCCCACCACAGGGCGATCATCGCCATCAGGTGGGTCTTCCCGGTTCCCGTGGCCATCTTCGTCGCGACCCGCGAGATGCCGTCGTTCCACAGGCGGTTCTCGCGCTCGATGCGGGACGCGATCTCGGCATGCGCCTCGGGCGCATGGACGGGGCCGGCGTCGAACAGCCAGATCAGGGTCTCGACGGCGTCGCGCTGGCACCAGAACGGGCGCATCTCGGCGCGCTCTCCGGCCCAGTCCTCCAGCAGTCGTCGCACCCTCGGCGCCGCGCCCTTCCAGCTGGCGTCGCGCCAGGCGTCTACCAGATCGCGGATCTCGTTGATCGTTCGGTGCGGCTCGACCGTCGAATCGGGTGGTGTCCAGTCCTTCTCGTCGCCGGTCTGCCTGGGCACCGGCAGCTGAGTGGAACTCGGCCGACGCCCGGGCACCTCGGTCTTCGTCGCCCGTCCGTGCTCGTCCAGCCTCCAGTGCAGGTCAGGCGCCGCATACGGCGTATGCAGCACCCAGTCGCCGTTCCCGGCGCTCCG
The DNA here is from genome assembly GCA_965200575.1 of Thermoanaerobaculia bacterium. Lineage (GTDB taxonomy): Bacteria > Acidobacteriota > Thermoanaerobaculia > Multivoradales > Multivoraceae > Multivorans. The sequence goes on along the minus strand of OZ241363.1, from coordinate 1,544,399 downwards.
CCCAGTCCGTTCCTTTTCAGTCAAGGTGGGCGGACGTTAGCGGCTTGCGCGGTTGTTGCACGAAGCTGAGCACTGCTCGCCCGTGAGCGCGCCTTGCGTCTGGTCCAGTGGCGACGCCCTGGAATCGCCGCTGCTGCTTTTTCTGACGGTGGGCAGGAGGCTGAGAGCAACCAGCTTGTCACGGCGCCATCTGGGACTTGATGGGCATCGGCGACAAAGCAGCCGGGACGAAGGGCCTCTGCCTGGGCCTTCAGGTCAGTCTTCCAGGCCCATGTGAACGGCCCATGCCCCAGCTTGTCCGCCAGGTCAACGTATCCGTTCCACCATTCCTGCCAGGCCCGGTCACGTGCCTCCGCGAGAGTCGCGGGGAAGTCCGCAGGGAAGATTGTCGGAGCGACTTGGGTCATGCCGCAGCCGGGGTTGAAGTCCGAACGACCGTACGTGACCAGGGCGTCATCCTCCTCCACCCGAACGACCCGGCGCAGACCCATGACGGTCAGCGCCTGCGCGTCGCGGTCGGCCCGGCTGTCGGCTGCAATCAGGAGCCGGTCGCCTGCCTCCGGGTAGTAGTCGATGGCCGATGCCCCTGGAGCACAGAAGAGGATCCCACCGGCGACGAACCGTGCGTACGGCAGGATGACGTAGCGAATGTCGTGCGAGTACTTCGACGACGGATAGAAGTGCTCTGTGTCCTGGAGCAAGAGGAGCGTGTTCGGCCGGCCCTGCTGATCAAGGCCGGGAACCTCGCCAGTCACGGTTGCCAGCACCACGGCGTCCGAGGCGGCGACCCAGCCGCGAAAGTCGCCAGGCGGCAGGGCACGGGATTCGCGAGCCGGAATCCGGCGTGAATCCGGGCCGCCGTTTCGTGGTCGACCTCGCAGCCGAGCGTCTCTGGTGGCCCGTCACGAGTCGCTCGCGTCGAGTACTTCGACGTCTGTCGGGCAGCGAGTCGCCGCGCCAGGGCCGAGCCAATGCGCTTTCTGTCGGCCACGGTTCCCCCGGAGCCGGAACGCCGTGGAGGCTGCGACCCACGACGGGGCTTCCGATTCCAGATCCGCATGGGCCTCGAGCAGTTCGGGCCCTAAAGCGCCCAATGCGATCTCAGGCTGCCATGCAATCAGGCACCAAAGACCCAGCAACAGCGCCGGACCGGAGGACAGCTTGAAGCGGTGCATCGGCGGTCTCGCCCGGGGTTCTACAGACTGGGCGTTGGGTGTCAGGGCCTGAATCCGTGCCCCAGTCACACACCCCGGCTGCCGGAGCCGGACCACCGGCAAGTGAAAATGACCTTGGCAGTCTGCATGCTTCTGCAGGTGGCGCCACCGCGCCTGGCCAGCCCACGACTCGGTGGCAGGTGTGGTCCTGGCGGAGGACCCGGTCCTGGCAACGATGGGCGTACCGCACGCTATGCGTTCTCCTTCTCCCTCGTCGCCTCGTAGACCGAGCTGCCGAGCCGGGCGCCGAGGACCTCGCGGAGCTGATCCTCGGTGGCCCTGGCGACGCCGGCGTAGCTGCCGAAGCGCCTGACGAGCAGCTTGCGGCGCTGCGGGCCGATGCCTCGCAGGTCGTCGAAGCGGCTGTGCAGGGTGCGCTTCGCTCGGCGACGACGGTGGCGGGAGACGGCGAAGCGGTGCGCCTCGTCGCGCACCTGCTGGAGTGCCCGCAGGCCGGCGTGGTTGCGCTTCAGGCGCAGCGGCGCTGGCCGCGCCGGCAGGTAGACCTCTTCTTCCCGCTTGGCCAGGCCGACGACCGGCGTCTCGTCCACTCCGAGCTCGGCCAGAGCTTCGAGGGCCGCGTTCAACTGGCCCCTGCCGCCGTCGATGAGGATCAGGTCGGGCATCTCGCCCGTCTCGTCGAGCACTCGCCGGTAGCGCCGGGCGACGGCCTGGTGGATCGAGGCGAAATCGTCGGTGTCCGTCAGACCGCGGATGTTGAAGCTCCGGTACTGGCCCTTGACCATGCGACCGTCGGTCCACACGACCATCGACGCGACAGTGTGCTTGCCGCCGAAGGTCGAGATGTCGAATCCCTCGATGCGCCCCGGCGGCTCCTCCAGGTCGAGCGCCTCTCTCAAGGACAGCGCGGCTTCCCCGAAGGCGCCGGCGCCGCGGAAGCGTCGACGGAAGGCCATGCCCGCGTTCCGGTTGGCGAGCGCGATGCGATGCGCCTTGGGGCCGCGCGACGGCATGCGCAGGTAGACCCGCGACTCGCGCCGCTCGCTCAGCCACTCGACGAGCGCCTCCTCGCCCTCGATGGGGACCGGCAGGTGAATCTCCTTCGGGATCAGCGTCGTGCGCTCATAGAGCTGCGGCAGGAGCTCCGAGAGCAGGCGCTCGGATGTCACCCCTTCGACGCCTTCCCAGAACAGCTCGCGCCGGTCCAGCACCTGGCCGCCCCGCATGACCAGGACGGCCACGGCGGCATTGTCGCCCTGCGTGTGGACGCCGAAGATGTCCACGTCCTCTCCCCGTGCCGAGGACAGCTTGCGGCGCTGGCTGACTTCGTCGATCTCGCGGATCGTGTCCCGCACCCGCGCCGCGGCCTCGAACTCCAGGTCGGCGGCGAGACGCCGCATCCGGGCGCGCTCGCCCCGCAGCAGCTCCTCATTCCGTCCGGCCAGGAACAGGCGCGCCCCCTCCACGGCGTCAGCGTAGGCCTCGTCCGTGGTCAGTCTGTCCACGCAGGGGCCGAGGCATCGCTTCATGTCGTGGTAGAGGCAGGGTCGCGGCAGGCTGCCGTCGATGTCGATGCGGCAGACGCGGATGCCGAACAGCTTCTGGGTCAGCTTGATCGCCTTGCGGGCCAGACCGGCCGGCAGGTACGGGCCGTAGTACTCGGCGCCGTCGTTGCGGATGCGACGGGTGAAGGCGATGCGCGGGTGGCCGTCGGCAAGCGTCAGCTTGAGGTAGGGGTACGTCTTGTCGTCGCGAAGGCGGATGTTGAAGCGGGGCTGCTTCTGCTTGATCCAGTTGTTCTCGAACTGGAGCGCCTGGGCCTCGGAATCCGTGACCACGAACTCGACGTCGACCGCCTCGTGCAGCATCAGCGCGATGCGCGGGTCGCCGGACGGCTTGCGGTAGGAGGCGATGCGGCGCCGGAGTGACTTCGCCTTGCCGACGTAGAGCGCCTCGCCCGCATCGGACCGGAAGATGTAGATACCCGGCTGGTCCGGCAATTCGCCCAGCTTCTGCACCAGTTCCTGGCGCATCAGCCCATCACCTTGAGTTCCCTCAACTCCTTCAGTCGGTCCCTGAGCACGGCGGCCTGCTCGAACTCCAGCTGCCGCGATGCCTTCTTCATCGCCTTGTCCAGGCGGGCAATGCGGCGTTCGAGGGGCATCTCGGGCGGATCCTCGCGCAGCAGGTCCTCGACCGCGGCCTCGGCCTCCGCCCCCGCCTTGTGCAGGTAGTCCAGGTTGCTCATCTGTACCAGGGGGCTGCGGACCTCCTTGAGGATGGAGGCGGGCTCGATGCCATGTTCACGGTTGTAACGCTCCTGGACGTGCCGCCGCCGCTCCGTCTCCGCCACCGAGCGATCGATGGAGTCCGTGCGCTGGTCGGCGTAGAAGATGACCCGCCCGTTCACGTTGCGCGCCGCTCGGCCCGAGGTCTGGATGAGCGACACCTCGCTGCGCAGGAAGCCCTCGCGGTCGGCGTCGAGGATGGCGACCACCGAGACCTCCGGCAGGTCGAGCCCTTCGCGCAGCAGGTTGATCCCGACCAGGATGTCGAACTCGCCGCGGCGGAGCGCGGTCGTGATCTCGACCCGTTCCAGCGTGTCGATGTCGCTGTGCAGGTAGCGCACGCGCAGGCCGAGGTCCGTCAGGTACTGGGTGAGCTCCTCCGCCATCCGCTTGGTCAGGGTCGTCACCAGCACGCGCTCGCCGCGGTCGATGGCGGCGCGCGCCTCGGCGACCAGGTCGTCAATCTGGTTGGCGGAGGGGCGCAGCTCGATCTTCGGATCCAGCAGGCCGGTGGGCCGGATGATCTGCTCGACGACCACGCCGCGGGTGCGCTCCAACTCGAACGCGGCCGGCGTTGCCGAGACGTAGATGCGCTGGCCGCACCGCTCCTCGAACTCGTCGAAGCGCAGGGGCCGGTTGTCCAGCGCGCTGGGCAGCCGGAAGCCGAACTCGACCAGCGTCTCCTTGCGCACGCGGTCGCCGCGGTACATTCCGCCGACCTGCGGAATCGTCTGGTGACTCTCGTCGACGACGAGCAGGAAGTCCTTCGGCAGGTAGTCCAGGAAGGTGGGCGGCGCCTCGCCCGGCGCGCGGCCCGACAGGTGCCGCGAGTAGTTCTCGACCCCGGCGCAGGAGCCGAGCTCGCGCAGCATCTCCAGGTCGTAGCGGGTGCGCTGCTCGAGGCGCTGCATCTCCAGCAGGCGATTCTCGCGCTCCAGGACGACGAGGTGTTCACCGAGTTCCTCCCGGATGGAGGCGATGGCCCGCCGCATCCGGTCCTCGGGCGTCACGTAGTGGTTGCGCGGGAAGACGGGGATGCGGTCCACTTCCTCGATGGCCCGGCCGGTGATCACGTCGAAGCGGCAGATGCGGTCGACCTCGTCGCCGAAGTACTCGACCCGAATGCCGCGGTCGTCGTACGCGGGCAGGATCTCCAGCACGTCCCCGCGCACGCGGAAGCTGCCGTGAAACAGGTCGAGCCGGGTCCGCTCGTACTGCATCTCGACCAGGCGACGCTGGGCCTTCTCCATCGGCAGCTCCGTGCCGCGCTCGAAAAACTGGAGCATCGAGAAGAAGACCTCCGGCGCGCCCAGGCCGTAGATGCACGACACGGAGGCCACGATCAGCACGTCGCGGCGCTCGAACAGCGAGATCGTCGCTCGCAGGCGGAGACGGTCGATCTCGTCGTTGATGCTCGTCTCCTTCTCGATGTACGTGTCGGACTGGGGGACGTAGGCCTCCGGCTGGTAGTAGTCGTAGTAGGAGACGAAGTACTCCACCGCGTTGTTCGGGAAAAAGTTCCGGAACTCCTGGTAGAGCTGAGCCGCCAGGGTCTTGTTGTGGGAGAGGACAAGCGTCGGCCGGTTGATCGCCTCGACCACCTTCGCGATGGTGTAGGTCTTGCCCGAACCGGTCACACCCAGCAGCACCTGCTCGGGGGCGCCTCCTTCGAGGCCCTCGACCAGTTCCGCTATCGCGGCCGGCTGGTCGCCCTGGGGCGTGAACGGCGATACCAGCTCGAAGCGGCCGCCGAGGTTGCCGTCGCTGCCGGACCGCCGCGTGTCAGCCATCCGGCTCGGGCGTCGCGATGCGTTCGAGGCGCTCGGCGAGGCGGCGCAGGTCGTCGCGGTCGAAGAGCCCCCGCTCGATGCGGTCCGTGGTGTCCATCAGCGCCTGCTTCAGCCGCCGGTTGTCGGCTGCCGTGGCGCCGCCTGAGGCGTAGTGCTCGCGCACGGAATCGAACGCCTCCTTCAGTCGTTCCACTTCGGCAGGAGGCACGTCCTCGAGCAGCTCCGCCTCGATCTGCGTCGCCATGACATCGAAAGCAAACTCAAGCAGCCGGTCGACCTGCGAGACCATGACCGCCACCCCGATGGCGGCGAGCAGCACGAGAAGGCCACAGCCGGCGCCGGTCGCGATCAGGCAGCCGCGGCCGCTCCACGAGCGTTTCGGCTCCTCCGGAGATGCTGGGTCGCCTTGCACGGACCGCCGCTCGGGGAAAGGATCCGGCAGCGACGGCAGTCGAGGTTCCTGGTCGACGTCGGCAGGCATCGGGCGGGCCGTATGATACGTGGGCGATGACGGCGGCGCAGAAGGCCTCGATGAGGTTGCTGGCCTGGTGCAAGCGGCGCTGGCGCTGGCTCGTGCCCATCGCCGCGACGCCCGTGGTTGGCGTGCTGCTGGGCATCGGCGTGGCCTCAGCCATCGACCTTCCTCAGGTCGGCAACGTCGCCGAGATGACGCCGAGCCAGATCACCCGGCTGACCGACCAGGCCGGCGACCTGTTCCGAAGCTACTCGGTCGAGAAGCGCATCCTGCTCGCGGACGGCGAGGCGCCGGAGGTCTTCTCTCGCGTGCTTCTGGCGGCGGAAGACCGGAGCTTTTACTCCCACGGCGGCTTCGACCTGCTCGGGGTGTTCCGCGCCGTGTTCCAGAACTGGCAGCGAGGCGAGCGCTTCTCCGGCGCCTCGACGATCACGATGCAGGTCGCGAGGATGCTGTTCCTGGGCCGAGAGAAGGTCTGGAGTCGCAAGATCCGAGAGACGCTGCTCGCGGTCGAACTGGAGAAGCGTCTCAGCAAGGACCAGATTCTCACCCTGTACTGCAACCTGACCTACTTCGGCCACGGCAACTACGGGGTCGAGGCGGCCTCGCGCTACTACTTCGACAAGCCGTCGTCGGAACTGGACTGGGCCGAGTCGGCGACCCTGGTGGCCATCGTGCCGAGCCCCAGCGTCTGGACGCCGTACCTGCGGCCCGAGATCGTGCGCACGCGGCGTGACGCCCTCCTGCGGATGCTCGGCGCACGCGGCGTGATCACGCGGGAGCAAGCCAGGGAGGCGGCGGCCGGTCCGCTTGCCGTCGTCAAGCAGCGAGACCCGAAGCCGGTGGCGCCCTACTTCGCCGAGACGGTGCGGATGGACCTCTACCGCGAGCACGGGCGGAAAGGTCTCTACGAACGTGGCCTCCAGGTACGCACGACGCTGGACCAGCGGATGCAGAGCGCCGCGGAGAGCGCGCTGCGGCAGGGGCTCATGCGCATCGACCGGCTGCGCGGCTACGGGGATCCCGTGGCCAGTCTGAACGGACACGACCCGGAGGCGCCCGACCTGGCGGAGGCCTTCGGCGGCATCCTCGCCGAGTGGGTCGGCTTCGAACCGGAGGACGGCGCATGGGCGCCCGGCGTGGTCCTCGCGAGCGACGACCACGCGGCGGAGGTGCGCATCGCGGACCATCGCTTCCGTCTCGACCCGGAGGGCTGGGAGTGGACCCGCAGGAGGGCGCCGCCGCTTCAGCGCGGCGACATCGCCTGGTTCGAGCTGCAGCGCGTGGACGACGGCGATGGCGAGGAGGAATCGGCCGAAGCCGCGGCCGACGACGCTGTTTCAGCCGGCAGCGTGTCTGCCGACCCGCCGAGCTTCCGCCTGGAACTCGTCCGGCCGCCGACGCTGGAGGGGGCGGTCCTGTTGATCGAGTCGGCTACCGGCGCGGTGCGGGCGATGGTGGGCGGCTGGGACTACGAACGCAGCGAGTTCAACCGGGCCCTGCAGGCGCAGCGGCAGGTCGGTTCGCTGTTCAAGCCGCTGGTGTTCGGCGCCGCGTTCGAGAACGGCTTCACGCCCGCCGACACGCTGTTCGACGCCCCGGCCGTGTTTGCCGGGAGCGACAACCAGCCGAACTACAGCCCGCGCAACTTCTACCGCGAGTACCTCGGCGTGCTGACGCTGCGGCGGGCGCTCGAACGTTCGGTCAACGTGACGTCGGTCAAGCTGTTCGACGTCGTCGGTGCCGAACGGGTGGTCGACTTTGCCCAGCGCGCCGGCGTTCGTTCAGCGCTGCCGCCCTATCCGAGCCTGGCCCTGGGCGCAGCCGACATGACGGTGCTCGAAGTGGCCACCGCCTACGCCACGATTGCCAACCTGGGCGTCCGCGTCGAGCCCTACTTCGTGGAGAGCGTCTCCACCCATGACGGACGGGATCTGGAGACCCACCTGCCGCAGGCCTCGACCGTCATGGCGCCCGAGGTCGCCTACCTGCTCACCCACGTGCTCTCCGGCGTCGTGCAGCGCGGCACGGCACGGTCCACGCGGGCCCTGGGGCTGGCGGCGGTGGCCGGCAAGACGGGCACGACGGACGGCTTCACCGATGCCTGGTTCGCCGGCTTCACGCCGCGGTACACGCTTGTGGTCTGGGTCGGCTACGACCAGAAGCGGCGGATTGGCCGCAACATGACCGGTTCGGTGGCGGCCCTGCCGATCTGGAACGCGATCCTGCAGAGCGGCGTCGAGGACGGCTGGCTCGACCCGTCCGACATTTTCACGCGCCCGGACAAGGTGCGGCTCCAGCGGGTCGAGTACCACTCCGGCCTGCTGCCCGAGCCGGGGGTTCCGGGTCAGACCGTCATCGACGAAGCGTTCATCGCCGGCACGGAGCCGGTGCTGGTCCACGACGCCTCCAGCCGGCCGCTGCACGACCTGCCCTGGTACCAGCAGCGAGCGCTCTACGGCGAGCCCAAGGCCGGCGAGAACATGCCCGAACACATCGAGGACTGGGACCTCGTCAGGCGCACCTGGCAGGACACGGAAGGCGCCGAGGACGAGTAGCGGGCTGGCCGCACCGCCATCAGGTCCGAGGCCGCCGGGGACGCGGGCGCAGCAGAGGTTGTTCGGGGGCCGGCGCCCGCTTCGGTCGGCTGCGCTGCGGGAGGCCGTCGCTTGTGCGGGAGGGGTCGCCGGTCGCTGGCCTCCAGCCCCGCGGGCCCTCGGACCTGACGACTCGGGCCTTGCGTGGCAAGGGATTCGAAGGAAGCGGCAACGAACTGCTGCTGGCCCGATCAGCGCTCCGGCTTGCGGCCGATCATCGCGTAGTCGCGGCAGCCGAACAGGAGATCGTCGAGCTCGTCGCGTAGCCGGTTCAGCCGGTCGGCGAGTTCCCGCTGCTCGTCGCTCAGGCCCTCCAGAGAGATCTCCGGCAGCCGCTCCTCCTCGGGCCAGGGCCGCAGGTCCAGACGCTCGATGGCGCCGAATCCGACACGGTCGAAGCTGGTGTGGAGGGCCTCCGGATGCACCGGTCGGACGTGGGTCGGGTCGAGCCAGAAGCTGCGTGCGGTGACCGCGACCGACAGGGGATTGGGCGTTTCGAGGATCAGCACGCCGCCCGGTCGCAGAGCGGCGAAGGCGAGATGGACCAGCCTGTCGATGACTTGGGGCGGCAAGTGCTCGATGACGTGAAAGGAGACGATCGCCCCCAATGATCCCGACTCCATGCCGGCCAGAGCCTCGATCAGGTCGCCCTGCTCCACCTGCAGGCCGCGTTCGCGGCAGCGGTGGACCATCGCCGCCGAGGAGTCGATTCCGGTGCAGGCGAGGTTCTCGGCCGTCATCACCGCCAGCGCCTCGCCGCGACCGCAGCCGAGGTCGAGCACCGGCGCCGCGTCGCGCAGGTACGGAAGGTACGTCCGCACTCGCTCGGCAATCTCGTCGTAGCCGCCGCGAAAGCGGTTCTCGAAATCCATGTACGCCGCCGCGTCGGTCGCCTCGCTGAGTGCGTCGCCGGCGGCCTCGTTCCTCGCCAATGCCTCGCGGAGCAGACCGGCCAGCTCGTCCGTCTCCCGTCGGTAGCGGTCGAGCTTGCGGTCGACCCGGCCGAACAGGGCGTCGTCGTGCCGCATGACCTCGTCGAGGCCCTTGCGGAGGAAGTTCTCCAGGTGGCGCATCCGCTGCTCCCGGTCCTTGACCTGCCGGTCGAGGCGCTCGACCACCTCGAGGAGGATCAGGTTGAAGACGCGCTGCCGTTCCCAGAGGTCGTTCTGCGGCAGGACGACGAACGGCCGCAGCAGTCGCTTGACGGCGACCACGAGCCGCCCGGCGAAGCCGCGGTCGCTGCGGACGGGAAACGCGATGTCGCGCTCCCAGAGGCGGCGCCAGTCCGCGACGCGCCGGGTCGGATGGTCGCCGAGAAAGTCGCCGACCTTCGGTTCGGTGCCCTCGCCCGGGTGGTCGCCGTCCCGTTCAGTTCTCAGGCACTACCTCGATGGCGACCTCGGCGACGACCTGGGGGTGGAGGTCGATGCGCGCGATGTGGGCGCCGACCGTCTTGATGCCCCCGGTAAGGTCGACCATGCGCCGGTCCACCTGCACGCCGGCGGCGGCGAGAGCAACCGTCACTTCGGCAGGAGTCACCGAGCCGTAGAGGGTGCCCGTCTCGCTTGCCCGCTTGGGGATGGTCAGCTTGACGCCGGCGATCACCGCAGCGATCTCCGCGGCCACCGACCGTTCGGCCTCGTGGCGAGCGTCGAACTTCTTGCGCTGGGATTCGAACCACAGCTTGTTCGCAGGCGTGGACGGCGCCGCCAGCTCCCTCGGGTAAAGGTAGTTGCGGGCATAGCCGGGCTTCACGGCGACCACTTCGCCGCGACTGCCGAGCCCCCGCATGTCCTGCAGCAGGATGACGTCCATCGCCTGATTCCTCCGCGCCCGGTCGCTTCCGCTGGTTGCTTCCGGGCGCCTGCGCCGGTCGATCCGACGGTCAGTCCGTGGTGTAGGGAATGAGCGCCAGGAAGCGCGCCCGCCGGAGCGCCCTGGCCAGCATGCGCTGATGGCGCGCCGAGTTGCCGGAGATCCTGCGCGGGAGGATCTTGCCCCGTTCGGGAACGAAGGAGCGCAGCGTCGCCAGGTCCTTGTAGTCGATGTACTCGATGCCGTCGACGGTGAACTTGCACACCTTGCGGCGGCGGAAGAAGGTCCTTTTCCTGGGCATCGTTCTACGCGCCTCCGCCCGCCTGCGCGGGAACGCCGGCCATGGTCGTCTGCTGGACGGGCGCCTTGCCCTTGCTGGCGGCCCGCTTCAGGTCAATGTCGGTCCGCACCACCAGGTGGCGCAGAATCCGCTCGTTCTGGAGCATCCGCTGGCCGATCTCGGCAAGGCCGTTGTCGCCCCCGTCGGATTCCAGGTAGTAGATGTGGTAGCGGCCCTCCTTGAACCTCCGGATGGGATAGGCCAGCCGACGCTTCCCCCAGGATTCCTCCTGGGTGATGCGCAGTCTGCCGTCCGCTTCCAGCAGCTTGCCGAAGGCGTCGCTCAGCTCCACCGCCTCCTCGTCCGAGAGGCGGGGGTCCGCAATGAAGACCAGTTCATATGTCCGAGTCAATCGTGTTTCCTCTCTGTTGGCCCCCTCCGGCCCGTCGGGCCGGGACGCAACCGGCCAGTCAACCTATCACGGTCCCCGTCCCGGTTGTCCTGTCGCGGTTGCGGCTACAGGACGAGCAGCGGCGCGATGACCAGCGACACCACCGACATCAGCTTGATCAGGATGTTCAGGCTCGGTCCGGCGGTGTCCTTGAAGGGATCGCCCACGGTGTCGCCGACGACCGCTGCCTTGTGGGCATCGGAGCCCTTGCCGCCGTGGGCGCCAGCCTCGATGTACTTCTTCGCGTTGTCCCATGCGCCGCCGGCGTTGGACATGAAGATCGCCAGCAGGACGCCGCCCGCCGTGACGCCGGCCAGAACTCCGGCCAGCGCCTCCACGTCCAGGAAGCCGACGACGACCGGCACCAGAACGGCCAGCAGGCCCGGCGCGACCATCTGCCTGATCGCGGCGGCGGTCGAGATGTCGACGCAGCGCGCGTACTCGGCCTTCGCCTTGCCCTCCATCAGGCCGGGAATGTCGCGGAACTGCCGGCGCACCTCCTCGATCATCTCGAAGGCCGCCTTCCCCACCGCCTTCATCGCCATGGACGAGAACAGGAACGGCAGCATGGCGCCCACGAACAGGCCGCACATCACCCGGGGGTTGACCAGGTCCATGCTCTCCAGGCCGACGGTGGTGCGGAAGGCGGAGAACAGCACCAGCGCCGTCAGCGCCGCCGAGCCGATGGCGAAGCCCTTGCCGATGGCGGCGGTGGTGTTGCCTACCGCGTCCAGCTTGTCGGTGCGGGCGCGCACGTCCGGGCCCAGGCCGCTCATCTCGGCGATGCCGCCGGCGTTGTCGGCGACCGGGCCGTAGGCGTCCACCGCGAGCTGGATGCCGGTGGTGGACAGCATGCCCAGGGCGGCGATCGCGATCCCGTAGAGGCCGGCCTGGTTGTGCGCGACAAGCACCGCGGCGACGAGAACGACGATGGGCAGCGCGGTCGACTGCATGCCCACCGCCAGGCCGCCGATGATGTTCGTGGCGCTGCCGGTCTGGCTGTCGTTGGCGATGCTCTGCGCCGGCGCCTTGGCCTCCGAGGTGTAGTACTGCGTGATCAGGCCGATCAGCAGCCCCGCCGCGAGCCCGGCCACGGTGGCCAGGAAGACGCCCATGAAGCCGAACTCCGTGCCCTCGACGACGAAGCGCTCGTCGCCGAGAAGATGCCGCGCCGTGAACCAGGTCACGACGAGCATGATGCCGGCTGCGGCGAAGGTGCCGAGGTCCAGGGCGTGCTGCGGGTTGCCGCCCTCCTTCGTGCGCACCAGCATGGTCGAGGCCAGCGAGACGATGATGCCCAGGCCAGCGATCAGCATCGGCAGCAGGATGAGGTTCGGCGTGAAGGCCTCGCCGGCGAGGGTGGTCGTGCTGACTCCCAGCACCAGGGTGCCGACGATCGCGCCCACGTAGGACTCGAACAGGTCGGCGCCCATGCCGGCGACGTCGCCCACGTTGTCGCCGACGTTGTCCGCGATGACCGCGGGGTTTCGCGGGTCGTCCTCGGGAATGCCGGCTTCGACCTTTCCCACCAGGTCGGCGCCGACGTCCGCCGCCTTGGTGTAGATGCCGCCGCCGACGCGCGCGAACAGGGCGATGGAGGAGGCGCCGAAGGAGAAGCCGGTCAGCACGGTGACGACCTTGCCCAGGGACTCGTTGTCCGCGGCGCCGAACATCGCGGCGTACAGCAGATACAGGCCGGACAGTCCCAGGATGCCCAGGCCGACGACCGCGAAGCCCATCACCGCGCCGCCCGAGAAAGCGACCGCGAGGGCGCGGTTCAGGCTGGAACGGGCAGCGGCCGCGGTCCGCACGTTGGCGGAGGTCGCCACCCTCATGCCGAAGAAGCCGGCCAGGCCCGAACACAGCGCGCCGCCGAGCACGGAGAGCGCGATCCAGGGGGCACTGCCGGCGCGATCCGAGTTGGCGACCCCCAGCAGTGCTGCCGCGAGGATCACAAAGATGGCCAGGATGCGGTACTCGCGACCGAGGAACGCCATCGCGCCGTCGCGGATGTGCCCGGCGATCTCCGGCATCGAACCGTCTCCGGCATCCTGCCTTGCTATCCACCGGCTGCGCAGGAAGGCGTAGATCAGGGCTGCCACGCCGCATACGGGCAGCAGGTAGTACATGGTGTCCACGGTTGGTTTACCTCTTGTCGGTTGCGGTCTGTACCTGCGGTTGGTCAGGCGGTCTTTCCGTTGAACTCGTTCATGGTGCGTTCGACGCCGTGCTCGACCCAGCTCAGCGCACAGTCGGCGGCAAGGTCGACCATGCGGTTCGCGCTCTCCCGCTCGTCGCGGGCAAACGGGGCGAGCACAAAGTCCGGAAGCTCCCCCGCACGGGTCGCGGCGATTGCAGCGGCGCCGCTGCCGTCCGTCGGCGCGATGCCGAGCCGCAGCCGCGGCACCGCAGTTGTACGCAGATTCTCTATCACCGACTCCATGCCGCGGTGCCCTCCCGGGCGTCCTCGGCCGCGAAGTCTGAGCCGGCCCAGGGGCAGATGCACTTCGTCGTAAACGACCAGTACGTTCTCCGGAGCATAGCCGTTTCGCTCGGCCAGGCAACGCGCGCTGTAGCCGCTGCGGTTCATGTAGGTCTGGGGCAGCGCGAGGTCGACCTGCTCGGATCTCGTCCACAGGGCGCCGCAAACCTCCAGGCGGAGGCGCACCCCGAGGCGCCGCCCGAGCTCCTCCACCACCCGGAAGCCCAGGTTGTGTCGGGTGTCGGCGTAGCGCCCTCCGGGGTTTCCGAGGCCGAGAACGAGGCGTGACTCGTCGCTATTCGTCTCCATCGTCAGGCCTTCCGCCGACCCTTTCGGGTTCCTCGGCGACCGCCTCGAGCAGTTCGTCCTCGTCCTCGTCGGCGTCTTCCTCGGTCACGCGCGCCGCGGCGACGGACACGATGACCCTGTTCCTGTCGTCCTCCAGGGCCACGGTCGCGGGCAGCTGAATCTGCCCGGCTTCGAGATGCTGACCGATGTGAAGCGCCGACACGTCCAGCCCCAGCGTCGGCGGTATGTCGCCGGGAAGGCAGGACACGCTGACCTCCCTGGTGATGAACTCGACCAGGCCGCCCTCGTTGCGCACGCCCTCGGGGGTGCCAAGCAGCTCCACCGGCACGGACACCGTGACCTCGCGGTCCATGTTCACGCGCAGGAAGTCGATGTGCAGCAGCGCGCCGGTCAAGGGGTTCCACTGCAGGTCGCGGATCATCGTGTGCCGCTTCTGCTCCGTCCCCTCGAGCTGGAGCAGGAACACGGCGTTCTCTCCCCCGTCGCGGATCAGGGCCTGCACCTGCCTGCCGTTGACCCGGATGGCCGCCGAGTCGGCGTCGCCCCCATAGATGACGGCGGGAATCTCGCCGGCCGCCCGGAGGCGCCGGTTTGCGTTCTTGCCGGTCTGCTCGCGCAGCCGGACGCTGACGGTGGGTTCGCTCACTTCGAACTCCTTGGGAGGGACGAACGGCTCAGACGAAGAGCGACGTCACGGAGCTGTTGTCGTGGATTCTGCGGACAGCTTCGCCGAGCAGGGCCGCCACGCTGTGCGGGCGCAGCCGGTTGCTGCGGGCGAGCTTCCCGTCCAGAGGGGTGGTGTTGGTGACCAGCACGGCCTCCAGCTTCGACTTCTCGATTCGGTCCAGCGCCGTCGCCGAGAGCACGCCGTGGATGCCGGCCGCGAAGATCCTGCGCGCTCCCTTGGCGGCCAGTGATTCGGCCGAGTTGATCAACGTGCCGGCGGTGTCGATGATGTCGTCGAGGATCAGCACGTCCCGGCCGCTGACCTCGCCGATCACGTTCATCACCCTGGCCCGGTTTGTCGCCACCCGCCGCTTGTCAATGATCGCCAGGTCCATCTGCAGGCGCTTTGCGATCGCCCTGGCCCGGGCCACGCCGCCGGCGTCCGGCGCGACGATCATCATGTCCTCGCTGTCGAGCGCCCGGATCGCGTCCAGCAGTACAGGCGCGGCGAACAGGTGGTCGACCGGGATGTCGAAGTAGCCGGAGATCTGGGCCGCATGGACGTCCATCGTCAGCAGGCGGTCGGCTCCTGCGGCCGTCATGACGTCCGCCACCAGCTTGGCCGTGATCGGCACCCGGGGCTTGTCCTTCTTGTCCTGGCGGGCGTAGCCGTAGTAGGGGAGAACCGCGGTGACGCGCGCCGCCGACGCCCGCTTCACCGCGTCGAGCATGATCAGCAGCTCGACGAAGTTCTCGTTGACGGGCGGGCAGGTCGGCTGGACGATGAACACGTCCGCCCCCCTCACGTTCTCCTGAATCTGGCAGAAGATCTCGCCGTCGGCGAAGTTGTACGTCGTGACCTGGCCTGGCTCGATGCCCAGGTAGCTGCAGATCTCGTTCGTCAGGGCCGGGTGGGCCCTGCCGCCGAAGACCTTCAACTCCGTGTACATCGCCCGTTCGGGGTGGTTGCCGTGAACCGCCATCATGCCGACCGGCACCTCTCCCTGGCCCCTGCCGCTGGCATGCATCCGGGCCGCGTTCCCCGGCGCCGACAGACGGCTGTGCCGCTCGCCGGCGCGGTCCTTCCAGGCGCAACTGTTCTCTGCGCGACTCTCGACACGGGCAACCCTGGAATCAGTTCGTTAGGGAGAGCGCCTTCCGGCTGCGCAGCCGTGGTTGGGGCGGGAGGATTCGAACCCCCGAATGCGAGATCCAAAGTCTCGTGCCTTACCACTTGGCGACGCCCCAGACGGGCGCGTGGAGTGTACATGAACGGTTGGTGGCGCTCTGACCGCCCTCAGGCCCGACGCGGATCGAGGGGGCGCGGCCGCGTTGAAGGTGGTCCAGGGGTCGGTGCCCGCTGCGATCGGCTGCGCTGCGGGTTCCTTGCCTGTCCGGAAGGCTCTCGAGAGTCGCTGGCCGACTGCCCCCGTCAGCCTCCGTCGGACCTGCCGGCTTCAGTCGCGCTTCGCGCGTTCACTCGGTGGAATTGATGGCGTCACGATGCGCACGCCGCTTCGCCGGGTGGCGGTCCGGAAGATGCGGACGCCGGTGCTGGCGAACCTCGGTGCCAGGTCGGGCCAGTGGCCGATCACGAAGACGGCGCCGCCGCTGCCGGACATGACGGGCTCGGCGGTCCCGGGGGCCTTGTCGCCACTGGCGGACACGGCGGCCTCGAGCGCACGGACAAGGCGGGCCACTTCGGGATGCAGGCGTCGCGCGACCGGTTCCAGGTCGTTGCCGCCCACCCAGTCGGCCAGAGCGTGCCTCCGGTCGGCAGGCGGCTGCAGGTCTGGCTCGTCGGCCTGCCGGCGCCGGTCCGGCGTCCAGTTCCGGTAGACCGCGGCCGTGCTCACCTCGACCGGCGGAACTGCGACGGTGACCGGCGTCGGAGGCGGACCCTCCAGCGGCTGCAGGACCTCTCCCCTCCCGGTGGCGAGCGCCGTGCCGCCGGCAAGCAGGAAGGGGACGTCCGCACCGACGGCCGCCGCGGCCTCGTGCAGCGCCGCGGCATCGAGGGGACGATCATGCAGGCGCTGCAGCCCGACCAGGGTCGCCGCGGCGTCGCTGCTTCCCCCGCCAAGTCCGGCGCCGGCCGGAATCCGCTTGACCAGTCGGAAGGCCCATCCTCGGGCTGGGAGGTCGGCTGCCCGAAGGAAAGCGCGAGCGGCAGCGAGCACGAGGTTGGAGTCGTCGGCGCGCGCTCCGCCGCCGAGCACCTCGATCTGCAGCGCGCTGGCAGGGTCGAGGCGGTGAATGGTCAGGCGATCGGACAGGTCGATGGTCTGCAGGACAGTGGTCACCTCGTGATTCCCGTCAGGGCGGCGGCCGAGAACCCGAAGGCTCAGGTTCACCTTGGCCGGGCAGTCGAGCTCGACCGTGCCGCTCATCGGCAGCTCGGACGCGGACCGGCCGCAGCCGGGGACCGGCCGGTCCGGGCAGCCGGTTCGGCCATCTCCCGGACCGTGGGCAGCGAACGCCCACTCACCACAGCCGCGGACCGGCCGGGTCGGGCAGCCTGGCCGATGTCCGCGAGGCGGTTCATGACCGGTCGCGGCAATCGCCGGACACGAAGCCGCTCGGCGGCGCCAGCGTCGGCAGGCCTCCGACCAGCTCCGACGCGGCGCGGCGCTGGCGCCAGGTCAGCGTCAGGCCCGTGTCGGCGTCGGTCAGCCGCGCCATGTCCTTCCCATCCGTGCTCCAGGAGGCTCGTTCCCGGTCCGTCCGCCAGAGCGTCCAGCGGACCGGACCGCCAGCCGTCACCTCGCTGGTCCAGCGCCGTTCGCGTGCGTCCCGGTACTCCAGCGCGACGGCGGACGGTTCCGCGCCGTGGCCGGGGCTGGCCGTCAGCTGTTCCATTGCCGCGGCGGGGTCCACGGGCGGCGCCGGCAGACGCCAGAGCAGCAGGGCTGCGACCGCGCCGGCCGGTACCGGGCCGAGAGACAGGGCGGGAATCTCGATGTCTCCCTCGTGACGGCAGAACGTCCGTTCCCGGACCCAGAGCACGAGAGCGACGCCGTCCTGCAGGTGGAGCTCCCACCAGCGTCGGCCGAGACGGTCGGAGGCCGTGACCTGAAAGCGGTCCGGGTTCACGAGCCGAAGAACCAGGCGGAGGGTGCCGTCGCCTTCGGGACCCCTGTAGCGCGTCAGCAGGATGCGCTGGGTGCCCCAGTCGGCTTCCGGGATCTCCCAGGGCGCCGCGCTCGCCTCCCCGCCCTCCGCCAGTCCGGCACTGCGGACTTCCGCTTCCGGCGCTCCGCCGAGCAAGCCGGGCCGGCCTGCCTCACCCCTCGTGCTGGCGCAACCAGCCAGCCAGGGAAGGACCAGCAGGGGCACCAGCACCAGCGGCGCTCGCCGCCATTTCAACCCGCCCGGGCGCCGCGGGTCAGCGGCGGGAGAGTTCACTGAGCTTGCGGCGCACGGACTCGACGTTCTCCTCGTCGTTGATCTCCAGAGCCTGCTCGTAGGCCTCCCGCGCCCGCCGCGAATCGCCCAGCGCCAGATACACGTCACCCAGGTGCTCGAGGATCGTCGGATCCCTCGGCACAAGCTGCTGCGCCCGTTCCAGGTGACGCCGAGCCTGCTCGAATTCGCCGAGCCGGAACAGCGCCCAGCCCAGCGAATCGACGAAGGCGCCGTTGTTCGGGTCGAGGTCGACGGCGCGCCGGATGAGTTCCAGCGCCTGTTCCAGGTTCTCGTTGTTGTCCGCCCACATGTAGCCGAGGTAGTTCAGCGCATGGCTGTTCTCGGGCTGCATCTCGATCACCTCGCGGAATCGAACCGCCGCCTGGTCGTAGTCGCGGCTGCGTTCGTGGGCCTCGCCCAGCTGGAACAGGAGCGCCGCCCGCAGCGCCGATTCCTCCACGTCCAGCCCCGTGTCCTGGCCGGAATCCACCGCCGCCAGGGCCCGCAGCAGGTACGGGATGGCCTCCTCGAACTGGAGCTGACTGCGCCGCGAGTCGGCAGCCAGCATAAGGCGTCTCACGTCGTCGCCGGCGGCAAGGTCGTCGTACGCCGCACGGGCGAGGCGTTCCGCTTCGAGGTCGACGTACAGCTCGGCCTTGCGCGTCAGCGCCTCCACTTCGGCTTCGCCGTCTTCGCCCGGTTCGAGTAGCCGGTCGTTGGCGACGATGTCCCGACGGAGCATCGCCAGCGCCCGGCGTCGCATGCCCGCCTCGGCCAGCAGCTCGGCCTGGCTCAGCACCAGCTCGATGGTCTCGCCGCTCCTCGCCTCCTCGCCTGCCAGCACTTCGATGGCTCGTTCCGGTTCGCCCAGTCGACGGAACGCCTCGACCACCAGGCTGAGGCCGAACTGCAGCTGGCGAGCGCCGTCGGGCTGGCTCCGGTCGGCGCGGTCGGCCAGTCTGCGACCTACCTGGCGCACTCGGTCCCAGCGGCCTTCCTGCATGAGTCGCCGCGCAAACTCCCGCTGAACCTGCGGATCGTCGGGAAGTTCCCGCCACAGCACATCGAGCACCTCGATGGCCTCTGCCACCCGGTCGGACTCGCCCAGAATGCGCGCCAGGAGAAGCTGCCCGGCCGGCGTGCTGCGGGCCGCCTCCGGAAGTGCCCGCACCCTGCGCAGCGCATCGTCGAGGTCGCGCGACCGCTGCTGCGGCGTCCTGACCCGAGCCACCCCGCGCCGGAAGTACTCCTCCGCGAGGGCGCCCTGCACCCGGATGCTGGCCGGGTTCCTCTCGGCTGCCGCTTCGAGCAGCTCGATGGCCTTCGAGTGCTCTCCCTGCCGACTCGCCTGCTGGGCCAGCTCCATGCTGGCGTCCAGGTTGTTCTCGTCCAGGCGCAGCATCTCGGCAAGCAGCTCCTGGGCGCGCTCGCCCCGTCCCGCCCGGCGTAGCGCATCGATCAGCAGACCCTTCAGCTGCCGGTTCCCGTTGTGGTAGCTGACCAGCTCCTCGAGCACCGAAGCAGCTTCGCCCGGCTGCTCCATCGCGCCGTGGATCCTGGCCAGGAGGAGCATGCCCTCGATGTCGCTCGGCGCTAGCTCGCGAAGGCGCGTCAACGCGTCGCGGGCCCGCTCCACCGCCTCGCCCGGCAGCCCGTCGCCAATCGAACGGTCCGGCAGCGACAGCTGGGTCTGCGCGTAGGCGCGGAGTACCTCGACGTCGTCTGGCGCCAGCTCGAAGGCTGCGGCCGCCTGGTCCGCGGCGTGCGCAAACCGCCTGAGCTCGACCAGGAACTGCGCCAGGCCGATGCGCAGGTAGGGAGCCTCGGGGTCGAGCTCCACTGCCCGCTCGAACAGGCCGAGCGCCTCCTCCTGCTGGTCTGGCTCCGCAGCGAGCAGCCTGGCCGCCGTGAACAGGAACGGGGCGTTGTCGCCTGCGGCAACCGCCGACTCTCCCTGGCCCCGGGCCGCAGCGCCCTGAAGACCCACGCCAACAACGAGCCCGGCAGCGAGCAGCCGAGCCGAGCAGCGAAACGGCCGGCGGAGGAGAGGCATCCGTTCACTCATCGGCGGCAGAGGGTAGCAGGCCGCCTGTCGCGCCAGCGGACGGCCGGCGGCCGGGTAGCGGCCGCAGGCAGCGGACGCGAATCCTGTCCCTGGGAGCGCCACCACCGTCCGATCCGCTGCTACTCTAGTTCGTCTCGCATCGAAGGAGCAGTGGCCTTGCGCTTGACGGCAGCACCCGGAAGCGCGGCGCCCACATGGCGAACAGCAGGGAATCGGGGTAGCGGATGATCAAGGCGGACATCGTGAACAAGGTCAAAGAGAACTCCGACCTGCCCCGCGTGAAGGCTGCGCGCGCTGTCGACACGATCATCGGGACGATGAAGGACGCCCTCGGGGACGGCCGCCGGATCGAACTGCGCGGCTTCGGCGTGTTCCAGGTCCGCGACCGCAAGCGTGGCGTTGGCCGGAACCCGAAGACCGGCGTGGAGGTCGCGATCTCCCCGGGTCGGACGGTCCGCTTCAAGCCCGGCAAGGAGCTGAAGAACTTGTAGCAGGCTGGTCGATCAGGGCCGGACGTCCAGCACGAAGGTCACCGGTCCGTCGTTCACCAGCTCGACCTCCATCCGCGCTCCGAACCGGCCACCCTCCACCGGCACGCCGAGAGCTTCAAGGCGTGCGCGAAGCTGTTCCAGCAGCGGCTCGGCGACGCTCGGCGCCGCGGCGCGGTCGAACGACGGGCGTCGGCCCTTCCGCGTCGAGGCTGCCAGCGTGAACTGGGACACGAGCAGAACCGCGCCGCCGGCCTGGCGCACGTCGAGGTTCATGCGCCCCCGCTCGTCCTCGAAGAAGCGCAGGCGCGCCAGCTTCAAGGCGCCGGCCGACATCTGCTCGCCGCCGTCGCCGGCTTCCACGCCAGCGAGCACCAGCATGCCGGGGCCGATGCGTCCGACGACCTCACCGTCGACCGAGACCTGCGCTCGCTTCACCCTCTGAACCACCAGCCGCACGAAGCCGCACGATAGCGCCCGCCGCCGACCTCGGGACGGTTGACCGTCCGAAGCGCCCGCGCCGAGCCGGGCGGCCGCCAGCCTCCTGTCCGTGGCCTTCCAGATCGATTCCGAATCGGCGCCCCAAACGGCGCCCGGCGGCGCTACCATGCCCGCAGCACGACAGCCGGCGGCCAGCCCGGCGACCCGACAGCGCGCTCTCGCCTCAAGGCGCACCAAACCAGAGCACCTCGCTTGCGGACAGAACGCGAACTGTCCCGGAGCACCCCCAGGAAGGAACAAGTAAATGCTGAACAAGGTCATCATCATCGGAAATCTGGGCAGGGACCCGGAAGTCAGGTCCACCCAGAACGGCACCCAGGTCGCCAATCTTCGCGTGGCCACCATGCGAAAGTGGTGGGACAAGCAGAGCAACAGCCGGAAGGAAGAAACCGAGTGGCACACGGTCGTGATGTGGGGCAGGCAGGCAGAGGTCGCCGGCCAGTACCTGACCAGAGGACGCCTGATCGCCGTCGAAGGTCGGCTGCAGACTCGCTCCTGGGAAGACCGTCAGACCGGCAGCAAGCGCTACAGCACCGAGATCGTCTGCGAGAACTTCCAGATGCTCGGCGGCCGTGACGGGAACCGGGACGCGGGAGGCTACGGCCAGGACCAGTCCCGCGGCGGCTACCAGCAGAGCGGCGGCTACGGCGCTGGCGGCGGCTACAACCAGGGCCAGCAAGGTGGCGGTGGCTACGGTGGTGGCGGCGACAGCCATGGCCAGAGCCAGCAGGGCTCCGACTCGGGTGGCGGTGACTTTCCCGCCTCCGGCGGTGACGACACGGACGACGACCTGCCCTTCTAGCCGGCCGTCGTCCGGTCACGGCGTCCAGGCCGTGCCCGGTGGTCCCGAAGCAGTTTGTCGACGCCAGGCGGCCCGCAGCGTTTGCCCGGCAGGCCGGCGGAGCACGGCCGCTCTCAAGACAGCCGCTCTCGAAGAGGCACGACCCGAACCGGCAGGGCCGAGGGGGCCGGAGGGGCTTCAGGCAAGCGACCTTGCACGTCCTCCCGCAAACCAGCGACCTCCCGAAGCGAAGTCGACCGAAGCGGGCGCCAGCCTTCGTGCAACCTCCGAAGCGCCCGCGGCCCTCTCGGACCTGACGGCGGCCGCAGCCCTCGGCGTTACGGCAGCAACCGGCTCTGCAGCGTCTGCAGCAGGTTCAGGGCCGCGACCGGCGTCAGCTGGTCGACGTCCACGGTCTTCAGCGCGTCGAGGACCGCTTCGTCGTCGCTGCCCCAGAGTGCGAGCTGGTCGGGGCCCGGCTTCGGCGGCGCGCCGGCGGCGCCCTGGACCAGCCTGGGCTCGCCGGCAAAGCCAAACTGCTGCGACTCGATGTTGCCGAGCACGGCCGCAGCGCGCTCCACCACTTCCTTCGGCACTCCTGCCAGGCGGGCCACGTGCAGACCGTAGGACTTGTCCGCCCTGCCCTCCGCCACGCGATGCAGGAACAGGATGCGGTCCTCCCACTCCTTCACCGCCATGCGCAGGTTCCGAACCCGGTCGAGCCTCGCGGGCAGCCCCGTGAGCTCGTGGTAGTGCGTGGCGAACAGGGCCAGCGATCCGTTGTGCTCGTGCAGCCGTTCGACGATCGCCCAGGCCAGCGACAGGCCGTCGTAGGTGGCCGTCCCGCGCCCGACTTCGTCCAGCACGACGAGGCTGTCCGGCGTGGCGTGGCGCAGGATGTTCGCCGTCTCGACCATCTCGACCATGAAGGTCGACTCGCCACGGGCGAGATCGTCGCTGGCGCCGACGCGGGTGAAGATGCGGTCCACGACGCCGATCCGGGCGCTCTTCGCGGGCACGAAGCTGCCGGCGTGGGCCATCAGGACGATCAGCGCGTTCTGACGCAGGAAGGTCGACTTGCCGCCCATGTTCGGCCCGGTCAAGAGGACGATCTGCTGGCGGTCCCGCTCCATCGTGACGTCGTTGGGCACGAAGCCGGCGGCGCTTCGCAACGAGGCGGAGGAACGTTCGACCACCGGATGCCGGCCGGCGCAGATGACCAGCCGGCCCGACCCTGCCTCCATGCGGGGCCGCACGTAGTCATGGCGGCCCGCCGCCTCGGCGAGCGCCACAATGCAGTCGAGGCGCGCCAGCGCCCGGGCCAGCGCGACCAGGCCGGGAGCGTTCGCGGCCGCTTCCAGCCGAAGGGCCTCGAACAGCTCGTGCTCCATGGCCAGCTGCCCGCTCTCGGCGCCCAGGATCTGCTGCTCGAGTTCCTTGAGATCGTCCGTGGCGTAGCGCTCGGCGTGGGTCAGGGTCTGACGCCGGACGTAGTGGTCGGGTACCTTTGCCTGCTGCGTCTTGCGCACTTCCAGGTAGTAGCCGAAGACGCGGTTGTAGCCGACCTTCAGCGAGGCGATGCCGGTCGCCTCCCGCTCCCTTGCCTGCAGCGCGGCGATGTGCAGTCTGCCGTCCCCTGCCAGCGATCGGAGGCGGTCGAGCTCCTCGTCGACGCCCTGCGCTATGACGCCGCCTTCGGCCAGCGAGCCGGGAGTCTCGGCCAGTACGCTGTCGAACCTGCTCCGCAGCTCGGGCAGTGCGTCAGCCGCAGCGATCTCGGCCAGCAGGCCGAAAGCCGATGCGGACGGCGCGGTCCCGTCGCCGGGCACGTCTCGCAGCGACTCCAGGATCTTCGGCGCCCTGCGCAGGGTGTCCCTCACCGCCGCCGCCTCGCGCGGAGTGACGCGGCCGAGCACGAGGCGAGAGGTCAGCCGCTCCAGGTCGGCCATGCCGCGAAGCTGCGCCCGCAGCGAATCCCTGGTCGAGATGCCGTGCACGAGCATCTCGACCGCGTCGTGTCGCTGCGCCAGTGCCGCCAGGTCCCGCAGCGGCCGGCCCAGCCAGCGACGCAGCGTGCGCGCGCCCGGTGCGGTCAGCGTGAAGTCGAGGACGTCGAACAGCGTACGACCGTCGGCGTGGTGCAGGCGCCGGAACACCTCGAGGTTGCGGAGGGTCGTCTCGTCCACGAGTACAGAGCGGTCGTCGTGCTGCACCACGGCGGCTGTCACGTGGTCGAGGTCGGCCCGCACCGCCCGGCGGGCGTAGTCCAGGACCAGGGCGGCGGCGGCCACCGCGGGCTCCCCTTCCCGGAGGCCGAAGCCGCGCAGGTTCTCGACCCCGAACTGCCGGCGCAGGGCATTTGCTGCCGACGCCGCGCGAGGCGCCTCCGAAGCGTCGACCGCCGTGTGCGGCAAGCCGTTGGCGGCGATCCACTCAAGGAGAGGCCGTTCCCCATCAGGGGCCTGGCCCCTCTCGGCCGGATGATCGACGGCAGGCTTGTCGAAGTCCCCGTCGCAGGTGAGCACCTCCCGCGGCCGAAGCCGTTCGAGGTCCTCCACCGCGGCGGTGGCATCGGCCCAGCGCCTCAGCAGAAACTCGCCGGTCGTCAGGTCGAGAAACGCGCCGGCGCCTGCCGTGCCGTCAAAGCGAACGCCGGCCAGGTGGTTGGGCCGGTCCTGCTCCAGCATCTCCAGGTCGCTGATCGTCCCCGGCGTGACGATCCTCGTCACCTCCCGACGCACCAGGCCACCGCGTGCCATCGCCGGGTCCTCGACCTGGTCGCAGACCGCGACCTTGAAGCCCGCTTCGAGCAGGCGGGAGATGTAGCCGTCCACGGAGTGGTGCGGCACTCCGCACATCGGCGCCTCGCTGGCCGTCCCCTTCTGGCGCGCCGTGAGCGCCACGTCGAGAACCGGTGCCGCGGTGGTGGCGTCCTCGAAGAAGAGCTCGAAGAAATCGCCCATCCTGTAGAGCAGGATGGCGTCCGGGTGCTCGGCCTTCACCGTCAGGTAGTGCCGCAGCATCGGCGTCAGCTCGGCGACGTTCCGCGACGGCGCGCTCTCCCGGCGGGCTCGGGGCCGCGCTGCACCCGCGTTCGCTGCAACGCTCTCTCGCACGGAAGGCGGTCAGTATAGTGACCGGCATGGCGCCCGGGCCGCTTCTCGCCTTCGACACGGGTTCCGCCATCGTCAGTGTGGCGCTGGCCCTGCCGGAGGACGGCGAGACCGGGTCGGCCGGGTCTTCCCGCATCGACACCCTGGCCGTGCCGCGGGGTCAGTCGTCTCGCGAGCTGATCTCGATGATCGACCAGCTGCTGGGCCGGGCCGGTCTGAGGCCGGCGGGCCTGGTCGGCATCGGCGCCGCCGCCGGGCCGGGCAGCTTCACCGGCCTGCGCGTCGGCCTCGCCACCGCGCTCGGCCTGCACCAGGCCGCCGGCGTCCCTGCCGGGGCCGTTCCGACGTTCGAACTCCTGGCCGCCTGGCATGCACAGCACGCGCCCTCTCCCGGCTCATCCCGAGTTCTCGCGGCGGTCGACGCCCACCGGGACCGCTGGTTCGTTCAACCGCACGAGATCGGCACGGACGGCACGAGCCACGCGCTGGCGCCGCCCAGGATCGCCGATCGCGCCGAGGTGGAAGCCAGCGAACTGCCGGTCGTGGGCCACGGCGTGTCCGCGCTTTCGCCGGGCGCGGGCGCGGTGGAAGCGCGGCACCTCGCCCCTGTCCTGGTGCAGGCCATGACGCGGAGGGGCTTTCTTCCCGACGCGGCGACCCTGGTGGCGCCCCTCTACCTGCGGCCGCCGGCAACCAGCGCCGCCCGGCGGCCTCCGGGGAGCCCCCGCAAGCGGACGCCACGCCCTGCTGTCTGAGGCCGTCACCGCTCCGACCGCCTGCTACGCTTCACTGTTCCCGCAGGCCGCCGGCAACACTCATCATCCCCGAAGGAGGCGCGCACCGAATGAGCGACGATGCAGTCAAGGAAGAACTCCTGGCACAGGAAGGCGAGTTCAGGCAGCTCTACGAGGAGCATCAGGCCTGTGAGAGTCAGCTGGAACAGCTCGTCGCCCGACCGGTCTTCTCGCCCACGGATCATTCCGAGGCAAAGCGCATCAAGCTCCACAAACTCGCCCTCAAGGACCGGATGGAGTCGATCATCCGGTCCCACAGCCCGCACACGGCCCGCTAGGCGCGGCCGCACACGCCGCGAGAACCCCATGTCTGGCCCGGGGCCAAAGGCCTCCAGCCGCTCCGGTTCCACGCCGCGGCCCTTCGCTGCCGCTGACTGCCGCCGCCAGGGGGGCCTGGTGCGCATCTCCCTGACGCCGCTTCGAGCAGCCGTGGCTTCCTCGGCGTACCCGCTGCCCGCGTCCGGCAGGGCCGCATGAGAATCGCGCGGGAGGCCTGGCCCTTCTTTCTGCCGCTGGTGGCGGCAGCCGTGGTTCTCTGGACGCCCGGCTGGATGGTCCCGGCCGGCATCGCGATCGTGCTCGCCGTCTGCGTCCTCCTCTTCTTCCGCGATCCGACGCGAACCTACGAGGGGCCGCCCGACGTCGTGCTCTCGCCCGCCGAGGGAACGGTGACCGCAGTCGAGGTGATCACGGACAGCGACCTGGGCGAGCACCCCTGGCGGCGCATCTCCATCTTCCTGTCGGTCTTCAACGTCCACACCCAGAAGACGCCGGTCGAGGGCACCGTCATAGGGGTCATCACGACGCGGGGCAAGAAGCTCCCCGCCTTCCGCAAGGAGGCGGGCCATCTGAACGAGAACAACCTGACGCTGCTGAAGCGCCCGGAAGGCGACCTGGTTGCCGTGCGTCAGATCGCCGGCCTCGTCGCGCGACGGATCGTGTCGCGTCTGAAGGCCGGTCAGCTAGTGGAGCAGGGCGACCCGCTGGGCCTCATCCGCTTCGGCTCCCGCGTGGACGTCTTCGTCCCGCTCTCCTACGACACGCTGGTCGAGAAGGGGCAGCGCGTGGTGTCGGGCGAGACGCCCATCGCCATGCCGACCGATCCTTCGACCCCGCCGCCGGACGACTTCCCCGCCCGCACGCCGTCCGCGCGACCGGAGGGCAGGCGATGAGCTGGAAGCGACGGAAGTCCCGCCCGCTGCGCGCCGGCGCCTACCTGATCCCGAGCCTGTTCACCACCGCCAACATCCTGCTCGGCTTCTACGCCATCCTCGCCGGCCTCGAAGGCCAGTTCCGCGCCGCCGTGCTGATGCTGTTCGCCGCTGCCTGCCTCGACACGCTGGACGGTCGGATCGCCCGCGTCACCGGCGCCGAAAGCCCGTTCGGCCGCGAGTACGACTCCCTCGCCGACCTGGTTTCCTTCGGCCTCGCGCCAGCCCTTCTCGCGTATTCGTGGGGGCTGCAGGAGCTCGGAAGCGTCGGACCGGTGGCTCCTGCCGTCTACCTGCTCTGCATGGCGGCGCGACTCGCGCGCTTCAATGTCAACCCGCACAACAGCGATCCGGCGTGGTTCGTGGGGCTGCCGGCGCCGGCGGCCGCGGGCGCAATCGGCTCGATCCTCTTCTTCGTCGACAACCGGGGCGACTCCTTCGTGCTTCAGATCGTGATGCTGTCGGCCCTGGTGGCGATCGGCCTCCTGTCCGTCTCCACCTTCCGCTACGTCAGCTTCAAGGAACTCGACCCGCGCCGTCGCTGGAGCTTCCGCGTGGTCCTGCTGATCGGCGCCGTCGCCGTCCTGGGCCTCATGCAGGTGGCCCACGGGCTCGTGCGCGGCCTGCGCACCGACGCCGTCGCGGTCGGCATCCTCTTCCTCGTCGCCTCGGCCAGCTACGTGCTCTCCGCCCCGAGCGCCTTCCTGTTCCGGCGCATCGGCCGCCGCTGGAAGTCGGCCCGCCTGCGCGCTGCTACCCTCCGCGGCCGATGACGACCGAGCCGGCCGAGTCTCCGGCAGCCCACCGCCTGACGATTCTCGGTTCGGGGCCCGCCGGCCTGACGGCCGCGCTCTACGCCGCGCGAGCGGACCTGGCGCCGCTGGTCCTGGAAGGCAACCAGCCGGGCGGTCAGCTGACCATCACGACCGACGTCGAGAACTACCCCGGTTTCCCTCAGGGAATCATGGGTCCCGAGCTGATCGACCAGATGCGCGAACAGGCTCGGCGGTTCGGCGCCGACACCCGCTTCGAGACCGGCCTGGAGGTCGACCTGTCCGCGCGTCCCTTCAGGCTGCGGACCGACGGCGGCGAGTACGCAACCGACGCCCTGATCATCGCCACCGGCGCCTCGGCGCGACAGCTGGGCTTGCCGTCGGAGGCCGAACTGATGGGCTACGGCGTGTCGGCCTGCGCTACCTGCGACGGCTTCTTCTTTCGCGACCGCGAACTTGTCGTCGTCGGAGGCGGCGATACCGCCATGGAAGAGGCCACGTTCCTGACCAGGTTCGCCAGCAAGGTCACGGTCGTTCACCGTCGAGACGAACTGCGCGCCTCCGCCATCATGCAGGAGCGCGCCATGGCGAACGAGAAGATCGACTGGCGGTTCTTCGCCACGGTGGAGGAGATCCACGGCTCGCAGGGCGACGGCGTCCACGGCGTTCGTCTGTTCGACACGCGCACCGGCGAGGAGTCGGACTTCGACTGCCAGGGCGTCTTCGTCGCCATCGGCCACAATCCGAACAGCGAGCTGTTTCGCGGCGTGCTCGACATGGACGACGTTGGCTACCTGAAGGTCGATCATCCCGGCACCCGCACCAACGTGGAGGGTGTCTTCGCCTGCGGCGACGTGATGGACCCCATCTACCGCCAGGCAGTGACCGCCGCCGGCAGCGGCTGTCAGGCGGCCATCGACGCCGAGCGCTGGCTGAGCGAGGGCGGCTGACTCAGGCCGGATCAAGACGCCGAAAGGGCACGAGCCCGCCCGACACATCGACAGGAGACAGATCATGACCAGGATCGGACGCAGGGAGTTTCTCGGCAAGGCGACCTTCGCCACGGCGGCCGGAGCAGGGGCGCTGGCGGCCTGCAGCGGCCCGGCGGAAGGCCCAGGCGGCAGCGGCCCCGCGGTGGTCGACCTGCCGCGCCTGAACTGGCGGCTCGCATCGAGCTTCCCACGTGGCCTGGACACGATCTACGGCGCCGCGGAGACGCTCGCCGAACGGGTCGAGAGCCTGTCCGAGGGTCGGTTCCGCATTCGTCCCTACCCGGCTGGGGAGCTCGTTCCCGGCCTCGGCGTGCTGGACGCGGTGCAGCAGGGCACGGTCGAACTCGGCCACACCGCGAGCTACTACTACACGGGCAAGAACCCGGCGGTCGCCTTCGACACGGCCATGCCATTCGGCTTGAACGCCCGTCAGCAGAACGCCTGGCTGTACCACGGCGGCGGCCAGGAGCTGATGCGCGAGGTGTTCGCGGACTTCAGCATCGTCCACTTCCCCGCCGGCAACACCGGCAGCCAGATGGGCGGCTGGTTCCGGCGGGAGGTGAACACGCTCGAGGAGCTGCGCGGGCTCAAGATGCGGATCCCCGGCCTTGGCGCCGAAGTGCTGAGCCGGCTGGGCGTCACCGTCCAGACCATCCCCGGCGGCGAGATCTACCCGGCGCTCGAACGCGGCGTCGTCGACGCAGCCGAGTGGGTCGGTCCCTACGACGACGAGAAGCTCGGCTTCCAGCGGGTGGCGAAGAACTACTACTATCCGGGCTGGTGGGAGCCCGGCCCGACCCTGTCGGTGTACGTGAACCAGGCGGCCTGGGACTCACTGCCCTCCACCTACCAGGAGATCTTCCAGTCCGCCGCCGCGGAGGCCAACGTGGACACGATGGCCCGCTACGACTCGGTGAACCTCGACGCCCTGACCCGACTGGTCGAGGGCGGCGTCTCGCTCCGCCCGTTCTCCGAGGAGATACTTGAAGCATGCCGCACCGCGGCGTTCGACCTGATGAACGAGAACGCCTCCGCCGACCCGGCCTACCGGAAGATCTTCGAGCACTGGAACGCCTTCCGCGAGTCCTCGTTCCGCTGGTTCAGCACCTCCGAGCAGGCCTACGCCCAGTTCTCGTTCCCCAGCGCCTGACGGGGCGCCTGGCGGACGCCACTCGCTGCCAGGCGCAGGGAGTCCCCTTCACCGCTCCCAACTGCGGGTGAATCAGGCCGGTGACGTATGCTTCAGCCATCCAGCCGCCTTGCGTTCCCGGTTCAGGGGTCGAAGACCATGCCGACCTGCATCCGTTCATCTGCCAGCACGTTCGTGGTGCGTGACGTGCGCGTTCTGCAGTGTTCCGGGGGCGAGCCGTGAAGCCGGGCGGGCGGCGTTCGCGGCCTGACCTGCGGGCCGCTGCCCCTGTGGCGATCGCAGTGGTCGCACTCTGCGCCTTCGACCCGGCGGCGGGCCTTCCGGCACAGGAAGGCGAGACCCCTGGCGAACCCAGCTACCACCGGGACGTCTGGCCGATCGTCCAGCAGCGCTGCCAGGGCTGTCACCAGCCCGCCCAGCTCGGCGGTGAACTGAACCTGACCAGCTTCGAGGGGCTGCTCGCCGGCGGCATGAGCGGACCCGCTCTCGTGGCCGGCCAGCCGGACGAAAGCCGGCTGCTGAAGATGCTCCGGGGCGAGGTGGAACCCGCCATGCCGATGCGGGCCGAACCACTCACGGCCGAGCAGATCGCCGCCATTGCTGCCTGGATAGAGGCCGGCGCCCGGGACGATACGCCTCCCGAGATGCGCCTGACCGCTCCCGACAGTCCGGTCGTCTATCGCCAGGCGCCGGTGATAACGGCGCTGGCCTGGTCTCCCGACGGGGAATGGCTGGCGGTTTCCGGCAATCGCGAGGTCCTGCTTCACCGCCGTGATGCCATCGGCAGCGGCGACAGCCTCGAAGCGCGCTTCGGCAGCGTCTCGGAGCGCATCCAGGGCCTGGCCTTCCTGCGCAACGGGCGGCTGATCGCCACCGGAGGAACCCCTGCCCGCTTCGGCGAGATCCAGATCTGGGACCTCGAGGACAGGAAGCTGCGCGTGTCGACCACGCTCTGCCACGACACCCTGTTCGGACTGGCCGTCTCGCCCGATCAGCGGCGGCTCGCGGTCGGCTGTGCGGACAACACCGTGCGCATCCATCAGGCATCGAGCGGCCGGGAACTGCTGCGCATGAACCACCACGAGAACTGGGTGCTCGGCGTGGCCTTCGGCGGCGACGGCCGGCGCATCGTCTCCGTCGGACGCGACCGGGCCGCAAAGCTCATCGACGCGGACAGCGGCGCCTTCGTCGAGAACATCAACCTGCTGCGCGGCGAACTGGCCGCGGTCGTCCGCCATCCGAGGATCGAGGCGGTCGTGATCGGTGGCGAGGACCGCGTTCCCTACTACTACCGGATGGACCGCGCCCGGAAGATGTCGATCGCCGACGACTCCACGCTGGTGCGGGAGTTCGAGCGTCAGGACGGCGAGATCTTCGCCCTGGCCGTCAGTCCCGGGGGCGACCGGCTCGCGGTGGGCGGCGCTGCCATGGCGGTGCCCATCTACGACATGGAGAGCGGCGAGCGCACGGGAACCGCATCAGGCCATGCGGCCGGGATCTTCGCGCTCGCCTTCGACCCGACCGGCACGGAACTGGCCGCCGCCGGCTTCGACGGTCGGGTGCGGATCCACCGCGCCGCCGATGGTGACCTGCTGGACGAGTTCGTGCCCGCACCCATCGAGACGGGCGCCACGGCTGCCGGAGGCGCACGATGAACCGCCGCCCTGCTCCCCTGGCGACCCTGGCCGGGCTCGCCTTTGCCGCCGGCCGGAGGCGGTCGATGCTGGACCTCGCCAACGCCCAGCATCTGGCCTGGGCCGCTCTTCCTGCGCTCCTGGGCTTTCTCGGCGGCGTCGCGATGGCCGCCGCCGCTCCGCCGCCCAACCTGGTGGACATGGACCCGCACGGTGGGCAGCGCGGCCGAGCGCTGCAGCTGGTGATCGAAGGCTACGGCCTGCCCGGACAAGTGGAGATCGAGAGCACCCTGCCGGCCTCGTTCGCCCGTCTCGGCCCGGCCGCCGACGCGGACCGGCTCCAGAAGCTGCGCCGACTCGACGACCGCAACCTCCAGGCGGCCGTGTTCCTGGTCGAGATCGCCGACGATGCCGCGCCAGGCCTCTATCCGCTGCGCGTCGTCACCGAGGACGGGCTGTCGAACGCCCTGCTGTTCCGGGTCGACAGCGTGCCGGAGGTCTCGGAACGCAGTCTGCGGGTCGGGACGGGACCCGCGACACAGGCCGAGGCCCCGGCAGTCGAACCCCTGCCCATCGTCGTCAACGGCACACTCGACGGCGCCGAGCGCGACCGCTACCGTTTCGTTCCGCCTCCGGGCGAACGCATCGTGATCGAGGTGGAGGCCCGCCGCGTCGGCTCCGCAATCGACCCGACGCTTCGGCTGCTCGACCGGGATGGCCGCGAGGTCGCCTTCAACCAGGATGGCGCGGGAATCGACGTCGATGCGAGGCTCGACTGGCGTGCGCCCGAGCAGGGCGGCGAGTTCACGGTGGAGGTCCACGACGCCCGCTTCAGCGATCAGCGGCGCAACTTCTACCGGCTCAAGCTGGTGGCCGCGGCGGACTACGACTACGCCGACGCCGTGTTTCCCCTGGGCCGCCGCGCTGGCGAGACCACCCGGTTCGAGCTGGCGGGAGGCACGGTCGGAGAAAGCCGCACGGTCGAGCGCATGGCCGGACGTACCGCCGAGAGCGCGGTCGATGCCCGATCCTCGCGGGCCGCCTTCGACCTCGTGGGGCCGGAGGTCGAGTCCGGGTCAGGCAGTGCCGCCCTGCCCTTCCCGATTGCCGTCGGCGGTCATCCGGAGGTCCGCGAAGCGGAGCTCGAACCGAGCGAACTGCTCGAGGCGCCGGTGACGGTCAACGGTCGGATCGCGCTCGCCGGCGAGGTCGACCGCTATCGGGTCGCCGCCCGGCCGGGCGAGAAGCTGCTGATCGAGATCGAAGGCGCCAGGCTCGGCGCGTCCGACCTGTTCGGCGTGCTGACGGTGACCACCCCGGACGGCGAGTATCTGGCCTCGTCAGGCGACGACATTCCCGACCCGGACACCTTCCGTCTGTTCTCGCCGACGGCCACGTCGTTCGATCCCTGGGTGATCGTCGAGGCGCCGGAGGACGTCGACGCGCTCGTCATTCTGGTCGAGGATCTGGTCGGTCGCGGCGGCGCCCGGTACGGCTATCGGCTGAGTGCCACCGCCACCGACTCGGACTTCGAGCTGGAGCTCAGGAC
The DNA here is from genome assembly GCA_965200575.1 of Thermoanaerobaculia bacterium. GTDB lineage: Bacteria > Acidobacteriota > Thermoanaerobaculia > Multivoradales > Multivoraceae > Multivorans. Next base: position 1,511,615 of record OZ241363.1, on the reverse strand, counting down.
CTCCGAGCTGTCCCTTCACGCCGGAGCGTCGAAACCGGTGGAGGTCGGCATCGTGCGCCGCGGCTATCTGGGGCCGATTCGCCTCTTCGTCGAGGACCCGGCGCCAGGCATCGAAGCCCGCGATGCCTTCATCCCGAACGAGGTCACCGGCATCGACCGCCGCTCGCTCTTGCGCTCGGGCCGCATCATGCTGACGGCGGACGTCGACGCGCCGCGGATCCGCCTGGACCTGGCCATCTGGGGCGAGGGCGTGCATCCGGACGGCACCGTGTTCCGCCGCCGAGCCACCGTGCCGGGATCGGTGACGTCCGTGCGCGCTGGCGACGGCCGCACCTACACCACCGAGGCCGAACGTTCGTTCTCGGCGCCGTGGCTGGAGACGCGGCTGCCGGTACTGCTGACCGGCCGTCCGGGGCCGCGGCTTCTCGGCCTCGTTCCGGAGACGGTGCGCCTGGTCAAGGGCATGCCGTTCGACTTTCGCTGGAAGTTCGAGCCGCCGGCCGGTACGGACGGGACGGTGGCGCCGCCCATGACCGTCAACGCCCTGATCGGCATCGGGGTCGGCGAGTTCCGGGTCGAGACCACCGTGCCGGAGGACTACAACCAGGCGGAGGGCAGCAAGCTGATCCGCAGCAGCGACGGTACCCGCCACGACCGCTACACGGTGACTCTGGTCGGCGAGGTCAACGCGGGCGGGCGGCCCGAACGCGTCTACACGCCCGGCGTGACGCTCGACATCGTCCCCGGCTACCGCATCGAGGTCGCCCGGGCGATCGTGGCGCCGGGCAGCGAAGGCGCGGTCGAGGGAGTCCTGCATCGCGAGCCGAACTTCCACCAGCCGGTGGAGCTGCGGGCCGACGCGCTGCCGGCCGGCGTGGTCTGCGGAGGCGCCGAGCTGCCTGCCGAGTCCGAGGGCAGCTTCCGTCTGGAATGCGAGGCATCGGACGACGTCGAGGCGGGCGACCACGAGTTCCTCGTCACGTCGTCGTCCTGGCTGGCCGGCGAGCGCGAGGTCCGCGCCGCCTACACGACAGCGCCGGTGAGCGCACGCATGGAGGTGAAGGCCCGATGACGCTGGAAGGCTCGATGGCGAGGCGGCGGATCCCGGCGGTCCGCGACGCGCAGGTACCAGGAGAACACGACCGTATGGCGCACACGACAGAGGCCGAGACCGGGCGTCGACGCGTCTCCCGGCATGCTCCAGCCGCCGGCGGGCGTCGCTGGATCGGGCGTGCCTTCCGTCCGGCGGCCCTCGCGGCCATCACTGCTCTGGCGCCGTTCGTCCTTCTCTTCGCCGTGCCCGCGGCGACCGCGACGACGGAAGTCCCCGTGGCACTTGAGGTCCTGCCGCAAGAGCTCGTGTTCGACGGCCCCGGCGACGCCCGCAAGCTGCTGGTCACCGGTGTGCTCGCCGGCGGCGGTCGCCTCGACCTGACCGCCGAGGCCGAGTTCGACACGACGGCGGCGCCCGTTCGCCGCGACGACCACGGCCTGTTCGAGACCACCGGGGGCGCCGCCGGCGAGATCACGGTCCGGGCCGGCGGTCTCGTGGCAACGGTCCCGGTGTCGGCGTCGGGCGCCAGCGACGTCGGAGGCGAACGGCCGGTCACCTTCATCCGCGACGTGCTGCCGGCGATGAACAAGATCGGCTGCTCCCAGGGCTCCTGCCACGGCGCCGCAAAGGGCAAGAACGGCTTCAAGCTCTCGCTGCGCGGCTACGACCCGGAATTCGACTACCAGTCGCTGCTCCACGACATGTCCGGCCGACGCTTCAACCGCGCCGACCCGGCCCGCTCCCTGATTCTCGCCAAGCCCACCATGCAGGTCCCGCACGAAGGCGGCATGAGGCTGGAGCACGGCTCCCGCCACTACGACCTGCTGCTCGACTGGATCTCGACTGGCGTTCCATTCGGCGACCCCGATCTCGACCGCGTCCGGGAACTGGAGATCCACCCCCGCGAAGTGTTCATGAACCGGCCCGGCCTGCGGCAGGAGACGATCGTCGTAGCCCGCTACGCCGACGGTCGAAGCCGCGACGTGACCCGCGAAGCGCACGTCACGAGCAGCAACACCGAGACCGTGAGCATCGAGGAGACGGCCTCCGGCCCGGTGGCGATTGGCCTCCGCCGCGGCGAGAGCACGCTTCTGGTGCGCTACGAGGGCCAGTTCGTCGCCGCCCCGGTCACCGTGCTCAGCGGCCGCGAGGGGTTCGAATGGACCGATCTGCCGCGCGTCAACTACATTGACCAACTGATCGACGAGAAGCTCGAGCGCATCGAGGTGCTGCCGTCCGCGCCCGTGGACGATGCCACCTTCCTGCGGCGCGCCTCGCTCGACCTGACGGGGCAGGTTCCTGGACCCGAGCAGGTCCGCGCATTCCTGGCCGATGATTCCGCTGCTGCTGCCAAGCGGGCTCGCCTGGTGGACGACCTGCTGGCCGGCGAGGCGTTCGTCGACCACTGGACGCTCAAGTGGGGCGACCTCCTGCGCAGCAACCGGAAGTTCATGAGCTACAAGGGAATGCTCGCCTTCCGCGGCTGGCTCCGACAGGCCGTGGCGGAGAACCGGCCCTGGGACGAGCTGGTCCGCGAGCTCGTGACCTCCTCCGGCAGCACGCTGGATCAGCCCGCCGCCAGCTACTACCGCGCCGCCCGCGACCCGAAGGAGGCGATGGAGACCACGACCCAGCTGTTCCTGGGCGTGCGCATGGTCTGCGCCCAGTGCCACGACCATCCGTTCGAGCGCTGGACCCAGGATCAGTACTTCGAGATGACCGCGTTCTTCGCCGGCCTGGGAGTGCGGCCGGGCTTTCGCACCGGCGAGGAGATCGTGTTCGAGAAGCGTCGCGACGGGGAGCAGCTGCACCCGAAGACGAACGCCGTGGTGCAGCCGAAGTACATGACGCCGGTGGCCGGAGCACCCGAACCGGGCGCAGGCATGGGCCGACGGGAGGCGCTGGCCGAATGGCTCACGTCGCCGGAGAACCCCTACTTCGCGCCAGCGATCGCCAACCGCGTCTGGAGCTACTTCATGGGCCGCGGGATCATCGATCCGGTCGACGACATCCGGGCCTCGAACCAGCCGGTCAACGCCGCGCTTCTGAATGCCCTGACCGACGACCTGGTCGAGAACGGCTTCGACCTGCGCCACCTGATGCGGACCATCGTCACGTCGCGCGCCTACCAGGCGTCGTTCGAGGCCAACGACTGGAACCGCGACGATTCCGTCAACTTCTCGCACCACCGCCCGCGGCGGCTGAGCGCCGAGCAGCTCGCGGACGCGGTCGCCCGTGCCACCGGCTCCCCCTTCGAGATCGATACCCTGCCCGACGACTTCGATGCCACGGCGCTCCCCGACCCGCACGTGATGACGGCGAGCATGGGGATCGAGGGCTTCCTCGACCTGTTCGGCAAGCCGGAACGGGAAACCGCCTGCGAGTGCGAGCGCAAGACCGAGATGAGCCTGCCGCAGGCACTCAGCCTGCTGAACGGCTCGGTGATCGCGGATGCCATCGCCGATCCGGAAGGCCGAGTCGCCCGTCTGATCCTCGGCGGCGCCGACGACGAGGCTCTGATCGGGGAGCTCTATCTGGCCGCCCTCGGCCGCCATCCCACTGCCGAGGAGGCGGCGCTGGCCGAAGGTCATTTCGAAGCGTCGGCCAGCCGCACCGCCGCCGCCCAGGACCTGATGTGGGCGCTGCTCAACTCGAACGCCTTTCTCTTCAACTCCTGAGGGCGGCAGCCCACGCCGCCGAGTTCTCCGGTCCGCCGAACGATTCGCCAAGGAGACGCCACCCATGCTCGTCATTCCAGGACAGTCCGGTCACACCTGCGACGGCCCCACCCGGCGGGAGTTCCTCCGGGTCGGCTCGCTCGGCATCTTTGGCATCTCGCTGGGCGAGGCGCTGGCGCTCGGGGACGCGCAGGCGGCCACCGTCGCGGCCGACGCCCTTGCCGGCGGGCGCGGCTTCGGAGCCGCGAAGTCGGTCATCCTGCTGTTCCTGCAGGGCGGGCCTTCCCACATCGACATCTGGGATCCGAAGCCCGACGCGCCCTCCAACGTGCGCGGCGAGTTCGGCGCGATCGATACGAACGTGGACGGCATCCGCCTCTCCGAGACCATGCCGCTGCTTGCCGATCAGGTACACCGCTGCACCCTGATCCGGTCGATGAGCTACACCCCGAAGGGGCTGTTCAACCACACGGCGGCCATCTACCAGATGCTGACCGGCTATCCGCCCGACCGCGTCTCGCCCTCCGGGCAGCTGGAACCGCCGACCCCGGCCGACTTCCCCACCGCCGGGTCTCACGTGTCGAAGCTCCGGCCCCTGGACGACGCGATGCTCCCCTTCGTCGAGCTGCCGCGTCCGCTTCAGGAATCGAACGTCATCGGCAAGGGGGGCGCCGCCGGTTTCCTGGGAAAGGCATACGACCCGTACCGGCTCTACCAGGATCCGAACGACTCCATCGCCCTCAGCGACCTGGAGCTGCGCGAGGAGACGTCGCCTGAGCGGCTCGCCGGGCGCTTCGCGCTGCGGCGCGGGCTGAACGCCTCGATGCCGGAGCTGGAGAAGGCGGTCGCCGACTCCGCCCTGGACGAGTACTACGAGAAGGCGTACGACCTGGTGCTTTCCGGCCAGGCGCGCCAGGCCTTCGACCTGTCGAACGAGACCGACGACATGCGCGAGCGCTACGGCCGAAACACCTTCGGCCAGGGCGCCCTGATGGCTCGACGGCTGATCGAGGCCGGCACCCGCTTCGTCCAGCTGAACTGGCCGGCGGTGGCGAACGGCAACCCGGAGGTCGACTCGTGGGACACCCACGCCGCCAACTTCGGCCCGCTCCGCAACCTGCACTGCCCGGTGCTCGACCGCGCGCTGTCGGCCCTGCTCTCGGACATGGACGACCGTGGCCTGCTGGACGAGACCCTGGTCGTCGCGGTCGGCGAGTTCGGCAGGTCGCCCAGGCTCGGAGTCAGCACCTCGGGCAACAGCAACTCGCCCGACGGGCGAGACCACTGGCCCTACTGCTACACCGCCCTGGTCGCCGGCGCCGGCATGGCCCGCGGCCAGCTGTACGGCGAGTCGGACGAGACTGGCTCGGCGCCGCGCGAGAAGCCCGTCCATCCGAACGATCTGCTGGCCACCGTCTACCACGCGCTGGGCATCGACCCGGCGATGGAGATCCTGAACCACCTTGACCAGCCGAGAGAGCTGGTCAAGGGCGAGGTCGTCCGCGACCTGTTCGCCTAGCAGGCGAGCAGACGTGAGCGGGACGCGACCGGACAGCCGACCGTCGGCTGGCGCCGGCGCTCCTGCACGGAGGTGACCGGCGAGCGGGCCTCAAGTCGGTCCTGGCCCGGCGTGCCCTTGCCGGGCGGGTTCGGCAGGCGACCCCGACACGCGACCGGAGCGCGAGCCCCTCGCCCGCTACAGCAACGCCGTGACCAGTTCCGGGTAGATGCAGATCAGGGCCAGGCCGATCAGCTGGATGATGATGAACGGAATGACCCCGCGGTACATCTGGACGGTCGTGATGCGCCTCGGCGCCACGCCGCGCAGATAGAAGATCGCGAACCCGAAGGGCGGGGTCAGGAACGACGTCTGCAGGTTCATGCCGATCATCACGCCGAACCACACCATGTCAACGCCGAGGATGAGGGCCGCCGGGGCGATCAGCGGAATGACGATGAACGCGATCTCGAAGAAGTCGATGAAGAATCCCAGCACGAAGATCGCCAGGTTGGCCACGATCAGCAGCCCGATCTTGCCGCCCGGCAGGCCGGTGAGCAGGTCCTCGATCCAGATGTCGCCATAGAGGCCCCGGAATACCAGCGCGAAGGCGGTCGAGCCGATGAGCAGGAAGATCACCATCGTGGTGAGCTTCGCGGTCGCGTCCATGGTCTCCCGCACCGCCTTCAGGGTGAGCCGCCCGCGAGACAGCGCCAGCAGGATGGCGCCCACCGCGCCCAGCGCCCCGGCCTCGGTCGGCGTCGCGATGCCGGCGAAGATGCTGCCCAGGACGACGAGGATGAGCACCATGGGCGGCGCCATGACGACGGCCACCTGCCGCAGGAGGGCCATGCCGTCCAGCGTCCTCTCCTCCACCGGCAGCGCCGGCGCCGCGGCCGGCTTCGCCATGGCCACGCCCGTGACGTAGACGGCGTAGAACCCGGCCAGCATCAGGCCCGGGATCAGCGAGCCGATGAACAGATCGCCCACCGAAATGCCGAGCTGGTCCGCGAGCACCACGAGCACCACGCTGGGCGGGATGATCTGGCCGAGGGTGCCGGCGGCGCTGATCACGCCGGTCGCGAGCATCGGCGAGTAGTCGTAACGCAGCATGACGGGCAGGGAGATCAGGCCCATCGCCACGACCGACGCCCCGACCACACCGGTCGCCGCGGCCAGCATGGCGCCGACGACCACGACGGCCAGCGCCAGCCCGCCCCGCAGCCGCCCGAACAGCATGCCGATGGTTCGGAGAAGATCCTCCGCGAGCTGCGACTTCTCCAGCATCGTCCCCATGAAGATGAAGAACGGCACCGCCAGCAGCACGCCGTTCGACATAACGCCGAAGACCCGTTCGGGGAACGCGTAGAGCAGGTTCCAGGAGAACAGCCCCATCTCGATGCCGATGAAGGCGAAGACCAGGGCCGTTCCGCCGAGCGAGAAGGCGACGGGATATCCGGCGAAGATGAACAGGAACACGACCACGAACATCAGCGGACCCATGAGTTCGGTGGTCACGTCGCCAGTCCCCTGTCCTCCTCGGCCCGTTCGGGCGCGCCGGCCCGCAGTTCCCGCAGACGCATCCAGTTGCGAACCGCTTCGGCCAGCCCCTGCAGGGCAAGCAGCGCAAACGCGACCAGGAGCACGCTCTTGATCGGATAGCGGGGCAGGCCGCCCGGGTCGGACGACACCTCCAGCACGGCCCAGGAGTTCCGCACCGACGGCCAGGACATGACCAGGCCGAAGATGGAGAACGGGATCAGGAACGCCACCGAACCCCAGAAGTCGATGCGCCGCCGCCAGCGCTCGGGCAGTCGGCTGTAGACGACGTCGACCCGAACGTGGGCGTTCGTCAGCAGCGCGTAGGCAGCGCCCAGCAGGAAGACCAGGCTGAACATGTACCACTGGAGCTCGAGGTACGCGTTCGAGCTGAGGTTCCAGCCGGTGAAGCGACCCAGGTAGCGAACGATCGCGTTGTACGCTCCGACCGCAACCATGGCCAGGGTGAGCCACGAGACCGCGAGCCCGAGGCGCGAGTTGAAGCGATCCGTCCAGGCCACGAAACGCCCCGGAAGCCGAGGCACGGGCCGCAGCGACGAACGGTCTCTCGACGACGGTGGACCGCCCGCCGACGGGCCGCCCGGAGACGATGCTGGCGCCATGAGCGAGCGGAGGCTAGCAGGCCGCTTCGCCCGGCTGACCGCGCTGAACGTGGCCAGCAACCTGACCGTGCCGCTGGCCGGGCTGGCGGACACCGTGATGCTCGGCCGGCTCGACGACGTGCGCTTCCTGGCCGGCGTCATCCTGGCGGCGCTGATCTTCGACTACTTCTATTTTGGATGCGCCTTCCTGCGCATGGGGACCACGGGCGTCACGGCCCAGGCCCGGGGACGGGGCGACCACCTCGAAGTAGCCGCCCACCTGCACCGCGCCCTGCTGCTGGCCCTGGGGCTCGGCGTTCTGACTCTGGCGCTGCGCGACCCGCTGGGTGACCTCGGCTTCCGACTTCTCTCGGGGCCCGAGGAGGTCGAGGAAGCCGGTCGTCGCTACTACGACGCGCGGATCTGGGGCGCGCCTGCGGCCTTCGCCAACCTCGCGCTGGTCGGCTGGTTCCTCGGCCGGGCGGAGGCCGGCTGCGCGCTGGTCGTTGTGGCGGCCGCGAACGTGGCCAACGTGGTGCTCAACTGGTGGTTCATCCTGCACCTCGGCTGGGCCGCCTTCGGCGCCGGCGTGGCCACCGCAGCAGCCCAGTGGCTGGCCGGCGGCCTCGGAGTCGTGCTTGCCGCCACCGCCTCCGCAACGCCGCGCCCGTCATGGCGGAGGGTGCTGGACCGCGCCGCGCTGCGGCGCATCTTCGGCCTGAGCGGGCATCTCGTGGTCCGTACGCTGCTGCTTGTCACGGCGTTCGCAGTCTTCACGAACGCGAGCGCGCTCCTGGGCACCGCCCGGCTGGCGGCAAACGGCGTCATCCTCCGCATGCTCAGTCTCGCCTCGTACCTCGTCGACGGCGCCGCGTTTGCGGGCGAGACGCTGGCCGGCATGGCGCACGGCGCCGGCGACCGCGCCGAACTGCGGCGGGTACTCCTGCTCACCCTTGCCGCGGCGGAGGTCTGCGCCGTCGCCTTCCTGCTTCCGGTGCTGCTCCTCCCCGTCCGCACCTACGGCCTGCTGGTCGGCGACGGTGAGGTCGCCGCGCTCGCCGCTGGCAGCAACCTGTGGCTCCTGCCCGTCCTGCTGTTCGCGGCGGTCGCCTACGGTCTCGACGGCTTCTTCCTGGGCCTGACGCAGGGCGGCCTGCTCAGCCGCGCCATGGCGCTCAGCCTGGCCATCGGCTTCGTCCCGTTCCTCTGGGCGGCGATCCACTTCCGCGACAACAACCTGCTGTGGCTGAGCCTGGTCGGCATGATGGCAGGGCGCGCTGTCACGCTGGGCCTGGCGGCAAGACCGTACCTGCGACGACAGCCTCTGCCACCGGCCCCGCACGGCCGCCGAGCCTGAGCCGCCACCTCGCCAGCAGACTGTCGAACCAGCCAGAGTTTCCGGTCCGCTGGCAGGTCCGGCAGCCTGTTAGCGTCCAGCCTTCACCACTCGCATCGGATGGTTGTCCAGGGAGGCAGGCACGGCATGGGAAAGCTCGAAGGAAAGACTGCGCTCGTCACCGGCGGAGGTACCGGCATCGGCCGTGCGACCGCCCTGCTGTTTGCCCGTGAAGGGGCGGCGGTCGTCGTCTCTGGTCGGCGCATCGCGCCGCTTGAAGCCGTCGTGGCCGAAGTCGAGGCCGCCGGCGGCAGCGCCTGGGCGCACTCGGCCGACATGGAGGACGCCGACGCCGTGCAGGGCCTGGCCGCCGCAGTGCTGGAGCGCCACTCCACGGTCGACGTTCTCGTGCACAACGCCGGTCACAGCTCGAAGGTCCGCAGCACCCGCTACATCTCGCAGGAAGAATGGGACAGCGTCATCGCCGTCAACGCGACCGGACCGGCGATGCTGACCAGGGCGTTGCTGCCGTCCATGCTCGCGAACGGTGGCGCCACGGTCATCATGGTGTCATCGATGGCGGCCATTCGCCCCGGCGTGATGGCCGGGACTGCCTACGGCGCCGCGAAGGCCGCCTCCCGCAACTACATCTTCGGCCTGGGAGCAGAGCTCCGCCAGCTCGGCATTCGCGGCACCAGCGTGCTGCCCGGCGAGGTGGACACGCCCATACTGGACAACCGACCGCTGCCGCCGTCAGCAGAGGAACGCGCGAACATGATGGCCGCCGAGGACGTCGCAGAGGCGATCCTGACCGCGGCGGCCCTGCCCGAACGCACCGTCATCGAGGAGATGATCCTCATGCCCACGAAGCTGCGCGACTACTCGGCCGACATCGCGGCCGCCCGCACGAAGGGCGCGCCAGAGGCCGACTGACATGCCGACGATGACCGACACCGAACGCGACGCCTTCCTCGCCGAGCCCGGCATCCTGATGCGCATCGGCACCGTCCGCGCCGACGGCAGTCCGCTGGTCACGCCCATCTGGTTCATCTTCGAGGAAGCGGCCATCTGGTTCACGCCGCGCGAGAACTCGGCCTGGTTCGCCAACCTGCGTCGCGACCCCCGCACCTGCCTCGCCATCGACGAACAGGACCTGCCGTACCGCAAGGTCCTGGTCGAGGGCGCTGCCGAACTGGTCCACGACATCGGCGTCGACGACGACTGGCGCGACCGCTATCGCCGCATCGCCTGCCGCTACGTCCCGGACGACGCGGCCGAGGACTACATCCAGGCGACCATCGATCAGCCAAGGGGCCTCTACCGCCTGCCGCTGGCCAGCGCGAAGGTCCGCACCTGGCGCATGCCGGTGGACGACGAGGACCAGGCCGGCATCTGGCACCAGCGCTACTACCGCCCGGGCACGTTCCTGAAGCGCTGATCCTGGCTCGAGTACCTGGCAGCCAGCACTGCGGCCTCGTGACCGCGACTGCGTCGGCAGGACCCTCCAGCTGCGGTGCTTTCACCAGCTTCGCCGGTGCTCCATGCTAGCCTGGCGACGAAGTCCATGAGTGATCTTGACATCCGCCTCGCAGCCTTCGACTGGCTGGCAGAGCAGACGGAGATCCACCAGGACGTACTGCCCTCGCAGCTGCTGCGCAGCGGTTTCATGTTCCGCGGCGACCGCGTTTTCGTAGTGGCACAACGAGGGATCTTCACGCCGCGCCAGGCGGACCTGCCATTGACCATCCGCCACACGACGGACGGGCCCTACAACGACTACTTCGGCACCGACAATCTGCTTCGCTACTCCTACCAGGGCAAGGACCCGAATGACCCCGCCAACGAGGGCCTCCGAGAACTCATGCGCCTGAGGAGGCCGCTGATCTACCTGCACCGCATCCTCACCTCGCCGGCAAGGTACGTTGCCGGCTGGCCTTGCTTCATCGTGGCCGACGAACCCCGGGCGTTGCGCGTCAGGGTCGCCGTGGACGACAGCTCGTCATGGTTCGCGCAACCCTCGAGAGGAGCCGAAACGCGGGTTGCGCACCTGCATGAGGATGCGATCATGCCCGCGCCACGGTACACGACGAGCCTGTTTCGACGCCGGCTGCATCAGCGCGCCTTCAGAGAGCGCGTGCTCGATGCCTACCAGAGCCAATGCGCCTTCTGCCGTCTCCGCAAGGCACCCCTGCTCGATGCCGCCCACATCAGGCCCGATGCGGAGGGCGGCGAACCGGTGATCTCCAACGGAATCGCGCTCTGCAAGCTCCACCATGCAGCCTTTGACCGGCACTTCGTTGCCGTGGAGCCCTCAACCTACCGCATTCTCGTGCAGCCTCACATTCTCGATGAAAGCGACGGCCCGATGCTGCGCCACGGGTTGCAGGACTTGCACGGCCAGAGGATCCACCTGCCCAGACGCGACAAGCGTCCCGACCCCGAACATCTCACCAGGCGCCTGGAGCTGTTCGAGAACGCAGTCACGTTGTAGTTGTCCCCGACAGGCCGCCACCTGGAAGCGGCGCCGTTCGGCCTGCGTCGGCCCGGGTCCGATCGAGCGTGCCGGAGACTCAGACCGGCGGCAGGGTTCCCGTCTGCCAGCGGACCAACCAGACGATCAGCAGGGCGCAGCCGAGGCCGATGAGGGACAGTTTGTGTCCGCGGCCGAACTGAAAGCCAGCGACGGCCGTCGGCTCTCCTGCACTGCGGCTCGGGTTGCCGCCCAGCGCCTGGCGGTGCAGGCGCCAGCGGGTCCACGCCGGGCCGAGCATCGATGCGCCGAGCACGGCCGCCTGTGCCAGCACGGGGAGTGCCAGCGGGTGGTAGCGGAAGGAGGCCGCAAAGTTGCCGGTCAGGAACGCCAGTACGGCCCGCGTCATGCCGCAGCCCGGGCAGGCGATGCCTGTCAGTGTGGAGAACAGGCAGAGGCGGAAGCGGAGGCCCGCGATCTCGAACGCGCCGTCGGGCAGGATCTCCATGGCTCGGTTCGCTGATGGCTGTGGCGCGGGTTGGCGCCGGGTCGTTTGCCCGGCTGCTGGTTCTGGCTACAGGCCGCTCAGCAGCCCGGACAGCCCGCCGAAGAGAATGAGGAACGGGACCGTCAGGAGCGCCAGGCCGAGCAGGACCGTCCCGATGATGCCCATGATCATGCCGGCCACCGCCAGACCTCGCTGCTGAGGGTCTCTTCGCCCCGCGTCGATCGCCGAGACCTCGGAGGCTCCAAGCGCCCAGGCAATCGGGGACGTGATGGGGCAGCACGCCACTGCGAGAACCAGCCCCACAATCCCCAGAACCAGCGCGGCGACCGCGTTGCTGGACTCAGGGAAACCCCCTGTTCCCGTGCCAGGGGCCGGGGCTGGCGGCGGGTCCCCCGGAGGCGGTGGGAGAGGGGTCGTCATCCTGTCAGCATCTCCCGGAGCGCGGTCACTCCGTCGGCACGAACCAGAACCATGGCCTCTGACCCTGGACGTGGATTCGGTCAAACTGCTCGTCGGTCTGCACCATGCAGACAATCCCTTCGATCAGGGTGACGGCCATGACGGCCAGGCTCACCGGAACCCGGACCGGCGTCCACAACCCGAACGTGACGATACTCATGGGAATGGCGAGACTCATGGGAATGGCGAGGATCAGATTGCCGACGTTGACCAGCAAGAGGACTAGGCCCGGGCCGGTGTAGTTCAGGTAGAAGTTGTGCATCCCGAACCCGCCCGGGAAAACGGCCAGAAGGCCTGCAATGATCTTGTTCTTCGAGTTTACGTGTGCTCCCAGGCAGACACCGGAAGGGGGACCAGGAGATCATCGGAGCGAGCCTGCGGACAACCCGGGGTCCGTGGCACGGACTCTGATCGCCGGCTGCTCGACCGAGCACCCAGACTACTCCGTCGCGATGGACGGCCTTGCCTGCTTCTCTACGTAGCTGTCGCCTCTCGGGTTTCCAGGGTCACTTCGTCAGGCACGCCGTTCGGGTGCAGCGGCTGGCCGCTGGGCGAACGCCTCTGCCAGCGCTCCCCCGGCCAGGACGGCGATCGCGGCCCCGGCCAGCAAGGCGGTTCCGAACCGGCTGGCCGGCGTGTTCATCGGCAGCAGCCAGTCAATCGCGGTCGGTGCCAGGAGGAACAGGATGCGGCGCGGTCGGGCGAGCAGCCAACCGCGGAACGGGAACGCCAGCCGCGGCAGGATGACCGCCGCGGTGAAGCCGACGTAGAAGCCGAAGCACCGGTGGCAGACGGCGAGCGGATGCTCGTGCAGACGGAAGCTGCGCTCCGCGAGCTGGTGGCATATCGGGTCGAAGAACGCGTAGATCAGAGCTCCGAGACCCGCCAGGCCGCCTCCCACCGCGGTCAAGAGTGGCGCGGCAAGGACGAGCGCGATAGCCGCGCAGCAAGCCAGGCCAATTGCCGCTGTGGCGCGACCCATCGTCATGCGAGCGCTCAGCCAGTCGATCATCCGGTACGCGACCAGCGAGGAACGGCCGGTGCTGGCTGCCAGGGCCCTGCACCGCTATCCGGCGGAAGAAGAGCGCAGCGAGGCGCGTCGCCGAGGTCGGACTCCAGAGTGGTGGGCGCAGGCGCCAAGCGGTACATCGGGCGGTAGTGTAGTCAGTGCAACGCAGCGGAAACTGCCCCGCAAGCCACACCCGCTGCAACCCACCCGGAAAGGAGCGTCCATGTCCAAGCTCACCCAGGCCGTCCTGGTCGGCGGCATCGCCGCCGGCGTAGTTTCCGCCGTCGCCCCACGATTGAGTTCTTTCTTCGGCATCCTCTGCTGTGCATTCATCGTCGGAGGCGCCATGGTCAGCGTGTTCCTGGCTTTCCGGGACCCGGACCTGGCGGAGAAGAGGTTGGCCAACGGCGCCGTGATCGGTCTGCTGTCCGGCCTAGTTGCCGCTGTCATCGGGACCGTCGTCTCGTTGGCGCTCGATCAGATCCTCGGCAATCCGGAGGCGGAGCAGCTACAGCAGATGATCGACAGTGGCGAGTTGGCGCTCGAGGGGCCGCTTGCCGACCTGGTGCTGGCACTTGCCGGCGGCGGGCCGGGCATGCTGTTGAGCCTGGTAATCAGCCTGGTCGGCTACAGCATCCTGGGCGCCCTGGGCGGAGTCCTGGGCGGCGCAATGTTCGGCCGCAACAACTAGCGGCACAGCGAGCTGGCAACCGATGAGCGACTGGAACTCGATCCCCGATCTGGCGGACCTGGTCGGGCAAAGCGTCCGGCTGCGCGGCTGGGTCGACGGGCGCCGGTCGAGCGGACGCATCGGGTTCATCCGCCTGCGCGACTCCGGCGCCACGGTGCAGCTGGTCGTCAGCCGCAAGAAGGTCGACGACAGCTCCTGGCAGGTTCTGCAGCAGGCCGGCCAGGAGTCGACTCTCGCCGTTGCGGGAACGGTCGCCGCCGACCCCCGCTCGCCCGGCGGCGTGGAGGTGCAGGTGTCCTCGCTCACCCTGCTCCACGGCACGGAGGACTACCCGATCACGCCGAAGGAGCACGGCACTGCGTTCCTGATGGACCATCGGCATCTGTGGCTGCGATCCAGCCGGCAGCGGGCAGTGCTGCGCATCCGAAGCGAGGTCTGCCAGTCGATTCACGACTTCCATCGCGAGCGCGGCTACTACCTGGTCGATTCGCCCATCCTCACGCCGGCCGCCTGCGAGGGCACATCGACCCTGTTCGAGACGCCCTACTTCGACCATGGGTCCGCCTACCTGAGCCAGTCGGGGCAGCTCTATCTGGAACCGGCGGCCGCCGCGCTTGGCAAAGTCTACTGCTTCGGCCCCACCTTCCGGGCCGAGAAGTCGAAGACGCGGCGCCATCTGATGGAGTTCTGGATGGTCGAGCCGGAAGCGGCGTTCCTCGACTTCGAGGGTCTGTGCGAGCTCGCCGAGGACTTCATCGTCTACCTGGCGGAGCGGGTGCTGGAAAACTGCGCCGAGCCGCTCGACGTGCTGGAGCGGGACACGTCGAGGCTCGAGCGGATCGGGAAGCCGTTCCCGCGGCTGCGGTACGCCGAGGCCGTCGAGCTGCTTCGCAGCAAGGGGTCGGAGATCGAGTTCGGAGAGGACTTCGGCGCGCCCGAGGAGACCGCCGTGGCCGAGCAGTTCGAGCGACCCGTCATGGTCACCCACTACCCCGCCTCGATGAAGGCCTTCTACATGGAGCCGGACCCGGACGACCCGACGCTCGCCCTGGCTCTTGACGTGATCGCACCGGAGGGCTACGGCGAGATCATCGGCGGCAGCCAGCGCATCCACGACCATGACCTGCTGCTCGCGCGGCTGAAGGAGCACGACCTGCCGCTCGACGCGTTCGAGTGGTACCTCGACATCCGGCGCTACGGCGCCTTCGAGCACAGCGGCTTCGGAATGGGCGTCGAGCGGTTCGTCGCCTGGATGGCCGGCGTGCCGCATCTGCGGGAGACGATCCCCTACCCCCGCACGATGGACCGGATCTACCCCTGAACGCCCGGCTCGACGAGTTCGAAGAACGGCTCGGCTACCGCTTCGCGGACCGGTCCCTTCTCGACGAAGCGCTCACCCACCGCTCCTTCGCCAACGACCACGGGCTCTCGGCCGATAACCAGCGCCTGGAGTTCCTGGGCGACTCCGTGCTCGGGCTCGTCGCTTCCGGCTGGCTCTTCCGCACACGACCGCGGGATGCCGAAGGCGACATGGCGGCGGTCAAGTCGCGCGTGGTCAGCGACCGTGCGCTGGCCGAGGTCGCCGGGCGCCTGCAGCTCGGCGCCAGCCTGCGGCTGGCCCACGGCGAGGAGCGCTCCGGAGGCCGCGAGAAGATCTCCGTCGTCGCCGCCGCGCTCGAAGCCGTCATCGGCGCCGTGTACCTCGACGCCGGGTTCGAGGCGGCACGGACGCTCATCGAGCCCTGGGTCGAGCAGGGAGCCGCCGTGAGGAACGCCCAGGACGCCAAGTCGCGACTGCAGGAGGTGCTCCAGGCCAGGGGCCTCGACACGCCGGTCTACCGCCACACGGACCGCGAAGGCCCCGACCACGACCCGACCTTCCACGTCGAGTGCATCATCGAAGCCGAGGTCGCCGCCAGGGCCGCGGGCCACTCGAAGCGGGTCGCCGAGCAGCGAGCGGCAGGCGAGGCACTCTCGGTGCTGGAGGAGTCGGGCGCGAACGGCTGAGGGGCCGGGCACCCGGCACGTCGGCGCGTCGGCGGACCTGATCAGGGCTCAGCCCTGGCGCATCCGGGGCGGCACTCTTTCCTGGTGCGAGGGCGAGATTGCCAGTAGCCTCTCCACGCTGATCGAGAAGCGACTCGACGGCCGCACCCCTCTGGCAGCGTCCCCAACGAGAAGTGGTGCAGGACAATGCTTGACGCGTGCCTGGAAATCGCTGGCGAACGGAACGATACATGCCGCCGAACGCCAGAGATGTAATCGGGAGACATCCTTCACGGTCTTCGCCAGCGCCGCAGCCCAGGCAGCCCAGTGCCGGCTACGACCAGCCGACACGGCGAGCCCGAGGTGAAGAGCCCTGAATCAACGCCAAGCAGAAGAAGCGGGCCTGGAACATCCGTCGACCCCGACCACATGGGCAGCCCAGTTCGGGTTGACGAGGAAGTCGGCGCCCAGGGGCTTGCGCGAACAGCATGGCATCGGCAGGCCCCATTCGGACGACGAAGTCCACGTTCTGAGTCAGGCGAGGTTCGCCCCAGGAAGAGGCGGCCACTGCGCCAGTCACGGCATACGGAACGCCCAGCGACTCCAGCGGGTGGGCGACCGCCTTGAGAACCGGAATCAGCGGATTCTCGGTCATGTGCCTCCGGCAGGCCCAGCATGTGCTGCGCCTCGACGTTCGTGGCGTACACCTGCCTGGCGACGCGAACCTGTACCTTGCGCGGCGTCAGGTCGGGTTCCGCCCTGCGGTACTTCAGTGTCAGCATCTCCCGAACCGCGACCAGCATCTCGCCCGAGCGCGGGACCCGCTCCTGGGGTGACCAGCTGTTGATGATCTCCCGGTAGCGCTCCTCCATCTCGTCCATCGACGGGGATCCTGCAGCGCGCTGCCCGACGGCCTCTCGCCGAAAGCCGACTCGTTCAGCGGCGCTTGAAGCGGCGTTCCAGGTCGCGGTCGGTGAGTTCCAGGACAATGGGCCGGCCGTGGGGACAGGTGAACGGGTGCTCGCAGGCGAAGAGCTCGGCGATCAGGCTCTCCATCTTCTCCGCCGACAGGGCCTGGTGCATCTTCACCGCGGCGCGGCAGGCGCGACTGGCCGCGAGCTGCTCCAGCAGGTACGCCGCGAAGGCGTCGTCCTCGTCCGGCAGCTCGTCGCCGCCGGCGACCCGGGTCGCGATCTGGAGCACCAGGCTCTCCGCTTCGGCATCGGGCAGGACGGCAGGAATCGCCGTGATCGCCGCGCTGCCGCCGGACAGGGCACTGACCGAGTAGCCGCAGCGGGCCAAGCCTCCCGAGCACTCGGCCAGGGCGGCGTTCTCTGCCGCCGAAAGCTCGAGCATGCGGGGCACTAGCAGCATCTGGCTGGCGGAGTCCTGCCGGTTCAGGCTGCGGCGGAAGCGCTCGTAGAGGATCCGTTCGTGGGCCACGTGCTGGTCGACGAGCAGGAGCTCCTCCGGGCCTTCGAGCAGGATCATCGAGCCCTTGTACTGACCAATGAGGCGCAGCGACTCCCGTCCCTTCCCCGACAGGGGCGCCCGGCTGGCCGGCACCGGGCGGTAGGCCACCTCGGCCAGCTTCCCCGCCGGGCCGATCTCGGGGCCAGGTCCGCGACCGTAACGCGCGGCGAGCTCGGCCGCCCAGACCGGGGCCTGGGGCGCAAGGTCGTCGGCCCGGCCGGTCGCGCCGGCAGAAAAGTCGCCGCCGCCGCCCTTCCCGACCTGGCCGCCTCGGGTCCCAGGGCCGCCGGTCTGCCCCACTCCCGTCCAGCCCGGCGGAGCGACCGGGCCGGACGGCGGTTGCAGGTCCACCGGTTCCTCGCCCTTCACCGCCTCGAGCCCGCGCCGCAGCGCGCTGCCGATGCGTCCGATCACGGCCGCGTCGCGAAACCGCACCTCCGCCTTCTGGGGATGCACGTTCACGTCGACCGACCCGGCCGGGATGTCGAGAAACAGGAACAGCGCGGGCGCCCCGTCGCCCTTGAAGAGGTTGCGCACCGCCCTGTAGTAGATGCTCAGGATGGCCCGGTCACGCAGCAGGCGACCGTTGACGAACAGAAAGACGCGGCGTCCCTTCGTCGTGTCGCGGTCGCCAACGAAGCCGGTGACTTCGCCGGCATGGCGAGACTCCGGAAGCGGCACAAGGCGGCCCGCCAGGTCGGCCCCGAAGAGCTGCGCGATCCGCTCCAGCCGACCGGCAGCATCGGCGCCGGTGGCCTGCGTGCGCAGCAGCTCGCGTGGACGTGCGTCGCTCTGCGGCGCATGAGCCAGCGTGAACGTGACGTCGGGCCGAGCCAGGGCGTAGCCCTGCACCACCGTCAGAGCGTGCCGCAGCTCCGTCCCCGGCTGCTTCAGAAACTGCTTGCGGGCCGGCACGTTCCAGAACAGCGACTCGACGCTCACCGTCGTGCCTCGCGGTCGGCTGACCGGTTCGTCCACGACGACGCGTCCGCCCTCGACCAGCAGCCTGTGGCCGTCGCCGGCCTTGCGCGCGGTGACCAGCTCGCACTTCGAGACCGCGGCGATGGACGACAGGGCCTCGCCCCGGAAGCCCAGGGTGACGACCTCCAGCAGGTCGTCGAAGGAGGCGATCTTGCTCGTGGCGTGGCGTTCGAGGGCCAGCGCGGCGTCGCCGGCCGCAATGCCCTCGCCGTCGTCCGCAACCGAGATCAGGTCCCTGCCGCCCTTCACGAGCGACAAGTCGATGCGCCGGGCGCCGGCGTCGAGCGCGTTCTCGACCAGCTCCTTGACCACGGAGGACGGCCGCTCGACGACCTCGCCGGCGGCGATCTGGGAGATCAGGCGATCCGGCAGACGCCGCAGCGGCCTGCTCTCGTCGCCGACCCCGGTCGCGACTCCGGTCCCGGTCACGGCCGCTCCCGCCGCCTTGGCTGCTCCACCGTTCCGAGACCCCGATTCGCCGTGTGACGGTCCGGACCTCCACCGGCGGCGCCTCGGGCAGAAGTGGAGCTCCGCCGACTGCTCGACCGCCCCGGCCTGCAACCGACCTGATCCCGCAGATTCTCCGGCATCGGCGCAGTCGTCACTTCGAGCCCCTCATCCCTGGACCTCCCGCAGGACGCGCAGCATCACGCCGTAGCTTCGCAGCTCGCGTCCCAGGAAGGCGCGACGTACCTCCCGGGTCAGGCTCTCCACCGAGCGAAGCGTCGCCTCGTCGAACTGCCCGTTTCGCTCCAGACCGGCAAGGTCCGAGCCGCCGATGCGCCGCAGAAACTCGAGGGCGCCGCTCCCGACACGCCGATTGGTCCCTGTTTCGCTGCCGCAAGGCGGACAAAGCAGGCCTTCTCCGCCGGCCGCGAGGAACGCCTCGTCGGCGATGGTGCGGCCGCAGTTCGGGCACTGCCGGGGCGCCGGGAACACGCCGCTGAGGCGCAGCGTCCAGCACTCCAGGTAGCGCGCTGCGAGCGAGCGGCCGCAGCCGTCGAGCAACGCCTGCACCGTGCTGTCGAGCAGCCGGTACAGGTGGTTCTCCGGCTCGTCCTCCTGGGCGAAGACCTGCATGTGCTCGGCCAGGTAGGAGGAGATCATGATGCCTTCCAGGTCCTCGTGCAGCGACCGGGCACTGCGGATCGTCTCCGCTCCGGCGAGGCGAACCAGCTCCCGAGCCGGCTTCTCGTACCAGGTGAGGTGGACCTTGGAAAGCGGCTGGAGCTCGCCGCCGAACCGGCTGAAGCGGGCCTTCGCGCTGCGGGCTGCGCCGCGCTTGAGACCGCGGTCGCGGCTGAGGAAGACGACGACCCGGTCCTTCTCCTGCAAGTCGATCGTCTGCAGCAGCAGCGCCTCGCCGTTGCGCTGCCTCATCGCCGCGCCGACCCTGAAAGCACGGCGCCGCTCGGCGAACCGGCCAGTCGATCATCGCCGTCACCGGGCCGAAGTACACGAGAGCGACCGTGAAGTCGCTGCCGGTCGTGACCCCTCAAGGACACGCGTCGCTCAGCGGACCAGCCAGTCGATCATCGCCGTTGCCAGGCCGAAGTACACGAGAATCCCGGTGATGTCGGAACTCGTCGTCACCATCGGGCCGCTGGCGACAGCGGGGTCGATGCCCAGGCGTTCGAAGGCCAGCGGCAGGATGGAACCGATGAGCGAAGCGAGGACGATGGCCAGGAACAGCGAACCGGCGACGACGGCGCTGTAGGCCGGGTTGCGCTCGATGAAGCCGGCCGCAGCCGCCGCAGCCGCCGCGCAGACCAGGGCCACGACGAGCCCGATGCGAATCTGCTGGCCGAGGAAACGTCGCATCTGGCCGCCCTCGCCGATCCTGCCGGTGGCCAGGCCACGCACGGTGAGCGTCATCGTCTGGCTGCCGATGTTGCCGCCCATGCCCATGACCACGGGCGCGAACGCGAGCAGGAACGCCTCGTTCAGGCGCAGCTGGAACTGCTTCATCAGCACGCCGGTCAGCGTCAGGCCGATCAGGTTGACGAGCAGCCACGGCAGACGGATGCCGGCGACGCGCCAGGCGCGCTCGCGGTACAGCAGCTCGTCGTCGGTCGTGCCGACCATCTTGTAGAAGTCCTCCTCGGCCTCCTCCTGCACGATGTCGATGACGTCGTCCACCGTGATCAGACCGAGCAGGCGGCGACTCTCGTCCACCACCGGAACGGCCAGGAAGTCGTAGCGCGAGGCGAGCCGGGCCACCTCCTCCTGGTCGGTCTCGGTGTGTACGGTGACCAGGCCGCGGTTCATGATCCCGCCCAGCGACCGGCCGGGAACCGCGAGCAGGAGCTCCCGCAGCGACACGACGCCCACCAGCCGACCGCACGGGTCCACCACGTAGAGGTAGAAGATCATCTCCACCTCGCCGTGCTCGCGGACCTTGGCGATGGCGTCCGCCACCGAGGTGTCCTCCGGCAGGGAGAAGAACTCCGTGTTCATGATCCGCCCGGCGGTGTCCTCGTCGTAGGCGAACTGGGTTTGCAGCTCGACCCGGTCGCCGCGGTCGAGCAGGGCCAGCACGGCCTCGCGCAGCTCGTCCTCCAGGCCGTCGACGATCTCCACGCTGTCGTCCACGGCGAGTGGCGCCAGCAGGCCCGCTATCTTTGCCGGCGACAGATCCTCGAGCAGCGGCCGCCGCTCGCCGGGCTCGAGCTCCAGGAGGATCTCACCCGCCGAGTCCGGGTAGTCTTCAAGCGCCAGCCGCACCACGAACAACTGCTCCGTGGGCGCGAGCTTCCTGAGCGCTGCGGCCACGTCCTCGGGCCGCACCTTGCTCAGGACGCGGGTCAGATTCGGGCGGGCGCCGCGCCGGGCCAGGCGGCGCATCGTGTCACCCAGGATCTCGACCCGCTGCGTGGACATGGCGGGCCGGATCGTACCAGCCGGCGCGGGCCGCCTTCGACTGCGGAGCGCCCCGACGCGTCATGGCGAACTCGCCATCCGGCAAGCGTTTGAGAGCGGTCGCGGGGCGTGGCGAACTGGCCGGGCAGGCGTCTGCCGGGCCAGGCTGCAGGGCGTCGGATCCGACTCGTCTGCCGGGCATTCAGGCACATCTCGGTGTGTCCAGGCCCTGGCCGTGGCGCCTCGGCTTGCGCCTTGAGTCGAACCTCGCGGGCGGTACGGGCTCATCGTCTCCGGCGCTGAAGGCGACGTGGTGGCAGAGCGCCGCTTGCGAACGAGCAACCCGGCGACCGGAACCCGGTGCGCCGCGGGCGGCGCGAGATTGCCGCCGGTGGGCGGCGTCGCCGGTGCTGCGGGACGCTCAGTCGATCTCGAAGACGGCGTCTGCCTCCACCGCCACGTCGAACGGCAGCGCGTTCGTGCCGACCGCGAAGCGCGCGTGGCGGCCCCGGTCGCCGAAGACCTCGACCATCAGGTCCGAGGCGCCGTTCATGACCGCCGGGTGGTTCGTGAAGTCCGCCGTGCAGTTCACGAAGCCTCCGAGCTTCACGCAGCGCCGCACCCGCTCGAGGTCGCCGCCACAGGCGTCCGCCACCACCGCGATGATGTTCACGGCCACCTGACGCGCGCCGGCCTGCGCGTCTTCGAGGTCGAAATCGGCGCCCACCTTGCCGCGCCAGGCCAGCTTGCCATCCTTCACCGGCACCTGCCCCGAGACGAAGACGAGATTCCCGGTCCGGACCCAGGGGAGGTAGTTCGCGGCCGGCGCGGTGGGCGCGGGCAGTTCGATGCCGAGTGCGGCAAGGCGCTCCTTCGCGGTTTGCGTCATCTGCTCAGCTCCCGTTCCCGAAGGCGGCGAACAGCTCCTCGAACGCCTTCATCTGGTTGCCTGCCGCCGAGGAAGGCACCAGGATGGGCGTGCGGATTCCGGCGTCGAACCAGCGCTCGACGCCGTCGCGCACCTCGGTCGCGGTGCCGAAGAGCGTCGTGTCCGCAAGCCAGCGGTCCGAGAGCAGGCCGGGAATGCGGTCCCTCTCACCCTGCGCGACCGCCTTCTCGATCGCCTCCATTTCCTCGACGTAGCCCGCAGCCTTCCAGTAGTTGCGGTAGTTCGGCAGGAGGGCGTAGCCGGACAGCGTCTTTCGGTTGCGCGCCGCCGCCTGCGCCCGGTCGTCGGAGATGACTGTCGGGATCATGTTGCCGACGAAGAAGTCCGGGGCGCCCGCCCGCTCCCCTGCCTGCGCCAGGGAGTGCGCCATGTGAGACCGTGCGCCGTTCGCGAACACCATGCCGTCGCCGATCTCGGCGGCGGTAGCGATCATCCGGTCGCGGAGCGTGGCCAGGACGATGGGCGGCAGATCGCCGCCGCCGCGCACCGCCTTCAGCTCGGCGACGAAGGCTCGGATGTCGGCCAGCGGCTTGCCGACCCTGACGCCAAGCCGGGCGTGCGCGGGTGCGTGGCTGACGCCGACGCCGAACCGGAAGCGCCCTCCGGAGACCTCGTGAATGAACGCCGCCGTGTGCGCGAAGTCCGACACGTGCCGGGTGTAGATGTTCGTGATGGAGGTGCCGAAGTGGATGCGCTCCGTGCGAAGCGCAATCGCCTCGCACAGGGCCAGCCCGTCACCCATGCTCGGGCAGTAGATGCCGCTGAACCGGCGCCGCTCGAGTTCGGCCGCCATGTCCAGAGT
Source organism: Thermoanaerobaculia bacterium (assembly GCA_965200575.1). Lineage (GTDB taxonomy): Bacteria > Acidobacteriota > Thermoanaerobaculia > Multivoradales > Multivoraceae > Multivorans. The sequence continues at coordinate 1,488,721 of OZ241363.1, read as the reverse complement.
CCAGCGCCTGCGCCCCGGCACCGCTGCCAGCGAGACGGCCGGCATGCGGGCGGGCGGCGGTTCGGTGGCTGTGGCGGTCATCGCGGTGTCAGGGTATCAGCGGCGGGCGGTCGGCAGACGGCCCAGCCAAGGCCGAGGCGGCCTGGCGGCCGAGGCAGTTGGCGGCCGCCGTCAGGTCCGCGGGGGCCACAGGCTACGGGAGGGCCACGCTGCGCATGGACGGTCGGCGGCGGCGCTCCGCATACTCCGTTGCAATGTCCGGGACACTGCTGGATCAACCGCCACAAACCTTGCTTCGGCGTCTTGGCCCGTACCGGCGGGCCAACCACGCCGCTCTGCCCGATGAACCGCGCTGCGAACTGATCCAGGACCACATCTACTTGACCCCGAGCCCGATACCGCTGGGCGACCATACGCCTGGGTTGACGACTGGCCTCTGAGCGACGACGGGTGCTGAGGCGAGCCCGCGTCTTTTCCAGTCCTGAAGTGAACATGAACGCGGCGTTGGCAGACAGTGAACCCAAGGGCGTTCCCGGGGCGGTTTCTGGTGTTCCTGCCCGCGTGTCTGACCGCCTTGGGCAGTAGTAGCCGGCGCCCGGCCGGCGGCCGGCGGCCCGAGACCAGGGATGCCAGCGGCGTCCTCCCCGGTGACGGGCCGTTCCCGGGGCGGGCCGGTAGCGCCGCGTCTCGCCGTGGATGAGTTCGAACAGTCTGACTTGAGCACCGCGCAGCTCGGCGGCGGAGTCGAGATCGCTCCTGGCCCGCGCCTCGCCCGCACAGGTGACCGAGGGTGGTGTCGACCTCTGCCAGCAGGCCGACGTCGGCCTTCGTGTACACGCGCCCGAACCGCTGCCGCAGACCCGCGCCAAGACGGTCCCGAATCGTCCCGGGCTCCCGGCACTGCCGGATCAACCGCGTCAACCGGGGCTGCAAGAAGCCCGTCACCTCAGACCAGAAGGCACGTACCACGCCCTTGTCGGGCCTCTTCTCAGCCTGAGGTTGCGCGGCTTCCTGCGCCTTGTGGCGCCTCCCGGACCGGTCGAAGGCCGCGCTGAACCGGAGGCGCACCAGCGTCCGCCTGACCAACGCGCAGGTCGATTCCCGGTCCTGTCAAGTGATCTCGGCCTCAATGCCGCCGGAGACGAACAGGGCGAGCTGGGCGAGAGTCTCGAGACGGTGGAGATGAAGCGACACGAGCATCCTCCGATGAGCCCCGAGTGTCGATCCACGTGCTGACTTCCCGCTGGATTGCCCGCCCCGTTCATGCTCACTTCTCGTTGGACAGGACGAGTCGTTGACGCCTGCGGTTGGCGCCCGTAGCATTGGAGTCGACAGGGCAGCGGGAATTGCCCGGCGGGGTGCATTGTGAGAAGAGGGTTCGGAATAGTGCTTGTCAATTGCCCGGCCGGGTGCATCGTGAGAAGAGGGTTCGGAATAGCGCTTGTCCTTGCCGCAGTGCTTCAAGGCCTGCCTGCGCCCGATGCCGCATTCTCGCAGGTCACGGTGGTCTCGCCGAAGCTGACCACGCTTCAGGCCGCTGGCGGCGTCCGTGCGATGTACCCCGTCTTCGACGAGGACACCCTGCACTACGCGGTCGGCTGCTCCGGTGGGAGCGTAACCCTCTCGGCGGCGACCACGGGTGAGGACACGACGCTCTCGGTGGCCGGCAGGATGCAGACCGGGCAGGCGGTGACAGACCACGTCGTCACGGGGCTGCAGGAGGACAGCGACACCGAGATCGTCGTGACCAACGAGAACGCCAGCACGACGTACGTACTTCACTGCATCGAGACCGATTTCCCGATCTTCACGGTGAGCAGGACGGACCGGACGACGCCGGGCCTGATGACGGTGAGCACCTACGAGGGAGCCCGCTTTGTCCCGACCACGGTGTCCTACATCATGGTCATCGACACGAACGGCGTTCCCAGGCTTCACAGACGGCGAGGCGGATTCACGGTTTCCCACCTTCGGACCCAGAAGCACGGGTCCTATCCTTACTCGTATCAGGAGTTCAAGAAGAAGCTGGTCGACTGTCCGCCCCGGCAGGGATGCAAGCCCAACAGCTTCGAGGCGGTGCTGCTCAACGCCGATTTCGAGGAGGTGAAGCGCGTGGAGACGGTCGACCTGGGGCAGACCGACAATCACGACTTCTACGTCAAGAAGAACGGCAACTTCGTGTTGCTGGCCTACGAGTTGGCCACGCGCGACCTGAGCTCCTTCGTGGATGGCGCCGGGAACCCGTACAGCGCCACGCAGCAAACGCAGGACTCGATTGTCCAGGAGATCACGCCGAGCGGGACGAAGGTGCTGACCTGGAACTCCTGGGATCACATTCCCATCGCGGACTGCACGATCCCGCCGTTCCCCTATGACTACGCCCACGTGAACTCGATCGATGTGGACGACGCCGGCAACATCCTCGCTTCCTTCCGCGGCTGCTCTACGGTGGTGCAGATCAACGCGACAACGGGGGCGGTCATCTGGCGGATGGGCGAGACGACGCTGTCCGACGCGGAGTGGCAAGCGCGGGGGGACCGCAAGCAGCTCGTCATCAAGGGTGATGCCCAGGGCGAGTTCTGCCACCAGCACAGTGCGCGGTTCCTTCCCAACGGCAACATGATTCTGTTCGACAACGGCGGCCGCTGCGTCGGTTCCCGCAAGGAGGAGGTGTTCAGCCGCGTTGTGGAGTACAGCCTGCACGAAACGGCAGGCGAGGCCCGCTTCGTGAGGCAGTACGCACGGCCGAGCGGGGACGACTTCAGCCAGGCGCAAGGCCACGTAGAGCTGATGGCGAACGGCAACTGGCTCGTTGGCTGGGGCACGCGCAGCAACAATCGACCGGGAGACCCGTCCATCACCGAGGTTGACCCCGCCACGGGCCAGGAATTGCTGAACATTCGAATCGACCTTCGCACGGAAACGTGGCGGGCTCATCCGACCCGGACCTATCCGATCGACCCTGCCCGGGCGCCCGCGGTCGGCGTACGTCTGCCCGGCGTGCCCCTGGCGCTCGCGGGATCGGGGGGGCAGCGTTCCATCACCGCGACGTGGGACACGCCCGCGTTCACGGGCGGCGGTTCGATCACCGGCTACGACGTACGCTATCGCAAGGTCGGCGCCACGGACTGGCTGAAACACGACCACGTCGGCGCGAGCCGATCTGCGGCGGTAAACCTCGGCGAAGGCGCGAACCCGGAGTCCTGGGAAGTCCAGGTTCGCGCAGTGAACGCCCGCGGCGCCGGGAGCTGGACTCAGTCCCTGGTTCTTCAAACCGAAGATCTGCCGACGGACGGCGAAGATGACGGTGACGGCAGCGGCAGCGGTCCTCCGCGTGCGTTGATCAGGCTTGATGCCGATTGCCCGGACGACCTCTGCCATGCGGTGACCGGCAGGCCCGTGGTGTTCGAGGATGCGAGCACCGGCGCGGTACGGTCTCGGGAATGGCAGTTCGGCGACGGCGCAAGGTCGCGCGCCGCGACCGTCAGCCACTCCTGGTCCACGCCGGGGTTCTACGAGGTCACGCTGACCGTTAGCGACGGCACGGTCGAGTCGAGGGCGTCCAGGGTCTTCCTCGTCGTTGCCAGCGAACCGGCGGGCGCCTGCGTGGCGGACGAGGGAACGTTGTGTTCCCAGGACTCCCGCTTCGCCACGACTGTGGATTGGTGGACGCTGGAGGGGGAGACCGGCACTGGCACGGTGGTTCGCTCGGGAACGAACGACTCCGGCATGTTCTGGTTCTACAGCCGCGACAACTGGGAAGTGCTGGTCAAGGTGCTGAACGGCTGCCAGGTGAACGGCGCAGTCTGGGTGTTCGCTGGCTCGACAACGGATGTGGGTTATCGGATCGCGGTGGAGGACACGGTGACAGGCGCGGTTCGGGAGTACCGGAACGAGGCCGGCCAGGCGGCGGCTGCGGTCACTGACACGGGGGCGTTCCCAGGCGGCTGTGTGACTGGCCGTGTCGCGTCGTCGTTGGCCACCTCGGTGGCACAGTGGGGGCCGATGGAGGAGGCGCCTTCGGTCGCAGACGTGCCGCGGGCCGAGCTGGACAGGCAGGACGGGCAGGACGGCTGCACGGACAGCGCGACGTCGCTCTGCCTCCGCGATGGTCGCTACACTGTCACCGTCGACTGGTCGACATCGGCGGGTGAATTCGGCCCTGGTCGGGTGGTGTCGGCGAAGAGCGTCGACTCGGGCCTGTTCTACTTCTTCGAGCCGGGCAACTGGGAGATGCTGGTGAAGGTGCTCGACGGCTGCGCCTTCAACGAACGCCATTGGCTGTTCGCAGCTTCCGCTACGGACCTGGGGTTGAACCTGGTCGTGCGCGACACGGTAACCGGCGCCGTGCGGAGCTACACGAAGGAACCGGGCAAGGCAGCGCCGGCGCTGGTCGACGTGGGCGCTTTCCCGGACAGTTGTCGGCCATGAGCCCTGCGCCGCGAGAGAGACTGCGAAGCAGCCACCCACAGCGGCTTCTGACCGCTCGCGATCACCAAGCTCTCCCATGGACAGGCCGCAGCGGTCTTCGTAGCGTGTTTGACGTAGTTCCGAAGTAGTTCCGGCCGGGCGCCCAATCGGCGGCCCGATACGCTGGTCACTCAGCTCCCGACGAGTCGGACCAATCGGCGCCAAATGCAGACGTCGCCGAGGATCGACCTGCGCAGGTTGTAGAGCTGGCCGCTGGAGAAGCCGGCCAGCCGCACAAGCGCTGGTCTTCGTACTCCTCGTATTCCCGACGCATCACCGCCCTGGCAGCGTGCCCGCACAGGTGACCGAGCGTGGTGTCGACCTCTGCCAGCAGGCCGATGTCGGCCTTCGTGTACACGCGCCCGAACCGTTGCCGCAGACCCTCGCCACGACGGTCCCGAATCGTCCCGGTCTCCCGGTACTGCCGGATCAACCGCGTCAATCAGGACTGCGAGAAGCCCGTCAGCTTGGACCAGAAAGCCGCGTACCACGCCCTTGTCGGGCCTCTTCAGCGTGGGGTACCGGAAGCGCACCAGCGTCCGCCTGACGAACGCGTACGTCGATTCCCGGTCCTGTCGAGTGATCTCGGCCCCAACGCCGCCGGAGAGAAATGCGGCGAGTTGGGCGAGAGTCTTGAGACGGTGGAGATCCAGCGACACGAGCATCCTCCAATGATCCCCGAGTGCCGACCCACGTGCTCACCTCTCGCTGGACTACCCGCCTCCGCTCATGCTCACTTCTCGTTGGACAAGACGCGAGCTTGACCGGCCCGACTCGCCATGCTAGCCTCGGTCCCCGTGAGGAGTATGTACCCGTGGGGATCTACCGCACCGGCCGCAGCCGTACCGCTGCTGGCGCAGGCCGGTAGGCCCCGCACAAACCACGACAAGGAGTACGCATCCATGAAGGAGTGTATGCACCCGCACGGCCCTGCTGCTGCCCCCCCCCCCCCACAATTGAGGGCAGACGAAGCGTTACGCTTCTGGGCGTCCTGTTCTGTGCCGTAACGGCTCTGGCAGCGATCCCGGCACAGGCCCAGGGCGGCGGCGAAACGCTGGAATGCGAGGAAGGTCAAGCCGGCGTAGTCTGCGACGGAGAGATGACGGTAACGGCGCCCCTCCCGGAGCCCGATCCCGAATCACCACGGCTACCGCCACCGCCACCGCGAGCGCCCGAACCGCCACCACCGCCACAGCGCGAACAGCCGACGATGAGACCCCAGACGCCGGAGGAAAGACGAGCGGCCGAAGAACGGGAAGAAAGAGAGGACCAGAAAAGAACAAGAAGGTGTCTGGAGGCCTCTACCGGTCTGAGAGCGCTCCACGAGACGTACGAGGTATTGAAGTGCGATAAACTCCAGCTGTATCGATGGAAGGCCCGTCAATGCGGGGATCTGACCAACGCTATACTCAATCTTGCGGGCGACGTGTCGCGTACTTGCGGGGGAGGATAAAATAGTGCGTTTTCGTGTTCTTGTTTCGCTGGTCGCCCTTTTGGGCGCGGCAGTTTTCGTCTCGGCCACCCTTCTAGCCGAGGGCGAGAAGTTCACCGACCCGGACGATACCATTCACCTCACTGACCCAGACGATCCCCTTCACCAGCGCGCGGTAGAAAACGCCACGATCGTGGCCATGCGTGCTCGTGCGGTCAGCGAAGCTGTGGATCACGGACTCAAGACCGGTGACTACACTGCCCTGTTGGAGGCGGCGAAGGAGTACTCGGAGGTTGGGAAGCGCCACGAGCCTTCCAAGTTGGACATGTGGGAAGCGCGGCAGCGGCTGATCGATGCCATCTACGAGAGCGACGACGAGACCGTGTACAGTTGGTACTTCCTCATCAATGAAAGCATGCAAAGGGAACAAGAGATGGCCAAAGAGGTAGCAGAAGTCCTGAGCAAGGTTGACCGCATTCAACAGGATCTCGCGACCGAAGGCGTTTCCTTGATTCCCGCGCCGCAAAGGTAGAGCGCCGCAGGAACGACGCCCGTGGATGGTTCAGGATGCCGTTCCTGCACACGCGGGGGTAAACCCGGGATCCGCATCCCCCCCGATTCCAGCGAAAAGGCCGTTCCTGCACACGCGGGGGTAAACCCTCGGCCTGCCCCTTAGCCCCCGTCCGGCGGTCAGCCGGCGGGGGCGCTTTCCGCGGCGGCAGAGGTACGTGCGGAGAACGCCCCCGGGCCGAGGTGGAAGCCGGTAACTGCGGCTGCGGCTTCCGTGTCCTTATCCCGCCTGGACCAGCCTCCCGAAGGCGCGTGAGCGTCCGGTCAGGTCGCGCTGGTTGCCAGTGCCTCGAAGCTCAGCGCTACGGGCTTTCAAGCTTGGTTCTTGCTTCGGCCTCGATCTTGCGGGCTACCGGCCCTGTGGTCGCGTGCAGGAACCGCCTCAGGGCCTATCTGGTGCCGCTTCCGTCGCCGCCGTCCAGCAGGTCGGAAGGGGGGGATACCGCAGGCCTGCCATATCGCCCGCTGAGCGTCCGTTCTGAGGGTCACCAGCAGCGCAGGCGGGTCAGCGCCGACCCGTTTCGGCTGCCAGTCCGTGGGCGGCGCCGACTGCCGGTCTTGGGACCACGTCGCGGTCGACGGGACCAGCATGGAATCGCCTGCCATGGTCCGCAGGGCCGTCTTGTTCGTATCCGTAACGCAACGCGGTCATCGCCCGTGCAGGCGCGAACGTACAGCAGGCTGGCTTCAGCATTCCAGGCGTTCTAGTCGTTTCTTGAGTTCACTCAGGGTGCTTTCGTCCAGCCCGAGCTTCCGTGCCTGCCAAGAGAGCTGGAAGCCGAGTCCCGGCCCGCGGCCCGGCACAGGCTGGGCTGCTGTAGTGCTCTGGATTCCTGCTCCAGAGGGCAGAGCGCCGCAGTCGCGAAGGCGCTGCGAGAGCTTCTCGGCGCCGCAGGCTTCCCGCAGGTCAGTGGTCTGCACCTGCGGGCGGGGTACGGAGGATCTGGCAGCTGCCCGGTCCTGCGCGCTACGTCGACGCGGTGGCCGACGATCTGAACAGAGGCCAGAGCGTCATCCTGCGCTTCAGACAAACGTCGGCCCCTGGGCTCGACCACAGGCTGGAGGAGCGGCTCGCCGGCCTGGCCCGGTGGCGCCACATCTACCCGGAGCCCGGTGCTTCGCCGACATCGGCGATCCGCCGCGCGATCGCTTCCGCGGCCAGCGCCACCGAACCGGGCACACCCCGGCAGATCGCTCTCGACGAGCGTTTCCGCCGCCGCCTCTTCTGGGTGGACGGCCTGACTCTCGATGACTGGCCGAGATGGCGAGCCTCTCTGGCCAGCTACGCCCACGTCTGTCGCAACGCCCCGGCGACGGCCGTGCCGCCGGCCTTCCTGCGGCCGCTGTCCGGCAACGGCTTCAGGGCCACGACGGTCAGCGAACCCACGGTCAGCACCCGCGAGTTCGCGACGTGGTCGATCAGGACCACGAGTTCGTCATGGCGCTGCAGAGCAGGACCGCCGCCAGCCTTCGCCGGGTCACTCGCTCCTTGCTGGCCCATAACGTGGCCAGGTCGTTCAGTGGGACTACCGATTGCGGACGATCTCCTGGCGGTGGGATTCGAGACGGCGCTCGAGCCCCACCCCGTCCTGGATCGCCATGCCCGGGACAGGGACTGGGGGCACGACACGCCGGAACAGTGGGAGTACGGCACGCTGGACGGGCCGCACGAGCATCCGGTGGTGCACTCGGCCCTGGTCCTGGCGCAGAACCGGAACGGCGAGCTGAACCGTCGCATCTGGGCCGCGCAGGCGGCGGCGCCAATGCCTCTGCTCGAAGAGTGGCGAGTGGAACACCTCCACGTCCACCACGACGAGATCCACCTGCCGTTCGAAACGGACCACCACGGAAGGATCGAGTCCCTGGAGAAGATGGAACTCGGCGTCCTGACCCACTGCTTCTCGATCAACGGGGGCCGCAGCAACAGCCTCGTCGGCCCCGTGGGTCGCGCCTGGTCCGCTTTCGCAACAAGCTCGCCCACTTCAAGCCGCTCGACTTCCGGCAGGCCATCCATACGGCGCTGCTCGAACCGATACTGGCTGACCGCCGCGGGGCCGGCAATCGCGGGGTGTCCGATCCCGCTCCCCACTCTACACAGCGGCGATCGCGGCGTCGTCGCGGATCAGCAAGTCGCGGACCTGCACGACGTGAGCCGTCAGGTCCGAGGTGGCCGCGGGGCGGGCTGGAGACAAGCGCCACCCGAGAGCCTGCCAGACGAGCACGACCAACCGAGCGCAACCGACCGCAGCGGGCGCCGACTCTTGGACCACCCCCGGTGCGCCCGCGTCCGCGGCGGCGCTCTCGGACCTGAAGGCGGCCAGCAGCGGCCGAGCGGCTACTCCTGAAGGAACGCGGCGTAGCGGTCGAGGCGGGGCAGGATCTTCTCCCTCCCCTGTGGCGGCAGCGGCAGGATGACCCGGTCGACGCCGGCCTCGGCGTAGACGTTCACCACGTCCGGCTGCGGCGGCGCGCCGAAGACGCTGATCGAGATTGCCTCGGGGTCGCGACCGGCCTGTTCCGCACGCTCCCTCAGATCCACGATGCCGGTCAGCACCGCCCCGGTCGAGCGGCCGATGGGCAGCCAGCCGTCGCAGTGATCGACGACCCGCTGCCGCGTGAACCGCGTGCCTCCGCCGAGAACGATCGGCGGGTGCGGCTTCTGCGCCGGCTTGGGCCAGGACCAGATCGGATCGAAGTCGACGTGGCTGCCGTGGAACTCCGCTTCGTCGTGCGTCCAGATCTTCTTGAACGCGGCGACCTGCTCCTCCAGCTTCGCGAAGCGGGTCGGGTAATCCGTGCCGTGGTTCTCCATCTCCTCCCGGTTCCAGCCGCCCCCGATGCCGAAGATGATGCGTCCGCCGGACAGCTGGTCAAGGCTCGCCACCGTCTTGGCGGTGGTAATCGTGTCGCGCTCGATGATCAGGCAGATGCCCGTGCCCAGCATGAGGGTCTTCGTGCTCGCGACGGCCGCGGCCAGGGCCACGAACTGGTCGTGGTTGTGGAAGTACTCCGGCGGCAGGTCCCCGCCGCCCGGGAACGGCGTCTTCCGCGAGGCGGGAATGTGGGTGTGATCGGGGAACCAGAGCGATTCGAAACCCCGCGCCTCGACTTCTCTGCCGAGCTCGTCCGGGCGCATCGCATCGCCGGTGGGAAACATGAAGACGCCGATATCCATGGCCACGGACTCTATCCCGCTGGCGCCGCCGGACGCGTCGCGGACCTCGAGTTCCAGGCTCATCGCCACCGGGCAGCGGCATTGGTCACACCAGCCACAGCCGCCTGAACGGACCTGACGGCGCCCGGCGAAGTAGACTCGCGCCGATGACCGACGAGCTCAGTTTCGGCCCTCTCGGGACCGGCGCGGAAGGCGACGCCGACCTCGCGGCGCAGGCGCGCCACGATGCGCAGGCGTTCAACGAGCCGCTCGATTCCTGCGTGGCCTTCCTGGAGGCCGTCCGGGACGACGTGCGCGTGGTCAGAAGCGGAGGCCGTGTGGTCGGCGGCCTCGCGCGGTACCCGATGGGGATCTTCCTGGGCGGGCGTTCGGTGCCGAACGCGGGCATCGCGGGCGTGGCCGTCGACCCGACCGCACGGGGCCGCGGCGTCGCCAGGACGCTGATGGCATCCGCCATGAGCGAACTCCACGATGCCGGCGTCGCCGTGTCGACGCTGTATCCGACCACGTTCACTCTCTACCGAGGCGCCGGCTACGCACCCGCCGGGCATCGATTTCGCCACGAGCTGCCGCTCCACAGGCTCGGGCGCGTGACCGCCGAGGGCAGCCTGCGGGAGCTGGACCGGAAGGCCGACCGGGACGCCCTGAACCGCCTGTACGCAAGCCAGGCCCGCCATCGAAACGGCTGGCTCGACCGCAACCGCACCATCTGGGCGCGCGTGTTCCGCCCCGAGAGCGGCGAGGACGTACACGCCTACGTCGTGCCCGCCACCAACGGCAACAACGGGGAGGGCAACGGCGACCTCCTCGGCTCTGTCGTCTACACCCAGGGTCCGCCGAACCGCTACCCGTACGAACTGACGGTGCTGGACCTGCAGGCGGCGACTGCCGGCGCGGCGCGGCGGCTTCTGGCGCTGTTCTCCGACTGCCGCACCCTGGCTCGCAGCGCCACCTGGCACGGCGCCCTGGACGACCACGTGCTGCAGCATGTGCCGGAGGTCGGCGTCCGCACCTCGGTCGCCGAGACCTGGATGCTGCGGATCGTCCACCTCCCGGCTGCCCTCGAGGCACGCGGCTACCCGCCCGGCCTCGACGAACGCCTGCTGCTCGACGTGACGGACGACGTCGTCGCCGGCAACCGTGGCCGCTGGATGTTCACCGCAAGCGACGGCCGCGGCGACGTGCGCCCGGCCCGAGCCGACGACCGTGGCCCCGCGCTCCGCCTGGACGTGCGCGCCCTCGCCTCTCTCTACACCGGCCACCTCGGCGCCGCGCGGCTTGTCGCCCTCGACCGGGCCGAGGGCTCCGCCGAGGCGGTCGAGGCCGCCGACAGGCTCTTTTCCGGGCCGCCGCCTTCCATGCCGGACTACTTCTGAGACCGGCGCCTGCAACCACCTCCGACGGAGACCGACATGACCAGAACGTTCCACTGCCTTCTCGCGCTCGCGCTCGCGGCCGCTCCGCTGGCGACCAGGGCCCAGCCCGCCCCGCCGCCGGCGCCCCGTGCCGACACGGCCGAGATCGAGCCGTTCCTGGGCGAATGGGTGCTGGAGGTGATGACCGAGCAGGGCTCGCTGAACAGCCTGCTCACGTTGATGGACGACGACGGCAAGGCTGCCGCCGACCTGTACGTGACCCGTCTGGTGGACACGGAGATCGAGGACATCACCACCACGGACACGGGCCTCATGCTCAAGTGGAACCTGGAACTCGGCGGACAGCTGGTACCGGTCGAGATGGAGCTGGCCAGAGACGGCGACGGTCTTGCCGGGCAACTGCTGACCGGCTTCTTCAACGCCGACGTCAAGGGCATCACGAAGGCGGAGGCCGACGCCGCCGGCATCATCGTGCAGCGTCAGGACGTCGGGGAACGCGACGACCTGTCGCAGACCAGGGCCGAGTTCGACGGCGGCGCCATCCGCTTCCGGCTCGACCGCCTGCCGGCGCCCGGCCCGGACCACGACCGGCTGGCGGCCCTTGAGGACGGCGAGGTTCTGCAGCCGGTCCTCGGCAAGCCCTTCAAGCTGTGGACGGACGCCGACCTGGCGTTCGAGGACGCCCTGATCGCCGCCCACAATCACGGCGACACCTACCCCGGCGTCTACAGCCTGTGGCTCAAGCGCGAAGGGGACGGCTGGAAGCTCGTGTTCAACCACCTGGCCGACGTCTGGGGCACGATGCACATGGCCGAGCACGACGCCGGCGAGACGCCGCTCACGGTCCGCGTCCTGGACGAGGAGGCGGAGGAGACCGAGGGCGTCGTCGAGGTGGACGGCCGCACCGGCTCGCTCACCATCCGCTGGGGCAACATGGAGTGGTCGGCCCCCTTCCAGATCGCCAACTGAGGACCATCCAGGCGTTCGGGCTGGCCAGCGTCGCCAACCACGACGTGAGCCGTCAGGTCCGAGGGAACCGCAGGGGACCAGGAGGCAAGCAACCCTGCAGGTCCTCCCGGACAAGCGCCACTCCCCGCAGCGCAGCCGACCGGAGCGGGCGCCAACCCTTCAACCACCTCCGAAGCACCCGCCTCCCCTGCGGTCCGCTCGGGCCTGACAGCGGGCCACCGGCAGGGCGATCAGAGTGCGGGCGTGACCGCCGAGCCGTCGGCGAGGCTGTCGCTCGGATAGACGACGACCTGCTCGCCCTGGGCGAGGCCGTCGAGCACCTGGGCCTCGCTGGCGTTGCGCTCGCCGACCTCGACCGGACGCAGCGTCGCCCTGCCGCCCTCCACGGCGAACACCGTCCACTGGCCGTCCCGGCGGAACAGGGCGCCGACGGGCGTCCTGAGCTCGTCCGACCCTTCCCAGACAACCACCCGCGTCTCGACGCGGAAGCCGTCACCCAGCCCTGGCCGCTCCTCGGGCGGGTCGACCAGGTCGATCACCACGTTCACCCGCTGCTCTTCGACGCCAAGCGCCGAGATCTTGGTGAATCCGGACGGCTCCACCCGCCGCACGCGCCCGAGGAGCGGCCGGTCGCCACCCCAGCGATCGATCAGCACACGCTGGCCCGAGCGCATCCGGACGGCATCCTTTGACAGATAGTCCGTGACCACCTCAATCTGCCGCGGGTCGCCGACTTCCAGAAGGGTCTCGCCCGCGGGCACCACCGACTCGCTCTCGCGGATGCGCCGCAGGACGACGCCGGAAACGGGTGAGACGATCCGGATCGCGCCGCTGCCAAGCTCGTCGGCGCTTTCGGCACTGAACTGAAGCAGCCGCGTGCGGGCCGTCTGCAGCTCGCTGCCGGCCGTGCGCACGGCGTACTCCGCCGCCTCCACGGCTTCCTGGCGCGTGTCCAGGTCAAGCTGGACGGACTCCATCTCCTCGACCGAGACGATGCCCTCCTGGCTGAGACGGAGGTAGCGCGCGGCCTCAGAGCGCGAGAAGGCGAGCTCGGCGATCGCCCGGTCGTACAGTGCCTCGGCCCGGCCCAGGGCCGCCGATGCCGTTTCGACCACGGCCTCGGCCTCGGCCCGGCTGCGGGCGTCGAGCAGTACCGGCGCCGTCGGCCGAAACACCGCCAGCACGGTCTCGCCGGCCGTCACCGCGTCGCCTGGTTCGAGCTCGATGCGCAGAACCCGGCCGGCCAGGGGCGCCGAGATGACGAAGCGGTCCCGCACCCTCGTCTCCCCTTCCTCGTCCACCGTCACCTCGAGCGGGCCGCGGGCCACCTCGGCGACCTCGACCGGCAGCGGCTGCGGACGCAAGCCCACCACGGCAGCCGCCACCACGACCGCTCCGCCAACAATCCACCACACCCAAAGCCGCATCGCCTCTTGCCCCTCTCCGCTTACTCGCGGGTCTTCAGCACCGCGACCAGGTCGAGATCGCGGAGCTTGCGCCTCACGGTCCAGGCGGAGAACGCCATGGAACCGACCACTGTGGCCGCTGAAATGACGAAGGTGTCCGGCTCCACCACGACGGGCATCCGGAACAGTTCGCTGCCGAAGGCCTGCATGACGGCGGCAATCATGGCGTAGCCCAGAGCAAGACCGAGCGGAATCGAGGCCAGCGTCAGGATGGCGAGCTCGCCGACGAGGATGGAGCCGATCTCGCCACGGGTGAAGCCCATCACGCGCAGGCTGGCGAGCTCGCGGCTGGTCTCGGACAGCGAGATGCGGGCCGTGTTGTAGATGACGCCGAAGGCGATGATCACGGCGAACAGCAGGTTGACCGACATCACCATCGCCATGTTGTCGACCATGTAGGTGCGGATGTTCTCGAGTGCGGCCTCTCGGAGCGTCACGCCGGCGACCATGGGCATGCTTCGCAGCAGGCCGTACAGCCGCTCCTCCTCCCGACTGTCCACCTTCAGCATGGCGCCCGTCAGCGTGTCCGCACGACGCACGAAGCGCTGAAGCGACTCCTGCTCCATGTACGCCGACACCCCGATCAGGTCGTCCACGGTGTCCGTCAGCACGACCTCGCCCACCGGACGCCCAGCTTCCAGAATCTCGACCCGCAGGGTGTCCCCGGGCTCCACCTCGAGCTGCTCGGCGAGCAGCTTCGAGAGCACCAGGCCGGGTCGGTCGAGCTGGATGGGCCGGTAGTCCACGTTCACCACGCGCATCAGCCTGGCGTCCGGCGCCAGCGCCTGAATCGCGGTCTGCTTGCGGAGGTGACCGTTCGCCAGCCTGGCAGCCACGCCGCCCGTCGGTTCGACCTGCAGCACCCCCGGCAACGCGTCGAGCTCGTGCAGGGCGGCCCGCTCGACCGGCTCCACGAAGCTGACCGCCACGTCCTGGCGCTGGACGATGTTGAACTGGACCTCCAGCAGCTCGTCCATGGACGCCATCATCGCGCTGCCGACGACCACGATGGCCCCGGCGCACGCAATGCCGACCACGGACATGAAGGCGCGCAGCGGCCGACGCGACAGGTTCCGGAACACCATCCGCTCGGGTTGCGTCAGCCATCGCTTCGCGCCCAGGCGTTCCAGCAGCGAGACCCTGAACGTGCCCGGGGCCGCCGGTCGCATCGCCTCTGCCGGCGGCAGTGAGACGACGCTGCGAACCGCGCCGACCGCCCCCAGGGCTGCCCCGGCGAAGGTGACCCCGAATGCCAGCAGGATGCCCGACTTCGAGACCTCGTGGATCAGGAACGGGAAGCGGAAGTAGTCCATGTAGCTGGCCAGCATGCCTCCGGCCAGGAGCAGGCCTGCCGCGACCCCGATCACGGTGCCGATCAGCACTACCGCCGCGGCCCACTGCATGTAGTGGAGACCGAGACGGGCGTTGGAGAGACCCAGCGCCTTGAGCGCCGCAATCTGCTCCCGCTGCACCGTGACCGTGCGGCGCAGGACGACGTTCAGGAGGAACACCGCGACGCCGAGGAAGATGGCCGGTGCCAGGAGCGACATCTGCCTGAGACCGTCCAGCTCGTTCTGCAGGTACCAGTGCGAAATCTGCTCCGCGCGCGGGATCGCCCCCAGGCCGCCGTAGTCCTCCAGAATGCCGTCGAGTTCGGCGATCACGGCCCGTTCCAGCGCCGGCGAGGACCCGGCAAGGCCGAGAGCCACGTCGTTGAAGCCGCCCTCCATCTCGAACGCAGTGGCGAGGTGATGCCTCGACATCCAGAACAACCCGAAGTGGGACGGGTCGGGGAAGAACTCGCCCGGACCGATGTTGTAGACGAACTCCGGAGTCAGGCCGATGCCGACAATCTCGAGTCGTTGCCGACGTCCGTTGATCACCGCGGTCACGTGATCCTCGAGGTCGAGGGCGTGGGCCTCCGCAAAGCGTTCGCTGACCAGGGCCTCGGCCGCCCGGTCCGGGTCCGGCCAGCGACCGCGGCGCAGGAAGATGTCGTTGAGAACCGGTCGGCCACGATCCGGCACGGAGATCAGCCTGCCGTTGACCGGCTCCGTCACGCCCGGAACGTCCAGGGTGACGCCGACCACGACCCGGGTCTGGACCTTCTCCACCCCCGGGATGGCGGCGATGCGGTCCTCCACCCAGTTCGGCACTCGCCTGGCGCCGGCGAAGACGTCGCCAAACGCGTACCGCGCGTAGTACGCCTCCCTGGTCGTGTCCAGGGAGCCGAAAACGCCCCGGGCCATGACCAGCAGCGCGATCCCCGAAGCGACCACCAGGGAAATCGCCAGCACCTGCGAGCGCATGGCCCAAAGGTCGCGCAGCAGCTTGCGATCCAGCGACTTCATCGGCACATTCTGCCCCAGATCGGCCCCGCCGGTGCCGGCCCTACCACTCGATCGACGATGCCAAGGCCCGGACCGGGTTCCGGACCTCGCTGGCGATCACGCCGTCGGCGAGGGAAATCACCCGGTCGGCCATGGCCGAGATGGCGGCGTTGTGGGTGATCACCGCGGTGGTGGTGCCCAGTTCGGCGTTCACGCCCTGAATCGCCTCCAGCACGGCGATGCCGGTCGCGATGTCCAGCGCCCCGGTCGGTTCGTCGCACAGCAGGACGTCGGGGCGTTTGGCGATGGCGCGGGCGATGGCGACCCGCTGCTGCTCGCCGCCGGACATCTGGGACGGGAAGTGATCCAGGCGCCGCTCCAGGCCCACCCGCTCCAGCGCTTCCTCCGGCCGCATCGGGTCGGTGGCGATCTCCGTGACCAGGGCCACGTTCTCGCGCGCCGTCAGCGAGGGAATCAGGTTGTAGAACTGGAACACGAAGCCCACGTGCCGACGCCGGTAGCGGGTCAGCCGGCGCTCGCGCGCCGCAGTGAGATCGTCGCCGCGCCACGCCACGCGCCCCGCCGACGGGCGGTCGAGGCCCCCAAGAATGTTCAGTAGGGTGGACTTGCCGCTGCCGGACGGGCCGAGAAGCACGGTGAACTCGCCCTCGTGCAGCTCCAGGTCGACGCCGCGCAGGGCCTGCACCTCCACCTCCCCCATCGCGTAGACCTTCGTGACCCCGTACATCCCGAATACGGGCACGGCAGGATCCGATGCAGCCGCCGCCGGCTGGGACGGCATCAGGCCAGGTCGTCGAAGTCGGGGGGCGCCGCCGACAGCTCCACGATCATCTCGGTGAACTCGCCGGGCACGGTGTCGACGCGGATCATGCCACCGTGTTCGCGCACGATGTCGGCCGAAAGCGCCAGGCCGAGACCGGTGCCCTGATCGGTGGGCTTGGTGGTGAAGAACGGGTTGAAGATCTTGTCCACGATGTCCTGGGGTATGCCGTCACCGTTGTCGCGGATCCTCACCTCGACGCCGTCGTCCATCCTCCTGGTCGTGACGGTGAGAATCGGGTCGTAGTCGGGGGAGTCCTCGCGCTTCTTGTTCGTGGCGTAGCAGGCATTGCCCACCAGGTTGAGGAACACCCGCCCCACGTCCTCGGGCCGCACCTCCAGTTCGCCCAGTTCCGGGTCGTAGTCCGTCTCGATGGTCAGGTTGAAGTTCGCGTCCGTGGCCCGAGCGCTCTGGTAGGCGAGCGCCACGTGCTCCTCGACCAGGCGGTTGATGTCCGTCGTCTCCCGGACCGACGAGCCGCGGCCCATGCGCAGCATTTCCGTGACGATCCGGTCGGCCCGCTCGCCATGGCTGCGGATCAGCTTCAGGTTGCCGTTCAGATCCTCGAAGATCTCGGCGATCTCCTCGCGCTGATCCTCGGTCAGCACGCCCTCCTCGCCTTCCTTCATCACCTCGTCGACTTCCTCGAGAAGCTCGACCGACACCTCCGAGAAGTTGGTGACGAAGTTCAGCGGGTTCTTGATCTCGTGGGCCACGCCCGCGGTCAGCTCGCCCAGCGCCGCCAGCTTCTCCCGCATGATGATCTGATCCTGGGCCTTCTGCAGGTCGTCCAGGACCACCTGCAGCTCCGCGTTCTTCCCCGCGAGCTCGTCCGCCAGCTTCTCCACCAGGTTGAGGCGCTGCGCCTCCAGGGCCTTGGCGCGGAACACCTCGAGGGCGGCCGCCATCTCCGCCACCTCGTCCTCGCCGCTGATGCCGATCTCCGCCTGCAGGTCGCCCGCGGCCATCTCCCGCATGCTGCCCGAAAGAGCCTCGAAGCGGCGCACCAGAATCCGCCCCACGAAGAGCCAGCCGATGAACACGGCGCCGACGACGCTGACGACGCTGATCGCGATCAGAATCGTTCGACCGGTCCCGATGGCTGCCGACGAGGCCTGGATGGCAGCCTGCGCGCGTGCCTGCGAGGAGGCGACCAGCGAGTCCACGTCGACGCCCAGGCTCAGCGCGAGGTCCCGATTCAGCGCCACCAGCTCCTGCTGCCGGTTCAGCAGGGTCAGCTCGCTGCGCCGAAGACCGAAGGCCTCCCGGCTCTTCTCGAGCACCTGCTCGAACAGGCGCAGCAGCTCCGCCGGCACCCGGTTCCGCTCGGCGCCTCCAAGGGACCGGTCGATGCCGGTGACGGCCGACTCGTACTGCTCCTCCACCGGCTCGATGAGCGCGCCGTCCGTGAGGAGGCCCAGGCTGGCCAGCAGCTGGTCGATCACCGTGATGTCGCGCTGCAGGCCCACCAGAACGCGGTAGCTGTTCACCTCCCGCCTGGAGAGGTGGACGGCCCTGGGCGCAGGCGGCTGGTCGAAGCCGCGGTAGCCGGTCATCGCGTAGAAGAACTGGTCGTCGAGGGCCGGCATCAGCAACGCGCCGATGCCGCTGCGCAGACCGGCGATCTCGGCCCGCAGCTGTTCGCTCTCCTGCCCGAGTTCGAAGCCCTGCGCGACCGACTCGCGGATTGCCTCGATGTTGTCGACCAGTTCCTGGCCCCTCGCCTGAACGATCGCGAACTCGCTCTCCTGCTCCATGCCTTCCTCGGCCTCGCCGGACAGCCGGATCAGCTCCTCCAGCTCGGCGGCGAAGGCGCGACGGGCGGGTGCGAGTTCGACGGTCAGGCGTGCCAGGTCCTCCGACGTGGCCGCCGAGGTCAGACGCGGCCCGGCCTCCACCAGGGTGCCGCTGTGGCGGACCACGCCGAACGCAGCCGCCAGCTCGGGCACGGAGCCCTCCGCCACCCGGCTCTGCAGGTCGCCGACGCGATTGAAGGCGAAGAACGCGACCAGGCTGGCAGCCAGGGTCAGGGCGACCGCGGCCCCGATGGCCACGTAGAGCTGGGTGGCGATCCGGTAGCGGCTCTTCGCCAGCTCCTGCAACCAGGAGATCACGGCGTGCGGGAAGCGCGGAGCCGTCGGGCGGCGCGGAAGTTGCCGGCGCCGTCGATCACGCTCAGGAAGACGGCGTCGGAACCCTGGTTGTCGTCCTTGCCGAACGCCAGCCGGAAGCCGTCCAGATCGATCATGCCCGCTTCCTGGAGGGCCTCGACGAACCGCTCGCGACTCACCTCGGGTCCGGCCAGGCGCAACGCCTCGATCGCCAGCCGCCCTGCCAGGTAGCCCTCGAACGAGACGAAGCCGGGTTCGGCGTCCGGTGCGCTGGCCTCGAGGGCCCGTCTGTACGAGACGGCGATCGGCGGCCTGTTGCCGGTCGGAAACGGGACGACCTGGGTGACGTAGACGCCCTCGCCGCGCCCGCCCAGCTCTCCGGCGAGCGCGTTGCTGCCGACGAACGAGAGCGTCATGAACACGGGATCGAGGCCGATCCTCCGCGCCCAGCCGACCAGCGTCGCCACCGGCTGGTAGGCCCCCACGACGATCACTGCCGCGGGCCGCTCGAGCTCCAGATCCACCAGGGCCGTCTTCACTGCCGTGGTGTTGCGCGGGTAGACGCCGATGGCGACCGGGCTCATGTCGCGCCGCGCGAAGGCGGCCCGCACGCCGGCCAGACCGGCGCGGCCGAAGGAGTCGTTCTGGATCACCACCGCGATCCGGTCGATGCCGAGATCCTCGGTCAGGCGCGCCACCATCTCCTCGGTCTCCTGCGCGTAGGACGCGCGCAGGTTGACGACGTTGGGCTCGTCGCGCAGGAAGCCTGCCCCGGTGAACGGGGCGACGTAGGGCACTCCGGCCTCGGCAGCCACCGGCACGGCGGAACGCGAGGTCGGCGTTCCGACGCCGCCGATGAGGGCGAAGACGCCCTCCTCCTCGATCAGCCGGCGGGTGTTCCGTATGGCGCCTTCCGGCTCGTAGCCGTCGTCGAGCGAGCGGAGTTCCAGCTGCCGGCCGTCAACGCCGCCGGCCTCGTTTACTTCAGCGAACGCGGCCTCGATGCCGAGCCGCATGCCGCGGCCGAGCTCTGCCGCAGGGCCGTTGAACGCCGCCGACTGGCCAAACAGCACCCGGTCCGCGGTGACTCCTGGAGACTCCGGCGCCTGGGCGGGCACGGCCGACGCCGACCCGATCGCGAGGATCGCCAGGACCGCCAGGACCGGGGGCCTGTCCGGAAGGCGCCGCGAAGAGCGAGCGACACCACGCGCCCCACCAGCCGCTGGTGGCCGACGAGCCGTTCGGAGGCGATGGAACTCCATCACCCCGACGCGACCCGGCGCTTGACCAGCCACACGTGGTTGCGGTTGCCCTCGCGTCGGTAGCCCGTCTCGTCGGCCAGGGTCGTGACGATGAACACGCCGAGACCGCCGACCTCGCGCTCCTCCAGCGCGGAGCCGGTATCCGCCTGGGGCGCGTCGTGGAACGGGTCGAAGTGAATGCCCTCGTCCCAGAGATCCACCCGCACATCGTCGGGGCCGGTGGTGACCTTGATCTCCATCTCGGCCGTGCCGGCCGCCGGTCCGCCGTGGTTCACGACGTTGGTCAGGAGCTCCTCGACGCTGAGCAGGATCGCATGGGTGACATTGCCGCCCCAGCCCTCGCTGCGGGCAAGCTCCTCCACGGCTTCGGTGACGCCCCGAAGCTCCTCTATCCGATTGGCGACCTGAAGCAGGAGGCTGATTCTTCTTCTCCTTCTTCTTCTACGATACGCGCAGGATCATGCACGTCAGGTCGTCAAACTGCGGAGCCGCGCCGGCAAAGTCCCTGACCGCATCCAGAATCATCCTGGCTGCTTCCCTGGCGGTCTCCGGCTGGCCATCCCGGAACAGGTTCCTCACGGCCTCCAGACCAAACTCCTCGTCCTTCTCGTTGTTCGCCTCGGTCACCCCGTCGGTGAAGAAGACGACCATGTCGCCCGGCTTCAGCTGAACGTTGTCCTGGGCGTACTCGAATCCGGGCACGGCGCCTAGGGCGAGGCCGCCCGTCAGCCGGAGTTCCTCGGACTCGCCGTCGGCGTGCACCAGGAGCGGCGGGTTGTGACCGCCGTTGGCGAACGTCAGGACTCTGGTTCGCGGGTCGTAGACGCTGTAGAACATGGTGACGAACATGGACTCGTCGTTCGTCTCGTTCAGGATGTCGTTCACCTCCGCGAGCACCCTCGCCGGGTCGAGGACACCGACCGCCGACCCCTTGAGCAGGGTGCGGCTCGACATCATGAACAGCGCGGCCGGCACACCCTTGTCCGACACGTCCGCCACCGCGAGCCCGATCCGGCCGCCGTCGAGCCGGATCACGTCGAAGAAGTCGCCGCCGACGTTGCGCGCGGCGTGCATGCAGCCGAACACCTCGCCCCCCACAATGCTGGGGAAGCGGTCCGGGAGAATCGACTGCTGGATCTTGGACGCCACGTCCAGCTCGTTCTGTAGCGCCACCAGCTGATCGCGGGAAGCCAGCGCCGAACGCCACTCGTCGAGATGCTTGAGCGTCCGCTCGATCGTCACCTCGAGATCGTTGAAGTCGATCGGCTTGGTGACGAAGTCGAACGCGCCGCGGTTCATCGCGGTGCGGATGTTCTCCATGTCGCCGTACGCCGACACGATGACCGAGCGCACGTCCGGGTCGACCTCGGGAATCTGCTGCAGCAGGCTGAGGCCGTCCATCTTCGGCATGTTGATGTCCGACAGGACGATGTCGATGTCGGGGATCTCGTTCAGCTTCTCGAGCGCCTCGAGGCCGTTGCCTGCAAACTCGAAGCCGTACCTGCCCCTGCGGATGAGACGGCGCATCCGCTGCCGGACGAGCCGTTCAAGATCCGGCTCGTCATCAACAACGAGAATCTTGTAGTCCGGCTGTTCCCGGGTACCCAACCGACTTCCTCCTGTGCGCTATCCCGCGGCGGCGAGAGCGGCAGACTGCGTGTCGTGGATCTGGAGGATCCGGTTGAAGCCGCTGATCTCGAAGACGGACTCGACGGGGCTCCGCAGCGAACAGAGCGAGATGCTCACCTCCCGCTGTCCCAGGGTCCTCGCCATGAGCAGGACGACCCTGAGGCCGGCACTGCTGATGTAGACGAGGTCGCTGAAGTCCAGGATGACCGCACTGGCGTCGTCGCCGATCGCGGACCGCAGCTGCTCCTCGAACTCCTGGGAGTTCGAACTGTCGACACGGCCGGCCACCTTGGCCACAAGCACTCCGCCGTGATCCTCCACCTCGACCTTCATTCGTCTCCAGCCTCCCGTTCCATGCCACCAGATGTTCCCGGTCTCCCGAGACCGCTGCCCTTCAATATCACACAGGTCCCGCGCCCATGCAGGCGACGCGCCGGCCACCTCCCGGACGCCGGACGTCCGGCGCCTGCGAGAAGGGGCGTCGCGGCAGATTCCATGGGGGCGAAGGAATGGCCATTGATGATCCGGTCTTCTGTCCTGACGAGCCCGACCAACCCGGCGGCGAGACGCTCGTCCTGCTCGACCCGCCGTTCGCCGTTGTCTCGTGCGCGTCGTGAAGCGTGGATCCTACAGCAACCGGGCCGGGGCCGGGCGCGGCACCCGCGACCCGGCTGGCTGGGGCACACCGGCACCCTTGCCGCCGACCCTTCGGCCCCTGCGGCGGAAGGCCGGCCGGCGGCCGCCTGGACGTTCGGCACCCTGCACTCGTATCATCCTGCATGACGCCAACGCGCACGCAGCGCCGGCTGCCAAGCACGCGAACACCGACCGGAACCCGACCGAGGAAGATGAAGATGACACCAGTGCGCGTCCGCAACGAAGAGAGCGGATTCACCCTGATCGAACTGCTGATCGTCGTCGCGATCATCGGCATCATCTCGGCCCTGCTGGTGCCGAACCTGATGACCGGGCTCCAGAACGCGAATCAGACCCGTACCCAGGCCGACATGAAGGCGGTGGGCTCCGCCTGGATGCAGTGGCTCACCGACCAGGTCAGCGCCGCGGCCGCAGGCTCGAGCACAACCCCGACCTTCACCTGGAGCGAGTTCACGCAGCCCGACTTCTCGCACGCCGATCTCGTCGCCCTGCTCCGGCCCTCGAACGAGTTCTTCTACCTGCAGGACGTGCCCGAACGCGACGGCTGGAACAACCCGTACCGCTTCGGGTTCGCGGGCTCGGACGGGCTCCTCGGCACGCAGGTCATCGGCATCTGGAGCGGCGGGCGCGACGGCTCGGCCAGCGCGCAGCCGGCAAGCAGCTACGCGATCGGCGCCTTCCGCGGCACGGACTTCAACCAGGACCTGGTCTGGGCGGACGGCTACTGGGTGCGCTGGCCCGGCAGCGCCGCCGAAGCCGAGGAATCGACCGGCGACTGACCACCCGGTGAGGCCCGGGCGTGGAAGTCAGATGCCCGAGAACGCCGTCGGGCGCAGGAAGACGCTCTCGATCCCCGACACTGTCCCCTGGTAGTACTCCATGTCTCTCATGCGGATCCACTCGGGGTGCTCGAGGAACGCCTGCCAGTGCTCGCGATGGGACTCCATGTCGGGCGCCGACAGGATGTAGACGAGCCCCGGCACGTTCTCGCCCACCAGCAGCTCGGCGAACAGCAGTGGCGCCATGTCGACGTCGCGCATCACGTCGATCTCGCCGTTGTCGAACATGTGGACCTTGCGGCGGGCGGTCTCCTGGTTGTGGCTCTCGTACAGGCGCAGCTCGAAGATGCGATCCTCGCCGGCCGCGGTCTGCGGCGGCAGCTCCATCGCCGGCATGCCGGTGAAGGCACGCACGAACCAGCTCTCGATGCGCTCGTAGATCGGCTCCTGGCGCGGCGTGGCGTACATCGGCGCCGACGCCTCCAGATACGCGGAGTCAGCCTCCAGCGTCGGCTTGAGCGCCTCGAAGTCCTGAATCGTCTGGAACGGGATGATGGCCCAGATCGACAGGGCGTCCACCGGCTCGAGCGGCTCTTCGAGATCGTCCGGCGCCTCGACGCCGAACACGCCGACGCGGTCGATCCCGGCCCGGCCAAGGGCCGGCACGAGCGCGTTCTCCAGGTAGGCCAGCACCGTCTCGCGGCTGCCCTCGTCGACGAGCCGGTAGCGCCTGATCTCGTAGTACTCGCGCGCCAGAGCGGTCTCGGCGGCAGCGACTGCCGAGGCGCCGTCGCCCGCTTCCGCCTCGGGTGCGGCGGCCGGCCCGCAGGCCAGCGCCAGGCAGGCTGCCGCGGCCGCCGCCAGGAAGGTGGCGCTGCGGCGCCCGACTCTCTCGATCATCGACATGTCGCACATCTGCCATCTCCCTGGCGGGCCAGCAGCCAGGCCCGCATCGTGCTCGAAACCAGGTCCGCCGCCTCCAGCTGAACCCAGTGGCCCGCGGACGGCACGGTGACCAGGGTGTAGTCGTTGTCAACCCAGTCCCACGTGTTGGACAGCCCGTCCTTGTCCACCGCCGTGTCCTGCAGGCCGTGGAACTGAAGCACGGGCATGGTCACGTTCGGAAGCTGCGGCGCGGCGCCGTCCGAGGCGCGAAGCGCCGCATAGTTCGCCCGGTAGTAGTTCAGCATGCCGTCCCACGAGGAGCGCTCGAACCCCTCGCGGTAGTGCCCGCCCACCTTCTCGCCCTGGTCCATGTAGCGGTTCAGCAGATTTTCGGGGACCGGGCTGCCGTCCGGCTTCGAGGTCGCGAAGTTCCGCGCGTACTGGACGTTCTGCCGCTGCTCCTCGGTCGCGTTGGCGATCACATTGGCGTAGCCGCGAGGGTGGGTCAGGTTCAGGATGACCAGCCGGCTGACCAGCTCCGGATGCTCCATCGCGAACCGCCAGGCGATCGCCCCGCCCCAGTCGTGGCCGACCAGGACGATCGACGGGCCCAGCGCCTCCGCCACCGCCTTCACGTCCCCGAGCAGGTGGAGCATGGCGTAGTCCTCGACCCGCTCCGGCCGATCGCTGAGGTTGTAGCCCCGCAGGTCCATCGCGGCGGCGCGGAAGTCGCCTTCGAGCGCCGCCATCTGGTGGCGCCAGCTGTACCAGAGGTCGGGAAACCCGTGCAGGAACAGAACCGGCTCGCCCTCGCCCAGGGTCACGTACGAGATGCTCACGTCCCCGTTCTTCGCGGTGTGACCTTCCACGCGGTCCCAGACGTCCGCATTCATGTCGTCGGCAATCACGGCGGCAGGAAAGTACAACGCTGCCAGCAACGCGACAGCCAGGGTCGCCGAAATCGGACGAGCACGTCTCGGATTCATGTATCGACCTCCTTGGAACCTGAACGGGGCACTGTAGCAGGCTGTCGGACTCGACAGCGGCCGGAGGACGCTGACTGACCGACAGCCTGCTGCAGAGGTGGGGGCTGGGGCCAGGCGCGGCGTCCGCGACGCGCCTGGCGGCGGCAGGCTGTCGGACTCGACAGCGGCCGGAGGACGCCTGGCTGTCAGGGAACCCGCGGCTCCTCCGCCGGCTCGTCGTCAAAACGCTTGTAGTCCCTGCCGTAGTCCGGCCGCGTGCGCCGGTGGCACACCACGCAGGACAGGTAGACCTGCTCGTTCAGCGCGATCAGCGCGTCGAGGTCGTGTTCGAGCGCCGCCTCGTAGGCGGCCGCCCCGGCATCGAACATCAGCCGCGCGTCGCGCATCCACTCGTCGCGGTCGCCCACCACCCGGCTGGGCATCATGATCAGGTTCGCCGACTCCGCGAGAATCAGCGCCTGGGCCTGAAGCTCGTTCCACTCGACCTCGTTCGTGGGCGCCCTGCTCTCGACGTAGAGGATGGCGTCGGAAGCCGGGTACATGAGCTTGATCATCAGATCGCTCATCGTCCCGAGCGGCACGGGTTCCGGCACCGGCGGTTCGGCCTGGGCCAGCGCCGGAGATCCGGCGAGAAGGGCCGTGCACGCGGCCGCGGCCACGCGCACGCCGACCCGCATGCGACGTCGCGAAGACGGGCCGCGCGCCGGGATCGGGGGCGACGGAACGGTGCTTGCTGCGATGCGTGCGGATGACTGTTCGGACATGGAATCCCCCGTGTCGGCAAGGTTGCGGCGGCTCGGCTACCATGATGGCACGTCCGGACGACGAAAGAACTCGGGAGACCACCGTCAATGAAGCGACTCATTTCTCTCACCGCCCTCTGCCTGCTGGGGCTCGGCGCCTGCGACCAGGCCGATCCGACGCTGCGTCCCGGCGACGACGACCACAGGACGATTCAGGAGGCGCTGATCAACGCCGAGCCAGGCGCCGTGATCGAACTCGGCGCCGGCCGCTTCGAGCTCGACGCCACGCTGTCCCTCGACATCGAGGGCGTGACGCTGCGCGGCCAGGGCACCGAGGAGACGATTCTGGACTTCTCCGCTCAGGCCCCGGGCACCGGCGGCGAAGGCATCCTCGCCACCGCCGACGACTTCACGGTCGAGAACCTGGCGGTCGAGAACACGCTCGGCGACGGCATCAAGGTGGAGGGCACGACCGGCGCCACCTTCCGCGCCGTCCGGGTCGAATGGACGAGAGGGGCGAGCACCGACAACGGCGCCTACGGCCTTTACCCAGTGCAGGTGACAAACGTCCTGATCGAGGACAGCCAGGTGCGGGGCGCGTCGGACGCCGGCATCTACGTCGGCCAGTCGCGGAGCGCCGTGGTGCGCCGCAACGAGGTGTGGGAGAACGTGGCCGGCATCGAGATCGAGAACACCGTTGACGCCGACGTGTACGGCAACCGGGCCCACGGCAACACCGGCGGCATCCTGGTCTTCTCCCTGCCGGAGCTGCCGGTCAAGGACGGACGAAACGCCCGGGTTCACGACAACGACATCCTCTCCAACAACCATCCGAACTTCGGCAAGGAGGGGGCGATCGTCTCCACCATTCCGGCCGGCTCGGGGGTCATCGTGATGGCCAGCGACAACGTCGAGCTGTTCGGCAACCGGATTCGCGACAACCAGAACGCCAACCTGGCGGTGATCTCCTATCTGGCGACTGGCCGGGCCTACAACGACCCGGAGTACGACCCGTACACGGAAGGGATCTACGTGCACGGCAACGAGTTCAGCGGCGGCGGCGAGAGCCCCAACGGCGACTTTGCGGACGCCTTCGCGGGGCTTGCCGGCGGCGCCTTCCCCGACATCGTCTGGGACGGCGTCCTGAACCCGGAGAAGCTGGTGGACGGCGAGCCGCCCGCTGACGTGCGCCTCTACATCGAGAACAACGGCGACGCCGACTTCGTGAACCTGGACATCGGCGCCGTTCTGGCCGGCGGCGAGCCCAGCGTGAGCACCGATCTCGCAGCACACGAAGGAACGCCGCCAGCGCTGCCGCGGCCGGTCGGGTTCGGCGCGGCCGCCAGCGGCAGTCCCTGACGGATGCGGTCCGCGACAGGGCGCCCTCTGCCGCTCCTGCCGCTCCTGCCGTGCCTGCCGGTCCTGCTGCCGGGGCTTCTTCTCTCCGGCTGCGGCGCCGAAAGCGGTTCGGGCGGCGGCCCCTTCGCGCGCTACCCGACGAAGCTCTCGGCCTGGGAGCTGTTCGAGGGCGCGGCCGCGGACCACGTGCCGCGCCCCGGCGTCGAACCGTACGACCTGAACACGGCCCTGTTCTCGGACCACGCGCTCAAGCTGCGGTACGTCCGCCTGCCGGTCAACGAGAGCGGCGACCCCGAACCTGCCCGCTACCGCGCCGACGAACCACTCGAGTTCCCGGTCGGGACGGTCATCTCGAAGACCTTCGCCTACCCGGCCGACTTCCGGCGCCCCGGCGACGACCTGCGGCCGCTGGAGACCCGCCTGCTGGTACACGAAAGCGACGGCTGGGTGGGGTTGCCCTACATCTGGAACGCCGACCGCACGGACGCGGAACTGGAGATCACCGGCGGACCCCTGGCCGCGTCCTGGATCGATGCCGACGGCGCTGCGTTCAACCACACCTACCGGGTGCCGAACGCGAACCAGTGCAAGACCTGTCACCGAACGGACGGCGAACGCGTCCTGCCCATCGGCCCGCAGGCCGGGCTTCTGAACCGGGACTTCGCGTACCGCACTCCGGACGGCGAAGTGGGCCAGGAGAACCAGCTCGAGCGCTGGCGCCGCATCGGTTTTCTCGCCGACGCGCCGCCCATGGCCGAGCTGCCCAGGGCGCCGGTCTGGAACGACGAGGAGTCAGGCAGCCTGGCCGACCGCGCGCGGACCTGGCTGGACATCAACTGCGCCCACTGCCACAACCTGACCGGCAGCGGACGCACCTCGGGGCTCGACCTGCGCGGCGACCACGGCAACCGGACGATGCTCGGCATCTGGAAGCACCCGGTGGCGGCCGGCCTGGGCACCGGGGACCGCCTCTACGGCATCGTGCCCGGGAAGCCCGACGAGTCCATCCTCGTCTACCGGCTGGAATCCACCCACCCGGGCGTCATGATGCCGGAGATCGGCCGCAGCCTGGTCGACCGGGAGGCCGTGGCGCTGATCCGCGAGTGGATCCGCGCGATGCCCGACGGCGACGACGGCACCGACGGCCACGTCCCGCCGGTCGGGGACCTCGGGTCAGAAAACGACCCGCTCCCAGCCGGCACGTCGTCGCCTCTGCCGGCTGCGCCCTGACCGTGGGGCAGGCCCGGCGGCGACGCCGCCCCGGGCAGTCACTCCGCCAGGATCTGCCGGGTGCGGTGAAAGACCTCGTCCAGGCCCGAGGCGTCGCTGCCGTAGTAGCCGCGCACGGCGCCCGTCCCGTCCACCAGCGCCAGCCGAGCCGCGTGCGCCACGTCGACCAGGCCCCCGGCAAGCTGCAGCCGCTCGCCCATGGGCAGGGCGAAGCCGTCCACAACGAGGCTGCGCACCGCGCTCTCTTCGCCGGTGACCAGGTTCCAGCGCGCAAGATCAAGGCTTCGGCGCCGGGCGTGGTCGCGCAGGCGCTCCGGCGTGTCGTGCTCCGGGTCGACCGAGAAGCTGACCAGCCGCACGCCCTCGACGCCCTCCTCCCGATAGCGACGCTCCAGCTGCTTCAGCGAGCTGGTGAGGCGCGGACAGACGGTCGGACAGCGGGTGAAGACGAACGACGCCACCCAGACCTCGCCCGCCAGGTCTCCGCTGCCGATGGACTCGCCGTCCTGGTCGAGCAGTTGCCACTCCGGCAGCTGTCGCAACACCGGCGGCGGGTCGGGCTCGAAGCGCAGAAGAGGACGGAGCGCGGGGATCAGGACGAGACCGGCCACGACTGCCAGAACCCAAGGGTTCAGGAAGCGCCGATACGGGTCGACCGGGCGCTGATCCGGACTGGTCGGCCCGGCGCCAGGCCCGGCGCCGGAGTCGTGCTGCGAGCGGTCGCCGGGCATCGGCAGACAGTATCCCGCCCGCTCCCGCGAACTTCCTTTGACCGCCCAGGCGCCAATCTGTACACTCCGCCCGACGTCGGAACGGGCAGGTAGTTCCCAGCCTGCTGCGGGGTACGGAATCGTGGCTCAGATCTTCCCCAAGTGGACCCTCCGGCTGCCGCTGTATGCCGCGCTCGCGTTGCCGGCCGTCGGCGCCGCGGCCGCCGGCGGCGTCTGGTACTTCTTCTCGCCCGAGTACACGGACGTGGGCTACAGGCCATCCCAGCCGGTCCCCTACAGCCACGCCCTGCACGTCGGCGAGCTCGGCCTGGATTGCCTCTACTGCCACGCGTCCGTCGAGGAATCGGCGGTCTCCACCGTGCCTCCGACCCAGGTGTGCATGAACTGCCACCACGTTGCGGCACGCGACAGCGAACTGCTGGCGCCGATCAGGCAGAGCGTCGAGCAGAACCGACCGATGCGCTGGGTACGCGTACACAACCTGCCCGACTACGCCTTCTTCGATCACAGTGCGCACGTCGGCGCCGGCGTCGGCTGCATGAGCTGCCACGGACCCGTCCACGAGATGGAGGTCGTCTACCAGTCCGAGCCCCTGAGCATGGCCTGGTGCCTGGACTGCCACCGCGACCCCGGTCCGCACCTCAGGCCGCTCGAGGCGGTGACCGACATGGAGTGGTCGCCGGCACGCGATCACGAGGCGTTTGCCGAACAGGCAATCGCCGACCGGGCGATCGCACCGCCCGAAGACTGCACGGGGTGCCACCGATGAGCACGGGAAACGGCAGCACGAGCAACGGCAGGGTCTGGTGGCGCAGCCTGGACGAGCTCGACGGCAGCGCCAACTCCGACCTGCTGCACCGCGAGTTTCCGCCGGGCGCCTCGGAGGCTCCGGCCGAGCTGATCGAGGACGGAGTCAGCCGCCGCACCGCCCTGTCGCTGCTGGGCGGGCTAGCGTCGCTCGCCGGCCTGAGCGGCTGCAACGTCATCCGGCGGCCCGTCGAGCACATCGTCCCCTACGTGGACGCGCCCGAAGGCATGGTCCCCGGCATCGCCGAGACCTACGCCACCACGATGACCCTGGGCAGCCGGGCCCTGGGTCTCGTCGTCGAGAGCCACGAAGGGCGTCCGACCAAGGTGGAAGGAAACGAGCTCCATCCCTTCTCCGGCGGCGCGTCGAGCGTCTGGGCGCAGTCCTCCATGCTTGACCTGTACGACCCGGACCGGTCCAAGTCGGTGCGCTTCGGCGACGAGGCCTCGTCCTGGGACGACTTCGTGGCCGCCTGGACCGGCGGCGCCCTCGCGCCTGCCGCCGACGGCGCCGGTTTCGCCGTCCTCGCCGAGCCCTCCGCCTCGCCGACGATGGTCCGGCTCCAGAGCGCGCTGATGGAGCGCTATCCGCAGGCGCGCTGGGTGACGTGGCAGCCGGTCAGCGAGGAGAACGCCGACGCCGGCACGGCAAGCATCGCCGGCGAGCGCCTCCAGGCGCTTCACCACGTCGACCGCGCCAGGGTCCTGCTGACGCTGGACTCGGACTTCCTGGGAACCGAGGGCGACGGCGTCCGCAACGCGCGAGGCTACGGCCAGGCCCGGCGGGTGGACGGCGCCGGAGCAGAGATCCTCCGCCACTACGCCGTGGACGGGGTGCACTCGCTCACCGCAGCGAGCGCCGACCACCGCCTGCGCGTGCAGAGCGGCCGCGTCGCGGCCGTCGTCGACCGGCTCGGACGCGCACTGGCCAGCCAGGGTCTCGACATCCCGCTCGACCCGGGCGCGCCGGCCGAGGACATCGACGACGCCTGGGTCGATGCGCTGGCAAGCGACCTGCTCGCCCACCGCGGCGCTGGCCTGATCGTCGTCGGCGAACGTCAGCCGGCGTCCGTGCACGCAGCGGCGTACGCCCTGAACTCGGCGCTCGGCAACGTCGGCGCCACCGTGACGTACCACGCCAGGCCGGACACCGGCAGCTCCAGCGACGCCGACCTGCGCGAGCTGGCGACGGCGATGACGGAGGGCGCCGTGGACCGGCTGCTCATCCTCGGCGCCAACCCTGCCTGCGGCGCGCCCGCCGACCTGGACTTCACCGCCGCGCTGGACGCCCTGGGCGAGACCGGGGCGGTGGTTCACGTCGGCGCCTACAGGGACGAGACGAGCCGCCACGCCCGCTGGCACATTCCGCTAGCCCACTACCTGGAGAGCTGGGGAGACGCCCGTGCCACCGACGGCACGGCAAGCGTCGTCCAGCCGCTCATCGAACCCCTCTACGGCGGCAGGAGCCTGATCGAGGTGCTGGCGCTCGCGGCTCTCGGCGAGGCCCGCGACGGCCGGGACCTGGTCCGCGACACGTGGTCCGGCCTGCTCGGCCTGCCGCTTGCCGCAGCAGACGACAGCGCCGGCGATGCCAGCGGCGAGGCCGCGGGCGGCGAAGCGCCGGCGGAAGGAGCGAACGGCAACGGCGCAGGAGCCGGTGCGGAAGCGACGGCCGAGACGGGCGACGCCGAGGCGCCGGAAGCCGCGGCGGCCGAGGCCGAGGCGGCGCCCATGGACCCGGCCTCACGGCCCGTCCCGGTGGCCCTCTCCGCGTTCGAGGTCGCGTGGCGGCGGGTTCTCCACGACGGTCTGCTGGCCGACAGCGCCTCGCCGGCGGCAGTTCTCGCCGACGTCGCGGCCACGGCCGCAGCGGACGCCGTGCGGGCAGCCGGAAGCGCGGCGCATCCGTTGGCCACGGGCGACGAGATGGAGATCGTGTTCCGCCTCTCGCCGGCGGTACACGATGGCCGATTCGCGAACAACGGCTGGCTGCAGGAGCTGCCGGACGCCATCACCAAGCTGACCTGGGACAACGCCGCCCTGCTCAGCCCCGCGACCGCCAGGCGCCTGGGCCTGGAGAACGAGGACCTGGTCACCGTGTCCTCCGACGGACGCGAGCTTCAGTTGCCGGTCTGGCAGGTTCCGGGCCAGGCCGACAACTCGGTCACGATCGATCTCGGCTACGGCCGCGACTTCGCCGGCCGCATCGCCAGCGGCGCCAACTCCGGCGGGCACAGCCCGGGGCAGAACGCCTACCTCCTGCGAAGCTCCACCGCGCTCCATCAGGCCCGCGGCGCAGTTGCCCGCGCGGACGGCGTCTGGCCCCTGGCGCAGACCCAGGATCACCACTCGATGGAAGGGCGCCCGATCGTCCGCGAGGCGGACCTGGACGTCTTCGAGCAGATGCCCGACTTCGCGACCGCGCACAGCGAGAAGCCGCACGAGAACTCGATGTGGGACGAGTGGGAGTACGCCGACTCGCCTCAGTGGGGCATGACGATCGACCTGAACGCCTGCATCGGCTGCAACGCCTGCGTAATCGCGTGCCAGAGCGAGAACAACGTGCCGGTCGTCGGCAAGAGCCAGGTGAAGGAAGGCCGCGAGATGCACTGGCTCCGCATCGACCGCTACTTCTCGGACGAGGAGAAGGACGGTCTGGTGCACGGCCTCCCCTCCGACCCGCAGACGAACTTCCAGCCCGTGCCGTGCATGCAGTGCGAGAACGCACCCTGCGAGCAGGTCTGCCCAGTCGCCGCCACCGTGCACGACGACGAAGGCCTGAACGCCATGGTCTACAACCGTTGCATCGGCACCCGCTACTGCTCGAACAACTGCCCCTACAAGGTGCGGCGCTTCAACTACTTCAACTTCACCAAGGACACCCCCGAGGTGATGAAGCTGGGCAAGAACCCGGACGTCACGATCCGGTCGCGCGGCGTGATGGAGAAGTGCACCTACTGCGTCCAGCGGATCAACCGCGCAAAGGGCGATGCGCGGCGCGACGGTCGGCCGCTCGCCGACGGCGACGTGGTTACCGCCTGCCAGCAGGCCTGCCCGACGCAGGCGATTCGCTTCGGCGACATCACGGACGCCGGCAGCCGCGTGTCGGAGGCCAAGGCGAGCCCGCGCAACTACAGCCTGCTCGAGGACCTGCACACCAAACCGCGGACGACCTACCTGGCCAACGTGCGGCACCCGAACCGGGCCATCACGCCGGCCCCGCCGCCGGTCGACCACGGCGAGGGCGACGGCCACGGCGAGGGCGGGCACGGCGAGGACGGGCATTGATGGCGCATCCGACCCTCGACCGAGCCTCGGTGTCCGCGTTCCGGCGGTCGGCCATGTTAGCCGCCGCGGCCGTGCCCCTTGTCCTGCTGCTTTCCGGCTGTCGGGGCATGCCCTCTCCGTACCCGCCCATCCACCTGAATCCGAACATGGACCAGCAGGGGCGTTACGACCCGCAGGAAGCGAGCGAGTTCTTCTACGACGGGATGGCGATGCGCCAGCCGGTCGCCGGCACGGTGGCCCGCGGTCAGCTCGACCTCGACCACCGGCGCCTCTTCGGCCGCGACGACGACGGCTACCTGCTCGACAGCTCGCCCGTTCCCGTCACCGACGAGCTGGTGGAACGGGGCAGGAACCGCTACACCATCTACTGCCAGCCCTGCCACGACGAGCGCGGCACCGGCCAGGGCATCCTGTTCGAGCGGGCGGACACTCCGACGTCCTCGCTCCACGACGAGCTGCGCGCCGGCTACAGCGACGGGCGCCTCTACGACATCATCACCAACGGTTCCGGGCTGATGGCGGGCTACCGGTACCCCCTCAAGGTGGAAGATCGCTGGGCGGTCGTCGCGTACGTGCGCGTGCTGCAGGACGAACGCCGGAGGATGCAGGCGGAGCGGGAAGCCCGTCAGTAGCAGTCCGGGAGCCAGGCAGTGAGCAAGAGCAGAATTCTCTTCGGCATCGGCGTGCTCGCCTTCGTGGCGGTCATCGCCACGGTGCGCCTGGGCGGTTTCCTGGTGGATTCCGAGTACCGGCAGCCGGACCGCCAGGTCGCGGCCCAGGAGGTCGCGGGCGAAGCCGAGACGACGCCGCGCCAGCAGGGCATTGCCGACGAGCAGGCGGCCGACGAGGCGGAAGCGCGGGCCTTGCCCTACGAGGAGGCCGAGTACCGCTCGGTTCCCCGCATCGGCAGCCGGACCACCGTGTGGGTGCTGGCCCAGCTGCACCTCCTGTTCGCGGCCTTCGTGCTCGCGGTGCCCCTGTTCGCCTTCATCATCGAGCTGGTCGGCTACGTGAAGAAGGAGGAGCGCTACAACAAGCTCGCCTACGAGTTCACCAAGCTCCTCTCCGTCTCCTTCTCCATGACCGCGACGTTCGGCGCGTTCCTGACCTTCGGGCTGATCATCCTGTACCCGAAGTTCACGAACTACCTGATGCACATCTTCTCGCCGACGTTCCTGCCCTACGTCCTGCTGTTCTTCCTGGAAGCGGTCTTCCTCTACAGCTACTACTACGGCTGGGGCAAGTTCGGGCCGAAGATGCACCTCTTCCTGGGCCTGATGCTGAACCTGGTCGGCACGGCGATCATGTTCATCGCCAACGCCTGGCTGACCTTCATGATGTCGCCGGGCGCGCTGAGGGACGTGGACGGCGACGGCACCAAGGACTTCGTCTCGGCCGTCTCGGACGGAGGCGCCCTGCTCAGCCTCCAGGACGCCTTCTTCAACGCCACCTGGATGCCGATCAACATCCACCGGATCATCGCCAACGTCGCCTTCGGAGGCTCGATCGCCGCCGCCTACGCGGCCTTCCGCTACCTGCAGGCGAAGACGGACGAGGAGCGGGCCCACTTCGACTGGATGGGCTACGTCGGCAACTTCGTAGCCATCATCGCCTTCCTGCCGCTGCCCTTCGCCGGCTACTACCTGGCAGCCGAGATCTACGCCTTCAGCCAGACCATGGGCATCCAGATGATGGGCGGCACCTTCTCCTGGCTGTTCGTGCTCCAGGCAGCCCTGATCGGCAATCTCTTCCTGGGCGCGAACTACTACCTGTGGCTCGGCATGGGGAGGATCGAGGGCGCGGCCAGGTTCCAGAAGTTCATCAAGTACCTGCTGATCACCATCGCGCTCTGCTTCGCCGTCTGGGCGACGCCGCGCTACGCCATCGCATCCGTGTCCGAGATCGCCTCGATGGGGGGTAGCAGCCATCCCCAGCTCTCCTACCTGGGGCAGATGTCGGCCAAGAACACCGCGGTCAACCTCCTCATTCTCTCCACCTACATGAGCTTCCTGCTCTACCGGCGCACCGGCAAGCACTCCGCCCACCCGCAGCGGCAGTTGCTGAACCGTGCCCAGGTGGTCGTGTTCGCGTCCGCGGCGGCGCTGGTCCTGTTCTACGGGGTCTACGGATACTACGTCGATGCAGCGACCCGCATCCGTTTCGCCATCCCGCAGGTGTACTCCGTGCTCGCCGCGATGGCCGTGATCACGATCATCGACCTGCCGCTCTACCGCAACGCGAAACAGCCGAGCGAGACGAAGTGGGGCAAGATGCCCGCCGTCTCCCAGTACGCGCTGATCTTCATCGCCCTCAGCTTCACCTGGCTGATGGGGCTGATGGGGTACGTCCGCTCCGGCCTGCGTCAGGAGTGGCACGTCTACGGGGTCGTGCTCGACACGTCGCCCGAGGCCTACACTCCAACCCTGGGCTACGCGACCCAGGTCGTGTCGGCCACGGTGCTTGCCTTCTTCTTCCTGATCGGCGTCGTCTTCTGGCTCAGCAGCCTGAGCGGCAAGAAGACCCTGGAGCCTGAAGCCGCCACGGCGGAGCTCGAAGGAGGGCAGACCGCATGAAGCTGAGCGTGCCGGTGCCGCTGCGCATCCTGGCCGTGGTCGTTGGCACGACCGCCTTCTACATGTACCTCGGGCAGATCGTGCCGCAGAAGGAGGAGCATCCTCCGCCGCCGGTCCTGATCAGCGCCGAGATGACGGTGGACGAACTCGTGGCCGTGGGCGCCGAGCTGGCAGCCGGCAGGGGCCTGTGCGCGACCTGCCACAACGACGTGCGCGCGCCGTCCCTCGACGGCATCGGGTCGCGTGCCGGCAGCCGAATCGAGGGCATGTCGGACGTCGAGTACCTGGCCCAGTCGCTGTACGACCCGGACGCCTACCTGGCGCCCGGCTACGCGTCCGGAATGCAGAAGATGAACGAGCCGCCCATCGGCTTCTCCGATGACGAAATGAAGGCCGTGGTCGCCTGGCTGCAGAGCCAGGGCGGCACGGCGACCGTCACCCTCGACACCGACCTGGGCTACTGACGCCGGGGGCAGCGCCACCGGCAAGCCACCAGCAGACGCGAACTTTCAGAACTTTCTGAATCTTGGGGAACAACCGACCGAGAACAGCTGTTGTGGCCAGTGACCGTCCCAGGAAGCGGCGGTCCCCTGCCCCACGAACCTCCCGGGAAGCAGATCTGAAGCAGCGTCGGGAAGCGAGATAGAAGACAGATCATGATGGAAGCACTCAACCTGCCGGTTCTCATCGTCGTGGCCGTGGTCGGCGGCGCACTGGCCTGGCGCCGCGCAACCACGCTGGTCTGGCTGCTCTTCAGCTGGGTGTCGCTCTGGGCCTTCTTCAGGTTCGGTTTCGCGGTCCCCATGCCGGAGTCCGTGGTCACGATCTACCTGGCCATCACGGGCCTGGCGATCGCTGCCTTCGCCTCCTCCAGCCCGGAGCGAATGGCAGAGGTCACGACGCCGATCGTGCGCCTGATTCGCGAGCCCCGCTACCGGCTGCCGCTCGTCGGCGTGCTGGTCGGCCTCCCGGCGCTGGCCGCGTACAGCGTCCACGCCGACCTGAGCGTGCCGCTGGAGGCGCCGGGCTTCGGTCGGGAGGTCCACCCGGCGCCGCCTTCGGAGATCACGGTCCACGGCGAGACGCTGGACATGGCGACCGCCGACAACCCGTACCTTCATCTCCACCACGACGACCCGGAAGCCTGGGCGGAGCACGTGGAGAACGGCCGCCGCGTCTACTACGAGAACTGCTTCTGGTGCCACGGCGACGGCATGGGCGGCGACGGCATGTTTGCCCACGGTCTGAACCCGGTGCCGAGCAACTTCAACGACAGCGGCACGCTGCCCATCCTCCAGGCGTCCTTCGTCCACTGGCGCATCGCCCTGGGCGGTCCCGGCCTGCCCGCCGGCGGCACGCCCTGGGACAGCATGATGCCGGCCTGGGAGAAGTTCCTGACCACCGAAGAGATGTGGGACGTCAACCTGTTCATCTACGACTTCAACGGCTACGAGCCGCGGGCGCTGGGGCAGCACTGATGACCCGGCGACATCACGCTCTCTCCCGCCTCGCCGCGCCGATGCGCGTGGTCCCCCTGGTTGCTGGCCTTCTGGTCACTTCCGCGCCCCTCGCGGCCCAGGTCGACACCGGCACCCAGGAACAGCGGGCCGCCGGCAAGGTCGTCTACGACAAGTACTGCGGCCAGTGCCACGGCGACAACGGCGACGGCAACGGCTACGCCACCCCGCGGGTCAAGCCGAAGCCCCGCGACTTCACCACCGGCACCTACAAGTTCCGCAGCACGCCGAACGGCTTCCTGCCCACGGACGCGGACCTGCGGCGCGCCATCGAGTTGGGCCTCCCCTACACCTCGATGCCCGGCTGGCCCAACCTGACCAGCACCGAGATCGACAACGTCATCTACTACATCAAGTCGTTAGCGCCTGCCTTCGAGAACCCCGACCGCCACGCCGAACCGATCGACATTCCCGCCCCGCTCGAGTCGACCGAGGAGTCGATCGCCCGTGGCCGCATCGTCTACGAAGAGCAGGGTTGCGCCGCCTGCCACGGCGAGGTGGGTCGCGGCGACGGTCCCTCGGCGCCGACGCTGGTCAACGACAAGGGCGACCCGATCCGGGTCGCCGACCTGACCCAGCGCTGGACCTACCGGGGCGGCCCCACGAAGCAGGACATCTACCGCACCTTCTCCACCGGGCTGAACGGCACGCCGATGCCCTCCTACGCGGATTCTCTCGAGGTCGAGGACCGCCAGCACCTGGTGAACTACGTCTACTCCATGGGCGACGGCGACGATCCGAACTACGGCACCCTGATCACCGCCGTGTACTCGGAAGACGCGATCGACCTTCAGGACGCGGAGGCGCTCGAGGCGCAGTTCGCCGACGCGCCGATGACCCGCTTCCCCCTGGTCGGCCAGATCACCGAGCCCGGACGCAACTTCTTCCCCTCCGCCACCTCGGTCGAGGCCCAGGCGATCTACAGCCGCAACGACATCGCGTTCAGGGTGAGCTGGAACGACCTGCGCGCCGACACCGACGGTCGCAACAGCCCCGCCCTGGAGGTGCCGATGTGGGACGAGGACAACGGCATCGGCGGCGATGATGGCGGTGACGGTGGCGACGGCGGCTTCTTCGGAGTCGAAGAGGCGTCCGGGGACGACGGCGGCTTCTTCGGCGTCGAGGAAGCACCCGCGGACGACGGCGGTTTCTTCGGCGTGGAGGAAGCGTCCGACGACGACTTCTTCGGCGGCGACGACGACTTCTTCGGCGGCGGGTCGAGCGGCGACGACGGCGCCGAGTTCTCCGACGCGGTCGCGCTGCAGTTCCCCGTCTCCCTCGCCGAGGAAGGGTCGCCGATCAAGCCCTACTTCCTGTTCGGCGACGCCCAGAACCCCGTGGACCTGTGGTTCGTCAACCTGGCCTACGGCGTCGCGGACACCTTCCGCGCCCGGGGCGGCGGACAGGTCGACCCGACGGAGGCGGACACGGTGGAGGCCGTCGCCTCGTACGACCAGGGCGAGTGGACGGTGACCTTCAAGCGCCGTCGCGCCTCGAGAGCCGGAGTCAGCTTCGCCGAGCAGCAGTACACGCCGGTCGCCTTCAACGTCTGGGACGGCTTCAACCGCGAGCGCGGCGCCAAGCGCTCCCTGTCGTCCTGGTTCTACGTCTACACCGAGCCAAGCGTGCAGCAGAGCACCGCCATGCCGATTCTCCGGGCGGCCCTGATCGTCCTCGTGGTCGAACTGCTGGTCGTCTTCCTGGTGCTGCGCAGCGGACGCCGTTTCGCCTCCGGCGACCAGGCAGGCAGCCCGGGAACGGCCGCCGAGGCGCCCGCCGTCTGACTCGACCTCCCCTGCTCGCCTCTCTCGCCTGAATCAGCCCTCCATCACCGGACCATCGACCGCTCCGAATCTCTTCTCCGAACAACTCCTCTCCAACCCAGGACACCTGACCATGTACAAGACCATCTACGTCCCCGTCGACAACTCGGACTACTCGAACCAGGCGATCGCCTCTGCCGTCGAGCTGGGCCGGAAGTTCGACTCCACGATGGTCGGCTGCCACGTCTACGCGGCGAGCATGCACGACTACCGCTTCAAGCAGATGGAGTACACGCTTCCCGACGAGTATCTCGAGGAGACGGAGCTCGACCGGCAGCGGAAGATCCACGACTCCCTGATCACGATGGGGCTGGAGCTCATCTCGGAGAGCTACCTGGAGCCGATGAAGGCGGTCTGCGACGATGCGGGGCTCGACTTCGAGCCGAAGATGATGGACGGCAAGCACCACGTCGAGATCGTCCGGGACATCCAGGAGTCGGGCTACGACCTGACCGTGCTCGGCGTCATGGGCATCGGTCGCGTCCGCGACAGCCAGATCGGCTCGGTGTGCGAGCGGGTGGCCCGGACGGCGGACCGCGACGTGCTGATCATCAAGCGCCTGCCGTCCAGGTCGAGCAACGGGCACGTGAACGGGAACGGCGCCGCGCATGACGCCGAGACCGCCGCGCGGGACACGATCCTGGTCGGCGTGGACGGCTCGCCGCAGTCCTTCGGCGCCCTGATGACCGCCATCGACCTGGCGAAGACCTTTGGCAAGAAGGTCGAGGCCATCTCGGTCTACGACCCGTACCTGCACTACTCGGTGTTCAAGGGCGTGGTCAACGTGCTCACCGAGCGCGCCGCGAAGATCTTCCGCTTCGAGGAGCAGAACCAGCTCCACGAGGAGATCATCGACACGGGCCTGGCGCAGATCTACCAGTCTCACCTGGACGTGGCGGAGGCGATGGCCGAGGAGGTCGGCGTCGAGCTGACCAAGACCCTGCTCGACGGCAAGGCGTTCCAGAAGATCCTCGACCACGCCCGCAGGACGGACCCGTGGATGCTGGTCGTCGGCCGCGTCGGCGTCCACGGCGACGAGGGCGAGACCGGCCTCGGCAGCAACACCGAGAACCTGCTTCGCGCCTGCCCCTGTGACCTGCTCCTGACCACTCGCCTGGAGCACCCCGAGCTTGACGTCAAGGCCGAGGAGAGCATCCGCTGGACGCCCGAGGCCGAGAAGCGCTTCGAGCGCGTGCCCGAGCAGGTCCGCGGCATCGCCCGCACCGCTCTCTATCGCCTCGCGGTCGAACAGGGGCACAGCGTCATCTCCAGCGACGTGCTGGACGAGGCGATGGACCGCTACATGCCGAAGTACACGGCGCGGGAGACCGAGGCTCTCGCCAGCTCGCTCGCGCTGCAGGTCGCCCGCAGCCGGCCGACCTTCATCTGTCGCAAGTGCGGCGTCACCTCGGCCGAGCCGGACCCGGTGCGCTGCGGCGTCTGCGGCAGCAACTCCTTCGAGCAGATCACCGAGGACATGCTCGACCGGATCGCCGACATGGAAGGCGGTCTCGAGGTCGAGACCACCTACGACGGCCGCAAGCTGAAGTGGACCGCCGACGCGCGGCTCGCGCTCAGGACCATCGAGGACGCCTACCGGCGCCGCCGGGCGAAGGCGCGCATCGAGAAGAAGGCCCGCATGAGCAAGCTCCCGACCGTCACGTTCGAGTTTGCGCGGGTGATGATCGAGGACGAGACCGGCGAACCGGTCGTGCTCGAGGTCCGGGACAAGGCGGCCGCCGGAAACGGGACCGCGAACGGCCACGAGCCCGAGGCCGGCGCGGGAGATCGCAAGCTGATCGCCCGCGACGCGGATCGCACGCCGCTGCTCTCGACCTTCGACTGGTCGGACGAGGCGGTCGAGCGCATCCTGCGCGTGCCCGCCGGCTTCATGCGCGACCGCACCCAGGAGCGCATCGAGCTGGTGGCGCGCGAGAAGCACGTGGCCCGCATCGGCGTGCGCACGGTCGAGGAGGGCATCGAGCTCGGTCGGCAACTGATGGAGCAGATGATCGCCGCCTACGAGGTCGGCAAGACGGACGACGCCTCCGAGGCACCCGCGACGCAGGTCGCCGAGGCCGAGGCGAAGGCCGCGACTGCCGCCGGCAGGTGCCCCTTCTCCGCTCTGGCCGAGAACGTCTCCGGCGAGGCGAAGGTCGCCGCAGCCAGCGACGCGAAGGCCGGCGCCTACCTGAACGAGGTCGGTCTGATGTCCGCCCTCGAAGACAAGCGCGGGTGAAGAAGCGTGGCAACGCCGAGCCCGGCAACTGAGTCCATGCCGCCGCCAGCACCGGGGCGCCCACAGGGAGGGTCCGGAGCTACAGGGTTCGGGCTTCGAAAGGCAGCGTTCACATGACCAGACCGAGGGACATCGGCGTCGTCGACCTGTTTCTGGACATTCCCGCCGGCGGCAAGGGCATGGGCATGGAGGCCGTGCGTCGCCTCAGCCGGGACAAGGGCACCGAGGAGTTCTCGCACCATCCGGCCCAGTACCTGTTCAAGGACGCCGGCCAGCGGATGGACCGCGCCTGGAGCGTGGCCGAAGTGGTCGCGATGATGGACGCATTCGGCGTGCAGATCGCCCAGATCGGGGTCAACCCGGCAGACCCGGAGCCGGCTCTGCGCATCTTCGACGAGTATCCCGGGCGGTTCTTCGGCGCCGTCGGCGTCGACCCGAACGCCGGCATGGACGGCGTGCGCGCGCTGGAACGGACGGTGGGTCTGCATCCGGCGATTCGGGCCGCCTCCGCCGCGCCGTGCCTGGCCAGTCCCCAGGCGCCGATCGACGACCGGCGCTACTACCCCATCTACGCCAAGTGCATCGAGCTCGACATCCCCGTCAACATGCTGGTCGGCGTGCCCGGCCCGCGGGTTCCCTACAGGTGTCAGCATCCCGGCCTCCTCGACGAGGTCGCCTGGTTCTTCCCGGAGCTCCGGGTCGTCATGAGGCACGGGGGCGACCCGTGGACCGACCTCTGCTGCAAGCTGATGCTCAAGTGGCCCAACCTGTACTACTCGCCTTCGGCCTGGGCGCCGCGGCACTACCCCCGCAACGTCATCGAGTTTGCGAACAGGCGCGGTCCGGACAAGTTCCTCTACGCCGGCTACTTCCCCGGCCTGTCCTACGAGCGGATCTTCGGCGAGATGGACGACCTGCCGCTCCGGGACCACGTGTGGCCGAAGTTCCTGCGCGACAACGCGGTTGCCGTCTTCAAGCTGGACGACCTGCTGGAGCCTCCCGAGCAGGCGCCCTCCCCGGCAGCCGGGACCGACTGAACGGTCTGACCTCGCGCTCCGCCCTCAATCGTCGAGCCGCAACGGTTCGCGGCTCGGCGACCTGCGCCGGCGGGCACGGGCACGGGCACGCAGTCCGGCCGAACGCCTGATCGAGGCCCCCGATGGCTCACGTGATGCGCACCCCCGACATCGGCAGGGTCTTCCACGGCTGGAAGATCGTCGCCGTCTCGTTCGTGGCCCTGTTCGTCTCGGTCGGCTTCGGGTTCTACTCCTTCGGCGCCTTCTTCGTCGCGCTGACCGAAGAGTTCGGCGGCGGCCGCACCGGCGTCGGCATCGGGCTCGCGCTGTTCGGCATCACGAACGGCGCCGTGGCCCCCTTCCTGGGGCACTGGCTGGACCAGGGGCACGCCAGGCGCATCATGACCGTCGGCGTCTGTCTGCTGGCGGGTGGGCTCCTTCTGGTGGCCGCGGTCCAGAATCTCTTCCAGTTCTACCTGGTCATCGGCACGTTCCTGTCCCTGGGCGCGGCCCTGGTCGGCGGCGTCACCGCCTCGACGCTGGTCGCCAACTGGTTCGTTCGCCGACGGTCCATGGCGCTCGGCATCGCGACGATGGGCATCTCGCTCTCCGGCGTCGTCATG
This sequence comes from Thermoanaerobaculia bacterium, assembly GCA_965200575.1. Classification (GTDB taxonomy): domain Bacteria; phylum Acidobacteriota; class Thermoanaerobaculia; order Multivoradales; family Multivoraceae; genus Multivorans. Next base: position 1,445,834 of record OZ241363.1, on the reverse strand, counting down.
GCGCCGGTCGCCACCCGCCTGATCGGACTGGTTGGCTGGCGGGGCGCCTTCGCCCTCTACGGCGTGCTGACCCTGCTCGTCGTCCTGCCCGTCGTGCGCCGCTGGGTCGTGGACCGGCCCGAGGACATGGAGCTGCACCCGGACGGAGACCTGACGTCGAGCGTCCCCGAGTGGCCGTCCGTTCCAGCCCCGGCCGAAGGCCCGACCGGCGTCGAGCCGGTCGCTCCGGCGCCCATGGACGAAGCGACGAAGCCGCGGCGCCGCCGGCTGGACTGGGCGGAACCGCTCGCGAACCGGAACTTCTGGGTGATCGCTCTCGTCGTGGCGATGAACTTCTGCTCGAACTCCGCGATCCTCACCCACATCATTGCCCACGCCATGGACCTCGGCTTCGACCCGATTCCAGCCTCCTTCACCCTCTCCGCGCTCGCCGCGACCGGCGTTCTCGGCAAGGTCGTCTTCGGCTGGATCGGCGATCGCCTGAGCGGGCGCCGGGCGCTGTGGCTTGCCATCTCCCTGCAGGCGACCGGGACCGCCGCACTGCTCGGCGTCGAGAGCTACTCCGCGCTGGTCGGCGCCGCAGCCGTCTTCGGGCTCGGCATGGGCGGCATGATGCCTCTCTGGGGGACCCTGATCGGCGCATGCTTCGGCCGTCGCTCCTTCGGCCGCGTCATGGGCCTGATGAGCCCGATGCTCCTGCCCATCCAGATTCTCGGCGTGCCCTTCGCCGGCTGGGTCTTCGACCGGTTCGGGACCTACGACATTGCGTTCACGGTCTTCCTGTCCATGTACCTCTCCGCAATGCTCGTTCTCGTCCTGCTCCGGCTGCCGGAAGAGGAGCCGACCGGCCCGGCGCCGACCCGGCAAACCGTCGGCGAGCCTGCGGCTCCAACCTGCCCTCCCACGCCCGCGAATCCGTGACCGGGTACCGCTTCTGCCGGTCGGACGACGTTCCCCTGCTGGTGGAGGCGCACGCCCGCTGCAACGTCGGTCCCGGCGCCCGGCCCTTCTGCCTGACCGTGAACCACATGAAGCGCCTGGGTCGCGAGATGAACCTCTGGACCAGCTCCTGCATGGTCGCGTTCGCCGGGCGCGACCCGCTCGGCGTCCTCATCGCCGCCAAGCGCGAACCCACCGCCAACCTCGTGCTCGACATCGCGGTTCACCCCGATCATCGGCGGCAGGGCCACGCTCGCCACATGCTCACATCGCTGTGCCAGAAGATGGCGATTCTGGAGCCGACCCTGATGCTGGCCGAGACGCCGGTCGAGGCCGTCGCCGGGCGACGTTTCCTCGAAGCCTGCGGCTTCACGCGCACCGCGATGCTGACCGACTGGCGCCACGACGGCGCGACTGACCCGGCCGGCCTTGCCGCTCTGAAGCTCGCCACGCCGTGTTCGCCGGAGGAGATCCTCGGCAGCCCCGGCTTCGGACCGGCCTCGGAACACGAACGCTGCTGGCAGCGCACGGAGCAGTCCATCCGCAACCTGGGCGACCGGGCACGAGGTATCGGCATCGCCACGGACCGGGGATTCGAAGCCTGGCTCCTGCACCGAACCGCCGCGGACGCCGACGACTCGCTGCCCTTCGTCGCGGCGCCCGCCCGCCTGGACGGCCAACCGCCCGGCCAGCCAGCTTGCGAGGTCCTCGGCGTCGGCGGCCTGAGACCCGTCCCGGCCCTGATCGCCCCCCTCCTCGCCCGCGCGACCCGCGACTCCGGCCGGCCCCTCCACCTTCCCCGCGTGCATCCCGCCGAACCCGTCGCCCAGCAGCTCGCCGCCTGCGGCCTGAAGCCAGCCAGCACCTCCATCCGCCACGAGTTCGACGCCGGGGCGGCCGCTGACGGCGGATAGGCTGAAGCTCATGCCCACGACCGCGCCGGCCGCGACGCTGGCCTCCGCCGGCCGCTCCGCGGTGCAGCTGAAGCCCGAGAAGCTCGACCTGCTCGCCGTGGCGCGCGAACTGACCGAGTTCCGCTCCTTCGCCGACCTTGGCGCCTGCTGGGGCGTGGACGGCGCCTACGCGTTCCATGCCGCCTCGCTCTGCGGCGAGGACCTGGAACGAGCGGTGATCGTCGACGGCGACGTGACGCCGCTGACCAGGGAGCGTGCCCCCGCGCTGCCGCAGCTCGAACTGGTGCAGACCCTGCTCGGCTCGAACGCGGCACTCGACGCGGTGGGCAAGGTCGACGCCCTGATCATGTTCGACATCCTTCTGCACCAGGTGAAGCCCGACTGGGACGACTTCCTGCACCGTTGGGCCCAGCGGACGGACACCCTGATCATCTTCAACCAGAACTGGCTCAAGACGCCCCGAACCATCCGGTTCGTCGACCGCGGCCTCCGGTGGTACCGCGAGAACGTCCACGTCTGGCGGGACGAGTGGAACGACGACGCCCGGCTCGAAGCGTGGTTCGCCCGGCACCACGAACGGGACGAGGACGGGAGGCTCGAGCGCGACAACCACATGTACTGGCAGTGGGGAATCCGCCCGCTGGACCTCGTCGGCCTGCTGGCGAGGCAGGGCTTCGAGCTGGTCTACATGAAGCGGCACCGGCACGCGTTCGGCGACGACAGGCCGTGGATCGTGAACGACGGGATGATCTTCCAGCGCGCGGCCTTCCCCGAACTGAACCTGCGCGGTCGACTCCGAGCCGCGACCCGGTCGGCCGCCGAGCGCACAGGAATGCTGCCGCGCCTGCGGAGGCTTCGCCGACGATGAAGACCTGGGCCGATCTCGAAACGGACGGTGGGTCCGACGTCCTGGGCCAGGTGCTCCGGCAGCGGCAGCGCATGGCCGAAGCGACCTCCGCCGTCGACCACGTCCTGGCCATCGGTTCAGGCAAGGGAGGCGTCGGCAAGAGCACCCTGACGATGCAGCTGGCGCAGGCTCTCCGGCGCGCCGGCAGGCGCTGCGCGATCCTCGACGCCGACCTCAACGGACCCTGCCAGGCCCGCCTGGCCGGCCTGGAAGGTGCGCCGCTCCTGCCCGGCACCAGGGGAATGGCCATGCCCCGGACCCGGAGCGGCCTGGGCGTTGTCTCGCTCGGTTCCCTGGTGCCCGAGTCCGCGCACCTCGCCTTCGACAGCGTGGCCACCGGCGACTCCCACGTCTGGCGGGCGACCCGCGAGTTCCACCTGTTCCGGCAGCTGCTCGGGCTGGTCGAATGGGGCCGCCTCGACGTCCTGCTGGTCGACCTGCCTCCCGGCGCCGAGCGGACCGTGCAGTACGCCGAAGCCCTCGGGCCGGCCGCGTGCTTCGTGCTGGTCACCATCCCCGCCGCGCTGGCCCGCGGAGTCGTCGCCAGGTCGCTGGCCGCGCTCGAGGAAACCCCGAACCGCGTCCTTGGCTACATCGAGAACATGAGCGGCTACTGGTGCGCAAGCTGCAGCGAGGTCCGGCCCCTGTTTGGCGACGGCGGGGCCGGAGACGACGGCCGGGCAGGCGGCGGCAGGGCGCCCGAACTCGGCCTCCCGTGCCTGGGCAGGGTACCGTTCGACCCGAAGCTGGCCTCGGCATCGGACGCCGGCACGCCGGACCTGCCCGCGGGGCCGATACACTCCGCCCTGGACCGGGCCGCCAGCCTGTTGCTGAGCGAGCTGGTCAAGCCTGACGGAACGGCGAACGCCAGCCCCTGAGCCCCAGCCGGCGCCCTTGTCGGACGACGAACAACTCGCGAGCCGCCAAAGGCCCCGACCAACCAGGCCAACGAAGACACGACGGAGATACCCGTGAAGTTCCTCTGCGTACCCTGCGACGAACAGATGAGGCTGAAGCACGCCATCGGTCCCGACGGCGGCTCGGTCGCGCTCGTCTATGCCTGCCCGGCCTGCTCCGCCGAGATGGCGATGATGACGAACCCGCACGAAACCCAGGTGGTCGGCTCGCTGGGAGTGACGATCGGCGCGGCGGACGACCCGGAGCCGGCGGCCGCCACCTCGAAGTGCCCCTTCACCGGCATGCTCTCCGACATGGGCGTTCCCGTCGGCGACTCGCGCCCCGGCCAGCAGCCCGCAGGTCTGAACCCGGCCTCCAACCCAGGTGCACCGGGCGCCGGCGCCAACGGCGGCATCCCCTGGACCGCCGAGGCGCGCGAACGCCTGGCCAACATCCCGGACATCGTCCGCACGTCCGCCGTGGCCGGCGTCGAGAAGTTCGCCCTCGACCACGGTTACGACGAGGTCGACGCGGCGGTACTGGAACGCGCCCGCTCCTTCTTCGGCATCGCCTGACCGGCATCGCCCGACCAGAGACGGAGGAACGACCGTGACCTTGTCCCCGCTGGAGCGGCAGGCCGGCCCCATGTCGGCGGCGTTCGCGCGCCCGTACGTCATCTCCTGGAACCTGACCTACCGGTGCAACCTCGCCTGCGAGCACTGCTACCTCGACGCCGGCGGCAAGCCGCTGGTCAGTTCGGCGAACTTCGCCGACCGCTCCGAGCTGTCCACCGACGAGTGCCGCAATGTCATCGACGACATCGCGAACTTCGCTCCCGAGGCCCTGGTCATCCTCACCGGCGGCGAGCCGCTGCTGCGGCCGGACATTCTCGACATCATCCGCTACGCCGCGGAGCGCGACCTCTGGGTCGTGGTGGGAAGCAACGGCGTCCGGATCACGAAGAACCTGGCCCGCATCCTGGGCGCGGAGGGGGTGCGTGGCCTGGCGCTTTCCCTCGACGCCCTGGCGCCAGAGGTTCACGACGGTTTCCGGCGCGTGCGCGGCGCCTGGCAGAACACCGTCGACGGCGCCGGTCATCTGGCCTCCGCCGGCCTCCCCTTCATCATCCAGACCACGGCAGGAGCGCACAACCGAGGCGAGCTCGAACGAATCGCGGCGTTCGCCCACGACGAGCTCGCCGCCAGGGTCTGGAACCTGTACTTCCTGGTCCCAAGTGGCCGCGGCCAGTTCGTCTCCGACCTCTCGCCCTCGGACTACGACGAGGTGCTCGCCTCCCTGGAGCAGATCCAGCGCCGCTACCGAGGCCGCATGGTGGTCAATGCGAAGTGCGCCCCCCACTACGTGCGGCAGCTGCTGGCGGGCGACCCGGACTCGCCCTTCCTCAAGGCCTTCGACGGCGGCGCCGGCGGCTGTCCGGCAGGCACCCACTACATGGGAATCCGGCCCAACGGCGACATGACGCCGTGCCCGTACCTGCCGGTCTTCGGCGGCAACCTGAAGCGCTCCACGCTGTCCGAGGTCTGGAACGAGTCCGAGCTGTTTCAGGACATCCGGCGTCGCAACGATCTCGGCGGCCGCTGCGGTTCGTGCGAGCTCCAGTCCGTCTGCGGCGGCTGCCGCGCGCGCGCCTGGAGCACGACCGGCGACCTGATGGCGGAGGATCCGCTCTGCACCCACGAGCCCGGCACGTTCGAAGGGCAGCAGCTGGCCGCACTCGGCGACCGCACGGGCCTCGCGTCCCTGTCGCGGTACGGCGAGGACACCGCCACCGAGATCGCCTGGGAAACCGAGGCCGAAGCGCGCATGAAGCGGGTGCCCGCCTTCGTGCGCGGCATGGTGGTGCGGTCGGTGGAGTCCCACTGCCGCAAGCACGGCATCGCCACCGTCACGGTGGAAGAACTCGACGCCATCCGCGCCCGCATGCCCACGCCCAAGATCTTCGGCCGGCCGTCCTGACCGGTTCGCCCTGGTCGTCGGCGCCGGGCTCGACGACGTGCATTTCCCGGCCACTTCCTCGCCGGCAGGCCCGCCTGTGGTTGATGCCAGCGCAAGCAGGAGGACCGAGGGAGTGGCGAGCACCCGGCCTCCAGCGACAGCCCGTGGCCGGGCGAGCCGGAAATGGACCGCGCCACGACGAGGCAGCAGCCCGATGACCCGTTCGATGCCGCGCCGCCCCCTGCCCCGTTCCTACGCGCACGTCCCCCGAACCATCCTGTGGCTGGTGCCCGGCGGCGAGTTCGTCCTGAACGGGCGGACGGTGGAGGTCGAGCCCTTCTACCTCGGCAAGTGGCCGGTGACGAACGAGCAGTTCGAGGCCTTCGACCCTGGCCACGAGCGCTCGCCGCTGGCGCCGCGCGACCGGGACCTCGCCCCGGGCATCAGCTGGCAACGCGCCGACGCCTATTGCCGCTGGTACGCCGATGTCTCGCGCAAGCCGATGCGTCTGCCGACGGAGGTCGAGTGGCTGTACGCCTGCCTGGGGCGAGACGGGCCCGATGACCGCCCGCACTGGGGCGCGGTGCCGGAACTGGTCGAGCGGCGCTGCTGGCACGCCGGCAACTCGAACGGCCGCATCCGAGCTCCGGAGCGCCTGGAAAACAACGGCTTCGGCCTGCACGGCATGCTCGGCAGCCTGAGGGAGTGGGTAGCGCCGGGCACGGACGACGACGACCGCCGAACGCTCTGCGGCGGGTCCTTCCGCACCCTGGCAGGCGAACTGCACCCCGTCCCCGTCGCCAGCAAGCCCCCCGGCTTCGCAGCCGACGACACCGGCTTCCGAGTCGCCCGCTCCTTCCGCACCAGCCACGTCCGCGGACGAGATACGAGGCAGAGCTGACCACCAAGATCATGGAGTTCGCCGACAGGTGGAGGAAGCACCACGAAAACGGCTGCAGGGCTGTCGCCGTCGTGAACCTGGAGGACCGCGGCCCTGCCGTCAGGACGGCCTGCCCCACCCGGAGGTCGAGTAGCAGCGCCGCTTCACGCCGCTACCTCGTGCCGACGACAACCGGCGTCGGGGGCGCCTCACCCCGGTGGAGCGCGAGGACGTTGTCGACGGCGAGCTCGGCCATCGCGAGGCGGGTCGAAACGGAGGCGCTGGCGATGTGGGGCAACAGGACCGCGTTGTCGAGCTCCAGCAGATCCGGATGGACCTCGGGTTCGCGCTCGAAGACGTCGAGGCCCGCCGCCCGGATCGTGCCCGAGCGCAGCGCACGGGCCAGGGCCGCCTCGTCCACGATCGGGCCACGGGCCGTGTTCACCAGCACGGCCGTCGGCTTCATCCGCGCCAGCTCGTCGGCGCCGATCAGGCCGCGCGTCCCATCGGTCAGCGGCAGGTGGATGGACACGAAGTCCGAGACCTCGAGCAGTTCGGGAAGCTCCGTGCGGCGGACTCCGAGCTCGCCTTCGAGGTCCGCCCGTCCGCGCTCGTCCCAGTAGAGGACGTCCATCCCGAAGCCGAGCCGCGCACGGCGGGCGACCGCCTCGCCGATGCGTCCCATGCCGAGGATGCCCAGGGTGCTCCCGTGTACCTCCTGGCCGCAGAGCAGCATCGGCCCCCAGCGTCGATAGCGGCCGGCGCGCAGGAAGCGCTCGGCTTCCGGCAGGCGCCGGGCCGCCGCGAGGAGCAGCGCCATCGCCAGGTCAGCTGTGGCGCCGTCCAGGACGCCGGGCGTGTTCGTCACCCAGATCCCCCGGGCCTCGGCCGCCGCGATGACCACATTGTCGAAGCCGACCGCCATGTTGGCGACCATGCGCAGGGCCGGCGCCCGGTCGAACAGCTCGGCGTCCACTCGCTCCGTGAGCAGCGCGAGGACGACATCGGCATCGGCAACGGCGTCGAGCAGGACCGCGCGGTCCATCGCCGCATCCTCCTCGAGGACCACGGCGTCGATGCCGGGTTCGGCCCGCAGCCGGGCCACAGCCTCGGCCGGAATCGGGCGAGTCACCAGGACCTTCATGACCCTGCCTCCCGCGGTCTGCACCAGCGCTCGCCGTCGCAAGACTGCTTCACCAGCGATACCGGCAGCGCGGTGAAGGGGGAGAGCGGCGTCGCCATCTTCCTGTCCAGGGGCCGAGATCTCGTTCGTGCTTTCATCCGTGCTCCCATTCGTGCGACACATGGAACAGGCTCGGCTCGAACCTGTCCGCCTCGACAGCCAGGACGTTCGCTTGCACCTTCCTGTCGTACACGTGCAGCGACGCCTCGTCCATGAGGAAGACGCAGGCAGAGTAGTCGCCCTTGGTCATCGGCAGCCGCGGCACCCGGACCACCGCCCGGTGAATGCCCCTGCCCCTGACCGGCGGCAGCCCTGCCCGCTCGGTGGCGAAGGCGCAGACCTGAACGCCGTCCGCGGTATCGAGGCCCACCGCCAGGTGGAAGGCGAGGTCGTCCTGGAAGCTCTCCCACTCGACCTCCAGCGCCCAGGGCTCGTCCGGACGCCTGCGGCAGGCGCCGAGCGGGCGCACGGCGCCGATTCGTGCCGGCATCTCCCCGCCGCCTTCGCCGCTCGGGCTCTCCGCGGGGCTCTCGCCGGTCTTCGCCATCAGGTAGCGCTCGTACTCCCCCACCACGGCGAGCGACGGCCCGGATGCGGCGGTGACCCCTGCGCGGAGCCACAGCGCCCGTTCGCAGAAGACGGTCACGTAGTACATCGCGTGCGAGCAGAACAGCAGGGTGCCGCCGCCGTCCACGAAGGCCTGCAGGCGATCCATGCACTTCTTCTGGAAGTAGCCGTCGCCGACGGACAGCGCCTCGTCCACGACCAGGATGTCCGGCGCCACCTGGACGGCGATGGAGAAGCCGAGGCGCATCGTCATGCCGGTCGAGTACGAGCGCACGGGCTGATCGATGGCGACGCCGAGTTCGCTGAAGTCGATGATGTCGGCGGTCCGCTCGCGGACTTCCTGGTCGTCGAGACCGAGGATCGCCGCGCTCAGCCGGATGTTCTGTCGGCCCGTGAACTCCTGGTGGAAGCCGGCGCCGAGCTCCAGGATGGACGCGACGCGGCCCTCCACCTGCAGACGGCCCGAGGACGGTCGAGTGACTCCGGCCACGATCTTCAGCAGCGTGCTCTTGCCGGCGCCGTTCTCGCCCACGATGCCGAGGCCGCCGCCGGCCGGCAGCTCGAAGCTGACGTCGTCGAGCGCCCGGAACGGCCGGTGCGCCGGGCGCCGGGTCAGCGCCTCACGCAGCCGGCCCCAGGGACTCTCGTAGATCCGGTAGACCTTGGTCAGCCCGTCGGCGACGACCGCGGGTGCGGCGCCCGTCACGCCTTCGTTCCCGAGTCGTCCTCGCCCGCGGCGGCAATCATCGCTTCGACCTGCTCCGGCTTGATCCGCACCGCGAGCGGCGTGAAGGGGCCGATCTCGCGGTCGAGCAGGGGCGTCCCGACGTCGTCCCACGCCAGCGGGCCGGTGCGCAGGAAGGCCTCGGCCCGTTCGGCGGTCGCCGGAACCACCGGCTTCAGGTAGATCATCAGCTGCCGGAACAGCTCGATGCCCGTGGTGCAGACCGCCTGGACCTCGCCGGCGCGCTCCGGGTCGCGAGCCGCCTCCCAGGGGCGCCGCTCGTCGATGTAGCGGTTGGCGCGGTCGGCCAGCGCGACCACCCGCCGCAGCGCCTGGTTGTAGTCGCGCCCCTCGTAGAGCGCGGCAATCTCCTCCTCCGCCGCAGCCGCCTCCTCCGCCAGCTCCGGCGCGTCGAGCGACGGCGCGAGCCGGCCGCCGAACTGCCGGTGCAGGAAGCCAGCGCAGCGGCTCGCGATGTTCACGACCTTGCCCACGAGGTCCGAGTTGACGCGGCGCACGAAGTCCTGCAGGTTCAGGTCGATGTCAGCCAGACCGGCGCTGAACTTGGCGGCGATGTAGTAGCGGAAGGCCTCCGGGTCGAGGTGCGTCAGGTAGGCCTGGGCGGTGACGAAAGTGCCACGGGACTTGGACATCTTGGCCCCGTCCACGGTCAGGAAGCCATGGACGAACACCGAAGTCGGCGTCCGGAAGCCGCCGCCCGAGAGCATCGCCGGCCAGAAGAGGCAGTGGAAGTAGAGGATGTCCTTGCCGATGAAGTGGTACAGCTCGGCGCGGCTGTCCGGCGCCCAGAAGTCGTCGAAGTCGAACCCCTCGCGGTCGCAGAAGTGGCGGAAGCTGGCCATGTAGCCAATCGGCGCGTCCACCCAGACGTAGAAGTACTTGCCCGGAGCGTCGGGAATCTCGAAGCCGAAGTAGGGCGCGTCGCGGGAGATGTCCCAGTCCCGCAGCCCCTCGTCGAACCACTCGCGGAGCTTGTTCCTGACCTCCGGCTGCAGCCGTCCGTCGCCGACCCACTCCTCGAGCTGCTCCCTGTAGTCGGAGAGGGTCAGGAACAGGTGCTCCGACTCCCTCTCCACCGGCGGCGCGCCGCTGACGATGGAGCGCGGGTTCACCAGGTCCGACGGGGCGTACGTGGCGCCGCACTCGTCGCAGCTGTCGCCGTTCTGATCTTCGGCGCCGCAGCGCGAACAGGTCCCCCGCACGAAGCGGTCGGGCAGGAACATCTGGCGTTCGGGATCGTAGAACTGCCGCACCATGCGCCGGCTGATCGAGCCCCCTTCGCACAGCCGCTCGTAGATCAGCTCCACCAGCTTCTGATTCTCCGCCGAGTGGGTGGTGTGGAAGTTGGCGAACTCAATCGAGAACGCCCGATAGTCCCTGATGTGCTCCTCCGCCAGCCGACCGATCAACTCCTCCGGCGATATGCCTTCCCGCTCGGCGCGCAACATGATCGGAGTGCCGTGCGCGTCCTCGGCGCAGACGTACCAGCATTCGTGGCCGCGCATGCGCTGCAGCCGGCACCAGATGTCCGTCTGGACGGCCTCGACCAGGTGCCCCATGTGAATGGGGCCGTTGGCGTAGGGCAGGCCGCTGGTGACCAGGATGCGTCGTCGTTCCGGCATTGCTGTGTCCCACCGGACGCGCTCGGCGGCCGGCGAAGTGAAGTGCGCAACGTGCGGGCGGATTATGGCGCATCCACGGCCGCCGTCAGGTCCGGGTCGACGACCCGGCGTGGAAAGCCCTGAGGCGCAGGCCAGGCACGAGCCGGTCTGGCGGCGAGAAAGGCGCCGCAGGCGGCGCGATGGAACTTCCGGCCGCCCCGATACGTCTGTTTCGGATGAGAGCACGATGAGCGAGCGCCCTCTTCAGCCCCAGCCCAACCCGGACCTGTTCCTGGCCCGCCGCGCTGCGGCCGGACATCCGGACGCCTGGAACGAGCTCATCCGGCGCTACGGGAGACGCATCTACAACATCGCCTTCCAGTTCGCCGGCAACCTCGCGGAAGCGGAGGACCTGACTCAGGAGATCTTCCTGCGCCTCTACCGCAACCTCGACCGCTACCGGGGCGACGTGCCGCTTGCCGGCTGGACGCTCAGGCTGTCACGCAACCTGTGCGTGGACCACTACCGCCGGACCAGGAACGAGCGGCGAACCGTGGTCGTCTCCGAGGAGGTCCTGAAGCACCAGGCCGGCGACAGCGACCCGACCGAGCGCGCCGAGCGCAACGAGAAGCTCCGTCTCGTCTACCGGTGCATCGAGGAGATGCCGGCGCCGTTCGCCGAGCTCCTCATGCTCCGCGACCTGCAGGGACTGAGCTACGCCGACATCTGCGCCTTCCTCGACCTCCCCGAAGGCACGATGAAGTCCCGGCTGCGCCGGGCCCGGCTCGACCTGATGCGGCGGGTCGACGCCCATCAGCAGCGCACAGGCGATCGGACACCCGCACGCGACGGAACCTGCCTGTGACCGGCGCCCCGATCATGAAGGCCCCGCTCACGCGATCCGGAGCGGACCTCCCCCTGCCCGAGGAGTTGCGGCAGGCGCTCCGGGACATCACGCTCGGACCGTCGCCGGACCGCGACGGCGAGGCGCGCACGCTGCACCTGGAGGCCATGCGCTGGCCGCAGCTCGAACCCTCGCCCGAGCTGGCCCAACGGCTGGCCGCCATTCCCGCCGCCCCCGGCCCCGCAGGCGAACCCGGGCGAGAACCGCGGCGGCGACGCCCGCATCGAACCGTCGCCGCCGAGCTCCTGCGAGGCCGCGGGGCCGCGGCGGCAGCGAGCTGGTTCCTCGCCGCGGCCATGACGCTGGCGGTCGACGACCCGGTCGGCCTCGGCCTGCGAGCGTCGTCCGAGGTGCGAAACGCCACCGGACGCCACCTGCTGGAGCCCGCGGCGAGGGCCGGCTCGTCGATTCAGGCCGACCTGAGCCGTCGATTCGACGCGCTGCAGGCCAGCGTGCAAGCGCCGGAGCTTCCGGGCCTGCCGCTGACCCGGGGCGCGGACGAGGTGCGAAACTGGTTCGCTGACGCCATCGAATCGTCAACCGCGGCCGTTCGCGGCCTTCCCGACCTGCTGCCGCTTCCGATTCCGCGCGCCGACGGCGAACGGCCCGGCGCCAACCAGGTCGTTCCCCGGCCAGGTGCCGGAACGTCCATACGCGAGAGGACCTTCACATGACCGCAGAGAACCAGCACGCCCCCGCGGAGACTGCCGGCAGCGCGCCTCAGCCGCCCCCGCCTCCGCCTCCGCCCGAGGCGCCCGCAGCCAGCGCGCCCACCGGACCGATCGCGGGGCGCCACCTGGTCACCGTCCTCCTCGCCCTCCTGCCCGGCCTGGGCCACGTCGCGAACGGTCTCTACCTGCGCGGGATCAAGTTCTTCCTGGTCGCGCTGGCCGCCGTGTACCTGGCCACCGAGGTCGGGCTGGCGGGCATGGCGGTCGCGTTCGTGTGGCTCTTCAACGTGATCGACGCGTGGCGCCAGGCGACGCTGATCGAACAGGGGCAGCGGCCCGACGCCGGCCTGGCGGACGGGGCGAAGCCGGTGACGCCGGTTCAGGCCGGCCTGTTCTGGGGCGGCGGCATCTTCCTGCTCGGCTTCCTGCTGCTGCTGGACCACACGCTCGGCTTCGAAATGCGTCGGGTGTGGGAGTTCTGGCCCCTCGGCCTGCTCGTGGCCGGCGGCTGGCTGATGGTCGGGGCCCTGCTGCAGCGACGGCGCGACCGAGCCGCCCAGGATGCGGCGGCCGGCAGCGACGCCACCGTCTGACCCAGGGATCCGCGACCCTCGCAAGCCCTCGGCGAACATCTCCTCGCACGACCGACCAGTCCGTACGCCTTCCAACCTGGCCGCCAGCGCCGGAGGCCAGGCGGCCGACCACGTCCCTCGGCAGCAAGACGGGCAGCAGACGCAGAGCCTCGCCACGATCGCAGAAGACGAGCGCCGCCGGGTCGGCCCTCCACGCGGGACGCCCTCAGCCGAGTTCGGCCCGCAGCCTGTCGTGCAGGGCAGCCGCCCCGTCGATCATCGCGTCGACGGTCCGGGCCCCGGCCAGGAACAGCCCGGTCAGGTTGAGCGCCACCGAGTCGAACCCCAGCTCGCCAAGCTTCGCTGCGGCGGCGGCGACGCGGTCGGGTTCGGTGTAGAAGGTGCGATCGCTCTCGTTGCCCGGCCGCGGCGGCGGCGACACCTGCGCCTGGAAGCCGAGCCGCGAAGGGTCGCGCCCGGCCTCCTCGGCGTGACGGCGCACCGTGACGATGGTCTCGGCACCTTCCGCGAACAGCTCCCGCGACGCAACCCCCATCCAGCCGTCGCCCAGCCTGCCTGCGCGCCTCAGCGCTGCTTCGCTGTGACCGCCGATCCAGATCGGCAGGTCCGCGCCGCGCGGCGGCTTGGGCTCCATCGCCATCGCCTCGAGCCGGTAGAAGTCGCCGTCGAAATCGATCGGATCCCTGCTCCAGCAGGCGCGCAGGACCTCGATGGCCTCGTCCATTCGTCGACCCCGGTTTCGGAAGTCCTGGCTCAGCGCCTCGTACTCGGACTCCTGCCAGCCGACCCCCAGCCCCAGCCGCAGGCGGCCCCCGGACAGCGTGTCGATCGTCGCCGCCTGCTTCGCGGCGAGCACCGGGTCCCGCTGCGGCAGCACCAGCACCTCGGTGCCGAGGCCAATCCGGGTGGTGCAGGCCGCCATGGCGCCGAGCGTGACGAAGGCCTCCATGATCGGCATCTTCGCCGGGTAGCGGTTCTTCTCGCGTCCGTCGGTGTCGTGCCCCATGACCACGTGGTCGAAGATGTCGAGCTGATCGAAACCGATCTCGTCCATCGCCGAGGCCAGACGCACGACGGCCTCGGGGCCCTCGCGGTAGACGACGCTCGGGAACTCCAGCGCCAGCTTCATCGGCCCGCCTCGCGCCCGGACGCCGAGGCGCCCCGGGCTGCCGCGAACCGCTGCCGCAGCCGCCGCATGCCGCCCAGCCAGCGCTCGCGGTCGGCGGCCTTGCGGCGCATGTACTCCTGCACCTCGGGATGCGGCAAGATGAGGAACCGCTCCTGCTCGATCGCCCGGGCGACAATGTCGGCCACCTCGTCGGCCTCCATCATGCCGTCCACCCCTGCCACTCCGGCCCCGCGTGCGGTCATCGCCGTGCGCACCGCCTGTGGGCACAGCACGGACACGCGAATGCCGTCGTCGCCGTGGTTGATGGCCAGCCACTCGGCCAGCGCCACCGCCGCGTGCTTGGTCACCGTGTAGGGCGCCGAGTCGATCTGCGCCAGCAGGCCGGCAGCCGAGGACGTGCTCGCGATGTAGCCCTCGCCGCGTTCGAGCATCTTCGGCAGCACGGCGCGGGCCGCGTAAATGTGCGACACCACGTTGACCTCCCAGATCGTCTGCCATGCTTCGTCGCTTGCCTCGACTCCGCCGCCGGCGCCGATCCCGGCGTTGGAGAAGATCAGGTCCACGTCGCCGAACGCCTCCTCGGCCGTGGCGACCATCTGCCGGACCTCACTCTCCACCGCCACGTTCACCGTGACAGCAATGGCGCGGTCGCCGATCTCCGCCGCCACCGCCGCGGCCCCGTCGCCGTCGCGGTCCGCGACCACGACGCCTCTCGCCCGGTCGGCAGCGAACCGCCGACAGAGCGCCCTGCCGATTCCACTCGCGCCGCCAGTCACGACGCAATGCCTTCCCTGTAAATCCATGGCGCGGCATCGTAGCAACGTCTCCGGCCGCTCACTCACCACTTCCTCGCCGGAGCACGACCGGAGCCGGCAGGGCCCAAGGGGCCGGAAAGGGCTGGTGGCAAACGACCTTGCCCGTTCTTCCGCAACCAGCAACCCGCCGCAGCGCAGCCGTGATCACACGCCTCCCTGAGCAGCCCACAGCAGCACGGGTGACCACGGGCTGCAGGCGCTGGCGGGGCTGGTCAGATCGCGCTCTGTGCCGACCGCAGCGGGCGCCAGCCCCATGCAACCTCCCACGCGACCGCGTCCCCACCGGCGCCGCCGGACCTGACGGCGGCCTGCCAGCGCCGCCAGCCGCGTCGCGGAACGCCGCGCCCGGCCCCGGCACCCACCTCATCCAGCACACCGCCAGCCTGCCAGCGTCCTGAGGCCGCTGGCACACCGCCGGCCTGCTAGATTGCCTCCGCTGCGGTCGCCGGGCCGCTTCCCGTGCCCGGCACGCCGTGCCGTCCCCGGGTTCCAGATGACCGCCGACCACCTGCTGCAGCACCGCCAGTTGCTGAAGGGCCTGGAGGAGGAGGTCTACACGGGGACGGCGGAAGGCCACATCCTGCCGCTTTCGGCCCAGGTCAAGGCGGTCATGTCCGGCTACACGACCGAGCCCGACGGGCGAAACGTCGAGTTCACCACCGCGCCGTACCGCAGCTACGAGGTCCTGGTCGACCGCCTGATGACGAAGCGCTGTGCGCTCCGGCGCTACCTGGAAGCCGAACACGACGCCACCCTGGTGCCGGGCGGGTCGCTGTCGCTTGCCGACCCCGATTCGTTCCACTTCTCCGACCCGGACAACCCGTACTACCGCTACATCCGGGACGCCTACGGCAACCGCGTCGTGACCGCATCCACCCACATCAACCTCGGTATCGACGACCCTGGCGAGCTGCTGCGCGCGTGGCGGGTCCTGCGGCTGGAAGCGTCCATCTTCCTGGCGCTGACCGCGGCGTCGCCCTTCCTGGCCGGGCGACCCACGGGGCTGCATTCGACTCGGTGGAAGCGCTTCCCGCTGACGCCGCCGCAGGTCCCGTTCCTCCCCGATGCCGACGCGTTCGCCGTCTGGATGCAGCAGCAGATCAAGGTCGGCACGATGCAGAACGGCCGTCACCTCTGGCTCGGCATCCGGCCCAACGGCCCCGACACGCCAAGGGTTCTGGACCGGCTGGAACTGCGCATATGCGACCGGATCAGCGACCCGCAGATCCTGAAGGCGATCACCGCCCTGTACGAGGCGCGCGTCTGGCAGGTGCTGGAGAACCCGGACCTGGACCCGCTCCGCGACCGCTCGTCCCGCGTCCTGGAGAGGCTGGCCGCGGCGAACGAACGAGCCGTCTGCGCCCGCAGCCTCGACGCCACGGCAGTCGACTGGGAAAGCGGCCGGCGCCTGTCCCTGCGCGACTGGGTGCGGTCGACGCTGGACGACGCCGGGGACACCGCTGCCCGGCACGGCCTCGCCCCGCTGCTCGGTCCGCTCGAGTCCATCCTGGAGCACGGCAACCCGGCCATGCGGTGGCTCCGGCGAACCGAGGAAGGGCTCACGCCCCAGGAGGTCATCCGGGAGGCGATCGTCGAGCTGACGGCCCTGGACCGGCAGTTCGACCCGAGCTGCCCGAAGGTCGCCTGACGCCCGCCCCGATCTCCACAGTCACCTCCGCGGTTCTTCGGCCGTCCGACCTGACGGCGGCCGCCCTCGTTGCCGCCGCTGGCCACTCCGGCAGCCGGTCCCCGGCCAGGCACGACCGGAGCCGCGAAGTCCGGGAGAAGGCGGCAGGGGGCGGGAGGCAAGCAACCTTGCACGTCCTCCCGGACAAGCACCTGCCCGAGTGCAGCCGACCGCAGCGTGCGCCAACCCCTCAACCAGACTCCAGGGCGCACGCGTACCCTGCAGCCGCCCTGACCTGGCGGCCGCCACCCCGGCAGACAGGGCCTCAGCCGCCCAGCCGTGCGTACCGGCCGCCGAAGAACAGCAGCGGCGCCCCCTCGCGCACCTGCCTGCCGGCCACCACGTCGCCGACCACAACCACGTGATCGCCGCCGTCGAGCCGTTCCGCGATCCGGCACTCCAGATGCACGAGAGCGTTCTCGATCAGGGGTTCGCCCAGAGCGCCGAGCGAGAAATCCACTCCCTGAAGTGAGCCCTCCGCCGGCGCCGTGGTGCGCGCGAACAGGTTCGACAGGTCCTCCTGGTCCGCCGCCAGGATGCTGATGCCGAACGCTTCCGCCTCCTGCATCTGCCCGAAGCAGTTCGACTCCCGGTCGACGCAGACCAACAGCTGAAGCGGGTCAAGCGACAGCGAGCAGACCGCATTCGCCGTCATCCCGTGCAGCCTGCCTTCGACGTTCGTCGTCACCACCGTGACCCCGGTCGCGAACTGCCCGATCAAACTGCGGTAGGTGTCGCGGTCCATGAGCAAGCCACCGGAAGGTTGGTCGCCGCGGTGACAGCCGATGCGGTTGCTCGCCACTGCGGGCCCCTTCGAACCTGCACGTCCCCGGCAAGCCGTCATCGTACACTTCCGTCAATGCCCCATCAGCGAAACCCGCTGACGAGTTCGTCCGGTCGAGACGAGCAGACCCACCAGGCCAGCGACACCCGCTCTCAGGGACAGACCTTCGGCTACCCCCGATGGTCCTCCTTGCGGCAGGTCCTCCACGAGGCCGACCTCGCAAGGCCAGACGGCAGGCCTCTCTATCGCTACTCTCTCGCCGAGTCGATTCTGGGCGAACTCGAACACGCGCTCCGCCAGGCGCTGGCCGGCCAACCAGGTGCCGGCAGAGCGACGGCCGCGAACTTCGTGATCTGGGCCGCAGAGACGATTCGCACCCGCTACCCGGGAGGCGGCCTGACCTGGGCCTTCCTGTTCGACCGCCTGGACATCGCTGAGGATCAGGACCTGGGCAGGCGGATGGTCAGGGAAGGGCTCGCCTGGTGGCAGCGAAAGGTGCGCCTGTCGGACGAGAACAAACGCATGTTCCTGTACAGCCTGATGGCGGAAGGCGGCCTTCCCGATGCAGTCCTGCGGCAGGAGAGCCTCTACAAGGACGTCTTCCTCGGCCTGCTGCGGGAGATCGAGGCAGACGGCGTCGAGGCTTCGAAGCCCTGGGCGTTCGTGATGGCCAGGCGTTGGGTCCAGCAGCTGCCCCAGACCTTCCGACACGACGATGTCGCCAGGTTGATGGCCGATCTCGCCCTCGCTGTCGCGGCTATCCGGGAGCTGATTCCCACGGACATTCCTGCAGATGCCGGAGAGCAGTGGCTGCACCGGAACGAACCCGACTGGGCTGCCCAGCTACCGCTGCGACTGCGTGCGGAGACGCTCTCCGTCCTCATCCGGCCGGCGCTGAACGAAGAGCGCCATGCACCGGTTCAAATGGTCCCCCTCTGCGGTCGGGAGCTGGTCAGGGACGGAAACGGCCGCTGGCATGCCCGTCTGGCCCTGCGGCAGGAAGGCTGGCTGCCGGACCGGCTGCTCCCCCGCGCTGCCTCGAATCTGCGGCTCCGCCTCCTGCCAGGTGGCTCCTTCGTCGCTGCGCGAGCAATATACGCCGCACAGCCGCAAGACGGCGGCTGGGCCGTCCGTCGACTGGGCGGCCGAAGCAGTTCGGTCGCGTACGAGCTCGACCGCCCGTTCTCGCTGACAGCCCATGCAGACGGGCACAAGGTCGGCGAAGCCGTGATCGATTCAGGAGTGCCCCTGCCCGATGAGCTTCCCAGTCTGTGGCGGCCTGCAGAGGCAAACGAGGACGGGGAGATGGTCGACCGCCTGACACCGCTGTCGAGTGCGAGAACGCGGAAGCGCTTCGTCTGGCTTCTCGCCCCCGCCGAGACCGAACCCGTAGCCGAGGGGCAGGTCGACCTGACAGCTGTGGGCTCTGCAGCAGACGGCAGACTCTGGCGACTTTCAGGAAACGGTGTCTTGCGAGTCGCCGAAACGAGATGGCGGGTCGCCACCAGCGGCGAGGACGAGGGACACGATGCTCGGATCTTCGCGTTCGGCGAGACCATCGAAAGGTGGTTGCTCGACGGCATGACGCCGGTACACCACGGCGAGCCGACGTTCTGGGGTCAGTTCGGGTCTGCGCCAGTCTCACGGCTACCGGATTCCGAGCTGCACCGAAAGAGCGGTCGCCGTCTCGGCAGCAATGTCATCGAGTGGCGCCGCAACGACGAGGTCCTGGCACGTCGCGAGGCAGTGCATCTCCCGGGCTCACTTCAGATTCAGCTGCGCGAAACAGGGCCGGGACGGGCGACCTGCAGATTGCAGGGCCTTCCTTTGACGTGGCGGGCTCAGCTTGAAGCCGGCGCAACCGCGGTCGAGTGCGCACCGGTCGGCGGCGGCTCGTTTGAAGGCACACTCGCCCTCTCCGGTCGCAGACCGGGCCTCGTCGTTCTCCGCCTTCTTGAGCCGGCGTCCGGCCGTTCTCTCGAGCTTCAATCCCCCTGGCCCGCCGCCACGGGGATGCTGCTCGACCCGGAAGGCGAACGACTGGACCGGAATCGCGCCCTGTCCACGGAGGATCTGCAGGGATGGAGAGCCATCTCTGACCAGGCAAGCGGCACAAGAACTCGCGGCGCTCTTCAGTTCGACCTCGGCGGGCGCCGCCTCGTGTCGGTTCCGGCAAGTGGTGAGGTGTCAGTTGCCAGCTATCAGGGTCTGGTCGAAGCCCTGCTTGCCCAGGAGACCTCCGACGGTCGGGTCAACGTCACCCTGATCGTCGACGGCAAGGAGAGTCCTCGCCTGGAGATCGGTCGCTACCTGGACAACTCGTACCTGACTGTTGACGGCCTGCTGCACCTGGGCCTGGACCGCGGACAGAAGGCCCCACCCGATCTGGAAGACGGCCACGGCGAGTCCGTCAAGGGCCACGTCGAACTCACGGCAGTCGATCTTCGCAGCACCGAGTCCAGGAGCTGGTCCGAGGCATCGTCGCCGGTGGACCTGAAACGGGTTCTTCCTTCGGGCGGACCCTGGCTCGTCCACTCCTCCCTGAATGACCGCCCGCAGCGGGCTGCGATCAGATTCACCGGCGAGAGGCCGGACACCACCCGCACGCAGCGCGTCGGCGCCTACGCCGAGCGGTGGCGCGCCATGCTGGACGAGCCAGCCGCTCCGGAATGGGATTCACTGCTCAAGCTGGTCGAGCTCTCCCGCGTTGGCCATGCCGGTTCCTTCGATCAACTTCAGGCGCTGGCCCAGGTCCCTGCCGTTGCGTTGTGCCTGCTCTTCCGCACCGAAAGAGGCCGGATCGGGGACATCTTCGATCTGGACTCGAGTATCCCCGTCTTCTGGCCAGGCGTGCTGGCCAGCGACTTCACCACGGCCCTTCGGGTCGAGGGCGAGCGAGTGAAAGCCAGGCTGGTGGCGGGCAGATTCGACGAAGACAAGGCCACCCTCTTCGCCGATCAGAAGCTGGTCAACGTGCTCGAAGCCTTGCTGCTCCAAAGGCCCGCCCTTGCAGCTCACTGGAGCCAGGCCTTCGTGGATGCAGGGCTTCTCTCGAGACAGCTGGCTCGCCGCGCCTCCCCGCCGCCCGCACTTCTCGCGCCCGCCAGCAACCCACGATCCCAGCTGGAAGAGGCCGCCCAGGAAGCGGCCAAGCGCCTGGACCGGCTGCCGCAAGGTGTCGGCGGCCTTACGCCGAACTCCCGCCCCGCATGGTTGTCTCGCTTCAGTTCTGTTACTCAGCCCCTGATTGACGCACCGCTGGTCTCCGCCGAGATGGCTGCGGGCCTGAGAGAGCAGCCAGCTACCGACGAGAAGACGACCCTGATCCATCTGCGCTGGCTCGATCCTCTCTACTTCGAAAAGGCTCTTCCCGCCGCTGTGACCCACTACCTGGGGCAGAGATGACCGCGACCGCACTCGACCGCACCCTGGTGGAAATGTCCCGTCGGTCCGCCTCGGCGGTCGTGGCGCGCGGGCGGATCAAGTCCAGATCGCTCAATGCCGCACTTCTGCGGCGACTCTCGGCGGCGCCAGGCGAGAAGGACTCCCTGCTGGCCGACCCCATCCTCGAATGCGCCAGTTCATGGGCCTCGGCCGACGTCACGCTCGACGATCTCGCCGGCGGGCTTCTCCACCCACGCCTGGTCGAGACCCTGGACCGCGCAGAGTCCCACCGCCTGGCCCGCACGATCCGGCCGTGGACCCACCAGCTCGCTGCGTGGGAGGCTGCCCGCGACGGCTCCAGCGTTCTTGTCAGCTCCGGTACCGGTTCCGGCAAGACCGAGTGCTTCATGGTGCCGATGCTGGATGACCTGTGGCGGTCGTCCGAGCAGGGGCCGCTGCGAGGCGTGCGAGCGATCGTCGTCTACCCGCTGAACGCCCTGATCGAAAGCCAGCGAAACCGCCTCGGCGCCTGGACAAGCACCCTCCGCAGGCGGGCGAAGTTCGCCCTGTACAACGGAATGACCCCGGAGACGCGGCGTGCCGTCGCGTCAACACTTCACCGAGCGGAGATCGGCAACCGCAGGGACATCCGGGAATCGCCGCCGGCCATCCTGGTGACGAACGTCACGATGCTGGAGTACCTCCTGCTCCGCAGCCAGGACCGTCCGATCCTCGACCAGTCTCAGGGGCTGCTTCGGTGGCTCGTTCTCGACGAAGCCCACGGCTACATCGGCGCGCAGGCTGCCGAGATGGCCTTGCTGCTTCGCCGGGTGCGCGGAGCCTTCGGTGTCGAACCGGAGGAGGTGCAGCTCATCGCGACCTCGGCGACCATCGGCGGTGGCAGCGAAACGACAGAGCAACTCAGCCAGTTTGCCGCCGACCTCGCCGGTGTCGACAACCGGCAGGTTCGGGTGGTCGAGGGGCAACGCGCCGACCCGAAGCTCCCCGCCCCGCACGAGGACGCTCCGCTCGCCTCGACCGATTTGGCAGGCCTGGATCCCGAGGAGCTCTGGCGCCGGCTTGCCCCTCATCCCCGAGTGCAGCGTCTGCGGAAGCAGGCCGAGAGCGGCATCAGCATGCGCGCCGCGACAGAGACCCTCTTCGGGCCCGAGGCTTCGCACCGCCGGGAAGACACGATTCGCTTGCTGGACAACGCCTCAATCGCCACGAATCCCCTTTCCGGCGAGCGGCTCCTGCCAATGCGAGCTCACATCTTCCATCGGGCCCAGGGCGGCATCTGGGTGTGCGCCGATCCAGCGTGCAAGTACAGGGATGACGAGCTGGCCGCAGACGGCTCGGACTGGAGGTCAGGAGCCGTCTGGCTGCGGCAGCGACACCGGTGTTCATGCGGGGCGCCCGTCCTGGAACTGGTCGCCTGCGACGAGTGCGGCACGCCCTGCCTCAAGGCCCGCATGAAGCGCGGTGTCACTGACCGCCTCGTCGCCGCGCACGATCAGTCGATTGACGAATTCTCGGTCGACGAGGAGCCTGAGGCGCCGCTGGATCTCGGAACGGAAGAGGAGGCTGCGCTCCCTTCACCAGCGGAGGAAACAGTGTTTCTGGCCTCGGGCAAGGACGAACCCGAACCTCGCTGGTTGAACCTCGACAGCGGGGAGATCCTTGACAACCAGCCGGGGGTCGAGGGGCATTGGACGCCAGTTCTGGTTCACGACGCCGCAGGCGAGCGCACCTGTTGCGCCGGCGCACGCACTGCTCGGCTCGCGCCTCAGCGCTACGGCCCGGCCTTCTTCATCGGGACGGCCCTTCCCGAGTTCGTGCGTTCGCTGGGTGCGCGGGCAAAGGAACCGGGACTGCCCCTGGCCGGGCGTCGGGCCCTGACCTTCACGGACAGCAGGCAGGGCACCGCCCGCCTGGCCGCCAAGCTGCAGCAGGATGCCGAGCGAAACCTCACGCGCGCGTTCCTCTACCACTCAGTCCAGGAGCAAACGGGACCAGCGGGCGAGGCTCGCCATGAAGCGGAGACGAAACTGGCGAAGCTCCGGATGGTGGACGCCGATTTCTTCGCCAGCGAGATCGAGGACATTGAGGCCAATCTGCGGGGAGACCCCAAGCCCGTTCAATGGGAGGACCTGAAGAACCGCCTCTCGCAGCACGCCGAGCTCGAGATCGCTACCGAGGTCTGGGGCGAACGCGGCGAGGTTGGCCGAGACCTCGCCGACGACCCGCGCAAGCTCGCGGAGATGTTCCTGTTTCGCGAGCTGTTTCGCCGACCACGGGTTCAGAACAACGCGGAGACCATGGGCCTCGCACGTCTCGCGTTCCCCGACCTCGAGCGCGCAGCAGCCGCAATGGTGCCGTCAGCGTTCAGGAATGCCGCCAGCGAGGCCGCGCATTGGGTGGGCCTCGTGCTGGCCGCCGTCGATTTCGTGTTCAGGGACAGCTTGGCGACCAGGGTGGACGACCACCGCATCCTCTCGTTCGTCAGCCCACGCGGGCGCCGAGGCGTGGGCGGCATCTGCAAGGCCGGCCTGGAAGAACCCCCCGCTGACTCCAGGCCCTGGCCAGGTCCCGCGCCTCACAACGGCAAGCCATCCCGGTTTCTTCGACTCGTCTACAAGCTGACTGGTGGCGACTGGACCAGACCGGCAGATCAGGACCGGGCCGCTGCCGTGCTGACTCAGCTCTGGACGCTCGTCTGCCGTCACGCGGCGAGGGATGCCGGACAGGGCAAGTTCCAGCTGGACTACTCCAAAGCCGCCGTCGCCAGGCTCGACCGGGCCTGGCTCTGTCCCGTGACCAGACGCTTTCTGGGCTACTCGCCGGGCGGCCGTTCGCCCTACGACCCGAACCGTGAGCTGGTCGAGATGCAGTTGCCACGCCTCCCTGCCGCCAACCCTGGCGGCCTGACCTCCGAAGTGCGCGCTGAGAACGCCCACTGGTGCAGGCAGGACGAGACGGTCCAGGAGCTGCGGCGTCAAGGCTGCTGGACGGACCTGCACGACCGCGCCGCGTCGTACGTGCAGTTCGTGCGTGCTCAGGAGCACTCCGCCCAGATCGAGAGACCGGTCCTGGCGCACTACGAGGGGCTCTTCGAGGAGGGCCGCATCAACCTCCTCAACTGCTCGACCACCATGGAGATGGGCATCGACATCCCTGATGTCCAGGTGGTCGCGAACTCGAACGTTCCGCCCTCGATCTCGAACTACAGGCAGCGGGTCGGCCGCGCCGGGCGACGCGGCGAACCGTGGGCATACGGGCTGACGTTCTGCCGCGACCTGCCGCTCGACTGGATCGTCCACGACGATCCGGTCAGGTTCCTGGAGGCGGAGCTGGCAGCGCCGTCGGTTCGCATGGACAGCGGGCTGCTGGTGCAGCGGCACGTCAACGCAGCCCTGCTCGGCGCCTTCGTGAGGACGCTGCCGGAGGGACTCCAGGTGCACACGTCAACCGGGGCCTTCCTCGGTGCACTGAGGCCAGCCACGGAGCAGCCCAGCCGAGGCCAGCAGCACTCAAGCTGGTTCGAGCCGGAGTCTCTCGCAGATCAGTTCCTCGACGCTCTTCGCGGGAAGGGCCTGTCTGTCGAGCTTGAGACGCTGGTTCGCAACACTGCTCTCGAGGACTCCTCGGCCAACGAACTCGCCGAACGCACTGCCTGCCAGTTCGGGAAACTCGTGAAGCGATGGCGCCAGGAGTACACGGTGCTCCGGAGTCGCAGCGAGCTCGCGAGCGATCAGGCCGCGCGGCGGGCGCTGACCCTGAGAGCTGGTCGGATGCATGGCGAGTTCCTTCTGTCCGACCTCGCCCGACGCGGCTTCACCCCCGCCTACGGCTTCCCTGTCGACGTCGTGCCGTTCGACCACCTGACCCTGCCTGGCCGAGGCAGATCCGGGGCCAGCGCGGCACGGGCGAACTTCGGGTGGAACCAGGGCCACCCCACCCGCACTCTCGACGTGGCGCTACGCGAGTACGGCCCCGGATCCGAAGTCGTGGTCGACGGACTCGTTCATCGCTCGGACGGCGTTCTGCCGGCGTGGGGAACCACCGCCGACATGTCGCGACTGGAGGACCTCCGCCACTTCTGGGAATGCGCCACTTGCGGCGCTTTCGGCCTGAAGCGCGACCTGCCCGACTCCTGCACGCACTGTGACGCCGCGATCACGCGGTCGAAGAAGACCCTTCGCCCTGCCGGGTTCCTCGGCCGTCGCCGTCCGCACACCGGCTACGAGAGCCTCGGCCATGTCCCGTACGAGCCACCGAAGATCTCCGCCTCGGGCGGGGAATGGACGGCGTTCCCTTCAGCGCCTGCGTGCCGCTGGCGCGCAAGCCATTCCGGCCAGCTCCTCACCATGGGATCCGGCGCTCTGGGCAATGGCTACGCACTCTGCCTTGACTGCGGTCGGGCGCAGTCGGAGACCAGGGATCGGCTGCTTCCCAGGGCCCTCGGCAAGCACAAGCCGCTGGCGCCAGTCGGCGAAGACAGGCTCCGCGGCAAGTTCTGCACCGGCGGCTTCGTTCACCCCGAGAGGATTCAGCGAGAGGTGCTTCTCGTCCACGACTGCCGAACCTCGGTGTTCGAGTTGCAACTCCCGCCCGGCACAAGCCGGCCTCCCGCGCTGGCCCTCGCCGCCGGATTGCGCGAGGCACTCGTCAGGCGGCTGGGCGCCGAACCCCGCGAGGTCGGGCTCACGGCATCGCCAACCAAGGGACCCGCCAAGGATCACCGCATCTCAGCGTTCGTTTTCGACCGAGCCGCGGGCGGCGCAGGGTTCGCCACCAGACTGGCGGAACCCGACTGGCTGGCCCACTGTCTCCGCCGTGCGGCCAGGCGCCTGGATTGCCGGGAGGACTGCGCCGCCGGCTGTCCAGCGTGCATTCTGAGGCCCGACCTGAACCACGAGGAGCACATCGACCGCCCGGGCGGCCTGGGATTCGCGGAGGGCCTGAGCGCCTGTCTCCCGACGCCAGGGGCGCAGTGGTAGCAGGGGCGGCGGGCATCACCGTCACTCCCGCGAGCCGTCACCGTAGACTGCCTGCATGAACGCTTCCGCCTCTCGCTTCAGGCGCCGCACTCTCCCCTGCCCTGCCGGTCTGGCAGCCATACTTCTCGCCGCCCTCGCCCTGGCGCTCGCCGCCTGCGGGGGCTACGACCCGACTCCGCCGCGGCCGGACATCGTCTTCATCATGGCCGACGACATGGGGTTCTCGGACGTCGGCAGCTACGGCGGCGAAATCGAGACGCCTCATCTCGACCGGCTGGCCGCCGACGGGCTGCGCTTCAGCCACTTCTACAACACGGCCCGCTGCTGCCCGACACGCGCATCGCTGCTGACCGGGCTCTACGCGCACCAGACCGGCGTCGGGCACATGATGGGCGACGACGGGCTGCCGGGCTACCGCGGCGACCTGGCGTCGAACGCGGTGACGATCGCCGAAGCCCTGGGCGAGGCCGGCTACGGCGCCTACATGTCCGGCAAGTGGCACGTCACGCGGCATATCGGGCAGTGGAGCGGCGACGCGGAGGCGATGTCCACCCAAAACTGGCCGCTTCAGCGCGGCTTCGACCGTTTCTACGGCACCCTCCACGGCGCCGGCAGCTTCTTCGACCCGATCTCGCTGACGGAAGGCAACACGCCGGTCGAACTCGAACCCGCCGAGGACCCGGACGCGCCCGTCTACTACTACACGGACGCCATCTCGGAGCACGCCGCCCGCTTCGTGCGCGACCACGCCTCGGGCGAGCACAGCGACGACCCGCTGTTCCTCTACGTGGCCTACACCGCGCCCCACTGGCCGCTCCACGCCCTGCCCGAGGACATTGCCCGCTACCGTGGCCGCTACGCCGCCGGCTGGGACGCCATCCGCGAGCGGCGCCAGACTCGGCTCGTCGAACTCGGGCTGGTCGACGCAAGCTGGCCACTGGCCGAGCGCGACGACCGAGTCCCCTCCTGGGAGGACGTCCCCGGTGACGAGCGGCGCTGGTACGAACGCGCGATGGAGGTCTACGCGGCGCAGGTCGACCGGATGGACCGCGGCATCGGCGAGGTCATCGCGGCGCTCGAGGACACCGGGCGGCTCGACAACGCGCTGATCGTCTTCCTGGCGGACAACGGCGGCTGCGCCGAGGTCATCACGAGCAACTGGGGCGGCCTCTCCATCCCCAGCCACGCCCTGGACGGCAGCCCGGTGGCGCGCGGCAACGACCTGGCCGTGCTGCCGGGGCCGGAGTCGAGCTACCAGAGCTACGGACCGCACTGGGCGCAGGTCAGCAACACCCCGTTTCGGCTGTACAAGCACTGGGTCCACGAGGGTGGGATCGCCTCGCCGCTGATCGTCCACTGGCCGGCGCGCATCGCTGACGGCGGCGGCATCGTGGGCGAGATGGCCCACGTCGTCGATCTGATGGCCACGGCGCTCGACGCCGCCGGGGCGGAGCTTCCCGCCCAGCGCGACGGCCGCGCAGCCATCCCCCTCGAGGGCGCGAGTCTTCTGCCTGCCTTCGACCGACAGGCGCTGGACCGCGGCGCGATCTTCTGGGAGCACGAGGGCAACCGTGCGGTTCGTTCCGGCAAGTGGAAGCTGGTCTCCCGCCATCCCGGCCCCTGGCAGCTGCACGACCTCATCGCCGATCGCACCGAATCCCACGACCTCGCGACCGAGATGCCCGAGCGGGCAAGGGAACTGGCGGCGCTGTGGGAGGACTGGGCCGAGCGCACCGGCGTCGTCCCCTGGGAGGAGCTTCAGGAACGACGGCGCGCGGCGCGGGAAGCGCGTGCCGCGGCGCGCTGACGCCTCGCAGCCGGCGGTTCGGCACGGACTGCCAGGGCGCCGACGCATCCTCACGGGCCGACCGGAATCGACCACCCCCTGGCCGGAGGCGAGGCCCCGCCGTCGTCGTCGTGCGCCGGAATCAGCAAAGGCTAGCGCGGAGAGAATCGGCCACGCCGCTGCCGCTGCCGCGAAGCCGGCATGCACTCGTCCGCCACAGCCGCCTCCAGCGACGACTCGGTGCGGCTCCGCGGTGGGCGGAAGAGCGGTTGCGCGCTGGGCGGCAACGGGCCAGCACGGCGCCTCCTGCGGCCTGGGCGGCGACCCGCCCGTGGTAGCCTGACCGCCCTGCAACATAACGGTCGTTTCGGGCGCGACAACCTTCCGGGCGCGAACGGCATCGGCGCGGCCGGAGGCGGCAATGCCGTCGACCGTCAGACAGGACCGTCAGGCAGGAACGCGAAACAGGCCGCAAGCACGGACAGGAAACACACGGGAGCACTGGAGAGCATTGGATTCCAATCGACAGGAACTGGCGCGCAATGACCCCGCGGTCTGGGCCGCGATCATCGGCGAGGAGGACCGCGAACGACGCGGCGTCGAGCTGATTCCCTCGGAGAACTACACCTACCCCGAGGTGTTCGCCGCGAACGGCTCGGTGCTGACGAACAAGTACGCCGAGGGCTATCCGGGCCGGCGCTACTACGGCGGGCAGGAGTTCACGGACGCGGTGGAGCGGCTGGCGATCGAACGTGCCTGCAAGGTGTTCCGCTCCGAGCACGCGAACGTCCAGGCGCTGTCCGGCTCGCCGATGAACCAGGCGGCGTACTTCGCCTTCCTCGACCCGGGCGACACCGTGCTGGCGATGGACCTGTCGCACGGAGGCCACCTGACCCACGGCGCGCCGGTCTCCCACATGGGCCGGGTCTTCCGCTTCATCCGCTATCGGACGGACCCCGACAACGCCGGCGCCATCGACTTCGGTGCCATGCTCGCCCAGGCCCGCGAGCACCGGCCGAAGATGATCCTCTGCGGCTACTCGTCCTACCCCAGGGACTACGACTACCGCGAGTTCAAGCGGGTGGCGGACGACGTCGGCGCGCTCACCATGGCGGACGTGTCGCACATCGGCGGCCTGATCGCCGGCAACGCGATGGCCAACCCGATGGACCACGGCTTCGACGTGATGACAACCACTGGGCACAAGAGTTTGCGCGGGCCGCGGGCCGGTCTCATCCTGTGCCGGGCCGAGCACCGCCGGAAGATCGACAAGGCGGTCTTCCCGGGCCTGCAGGGCGGCCCCCACATGCATGCCGTCGCGGCGCTCGCCGTGACCCTCGGCAAGGCGCTCGAGCCCGAGTTTCGGACCTACTCGCACAAGATCCTGGACAACGCGAAGACGCTGGCGGCGGGGCTCATGCAGCGGGGCGCCGTGCTGGTCACGGGCGGCACGGACAACCACATGATGGTGCTCGACACCAGGCAGACCTTCGACATCGACGGCCGGGTCGCCGAAGAAACGCTCGACAGGGTGTCCATCACGGTCAACAAGCAGCTGATCCCGGACGACCCGCTGCCGCCGCTGCGGCCGAGCGGCATTCGTCTCGGCACTCCCGCCGCCACCACCCGCGGCATGGAGGAAGCCGAGATGGATCTGCTCGCCGACTGGATCATGCGGGCTCTGCGCCAACATCGGGACCATGAGTCCCTCGACACGATGCGGCGGGACATCGAGGCCTTCTGCCGACGGTTCCCCGTTCCCGGCCTCGAAGCGGTCCGGCCCGACACCCGGCCCGGGCACGAGGGCCGGCTCACACCCACGGGGACAACATGAGCACCGAAGACAGCAGCTACGAAGCCATCCGCTACGAGCTCCAGGACGGCGTCCTGGTGCTCACTCTGAACCGGCCGGAACGCCTGAACGCGTTCAACGGCCAGATGGGCGTCGAAGTCAGGCACGCGCTCAAGCGCGCCGATGCCGACGACGCGGTGCGGGCCATCATCGTGACCGGCGCGGGGCGCGGATTCTGCGCTGGCGCAGACCTGTCCTCCGGCGGCGGCACCTTCGCCAGCCCGCAGGCCGACAACGCCGGCTACCGCGACGGCGGCGGCGTGCTGTCGCTGGCGATCTGGGAGGTCCGCAAGCCCATCATCGCCGCGATCAACGGTCCGGCGGTGGGAGTCGGGATCACCATGACCCTGCCGATGGACATCCGCCTGGCCTCGACCGAGGCGCGGATGGGCCTTGTGTTCGTGCGCCGCGGCATGGTGCCGGAGGCGTGCAGCACCTACTTCCTGCCTCGGCTGGTCGGCATGGGCCGGGCCTCGGAGTGGGCGCTTTCGGGCCGCGTGTTCCCCGCCTCCGAAGCGCTCGAGGCCGGCCTGGTCAGCCGCGTGCTGCCGCCGGACGAGCTCCTTCCGGCGGCGCGGGAGCTTGCCGGCGAGATCGCCACTCATGCCTCGCCGGTATCCGTCGCGCTGACGAAGCACATGCTCTGGAAGGGTCAGAACGCCCCGACGCCCATGGCCGCCCATCGCATCGAGTCCCTGGGCATCCACTCGCGCGGCAGGAGCGACGACGCTCACGAGGGCGTGACCGCCTTCCTGGAGAAGCGGCCAGCCCGCTTCCCCATGAAGGTCAGTTCCGACATGCCGCCCTGGTTCCCGTGGTGGGAGGAAGAGGCGTTCTGACCGGCGTTGGCAGCGAATCCCATCCCGCGGCAGGGCGCCGGGCCGTGGCGTCCTGGTGCTTGTACGACTGGGCGAACTCCGCGTTCACGACGCTGGTCGTCACCTTCGTCTACGCTACCTACTTCACGCAGACGTTCGTCGACGACCCGGACCGCGGCCTGGTTCTCTGGTCGCGGGCCATCACGATCAGCTCGCTGATCATCGCGCTGGTGTCGCCGCTGCTCGGCGCCATGGCCGACCGCTCGGGCGGCCGGCGCCGCTTCCTGGTCGCCGCCACCCTGATCTCCGTTCTGGCGACCGTCTGGCTCGCCTTCATCGTCCCGGGCACTGCCAACGCGGTCATCCTTGCGCTCGCGATCTTCATCGTCGCCAACGTCGCCTTCGAGGTGGCGCTCGTCTTCTACAACGCCTTCCTGCCCCAGCTGTCCACGCCGGCGACGATCGGGCGAATCTCAGGCTACGCCTGGGGCCTTGGCTACGCCGGCGGTCTCACCTGCCTGGTCCTGGCGCTTTTCGGTCTCATCGGGCCGTTCGGCCTGGACCCGTGGCTGCCGCTCGCCACCGAGGACGGCTTCAACGTCCGCACCTCCAACCTCCTGGTCGCCGGCTGGTACCTCCTGTTCAGCATTCCCGTGTTCCTGTTCGTTCGCGACGCCGTCTCGGCGCGTCGAGGCACGGACGAGGGCATCCTGACGTCGACCCGGCAGTCGGTGCGCGACCTGGCCGGCACCCTGCGGCGAGTTCGGGAGTTCCCCGACATCGTCCGTTTTCTGATCGCCCGCCTGGTCTACAACGACGGGCTGATCACGATGTTCGCCTTCGGCGGCGTCTACGCGGCGGGCACGTTCGGCATGGATACCGGCGAGGTCATGCTGTTCGGCATCGGCCTGAACGTGGCCGCGGGCCTTGGCGCCTTCCTGTTCGGCCTGGTCGACGACCGGGTCGGAGGGCACAAGACCATCCTGTGGAGCCTGGTCGGGCTGCTGACGTGTTCCGCCATCGCGGTCACGGCGACGAATCGCGCCTGGTTCTGGGCTGCGGCCATCGGCCTCGGTCTGTTCATCGGCCCCAACCAGTCGGCAAGCCGCTCGCTGATGGCCCGCTTCGCGCCACAGCGCTACGAGTCCGAGTTCTTCGGCTTCTTCGCCTTCTCGGGCAAGGCGACCGCGTTCCTGGGGCCGGCCCTGCTGGGAATCGTCACCGCCGACTACGGGCAGCGCGCCGGCGTCGGCGTTGTCGTTCTGTTCTTCCTGGTCGGAGGCCTTCTGATGCTGCGGGTCAACGAGGCGCGGGGCCTCGAGACCGCGCGGCAGGCGGCCTGACCGGAGGCTGAGGAGAAGCGATGGAAGCAGCAGCTGAGTGGTGGGGTTCCCTGGAGGGCGCGTACCGCGTGTTCTACGCGCTCGGCATAGTCTCCGCGCTCGCCCTGACGGTGCAGGTCGTGCTCACGATCTTCGGGCTCGACGAGCTGCTCGACCTCATGGACGGCGAAGGGGCGTCGCTTCTGTCGCTGCGCACCGTGAGCGGCTTTCTGGCCGGCTTCGGCTGGACCGGCGTGGTGATGATGCGCGCCGGCTACGGAGTTCTCGGCGCATCGGTCGCCGGCACCGTCGCCGGCCTGCTTCTGGCTGGCTTTCTCGTCCTGATCATCCGCGTGATGATGAGCCTCCGGCACAGCGGCACCGTGGACTACGCGAACGCGGTCGGCGTGGCCGGCAAGGTCTACGCGCCCATCGGCGGTGGCCTCGCGAAGCCCGGTCAGGTCGAAGTCCTGGTCCAGGGAAGGCTGCGCACGGTAGCCGCCATGACGCGGCACGAGGAAGACCTGCCCACCCTGACCCGCATCCGGGTCGTCGACACTCTCGATCCCAACACCCTGCTCGTCGCACCGCTCGACGCGGAAGCGAACGACCGGCCGACGCCCGGCGGCCAGCGACCGCACGGCCGGTAGCAGGAAAGCAAGCAACAGGAGAACGCAACAGTGGATCTGATCATCCTCGTCCTGTCCGCCCTCGCAGCGGTCCTCGTCCTCGTCGTCTCGGTGTCGAGCCGCTACCGGCGCTGCCCGTCCGACCGCATCCTCGTGGTCTACGGAAAGATCCGCGGCACCGGCTCGGCGAAGTGCTACCACGGCGGCGCTGCCTTCATCGTGCCCATCCTCCAGGCGCACGAGTTCCTCGATCTGCAGCCGATGACGATGGACATCAACCTCACCGGCGCGCTGTCCAAGCAGAACATCCGGGTCAACTGCCCGTCCACCTTCACGGTCGGCATCTCGACCGAGTCCGGCGTGATGGAGAACGCCGCCGAGCGCCTGCTCGGCATGCCCATGGAACGGGTGTCCGGCCTCGCCCGCGACATCATCTTCGGGCAGATGCGGGTGGTGCTCGCGACCATGCCCATCGAGGAGATCAACGCCGACCGCGACAAGCTGATCGAGAACATCTCCAACGGCGTCGAGGTCGAGCTCAAGAAGGTCGGCCTGCGCCTGATCAACGTGAACATCCAGGACATCACGGACGAATCGGGCTACATCGACGCGCTCGGCAAGGAAGCCGCCGCGCGGGCGATCAACGAGGCGAAGGTCAAGGTCGCCGAGCAGGAGCGCGACGGCGAGGTCGGCGCGGCAGCCGCCGAGCGTGATCGCCGGGTCCAGGTCGCCCAGGCGAGGGCAACCGCGCAGGAGGGCGAGAACCGGGCCGCCGTTCGCGTCGCCCAGTCCGATGCGGGGCGCCGGGTCGAGGAGGCGGAGGCGGAACGCGACGCCTCGGCCGCCGAGAAGGTCAAGGCCGCCCAGGCGCTGCAGGAGGCCTACGCGGCGCAGCAGGAATCCGAGGTGGCCCGCGCCCGGCGCGAGGAAGCCACGCAACGCGCCGACGTGGTCATTCCGGCGGAGATCAAGAAGGAGGAGATCGCCACCCTCGCCGAGGCCGATGCCGAACGCAACCGCCGGCTCAAGCGCGGCGAGGCGGACGGCATCCGCTCGCTGACCCAGGCCGACGCCGACCGCATCCAGCAGCTCAAGGAGGCCGAGGCAGCCGGCATCGAGGCGATTCTGAACAAGAAGGCCCAGGGCTTCGACCGCATCGTGGCGGCCATCGGAGGCGCCGACAACGCCGCCCTGCTCCTTGCCACCGAACAGCTGCCGAAGCTGGTCGAGGAGCAGGTCAAGGCGATCGCGGGCCTGAAGATCGACAACGTCACCGTGTGGGACGCGGGACGCGGCGAGAACGGCAAGACCGCGACCGCGGACTTCGTGTCCGGCCTGGTCGGTTCCCTGCCGCCCCTGCACGAGCTGACGCGGAACGTCGGCATCCGGCTGCCCGAGTACCTGGGAACCGACGAGGCAACGGCCGAGGACGCGGACTCGCCGCCCCCGGACCGCAACGACAGCTGAGGCGCCGTCGTCCGATCACCGGCTACCAGGGCTCGCTGACGCCGGTCACTCTTCGTCGGCGCGACGCGGTGGACCGACGGCGCGACGGGCGAGGCGCAGACGGCGACGGCGCGCCGCGCGGTCGTCGATGACCTCGCAGGCAAGCGCAGGCACGATCAACAGCACCAGCCCAGGGGAGCAGCCCTGGCCACGATCGCTCTCCGCAGGGCCGGCTCTCCGCAGGGCCGGCTCTCCGCAGGGCCGTGCTACGTGATGTCGCGCAGGGTGAGGCCGCGGCTCTTCAGGTACGGCATCAGGCCCTTCTTGTCGATCGTGCGGAGAGCCCGCGTCGACAGCTTGAGCCGGACGGTCCGCTTGAGCTCGGGCACGTAGAGCCGCCTGGTCTGGATGTTCGGCCGCTGCCACCTGTTCGTGACGTTGTGGGCGTGGGAGATGTTGTGGCCGCTGAGCGGCTTCTTGCCGGTGAGGCGGCAGACTCTGGGCATTGGCTCTGCTCCCTGCTGAGGCGACGCGGGGCGAACGCTGCCCGCGGATTGCGGCAGGCGACGCCGGCGGCCGTCTGGTTCGGCGCGGGAGCATAGCAGCCCTTCCCGCAGCGTGGGAAGCGCGGCACGAGGCCGCCGCCAGGTCTGGCGCGGGCCGAAGGGACCCGGGCGCATTCGAGGTGACCGAGAGGTTGGCGCCCGCTGCGGTCGGTGCGCCGCGGCAGGCCGTGCTTCTCCGGGAGGCTCTCGAAAGTCGCTTCCGACAGCCCCTGTCCGCCCCCGCCGGACCTGCCGACTCAAGCCGTGCTTGCGACAGGGACAAGGGGAACGACGGGCGAGCGCCTGCGCGGCTCCTGCTAACGCTTGGCGCGCTTGCCGAACATGATGCCGGCGACGCGGCGAATCTGGATCTCCTCGGAGCCTTCCGTGATCCGGTAGCGCCGGTGGTGACGGTAGATGTGCTCGAACGGCATGTGGCGGGTGTAGCCGATGCCGCCGTGGGTCTGGATGGCGCGGTCGGCCGCGTTGCAGACCAGCCGGTTCGCGCGGTAGTTGCACATGGAGACCTTGTCGGTCACCTCCATGTGGTGCTGCTGGTCGAGCTGCCAGGCGGTCTTGTAGACCAGGTTGCGCACCATCTCGCACTCCGTCTGGAGCTCGGCGAGCGGGAACTGGATGGCCTGGTTGAGCCAGAGCGGCTTGCCGAAGACCTTGCGCTCGCGGGCATACTCGATGCTCCGGTCGATGCAGTACTGCGCGGCGCCCACGCCTGACGCCGCCTGGCGGATGCGGTTCTCGTGGACAAAGGTCTGCGCCAGGGCCAGGCCGCGCCCCTCCTCGCCCAGGATCGCGTCCTGCGGCACGTGGACGGAGTCCAGCTTCACCTCGGCGTGGTCCGTCGGCATGTTGAAGGTCCACCACATGAACGGGATCTCGAAGCCGGGCGAGTTCGTCGGCACGATGAAGCAGGTGACGCCGTCGGCCTGACCCGGGTCTCCCGAGCTGCGGGCGAAAATCAGATCGTGGGTGGCGGCGTGCAGGCCCGAGTTGAAGCGCTTGCTGCCGTTGATGACCCAGTCGTCGCCGTCGCGGACTGCCGACGTTTCGAGCCAGGTGGCGTCCGAGCCGTGGTCGGGCTCGGTGAGACCGAAACCCATCCGCACGGCCCCGATCATCATGCCCTCCATGAAGTCTTCCTTCTGGGAGGGCGTCCCGAACCGGTGCATCATGATCACGGTCGGGAAGTTGCCGACGATCGACGACTCGTTCTGGAGGTCGTTGTGCAGGCCGAGGCCCTTCGCGGCCAGGTGTTCGCGAATCACGGCCATGGCCAGGTTCGAACCGTCCTGGCCGCCTAGCTCCCGGGGCAGGCCGAACCGCAGGTGACCGGCGGCATCGGCGCGGCGCTTCATCTCCCGCAGGAGCGCTTCCCATTCCGGGCGCGGCCTGCCGTCGTTCTCGAAGTCCGTCCTCGCCCACTCCCGCCGGTGGTCGAAGAAGCGGCTGTTGTCGTCCTGCTGCTCCAGGGGCTTGATCTCGCGCTCGATGAAGTCGTCGAGCTCAGCCAGCTTGTCCGTGATGGCCCGGGGAATCTCGAAGTCCATGTGATGTCAACCTGCGGCAAGCCAGGCGTCAATGATCTCGGCCAGGCGTTCGGGGGCGTCGAAGTGGACCATGTGGCCCGCTTCCGGAATCTCGACGTGATGAACGTTGCGGAACAGGCGCGCCCGACGCGCGACCTCGTCAGGCGCCGCCGGCGTGTCGTGGTCGATGCCGCCCCGGCCCCGGTAGAACTCGGCCGAGCGGCCGCCGGTGATCACCAGCACCGGACAGGCGACCCACGGCCAGCGCTCCTCGGCCAGCCGCGACGACATCGTCAGGCCCGTCGTCTCCACCTGCGGATCCCACTTCCACTGCAGACCGCCGTACGGGTGCTCGGTGGTCCCGATCTCGACCAGATGCCGGGCAACCTCGTGGTCGAGGCCGGGATGGAACCGGCAGTACAGACGCCAGGCGTCCTCGAGGTCCATCATCGGTCGCTTGTGGCCGCCGGGCCGCAGCAGGCTGACGTGGCCGTTCTGCAGCCGGAGCTGCCGACTCTCGACCGGCACGTCGCTCTCGCGGAACGGAGCGCCGACGCCGTCGATGTTCACGACCAGGCTCGGCACGTCGCTGAACACCGCGGCGTAGTGGCTCACGATGTGGCCACCGAGGCTGTGGCCGACGAGCACCGGCCGCTCCAGCCCGAGCTGGAAGATCGCCGCGTGCAGGTCGGCGATGAAGTGCGGCAGCGCGTACACGCCCGGCTTTCCGCTGTCGCCGTGCCCGCGCAGGTCGAAGGAGACCACGTGGTAGCGGTCCCGGAAGTGCCGCGCCAGAGCCTCGAATGCCAGCGCCAGGTCCTGCATGCCGTGCAGCAGCACGAGCGGCGGCGCATCGGCGTTGCCGTAGTCGTACGCCTGCAACGCGACGCCGCCGGCGCCGGCCAGGCGAAGGCTCTGCGCAGGTGCGCCGCCGTCAGTTGCGTTGTCTGCCATGCAGGCCGAGAGGATACGCCAGGTTGCGCGGCCACCAGGAAACCGACAGCGCTCCGGTTGGGCTACCGGGAACCGCCGTCGCGCCACGTCTCCGGTCCGACCTCGTTACCAGGCGCCCGACTGCAGCGAGTAGACTCGTCCCCGGATCGGCGGCGGCAGGAGGCAGCCCCCGAAGCAACGGCACGGAGCACCAGCAGCATGACCGACAGCACGAACGGGAGCAACGGCAGGAACGGCCTCTGCGGCGCCCATGGCCGGGCCCTGGTGGTCGATCTCTCGACCGGCGAGCACGAGGTGCAGGAGATCCCCGCGGACGTCTTTCGCCAGTACCTGGGCGGCTACGGCCTCGGCGCCTGGCTGATGTGGAAGAACTTCCCCGGAGGCGCCGACGCCACCGCGCCCGAGGCCTGCTTCGCCCTCGTGTCCGGGCTCCTGACCGGCGTTCGGACGCCGTTCTCGGGCCGCATCCAGATCGTCGGCAAGTCCCCACTCACCGGCACCTGGGCGGACTCGAACTCCGGCGGCAGCTCGGCCATTCACCTGCGCCACGCCGGCTACGACGCCCTGATCGTTCGCGGTCGGGCCGCCGAACCGTCCGTGCTCGTGGTCCGGGAAGGCGAAGTCGCCATCGAACCGGCAGGCGACCTGTGGGGTACGCAGATCCCGGAGGCGTTCGATGCCCTGCAGAAGCGTTACGGCACGAAGTTCCGGGTCGGCGTCTCGGCCATCGGCCCGGCCGGCGAGCGCGGCGCCCGCATCGCCTCGGTGCTCAACGACCGCTACCACGCCTTCGGACGCCAGGGCTTCGGCGCCGTCTTCGGCTCGAAGAACCTGAAGGCGGTCGTCGTGGACGGCGGCGAGTCGGTCGACCGGAAGGACCGCAGCGGCGCCGTGCCCATTCACGACGAGAAGACGTTCCGCGCCCTGTGCGACGACGTGACGCGGGAGTACCGCAGCGACCTGAGCCTGCCGATGCGGCTGGTGGTCAAGATGGCGGCCCCGAATCGGCGCCTGGGTTTCGTTTACCGCATGTTCGCGAAGCTCGGCATCAAGATCGAGTCGCCCCAGCCGGCGATGCGGCAGCTGTGGTCGGACCGGGGCACCACCGCGGCGGTCGCACTGTCGGTGGAGAACGGCGACGCGCCGGTCAAGAACTGGACCGGAGTCGGCGCGCGCGACTTCCCGCTGTCAAGGAAGGGCTGGAAGCTGGACGGCTCCGAGGTCGACAAGATGATCACCCGCAAGCTGAGCTGCGGAGACTGCCCGGCCCCCTGCAAGGGCATCGTCCGGGTCCGCAACCGGGACCTCTGGGACGTGCGCCGCCCGGACTACGAGACGATCGTCGGCTTCGGCGCCAACATCCTGAACGACGACCTGGAGCTCGTGGCCGCCTGCCACGACGCGTGCAACCGCTACGGCTTCGACGCCGTCAGTTCGAGCGCCACGATCGCCTGGGTGTGCGAGGCGGTCGAGCGGGGCGACCTGACGGCAGACGACCTCGACGGCATCGACATGCGCTGGGGCAACGGCGAAGGCGCGCTGGCGCTCACCGTCCGCATGGGCGAAGGTGAAGGCTGCGGCAAGTGGCTGCGGAACGGCATCGCCGCTGCCGCCAGGCACGTCGGCCGCGGAACCGAGGCCTACGCGGTTCACGTCGGAGGCCAGGAACCCGCCTACCACGATCCCCGCTTCACCTCGCTCATGGGCGTCACCTACATCTCCGACCCGACGCCCGGCCGCCACACTGCCGGATCCGCGTCCTGGAACGAGACCTTCGGCGCCGGCTTCCCGCTGCCCGACGCCGCCCCGAAGGACGAGGTGGACATCGCCTGGAAGGGCACGAAGAACAAGGGAGTCGCCCAGGCCCACCACAGCAACGCCCACCAGACGCTGAACGGCCTCGGTCTGTGCATGTTCACCGGCCTCACCGGCGGCCTGCCCTGGGTCGACATGGTGAACGCGCTCACCGGCTGGGACGTCAACCAGAAGGACCTGCTGCTCTGCGGCGAGCGCATTCAGAACCTCCGCAACGCCTTCAACCTGCGGGAAGGCATCGTGCCGTCGGACTTCGCGCCCCACCCCCGGATGCTGGGCGAGGAGGACGGCCTGCTGGACTCGGGACCGCTCGCCGGAGTCCAGGCCCCGCTGGCGCAGCTCAAGCAGGACTACTACCGCGCCATGAACTGGGACCAGGACACCGGCCGCCTGGCCCGCGGCCGCGCCGAGGACCTGGGCATGGCGGAGCTTCTGGACGAGCACCTCGCCTGAACGTCGGCTGGCCGACCGGGACGTGGGGCTGGCCGGGACGATGAGCCTTCTGCGCAGGCTGACCGGCAGGGAAGCACGGCCCAGGATCCGGGTGCGGGTGCTGCTGCGCGGTCGCATCGGCGAGGGCTGGCTCGACGTCGACCGCTCCTTCCGGCTGCCTCGCGGTGCGACGCTCGCCGACCTTCTGCCGGCGGCCGAGCGAGCCGGCGTGGCGCTCGAGGACGCGATCTCGCATTCGCCCCACCTGCGCGACACGCTGATGATCAACGGCGAGCGCTGCCCGCTCGAGGAAAACCGAGAACGCGAGCTGCAGGACGGCGACGAGATCTACCTGCTGGCGCCGGTCGCCGGGGGCAGCGGAGGCGGACCGGCCGACGGCGCCGAGCCTG
Source organism: Thermoanaerobaculia bacterium (assembly GCA_965200575.1). Lineage (GTDB taxonomy): Bacteria > Acidobacteriota > Thermoanaerobaculia > Multivoradales > Multivoraceae > Multivorans. The sequence continues at coordinate 1,406,725 of OZ241363.1, read as the reverse complement.
GCAGTGGAGACTGGCCTGCCGCGAGCTTCGAGGCCCGGCTCGAAGCCGTGCTGCGCCGCGAGATCGGGGGCTGCGAGCGGCTGCTGAGCGTGGAGAGGCTCTCCGGCGGCGCCAGCCAGGAGACCTGGCGCCTCGCCATCGAAACGGCCGCCGGTCCGCGGGACCTGTGCCTGCGCCGCTCGCCCGCGAGCGAGCAGGAGACCGAACGCGCGGTCGAACGGAGCGCCCCCGGCCTTCGGATCGAAGCACGCCTGATGCAGATTGCCCGCCAGGCAGCCATCCCCGCGCCGGAGGTTCACCACGTGCTCGAGCCCGCCGACGACCTCGGCGCCGGTTTCGTCATGGAGTGGCTCGACGGCATGACCCTGGGGGCCCGGATCGTCCGTTCGCCCGACCTGGCCTGCGTCCGCCCCCGGCTCGCCCGCCAATGCGGGGAGATCCTCGGCCGGCTGCACACCATCGACCTCGCGGCGACCGGGCTGGACGAGGAGCTCGCTCAGCTGAGCGCGGCCGACTTCATCGCCCAGACCCGCGGGCGCTACGAGGCGCTGGACACGCCGCAGCCGATGATCGACTACACCGGCCGCTGGCTGCTGGCAAACCTCCCCGAGTCGCCAGGCAAGGCCCTGGTGCACAACGACTTTCGGAACGGCAACCTGATGGTCGACCGCACCGGCGTCATCGCCGTACTCGACTGGGAGATCGCCCACATCGGCGATCCGATGCGCGACCTCGGCTGGATCTGCACGAACTCCTGGCGGTTCGGCGCCGGGCCGGATCTGCCGGTCGGAGGCTTCGGCACCTACGAGGACCTGTTCGCCGGCTACGAGGCGACGAGCGGCAGTCAGGTCGACCTCCGCCGGGTCCAGTACTGGGAAGTCTTCGGCTCCTTCTGGTGGGCCGTCTCCACCCTCGGGATGACCCAGGCCTGGCGGAACGGCCTGGACCGATCCGTCGAGCGCGTGTCCATAGGCCCCCGCACGACGGAGTGCCAGGTCGACTGCGTGAATCTCCTGATTCCCGGTCCGGTCGAGCTGGTGCAGGCGCCCGAGCAACTTGACGACTCCGACATGCCCCGCATCGACGAACTGGTGGCCGCCACCCGCGACTTCCTGGACGGCCCGGTGCGGGAAGAAACCGCAGGCCGCACCCGCTTCCACGCCCTGGTGGCGCGCAACTCGCTCGACATCGTTCACCGCGACCTGCACCTTGGGCCGGTGCACCGGCGCCGCGAACACGAGCGGCTGCGGCGCCTTCTCGATGCCGACGGGTCGCTGCCGGAGCTGCGCTGGAAGCTCGTGCACGCGATTCGCGACGACGCCATCGCCCTCGACGACGAACGGCTCCTCCACCACCTGCGCACCACGGTGGTGAACCAGGCCGCCATCAACCAGCCCCGCTACTCGGGCTTTTGCACCGCCGCGGCGCGCGGCGCCTGACTCGCCCGTCGGTCGGCCTGGCCGGCGCGCCGGGTGAGCGGCAGGACGAAGAAGCCGAGCAGGGCGGCTTCGGGGTCCTTGCTGGTCGCGCATTCTTCGGCGCGACGCGCGAACACGTCCGATGCCCCGCTGACCCCCGACCAGGCGAACTCAAGCTGCAGGGTTCGTCAAGCGGCCTGAGCCCGCCCGGTGGGTGGAAGTCTGCTGCGACGACCAGGCGAACTCAAGCTGCAGGGTTCGTCAAGCGACTCCCGACGCCCTGGAGGCCGACCGGGCCGCCTGCGAATCGGCGAGGTGCCTGGCGCGGCCGAGCCGCCGGCCAGGCGCAACCACCCGCGGCGCTCGCGGCTATAGTGAACCGAAACCACGCAAGGAGGCACGCACATGACGAGCAGGACTCTCACCAGGATCATCGCAGTGGCGCTGTGCCTTGCCCTCGGCGCCGCGTCGCTGCAGGCCCAGCGGCAGCGCCGGGACACCGGCCCCCGGATCGAGCCGGTAGAAGGGATGGAGAGCATCAACCTGCTCCGAACCCTCGGCCACCATCCGCCGCTGCTCGAGGCCTGGGGGCCGTTCGGCGGCTACATCCTGCGCAGCAGCACCCTGCCCGACCGCGACCGCGAGATGGTCATCCTGCGCACCGCCTGGCTCAACGAGGCCGAGTACGAGTGGGGCCACCACGCCCGCGCCGGCCGCGAAGCCGGGATGACGGACGAGGAGATCCGCAACGTCGCCGTGGGCGTGAACGCCGGCCCCTGGAGCAGCTTCGAGCGCTACCTCCTGCGAGCCGCGACCGAGCTGCACCGGAACTCCGCCATCTCCGAGCGCACCTGGGCCTTCCTCAAGGCCCGCTACACCGACCAGCAGATGATTGACCTGATCTTCACGGTCGGCCAGTACCGGATGGTCTCCATGGCCCTCCGCAGCATCCGGGTGGAACTCGACGAAGGCCTGGAGGGATTCCCGGAGGACGTACCCCGCCGCTAGCCGGCAGGCGGCTCCCCATCACGACCTACCCGCCGACGCCCGCCACCATCTTCCGGACCTCGGCCAGGCGGGCGATGGACTCGAGCACCTTTCCGGGGTGCTGGACCAGGTGCCGGACGACCACCTCGTCGTAACCCATCGAGGCGAGGGCGGCGAACCTGTCCGCCACCTGCTCGATGCCGCCCAGGATCAGGGCCTCCCCGGGGAAGCCGCGGTAGCCGCGGCCGATGACCCCCGCCGCGGCCTGCTCGGCCTCCGCGTCCGACTCGCCGACGTAGATGTCGCGCCGGATGGCGCAGGCCCCGACCGGGCGGTCGTGCCGGTCGCAGGCCTCGCGGTACAGGCGCAGCTGCTCGGCGGCTTCCCCGGACGACAGGCCAGGCGCAGCGAGCCAGCCGTCGCCAAGACGCGCCGCGCGGTCGATGGCCGGCGGCGCCGAAGCGCCGACCCATACCTCGACCGGCTCGGGCGGGCAGGGCGCGATGCGCGCCTCGCGGAGGCCGAAGCGATCATCCTCGCCGCCGGTCGTGACCGTCTCTCCCGCCCACAGGCGCCGGAGGATCGAGAGCGACTGCTCGAAGCGGGACGGCCGCTGCCGCACCGGAACGCCCATCGCCGGAAACTGGTTGTCGTCCGGGCCGATGGCGCACTGAAGGATGAAGCGGCCCTCCGTCACGCTGGCCAGCGTGCCGACCTGCTCCGCGACCACGAGCGGATGCCACAGCGGCAGCAGATACAGCGCACCGGCCGGGCGGTCTCCCCACTCCGCCAGCATCCTGCCGAGGATCGCGCTGTTCTGGTAGTAGGGGATCGGCGTGGCGTGGTGGTCGCCGACGAACAGCGCATCAAGACCGGCGTTGCGAGCCGCCCGGGCACGATCCACCATCCGGCTCGCGCCCTCGCGGACATCCTGCACGTTGTAGACGCTCTGAACCGAGATGCTGACTCGCATGGCTGCTCCCCCTTCGTACCGCAAACCTACCGCGATGCAGGCCGCGTCAGGCAGGCGCAGGCTGATGCCGGGCGCTCGCGGCCGCTGGCAGTTCGCAACCGCCGGCTGATCTCCCACGCACAGCCGCGCAGGCGCCCGAAGACCCCAGGCCAGCCTCGGAGCTCGGGCATCAGGCTTGCCGGCAGCCACGCGCAGGACCACGGCGAGCGGCGCTGCCCAAGCGATCTCGCAGAGTGCAGCCCGGCCCGACCACGGCCAGGCCGCACGCGTCTCGACTCGTCCGAAGGCTGCTATGGTTCGCGCCACAACCCGTCCCCACCCACGACCCTGGGAACCCGCAATGTCTGAACTGATTCTCGCGGCGGCGGCCTATCCGGCGGCCGGCCTCATCGGCGGCCTGCTCGGCACCGGCGTCGGCATCGTGACCGCCATCATCGTGGTCGAAGGCGCCAGCGACGAGCCGGCGCCGAAGCGCATGATCCCGCTCTGGATGTGGCTCGTCTTCTGGACCCCGCTGGGCCTGATCCTGATGCTCACCGACATGCCGGGCTGGATGCGCACGGCGCTCTTCCTCATCCCGATGGCGATCACGCTCGGTCTGTTCAATCGGCGTGCAGGCTGACGCCGACCGGACGGCAACGGCACGCGACGGCGCGACGCTTCGTTATCGCCTCGCGGGCGAGGGGCCGGTCGTCGTTCTCACTCACGGCCTGGGCGGCCACCTGGACGCCTGGGAGCGGACGGTCCGCGCGTTCCGTGATCGCTGCACGCTGCTGACCTGGGACGTGCGCGGTTTCGGCGGCTCCGCACGGCGACCCGATTCGATGGGGCCCACGACCTGGGCGGCCGACCTGAACGACCTGCTCGACGAGGTCGGCGTCGAAGACGCCGTCATCGGCGGCATCTCGATGGGCGGCGTGATCTCGCAGCGATTCGCCCTCGACTTCGCCGAACGCACACGTGCCCTGGTCCTGATCAGCACCTCAAGCGAGGCGAACGAGCGGGCGACGGCGGCATGGAACGCCCGCGCCGATCTGATCGAACGGGAAGGGCTGGCCGCGGCCCTGACGCCCACGGGACCCGCTCTCTCCTACGGCCGTGCGTACCGAGAAGCCCACGCCGACGAGATCGCCGAAGCCGGCCGCCTGACCATCGAGCGCAACGACGCTGCCTGCTACGCCGCCGCATGCCGAGCCGTCGCCGACATCGACTTCACCGCCGACCTGGCCTCCATCTCCTGTCCCACCCTGATCTTGCAGGGCCTGGAAGACGGACTCACGCCTCCGGGAGGCAGCGTGATCATGTCGCGGCAGATTCCGAACGCCCGGCTGGAGATGATCGAGGGCTGCGGCCACGGCATCCCGACCGAGATGCCGGACGCCTTCCACGCCTTGCTGGAAGGCTTCCTGGACGAGGCCGCGTAGCGCCACCAGACGGCGCCATTTCGCCGCGCCTGGCCCCGAGCCCCCACTTCTGCAGCGGTCAGCCGCCCGCGCCGGTCGGGGCCGACAGCAGCTCCGAGAACCTGCTCCGGCCGCAGCGCAAGCCCGGCGCCCGCGAGCGCGGCGGGCCCGGCCGGCGAACGTCGACGTTCCGGAATCGCCCCGGTCAGAGAGAAGCCGTCAGAACGAAGCGATGGCGACCATGACCATCACGGCCAGGGCCGGCACCGCGTAGACAGCAAGGTTCATCGCTGCAACGGCGCGGCCATGGCGCTCGGACAGGCCGAATACGATCGAGCTGCCCAGCGCGAGCAGCCGGACCCACCAGCCGCCGACGGCAGCGATGGCCACGAGAACGGTGATCCAGACCGCCCGGCTGCCAACGGCGGCCACCAGCATCCCGTGGCTGTCGACAAGGTCGGCATCCGCAGCAAGCCGGGCCACGACCAGGACGGCAAGACTGCCGATCACGGCACCGACCGACAGGACGACCGAGAGATTCGCGACCAGCGAGACCGCCGCCTCGAAGCGCGCCCGAACGGCCACGATGCGGACCAGCACCCATAGCAGGCCTGACTGGACGAGCAGGGACTGCGCGAGGTTGACGGGCGCCATGAGAGCGGCGATTGCCAGGATCGCCAGCCCACCGCCATGGAAGGCGTCCGAGCCGAACAGGATGCCGAAGACCGGAGTGACGACCACGCTGACCGCGCCCATGGCAAGCACCACGCCGACCCAGGGACGGCGTTCCCGGATCTGCTCCAGGCTCGCGTGCGGCGAACCCACCATCCCCAGGGCCACGCCAGCCCAGCCCGGCTCGGGCCGCAGTCGGCCCGCTCCCGTCGGCTGCGCCTCACCCGGCTGCAGGTCTTCGTGGCTGCCGTCGGTCGTCATCGGGACCGCAGTTCAGGGCGAACCGGAATGGAGGCGCGCCGCAGCTCCAACAGACCCGCCGCGGCCAGCGCCGTCGGCGCGTCGCGGACGCCACGTCTGGCCCCAGCCCCACCTCTCCATCACGCAGTCCGTCCTGCCGACCTTCCCAGCTGCGCCGCCTGGTACGCGAAGACCGACAACCGGCTAGAGGTGACGGTCGAAGAAGGAGATCTCCGCGGCCATTGCCTTGTCCAGCCACTCGCCGCTGTAGATCGCGTAGTGCGTGATGTCCCAGGCATGGTATTCGACGGGGACGCGGCCCGAGAGGATGCGGTAGACGCGCTCTCCGTGCTCGCGAATGTCGAAGTAGTGCTCCTGCTTCGCGTCGATGATGATGGTCGGCGCGGTGATGCGGTGGGCGTGCTCCACCGGGGAGAAGCGGGCGAACCGCTCGTAGTAGGGACTGCCGGTCAGTCCCTCCGGCTTGTCGTCGCCGATCGGCACCGGCGACAGCTCCCCGCGAGCCCGCCGCACGCGATTCATGTGCACCGCCTCCAGCCCGCCCGGCCCGGAGACCAGGCCGTTGCGCGGGTCCATGGCGCCAACCTGGGCGGCAACCGCCTTGACGCGCCGGTCGTGGGCGGCGCGCCAGATCACGTGACCGCCGCCGAAGCTCGAACCCCAGATTCCGATGCGGTTCGGGTCGGCGTGGGGCTCTCCCTCGACGAAGGAAATCGCCGCGTCGATGTCTTCCTGCTGATCCAGCGGATCGACCAGCTCCCGGATGGCCTGGGCCTTCACCGTGACGTAGCCGTCCGCGTCCGGCGTCGGCATCTCGCCGCGCACGACGAGCCGGGCGTCGCTTTCGCCCCAGCCGCGGTAGTCGAATGCCAGCACCAGATAGCCGGCAGCGGCGAAGCGCGGCGCGATGGCCTGGTTCAGGTGCGCCTTGGTGCCGCCCCAGCCGTGGCAGAGGACGATCGCGGGCAGCTTCTCGCCTTCGGCCACCGCCTTCGCGTGGAAGACGTCGCCGGCGAGCCGGGTGCCGTCGCTCCAGATCTCCACCGGCTTCCGCACCAGCGTGGGGTAGCCGTCGACGTCCGTGAGCTCGCCCGCCGAGAGCAGCGCCGGTGCGGCCAGGGCAGCCACGAGCGACAAGGCCAGGGCCAGCAATCCGAAACGCGAGGCGTACGCCGCGCCCGGCGCCGCCGCCCACCTCCCGCGCTGTGCGTCAGCCCGGCCGTCGGTCCTTCTGCGGCTCGGTCTCCGAATGCGATCGTGCATGCGATTCCTCCTCCTGTGGTCTGCGTGGCCCCGCACGCGGCCTCCTCCCGCGGCCGTGCAGCCGCGTGGCGGCGGAGCCCACCAGGGCAGGCCAGGATGGTAGCAGCGGCAACGGACACGATCCGCGCCGCCCCGCCGTCCGTCCTCTAGTGGGAATAGAATCAAGCGTCGTGAAGCGTCTTCTCCCGGCGGCAGTCGCCGCCCTGGTATTGCTGTGCGCCGCCGCGTCGGGTGCGCAGACGCCCGACACCCGGAGTCCCCGTCCGTCGGCAACGGCGGTGGCGGTCGAGGCGGCGCCTGCGCTCGACGGCGACGTGCTCGACGATCCGGTGTGGCAGGCGATCGAGCCGGTCTCCGGCACGACGCAGACCCGCCCCTTCGCCGGCGAACCGGGAACCGAGCGAACGGATGTGCGCTTCGCGTTCACGGAGGACACCCTGTTCATCGGCGTCGTCTGCCACGACCGAGAGCCCGGGTCGATCATCGTCTCGGACAGCCGTCGGGACGCCGACCTCGACGACATGGACAGCTTCCAGATCATCTTCGACACCTTCCGCGACGGCCGGAACGGCTTCGTCTTCGGCACCAACCCCGCCGGCAGCGAGTTCGACGGCCAGGTCCGCGAGGGCGGATCGGGCCTGTACAGCGGCATGAGCGGCGGAGGGCGCTTCCGCAGCGGCCAGACCACCGGCTTCAACCTGAACTGGGACGGCGCCTGGAACGTCGCCACGCAGGTCGGCGACTTCGGCTGGAGCGCCGAGTTCGCGATCCCCTTCCGCACGCTGCGCTACCCCGCCGCCGAGGTGCAGGCCTGGGGCATGAACTTCCAGCGCAACATCGCTCGCCACACCGAAGTGGCCTTCTGGGCCGCACTGGACCGGAACTTCGATCTCGACCGGGTCATCGACGCCGGCACTCTCTCGGGCGTCGAACCGCCGCCCCAACGCAATCTCAAGATCATCCCTTACGTCCTCGGCACGAGCCGCGAACCGCCCGACGCCGGCAGCGACACCGACTCGGACGCCGACGGAGGCATCGACCTCAAGTACAGCGTGACGCCCAGCCTCACCCTGGACGTCACCTGGAACACCGACTTCGCCCAGGTCGAGGTCGACGAGCAGCAGGTGAACCTGGACCGCTTCAACCTGTTCTTCCCCGAAAAGCGGCCCTTCTTCCTGGAGAACGCCGGGCTCTTCTCGGTCGGTTCGGGTTCCCGCGGCAGCCGGGCGTCGGCCCGCGTCGACCTGTTCTTCAGCCGCCGAATCGGCATCGGCCCGGCGGGAGAGCTGATCCCGATCAACTACGGCGGTCGGCTTTCCGGCAAGGCCGGCCAGTACAACGTCGGGCTGCTGCACATGCAGACCGAGACCACCGGAGGCATCCCCGGCAACAGCTACGCCGTCGGCAGGGTCAGCCGCGAGCTCGGAGAACGCTCCAGCATCGGCGGCATCGTCGTGAGCCGCGAAGGCGTCGGCAGCCTGGCTGCCTCGGGCGACACCAACCGCACCTACGCCGTCGACGGCAAGTGGGGCATCGGCGAGCACCACACGATCGAGAGCTTCGTGGCGCAGACCGACACTCCGGGGCTCGTCGGCGACGACAGCGCGATGCAGGTCAGCTACAACCTGGGCAAACCGGCATGGCGCGGAACCCTGAGCTACGCCGAGGCGCGCGAGAACTTCAACCCGGAAGTCGGCTTCCTGTCCCGCACCAGCTTCCGGAACTTCTCCGCATTCGGCATGCGCACGATCCGGCCGAAGGACCTTTTCGCCTTTCACGAGCTGCGCCCGCACATCTCCTACAGCGAGGTCCGCGACTTCGACGGCTTCAAGGAGACCCACTATCTGCACGTGGACAACCACTGGGAGTGGCGCAACGGCTTCGAGGTTCATACCGGCGTGAACTTCACCGAGGAGGGCGTCAAGGACGCGTTCGAGGTCGTCGACGGCATCGGCATCGCGCCCGGCAGGTACGGCCACCACGAGTTTCAGACCGTGGTGCGGACGAACGACGCCCGCGCCTTCTCGTTCAGCCTCCGCAACATCACCGGCGGCTTCTTCGGCGGCGACCTGAGCAGCACCTCCCTGACCCTCCAGGCCCGGCGCGGCGAACGCCTGACCTCGGAGCTGAGCTGGGGCCACAACGACGGCTCGGTGGCCTCCGGCGACTTCGAGGTCAACCTGGGCACGCTCCGCGTGTCCTACTCCATCACGCCGCGCATGCTCGTTCAGGCGCTCGCGCAGTACAACGACCAGTCGGACAACGTCTCCACGAACCTCCGCTTCTCCTGGCTCCAGGACGCGAACACGGGTCTGTTCGCGGTCTACAACGAGGTCGACGAGCTCGGTGCGCGCATGCTGTACCAGCGGCCCGACCGCACGGTGATCGTCAAGTACAGCCGACTGATCGACGTCTTCCGTTGAGGCCGGCGGTTCCAGTGCGCCCGTCTCCTTCGGTCGCGACGGCATTGACGCAGATCTCGCTGCGCTCGGGGAGCACACCCGATCCTGAAGAGCCTCCGTCGTTCTCTGCCGGCCGCCGGCTGCAGGACGTCGAAGATCGCGAGCAGCCCGCCGGCCGCCTTCCGAGGACCCACCACTGCCAGCCACGAGGAGTTCCACCCCCATGACCGACGCCGACCTCCGCATCTACTTCTCGTTCCGCTCCCCTTTCTCGTGGTTCGCGTTCCACCGCATCACGAGCACCGGCGTGCTGGACTGGAATCAGGTGGACGCCGTGCCCATCTTCCCGTTCGGCAAGGGAGCGAACCTCTCCGCCGGGCGGGCCAAGTCCTCCTACATCCGCCAGGACGCGGAACGCATCGCCCGGGAGTACGCGCTGCCGATCAACTGGCCGGAGGGCGGCGACAACCCGGACTGGTTCCCGCCCCACCAGATCTACGTCTGGGCGCGGGAGCAGGGCAAGGCGGTCGACTACGCCCGCGAGGCCTTCGCGGCCCGCTTCTCGCGCGGGCTCGACCTCGCCACCGACGAGGTGATGCGCGCCGCGGCCGAAGCCGCCGGTCTCGACGGCGAAGAGGCCCTGGCGGTCGCGCACGACCCGAAGTGGAAGAACGCCGTGATGCAGGGCTTCGCCCACACCAGGGGCGACGGCGCCTTCGGCGTGCCCATGTTCATCTACCGGGGCGAGCGCTTCTGGGGCAACGACCGGCTCGACTGGCTGCTTCGAGCCATGTCCCGGGCCGAAGGCCGCGATCAGCCCGACCTGGCCGCCGACTCGCTGGCGCCGGTCTTTGTTCCGCAGGACCGACAGGCGTAGGCCGAGGCCGCGTCAGGTCGCAAGGGAGATCAGCCGTCGGCTACTCGACCAGCGCTTCCTGGGCGCAGCTGACAGCTACCGCGCTTGCCCCTGGTCGGCATTCATCCGGTCGAGAAGGCGGCGAGGACGGGGCGTGTGGACCTTCGGGTCTCGATACAGCGCCAACGCCTTCTCCAGGCTGTACTCGTGTACCGTCGCATTCTGGGCGTTCAGGAGCGCACCCATGCCTCCTCGTCCTCGATCAGGCCCACCTTCCACGCGCCTGAAGCCGGGCGAAGCTGGAACGGCCACGCCCTCATGGCAGGGCCGTTGCACGACGCCAGGCCACTGGCCGACCGCCTCGAGCAGGCTCTCGAAGGTCGTGTTGAAGCGATGAACCGTCGCGTCGAGGTTCATCAGCTTCTCGTCAAGCGGTTCGGCCACGGCCTCCTCCAGACTCGGCAGTCTTCTTTCGGCGTTGGCGAGGCGGTTCGCCAGCCTGGTCTCGCTCAAGTGCCGCCACGCCGTTCGTACAGCACGACGCCCTCGGTCAGGATGTTCGCGCGCAGGGCCGCATCGACCTCGTCGAGGCGAACCCGGTCGACGTTGGGGGAGGTGTCGATGCGGTCCTCCTGCAGGCAGGCGAGCACCTCCTGCCAGTCGTCGTCACTTGCGCTGTCGCAGAAGACCGCCAGGTCGATGTCCGACCGGCTGTCGTGATCGCCCCGGGCACGGGAACCGAAGAGCACGATCCTGTCCACCAACGGCAGTGCCGCCATCTGACGGAAGAAGCCGTGGCGAGCCACCTCGTGACCGTTCCGTGCACCGCTTGCGTACGGGCGCAAGTCCACAGTCATCGGGGTCAAGTCCGGCGAGCCGAGGGTCACACCGACCGCAGCCGCAGCTTGCACGGGCGTAAGATGCGCCGACGATGCTCGCGGGCCAGCGCCATCTGTTTCGGCTGCCGCCGGAGGTGCACTACCTGAACTGCGCCTACATGGCGCCGCTTGCTCGCGAGGTGGAGGAGGCCGGGCGGCGGGGGATGATGCTGAGGCGAGATCCCTCGCAGATCGTGATTGCCGACGTGTTCTTCGGGCAGCTTGACTCCCTGCGCGAGCGATTCGCGCGACTGATCGGCAGTGACCAGCCGCAGCGGGTGGCTCTCATTCCGGCGGTGTCCTACGGGATGGCGACCGCGGCGCGCAATCTGCCGATCGAGCGGGGCCGGAACGTCGTGGTCCTTGGCGAGCAGTTTCCGAGCAACGTCCTGGTGTGGATGCGCGCTGCCGCGGCAGCCGGCGCCGAGCTGCGCGTCGTGGACCGCCCGGACGGCGCCAGGCCCAGCCCCGGCGCGGCCTGGAACGAGCGGCTGCTGGAGGCCATCGACCGCGACACGGCGGTGGTCGCCGTCCCGGTCGTCCACTGGGCGGATGGGACCCGGTTCGACGTGGTCGAGGTCGGGCGGCGCGCCCGCGGCGTGGGTGCGGCCTTCGTGATCGACGGTACGCAGTCGATCGGCGCCCTGCCCTTCGACCTTCGGGAGGTGCGGCCCGACGCTCTGGTCGTGGCGGCCTACAAGACCCTGTTCGGCCCCTACCAGAGCGGTCTTGCCTGGTTCGGCGAGCGATTCGACGACGGCTTGCCGCTGGAGGAGTCGTGGGCAGCGCGAGAGGGCAGCGACCGGGTCGTGTCGGGCCGGATCGAGTACCCGGAGGCCTACCAGCCCGGGGCGCAGCGCTACGACGTGGGGGAGCGGGCGAACCAGATTCAGGTGCCGATGATGAACGCGGCGCTTGACATGGTGACGGCCTGGGGCCCGGCCGGGGTGCAGGAGTACTGCGAAGAACTGCTCAAGACCTTCGAGGACACGTTCCGCGACGCGGGATTCGAGCTCGAGGACCGGGACCATCGGGCGGCCCACCTGTTCGGCCTGCGCAGCACGCGTGGGCTGGACATGGAGAATGCGACCGCGGCCTTGCGTGATGCCGGCGTGTTCGTGTCGGTCCGGGGCGCGGCGATTCGCGTGTCCCCGCACGTCTACAACGACGGAGCGGACATGGAGGCTCTCGCGAGCGCCCTGCAGTCGCTCTGAGGCGGGGCGCAGGCGCTCCGTTGCAACCCTGCAACAATTGTGATCGTATTTGTCACAAATGAGTGGGGTGACGCAGTTGGCGGAGGTCGGGCTGGATGCCCCTGCCGATGTCCTGCAGGGCTTCCAGGGTTCCGATGCCGACACCGACCTCTGCGTTCTGGGTTGGGCGATGGAGCTCGAGACCGCCACGCCCGAGCAGGTGTTGCACTGGGCCGCCGGGCGGTGGGGCGATGGGCTGACGCTTGCCACGTCCTTTCAGGCCGAGGGGATGGTGCTGCTGGACATGGCCCATCGCCTGGGCCTGCCGGTCCGCATCGTGACCCTGGACACCGGGCGGCTGCCGGAGGAGACGTTCCGGCACATAGAGCACGTCCGCGTCCACTACGGCGTCGAAGTCGAGATGCTGGCGCCGCGCGCGTCCGACGTGGCCCGGCTGGTGCGGCGCGAGGGTCCCAACCTGTTCTACGGATCGGTCGCCGCGCGGCAGCGCTGCTGCGGCGTGCGGAAGGTTGAACCGATGCGTCGCGCCCTGGCGCGTACCCCGGCCTGGCTGAGCGGCCTGCGCCGCGACCAGACGCCGACCCGGGACGTCCTGAACAAGGTGGAGGTCGACCGGGTCACGCGCACCGGCGGGCGGCTGTTCAAGGTCTGTCCGCTGCTCGACTGGACCGAGGATCAGGTCTGGAACTACATCCGCGAGCAGTCCGTGCCGTACCACCCGCTCTACGACCGTGGCTACCGGACGATCGGATGCGCGCCGTGCACCAGGCCTTCCCGCCCCGGCGAGGGCGCCCGGAACGGTCGCTGGTGGTGGGAGTCCCAGACCCGCAAGGAGTGCGGGCTCCACGTGCTCCAGTCGCGTTGAGCCGACGCCGGGCGGACTGGTACCCGGTCCATCTGTCACTCGCCGATCGGCTCGTGGTTGTCGTCGGCGGCGGTGATGTGGCCGAGCGGAAGGTCGCGGGTCTGCTTCCCTGCCGGGCGCGGGTCAGGGTCGTCGCCCCGGATCTGACCCCGGAGATCTCTCGGCTGGCCGAGAGCGGCGAGATCGAGCACGTGGCGCGGGAGTACCGCCCCGGCGATCTCGAAGGCGCCGTGCTCGTGCTGGCCGAACCGGGTGGCGCGGCGCGGAACGAGGCAGTGTCGGCGGAAGCCGAGGCGAGGAGCATCTTCGCCAACGTCGAGGACGTTGTCCCGCACTGCAGCTTCATCATGCCGTCCGTCGTGCGTCGCGGCGACCTGGTGGTCGCGATCTCCACCTCCGGGCGCGCACCGGCGATGGCGGTGCGTCTGCGACAGCGGCTCGAACGGGAGCTGGGGCCGGAGTACGGCGCCGTGCTGGAGCTGGCCGGCCGCCTGCGCGAGCCGCTGGCGCGAGAGGTCCCCGAGTTCGAGGAACGCAAGCGACGCTGGTACGAGCTCGTGGATTCGGACGTGCTGGCCCTGTTTCGCGACGGACGCGACGCCGAGGCAAGGGAGCAGGCGGAGCGAATCATGGGCGTGGCGGCCGAACCGCCGGAGCGATGAGCGGTCGAATCGGGACCGTGACCCTGGTCGGCGCCGGGCCGGGCGACCCGGGCCTGATCACGGTAAGGGGATTGCGACGGCTGCGGGCCGCGGACGTGGTGCTGCACGACCGGCTGGCCGGCACCGACCTGCTCGCCGAGGCGCGAGCGGATGCCGAAGTCGTCGACGTCGGCAAGCGACCCGGGCAGGACGTGCAGTCCCGTCAGCGCGAGATCGAGAGGTTGATGATCGAGCGTGCGCGGCGCGGCGCCCACGTGGTCCGGCTCAAGGGCGGCGACCCGACGGTTTTCGGTCGCGCCGGCGAGGAGATCGAGGCATGCGCGGCGGCAGGCGTGCCCTGCGAGGTCGTGCCCGGAGTCAGCAGCTTCACCGCGGCGGCGGCCGCGGCCGGCCTTCCGCTGACGCATCGCAACGTCTCCCTGGGCTTCGCCGTCGTCTCGGCGCGCAACGCGGACGGCGGCGAGCCGGACTGGTCGCGGCTTGCCGGGGCCGACACGGTGGTCGTCCTGATGCCGGCCCGCCGGCTGCAACGCATCGGCCGTGGTCTGGTCGCGGCTGGTCGCGAGCGCTCGACTCCGGTCGCCATCGTGGAGAGCGCCAGCCTGCCGGAGCAGAGCATCACACGCTCGACGCTCGACGCCGTTGCCGCCGGAGAGCTTGCCGGGAAGGTCAACCCTCCATGCGTAGTGCTCGTCGGCGACGTGGCAGCCTCGCCAAGGGAGTAGAGACTCGCCCTTCCGGGCGCAGTAACTGGCGCTACCGCCCCCACCACCACCGAGGCAAGCCGTGCCTTGTGAACGAAGCGGCTCATCTGGGGGACCGGGGCACGTAGCGGCGCGGCAGGCCCGATTCCAGGGCACGCGCCGTACGTACCCTGCTGACGAGCGGCGCAGGTCCGGCTGCCGAGATTCAGACTGCGAGCGCAACCCGGCGGCAGTCGACAGCTGCCTCTGTCGAGATGGCTAGACTCGCCGCATGACCGCTGGCCCCCGGCTTCTGACCCGCGTGGCGCTCCGGAACTACAAGAGCATCGCCGCCTGCGACGTCTCGCCGGCCAACCTCTGCTTCCTGGTCGGGCGGAACGGGGCCGGCAAGAGCAACTTTCTCGACGCTCTGCGCTTCGTCAGCGATGCCCTGCGCCACTCGATGGACCACGCGCTGCGGGCCCGCGGCGGCATCAACGATGTGCGGAGACGGTCGGGCGGGCACCCGACTCACTTTGGCATCCGGGTCGATGTCGACCTCGGGGACTCGCACGGCCACTACGCATTCACCGTCGGGTCCAGAAGTCCTGGCGGCTACGAGATCACCCGCGAAGACTGCCTGGTCGTGCCTCGGGATGGCGCCGACGCATCCCGATTCCAGGTGGAGAGAGGCAACGTCAGGAAGAGCAGTCTGCCGGCAGGACCAACAGCCGCCTCGGACCGCCTGTACCTGGTGAACGCCTCCGGCGAGCCGTCGTTTCGACGGATCCACGACGCCCTGTCCACCCTGGCCTTCTACAACCTGGACCCCCGGCAGATGCGGCAGCCTCAACCCCCGGACCCGGGCGACCTCCTGATGCGGGACGGCAGGAACATCGCGAGCGTCGTGGCCAACCTGGAGACTCGCGCGCCCGACGCGCATCGGCTGGTGGAGAACTATCTGGGCAAGCTGGTCCCGGAGGTTTCCGGTGTCACGGCCAAGACGCTGGGCGCAAGAATGACGCTGGAGCACGGGCAGGACGTGCGCGGCGCAAGGCACCCGTGGAAGTTCGAGGCAAACAGCATGTCCGACGGAACGCTGCGGGCACTGGGGCTGCTCGTGGCAGTCTTCCAGGCTCGAAACCATGGCCATGAAGCGCCCGGCCTGGTCGGCGTCGAGGAACCCGAAGCGACACTCCACCCGGCCGCAGCCGGAGTGCTGCTGGACGGTCTCCGAGACGCCTCCGAACGCCGCCAGATCCTCGTCAGCACTCACAGCGCGGACCTGCTCGACGACAAGGACGTGACCGCGGAGTCGATACTCGCCGTCCGGAACAAGGCAGGCGACAGCTGCATCGGACCGCTGAATCAGACCGGCAGATCAGCGATCGGGGACCGGCTGTTCACCGCCGGCGAGCTCCTGGGAATGGACCAGCTGGACCCGCACCACGGCGAGGAATGGCCGGAACCCCGCCAGATCAGGCTGTTCGGCGCCCCACGCCCCGGCCTGGCCGAACCTTGATTCCATGCCGCGGGCCTTTGGCGCTGGCCGTCAGACCCTGGATCAACCAGGACACTCCTGCGGCCCCCGCCGGCGACCTGACCGCCCAGCCCTACTCCACGATCGCCTGGTAGGCGAGCACCTCCATCGTCGGGCGCAGGGGGTAGGTGCCTGTGGGCAGGAGCTGGGTGAGGATCATCCCGACGAGGTTCTCCTCCGGGTCGACCCAGAAGTCCGTCGAGGCGGCGCCGCCCCAACCGTAGGTTCCGGGCGAGGCCGGGGAACCCGTCAGGCCGGTGTCGGTCACCGAGTAGCCGCCCAGGCCGTAGCCCATGCCCTCGCCCATGCCCATGTCGAGGTTCAGGCTGGACATGGGGGACGGGCCATAGGCCGAACCCAGGTGGTTGTCCATGATGAGGGCGACGGTCGGCCTGCCCAGGAGGCGCACACCGTCGAGCTCGCCGCCGTTCGCCAGCATCTGGGCGAAGCGAAGATAGTCCCCGGCGCTCGCCACCAGGCCGGAACCGCCCATCTCGACCTTCGGAGCGGTCCGGTACGCGCTGGTCTCGGGATCGTCCATGGCCATGATGCCGCCCTCCGGCGTCGGGACGTAGTTCACGGCGAAGCGGTCGAGCTTCTCGTCGGGCACGAAGAAGTCCGTGTCCACCATGCCGAGCGGGTCGAAGATGCGCTCCTTCAGGAACTCGCGGAAGGTCTGCCCGGAAACGACCTCCACCACCCGGCCCGCCACCTCGAGGCCGATGCTGTAGTTCCACATGGTGCCGGGATGGGCAACGAGGGGCTGCTTCGCCAGCTCGCGGACGTAGTGAGCAAGGTCGTCGTGCGGCACGGCGTCGGCCGAGCCTTCGAGCCCTGCGGCCGCGTAGGAGGCGGCGACCGGGCCCGGAATGAAGGTGTAGGTCAGGCCTGATGTGTGGGTCATCAGGTCGCGCACGATGATGGGCCGCCGCGGCGCCTCGGTCACCATGTCGTCACCCGAGCCGGAAACGTGGACCTGCACGTCCGCGAACTCCGGGAGAAGCTGCTGCAACGGGGTCGAAAGCAGGAAGTGACCCTCCTCCCACAGCATCATCAGGGCGACCGAGGCGACCGGCTTGGTCATCGAGTACATGCGGAAGATCGTGTCCTGCGTCATCGGCTCGCCGCCCTCGACATCCTGGTGCCCGCTGGCCGCGAGGTGGACCACCTTGCCGTCGCGGGCGACGACCGTGACCACGCCGGAGAGCCTGCCGTCCTCGCTGTACGGCGCGAAGGCGGCCTCGATCCGGTCGAGACGCTCGCTCGACATGCCCACGCTCTCGGGCGCGGCCATCGGCAGGCCGGCGAACGTCCCTTCCGCGCCGGCGGCGACGTCGCCGCTGACCTGGGTCGAGCAGGCCGCGAACGCCACGCAGGCGGCCAGCAGCAAGACCAGCGCGACGCCTCGCAGCGCCTTCGGGAATCCGGAAGCGAGGGTGGATGAACTCTGGCGCATGACGTCTCCTTGTGAACTTGGGCGTGGCGCAAGAGCATACAGACTGCACGCCCGCCCGACACCACGAGAGCCGACAGGTGAGACGGCGCCGGCGCCGGGCTGAAGACCAGCAGACTGGCGGACGTGCCTGCGGGCGGAGGACCCGGGCTGTCCGCCAGCCTGCTGGTGAGGCGGGGCCCGGGCCAGGCATGGTGTCCGCAACGCCGCTGGCGGCTCAAGCGCCTCTCGACGTCCTCTTGAGCAGCCGACAACCTGCCACAGCGCAGCCGACCGCAGCGGGCGCCAACCCGGACAACCTTCACAGCGCCCGCGTCCCCTGCAGCCCCCTCGGACCTGGCGGCGGCAGCGACCGCCCGGCCGGGGCTCAGTCGCCGGCGAGCAGCCAGGCCTCGTCGAAGCTGACGTGCCGGATGCTCTTGCCCTGCCCTCCGTCCTCGAGCGCGCCGGTAACGTGGTAGCTGTAGCTCAGGTGGATGCGGCCGTCGCCGGCCTGGATGACCGACGGGTAGTGATAGCGACCGGCGCCCTTCTCCGACCGCTCGACGTACCGGCGACCCGGGAACGTCCTTCCCTCGTCCTCGGAGACCGACACGGCCAGCCGATAGCGCCCGTCCGGAACGTCGTTGTGGACCGCAATCCAGCGGCCGCTCCGGAGCCTCAGGACTTCCAGCCCGGCGCCGGTCTCCACCAGGTCGGGATGATCGCGGGCGATGGACCAGGTCTCGCCCAGGTCGGGAGACTCGGCCACCAGGGCCCGCTTGGGCGGCGGCCCGTTGTCGCGCATGAAGGCGACGAGCGTGCCGCCTTCGCGCAGGGCGAAGGTGGGCTGGACGCTGCCGCCGCCGACGATGGGGTCGCTCATCGTCCAGGTCGAGCCGCCGTCGTCGCTGAAGGTCGCCGACGAAAAGCTGAAACCGTCCGAGTAGAGGCCGAGCAGAAGGCGCTGACCGCCGTCCGGCAACGGGAGGATCACCGGATGCGCCCGCGTGAACCAGCCGAGCCGCCTGGTCAGCTTGTCCGCCGCCTGCTCCAGGTTGCG
Source organism: Thermoanaerobaculia bacterium (assembly GCA_965200575.1). Lineage (GTDB taxonomy): Bacteria > Acidobacteriota > Thermoanaerobaculia > Multivoradales > Multivoraceae > Multivorans. Next base: position 1,388,153 of record OZ241363.1, on the reverse strand, counting down.
CGCGGCCCAGCGCCGGGACGATTCGGGCGCCTCCGGGTCGGCCATGCCCGTGAAGCCCAGGCTGCGGAAGTACTCGTCCGTCCGAGCCGCAACCAGACGGTGAAACCCCTCGCCCGGCTTCATGTGGAGCACCTCCTGCCAACGCCAGACCGGCGGGCCGGGCCCCTCGAAGTCGGTCGAGATCCTGAACTTCATCAGCGCGCTCTCCCAGAGGTTCGCCTGGATGGTCGGCCAGAAGAGCCACAGCCGGTGTCCGCCCTCGCTCGTCGGTTCGAGCAGCAGCGTGCAGTTCGTGTCCGGGAAGCCGGGCGTGTCGGCCAGCGGGAACGGCGCGCTCCAGGTGCTCTCGCCGGCACGCTGCCGGGCACCGAGGATGCGCACGTCGTCTGCCTGGCGTTCGCCCGAACCGTGGAACCAGGCGACGAGCAGGTCGCCGTTCGGGAGCTCGACCAGCGACGAACCGTGGTTGTGCCAGTGCTCCAGCGGGAAGACGAGCTCGCCGCGCGGGCCGCCTCCGGCCGCCGTGCCTTCGCCCAGTGCCTGGTTGTCGGGCTGGCCGGAGGCGGAGGACGCCAGGACCAGCGCGAGCCCTGTCGCCAGCGACGCGAGCTGGGCGCCGCGGCTACTCCGCCGCCAGCGAGACGCGGATGATCTCATTGTCGTTGCGGGCGACGATGTGGCGGTTCGCGAAGCCCGGGTGCGTCCAGTTCACCATGGCGTCGAACAGCCGCCGGGCGCCGAAGCCCGAGTGCGTGGTCGGCTCGATGAGGTGTGCCCGGTCGACCTCCTCGTAGCCGTCGCGCGTGAAGCGGGCGATGATCAGGTCGCCCACGTCGTTGCTCACGAACCAGCGGTCACCGTGCCGAACCATGAAGGCAGCGCCCCAGCGGCCCTGGCGCGTCATCTCGTCGCTCTCCCACAGCCGCGAGCCGTCGGCCGCGTCGAGGCCGCGGAGCTGGCCGTAGCTGCAGACCCCGTAGATCGTGTCGCCTTCGAGGATCGGAGTCGTGATCAGCGAGTGAAGACCATCCGTCTCGTCCGGCATCTCGCTCCGGCTCTGGCCGCGCCACAGCTCGCGCACCTCCGGCTTGTCGGCGTCGAGTTCGAGCATGAGCGAGCCCCGGTAGAACTGGCTGAAGAGCAACCGGTTGTCATCCAGCACCGGGGTGGTCACCGTCATGCCGGAGGCCACTTCCCAGGGGACGCTCCAGTACACCTCACCCGTTGCCGGGTCAAGCGAGTTGACCGCCCTCGGCTCCCAGACGATCAGCTGCTCGACGCCGCCTGCCTCGACGACCACGGGCTGGCCGTAGCCCATCTCCCAGTCGGACGACAGGGACCGCCACACCTCCTCGCCGGTGTGCTTGTTGAAGGCCATCACCTTGCCGTCCGGCTCCGTCCCCACGATCTGGATCAGCAGGTCGCCATGCACCAGAGGCGAGGTGGCGAACCCCCAGACCGCGATGCTGGCTGCGCCCTGCTCCACCGAGTCGTAGCTCCAGACAACCTCGCCGGTGCCTGTGTCGAGCGTCACCAGGTGGCCGACGGCGCCCATCACGTAAATCCGGTCGCCGTCCACCGCGGGCGTGGAACGGGGGCCGATCGCGTAGCTGCGCTGGAGCGCCGAGTAGTTCACGTCCCACTCTCGCTGCCAGAGTTCCTCGCCGGTCTGCTCGTCAAGCGCGAGAACGCGTTCCCTGCCGGGGATTCCGCGGCCTTCGTCGGTCTCCAGCCAGTCGGTGACGAACACGCGGCCATCCGCCACCACGGGCCCCGAGTAGCCGCCGCGCACGGGGACGCGCCAGACGGCTTCCAGACCGCCTTCCGGAAACCGCTCCAGGATGCCGTCCTCCGACCAGACGCCGTCACGGTCCGCGCCGCGCCACTGCGGCCAGTCGTCGGCCAGGGCCGGCGTGGCCAGGACCACAGCCGCCAGAACCCATGCTGCTGCGCCATGCAACGATCTCTTCACGACACGACCTCCCCTGCGGCGGTTCCCGGACCTGCTTCAACTGATGGAGCGGATACGCTAGCAGGCCGGTACAGCTCCCGCGCTGGCAGGCCACCGCCTGGTCCGCTCGCGGCGCAGGGGACGCGGGCGTATTCCGGGTGTACGAACGGCGGCGCCCGCTGCGGTCGGCTGCGCTGCGGCAAGTGGTCGCCTGTTCGGGGAATCTCGAGAGTCGCTTGCCGACAGCCCCCTCCCGCCGCAAGCGGACCTGACGGCTCAAGTCGTGCTCCGGCGAGCGGTCCGGCGGGAGCCCACAGACGCGAAACGGCCGGCGCCTCGCAGGGAAACGCCGGCCGCAGCGGTCAGGCGAACGAACGACCGTCAGGACACCCGACGGGCGCCGCGCCGGTCTGATCGATCAGATGTCGTAGTACAGACCGAACTCGTGGGGATGCGGCCTGAGGGCGACCTGCTGGCACTCGTTCTCGCGCTTGTAGGCGATGTGGTTCTCGATCACGTCCGCGTCGAACACGCCGCCGGCGGTCAGGAAGTCGTGGTCCTGCTCGAGAGCGGAAAGGGCCTCGTCGAGCGTGGGAGGCGTGGTCGGAACCCCCTCGCTCTCCTCGGGCGACAGGTCGTAGATGTCCACGTCCAGCGAGCTGCCCGGATCGGTCTCGTTCTCGATGCCGTCGATCGCAGCCATCAGGAGTGCGGCGAACGCGAGGTACGGGTTGCAGCTCGGGTCGGGGCAGCGGAACTCGATCCTCTTGGCCTTCGGCGAAGGCGAGTACATCGGGATCCGCACCGCGGCGCTGCGGTTCCGCTGCGAGTACACCAGGTTGACCGGCGCTTCGAAGCCCGGCACCAGCCGCTTGTAGCTGTTGGTGGTCGGGTTGGTGAAGGCGAGGATGGCCGGGGCGTGACGCAGGACGCCGCCGATCGCGTGCATCGCCATGTCGGAGAGGCCAGCGTAGCCGTCGCCAGCGAACAGCGGCTGGCCGTCCTTCCACAGCGAGAGATGCGTGTGCATGCCGCTGCCGTTGTCCTCGAACAGGGGCTTGGGCATGAAGGTGACGGTCTTGCCGTGCTTCGTGGCGACGTTCTTGATCACGTACTTGTAGAGCATCATCGCGTCCGCCGTGTCTACCAGCGGGCCGAAGCGCAGGTCGATCTCGGACTGGCCGCCGGTCCCCACCTCGTGGTGCTGGCACTCGACGTGGAGGCCGAGGTCGCCCATCGTCAGCATCATCTCGCTGCGGATGTCCTGCAGCTTGTCGGTCGGCGGAACCGGGAAGTAACCTTCCTTGTAGCGCGGCTTGTAGCCGAGGTTGGGGCCTTCGTCGGCGCCGCTGTTCCAGCGACCCTCGATCGAGTCCACCTCGTAGAAGCCGAAGTTCGGCCCGCTGTCGAAGCGCACGTCATCGAACAGGAAAAACTCGGCCTCCGGGCCGAAGTACGCCGTGTCGGCAATGCCGGTCGACCGGAGGTACGCCTCGGCAGACTTCGCGACCGCGCGTGGATCGCGGATGTAGCTCTCGCGGGTCAGCGGGTCGACGATGTCGCAGGTCAGGACCAGCGTCTTGTGCTGGAAGAACGGATCGATGAAGCCGGTGGACGGATCCGGCACGACCAGCATGTCGGACTCGTTGATCACCTGCCAGCCGCGAATGCTGGAGCCGTCAAAGCCGAGGCCGTCCTCGAAGGTGTCCTCGTCCACCTCCTGGGCCGGCACCGAGAAGTGCTGCCACAGGCCTGGGAAATCGGTGAACCGAAAGTCGACCACCTGCACCCCTTCTTCGCGAATGCGGTCAAGAACCGCCGCGGGGCTTGCTGCTGACATGAATCTCTCCTTTGTTGCTTGCCGAATCGACCAGTACCAACCACGACTGGACGCGTGGCGGAGCATACCAGCCAAGCCGCCGGCAGGTCCCGCAGTTCGCTCTCCCCGCAAGCTGGGAGCCGGCAAGTCGGGAGCCGTCAGGGCCGAGGGGCCGAGGGGCCGAAGTGGGCTGTCGGCAAGCGACTGTCGACAGTCCTGCGGACAGGCACGACAGCGCAGCCGACCGCAGCGGGCGCCAGCCCCCAAACGAGGTCCGGTGCGCCCGCGTCCCTGCGGCCCTCGGACCTGGCGGCGCCGGCCAGTCGGCGCTAGCCAGTCTCCAGTCGGCCCAGGATCGCGGCGTCCTCGCGCCAGCCGGGCGCGCTCCGCACCCGCAGTTCCAGGTACACCCTGCGTTCGAGAAAGCGCTCCAGGTCGAGCCGCGCCGCGGTGCCGATCTCCCGGACCCGCCGCCCACCGCGACCCACCACGATTCGCTTGTGGCTCTCCCGATCCACCAGGATGCTGGCCAGAACGTCGGTGCGGCCACGGCCCTCTTCCCACGCCTCGATGACAACCGCGGTGGTAAACGGCAGCTCGTCGCGGGTCTGCTCCAGCACCTTCTCGCGAATCAGCTCGGCGACCAGGAAGCGCTCGGTATGGACCGTCAGCAGCTCGGGATCATGCTTTGGAGCGCCATTCGGCAGGCAGCCCCAGAGCAGGCCCAGCAGCAGGTCCACCCCGTCGCCCGTGAGCGCCGACACCGGCACCACGTCCCGAAACGGGCCGGCGGCGGCGTAGCGTCCGATCTCGGGCAGGAGCTTCGGCTTGGCGACCAGGTCGACCTTGTTCAGCACGCAAAGCACGGGCCGGTCCCCCTCGCCGCATGCCGTCTTCACCAGGTCGAGAGCCCAGGCATCCCCACGGCCGAAAGGAGTCGACGCGTCCCGCAGCAGACACACCACGTCGGCCTCGCGAAGCGCCGCCGAGGCCGCGTGGACCATGCGCCGGTTCAGCCGATGCAGCGGACGGTGAAGGCCCGGCGTGTCGTGGAACACCATCTGGCCGTGTGCCGCGGTCAGGATGCCGATCAGCCGCCGTCGGGTGGTCTGCGGCTTGTCCGAGACGATCGCCAGCTTCTCGCCGAGCATGCGGTTCATCAGCGTCGACTTGCCGGCGTTGGGCCGACCCAGGAGAGCCACGGTGCCGGCCCGCGGCGGATCCAGGAGACGCTCGCGGAGCTCCCCTTCCAGAGCCTCCATCTCGCCGTCGTCCGTCTCGTGGTCGTGGCCCAGGCAGTGCAGGATGCCGTGCAGCGCCAGCAGCGCCAGTTCACGCTCCGGAAGGCCCCCGGCCTGCTGCGCCGCCGTCTCCGCGGAGATGACCACGTCACCGAGGTGCCTGCCCTCGGGAGTCGCCTCGCCGGGGAAGGACAGCACGTCCGTCGCATTGTCGATCTGGCGGTAGAGACGGTTGAGATCCCGCATCTCCGCGTCGTCGACCAGGCGCACGGAAAGCGTCGCCGAATCGGGCGAAAGCTCCCCCACCGCGGCGTCGGCCACCCGCACGAGCTGCGCGGCCCGTTCCCGCCAGCGCTCGTCGAGCGCCTCCGACACCTGCAGCTCGATGGTCAAGCTGGCGGGGCCGTCAATCGCCGCTGCCGGAGGCCGGCGCGGCGCCGCCGGGAAGCACCCGCAGCCCTGCCGCGCGCTCGCCGGCGTCGAAGTCGAAGCCGGGGTAGTCCATCCGCCGGTGATGCACCGTGCGCAGCATGGACTCCAGGGTGGCGCGCATCCGGTCGAGGTCGGCCAGAGTCAGGTCGGTCTTGCTCAGCTGGTCGTTCTCGAGAGCGTCCTGGAACAGCCGTCCGACCAGCTTGCCGATCGAGACCTCGGTGTAGGTCTCCAGGGTGCGGCTCGCGGCCTCGACCGAGTCGGCCAGCATCAGGGCGGCCATCGTCTTGTTCTGCGGCCTCGGCCCCGAGTAGCAGAACTGACTCTCGTCGACTTCCTCCTCCGAGCCCGCCCGCCTTCTGGCCCGGGCCAGAAAGTAGTCCAGCCGACGGGTGCCGTGGTGCTGCTCGATCGCGTCGATGATCGGCTGCGGCAGGCCCTGCTCCCGCGCCATCCGCACGCCCTCGTGCACGTGCTCCAGGATGACCCTGGCGGACGTGGCGGGCATGAGGTCGTCGTGCGGATTGACGCCCTTGCGCTGGTTCTCCACGAAGTAGTGCGGGCGCACGAGCTTGCCGATGTCGTGGTAGAGACCGCCGACGTAGGCGAGGGTCGGGTTCCCGCCCACCGCCTCGCAGCAGGCCCGCGCCAGCTGGCCGACCATCACCGAGTGCTGGAACGTGCCCGGGGCCTCGAGCGCCAGACGCTGGAGCAGTGGCTGCTCGGTGTCGGTGAGCTCGACCAGCTTGATGTCCGTGGTCCGGAACAGCACCGCCTCGAACACGGGGACGCCGAAGCTCACGGCGGCCGCAACCATCAAACCCCCCAGGAACCCGCACAGCACGCCGAGCCCCCAGGTCAGAAGCGAGGCGTCATTCGGGGCCAGCAGCGTCAGCAGGGTCACCGAGGCGACGTTGACGAGGCCCACCAGGAGGCCGGCCCTGGTCACTGCAGACCGCTGCTTGAGCCGTGCCAGCGCCAGCACCGCGGCGAGGCTGCCGACCAGGCAGTAGATCATCGTGCCGCCAGCCAGGCCGGTTGCCACGGCGCCCGACGCCAGCCAGCCCAGCCGGCCGACCAGGACAGAGAAGGCAATTCCGGCAAGCAGACCGGCGCCGCGACCGTAGAGGACGGACACGAGGAGCGCCAGACCGGCGAACGGGATGCCGAACACGTAGCTGCCGGCGGAGCTCAGGGTCTCGACGGGGAACGACGCGGCCAGGGCATCGGCGATCAGGAAGCCCACGCGCGCCGCGCAGAGACCGAGGACAAGCAGCAGAACCACGCCGCCGAAGTCTCCGCCGTCGACCGCGACCAGGCGCCGGCGCCGAAACGCGATCCAGAGGAAGGTCGCGGCGAAGCCTGAAGCCATCGCCGACCCGAGGGGCGAGCGCAGCAGGCTGGCCCGGCTCTGGTTGCCGCCCATCTCGCCGAGCACGCGCAACGCTTCCGCATCCACCTCGTCGCCCATGCGCACGATCACCTGCCCCGCGCGAACCTGGTTGAACACCGGGCCGACGTTCTCGGCCGCCGTGTTCCGCCGCTCCTGCGTCTCGTTCAGGTTGAGGTAGACGTTCGGCGCCAGGTTGACGATCAGGAAGTCGACCACGGTGTCGCGCTCGGCCCGGGACCAGCCGGCCCAGCGGCCCACCTCCGCCTCCAGCCAGGCCTCCACCTCGAGCGGATAGCCGCGATAGCCGAAGAGGTCAAGCTGCACCGACTCCTCGCCGGTCTGCAGGTCGCGCAGCGTGACCCCCTCCAGCCGATTCTGGAGCAGCGTCTCCTTGTTGCCGACGATGCCCTCCTCCAGAAGCTGGGTTGCCATCCCGGTCAGGCGCTCCTCCAGCTCGGCTGCCTGGTCCGCGTCCTCGGCGCGAGCCGCCAGCAGGTCCGCGTGCGCTTCGTCCACGCGAAGGCCGCTGCCGACCTGCAGCCGACGCATCCTCTCCACCGCGACCTCCTCGGCAGGAAGCCCGCGCAGCTCCTCCTCCAGCCCCAGCTCGATCTCGAGCAGCCGCGCGATGCGCTCGCCGAAGTCGTCCGCCTGCACCGCGTCGATGTCGTACAGCGGCCGGACGCCCGCCCGCGCGCGCCGTTCGAGCTCGCTGGAGGCCACCTCGTCCAGGACCAGCACGTCCCGGGTGGCCAGGTAGTCGCGGCTCGCGATGGCGCCCTCCTGCAGGGAAGTCCGCAGCAGGGTTCCCGGCGGCGCCATCACCCAGACGCCGACCAGGATCAGGAGCGTGACCCACAGGGCGTCGATCTCGAGCGCCCGACGCCAAGCCGCGGCAACGGCAAGGCGCTGACCGTTGCGCCGATTCCGGCGGAGCAGCCGCCTCGGCGCCCCGGCGGTCCGCGGGCCCGCGTCCCGGCCGTTCGTCATCGTGGGCCGCCCCGGCTCACCGGCGGTGGACCTCCCCGCGGTGGCGCGCCTCCCAGCGGTCGTAGGCGCCGACGATCCTCTGTACCAGGTCGTGGCGTACCACGTCCGACCGGCCGAACCGCACGAAGGCGATGTCCTCCTCGTCGCGGAGCACTTCGAGCACGTGCTTGAGGCCCGACCGCTGGCCCGGCGGCAGGTCGACCTGGGTGATGTCGCCGTTGACGACCGCTCGCGAGCTGAAGCCGATGCGGGTCAGGAACATCTTCATCTGCTCGGGGGTCGTGTTCTGCGCCTCGTCCAGAATGATGAAGCTGTCGTTGAGCGATCGACCCCGCATGAAGGCCAGCGGCGCCACCTCGATCACCTCCCGCTCGATCATCCGCGACACCTTGTCGAAGCCGATGATGTCGAAGAGGGCGTCGTAGAGCGGCCGCAGGTAGGGATTCACCTTCTCCGCCAGGTCGCCGGGCAGGAAGCCAAGCTTCTCCCCCGCCTCGACCGCGGGGCGCGCGAGCACGATGCGGCGCACCTTCTGCTCCTTCAGGGCGGACGCGGCGACGGCCACCGCCAGGTACGTCTTGCCGGTTCCCGCCGGCCCGGTCGAAATCACCAGCTCGTGATCGAGCATCGCCCGAAGGTAGCGCTTCTGATTGAGGCTGCGCGGAGCCACCGGCCGCCGCGAGGTCTGAATCAGGACGCCGCTGCGGAAGAAGTCCACCACGGAGGCCGCGGGCTCCTCCGCCACCACCCTCAGCGCAGTCGACAGGTCGGCCGGGCGGAGGCGGCGGCCGGTCGCGGCCAGGGCGCCCAGATCGGTCAGCAGGCGTTCCGCGGCCTCGACCGCCTCCTCGCTTCCGCTGATCTGAACCGCCGCTCCTCGCACCCCGAGGGTGACGTGGAGCGCCTTCTCGACCCGCACCAGGTTCTCGTCGTGAGGGCCGCAGATCGCCTGCACCGACTCATCGGGCAGAAGAACCTGCGCTCTCGCGAGCTGAGCCGGCTCAGCGGTAGTCAAAGAAGCCCTTGCCGGTCTTTCGTCCGAGATGGCCCGCCTGCACCAGCTGCTTCAGGAGGAGCGGCGGCGCGAACCTCGGCTCCCGGTACTCGTCGAACATGATGTTCGCCACCGAGTACATGGTGTCCAGGCCGATGAAGTCGCAGAGCGTGAACGGGCCCATCGGGTAGCCGCAGCCGAGCTTCATCGCCGTGTCAATGTCCTCCATGCTGCCGACGCCGTTCTCGCAGGCGCGCACGGCGTCGAGCAGGTACGGCACCAGCAGCCGGTTGACGATGAAGCCAGAGTTGTCGCCGCAGGCGACCGGCGTCTTGCCGATCCGCTCGGTCAGGCGCCAGCAGGCGTCAAACGCATCGTCGGAGGTCATCAGCGTCCGTACCACCTCGACCAGGCGCATCGCCGGCACCGGATTGAAGAAGTGCAGGCCGACGAAGCGGCCCGGCCTGGCCGTGGAGGCGGCGAGCTGGGTCAGGGTCAGCGACGACGTGTTGCTGGCGAAGATCGTCTCGTCTCCGACGATGCCGTCCAGGGTCACGAACAGCTCCCGCTTGATCTCCAGGTCCTCGACGATCGCCTCGACCACGAGATCCGAACCGGCCAGGTCGGCCAGGTCGACCGTCCCCTTCAGGTTCGCCAGCGCCCGGTCGTGCTCCTCGACGTCGATGCGGCGCCGCTCCAGGCTCTTCGCCAGCGATGCCCGCACCGCCTGAAGGCCCTTGTCCAGAACCTCCTGGTTGACCTCGCGCACGGTCACCGGGACGCCGGCCCGAGCGCAGATCTCCGCAATGCCGCGACCCATCAGGCCGCAACCCACCAAGCCAACCCGTCCCACGTCCATCGCCCGACCTTCTCCTTCTTTCTCTCCAGACCCACCGGGAACCCTAGCACTCGACAGCTTCGTCGCCGCCGCACTCGGAAGCGCACGACGCGAGCCGACAGGGCCGACGGGGCCGACGGGGCCGCAGGGGGCTGCAGAGGGCTGCCGGCGGGCGACTCTTGAAAGCCTCCCGGACAAGCACAACCTCCAGCAGCGAAGCCGACCGCCGCGGGCGCAGACCCTCAAGCCACTTCCAGAGCGCCCGCGTCCCCAGCGGCCCCTTCGATCTGGCGACGCCGCTACCGGGCAGGTTCCCGGATCTCGATCTCGCGGGCCGTGCAGCCGTCGCCGGGACGCAGCCACACCTCGATGCCGGGCAGGGGCCGTGGCAGGTGGTTCGCCCATTCGACGACCTTGACGCCGTCGCCGGCCAGGAACTCGTCCAGGCCGATGCCCTCGACCTCCTCCGGCGCCAGGCGATAGAGGTCGACGTGTACCAGACGCACGCCGTCCCCTTCGTACTCGTGAATCAGCGTGAAGGTCGGAGACACGACGACCGCCTGGTCCAGGCCCAGACCCGTCGCGATGCCCTGCGTCAGCACCGTCTTCCCCGAGCCCAGGTCGCCGTGAAGAAGCGCCGTGCCGTCCGGCGCCAGGCGGGCCGCCAGGTCGCGCCCGAGGCGACGCGTCTCCTCCGCCCTGGCGGTCCGGACGATCACGATTCGAGCGACACGAAGGCATCGCCGAGGTGGGTCAGAAGGTCCCCGGCGGCCATGGAGACCTCGCCTCGCTCCTCTGCCGCCAGGTCGCCCGCGAGGCCGTGCACGTGAACGCCCAGACGCGCTGCCGTCGGCGCCGGAAGACCCTGGGCGAGAAGCGCGGCAATCATGCCGGCCAGCACGTCGCCGCTGCCGCCGCTGGCCATGCCGGGATTGCCGGTCCTGTTGATCCACGTTCCGAGCGCCGGATCCGAGATCAAGGTCCCGCGGCCCTTGAGCACGACCACCGCGCCGGTCAGCGCGGCGGCGCGGCGAACGTGGTCCAGGGGCTTCTCCGCCACCGCAGCCGTGGACACCGCCAGCAGCCGCGACAGCTCGCCCACGTGAGGCGTGATCACGAGGTCGGCATCCCTGGCGCGGAGGGTCAGGGCATCGCCGGCAAAGGCGGAAATGCCGTCCGCGTCCAGCACCGTCGGCGCCGTGCAGCGAGCCACGACCTTCCGGGCCAGATGCCGCGCCTCGTCGCTCGTGCCCAGACCGGGACCAAGCGCCAGGGCGCCGGGGGATGCTCTGCGATGTATCGCGTCGAGGAGAGCATCCGCCGCCGCTTTGGACCAGCCGCCGGAGGTGTCCGGCAGCCCCAGCGTCATCGACTCGAGCGACGACGCCTCCAGGACCGGCAGGAGCGGTTCGGGCACGGCCGCCGTGACCAGGCCGGCGCCGCTTCTGACCGCCGCGCGGGTGGCCAGGATCACGGCGCCGCTGTAGCCAAGCGAGCCGCCGGCGACCACGACGTGGCCGAAGTGGCCCTTGTGGGCGGAGCGGGAGCGTTGCGGCAGCACGCCCACCAGCTCGCCGTGCTGCACGAGGTGCAGCGCATCGGGGCCGCTGGTCGGCTCGGGCAGCGGAACGCCCAGATCGGCCGTGAGGAGCTCGCCGCCCGCGTCGGCGGACGGCGGCAGCACGTTGGCGACCTTCGGAAACCCGAGGGCGACGGTCAGGTCGGCGACCACGTGCGGACCCGGCGGAACCGGCGTCGAACCGTCGACGCCCGTCGGCAGGTCCAGCGACACGACGGGCGCCCGGCCCCGGTTCAGGTCGAACCAGCCCACCCAGCGGGCCACCGAACCGTGGACGGCCGACCGAAGACCGGTGCCGAGCAGCGCGTCGACCCAGAGATCGTGCCGCCGGTTCACCTGGTCGTCCGAGTGCGGCGCCGTGACCGTCCTGATCGGCAGACCGAGCCGTCTGCCGCACTCGAACTGGTGTCGCGCGCCGACGCCGAGCCGCTCGAGGTCGCCGGAGACGAAGGCCTCGGCATCCAGGCCGCGCGCCGCCAGGATTCGCTGAAGAGCCAGACCGTCGCCGCCGTTGCTCCCGCGCCCGCAGGCGATGGCGATTCGGCGTGCATCCGGATAGCGCTCGGCGATGGCGTCCGCCACCGCACGGGCGGCGTTCTCCATCAGGACCAGCGCCGGCACGCCGATGCAGGATATCGCCTTCTCCTCCACGGCGAGCATCTCGGCGCAGGTGACGACCCTCACGACAGGCCCCCGGCGGCGCCGGAACCGGGTGGGCGAAGCTCGGCCAGGCCGAGCACCTCCGCCGTGCGTCGACAGGCGGAGCGAAGCTCGGGCTCCGCCTTGAAACCGGCGCGAAGCCGGGCCAGGTCGGCAACCGTGTCGACGTCCCCTTCCACAGGCAGCTGCCTGACGGACAGGCCGAGCTGGTCGGCGTGCGCCACGGTGGCGGCAAGCACGGAGGACGTGCTCCACCTGATGCCCTCGAACAGGCGACGGTGCAGAGCCTCCCGCCGCAGGCCGATCAGGTAGTAGCCGCCATCCCGGGCCGGGCCGAGCACCAGGTCGCAACCCGTCTCGAGCCAGGCGAAAGCGCCCTCGACTCGCGCAGCAGACAGCTCGGGATGGTCGCTGCCGACTGCGGCCACGGCGACCGCGTCGCGGGCCGCCCACGCGAGGCCCCGATACAGGCGCTCGCCGAGGTCGCGACCCTCCTGCCGACGCCAGGCCATGGAGTCCGGCGCCAGGTCGGCGGGCGGCGCCTCGCCGGGCTCGAGCGCCCACATCAGGACCGTCTCCCAGGCGCCGTCGGCGAAGCGGTGGCTCAGGTCCCCCACGAACGCACGATGAAGCAGGGCGGCGCCGTCCGCAGTCAGACCGTCGGGAGCGATCAGGCGGGTCTTCACCTCGCCCGCAACCGGGGCCCTGGCGAAGAGCAGGAGGCGTCGGGAGCTCACCCGCGCAGGAGTCGTCGAAGCGACCAGGCGACGACCAGTCCGCAGGCACCGGCCACCAGCGGCAGGAACCACGGCCCGACCACCGGTCTGCCGGGCGCGCCGCCTAGCCCGTGCCGCAGGTCCGCGAGCGCCTCGCCGACGTCGTCGCGCCGGCGCTGCACTGCCGCGGCCTTCGCCAGCGCCTCCGAGGAGCGCCTGCTCATCCGGGTTCCCTCCCCCCGTCGCCGTCGTCGGCCGGCGCGTCGCCTTCGCCCGGGCCGCCGGTCGCCCTGCCCCCGTTGGCCTGGCCGCCGTTGGCCTGGTCATCGGTTTGAAGCAGCAGATCGCGCCAGAAGGCGAAGTGGCTGCCGACGCGGCGCCTCACCGTCCTGGCCGGCGACTCCAGCCGCCGCAGCTGCCGCCGGACGGCCACGAGCAGGACCACGGTCGCCACGCCCAGAGCCCCCGCGACCACGAGAGCCGCCGCCCACACCGGAAGCACCAAGGCAAGCCCCGCGCCGGCAGCGAACAGCAGCGCGCCGACACCCCAGAAGGCGACGCCGACGACGATTCCCCACAGCAGGGCGAGCCGAACGACCCGCGCCCAGCTCTGCCCCAGGTCGAAGCGCAACTGCTCGACCTCGGCCTCGATCAGTGCGGCCCCCGACCTCGCGAGGGAGCCTCCGATCCCGGCCAGAACCGCCGCGGCTTCCAGTGCCCTCGCCTTCACGCGAGCACACGCCTGCGGGGGGCAGTCGCCGGCCTCATCGCCGCGAGCGGCGGCAACGCCGATCAGGCACCGACACGCAGCACCCTGGTAATGAAGGACGTCTCGCCAGCAACCTCGTCCCGCACCGCGACGGTCAGACGCTGATCCCCTTCCTTCATGATCAGGGGCAGGGTGTAGGTGTAGTAGCTCTGCATCGCCCGCTCGAGATCCTCGGGCGGAATCGTCACCTCGAAGGGCTCCACCTGAGGCGGCGACAGGTCTCCGTTCGAGGCCAGCGCCTGAACCCAGATCCGCGCCCGCAGCAGGTGCTCGCCCCGCGTTCCGATCGGCACCAGGGTCATCTCGCCGATGGGCACCTGGACGTCCACGTGCACCGTGAAGAGGTCCCGCTCCTCGCGCGCGATCTCCTCCGACTTGATCAGCGAGATGTCCAGGTCGTTCTTCTCGTAGCCCAGCTTCAGCGCCGCCAGCGTGCCCTCGGTCATCTCGGTGTCGATGGACTTGTCGCGGTAGGTCAGCCGATGGCGAACGAAGCGGTCGCGCCTGAGGCCGAGCCGTTCCTGGGCTTCCTGCGTCAGCTCGACCTTGATCTTGTAGGTGCGGCCCGTGCCGGCATGGCCGGGCTGGAAACCGAGCGAGTAGTAGCTGGAGAAGTCCACGGCGATGCGGTTCAGGCCGTCGCGGAAGTTGTTCGTGTTCACGATGTACTGGCCGCCCGTCTCCTCGGCCATGTACATGATGGACGACTGCACATTCTCCCGCGCGACGGTGTCGATGTTCGACGAGAAGGCCATGCCCTGCATCGAGGCGTCCCGCGAGTTGATGCCCATCGGACCCGACGCGTCCACCGTGTAGAAGGCGACCTCGTTGGCGTTCGCGGCGTTCACCAGGTCGGTGAAGCGGCGGCTCGAGTCGTACTGCAGCGAATCGAGAAAGAAGTTCTGGTTGTACTCGAGCGAATCCACCGTCCGGCCACGCTGATCGAGCGCCTCGAACATGTCCGCTCCGGCACGCATCGGGAGACCATCCGAGACGTAGAGGAACGCCTTGCGGCCCGGCAGACCGGCGAGCGAGATCACCGTGTCACGCAGACCGTCGAGGGTGAACTGCATGTCGTTGAAGATCGTCTGGGCGTAGATGCGCACACGGCCCTGCACGAAGTGGTAATTGCGGTCCTCCTCGCCGATGTCGCGGATCAGATCCGCCCGGTCGGAGTCCCACATCGTGCGGCCGCCGGTGTGCTCCTCGAGATCGTAGAGGGCGTTCGCGATGAGCTGCGGGTCGCTCGTGAACTCGCGCTCGACCTTCACCGACCGGTTGTAGGTCAGCAGCATCACGCGGTCGTCGCGGGTGACGTGCTGGCGCAGGAACTCCCGGACATAGCGGAAGAAGCGGTTGCGGTTGTGGGGGCGGATGTTGTGGTGGTCGACGTAGATCACCAGGTTCAGCCGCTCGTCCTCCGGGACGATGTAGTTGCGGCGGGCAAGCCCCGGACGATCCGCCAGACGAAACTCCGGCTCCGCAGGGACCTGGCCCTGAACCTCGCCGACCTTCACCCGTTCGTGCACCTCGTGGAAGTTCGAGATGGGGACCGGCGCCTTGTCCTCCATCAGGACGAAGTCGTCCTTCGTCAGCCCGGTCACCGGATTGCCCTCGCGGTCGCGCACGAATACCTGCACGTTGACGACCTTGACCTGGACCGTGTCCAGGAAAGTCGCCTGCGGCGACCCGGAGCTCCCGCCGGCGCCCTGGTCCTGACCGGCCAGGGGAGCGGCCAGGGCGCAGATCAGACCGACCGCAGGAGCAGGTGCGAGCACGGAGGCACGGACGGAGGACAAGGGGGCCATCGGCAAGCGATTATAGAAGACGTTGCGGCGGCGCGGACCGACCCGGAGGCGCCTGCCATCAAGAACGCCGCCGGGCCGCGCACAATTCCCTGGCCGGCCCGGCATCCGCGCGCGGGACGCTGCCGGGCGCACCGCAACGTCGCTCGCCAGGCGGTGTGCGAGTCAGTCGTCCTGCTACCCCTGCGAGGGCGCCATCACCACCAGCTTCCCGCACTCGCTGCAGGTCGGCCTCGGGATCGCAGTTCGTGTCCACGATCGCCACGACCGGGAGGTTCAGATGTGCTCGCGGCGCGGGTCCACGACGAACTGCCGACCTGCCACCGGCGGCCCCGACCTTCAGCGGCGGCCGCGGCGACCCGCCATCGGGTCCAGCGCGCCGAACTCACCGCGGCGACCCAGTGGATAGGCACCCCTGAGCGCACGCTCCACGAAGGCCACGGCGCGCCGGACCGAGTCGCGGAGCGGCTGATGCCATCCCAGCCCGGCGGCGATGGCAGCCGAGAGCATGCAGCCGGTACCGCGCCGCCAGGGCGTCCGGATCCTCGGATGGGTGAAGGTCTCGAACCGGTTGCCGTCGAACAGCAGGTCCGTCACCTGGCCGGCGCCGCCCGCCTCCTCGCGGCCGCCGCCGCCGGACGTCTCGTTCCCGTGGCTGTGACCGCCGGTGACCAGAACGCTCGGCCCCATGCGCTCGATGCGCCGCGCCGCCAGCCGGGCGTGGTCCGGGCCGGTGATGGTCATGCCGCTCAGCGCCTCCGCCTCGAACAGATTGGGAGTCACCAGCAGCAGGCGCGGCAGCAGGCGTTCCACCAGGGCCGGCAGTGCCTCCGGGTCGAGCAGCGGCACACCGGACGTCGAACGCAGGACCGGGTCGAGAACCGTGGGCGTCGGCGGCATGCCGTCCAGCCAGCAGGCGACGGCCTCGACCGTGGGTGCATCGACCAGCATGCCGATCTTGATCGCGTCGATGCCGATCTTCCCCGCCGCCTCGAGCTGACGCAGCACAACCTCCGGTCCGAGCGGCTCGACCGCATCCACCGAGCCTGCGCTCTGGGCGGTGACTGCGGTCAGGGCGCAAAGGCCGTGAACGCCCCAGGCGGCGAAGGTCCGCAGGTCGGCGGGGACTCCCGAGCAGCCGCCGGAGTCGGAACCCGCGATCGTCAGGACGCGCGGCGGCGGCGCAGCCATAGAGCCACGATCAGGATCATCAGCGCGACCGCGATCAGCTGAGCGACCGTCAGCGGGCCGAAGAAGCGGTCGTCCTTGGCGCGCAGGAACTCGACCAGGAAACGCTCCAGCGACAGCAGACCGATGACCGGCAACACCACGCCGCCAGGCGCGACGCCGCGCAAGAGCAGCGTCCTGCCCAGCCAGAAGATCGCGAGAGACGTCAGGGTCTCGTAGATCTGGGTCGGATGCACCGCCACCAGCGCGTCGGCAGCAACGTCGGGCGGGAACTCGACCCCAAACTCTCGCTCCATGGCGCCGGCGACGGTCGGAATCGGGCCGCGTGGGAAGGTCATGCCCCACGGCAGGTCGGTGGGCCCGCCGTAGTCGTCGCCCACCAGCAGGCAGCCGATCCGGCCCACGCCGTAGCCCAGCGCAAGCGCCGGAGCGACCGCATCGGCGGTGCTCCAGGGCGGCATCCGTCTCCGCCTCATGACCAGCAGCACCACCGCCGCACCTGCCAGGAAGCCGCCGTACCAGACCAGACCGGCCCGGCTGTAGAGCAGCTGCCAGTCGCCATGCAGCAGCGCGTAGTAGGCCTTGCCGCCGACCACGCCACCAAGGGCCCCGGCCAGCACGATGGAGGCCGCGTCGTCGGCGGCGCGGGCCTTCGACAGACCCGTCCGCCGGAGCCCCCAGCGGAGTTGCAGGAGCGCCGCCACCAGCGCTGCCACCAGCATCACGCCAAACGGCGACACCGACAGCGGGCCGATGCGAAACAGCTCCTCGATCACGTCAGAATCCTCACCGGTCATCCCCGGCTCACTCCCATTCGATCGTCCCCGGCGGCTTGCTGGTCAGGTCGTACACGACGCGGTTGACTCCCGAGACCTCGTTCACGATGCGGCTCGCGACGCGGCCCAGGAACTCGTGCGGCAGCCAGCTCCAGTCCGCGGTCATGAAGTCCTTTGTCTCCACCGCCCGCAGCGCCACCACGTTCTCGTAGCTGCGTCCGTCGCCCATCACGCCGACGCTCTGCACCGGCAGGAGCACCGCCAGGGCCTGGCCGACCCGGTCGTAAAGGCCCGCCGCACGCAGCTCGTCGATGAAGATGGCGTCCGCCTCCTGCAGCACGGCGACGCGGTCGGCCGTGACCTCGCCGAGGATGCGAACGCCGAGACCGGGGCCCGGGAACGGGTGACGGCCCAGGAAGCCGGGGCCAAGACCCAGTTCCCGCCCGAGCGCGCGCACCTCGTCCTTGAACAGGAACCGCAGCGGCTCGACCAGGTCGAAGCCCAGGCGTTCGGGCAGTCCGCCCACGTTGTGGTGACTCTTGATCTTCGCCGATGGTCCGAAGGCAGAGACGGACTCGATGACGTCCGGGTAGAGCGTGCCCTGGACCAGGTGGCGAAAGCTGCCGCCGGAGTCTCGCTCCAGCCTCCTCGCCTCGCGCCGGAAGGCCTCGATGAAGACGCGGCCGATCGTCCGGCGCTTCTGCTCCGGGTCCGTGACGCCGGCGAGCGCGGCCAAAAACTCCGCCGCCGCGTCGACCACCACCAGGCGCAGGTCAAGCCCCTCCCGGAGGCTGCGCTCGACCCTCGTGCGCTCGTTTTTCCGCAGCAGCCCGTTGTCGACGAACACGGCGGTCAGCCGGTCGCCCACGGCGCGCTGCACCAGGCTGGCGGCAACGGCGGAATCGACGCCGCCCGACAGCGCGCAGAGGACCCGGTCGGTGGGCCCGACAAGCTCGGCGACAGCGGACGTCGCTTCCTCGACGTACGACGCCATCCGCCAGGCTCCCGCGGCGCCGCACGCCCCGTGGAGGAAGTTGCGGAGCATGTCCCGACCGCCGTCTGTGTGGGTGACCTCGGGGTGGAACTGAATCCCGAACAGCGACCTCTCCGCGTCCTCCACCGCCACCACCGGCACCGTCGGCGCGGAGGCCGTCGCGGCAAGGCCGGGCGGCAGCGCGTCGACGCGGTCGCCGTGCGACATCCACACCTGCTGCTCGGCGTCGAGATCGCGAAACAGCCCGCTGCCCTCCGCCTTCACGGTGATGCCGGTGCGACCGTACTCGCGCCTGCCCGACGCCACCACCCGGCCGCCCAGGACCTGGCACATCCACTGCATTCCGTAACAGATGCCGAGCACGGGAACGCCGAGCCGCAGCAGCTCCCGGTCGGCCTGCGGAGCGTTCGCGGCGTAGACGCTCTCCGGGCCGCCGGAAAGCACGATCCCGACCGGCCGCCGGGCCGCGATCTCCTCGGCCGGGCGGTCGAACGGCACGATCTCGCAGTAGACCCGAAGCTCCCGCACGCGCCGGGCGATCAGCTGCGTGTACTGGCCGCCGAAGTCGAGGACCAGAACGGTCTCCTGCTCGGCGACGGCGGATGGTTCGGCCGCGTCCGGCGGCGTGGCGACCATTACAGGGCGGACTCTACCTTGGGCTCGCGGTCCATCAGGGCGCGAATCGCCTCCGCCGGGCGCCTGCCGTTGTGCAGAATCTCGACCACCTGTTCGACGATCGGCACCTCCACGCGGTGGTCCCGCGCCAGATCGAGCATGAACCGCGCATTGCGCACCCCCTCGGCCACGCCGCCGCGGTCCGCCTCGATCTCGGCCAGCGAACGGCCCCTGGCCAGCTCGACACCGGTCGTCCGGTTGCGGGACAGGCCGCCGCTGCAGGTGAGCACCAGGTCGCCCAGGCCGGCCAGACCGGCGAAGGTCTCCGCACGCCCGCCGCACGCCACGCCGAGGCGCACGATCTCGTGCAGACCGCGGGTGATCAGCGCCGCCCTCGTGTTCGAGCCGTAGCCGAGTCCGTCCAGTACTCCGGCGGCGATCGCGATCACGTTCTTCGCCGCCCCGGCCATCTCGACGCCGGTCACGTCGGTCGAGGTGTAAAGGCGAAGCGCGCCGGCCGAGAGCTGGCCCTGCAGCCGCTCCGCGACCTCGGCGCATCCGGACGCAACAACGCAGGCGGTGGGCCACTCGGCGACGAGCTCGGCCGCGAACGAGGGCCCGCTGACGGTGGCGAAGTCCATGTCCACTCCGGCCGCCATTGCTTCGGCGGCGCAGACCTGGCCCATGAGCCGCAGCCGCCCCCCCTCCTCGGCGTCGAGGCCCTTGGCGCCCGACACGAGCGTGATCCGCTCGGGCGGCGACGCACCGTCCGGCAGACCGGCCCGCGCGGCGAACCAGGCTCGGAGCACGGCTCGAAACGCATGCGAGGGCACCACGACCAGGACCGTGCCGAGGGCGGCCGTCTCGCGCAGATCCCAGGTGACGCGCAGGCTCGGCGGCAGCTCGACTCCCGTCAGGTAGCGGTCGTTCACCCGCTCGGCGGCCAGCCGGGCGCCGAACTCGGGCGAACGGGCCCAGAGAACCACCGGCGAACCGTTGCGAGCCGCGTGGACCGCCAGCGCCGTGCCCCAGGCGCCGGCGCCCAGAACCGCGATGCCCTCCGCGCTCAAGCCTTGCCGCCCGCGGCGGGGCCGGACGAGCCCAGGCGCGATTCCGTGCCTGCCCGCAGCCGCGCCATGTTGGCGCGATGCTTGAACACGACGAGCGCCGCGATCACCGCCGTACCCAGGACGAGGGCAGCGCCCGAGTCGATGCCGTCGGGCTGCCGGTAGAGGCCGCCCAGCCAGCGCACCGCGACCAGGATCGGCAGCACTCCGGCCGCCGCGATGGAGCCAAGCGACACGTAGCGCTTCCACGCCACGAGGACGACAAACACCAGGAGGGCGCCAAGCCCGGCCCACGGGGTCAGGAGCGCCAGGCTCCCGGCCGCGGTGGCCACTCCCTTGCCGCCCCTGAACGCCAGGAAGACCGGGAAGACGTGCCCGCCGACCGCGGCCGCCGCGGCTGCCGCCAGCCACCAGGCGCCGACCTCCATCTCGCGCGCCAGCAGCACCGCCGCCGATCCCTTGACGGCATCGAGCGCCAGCGCCAGCAGCGCCGCCCACCGGCCCGAAACCCGCAGGACGTTCGTGGCGCCGGCGCTCTTGCTGCCCACGGTCCGCACGTCGATGCCGGCATGAAGCCGCACGATGATCCAGCTCCACGGCAGCGACCCAAGCAGGTAGCCAAGGATGACCGCAAGAGGACCGACGACCGCGGGGCTCACGAAGCGCTCTCCTCGGTCTCCCCAGGCTCCGCGGGCGCCTCGGAACCTCGGCCGGGCGCCGCCCAAGGCAGCGGTTCGGACGCGGTCTCGGACGCTGGCAGCTGGCGCCGCAGCAGTTCCAGCGCGAACTGGGTCGACAGCTGCCGCACCCGGGCACGGTCGCCGGGGAACCGAGCCTCGAAGTGGGAGCGGCATCCGTGGGGTCCGGCGACGGCCAGATGAACGGTGCCCACCGGGCGCGTCGCGCTGCCCCCACCCGGACCGGCCACGCCGGTGATGCCCACCCCGTAGTCGGCACCGCAGGCCGTGCGCGCGCCCGAGGCCATCGCAAGGGCCGTCTGCCGCGACACGGCGCCGTGCTCCGCCAGGGTCCGCCGCGGCACGTCGAGCAGCCGCATCTTCAGCCGGTTCGAGTAGGCGACGATGCCGCCCACGAACCAGCCGCTGCTGCCTGGGACGCCCGTGAGGCGCTGACCCAGCTGGCCTCCGGTGCAGGACTCGGCGACCGCCACCGTGGCGCCGCTGGCGCTCAGGCCGGCGCCGACCGCCTCCTCGAACTCGATGCCGTCCTCGATCAGGCCGGTGAAGAACACTGCCCCGCCCAGCGCGTCGCGCACCGCCGCGTCCATCTGCGCCAGACGCTCGGGACGCTCGGCCGCCGGACCGTCGGCACGCAGCCGCAGTCGGATCTCGCCAGGCCGGGCAAGCACCGACACGGCATCGTCGCCGAAGCGCTCATACACGGACGCGATCCTCTCCTCCACCACCGACTCCGGCAGGCAGGCGACCCGCACCTCGACCTGGTCGAACCCGGCATCGACCTCGGTGCGCTCCACCAGCCAGGGATCGAGAGCGTCCTCGATCAGGGCGTTCAGCTCTCGCGGCACGCCCGGAAACAGGAAGTACGTCGTGCCGCGCGGCGCCGGCGCCTCGTCCACGATCCTGAGCCCGGGCGCCACGCCTGCTCGGTTCGGCAGCGTCTCGGCGCCGTCGACCCGCTCCGCCTGCTTGCGGTTCACCTGCGGGATGCGCCGGCCCAGCTTGCGGAACCCGCGCTCGATCTGTTCCCAAACTGCCTCGTCGACCGCCACCGACCGCTCCAGAAGCCGGGCCACGCCCTCGCGGGTCAGGTCGTCACGCGTCGGCCCGAGGCCGCCAGTCACCAGCAGCAGCTCCGCCCGCTGCCGCAGAGCGTCGAGCGTCTCGGCAATCTCGACAACGTCGTCGCCCACGACCGCCTTCGAGACCAGGTCCACGCCCCGCAGCCGCAGAGTCCGCGTCAGCGCCAGCGAGTTCGTGTCAAGCCGGTCCGTCCCCAGCAGCTCGGCCCCGACAGCAAGAATCGATGCCTTCACCCGCCGCAGTGTAGCGACCCCGGACTGCGGGCCTATCAAGACCCCGAGGACGACAGGACGGCACTCGGACCGCTGCGGCAAGGGACCCGCGCCAGGGCCTGACCGGAGGCGACGGGGGCTCAAACGGCCTTGGTCGCGCACTCGGGGCGATGGCGGCAGGAGTCTCGGCAGCACCATCAAGGCGCCGACGGCGGCGCCGACGAGCTGGACGGTCCAGCGCATGGCGGGCACCTCGCCGCGCAACTCCCCACCCTGGCGCGCGTGTCGCCGTGCTTTCACTCCGCGTCGGCGCGCAGCGTGGCGACCTCCGCTTCCAGACCGGCTTGCGTCACCGGCGTCAACCTGGGTGGATCGATCGTGGCCATGCCCGGAGAAGCGGCACCGGACCTCGCCACGGGATGCCAGAACTCGCCAGCACGCCGCGATGGCGCCTCACAGTCTTCTCCGGGGAGCACACGTCTCCCGGGAGCACGACCCGGGGCGACAGGACTTTCGGACCTGGCGGCGGCCAGCCAGCGCGGTCGCCGCAGCCGCCCGTGGCGCTCGTCGAGGTTGGTCGGCCTGCCGGTACAATCCGCCTTGATGACGAAACCGAAGAAGAGACGCAGCCGCCTGATCGCTTTCGCCATGTGGACCGGCATCGCGGTGGCCGTCGGCACAGTCGGGGTGATCGCGCTGCAGCAGTTCGCGGGCATGCACTTGCAGATCTCCGGCGGGCTGATGCCGCAGATCGACTTTCACCACGAGGAGCGGCACTACCGGGCGATCGAGGCTCACCGCGAGCGGAGCGCCGCACCGGGCGAGGCCGTGAACGTTTCGCCGGCGCGGCGGACCGGCGACTCCGACCCGGACACCGCTGCATCGGCGACCGCTGCGGCCGCGCGCGAACCGAGCACGGGTGGCCCGTCAGCCACGACAGCAGACGCACCGGACAGCTCCAGGCCGCCAGATGTCGCGGCGGACGCCGCGGGCGGCGCCGAATCGCTGGAACTCGCGGATTCCGCGGCCGAAGGCGAGCCAACGGATATGGCGGACGCAGCGACCGCAGCCGACCATGCAGCGGCAACGGCGGCAGCCCACGCAGCAGCGCCCGGCTCCTGGCCCTTCTACCGCGGGGTCAAGATGGACGGTCGCTATCCCCTGCCCGTCAACACGTCCTGGCCGGACGCCGGGCCGCCGGAGCTCTGGCGCATCCCCGTGGGCGGCGGCTACGCCTCCTTCGTCGTGGGCGACGGCCTCGCCTTCACCATCGAGCAGCGTCGGGAACAGGAGGTCGTCGCCGCATACGACCTGCTGACCGGAGTCGAACGCTGGAACGCCAGCTGGGACGCGCGCTTCGAGGAGAGCATGGGCGGCGACGGGCCGCGCGCGACCCCGGCGTTTCTTGACGGAACCCTGGTCGCGCTGGGCGCCACCGGCGAACTGCGAGCGTTCGACACACAGAGCGGCGTCGAGCACTGGCGCGCGAACATTCTCGAGGACTCCGGGGCCGCGAACCTGGTCTGGGGCATGGCCGCCTCGCCGGCCATCGCGGGCGGCGCGGTCCTCACCGCCCCGGGCGGGCCGGACGGCGCGGTCATCGCCTACGAGCTCGACACCGGCGCCGTCCGCTGGAAAGCGCTCGACTCCGTCGGCTCGTACACCGCACCCGCGATCTTCAACCTGGACGACCTGGAGCAGATCGTGGTCATCGGCGCCGACCGGGTCGTCGGTTTGACCATCGACGGCAGCCGGACGCTCTGGACCCACCCCTGGACCACGCAGAACGGCATCAACGCCGCCCAGCCGCTTCAGGTCGCGGCGAACCGGCTCTTCGTGTCATCGGGCTACGGCCAGGGCGCCGCGGTCATCGAGATCGAAGCCGACACCGAGGCGGGAACCGCAGCCGCCACCGAGATCTGGTTCAACAACCGGATGAAGAACACGTTCTCCACATCTGTGCTCCACGACGGTCACGTCTACGGCCTCGACAACGGCATCCTCGCCTGCATCGCAGCAGCCACCGGCGAGAGGATGTGGAAGGGCGGGCGCTACGGCCACGGGCAACTGCTCCTGGCCTCCGGCCACCTTCTGATCACTACCGAACGCGGGAATCTCGTCCTGGTGCGGGCCACCCCCGAGAGCCATCAGGAAGTCGCCGCCCTGCCCGCCGTGTCGGGCCGCACCTGGAACAACCCGGCCATCGCCGAGGGAATCCTGCTGGTCCGCAACGACCGGGAAGCCGTCGCCTACGACCTGCGTCCGTCGATGTAGCGGCGCCCGCCCGCTCGGCGGCGCCTGGCCTGGCGCCCCTGCCACACCAGCTTCGGTGACCAGGAACCGGCCGTCGCCGACCCGTCGGAACAAGTCGACGCCCCGTGGTGATCGGCGCCGGGCGCCCGTGGGACCAGACCTGTACGGCGGGCAGTCGTTCGCACATCCCGAACCGGCCCTCCAGCGCTCCTCCGCTGCAGCAGGCCAGCCCGCTCAACCACCCCCGCTGCCCTGCTTCGGCGCAGACGGAATCTCGACCACCAGGTACTCGCCGTCGCGGCTTACCGGGTAGGTCTCGGCAACGTACGGGCCGCGCACCAGACCCGGGGCCGGGGCGTCGGGGTCGCCGAGAGCCGCCGCGTCGCTCACCACGAGGGCTTCGCCGCCCCGTTCATCCCGAGACGCGTTGTCCGACGCCGCGTTCGCCTCGGCCGTGCTGGCCGCAGCGGCCCCTCCATCCGACGCCGTGATCGACCCGGCAGCTTCGCCGTCCGATCCATCGGAAGCAGCGATCTCCTCGCCGGCCACGGTCTCCACGTCGTAGCGTCGCACCCGCAGCCGTTCCGGGGCGCACCAGGACTCGCCGGTGCGGACGGAAAACTCCCAGCCGTGCCACGGGCAGGCGAGGATCTCCCGGCTCGGCGAATGGTCGAAGTCGCCGGGACGATCCGAACGCAGCACGCCCCACAGGACGCCTTCGCACAGCCGGCCACCCTGATGCGGGCAGCGGTTCCGCAGCGCGAAGAACTCGCCTCCGACGTTGAACACGCCGATGGAACGACCCGCGACGGTCACCATCCGACGTTCGCCGGGTTCGATCTCGGACGCCTCGGCGACGACGTACTTCACCTGTCGTCCTTCACGCTCTGCCCGGCCCGCTCTGGCTTCGTCTCACGAGACCCGCAGGCCCGGCCGCCCGGCAAACGACGCACTTGCGACCACTGGCTGGCCCGACCTGACCCGTCACCTCCGGGGCGCCCCGCGAGTGTTGATCGGCGCCACGTTGCGAACCGCCCTCAGAGCCCGTACAGATCGATGGCGTTGTCGCGCCGAATCCCGCGCACCAGAGCCTCGTCCAGGCCGGCGGGAAGCACGACGTCCGGGTTGTCGCCGTCCCAGTGCGGATAGTCGCTGGCCATCAGGATGTGGCTGCGCAGCTCGCCGAAGTGATCGAGCAGGGCCAGGAAATCCTGCCGCCGGGGCGGCTCCTCGATCGGCTGGGTGGTGACGTAGACGTGCTCGGCGATGACCTCGGACGGCAGCCGGTCGCGGCTCGCGACCTCGTCGCGCAGCAATGCCCAGGCGGCGTCCACGCGCCACATCAGCGCCGGAAGCCAGGCGAAGCCGTTCTCGACCGAGATCAGGCGAAGGCTCGGGAACCTGTCGAACACACCTTCCACGACCATGCTGGTGATGTTGGCCTGCACCGCCTGGGGCGGGCTGGTGTGATCCTCGATGTAGTACGATGGGTGGCCGGCGCCGGTGATCGGGTGGCCGTAGGCGCTGAACGCATGCGACGCCACTTGCAGGCCCGTCTCGACGCAGGCCTCGTAGATCGGCCAGTAGCGGCGGCGCCCCATGGGCTCCTGCATCCGGCCCAGGAACAGGGCCTGGACGAACCGCCCATCGCTGCCGCAGCGCCTGATCTCGGCGGCCGCGGCCACCGGGTCCTGCGGCGTGATGACGACCGACGCCCGCATCCTGGGCTCCGGGTCCAGCCACTCGGCGATCTGCCAGTCGTTCACCGCCGTGGCCATGGCGGCGCCGAGGTCGAGATCAAGCGTCGACGACACCGGCGTCAGCGGATTCATCACGGCGTACAGGACATGGAACGGCTCGAGGTAGTCCTCGCGCGCGAAGCCCACCTCGGAGCCCGCCCGGCGACCCGACGGCGGCCTCGCCTCCTCCCGATTGTCCATGAAGCGCGGGTAGTAGCCGCTGTTCGGGTGGCGCAGGCCGAACGTCTCGATGTGCTTGCTCCACCTCCGGCTCATGTACGGATAGAGGTCCTTCACCGAGTCGATCTCGTTGTGGAAGTCGCAGTCGACGATCGGCGGCCGCTCGGAGTCGAGCGACGGGAGCGGTGGAGGCGACAGCGGAGCTTCGTGTCCCAGCGGCGAGATGGTCATGAGGCTTGGCTCCCCTCCGGCAGTCGAAAGACGTGGCTGGCATTCTCGTGCTCGACCATGCGCCGAAGCGCCTCGGGCAGCAGCGGCAGCAGCCGCTCCCCGGCGTCGCAGGCGTGCACGTGCGGGTAATCCGAGGCGTACATCAGCACGTTATCCGAGCCGAGCTGGTCAACGACCTGAAGCAGCTGCTCCGGGCTCGGCGGGGCGTCGAGCGGCTGGATGCTCACCCGTACGTGCTCCCGGAAGTAGTCGGACGGCGGTCGACGCACCCATGGCACGAGGCGTCTCAGATTGCGCCACTCCTTGTCCATCCGCCACAGGTGGGCGGGAATCCAGGTGAAGCCGGACTCCAGAAACACGACCCGCAGTCGAGGGCAGAGGTCGAAGACGCCCTCGACGATCAGGCTCGTCAGCTGCGTGGCGAAGACCTGCGCCATCGCCGTGTACTCCTCCAGGAAGAACGACGGCCAGCCGGTGGGCGTCGGCGGCATGACCGGCGCGCCGCCGAAATGCACCGCCGCGACCAGCCCGCTCCGCTCGATGGCCTTCCACATCTCGTGGTAGTGGCGGCTGCCAAGCGGATGCTCGGTGCGCACGGGGATCAGCGCCTGAACGAAGCCGGGCTCATCCGCCCGACACTCGACCTCCTCGGCAGCCGCCACGGGCAGCTGGATCGGCAGGACGACCGAGCCGCGCAGCCTCGGTTCGCGCGCCAGCCACTCGGCGGCCTGCCAGTCGTTGGTCGCGGAGGCGAGCGCGATGGCGACGTCCGGGTTGTGGATGCTGTCCACGGCGTACAGGCAGCTCGCCAGCGCCAGCTCCGCCCCACCGCGGTCGAACACCGCCTCGCGCAGCTCCTCCAGGCCACCGCTCCTGCCGCTGACCGGCGAACGCGGCGGGTAGTACTGCTGCGACGCCCCCTTGTCCAGCGTGTTGCCGAAGTGCTCCCGCCAGTGCCCGGACAGGAACGGCAGCAGCTCGCGGAGCCGCGGATTCGGGATGTGGACGTCCGCGTCGATCACGGCAGCGCCAGGGCCACGAGCCGCGGCGTCGTCCCTCGCCTCGCAAGCGCGGCAGCCTGCCCTTCGGAAACCTCCGTGCCCGTCTCCTCGAGCAGATCGGCGATGCTGGCGAAGAACGGGCCGCCGCCGAGCGCCACGACGATGTACTGCCGGCCGTCGACCATGTAGGTGATCGGGTTCGCGTGGGCGGTGTCCGGCAGCGGCACGTGGCCGAGGAGTTCGCCCGTCGCCTTGTCGAACACGTTGATGCGCGACGTGTTGTTCGGGCCCTGCCCGCGGCGCTGGGTGACAAACAGGAGCGTGCGGGTCAACAGCGGCGCGCCCGAGCCGCCGCCGAGCAGCGGCAGGTCAAGACCGGCGAGCGCCGGGTGATCCTGCGGACCGTGGCCATTCGGGGTCATCCAGAGGTGCTCCCCCGCGTTCAGGTCGATGGCGGTGACCCGGCCCCAGGGCGGCTTGACGAGGGGCAGCCCGCGAGGGCCTCCGGCGGGGGCGAAGAAGGACCCGACGAAGGCCAGGTTGGAGCGCGCCGGGTCCGGGCGACTCAGCGGATGGACGCTGATGGAGGTCGTCGACGGCACGTAGAGCACGCCCGTCTCCGGGTCGACGGCGGCGCCCGGCCAGTTCGCTCCGCCGCCGGCGCTCGGCAGCATGAGCGTGCCGGGCGCGAGGCTCGGGGGAGTGAACAGCGGCCCCATGCGGAACCCGGACGCGATCTCCTTCGCCTCGGCGAACAGCTCGGGCGTCAGGTCGATCAGGTCGTCCTCGCTGACCCCCTGCCGGTCAAACGGCGGCGGCCTGGTCGGGAACGGCTGAGTAGCCGCCGCCCGCTCGCCCGGCACGTCGGATTCGGGCACCGGCAGATGGTCGATCGGCCACACCTCCTTGCCCGTGACCCGGTCGAAGACGTAGGTGAACGCCTGCTTGGAGACCTGCGCCAGGGCGCGGATCCGCCGACCCTCCACCGTGATGTCGACCAGCTGCGGCGGGGTTGGGAAGTCGTAGTCCCAGAGGCCGTGCCTGACCGCCTGGAAGTGCCAGACCCGCTCCCCCGTGTCGCCGTCCAGGCAGACGATGCTCTCCGCGAACAGGTTGTCGCCCAGGCGATGGCCGCCGTAGAAGTCGTTGGTCGGCGTCGACACCGGCAGGTAGACGTAGCCGAGCTCCTGGTCGACCGTCATCATGTTCCAGACGTTGGTGTTGCCGGAGTACTCCCAGGCGCCGTCCTCCCAGGTGTCGGCCCCGTACTCGTCGCCCTGCGGAATGGTGTGAAAGATCCACTTGCGCTCGCCGGTGCGGGCGTCGTAGCCCCGCACGTGGCCCGGCGGCGCCGTCCTGCGGAGGGGGCCGTCCGAAACGATCGAGCCGACCACGACCGTGTCGCCCACGATCGCCGGCGGCGAGCTGTGCGTGATGGCACGCGGGTTCACGCGCCGGCCGAAGTCGGCCTCGCCGCGACCGGCCAGAAGGTCGACCTCGCCGCCCTCGCCGAAGTCGCCGACCGGCTCCCCGGTCAGGGCGTCCAGCGCGATCAGCCGACGATCGTGCGTGGCGAGGAAGATGCGGGTCTCGTCGCGGCTGCGGCCCCCGCGCTCGACCGGCCCGCGCCAGGCCGCGACGCCGCGATGCTGGAAGCCGATGTTCGCGGGACGGCCCGCCTTCCACGACTCCGGATCGTGCGTCCACAGTGTCTCGCCGGTAGCCGCGTCGATGGCCGCGGCCTGCGACACGGCCGTCGACACGTAGACCACCCCGTCCAGCATGATCGGCACCGCCTTGAACTGCCCGGGCCGGACCTGAGGATTCGCATCCGCGACCTCCACGGAGGGCGACTCCCACTCCCAGGCGACCCGCAGTTCGCCGAAGTTCGAGGCGTCAATCTGACCGAGCGCCGAGTACTTCGTGTTGTCCGGTCCGTTGCCGAACGCGGGCCACTCGACCGTCTCGCCCTCCTGCCGGGCGGAAAGTGGGAGAGCCAGGAGCGCGGCCGCTCCCGCGGACGCCACGCAACTCGCCCAGGCTCGCTTCGACCCTCGCATCCGACAATCCTCCTTCGACTGGTTCGGCACAGCCTATCGCCGCCGCCCGTCGCCCCTGCCTGTCCCACACCTGACGACGGCCGGCAAACCGGGTTATCGTTGCGCGCTCGAACCCTGTGGCGAGGAGACGACCATGGCAGCGCTCGACGGTCTGCGCATACTTGACCTGACCCAGTACGAAGCCGGCACCTCATGCACGCAGGCGCTGGCCTGGCTGGGCGCCGACGTGGTCAAGGTCGAACGACCGGGGGCCGGCGACCCGGGGCGCGGGATCGGCCGGCCCGGCGAACGCCAGGACTCCGAGTACTTCCTGAACTGGAACAGCAACAAGCGCAGCGTCACGATCAACCTGGGAACGCCCGAAGGGCACGACCTGCTGCTCCGCCTCCTGCCCCGCTTCGACATCATGGTCGAGAACTTCGGCCCCGGCGTGGTCGAGAAGCTCGACCTTGACTACGACGCCGTGCGCAAGGTCCACCCGGAGGTGATCTACGGGAGGATCAAGGGATTCGGCGACAGCGGCCCCTACAGCGCCTACAAGTGCTTCGATCCCGTCGCCCAGGCGGCCGGCGGCGCGATGTCCATCACCGGTGAGCCGGACGGCCCGCCGCTGCGGCCGGCCACGACCATCGGCGACTGCGGCACCGGCCTGCAGATGGCCCTGGCCCTGTGCGCCGCGTGGGCCCAGAAGATCCGCACCGGAACCGGTCAGCTGGTCGAGATATCCATGCAGGAGGGCGTCACCTGGTTCATGCGCACTGCAGTCTCCATCGGCGGCGAGTTCGGCACGAAGGCGGTGCCCAGAAGCGGCACGGGCCGCGGCGCAATGATGGGACTGTACGCCTGCAAGCCCTTCGGCCCGAACGACCACGTCTACATGCTGGCGATCACGAATCGGATGTGGGAGGGCGTGTGCCGCGCCATCGGCCGCCGTGAACTCGTGGACGACCCGCGCTTCGCAAGCGCGAAGCAGAGAAGCGAGAACGACAGGGAGCTGACCAGGCTGATCGCCGAATGGGCCGCGCAGCACACCAAGCACGAGGCGATGAAGCTCCTCGGCGAGGCCGGCGTGCCGGCGAGCGCGGTGCTCGACACCGTCGACCTGTTCCAGGATCCGCACCTTCAGGAGCGCGGCTTCGTGCAGACCGTGGATCACGAGAGTCACGGACCGGTCCCGATGCTCGGCGCCCCGATGCGCCTGAGCGACAGCCACGTGCCGATTCGGGCCGCGCCGCTCCTCGGCCGCCACACCGACAGCGTTCTCGCCGACGAACTCGATCTTCCGCAATCCAGAATCGACCAGCTGCGCGCCGACGGAGTGCTCGGGGCCGAGCCCCGCCTCCCCGAAACCAGCCGCCAGGAGACACCGCAATGACCACCGGCGCCGACCTCATCGCCCGCAGCCTGAAGCAGCAGGGCGTCGACCACATGTTCGGCATCGTCGGCTTCCCCGTCTTCGGGGTGGCCGCCGCCGCCCAGCAGGCCGGAATCCAGTACCTCGGCTTCCGCAACGAGCAGGCAGCGAGCTACGCCGCCGGAGCCGTCGGCTACCTGACCGGGAGGCCCGGCGCCTGCCTGGCGGTGTCCGGCCCCGGCATGATCCACGGCATCGCCGGGCTGGCGAACGCCGAGAGCAACTGCTGGCCGATGCTCCTGCTCGGCGGCGCCAACGACCGCTACCAGAACGGTCAGGGCGCCTTCCAGGAGTGCCCGCAGGTCGAGGCCGCGCGCCCATTCTCGAAGTACTCGGCCGAGATCGACGCCGCCCACCGGGCGCCCTTCTACGTCGAGCAGGCGGTGCGCACCTCGATGTACGGCCGCCCCGGCGCCGCCTACCTGAACCTGACCAACGACGTCCTGACCGAGAAGGTGAAGGACGAGGACGTCGAGATGCCGCCCCGCTGCCCGGCGCCGCCGGTTTCGCTGGCCGACCCGAGGGAAGTCGAACGCGCCGTGGCCGTGCTGCGCGAAGCGAAGTCGCCGCTGGTGATCGTCGGCAAGGGCGCCGCCTACTCCGGCGCCGAGCAGGAAGTCCGGCGTTTCGTGAAGCGCACCAACCTGCCCGTGCTGCCGACGCCAATGGGCAAGGGCGTCGTGTCGGACGACGATCCCCACCTCGTGGCCCCGGCCCGCTCGTACGCGCTGCAGAACGCCGACGTCGTGCTGCTGATTGGCGCACGGCTCAACTGGATCCTCCACTTCGGGCTGCCGCCACGCTTCAGGAAGGGCGTGCGCGTGCTGCAGATCGACCTGCACGCCGAGGAGATCGGCGCCAACGTCCCGACCGAGGTCGGCATGGTCGGCGATGCCCGGCTGGTGACCTCGCAGCTGAACCAGGCGCTCGACGCCGAGCCCTTCTCGCTGCCGCCCGAACACGAGTGGCTGACCCAGCTGCGCGAGAAGGCCGCCCGGAACCAGGCCGCCGTCCAGGCGATGCAGGAGGACGACAGCGAGCCGATGGGCTACTACCGCGCCCTGCGCGAAATCGCCGACCGCCTGGAACCGCAGGACATGCTGGTGGCGGAAGGCGCGAACACGATGGACATCTCGCGCACGGTCCTGCCCAACATCAACCCGCGCACGCGGCTCGACGCCGGCACGTTCGGCACGATGGGCGTCGGCACCGGGCTGGCGATCGCCGCGGCGGTGGTCCATCCCGACCGGCGGACGATCTGCGTCCAGGGCGATTCGGCCTTCGGCTTCTCCGGCATGGAGGTGGAGGTCGCGTGCCGGTACGACCTGCCCATCACGTTCGTGGTGATCAACAACAACGGCATCGGCGGCGGGGTCAGCGAGTACCTCCCCGGAAGGCCGCTGCCGCCCTCCACCTACACCCTGGACGCGCGCTACGAACGGGTCATCGAGGCCTTCGGCGGCAAGGGCTACCTGGTCGACAAGGTGGCCGATCTCGGGCCGACCCTTGACCGGGCACTGGCGTCGGACCGACCGGCCCTCGTCAACGTCCTGATCGACCCGAAGGCCCGGCGCAAGCCCCAGAAGTTCGACTGGCTCACCCGCTGACGGGCGCGCCGACGATCGTGCCGACGAGCTTTCGCCGGCCCGCGGCCGGCGCACGCGGCGCCCGGCATGCGGCGCCTCGCCGAGCGACGGCCGGCCCCGAACACCAGCGGAGACACCATCCATGAGCATCAAGATCGGCGACCTGTCGATCACCCCCATCGTCGAGATCGACCGTCCGGTTCCGGCCTCCTTCCTGCTGCCGGACGCCACGCCCGAGAACCTGGCGCCGGACCTCGACTGGCTCGAACCGCACTTCGTGACCCCGGGCGGGAAGCGGCTCGGGATGATCATCCAGTCCTTCCTCGTCGAATCGTGCGGGCAGCGGATCGTGGTCGACACCGGCGTCGGCAACGACAAGGAGCGCACGCTGCCGGCATGGAACAAGCTCGACGGCCCGTTCCTGCAGCAGATCGAGGACGCCGGCTTCCCGCGCGAAGAGGTCGACCTGGTCGTCTGCACCCACCTGCACATCGACCACGTCGGCTGGAACACGATGAAGGTCGACGGGGCCTGGGCGCCCACCTTCCCGAACGCCCGCCACGTCATGGTCCGCCCGGAGTTCGAGTACTGGCGGCAGGCCGACGGCGGAAACTGGGGCGACGTCTTCGGCGACTCGGTCATGCCGGTCTTCGAGGCCGGGCTGGTCGATCTCGTGGACTGGGACCACCGGATCAACCAGGAGCTTCGATTCTTCCCGACGCCGGGGCACACCCCCGGCCACTGCAGCATCGCCGTCTCGTCCGCCGGCGCGGAGGGCGTGATCGCCGGCGACGTGATGCACCATCCCTGCCAGCTGGTCCACCCGGAATGGTGCTCCATCGCGGACATCGACCCCGGCCAGGCGACCGCGACCCGGCGCACCTTCTGCGAGCGCTTCGCCGACTCCGGCGTCGTCATCGTGGGCGCCCACTGGCCGGTCCCGGTGCGACTTGGGGCCCACGGCGACGCCTGGAGGGCGGTCCCGGCCACGGGCGACTGACATCTCGACCGCAATCGCGTCGAGCCGCATCGCGTTGGGTTACACTCGCCGCCGTTCCCGCAGCCAACACGTCTTTCCGCCTCGCGGCACGACAGGAGATTCAGGAATGCGCCCGGAGAACTCGACGAACGAGAACTCGAAGAACCTGGCGGCGAAGCTGGCCGCCGCGGCTCTCGCGATCGCCTGCCTGACGCTGGCCGTCGCCCCGGCGACCGCCGAGGAGCACCCCGAGCCGGTCGGAAACCTGGCCGAGCTCATGCGGGCCGTCCTGTTCCCGAACTCGAACTTCCTGTTCGACGTGCAGATGACGGACCCGGGCGCCCCACCCGAGGCGTCCTCGGACGAGGGCAACGTGTCCTCCCTGTTCTCCGGCATCTACACCGGCTGGCTGGTGCCGCAGCAGGCGGCGCTTGCCCTGGCCGAGGTCGAGGCGCAGATCATGAACCCGGACCGCATGTGCCAGAACGGCACGCCGGCGCCGGTGGGCAACGAGGACTACCAGAAGTACGCGAAGCAGCTGACCGAGGTGGCGAAGCAGATCTACACCGCGGCGCACGAGGAGGACCGGGACACCGTCAGCGACCTGACGAACGCCCTCGCCGGGGCCTGCGAGGACTGCCACGCCATCTACCGGCGCTACCCGGAATCGTCCCGCTGCAAGTAGCTCCCGGCCAGATCTCTCGCCTCAGGTCCTGAGCGAAGCTCGCTATGTTCATCCGCAGCGCCTTCGAGTGGGTAGACGCGCTTCCCAGCAGCGTCGCTCTGCGCGAATCGCTGAACGCCTACCCCATCCTGCTGACGACCCACGTCGTCAGCATGTGCCTGTTCGCCGGGCTGATCGCCTTCTGGGACCTGCGGCTGGTCGGCCTGACGCTCCGGAAGGAGCGCGTGACCGACATCCCGGCCGGCCTGTTTCCGTGGGCGCTGACCGGCTACGGCATCAACCTGATCACCGGCGGCCTGCTGCTCTACAGCCAGCCCATGCGCTACTACGGCAACTTCTACTTCTGGGCCAAGATGGCGCTGATGGCGCTGGCCGGCCTGAACATGCTCTGGTTCCACTACGCCACCTACAAGTCGGTCCAGGCCTGGGACGAGGGCCGCGAGATCCCGATGAACGCGCGGCTTGCCGGGGTCGCCTCCCTGCTGCTGTGGGCCGGCGTCGTGGTGACCGGCAGGATGATGGCCTACAGCGGCCTCATGCCCGGCTGGTGGAACAACCTGAACATCGGCGCCTGACGGAGCCGAGGAGAACCTGAAAGTGGTGCAGTCCTTCTTCGAGTGGATGCAGGGCCTGTCCTTCAGCGCCTGGGTGCTGGAGGAAACCTGGGCCTCGCCCATCATCCAGTGCGCCCACCTGATCGCCCTGGTGGCCTTCGCCGCAGCCGTGCTGGTCGTGGACATCCGGCTGCTCGGGCGCGGCCTGATCCGCACCCCGGTCGCCCGCCTGGCCCGCGAGGCCGACCGCTGGCTCGTCTGGAGCTTCGCAGCCCTGTTCGTGACCGGCGCACCGCAGGTCCTGTCCACGGCGCTGAAGCAGTACTACAGCCCCTTCTTCTGGTGGAAGATGCAGATCATCGTCATCGGCCTGATCTTCACCTTCACCATCCGACGCCGGGTGGCGTTCGCCGAGGAGGGAACGCTCGGACACTGGCCCAAGGTCGTCGGAGCCCTGTCCATCGGCATCTGGACCAGCGTGTCCGTGTGGGCGAGGCTGATCGGGCTCCTTTCCTGAGCGATCCGGCCCCGAGGCAACCGACGGTGAAGTTCTCGGCGGTCGGCGGGGGCCTCGGGCGCCACTGCGCCAGCGCCGCGCTCGCGATCTTCCTGCTCGCGCCCTCCGCATCCGCGGCACAGCTTCCCGACCCGGGCCGCGACTGGCCCGTGTTCGGCGGCGACCCGGGCAACAGCAAGCACTCCCCTCTCGACCAGATCGACCGCGGGAACTTCGCCGACGTCGAGATCGCCTGGCGCTGGCGTTCCATCGCCTTCGACACCGAGGTGCCCCGGGACGTGAGGCGCGGTCAGTTCAAGACCGTTCCGATCAAGGTCGGCGAGCGAATCTTCGTCTCGACCTCGCTGGGGCAGGTGGCCGCCATCGACGCCGCGACGGGCACGACGATCTGGACGCACGACGCGGAGAGATGGCGCGCCGGTCGCCCGGCGAACGACGGCTTCCACCACCGAGGCGTCGCGTGGTGGACCGACGGCGAACGCGAGCGGATTCTCATGCCCACCCACGACCGGCGCCTGGTGTCGCTCGACCGCCGCGAGCGGGCTTCCCGATCCTGCCTTCGGCGACGCCGGCGAGGTAGAGATGACGCCGCACCTCGGCCGCAAGGTGGTCGAGCGCCTGACCACCCACAGTTCGCCGCCGGCTGTCTGCGGCGACACGGTGATCGTCGGTTCGATCGTGTCCGACGGCGTCACGCATGCTGTTCGTGACCGCCTCCAAGGAGCACACCGGCGACCCCGACGTCGATGGACACGACGTCCCGGCCGAGATCAGCGTGTACGACAAGGCAAGCGGCGAGTACATGGGCGGCATCGAACTGCCCGACACGCCCCACGGCAACCTGATCAGCTACGAGCACGACGGTCGTCAGTTCCTGGCGGTCGCCGTCGGTGGCGGGCGCTACCAGGGCGGAGGCGGCACGCCGCCGGAACTCGTCGCCCTCGCCTTGCCGACCGGCCACGCCACCCTCGGCCGGGACGAATCAGGCGAAGCGAACGAGCCGGACGAGAACGAGCCGGATGAGCGGCCCTGAAGCCGTGAGGCGCCTGCATCCGCCATGTCGGTCCACCCTGCCGCCTGACCTCGGTCCACGCCAGCGCAGAGCCGCCTCGCCGCAACCGCAGGCGCCGAGCCGACCGTCCGAAGCCCGAGCACCGGCCGCCCCTTTCGCCCAGCAGGAGCACTCGCACATGAACACGATCCGCAGCCTCCACGTTCCCGTGCTCCTTTCGGTCGTCCTCGCTTTGGTCGCCGCTGCGGCGACGGCGCAGACTCCGACACGACGCGCCGAGGCTGCCTTCGGCGTGGACGACGCCGCGCTGGTCGGGGCCGCCGGACGCTCGGGCGACTGGCTGACCTACGGCGGCACCTGGAAGGAGCAGCGCTTCAGCCCGCTCGACATGATCCACGACGGCAACGTCGGCGATCTCGGCATCTCCTGGGTGATGGAGACGGGCACGAAGCGCGGCATGGAGGGGACGCCCCTGATCGTGGACGGCGTGATGTACGCCACCGGCGCCTGGAACGTCGTCTACGCGCTGGACGCGGTCACCGGCGAGCCGCTGTGGACACACGATCCCGAGGTGCCCCGCTCGGTCGCGATGAAGAGTTGCTGCGACGCGGTCGACCGAGGCGCCGCGCTCTACCGAGGCAAGGTCATCACCGCCACGCTCGACGGTCGCCTCATCGCCCTCGACGCCGAGACGGGCAGCGTTGTGTGGTCGACGATGACGATCGAAGAGGACTCGCTGTACACGATCACCGGCGCTCCCCGCATCGCGAAGGGCAAGGTCATCATCGGCAGCTCGGGCGCCGAGTACGGCGTGCGGGGCTACGTGGACGCCTACGACGCCGACACCGGCGAGCTGGTCTGGCGCTGGCACACCGTGCCCGGCAACCCGGCGGACGGCTTCGAGAACGAGGCGATGCGGGTGGCCGCCGAGACCTGGACCGGCGAATGGTGGACCGCCGGGGGTGGCGGCACGGTGTGGGACTCCATCGTGTACGACCCCGAACTCGACCTGCTGTACGTCGGCGTCGGCAACGGCTCGCCCTGGGACCGGAACCTGCGCAGCCCCGGCGGCGGCGACAACCTCTACCTGTCGTCCATCGTGGCGCTCCGGCCCGACACCGGCGAGTACGTCTGGCACTACCAGACGACGCCCGGCGACACCTGGGACTACACCGCCACCCAGCCGATCATGCTCGCCGAGCTGTTCATCGACGGTCAGGTGCGCCAGGTCCTGATGCAGGCGCCCAAGAACGGCTTCTTCTACGTTCTCGACCGCCGTACCGGCGAGCTCATCTCGGCCGAGGAGTTCGTCACGGTGACCTGGGCGAGTCACGTGGACATGTCGACCGGACGTCCGGTGGAGCTGCCCGGCGCCCGCTACACGGACCAGCCGGTGGCCGTCTCGCCCGGCCCGCTCGGCGGTCACAACTGGCATCCGATGGCGTTCAGCCCGCACACGGGGCTCGTCTACATCCCGGCCATGGAGATGTCGAACGTCTACGTGCCGGACCCGGGCTACGAGTACACGCCCGGCCAGTGGAACCTGGGCGTTCGCGCCGCGGCTCCCGAGGACATCCCGCAGGCCGTCGTCGACGCCTCCGGTCTCACGGGTCAGATGCTGGCCGAGGACGCGCCGCCCGCGCTGCTCTCCGGCCACCTGCTGGCATGGGACCCGGTGCTGCAGCGCGAGGCCTGGCGCGCCCAGTACACGATGCCGTGGTCCGGCGGCGCGCTCGCCACCGCCGGCAACCTGGTCTTCCAGGGCACCCCCTTCGGCCTGCTGACCGCCTACCGCGCCGACGACGGCGAGAAGCTCTGGGAGAGCTACACCGGCAGCGGCGTGATCGCTCCGCCGGTCACCTTCGAGTCGGGCGGCGTCCAGCACGTCGCCGTCCTGTCGGGCTGGGGCGGCGCCTTCGGCATCGTCGGCAGCAAGTCGGCCCGCCAGGCGGTCGAGTCCGAGGGCCGCATCGTCGTCTACGCCCTGGGCGCCACCGGCCAGCCCATCGAGCGCGAGGAGCGGCGCGAAGGCCGCGTCACGCGCGTCGACCACGGCGCCTCGACCGACGACATCGACTCCGGGCGAAGGCTCTACAACCAGTACTGTCTGGTCTGCCACGGCTACGGCGCAGTCTCGGGCGGCGTCACGCCGGACCTGCGGCAGTCGTCGCAGCGGGTGTTCGACTCGTACGACGCGGCGCTGCTCGAAGGCGCCCTGGTCGACCTCGGCATGCCGGACTTCTCGCCCGTGCTCGACGCGGACGACGTGGAGCTGATCCGGTCCTACGTCCTCCACCGCCGCAACATGCTCGCCGACGAGCAGGCCGCGGAAGCCCCCTGACGTCCCGGCCGCAGACAGGTACGCCCGGCATGCCCCCTGAGGTCTGGCGCCGTCGGGCGCTCCTGCTCCTGCTCTTCGGGTGCGTGGGGCTGCTGGCGGAGCTCTGGCTGCTGAGCCACCACGAAGACCGGAAGCAGTGGATACCGCTGATGCTGCTGGGCGCCGGCACTCTGGCGGGGCTGTGGCTGGCGGTGAGGCCGTCGCGCTGGGCGCAGCGGGTCTTCCGAGCCGTCTTCGCGGCTTGCGTACCCGCCGGTGCGCTCGGCGTCTGGTTCCACTTTGAATCCAACCTCGAGTTCGAGCGGGAGCTCAATGCCAACGCAGGCGGGCTGGATCTGTACGCGGAGAGCCTGGCCGGAGCGATGCCAACGCTGGCGCCCGGCGCCATGGTCCTCCTCGGCCTGCTCGGCCTGCTCGCGGCAGCCGGCAGGCCCGACTGACCGGGCAGACGAAGGAGACGGCGCGACACCCCGGAGGGCGGCAAGCAACCGGTCGAGCCACTGATCGAGGTCGTCTTCGTAGAGGAGTTCGGCCTGGCGTTCGAGTGCGGCATCGTCGCCACGGGCATATGCGTTTTCGACCCGCTCGACCGAGACCGGTCCTGAAAGGGCCGTGAACTCCCTGGGCGGCCCGAACCGCAAGGGCAACGTTGGCGACCTGGCGGCGGCCGACAGCCGGAACCGGTGTCCGCGACTGCCTCTGCTGGCACATCCAGGCCCGCGGCCACTGCTACGCTGACGACCTGGGCCGTGACGGTTCCGGCGCCGCCACCCCGGCGGCCCGCAGCCCGATCGCCAAAGGAGTACCTCGCGATGAGCATCAGAGGCCTGACGTCCGCAATTCTCGTTCTGTGTGCCGGCGCGGTTCCCGCCGCGGCCCAGGTCGGAGCGAATCAGGGCCTGCTCAACCCGAACCTGGCGAGCGAGGAAGAGCTCGGCGGCGTTCCCGGCCTCGACGGCGAAGCGGTCCGGGCGCTGCTCGACGGGCGCCCCTTCCTGCGCGCCGCCGACCTGCACGCCGTGGTCTCCAGCCACGTCCCCGAAGACGGGTTCGACGCCGTCTACGGGGCGCTCTGGGTCCCCATCGATCTGAACGACGCAAGCTCCGAGGAGATCGGCCTGATCCCCGGCGTCGGCAGCCGCCTGACCCACGAGTTCGAGGAGTACCGCCCGTACTCCGCGCTGGCGCAGTTCGACCGCGAGATCGGCAAGTACGTTGACGACGACGAAGTCGAGCGCCTGGCCCAGTACGTCTACGTCCGCATCGACCTGAACACCGCCTCGGCCGAGGCCATCCTCAGCATCCCGGGCGTCGGCCCGCGCATGAAGCACGAGTTCGAGGAGTACCGCCCGTACCAGGCGATGGCCCAGTTCCGCCGCGAGATCGGCAAGTACGTTGACGACGACGAAGTCGAGCGCCTGGCCCGCTACGTGGAGTTCCGGTAGCTACGTGGAGTTCCGGTAGCACCGCCTGCGCCAGGTCCGCCATCGACAGGCGGCACTGGCCGAACCCGCCCGGAAACGTCGGATCCAGATCCCGCGGCCCACTTGCGTCTGCGTCCGCAGAATCGGGAGCGTCCGGCACGTGAGCACCCGTGAAGCGGGCAACCGGGGTCTCGGCCGGAAGGCCGTTCGCGTCACAGGAGGCCCTGCCGACTTCGCACGCTGGCGGGCGACGCCCCGTACCGACCGCCAGACTCGAACCTAGGTCGGGGCGAAGATCGGCAGGGGCTCGAAGGCGCCCTTGAGCACGGGCGAGGCGTCTTCCATCCCCATCCAGCCTTCGATGGCCGAGGCGTAGACGCGCCTGAAGTCGGTGGTCATCTTCAGGTTGCCGTCGTCGAGGTCGGTCAGGCTGGGGGTCTCGCCGAAGAAGCCGCCGGTCATGCCCTTGCCGGCGACAAACATCGGGCCGGCGGTGCCGTGGTCGGTGCCGAGGCTGCCGTTCTCCTCCACTCGCCGCCCGAATTCGGTGAACATGAGCACCGACACGTCGTCGGCCCGGCCGATCCGCTCCACGTCGCGCAGGAAGCCGGCAACGGCGTCGGACATGTACATGAGCAGCCGGGCGTGGGTGTCCGCCTGGTGGACGTGGGTGTCGAACGAGTTGCCGCGGAAGCTGACGTAGTAGATGCGGGTGGGCAGGTCGGCCTGAATCAGAGCCGCCACCTTGCGCAGGTCCACGCCCAGACCGCCGATGCCGTAGTCGACCGGCGTCCTGTAGCCGGACCAGGCGTCGCGCACGAGCGCGGCGCTCGAAGCCGCGTTGGAGGCCGTGCCGCGCACGAAGTCGAGCGCGTCGTTGCCGCTCGGCTCGTCCACGCTCAGCCGATCGAGCGCCTGCTTCTGCCGCGCCGTGCCGAGGCGCCGCAACCGACCCGGGTCGTCGAAGACAAGCGGCGAGTGACGGGCCGCCCGGACGGCCAGCGCCTGCGAGCGGGCCACGTTGACGATGTAGTTCGGGGCGCCGTCGGGGCCGTGGTCGTCGGCCAGACGGCCGAGCCAGCCGAGATCCTCGCCGCCGTTCGGCACGCCGGTATGCCAGAAGCCCATGGACGAGAAGTGCGACAGGCTGGGGTTCGGATAGCCGCAGCCTTCCACTACCGCCAGCTGCCCTTCCTTGTACAGCCGCTCCATGCCGACCATCGACGGGTGCAGGCCTGCCTCGTCCTCGAGCTGCAGCACCTGCCGGGGACGGATGCCCAGGTTCGGGCGGACGCGGTAGTACTCGTCGTTGCGAAAGGGGACGACCGTGTTCAGGCCGTCGTTGCCGCCCGAGAGCTCGACAACGACGAGGATGCGCCGGGAGAGGTCGGTCGGACCGCCCGCCGTGCCGGCTTGCAGCTCCTCGAGCGCGAGTGCCGCCGACGTGCGGCCGAGAACGGTCGGCAGGCCGGCAGCCACGCCGATACCCAGCAAGCCGCGACGCATGAAGTCGCGCCGCGAGCAGCCACAGGAAAGTCGTTCACTCATGTCGGGCTCCCTGAGCTGTCGGTTGCTGCGGCTGCTGCCGCTCAAAGCGACGGGATGCACGTCGGACGACGCCTGCTGACAGCATCGCCAGGCCGCCTGGCCTGCCGGCGGGAGGAGGGTCGCCGACCAGGGCAAGGTCCGGCCCCGGCGCCGGACAGCGGCGGACGGATGCCGACGCCCGGACGCCGCCGCGACCTGTTGCCACATGCCGCGCGAACTCAGCCAAGCTGGTACTCCGGTGCGCTGAAGATGAGGTAGAGCGTGGAGCGCAGCGCTTGCTCGACCCGCTCCGGCGCTGCGCCCGACCGGTCGCCCAGGCCGGCCGCACCCAGCTCGGCGCCCAGGTAGTCCACCAGCGCCAACCGACCGGCCTCAGACAGCGGCGCGCGCAGGAAACGGTCCAGCAGGTGGTCGACGGCCTCCCCGGCGTCACTGGCGCCGGCCGCGAGCACCATCGCGCGAAGGTCCACGTCGAGGACGTGCCGCGGAACCGGTTTGACCCGCTCGTACGCCATCGCGTAGCCGCGGTAACCGCCGTAGCGCGTGTTGTACTCCTCGTCGGCATCTGCCATCGCGTTCGAGGCGGCGTCCCCCTGCTTCGTGGCCGCGGTGATGCTCATGCCCTGCGCCAGCCGCTCACCGACCTGCCGGTAAATCCCGGGCATGCGCCGGTCCGGCTGCCCGAACTCCTCGAGCGTCGGCGGGAAGAGCACGGAGCGCATGGCGTTGCCGCGCTCGAGCAACGTCGCCGGAGTGATCCAGGTGCGCCCTCCGGCCCAGCCGGCCACGTTCGGCGGATAGAGCAGCTGCTGCCCCAGGCGCCCGGTCAGGCCGTTCATGTCCGGGACGGTCGGCGCCGTCTCCACGCCCAGCTTGCGCAGCGTGGAGACGACCAGCTGAACCGGGCTCTTGATCTGCGTCGCCACCGAGGGCGGACTGTAGAAGTCGCGCGACATGAGGATCGTGCGGAGCAGCGCCTTCATCTCGTAGCCGGATTCACGCAGGCGCCTGCCCAGCTGGGCCTGAACTTCCGGCGCCGGGTCCTCGCGCACGAGGTAGCGGTACACCTTGCCGCCGACGAACTCGGCCGTGGCCGGCTGCTCGAGGATGATGTCCAGCACGTCCTCGCCGCCGAAGTTGCCCTCCCGGCCCAGGAACCTCTTCGGACCGTCGTCGTGGAGCTCGGCATCGAACCGAAAATCCAGCACGTCGTTGGTCCAGCCGGTGAACGCCCGGGACGCCTCGCGGATGTCCTGCTCGGTGTAGTTGCCCACCCCCATCGTGAACAGCTCCAGCAGCTCGCGGCCGAAGTTCTCGTTCGGGTGGTCCTTCACGTTCTCCCGGTTGTCCAGGTAAACCAGCATCGCCGGGTCGCGCATCACCGCCAGCAGCAGGCGTCTGAAGTCGCCGGTGGCGTGTTCGCGCAGGGTGAGGTTCTGCAGGTGCATCTTCCGCACGTCGCGGACCTTCACCTCGGAAGTGGCGAAGTGGTCGTGCCAGAAGAGCGTCATCTTCTCTTCCAGCGGACGCGGCGTCCGGACCATCCGGTCGCCCCACCACAGGCCGAGGCGCCGGGTCTCGGCCGCGTTGCTGCGCAGGCCGTAGAAGAACTTGTCGACTACCGGCTGCAGCGGCCGCGAGGCGCCGTCCGGCAGCAGGTCCACGCCAAGCGCCCGGCCGTCTCGGCGTCCGATGCGCACCGCGGCGGCACGGCTGGGCGGGAATGGGTCCATGCCTTCGTCCCAGATGCCGGACTCGTCGAACTCGGGCAGGTCCGAGTCGTCAACCTGCTCGTAGTCGACCAGGCTGGCGACTGCCCCTTCGAGGCCCAGGGCCACGAGCTCCTCGATCTGTTCCGGCGCGCCGCCGAAGCCCGCCCGTTCCAGCAGATGAGCGGCCTCCTCGTGGCCGAACGCCTCCTCGGCCAGCGGTGACAGGTCGCCGATCCAGGCGTCACGGTCGGCATCGCGCGGAGC
The DNA here is from genome assembly GCA_965200575.1 of Thermoanaerobaculia bacterium. Taxonomy (GTDB): domain Bacteria; phylum Acidobacteriota; class Thermoanaerobaculia; order Multivoradales; family Multivoraceae; genus Multivorans. Next base: position 1,344,833 of record OZ241363.1, on the reverse strand, counting down.
GCCCGCAGCGCCGCTCGACAGGGCCAGGACCAGGGCGCAGACGATGGCCGCCATCGCGCCGACCCCTGCTCGGGCGCCCCGGAGACTCGCCCATGGCCCGCGCCGCTCGGAGCGACCGGGCGGCGCGACCGCAGAGCCCCGGTTCCGCCAACCGTCGATTTCGGAGCGAACTTGCAGCCTCAACCGCTGATCTCCCGTGTCAGGCAAGAAAGGAGCGCCGATGATAGCGCCTCGGCCGAGACACCTCCGCTGGCCCCGCCGCCGCGAGTTCTTGGCCAGCAAGCCCCCTCATCAGGTCTCCGCCACCGTGGCCGGAAGCTCTGCCGAGCCCGACGCCCCGCGCTTCGGAACCCGCGCACGCACGGACAATGCGATTCAGTCTTGGCCATCAGAAGGCCTCCCTCGTCGGAATCCGCGCACGCACGGACGATGCAGTGTCCGCAGGTTCGCGAGGTCGTTCGACCCGTCGGAATCCGCGCACGCACGGACGATGCCGAACCGCCGTTCGCCCCGACCTTCTTGCTGATTGCCCGCGTCATGGGCGATGATCGCCCACGCCGTGGGCGATCATCCTCACCTGCCTCGTTTCGCCAGCCAGCTGCTGGAGCGCGCGCTGGCGACTTCGCCCGTCGTGGTCCTCATGGGTGCACGCCAGACGGGCAAGAGCACCCTCGTGCAGACCGAGCCGTTCAGCGCCGATCGTCTCTGCCTCACCCTGGACGACCTGGAGGTCCAGCAGCGGGCCCGGCTCGCCCCCGACGAGCTCCTGAACGCAGGGCCCCGCATCACCGTCGACGAAGTGAGTCGGCGCCCGCTGCGGTCGGCAGCGCCACGGGTGGTTGTACCTGCATGAGAGGCATCGGGAGTCGCTTGCCTCCAGCCCCCTGAGGCCCCTACGGACCTGACGGCTCAAGTCGTGCCTGGGCGAGCTCGACGAGGAGAGGCTGCCGGAACGAAGTGGCGACAGAAGCGCCGGTGGCTCAGGAGCTGCCGAGCGCCAGCAGGTTCTCGACCGGCTGGTAGAGCTCCTCGAGGTAGGTCACGTCGTCGGCGTCGAGCTCGATGGCGGTGGCCTCGACGAGCTGCTCGAGTTGCCCGACCTTCGATACGCCGACCACCGGCGAGGTGACTTCCGGCTTGCTCAGCAGCCAGGCGAGGGAGATCTGGGCCGGGGTGCGGCCGTACTTCTCCGCCACCTCGACCACGCGGTCGGCGATGTCGAACGTGGCGGCGCCGCGATAGAGGCCCTCCGTGCGTCTCCGGTCTCCGCCCTTCGAGCGGTCCGTGCCGCCCTCGTCGAAGCTGCCCCGGTAGGAGCCGGTCAGGATGCCGCGCGCCAGCGGCGACCACGGCGTCAGCGCAACCCCGGTACTGGCGCAGTACGGGTTCATCTCGCGCTCTTCCTCCCGGTAGACGAGGTTGTAGTGGTTCTGCATGGACACGAACTCGGTCCAGCCCTCAAGCCGCGCCGTCATCTGCAGCTCGACAAACTGCCACGCGAACATGGACGAGGCGCCGAGGTAGAGGACCTTTCCGGCCCTGACCACGTCGTGCAGCGCCTCCAGGGTCTCCTCGATGGGTGCCTGGACCTGGCCAGGGACGCCGTGCGGATGGCGATGGATGACCAGCTGGTCGATGTAGTCCACACCGAGGCGCCGCAGGCACGCGTCGACGCCTTCGATGACGTGCTTGCGCGACAGGCCGCCCTGGTTCGGCGACCTCCCCATCGGCATGGCGACCTTCGTGGCCAGCACGTACTCGTCGCGCGGCAGCAGCTCGCGCAGCAGGGCGCCGACCACCTTCTCGCAGGCGCCGATGCCGTAGATGTCGGCGCAGTCGAAGTAGAAGAGACCCCGCTCGATGGCGGCCCGGAAAATCGGCCGCGAGGCGTCGAGGTCGAGCGTCCAGTCGCCCTGATGGCCCCTGCCCGGCTCGCCGAAGTTCATCGTCCCCAGGCAAAGCTCGGACACCCGAAGTCCGCAGTTGCTCCCCAGCTGCACCGCCTTCAGAGTCGCCGCCCCGTCGCCCATTCAGACCTCCTCCACGTTCAGGGCAGTGCCATCAGCCGCCTCAAGGCGCGATGATAGCGCCGGCAGGCCCCGACAAGACCTGACGGCGGCCGCCACTCGCCGCCGCTACTCCCCCGCCTCGCAGCGGAAGGCCCTCGCGTCGAAGAGCGTCCGGAACGGCTCGCCGCCCGGGCTCCCGTACATCCTCGTCCCGCCGGATGCCGCCTCCGTGACCTCGACGTCTACCGCGACGTCGGTCAGGCCGCCCATCAGGACCCAGCGATGGCCGTTCAGGGCGCAGCCGTTCACGACCTTGACGGCCAGTTCGATGTTCTCCGGGTTGAAGAACCAGAACATGCCCGTGTCGGCGGTGCGGCGGATACCCGTGGCGTCGCCGGCACGGTCGCCTGCCCGCCAGCTCGCACGCACCCCGTAGGCGCCGTGCGCCAGGCACAGCGTGCCCTCGGGGCCGCCGCAGGAATCGTCCGCCGGCGACGGGCGCTGATCAAGGGCCACGCTCCCGTCGAGCGCCGACTCCAGCAGTCCGCGCGGAGCGCCGCTCAGAACGACCCCGCCGCCAAGGAGCGCGTCGGACGCAGGCTCGCAAACGAACGCAGACGTGTCCAGCACCGGCTCGAACAGGCCGCCGACCTCGGACGTCCAGCTCCGAACCGTGCCGACCTGCAGGTCGCGCACCGTGGCCGTAACGCCCACGTCCGTCAGGCCGGCGATGCCCACCCACCGGTGACCGTTGATCGCGCAGCCGTCCAGGACCTTGACGATGAGCTCGATGTTCTCGCGGCTGAAGAACCAGAAGTCGCCCGTGTCGCGAGTGAGGCGCTCGGCGACGCCGCGGCCCGCGACACCGTCGTGAGCCGTCCACTCCGCCTCGACCTGGAAGCGGCCCAGGCAGACGACGTCGTCCTCGCCGCACCTGGCGGCCTCGGCGCCCCAGGTCGTCGCCGAGACGGCCGGCGTCCGCTCGGAGGCCAGGGCGCCGTTGCGCGCCTCGACCGCGTACCGGTACGTCACGGCGGGGACCAGATCGGCCACGACGACCGAGGTCGCACCCGCCGGCGTCATGCCGATGTGGCGCATCGTCGAGTCGCCGGGACCCTGCTGGAAAACGGCGAACCCGGTCTCGACCGTCGAGTTGTCCTGCCAGCGCAGCTCGACCTCCGTGGCGCCCATCGCGGCTGCCGCAAGCGAGGACGGCGCGGACGGCAGGCCGAGCGCGACCCTGTCCGCGCCGGAGGCGCCGGGCGCGGCCGGCTTGCCGTCGCTGGCCGCGGCGCCCCGCCAGGTGATCGAACCCGGGCCTGCCGCCTCCGTTACCACGTGGACCGCGAAGGTGGCCGACTGCCCCGGCCCGATGCGACCGAGGCTGCAGCTCGGCACGCCTGTCGGGTCCTCGTCACAGCCGGTCGTCGAGACGGCAGCCGTGGCGTCGTCGGCGGTCACGGCGCTGGTGACGACCACGCCGGACGCGGCCCCGGGGCCGACGTTCCGCACCCGGACCTCGTAGCTCACGAGCGTCTCCGACGCGACGACGCCCAAGGCGGCAACCCTCAGCAAGGCCTCCGCGGGCGGCGGTGGCGGTGGTGGCAGCGGCGGAGGCGGCGGCTCGGGCCGCCCTTCCACCGACAGGTAGACGACGAAACCGTCGTGGTCGGACGAACCGAGCGGGCTCGTCTCGTCGCGCTCGAACTTCTCCGGCGCGTCCGCGTTGCCGCGACCGAACGCGAAGTCGACGACGTGCCGGGCCATCGCCTCGTTCACCACCGCATGGTCCAGGGCCTGGGCGCTGCCTCGGAACACGTACGAGTAGCGTTCGCCTTCGGGCAGCAGCGAGATCAGGTTGGTCAGGTCGGGGTCGACCAGGTCCGGGCCGGAAACCAGCGCGGACGAAGGGTCCACCCGGCCCGTGATCTGCGCCAGAACATGCACGAGACCGTCGCTGAACTGGTAGGCGTTGTAGTCGCCCACGACGATGAGCCGGTCGGCCTGGCGCTCCTGCGCCATCCGTGCGACCGACTGGGCCTGCTGCAGGCGCTTCTCGCGCACACGCGCGTCCGTCCCGACGTTTATCAGCGAGCGGTTGTGGATGACGATCACCGAGATCGCCAGCCCGTCCACCTCGGCCTCCAGCAGCAGCGGCGGACGATCGTGCAGGATGTTCGGCTCCAGCGTGTTCGGATTCAGGAACATCTCGTCGGCGCCGAGCTGGGTCACGGCGTCAACCATGACGCGCGAACGCACGAGGAAGCCGACGTTCTGGCCCGGGTCGTGGGCCCCCGTCTCGAGGTAGGGCGAGTAGAGAACCGACGGATCATCTGTGGCGATCCTGTCCGCCAGCGTCTGCAGGTCGGCCAGCGTGTACACCTCCTGGAGGCCCAGGATGTCGGGGGCGCCCAGAACCTCGCGGACGTGGAGCGAGATCTTGGCCACCTTGTCGGCGGTGGCGCTCCTGCTCTGCCCCAGGTTCAGGACGTTCAGCGAGCCCACCGTGACCTCGCCGGCCGCAGCCGCACGCACCGGCCGCGGCAGGGTCGTCTCGGACAGGATGGTGAGTTGTGTGGGCCAGAGCTCGTAGTCGGAGAACTCGTACCCGACAACTCCCGTGGCGCTGAAGGTGGAGCCCGGGTTGAGAAGCCGGTTCGCCAGACCGGCCCGGTCCGGGTCGAGCTCGAACAGCTCGGGGTTGCCGTCGAACACCGGCAAGTCGGGCCGCAGGGGGATCGCCCGTTCGAGCCCGGGCTCGCGGAAGGCGCGCTCGCCGGTCGGGGTGAAGAAGACCTCCGCCTCGTTGTCGCTCCCGAAGTACTGGTTCCCCGTCGCCACCGTACCCAGGGCGACCGAGATGAGCATCCCTTCGTAGCACTCGTACTCGATGGCACAGCTCGGGGCGTTCGGATCGGGCGACGGCCGGTGGTCGCCGAACGCAACGGCATCCGGCAGGGCGCCGCTGCCCGTTCTCGTCACCGAGGCGCCCGAAGTCCCGGAATCGGCGGCCAGGCGGGTCATCCCGTAGGTCGGCGCGGCCGAGCCGTCCTGGACCAGGCCCACCACGTTCACCACGTCGCCGATCTCCACCGTCGGCGTGGCGTCCAGATACACGAAGATGCCATCCGACGTGTCCACGTCGTTGTCGCTCGAAGCCGTCGGCGTCTGCATGAAGAAACCGTTCGATGTCAGCGCGGTGACCACGTTGCCGTTCGAGGTCGCCAGCTTGCCGACGTGGGGGCTCTGCTCGCCGTTACCCTGAATCTCGAACACGGCGGCAGTGATCTCCTCGATCGGGGGTGGGGCAGCGGAGTTCGCTTCGCCGGGAGTTCCGCGGTCGCCGGCGCTGCCCATCCAGACGGTCGTCGACGCCTCCCAGCTGCTGCCCACGTTGTTGTCGAGGTCGGGCGACTTCAGGGCCATCGAGGCGCCGTTCGGATCCGGGAAAGTCGCGCCGTTGTCGTACTCCACGCGGTCCATCTCGGTCGTGCCGTTCTTCAGCACCAGCGAATCGGAGCCGTTTCCCAGAACGAGGCCGGTGTACACGTAATCGGCGGTCACGCCGCCGTTCGCCGTGGTGTCGCCGTTGCGAGCGATGACGATGTAACCACCTGCCGCGATCGAGAGGCCGCCGGTGTTGTCGATGGTGTGAGTCGGGTTGCCGTCTTCCTCCTCGATGATCCAGCCGTTGATGTCCACCGCGGTCGAGCCAGCGTTGTGGAGTTCGAACCACTCGCCCACGTCGTCACCGACGGCGCCCGGGTTCTGCATGATCTCGGTGATCACGATCTGCCCGGCGCCCGCAACCGGCAGGGCCAGAACCACCCCCAGGGCCAGGGCAATGCGCCTCGCTGCCAGCGATCCTCGACTCGATTCGTGCTTCATCGCGTGCTCCTCGTGTCCTGCGGCAAGGTGGATCGAGGCGACCGTGGCGACGAGGCCCGGAACAGGGACAGCGCGGCGCGCCTTGCTCTGCTGAACCGGTTTGCACTCGATCTGCACATGAGAGTAGCGCGTAAACGCCGGGTCTGCTCCCAGGCCGCCGAAACCCTCCCGAGTCCGACGCACGGCGACCGCCGAGGCGCGGGCAGGACCTGCCCGCGGACCGATCATGCTGGCTGGTACTGCGGCCTGCCGGGGCGCAGGCTCGCGGCGCACCCCGAAGGGCCCTCGCAGCGTGATCGCGAGGCACGACGCTGGCCGGCAGGTCCGAGGGGGCGAGCCGGGCCTCCTGCCTCAGCGGCCCGCGCCGTCGGCCCCGCCGAGCTGCCGCAGCAGCTGACGGGCGCGCGGATGGTCCGGGTCGATGGCCAGCGCCTTCTCCAGTTGGACGAATCCCTCCTCGGCCCGACCCACCTTGATGTAGGCGATGGTCAGCAGGGCGTAGGCGTCGGCGCGAGACGGGTCGAGCTCGACCGCCCGTTCGAGCGAGGCCACTGCCGCGGCGTCGCGGCCGGCCAGGCCGTGAAGGACGCCGAGGTTCAGGTGGGCGTCGCGCGAGTCCGGGTCGAGAGCCAGGACCTCGCGGTACAGGCGCTCTGCCCCCGCCCGGTCGCCCGCCGCAAGGCGCTCGTTCGCCGTCCGGATCATCGTCTGCGTGTCACGCACGAGGGCAAACACCGCCTCCAGCATCGGATCGTCCAGGCGGTCCGGCTCGGCCTGATCGAGACCGGTGAGGAGTTCCTCCGCCCGTTCCACGTCGCCGAGCTGCCGCTCGGTCATCGCCAGCAGGTAGCGCGTCTCCCGATGCGACGGGCCGAGGGCGAGCGCGGTGCGCAGGTGGTCTGCCGCCGCTTCCGGCTGTCCGCGTCGCCGCGCCGTCTTGCCCAGGCCGAGCTCGCCCCAGGGCGCGCCGGCCGAGGCGGCCCGCACCGCCCGATAGGCCGACTCGGCGCCGCCAAGGTCTCCGGCCGCAAGGAGGGAGTCGCCCAGCCGCATGCGCGCCGCCCAGTACGACGGCCTGAGTTCGAGAACGCGCTCGAAGTACCGCGCCGCCTGGTCGTGCTCGCCGCGGCCTGCGGCCAGAAAGCCGAGGTAGTACGGCCAGTCCGGCCTCGAGCCGTCCAGCCGCTCGGCCAGCTCGTAGCAAAGCCGCGCCTGGTCGACGTAGCGGTGCGCCTGGTAGAGCCGGCCGAGCGCCCCGACCGCGGTGGCGCTCGACGGGTCGCGCTCCACGGCCGCGAGGGCATCCCGGACCGCGGTGGCGAAGCCCGGGTCGAGGGTCTCCAGAGCCGGAATGCGGGGCGGGAGGTCCGGCAACGATGCTGACGACGTTGCGCCCGGGCCGTCCGCGGCCGAGCCGGAAGGCGCGTCGGCGCAAGCCGGGAGCAGAGCGCAAACCAACAGGAGACAGGCCCTGAAGCCAAGGACCTGTCCGACTCGCCGGCGACCCCGCGGACACCGGCTGGCAGACGGCCCGCCGGACGGGTGGACGCGGGAGCCGCACGGGGCGTTCGCGAAAGGGCAAGCGCCGGGGCCGTGTCCTGCGTCGGCGACAGGGCCCGCGCCGGCAACCGACCTGCGCCCGACGGCGGGCGCCCGACCGACCGGATCGGTCTCGCGCGTGCCCGCCGTGGTCATCGGCGGGGCGCCGCCGCGCAGGCGCTCGTCAGGTCGCATCACGGCAGGCTCCTTCCGCCGGCGCCTCGCCGCCCGGCGCCAGCAGGCGCAGGATGTGGTTCGTCTCGACATCGAGGCGCTCGGTCAGCTGGCCGTCGGGCCAGCGCACGGTCAGCCGGTCGATGAGCGCCGCGTCGCCGAGCCCGAAGTGAACCCGAGGATCGTTCGCGACGGCGAAGCTCCGGGCCGGACGCACCCCGCGGGTCCATCGTCGGCCGGCAGCCTCGACCGTGACGCGCGAGCCGACCACCGAGCGGTCGAATGCACCGCCGCCGCAGAGGTCGACGACAAGCCAGGAGCGCCTGTTGCCGGCCTCGTTGCGCAGCAGCCTCGCCGGGCCGTCGTTGTTGACCACCAGGATGTCCACGTCGCCATCGTTGTCCAGGTCGCCGAACGCCGCGCCGCGGCTGACCTCGAGCAGCGCGAGCGCCGCGCCTGACACGTCTTCGTAACGGCCCGACGGCAAGGCCCGCAGCAGCTGATTCGGCTCGCGGTAGTCGAAGGCCGCGGTGTCGCCCGGCGTGACCTTGCCGTTGGCGACGAACAGGTCGAGCGTGCCGTCGCCGTCGTGGTCGAACCAGGAGGTGCCGAACCCGGTGTAGCGCTTGCTGACCCCGCCCAGCCGCGCGGCGTCCGTCGCATCCGTGAAGAAGCCGGTGCCGTCGTTGCGGTAGAAGGTGTTCGTCTCGCCGCTCAGGTGGGTCACGAACAGGTCGAGGTCGCCGTCTTCGTCCGGGTCGCCGACCGCGATGCCCATGCCTGCCTCCGGCTGCCCGAGCTCGTTGAAGCCGGCGCCGCGCGCCACCGCATCCTCCCTGAAGGTCCCGTCGCCCTGGTTGAGCCACAGGTGGTTGACCGCCTGGTCGTTCGCCACGTACAGGTCGACCAGGCCGTCGGCATCGAAGTCGGCCGCGACGACGCCCAGGCCCGGCCCGGCGACCGAGCGCAGCCCGGCCTCCCGGCTCACGTCGGTGAAGCGGCCGTCGTCGTTGCGGTACAGGGTGTCCGGCGCCGGCGGGTACTCCGCCGGATTGCAGTAGTTCCGCAGCCCGTTTGGCCCCAGGCACGGTCGCTCCCGCGCGGCGCTCCAGACGACGTAGTTCACGACGAACAGGTCGAGGTCGCGGTCGCCGTCATAGTCGAAGAAGACGGCGCCGGACGACCAGGCGGGGTCCGCCGCTCCGGCCCGGTCAGTCGCGTCCTCGAAGACCCCGCCGCCCAGGTTGCGGTAGAGGCGGTTCGGGCCGACGTTCAGAACGTACAGGTCAACCAGACCGTCGAGATCGTGGTCGCCGGCGGTGGCGCCGGCGCCGTAGCCCGTGTCGCCGACGCCGGCTTGCGCCGTGACGTCAGCGAATGAGCCGTCGCCGAGGTTGCGGTACAGCCGGTTGCCTGGCGTTGCTGCGGTTTCCGCTCCTGCAGCAGCATCGGACCGCTCTGCCGGCGCCTCGCTTGACTCTGCACCTTTCGCGCTGCGGGAAGCTCCAGGAAGCGGTCCGCCCTGCACGAGGTAGACGTCGAGCAGCCTGTCGTCGTCCACGTCCAGCAGCGCGCCGCCCCCCACCAGAAGCTCCGGATAGTGGTACTCGCCGGCCGCGCCGTTCCTGTGCACGAAGTCAATGCCCGCAGCGGCCGCGCGCTCCACGAACGCCGGCGCCGACGAAGCCGTGGCCCCCGGCGCCCCGCCGCCGCGAGGAACGTCGGTCTCCCCCGCCCCGCCGCAAGCCCCGACCACCACGACTGCCCCACCAATCAGGACAGAACGAAGCTCCATTAGCGGGGCGACAGTAGCAGTGGCGGCCCTGCGCGCGAGACGTCGCAAGGCGCCGCTCCCGCCGCTCCAGCAGACCGTCGGCTTCGCCAGCGTCCCTGGTCCGCTGGCTGGTCCCATGGCCTGCCGGAAGATCGAGCGCGCCCGCAGGCATACACTCGCCCGCAGGAGGAATCGCACCCATGACCATGCCGCAGATTCTCAAGACCCGTTGTCGAGCCACCCGGTCCCTCCGGGCGGCGACCGTCCCCATGCTCGTCGCCTTCATCGTCTCCGCCGGTTTCGCCGCCGCGGCTGCAGCAGAGGAAGACCCGGTCTTCACCACCCGCGGCAATGCCGCCATCCGCGGCTACGACCCGGTGGCGTACTTCGCCAGGGGCGAGGCCACCAAGGGCGACCGCGACGTCACGCACGAGTGGCAGGGCGCCGAGTGGCGCTTCGCCAGCCTGGAGAATCGTGACATGTTCGCCGCCGACCCGGAGAAGTACGCGCCGCAGTACGGCGGCTACTGCGCCTGGGCGGTGAGCCGGAACTACACCGCACCGACCGACCCGGACGCCTTCACGATCGTCAACGAGAAGCTCTACCTGAACTACAACCGCAAGGTCATGGAGCAATGGCTGGAGCAGCGAGACGAGAACATCGAGAGCGCCGACCGGAACTGGCCGGCCGTGTTGAAGGAGTAGGCCTCATCCTCCGCCCCGCCCCTGCTGACCAGCCCGAGCGCTGTCCCGCGGGCCGTCACGCTGCCCGAGTCTGCCGCCGCGACGGCGCCAGGCGACCCGTGGGCGGGTTCGCGGTTGCGGACGGCTGTCTGCAAGCGAACCTTCGCATCCCCGCACAAGAGCAGCAACGTACAGCCGCGCGGCGCGGCTGCGCGCCCGCCGCGACGTCTCCTGCCGGGAGGCGGACGCCTTGAAGCTCCTCGCGTTCAGCGACGTCCACCTGGACTCGCGGTTCGGCTGGGCCGACTCCACCGCAGTCGGCCGCCGCCACCGCGGCAGGTTGCGGAGCGGCGTCGCATGGGCGTTCGAGCAGGCGCGGGAGAAGGGCACGGCCGCGGTGCTCATCGCCGGCGACCTGTTCGAGCACGAGTACGTGTCGGCGGACACCGTCGAGTTCCTCCGCCGGACGTTCGAAAACGCTGGGCGCCGCGTCTTCGTCGCGCCCGGCAACCACGACCACGCCTCGGCGCAGAGCCCGTGGCGGCAAGTCGACTGGCCAGCCAACGTGCACGTCTTCCGCGAGCGTCACCTGACCCCGGTGGCGCTTGCCGACGGCGTGACGATCTGGGGAGCGGCGCACGTGAAACCCGTGGACACGCCCGGCTTCTTCGACGACGGCTTCGGGGCCAGCCTCCTGCCCGACGCCGCCGGCGACGCAGCAGGCGCCGTACACATCGCCGTCTTCCACGGCGAGGAACGGTCAGCCGCCTTCCAGGGAGAGCACCGCCATGCTCCGTTCGAGGGTCGTCAAATCGGGGCAGCGGGCCTCGACCACGCGGTCGTCGGGCACTCGCACGCACCAAAGGACCACAGCGACTGGACGCGCCTGGGCTCGCTCGAGCAACTGCGGTTCAATGAGCGACACGGCAGCGCCGTCGTTCTGGAAGTCGACAACGGTCGCGTCGCGACTTGGCGACTCGCGCAACGCCCGGCGGCGCTCCACGTCCTGAAGGTCGACCTCACCGGCATGCCGGGGGCCGATGAGGCCCGCAAGCGGGTTGCCGCCGCCCTCAGCGGCCTGACCGGCGCCGCCCGAGTCCGCCTCGTCGGAGAGCCGGACATGGACGATCTCCGCGCCCACGAGTTCGCCCCCGGCGCCTTTGACCTGCCGACCGGAATCGACCAGCTCGACGTCGACACGTCCGGTCTTGCGCCGTCCTGGGACCTCGCGCAGCTCGCCGCCGAGCAGACAGTGCGAGGAGCGTTCGTCCGGCGGCTGCAGGGCGCCGGCCTCGGCCCGGAGACCGAGCGTCAGGTGCTCCTGGCCGGTCTGCGCGCGCTCGACGGCCGGGAGATCGGACTGGTCGAGGAACTGCGGGCAAGGACACGAAGCGACGAAGACGCGGGAGCAGACAGCGGAGACCCGGCATGAAGATCCTCCGCGTCAGCGCCCACGACTTCGGCAAGCTCTCGGCCACGCTGGAGCTTGCAGAGGGCCTGACGGTCGTGCACGGGGCCAACGAGGCCGGCAAGTCCACCTGGCTGCAGGCGATCTTCGCTGGCCTCTGTGGGCGGCGAAAGGGCAGGGGCGCAAGCCTGGAAGAGCGGGAGTTCGAGCACCAGTACGCACCCTGGAACGGAGCGAAGTGGCGGACAACCGTCCATCTCCGGCGGGACGACGATCAGCACATCGTGATCGACCAGCGCGACCTTGGCACGAAGGAGAGCGTCGCGCATGACGCCGACACCGGACGCCCCCTCGACAGCGACCTGGTCCACGACGGTTGCATCGACGGATCGATCCTGCTCGGTCTGAACAGGAAGGTCGTGCCGTCGACCCTGATCATCGGCCAGGCCGACATTCAGCGCCCGCAACAGAAGAGCGAGAAGCCCAACGACGCGGCCTTCGTCCTCAAGGAGGAACTGCAACGAGCGGCCGCCTCCGTCGGCGGCGCCGCCACGGCATCCCAGGCGGCCGCCAGCCTGGCGAAGTACGCGTCCGAGCAGGTCGGCACGGAGCGAAGGAACTCGACCAGGCCGCTTCAGCAGGCCATCCGCCGTCGCGACCGAGCCAGCGCACAGGTCCGCAGGGTGCAACAGCAGCACGAGAAGCGTCAGAAGCTCGTGGCACGTCTCGGCGAAGCGCGCGAGCGTGTTGCCCAGGCAGTGCTCCTCGCTGGCCAGCTCACGACGGTTCAGGCGGAACGGGAACTCGAACGCCTCAACCGACGCCTGGCCAGGATCGACCGGCTTGCCGCCTGCTTTCCTGATGGCCAGGCCCCGCCGCAACCGGCCGAGGCGCCGGATGCAGCCGTGGCCGAAGAACTGTACCAGGCCAGGTGGGAGTTCCGTCGGCGACCTGATCTGCCGGCGCCTCTGGACGGCCCGAGCGCCGAGGAGCTGGCCCGCAGGATCGCCGCGCCGCAGCCGTCTGTGGAAGGCGACACGAAGGTGGCGGCCGATGTCGCCCATGCCGCAGAGGACTGGCGCGCAGCACTGGCGGCCCTCGACGCCCTTCGGGCCGGCGCCGAGGAAGAGCCGCCTGTACCCGCCCGATCCGAAGGCCGCTCACCCAGTGAGCCTGAAGCCGAGCCGGCCGACTCCACGGCCCTCGTACGCGAACTCGAGGAAATGCCCAACGCGAATGGCGACAGCGATGTGGCGCCGGCGGTCGCCGAAGCAGCGGCAGCTTTCCGGCGAGCAGAGGACCTGCTCGCCCTCGCGCAACGTTCGACGCCTGGCGCGGCGCCCACAACAGCCATCACGTCGACGGCAGACGAGCGGACGGTGCGTCGAGCGCTCGACTTGATCGACAAACAGGCGCCCGAATCCCCTGCGCCGCTCCGGGAGCGAGTCGAGCAGCTGCGGATGAAGCGAGACGCCCTGCTGGACCAGGACAGGGAGACAACCGGCCGCTTTACGTTGCCCCACTGGGGAGCTGTTGCAGGAAGCCTGGCAGGCATCCTGACGATCATGGGACCGCTACCAGAGGCTCTCGGGGCCGCCGGTGTGGTCCTGGCCGCTATCTGCTCCCTGCTTCTCTACCAGCGGCGAGCCGCCAGGGGTCGGGCGACCTCGGATCCCGCCGAAGGCGCCCAGGCGATGCAAGACCTGGCCGACGCCAAAGCGGAACTCCGAGGCCTCGAGCGAAAGCACAGGGCCCACGAGCGGCTGATGGAGTCGATTGCCAGCGACCTGGAACCGCTCGGTCTGACGCTTGACCAGGCTGCCCTCCACCACGCTCTCGACCGCCTGGCGACCCGCGAGGCATGGGAGCGGGAGCGTGAGTCGTGGCAGCAAGGCCTCACCAGGGCCCAGAGAGAGCGGAAGCTGGCAGACAGCGCCCTGCGCCAGGCACTGGCCGAACGCGGCGTGGAGCACCCGGCCACCTCGGCAAGCGCTCTCCTCGAGCGCTACGAGGCCAGCTGCAAGCGCAATCGCGACCTGACCGAGCGCCGCAAGGCAGTGGAGACCCGGCTCGCAGTACAGCAGCGAATCGAACAGGCAACGGCTGGCCAGCACAGGCAGATCGATGCCGCCGCGAGGCGCGTTGCCGCGACCGAATCGGCGCTGCGCGCGGCACTCGCCAGGCGCGGACTCGAGAACGCAGACAAGCCGACAGCCGACCTCGCCCACGAGTACGAAGCAGCTTGCCGCGAGAACCAGGAGCGCGCTGCAGGTCCGAAGCAGATCGAAGTCCTGAAGCTGCAGGAGGAGGCCCGGCGTCAGTTGGAGCGGTCGGCCACAAGACAGCGCCAGGTGCGGGAAGAAGCGGAAAAGCGGTTTCGCCTGGCACTCACGGCAGCGGGCTTTCCCATCGGTTCGACCCAGGACCCGGCACAGTGGGCAGAAGACTGGCGGCAAGCCCGCCACGACCGGCTGTCGCGACGAACTGCCGACTGGCAGCGTCTGCAGGTTCTGCTGGCTGGTCGCACCCGCGAAGAACTCGCCACCGAAAGGGACCAGGCTGCGGAAGACCTGAAACCGCAAGCAGCGATGCACCCAGGCGAAGCGTCCCGGGATCTGCAGGGCTTCCGGAACATGGGCGACTCAGAGCTGGAAAGCAAGCTCGAGGAGACCCACCAGGAGTACGACGCCGCCCGGAAGGAGACCCTGGAGGGAGAGGCGGAGTTGCGGGCCTGCGCCACTGTCCACTCCCTTGCCGAGGTCAGGGAGGAAGAGTCCGCAGCGAAGCGCGAGGTGGCTCTTCTGCGCCGGGCCGCCAGGATCCTGGAACTGGCACGAGAGCACCTGGGCAAGGCTCAGGAAGAGATCCATCGGCAGCTCGCTCCCGACCTGCGCGACGCAGTCGGCAAGCGCCTGGCGAAGGTCACCGGCGGCCGCTACTCGAAGGTCCGCATCGACCCCGAGGACGGACTGGAGGTCAGCCTGCAAACGGCGAACCATGACTGGCACTCGGCATCCGAGCTCTCGCGGGGCACCTGCGATCAGGTATACCTGCTGCTCCGCATCGCCCTGGCGGAAGCTCTTGGCAACCGGACGGAGACCGCGCCGCTGTTCCTGGACGACGCCACGGTCCACTGCGACGCCGAACGCACCGTCCGTTTCCTCGATCTGCTGCTCGAACTGAGTGAAGAACGGCAGATCGTCGTTTTCACGCAGGAAGCGGAAGTGCGAGACTGGGCGATGGAACGAGTGATCGCCAACCCGCGGCACGCCGTCGTCGCGCTGGACCAGGCCGGGCGTCCGACTCGCCTGCGGTCTGCGTAGCACCGTGTCGGCTGCGGACGTCAACCAGCTGAGCGACGACCGGCGCGAACCACGGACGCGGCTCGCGGAGAACGCTCCACGGACACCTCGCAAGCAGCGCGGCGGCGAGCCGTGACCGTGGCTGCCGCGGGCGGGCCCGACCACCTCGCGGCGTCCTTTTATACTCCGCGCTCCATGCTCATTCCCGTGCCTGCCGCCGGAGGCGCCCGACGGCGTCCCGCCAGAGCAACATGCGCCGCCTGCTGATCGCCAACCGCGGCGAGATCGCGGTCCGCATCGCCCGCGCGGCGATGGACCTGGACATCGAGACGGTGGTCGTCCACTCGGAGGACGATGCGAACGGCCTGCACCTGCGCATCGCGGACGAGGCCGTGCCGCTCCCCGGCCGCGGCGTTGGCGCCTACCTGGACATCGAAGCTGTCGTCGCCCGGGCCGTCGACGCGGGGTGCGATGCGGTCCACCCGGGCTACGGCTTCCTGGCCGAGAACGCCGCCTTCGCGGCCGCCTGCGCCGACGCGGGCCTGAACTTCGTGGGGCCGCCGCCCGAGGTCCTGGAGCTGTTCGGCGACAAGGGCCGCGCCCGCGCCGCCGCGACCGGCGAGGACGTCCCGGTACTGCGGGGCACCGACCGGCCCACGACGCTCGCCGAAGCTCGGGAGTTCCTCGAAGCGCTCGACTCCGACCAGGCGATGATCGTCAAGGCACTTGCCGGCGGCGGCGGGCGGGGCTCGCGCATCGTCGCCTCGGCCGAGGAGCTCGATCTGGCCTGGGAGCGCTGCCGTTCCGAGGCCGAGCGGGCGTTCGGCAACGGCGGCCTGTACGTCGAGGAGCTGATTCCCAGGGCGCGTCACATCGAAGTCCAGCTGCTGGGCGACCGGCACGGCGAACTCGTCGACTTCGGCGAGCGCGAGTGCAGCGCCCAGCGGCGGCACCAGAAGGTCGTCGAGACCGCGCCGGCGCCGAACCTCGCCCCTGCCGTGCGCCAGGCCATTGTCGACGCGGCGCTGCGGCTCGGCAGCACGACCGGCTACAGCAGCCTGGGCACCTTCGAGTTCCTGGTCGACGCCGGAGCGAACGGGGCAGCGGACGGCGCGGACGAAGCGCAGGGCCGCTTCGCGTTCATCGAGGTGAACGCCCGCCTGCAGGTCGAGCACACGGTGACGGAAGCGGTCACCGGCGTCGACCTCGTCCAGGCGCAGCTGCGCGTGGCCGACGGCGCGTCGCTCGCGGACCTGGGCTTCGACCCGGCGGCGCCCGTCCGCCCGCGCGGCTTCGCCATCGAGGCGCGCGTGAACCTGGAGACCCTGGACGCCGACGGCGCGGTCAGGCCCTCCTCCGGCCCGCTCGCCGCCTACGAGCCGCCGAGCGGGCCTGGCGTGCGCATCGACGGCTGCGGCTACGCGGGCTACGAGCCGAACCCGGCGTTCGACTCGCTGCTGGCGAAGGTGATCGCCCACTCGCCTGCGGGCGACTTCGCCAGCGCGATCAAGCGCACCGAGCGGGCCCTGGACGAGTTCCGCATCGCCGGCCCGGCCACGAACATCCTTTGGCTGCAGGGCATCCTCGGCCACGCGGACTTCGGCAGCGGCGCCCTGTACACCCGCTGGATCGACGACCACGCCGCGGAGCTCGCGGCAGCCGCAGAGAGCGGCCGCAGGCAGCGCTTCGTTCCGGCTTCGGCCACGCCCGCCGCCGCGCCCGCCGGCGCCGACGGGTCGGGGACGGCCGGCGACGCCAGGGACAGCGGTTTCGCCGGGGCCCGGGTGGACACCGCGGATCCGCTTGCCCTGTTCGCCCACGACCGGGCGAAGAAGGCCGCCGAGACGGACCCGGCCGACGCGGCCGACGACGACGCCGGCCCGCAGGCGGAGTTTGATGGCGCCGTGGGCATCGTCGCGCCGATCCAGGGCACCATCGTCGGCATCGACGTGGCCCCCGGCGACGAGGTTCTGCGCGGGCAGCAGCTCGCCGTGATCGAGGCGATGAAGATGGAGCACGTGCTCCGCGCCGACACCAGCGGCGTCGTCCGCGGGGTCACGATGGCGGCCGGCGACACGATTCGCGAGGGTTTCCCGCTGGTCTTCGTTGCGCCCGCCGAAGGTGGCGAGGCGGCCGATGCGGCCGAGGAGGCGGACCCGGATTTCATCCGACCCGACCTCGAGGAGAACATCCGCCGTCACTCCTTCACGCTCGACGAGAACCGGCCCGATGTCGTCGCCAAACGCCGACGCCTGGGCTTCCGCATGCCGCGCGAGAACATCGCTCAGCTGGTGGACGAGGGCTCCTTCAGGGAGTACTGGCCGCTGATCGTGGCTCGTCAGCACCAGAAGTTCGACGACGAGACGCTGCGCCGCTACACGCCGGCCGACGGCGTCGTCGCCGGCACCGCGTCCATCAACGGCAACCTGTTCGACGACGAAGAGTCGCGGGCGATGGTCCTGTCCTACGACTACACCGTCCTCGCCGGCACTCAGGGCGGGCGCAACCACTACAAGCAGGACCGCCTGTTCGACCTCGCCAACCGCTACCGCCTCCCGCTCGTGTTCTTCACCGAGGGTGGCGGCGGTCGGCCGGGCGACGACTACACCGGTCCCCGCGTCGCGTTCGACACCTACACCTTCACGCAGTTCTCCAAGCTCTCCGGCCTCATCCCACTGGTGGGCGTGAACAACGGCCGCTGCTTCGCCGGCAACACCGCGCTGCTCGCCTGCTGCGACGTGATCATCGCCACCGAGGCATCGACCATCGCCATGGGCGGCCCGGCGATGATCGAGGGTGGGGGCCTGGGCATCTACACCCCCGAGGAAGTCGGCCCGATGTCGTTCCAGGTGCCGAACGGCGTGGTCGACATCCTGGTCCGCGACGAGGAAGAAGCGGTTGACGTGGCCAAGAAGTACCTCTCCTACTTCCAGGGGCGGGTGACGGACTTCGAGGCCCACGACCAGCGCCCGCTGCGCCACGTGATTCCGGAGAACCGGCTGCGCCTGTACGACATGCAGAAGATCCTGCACACCCTGGCCGATGTCGGTTCGGTGCTGCAGATTCGCCCGAAGTTCGGCATCGGCGTGATCACCGCCTTCATTCGGGTCGAGGGCAGGCCGCTGGGCGTGATTGCCAACAACCCGCACCACCTGGCCGGCGCCATCGACTCGGACGGCGCGGACAAGGGCGCCCGCTTCCTGCAGCTGTGCGACGCCTTCGACATCCCGGTCCTGAGCCTCATGGACTGCCCCGGGATCATGGTCGGCCCGGACCACGAGAAGACCGCCCTGGTCCGCCACTGCGCCCGCATGTTCAACACCGGCGCCAACCTCTCCGTGCCGATGTTCGGCGTCGTCGTGCGCAAGGCCTACGGTCTGGGCGTGCAGGCAATGTGCGGCGCCAGCGCCCTGGTCGGCTTCTTCACCGTCGGCTGGCCGACCGCCGAGTTCGCGGGGATGAACATCGAGGGCGCGGTGAAGCTGGGCTACCGGAAGGAGCTCGCCGCCATCGAGGATCCGGAGGAACGCCGCCTGGAGTTCGAGAGCCGGGTCGAGGCGTCCTACGAACGGGCCAAGGCGGTGAACTCGGCAGCCGGCGGCGGCCTCGACGACGTCATCGACCCCGCGGAGACGCGCTCCTGGATCGCCGAGAGCATGAAGCGGCTGCCGCCGCCGCCGCCGCGCACCGGCAAGAAGCGCCCGTACATCGACACCTGGTAGGCGGGCGGAGTTCTCCGAGGCCCCTGGGACCGGACGGATCAGGTCCGAGCCCCGGCGGCCGCTGAATCGTCAGACGCCAGCGCGCGTGGCGTCCCGGAGCGCCCGGCGGATCAGCAAGTCCATGCGCCGCAGGTTCGGGCTGGCGAGGTAGAAGACAACCGCAGTGAGCACGGCCAGCAGCGAGGACAGGCCCACCGCGACAGGCGCGCCCCAGACCTCGGCCAGGGCGCTGATGGGCACAACGCCGAGCATCGGCAGCGAGAACGACATGGTCAGGAAGCCCGACACCCGGCCGCGCACGGAGTCCGGGATCAGAACCTGGATGGCCGTGTTGTTCAGCGTCGTGTAGATGGACTGGAAGGCAGACCCCGCCAGCACCAGGGGCAGGCCGAGCCAGAACCAGGGGCTCAGAGCGAACCCCATCATGAGCAGGCCGAAGGCGAAGACGCTGTACATCATCAGGCGCAGGCGCCTGGTCGAGTGCGAACGCCAGGCCACGAACGCCGCACCGGCCACGCCGCCCACGCCCGCAGCGCCGCTGAGCGCGCCCAGCCCACCCGGTCCCACGGCCCAGACGTCCTCGGCGAAGACCACCAGGAGGGTCTGGAACGGCATGACCAGGAACATCGGCACCAGGCCGAAGAAGAGCAGCACGAGGACCAGCCGGTTCTGCGCGACGTAGCCCAAACCCTGGGCCATGTTGCCGAGCAGCGACTTGCCGGGCTGCTCGGCGACCGGCGCCTGCTGCACCCCCGCCATGCAGGCAAGCGCCAGGCCGAAGAGCGCCACGTTGATCGAGTAGGCAACCTGGACCCCGGCCACGCCGATCAGCAGACCGCCAACCGCCGGGCCGACGACCCGCGTCACGTTCATCGCCGTCATGGTCAGCGCCATGGCGTTCGTCAACCGTCGCCGGCCGACCACGTCGGCGACGATGGCGTTGCGCGCCGGCATGACGAAGGGGAACACGGCGCCCACCACCGTCACCTGTACCAGGATGTGCCAGTACTCGAGCGCGCCGCTCCACAGCAGGACGAGCACGACGGCCTCGACCACCACGACCGTCGTCTGGCCGGCGGCGATCAGGCCGCGCCGCTCGAACCGGTCCGCCGCAACGCCCCCAACCGGTCCCAGGCAGAGCATCGACAGCGCCACCATCATGCTGACCACGCCCAGCGCCAGCTCGCTGCCGGTGAGCGAATACACCAGCCACGAGCGCACGATGATCTGCCCCTGCATGCCGAGGAAGAACGTCGCGTTCGAGACGTACAGCCAGCGGAACGGGCGAACCCGCAGCGACTCCCACATGCCGCCGCGGCCGGGCGGCGGGCCCGCGCTCGGGCTGGGGGACGGTACAGTCATCGGTCGGGCGCGAGCCACGCGGCAGGGTATCCCGTCCGGCCCTCGGGTCGTGCAACGGTCGAAGACCGTCGACAGCCTGCTACCATCCGCCGACCGTGACCGGGCCGGGCGATGGGAACCGGCTTGCCGACGTAGCTCAGTGGTAGAGCAGCTGATTCGTAATCAGCAGGTCAGCGGTTCAAGTCCGCTCGTCGGCTCCACAGAGCGCCGCCCGCCGGAAAACGCTGGTTGACCACCGGCTACCTGTGTGCAAGCCTGCCTGCATGCGGTCCAGGATGACAGCGTCCAGGCCTCGGGTGTACGCCCGTCTCGAGGCAGTCAGGCGGGAGGGCGAATCGTTCTCGAGGGAGTCGTTCTCGAGGGAGTCGTTCTCGCTCGGAGCGCTGCTCGTTCTTCTGCTGGCGGCTGCCTGCGGCGGCGAGAGCCCCGACGCGACACCGCCTGCCGGCAACGTCGACGACGAGCGGATCATCCGTGCCGCGACACACGAGCCCGGCAGCTGGCTCACCTACGGCCAGACCTACAAGGAACAGCGATTCTCCACTCTTGACCAGATCACCCGCGAGAACGTCGGCGATCTGAAGCTCGCCTGGTCCCTGCCCCTGGGCGGGTCGTCCGAGCGGATGCAGGGCACGCCGCTGATCGTCGACGGCGTGATGTACGCCACCAACGGCTGGGGCGTAATCTTCGCGCTGGATCCGGCGACCGGCGAGGAGATCTGGACGCACGACCCACAGACTGACCGCACCTATGTCAAGTACTCGTGCTGCGGCGGGGTGGCGAACCGGGGCGTCGCGGTCTACCGGGGCAAGGTCTACGTCGCGCTGTTCGACGGCCGCCTGGTGGCGGTCGATGCGGCAACCGGCGAGGAGGTGTGGGACATCGACACCTGGCACCCGTCGGCGCTCGGGCGCTTCAACATCACCGGCGCTCCGCGCGCCGCCGCCGGCAAGGTGTTCATCGGCCAGGGAAGCTCCGAGAGCGGCAAGCGGCGCGGCTACGTCTCCGCCTACGACGCCGAGACAGGCGAGCTCGCATGGCGTTTCTACCTGGTGCCGGGCGACCCGTCGCAGCCCTTCGAGCACCCGGAGATGGAGATGGCGGCGAAGACCTGGGGCGGCGAATGGTGGAAGATGGGCGGCGGCGGGACGGCCTGGAACTCCCTCGTCTACGACCACGAACTGAACCTGCTCTACATCGGGGTCGGCAACGGCGCCCCGTGGTCACGCCAGGTGCGCTCGCCGGGCGGCGGCGACGACCTGTTCCTGACCGCCATCGTGGCAGTCGACGCCGACACCGCCGAGATGAAGTGGTACTACCAGACGGTGCCCGGCGACAACTGGGACTACAGCTCCGCCATGGACATCGCCCTGGGCGAACTGACCGTGGACGGCGTCGAGCGCAAGGTCCTGCTTCAGGCGCCGAAGAACGGCTTCTTCTACGTCATCGACCGCGAGTCGGGCGAGCTCCTGCGCGCACATCCGTACACGGACCGCATCGACTGGGCCACCCACGTGGACATGGAGACCGGCCGACCGGTCGAGAACCCGGATGTGGTCTTCGAGCAGAAGCCCCAGTGGATCACTCCGGCGAACGCCGGCGCCCACAACTGGGAGCCGATGTCCTGGGACGCCGAACGGGGCGTCATGTACTTCTACTACCACGACTACGCGAACTTCTACGCCCTGCCGCAGGAGTTCGTGGAGACCGGCTCGTACACGATCAGCGACTGGGGGCTCAGCCTGGGCGTGGCCAGCGGCGCCTACCGCCAGCGTCTGCAGGCCGAAGCCGGCCCGCGCCCGGAGGACCGCGGCTTCCTGGTCGCGTTCGACCCGCTGTCGGGCGAGAAGATCTGGGAGAACCGCCTTCCCAGAGCCTTCAACGGCGGCGTCCTGGCGACCGCCACCGGCCTGCTGTTTCACGGCGGCGGCGGCGGCGACTTCAACGCCTACGACCGCGACACGGGCGAGAAGATCTGGGAGTTCGACGCGTACGGTTCCTTCTCGTCGTCGATCATCAGCTACATGGCCGGAGGGGTCCAGCACGTCGCCACGATGGTCGGCGGCAGCACCGACTTCGACCGCCCGGGCGAGCTGCTGGTGTTCTCGCTCGAAGGCGAGGCAACGCTTGCACGGCCGCCGGAACGCGACTACACGATTCCCGAGCTGCCGCCGCTGACCGCCAGCACCGACGCCATCGAGCGCGGCAACACGCTGTACCACGAGCATTGCGCGCTCTGCCACCGGGGCCTCGGCCAGAGCTCCATCGTCGCCACCGCCTCCCCCGACCTGCGCCGCATGTCGCCGCAGGTCCACGCCGACTTCCTGGGAATCGTCCAGGACGGCCTGCTCTCCCTCGGCATGCCGGGCTACGCCGAGGTCTTCGACCGCAAGGCCACCGAGGCAATCCACCAGTTCGTCATCGCGAAGGCGATGGAACTGCGCGACGCACAGCAGCAGCGCGACCCGGGCTGAGGCCGGGCGGACATCCTGCGGCCTTCGGCCGCGGCAAGTCCGACCTGCCAGCGCCGCCAGCCGCGTCGCGGGCGTCGCGCCTGGCCCCGGCTAGTAGACGCCGACCGTCGTGGCCGCAGCCAGACGGGCGAAGGGGCGCACGCCGCTGACGCCGTCCCAGGGGTAGCTGACGTACGGGCGCTCGCGTTCGCCCTCGTCGCGCTCGAGGAAGCCGGGGACGAAGAACTCACGCGTCAGCGTGGTCAGGCGCACCCGGCCGGTGGCACCGTAGTCGACCACCTGGTCGGGGTCGTCCGGGTCCACCACCTCCAGCACCGCGCGCGGCTGCGGCGCGTGGTAGGCGATCGTGTAGCCGTCCTTCGGCGTGACCGGCCGCGACGCCGCCAGGCCCATCAGCGTGTTGCCGTAGGTGGGAGTCATGTAGACGCCCTCGAGCAGCTCCTCGGTCGCGAACCGGGTCCACTGCGGCGTGAACTCGGTGCCGCCGGAGAAGATGCCCCGGATGCCGGTATCGGCGAGCGTCTGGCCGCGGTCCTCCAGCGCCAGGCACAGGCTCTCCAGCAGCTTCGGAGTCGCGAACATGGCCTGGATGTCGTGGCCGGCCGAGAGAACCGTGAGCGCCTGGTCAATGACGTGGTCCTTGTACGCCTCCAGATGCTCCGTCCAGCCCTTCCGGATCAGCTTGATCACCCAGCGCGGGTCCAGGTCGACGCAGAAGCAGATGCCGCCCCGGTACTGGCAGAGGTGCTCCACCGCCAGGCGAAGCCGACGCGGACCGGACGGCCCGAGCATCAGCCAGTTGGAACCCGGCGGAAAGTGCTCGTCCGGCAGGCTGGCGCTGAACAGTTCGTAGTCCGTGCGGAAATCGTTGAGCGCCACGCGGCTCTTCGGGATGCCGGTCGTGCCGCCGGTCTCGAACACGTACACCGGGTCGTCCGCCATCGCCTTCGGCACCCAGCGCCGAACCGGGCCGCCGCGCAGCCACTCGTCCTCGAACGGCGGAAACCGGCGCAGGTCGCTGAATCCCGCGATGTCGCTGCGCGGGTCGAAGTCGAGCTTCGAGGCAAAGTCGAGCCAGAACGGCGTGCCAGTGTCCGGGTGGAAGTGCCACTCCATCATGTCGCGGACGTGGGCATCGAGCTGTTCCCTGGCCTGTGCCTGGGCCTCAGTGCTGGCGACTTCCATCTGCGGACTCCAATCGGGCAATGGCCGTTCCTGGTCGACTACGGTGCGCCGTGTGCGGCAGGCGACGTGTCGGCTGGTCAGCAGCCGACACGCCCCGCGCCAGGCGCGGCGGCGGCAGACTACAGCACCAGCCCCGCCGGTCGGCCCCCGCCGGGCTTCACCGCCCGACCCGGACCAGCTCCTCCATCAGCACGTGCGGCGAGAGTCGACGATGGAAGGCTCCCATTCAACGACCCGCCGCAGCATGGCATCAGCCACGCGCCAACGCGGCTGGCCCCATCCTCCGGCCACCTGGCTGGCCAGCGGATCGGCCAGCGTCCGGCTACCGCTGGCAGGTTCGCGGTCCGGTTACTCGCCGTCGGGCAACGCGAACACCCAGAGCACGCCGCCCTGCGGCACGTAGGTCCGCGTGCCGATGGCGCCGTCGAGGTGGGCCGTGCCGCGCTGGGCGTCGACGCCCCAGCCGGCCTGCACGGCGACGTGCTGCACGCCGTCGACCTCGAACGAGGTCGGAACGCCGGTGACGCCGGAGTTCGTGCGCTGGCGCCACAGCAGCTCTCCGTTCGACGCGTCGAAGGCGCGGAACCAGCGGTCGCTGGTTCCGCCCATGAACACCAGGCCGCCGCCGGTGGTCAGCACCGGGCCCCACAGCTTGCGCTCGAACTCGACAGTCCACACCTTTTCGCGCGTGTCCAGGTTCCAGGCCTGCAGCTCGCCGTAGTGTTCGGCGCCCTCGCGCGACACGAAGCCGCCCTCCATGCCCATGAAGGTGCGTCCCGGGCGGTAGTCCTCCTCCACCCCCTCCAGCCAGGAGCAGGTGTTCTCGTTGGCCGGGATGTAGAGCAGCCTGGTGTCCGGGTTCCAGGCCGCCGGAGGCCAGTTCTTGCCGCCCGACCAGGACGGGCAGAACACCGCCTGCTCGCCGGTGGCCGGGGTCTTCGCCATGTCGTACTCCGGGCGGCCGGTCACCGGGTCCACGGACGTGAACACGTCCTGATGGACGAACGCCGTGGCGTCCAGGAATCTGATGGAGTCCGCGCTTCGCTCCAGCACCCACAGGTACGCGTTCCGGCCCGGGTGGACCAGCGCCTTGCGTGTGCGGCCATCGCGCTCGACGTCGATGAGCAGTGGCGGGTCCACCTCGTCCCAGTCCCAGCTGTCGTTCCAGTGGTACTGATGGTGTCCGCGGATCTCGCCCGTGTCCGCCTCGAGCGCCAGCACCGAGGTGGCGTACAGGTTGTCGCCGGGACGCGCGTCGCCGACCCAGGGGCCGCCGTTGCCCGTGCCCCAGTAGGAAAGGCGGAGGTCCGGGTCGTAGGTGCCGGTGACCCACACCGGCACGCCGCCGGTCTTCCAGGTGTCGCCGGGCCAGGTCTCGTGCCCCGGTTCGCCCGGGCCGGGAATCGTGTACGTCTTCCAGACTTCCTCGCCCGTGTCCGCGTCGTAGGCGGCGATGAAGCCGCGCACGCCCCACTCGCCGCCCGACACGCCGACCATGACCTTGCCCTCGACCGCCAGCGGCGCCAGCGTCATGTAGTAGCCGCGCGAGTAGTCCTCGACCGCCGTCTCCCAGACCATGCGACCGGTGCCGGCGTCGAGCGCGATCAGCCGGGCGTCCACGGTGGCGACGAACGCCCGCTCGCCCCACAGCGCTACGCCCCGGTTCGTCGGGTGCATCTGCTGCAGGTCCTCCGGGAGATCGGGCACGAAGCGCCAGAGGAGCTCCCCCGAACCAGCGTCGAGCGCCAGGACGCGGCTGCCCGGCGTGGTGATGAACATCACGCCGTCGTTCACGATCGGCGGGGCCTGGTGCCCTTCGTTCACGCTGGTCGAGAACGTCCAGGCAGTCCGAAGCGACGCCACGTTCGAGGCGTCGATCTGCCCCAGCGGGCTGTAGCCCCAGCCGTCGTAGGTGCGCCGGTACATCAGCCAGTTCGCCGGTTCGGGCGACACGAGTCGCTCGTGGGTCACCGGCCGGTAGTCACGATCCTGACCCGCCGCCGGCACAGCCGCGATGCAGAGGGCGATGGCGATGGTCAGGGCCAGTGTCGGAACGAGAAACCGGGACGCCGGGCGCCGTAGCCGCCGCCGAACCTGCCGCGGAAGGCCAGCCTGGCGTCCGTCCCGCCTGCGTGCCGATGAACTCCTCATCGTCAGAACTCCTTCTCGAACCGGATCGTGGCGCTGAAGCCGCCGGCCGCCGCCAGCACGCCGCCCTCGACCCGCAGCGGCAGTGACGGCAGCCGACGAAGCGCCGGACCGGAGATGACCGCGGCGCCGTCGCGCGGGTCGAACTCCGAGTCGTGGCACGGGCAGACCAGAAACTCCACGTCCTGGGACCAGTCGTCGATGTCGCAGCCGGTATGGGTGCAGATGCCCGAGTAGGCGACCACGCCGTCGGCCGACACCTCGCGCGTCGCCGGCGCCAGCGAGTCCGGTTCGAAGCGCAGCAGCAGTACCTGGTTCAGGCGCGACCCGTCGCGCACCGCGCCGGTCACCGGTTCCATCGCCCAGGCGATGATCTGCTCGCTGGCCAGCGGCACGTCCTCCACGCGGATCGGTTCGCCCGCGCGCGGTCCGAATGCGAACACGAACCGGTCGCCCTCCTGCGGCCGCAACCTGCGTGGATCGTCGGACTGAGCCGACAGCGCCGGCAGGCCCCGCAGCCCCAACCCCAGGGCCAGCGCCGACCTGAGCAGCGTACGCCGGTCCCGCATGGCGCGCAGGCTAGCAGGCCGTCGGCGTCAACCTGTCGAAGCGCGTCGGGTGGCATCCGGGGACAAGGGACGCAAGGGGGTCCGAGTCCTGTAACCGGACGGTGAGAGAGCCGACGCTACGGACCCACCTCCGCTTCCTGGAAGGCCCGGGCCCGGAACAGGAACTCGATGATGTTGCCCTCGTGGGGCTGCAACCAGTTCAGCTGGATCGTCGGGACCGGGCCCAGGTTGAGGCGGTCGATGTGGGTGGCGTCGATCAGCTGCCTCCGCCACTGCTCGTCGTTCGTGACGGCGCTGCACACGAGCGTGTCGCCGATGGAGGCGAGCATCCTGGCCTGCGGGCACTCGACCACCGAGACGAACGGGAACATGTACTCGACGTTCGCGGCCTCGGGCTCGGCGCTGGCGCAGTGCAGGACCGTCGGCAACAGGTAGTCGCAGCGCTCGCGCTCGTCCAGCCGACCGCTGCCGCGCAGCACCATGGTCAGGTCGCGCACTCCCGGCGCCTCGACCTGACGCTCGATCATGCCGTCGATGGCCGTCGCCATGCCCGGCACGGTGAAGGCGGCCAGCGGCGACTCCGGATCGTCCGCCGGCTTCGGCAGCACGGGCGCCAGCCGCTCGGCCAGGGCCGCGGCGATCTCCTGCGTGTGGCGCGAGGCCCAGACTCCGGAGCAGGAGATGCAGCTGCGGCCGCTGTTGACCAGCACGCTGTCGACCATCATGTCGAGGTACCGCTCCCAGTCGTCGACCACGTCGTCGCCGAGCAGAATCTTGCTGAATCCGGGACCGTGAGGCTGCACACGCGGGTCGTTCCGGTAGCGGGCGACCGTCTCGGCGCCACCGAAGATCATGCTGCGGGTGCAGGAACCGAGCACGGCGGCCCCGACGTCGCCCTCGCCCGGGTAGATGGAGATCGCCTCGCGCGGCACCCCGGCCCGGGCAAACGCCTCTGTCATCCGATAGGGCGTCCAGGGTTCCTGCGGCCCGGGCTTGAACACCAGGCCGACCTGCAGCGGAATCACGGGCATCCACAGCGTGTGCACGCCCGGCGAGTTGGACGGCAGCACCAGGCCGATGACCGGCGCCTGCGCCTGGTAGCTCACCGGCACGCCCCGCTCCTCGACGCCGTGGCCGCGGGCGAGAATGCCGAGCTCGAGGCCGCGCGTCAGCGCTTCCAGCACCTCGCCCATGTTGGTGAGGACGAAGTGGTTCTTGTCCATGTTCGCCCGGCACATGTGCTCGGGCAGGCCGGTCGTCGCCGACTGGTAGTGCACGAACTCCTCGGGCGACACGCTGCCGCTGCCGAGCGGAAGCTCCGCGTTCAGGTACAGGTCTGCCGCCTTCATCACCATGGCGATCAGGTCCTGCGACGGGATCTCGCGCAGGATGTCGCGCGCACGCTGCGCCCGCCTCATGTCGCGCTGAACGAGACCCGGGTTCGTCTGGTGAAGGGACGCCAGCTCCTCGCCGGTCTCGAAATGGACGATCGTCGACGTTTCGAGCGACTCGTACGGCCTGCCCCAGCGGATGGCGGGAATGTCGATCATGCCTGGTTCCTGCAGCGAGCCATTCGGCCCGGACGAACTCGGACAGCCGACAGGGCTCGTGCGGCTCGGGAACGGCCCGAGACGACGTTCCGAGAGAGCGGATCGTAGCACCGCCGAAGCGCCGGGCGCACGCCGGGCCGACTGCCAGCCCGTCTCCCTCCGGTCCAGGCACGCCCCGAGCCAACAGGTCCGAGGGGCCGCAGGCGGGCTGTCGGGCAGGCGCCTTTCGACATCCTCCCGAAGAGCACTGCATCCCCGAGCGCAGCCGACCCCAGCGGGCGGAACCCTCGCCCAGGCTCCAGTGCGCCCGCGTGCCCTGCGGCGCCCTCGGACCTGGCAGCGGCCAGCGTTGCGGCCTCAGGCGGTCAGCCCCTCCTTCTGCACCGTCAGCGCCTCGACCCGATCCCGGTCGACCTCGACGCCCAGGCCGGGGCGGTCCGGCACTTCGACCCGGCCCTCGGCGTCCATCGTCCACTCGGGCGAGACGATGTCCCGTGCCCAGTAGCGTTTGCTGGGGCTGATGTCGCCCGGGATGGTGAAGTTCGGCAGCGATGCCAGCGCCACGTTGTACGCCCGGCCGATGCCGCTCTCCAGCATCCCGCCGCACCAGACCGGGATGCCGTGTTCCGCGCACAGGTCGTGAATCGCCCGCGACGCCGTGAAACCGGCGACTCGCCCGGGCTTGATGTTGATGATGCGACCGCTGCCGAGCCGGATCATGTCCTCGGCCCGCGACAGGTTGGTGATCGACTCGTCGAGGCAGATGGGCGTGCGCATGCGCCGCTGCAGCTCGGCGTGGCGAGCGACGTCGTCCCAGGCGAGCGGCTGCTCGACCATCACCAGGTCGAGGTCGTCGAGTTGCACGAGATGGTCCGTGTCGTGCAGCGTGTAGGCGTTGTTGGCATCCGCCATCAGCGGCGCCTCCGGGCCAAGCCGCTCGCGGACCGCCCGCAGGTACGCCAGGTCCCGTCCCGGCTTGATCTTGAGCTTGATCTTCCGGTAACCCGCGGCCAGCGCCGCCTCGGCCTTCCGCGCCAGCTCCTCGGGCGAGCTCTGGATGCCGATGGAGATGCCGGTGCCGATGCGGTCGCGGGTGCCGCCAAGCACGGACGAGAGGCTTCGACCCGCCTTCATGGCCGCCAGCGCCCAGGCGCCCATCTCGATCGCCGCCTGGGCCATCTCGTGGCCGCGAAGGTCGTCCGACAGCGTCTCCGCCACCTGCCGCGGCCCTTCGAATCGCCGACCGAGTACCCGCGGCGCCAGCCACTCGCGTATGGCCAGGGCAGCCGTGTCGATGCTCTCCGGCGAGTAGTTCGGGAAGTCGCCGGCCACGCACTCCGACCAGGTCGAGGCGCCGTCCACGTCGACGATCTCCAGCAGCAGGATGCGCCGCGTCGTGGTGACGCCGGACGAGATGCGAAACGGCTCCACCAGGGGCAGCCGAATCTCGCGCATCGTGATGGCGTCAATCTGAAGGCTCAACGGTTCCATGGTCAGTGACGCTCCAGGCGTTCCAGTCGATAGTAGTAGCGGCGCTCGGCGGCGTCCGCCGCTCCCGCCAGGCCCGTTCCGCCTTCGCTCCGCCGGCGGCTTTCGCCAGCATCGGCGTGCTCGTGAAAGTGCGCATCGACGGCGCCCGGAGCCGAGCCCGAATCGCCGCAGGCGCCGTCCGGCCGCCCTTCCCGCCAGGTGAAACCGGTCACCTCGAAGCCGGCCGCAAGGTGGGTCTGGAACGCAGCGCGGGTGCGCCGACGCCAGTCTCGGGCGACATCGGGCGACGAACCAAGAATCGCATCGATGCGGGCCGGTGCTTCCACCCACGCCGTGTCCGCCAGCGTCTCGTCGACCGGAAACGGCGGCGTCGCCCGGGTCCGCGTCGCGGCCTCGCCCCGTGCATCCCGGCTGACCAGCCAGTCGACCCGCGAGCTCAGGATCGGCCACGCGACCACGAACCGGTCCGTGCCCAGCCCGCTGTGAAGCACGCTGCCGGTGTCCGCCCCGTACATGTCCTCAACGTACTCGACCGGCAGGGCGCCGAGCCGGTTCAGGTTCAGGTTCGCGTTGCGCGCCACCAGCGGGTCGTAGGTCCAGTACACGGTGTCGACGCCGAGGGGCATCAGCTGCTCGCGCTGAAAGACCTTGAGCTCCAGGCCGAGCCCCGTGCCGCGAGCCTCCGGCGTCACCGCCAGCATGTGCGACCAGTGCGCCCGCCTGCCGTACCTGAAGCCGCTCAGCCCGTAGACGAAGCCGAGCATCTCCCCGCTCTCGTCGAAGGCCCCCGCCAGGACACCGCCCATCTTCTGCGAGATCCGGAGGATCGTCGTCGGCACGACGTCTTCGAAGCCGTTGCCCCAGGTCTCGCGCTGAAGCTCGACCGCGGCCCCGCAGTCCGCGTCCGATGCGAGATCCCGGATCTCGACCCCGCCGGCAAGCTGCTTCCGCATCGTGCCCGATGGTACAGCGCAGACCCCAGCCGCCAGAGCCCACCCCGCCACCCCGCCACCTCGCAATCCGGCGACGCTCTCGCCCACCCGGTTGACCGCGCCCTGGAACTCTGACTGCACGGAGACCACGTTCTAGCCCGCGACGGGATGGAGGTTGCTCAGGTCCGATATCGGCGTACTCGAAGCGATGACTCACCTGCCCAAGCTGCTGAAGCGGGTCGAGGCCGGCGAACGTTTCGTCATCTCGCGGCACGATCATCCGTTGCCGAACTCGTTCCCGGCCACAGGGCCAGGCGGGAGGAGATTCAGCAGGCCATCGACAACCTGAGAGAGTTCCGCGACTCGCACCCTGTGGGCGGACTCTCGATCAGGGAGCTGATCAACGAAGGCCGTCGCGACTGATGCCCTTCGTGCTCGACGCTTCGACGAGTTGTCGCGTGGGTCATGCAGGACGAGGTGAACGCAAGCACAGATCGGCTGCTCGCCTGGCTCGTGGGCGACCGGGCGCTCGCGCCATCCAGCTGGCCCGGCGAAGTGGCCAACGCCCTCCTTGGCGCGACGCTCAGGGGCAGGCTTCAGGTTCCGAGTGGCCGTGGACTCGGCGCTCCCTCGCGTTGCTGTCAGTCCTGCTGGACTGCCCTGCTCCGATGCAAGTCTGGAGCACGGCGTTGTTCGAGCTCGCGAACGATGACGGCCCTGCCGTGTTCGACGCGATCTGCCTGGAACTCGCGCTGCGCATGCATCTCCCGCTGGCAACGCTCGACCAGCGGCCGGCCACAGCCGCGGAGGCCGTGGACATGGAGCTCGTCCTCGCCTGACCCAGGCGCGCCTACCGGCCCTTCCAGTTCGGGGGACGCTTCTCGGCGAACGCCTTCGGCCCCTCCACCAGGTCCTCGGACGTGTTCATCGCCGCCGTCCACGGGAACACGGCGCCGGCGGCCTGCTCCAGCGCCATGCCGAGCCCCTTGTTCGCGGCCTCCTTGCTGGCCCGCACGGACAGCGGCGCGCACTCGAGAATCTGGGCCGCCCACGCCCGTGACCGGTCGAGCAGGTCGTCATGGGCGCAGACCTCGTTCACGATGCCGAGTTCCCTGGCCTCCTGCGGCGTGATGTGACGCCCGGTCAACAGCATCCCCATCGCCTGGTGGTACGGAATCTGCCGCGGCAGCCGGTGTACACCGAGCGCCCCGGCCATCAGGCCGACCCTCGGCTCCGGCAGGCCGAAGGTGGCCTTCTCCGAGGCGATGATGATGTCGCAGGCGAGGACGAGCTCGAAGCCGCCGCCCAGCGCGAAGCCGTTGACGGCCGCGATCATCGGCTTGTGCAGGTCGAAGCGGGCGGTGATGCCGCCGAAGCCGCCGCGCACGCCCTTCATCCCGGCGCGCACGACCTTGCTGCCGTGCTCGGCCTGGTACTTCAGGTCGTTGCCGGCCGAGAACGCCCGATCGCCGGCGCCGGTCAGGATCGCCACCCAGGCGTCGTCGTCCGCCGCGAAGTCGTTGAACACCGAGTCCAGCTCCTGGCTGGTCGGCGGATGGATGGCGTTCATGCGCTCGGGCCGGTCGAGCGTCACCTCCCAGACGTGATCGCTCTTCTCGACGTGGAGGAACTCGTAGCTCACTTCAACTCTCCTCTTCGGTAGCCGGCCGCCGCGCGGCCCTTCGTTCGACTGTTCCAGCGGACGACGCGAGCGTAGCAACGCCGGCCACGCGCGGGACGCGGCGCCGCACGCGGGCGGCGCCAACGACCGGTCGTGGTCTGATCCCGAGTTGGCTGAGCGCGGCGCCGCACGCGGGCGGCGCCAACGGTGATCCCAGCATGAAGACAGGTTGCCGTCTACGCGGCGCCGCACGCAGGCGCGGCGACAACAAGGCCGATCGGCTGTCGGCGCGACGGGCAATGCGCCGAGCCATGGGTCGGGCAAAGGGCCGGGCGCAGCCTTCGCGTGGCATCCGGCGGCGCTAGGATTCGCGGGCCGGAACGGACCGCCGCACGAGACGGGCCGACTCTTCTTCGCCACCTCCCCGACGCCGATCCAGAACGCGCACCCGGATGACTCTTCTCCCCCTCCCCGACGGTCCCGGCTCGGCAGCCGACCCGTACCGCGCCGGCGAGTGGTCATACGACCCGGACCCGAACCAGGTCGCCGCCGCCGCGGCCGACTGGCGGCGGCGGCACGACCTCGCCCTCGCCTCGCGGGATTCCTCCCGGCGCATCCTGCTGCTGGTGGACGAGCAGCGCGACTTCTGCCTGCCCGAAGGCGCGCTCTACGTCGGCGGGCGTTCCGGGCGAGGCGCGGTCGAGGACACCGACCGCGTGGTCCGCTTCATCTACCGCAACCTCGGCGCCCTGACCGAGATCGCCTCCAGCCTCGACAGCCACCTGCCACACCAGATCTTCTTCTCGTCGTTCTGGGTCGATGACCAAGGCAGGCAGCTCGGCGGCAACCGGGAAGTGCATGCCGCCGAGGTCGAGGCCGGCGAAGCGCGGCCCGACCCGGCGCTCGCCGCCTGGTTCGGCGACGGCACCGAAGCGTGGCTGAACCGCCAGGTGCTCGACTACTGCCAGCGGCTGGAGGCGGCCGGCCGCTACCGCCTATACCTCTGGCCGCCGCACTGCTTCCTGGGCAGCGAGGGCCACGGCCTCGTCGGCGCCGTGCAGGAGGCGCGCCTGTTCTTTGGCCACGCCCGCCGCGCCGAGACGCCGATGCTGATCAAGGGCACGAACCCGCTGACCGAGTACTACTCCGTGCTCTCGCCGGAGGTCCTCGTGCGCCACGACGGAGAGCCGCTCGACCGGCGCAACGACGAGCTGATCGACCGGCTGCTGGGCGCCGACGCTCTGATCGTCGCCGGGCAGGCCGCAAGCCACTGCGTGCGCAGCACCGTCGACGACCTGGTGGCCGAGATGACGGCCCGCGGCATCCCCGCCGGCAGGCTGCACGTGCTCGCCGACTGCATGTCCGCCGTCGCCGTGCCGCACCCCGAGGCGACCGGCGAGCTCGTGGCGGACTTCACGCCCGAGGTCGAGGCCTCGATGGCGCGCTGGAACGAGGCCGGGGTCCACATCGCGAGCTCGGAGGACGACGCCTCGGACTGGGGCTGAGCTGCCTTTCTTCGCCGCGGACCGTCACGCCTCCCCCCGGCGACCCGCCAGCACGGCAAGGCGTGAAACGGCCGGCCACGGCGTCCCGCAGGACGACGACGACTGGCGCGAGGCGACCGCCGCGAACAGCAGGACGAGCCAGGCGGACGCGGAACCGCCGTTCATCAGCACGACGACCGGCGCCGGCGGGTCGGCTGACCCAGCGCGGCCTGGCGACACGCGGCAGCACCGGGCCGTCCGAAGGCGCGCTACGGGACGTTCCGGCGCAGCTCCTCCAGCCATGCCGCCGGACCGGCATCGGACGGCGCGCGCCAGTCGCCGCGCGGCGACAGCGACCCGCCCGACCCCACCTTGGGCCCGTTGGGCAGCGCCGACCGCTTGAACTGGCTGGTGCCGAAGAATCGGACCAGGAAGACCTCCAGCCAGCGCCTGATCTCGGCCAGCGAGTACTCCCGGCGCTCGGCTTCGGGCAGCGAGTCGAGCCAGGCGCCGCGGTTGCGGTCTCCCCACGCCCGCCACGCCAGCCAGGCGACGCGGCTGGGCCGGTAGCCGTAGCGACTCAGGTAGCAGAGGTGGAAGTCCTGCAGCTCGAACGGGCCGATGGTCGCTTCGGTCGACTGGGCCGGTTCGCCGCCGCCGCCCTCGCCACCGTCCGCCGACGGCACCAGCTCCGGCGAGATCTCCGTGTCCAGGATCGACTGGAGCGTCTCGCTGGCCTCGGCCCCGAACTCGCCCCGCTCGACCTCCCAACGGATCAGATGCTGGATCAGCGTCTTGGGCACGGACGAGTTCACGCTGTAGTGCGCCATCTGGTCGCCGACGCCGTAGGTACACCAGCCGAGCGCGAGCTCCGACAGGTCGCCCGTGCCGATGACAAGTCCCCGGTGCAGGTTGGCCAGCCGGAACAGGTGCGACGTGCGCTCGCCGGCCTGGACGTTCTCGAACGTCGCATCGAGAACCGCCGGACCGCACTCGCCGCGAGCCCAGGGATGGTCGATTGCCGCCAGCATCGCCTCGCTCGACGGTCGGATGTCGATCTCGGACGCCGTGACCCCGAGCGCCGCCATGAGCCGCTTCGCGTTGTCGCGGGTGCGGCTGGAGGTCCCGAAGCCCGGCAGCGACCAGGCCATGACGTTCGACGCCGGCAGCCCCAGCCGCGCCAGCGCACGCACGCAGACGATCAGCGCGTGGCTCGAGTCCAGGCCGCCAGAGACGCCGATGACGACCTTCTCGAGGCCGGTCGCCCGCAACCTCTGCACCAGGCCGGACACCTGGATGTCGAACGCCTCCGCACAGCGCTCGTCCCGCTCGGCGCTGTCCGCCGGGACGTACGGGAAGCGCGGAATCTCGCGCCGCAGTTCCAGCCCGGTCGCGGGGCTCTCCACCGTGAGCCCGACCCGCCGAAAGTCGCCGGCCCCGACCTCGCTGTCCGCTGCGTCCCGGAAGGTCGACACCCGAAGCCGCTCCTGCGTGAGCCGCTCCAGGTCGACGTCGGCGGTGACGATCTGCGGTTCCTGGCTGAAGCGCACGGACTCGGCCAGCAGCTCGCCGTTCTCGTGGATCAGTCCATGACTGTCCCACGCCAGGTCAGTCGTCGACTCCCCCGCTCCGGCGCCCGCGTAGACGTAGGCGGCAATCGACCGGCCCGACTGCGACGCGCACAGGAGCCGCCGCCACTCCGCCTTGCCGATCGTCACGTTGCTCGCCGACAGGTTGCACAGCACCGTGGCACCGGCCAGGGCGCCGTGCGTGCTCGGAGGCAGCGGCGACCAGAGGTCCTCGCACAGCTCGACGTGGAAGCGGAACGCCGGGCAGGGACCCATCTCGAACACCAGGTCCTCGCCGAACGGCGCCTCCCGGCCGCCCAGCGACACCGCGTCCGAGCGCCTCGACCGCGCCGCCGCGAAGTACCGCTTCTCGTAGTACTCGCGGTAGTTCGGGAGCCAGACCTTGGGCACGACACCGGCGACCCGCCCGCCGTGTACCACCGCGCCGACGTTGAAGACCGCATCGTCCACGAGCAGCGGCAGGCCGACGGCCAGCGCGCAGCGCAGCTCCCGCGAGCTGGACGCGAGCTCCAGGAGCGCCGCGTGCGCGCCTTCGAGCACCGCCGCCTGGTGGAACAGATCGTCGAGCGAGTAGCCGGTCAGGCCAAGCTCGGGGAACACGGCGAGAGACACGCCGTCATCGTCCGCCTGCCGCGCCATCCGAAGCGTCCGGCGCAGGTTGACCGCCGGATCGCCAAGCTCCACCCGCGGCAGGCAGGCCGCCACCCGCGCGAAGCCGTGCCGGTGCAGGTCGTCGAACCTGCGAAGCGCCCCTGCGGAGCTCGAAGCGGCCGCGACGGGTTCCATGGCGCGATTATGAACCAACCGGCCAGCCAGCGTCCTCGGTTCGCTGGCAAGCCCGGCAGCCAGAGCCGGCAGTCGAGTCGCGGCCGCCGCGCCTGGCCAGAGCCCCCACCTCGCCAGCGGACTCTCAGCCAGCCAGGGGCCGTGGGGCCGTCCGGTGGGCCGCGGCCAGTTCGTTGCACAGATCGAGCAGCTCGGGCGCCACCTCCACCGGGGCCGCCACCCGGCAGTCCAGGTCGAGCAGGCCGGGCGGCAGCGACGCCACCTCACGCCGCGCCGTCTCGCGGCAGACCTCAAGGTCAGGCAGCGGCGCCAGCAGCCGGCCGCGGTCGAGAACCGGGGTCAGCAGGTCGCGGCCGCCGTCCCCGTCCCGCCCTGCACCGCCGCCCGGTCCCGCATCCCCGACCGACCCCTGATCCAGGGAAAAGATGATGTCGCGCTCCAGCCCGCCTGCCGCGAGACGTCCAGTCCCGGAGGAGCGCGCGTCTCCGGCGAAACTGAACCGCCGCACCTGCAGCCTTCCCGGCAGCGACGCCTTCCCCACTCCGGCGCCGAACTTGAACACCGGGCGCCATCGCCTTCCGGCCACACGCCTGATGGCCGACAGCTTGTACACGCCGCCCAGCGCCCCGCCCCCGGCGCCGGTCACCAGCGACGTGCCCACGCCCCAGGTATCGATCGCGGCGCCGGCCCGTCGCAGATCCTGAATCCGCCGTTCGTCCAGGCTGTCGCTGACGACGATGGCCACCTCCTCCAGCCCCGCCTCGTCGAGCCGACGCCGGGCAGCCCGGCTCTGCATCAGCAAATCGCCCGAGTCCAGGCGAATGCCCAGCAGCCGCTGTCCACGACGCTCGAGCCGACGCGCCGTGACGATCGCGTGCTCGATGCCCTGCGCCACGTCGTAGGTGTCCACCAGCAGGATGCAGTTGTTCGGCATCGAGTCCGCGAACGCGTCGAACGCCTGCTGCTCAGTCTCGAACGCCTGCACCCAGCTGTGCGCGTGCGTGCCGCGCACCGGAATCCCGTAGCGCTGACCGGCTTCGACGTTCGACGTCGCGGCGCAACCGCCCAGGTAGGCCGCCCGGCTGGCGCTCAGGCCGCCGTCGAAGCCCTGGGCCCGACGCAGCCCGAACTCCAGCACCGGCTGGCCGAGCGCCGCCAGGTGGCAGAGGCGCGCCGCCTTGGTCGCCACCAGGGTCTGGAAGTTCACGATGTTCAGCACCGGTGTCTCCACCAGCTGCCCCACGAGGAGCGGCGCCTCGATGCGCAGCAGGGGCTCGCGCGGAAACACCGCCGTGCCCTCCGGCGCCGATGCCAGCGACACGGAGAGGTCCATCCCGGCCAGCGCGTCGAGAAAGTCGGCCCCGAACAGCGGCCTGCCGTCGCTCCCGGCGAGTGAGCGCAGGTAGTCGATGTCGTCGGGCTCGAAGCGGAGTCCACGCAGGAAGTCCACCACCTGCTCCAGCCCGGCCATCACGGCGAAGCCGCCGTCGAACGGCGCTCGGCGGATGGACAGGTAGAAACTGGCCCTGTCCAGGTGCCGGCCCGTCCGCCAGTACCCCTGGGCCATGGTCAGCTGGTAGAGGTCCGTGGTCAGAGCGCTCACGGCGGGTCCGCCGGGGTGACCGGAGGCGCGGCGCTGCGGGGTTCGGGCCGGCGCGAAACCGGCGGCGACGGGCTCGGCGGCCGCGGGAAGGCCCGAACCGACTCCGGCAGGGCGGCGCCCGACAGAACGGCGGCGCGATGATCCCGGGAGGCCAGGCCGGGCCGGGTTGGCCGGTGCTGGTACAGCGCGCCGTCCGTGAAGCCCAGGCGCCGGTAGTACTCGCGGGTCCCGACCGAGGAGATGACCGCCGCGTGGTCGAACCCGGCTTCCGCCGCGATCTCCAGAGCTTCCGCGATCAGGCGACGGCCCAGCCCGGCGTGCTGCGACCGGCCCCGCTCACGGTCACCGAGCGCCACCACCGCGCCGTAGACGTGAACCTCGCGGATGACCGCCCGGCCAGCCAGCTCGGCCAACGGGTGTTCGCCGGAAGCGCCCGAGCCGTCCTTGCCACTCCAGCCGTCCTCCCTGGCCGAGCGATTCGCGCTGGCCTGGCTGGCCTTGCCGGCCTCGCTGGCGTTCGCTCCGTTCGCTCCCGCGGCCTCCGGCCCCGGCAGGTGCAGGCGCAGGAACCCGGCGATGCGGTCCCCGGCGTCGACGAACTCGAGGAAGACCTCCCGGCCCGGCGCCGCCTCGTAGTCCGAGCGCCGCAGGCGGAGCCGTGCCGGGTCCACCGCCAGGCCGCCGATCTCGCGTGCCCGGATGTCGCGGCACGCGACGCCGCGCCCCTGCGCCTCGGCTTCCGCCACCTGGCGCATGTTTGTGGTCCGATTGCCGGTCACGATGTCCGTGCCCGGAATGTCGCGGATGATCCGCGTCAGGCGGCAGTAGCGCGGCGTGGCGCCCAGGCCGTGAACCAGCAGGTCAAGCAGCTCATCGCGATCGTACGGTCGCCAGGCGCCGCGCCGGTGGTACGCCATCAGTTCGGCGCTCTCGACAAGCGAGCAGGGGTAGATCTTCAGCTCGTCCGGCCGCAGCGCCGGGTCCCGGAACAGCCGGTCGAAGTCCTCGCGGTCCTTCGCCGGAGTCGAACCGTGGAGGTTCGGCATCCAGTGCGCCTGGATCTTGAAGCCGGTTTCGCGCAGCAGGCGCACCGCGCGTCTCGTCGTCTCGACGTCATGGCCGCGCTTGTTGAGCGCCAGCACCTCATCGTCCATGCTCTGGACGCCAATCTGCACCTTTGTCGCCCCCAACCGCCGCATCCGCAGCGCTTCACCACGATCGAGGCGGTCCGGGCGCGTCTCCAGCGACAGGCCGACGCACCGGACTGACGCCGTTTCGTTCAGCCGCTGGGCGCGTCCCAGGTCGTCCCAGCTCGCTGCCTGGCGGTTCGCCTCGTCGGCGGCCCGCGGATGGGCCGCGGTCCAGGCGCGCACCACCTGGTTGTAGCTGCGCGCCTGCCCGATGCTGCGGCGGCCTTCGTCGCCGGCCGGGCTCTGGTCGGCGCTGGCGCGCCGCAGATCGTCCAGGTTGCGGTGCGGACCCTCGGCCGCGCTCTTCCAGCCCAGGTCTCGGGAGGCGCCTTCCACGCAGCGGTGGCGGTCGCCGGTTCGGCTCCCTGGGGAACCGCTCCGCTCATCGCGGCGCGCCAGCAGCGATCCGTCCACCGTCTCGCCCAGCTGGCGGAAGTCGACATCCGGTGCGAAGCCGGCCAGCGGATCACGCGCCTCTCTGCGGCCCCTCTCCGCCCGACGCACCCACGCCGCGAACTGGTTCATCGCCTCGAAGCAGCGCAGCACGAACCAGACCTGGTACGCATCCGGGTAGCTTGACCAGGTGCCGCCGAGCACGATCAGCTCGACCTTGTCAGTCGCGTGCCCCGTGTGGCGGTACGAACGCAGGCGGGCGAAGGTCTGCCGGAACGGGTCGAACTGGTGCTCCGCCGCGCGCTGGGCGCCCGGTTCGGAAGAAAGGTAGCTCTTCGGCATGCGCACGTCGCTGGGGCAGAAGATGCAGCGGCCCGGACAGGGGAACGGCCTGGTGAGGACCGTCACGGGCGCGACGCCGCTCCTGGTCCGCACCGGCTTCATGCGCACGCGCTCGACGAACGCCTGCTCGCCCGGGTCGCCCGGCCTGAGCTCCCGGTAGCCGCGAATCAGCTCGCTCTTCGAGAAGAAGCCGCTGCCGCCCCTGGGATGCCGCCGCAGCAGCTCGTGGAGGTCTCGCTCGCCGAACTGCGGCGCACCCTCGACCGCGTCAATGATCGCGTGAAGCTCGGCCGCGTGGTCAGCAGGCTCGAAGGCGTACGCGCCAGCGCTCATCGGCTGCACCCGGCGCCCCAATGGCCGCCAGTCTGGAAGGCGGCGGCATCGCCCGCCGGGGTCCTGCACGCACGGTCGGAGGTCAGGCCGCACGAAGCCCCCAGGCACACAACCCGGAGTCGGGCCCGCGGTCCGAGGAGGGCGGCGAACGAGGCGGCCTTCGCCCGCGGAGGGCGTTTCGGGGCTATTGTCGCCGCCATGCAGGGAACCTACTACGGCCAGGCCCGGCCGTCGCGCGGCGCGAGAGCTCAGGCCGACGGCGCCGGCGGAAGGCGAGGCCACAGCGACCACGATCCCGCGACTGCGGCCGCGGCGCCGAGATGACGACAAGCGCGAAAGGCAACGGCGGGTCAGCAGCAGCATCGCGCCGCTTCGACGGCCACGCCGCCCTGGTGACCGGCGGAGGCACCGGCATCGGCCTGGCGGTGGCCCATGCCCTCGCTGCGGAGGGCTGCCAGGTCGCCATCGCCGGCCGGCGCCGTGCGGTGCTGGAAGACGCGGCCGCCGACCTGAACCGGCAGGGCGGCGAGGGGAAGGTCTGCACGGCGGTCGCCGGCGACGTGGCCAACCCGGCGGGCGCCCGGCATCTGGTCGACGAAGCCGTGCGACGGCTCGGCGGCCTGGACATCCTGGTCAACTGCGCCGGCGTCTAT
Organism: Thermoanaerobaculia bacterium; assembly: GCA_965200575.1. Classification (GTDB taxonomy): domain Bacteria; phylum Acidobacteriota; class Thermoanaerobaculia; order Multivoradales; family Multivoraceae; genus Multivorans. The sequence continues at coordinate 1,304,629 of OZ241363.1, read as the reverse complement.
CGCAGCGGGCCGCTCGCCGACTGCTCGGAAGACGACCTGGGCCTCGTCATCGACGTCGACCTGAAGGGCGCCCTGTACGCCGCGCGCGCCGCCATTCCGCACCTCCGGAGCGCTGGCGGAACGGCTGCCAAAGAAGCGTCGGAGGCCAGCTCGGCCACGGCAGACAGCAGCGCAGCCGGCGCCGGCGCGAACGGACCCGCCGGCGGCGGATCGATCGTGAACATCTCGTCTTCGCTCACCCTCTCGCCGCTGCCCAACTGCGCCGTCTACACCGCCGCCAAGGCCGGGCTCGATGCGGCCACCCGCAGCCTGGCGGCCGAGCTCGCCGGCGATCGGATCCGCGTCAATGCCGTCTTGCCCGGCGTCGTGCGGACACCGATCTTCGAGACCGTGATGGCCCCCGGCGACGCAGCCGCCTTCCTCGACGGCTTCGGCGACCGGGCGCCGCTGGGCCGGGTCGGCGAGCCGGGCGACGTGGCCCGCGCCGTCGCCTTCCTGTGCGACCCCGCGAACGACTGGATCACCGGCGCCCTGCTCGCCGTCGACGGCGGCCTCAGCCTCGGCACGGCGTAGCACCGCCCGGACAGCCGACGCGCATCCATGCCCCGCTTCCGGCCAGGCGTCCTGGCCAGCTCCCCGCAGCAGGCTGGCGCCCAGACGGCTGCTGGCCGTCTTGACGGCCTGCGCCGCCGGAACCAAGGCATCCGTTCCGCCCGGCTCCGGCGCCCCGCCACCTGAACCCGCCGACAGGCCCGCCAGACCGTGGACCCATCGACCCGTGCCGCCCTCCGCCGCATCAACCGCAGCTTCTACGCCAGCCATGCGGACGACTTCCATCGCACGCGCCATGCCGGCGGCTGGCCGGGCTGGACCCAGGTCGTCGAGCGAGCCGCGCAGGCTGGTCGCGGCGCGCTACGCGTCCTCGATCTCGGTTGCGGCAACGGGCGCTTCGCGCTGTTCCTTGACCGCCGGGCGGATCTGCTCGGCGGCAGAGCCTTCGACTACCTGGGCCTTGACCTTTCGCCGGAACTGATCGCCCGCGCCGAGGCCGCGGCGCGGCAAGCCGCCGGCCGCGGTCCCATCCGGTTCCTGGTCGGCGACATGGAGGCGCCCGGGCTCGAGGGCTCCGCACCGGGGATGGGCGCCGAGTCGGAACCCGAGGTCCACGCCGAGCCAGAACCGCAACCGGTCAAGCTGTTCGACCTGGTGGCACTGTTCGGCGTCCTCCACCACATCCCCGGCTTCGCCGCCCGCCGCCGCGTGCTGGAGCGCGCGGCATCCGCCGCCGCCCCGGGTGGCGTCCTCGCCCTCACCTGCTGGCAGTTCGTGGACGACCCACGTTTCGCGCAGCGAAGGCTCGACTGGCGACGCGACGCAGGTCTGGACCCGGAACACCGCGAGCCCGGAGACCACCTGCTCCGCTGGGGCCCGCCCGGCTCCGGCGCCGTTCGCTACTGCCACCACGTCGACGAAGCCGAGCTCGACCGCCTCGTCACGGACCTGCCCCTCGCCGAGCTCGACCGCTACCGCGCCGACGGCCCCGGAGGCGCCCAGAACCTCTACTGGCTCGGCATCCGGCCCGCTCCCGGCGCCTGATCGCCTTCCGCTGGCAGGCAGAGCCGGCAGCGGCGTCCGGATCTTGCTCTTCAAGTGGTCACGGGGCGGGCCGCCCGAGTCGAAGCGCGGCGCGTCGGACTCGGCTGCCGATGCGGCGAGGGGCATCGGTGATTGCCGCAGCGAGGGAAGGGCTGACGCGCCCGGCATCAGTGGTGGAGGTCACTCGAATCACGGGACCTGCGCGAATGGCAGAGGCCGCGCAGGGGTCCCGGCGGACGGGCCGTTTGCAAGTCGGGAACAAGAACCTGGCGTCGTCTTGCGTCCCTGTCTCACAGAACGCGGCAGACCGCGGAATCGAACCAGAACGAGGAGGACAGCGCAGCATGTCTCAGCAGATACACTCGTCCCATGAGGGCACAACCGGCCAGCCGCCGCGACGGGGTTCCCGAACGGAATCCGACGCGCTTCACCCAGTCCTGGTGCAGGCCATGACCGAAGACCGGGTCGCCACCGAGAGCCGCCTGATCCAGGTCGAGCACCAGATCGTTCGCGTTGACGACCGCGTGACGGTGGTCGAGAAGGACGTGGCGGAGATCAGGGACCGGCTCACGACGGTCGAGAAGGACGTCGGGGAGATCAAGGTCACCTGCACCCGCATCGAAGGCCGGATCGACGGGCTGGACACCAAGGTCGACACCAAGGTCGACGCCCTGCACGCCGAGCTCGAGGCCAGGTTCGACACCGTCGAGGCCAGGTTCGACGGCGTCAGGGCGGAGTTCCGGGCGACCAGGCGGGAGAATCGCATGCTCGTGATCTTCGGCGGCGTCGTCCTCGGTCTGCTGATGACGCTCTTCCGCTTCGCGTTCAACGCGTAGCCTCAAGCGGTACCAGGGCGACACCGGCCCCTCCTCGAACGCTGACGCTCGGACGGCTCGCTGGCTGGCCGAAGCCACCCGCCACACGCTGGCTCTCCGGCAGTTGCCCTCTGCCTGGAACGCGTACCGGGCAAGGCCGGTTTCGCAGCCGGCCGTGGACCCGGCACGCAGTTCCTCGCTCGCACGGCGGGCGCCTCCAGAATGCCTCTGAGACGCTCATACAGGCGCTCAGTTCCTCGCTCGCACGGCGGGCGCCCATCCCGCGCTCGTCGCTCCTGCCGTTGTGCCGACCGTCCGCGGGGGCGTACAGCTGGAGCAACACCGCCAGGGCGTCGACCTGAAGGTCGAGTTCGAGGCGACAGGCTCGGGCTGCTGGTACGCCGAGGACTGCGCCACCGGCGAGGTGGCGGAAGGTCCTGCACATGACCTCGAACGCGTGGTTGCGTCGGACCGAGTCGCCCGGGTCTGATCGCAGCGCGGGCTGAGCAGCAACCGGGGTCCGCGCCGGGTTCCGGCCAGCCACGGTGCCGGTGCGTCACCACGCGCTCCGCGGTGACGCTCGCCAACCAGCCGATTCCCCTTTGGGTCCACGAGGTCAACGTGACCTGCCCGCCGACGCCGGTCCCAGGCATCGCGACGCGGCCGGCGAGGTTCGCGACGCCGGTCCCGAGCTTCGCGAGCCGGCCGATGCTGGTGACCGGGCCTTTGAGGTCGGCGACATCGCCCTTCAACTCACGGACGTCGGTCCTGGTCTCCGCGACTGTCCCGCTTCGAGCCGGCCGACCTGGCCCTGAAGCGCCGTGACCTGGACCTGTGGCGACGCGAGAGTCCTGTTCGCGGGTGGTTCGCTCACGGCGGCCGCCGCCACTGCGAAGTCGAATCCGGCAGGCCGGTCCGGAGCGCCTCCTCAGCGTTTGGTTCCTGGTCGCGTCCTCATGCGGCACCGTATCTGCTCTGCCTGGCCCGCGCCGGGGCCGGGCACTGGATCGGCAGCCCCCGCAGTCTGCACAAGTCCAGTAGCGACAATGGGTTGGCAGAAGAGCCGGGAGGTGCTACGCTGTGCTCTTTCTTGGCGGCGACCCCCGTCGGGGCATCCCGGGCCCACTCCATGAGGCCATTCCGGCCCTGGTCCCCACCGACCATCTCCACCCGTTCCGCGGAACCCCGCGAAACGAAAGGGGGAAAGGGGCTTGACAACGGGCCTTGTCGCGAAGTAGGTTCTTCGACACGACGGCTCAGACCGCAGTTCCTGGCATCGGGCGGGTGCGAAGCGATGGCTCTCGCGCAGTTGAGCTCGGGGCGAGGGGATCGGGAGTCGACCGAGACTTGAGGGCATTGCAGTTTTTGACTTGGAGGTGATGCGACCCAGCCGGCGGCCGTGAGGGCCGACGTTTTCCGGCTGAACCCACAACACGGCGGCGGGAGCATGGTGCCCCTGCCGTCAGCACAGAATGGAGAGCCAACGGAGTTTGCTCTCGATCAACAGATTACCCGGCGAAGAACCGCCGGGCAAGGAGAATCAAGTTGAAGACTCGACTCATGATCGCGCTGCTTGCTTGCGCGATCCCAGCCATGGCCCTGGGCCAGGTCGAAAGACAACCCGACATGGAGATGCCGGAGGCTTCCTCCAGTTGCATGCCTGCAGATGAGTGCGACCAGATCCCCTACTTCAAGGGTGAAGGCGGCTTCGTCGGCATGGCGACGATGGGTGCCGAGGGGTACAACAAGGTCCAGTTCGTCATCGAGTGCGGATCGGCCATCACCACGGTGAACGATGCCATGGTCGGTGAAGACGGCGTCGTCGTGCAGGGCTTCTTCGAAAACAACGGCCTCGCCTGCATGGCAGGCGGCATCATCCGAATCCACGGCCTCGAAAGGGGCGGTTGGTACTGGATCAACGGCAACCGGAACGCAGCGGTGTCCCATCTGCTCCGCGACGACACGGCCGGAAATGCCGTCAAGTCCGCACCCGTGGTTCCCGAAGGCGTCACGGTGGACGTGAACGCGATGAACATGAACGCCAGCCTGCTCATGGGACCGAACGGCATCCAGGGCATCCTGCCCCACATTGCGGCAGTGCCGGATCCGGAGCCGTGCATGAATGGCGAGAAGACGAGCGACTGCCTCTTCAAGCCCGTTTACGATGTGATTGCCGTTACACAGAATGAAGACCCGGAAGACAGGATGCAAATCGGCGAGAGCATTGCGCGCGCTGAAGAGGACATTCAACTGAACATCCGGGTCAAGGGCACTGGCCATCTGTGGAATGGCATGAGCGGCAGTGTGGCTCAGGAGAGCCAGACGGCCATGATCGAACCGAGCGTGGAGACGGTTCCCCCAGCGGCGGCGCCGATGTACACCGATGGTATGGACTTGGCCTCCCACGGACTGGCTTGGGATGATGCGAGTCGCATGCTCACTATCGGCGGCGTAGGGATGGATGACGACGAGAACGCCACGCAGGGAGCGAACTTCTGCACGAACGACGTTCCGGTCAAGGTCACGGTCAAGGTCACGGTCGCCGAGGGCATGAACATGATGCTCTTCCCCGAGCCAGGCGGCATGTACATGAAGACCTTCATGGTCACCTGCCCGTAGGGCAACTGGGCTGACAGGGCCAGGCACGCGACCGGGAGGACACTCCTGCCGCGTAGCACGACGGCCCGAAGCATCTTCAGGGGCGGCAGGCCTATCGGCCTGTCGCCCCTTCTTCGTGCGAGAGACCCGCGCCTGCCCCGTCCGCCCCGCGCCAGGTGCCGATCCCGCCAACTTCACGCGCAAGAAAGAGCGGACGCCCGCCCGTTCCACGCGCCAACTGCTCGCGCCTGCTCGGCCGACCCTCCCCTGTCGCGGCGTTGACAGCTGAGATCCATGCCCACTGCCAACCGGGGAGCCCTCTTGACCTGCTCACCTCGTTCCGGAAGCCGCTCGACGACGGCATGCTGTGCACACTCCCCCTTCGCGATGATCTCGACCTGCCGCTCGACCAGTCCACCTTCGCGGTTCAGCGGTCTCACATTCGCTGGCTGCGGGAGTTCGCCCCTGAGTCTCTACCCGTGGCACGAACACGAGAAGGGCGGCGCGATCGAAGCCGGTGCACGCCCGAACCGGATGCTCGGCCGGGACTCGGACAGGTAGCGACCAAAGCCGGTAGCTGCCTGATCGCAGCGGCAGTCGCACGACCGGGTGGTTCTCCTGCGCGGCAGCGCGACCCGGGGCGCCGGTATCTGGACGACCGCGAGGAAGGCGGGATCCGGGTCTCGGAGCCGTTTTCCGTCCTGGTCTGCAAGACCGCGAGATCCGCGCAGTCGAACCACTTCCCGGAAGGAGACAGCAGCGATGGCGGAGCAGGTACACTCAACCCATGAACGCGGGACCAGCCAGGCGGCGAGACGGCGTTCCCGGACGGAACCGGCCGGGATCGACCCCGCAGTGGTGGCGGCGGCCGTGAGCGAAGCCGCCCGGGAGCACGACTCCCGCCTCGCCACGGCAGTCCAGGTCGCGACGCTTGACGGCCGGGTCACCAACCTCGAAGGCAACGTCACTGAACTCAGGGTCGACGTCCGCGAGTTGAAGGGCGAGGTCGCGGAGGTGAAGAGCCACTGCGTCGACTTGAAGGGCCGGGTCAACGGGCTGGAAGCCACGATGAACGCGAGGTTCGACGGCGTCAACAAGCAGTTCGACGGCGTGAACAAGCAGTTCGACGGCGTGAACAAGCAGTTCGACGGCGTGAACAAGCAGTTCGAAGGCGTCAACGAGCAGTTCGAAGGCGTGAACAGGCAGTTCGACGCCTTGAACCGGCGGATCGACGACCAGAGGGTCGAGCTGCTCACTCTGATGGCCGCGGAGTTCAAGGCCACCAGGCGGGAGAATCGCATCTACCTGATCTGCGCCGGGATCCTCGTCACCCTGGTGACGACAGCCCTCCGCTTCGTGCCGTTCAACCTCCCATCGTAGGCCGCGGCGGAAAGCGGACACGGGCGGGTCAGAGCGAGATGGCTCCCGGGCCACGCCGATCTTCTTCCGGCAGCCCGCCGCCGGAACGCACCGTTTGCCTGCGGCGCTCGGACGATCTTCGCCCCGTCGCTCCTGGTCCCGCTGCCCGCCGGCCGCCGCTGCAGCCGCCTGGCCGCGGCGCTGGCCGCTACAGCCAGTCGCGGTCGGCGATCTTCTTCGGCAGGTACTCCTCGGTGACGAAGGAGAGCCCCTTGCTGGACAGGGCTTCGAGCTCCCACTTGACGCCCGCGCTCAGCATGTTGCGGATCTCCTTCTGCCACGGCTTCGCCTGGAACCACTGGTAGTTGAGGATTTCCTTCGCCCGCGACCGGTCCTGATCGGTCAGGCGAATGCTCACCGCAGGGGAAAGGCCGTAGTCGCCGGGGTCGAAGCTGGACAGGCCGATGTAGCGGGCGCTGGGCACCGCCATGCGGCGGGACTCGAAGGCGAGGCCGATGGAGCCCTGCTTGACCACAGAGTGGATGTAGTAGCCCCACGGGTCGTTGTCGACGAAGACGTAGAGCGGCAGCTTCAGCTCGTCGACCATCCGATAGAGCAGACGCCGGACGCCGCGTGGCGGCTGGCCCTGGCCGGTGACGAGGATGCAGTCGTGACGGCGCCAGAACTTGTCCTCGTTGAGCCGGGCCCAGACCGCCTCCTTCTCCACCAGCAGGATGAACTTCGCGCCGTGGCCGACGAAGCGGACCGTCTCCGGCTCGACGATTCCCGGCACGGACCAACCGCCCGAGCCCATCCGCGAGAGATCGATGACGTCTCCGGCGTCCACCACGGTCAGCGGCCCGACGACCGACCCCCGCTTCGCCGCGAACAGGTGAAGCTCCTCGCGCAGGGCGCCCAAGGTGACTTCCAGGTCCTCGATGACCGGGTCGGATTCCTCCTGCCCCTCGAAGGTGTTCTCGCGCCCGTCGGCCAGGGTGTGCTTCGTCATGTAATACAGGTCGCGGATGCTGGTCGTCTTCTGCTCGTCCAGCAGCTGGCAGCAGCCCCGGGCCACCAGCAGAGTCTGCATGTACTTGCGCGCCTGGTTCAGGTTGAAGAGCGAACGGCGCTGGGTGGCGTCGCCCATCTCGATGATCTTGCGACGTTTCGAGAAGGTGACGTTCGAGAGCGTCCGCGACGGGATGTCGACGTACGGCTCGACCTCGCGGCGCGCCATGGCGATCGTCTTCTTCGCCAGGTGCTCGATCTTGCGCCTCGCGTCGAGCCGGGGCGGGATCCTGAGCCGCTCCGGCTCGGCTGGCGCCTCCGCTTCCGCCGTGGCGTCCGCCGCGGTCCGCGGCTCGGCGTCGGTCATGCGAGTTCCATCTGCGTGCCCGCCTCCGGCCTGGCGGCCGTGGGCGGCGGCGCCTGGGCCGCCGGCTCGATGGCGCCGTCATCGCCTGCGTCGTCTGCCGGACTCGACGACTCGGAAGCCTCGGCCGCGCCAGGGCCGTCGGCGACATCCGCCGAAACGACGCCGGCGACCGCGCCGACCGGTGTGCCTCGCGCACCCTCCGGCGCTGCTTCCTCGCCCTCGCCCCTGGCCTGCGCGCCAGCCGGAGCAGCCGCGGCGCCGGCCGTTCCATCGCCACTCCCGCCAGCGCCGTCATCGCCAGGGCCGCCCTCGTCCGCCGAGGGCGCCTCAAGGCTCGTCAGAGCGGCGTCCGGGTCGACGACGAGCACGTTGTCGCTGTCCTCCAGCGCGTCCGACGCGGCGCCTGCCCCCTGCTCCTTGAGCATCTCGGCCAGCTCCGTCTTCCTGCGGCTGATGGCGAGAAGGCGGTCGCGAAACAGCTTCTGGTTCCTGCCCGTGATGCCCTCGACCGACTTCACGACCTCGTCGATGTAGAGGTTGAACACCTCGCGGCGACGGGCCTCGTTCTTCGCCCGAGCCTTGCGCCGGACGTAGCGCCCCAGGCGGCGGCCGCAGGTCTGCAACGCGAGCCGGATCTCCTTGCGGATCTCGTCGTAGTCGGCAACGGCGACCTTGCTCTCCGAGCTGAACGGGACCCACACCGACGCCAGGTGGACCAGGACGATCAGCGGCCCGGTGGGCAGCGCGCCGCGCGACTGGGCGAGGCCGTAGTTCTTCCAGGAGACGTCCATCACGGCCCGCGTGATGCAGCAGGACCCGGCCTGGTACTGGAGCGGCACGCGGTTGGCGAACCGGAGCACCCGGGCAAGAGCGTCGCCGGAGAGGTCGCCACCCCAGGCCAGGCCGACCTCGACCTGGAACGGATTACCCCTGTAGACCGCCGGGCGCCGGGTCTCCACCGAGTAGAACTCGGCGCGGATGCCCCGGGTGAGCCCGGCCAGCAGCTCCCGGACGCCAATCGGCGACAGGCAGTCGGTCGAAGGCGGGCGAATGCGCGTGGCGGCGGAGTTCAGCACCCGGTAGAGCTCGTCGGCAGCCTGGCGAGCCACTGTCTGCGGCCTCGCCTTCGGCTCGACCCCGGCGCGTTTCGCCAGCGCCACGCCCATCTGCGCCGAGATGCGGCTGAAGTCCCGCGACAGGCAGCGGCTGATGGTCGGCTCGGCGCTCGACTGGAGCATCTTCATCAGGACGCCGAGCTCGACGCCGTGCGGGTGCGGCCTGATTTCGCGCGGCGCCACGGGGTTCTCCTCAACGCCACGCGCCCAGTGCGTTTCCTCGCCGTGGGGGTCGCGGTAGTGCAGCGTCGCGTGCGGATTGGCCACGGCGACCTGGTGCAGGAACTCCTCCACCGACTGCCGCCCCTTCATGTACTGCGCTTCGAGCTCCAGCTCCACCCGCGTGCCGTGGTCAAGGTCCCAGTTGGCGAGCTTGCGCTTGCCGGTCGCCTTCGGGCGGTTCGTGCTCGTGTCGACCATGACCTTCAGCCCGTAGGCGGGCTCGGACGGGCTGGTCCGGGACTCGATCCGGACCGGCTTGCCGGTCGTCAGCTGCCCGTACATGGCGGCGGCGGAGATGCCGATACCCTGCTGACCGCGGCTCTGCTTCAGGCTGTGGAACTTCGAACCGTACAGGAGCTGGCCGAAGACGCGCGGCGCCTGACCAGCCAGGATGCCCGGCCCGTTGTCGGTGATGCGGACGACGTAGCGGTTGGCCCCGGTCGCGGCTCTCAGCTCGACCCGGATCTCGGGCAGGATGCCCGCCTCCTCGCAGGCGTCGAGCGAGTTGTCGACCGCTTCCTTGACCGTGGTCAGCAGAGCCTTGCGCAGCGAGTCGAAGCCGAGCAGGTGGCGGTTCTTGGCGAAGAACTCCGACACCGAGATCTCGCGCTGTCGGCGCGAGAGCGTCTCGGCTGTGACTTGCTGCGCCAAGGAGGGTTCAGCGGTTCAGAACGTGGCGGACGCCGACATGGACCATCCGCGGGGCGCCGATCGTCAGGCGCCCGCTGCTCGTGAGGCCAACCTGCACCTCCTCGTCGAGAATGTTCTCCAACCCGACAAAGACCTGCCAACCGTTGGGGATGGCGCGCGCCGCGCTCAGGTCGACGACTGCGAAGCTGTCCAGCGGGCGGGCGTTCAGGTCGTCCTCGTACTGCTCGCCCACGAAGCGCAGCCCCAGCCGCGCCTGGACCACCTCCGGGTTCAGGTACTCCAGGCCGAGGCTGGCCGAGTGCTCCGGAGTCTGCGCCAGGCGGCGCCCTTCGAGCTCGGGGAAGCTGGCGGCGCTGTCCACCTCGGCGCTGCTGTAGAGGTACGCCGCATCAAGCCGCCAGTCGTCGCGGAACCGGTGCCGGAGCTCGGCTTCCAGGCCGTGGATGCGAGTGCGGTCCAGGTTCAGACGCTGCCGGCAGGACCCGCCGCCCGGCACGAAGCCGCAGGGAGCGAAGAAGCGGCTGCTGTCGATGGAGGCCAGGGTGACGTTGGCGATCGGGTTCTCCACCCGGTTGAGGAAGGCGTTGAGCGACAGGCGGGCGCCGCCCCGGTACCGCACCGCGCCGAACTCGATGCCGGAGAGGCGCTCCGGCTCCAGGGCCTCGTTCGCCTCGGTGATGTCGTTGCCGACCCGGAAGGGACGGTAGAGCTCGTTCACCGTGGGAGCGCGGAACGAACCGTAGACCGAGCCGCGCAGGCTCCAGCCGAGGTCGAGCGCGTAGCGGAAGCCGATGCGCGGCGAGGCGGCGGTTTCCGCACGGTCCTCGAAGCTGTCCATCCGGCGAACCGACCCATCGGCCAGGTTGGTCTCCAGCCGGCTGCCGGAACCCGTGCTCCAGCGGTCGATGCGGGCGCCGAGCTCGAGGGCCAGGCGGTCGCCGAAGTCGGCGCGGCGCTGCACGTAGCCGCCGAGGATGGTCTGGTCGCCGCCCGCCACCCGACGTCGGTTGAAGGCGCCGCCGCTGAAGAAGAAGTTCTCGTTCGTGGCGCCGTCGACGTTGCGCCACTCGGCGCCCGCAACCCAGGCGCCGCCACCGGCCTCGCCCTGCCCCGCTTCGCCGAGCCACTGCGCACCCAGGCCGGCCGCATCGGAGTCGACGAGAAACTGGTCGAGCGCCGGGCGCTCCGTCGACCGGTCCGCCGCCTGGGCGCTGAACCGGCTGGCGAACTGCTGCTCGTGGGCAAAGCCGCGGAGCGTCCAGGTGTCGCCCCGGCCGCTCACCATGTCGGCGCTCAGGCGGAAGGAAGAGAGTTCCGTGTCGTTGCCGGTGAGCGGAGTGCCGTTGCCGCGGTCCTCGGACAGGCGATCCGCGCCGACGGCCATCTGCACCGAGTCGCCGGGCGAGAACGCCAGCCGCCCGCCCCCGCCGGTCTGTTCGGAGAAGGCGTCCACGTCGATGACGCCGCTCTGGTGGTCCGGCGCCACCGCGTAGCCATCGGTGCCGAAGGCCCGGGCCGAAAGGGTCAGCGCCCCGCGCTCGAAGCCGTGCCCGAACCACGCCTCGCCCGAGGCGACGCCGTGGTCGCCAGCGAGAGCCGACAGCCGCAGCGACGGGCCCGGTGCGCTCGGCGCCGCGGTCACCAGGTGGATCACCCCGCCCAGGGCCGAGTTGCCCCACAGGCTGGAGCCGCCGCCGCGCACGACCTCGACCCGCTCCAGGCTCTCGCGCCCGACGCGACCCCAGTAGATCCAGCCGCCGAACGGATCGTTGAGCGGCAGGCCGTCGAGCAGCACCAGAGTACGGCTGACGCCGCTGGGACCGATGCCGCGCAGGGAAACGCCCTGGCTGGTCGGGTGGGCGACGATTGAACTGTTGCGCCGGAACAGGCTGAAGCCGGGAACGCGGCGCATCGTGTCGTCCAGCGCCAGCGATGCGCTGGTCCGCAGCTCGTCGCCGTCCAGGACCGAGACGCTGGCCGTGACCTCGCCCAGCTCCTGCTCGGAGCGGGCTGCCGTGACCACGATGGTCTCGGCCAGGTCGGGCACGGCAAGTGGGTCGTCGTCCTCCGCCAGGGCAGGCGCCCCGGAGAGTGCGGCGACTGCGGCCGCGGCCAGCAGGCCAGCACCGGCAGGGCGAGCCGGCGGGCACGCCCGGCCCCCTGAGGCAGAGGCGGGGGTGGCGGATTCGAGGTTGCGCATGCTGCTGAAACTCCTGCTTGCGGGGCTTCGAGGCCCGTCAGGGCTGCGGGTCGGCCGCTTCCGGCGCCTCGTCGGCGGCCACCGAGGGCATGGCGAACGCCGCGGCGTCGATGTCCGCGTTCACCTCCACGTTCGCGATCCTGAGCTCGGCCATGACCTGGCCTTCCACCGCGATGCGGACCGTTCCGGGCACGACCAGGCCGTCGTGCTCCGCGTAGTCGCCCAGCTCGACGTTCAGAACGCCCGCCGAGCCCAGGAACGCGCCGTCGAAGACGATGCGGCGTTCGAGAAAGTCCTCGCCGCCCAGATGCACGCTGCGGTCGGTGCCCGACGCCGCCACGACGTCCAGCCGGTACGTCTCGTCCCGCTCCACCTTCTCGATGCCGGCGAGCGTGACGTCGAGGCCCCGCTCCGCAGCGTCGCCGAGCGGACCCCAGAGGAAGCTGGAGAGAATCGACACCGCGCCGCTCATGTCTTCCGGCAGCGGCGTCGGCTCGATGATGCCCTGCAGCGGGGAGACGCTCCAGGCCGTCTCGCCGTCGTGGGCGAGGACCATCGCCATCCCCTGCAGGTCGATGTCGATCCTGAAGGCGTCGGGCCGGGCGAAGGCCAGCCTCATCGGCACCTCGAAGCCGAGCATGACGACGACGCCGTCGCCCCGGATGGTCTGCACGTCGGCCGCGAAAGCGCCGCGAGCCCAGAGGTGACGGTCGACAATCGCATCGAGCCCGAGCAAGGCATCCGCCGTCTGGCCGGGCATGAAGAAGACGTCCCGGTCAAGCTCCGGGTTGATCTCGATCGAATCCAGGGTCATGGGCATCTCGCCCATCGAGGTCAACAGAACCTGCCTGTGCGCCAGCATCAGGCCGTCGACCTCCCGGTAGTCGTCGTAGAGCGTGGTCACGTCCTCGACGCCGGAACCGACGTCCGCTCTGCCGACCCGCTTGACCTCCAGCCCGCTCTCCGTGCCGATGAATACCTGGTGCGTCACGCCGCCGGGCTCGGTGACCAGGAGCTTCCACGCCTCGCCGGCTTCCGTATCCTCCACGCCGGCGAGCTCCACCTCGTACCCGGGCTGACCGTACTCGAACCAGAGGCTGTTGAGCGCCGCGTCCGCCGCCTGAGCGGCCGCGCCCGGCCCCTCGGCGACGACCGGCTTCGGCAGCCCCGGCTGCTGCACCCAGGCCTGCGCGCCGTCGAACGCCTGGATGAGGGCCATGCCGCCGAAGTCGGCCTCCATGCGCACCAGATTGGGCCTCGCCTGCAGCACCGTGACGGGCGCCGCCATGCCCTGGACCGTCATCGTGCCCGTGGCCCGTGCATCCTGGATCGCCCGCAGCGCCTCCAGCCCGCCTCGGGCCTCGTGGTTCATCGCCAGCACGCGGTCGAGCTCGGTGGGCTCCGCAGATTCCTGGGGCGATGCCTGCGCCCGGGCCGCCACGGGCGCCAGCGTCAGAGCCAGCGCGAGCGCCCGGACGCCGACGCCGAACGAACGCACGGGCCGCCCAGACGGGCGGCGGAGGGTTGCCCCGGTCGGTACACCATCGGTTCCTGCCGGTCGCTTCATCACTGTCCTCCGCACGTTCGGCCTCTTCGGCCGGCGTCATCATACCCGAAGCCCGCGATGAGGACGGCGGGAGACCGGCGGCAGGCACTTCGCCGCACGCCAGGCGCTTCTCAGCAAACCTCGGAAGGCAAAGAACTTGTGTCGCCGCGCCGGACTTCGCCGGGCGCCTGCGCCGTCGTCAGCGGCCCACGCGGCACGGCGCAACGGGCCGGCGTGCCCGGCCAGGGCCGCCGACCGTGCCGGATCCTGCCGTCCGCTCCATGCCAGCCTGCCGCCCCGATTCCCGGGCCGAGCTCGCGGGCAGTCGTCTACGATGACAGGCTATCGATCCCACGCGGCGAACCAGCACGATGAACACGGACGACCAGAAGAACGGCGAGCGCGCCGAGGAACCGTCGGCGCCGTCCGTCAGCTCGGCGCCGGCTGCCGGCCAGTCGGGCGCCGCGGCCGATCTCGACCTTCACGCCGCCACGGGCGCCGCCACCGTCGAAGGCACGGTCGAAGGCATGGTCGAAGGCGATCCCGGCGGCGCCCGACCGCGCAGTCAGTCCCTCGGCGACGCCCTCGACGCCGGAACGGCCCCGCCCATCCTGCCTGTCGACGGCGGCGCCGCGGGAAGCGGCCAGGAAGCCGCCCAACGCGCCGCCCGGCGCCTGCGCTTCACCGCCGACGGCCGGGAGTACTTCCGCATCTGGATCGTCAACGTCGCCCTGACGCTGGTGACCCTCGGCATCTGGTCCGCCTGGGCCAAGGTGCGGGCGCGGCGCTACCTGTACGGCCACATGTGGCTGGGGGACGCGGCATTCGACTACACGGCGAACCCGGTGGCCATCCTGCGGGGGCGGATTCTCGTCGCCATCGCGGCGGGGGTCCTTTGGTTCACCAACCTGTTCGGCATCTGGTACTACTACGCGGCGATCATTTTGGCGGCGCCGATCGTGCCCTGGGTGGTCATCCGGGCGCGGAGCTTCCAGCTGCGCAATTCGTGGCACAGCGGCATCGCCTTCGACTTCGACGGCAAGTTCCGGGACGCCCTGCTCTGGTACCCGCTGATGGGGGCGGCGTCGTTCCTCAGCTGCGGCCTGGCGTGGCCGTACCGGGTCTTCGGTCGCGACAGGTTCCTGGTCGACGAATCACGCTTCGGCAACAGGCGGTTCCGATTCACGAGCGACGGGAACACCTACTACACCGTCTACGTGCTGGTGTGGATCCTGACCATCCTGCTGTTCGTCGGTTCCTGCATGGTGCTGGTCGCCTCGGTCCCTCCCAGCGTCGGAGCGGACGAAGCGCCGCCGCCATCGCCCCTCATCCTGCCCGTCTTCGTCGGGCTGGCCGGGTTTGCCTCGTTCGTCTACATCCGCACCCGCCTGCTCAGCATCCGCTGGAGCGCCACCGAACTGGGCGAGACGAACTTCAGGCTCCAGCTCTCCTTCGGCAGGATGCTCTGGATCTACGCCAGCAACGCGGCGCTGATCGTCGCCACGTTCGGGCTCTACGCACCGTTCGCGAGGATCCGCTTGCTCCGCTACGTGATCGGCAACTTCCTGATCATGCAACCGCTGGGCGAGGCGGCGTTCGAGGCCGGCGACGCTCAGCGCCTGGGCGCCGCGGGTGCCGAGGCGGCGGGCGAGTTCGGGCTGGAGATCGGGATATGAGCGCGGTCGCCTGCCGCCATTACGACGGCAGCTCGTCCGCCGGGCGCGAGGCGTGGCTGACCATCACGGCCGACCGCGAGGTCGTCGTGAGGTTCGACGACATGGACGTCGACGGCGGGGAGGAACGGGTTCGGCATGCCCTGTCCGAGGTCCGGATTCCTGGCCGCGTCGCCGACACGCCCCGGCACGTCCGGCTGCCGGACGGCGCCATCTGCGACGTGCGAGACAACGACGTGCTGGACGCGATGCTGGCCGCCGCCGAGCGGAAGCCTCCGGCCCTCGGCCGCCGCATCGAGAGCATCGTCCATCGGCTGGACAGCAGCTGGAAGGGCGCGGCAGCGGCGCTCGCCGTCACCGCCGCGGTGCTGTTCTCCTTCACCGAGTGGGGAGCTCCGCTGGTGGCCGAGGTGGTGGTCGCCGCGACGCCGCCAGAGGTGGAAGCGGTCTTCGGGGCGAACCTGGTCACGGCGCTCACGCAGACCGGCTTCCTCCCGCCCTCGGATCTGCCGCAGGACCGGCGCAACGAGCTGCTCGCCGAGTTCGAGGCGATCCGGGCGTGGGCAGGGGTCGAGGTCTCGGACCTCAGGTTCCATTCGGGGAAGAGGCTCGGCGCCAACGCCTTCGCATTGCCTGGAGGCACGGTCGTGATCACGGACGAGCTCGTCGCGCTGGCCGACAACGACGAGGAGATCGTCGCCGTGCTGGCCCACGAGCTCGGCCACGTCGCCGGGCGCCACGTGATGCGGAGGCTCGCACAGACCTCGTCCATGCTCGTCGTCTGGACGGCGCTGACCGGCGACGTCTCGGTGGCCGCGCTGTCCTTCCTGGCGCCGGACCAGCTGCTCGCCATGCGCTACTCGCGCACCTTCGAGCGCGACGCCGACCGCTTCGCGTTCGACTACCTGGCGCACGTGGACACGCCGCCGAGCCGCCTGAGCGACATCCTGCGACGGCTCGAGGACGCCAGCGGCGCTGCCGGGATCCCGTCCTGGCTCTCCAGCCATCCCGGCGCCGACGAGCGGGCCGCCGCCGGGAGCGCTGCCGGGGACGGTCACGGTGGGCAGGGCGCGAGCGGCGAGTGAGAGCGGCCGCTCCGGCGAGCTTGCCACTTCCAGGAACGAGCCCCTCGTCGGAGTTCCGGGAGCCCGACGTGACCGGCGACTCGGGCATCGTCTCGACCCGCTGCGGCATGGGCGCGGCCGCCGCATGCCAGTGGGCGCCCCGGTGGGATGGGTCCGGTCACGTCGTCCAATGGGCGCGCCGGGAGTCCCGCCCGTGAACCCGCTGGCCCCGCGCAAGGCTATCCGAGGCAACACGACATAGTCTTGACCCTCGACACCACGTCAGGGCGGGCGGAGCGGTCGAATCGCCGCCAGCCGGCCCGCAAGGAGGAAGCAGACGGCATGCAGCGACTGACCGAGGCACAGCGCGAACGATGGGCGATCGACGGCTACCTGCGCGTGGAGGGGGCGCTGTCGCCGAATCAGGTCGAGTTCTTCGACGCCGAGCTCAACCGCGTGCGCCAGGCGCCGGGATGGGAGCCGAGCCCGACCGGTCCGCTCGGCCACTACGCCTGGCTTGACCACGCGGTCGACCGCGACTCCGAGGGGTTCATGGACCGTCGCGTGCTGCTCCACTACGACCAGGCGTTCATCGACCTGATGGACGCGTCGCCCGTCTTCGACCTGGTCGCCGACATCATGGGGCCACACGTCGTGCTGAGCATGACCCAGGCGATCGTCCGCCCCTCGAACCCGAAGTGGCCGGGCTACACCCACACCGACGGCGGCGAAGCGCTGCGGCGCATTCGCGTCACCGAGACCAGCCTGCCGCTGGCGATGAAGGCGCTCTACCTGCTCTCGGACGTGGCGGACGCGGACTGCGGCAACTTCACCGTCTTCCCCGGCAGCCACATGCGACCGTTCCCGGACCGCCCCTACCCGGCGCCAGGGCCGAAGACGCCGGGCGCCGTGCAGATCGAAGGCAAGGCCGGCGACTGCATCCTCTTCCCCCACTCGCTATGGCACGGGCCATCCGTGAACTCGTCGCCGCACGCCCGCAAGACGATCCTCTACAACTACTGCCAGCTGTTCCTGCGCACCTACGACCCGGCGCCCACGCCCGAGATCCTCGAGCGGTGCAGCGCGAGACAGCGGCGTCTTCTCGGTGACCTCGGCCACGACTTCCGCCCCGGCGACTACTTCTACGCCCCGCAGGATCAGGCGGAGATGATCGCGGGCGAGGAGGCCGGCTGAGCCCGCGGACCGCAGACGGCTGCCTGACCGCGACGATGTGCGGCCCGGCGACTCGGCGCCTGGGCGAGCGGCCGTGCCGTGGCAGCGGAAGGGCCAGCCGACACGCTGACCACGCGCGGAAGCGGTCAGGGCGGGTCGGCGTACGGCTCGTCCTCGGGCACGAACTCGGTCTCGAGCAGCGCGTCGCGGGTCCACTCGCGCATCGCCTTCGTCTCGAGCAGGGCCCGGCAGTAGTCCCGCGCGTCGGCATCCAGCGGCGGTTCGTAGGTCCCGAACCGGGAGGCGACGGGAGTGAAGTACGCGTCGGCGGCCGAGTAGCTGCCGAACAGGAACGGGCCGTCGCCGCCGAACTCGGCCAGCGCCGCACGCCAGAACTCGGCCAGCGCGGCCACCTCCGCCAGCACCTCGGGCGTGCATCCCTTGCCAGGGTGGCTCGAACGGATGTTCATCGGCATGGCCGATCGGAGCGCCGAGAAGCCGGAGTGGAACGTCGCCACCAGCGAGCGCGCCCGGGCCCGTGCCAGGTCGTCGGCAGGCCAGACGCCGAGGCCGGGATGCAGCTCCGCCAGCCGTTCCGCGATCGCGGAGGTGTCGAAGGTCGCGAACCCCTGCCCCGGTTCGCCCTCCCAGAGCACCGGGACCAGCCGCGTCGGCGACAGCTCGCCAATGTGCCGGTCCCAGTCCTCGGAGTCGAACTTCATCATCCGCTCGGCGAACGGAATCCCGAGCTCCCGCATGAGCGCCCAGGGCCGAAGCGACCAGGACGAGTAGTTCCGGTTGGCGATGACCAGCGTGAGCCGAGGCGTCATGGGCCGGAGCCTACCCGGCCACGCGTGGCGCCGCCGTCTGGCCGACCGCTGACCGCCGGGCAGAAACGCCCGCTGCTTCGAACCAGCGGCCTGCGGCGAACCTGCGGCCTGCGGCACGGTGAAGCCGGGGTCTGGCACCCATGCCGCTCAGCCTCACCCGGCGGCGCCAGCGGGGCCGAGGACCCTCCAGAGAGTGCCGAAGCACCCGAGCTTCCCCTGGACCGACGAACAGGCGGAGGTCCTCATCCCCGACGACGTCAAGTCGTCGGGCCTGCAGGGTGTTGCGGTTCACAGTGAAACCCGGGCCCAACGAGAGCTGGTCAGGTTCCGGCAGTGCGGCATGGATCCGCCCACGCTCCTGGTTGTGTCGGAGTTCTTCGACGCCCGCCGCCTGAGCGCCAGGCTCCGACAGGGCGATATCCCACCCGAGCGCCTGTAACATGAGGCTCAGGAACATGAGTGACGAGCTAAGGGCAGCTGGGTCTGAACGAATGCGGCGCGCGGCCGGAGGAGGTTTCCCGTGGCGAGAGACGGCGTCCGTCCGGCGGAGCCCGGCTCAAGCGGGCCGAGGACGATGGAACGGCAGGCCTGGAGTTCAGGAGGCTGCTGACCGGCGCCCAGAACGGCCAGCAACGACTTGGTCAGGCCGGTCCGAGCGACAAGTGAAGACCTCGCGCATCGCCTGCGGGGCGGCTCGGGCCGCGGTCGCTCCGGCGGTCGTCGTGGCGCTGACCCTGCTTGCCGGCGCGCCGCTTCGTGCCCAGACCGCGCCGGACTGGCAAGCGCCGGGCGACATCGACGGGCTCTGGGACTTCGCCACGGCCACTCCGCTGCAGCGGCCGTCGGCCTTCGCGGAGCAGGAGTACTTCACGGTCGAGGAGGCAGGACAGTTCGAGCGCGACCTGATCGCTCGTCGGGCCGAGGCGCAGAAGCGCAGCCCCAGCGTGCACGCTCCGTACTGGCTCGACCACGGCCGCAACGTCCAGGAGTCTCGCCGAACGTCGCTCGTGGTCGACCCGCCGAACGGCCGGATTCCGGCCCTGACGGAGGACGGCCAGCGACGCGCCCGCCTGCGCGGCGAACGGCGCCGGAAACCGCCGGCCGGGCCGGAGGACCGCTCGCTCTGGGAGCGTTGCCTGATGGGGTTCAACGCCGGACCGCCGATGAACCCGGGCGCCTACAACAACAACGTCCTGATCCTCGTCACGCCCGACACGGTCGCGCTGCTGAACGAGATGGTCCACGAGACCCGCATCGTTCCGCTGCGCGACCGGCCGGGCCTTGCCGGCCACGTGCGGCAGTTCAAGGGCGACTCCCGCGGCCGCTGGGAGGGAGAGACCCTGGTCGTCGAGACCCGGAACTTCGACTCGAGGGTGAGCTTCCAGGGTTCCGGCGGCAACATGGAACTCGTCGAGCGCTTCACTCGCCAGGACGAGACGACGCTCATCTACGAGTACACGATGAAGGACCCCGAGTCGTTCGTCCGTCCCTGGAGCGCCCGCCTCGAGATGAAGAGGTCAAACCAGGCGCTGTTCGAGTACGCCTGCCACGAGGGCAACCACGGCCTGGCCAACATCCTCGAGTACGCCCGCACCGCCGAACGCGAGACCGAGTCAGTGCCCCCGCAGTAGCCGGGCGGGCCAGCGGCTGGCACCGCAGTCCGCGCGGATAGGCTGCGCTGCCGATGGAGTACCGCTCGCTTGGCCGGACTGGGCTCATGGTGTCGCCGATGGGCCTGGGCACCAGCAACTTTGGCGACGCGACGCCCGAGGACGAGGCCCGGCGGACCGTCGAGCGGGCGCTCGACGGCGGTGTGAACCTGATCGACCTGGGCCACATCTACGGCGATGGCCGGGCAGAGCGGATCGTCGGCACGATTCTGAAGGAGACTGGCCGCAGGTACGACGTCGTGGTGGCGACGAAGATCTACCCCGGCGAGTTCGACCACGCGACCGGGCTGCCCGCCAGGCAGCATGAGCCGGGGCGCAATCCGAACCGGCAGGGGCTGTCGCGGGCAGGCATTCTGGACGCCTGCGACGCGGCGCTCCGCCGCCTGCAGACGGACCACATCGACCTTTACCAAACCCATCGACCCGACTTCGACATCCCCATCGACGAGACTCTGCGCGCCTTCGACGACCTGGTCCGGGCCGGCAAGGTGCGCTACATCGGCTCGTCCACGTATCCGGCCTGGAGCGTCATGGAGGCGCTGATGGTGAGCGAGATCAAGGGCTACGTCCGCTTCGTCTCCGAGCAGGCGCCCTGCAACCTGCTCGACCGGCGCATCGAGAACGAGCTGGCGCCGATGTGCCGCAAGCACGGCCTCGGCATCCTGGCCTGGGCGCCGCTGGGGATGGGCGTGCTCGCCGGGCGCTACGCCGCAGCCAGCGACTACCCCACCGGGTCGCGTGCCGACGAACAGGGGAAGTACTACGCGCAACGGGTCACGGAGCGCGCAGTCGAGGTCGGCGTGCGCTTCGCCAAGCTGGCGGCGGAGGCGGGGATCACGCCGGCGCAGCTCGCCGCGCTGTGGTGCAAGGACCAGCCGGGCATCACGGCGCCCCTGGTCGGTCCGCGCCGGGTTGAGCACATGGACGAGCTGCTCCCGGTGCTGGAGATGACGCTCGATCCGGCGGTCGCAGCCGCCTGCGACGAACTGGTGCCGCCGGGAAGCGCCGTCTCGGACTTCCACAACACGTCCGGCTGGATGAAGACCCGGCTCGGCTGGTAGCCAGACGCGACGGCCGACCTCGGCGACCGGCCTCGGATTCCGCCACGGTAGCTGCTGCTCGACAGGTCGCCGAGTTGCGCCGCGGGCGAGAGCTGACCGGCGATGATCCCGCATTCCGCAAGGCCCAAGTGGACCGGTGAGTGCGAGGCCGACAGGTCCGCCCACCCGATCCGCCGGGCAGCGGCGCTACCCGCCGGCGGCGGGCACGTCGTCGCGGTGCGTCCACCAGCCGGGGGTGGTCCACCAGTCGCTGCCCGGAGGCGGCGTGGGCTGGAACAGGAAGACGCCCGAAGGCGCGAACTCCACTCCGCGCAGGCGCTTGCTGAAGGCGCGGATCTCCGTGTAGTTCCACATCATCGTGAACGGCTGATCCTCGGCGACCACGCGGGCGAGCTCGCGGTAGATGGCAGCGCGGGCCTCCGGGTCGAACTCTCGCCTGCCCCGCTCCAGCAGATCGTCGACCTGCTCGCTCCTGTAGCCCACGTAGTTGCGCGCCTTGTCGTAGCTGGTCGAGTGGAGCCGGATCGTCCACTGGTCCGGGTCGCTCGTGACCTCGTCGGCGTCGGCGTGGGCCTGGAACTCGTGCTCCAGCAGATGCTCTTCGTGGGTCGCGTTCTCGAAGATGCGCAGCGTCAGCTCGACGCCGATGCTGCGCAGGTCCTCGCGGTAGATGTCGGCCATCTTCGCGGCATCGGCGAAGGTCTGGGCGATCTCGAGCTCGAAGGCGAACCGGACCCTCTCGCCGTCGACCTCCTTGTAGCGCCAGCCGTCGTCCGGGTCGGGCAGCCAGCCGGCCTCGTCCAGCAGTTCGCCGGCCCGGTCGAGGTCGAACGGGTACTTCGGCACGTCCGGGTTGTAGCCCATGTGGTCCCTGTCCCAGAGCTGATCCGTCTCCAGGTAGACGCCGTAGGTCACGTCGCGAATGACCCGCTTCTGGTCGTAGGCGTGGGTCATCGCGCGGCGCACCCGGACGTCGGTGAAGAACGGATTGCTGCCGTCCTGATTCCAGCCGATCCTGGAGATGCGGCGCACCGGCGCCCAGCCCTTGACGCCCACCCGCTCGAACTCCGCGTCGTTGCTCTGGGTGGCGAACTGCTGCGGGGTGAACCAGTACTCGTCCAGCTCGCCCTTCTTGAACAGCAGCAGGCCCAGGTTGCGGTCGCTCTGAGGCCGGTAGATGACCTGCCGGAACGGCGCTACCCGCGCCGCGTCGGGGAACTCGTCCCAGCGCTCCACGACGATGCGGTCCGTCGGCGTCCAGGAGACAAACCGGTAGGGGCCGGAGCCGATGACCACCTCGCGCGCGTGGTGGTTGAAGTACTCGCTGCTCCGCATCGTAGGGTCGTTCGCAAGCTCCTCCGGGACGCCCCAGACATGGCGCGGAATCGGCGGTATGCGCATGGCCAGCATGTTCGTGACCAGCGCGTCCGTGAAGTGGAACTCCACCGTCCGTTCGTCGATCACGTCGATGCGCTCGATCTGGTCGACGTCGTGCTTGTACATGGCGGCTGGCACGTCGTCGGACGCCACGGCGTCGTAGGTGAACTTCAGGTCGTGCACGGTCCACGGCCTGCCGTCATGCCACGTCAGCCCTGGCCGGATGCGCACGCGGGCGCTCCTCCAGTCGTCCGCCATGACGCCTTCCTCGACCATGGTCTCGTTCCACACCGTCGTCATGTCCGCGTTGCGGGTCGTCAGCGCCTGGAACAGCGCGCTCGACAGGTAGTAGTCCTCCCAGAAGATGGCGAAGATCGGGTTCAGTGTCCGCGGGTCGCCCAGCATGTAGCGGACCAGCGTGTCGTCCCGAGCGACGACCTCCGGCCGGCCGAACGGATACGGCTCCGTCAGGGTCGACGGGTTGACCAGGGGGTCGGTCTTCGGGTCGTAGGCGGGGCCGGTGGGTCCGGTCGAGCGTTCCGGCAGCGGGCCGGCACAGGCTGCGGCGAGCAGCGCGATCAGCGGCAGGGCACGGGCAAAGGGAGGTGACGGTGGGGGACGCTGGTGAACTCGACAACATGATGCGGGCACTGTACCGCGCACGGCGGCCGCTGTCGGTTCAGCGCCGGCGGTCGATCGCCGGTCCGCTGACCGCAGTCGGAACCATCGGGATGCGGCAGGGACCCGCTTGACGTTGCGCCGTGGCCGAGAATCCGGTACCGGTCCGAGCGCCATGCCTGGCCGGCCGCTGCCAACTCAGCCGAGGCGGTCGATGCGGCGGTCCGCTGACCGCAGCCGGAACCGTCGGGAGACGGCGGGACCCGCCTCGCCTCGTGACCTGGCGGAGGACCGGAGCGAGGGCCACGCCTGGCCGGCCGCTGCCGACTCAGCCGAGGCGGTCGATGCGCCGGCGGTCCCGCTTGGTCGGGCGGCCAGCGCCGCGGCGGCGGTGGGCCGGCACGAACACGTCCCCGAACTCCCGGTTCGGCGGCTGCGGCTTCGGCGGGCTCAGATCCTCGTACAGGCGGCTTGCTTCGGACTTCGGCAGCGGTCTGTGGCGCAGTTCCTGCACGACGAGCACGCGCTTCCAGTCGCGGATGCGGAACTCGACCCGGTCGCCAACCTTCAGCTTCCGATGCGCCTTCGCCTGCTGGCCGTTCACCGTGACCCGGCCGGCCGAGCAGGCGTCCGCAGCCTTCGAGCGGGCCTTGAACATCCGCGACACCTGCAGCCACTTGTCGAGCCTGCTCACGCCGAACCCTTCCTCGCCTGCATGCCCGCCTGCCCTTCCGGCACCGCGCGGTACGTCAGCAAGGCCGTCACGCCGAGAACGGCGCCACGAACCGCGGAACCGGACGGGCCGCCCTGGTCCGCCTCCCTCGCCTGCCAGCCCTTCGGCTCGTCCGCGTCCGCATGGCCCGGCAGCAGGGCAGTCACGCCAAGCTCTCCCCGGCCTGCCTGTCCATCGACTCGGCGTAATCCGGCAGCAGTACCGCCACGCAGCGGTCGAGCTCCCTCCAGCCGGCTTCGCCAGCGCCCTGCTCCAGCGCCCGCGCCGCTTCGGCGACGGCTCGCTGGATCTCGTTCTCCGGGTCGTGCCTCGGCACCGGTACGTGGCGCCAGGGCGACTTGTCAAAGTCGAGCTTCGAGGTCTTGCCTTCACGCCAGGCGCCTTGCATGCAGCGGGCGTTCAGAACGCCGCAAAGGTACAGCGCCTCGCGTTCGGAACCCACCATGGTCCAGCAGGTCCTCTCGTTGCCGATGCCGGCACGTTCCATCTGCCTCTTCCACAGATCGAAGCGGTCCGCGTACGTCGGTCCGCCATCGAGCCGCCGCTGCAGACGACGGACGCGACCGAGAAACGGTAACAGCAGGTCGCCGGCGAAGTCCTCCGGCGGCCAAGCGCCGTACGTGACGTCTTCAGGAGAACCCGACGAGCGTGACGGCGGCAGGCGAGGGGACCGGCCCAAGGAAACGGTCGGGCGCCGACCCGGCGGCCGAGAGATGGGTTGCCGGGGCTCGACGTCGTCCGTCACCAGCAACCTGCCGTCACGGGCAGCCCGGCCCGAGCCAGGGTCGCGGCGCTCGACCCTGCCACCGGCGCCACCTGGTCGACCACGCGCGGTCCGCGGGTCAGACCGGGTGCTTCCGGCGCCTCGGGACGTAGAGATCCGTGATCGTGCCGTCGTACGCCTCGGCCGCGAAGGCGACGGTCTCGGAGAGCGTAGGATGGGGGTGCACCGTGAGCGCGAGGTCAGCGGCTTCGGCGTTCATCTCGATGGCGAGGGCAGCCTCGGCGATCAGGTCGCCCGCGTTCATGCCCACGATGCCGGCGCCGACCAGCCGCCCGCTTGCCGGGTCGAAGAGCAGCTTCGTCAGGCCCTCGGGGCGAGCCACGGTGAGCGCACGCCCGGAGGCGTTCCACGGGAAGACGCCCTTCTCGCAGGGCGTACCGTTCTCGCGCGCTTCGGTTTCGGTCAGGCCGACCCAGGCCACCTCCGGATCGGTGTAGGCAACCGACGGGATGACCCGCGCCTCGAAGCCGCTCTTCTCGCCCGCAGCGACTTCGGCGGCGACCTTGCCCTCGTGTGTGGCCTTGTGGGCGAGCATCGGCCCCGGGACCAGGTCGCCGATGGCGAAGATGTGCGGCACGTTCGTGCGCTGCTGATCGTCCACCGGCACGAAACCGCGCTCGTCCAGCCGGACGCCTGCCGCCTCGGCGCGGAACCGGTCGCCGTTCGGGCGGCGGCCGACCGCGACGAGAACGCGTCCGAACAGCCGGGAAACGGCCTCGCCACCGGCGCCTTCGAGCGTCGCCATCAGCCCGTTCTTCTGCGCCCGGACCGTCGTCACGCGGGTGCCGGTGTGGATGGCCTCCAGGCGCCCGGCCAGCCGACGCTGCAGCGGTCTGACGAGATCGCGGTCCACGCCGGTCAAGAGTTGCGGCAGCAGCTCGACGACCGTCACGCGGTACCCCAGCGCCGCGTACACGGTTGCCATCTCCAGGCCGATGATCCCGCCGCCGACCACCAGCAGGCGCTCGCCCGGCTCGAAGGCGGGGTCGAGCGCCAGGGCATCGGTGGAGTCCCAGACACGCGGGTCGTCCTCCGGAACACCCGGGATCCGCACCGGACGCGACCCGACCGCCACGATTGCCTGGCCGAACGTCAGCCTCCGCGTGCCGCCATCGGCCTGCGCGACCTCGGCCTCGTGCGGGCCGACGAAGCGGCCGCGACCGCGCACGACTTCGACCTTGCGGCGACGGGCCAGATCGGCGAGGCCGCCGGTCAACCGGTCGACGACTGCCTGCTTCCAGCGTGAGAGCTCGGCCCGGTCCACCTGCGGCTCGCCGAAGTCGATGCCACGTTCGGCGAAGTCCGCGGCCTCGTCGATCACCCGGCCGGCATGAAGCAGCGCCTTCGAGGGAATGCAACCGACGTTCAGGCAGACGCCGCCGAGGTTCGCGTGCGGCTCGACGAGGACGACCCGGCGGCCCAGGTCGGCCGCGCGGAAGGCAGCGGTGTACCCGCCGGGGCCGGCGCCGAGAACCAGCACCTCGGCGTCGACGTTCGAGGGCACCGCGACCGCCGGCGCGCCGGCCGCGGCGAAGCCGGCGGCGGACACGGACGCGACGGCATCGGCCACGGCCGTGCGCGACGCGGACGAACCTGCCGCGGCCGTGTCCGAGGGCGACGAACCCGGCACCCCACCCGGAGCGAACCCCGCACCGGTCTGGCGCCCCCGACCGCCGGGACCCTCCGCTCCCGCAGCCACGCCCGGCTGCCGCGCCGAACTGCCCTGGGCGATGGCGCCGTCCGCCGGGCCCGGAACGTCGGACGCGGGCGCGGCCCGACTCGACGTCGGCGCATGCGGATGCCGCCGACGCTCGGTGCGCTGGTCCGGGTGCGATGCCTCGCCGACGTCGAGCACGACGATCACGTCGCCCTCCCCCACCTTGTCGCCCAGCGCCACCGTCAACTCGAGCACCACGCCGCTGTGAGTGGACGGCACCTCCATGGACGCCTTGTCACTTTCGAGCGTGATCAGCCCGGCATCGACGTCGACGTGCTCGCCCGGCGACACCAGGACCTCGACCACGTCGACGGAATCGAAGTCGCCGATGTCCGGGACGGCGATGCGGACGGGCTCGGTCATGCCGGCGGCGTCACAGCACGACCCGGCGGAAGTCCGCCAGCACCGAGCACAGGTGGGTGGTGAAGCGGACCGCCTGCGCCCCGTCGATCACCCGGTGGTCGTAGGAGAGCGAGATGGGCAACATCAGCCGGGGCGCGAGACCGCCGCCGACGTAAACCGGTCGCCGGACCGAGCGGGACACGCCCAGGATGCCGACCTCCGGCGCGTTGACGATGGGGGTGAAGGCCGTGCCGCCGATGCCGCCGAGGCTCGAGATCGTGAAGGTGGCGCCCTGGATGTCCGTCGGACGCAGCTTCCGTTCGCGTGCCCGGCCGCTGATCTCGGCCAGCTCCGCGGCCAGCTCGTGAACCGTCCTGCGGTCCACGTCGCGCACTACCGGCACCACCAGACCGTCCGGCGTGTCGACCGCCACGCCCAGATGGCAGTAGCGCTTGAGGATCAGGGACTCGCCATCCGGGGCCAGAGACGAGTTCATCTCCGGGAACTCCGCCAGCGACGACGCCACGGCGCGCATCAGGAAGGCCAGCAGGGTGAGCCGGATGCCCCGCTCGCGGGCCGCTCCGAGCTGCGACCGACGAAACGCCTCCAGGTCCGTGATGTCCGCCTCGTCGTGCTGAGTCACGTGCGGGACGTTCAGCCAGCTCCGGTGCAAGTTCGCCGCCGACAGCCTGCGGATGCGGCCAAGCGGCTTCGTCTCGATCGGTCCGAACTTCGAGAAGTCGACCGCCGGCACGGGCGGGATGCCGCCGCCCGCCGACTGGGCCACAGCGCCCGTCATCACCTCCTTGACGAAGTTCTCGACGTCCTCGCGCAGGATGCGTCCCCGGCGACCGGTCCCCGCGACCCGCGAGAGGTCGACGCCGAGCAACCGAGCGAAACGCCGCACGGCGGGGCTGGCGTGCGGCGGCGACGTCGAAGGGACGGGCGCGGATGCAGCGGGAGGCGGCAGACGGCGACCGCGCGGCGGGGGCGATGCGGGCGGGAGCGCCGAATCGCCGGGCCCGGCCGGGCCGCTCGGCGCGGAACCGGTCCGCGCAGCCGCGGCGGTGGGGTCGACACCGGCAGACGCGACCTGACCGGCGGACCCGGCCCGGTCCGCCCCGTCGGCCTGGTCGCGTGCGCCAGGTCCACCTCCACCGGCTCTGGCCAGCGGCCCCGTGGCCTCCAGCTCGACCGCCCTGGCCTCGATGGTCAGGATCGCGTCCCCCTCGGCCACCTGGGCGCCCAGATCGACGGCAATCGCCGACACCCGGCCCGCGACCGGCGACGGCACCTCCATGGACGCCTTGTCGCTTTCCAGCGTGATCAGGGACTGGTCGAGCGCGACCGTCTCGCCCACGCGCACCAGGACCTCGACCACATCGACGGCATCGAAGTCACCGATGTCGGGGACGACGACGGAGACGGTAGCGCTCACGCGCCGGCCGGGTTGGGTGCGTTCGGGTCGATGCCGTAGGCGGCAATCGCCTTCGCCTGGGTCTCGACGGGAATCTCCCCGTTCTCGGCCAGCGAGGCGAGCGCCGCCACGACGATGTGCCGGCGGTCCACCTCGAAGAAGGAGCGCAGCTGCTCGCGGGTATCGCTGCGCCCGAACCCGTCGGTGCCGAGGTTGCGGTACGGCCCCGGAACGAAGGCGCGGATCTGGTCCGTGAACACCTTCATGTAGTCGCTGGCGGCCACCGTGACGCCGCCTCGGCCGGTCAGGCACTGGCGCACGTACGACACGCGCTTCGCCTCGCCCGGATGCAGGCGGTTCCAGCGCTCGACCTCGATGCCGTCCCGGCGCAGCTCGTTGAAACTGGTGGCCGACCACACCTCCGTCGAGACCTTCCAGTCCGTCTCCAGCATCTCCGCGGCGGCCTCGGCCTCGCGCAGGATGGCGCCGGACGCCAGCAACGTGGCCCGGCGGCGGTGGCGCGAACCAGGCCGAATCCGGTACAGGCCACGGCGGATGCCCTCCTCGGCACCGGCCGGCATGCCGGGGTGCTCGTAGTTCTCGTTCAGCGTCGTCAGGTAGTAGAAGACCGGTTCGTCATCGGCGTACATCCGGCGCAGGCCGTCCTGGAGGATGACCGCGAGCTCGTGGGCGTACGTCGGGTCGTACGAGACGCAGTTCGGCACGGTCGACGCGGCCAGGTGGCTGTGACCGTCCTGATGCTGAAGGCCCTCCCCGTTCAGCGTCGTGCGACCGGACGTGCCGCCGATGAGGAAGCCGCGCGCCTGCATGTCGGCAGCCGCCCAGATCAGGTCGCCGACGCGCTGGAAGCCGAACATCGAGTAGAAGATGAAGAAGGGGATCATGTGGAAGCCGTGGTTGGCGGCCGAGGTCCCCGCCGCCATCCAGGAGCAGAGCGACCCCGCCTCGTTGATCCCTTCCTGCAGGATCTGGCCGTCCCTCGCCTCCCGGTAGGGCGCGATCTTGTGGGCGTCGACGGGCTCGTAGAGCTGGCCGGTCGGTGCGTAGATGCCGAGCTGCCGGAACATCCCCTCCATGCCGAAGGTGCGCGCCTCGTCGGCGACGATGGGCACCAGGCGATTCCGGATGGCCGGGTCCCGCGTGAGCAGCGTGAACAGGCGGACGAACGCCATCGTGGTCGAGAACTGCCTGCCCCGGCTGGAGCGAAGCAGGGCGTCGAAGGCGTCGAGGCCCGGGAACGGAAGCGGGTCGGCAGCCACCGTGCGGGCAGGAAGGAAGCCGCCCAGCGCCTCGCGGCGTTGCTTGACGTACTGCACCTCCGGGCTGTCGTCCGGCGGCCGGTAGAACGGCGTCTCCTCGAGCTCCTCGTCCGAAACCGGGATGTCGAGACGGTCGCGGAACCCGGTCAGCGCCGCGAGCCCCATCTTCTTCTGCTGATGGGTGATGTTCATGCCCTCGCCGGCCTCGCCCATGCCGTAGCCCTTGACCGTCTTGGCCAGGATGACCGTCGGCTGGCCCGCGTGCCTCACCGCCGCGTCATAGGCGGCGAAGATCTTGTGCGGGTCGTGGCCGCCGCGGTTGAGGCGCCAGATGTCCTCGTCCGTGAGGTGCGCGACCATCGCCTTGAGTTCGGGGTATTTTCCGAAGAAGTGCTCGCGCACGAAGCCGCCGTCCTGGCTCGCCTTGTAGGCCTGGTACTCGCCGTCGACCACTTCCTCCATGCGCTGCCGGAGCAGGCCGTGGCGGTCGCGCGCCAGCAGCGGATCCCAGTACGAGCCCCAGACCAGCTTGATCACGTTCCAGCCTGCGCCGCGGAACACGGCCTCGAGTTCCTGGATGATCTTGCCGTTGCCCCGCACCGGACCGTCGAGCCGCTGCAGGTTGCAGTTCACGACGAAGATCAGGTTGTCGAGCTTCTCGCGCGAGGCGAGCGAAATGGAACCCAGCGATTCGGGCTCGTCCATCTCGCCGTCGCCCATGAACGCCCACACCTTGCGGCCGGCGGTGTCGATGAGGCCCCGGTTGTGCAGGTACTTCATGAAGCGAGCCTGGTAGATGGCCATCAGGGGGCCGAGCCCCATGGACACCGTGGGGTACTGCCAGAAGCCGGGCATCAGCCACGGGTGCGGATAGGACGACAGGCCGCCCGGGCCCACCTCGCGCCGGAAGCGCAGCAGGTCGTCCTCGCTCAGGCGCCCCTCCAGGAACGCACGGGCGTAGATTCCGGGCGACGAGTGACCCTGGATCATCACCATGTCGCCGCCGTGCTCGGCCGACGGCGCGCGGAAGAAGTGGTTGAAGCCCACGTCGTAGAGCGTCGCGGCGGAGGCGAACGAGGCGATGTGCCCGCCCAGGCCCTCATGGTCGTGGTTGGCGCGCACCACCATCGCCATGGCGTTCCAGCGGATGATGCTGCGGATGCGCCACTCCATCTCCGCGTCGCCGGGCAGCGGCGCCTGCGCCCGGACCGGGATGGTGTTCAGGTAGGCGGTGGTCGCGTTGTACGGAAGATAGGCGCCGGAGCGCCGCGCCTGCTCGATCAGCGCCTCGAGCAGGAAGTGGGCTCGCTCGGGGCCATCGCGGTCCATCACCGCGTCGAGCGCCTCAAGCCACTCGGCCGTCTCGGCCGGGTCGACGTCCGGCGCGGCCGCGTTGACCGCGGTCGGGTCGTCGCGGTCGTGCGCCTCGTCGGTCAGGCGCCGGTCCCTGGGTTCCATGTCGTTCATCTGCCGCTCGCGCTCGAGGCGCCGCCGGAGACGAGCTCTGCCGGAAGCGACCCTGCCATTCAGTCTACCGCCGGTCGGAACCAGCCGACCTGCCGACCGGCCGGTGCTCGGGCGGGAGCCAGGGGCCGTTCTGGCCGCAGAACCGTCACGCACGATGCCCTGGCCCCCTGCCAGACCCGCCCGCGGCCACCAGGCAGCCTGCGGCTCGACGCCGGTGGCAGGCCGGACAGCCTGCTATCGTGAACGGGCACGCCGGGCGGGGCTGGACGGCGGCCCGCAGACCGTGCTGGCCCGTCGCCGGGGCCGTGCATGGAAGCCTTCGAGTTCGAAGGGTTGACGCCGACGCAGGGAACGCAACCATGACCATCGCCGACCGAATCCCGCAGACCGCGGCGCCGCTTCTGAGCCGCGAGCCCTTTCCCAGGTCCAGGAAGATCCACGTCGTCGGCTCGCACCCGACGATTCGCGTGCCGATGCGCGAGATCTCGCAGAGTCCGACGACGGCAGGAGGGCCGCCGAGATCCGCGACCGGCGAGTCCGCCGGCGCCTCGGCGGGCCTTGTCGCGCTCGAACCGCGGGAGAACAACCCGCCGGTCACGGTCTACGACACCTCCGGGCCGTACACCGACCCGGAGGTCGAGATTGACCTGCGGCGCGGCCTCGAGGCCCTGCGACAGCCCTGGATCGAGGCTCGCGGCGACGTGCGCACCCTCTCGCGCGGATCGTCCCTCTACGGCCGCGAACGCGCCGCGAACCCGCGTCTCGACCACCTCCGCTTCGTCGCCGGGCGGGCGCCGCTCAGGGCCCGGTCCGGCGCTCGCGTCACGCAGATGCACTACGCGAAGCGCGGCGAAATCACGCCCGAGATGGAGTTCGTGGCCATTCGGGAAACCCAGCGCCGCGAGGTCGTGGCCGAGGCCATCGCCAGCCAGCACCCCGGCGAGAGCTTCGGCGCCGCCCTCCCGGAGACCATCACGCCCGAGTTCGTGCGCTCCGAGGTCGCCCGTGGCCGTGCGATCATCCCGGCCAGCATCAACCACCCGGAACTCGAGCCGATGGCCATCGGCCGGAACTTCCTGGTCAAGGTGAACGCGAACATCGGCAACTCGGCCGTCACCTCGTCCATCGAGGAAGAGGTCGAGAAGATGGTGTGGGCGATCCGCTGGGGCGCCGACACGGTGATGGACCTCTCCACCGGCCGCAACATCCACGAAACGCGCGAGTGGATCCTGCGCAACTCGCCCGTGCCCATCGGCACGGTGCCGATCTACCAGGCCCTGGAGAAGGTCGCCGGCAGGCCCGAGGAGCTGACCTGGGAGATGTTCCGGGACACTCTGATCGAGCAGGCCGAGCAGGGGGTCGACTACTTCACGATCCACGCCGGCGTCCTGCTGCGCTACGTGCCGCTGACCGCGACGCGGCGCACGGGCATCGTCAGCCGCGGCGGCTCGATCATGGCCAAGTGGTGCCTGGCGCACCACCGGGAGAGCTTCCTCTACACGCAATGGGACGAGATCTGCGAGATCATGGCCGCCTACGACGTCTCGCTGTCCATCGGCGACGGGCTCCGGCCAGGCGCCATCGAGGACGCGAACGACGAGGCTCAGTTCGCCGAGCTGAAGACCCAGGGCGAGCTGACTCGCCGCGCGTGGGAGTTCGACGTGCAGGTGATGAACGAGGGCCCCGGTCACGTGCCGATGCACATGATCAAGGAGAACATGGACAAGCAGCTCGAGTGGTGCGAGGAAGCGCCGTTCTACACCCTGGGGCCGCTGACCACCGACATCGCGCCCGGCTACGACCACATCACGTCCGGTATCGGCGCCGCGATGATCGGCTGGTTCGGCACCGCGATGCTCTGCTACGTCACGCCCAAGGAGCACCTGGGCCTGCCCAACCGCGAGGATGTCCGGGAAGGCGTCCTCACCTACAAGATCGCCGCCCATGCCGCCGACCTGGCCAAGGGTCACCCCGGCGCGCAGGCCCGCGACAACGCAGTCTCCAAGGCTCGCTTCGAGTTCCGCTGGGAGGACCAGTTCAACCTCTCGCTCGACCCGGAGCGGGCGCGCGCCTTCCACGACGAGACGCTGCCGCAGGAAGGCGCCAAGGTCGCCCACTTCTGCTCCATGTGCGGGCCGAAGTTCTGCTCGATGGAGATCACGCAGCAGATCCGCGACTATGCCGCCGAGAAGGGCCTGGCCGATGCGGAGGCCGTCGAGGTCGGCCTGCAGCAGAAGGCGGGCGAGTTCCGGGAAGCCGGCGGCGAGGTGTGGTTGCCCGCGAACCAGAAGCAGCCGGGGCAGGAGCCCTGAGGGGAACGGACAGCGCCGGGAGAGCACAGCCCAGGGAACGGCGGACGGGAGTCGAAAGCAGTGGAGGGCGCCCACGTGAGAGAGCACACCCACGTCGCGACGCTCGCGTTGGCTGCCGTCTGGCTGACCGGCGCCGTTGCGACCGCCCAGGAGCAGCCGGTCGAGGAACAGGAGTCGCCGCCGGCGCTCGGCTCGTGGCAGTACATCGAGCTGGTGGACGACCAGTTCGAGGCAACCCACGTCTACATCAGGTCACCGGGGCTCTGGGAACAGAAGGGGAACCTGATCGCGGACGATCCCCTGCTTGTCGTGCGCTGCCTGCGCGAGGCGCCGATCCAGATCCACGTCGACTGGCGACCGGCCATTTCCGGCACGCACCTGAAGCTCGGCGCCCGCCTCCTGTACGAAGCGCCGGACGGCCGGCGCCGCGAGATCCCCGTCGGAACCGACCTCGACGCGCCCGTCCTGTTCCTTCTCGACACGCCCGAGTTCTTCGCGCACATCGAGGACCAGACCGAGATCCGCATGCTCGCCGCCACCGACGACGGCAGGTTCCTGAGCGCCAGGTTCCCGGTCCGGGGCGTGGCCGTCCGGGCTCGCGCGCGGTGCGACCTGACCGACGAGTACCTCCCCGAACCGGGCACGGGCGGCGGGCCCGATGCGGAGGGCTGGTTCAGCGCGGACGTCATCACGAGGCCCGTCCCCATCCGAAGGCTCTTTCCGCGCATCACCCCGCAGGCCAGGGCCGTCCGCTACCAGGGCATCGCCACCCTCAGCTTCGTGGTGAACCGCAAGGGCAAGCCGGTAGAGGTCAAGGTGCTCAAGCCGCTGCCGCACAACCTGTCGTCGAACGCGGTGAGCGCCATCAAGCACTGGCAGTTCGCCCCCGCGGAACTGAACGGCAAGCGGGTCGCCGCCCGCTACAGCCTGAGCCTCCGCTTTGCCTACGACTGAAGACCCTGGACCGGCCAGACCTGAATCGAACGGGTTCAGCGCCCCAGTCAGCAAAGCCGGATGCCGTGTAGCAGAAGGGCGTGAGCACAGCATTTCCGTCAGGCTCGCACACGAGCGACCGGGCCCGCGACGCCTCCACGGGGATAGACTCCCGGCCCGATGACGGAAAGTCGCCAGGAGAAGTTCTCGGGCACCATGGAGGTCGCCGACCGCCTGCGCTTCGACCCGACGCCGCTTGCGCGCTGGCTTGCGGAGCATGTCGACGGGTTCTCCGGCGATCTCTCGGTGCGCCAGTTCAAGGGCGGGCAGTCCTGCCCCACCTACCTGCTGGAGGCGGGCGGCAGGAGCTGGGTGCTGCGCCGGAAGCCGCCGGGCAAGCTGCTGCCTTCCGCGCACGCCGTGGACCGGGAGTACCGCGTGATGACGGCGCTGGCCGACACTGAGGTTCCGGTGCCGCGGACCTTCGGCCTGTGCATGGACGAATCGGTCGTCGGGACGATCTTCTTCGTCATGGAGCACGTGAAGGGCCGCGTCCTCTGGGAGGCCCTGCTGCCGGGCATGGAACCGGCCCAGCGGTTCGCCATCTACGACGCGATGAACCGGACCCTGGCCCAGCTGCACGCGGTGGACCATGAAGCGGTCGGTCTCTCGACCTACGGCAAGCCGGGCAACTACTTCGCCCGCCAGATTCACCGCTGGACGAAGCAGTACCTGGCCTCCGAGACGCGGGACATTCCGGCCATGAACTGGCTCATCGAGTGGCTGCCGGCGAACATTCCCGACGGCGACGAGACGACCATCGTCCACGGCGACTTCCGCCTGGACAACATGATCCTCCACCCCGAGCGAACCGAGGTCATCGCCATCCTCGACTGGGAACTGGGAACGCTGGGTCACCCGCTGGCAGACTTCAGCTACCACACGATGCAGTGGGAGATTCCGCAGGACAAGGGCGGCCTGAAGGGTCGAGACCTGGCGGCCATCGGCCTGCCCACGCTGGAGGAGTACCGAGACGCCTACTGCCGGCGAACGGGCCGCGACGGCATCGACCACTGGAACTTCTACCTCGCCTACAACCTGTTCCGCAGCGCGGCCATCGCCCAGGGGATCGCCGGCCGGGTGCGCGACGGAACCGCCGCCAGCGCCCATGCCCGGGAGGTCGGCGAGAGCGTGCCGCGCACCGCGGGTCTGGCCTGGGAGGCCGCCCGGCGGGCCTGAGGCCCGAGCGCCGAACCGGGCCACCGCCCGCGTTGCTGCAGCCCTGGTCCAGACGCCTCGGCAGACAGGACCACTGCGCGTGACTCCGCGCCTGCATGACCCGGCGACGATCTCGCCGAATCGTCTCGCCATGCCGCACCGACCCGACGACCCACGACGGACCGCCTGATGCGCCTTGACTGGACGGCCATCCGCCTGCTCTACCTGAACGAGGTTCGTTCGGCGTTCCGCGACCGGTCGATCGTCATCAACGCGGTGCTGGTGCCGCTGCTCATGTACCCGCTGATGATGTGGGTCGGGTTCTCGGCCATCGTGTTCATCGGCGTGCGCTCGCAGGGCTTCGATTCGCGGGTCGAGATCGTCGGCCTGCCGGCCGAACATGCGGAGCTGGAGGAGCGTCTGAGCTCGGACGACGCCGTGGAACTCGTCTCCCGGCTCGACGAGGGCCGCGCCGACGCCGACCTGCAGCAGGAGTTCGTGGAGCGGATTCGCGCCGGGGAACTCGACGCCGCCCTGCTCTTCGATTCCCGAGCAGCGTCGTCCGGAGCGGGCGCCGCGGGCGCGGCGGAACTCCCGGCCACAGGCGACGCTCGTGCCGACGCCTCCTCCGATGAACCCGCCGCCGGCGCGACCGACCGGCGCGACGCGGGCGACGAGCTCGCGGTCGCGCTGCTCAGCGACAGCTCGAACGACCGCTCGCGGACAGCCCGCGGTCGCCTCGAAGACGCAGTTCGCGACTACCGAGCCGACTGGCTCGACGACATCGCCGCGAGCCGCGGCCTCGGCGGCGCCGACTGGCAGGTGTTCGACGTCCGCTCCGAGAACCTGGCCACGAACCGCGAGATGGGGCAGTTCCTGCTCGGTTTGATGATCCCCCTCTTCTTCGTCATCATGATCGCGGGCGGCTGCCTCTACCCCGCGGTCGACTCCACCGCCGGCGAGCGCGAGCGAGACACCTGGGAAACGACCTGCACGCTGGCCACCGAGCGCCTGAGCGTGGTCGCCGCGAAGTACCTTTACGTGGCGACGATGGGTTCCATCGCCGGCATCCTGAACGTCGGCGCGATGACCGTGTCTTTCGGTACGCTGCTGGTCGGGTTCCTGAGCCGCCTGAGCGACGCCGGCGCGGCGGACTTCGCGATGCGGCTGCCGTACGCCTCGCTGCCGCTGATGGTCCTGTTCGCCGTCCTCGCCGCGTCGCTCATCGGCGCGGCGCTGATGATCCTCGCCGCCTTCGCCCGCACGATCAAGGAAGGCCAGGGGCTGGTCATGCCGCTCTACCTGGCGCTCATCCTGCCCATCGCGTTCCTCAACGACCCCGGCCTGGAAATCACGCCGGGACTCGCCTCCATTCCGCTGGTGAACGTGGTCCTCCTGCTCCGCACGGCCATCGGCGGCGACCTGCCCCCGCTGGAGATCGGCATCGCCTTCGTTTCCAACACCGCTGCCATCGCCCTCTGCCTCTGGCTCGCCTCCTTCGTGCTGCGCATGGAGGAGGTCGTCACCGGCAGCTTCGGCGGCAGCCCGTACCAGTATCTGAGCCGCAAGCTGCGGCCCGGGCGAGGACGCACATGAGCGCGCATCCCGTGGAAGTCGACGGCCTCTCGAAGAGCTTCTTCGACGAGTCCCGAGGCGAGATCAAGGCAGTCGGCGACGTCCGCTTCCACTGCCGCAAGGGCGAAATCCTCGGTCTTCTGGGGGCGAACGGGGCCGGCAAGACGACCACGCTGCGCATGATCTCCACCGTCCTCCGGCCGACCGCGGGGACGGCGCGCATCATGGGCCACGACATCTCGACTGCCCCGGTCGACGTGCGCCGCAACCTGGGGTTCTACTCGGCGAGCACGGCGCTCTACCCCCGGCTGACGGCTCGCGAGACGCTGGTTCTGTTCGCTCGGGTGAACAAGTACCCCACCGACCGCGTGGCGGAGCGCGTCGACGAGCTCATCGAGCAGTTCGGGATCGCCGAGTACGCCGGCGCACGCATCGACAAGCTCTCCTCCGGCATGAAGCAGAAGGTCTCCATCGCGCGGACAATCGTGCACGACCCGCCGGTGCTCATCTTCGACGAACCGACCGTCGGGCTCGACGTCCTGAACGCCCTTGACCTGCAGGGGTCCATTCAGGCGCTGCGCGACGAGGGCAAGGCGATCCTGTTCTCGACCCACATCATGAGCGAGGCGGAACGGCTGTGCGACCGCCTCGCCATCATCCACGAGGGCAGCATCCGAGCCTGCGACGATCTCGCCGGCCTGCGCGCGACGACCGGAGCGCACTACCTCGAGGACATCTTCGTCCATCACGTCACCGGCGGCCGTAACACCGGCAGCGTGGACGACGACGACCTCCCGTCAGCCCGGGATCCCGGCGACGATGACGCAAGCCGGGATCCGGCGCGGAGCACGGACGCAGAAGGGCACCCGGGCGGCGGAGGCGCGGACGGAACATGAACCAGGGCACCGTCAGCGCCCTGGTTGGCAACGACCTGCGGCAGCTCCTGCGCACGCCGCAGGTGCTCGTCTTCTCCGTGGCCCTGCCTCTGATGCTGTGGCCGCTCATGATGTGGCTGTCGAGCCTCTCCGTCGAGCGCCAGGTCGAGCGAATGGAGGAACGGACGTACCTCTACGCCGTGGCTCCCGGCATCGACGCCGAGACTGCCGGGTTCATCGAGCGAGCGCTGGCCGAGCCCGGCGACGACTCGCTGCGCCTGGAGCGGACCGACTCGCCGGCGGACCCGGTGGCGGCCCTGGCCGCTGGCGAGCTGCAGGTTCACGTCGGCGCCGTGTTGCTGGAACCCGCCGCGCCGTCGGACGAGGACGCGAGTGCGGATTCAGATGGGGATGGGGGCGCGGATGGGGCCAACGACGCCGGGCAGACCGGCGACACGGCGAGCGACGGAGCGACCGCCGACGCCATCCGAAGCGCCACCCGAAGCGACGCCGAGGCCGACGCCGCAAACATCGACGCCTCCGCCACCGACCCGGACGAGCGCGGAGACCCGCCGCCGCAGATCGTGCTCTCCCATCGCGGCGACATCAACGCCTCGAGCACGGCGGAACGGGCGCTGAGCTCGGCGCTCCGGAGCGCAAGGCTGGACATCCGGGCAGAACGTCTCGACCGCGCCGGCCTCCGCCTGCCGGCCGGCGGACTGCTGCCGCTCGCCACCGTGGACGCCGCGACCGACGCCCAGTCGGCGGGCCTGGCGCTGGGGCGGTTCCTGAGCGCCCTGCTCGTGATGATGATGATCGGCGGCGGTTCCATCGTGGCCATGGACTCGCTGGCCGGCGAGAAGGAGCGAGGAACGATCGAGACGCTCCTGACCACCGCCGCATCCCGCATCGAGATCGTCACGGCGAAGAACGTCTCCATCCTGCTCGTCGCCATGGCGGTGACCGCGCTCCAGCTGGCCAACCTCGTCGTCTGGATGCGTCTGGACGTCATTCCGGTGCCGACGGCCTTCCAGCTGCAGGTCTCGCCGATGACCGGCGCCCTGCTGCTGGTTCTCTACCTGCCGATCGCGGTGCTCATCTCCAGCACGCTGCTGTTCGTGTCGGGTCGCTCGAAGACCGTCCGGGAAGCGCAGCTGCTTCTCTTCCCCGTCGCCATCGTCACCCTGGCGCTGGCGGCAACGCCGGTCCTGCCCGGCCTCGACCTGCGCGGCCCCGCGGTGCTCGTCCCGATCGCCAACCTCTGCATCGCAGTCAAGCAGGTACTGACCGGGACCTTCGACTGGCCGTTCCTCGCCCTCGCCTGGGCCGTGACCAGCGGAGCGGCGGCGATGATCGCACGAGCTTCTGCACGCGCCCTGTCGGCGGAGAAGCTGGTCACCGCCAGCGACCTCGACGGCGCCGACCTGCGCGGCGGG
Source organism: Thermoanaerobaculia bacterium (assembly GCA_965200575.1). Lineage (GTDB taxonomy): Bacteria > Acidobacteriota > Thermoanaerobaculia > Multivoradales > Multivoraceae > Multivorans. The sequence goes on along the minus strand of OZ241363.1, from coordinate 1,265,597 downwards.
CCGGAGATCTTCCCCCGCCGCGTGGTCCGCTGGTTCGCCGGCCTATGGGCGCTGCTGCTGGTGTGGCAGATCAACGCCGGCGCGGGCATCGACGGGCGCCTGGTGATCGCGATCAACATGGCCCTCATGGGCGCCGCCGCCTGGCTGCTCGTACGCCGCTACCGGCTGCCAGCGCGCACGGCGCTGTCGCTTCGGCTGCCCGCTCCCGCCACCTGGCTGGGTGTGCTGATCGCGGCGCCGGCGGGGCTCGTCCTGGCCAACGGCATGGTCCGGCTCACCAGCCTGGTGATGCCGATTCCAGAAGAGCTGGTCGAGGCGATGGCCGAGAGCTTCGGCGCCGACCTGCCGCTGTGGCAGATGCTCTTCTTCTTCGCCGTGCTGCCCGGCCTCCTGGAGGAGCTCGCGTTTCGCGGCGTCCTGCTCCACGGTCTGCGTTCCCGGCTTCAGGGCGCTCCCCTGGTGATGGTCGCCGGACTGGCCTTCGGCCTGTTTCACGTCGAGCTGTTCCGGATTCCCCCGACGACGCTGCTCGGCGTCATGCTGGTGCTCGTCGTGCTGCGCACCGGTTCCATCTATCCCGCCATGGCCTGGCACGCCCTGCACAACGCCCTCGCCCTGGGCAGCGGCAGGCTCGACCAGGCGGCGCTGGCCGAGCAACCCGCCTGGTGGCACTACGTCGCGGCGATCTTCGGCCTGCTCATTGCCTTTCGGTTGATGGGCAGGCGCAGCGGCAGCAAGCCAGGCTGAAGGGTGCAGTCACGGCAGCCCACGACGTCGCGCCGCCGGCAGTACCTGCCGAGCACCGGGAGAGCGAACGCCGTTGACCCCGGCAGGCGCCGCCTGCAACCCGGCGGCCGTCCTCGGTGACGACCGGCGTCAGTTGACCCAGGGGCCGCGACGTACGCGGTCGTCGTCGCCGCCGGGCTTCCGGCCGCCGGGGACGACCCGGAAACGCCTGCGGTTTCGGCTCAGCTTGCGGCGGACGAGCCAGCGCTCCAGCCACAGACGCCGCTCACGCAGCAGCGTGCGGGCCCGCCCCGGCCGGAGCAGCACGAACACCGCGGCGACCGCGGTGCAGATGCCGACGAAACCGGCCAGGTCGCCCGTGGCCAGGAACCCGATCCAGGCAAAGGCGATCTCGATCCAGAGGAACCAGCGCGCCCGGATGGGCAGGACCAGGAACAGCATGATCGTCGCGTCGCGCCGCATGACGGCGAAACCGGCAATCGCTATCGCCAGCAGCATGCGCTGGCCCTGCATCAGGACGAAGGCGCCGGGCGTGCCGCCCTCGCCCGCGCCCGCAGCGCCGGCCAGCAATTGCACCCCGCACGCCGCCAGCGCCGCCGCTGCCGCCGTCATCCACAGCAGGTTCCAGAACCGACGCCGACCGAGCGCCCAGCGCACGTCGCCAGCGAACATGTAGAAGATCAGCAGTTCGAGCAGGAACCAGATGGACGGCCCGCCGTGCCCGGCCGCCGGATAGGTCACGAGTTGCCAGACGAAGGCCTGCTCCCAGACCGCCGGCGACAGCCGCATCAGCTGCGGCAGCACGGCCAGCCCCGGCAGGAACTGGAACGAGAAGGTGACGAACAGGACCACCACCAGCGCCAGCAGGTCCCGGGCATGCGGCCCGGAAAACCCGCCGAAGCTCATCCTGCGCGCGTACGGTCCGCCGCCGCCGGAAAACGTCATCGCGCCTGGTTCCAGGCCGGGCCGGCCTCAAGGTCGCTGGTCAAGGCCGCGGTCACGTTACGGCCACTATAGTCGCCGAGACTTCCGGGCTGACCGTGCCACGGGTGGAAACGTCTGCAGTCGGCGGCCGCGCTATCGTCAGCGGCCGCCTGAAGCCACCGATCAGATCGCAACAGCCGGAGCCGCACCGCCATGAACCGAGACGCCGCCTGGGCCACCGTGCAGGAGTTCGTGCAGGCGCCCGGTTTGCGCAAGCACATGCTCGCCGTCGAGGCTGCGATGCGCTGGTACGCGGGCGAGCTCGGCGGCAACGTGGAGGCCTGGGGCCTGGCCGGGCTGCTGCACGACTTCGACTGGGAGATTCACCCGACGCTGGAGCAGCATCCGCGCGACGGGGCGGTCATCCTCCGCGAGCGGGGCCTGGACGAGGGCATCGTGCGGACGATCCTCTCCCACAACACGGAGGGCACCGGCATCGAGCGCGAGACCGCCCGCGACTACGCGCTGCTTGCCTGCGACGAGATCACCGGCCTGATCAGCGCCTCGGCCCTGATTCGGCCGAGCAAGGACGTGCGCGACGTGCCGCTCAAGTCGGTGCGCAAGCGCTGGAAGCAACGGGCGTTCGCCGCCGGAGTGGACCGCGACCACGTCGAGGAGGTCACGGCGGACTTCAGCCGCGAGTGCTTCGACGGCGAGCTCGACCTGTGGCAGCACGCGGGCAACGTCCTCGCCGCCATGCAGGCGATTGCAGCCGAGCTGGAGCTCGACGGTCGGCTGGCCCGGTAGCAGGCTGCGGACACGCCAGCCTGCCGACGAGATGGGAGCCGGGGCCGGGAGCGGCGTCCGCGATGCGCCCGGCGGCAAGTGCAGCCCCGCCTCGGCGCGGGACCACGGCCGGTCCCCGCATCGGCTGGCGGCCAGCGACGAACCCGTCAGGCCCTGGCGGAAAACCGGGTCTCCACGTACTCCTCGACGATGCGAGCGAACTGCTCCGACAGCTCCCCGGCGTTGCCTCGCAGCGTCGTGAACGGTCTGCCGTCGACGTAGACCGGGCAGGTCGGCGCCTCGCCCGTGCCGGGCAGCGAGATGCCGATGTCGGCGGCCTTCGACTCGCCGGGGCCATTCACGACGCAGCCCATGACGGCCAGCTTGAGTTCCTCCACTCCCTCGTGGCGGAGGCGCCACTCCGGCATCCGCGCGGCGACGAAGCCCTCGACCTGCAACGCCAGCTCCTGGAACGTCGTGCTCGTGGTGCGCCCGCAACCCGGGCAGGCCGTGACGCTGGGCGCGAACGCGCGCAGGCCAAGCGCCTGCAGCAGTTCCCGGCAGGCGTGTACCTCTTCGCGCCGGTCGCCGCCGGGGTGCGGCGTGAGCGACACGCGAATCGTGTCGCCGATGCCCTCCGCGAGCAGCACCGCCATCGCGGACGACGACCAGACCAGGCCCTTCAGCCCCATGCCTGCCTCGGTCAGCCCCAGGTGGAGCGGCTGCAGGGTGCGGCTCGCCAGGTCGCGATAGACCGAGATCAGGTCGGGCGGCGACGACACCTTGCACGAGATGATGATCTGGCCTTCGGTCAGGCCGCTGTCGAGCGCCATCTCGGTTGACTGCAGCGCGGACAGGACCATGCAATCGCCCACGATCTCCTCCGAGGTGCGCCCCAGGTCGCGGTCCGTGTTCTCCTGCATCTTCCGCACCAGCAGGTCCTGGTCGAGGGAACCGCCGTTGACGCCGATGCGCACCGGCTTGCCGAGCCTCCGCGCGACCTCGCAGATCGCCGCGAACTGCGGGTCCCGCCGCTCGCCGCGGCCCACGTTGCCCGGGTTGATGCGCAGCTTCGCGAGCGCCGCGGCGCAGGCCGGGTGGCGCTCCAGCAGCACGTGGCCGTTGTAGTGAAAGTCGCCCACCAGAGGCACGTCGCAACCCTCGGCATCCAGCCGGGCGCGAATCTCCGGCACAGCCGCAGCCGCGGCGTCCACGTTCACCGTGACCCGGACCAGCTCCGACCCGGCCTCGGCCAGCGCGAGCGCCTGGGCGAACGTCGCCTCGACATCCGCCGTGTCCGTGCTGGTCATCGACTGGACGACCACCGGGGCGCCGCCGCCCACCGCCACGCCGCCCACGTCCACCCGGTGCGTCCGGCTGCGATGGCAATCTGAACCGCCGCCTGCCACGGCCGCGACGGTAGCAGCCCGCCGGGGCTGCCAGCGGACGAAGGAGGCCAGCTGGCGCGCCAGCCTGCTGGCCAGGTGCGGGAATGGGGTCAGGCGCGGCGTCCGAGACGCGGCTGGCGGCGCTACCCGGACCGGACGTGCTCCAGCGGGGTGTACTCGTCGCCGACCGTGCGGCCCCCGTTGCCGTTTGCGCGCTCCAGCCTGCCGGCCAGCGCCTGCCGGGCCAGCTGGTTCGCCGCGATGAGCGACACCAGCCCCAGGCCGCCCAGGAAGTCCGAGAACGCCCGGAGGTCGCCGGCGTCGGCGAGGTTCAGGGCGTTCAGGTAGTCCGCCTTGCCTTCCGCCGTGACGACCGGCGGCGGCAGGGAACGCTTCAGATACGCCCAGGCAACCAGCAGCCGGGAAACCCGTCCGTTGCCGTCCTGGAAGGGATGGGTGCCGGCGAAGCGGTGATGCAGCCAGGCCGCCTCGACGTTCGCCGGGCAGTGCGCCTTGCCCGCCAGCTGCTCGCGGTACAGGGCGAAGAACCTGTCCATCTCGGACTGGACGTGCTCCGGCGGGCAGTACTCGTGCGCCCGGCCGTCGCCCAGGATCGGATTGTTGGGCGCCGTCTTCCATCGGCCCTTGTTGCGAAACGGAACCGCAACCCGGCGGCCAGCCGAGTCGAGTCCGACGACGGTCTCCTGATGGCGCACCAGCAGCTGTTGCCAGCTCCTGACCATGTGTTCCGCCAGCGGACGCCCGCTGGCCACGTCGTCGAACACCATGTCGTACGCGGCCTCCTGGTCTTCCAGCAGGCCGCCGATCTCCCGGTCTTCCAGACCTTCCACGGTATGAGCGCCGACCACCCCGGCGAACCCCTCGGCCACCAGCTGCTCCGTCATCCCCCGGCGAAGCGTGTAGAGGCCCTCGATCTGTCCCGTCTCGATGGCGAAGGCGCGCACCCGCTCGCGCAGCCAGGCGTCCATGAAGCGCTGTGCCGACGTGTCCCGCCCAAGCGCCTCCAGGTGACCAGCCCACGCCGCCTCCTGCTCCGCCAGCCCCGGCAGCACCCAGGTCTCGGCGCCATCCGGCAAGCCCTCCAGGGGCCTCCAGCGCCACGGCTCGACGGAGGTCATCGCGGCAGTCCGAACGTCAGCCTGCGGCTGGCCCTTCGCCGTGCCGCTGTACGAAGGACGCCATGAAGGAGCGGAGGCTAGCAGCCCCCTTCGCCAGGAGCATCGGACGCCATGACGACCTTGTTGCAGGATGGCAGTCGTCGGCGAGTTCAACCCCGAATGGCGGGCGTCCCCAGAGGAGCCTTCGCCGAAGGCGACATTCGCGACAGCGTGAAGCATCGTCGGCTTGCGGAACAGCGTGGCGCATGGGCGACCATCGGCGCCGCGCGTGAAGGCCATTCACCAGCATTCCGAGCACGCGCGGGGGGTTCCGCAGAAGCTGGCAGAGCTCTGCGGCCTGCCCTGGGTGGACGAGTAGCGAGCTGGCGGCGCTAGAGTCGCCGCCCGATGGGGACTGAATCCGCGGCGGCCGGCGTCGGCACTGGCGACGCTTCGTCGCGCCCGAGCGCCCTGCGTGGCATCGGCCAGGCCCTGGCGGTGATTGGCGGCCTGGCGAGCCTCGCGCTGGCTCAGCCCGTCTTCGACCTGCTGCGGCGGACGCCCGAGTTCTTCGTGGTGCGGGACATGGGGCGCCTCGACCTCGCCGCGCTGGTCGTTCTGACTGTCGCGGCGCCCACTCTCCTCCTCGCCCTGCCTGCCGCAGCTGCCTTCGTGCTGCGGCCAGCCCTTGGGCGCCCGGCGGTTGCCGCCACCGCCGGTCTGCTGGCCGCGGTCGTGGCGCTGCAGGCTGGCAGGGAGCTTCCCGCCGCACCCGTCGCCCTGACGCTCGCCGTCGCTGCGGGAGCGGCGACCTGCTGGGCATGCGCCCGCCTCGACGTCGTCCGCGCCTTTCTGAGCCTGGTCTCGCTGGCCGCCGTCGTGGTTCCCGCCACGCTCGTCATGGACCCGGAGGTGCGGCGCAGCACGGCGAATCCGTACGCCAACGTCGCCTGGGACGGACCCGACACGGGCATCCGGGCGCCCATCGTGATGGTTGTCTTCGACGAGTGGGCCCTGACCTCCGCGCTGGACGCGGACGGGCAAATCGACTCCGGGCGCCTGCCCAACCTCGCCCGTTTCGCCGAGCGGGCGACGTGGTATCCGAACGCCACCGCAGCCGCCGACACGACGGAGTACGCGCTCCCGGCGATGCTGAGCGGCATTCCGCCAAAACGCGACCTGCTGCCCAACGCGACGGACTACTCGCCGAACCTCTGCACAATCCTCGCTCCGAGCCACGAGGTGTTCGCCAACGAGCCCATCACGGCGCTGTGTCCGCCTGAGCTGAACCGGCTTGCCCCTCCGCGGCCCGGCTTCGGCGAGCGCTTCGGACTGCTCGCCAGCGATCTGTACCTCGTGTGGCTGCATCGGACGCTGCCGAGCGCGTGGGCTGAGGACCTGCCGCCGGTCAACGAGAACTGGAGCGGCTTCGCGACGCCGGCGCCCCCGGCCGCGGCGCCTCCCACAGCCGACGAGCCGGTGGCCCGGGCCTTGCTCCATCTGTTCCGGACTGACCGAGCAGCGGAGTTCAGGAGCTTCGTGGAAGCAATCGAACCGCGGGCCGGCCGTCCCGGTTTCTACCTGCTCCACTCCCTGCTCCCGCACGGACCGACGGAGTATCTTCCATCGGGCAAGGCCTATCACCGCTCCAGAAGCGGCCGGCCGGGCATCGAAGGAGACCTGTGGGTCGAGAGACCGTGGCCAGCCCTCCACGACTACAAGCGTCACCTGATGCAGGTCGGGTTTGTGGATCGGCTGATCGGAGAGCTCGTGGCGAGGCTCGAAGCGACAGGTCTCTTCGACGAGAGCCTGATCGTGCTCGTCGCCGACCACGGCATCGCCTTTCAGCCAGGAGAAAGCCCCCGACTCCTGATCCCCGACCGGACGCCGGCCGGCCAGGTCCTCGACGTCGCCACCGTGCCGCTGCTGATCAAGGCGCCGTTTCAGGAAGCGCCCGAAACGGACGAGCGCGCGGTGTCCCTGGTCGACCTGCCAGCGCTGGTGCTCGACGCTGCCGGCGCCACCGTCGAGACCCTCGACCCGCCGCCGCCCGACGATCGACAGCCTGAGCCGCTCGTCATCTTCGGCAAGTACGCCGGCGCCACTCCAGTGCCAGCTGCGCGAGAGAGCTGGAGGCGCTCGCGCGTGGCAGAGCTGACGGAGCTCCTCGGGGAAGCCGGCGATCCCCTGGCGATCGGCGCCGTGCCCGATCTCCACGGACAACGTCTGAGCGAACTGGACATTCGACCAGCAAGCGTCTCGGTTCAGCTGGTCTCGCCCGGGCTCTGGTACCACGTCGACCTGGCGCAGCCAGTCCTGCCGGCGCTGGTGGACGCCGTGTTCGAGGAAGACGCGCAACTGAGAGACCGCAGGGTAGCGGTGGCCTTCGAAGGCGTGATTGGCGCAACCGTCGAGACCCACGAGCACACGGACGGCCGCCACCGGTTCGCGGCTCTGCTGCCCGAGCGGCTGCTTCGCCACGGACAGAACCGGGTAGACGTGCTGCTGGTCTCGGATGGCCCTGACGGGATCGAACTGGAGCACGTGGACCGTCCCGACAGCAACTTCGTCTGGGAACTCTCCATGGACGCCGAAGGCGTGGTCGGCGCCGTGGTGCTTCGGTCCCCGAGCGCCCATGCCCACGCCAACAAGCGCTTCCCCGTGGCCCGCCAGGAGACCACGAGCCTGCTCGGATTCCTGAACGGCGGCTACTCGGTTCATGGCGGCATCAACGGCTGGGTGGTCGACCAGGAGCAACCGGGCGCCATCGACGCGGTCGCGGGCTTCCTGGGCGACACCCTCTTCGGCACGGCCCCCCTCGCCCTGGACCGGCCGGACGTCGCGAGGCGCTACACGAACGACCACCTGCACAGCGGATTCCTGCTCAGACCCAGCGCGCTGACCGTCCCGAAGAGCCCCAACCATCTCCCCAACGACGAGATCGAGGACCGCCTCCGCAGGGAAGGAGTCGCCGTCTACGCCATGTCGCGCCGCGGCTTGGCGATTCGGCTGCGTCACGCCTACCGACCGCTCGAAGCCGAAAGCGGCGGCGAAGTGCTTCCCGTCACCGACGGCCGCCGGCTGCCGGTACGGCCGAACGGCCACGGCCTCGGCGGCGCCATCGACGTGGCCGCTCGAGCGGAGGACGGCCGCATGCGGGTCGAGGGATGGGCCGCCGACCTCGAGCGAAGCGAACCCCCGCGGGCCATCGTCGTCTACCGCGACGGCGAGTTCCTGACCACGCTGCCCGGCAAGCGCCCCCGGCCCGACGTGGCCGAACACCACGGCGCCGAGAATCTGCTGCTCACCGGTTTCCGGGGCGGGTTCCGGGTTCCTGCAGACAAGCCGCTCGCCGAACGCCACCGGATCTTCGCCCTGATGCAGCGAGGCGTGGCGGTCGAACTGGCCTGGCCCGAGCCCGGGCCCGCCGGCAGGACCGATGGCGCAGACGCCCGATGAGCGACACAAACGGCAGGACTTCCCGGCAACGCCCGGATGATCGGCGATTCAGACCGTCCTCTGACCGACTCCTCGCAGTAGCCCAGGTCTTCGGCCTCTGGGCCTTCGCCGTGGCCCAGCCAGTGCTCGATCTGATCGGCAGCGAGCCGGACTTCCTGATCGCCCATCGGCTCGACGGCCTCCAGGTCGCACTGCTGGCTCTGGCCATTGCCATCGGGATACCGGCGCTCCTCGCCGCACCAATGCTCGCCGACCGTGTCTGGAGCCGACGCGTTGGTCGGATCTGGGCCGGGGCGCTTCGGGCACTGCTGGCCGCCACGTTCCTGCTGCAGATGCTGAATCTCGCTGCTCCAGTCAGGCTGCCCGCCACTTTGCTCTTCGCCCTCGCCGCCGGCGGCGGCCTTGCGACAGCGCTGCTCCTGGCCCGCTCTCGGGTCGCAGCCCTCGGAGTCACTCTGACCGCCATCGCGGCCCTGATCTCACCAGCAGTCTTTCTGCTCAGGCCAGAGATCCGAGGCCTGATCCCGGGCGAGTCGAGAGCGGACCACGAACCAAACGCCGAGATGGCAGCCGCATCGTCGTTCAGCAGCGAGACTCCCGTCCTGATGGTGGTGTTCGACGAACTGCCCACCAGCTCCCTGCAGCGCCCCGACCAGACCATCGACGCCGCGAGGTTTCCCTCGTTCGCGGCACTGGCCCGGGAAGCGACCTGGTATCGCCGAGCGACCACTGTCGGCATTCAGACGCCAAGGGCAATTCCCGCGATCCTCACCGGCCAGCTACCTCGCCCCGACACATCGGGCGCGAATCACCGCAACCATCCTTCGAGTCTGTTCACCTGGCTCCACGCAAGCGGCGGCTACAGGGTCACCGCCAGCGAGTTCGTCTCGCGTCTCTGCCCACCGAGCGTCTGTGCGGATCCAACAGCGGCGGCTCCGCTTCGGCAACTGATCGCCGCCGTGGACGACCTCGCAGTCGTCTTCAGCCACCAGGTCGCGCCGCACACGCTCCGCTACCGACTGCCCAGCATCAGTCATGCCTGGGGAGGCTTCCGCGACAGCCGTCGCGAAGCCGCAACGGCACGCCCGGGGCCTGGGCTGTACATGGACGTACGAAGCGCTGCCGACGATTTTCTCGATCGAATGACCTCGAGTGATCGGCAGCCGGACTTCTTCTACCTGCACCTCAACCTCCCCCACCGACCGTGGAAGTACCTGCCGTCGGGGCGCGAGTACCCACCAGCCGGGGCACGGCTCGTGCCGGCAGGCTTCGACCGGCGCCGTCTCCCCGACGACGAGCAGGTCACCGTACAAGGGCTCCAGCGCCACCTGCTGCAAGTTGGTTTCGCAGACAGGGTGCTCGGCAGGGTGCTCACGAGGTTGAAAACACTGGGACTGTACGAGCGGTCTCTCATCGTCGTGACGGCCGATCACGGCATCAGCTTCCGGCCCGGCGAACACCGGCGGGCAGCGGCGGGCCAGAACCTGGAGGACGTTCTGGAAGTGCCGCTGTTCGTGAAGCGCCCCGGCCAACGCGAGGGCGCCGTCCTCGAACACCATGTCCAGACGATCGACATCGTGCCCACCGTCGCGGCCGAGCTGGGAGCGGAGCTGCCGTGGACCGTTGACGGCGTGTCGGTCCACTCCACAGCGCCACGGGAGGTCTCTGCGTGCTGCTATTCCGTCGCCAGGGCGACAAGGACTTTCACTACCGATCCGGTGCGTCGCCAGCAGACGCTGGACCGCATCGCCAGGCTCTTCGGAAGTGGCGACGACGAATCGGCCCCGTTCCACGGTGTCTTCGCGCACGGTCCGCGCCCGGACCTGCTGGGGCGGGACGCCGCATCCCTGGCGGCTGTACCGTCCTCCTTCTCCACCACTGCAGCTGCCGGCCCGGCCGCTGACGCCGAAGCGCCCCTCAGCGTCCATCTGAACGGGGAGAGTGCCTTCCGCAACGTCAGGCCCGAGAGCAGTTTCGTGCCGAGCCTCGTGACAGGGCGCATCGAGCCACGGGTGGCGGACGGGACGCCGCTCGCCATCGCGGTGGACGGGGTCGTTCGAGCCACAACGACCACCTTCACGGAGCGTGAAGCAAGCCGCTTCTCGGCTCTCGTCCCCGAGCGCTGGCTGCCAGCAGGCGAACGGATCCTGCGCATGTACCTGATCGAGGAACGACCGGCGGGGCAGGCGTCAGCCGGGCGCACGGCACTTCGGCCGCTCGGCGAACCGCCACGACCGCGCCTCGTGGCCGATGGCAGGGTGATACACGGCCTTGAACTGCACGGTCGGGTCCTGGCTGCCGAACACGAACGGCCATTCAGGGCTCGCACAGAAGTGCTTGCCGGTCACCTGACAAGCACCCTGATCCTGCCGGCCGAAGTGCCGCTCCCTGCCCTTGACGAGTTCTTTGTCTTCAGAGGCGACGATCTCGTCTATCAGGGCATGGACGACCCATTCATGCGCCGACTGACCGACGGCCGCGAGGGCGAGCGTGTCGTCACGCTTCGCATCTCGCTGCCCCATGCCTTGCTCGCAGAGGCGCCGGAACAACTGCGCCTGCTGATGCGAAGCGGCGGCATCGTCCGCAATCTGCCCCTCCTGTCCACCGAGCCCGGCCACTACTCGCTTGTCCGCAATGACGACGGCCGCCACGTGGCACTGCTCTGGCGCGCTCCAGGAGACCTGGCCGGCGCCAGCCAGCGGATTCCGGTCGGCTCCTCGATGGACGGTCTTGCCGGCTCGGTCGGCTCAAGGTCCGAAGGGGCCTTCGTCGGCTGGGCCGCCGACTTCAGGAATCCGGGCGACTTGCTCGACATCGTCGCGTTCCTGGGCGACGAGAAGCTTGCGTCCGGCCTGACGGGCGTTTACCGGCCCGACGTGGCCGCGAGATACGGACCCGGGCACGGCCACACCGGGTTCACGCTGACCCGCGCTCAGAGCCAGGCGCGGCGAGTCGCCGGAAGGATCCGAGAAGAAGGGGCAGCCATCTACGCCATCGCCCCGAGAGGTCTCGCCGTACGCCTGAACGTCGTCCACCACCCGCTCGAACGCAGGTTCCGGGGCGAAACGCTTCCCATGGGCGACGGGCGGCGCTTGCCCGTGCAGCCCGCCGGCCACGGCCTTGGCGGGCAGGTGGATCTGGTAACCAGCAACGACGGCGGCACCTTTGTCGAAGGCTGGGCCGGCGACCTGGAGCGCGGCGAGGCGCCGCGGCGGATCGCCATCTACCGAGACGGTGAGTTCCTGACCGGAGGCAACGGCAGGCGACCTCGGCGAGACGTGGCGGAGACCCACGACGACCCCGGCCTGCTGCGCACCGGCTTCCGCATCGAAGTACCCGATTCGCCGCTCCCCGATGAGTTCGCCGAACGCCACCGGATCTTCGCGCTCATGAAGCGCGGCGTCGCGGTCGAGCTGCCGCTGCCCGGCACGCCGTAGGCGCGAGGACCCGCCTAGTCTTGCGCGCCAGGGTTGCCCGGGCTTCCGCGGCACGCCGTAGGCGCGAGGACCCGCCACTCGCCACGGCTCTCGGCGCACCCTTCCTGCTGGCCCATCACTCCGGGCTCACTCGCGGTGGACGCCATCGCCTGTGGCAGACTCGGCGCGCCCGAACCTCCGCCCCCCTTCACACAGCCATGAGCCAGAGTGCCCGAACATGTTGCCTGGTGATCGACGGCTTCACTCCCGAACGCTGCCCATGGGCCGCCTCACGGTGTATCTGGCCGACCTGGCGAAGCTCATGGGCACACCGAAGCAAGTGCACTTCGCCGGTATCGGCGAAGGGAGCACCGTACTCACACAGCGAGTGGACCCTGGAGCTGCCGAGGCGGTGAAGAGCCGCCTGCGGGATGGCTACTTTCCCGGCGAATGAGGGTGCCCGTCTTCGATTCCACGACGCTGCTCCACCTGCTCGAGAGCGACGCGCCCGCGGCCCACCACCCGCGAACCGGACTCCGACTGGCGGATGCGCCTGCTCGTGTCCGACAGCTCATCTGCAGCATCGGCGAGCCGGGCGATCCGATGCTCGTAGCGGCTCCCGTGCTCAGCGAAGTCCTGTTACACGCAGCCGAAGCGAGTGACGGCTACGTGAAGACTCTCCACGATACGAGAGGACTCCGAGTGGTCCCCTTCGGCATCCCTGCTGCCGTGGAACTGGCGTCCATGCGTCGCGAAGGAATCACCGGGAAGAAGCGGCTGATCGCCGGCAGCAACGCGACGCGCGCGAAACTGAAGTTCGACCCGCAGATGGTCGCGATCGCTCGTGTCGAGGGTGAATCGACGATCTACTCCGACGACAAGGACGTTGCGAGACTGGCCGCGGGCACGGAGTGAGGGTCGTGCGAACGTGCGGTATCGCGCCACCGCCGCAGGGAGCGCTCGACGTCGAATCCGGCGCCCCTCAGGAGTCGCGGACAGCGGCCAACCGCGGCGACCGCGGTCCCTTCCAGCAGAGTGAGTAGCGCATCCACCGAAACGCCCGGTTCACGATCCGCGGGCAGCCAGCAAGAGACGCCACGCACTGGGGACCCGGGGCCGACTGCACGCCTGCTGCCTGCGGCTGGCTGGACCGTATTCGGCGCGTACTCCATCTGGCTGGCCGCCAAGCTGATCCCCAACCTCGCGCTGCGGCTGCAGTTCGAGGACCAGATGATCGTCCTGCGCTACGCCCGCAACCTGGCGGAGGGCAACGGCCTCGTCTACAACCTGGGCGAACGCGTGATGGGCTTCACGACGCCGCTGTTCACGGTCCTGAGTGCCCTGTTCGTCGGCGTGGGTGGCGCCGGGCACGCCGCAGCCTGGCAGAACGGGTTCGGCATCCTGTGCATGCTGGGCACGGCCGCCCTGGCCGCCCGGCTGCTCGTCCGCACCGGCGCCGGGGCTGCGGCGCCGCTTGCGGTGGCGCTGGTCACCTTCAATCCCGAGGGGACGTACAACTACGTCCACATGGGCATGGAGATCCACCTCTTCGCTTTCCTGTTCCTGCTCGCCGTCGACCTCCACCTGAGCCAGCGCAACACCGCCGCCTGCGTCGTCGCCGCGCTCCTGTTCCTGACCAGGCCCGAAGGAGTGCTGCTCGCCGGCATGCTGGTCCTGGCCGCCTGGCAGCGCGAGCGCAGGTTGCCGATTCGCCAGTCTGTGGCCTGCCTCCTGACCGTCGCGCCGTGGCTCCTCTTCGCGACGCTCTATTACGGCAGTCCAGTACCCGCCACGCTGCCAGCGAAGGCTGGCACCTTCATCCTCCACCTGCCCGACTATCTGCGCTTCGTCGGCAGTACCTACGCCGACGCCGCCAGAAGTCTCGTTGCAACTCTCACCCCTCCCTCGCTGGCAGCGCTGCCCTGGGCGTGGTTTCCGGTCGCCACCCTGGTGGTCGTCGGATGCTCCAGCATGGTCCGCCGCCGCCCAGCGACATGGCCTCTGGTCGCGTTCCCGGTCGTGGCGGCCCTGGGCTACGGCGCCATCGGAACCAGGGGCAACCACACCTGGCACTACTACACGCTGAATGTGCTCTTCGCCATCGCTCTAGCCCATGGCGCCTGCACTGTCGCAAGCCCAGCTCTCCGCAGACTCGGGAGAGCCGTGCCGCGAATGTGGGCGCGCCTCCCTCCAGGCAAGGAAGCCACCTTCCGCGCCTCGACCGTGGTTCTCCTGCTCGCCCTGGCGGCCCCGATCTTCCTGTCGAACTGGGTGCAGGCCAACTACCGCGCCGAGATCGGGGAACGACGCCATGGGCTGGCCGGGATGGGGCGTGCACTGGAAGAGCGCTTCGACAGCGACACCTCCGTCCTGGTGGACGAGATCGGCCACATCGGCTGGAACAGCTCGCTGAGGATCCTGGACATGGCGGGCCTGGTCACGCCGGGCCTGCGGTTTGACGTACCCCGCGACGTGGTCGTGGAGCGGCATCGACCGGACCTGCTTCTCCTGCACGACGACGCGCCGACCCGGCACCTGGTCATGCAGACTCACGCCTTCCCGCGGAATCAGGGCTACGCTGAAGTCAGGGACTTCCCTGCGGCGCCGGGCTATCGCCTCTGGCGGTTCAAGGGCACGGACGCCATGAGCGAACACGCTGGCGACCCGTATCGGGTCTTGAGGGGGGCGAGCGGACACGTGGAAGCGCTGGTGCAGCCGGGTGCGAAGCCGCTCGACTCGCCCCGGCGATTCGCTGTCGTGCCGCCCGGCAACGGCCCGACAGGCTTCTTCGAGAGCACAAGCCTCCAATCGCCGCTGACGACAAAGGACGGCGCCAGCTTCCTTGCGGTCGAAGGGTGGGCGGCAAACGCGTCGGATCCGACCGCAGTCCCCGAAGTGGTCATCGTGAGCGGCGACAGGGCAGTCGCGGCGGCCACGCCGGGCGTGGCCCGCCCGGACGTGGCAGCACAGCTTGGCCTGGCAACCGACCGCGTCGGTTTCCGGTTTACCGCCGCGGCAGACGTCGAGCACGTCCGGCAGGCCGGGATGGTCGGCTACGCTCTCTCTCCCGACGGCATTGCCTCGCCGCTCGGCTACTTCCACGAGCCGCTGACGAGAGAAGCAGGCCGCGAGATTCTCCCGGTCACTGATGGCCGCAGGTTGATCGTGCGCCAGGTCGGAGGCGGCTTCGACGGCATGGTGGACCAGGTTGCCACGGTCGACGGACAGACGGTGGTCAAGGGCTGGGCCGCCGACACGGAAGGCGGCGTACGGCCGCGGAAACTGGTCGTGTACCGGAACGGGCAGTTCGTCGTCAGCTTCGATGCCGGAGTCCATCGTCCCGACGTGGCCGACCTGCCAGGCGATTCTCGGCTCGGCGCCACCGGGTTCCGCGTCGTCGCGCCCGGAGGGCCGCGCCCGGACCGATTCGGCAGAACGCACCGCGTGTTCGCCCTCTTCGACCGAGAGGGAGCAGCGGTCGAGCTGCCAACTGCGGGCGCCGGGTGAGCAGTCGCGAGCCACCAGAAGCCGAAGCCGGCGCCCCGATTCCTCCTCGGCCTGCGCGGCAAGACGGCTCCTCGAAGCTCCTCGCCGGCGGCCTGGGCGCCATCGTCGGCCTGTCGAGCCTGGCCTTCGCCCAGCCGATCCACGACCTGTTGCGACGGACACCCGAGTTCTTCGCCATTCGGGACTTGTCAGCCGCTGATCTGGCGGCGCTGATCGTGACGCTCGCCGTCGGTCCAGCGCTGGTTCTGGGAGCGCCCGCCCTGCTGGCGCGGCGCTTGCGACCGGCCTGGACCGCGCCGGCGGCCGCAGCTGCCATCGCGGGTCTGGCAACGGTGATCTGCCTTCAGGCGCTGCGTGCACTGCCAGCACCGGCAGCGGTCTCCATGGCGGCGACCGCAGGCATTGGCGCCGCGTGGGCATGGCTTCGTTTCTCGGCCGCCCGCTCCCTGGGGCTTCTTCTCTCCGTCGCGGCCCTGATCGCCCCAGCCCTCCTCGTCATCAGCCCCGATGTACGCGACAGCATCGCGGCGCCCGGCAGCAGCGACTTTCCCGAAGCCGTCGACACGGGGGCCCGCGCACCCATCGTCTTCCTGGTCTTCGACGAGTGGTCGCTGACGTCGATTCTCGACAGGAACGGAGACATCGACTCGGAGCGCATGCCCAACCTGGCGGCCTTCGCCGAGCGAGCCACCTGGTATCCGAACGCAACGGCTGCGTCCGATCTCACGCAGTTCGCCGTGCCCGCAATGCTCTCCGGCGCCACGGCGGAGAAACGTCGCGCAGCGAACCTGGCCAGCTACCCCGTCAGCCTCTTCACAGTGCTGGCGGCCAGCCACGACCTGCACGCGTTCGAGAGGGTTACGTCGCTCTGCCCTCCGGCGCTGAACCTGTCAGCCGAGACGGTACGAGTCTCGAAGGGCGCGAAGCTCGGTCTGCTCGCCTCCGACCTTCGCTACCTCTGGCTCCATCTCACACTGCCGACCCAATGGGCGCGCAGCCTGCCCGACGTTGGCGGGACCTGGAGCGGCTTCGGTCTCGGGGCTGCGCCGGCCGAGTCCAGTGCCAGGCGACCCGAACGCCGCGCCTTCCCCTGGCTGTACCAGACCGACCGGGCGCACGACTTCAGGACGTTCGTTCGAGCCATCGAAGCGCCGGGCGAGCGGCCTGCCTTCTACTTCTTTCACTCGATGCTGCCCCACATGCCCTGGGAGTATCTGCCCTCCGGCCGGCGCTACGCCCGCTCCCGCCACGGCGTTCACGGTCTGACAAGCGAACGGCGCTGGGACGACTCGGCGTGGAACGCCCGGCACCATCACAAGCGCTACCTGCTTCAGGTCGAGTTCGTGGACCTGCTGCTCGGCGAGCTCGTCGACCGTCTCGAAGCGACCGACATGTTCGACCGCAGCCTGATCGTCCTCGCCGTGGACCATGGGGTCTCTTTCAGGCCTGGGAGGTCGCGGCGCCGCCTTGAAGCAGCTGCAGCAGAAGACGAGCACAGCCTCGACATTGCCAGTGTCCCGCTCCTGATCAAGGCGCCGTTCCAGCAGCAAGCAGTCGTGGATGAAGAGCCGATCTCGCTGGTCGAACTGCCCGGGCGCATCCTTCAGCTCGCAGGCTCACGGCCGGGCACATTCTCCACGAGCCTGGCAGTTGCAGCCACAGGGGCGATGAACCCTCAGGACGCAGCCTCAGGAGGCACGCTGATGCACCTCATGAGAGGGCTGGACACGGGCTACGTCGAGATCCCGGCGAGGCGCAACGACTGGCGGCGCCGCCAGGCCCGAGAGCAGGCGTCGCTTCTCGGCGAGTCGAACGACCCCATGACCATCGGTGTCCTGCCGCACCTTCACGGTGAGGCGGTGGCGGACTTCCCCGTACGCGAAACAGGCGCCAGGGTCGAGTTCCTGGACGCCTGGGTCTGGAACGGAGTCGACACCGCAGAGGCGGAGGTTCCGGTCCTGGTCGAGGGATCCCTGGCGGTGCAAGTTCTGCCGGACGAGCTGGCTGACCACCGCAATCTGGCGCTGGCGCTGAACGGAGTCGTCGCTGCAACCGTGACGCCGCACGACGCCCCTCGCAGCCGCTCACGCTTCGCCGCGCTCCTGCCTGAGTCACGCCTCAGGGATGGCTTCAATCGGCTGGAGGCATTTCTGGTCGAGGAAAGCAGCAACCGGATCCGCCTGGAACGGCTGAGCAGCGGCCAGGACCTCTTCAGCCTGACCAGGGACAGTCAGGGAAACGTGCAGTCCCTGGTCCGCGAATCGGACAGCAGAGGCGGCCGGCGGCTGCCGCTTGTCAGGCCGAGCCCACGCGGTCTCTACGGCCACGTGGACTCGGTGCTCGGCAACGTGGTCAGAGGTTGGGCCATCGACGATGCCGACCCTGGAGGCGTCGAGCACATCGTTGCGTTCGTCGGGGAACGACAGGTCGCCGCTGGACATCCCGGCCGTGAGCGCTCGGACGTCGCGGACCGTTACGGTGACCAGCACCTGCAGAGTGGCTACATTCTCCGTCTACCGCGGCCAGCCTCGGATCATCGCGGCCACTATCCCGACTGGCTGCGGGACGACCCGGGCGCCCTCCACCGCGAGGGCGTAAAGGTCTACGCCGTGTCGAGACGCGGCGTCGCGGCGCGCCTGTCCGCGAGCTACCGCCCACTGACACGCGAAGATGACGTCAAGGAAGTCCTGCCGATCACGGACGGCCGCCGGCTGCCGGTGCAGCCAGCCGGCCACGGCTTCGGCGGCCAGGTCGACCTGGTGACAAGCCGCGACGGGCGCACCTTCGTCGAAGGCTGGGCCGGCGACCTGGAACTCGGCGAGGCGCCCCGGCGGATCGCCATCTACCGGGACGGCGAGTTCCTGGCCGGCGGCGCCGGCAGGCGACCCCGGCGAGACGTGGCGGAAACCCACGACGACGCCGGCCTGCTGCGCACCGGCTTCCGCATCGACGTACCCGATTCGCCGCCCCCCGTTGACTTCGCCGAACGCCACCGCGTCTTCGCGCTGATGGGGCGCGGCGTGGCGGTCGAACTGCCTCTTCCGGCCTCAAGGCGGCAAGCAGACGACTCGAGCGCCCCCGAGTGAGCGATTCGCGAAGCAACGAGGTCACCGGCCATCTCGGCAGCGGCCTGGGCGCCATCGTCGGCCTGTCGAGCCTGGCCTTCGCCCAGCCGATCTACGACCTGCTGCGCCGGTCACCCGAGTTCTTCGCCATCCGGGGCCTGTCAGCCGGCGATCTGGCGCTGCTGATCGTGGTGCTCGCCATCGGCCCTGCCGTCGTGCTGGCAGCGCCCGCCCTGCTGGCGCGGCTTCTTCGCCCTGGTTGGGTGGCGCCGTCCACAGCCGCCATCGGGGGCCTTTCGGCGGTCATCTGCCTGCAAGCGCTCCGTGCGCTGCCGCTGGCCGCGGCCGTCTCGCTCGCCGGTCTCGCCGGGATCTGCGCCGGCTGGGCCTGGCTTCGCTTCCCGGCCGCACGCTCGTTCGGCATGCTGCTCTCCGCTGCGGCCCTCGTCGTCCCGGCCCTTCTCGTCCTGAGCCCCGGAGTCCGGGCCAGCGTCGCGACGGCGGACATGGGCGATCTGCCCAAAGCCGACGACACGGGCGCCCGTGCGCCCGTCATCCTGGTCGTCTTCGATGAATGGTCCCTGACCTCGGTACTCGACCGGAACGGCGACATCGACCGGCGGCGGTTGCCCAACCTGGCCGCTCTGGCCGACCGCGCCACCTGGTATCCGAACGCGACGGCAGCCGCGGACGTCACCGCACTGGCCCTGCCCGCGATGCTGACCGGCGCCAACGCGAACGCGAGCTCGATCCCGACTTTCGACCACCACCCGGTCAACCTGTTCACCGTCCTGGCGCCAAGCCACGACCTCCACGCCGTCGAACCGATCACCTCCCTCTGCCCGCCCGACCTCAACCTCTTCGCCGCGGAGGAAGCGTCGGCCGGCGAGCGGCTTGGGCTGCTCGCGTCCGACCTGTGGATCGTCTGGCTCGCCACGACCCTGCCCTCGCCATGGGCCGACGAACTGCCGGACGCGACCCGTACCTGGAGCGGCTTCGGACGAAAGACCCTGGAGATTCGGGACCGCCCGCCGACGGGAACTGCGTTCCAGCGCGCCCTCGTCCAGCTTCGTTCGACGGACCGGGCGGCCGAGTTCCGGGACTTCGTCCAGGCAATCGAGGCGCCGGGAAGGCGCCCTGCCTTCCACTTCCTGCACTCCATGCTGCCCCACCTGCCGTGGGAGTACCTGCCGTCCGGGCGCAGGTACAACCGACCGCGATCGGGCGTCCACGGCCTCGTCAGGGAAACGTGGAGCGAACACGCCTGGTCCGCCCTGCACCATCGGAAGCGCTACCTGCTTCAGGTCGAGTTCGTGGACCGCCTGCTCGGTGAGCTCGTCGCGCGGCTCGAAGCCACCAACATGTTCGACCGCAGCGTGATCGCGATCACGGCCGACCACGGCATCGCGTTTCAGCCCGGTGAGAGCCGCCGAGTCGTCGAACCCGAACATTCGTCGCCCGGGCAGCTCCTCGATCTGGCCTCGGTGCCGTTGCTCGTCAAGGCGCCGTACCAGGAAGCGGCCGTGACCGACGAGCGCCCGATCTCGCTCGTAGAGCTGCCAGCACTCGTGCTCGATGCGGCGGGCGGCAGCCTGGAGCGTTCCGGTCTGCCGCTGCCAGGCGAATCGCCGACCGCGCAGCCCGTCATCGTCGGCAAGCACTCGGGCGCCGTGCTCGTGCCAGCCATGCGCGACGACTGGCGAGCTTCCCGGATGGCGAAACTGGCAGAGATCCTCGGGGAGGCTTCCGACCCGATGGCAATCGGCGCCGTGTCCGACCTGCACGGTCGGCGTCTGACCGACCTCGACATCCGACCGGGCGACGCCACGGTGGGGCTCGTGTCTCCCGGGGCCTGGAACGACATGGACCCTTCCGGGCCCGTCATCCCTGCCATCGTCGACGGGGTGTTCGGCGAAGACACGCAGGTGATGGACCGTGCCGTCGCGGTGGCAGTCGAAGGGGTGATTGGCGCCACGGTCGAAACCCACACCACGGCCGACGGCCGCCACCGGTTCGTCGCATTGCTGCCGGAAGGACTGTTTCGCGATGGCCTGAACCGGATCGACGTGCTCCTGGTCTCGGGAGAACCCGGGGACCTGACGCTGGAGCATGTGACACGGCCCGCAAGCAGCCCGATCTGGTCACTTTCCCAAGACGCCGAAGGCCGCGTGGACGCCATCGTGCGGCGATCTGCGAGCGTCCGCGGCGAGAGGGACCAGCGATTCCCCGTGGTGGCCCAGCAAGCGACCGGACTGGTCGGCTTCCTGAACGGCGGCTACTCGCTTCACGGCGGCCTGAACGGCTGGGTCGTGGACCGGGAGCAGCCCGGCAGCGTCGACGTCGTGGTCGGCTTCCTGGGCGACACGTTCCTGGGCCCGGTACCCATCGCCCTGGACCGAGCCGACGTCGCCCGGCGATACAGCATCGACCATCTGCACAGCGGCTTTCTGCTGAGACCGACCGCTCTCGCCGATCGCAGAAACCCCGACCACCTGCCAGCAGAGGAGATCGAGGACCGGATTCGCCGGGAGGGTGTCGCCGTCTACGCGCTGTCCCGGCGCGGCCAGGCGATACGGCTGAGACACGCCTGGCGCGCGCTGACGCTCGAGGACGACGGCACGGAAGTCCTGCCGATCACGGACGGCCGCCGGCTGCCGGTGCATTCAGCCGGCCACGGCTTCGGCGGCCAGGTCGACCTGGTGACAAGCCGCGACGGTCAGACCTTCGTCGAAGGCTGGGCCGGCGACCTCGAGACCGGCGAACCGCCTGGGCGAATCGTCATCTACCGGGACGGCGAGTTCCTGGCCGGAAACGACAGTGGTCGGCCCAGGCCGGACGTGGCCGATGCCCACCAGGACTCGGGCCTGCTCCGCACCGGCTTCCGCATCCGCGTGCCCGGGGCGCCGGCGCCGAAGGCGTTCGCCGACCGCCACCGGGTCTTCGCGCTGATGAAGCGAAGCGTGGCGGTCGAGCTGCCAATGCCAGGCCAGCCGTAGTCACCCACCGCCTGCCAGGCGGGACGCCTGAACGATGCCGCCACCAGGTCCTGCAGTGCCGTCCGCCGGTCTGGCTGGGCGAACTCGACCGAAGCGTGGCTGCCGGCTGGTCGCACGATCCTCCGGCTGTCATTGAAGCGAAGCGACGCCAGGCGGACCCGTTCCCTGCGCGGGCGACGAGTTCGGCCCCCTCAGGCGCCCCAGACGGTGACCTCGCGGCCCTCCAGCGACTCCTCGCGTCGGTAGATCTTCTCCTCCCAGGGCTTCGCCTCGTCGCGGTCGAAGATGACCAGGTGGCCGGAGTGGGCGTCGGAGCGGTCCATGTACTCCACTGTCTGCTCCACGCCCTTGCTGATGGTGGCTTCCAGGCCGCCGCGCAGGACCTTGCACTCGACCACGTGGCGCCGGGCCGGCATGCCGGGCTCGGCCGTGCCGGCGAACCGACCGGGAGGCCAGACGATCAGCAGGTCGGTGCGCATCCGGCCCAGCGCGTACTCCCGCTCGATGCGACCGCCGCCGTTCACCACTCGCTGAAGGAACGCCTGAAGCAGAAGCTGCGGACCGGCCTCCCGGTACTGCATGCCCTTCAGCCAGTGCTCCGAGTGCTCGCGGAAAAAGCACTGGAAGGCCGCCAGCAGGCCCTCGATGTCCAGATCGCCGTCCGGCTCCACGTACCACTCCGTCTCGTGCAGGATCGTGTCGTCTAGGGCGTACATCAACTCGCGCGGAATCACCTCGCGGTAGATCGGGTTCGCGATGCGCCGGGAGCCCCGATCCCGCGCCAGGAGACCCAGGTCGCGCACGTACTCCACGTCGTCCGAAAGGGCGTGGTCGCCAGCCCGTACCCGGCCGCTCAGGATCGGCTCGATCACCCGCCGCACCCGCTCCTCCCGCAGCTTGTCGGCCAGCTGATGCAGGTGGGTCTGACGGCTCAGAACGAGCTCCTCCCGGGCTTCCATGATCTCGGCCGTGTCGATGGTCCGCGAGCGGTCACGGTTCGCCTTCTTCCGGAAGCAGGCCTGGTACGCCAGGGCGTTCACCAGCCACGGCTGCCCCTGCGACTGCTCCCACACCGCGGCCAGCGCGCCTTCGGTGAACTGCTGGCCGGTCTCGGCCACGTGCTGGCCCAGCAGCGCCCGCACCTCCGCCTCGCCAAGGTCGCCGAGCCGCAGCGACTCCGCCTTGATGTTGAAGGCGCTGCCGCCGGCGATCATCTCGCCGGCCGCCGGCGAGTGGATGCGGTAGTCCCGCACGTCGCGAACGCCGCACAGGACGACGCTCTGCGGAAACCCCTCCGGACGCATGTCGTAGCCCGCACGCAGCTGCCGCAGCACGGATATCAGCGTGTCACCGACCAGCGAGTCGATCTCGTCGAGGAGGAGAACGATGGGCTTCGGGTCGTTCTCCGCCCACTGGCCGAGCGCCTGGAACAACGCATCGTGAGGACCGGCGACCTCCAGCGCACGACTCCACGTCTCGACCAGAAACTGATCGCCGAGCGCGATGCGCGCGCGTGTGGAGATCTGCGAAAGGACGGTCCGAATCCCGGCGGCCACGTCGTTCCTCGCCGTCTGCGCGGTCTCGATGTTCGCGTAAACGCACCGGTACTCGCCGCTCTCGTTCAGCAGGTCGCGCAACGCCAGCAGCGCCGTCGTCTTGCCGGTCTGCCGCGGCGCCTGCAGCACGAAGTAGCGATTCGCCCGAATCAGCCGCAGCAGCTCTTCCTGGTCGAGCCGCTCGAGCGGCGGAATCCCGTAGTGGTCCGCCGGAACCACCGGTCCGGAGGTGTTGAAGAAGCGCTCGGTCATTGGCGTTGAGCGGTCTCCCTGGCGCCGCCATGGTCATGGTAGCGCGGCAGGCGCAGCGTGCCACAATCGCACGTCGCGGTCCGCCGCGGGGAACCACCGAGCCCATGCCCAGCCACAGTTCGAGGAACAGTTCCTCCGCCGACACGCCCGGGACTTCGCTTCTCGACCAGCGGCCAGGCGAGGGCTCGCGCAGGGACATCTCGTCCGGCAACCGCCTGCTGCCTGCGGCCGGCTGGACCGCGCTCGGCGTCTACGCCGTCTGGCTGGCCGCCAAGCTGATCCCCAACCTCGCGCTGCGGTTGCAGTTCGAGGATCAGCTGATCGTCCTGCGCTACGCCCGCAACCTGGCAGAGGGAAACGGGCTCGTCTACAACCTGGGCGAGCGGGTCATGGGCTTCACGACGCCGCTGTTCACGGTCCTGAGCGCCCTGTTCGTCGCCGTCGGAGGCAATGAACACGCCGCCGCCTGGCAGAACGGCTTCGGCATCCTCTGCATGCTGGGCACGGCGGTTCTGGTCGCCCGGCTGCTTGTCCGCACCGGCGCCGGGCTGGCCGCGCCGCTCGGGGTGGCGCTGGTCACCTTCAATCCCCAGGCGGCGTACAACTACGTCTACATGGGCATGGAGATCCACCTGTTCGCCTTCCTGTTCCTGCTCGCCGTCGACCTGCACCTGAGCCAGCGCAGCACCGCCGCCTGCGTCGTCGCCGCACTCCTGTTCCTGACCAGGCCTGAGGGGGTCTTGCTCGCCGCCATGCTGGTCCTGGCCGACTGGCGGCGAGATCGCAAGCTGCCGGTCCGGCAGGCCCTGGCCTGCCTCCTGGCCGTCGTCCCCTGGCTCCTCTTCGCGACCCTCTACTACGGCAGCCCGATACCGGCCACGCTGCCAGCCAAGGCAGGGGCCCTCGTGATCCGCCTCCCCGACTATCTGAACCGCGTCGGCGAGGTCTACGCCGAGGCAGCCGGAAGCGTCGTGGCCACCTTCAGTTTCTCCCTGGCGGCGAAACCGTGGGCGTGGTCCCCGCTGGCCGTCCTTGCCTGCCTGGGCTGCATCAGCCTGATCCGTCGCCACCCGGCCGCCTGGTCACTCGTCGCGTTTCCCGTCGCCACCGTGCTCGGATACGGCCTGCTCGGTTCCTGGCCCGACTTCACCTGGCACTACTACACGCTGAACGTGCTCTTCGCGTTCGCTCTCGCCTCGGGCGCCTGCACCGTCGCGAGCTCGGCTCTCCGCGGTCTCAAGAGAGCCGCACCGTGGTTTCAGGCGCGCCCCGCTCCGGGCAATGCGGCCGCGCTCCGCGCCTCGACCGCGGTTCTCCTGCTCGCCCTCGCCTCTCCCGTCTTCCTGTCGAACCACGCGCAGGCCAACTACCGCGCCGAGATCGGGGAACGACGCGAGGTGCTGGTCGGGATGGCGCAAGCGCTCGACGAACGCTTCGACAGCGACACCTCGATACTGCTCGACGAGATTGGACACGTCGGCTGGAACAGCTCTCTGACGGTCGTGGACATGGCGGGCCTGGTGACGCCGGGTCTGGGGTACGACGTGCAGCGCGAGGTGGTCGTGCAGCGGCATCGACCAGACCTGCTGCTCCTCCACGACTCGACCCGGGAGTGGATGCACCAGACATCCACCTTCCCGAGGAACATGGGCTACACGGAAATACGGGACTTTCCTGCGGCGGCGGGCCATGTCCTCTGGCAGTTCACCGGGATGGACGCCGCAGGCGAAGAAGTTGCCGACCCGTATCGGGTCGTGCGAGGGCCGAGCGGTCATGTTG
Source organism: Thermoanaerobaculia bacterium (assembly GCA_965200575.1). Classification (GTDB taxonomy): domain Bacteria; phylum Acidobacteriota; class Thermoanaerobaculia; order Multivoradales; family Multivoraceae; genus Multivorans. The sequence goes on along the minus strand of OZ241363.1, from coordinate 1,240,604 downwards.
AAGCCCTGGTGGAGGCCGGCCCGAACCCGCTCGCCTCGCCCCGGCGCCTCGCCGTCAGGCCACCAGGCAGCGGACCGACGGGCTACCTCGAGAGCACGACGCTGCTGTCCCCTCTGACGACCGGCGACGGCACGAGCTTCATCGCAGTGGCAGGCTGGGCGACCGACACGCAGCATCCGGAGGCCGTACCCGAGATCGTCATCGTGAGCGGCGACAGGGCGGTCGCGGCGGCCACCCCGGGCGTGGCTCGGCCCGACGTGGCCAACCAGCTTGGCCTGCCGACCGACAGCCTGGGCTTCCGGCTCACCGTGGAAGCCGATATCGAGCACGTGCGCCGGTTCGGGTTCGTCGGCTACGTGCTCTCGCCCAGCGGCATCGCCTCGCCGCTCGGCTACTTCCACCGGCCGCTGACGAAGGAGCGTGGCCGCGAGATTCTCCCGGTCACCGACGGGCGCCGTCTGGTCGTGCGCCCAGTCGGAGACGGCTTCGACGGCATGGTGGACCAGGTCGCCACGGTCGACGGCCAGACGCTGCTCGCCGGCTGGGCCGCCGACGCGGAAGCCGGCGTGGGCCCGCGCAAGCTGGCGGTGTACGGAAAAAACGGGCAGTTCGTCGTCAGCTTCGATGCCGGGGCCCAGCGTCCCGACATCGCCGAACAGCTCGGCGATTCTCGCCTCGGCGCCGTGGGGTTTCGCGTCGTCGTGCCGGGGGCGCCGCGCCCGGACCAATTCGGCAGAACGCACCGCGTCTTCGCACTCTTCGAACGTGGGGGCGCAGCGGTCGAACTGCCGCTCGCGATCGCGGAGCAAGCACTCGCGAGCCACCAGAACCCGAGGCAGCCACCCCGGTTTGCCTTCGGACCGTCCTGCTGTCTCACTTCCGTCCCGCAGCTTCGTGATCGACCGCCAGGAAGCACGGTAGCCTGCGCCAGGCAACGGGCATGAAGGCCCTGTGCCGGACCTGAACCCATCCCCGGACCGCCACGTCCCGAGCCAGATGCCCGAAGCGGATTCCCACACCGCGGCAGCGGGACGGCGGGTGCCTCGCACAGGCCACAGCAGGACGATGGGTCGCCCCCTCAGGCGCCCCAGACGGTGACCTCGCGGCCCTCCAGCGACTCCTCGCGTCGGTAGATCTTCTCCTCCCAGGGCTTCGCCTCGTCGCGGTCGAAGATGACCAGGTGGCCGGAGTGGGCGTCGGAGCGGTCCATGTACTCCACTGTCTGCTCCACGCCCTTGCTGATGGTGGCTTCCAGGCCGCCGCGCAGGACCTTGCACTCGACCACGTGGCGCCGGGCCGGCATGCCGGGCTCGGCCGTGCCGGCGAACCGACCGGGAGGCCAGACGATCAGCAGGTCGGTGCGCATCCGGCCCAGCGCGTACTCCCGCTCGATGCGACCGCCGCCGTTCACCACTCGCTGAAGGAACGCTTGAATCAGAAGCTGCGGACCGGCCTCCCGGTACTGCATGCCCTTCAGCCAGTGCTCCGAGTGCTCGCGGAAAAAGCACTGGAAGGCCGCCAGCAGGCCCTCGATGTCCAGATCGCCGTCCGGCTCCACGTACCACTCCGTCTCGTGCAGGATCGTGTCGTCTAGGGCGTACATCAACTCGCGCGGAATCACCTCGCGGTAGATCGGGTTCGCGATGCGCCGGGAGCCCCGATCCCGCGCCAGGAGACCCAGGTCGCGCACGTACTCCACGTCGTCCGAAAGGGCGTGGTCGCCAGCCCGTACCCGGCCGCTCAGGATCGGCTCGATCACCCGCCGCACCCGCTCCTCCCGCAGCTTGTCGGCCAGCTGATGCAGGTGGGTCTGACGGCTCAGAACGAGCTCCTCCCGGGCTTCCATGATCTCGGCCGTGTCGATGGTCCGCGAGCGGTCACGGTTCGCCTTCTTCCGGAAGCAGGCCTGGTACGCCAGGGCGTTCACCAGCCACGGCTGCCCCTGCGACTGCTCCCACACCGCGGCCAGCGCGCCTTCGGTGAACTGCTGGCCGGTCTCGGCCACGTGCTGGCCCAGCAGCGCCCGCACCTCCGCCTCGCCAAGGTCGCCGAGCCGCAGCGACTCCGCCTTGATGTTGAAGGCGCTGCCGCCGGCGATCATCTCGCCGGCCGCCGGCGAGTGGATGCGGTAGTCCCGCACGTCGCGAACGCCGCACAGGACCACGCTCTGCGGGAATCCATCGGGTCGAAGGCTGTAGCCGGCTCGCAGCTGCCGCAACACCGAGATGAGGGTGTCGCCTACCAGCGAGTCGATCTCGTCGAGCAACAGAACGATGGGTCCCGGAGCGGCGCGCGACCACTGTCGAAGCGACACACGGAGAGCCTCATGTGCGCCAACGTCTTCCAGCACGGGACGCCAAATCCCGGCCAGGATGCGCTCGTCGAGGGTGTCGAGCGCCCAGTCCGCGATCCCCGCGAGGATCGTCCGGATGCCCACGTGCACGTCGTTTCGCGCCGTCTGCGCCGTCTCCAGGTTGGCGTACACGCACCGGTACTCGCCATGCTCGTTCAGCAGATCCCGCAGCGCCAGCAGCGCCGTGGTCTTCCCGGTCTGCCGCGGTGCGTGCAGCACGAAGTAGCGCTTCGCCCGAATCAGCCGCAGCAGCTCTTCCTGGTCAAGCCGCTCGAGCGGCGGAATCCCGTAGTGGTCCGCCGGAACCACCGGTCCGGAGGTGCTGAAGAAGCGCTCGGTCAAGGCCGAGGACTGAACGACTGGAGTCACCACCGGTCCATCGTAGCGCGAGCACCAGGCTCCGTTTCCTCGACGCGAGCGAGGGTTGTCCGACGACCGTTCCACCCGCCGCGCCGTCTGCACCGGGCTCGCCGCCCGGACCGCGAGCGACAAATGCGGTCTCCCGACCGGCTGCGCCAGCGAACCTCGACGCGCCTCCGCCGCCCCGGCGCCGCCCCGGCCTACGCTTCGCGCAGCAAATCGGTGATCTTCTGGCGCGAGGCGCCCAAGGCCGGCAGCAGACCGCCCAGGACGCCGGTGACCGTGGCGAGGAAGATGCCCGAGAACAGGGCGACGGGCGTCGTGCGCAGCTGGAACGTGATCTCGCTGAACGTGACCTGGTTCATCGTGCCGGTCTGAATCGCGTTCAGCGGCAAGGCGAGGACGGCGCCGAACGCGCCGGCCACGACGCCCAGCAGCACCGCCTCCAGAAAGAAGCTGCCCATGATCGACCGGCGCTGGAAGCCCAGGGCGCGCAGGGTGCCGATCTCGCGGGAGCGCGCGGCGACCTGGGCGTACATGGTGTTGGCGGCGGCGAAGCACGCACCGAGGGCCATCAGCACGGCGAGCAGGTTGCCGAGGACGATGAACTGGCCGGATGCGCTGTCCGCCTGGGCAGCGTAGTACTCGGGTTCGGTCAGGGCCAGCACGCGGAGCCGCTGGTCGGACTCGACCGTCTCGACCAGCGTGGCCGCCGCTGACGACGAAGCCGCCATCAACCGGGTCGAGGAGTAGAAGCCGCCACGCCGGAAGGCGTCCCCCAGGTCGCGGTAGTCGCCCCAGATCTCGGAGCCGTGGGCGCCGGCACCGGCGAACAGTCCCACCACCCGGAAGACGTTCCTGCCGATCTTCCGCTCGTCGCCCGGGCGCAGGCCGAGCCGACGCGCCGCGCCGCGGCCGACGATGATCTCGCCCCGGCCCGGCTCGAAGCGCCTGCCTTCCGTGATCTCCAGGCCAGGGCGAATGGCGAAGGCAGCCGGTTCCACGCCGCGCACCACGATGTTCGCCTCGGACCCGTCCACCCGCTCGAAGATCTGCACCGTCAGGACCTCTCCGGACGCCAGCGCCATACCGTCCGCGCCTCGCTGCACGCCGGGCATCGCGGCAAGCAGACGCTGGCTCTCCTGCTCGAACGAGCTCTGCATCTCGGCGCTGGCGCCGTCCCGCATCACCAGGACAACCGACGGGTTGCCCGTCTCGTCGAACGCGGCCCTCAGGCCCCCGGCAAGCGAAAGGACGCCAATGTAGACGAGCACGACGAAGCCGATGGACGCCAGTGTCATGAAGGTCACGGCGCGACGCTCGAACAGGTTGCGATACGTGTACTTGAAAGGAATCATGCTGCCTCCCAACCGTCGGCGCCCCTGTCGGCGCCGCCTTGCCGCTCATCTCGAACAGGGGAGCGACCCGCCAGGCCGCTCGCGCTGCCGCCCCTGGAGGCGGCCGGAATCTCCGACGACGAGCTGCCGCAACCGTGGAAGCTAGCCATCACAGCCGCCTGAGGCCGTCGACGATCTTCAGCCGGGCGGCGACCAGGGCCGGAAACACGCCGCTCAGCAGGCCGACCCCGATGCCGATGGCGGTCGAGGTCAGCAGCACCCGCTGGTCCAGCCCGAAGCCGCCGAAGGTGAAGCCCATGGCGTCCAGAAGCGGCGCGGTGAGCCGGACTGCGAGCGCGGTGAGGCCGGCGCCCGCGGCCGACCCGAGCACCCCGACGGCCAGCGACTCGCCAAGCACCATGCCGAGCACCTGGTTGCGCCGGAACCCCAGCGTGCGCAGAACCGAGACCTCGGTGGTCCGCTCGCGCGCCGACATCGCCATCATGTTCGCCGTCATCAGCAGGATGGAGATGACGATCGCGAGACCGATGACGGTGAAGAGCAGCTGCACGTTGCCCAGCATCTCCGTGAACGAGGCAGCGAACGCCTCGGCGGTCTCCGCCCGCACCTGGTTATCCGAGTTCTCGAACATGGCCTCGGCCGCCGCGATGACCGCCGGCGCCGCGTCGGCGTCGTCGAGCAGCAGCCAGTAGGTGCCGTTCACGCCCGGATTGCCCATCGCCTCCTCGACGTAGCGGCGGTGGAAAAAGACCTGGCCCTCCTGCGCCTGGTCCTCCGCGTGGTCGAAGATGGCGCGCAGCTGCAGATCCACGTCGATCGGGTAGATGTCGCCCTTGATCGTGATCGTGTCGCCGAGCGACCAGCCCTGGTTCTCCGCCAGGGTCCGCCCGGCGGCGAAGGCGGTGCGCTGCGCGGCGAAGGCCTCCCACTCGCTCTCGTTCCAGTCGTACTCGTGGAAGACCTCGCGGAACGTCTCCGGGTCGACCGTGAAGCGGGGGAAGAAGTTCTCGGGCCGCGAGTCCTTGTATACGCCCTGGAACCAGTTCTGCGGCGTCACCGCGGCCACGTTCTCGATCGTCCGCAGCCGCGTCTCGTACGCCTCGGGCAACGAGAAGGTCAGCGAAATGGCGTGGCGCACGACCAGCCGGTCGGGCGTCGAGGCCTCGTCGGCGAAGTTCAGCGCATCGTTCACGACGCCCAGCAGGCTCAGGATGAACAGAGCCACGGCCAGGCTCGCCACGGTCAGCACGGTGCGCAGCTTGTTGCGCAGCAGGTTGCGCCGAATCAGCCGAGTCATGCGCCGCCAGCCTCGGACGCTACCAGCCGGCCCTTGTCCAGCCGCACCAGGCGGTTCGCCCGCGCCGCCGCGTTCGGATCGTGGGTGACCATCAGGATCGTCTTGTTGAACTGCTCGTTCAGCTGGCCGAGCAGGTCGAGAATCTCGCGGCCGGAGTCCGCGTCGAGGTCGCCGGTCGGCTCGTCGGCGAGCAGCAGCGTCGGGTCCGTGACGATCGCCCGGGCGATCGCCACCCGCTGCTCCTGGCCGCCGGAGAGCTGCCGCGGGTAGTGCTTCACGCGGTTGCTCAGACCGACCACCGAAAGCGCCGTCTCGACGCGCTTCCGACGCGCCGCCCGCGACGACTTCCGGAGCGTCAGCGGCAGCTCCACGTTCTCGTACGCAGTCAGCACCGGGATCAGGTTGTAGAACTGGAAGATGAAGCCGATGTGCCGCTGTCGCCACTGCGCCAGCCTGCCATCGCTCAGCCGGCCGACCTGCTGGCCAGCAACCACGAGCTCGCCGCTCGACGGCTGGTCGATGCCGGCGAGCAGGTTCAGCAGGGTGCTCTTGCCGGACCCGGACGGCCCCATCAGCGCCACGTAGTCGCCCTTCTCCACGTCGAGCGTGATGCCCTGGAGCACCTTCAGCTCGAAGGCGTCGCGCCGATAGTTCTTCGTCACGTCCCGCAAATGGACGACGGTCTCAGCCATCGGCAACCTCCCTCTCGGTCCTCGTTCTGCTCGTCTCCGTGGTGGAGCCATGGGGCGTCAGGCTGCCTCGCGCACCCGCAGGCCGGGCGTCAGTTCCGGCGTCGGCCGCCGAACGACAGTCTCGCCCCCGGAAAGCCCCGACAGCACTTCGTACTCGTTGTCGTCCTGCTTCAGACCGAGCTCGACATCCGTCCGCTCCAGCCGTCCATCGCGCAGCAGCAGCACGTAGGAGGAGCCGCCATCGTTCGCGATCGCCTCGGCTGCCACCAGGATCTTCGGTTCGGCCTGCAGCACTTCCTCGTCCACGCCCTCCTGCAGGAAGGTCACGCTGCAGCTCATGTCGGGCACCAGACGGTCGTCCCGGTCGTCGATGGTCACCTTCACCCGCACCACGGCGCGCTGCCGGTCGGCGGTAGGCACGATCTGGCGCAGCGCGCCGCTGTACTCGAAGTCGGGCACGGCATCGACCTGGATCGTCGCCGGCTGGCCGAGCTGGATCCGGGCGATGAAGCTCTCGTTGATGTCCGCCTCGACCTCCAGCGAGGTCGGGTCCGCGATGCGCACGAGCGCGCCGGTCGCCTGCTGGCTGGTGAAGCCGCCCGGCGCCACCATCTCCCCGACCTCGACCGTGCGCTCGATGATCACGCCGTCCACCGGCGCGCGAATCACGGTGTAGGCCAGCTGCGCCTCGATGGACGCCAGGCCCGCTCGCGCGGTGCCGACCTGCGCCCGCGCCACCTGCAGCTGCGTGAGCGCCGCGTCGAGGTTCGCCGCCGGCGCCACTCCGGCCTCGACCACGCGCCGCTGCCGCACCTCTTCCCGCACCGCATCGGCCAGCCGGGCCGTCGCCTCGATGAGCGCGGCCTGTGCCCGTCGCACCGAGGCTTCGAGGTCCTGGGAGTCGAGCACCGCGATCAGATCGCCCGCCGACACCGCGTCGCCCTCGTCCACGTGCAGCTCGGTGATGCGGCCCACGATCTTCGCTCCCACCGCGGCACGCACGCGCGCGTAGGTGTAGCCGGTGGCGGTCAGAACGGTCGAGGCCTGCGCCGGCGTCAGACGCTGCACCGTCGTCGTCTCGACCTCGGGCATGAGGAACGGCACGTACTGGCCGGGCGGCAGCCGGTTGGCCAGAACGACCCCGGCCACGATCACCACCACGAGCAGGCCCCACTTGACCCAGCGGCCCCGCTGGGGCCGGTACTCGTACTCGTCGTCCGCCTGCAGGACGGACAGGTCGGGCCTCGCCGGCGCAGCCTCGGTTTCCGCGCCGCCGGCGCCGGCCTCCGCGTCGGCAGCGCTCATCGGCGCACTCCCGCCCCCGGTGGGCAAACGCCGCCGGCCGTTCCGTTCATGCCGCGCATTCTATGGTTCGGATCTACGCTGCCCGGATGGGAGAGTTGCACGTGCGGGCGCGGGCCATGATTTCGACGCTGACACCGCGGCGGAGGCGAGCGCCGGTTGCCCGGCGCACGGGCGCGGGTTCATGCGGCGCCTCGCCAGGAACAGAGCCGCCGCGACGGGAAAGCGCGCGGGGGCGCGGGCGCAGGCTTCGATTCGTGTCCCAGCGCCGTCAGGCTGCCGGTTGCGCGCACGGGCGCGGCCTCAGGATCAGCCTTCGCTCGTGAAACCGTACTCCGTGACCTGCCGGTACGTCTGCCCGGGCCTCAGCACCGTGGTCGGGAAGGCAGGCTGGTTCGGCGAGTCCGGAAAGTGCTGGGTCTCGAGGCAGAAGCCGCCGCGGCGCACGTACGGGCGCCCGCTCTTTCCGACCAGCGTGCCGTCCAGGAAGTTCCCCGAGTAGAACTGCAGGCCGGGCGCGGTGGTGCGAACTCGCAGCGTTCGCCCGCTTGATGGGTGAACCGCCACGGCCGCAAGACGCAGCTCGTGTTCAAGGCCGGCACCAGCCCTGCTGCCGGCGCCAGGCGGGCCGGCCCCTCGCTCATGTGCCGTGCGAGGCGCCAGAACCCAGTTGTGGTCGTAGCCGCCGCCGAACAGGAGCTGTTCGAAGTCGTCGTCAATCCGCTCGCCGATCTCGGTCGCCTCCGAGAAGTCCATCGGCGTGCCGACGACCGGGGCGATCTCGCCGGTCGGAATCAGGCTCTCGTCGACCGGCGTGAAGCTCCGGCCGTTCAGCAACAGTCTGTGGTCGAGAACGTCGCCTTCGCCCTCGCCGGACAGGTTGAAGTACGAGTGGAAGGAGAGGTTCACCACGGTGGGCCGGTCCGTGACGGCCTCGGCCTCGATGCGCAGCGTGTAGCCGTCCCCCTCCGCGCCGTGCAGCAGCGTGTAGCGCACGAGGAAATCCACGTTGCCCGGGTAGCCCTCCTCGCCGTCCGGACTTCGGTAGCGAAGCTCCACGCCGGAACCGGCTTCCGACGCGAACGGTTCGCCCTGCCACACCACCCGCGTCAGCCCACGCGCGCCGCCATGCAGGCTGTTCTCGCCGTCGTTGCGGGGGAGGTCGTACGTCGCCCCGTCCAGCGAGAAGCGCCCCCCGGCGACGCGATTGGCGTAGCGCCCGACGATCGCACCGAAGTAGGGATTCGTGTCGGCAACATACGAGTCGAGGTCCGAGAACCCGAGCACCACGTCCGCCAGCTCGCCTCGCCGGTCGGGAACCCGCAGCGAGACGATCGCGCCGCCGAACTCCGAGATCTCGACCGAGGCGCCGTCCGGCCGCGCCAGGACGAACAGCTCCACCCGCCGGCCATCCACCTCGCCCCACGGACGCCGGCTCACCTCCAGGGGAACCGGCGGCGAACCACTGCAGGCAGCGACTCCGGTCAGCAGGGCGACGAAGGGAAGGAAGCGCACGATGACAGAATAACGCCTGCATCGTCCACGGCCGGCGCCGTCGGACCGGCGAGCCCGAGCCGGCCCGATGCGGCTAGACTCCGGTCGCTCTCGCTCCCGGGACCTGCCCCTGATCCGCCTGCGCGAGGACCGTGAGGACGATTGGCCACTTCGAGCACACCGGAGCCCGTGCCTGCGTACCGCGGGGCGTACGAGGTACTGAAGAACTACTTCGGCGAGTGACTCGCTCCGCCCGCCGCGCCTGAGGTGACCGCCATGGTCGATTTTCGACACCAGACGCTGTTCGAGAACCGCGGGCAGGAGCCGGAGTACCGGCTGCTGACACGCAAGCATGTCCGGGTCGAGTCCGCTGGCGGGCGAGAGACCCTCCACGTCGAGCCGGAGGCGCTGCGGTTGCTTGCGCGGGAGGCGATGGACGACATTGCGCACCTGCTCCGCGGGAGCCACCTGCGGCAGCTGCGCAGCATCCTCGACGACCCCGAGGCGTCGGCCAACGACCGCTTCGTGGCGCTGGAGCTGCTGAAGAACGCGAACATCGCCGCCGGGCGCGTCCTGCCCGGGTGCCAGGACACGGGGACGGCAATCGTCGCGGGCTACAAGGGCCAGGACGTGTACACCGGCTTCGACGACGAGGAGGCGCTCTGCCGCGGCATCCATGACGCCTACCGGGAGCGCAACCTCCGCTACTCGCAGATGGCGCCGCTGTCGATGTTCGAGGAACGGAACACCGGCACCAACCTGCCGGCCCAGGTCGACCTGTACGCGACCCGGGGCGACGAGTACCGGTTCCTGTTCGTCGCCAAGGGCGGCGGCTCGGCGAACAAGTCCTTCCTCTACCAGGAGACGAAGGCGATCCTGAACCCGGCGTCGCTGATGGAGTTCATCGACGAGAAGCTCCGCACCCTGGGCACCTCGGCCTGCCCGCCGTACCACATTGCCCTGGTTGTCGGCGGCACCTCCGCCGAGGCGACGATGAAGACGCTCAAGCTCGCCACCTGCCACGCCCTGGACGACCTGCCGGCCAGCGGCAACGACCTGGGCCGGGCCTTCCGCGACCGGGAGCTGGAGCGCGAGATCTTCGACCTTTGCACCCGAATCGGCATCGGCGCCCAGTTCGGCGGCAAGTACTTCGCCCACGACGTGCGGGTCGTCCGCCTGCCGCGCCACGGCGCCTCGCTGCCCGTCGGCCTGGGCGTCTCCTGCTCCGCCGACCGCCAGATCCTTGGCCGCATCCGCCGCGACGGGGTCTTTCTCGAGCAGCTCGAGGAGAATCCGGCGCAGTACCTGCCGGAAGTCGAGGAAAACGAACTCGGCGCCGACGTGGTGGCCATCGACCTGAACCGGCCGATGGACGAGATCCGGGCCCAGCTCTCGAAGTACCCGGTCGCCACCCGAGTCTCGCTCAGCGGGCCGCTGATCGTCGCCCGGGACATCGCCCACGCCCGCCTGAAGGAGCTGCTCGACAACGGCCAGGAGCTGCCCCGCTACTTCCGCGAGCAGCCCGTGTACTACGCCGGCCCGGCGAAGCGGCCGGAAGGCCGGGCCTCCGGCTCGTTCGGCCCCACCACCGCCGGGCGCATGGACCCGTACGTCGACCTCTTTCAGAGCCACGGCGGCAGCCTGGTCATGCTGGCCAAGGGCAACCGCTCGGCCGACGTGCGCCGCGCCTGCCGGAAGCACGGCGGCTTCTACCTCGGCTCCATCGGCGGGCCCGCCGCCGCCCTGGCCGAGCACAGCATCCGCAAGGTCGAGGTGCGCGAATTCAAGGACCTCGGCATGGAGGCGATCTGGCAGATAGAGGTCGAGAACTTCCCGGCCTTCATCGTCATCGACGACAAGGGCAACGACTTCTACGCCCCCTTCGCCAAGTCGGGCGCCGTGGCCATCGGCAGCCCCGGGTAGCAGGCTGTCGGACTTGCCAGCGGCCGAAAGGCGCTGGTTGGCCGACGGCCTGCTGCCGAGGTGGGACACAGGGCCAGGCGCGGCATCCGCGACGCGGCTGGCGGCGAGCGCGGCCGGACCGCCATCAGGTCCGAGGGGCCGCAGGTGGCGCGTCCGGCGCGCCGACATCCGGCTCGGGTTCGCGCCCGCCCCGGTCGATCGAGGGGTTGCAGACGGCCGGACGCCGCAGTGCATTCCGCTGCTTCCGACGGGTCTCCCGGCCCCACCGCCTCCCATTCGGGAGCGAAGTGCGCCGGACCAGGGCGGCGGCGTGCAGGGGGACAGCGAGCCGGCGTCGGGCGACGGCGACCGAGCCGCCGGACAGCTCGCGGGCCGGTCGTACGGCCCCGCTCCCCGGCAGCCACGGGGGACTGCTGTAGGATGGCCGGGTGATGGTTCGCTGCTCCGGTGAAGATCGTCGCCGGGCCAGCTACGCCACGGCGGCGGTCACCCGCACCGCGCAGCACCGGAAGGTCCCCTGCGGCCCCACCTTCGGGAGCGCCGCCCGGATGGCTCGCTCGGCTGAAGTCGCCCCCGGCCAGCCCGGAGTCGAGGCGCCAGCGCTCGCGCCGCCAGGCGCGCGGCGATTACCATTTCCCGCCCATCGCCCCCACTGCCCCAACACGCAAGCGAGGAAGCACCCCATGTCGGATTCAACGACCAGCACGCGCACGCTCATCCGGACGGCCATGACCCCCTTCGGCGGGATTGCCCGCCGGTCGCATGACGGCCCTGCGCGGGCGGCCGCGCCCGTCGCGCTGCTCGCGGCCAGCGCGCTGCTGGCCGGCGCGCTCGTGGCCGTTCCGGCGGCGGCACAGAGCCCGACGGTGAATCCCACCAGCCTCGTGACCATCAGCGGCGTGCCAACGGGCAGCCCCAGCATCACGCACGAGATCAACGGCGCCGGGTACGGCGACGTCGCCAATGTCGTGACGCAGGTCGTGTCAGCAAACGACGACCCGGCCCCCGAACCCCAGATCCCCAGCGTCACGATCCGGCATCTCAGCACCCGCGTCGTGGAGGGCAACCGCGGCGCCTGGGCCGTGGTGCTCGACGCGCGGCCGACCGAGCCGGTGACGGTCGTCGCCACCAGCAGCAATCCTGACCTGGCGATGCCGACCGGGCCAGTCACCTTCACCAGGGAAGACTGGTACCGGTGGCAGATCGTCACGGTGGGCACCGTGAACGACAACATCGACCAGGACGACCGCACGGTGACGATCAGCCACCAGGCCATGGGCGGCGGTTACGACGGCCTCGGCATCGACGAGTTCACCGTCACCTTGGTGGACGACGACACGGTCGGCGTCACCGTGACCGCTTCCGAGCTCACCGTGACCGAGGCTGCGGGCGACATGCAGACCGCCGAGTACATGATCGTGCTCGAAAGCGAGCCCGTCGGCGACGTCACGATCACGCCAATGAGCAGCGACGAGGCCGCTGTCATGGTGTCGGGCCCTCTGGCCTTCACCCCCGGGGACTGGAACGTGCCGCAGACGGTCACCGTCACCGGCATCGATGACTACATCGACCAGGGCCTGGAGCGCATGGCGACCATCAGCCACCAGGCTTCGGGCGCGGACTACGAGGGCTTCGCCGTGGCGGCCGTGGCGGTCACCCTGACCGACGACGACATGGTCGGCATCACGGTCAGCACGGCCGCGCTCACCGTGACGGAGGCCGCCGGCGAGTCGCAGACGGCCGAGTACACGATCGTGCTCGAAAGCGAGCCCGTCGGCGACGTGACGATCACGCCGGCGAGCAGCGACGAGGGCGCGGTCTCGGTTTCCGGAGCGCTGACCTTCACGCCGGCCAACTGGAACGTGCCGCAGACGGTCACCGTCACCGGCATGGACGATCTGATCGACCAGGAGAGCGATCGGGTGGCGACGATCAGCCACGCCGTCATGGGCGCCGACTACGGCGACGTACCGGCCGCCAACGTCGAGGTCACGCTGACCGACGACGACATGGCCGGGGTCACGGTCGAACCGACCGCCCTGACGATGGTCGAGGGCGACACGGGCTCGTACACGGTGGTGCTGACCAGCGAACCGGTGAACGACGTGACGATCACGGCGACGAGCGGCGACCGGGACCTGGCGGCGGTCACCGCGCCGCTGACCTTCACGGCGGCGGACTGGTCCACGCCGCAGACCTTCGGCGTGACCGCCGGTGACGACTTCGTGGACGACGAGGGCGACCGCATCGCCGTAATCTCGCATGACGTGACCGGCTACGGCTGGATCACCACCGCAGACGCGGTCTCCGTGACCGTGGAGGACGACGACGACCGGATTCGCGACCCGGCGATGGACGCCCTGCTGATGGACTTCACCCGCGAGATCACGGGCATGGTGACGGAGTCGATTTCCGGTCGGGTCCTGCAGGACACGGAGCATTCCGGTCAGATGATGAACGGGGACGCGTTCGCCGGCGGCACCGGCATCGGCCTCGGCCTCGGCAATGCGGCGGGCACGGCGCTCGGCGCCTTCGGGCGCGGACCGGGCCTCGGCCGGCCGTTCGCGGTCGGTTCCTCGGGCTTCGGATCGGGCTTCGGCCAGGGTCACGGCATGAACGCCGGCTTCGGAGCCGGTCCACTCATGGCGGGTCCGCCCACCGCGGCCACGCCGCGCCACGGCATGCTCGGCGGCGGCTTCCACGGGAACAGCTACGGGTACGGCGGCCACGGCGGAACGATGGGCCAGGGCTTCGGCGCCATGGGCCAGGGTTTCGGAGGCCTCGGCTACCCCGGCGCCGGGCTGTTCAACGGCGGTCGGATGACGCTGGCAACCTTCGGCGCCCAGGCCGACGACGGCGGCGACGAAGCCATGAGCATGGGGTCCGACACGGGCTTCGGCGCGCTCTGGTTCTCCGGCAACTACCGGTCCCTGTCGGGCCGCTACCAGGACACCGCGAGCTGGAGCGGCGACATCACCGCCGGTCAGCTCGGTATCGACATGCGCGCAGGCGACTGGGTCGCGGGCGTGTCGAGCGCCTGGACGGAGAGCCGGGCCGACTACCGCGGCATGCTGAACGGAACGCTCGACGGCGATGTGAGGCTCGACCTGACCAGCATCCATCCGTACGCCGGCTGGACGGGCAACAAGCTCGCCTTCTGGGGCACGGTCGGAGGCGGCAGCGGCACCTGGGAGAACAACCGGGACGACGGCATCCTCGCCGCGAGCGACGTGGACTACGAGATGGGCGCCATGGGCTGGCGTCTCAGCCCCGGCGCCTGCGACAAGTGTCCGAAGGGCTTCTCGCTCCACCTGAAGGGCGACTTTTCTTCGTCCACGCTCGACCTGGACGAGACGGTGCGGACGCCGGACATGAGCCTGACCGGCGAGCGGACGCGCTTCCTGCTGGAGATGCAGTGGGACCGCGGCGTTCGCGAGGGCGGCGGCAAGGTGGTCACGACGCTCGAAGGCGGCGCCCGGCACGACGGCGGCGAGGGCAACAACGGCGTCGGCATGGAGGTCGGCGGCGCGATTCGCTACCGGCACGCCCGCGGGCTGCTGTTCGAGGGCCGGGTCAGCGGCGTCTTCGCGCACAGCTCCGGATACGATGACTGGGGCGTCAGCGGTCGGCTGGAGATGCCGCCGCGCCAGGACGGCACGGGCATGTCCGCGGCGTTCCAGTCCATCTGGGGGATGCGGCCGGGTCTCGGCGCCGAAAGCCTGTGGACGCAGGGTCTGAACCGGTTCGCCAACGCGCCGGGGGCCTTCGGCCAGCCGGCGACCCTGGAGCTCGACAGCGAGCTGGGGTACGGCCTGCGGCCGGAACGGACCTCCGGACGGCTCGTCAGGCCGTTCGTGGGCGCCCGCTCCCGCCACGGCGGACTCAGCCTGTGGCGGTCCGGCATCGACTTCGCCGTCCCGCGGGCGCTGATTCGGACCGAGCTGTTCGGCGGCCCGTACACCGGCGACAGCCTCCGCATCGCAATCCAGCCGCGCTGGAAGAAGAACCGCCGCTAACCGGCAGGCCGCGCACGCCGCGAGCACACCAAACCTGAGCACGTCCGGGGCAGGGCCTCCTGCCCCGGACGTTTCTCGTTGTCGTGGCGTCGTGCTGCTGGCGGCCGCCGCAAGGGCCCGGAGGGGGCCGCAGGGGCGCGGGCGCTTCGGAGATTGCTGGACGGTCGACGCCCGCTGCGGTCGGCTGCGCTGCGGACTGTCGTGCCTGTCCGGAAGTTCGTGCAAGGTCGGCCCGGCGCCTGGTTCGTATTGCGCAGCTCGGCGTCGCTTGAGCCGCCACCTTTCGGCCCCTCTGGACCTGACCGTGTTCCCGCTCCGCCGGGGGCGATCTGGCCTGGATCTGCCAGCGACGCGGGCTGCTACACTGACAGCCATCATCGGCAGAAACTGCATCCCATCCTGGAGGGCCTTGACCATGAAGCGCCTCGCGAGCCTGCTCGTTTCCGTCCTCGTTCTCATCACCGTTCCGGCCCTGGCCGTCCAGAGCGACGAAGCGCCACGCACCGCCAGCGGCAAGCCCAACCTGAACGGGACGTACGACGCCGCCACCCTGACGCCGCTCGAACGCCCGGTTCACCTGGGTGACCGCGCCTGGCTCACACCGGAAGAGGCGGCCGAGATCGCCGCGGAAGAGCGGACGATTCAGGAAGGCGCCCTCGAGCGCTCGGACGTCAACCGCGAGGCCCCTGCGGAGGGCGGCGCGAAGGTCGTCGGGCTGGAGCACACCGCGGGCGGCGGCAACGAGTTCGGCGCCGGCAACGTCGGCGGCTACAACCTGTTCTGGATCGACCGGGGCACCGACACCTACATGGTCGAGGGCAAGATCCCGACCTCGATCATCATCGACCCGCCGAACGGCCGCATGCCTGCGATGACCGCGGCCGCGCAGGAAAACCTGCGCCAGGCGCTGATCAGCTTCGTGCGCCCCAACGACGGTTCCGCCTGGTGGGTCGACATGGACGGGCCCGGCCCCTACGACGACCCCGAGTCGCTGCCGACCAGCGAGCGCTGCCTGGCCGGCTTCACCGGCGCCGCGCCGACCTTCCCCAGCCTGTACAACAACTTCAAGCGCATCGTGCAGACCGACACGCACGTCGTCATCCTGCTCGAGATGATCCACGACGCCCGCGTCGTGCGGATCGACTCCGAGCACCCTGGCCCCGAGTCCACCTACTGGCTGGGCGACTCCGTCGGCCGCTGGGACGGAGACACCCTGGTCGTCGACACGACGAACTTCAAGGTCGGCGGGCGCGGATTCCGCGCCGGCACCGAGAACACCCACGTGGTCGAACGCTTCACCAGGCAGCCGGACGGCAACATCCTTTACCGCTTCACCGTCGAGGACGACAACATGTGGGCCGCGCCGTGGACCGGCGAGTACCTGTGGAAGGCGAGCGACGGTCAGGTCTACGAGTACGCCTGCCACGAGGGCAACTACTCGATGGGCGGCACCCTGCGCGGCGCCAGGCTGCTTGAGTCGGAAGCCATGAGCGCGGCCACCGGCGGCGCCGGCGGCGAGTAGCGCTCCTGCGCTCCTGACAGCAACAGCAGAGGAGGAGGTCCGCGACCGCTGCCGCGGTCTCATGTTCGGCTTCGGCGTCGGCAACGTGCTCGGCATCCCCATCAAGGGCGGGCCCCGTGTGGACGTGGCCGGGTTCTGGCCGGACGGGGTCTGCGAGCTGGATCTTGACGTCGGCGAACCGGACGACGACGACCTGGCCCAGGCGATCATGCTCGCCGAGCAGGCCTGCGTCACTGGAGCCGGCGACACTCTCGACGTCAATGTCATCGGCCCGGTTGTTCCGGGGATGGGGCGAGGAGAACGGTCGTCGCGGCATCGGCGGCCTGACGCGCGAGGTTCTCACCCGCATCGGCGGCGCCTGGCCCCGCGTCGGCTGGCGGGGCACGGCAGCGCCAGAGAAGCGATGACGCCCGTCCGAGACCTGACGCCGGTTCCGCCGGCAGGAACGCCCGGCCGCCCATGACAGCTGACCTGGAGGCGCAGGACGGTCCCTGGCGGTCCGGCGAGCAGTTCGTTGTGGGCCGTCCTCGGGCGAGGCACACGATCGAACCCGGCATTCAGGCCATCGGCGTGCGCGGCCTGCTGCAGGCCGAAGACCGCCGGACGAACGGCTGACGGCCGAAGAAGGCTACTCGGCGACGCGCACGATTCGCGTTCCAGTGTTGCCGCCCGCGAGGAGGTCGACGAAGGCCTCTGGTGCGCGTTCGAGACCCTCGAAGACGTCCTGCCTGGGAGTCAGCTCGCCAGCCTCGACCCATGCACGCATCCGCGACCGTGCCTCTTCGTGGCGGTCCGCGTAGTCGAAGACGAGGAAGCCCTCCATGCGGACGCGGAAGTTGATCAGCAGACCGGGCACGCCGAACGGGCCCGGCGACGGCTTCGACGTGTCGTACTGGGACACCACGCCGCAGCAGACGATGCGGCCGCCGACCTTCATCCTGCGCAGGGCGCTGCCCAGGACTTCGCCGCCCGTGTTGTCGAAGTAGATGTCGATGCGATCCGCCGTTGCCTGCTTGAACTCGCCGCGAAAGTCGGCGCTCCGGTAGTCGACCGCGGCATCGAAGCCCAGTTCCTCCGTGAGCATGGTGCACTTCACCGGCCCCCCGGCCACGCCCACGACCCGGCAACCGGCGATGCGAGCCATCTGGCCCACCAGATGGCCGACGGAACCGGCGGCGGCGGAGACGACGACGGTCTGGCCCGGCTTCGGCTCGCCGACGTCGAAGAGGCCGAAGTACGCCGTGAGCCCGTTGGTGCCGTAGACGCCGAGCTGATGGGCCGGGTCGGCGCCGGCGCCCACCTCGACCACGCGCACCTTCGCGGCGGCGTGTACCGAGTAGTCCTGCCAGCCCGCGGGGCAGACGACGAGGGCGCCTTCCGGCACGTCGTCGTGCCGCGACTCCGTGACCCGGGCCACGGCCGTACCGCCCATCACCACGCCGGTGCGCGGGGCCCCGGCATAGCTGGCGCTGCCCTGAAGTCCGGCGCGCTGCCCGGCGCCGATGGTGATCGCCAGAGTGCGGCACAGGACTTCGTCATCCCCGGCCGAAGGCGCCTCGCCAGCGGTCAGGCGAAAGTGACCGGCCTCGAGCCGTCCCTGCGGCAGCGAATCCACGAGAATCTGGCGGTTCTCTGTCATCTGCATCTCCTCCGGCGCTGAAGCGCACCTCGACGTAACCGTTCCCGGAATCTACCTGCTCCCCCACGTTCGGTACTGCCTCGGAATCCAGCCGCACGGCCGAAACGGGGTCGCAAGCACCACTGGACAAGCGCCACTGGAGACGCGACCTGCCCATGGCCGTCGCAAGGCCGCCGGGCCTGCAACCCTCCAGGCAGCCAACCGGTACCGACGCGGTCTCTCACGAACGGGGCGATAGACTGCGCGCCGATCCCCACGGCAGACTTCTTCGGTTCGACGGAGGACAGGCGACATGAAGATCCCGTCCGGCGCAGCATCGCTGCTCATTCTTCCAGCACTCCTTGCGGCGGTGCTAGGCGGCGCCTGCAGCCGCAGCACCGGCGCGGACGGCGCCCAGGCCCAGGAGGGCGAGGCCGCGGTACCCCTGCGGGCCGAGCAGGACGAGGAAACGGGCGCCATCGCCATCTACCGCGAAGGGGACGAAGAACCGATCGTCACCCAGAACGCCGGCGCCGAGCATCGGCCCTTCCTGCACCCCATCGAGGCGCCGGACGGCAAGGGGCGGGCGACCGAGTACAGCCCCGGCCACCACCCGCACCAGACGGGGCTGTACTGGGGCTTCACCCGTGTCAACGGCGAGCCCATGGACGAGGACACGCTGCGACAGTGGTTCTACCGAAAGGACAAGCCCGACGACATCGCGAAGGCAGTCGGGCGGGACTACTTCCACAACCCGGGCGCCGACTTCTGGCGCCGCAAGTCGTCGTCGGTCGTGACCGAGGCCGGCGCCGAGGTGCAGTGGCAGACCGTCTACGACATGCTGGGCGCGGACGGCAAGGCCGTCATGACGGAGACGCAGAACTGGACGATGCGCGCCGAGGCCGACCGGTTCATCCTCGACCTCGAATGGGCGGGCGAGGCGCGCGGCGCGGGCGTGTCCATCAACGAGATGTCCTACGGCGGCATGTTCCTGCGCATGCCCTGGCGCCCGAACATCGTCGGCGAGGCCGTGAACGCGGCGCGGCAGCGCAACGCCCAGGCGGAAGGCCAGCGCGCGATGTGGGTCGACGTCGGAATGCAGGTCGAGGGCCGCGACGACCTCCTCCACGTCGCCATCTTCGACCACCCGATGAACGGCGGCTTCCCGCAGCCCTGGCGGGTCGACGGGCAGCTGGGCGTCGGGCCCGTTCGCGCCCGGATGGGCGACTGGGAGATCCCCGAGGGGGCCACCGAGGTCTTTCGCCACCGGCTGATCGTCTACACCGGCGAGCTGAACGACCTGGAGCTGACGGAGGACTGGGAGGATTACATCGACGCCGCCGAAGGCGCCTACTCCACCGCCTCTCTGTGGGGCATCGCCCAGCAGGAGGCCAGGCAGGAGAAGTTCCTGAACCCGCAGGAGGCGGTCGAGGCGATGACCGTGCGCGACGGCTTCGCCGTGAACGCCTGGGCGTCCGAGCCGATGATCACGCAGCCGATGGCCTTCGCCTGGGACGACCGCGGCCGCATGTGGATTGCCGAGAACCGCGACTACGAGACCCGCGGCACGGGCTTCTCCGGCTCCGGCGACAGCAAGATCCTGATCCTGGAGGACACGGACCGCGACGGCGCGGCCGACAGCCGGAAGGTCTTTGCGGAGGGCATCCCCTTCCCCGCCGCGCTGGCGGTCGGCTTCGACGGCGTCTTCGTCGGCGCGCCTCCCCACCTGCTCTACCTGCCGGACCGCGACGGAGACGACGTGGCGGACATGGACGACGCCGAGATCCTGCTCACCGGCTGGGGCATCCGCGACCGGCACGAGACGATCAACAGCTTCCACTGGGGGCCGGACGGCTGGCTGTACGGCCTGGAGGGGTTCGCCACGCCGTCGAAGATCCGGGAGCCTGCGCCCGGCGAGACGATCTACGGGCACAACGATCCGTTCCCGGAAGGCCTGCTCGACGCGGAGGAGGGCATCGACATCAACGGCGGGGTCTGGCGCTACCACCCGACGAAGCGACGCTTCGAGGTCGTGGCGCACGGCTTCAGCAACCCGTGGGGCATCGACTACGACGCCAAGGGGCAGATGTTCATCACCGCCTGCGTCATCCCGCACCTGTTCCACGTCGTCCAGGGAGGCATCTACCACCGGCAGGGCGGCTCGCACTTCAACCCGTACGTCTACGGCGACATCCGCACGATCGTCGACCACCGCCACCGGTCGGCCCACGGCGGCGCCCGCGTGTACCTGTCCGACGCCTTCCCGGAGGAACACCGCGGTCGCCTGTTCATGGCCAACATCCACGAGCACGCCGTCCTCTCGGACGAGCTCGAACCGCGCGGCTCCGGCTTCGTCGCCAGCCACGGCGAGGACTTCCTGCTTGCCAACAACAAACAGTGGGTCGGCTTCAGCATGGAGATAGGCCCGGGCGGCGACGTCTACGTCCTGGACTGGCACGATGCGGACATCTGCGGCAACGACGTGCAGCACAAGGAGACGGGGCGCATCTTCCGCATCTCCCCGGAGGAGTCCCTGGCGGAGAACTGGGACGACCGCTTCCACGACGTGGCTCAGATGTCCAACGAGCGGCTGGTCGAACTCCAGACGTCTGTGAGCTCCTGGCACGCGCGGCGGGCGCGGGTCGTACTGCAGGGCCGGGCGGCGAAGGGCGAGGTCGGCGGCGCCGTGCATGACGCCCTGCACGACATGTTCGCGTCGAACCCGGACGACGACATCCGGCTGCGGGCGATGTGGGCGCTGCACGTGACCGGCGGCTTCACGGCCGACCAGCTGATGGAGGCGCTCGACGACCGCGACCAGTACGTGCGCGCCTGGGCCGTTCAGCTGCTGACCGAGGATCACGACGCGTCTGCGGCCGCAACCGCGAAGTTCGTCGACCTGGCAGAGAGCGACCCGTCGCCGGTCGTCCAGCTTTACCTCGCGGCGGCGCTCCAGCGCGTGAGCCACGACGAACGCTGGCCGATCGCCGAGCACCTGGTGATGAAGGGCGACGCAGCGGACGACCACAACATCCCCAAGATGCTCTGGTTCGGCATCGAGCCCCTGGTGCCGGAGGACCCGCAGCGCGCCCTGCGCATGGCCCGGACCTCGCAGATCCCGATGCTCACCGAGTACATCGCGCGCCGGGCCGTGGACGCGGAGGAACTGGAGTTCCTCGTCACCTCGCTCGACGACCGTTCCGAGGCCCGGCCTGCCCTGCTGGCGGGCATGCGCGCCGGGCTGGAAGGCCAGGTGTTCGCCGAACCGCCGCCGAACTGGGACCGGGTCTACGGCCGACTGCAGCGCGACCGCGAGGTGGCCGACCTGGCGCTGGAGATCGAGCAGCAGTTCGGCGGCGTCGAAGTGGCGCGGCAGTTCCTCGCCACCCTGGACGACGAGAGCGCACCGGTCGAGGACCGGCGTCGAGCCATCCGCGGCCTGGCCGAGCAGCAGCACGAGGCGCTGTTCGAGCGGCTCCCGGCACTGCTGGACGACGACGGCGTTCGCCTGGCCACCATTCGCGCCTACGCCGCCTACGACGGCCAGTGGGAGGCGGCCCTCCTGCTGATGGACCACTACGACTCGTTCGACGCCGACGAGAAGCTGGCCGCCGTGCAGACGCTCTCGTCGCGGCCCATCTACGGCCGCGTGCTGATGGGCGCCATCAAGAGGGAGGCCGTGCCTCGACGCGACGTGCCGGCCTACGTTGCCCGCCAGCTGCACCGGGTGGTGGGCAGCGGGTTCCTGGAGGTCTGGGGGCCCATCACGCGGGTGTCGAGCGAGAAGACGGCGGCCATCGCCAGGTACACGTCCGTCCTGAACGACGACGCCATCGCGGCGGCCGACACGGCGAAGGGCGAGGAGATGTTCGTCGAGCTGTGCGGCGTGTGCCACCAGATGTTCGGCGAGGGGGCGCTGATAGGTCCCGACCTGACCGGCTCGAACCGGACCGAGCTCGACTACCTGCTCACGAACATCATCGACCCGAGCGGCGACATCCAGGACGCCTACCAGACCCTGATGATCACCACCCGCGACGGCCGCACCTACTCCGGCACGGTCGCCAACAAGAGCCCCCGCGCCATGACCGTGCGCGTCGTCGGCGAGGACGAGGTGGTCATCCCGAACTCCGACATCCAGTCCTTCGACTTCTTCCCGCTGTCGATGATGCCCGAGGGGCTGCTCGACCCGTACGGCGACGACGAGGTGGCAAACCTGGTCGCCTGGCTGATGACTGCGCAGGAAGGCGCGAGCCGGCAGCAGGGTCCCTGAAGCGGCAGGGACCTCGAAACCCATGGCCCGAGCGGCCCCGGAAGAGGAACCGGAACATGACCAGAGTCGCCATGATCGGGCTCGGCTTCGGCGCCGAGTTCATACCCATCTACCAACGCCTTCCCGGCGTCGAGGTACACGCCATCTGCCGTCGCGACGAGGCGGAGCTGCACAGGGTCGGCGACCAGTTCGGCATCGAGCGCCGCTACGGCGACTACGACGACGTGCTCGCCGACCCGGACGTCGACTACGTCCACATCAACACACCCATCCCCGACCATGCCTGGATGTCGCTCGCGGCACTCGACGCCGGCAAGCACGTCATGTGCACCGTGCCGATGGCCACCAGCGTGGACGACTGCCGGAAGATCGTCGAGAAGGTCGAGGAGACCGGCCTGCGCTACATGATGGCCGAGACGGTCGTCTACAGCCGCGAGTTCCTGTTCATCAAGGACATGTACGAGAAGGGCGAGCTGGGCGAGATTCAGCACCTGGCCGCATCGCACCCCCAGGACATGGACGGATGGCCGTCGTACTGGGAGCGGATGATCCCGATGCACTACGCGACCCACGTGGTCAGCCCCTGCCTGGGCCTCGTGAACGGCCTGGCCGAGTCCGTGAGCTGCTTCGGCTCCGGCGTCGTGCGCGACGACATCGCCGAGAAGTCCGGCAATCGCTTCGCCGTCGAGAGCTGCCACATCAAGCTTCAGGGCCGCGAACTTGTGGCCCACATCTGGCGCTTCCTGTACGACGTGGCGCGCCAGTACCGCGAGAGCTTCGACGTCTACGGCACGAAGAAGAGCTTCGAGTGGACGCTCGTCGAAGGCGAACCCCACGTCCTGCACACGGCGAAGAAGCCCGAACACGAGATTCCGGAGAAGGTGGAGGCGCCGGACTACGCGCACCTCCTGCCGGAGGAGATCCGGCGCTTCACCCTGCCACAGGAGGTCCACGACGCCGACCACCTGTCTTTCATCCAGGGCGGCGGCCACGGCGGTTCCCATCCGCACCTCGTACACGAGTTCACGAGCGCACTGCGGGAGGGCCGCGACCCGTGGCCCAACGCCGTCACCAGCGCCAACTGGACCTGCGTCGGCATCTGCGCCCACGAGTCGGCTCTCCGTGGCGGCGAGATCGTCCGCCTGCCCGACTTCACGCTGGGCGGCTGAGCGCGCCGTCCGGCCCGAGGGGCGCCGTCAGGCCGGGGCGCGGTCAGGCCGGGGGCACCGTCAGGGCCCGAGGGGCCTCGAGGGGCGCCGGCGCATCGGAGGTTGGGCAAGAGCTGGCGCCCGCTGCGGTCTCTTGCGCCACGTTGACGTGGTGCTCGTCCGCAACGACGTTGACAGGCGCTTGCCGACAGCCCGCCTGCTGCCCCCTCGCACCTGCCGGCTCACGTCGTGCCTCGCGAGGAGTCCGCGAGGGCGCCCTGACCATCTCGCGGCGCCGACAGACGCACCAAAGGGCTGCGGAAGCCGCGGCAAGTCCTGCCCCAACCATCTGACCAGCCGGCTGGCGGATCAGAACTGCTGCCTGCTGGCCCTGTGCCCCCACCGCCCCGGCAGACCGTCGATCCTGGCAGCGTCCTTCGTCCCGGCTACCAGGTCCTGCAGCCTGCTAGTCCGCGGCCTGGTACAGCTCGATCTCGTAGCCGTCGAGGTCGTTGAAGAAGATAATCGTGGGCGGGTTGTCGCCCGGAATCGTCACGCGGCGCAGCCCGGTGGCGCCGTTGGCCACGGCCTTCTCCGCGAGCATGTCTGCCTTCGAGGTGTTCAGGATGATCCGCCCGTACCGGCCCCTGGCCTCGGGCAGCGGTTCATCATTCAGACGGGCGAGAATCAGGCCAGCGCCGCCGCCGGGCGCGGCAAGACCGATCTCGATCGGATCGTCCACGTTCGGCGGGTACTGGAAAGTGCGGGTGAAGCCGAAGACCTTCGAGTACCAGGCCTCGGCGCGGGCGATGTCCGCCACGTTCAGCGCCACGATCCCCAGTTCGGCATCCGATGCGTCGTCCGAGGCCGCCGCCGGCAACGCCGCGCACAGGAACAGCCCCGCCAGCAGAGCGCCGATCATCCACCTCGCAGTTCTTCCGCTCGCCATGCCGAATCTCCTTCCAACCGCAGGTCTGTTGTTCAAGCAAGACCGCGAGCATACCCGTTGCAGACGCCAGGACCGGCATCCGCAGGCAAGGCGCCCGCGTCCCGGCGGCTCCGGTGGGCCAGCACGGCAGCGCTGTCGAGCAGGGGCCGAGCGACTGCAGGGCCAGCGAGGCGCTATCCTCTGGCGTGCCCGCTGAGCGCCCCTGGAACGGAGACAGACCCGCCCAATGAATGGCAACGGCGCCGCAGTGCGTCTTTCCGGCGTACGCAAGACCTTCGGCGCCCATACCGCAGTCGACGACCTCGACCTGACAATCGAGCCGGGCATCGTTTCCGGCCTGCTGGGTCCGAACGGATCCGGCAAGACCACGACCATCCGCATGATGATGGGCATCCTGCTGCCCGACCGGGGCTCGGTCGAGCTGTTCGACGGTACGCCCGACTTCGCCCGTCGCAGCCGGGTCGGCTACCTGCCCGAGGAACGAGGCGTCTACGAGAAGATGAAGGTCCTCGACCAGTTGATCTTCTTCGGTGAGATCCGGGGCCTCGCGCGTGCGCGCGCCCGCAGCCGGGCCGAGACGTGGCTGGAACGGCTCGGACTCGCAGACTGGGCGTCGAAGAAGGTCCAGGCCCTGTCCAAGGGGATGCAGCAGAAGGTGCAGTTCATCTCCGCCGTGCTGCACGACCCGGACCTGCTGATCCTGGACGAGCCGTTCAGCGGCCTCGACCCGATCAACCAGGACGTACTCGAGCAGATCGTCCTGGAGGAAAAGGAGCGGGGCAAGACGATCCTCTTCTCCACCCATCTGATGGAGCAGGCGGAGCGGCTGTGCCAGCGCGTGTGTTTCATCTCGCGGTCGCGGCTGGTCCTCGACGACAATCTGAAGGAGCTGAAGCGGCGCGAGCGCTCCGGCGTCGTGGCGGTCGAGTTCGACGGCGCGGCGCCAACGGTCGACTGGCCGGGCGTGTCGCAGGTGGACCACGCAGGCGACGCCCTGCACCTGACGCTGGAGGACGACGCCCGGTCGGGAGAAGTGCTGGCCGCCGCCATCGCCGCCGGGGGCGACATTCGTCGCTTCGAACTGCTGGAGCCCCGGCTGCACGAGATCTTCGTCCGTCACGCAGGCGATCCGGGGAACGAAGCAGGCGGCGAAGCGCAAGGCACGAACAACGGCGCTTCGCCGGAGCGGGGAGGTCGGTCGTGAACCAGGTATGGGCGGTGATTCGCCGCGAGTACGTCCAGCGCGTGAAGACGAAGACGTTCATTCTCTCCACCCTCGGCGTCCCGCTGCTGATCGTGGCAGGGATCGCCCTGATGGGAGTGGTGGGCTTCATGGCCGAGCAGTCCGAACGGCGGATTGCGGTGGTCGACCCGAGCGGCCTGCAGCTGGGGGAACCGGTCGCCGAAGCCCTGGAGCGGGTCGGCTACGACGTGGAACTGACCACGGCGAACGCGTCGGAGCTCGAACAGATGGTCCTGGACGAGGAACTGGAGGCCTGGATCGCGCTGGACGAGACCACCGCCCGCAGCGGCACGGTGGCCTACCACTCCGCGGAACCGCCGTCGGTAACCCGGTCCCAGCTGATGCGGTCCGCCGTTCTCGAGCGGGTCGTCGACCTGCGCCTCGGCGAGCTGGAGAACGGCGAGTCCATCCGCAGTCTCCTCGATGGCGGCGATTTGGAGTTCGTGCCCGTCGGCATGGACAAGGCCGAAGCCGAGGAGAGGGAAGTCGATCGCATCGCCGGTACCGTCACCGGCATCGCCGGCGGCATCATCCTCTACATCATGATGCTGGTCTACGGCGCGCAGACGCTCCAGTCGGTGCTGGAGGAGAAGCAGAGCCGCGTGGTCGAGCTGATCGTGTCCTCCCTGCACCCGTGGCAGCTGATGCTGGGCAAGATCCTTGGCGTCGGCGCCGTCGGCCTGACGCAGGTGGCCATCTGGATCCTCTGCGTCGCCCTGCTCGCGGGCCTGGCGATGCCCGGCGTCATCGCCGCCGCGCCCGACCTGGAGCAGCTTGGACAGCTGCGCGACTACCTGCCCGGCCCTGGCGCCGTCCTGCTGCTGGTCGTGTTCTTCCTGCTCGGCTACTTCCTCTACTCGAGCCTCTTCGCCGCGGTCGGCGCCATGTGCCGCAACCTGCAGGAGGCAAGCCAGGCCCAGGCGCCACTGATCTTCCTGATCGTCATCCCCTTCACGCTTCAGATGATCACGTTCCAGGGAAGCGGCATGGCGTGGCTCGACTGGGTGGCCATGTTCCCGTTCTTCAGCCCGATCATGATGTACCCGCGAGCAGTGACGGGCGACGCGGCCGGCTGGATGGTCGTTCTCTCCATCGCCCTGATGGGCTTCACCGTCTGGGGCGCCGCCTGGGTCGCCGGCAGGATCTACAAGGTCGGCATCCTGAGCCAGGGGAACCGCCCGAGTGTCCGCGAACTGGTGCGCTGGGTCCGCGAGGGGTAGCAGCGGCGAGATCGACCTCTCCTGCCAGCACGCGCCGGGGCCGGCGTGGCCGACAGCCGGGCCCCTCGCCGCTCCCCGGCCAGGCGCGAGACCCGAGCCGTCGGGTCCCGGGGGCCGAATGGCGGGCGCCACCCCCGAACAAGGTCCAGCGCGCCCGCGTCCCCCAGGGCGACCTCGGTGCCTGACGGCGACCCGCAGAACGAACGGATCGAGGTTCGACAGCCCGCCTGGCCACCGTGAAGTCGACATCCGTGAAGTCGACATCCGTGAAGTCGACATCCGTGCATTCGGATTGCACAAGCCGAGTTTCTGGCCACCGGTGAACCGCGATGCTGGACCGCTGAATCGAACGATCGCTGGCGCCGGTGCTCCGGCGAGCCGCGAGCGAGTTGCCGGCGGTGATGCTGACCGGGCCTCGACAGGCTGGCAAGACGACCCTGCTGCGGAGCCTGTTCGGCGACACTCACCGCTACGCCTCGCTCGAACTCCCGGACGTCCGGGCCGCGGCCATCGCCGAACCGCGCGGCTTCCTCGCGGCGTTCTCTCCCCCGATCATCTTCGACGAGGTGCAGCACGCGCCGGAGCTTCTGCCGTACGTCAAAGAGCGAGTGGACACCGAACCGCGGCGCCCGAGGCCAGTACCTTCTCACCGGGTCGCAGAACCTGCTGCTCGCCGAGAGCGTCACCGAGACGCTGGCCGGCCGGGTCGCCGTCCTTCGCCTGCTGCCGCTGTCGCGGCGCGAGGCCGAGGAACGCCCGCACCTTCCGCTGCCTTGGGAACAAACCCGGCAGCGAGCCACCGCCCGAGCCCCGTGCCGCCTTCGGCGAACTCCGGGGGACCTTCCTGCGTGGCGGTTACCCGGAGCTGGCTGCGGAGCCGGACCGCGACCACCCGCTGTGGTTCTCCAGCTAGATTCAGACCTGTCTCGAACGCGACGTCCGGACCATCCGGCAGGTGGGCGACCTGAACCGCTACCAGAGCTTTCTCCGCTTCCTCGCCGCACGAAGCGCGCTACTGCTGAACCTGACCGACGTGGCGGCGAACCTGGGAATCACCGCGAACACCGCGAGGGCCTGGCTGTCGACGCTCGAGGCGACCCATCAGGTCGTGGTGCTGCGGCCCTTCTTCGGCAACGTCAAGAAGCGCATGGTCAAGACCCCGAAGAGCTACTTCACCGACGTCGGCGTGCTCTGCCATCTCGCCGGTCTGAGAGACCCGGGACATGCAGCGGCCGGACCGATGAGCGGGGCGATCATGGAGACCGCAGTCCTGGGCGAGATCCTGAAGGCGTTCACGCACCGAGGCCAGGAGGCGCGCGTTCACTTCTGGCGGACGATGGCCGGTAGCGAGGTCGACTTCGTGGTCGAGGTCAACGGGAGCTTCGTCCCCATCGAGGTCAAGGCCTCGGCTACGCCGCGACCCGGCATGGCGAAGGCCATCCGCACGCTGCAGCGGGATCTCGGCGACCGCGCGGCGCCCGGCTACGTCGTGCATTCGGGCGACGTGCGCTTGCCACTCGGCGACGGGGCCGAGGCGCTGCCGTTCGGGGCGCTCTGACCCGCCTGGCACTGCTGGCAAGAGCCCTCGGCCGGACGATCTGCGCAACGCGGACGACGACGAGCCCAACCGCCGCCGCGAGGCCAAGCCCACACGCGGACTCCTGCCGTCCTCGAGACCACGCAGGGCCAACCCCGCTGTCCCAGGGCTGACCGTCAGGCCGCCGCCTGGCCCGGCAGGACCGGCGGCATGGGGCAGCCGAGAGACGCCACCACGACGCGCAGGACCTCGCTCTCCTCCACCGTGACCTCCCGGTCCTCGGCGATGACCGCGACCGCCGCCTCCACGATCCGCTTCGTGGCCTGCGGCGCAGCCCGCTCGAGGTCGTTGAGGGCGGCATCCAGCGCGCCGAAGCTCACCTCCTCGTGCGGAATCCGAGGGCGGTCCGGGAGCGAGAGGGCTCGCCACCCTGCCCCGAACGCTCGCTCGGCCGGCTCCGCTTCCCGATTGCCGACGTACGCCAGGACGGAAAGAACGACCACCAGGGGCGACGCCACAGAATCAAGCGAGCGGCGTCCCGTCCGCCTCGACGCGGCGCGGCCCAAAGCCGCCTGCATGTCCCGCAGCAGCAGGCGATGCAGGCACCACTCGAACAGGTCGATGGTCTCGTCGGCCTCGATGAGCCCGACCACCAGGCTCCGGAACTGCTCGTGCTGCGCCCGGGTCAGGCTGCGCAACGCCGGAAGGGCGACTTCAACCGCGGGAAGTCGCAGGCCGCGGTCGAGCCGTTCGACGGCCGGCAGGAGCCGCAGCGTCTCCTCGTGGAGGCCGTCGCCCGCAACCGCCTGCATCAGCGCCCGCTGAACCGCTCGCGGCGCCGGCTCCGGGTCGAGCAGGAGGGCGCAGATCAGGGCGCAGGCGCCGTGCGGCTCGTGCGCCGCGGCTACGACGGGGCCGGGCAGGCGTTCCAGCAACCGTGCCGCGTGTGCCACATGCTCAGGAGTCGGTTGGCCCACGTGACCCACCGCGTCCGCCAGCGCTTCCGGCGGTGCGGACGACGGGGCTGAGGCGCCGCCCGCCAGGCCAGCGGCGCCAGGGACGGGCGGCAGGCCCTCCCCCGCCGCCGACCCAGGCTCTTCGGCGAACCCGCCGTCCCACGACGGTTCGAGCCGCCTGATGCGCTTCGCCAGCGGCGGATGGGTGGAGAACATGAGGCTGAGGCCGGAGGTGGGCCGGCCGAGGAACATGTGGCTGGCCTGGGGCGCGTTCGGGTGTTCCACCTTTGAACCGCTCGAGAAGCCGCCGATCTTCTTGAGCGCACCGGCGATGCCCCCGGGGTTGCGCGTGAACTGGACGGCGGAGGCATCGGCCAGGAACTCGCGCTGCCGGCTCACCGCCGCCTTGATCATGTTGCCCAGGAAGGTGCCGGCGAAGCCGACCACCGCCAGCCCGGCGCCCAAAGCGAGGATGGGCAAGGCGCCCCCCTTGCCGTCGCGAGAGCGGGCGCCGCCGGTGAAGAAGGACATCCTCATGATGACGTAGCCGATGATCCCGATCAGGAAAATGCCGTGCAGCAGGCCCATCAACCGGATGTTCAGGCGCATGTCGCCGTTCAGGATGTGGCTGAACTCGTGGGCGACGACTCCCTGCAGCTGCTCGCGGTCAAGCGCCTCCGCAGCGCCCCGGGTCACGCCGATGACCGCGTCCTGCGGCGCGAAACCCGCGGCGAAAGCGTTGATCCCCTCCTCGCCGTCCATCATGTAGACCGGCGGCGTCGGCACGCCGGAGGCGATGGCCATCTCCTCGACGACGTTGACCAGCCGGCGCTCGACCGGGTCCGACGTGCTCCCGTTAACGAGCCGGCCGCCCAATTCCTCGGCAACGACGCGGCCGCCGCCGCGCAGCTGCGAGATGCGGTACAGACTGCCACCGCCGACCACCATCAGGGTGCCAGCCGCGGCCAGCAGGAACAGGCCGGTGTTGGCGCCGGCCGAATGGCCGACCTGGTTCGTGTCCAGGTCGCCACCCAACAGGCCCAGAGCGACGGCGAGCATGAGTTCGACCGAAGCGACGATGGCCACCACCGCGAGCACGAACAGCACGACCAGCCGGGTCGTGCCCCGCCTTGCCGCGTCCTGCCGTTCGAAGAAGTCGCTCGCCATCGCCTGCAACCGTTCGCGACGCGTCGCGCGGCGCTACCGCCGCCTGCCGCGTCGCGGGGGCCGCGCCCGGCCCCGGCTCCCGCCTCTCCGGCAGGCAGCCGGTCGGGTCGACCTGCGCGGCTGCGCCGCTTGCTTCGTCACGTCCGACAACCTGCTACTCGAACTGCTACTCGAACGAGATCTGCGGCGCTTCGGCGATCGCCTCGCTGTCGAACTGGAGGTGGCTCGCGTCCTGGCCGTGACCGAACATCCCGGCGAGCAGCACGGTCGGGAACCTCTGTCGGTACGTGTTGTACCTCGTCACCGCGTCGTTGAAGGCCTGACGCGAGAAGGCGACCTTGTTCTCGGTCGAGCCCAGCTCTTCGCTAACCTGCATCATGTTCTCGTTCGCCTTCAGGTCGGGATAGCTCTCGGCGAGCGCGAACAGCCTGCCCAGCGTACCGGTCAGAACGCCCTCGGCCGAGGCGAGGCCGTGGATGGCCGCCGCGTCGCCCGGATTCGCGGCCGCCTGCTCCAGGCCGCCGGCGGCCATGTTGCGCGCCTGGATCACGGCTTCCAGGGTCTCCCGCTCGTGCTTCATGTAGCCCTTCGCGATCTCGACCATGTTCGGAATCAGGTCGTGGCGCCGCTTCAGCTGCACCTCGATCTGCGCGAAGGCGTTCTGGTAGCGGTTCCTCAGGGTGACGAGCCTGTTGAACGTGCCGATCATCATTCCTCCGAAAGCAGCAGCAAGGGCGAGCAGAACGCCAATGACGGCGATGGGGACGAGACTCACGCGCCCGGCCCCGCCGAACGGTCGACCCACTCGCCGCGCAGCATCACCCTGTTGATGCGCAGGGTGTTGCGGATGTCCTCGAGCGGGTTCGCGTCGAGAAGGATCAGGTCGGCGCTCATGCCGTGCGCGAGGGTACCAAAGTCCGCCTGCCCCACGGGCGGCAGTCGGCCGGCGCCGGTGGAGGTCGCGGCGACCAGAGCCTCCATCGGGGTCAGGCCGGCCTCGACGTAGAGCTCCAGCTCGTGGTGGGTGCCCCAGCCCATGGGCACGTTCATCGTGCCGCTGTCCGTCCCGAGCGCCACCTCGATGCCGTGGTCGTGCAGCGCCACGACGAAGTCCTGGACCTGCCGAAACGAAGTCTTCCGGGCGTCGAGGTTCTCGTCGGCGAGGATGGCGGCCCGCGTCTCGTCGTCGCTGAAGCGCTCGAGCGCCCGCGGGTTCATCGCCGCTCGCAGGTCCGGATCATCGAGCAGCTCCGGGTGCTCGGCGAAATGCCAGTTGTTCTGGATGATCGACAGCGTCGGGGCAAACCCGCAGTCGTTCTGAAGGCACAGCTCCAGGAACTCCTGACTGGGCGTCGGGTTCTCCATCGGCACGCCGCCGCCCGGCCCGAACGTCCGCACGGTGCTGTGCATGAACTCGTTCAGGCCCGCTTGCAGAAGCTGGAGGCCGTCCGCCTCCTCGTTGATGTGAGCCACCGGGATGAGTCCGTTGGCGATGGACTCGTCGATGATGGCGGCCCGAATCTCCGGCGGTATCTTCCGATTCGGCTCGTCCACCTCGTTGATCCACATCTTCGTGAAGTGGACGCCCAGGGCAGCCTGCTCCCGCACCATGGCCCGGGCTTCCTCCTCGGTGGTCGGCGTGTTCGTGAAGCTCGAGTTGAAGCCTCCGGGGAAGGAGAAGCCCAGCCCGGCCGTGAAGGCCCGCGGCAGGTCCGGACGCCCCGCGTGCGCTTCGAGCAGCAGGGCCACCTTCTCCGGGCTGTCGGAACCGATGCTGCGCGTGGTCGTCACGCCGTATTCCAGCTGAGTCACGAGCGCCCGCTCGACGGCCTCCACCGGTCCGCCGTAGTGAGCGTGCAGGTCCACCAGGCCGGGGATCACCGTCTTGCCGGCGCCGTCGACGACTTCCGTGCCGTCCGGCACCTCGACCGCCTCGCGCGGACCCGCCGCAACGATGCGGCCATCGTCGACCAGCACGACGGCGTCGGTCAACGGTTCGGCGCCGGTGCCGTCGATGAGCCGCACGCCGACGATGGCCACGTCGACAGGCTCGGGCGCCGGAGCGGGAGCTTCGCCACATGCCGCAAGCAGCGCAAGCAGCGGGAGCGTCAGCACGCGAACCGCCCGGTGCTTCGTCGTCATCCCAGCGCGCCTGCAGGCTGCGCGAACGCCGTGCGGAGCTACGACCACGTCAGCGAACCCGTGCTCTGACCGAAGCTGTCCGTCTCGACGCCCATCGCCTGCAGCAGGCTGACGTAGAGGTTGCTGAGCGGCGCATCCTGGTCGCCGCCGTGCCGGTGGTGGCCACCGTGGCGGAAGCCGCCTCCGGCCACCAGGATCGGCAGGTGCTTCGGCTCGTGGGAGTTCGCGTTGCCGAGGTTCGAACCGAACAGCACGGTCGTCGTGTCGAGCAGCGGACCACTGCTGTCGCCTCGGTCCCGGAGCTCGGTCAGCAGGCCCTCGAACTCGCCGATCAGCTGGCTCTCGATCTTCTTGAGCTGCTCGATCTTGGCCTCGTCCTGGCCGTGGTGGGACAGGTTGTGGTGCGAGCCGTTCACGCCCTGAACCAGCGGCACGACGCCGTGATCCTGGATCATGATGCTGACCACCCGCGACGAGTCCGTCTCGAGGATCAGAGGCACCATGCGGAAGAGGAGCCGGACGCGGCCGATCAGGTCCGCCTTGTCGGGAATGTCCGTCGGCTGATCCTCGACCACGGCCGGCTTCGGTCGCCGCAGCCAGGCGCCGGCCTCGGACAGCTCCTGCTCGGCGGTGCGCACCGCGGCGTAGTACGCATCCAGCCTCAGCTGGTCCGACGCACTCACCTTCCGGCGCAGCGCCGAAGCCTCGGCCCTCACCCGGTCGAGAATGCTGCCGCCGCTGGCCAGGGTGCGGGACTCGCGAGCGACCTCCTCCGGCTCGCCGGCCAGGAACATCTTCCGGAACAGCCTCGCCGGGCTCGTCTCCGCCGGGATCATCACGCCGTTCGACGTGTACGACTGGCTCTGGCCGCTGGCGGTGCCCAGGGTGACGGACGGGAAGCGGGTGACGTAGCCGAGGTGGTTGGCCGCCACCTGGTCGAGCGAGATCGTGTTTCTGAAGCCGTCCCTGCCCGGCCCCCGGGCCGCGGTCAGGAAAGTGACCTCGGAGTTGTGCGGCTGGCGCCCGGTCTGCTCCTCGTGCGAGTAGTTCGAGAACAGCGAGTAGTGCTCGCGGTGCCTGTCGATGATCGACAGGTACTCGGTCGTCTCGTACCCCGTGCCCGTCCCCTGCGGCAGCCAGGCATCGGTGTAGATGCCCAGGGTGTTGCAAATGTTGACCATCCGCCGAGGCGCCGCTTCGGACGCGGCGCGAACCAGGGACGGCTGCATCGACTCGAGCAGGGGCAAGGCGAGCGCCACCCCGGAAGCGCGCAGAAAGGTGCGTCTGTCAAGGGAATCGTTCATGGCGCGAGCTCTCTGGTGAGTAAACGGAGGCGGAGGTTGAAGAGATCGAACAGGAAACGCGAACGGGCCGGAACTAGAGGCTGGCCATCAGGCGGCTCTTCGCTACCTCCCGGATCATGCTGCGCAACGGATAGCCCTCGCCTTCCAGCTTGCGCAGGAGACCCTCGACGGCCTCGCGGTCGGCGAACTCCACCGGCGCGCCGGTGGCGAAGGCGATCAGCTGCGACGTCAGGTGGCGGGCGACCTGCTCCAGCTCGTTGCGGTGCAGGAGCTTCCTGTACTCGCGGATGCCGGTGAAGTTCTGGCCCTGCGGGGTCGTGCCGGTCACGTCGACCGGAAGCCCCTCGCGATAGCCGCCGACGCCGTACTCGCCCGGTATCCGGTACGTCTCGCGGTAGCCGCCAATCGGGTCGAAGGCTTCGAGCGCAAAGCCCGGCGGGTCGATGCTCCGGTGGCAGCTGTTGCAGACCGCGTCCGTGCGATGGCGGTCGAGCTGTTCGCGGATCGTCGTCGTGCCGCGGGTGTCCGGTTCGAGACCCTCCACGCCGGCGGGCGGTGGCGGCGCCGGTCGGCCCAGGAGATTGGCGAGCACGAAGTTGCCGCGCGAAACGGGCGACGTGGTCGTGCCGTTGGCGGTGATCTTGTGAATGCTCGCCTGGGTCAGCAGGCCACCGCGAGGACTGTCGTCGGGGATGCTCACCCGGCGCATGTGCTGGCCGACTACTCCGTCGATGCCGTAGTGCTCGGCAAGGCGACGGTTCAGGAAGGTGAAGTCCGAGTCGATCAGGTGGCCGACGCCCAGGTCCTCGGCCACCAGCTCGGCCAGGAAGAGCCGCGTTTCCTGCGCCATGGCCTGGCCAAGCCGGCTGTCGAACTCGGGATAGAGCGCCTTGTCCGGGGTGGTCGCGTTCATCTCGTCCAGCCGGAACGCCTGCCCGGCGAAGTCGGCAATGAAGCGGGCGCTCCTCGGATCGTCGAGCATCCGGTCGACCTGCCGGCCAAGTTCCTCGTCGTCGGAAAGGAGGCCTGAAGCCGCGAGGTCGAAGAGCTCGCGGTCCGGCAGCGACCGCCAGAGGAAGTACGACAGGCGCGACGCGAGCTGGAAGTCGTCCAGTTCGCCCTGGTCTGCCGCGTGGTACACGAACCCCGGCGCCACGAGGAGCGCCTGCAACGGCTCGCGGACGGCCTCCAGGAAGGGCAGGCCCTGGTCAAGGGCTGGCCGGGCCAGGCTCGCCCAGCTTTCGACCTCCGCCTCGGTGAGCGGTCGTCGCAGGGCGCGCGAACCGAACTCCGCGACCACGTCGACCACGTGGTCCCATGGGTCGCCGGAAAGCAACGGTGCGCCGTCAGCGTCGAACTCGATTCCAGCAAGCAGCCGCCGCGCGCTCGCCGGCGGCCATTCCTCGTGGAGCGGTCCCTCGATGGTCATCGTGCGGAACGCGATCCCCTCCCAGGGGTAGTCGCTCACGTTGCGCTCGGGCGCGAAGTAGGACACCTTGTCGTCGGGCGGCCGATACGCGTCGGCCAGGGAAGGGGCGACCAGGTCGCGTGGACGCAGATACGGCGTGACCTCGACCACCCGGCCTTCGGGCGCCACGAGGTCGAACGAGCCGATCAGGCTGTTCAGCGCCGCGGTGGCCACACCCTGCTGGTTGCCGTGGAAGAGGGTCAGCGTGACCGGCGACGCGGCCTGGAAGGGGTAGGCATCGACCGTCACCCGGTAGCGGCCCGGCGCCTCGACCTGGAAGCCTTCCGTCATGCTGTGGAACGTGTACGTCGCGCCGCCCTCGAAGAACATGACCGCCGCGTCGTCGACCATCCGAACGATGCCGGCCCCCAGGTACTCGCCGACCGAGTTGCCCTTCAGGTACGGGGACTTCGCGTACTCGATGCGGTACACGCGCGTCTCGGGGCGCGGCCCCGTGCGCAGCGCTTCGTCAAGCGCGCCCGACGCCGCGGTCAGATAGCTCCGGACGTGAAGCGGCGAGATTCCCTGGTTCTCGGCCACCACGTCGAAGCCGCCGCTGTCGGCCTCCTCCGGCAATTCGTTCGCGACCCTCGCGGCCACGTCCGGGTCAATGCCCAGCAGGTCCTCGATCGTGTACTGGTACTCCAGCCTGGTCAGCCGGCGAAGCGGCGTCCTCTGACCGCCGCGTTCGGCACGGTTCGCCTCGAGCAGCGCGGTGCGCACCGAGCCAACGGCCGTGTCGATAATGCGTCGGGCCGGCCTGCGGGCCCCGGGCGGAGGCATCTCCCCCGCCCTCACCCGATCGTGGATCCGCTGCCACAGCCGGAACGTCTCGCGGTCGGTCAGATCGTCGCCGAGCGTCGTCAGATCAAGCGGGGTCGTCTCCGTGCCGACGTGGCAGGAGAGGCAGGAGGACGAGAACAGCGGCGTCACGTCGGCCAGGAACGATGACGCCCCGCGTGGGTCGTCGCCGGGCGCCACGGCCGCGGTCGGGGTGGGCGCCGGCTTCGCCGCCGGCCTGGCGTAGATGTCCACCGCCACCGCGCCGTCCTCTTCCTCGGTCAGGACGCGCACGCCCTCGGCACGCATGACGGCCACAAGCGCCGCGACCGTGACCGGAGACGGCTTGAAGTTGCCGAACCGATAGCCGCGGGCAATCGAGAGCGGCGTCCAGCCGTACTTGTTGCGCCGGTTCCAGACCTCGATGTCGGCGCCCCGGTCGGCGAGCAGCTCGACCACCCGCGGCAGGTTCTTGTAGGCCGCCCCGTGCATCGCGGTCTCGCCGTTCGCGTTGACCGCGTCGACATCGGCGCCGAAGGAAAGCGCCGTGCGCACCGCCTCCAGCACCTCCTCCTCGGTGCCGGCGTCCTCGCCAGGCGAACGGGTGCCGAGACCGGCGGCCGCCATCAGCGCCGTGGAACCGTCGTCGCCTCGCGCCAGCGGGTCGGCGCCGACCTCGACCAGAACGCGCATCAGGTCCGCGTCGGCGACCAGAGCGGCGAGCATGAACGGCGTGGCGCCGAGCTCGTTGAACGACGTGTTGTTCAGCCGCGCCCTGGTCGTCATCCGCGCCTCGAGATCGGCGCCGTGCTCCGCCATGTCGCGGACGAAATCGAGGCCGTCCATGGCGCCGGACCCGTCAGGCCGCGGGTTGTTGTCGCCGGCGCCGGGCTTGCGCACCCGCGCCAGCATGTGGAGCGGCGTGTAACCGGGCTGGTCCGCATTCGGGTCGGCGCCGGCATCGAGCAGCCAGGCAGCGAGCTCGAAGTGGCCGTTCGTCACCGCGACCAGCAGCGGCGTCGAGCCGGGACGCAGCGAGCGGCCCCCCGGCAGCGGGCGGTCGCGCTTCACCGCCTCCCCGGCCGTGGCCGCGTTCACGTCGACGCCGACGCGAAGCAGCGCCTCGACGACCTCGACACGGCCCTCGCGCACCGCGAACAGGAGCGGCGTGAAGCCGGAATCGAGCGTGGTGTTCGGGTCGGCGCCGACCTCCAGCAACAGTTCGACGACCTCCAGGTTGCCCTCGGCGGCCGCCCACATGAGCGCGGTCTGACCGCGCCGGGGATCGCGGAAACGCACGTCGGCGCCGGCCTGGTGGAGCGCCTCCACGACCTCGATCCGACCCGTCCGGGCGGCGGTCATGAACACCGTCTCGCCGCCGGGCAGCCGGGCGTTCGGATCCGCGCCAGCGGAAAGGAGGGCGGCGACGACTTCGGGAGTGCCGTTGACGCATGCCAGGGCCAGCGGCATCACGCCGTACCGGTTGACGGCCGCGACATCGGCCCCGGCGTCGAGCAGGCGATGGACGAGGTCGGAGCGGTCGTGGTGGACGGCCCAGTGCAGGGCGGTTGTGCCGTCGACCTGGGCCGCGTTGATCCCCTCGACCGGCGCACCAGCCGCGGACGAGGCCCCGAGGATCCGGTCGACGGCTTCGAGATCGAGCGCCTCGGCGGCATCGGCCAGGGGGGCGACGCTGGCGGGCGTCGCGGCGACGGCGGCAGCGCCGGCAACACCAACGATGCAGCCGAAGGCGACCACGGCAGCCAGGGCGCCAGGCGCCATCTGGCCGACAGCAGGCCCCGTCGGACCGGCAGGCGTCGAGTTCCGCACGCCCGTCACCCGGCCAGCGCCACGGGATCGGCCAGGGTGTCGATCCGGCCGGTGCTGTCGGCAAACGTGTCGAGCCGGACCCCGACGCTGTCGAGCAGCGTCAGGTGGAGATTCGCCATCGGCACGGGTTCGTCGTGGACGACGTGCTGGCCGCCGCGCACCGTGCCGCCGCCGCCGCCGGCAACGACGATCGGCAGGTCCACGTGGTCATGCACGTTGGGGTTGCCCATGCCGCTGCCGTACAGGTAGAGCGAGTTGTCGAGCAGGGTGCCGTCGCCCTCCGGCGTCGCCGCCAGCCGCTCGAGGAAGTGCGCGAACAGCGACACGTGGAACTGGTTGATCTTCGCCAGCCTGGCCACCTTCTCGGGATCGTTGCCATGGTGCGAGGTCGGGTGATGCGGATCCGGCACGCCGATCTCCGGGTAGGTCCGGTTGCTCGACTCGCGCGCGAGCTGGAACGTGATCACCCGGGTGACGTCGGCCTGCAGCGCCAGCGCCTGGAGATCGAACATCAGCCGGGCGTGGTCGGCGTAGGCCGGGGGGACGCCGACGGGCCGGTCCACGTCGGGCAGGGCGCCGTCGTCGGCCTGCGTCTCGGCCTTCTGGATGCGGCGCTCGACCTCCCGCACGGAGTCCAGGTACTCGCTCACGCGGACCCGGTCGCCGGGGCCAAGCAGGCCCTGCAGACGCGTGATGTCCTCGTGTACCCAGTCGAGCAGGCTCGCCTTGCGCTCCAGCCCGGCGCGGCGCTCGGCCGCGGTGCCGCCCTCCCCGAACAGCCGCTCGAACACGATCCGCGGGTGGGCTTCCGCCGGCAGCGGCGTGGTCGGCGACGACCAGGAGAGGTTGTTCTGGTAGACGCAGGCGTAGCCGTTGTCGCACTGGCCGACCATGTCCATCAGGTCCATGGCCAGCTCCAGCGACGGCAGCTGCGTGTCCTGCCCGATCTGGCGGGCCGCGATCTGATCGACCGTCGTGCCCAGGTAGTAGTCGGTGCTCTCGGTCCACTTCGCCCGGGCGGCGCTCAGGAAGGCCGCGTTCGAGGTCGCGTGCGTGCCGGGGTAGGCGTTCCGCAGCTCCAGGTTGCTGATCACGGAGACCTGCCGTCGAAACGGC
This sequence comes from Thermoanaerobaculia bacterium, assembly GCA_965200575.1. Lineage (GTDB taxonomy): Bacteria > Acidobacteriota > Thermoanaerobaculia > Multivoradales > Multivoraceae > Multivorans. Next base: position 1,201,536 of record OZ241363.1, on the reverse strand, counting down.
TCGAGCGGACTCAGGCTGGGCGAGAGCTGGCCCAGCGGACCGCTGCCGCCGGGCGGGCGCCAGCGGGTGATGTCCGACCCCATCGGCACGTAGACGAAGCCCAGGCGCCGCACCGGTCGCGCCGCCGTCTTCGCCCAGGCGGTCATGGACGGCACCATGGCATCGAGCAGCGGCAGGGCGATGGCGGCGCCCATGCCGCGCAGGAAGGTCCGTCGCGGCAGCGACTTCCTGGTCAGGATCATGATGATGCTCTCCTCTTGCGGAAGGGGTCGCTCATGACGACGGACCGAATCAGCGACGACAGTCGATGGTCGTCGGCTTCGGCCCGCCGCAGGATGGCGCGCACGGCCGGGGCGTCGGCGGCGGTGACGCCGCGGCCGATGGCGAAGGTCAGCAGCTTCTCGGTCAGCGTGGTCAGGAACAGTTCGGGACGCGCCAGCATTGCCGCCTCCAGCTCGTCGACGCCGCCCAGGGGCGTGCCGTCCCAGAGTTCGCCCGAGGCGTCGATGGGGAACCCGGCGTCGACCGTGCGCCAGCGCCCGATGGCGTCGTAGTTCTCGAGCGCGAAGCCGACCGGGTCCATCAGCCGGTGGCAGCCGGAACAGGCAGGGTTGTCGCGATGGGCGGAGAGCCGCTCACGGACTGGCAGTTCCCTGGCGACGATCTTCGCCTCGGGCAGATCGGGCACGTCGGGCGGCGGAGGCGGAGGCGGCACGCCCAGCAGGTTGTCGAGCACCCAGTTGCCGCGCACGACCGGCGAGGTGCGAGTGGCGAAGGAGGTCACGGTCAGGATGCTGCCGTGGCGCAGCAGACCGCCCCGCACGCTGCCGTCGCCGAGGTCGACGCGCCTGAAGCGACTGCCGTGGACGTGCGGAACGCCGTAGTGCTTCGCCAGCCGCTCGTTCAGGAAGGTGTGGTCGGCGCGTAGCAGGTCGAGCGCGCTGCGGTCCTCGCGCAGGACGCTCTCGAAGAACATCTCCGTCTCGCGCCGTAACGACTGCCGCAGGTTGTCGTCGAAGTCCGGAAACAGGCGCTTGTCCGGAGTCACGCCGTCCAGGTTGCGCAGGTGGAGCCACTGCGCCGCGAAGTTGGTCACCAGGTTGGACGTCCGCGGGTCGGCGAGCATGCGGTCGACCTGCCGTTCCAGCTCACCGGGCGCGCTCAGGCGGCCAGCTTCCGCCAGCGCGAGAAGCTCCTCGTCCGGAATGCTGCTCCAGAGGAAGAACGCCAGCCGCGACGCAAGCTCCAGGTCACTGATCGAGTACGCCGTACCCGGTTCCACGCCGTCGGGCTCGCGCTCGACCCGGAACAGGAACTCCGGGCTGACCAGCACAGCAGCCAGCGCCATCTCCACACCGGCCTCGAACCCGTGTTCGGCGCTCGCCTGCCGGTAGAGGTCGAACGGGCCGTCGACATCTGCCGCCGTCACGGGACGACGCCACGCACGGCGCATCACGCTGGCCAGAATCTCGCGGGCGCAGTCACCCTCGGCAGCGGCGCCGTCCGGCCGACACGTGAACAGACGACGACGACTCGGGGTGTCGCCGGAACCGAGCGCCTCGAACGGTCCGACGATCGAGACCGAGAAGATGGCCGGTTGCACCCGAGGATGCCGGTAGTAGTTGAAGTGCGACTCGTACGGCTGGCGGTCCGTCTCCAGCAGCAACCAGGGGCGCGCCGGGAAGGTGACGCCAATCTCGTGCGGACCCGCGGCAACCGGCAGCCGGACCACCAGATGGTCGTCGACGTCGTCCTGGGACGGCTGGTAGTTCAGGGCGACGTCGTCCATCAGGTCGGGGGGCGCGACGGTGAAGGTCTCGACCAGTTCCCGGTCGAGCAGCAACTCGAGATCGTGCGCCTCGCTCAGGCCCTCGACGTGCTCGTTGCGGTCGCGGGCCAGGCGTATGGAGAACTCGTACACGCCGTCCGCCGGGAAGTTCCAGGCCGCCAGGAGCCCACCGCGCGTGCCGATGGGCAAGCCCTCGACGTGCTTCTCCTGGGTCAGGTCGGCGTCCGTGCGGAAGGTGACGCCCGCCGGATCCATCACCCGCCCGACGGCCAGTCGGCTGATCTTCTCGGCCGCCGCCAGGTAGCGTTCGAGCAGGGTCGGCGAGAGATCGCCAACGGTCACGTTGTCGAAGCCGAAGCTGGCCGAGTCGGCCGGCAGCAGGGACGCGACGTCCACCTCCAGCGCCAGCAGATCCCGGATCGCGTTGTGGTATTCGGTCCGGTTCAGACGGCGGAAGGTCTCCGTGCGGCCCGGGTCGGGCGACGCCGCGGCGACCCGGTCGAGTTCGCCTTCCAGGGAAGTCAACGCCTGCCGGTAGGCACCCTCCTCCGGACGGGCACGACCCGGCGGCGGCATCTGGCGGGCCCGCAGCTTGCGCGCCACCTTCTCCCACGTCGCGGGGTCCGCGGCCGTGTGCCGCTCCACCAGGGCGTCCAGAGCAAGACCGGCGACGCGGCGCCGGTCGTCGTGGCAGCCCAGGCAGTGGCGGGCGATCAGCGCGCGATGCGGCGCTTCCGGGTCGAACTCCGGCGACGCCGCGACCGCCCCGAGCGGCGGCGCCGCGAGAACCGGGGAGGACAGGGCAGGCGCCACCAGGAAGGCGCCAGCGCACACCAGGGCCCGTCGCGCTGCCCTGCGGCAACCTCCTCGACCAGGCAAGACGTGGTGCATCTCCAACTCCAGGCTGAAGATCGGATCCGGAAAGACGGTGAACTCGGTCAAGCCTACAGCACACTTCTGTCCGTCCGCGTACGCCGGGCACATTCCAGATCTGGCGGAACACGCAGGCGCCGGAAGGGTGACGGCAATGGCGATGGCGCAGTTGGCCGGGCGCGATCCCGCCGAGCTGCGCGCGGACGGCTGCAGCAGAGGTCGGAGGAGGCGCCATGCGAGTCGTCAGCGTTGACGGCGCGCACCATGCCATCGAGCCGCCGCCGCAACCGCACCAGGACGACGCCCGCCTCCGGCGCGACGTCGAGGTGTTCGCGGTATCGGGGCTGCCGATCCCGGCGATGGCCAAAGCGATCCTGCTGGACCACGGCAACACCCCTGGCCGGCAAGTCTGGCGTCAGCCATCGCTGGGCCTGGAGCTCTGCCTGTCCACCCCGGAAGCTGACCCCCGGCAGCAGCTTCACTGCCACCTGCGAGGCGACCGCGCAAGCCAGTCTCCCCCTGACCGTCTCGACGGGCGGCGACGGCGCGGACGGTCCCGCACCCGGAGCCCGGCAGACGCTCTGTCCCCGCGGCAAGGCACGGTCCGGGTCAAGCCAGCGCGGATCCTCGCGGAACCGGTCCGCATGTGACAGGACCTGCCGCAGGACCTGCTGGCGATGCTGGACGCCAGTGGCCGCTATCGGCTGACCAGGTGCGGCCCGGCGACAGGGACGTCATCGGGTCGCCGGTCACGAAAGGCCTGCAGGCGCCTTTACGGGTCAACGTGAAGGAACGGCCGCGCCAGGTTCAGGCTGATCTGCCATTGTCACCGCACCGGGCGGGTGGGATCCGGGCACTCTGCGCCAGTGGTTCGGCGGCCATGCGCCGTTTCGTGCCGGCGAGCGGACAGGCGGGCAGCCGGCAGGCGAGTACGGCATCCGACAGGCAAGGTCGGAACCGCCAGGTCAGCCTGGGGCGCAGGCAGGTGCCGGAACTCGAAGTCGGGGACTGGTAGCCGTCAACTGCGTCTGTCCGTGTCTGGAGGAACTACCCCTCGATCACGACGGGCGGGCTTTCGACCTCCTGGCCGATGACCAGGGCCGCGGCGACCTCGCGCTGGAGCGCCTCGGGGCGGTCCCGGACGAAGATGCGGGCGAGTTCCTGGCCGGCCTCGACTCTCCGGCCAAGGCGCACGTCGTAGCGAATCGCCACACCGTGGTCGATCCGGCTCGGATCCCGCGTCGGTCGGCAGGCCGCGGCCAGGGCGGCGCCGATCCGGCGGCAGTCCACCGACGACAGCCAGCCCGACTCCCGGGCCACAACCACACTCTCCACCGGCGCCAGCTCGAGCGAGTCGAGCCAGCGCTCCTCCGCGCCCTGGGCGGCGGTCCAGCGCAAGAACGTCTCGAGCGCCATGCCGGAGGTGACGGCCTCCTCCAGGTCCAGGGCGCTCAGCTCGCGGCCCAGCAGGCGAGCCGCCCGACGGCAGACCGCCAGCACCACCGCCCACAGCCGTCCGTCGCGGTCGCCGGTCAGGCACTCCACCGCCTCGCCCACTTCCGCCGTGTGACCGATCCAGCGGCCCAGGGGCTGGCTCATGTCGGTCAGCACGAACCCGGCCGGCGTTCCGCAGGCGGCGCTGATCTCGACCAGGCCGCGGGCAAGCTCGCGGACGCTCGCCTGGTCGGGGAAGAAGCCTCCGTTGCCGGTCTTGATGTCGAACACGATCGCCGAAGCGCCCAGGGCGAGCTTCTTGGACAGGATGCTGCCGACGACCAGCGGCAGGGAACTCACCGTGGAGGTCTGATCGCGGAGCTGGTAGAGCCGCCGATCGGCGGGCGCGATCTCCTCGGTCGCGATCCCGACAGCCATGCCGACCTGGTCCAGCAGGTCCAGGACTTCGCGCCGTTCCAGGTGGAGGCGCAGGCCCGGGATGCTCTCCAGCTTGTCGGCCGTGCCACCGCTGTGGCCGAGTGAACGACCGGTCAGCTTGGCCACAGGGATGCCGCACGCCACGAGCAGCGGCAGGGCGATCAGGCTGACCGTGTCGCCCACGCCGCCGGTCGAGTGCTTGTCGACCAGCGGTCCGAAGCTCTCGCTGACCGCCCAGTTCTCACCGGAGTCGAGCATGGCGAGCGTCATCTCGCGCGTTTCGTCGGGATCGAGCCCGCGCATGGCCGCGGCCATGAGGAACGCCGCCAGCTGCGCGTCGCTCCAGCTACCCGAGGAGGCGCCCTCCACCACCGAGCGCACCGCGGCGCGGCTCAGCGGCCGCCCTTCGCGCATGCGGCTCAGGATGTCGAAGGGCGTCACGCGGTCCCGAGAGGCCGCCTGACGGCGAGTTTGTGGCGGGGGCCAGACATGGAGTCCGCGACAGGTCTGGCGGCTCAGCCTCCGAACGAGAACGGCGCCGCCGCGGAGGCCTCGGGGCCGAGCTGCCTCCTTGCCCGCACCGCCCAGGCGCTGTCCGGGTACTCGTCCAGCACGCGCTGCCAGGCGCCTCGGGCCCCTTCGTCGTCGCCCAGCTGGGCCAGGGTGGCGCCAAGTTCAAACAGCAGCGCCTCCTTCGGCAGCGGCGACGAACCGGCAGCCACGGCGCCGCGCAGTTCGGCTGCCAGCTCCTCGCCCCGGCCCTCGGCCCGGTCCAGACTGTAGAGGTTCAACTGCACGCCCAGCGCGACGATGTGGTCCCGGCCGGCATCTTCCAGATAGCCGGTCCACAGCTCGCGCGCCAGCGCCGTGTCGCCCTCGGCCGCGGCGATCTGTCCGAGCCATGCGCCGGCGAGCGCGGCCGCGGCGGTCGAACCGTACTCGTCGCGGACGGCCTCCAACTCCGCACGGGCCGCGGCGCGACGCGCCGCCTCGGAGTCGAAGGAGAGCTCGTCGCCTGTGCCGGGATCGCTCTCGACCGACGCGATCGACTCCTCCGTGCCAGGCGCCGTGTCGCCCGGAGCGCTGTCCGGCGGAGTCCCGAACAGATCGTCGATCGCATCAGTCTCCGGCTCGTTGATGGGCGCGCGATAGACCTTCAGCGCCTCGCCCAGCTGGAAGCTCGCCTGCTTCTCGACCCCGTCCCGGTGGCCGAGATACAGCACCACGCCGACGACGCCGACGATCGCCAGCGCCACGCCCACCAGAATCTGTCGAACGTGCTCGACAACCCAGTTCGACACCGAGAAGACGGCCTCCCGCACCTCGTCGCGCCGCATCTCGTCCCGTGTCAGTCCGCTCACCAGTCCCTCTCCACGGCGGCGGACTTTAGCAGGCGCGCTCCGGCATGTGGCAGACTTGGCCGGCAGCCGCCGGTTCACGGGCCGGGGCGCGTCAACCACCTGGAGCACCCAAGAATGTTCGGCATGGGAATCGGCGAACTCCTGATCATCCTGGCGATCATCATGCTCATCTTCGGCGCCAGCCGCATCCCGAAGCTCGCCGGGGGCCTCGGCTCGGGCATCCGGAACTTCAAGGAAGGGCTGAAGGGCGCCGCAGCGGACGAGGACCAGTCCGGCCCCAAGGGCGAGATCGACAGCAAGGCCGGCTGACCGCTTGCAGCAGGCGGGGATTGGTGCGCCTGGAGGGACTTGAACCCCTCCACCCGCGGGTTGGGAATCCCTGCCGCTCTGTCCGCTGAAATCCGGGCCCTCTGAGATGCGGGCCTCGGCGCGGATGCAGGATGGTGCGCCTGGAGGGACTCGAACCCCCGACCTGCGGATTAGGAATCCGCCGCTCTATCCGGCTGAGCTACAGGCGCAAGGGCGCTTGCGGCACGGCGGCGATGCTACGCCAGTCTCGGACCTTCGGCGCGGTCGACTCTCGACCGGGAGGCGCCTCGGTAGCGGACCAGGGGATCGACCACGTGGTGGCCGGCCAGGCGGTCCCTGCCGTGGAGATAGTCGAGCTCCACCACGAAGGCGAGCGCCGCCACCTCGGCGCCCAGGTCCTCGACCAGGCCGACGGTCGCCCGGGCCGTGCCGCCGGTGGCGAGCACGTCGTCGACCACCGCCACCCGGTCGCCGGGGCCGATGGCGTCCAGGTGGACCTCCAGCGTGTCGGCGCCGTACTCCAGGTCGTAGCTGCGGGACGCGGTCTCGGCCGGGAGCTTGCCGGGCTTCCTGACCGGCACGAAGCCCGCGTTCAGCCGACACGCAACCAGCGGCGCGAAGATGAAGCCGCGCGCCTCGATGCCAATTACCTGGTCTATCCCCCTTCCAGCGAGCCGTGCAGCCAGGCCGTCGGCCACCGCGCGCAGCGCCTGCGCGTCCTTCAGCAGCGTCGTGATGTCCTTGAACGGGATGCCGGGCTTCGGATGGTCCGGGACCTCCCGGATCAGGTCCTTCAGCCAGGCCTCCCCGACCGGCCCGCCACCTGCGTCGCCTCGCGTCTCTTCCCGCTTGCTCACGTCAGGCGTCGCATGGTCATCAGCTCTCGTCCCAGTGGCCCTTCGCCCAGCCGTGGCGGCCAAGCAGCGGCACGAACCGCACCGCGTCGCCGACGGCACGGGCGACTCGTCCGCTCCGTCCCTTGCTGTAGCTGACCAGGCGCTGCTCGTGCCGGTCACCCTCCGGCACGACCATGCGGCCTCCCGGCTTGAGCTGGTCCAGCAGCGCGTCCGGCCTTCCGGGGGCCGCCGCGGTCACGAGGATGCGGTCGAACGGCGCCTCGGCGCGCCAGCCGACCGTGCCGTCAAAGATCTGGATCCGCACGTTGGACAGATCGAGCGTCCGCATCCTGTCCATCGCGGACCGTGCCAGCTGGCGGACCCGCTCGATGCTGTAGACCCGCCCCGCCAGCAGCGCGAGGATCGCCGTCTGGTACCCGGAGCCGGTGCCGATCTCGAGCACGGAATCGTCCTCGCCGACCGCGAGACCTTCCGTCATGCGCGCCACCACCCAGGGCTGGGAGATCGTCTGCTCGCATCCGATCGGCAGCGCGTTGTCGGCGTAGGCGTCGTGCAGCAGGTGATCGCGGACGAACAGGTGGCGGGGCACGCTCTGGAACGCCGCGATCACCCGTGCATCGCGCATCGCGCCGTCCGCGACCAGCTTCGCCACCATCCGGCGACGAGCGTGGACATGGCCGCTCGCCGCAACCGCCGCGGACAGCTTCAGCGTCACGGCGCCAGAGTTCCGGCGCCGGGAGCAGCCGCGGTGTCGCTCGCCATTGCGTTCACCAGACTCTCCAGCAGCCCGCCGTCATCCGCCATCAGACCGTGGTCGGTCAGGTCCAGCGTCAGCGGGGTGATGGAGATCAAGCCGTCCCGAACCGCAGCCGCGTCCGTGTCGTTCCGGTCCTCGGGATCCGGCGTGCCGACGATCCAGTACATCGCGCCGCCACGCGGATCTGCCTGCTCGACGACCGTGTTCCGGTAGGGCCGGCGGCCCAGACGCGCAACCCTGGCGCCGCGCGGCGGTTCGTACGGCAGGTTGACGTTGAGCAGCATGCGGTCCGGAATCCCGTGGTCGACGAGCGCAGCGACCATGCGCGCCGCACGGGCCGCCGCGCGCCCCATGTCCGCTCGCCGGACCTTGCGGTACTCCTGCGAGAACGCCACCGCCGGCAGGCCCAGCAGACGGCCTTCGAGCACCGCGCCGACGGTGCCGCTGTGGGTCACGTCGTCGCCCAGGTTGACGCCCATGTTGATGCCGGAAACGAGCAGGTCGGGCGGCTCTTCGAGCAGCGCGTGAAACGCCACGTTGACGCAGTCCGACGGCGTACCGTCCACCGAGTACCAGCCCTCGCGCACCTGGTTGGCCCGCAGCGGCCGGAACAGGGTGAGCGCCTGGCCGCACCCGCTCTGCTCGTAAAGCGGCGCCACGACCGTGCAGCTGATCGAGCCCCTCGCCGTGCGGGCGCCCTCCAGGGCGTTGGCCAGCTCGATCAGCCCGGGGGCGTTCACTCCGTCGTCGTTCGTCAGCAGGAGCCTCGCGACGGTCATCGTTCCACTCCCCGCTCCTGTGCCGCCAGCGCGCGCCCGATGATGGGTCGGAGGTCGCGCAGGGTGTCGGGCGGTACCACATCCAGCTGCGTGATCAGGGCGTGGTCGAGAGCCGTGGCGCACGGGCAGGCACCCGGCTCGCGCTCCTCGGCCAGCGCCTCGACCACCTGCGCCACGGCGGCCCGGGCCATCTGCGCGTTCTGCTGCAGGACCTCCAGCACCGCCTCCACCGAGACGTCCTCCTCGCCTTCGTGCCAGCAGTCGTAGTCCGTGATCAGGGCAAGCGTCGAATAGCAGATCTCCGCCTCGCGGGCGAGCTTCGCTTCCTGGAGGTTGGTCATCCCGATCACGTCGGCGCCCCAGCTGCGGTGCATGAAGGACTCGGCGCGGGTCGAGAACTGCGGCCCCTCCATGCAGACGTAGATGCCGCCGCGATGCACCACGGCGCCGGCCGCCTCCGCCTGGTCCGCGCAGACCTCCATGAGCCGCGGACAGATCGGATCGGCGAACGCCACGTGGGCCGCCAGCCCGTTGCCGAAGAAGGTGTCGGGGCGGTGTCGGGTGCGGTCGATGAACTGATCCGGCATCACGATGTGGGTCGGCTCGTAGCGGCGCCTGAGCGACCCGACGGCGGAGAGCGAGATCAGCCTCTCCACGCCCAGGGTCTTGAAGGCGTAGATGTTGGCCCGGAAGTTCAGCTCGCTCGGCAGGATGCGGTGGCCTGTGCCGTGCCGGGCCAGAAAGGCGACCCGCCGGCCCCGCAGCTCGCCCAGCACGAAGGGATCCGACGGGGGGCCGAACGGCGTGTCGACGTCCCGCGCCTCGTGAACCGCGAGCTCCCCCATGTCGTACAGGCCGGAGCCGCCGACGATGCCGACCGGGTACGGCGCGCCGGAAGACGCGGTCATGCGGCAGCGCCCCGCGCGATCGTCTCGTTCACCAGCAGGGCGGTCTGCAACGCTCGCCGGCCGCTCTTGCCGTCGACGAAACGCGCACCGCCGCCGCGGCAACGATCCAGGAACGCCACAAGCTCCCCGCGCAGGGGCTCCCCAGCCTCGACCTCGAGGTCGGAGGGGACGATCCGCACAAGCGGCGTTCCCTCGGCCCCCGGGCTGCCGCCCCGGACCCGTCGCGCGCCGCGCACCGTCTGCTGCTGGTAGTCGAGCGAGAGGTACCGATCCTCGAAGAACACGCGCAACTGCCTCACCCGGTCCGCCGACACGCGCGAAGCGGTCAGGTTCGCGACGCAGCCCGACTCGAACTCGATGCGCGCATCGGCAATGTCGACCCGGTCGGACAGCACGTCGATCCCCACCGCGCGCACCTCCCGCACCGGGCTCGGATCCAGGGCGTGAAGGATCTGCAGGTCGTGGATCATCAGGTCGAGGACCACGTCCACGTCAAGGCTGCGGGGGCTGAAGGGCGACAGCCGTTCGACCTCGACGAAGCGTGGAGCGAGGCCTTGGGCCAGCACTCTCTGAACCGCAGGATTGTAGAACTCGACGTGACCGACTGCCAGCACCACTCCGCGGCTGATTGCGGCCTCGACCAGGGCATCCGCCGTCTCGAGACTCGCGGCGATCGGCTTCTCCACCAGCACGTGGCAGCCGTCGGCGATCAGCCGCCCGGCCACGTCGAGATGGTCCACCGTCGGCACGGCCACGACCGCAGCATCGACGGCGGCCCCGAGCTCTTCGAGGTCCTCCGCCACGCCGACGCCGTGCTCGGCGGCCACACCAGCGGCCCGTTCACGGTCGGCGTCCAGCGCCATGACCGAGTCGCGGCCGAGCAGGTCGGCGAGCAGGCGGACGTGGTGACGGCCCATGGCGCCGACCCCGACCACGCCTGCACAGAAGGGCCGGTCGGCACAAGGCGGCCCGTCGGCACGGGGGACGCTGGAAAGCGCCGGGGCAGCCATCGTCGGAATCGCCGGCGGCGGGCCGTCAGGCGTCGGCGCCGCGAGAACCGCGACGGGCCGAGCGGATGATGCCCCGAGCCGATGCCCGGACGAAGGCGATCACGGCGTCGACGTCGGCGGCGCCGGCGTGCTCGGCATCGAGCTCCTCGAGAGCCTGGCTGGTGTTGCGGCGCGAGCGGACAAGCACGCGGATCGCCCCCTCGATCAGCCTGATCTCTTCCTTCGTCTTGCCCTTCCGCTCCAGTCCGATTCGGTTCACTCCCATGCACGACGGCTTGATCCCGACCGTAAGGCAGAACGGCAGCGCGTCCTTGGTGATCACCGAGTAGCCGCCGATGTAGGCGTGCCTCCCCACCCGGCAGAACTGATGGACGGACGAGAACGCGCCGATCGTGGCGTCGTCCTCGACCTCGACGTGCCCGGCCAGGGTGCCGCCGTTTGTGAACACCGTGCGGCTGCCCACCTCGCTGTCGTGGCCGACGTGGGTCTGCGTCATGAACAGGTTGTCGTCGCCGATCCTGGTGACGCCGCCGCCGAACTCGGTGCCGCGGTTGACGGTCGAGAACTCCCGGAACTGGTTGCGGTCGCCGATGACCAGGAGGCTCTCCTCGCCCCGGTACTTCAGGTCCTGCGGATCGAAGCCGACCGCGGCGTGGGGAAAGACGCGGTTGCCCCGGCCCATCGTGGTCACCCCCTGCACGATCGCGTGGGCCCCGATCTCGGTCTCGTCGCCGATCTGCACGCCTGCCCCGACCACCGCGTACGGGCCGACGACGACGCCGTCGCCAAGCTCGGCCGCAGGATCGACGATCGCCGTCGGGTGGATCGTCGTGGTCATCGCGGTCGGGTTCCCGCCCGGGCGCCGCTCAGGGCGACACCATCGTGGACGTGCATATCGCCTCCACCGCCAGCTCGCCGTCGACCGTGGCGCGGCCCCGGAACCGGGAGTGGACGGTCCGCAGGCGCAGGGACTCGACCTCCATCCGCAGCTGGTCGCCGGGCGCCACCGGGCGCCGGAAACGCGCCCGCTCGATGCCGGAGAAGAACAGGAGCCGCTCGCTCCGATCCTCGATCTCGTGCAGCAGCAGCAGGCCCGCACTCTGAGCCATCGCCTCGATCACCAGCACCCCCGGCATGATCGGGTTGCCGGGGAAGTGGCCGTCGAAGAAGGGCTCGTTGCGGGTGACGTTCTTGATCGTCACCACCCGCTTGCCCGGCGCCAGCTCCAGGACGCGGTCGACCAGGAGAATCGGGTAGCGATGCGGCAGCACGCTCTCGATCCACCGCGCGTCGAACGGCCCCAGGAGCGTTTCCGCCGACGAATCGACGCCGCTGCGCCCGGTCGGCGCCGCGTTGCCGTGGCTCACCTGTCCCCTCCTCGTTCGTTCCCGCCCTCGGCCGGCCGCGCCCTGACCTGGCCCTGCATGTCCTCACCCTGCGCCGCAGCCTCCAGTTCCGCGACGCGACGCTGCAGGGTCCGGAGCGCCCGCCGCATTGCCGGCAGGCGGGACTGTACCGCGTGCTGCCGCCTCCAGGTCGCGAGCGGGACGGCCGGGATGCCGCCGACCCGACCGCCGTCCGGGACCTCCTGGAACACGGCCGACTTGGCCGCGACCTGCACCCCGTCTCCGATGCGAAAGTGACCGGCCACGCCGACCTGGCCGGCCAGCACAACGCGATCGCCGATCCTGCTGCTGCCCGACACGCCGACCTGGCCGCACAGGATGCAGCCCTCGCCGATCCTCGCGTTGTGGCCGACCTGCACCAGGTTGTCGATCTTGGTGCCGCGCCCGACCCTGGTCGTGTCGAAGGTCGCCCGATCCACGGCGGAGTTGGCGCCGATCTCGACGTCGGACTCGATGACGACCACACCGACCTGCGGCAGCTTGACGCGCGACCCGGCCGCGGCATCCTCGACGAAGCCGAAGCCGTCCGCTCCCAGCACCACGCCAGGATGGACGATCACCCGCTCGCCGATGCTCGTGCGTTCGTGGATGACGACGTGGGGATGCAGGACCGTCCCGGCGCCGACCGTGCAGCCGCGGCCGACCACCACGTGGGCGCCGACCAGCACGCCGGGGCCGATCTCCGCGCCCTCGCCGACGACGGCGAAGGGATCGACCCGAGCGCTCGGGTCGACCCGGGCGCCGGCGTCAACGACCGCCGACGGATGGACGCCGGGCGAGACGTCGGGCGGCGGGAAGAGGTCCGTCATCAGGTCCGCCAGGGCCCGGTAGGCGTCGTCGCAGAGCAGCAGGTCGGCGCCCAGATCGCCCAGGGTCGCAGCGGACAGGCCGCGAGGCACCAGCAGCGCCCCCGCACGCGACGCCAGGGCCTGCTCCCGATAGCGCGGGTTGGTGAGGAAGGAGAGATCGTCAGGCGTCGCGGCATCGAGGGTCGCGATGCCGCCGATCAGCCGCTCGGGATCGCCTCGGAGTTCCGCTCCGACCAGCGCGGCGAGGTCGGAAAGGCGGCGAGTCACGGCGGCTAGCCTACCCAAACGCCGTTCCTTCCCGCGCTCCGGATACGATTCCGCCACCGCCAGGCCCGAAAGACAGCCACGCCGCGACCAGGAGGTCCCCGTCCGATGAACAGAACCAGCACCCAAACGCCGGCCCGCAAGGCCCTCTCCACGCTGCCCTCTGCGCTGCTCTCGGCCATCCTCCCTGGCCTCCTCCTTGCCGGGGGCGCGGCCGCCGCCGAGAACGAGTCCGGGAACTGGCCCCAGTTCCGCGGCCCGGGGATGAACCCGGCAGTCGGGGACAACCCCGCCCTGACCGATCGCTGGAGCACGACCGAGAACGTCGAGTGGGTCGTGGACGTGCCCGGCCTTGGCTGGTCCAGCCCCATCGTGTGGGGCGACCGCCTGTTCCTGACCACCGCCGCCTCGGACGGCGACTTCGAGCAGCCGCAGCCCGGGCTCTACGCTCCACGCGGCCGCAGCGAGCCGCCGCAGTCGAGCCACGACTGGCTGGTCCTGTGCCTCGATCTCGAAACCGGCGAGACGCTGTGGCAGCAGTCGGTCATGGCCGGCGTCCCGGCGTTTCCGCGCCACCAGAAGAACACCTACGCCTCGGAAACGCCGACCACGGACGGAGAACGAGTCTACGCGCGATTCGGCGATCTGGGCGTCTTTGCCTTGACCATGGACGGCGAGCCGGCCTGGAGCTACGACACGCCGGCCCGCCCGACGATGTACGACTACGGTTCCGCCTCCTCCCCCGTGCTGCACGACGACCTGCTGATCGTCCTCTACGACAACGAGGATCAGTCCTGGATCGCCGGCCTCGACACGGCAACCGGCGAAGAGCGCTGGCGCACGAACCGCGACGAAGCGTCGAGCTGGGCCACGCCCTTCGTGTGGCAGAACGACGCCCGCACCGAGATCGTCACCACCGGCCGCAAGCGCATTCGGTCCTACGATCTGGACGGCGCCCTGCTCTGGGAGATGGACGGGCGCATGTCCTGGGCAGCCATCGCGACGCCGTTCGCCGCCCACGACATGGTGTACGTGAACTCCGGCTACTTCCAGGATCAGCGCCGCCCGGTGTTTGCCATCCGGCCGGGTGCGCTCGGCGACATCACCCTCGAAGGCGACGCCACGGAAAGCGAGTTCGTCGCCTGGCACCAGCCGAAGGCCGGCAACTACAACACGTCGCCGCTGGTCTACAAGGGGATCTACTACAGCCTGCTCGACCGCGGCTTCTTCGAGGCGTACGACGCGATGACCGGCGAGCCCGTGTACGGCCGCAAGCGGGTCGCCCCGAGGGGCGGCGCCAGCTTCACGTCATCTCCCTGGGCGTACAACGGCCGCATCTTCGCCCTCAGCGAGCAGGGCGACACGTACGTGATCCGTGCCGGCGCCGAGTACGAAGTCCTGCACACCAACAGCCTGGACGAGATGGCCATGGCGTCACCCGCCGTCGCCGGCGGCCGCCTGCTCATCCGCACCCGGTCGAAGCTCTACAGCATCAGGTCCGAGAGCGAGTAGCGCCTCCGCGTCCACAGCGACTCCGATACCCCTGCTGGACGGCGGGCGCGCCATGCAGTAGCGCCTCCGCGTCCACGGCGACTCCCCAATCAACCACGAGGTGGGGCGTCAGGTCCGAGGGGGCCGCCGGCGGGCTTCAGGCAAGCGCCTGTCACGGACGTCCCGGACAGGCGACAACGACGCACAGCGCAGCCGGCAGCGCAGCCGACCGAAGCGGGCGCAACCCCGGACAACCTCGGATGCGCCCGCGTCCGCGGCGGGCCCCTCGGACCTGACGGCGACGAAAGCTACTCGCTCGGCGTCACCGGGTGGGCGGCGTTGTAGCGCTCGATGATCAGGTTGGTGATGTCCGCGGCGTCGGCCGCGTACAGCAGGCCGCCCTGGAACTTGTTGAAGATCGCGGTGTAGCCGAACTCCCGTCCGACCTGGGAGATGATCGGCAGCACCGCCTGCTCGATCTCGCCGAACCGCTCGCCCTGGAGCTTCTGCATCTCGCGGTTCGCGTCGTCCTGGGCGCGTCGCAGCTCGATCGTCCGGTCCTCGAGCTGCTTCTCCAGCTCCGCGAGCCGATCCTCGGCCAGGGTCAGCCTGCCGTCGCTGTACTGCTTCTGCAGATCCGCAAGCTGCTGCTGGCGGTCCTCGAGCTCAGCCTGCTTCTCGTTCCGGAGCTTCGACAGCTCCTGCACCGCCACCTGGCCGCGGCCCGATTCCTGAAGCAGGCGTTCGACCTCGATCACCGCGATCCTGGTCTGGTTCTGGGCTGCGGCCGGTCCGGCAGGAAGGATGCAGGCGGCAACGGCCGCGGCAGCAACTGCGGACCTGCGGAGGCCGGTCGTTACGGGGTTCATCGTCATGGTCCTCCGTGAAGGGTCAGAAGCTGGTGCCGATGCTGAAGTCGAAGCTGTCGAACCGTTCCCGGTCCAGGCCTCCCAGGTCGTCCAGCGGATTCAGGTTGGAAGCGTAGATGAAGCGGAGCGGTGCGCCAAGAATCGGAACGTTCACGCGAAGCTCGATCCCAGCCGACATGCGCATGTGGTTGAAGTCCACGCTCTGGTCCTCGCCGTAGACGTTGCCGGCATCGAGGAAGGTAACGACGCGGAAGGGGCCGTTGACCAGGGTGTGGTGCTCCAGGTTCATCACGACGCTCTTGTTGCCGCCCTGGGGGAAGCCGTTCGCGTCAAGCAGGGTGCGCCCGGTCTCCGGATCCCGCACCCAGATGGAGCGGAAGGCGTAGCCCCGCATGCTGTTCTCGCCGCCGAGAAGATAGCGGTCGAGAAAGAACAGCTGGCGCGGCGCCCCGGCCTCGTCCTCGCCGAAAGGCTGGATGTAGCCGAGCTGGACGTTGGCCCGGCCAACCGTCCGCAGGCCCCGCCTGGTCAGCGGGAACGTGACCGCCGCGGTCAGCGACGGGCGGATGAAGAACGACTCGCCGCCCAGGGGGCCACCGGCGTACTCCAGCGACGCGATGAACCGCTTGCCCTGGGTGGGCTCCAGCCGACTGTTGTGGCTGTCGTACTGGTAGCTCGCCGTGACCGAGCGGCGGTTGAACTCGAACGCCTGCTCGAAGGTGTCGCTCATCGGGTCGTCCGACACGTCCGGGTTGTCGAAGAAGAAGAACGTCTGCGACTGGTAGCTCTCGATGTCCATGTTGCTGTACGAGAGCTGGACCAGCTCCCAGCGCCGGAACGACCGACCGAACGTGAGGACGCCGCCGGCCTCCTTGCTCCGGTAGCGCTGATCGACGAGGAGGTCGAAGTCCGTGTTGCGGTTGAAGAGCTGGATGCCGAAGTTCTGCGGCCGATCCTTGACCCAGGGCATGTAGTACGAGATGTCGTAGATGTCGCGGTAGCGGCCGGTCTGCAGCGACAGGCCGACCGTCTCGCCCCGGCCCAGGAAGTTGCGCGTGCGCAGCGCCGACTGCACGAAGAAACCATCCAGCTCGCTGTAGCCGCCGCCGAACTGGACCTCCGTCTGGCCGGTCTCGATGCCCTTGACCACGATGTCGACCTGCTTGTCGTCCGTGTCGTAGTCGACCTCGACCGGGTCGTCCTCGTTCACGACGTAGTACTCCAGCTGGCTGAGCCGGAGCAGGCTCGTCCGCAGCATGCCCGAGTTGAAGACCTCCCCTTCCTTCAGCAGCATCTGGCGCCGGAGTACCCGGTCGCGGGTGCGTTCGTTGCCCGTGAACTCCATGCGCCCGATCCGGAACTGGTCGCCCTCCTCTACCGTCACCAGAATGTCGGCGACCAGGTCTTCGCGCTCGATGACCTCCATCTTCACGTCGGCGAAGATGTAGCCGCTGTTGCGGTACAGCTCGCCGATCTGCTCCACGCCCTCGTCGAGCAGGTCCGAGCGCAGCCAGCCGCCCTTGGGCTCCTTGAACATGCGAACCAGCAGCTCCGACGGCAGCACGTCTGCCCCCTCGACCTCGACCTCGCCCATCTTCCAGCGCGGACCCTCCTCGACCGGGATGACCAGCGCCAGCTGTCGCTTGCGGTCCTCGAGACGTTCGGCGCCCGGCTTGCGCTCGATCACGTCGAGCTCGGGCTCGCCGATCTCCACGTCCTTGTAGCCGAAGCGGCGATAGAGGTCCTTGACCTTGTCCAGGTCCTCCTGGACCGTGGCCGAGTTGAACACGTCGCGCTTGCGGATCCGGGTCAGCAGGTTCGACTTCTTCGTCTTCTCCATCTGCCGCCGCAGCCGCGCGGGGGCGAACACCTCGTTGCCCTCGAAGTCCACCCGGCCGATCTTGACCCGGCCGCCCTCGTCGACCGTGACCAGCACCCGGCGCTCTCCGAGCCCCGCATCCTGGATCTCGACGAGGATGCCGGCGAAGCGGAAACCGCGCTCCTCGTACAGCTTGCGGATTCCCTGCTCCAGCCGCGCCAGCTCGCCCCGGTCGAGCGGCAGGCCCTCGTAGACCGAGATCCGCTCGCGATCGGTCATGTCGCCGATGTCGCTTCGCTTCACCTTCTTCAGACCTTCGTACTCGAGCGAGACCAGCAGCGGACGCTCGACGAGAGCGATTCTCACCAGCACGCCCTCTCCCTGCTCCGCGACCGACACGGAGATGTCGTCGATCAGCTTGCGCTCCCACAGCGACTTGATCCGCTCGTTGATCCGACCGGGATCCCAGGTCTTGCCGACTTCGAGGTCGAGGTAGTAGTTCAGGCTCTCCTCGCTCAGCGTCTCGACGCCCTGGTACTCGATGGCGGCGATCGGCCGGCCAACCAGCATCTGCGCCGCCGCCGGCGCGACGGAAAGGAGACAGGCGAGCGCCAGAACGGCCGCCACGGCCGCGGCGGCGGCTTTCCGGACCCGTAGCGACTTCAGATCACGATTCTGCAAGGACAGGTTCCTCCTCAAGGCTGTCTCCGGCGCCGCGCTCGACGACTGTCAGGACCAGTGCCGATGCACCGATTCCGGGCGCAAGACTCGGTCCGGACGCGGGTTCGGCGCCCCGGTCCGCCCTGTCACCCGCACTGCCACCCGCCTCGGGCGCATCGACCCGGATCCGAGCGGCGCGCATGCCTGCGTTCCGGATCAGCAGGTCGGACACGCCGTCCCGCACATGGTCCTGGATGGCTCGTCGCAGCGGACGAGCGCCAGTCGACGGATCGATGCCGGCCTTCTCCAGCAGCCATTCCCTGGCCGCGGCGGTCACGTCGACCCTCAGGCCCTGCTCGGCCAGGGTCTCGTTCAGATCGGCAAGCTGCAGGTCGACGATCGCCCGCAGTTCGTCCCGCCCGAGGGGGTCGAAGACGATCGTGTCGTCAAGGCGGTTCACGAGCTCGGGCCGGAAGGCGCGGCGCATTTCGGCCCGCATCTCGTCGCGGACGAGAGCGAAGTCCTGATCGGACGAGGAGACACCGAAGCCGGCCCGCCCGCGCCGGAGCATCAGCTGGCTGCCGAGGTTCGACGTCAGCAGCACGACGGCGTGGCGGAAGTCGACGTGGTTGCCCCAGGAGTCCGTCAGGACGCCCTCCTCCAGAATCTGCAGCAGCAGGTTCGTGACGTCCGGGTGGGCCTTCTCGATCTCGTCGAACAGCACCAGGGACCACGGCTGCCGCCGGACCGGCTCCGTCAGCTGGCCCCCCTGCTCGAAGCCGACGTACCCGGGCGGCGAACCGATCAGACGCGACACGGAGTGCTTCTCCATGTACTCGCTCATGTCGAAGCGCAGCAGGGCGTCCTGGCCGCCGAACAGGAACTCGGCGAGGCGCCGGGCCACCTCCGTCTTGCCGACGCCGCTCGGCCCCATGAACACGAAGGAACCCACCGGGCGCCGCGGATCGGCCACGCCCAGCCGAGACCGGCGCACGGCACGGCTGATCGCCTCGATGGCCCGATCCTGCCCGACGACCCGCCGTCGCAGGACCTCCTCCATCCCGGCCAGCCGGCTCGCCTCGTCGCCCTGCACCGAGGTGACGGGCACGCCTGTCCAGGCGGCAATCACCTCCTCCACGTCCTGGGCGGTCACCACCGGGTCGTCCTCCTCGACCGGTTGCAACATCCCCAGGCTCTCCAGTTCTTCCCGCAGGAGAATCTCGCGCTCGCGCAGGCGGACAGCGCGGTCGAACGCCTTGTCCGAGACCGCGGCCTTCATGTCCGCCACGACCTCGCCGAGCTCGACCTCCAGCCGACCGGGCTCGGGCGCGGCGGCCGCCTGCCGCAGCTTCACCCGGGCGCCCGCCTCGTCCATCACGTCGATTGCCTTGTCGGGCTGGTAGCGGTCGGGAAGGTAGCGGTTCGTGCCGCCGATCGCCGCCCGCAGCGCCTCGTCATCGTACGTGACGTCGTGGAAGCCCTGGTACAGGTCCTTGAGACCCTGCAGGACTTCGTACGTCTCGTCGGCGGACGGCGGAGCGACACGCACGGGCTGGAAGCGGCGCAGGAGCGAGCGGTCGCGCTCGATGTAGCGCCGGAACTCGCGGGGCGTCGTGGCGCCGATGCAGGCGATCTCGCCGCGCGACAGCAACGGCTTCAGCATGTTCGCGGCGTCCAGGGCGCCCTCGGCCTTCCCGGCGCCGACCAGGGTGTGGATCTCGTCGATGAAGAGGAGCGCGTCCTCTTCCTCCTCCAGCTCGGCGAGCAGTCCCTTCAGCCGCTTCTCGAACTGCCCCCGGTACTTCGTGCCGGCGAGAATCTGGGGCAGGTCGAGAGCGATGATCCGGGTGGAGGCGAGAAACGGAGGCACGTCGCCGATGGCCACGCGCTGCGCCAGCCCCTCGACGATCGCCGTCTTGCCCACCCCGGGCTCGCCGAGCAGGATCGGGTTGCTCTTGGACCGGCGCGCCAGGATCTGGACGATCCTCTCGACTTCCCGCTCGCGGCCGATCAGCGGGTCGAACCTGTCCTTCCGGGCGAGGTCCGTCAGGTCGCGGCCGAACTGGCGCAGCAGGCCCGTCTTCCGCCGGCGTTCGCGGCGACGGCGACGGCGAGCGAGCGCCACGGCCCGTTCCCGCACGCGGTCCGCCTCGAGGCCGTACTCCCTGAGCGTTCGGCAGGCCAGGCTGCCCTCGACGGAGAGCAGGCCGACAAGCAGGTGCTCGGACCCGACCGCCGTGTGCGCCAGTTCTTCCGCCTCCCGCGAGGCGCAGTCGAGCACCTGCCTGGACTCCTCGGAGAGCGGCAGCTCGGCGGTGGACGAGATGCGTTCCACGAACACCCGCTCGCCCTCGATCTCGCGCCGCAGGTCCTCGGGCCTGACCTGAAAGCCGCAAAGCAGCTCGGTGATCGACTCCTCGCCCTCGCGCAGCACGCCGAGCAGGATGTGCTCGGACTCAATCACCCGACTGCCCAGCTTGCTCGCCTCGTAGCGGGCGAAGAACAGGGCGCGCCTCGCCTTCTCGTTGTACCGCTCGAACACGCCGCGATTCTACCGACGTGCGGGCTGCGGCTCGACGAGGCGGCCGCCTTCGAGCCGCAGCACCCTGCCG
Organism: Thermoanaerobaculia bacterium; assembly: GCA_965200575.1. Taxonomy (GTDB): domain Bacteria; phylum Acidobacteriota; class Thermoanaerobaculia; order Multivoradales; family Multivoraceae; genus Multivorans. Next base: position 1,181,091 of record OZ241363.1, on the reverse strand, counting down.
CAGCGCGACGCCACTTCCCGGTCGTGGGTGACCAGCACCATCGTGGTGTTGCGGCGAGCGCGCAGGGCATCGAGAAGCCCCAGCACCTGCTCGCCGTTGCCGGAGTCGAGGTTGCCGGTCGGCTCGTCCGCGAGCAGGACCGCGGGCGCCAGCAGCAGCGCACGGCAGATGGCGATGCGCTGCCGCTCGCCTCCCGACAGCTGCTGCGGCAGGGCCGCGGCGCGGTCCGCCAGCTCGACCTGGTCGAGCAGGGCGAGCGCGCGGGCTTCGAGGTCCGGCAGGGGCCGCCCCGCGATCCGGCCCGGCATCATCACGTTCTCCAGCGCCGTGAAATCGGGAAGCAGCTGGTGGAACTGGAAGACGAAGCCGAGAGAGCGGTTGCGGAAGGCAGCCAGGTCGTCGGGGGCGGCGGCCGTGAGGTCGACTCCGTCGATGACCACCGTGCCCTCGTCCGGCCGGTCGAGCGCGCCGAGGATGTGGAGCAGCGTCGACTTTCCCGAGCCGGAGGGACCAACGACCGCCGCCGTCTCGCCTCGCGCCAGGTCGAGGTCGACGCCGCGCAGCACCTCGCGCCTGACGACCCCGTCCTGCCAGGCGCGGGTGACTCCACGGGCGGTGATCACGTCCGGGCGCTCCGCATGGCTTCCACCGGATCCAGCGCGCCGACCCGCCGCGCCCCGAGCGCGGCCGCGACGGTGGTAAACGCGACCGTCACCGCGAGCACGACCAGGACGTCCGGCCAGCGCACCAGGAACGGCACGTGGTCGACGACGTACACGTCGGAGGGCGTGGACAGCAGGCGGTAGCGGTCGAGCACGACCGCGAGCACCGTACCCACCACGCCGCCGACCCCGGCCCCGCCCACCGAGAGGAGCGCGCCGAGCAGCAGGAAGACGTTTCGAAGCCCGGCCGGGCGGGCGCCCATGGCGGACAGCACGCCGACCTCCGCCCGCTTGCTCGACAGCACCATGGACAGCTCGGCAAGCAGCGCGAACGAGGCCACGGCGACGATCAGCGCCACGGCCGAGAACACCAGCGCCCGCTCGAGGCCCAGCACCACGAACAGCGCCCGGTTCGCCTCGCTGCGGGTGACCACGGTGGCCGCGGCCGGGTCGATGCCGCGGCTCAGGAAACCGGCGATCTCGTCCGGTTCGCCGTCCGCGTCGAGAGCGAGGTCGAGCCTCCGGTCACCGCCGGTGAACAGCGCCTCGGCGTGGTCGATCGGCATCAGCACGAAGCCGCCCTCCGGCGTGCTCCTGCCTTCGCCAGGGCGGGCGCCGTAGACGTGCGCGACCGGCAGGGTCCGCGTGCGCGGCTGCGGACCCACCGGCGTCAGGCCCGGGCGAGGCGACACGACGCGCACCAGGTCCCCCACCGCGAGTCCGCCCCGCAGGGCCACGCCGCGCGGCAGGATCAGGCCCGTGCTCGGCGCGGCGGCGCTGGCCGGAATCCAGGCCGGCGGCGCCGTCTCGTAGCCGATGACGCGAACCGCAAGCGGCGCGTGGTCGAGCCCCAGCCAGCCCTGGGCGTAGAGCAGCTCCTGCGCGGAGGCGACGCCGCGGGTCGCGGTCGCCACGCGCGCGAGGGTTTCGGCGGTTTCTCTGCCGCCTCCCGTCAGTTCGATCTGAAGAGCCGGGGTGCTGCGTTCCAGGTCGTCGAGCAGGTGCTTCTGAAAGCCGGCCAGGGCGGCGAGCGCCAGCACCAGGGCCGCAGTGCCGACCGCCAGGCCGGCGGCGGTCAGGCTCGACAGCGTGCGGATGTGGGAATCCGAGCGAGACGAGCGGAAGTACCGGAGCGCGACGTGCCAGACGAACCCGTGCGAGGCGAAGCCCACGGCGCGAGAGGCTATCCGCTGCGGGCCGGGCTCCTGGCCGGGCTGCGGGTTGCCGGTGGCGCCGCCGTCAGGTCGGAGGGAGCCGCAGGGGACGCGGGCGCCTCGGGACTACTCGTCCGTGGACTCCAGCACGCCGACGTAGGGGAGGTTGCGGTAGAGGCCGTCGTGGTCGAGCCCGTAGCCCACGACGAACACGTCCTCGACCTCGAAGCCGCGGTAGTGGATGTCGATCGGCACCTGGCGCCTGGACGGCTTGTCCAGGAGCGTGCAGAGGCGCACGGAGTTGGCGCCGCGGAAGCCCATCAGGGCCATGATCGTCCGCATCGTGTAGCCGGTGTCGACGATGTCCTCGACCAGGAGCACGTCGCGGCCGGCCACGAAGTGATCGAGGTCGTGGCGGATCCGGATCTCGCCCGGCACGGTCGCGCCGCCCCGGTAGCTCGACGCTTCGAGGAAGTCCATCACCAGCGGGCGGTTCAGGCGCTTCAGCAGGTCGGTGTAGAAGAACACCGACCCCTTCAGCACGCCGACGCAGAGCAGGTCGTCGCTGTCGGCGTAGTCCCGTTCGATCTTCGCCGCCAGCTCGTCCAGCCGCCGGTCAAGGTCCTCGCGCGACAGGAGCTCTCGTATCGCGTGTTTCTGGGTCAAGCGGAACTCCTCTGGCCGAACGGTCGGATAGGGTCTGCCGCGCTCCGAGGCCGGAGTCGGCGAGTCGTGGATCAACACCGTGAACGTGGAAGAGAATAGCCGGTCGGACTCCTCACTGGCGACCGAACTCGAGGACGCCGCGCGAGGCTGGCGCGAGGCCGGCCACGCCGCGCCCGACGCCGCGCTGATCACGGGCTCCGGCCTGGGGCTGGAAGTCGGCGAGCGGCTGGCCGGGCCGTGGCCCTTCGCCGAGCTGCTGCCGTTCGATGTCGAGGCCATCGAAGGGCACGCCGTCAGCGCGGAGCTGGTGTCGACCGGCAGCGACCTGCGCCTGCTCCACTGCCGGGGTCGCCTGCATGCGTACCAGGGCTACACGCCTGGCCAGGTCGTCTTCCTGGTGCGGCTCGCCGCCCTGCTCGGCGCCGGCTGCCTGATCGTGACCAACGCCGCCGGTTCGCTGAACGAGGAACTGCCGGTCGGGTCGGTCGCCGCCATCTCCGACCACGTCAACCTGACCGGCCTGAATCCGCTGCGCGGGCGGCTTCCGGCGGACTGGGGGCCGCAGTTCCCCGACCTCGCCGACGCCTACGACCCGGCCCTGCGGCACCGACTTGCCGAACTGGCCGCGCAGGCCGGGATGACGATGGGCGAGGGGGTCTACCTCGGCGTGCTCGGCCCGTCGTTCGAGACGCCGGCGGAGATCCGCGCCTTCCGAGGAATGGGCGCCGACCTGGTCGGCATGTCGACGGTCCTGGAGGTCATCGCGGCCCGCCACATGGGAATGCGGGTCCTGGGCCTGTCCCTGGTGACGAACATGGGCGTGGGCCTCGCCGACGACCCCATCGACCACCAGGACGTGCTCCAGATCGGTCGCGAAGCCTCGCCCGGCGTCGCGCGCCTGATCGCCGACCTGCTTGCCGACGACGTCGTCAGGGTCGCTGACGGCCCGAACCCCGGAGCCTGATGGCGATGTCCGAGCTGGCCACCCAGATCGAGAATCGCCGCCTCAAGCGCGATCGCCTGCGCGAACGTGGCGTCGACCCCTACCCGACCCGGGCCGCCCACGACCTGGAACCCTCCGCGGTGCGCGCCCTGCACGAGAGGAGGACGGCCGAAGAGCTGGAGGAAGCCGCGCTCTCGATGCGGGTGCCCGGGCGGGTGCGGGCGCACCGGACCCACGGCAAGGCGAGCTTCCTGGACATCTCGGACGGCGCCGACGCGCAGATCCAGGTCCTGCTGCGCCGCAACCACGTCGGCGAGGACTGCTGGTGGCGCCTTTCCCAGCTCGACATCGGCGACTACGTCCTGGCCGACGGAACCCTCATGCGCACCCGCTCGGGCGAGCTCACCATCGCGGCCGACCGCCTCGAACTGCTGGCCAAGGCGACCCGACCGCTGCCCGAGAAATGGCACGGCCTGGCCGACCGCGAGGAGCGCTACAGGCGGCGCTACCTGGACCTGCTGAACTCCCCCGAATCGGTCCGCCGCTTCACCGTCCGCTCCCGCGCCATCAACGTCCTGCGCCGCTGTCTGCTCGACAAGGGCTTTCTCGAAGTCGAGACGCCGATGATGCAGACCGTGCCCGGCGGCGCCGTCGCCCGGCCCTTCGTGACCCATCACAACGCGCTTGACCTCGACCTCTACCTGCGCATCGCGCCCGAGCTCTACCTCAAGCGCCTGCTCGTGGGCGGCCTGCACCGGGTATTCGAAATCAACCGGAACTTCCGCAACGAGGGCATTTCGACCCAGCACAACCCCGAGTTCACGATGCTCGAGTTCTACTGGGCCTACTCGGACTTCGAGCAGCTGATGGACTTCACCGAGACAATGCTCGCAGCCGTGGTCGATGCCGTGAACGCGCCCGGCGACACGATCTGCCCGTTCCGCGGCAGCGAAGTCGACTTCCGGGGGCCCTGGCCGCGCCTGGGCGTCCGCGAGTCCCTGGTTGAACTCGGCGGCGTGGACCCGGCCGTCGTCGACAACGAGGCCGCGCTGGCGGCCGAGCTCGCGCGCCTCGGCGAGGAGGCGCCCGCAAGCCGAAGCTACGGCCACCGGCTGATGGCCCTGTTCGACCGCCTGGTCGAGCCGCAGCTGGTCCAGCCCACCTTCATTCACGACTACCCGGTCGAGGTCTCCCCGTTCGCCAAGCAGCGCGCGGACGACCCGCGCTTCACCGAGCGCTTCGAGCTGTTCATCGGCGGCATGGAGATGGCGAACGCCTTCACCGAGCTCAACGACCCGGACGTCCAGGCCGACCGCTTCCGCCAGCAGCTCCGGGACCGGGAAGGCGGCGACGACGAGGCGCACCGCTTCGACCACGACTACGTCGAGGCCCTCCAGTACGGCATGCCCCCCGCCGGAGGCCTCGGCCTGGGCATCGACCGCCTGGTCATGCTCCTGACCGACGCCCCTTCGATCCGCGACGTGATCCTGTTCCCCCTGATGCGCCCGCGGTAGCCGGTTGTCAGGACACCCTTCCGCCTCAGACCTCGGGACGGTCAACAGCATGGGATGGACTCTGGCCTTCGCACGGTTCCTGGCCACGGCACCAGGCCACCGGTCCGTCGAATGCACGCTGACGAAGCGGCTGCCGACGCAGGTGTTCGAGTTCCAAGGCGCCGGCGCCGTTCCACACACCGACGTCGCGGAGACCACCTGCCAGACAGGGCGTTCAGAGCTGCTCTCGTTTCGGACCCGGCGCGGTTCCTCGCGGGTTCCACCACTCGCCACTACGACATTGATCCCAAACTCCGTCAGAGAACTCGATGACCTGCCAGGATCAGCCAACGAAGGCGAGCGGCGCCTGTATTTCGTTCTCGAGCATGAGGAGCCAATCGGCGATCTGCCCCTCAGCCAAGGCGAGTGCTTCGAGATCGAGAACGACGAGACCCCAGCAGGTTCGATGATCTTCGCGGTCAGGACCATCGCCGGAGCCTGGCCGGACACGAAAACCGCCGCATGCGGTTGACCTGGTTCTCGCTGCCGTGAGCGTCGTGCAGGGAGTGACTCGGGTCTCGGTGCTCTGGTCGACAGCTCCTGCTTCGTGTCTGCGGACCGGCGCCCGGTGTGGGGTTCGACATCGGAGTCGGCCAACGCCCGGGAACCCTGGACGCGCTGCACCAACGCTCAGGACACCGCTGCCTCGATTCGGGAGACCATCGCGGCACTCGAGCAAGAGCCCCTCGGTGAGCTGTTCGCGGCGCTTGCCCACGGCAACAGCGAGCCTGGTGTGGGCGCCTTGATCATCAGCTGCGGCATCAGGCTTTGGCACCTGATGAACGCCAGTCGGGCCGCCGGATGGCATCCGGAAAGGGACGTTGCGGCTGGTCGCCGGCGAGGAGCCGCTCGCAAGCGCGCTTCACGTCGTCAACCGGAATCCCGGTGATCTCGGCCAACCAATCGACCAGCACATGGTCTTCCGCGAAGCGCTCGGGGCAGAGAATGACGGGATCCCCTTTCGGACGGCCGATGAGCCCGGACTCGCCCTCCTCGTGGCGCTGGAACGAACAGACACCCCAAGCTCTTGACATGGCCGCTGAAGGTCTCGAAACGGGCAAGGAGGCGTGTCACCGCTCTTCAGCGCGACCGCCTCGAGCCGCTTGCGCTTCGGGACAGAGACCTGCAGCAGGGAGTGGCCGTACTACTCGGCCATGCCGTAGCGGCTACTCGACACCTTCAAACACAGGCGACGACGAGATCACCAGTTCGGGCAGGAGATCGTGATGGGTGTTCTTCATCACGACCTGGACCGCGGAGAAGCCGAACTCACGGACCCAGGCCTCCACCTCGGGGGCGCGGTCGCAGGTCATCAGGAAGTCCACGCCGCTTGACGCGAGAACCTCGAAGAGCCGTCGGTGGTCCAGCTCGTTGTGGGCGTACAGCCGCTTTCCGGCCCGCTTCCCGCCGGCGGTGTAAGGCGGGTCCACGAAGACCGCAACGCCTGCCGTCCCCGCCGCCAGGAAGGACTCCAGAAGCTTCAGACCGTCTGCTTCACAGAAGGCGAGCCGTTCAGCCGTTGCAGAGATGGCCTGGAGGCGGCGGACCAGCGTCTGCGGATACCACCTGGAGGCGACCCCCTTGCCCGCCTCGCCGGCTCGGGACAACGACGCGCCGGGGGCCAGGATTCCGCCCCGCCGGGTGCGATTGAGGACGAGCGTCCTGAATCCGTGTTCGACAACGCTCCTGGGAATGGCCTCGCTCAGTTCCACCACAGCGTCCCGGCTGACGTCGAAGTCCCGGACGAGCCGGGCGAGTGCGTCGCCGTCCCGCAGGGCGGCGTGCCAGAAGGCGGCGACCTCGCGGTCGAGCTCGGCCATGACGCAGCGGCCCACCAGGTTCTCCATGACTGCCGTCAGCGACACGATGCCGCCACCGGCGAACGGCTCCAGCAACACCCTCGGAGCCGGCCGAAGAGCCCCGAGCCAGGCGCGTATGTGCGGCACCAGCCAAGTCTTGCCGCCCGGGTAGCGAAGCGGACTGCGCTGGGGCACGCAAGCCACGTTGACGGCCGGAATCGGTGAGACCGGAAACTCCCCCTCTGTCGCCTTCGGCGGCGCCATGCCGATCAGTGGAGCCTGAAGTGGAGATGCGGTAACGAGGGCCAAGCAGTGAACCCCGAGGGAACGTTGGGGTGGATCGACTGAGGCAATCTTACTCGCCGACATCAGGTGACCCCTCAAGGAGGACGTTGTCGCTTGTGGTCCAGACCGTCCCTTCGTCTCGGCGCAAGCCCTCAAGACGAGGTCGCGCCGGCGACAACCGGCGGAAGCCGCCTGCCCACCGCTTCGACGGCTCCGACCTCATCTCCCCGGCCGTCTCTGCCGCTCGGCCAGCCAGGCTTCGGCTGCCTCGCGGGCCGGAGGCAGAAGCCAGCTCAGGACGCCGAGGTTGCCTTCGCGCGCCGTGGCCTCGATGTCGACTTCGCCGCGGTCGAGGAAGCGGGCGGCGCGGTAGAACGTCTCGGCTTCGGCGTCTGAACTCGTGGCGTCGCCGAGTTCGATCAGGCGGCCGGCCAGGGCTCGCGCGGTGCGCAGGCGAGGCGGCAGCGGCGGGCGAGGCAGCGGCCGGGGCAGGCGCGTGTTGACGCCGGCGGCGCTGGCCGCGTCTCGAAAGGCGTCCGCGTCGGGCGAGGCGCCTTCGCCGTGAAACAGGACATCGAAAGCTCCCGGCCAGGCGGGTTCGAGCCGCTCGGCGAGCCGGCGGCGATCCTCGGCGGTGAGCTCCAGCGCGCGCGACACGACCCGCCTGGCGCCTGCCTCGACGAGCCGGCCAAGCCCGGCGTCGAGCACGACGGCCTGATCGGTCCAGCCCGCGACCAGCGGCCAGACGACAGTCGCGCCGGCGAGCTCGGACCGCTCGAAGGCCAGAGACCGCTGAGGGCTGCGAGAGGCAGCATCCGGACGCAGAGCCGCCGCGCCCCGGACCAGGCTGTCGAGCACATCCACGACGACCACGGCGTTGCCGGGCAGTTCGCAGCAGACGGCCGCGACGTCAGGCGCCGCACGGCAATCGAGGCCAGGGACGGGCGGCAGCTCGCCGACCGCCTGAACCAGCAGCGGCACGCCGGCGGCGGCTGCCGCGGCGACGACGGATGCGCGCAGCGACTCGTGCCCGGGAGGGAGCGGCGGCACGAGGACGACGTCGCTTGCCCGACGCACCTGCCCCGCCGCCCTCTCGGCGGCGACTGCGGCGGCGCCAGGAGGCAGGGCCGACGGCGTGCCCGCCGAGCCGCCCGACACCCGACCGAGGCCTCCGGCGGCCAGGTCGCACCACAGGACATCGCCGGCCACGGCCGGCCACCCGGACAGCGTGTGCCGAATCCAGAGGTTGGCGGGCTCGGCGACGTGCTCCGTCAGCGTGAACTTCCTAGTTCCCACCGGTCGCGGCGGCCACCGCTGCCGCCACCGCCTCGCGGACGTACGCGTCCAGGTGGTTGCGGACGTAGCGGCCGAGCACGTCCGCTTCCACGTTCACGCGATCGCCCGGCGCGAGGTCGCCCAGCGTGGTCACCTCCAGGGTGTGCGGGATCAGGGCCACGTCGAACGTCTGATCGCCCAAGGACGCCACGGTCAGGCTGACGCCGTCGAGCGTGATGCTTCCCTTGTTGACGATGTCGCGTTCGAGACCTTCCGGGATCTCGAAGCCGATGACTCGATGCTCGCCCAGCCGGTCCACCCGCGCGACGCGGGTCGTCGTGTCGACGTGGCCCTGCACCCAGTGCCCGCCCAGCGGTTCGCCGGCGGCAAGCGGCGGCTCCAGGTTCACCTGCTGGCCCACCTGAACCGCTCCGAGGGTGGTCCGGTCCAGCGTCTCCGGCGACAGGTCGAAGGCGGTACGGGCGCTTCCGGCCACCCCGCCGTCCACCTCGCCCTGCTCACCTTCCCGACCCTGCTCACCATCCCGGCACTGCCCGCCCTCGCGGTCCGGCCGGCCTTCCCGGCCCTGCTCCACCACCGTGAGGCAGACGCCGGCAACCGCCAGACTCGCGCCCATGTCGAGGTTCGAGGCAAGCGCAGACGAGTGCCCGACGACCAGACGGCGACCCTCCTGGGCGCCTTCGCCGGACACCTCGACTACCCGGCCACGCTCCGTGACAATGCCGGTAAACATCCCTGCCGATAGCCTACGAGAATCACGTCCGGCCCGCGTCGCCTGACTCGCAGCCGGTCGAGGCGCCAGGCATCCGCGAGCCGCTCGGGACCGACGCCGCGCAGAGGTCCCGGCGCGGTTTCGCCGCCGATCAGGACCGGCGCGCAGCACACCGCCGCGCGTTCCCACTCGCCGGACGAGGCGAACGACGCCAGAACCTCGCCACCGCCCTCGATCAGGACGCTGGAGACGCCACGTCGGTGCAAGCGCCGCAGCACGCTCAGGGGCGTCAGCCGGTCGTCGGCGACGACCTCGACGCCGGCGCGCTCGAGCCGCTCGCGGCGCCCGAGCCAGGCATCCTCGCCGCCGCGGTCGCGCTCGCTGCCAGGACCGCCGCCGGGCCGCTCCGAACAGACGAGCACCGGCCCCGGCACGTCGAGCATCGACGCCTCGGGCGGCAGCCGCAGCCGCCGGTCAAGCACCACGCGCAGGATCGGACCTTCGGCACGGCCAAGCCGGCGATCAAGCCTCGGGTCGTCGGCCAGCGCCGTGCCGCTGCCGACGACGATGGCCTGGTGCCGCTCGCGCAGGCCGAGCGCCCAGCGCCTTCCCCGCTCGGAGCTGATCCACTGGCTGTCGCCGGATGCCGTGGCGATGCGGCCGTCCAGGCTCATCGCCCACTTGAGCGTGACGGCCGGTCGGCCATGGAGAGCCCGGGTCAGGAACGCGACGTTGAGTTCGACGGCCTCCTCCGCCAGCAGCCCCTCCTCGACCCGGATCCCGGCCCGGCGCAGGCGCTCGCCGCCGCCGCCCGAAACGGCGGGATTCGGGTCGCGGTGGGCGTAGACGACTCGCCGGACGCCCGACTCGATGACCCGTTCTGCACACGGCGGCGTGCGTCCGTGGTGGTTGCACGGTTCGAGCGTCACGTAGAGGCTGCCACCGTCGGCCTCGGCGCCCGCCGCGTCCAGCGCGACGGCCTCGGCATGCCTGCCCCCGGCTCGCCGGTGCCAGCCCTCGCCCACGATCTCGCCGCCCCTGGCGACCACCGCACCGACCATCGGATTCGGCGCCGCACGGTGTCGGCCACGCCGAGCCAGACGAAGCGCCCGTGCCATCAGGCGGCGGTCGTCGGAGCTGAACTCGACCTTCCGGTTCATCGGGCGATCCCTGACGCGGCCGTCACCCGAACAGCGCGGAGGCAAAGGCGCGCGGGTCGAACGCGACCATGTCGGCAACCGTCTCTCCGGTGCCCACCCAGGCCACGGGAAGACGCAGGTCGCGCGCAATGGCGACCGCCATGCCGCCCTTCGCGGTGCCGTCGAGCTTGGCCAGGAAGACGGCGTCGAGCGGCGCCACGGCCCCGAACTCGCGCGCCTGCACCAGGGCGTTGTGCCCGGCACCGGCGTCCACGACCAGCAGGTTGCCGACCTGCCAGGCCGGCGCCGCGGCGTCGGCAGCCCGGCGCGTCACCCGCTGCACCTTGGCCAGTTCGTCCATCAGCTGACCTCGGGTGTGAAGCCGCCCGGCGGTGTCCACGATCAGGTGCCCGATGCCGCGCGCCGACGCCGCCTGCACGGCATCGAAAACCAGGGCGGCCGGATCGCCGCCATGAGGACGGCGCACGACCTCGACGCCGAGGCGGCCGCCCCACACCTCCAGCTGCTCGGCCGCCGCGGCCCTGAAGGTGTCCGCCGCCGCGAACAGCACGCGTTCGCCTCGCTCCAGGGAATGGTGAGCCAGCTTGGCCGCGGAGGTGGTCTTGCCGGCGCCGTTGACACCCACGAGCAGGGTGATCCGGGGCGGCGGCGCCTGCACCGCGCGCGGGGCGTCGAGCAGCAGGACCGCGACCTCGTCGACCAGCGACTGCCGCAGCGCGAACTCGTCGCTGGCAGAGACGGCGCCGTCGCGCACCGACGAGCGCAGCCGCTCCACCAGCTCCAGCGACGTCTCGACGCCCAGGTCCGCCTCGATCAGCACCTCCTCCAGCTGCTCCAGGACCTCCTCGTCCAGCCGTCCGCCGCCGCCCAGCACCACGCCGATGCGGTCGGCGAGCCCGCGCCGGGTCCGCCGAAGCCCCTTGCGCAGCCGCTGCCAGAGCCGGGGGCGCCTGCCGCCACCGTCGCCGGAACTCACGATGCCGCCTCGGCCGGGGCACTACCCGCAGCCTCCCGGCGCCCGGTTTCCTGCCGTGCAGCTTCCAGGAAGGCGTCAAGCTCGCTGCGCACCAGGGCCAGGTCGAGGCCCGCGACGATCTCGCCGCGCCCCGGCGCCGCCGGGAAAATCCAGACCAGCCCGCCCTCGCGCGCCTTCTTGTCGCGGCCCATCGCCTCGACAAGCCGTTGCGGCTCAAGGGTCACGCCGAGCTCCCGCTCGGCTTCCGCGAGAGCAGGCGGGCCGAGGCGGTCGATCACCCGTTCGAGCCGCCGCACGAACGTCGGCTCCAGACCGCGGCGCTCAGCCAGGCGGAGGGCGAACCGCATGCCGTGCGCGACCGCGTCGCCGTGACGGAGCCCCCGATAGCCGAACTCCGACTCGATCGCGTGGCCGAGCGTGTGCCCGAAGTTCAGGAGCCGACGACGGTCGCCCTCCTCCAGGTCGGCCTCGACCACACCGAGCTTGGCGCGGACCGAGGCCACGATGACCGGCACGAGCGCCTCCGGCTCGGCCACAAGCAGCCGACCGAGCGACTCCTCCACCAGCGCCAGCAGGTCGAGGTCGAGGAGCGCAGCCATCTTGACCACCTCGAACAGGCCGGCGCGCAGCTCGTCCGTCGGCAGGGTGCTCAGGCTGTCGACGTCGGCGAGCACGAATCGAGGGTGGCAGAAGGCGCCGACCGTGTTCTTGCCGCCCGGAAGGTCGACGCCCGTCTTGCCGCCCACCGACGCATCGACCTGGGCCAGCAGCGTGGTGGGAATCTGCACGTAGTCGATGCCGCGCAGGAAGCAGGCGGCCGCGAAGCCGCCGAGATCGCCCACCGCGCCGCCGCCGAGCGTCACCAGACGACTGTCGCGCTTGCCGCCACGTTCGAGCATGCGCTGCCAGACCGACTCGGCGCACTCGACCGTCTTGGCCGCCTCGCCGTCCGGCACCTCGATCGTCTCGACCCGGGCCGCCGCGCCCAGGAGGCGGCGAACCGACGGACCCCAGTGCCGGTCCGGCGTCTCGCTGGTGACCAGGAACACCACCCGCTCGCGGCACCAGTCCTCGACCGCGGCGGGAGGATCGCCGCTCAGCAGGCCGGTCCCGACCAGGATCTCGCTCACGCCGCGCGGATGGGGCAAGGTCAGTCGATGCGACGCAGCGCCGACCTCGGCGGCGGCGCCCGAATCGCCCGTCGCCATCGCCGCTCAGCCGGCGCGTCGCGGGCGGACCCGGACGCCGATGTCCAGCAGCTGCTCCTGGTCGACCGGCGACGGCGCCTCCGTCATCAGGCACACGGCGGACGCGGTCTTCGGGAAGGCGATCACCTCGCGCAGCGAGGACGCCCGGGCCATCAGCATGACGATGCGGTCGACGCCGAGGGCGATGCCGCCGTGCGGCGGCGCGCCGTAGCGGAGGGCATCGAGCAGGAACCCGAAGCGGCGCTGCGCCTCCTCGGCATCGATTCCGAGCAGGGCGAGGACGCGCTTCTGCACCTCGCGGTCGTGGATACGGATCGACCCGCCGCCGATCTCGTGGCCGTTCAGCACGACGTCGTAGGCACGGGAGCGCACCGAGCCCGGATCACTCTCCAGCCGGTCGAGATCGTCCATGCGCGGAGAGGTGAAGGGATGGTGCGTGGCGTTCCAGCGCCCCTCGTCGCCGTTCCAGGTCACCAGCGGAAAGTCGTGTACCCACAGGAACTCCTGCGCATCCTCGCGCATGTGCCCGAAGCGTCGACCGACCTCCACACGCAGGGCGCCCAGGGCGGCCGCGGCGGTGGGCGCCGGGGCTGCGACCAGGAGGCCCAGGCCGCCCTCCTCGACACCGAGGCCGTCGGCCAGGCCCTCGACCTCCGCGTCGCTCAGGGCGCCCTTCACCAGGAACCTGGGGCGACCATTCTCCCGCTTGACCCAGAGAACACCGGCCGCGCCGTGCCGCCGCGCCAGCTCCGCGTAGTCGTCCACCTGACGTCGGCTGGACGACGCTGCCCCCGGCACGTGGACTCCGCGCACCACGCCCCCGGCCGCGATGGTGGACCGGAAGGCGCGGAACCCGGTGTCGCGCACGCAGTCCGTGACGTCGCGTATCTGAAGGTCGACGCGCAGGTCGGGACGGTCGTTGCCGTAGCGGAGCATCGCCTCGTTGTACGACAGGCGGGGGTACGCGGCCGGAGGCTCGATCCCGGCCAGCGGGAAGACGCGGGAGAACAGACCCTCCACCAGGCCGTACACATCCTCCTCGTCGACGAAGGACATCTCCACGTCGATCTGCGTGAACTCGGGCTGGCGGTCGGCGCGCAGGTCCTCGTCGCGGAAGCAGCGGGCGAACTGGACGTAACGCTCGAGGCCGCTGACCATCAGGATCTGCTTGAACAGCTGCGGCGACTGCGGCAGGGCGTAGAAGCTGCCGTGGTTCAGGCGGCTGGGCACCAGGTAGTCGCGCGCCCCTTCCGGCGTCGACCGGGTGAGCATCGGCGTCTCCACGTTGACGAAACCCTGCTCGCGGAAGTACGACAGGCTCTCGATCGTGAAGTCCGAGCGCAGCCGCAGGTTGCGCTGCAGGGCGTCGCGGCGCAGGTCGAGGAAGCGATAGCGAAGCCGCGTCTCCTCGCTGGCGTCGCCCGACCCTTCCACCGAGAACGGCATCGGCGCCGAAGGACCGAGCACGCGGCCTGCGCTGGCCTGGATCTCGACCTCGCCGGTGGCCATCTTCGGGTTCACGGTGTCGGGATGGCGCCGCACGACGTCGCCCTCGACCTCGATCACCCATTCCAGGCGGGCCGCATCCAACGCGGCGGCGGCCTCGGGAGCGCTCTCCGGATGCACGACCACCTGGACGATGCCGCTCCTGTCGCGCAGGTCGAGGAAGATGACCCCGCCGTGGTTTCGGCGGCGATGCACCCAGCCCTGCACCTTCGCCCGTTCGCCGACCCGTTCCGCGGTCAGCCGTCCTGCTTCGGCCCTTTCCGTTTCGGTTTCGGCTCTGTCCGCTTCGGCCATGTTCACGCGCCCGTACCTCGCTCCGGGCCGTCCCTGGCCCGAACACGCGATACTCGCACAGTTCAGCCCGCGATTCTCGCCGCCAGCAGAGGACCCATGCCCTCGCGCGGCAGGGTCTCCTGGGCGCCCTGGTCGAAGTCCCGCAGAACGACGGTTCCGGCGGCCTGCTCCTCCTCGCCCAGGAGGACGACCCAGCGGCTGCCGCGACCGTTCGCTCGCCTCAGCGCAGACTTGAGCGAACCGGTCAGCAGTTCCGGGAAGGCAGCGACCCCTGCGCCGCGAAGCTCCTCGGCCAGCCCCAGCGCGGCCGCTCTGCCGACCCCGGCGAGGGCGATCACCGCCACCGGCGGAGGCGCGCCAGCCCGGGCCGGAGACGTCGCCGGCAGCACGTCGACCAGCCGGTCCTGGCCGATGGCAAAGCCGATGCCGGGGACGGCCGGGCCGCCCAGGTCGCCGATCAGCCCGTCGTAGCGCCCGCCGCCCAGGATGGCGTCTTGCGCCCCCAGGGCGTCCGACGTGATCTCGAACACGGTCCGGGTGTAGTAGTCGAGCCCCCGGACCAGCCGTTCGTCGACCCGGTACGACACGCCGAAACGCTCCAGCTGGCTGCACACGACGTCGAAGTGCTCCCGCGCCGGGTCGCCCAGGACGTCCTGCAGACGCGGCGCACCTTCAAGCAGCCGTCGCTCCGCCGCCGACTTGGTGTCCAGAATCCGCAGCGGGTTGGTCGCGAGGCGGCGGCGGCTGTCCGCGCCGAGCTCGTCCACGAGCGGTTCCAGGTACTCGCGCAGGCTCGCCGAGTAGCGGCGTCTGCAATCGGGGTCGCCAACCGAGTTCAGACCCACGACCAGGCCGTCGAAGCCGAGCTCACCCAGAAAGCGCAGCAGCATGACCAGCAGCTCGACGTCGCCGTACGGCCCCGGATCGCCGATCAGCTCGGCGCCGATCTGGTGAAACTGCCGATAGCGCCCGGCCTGGGGTCGCTCGTAGCGGAAGTGCGGCCCCATGTAGAAGACCCGCACCGGCTGCGGCCCGGCGCCCAGGCTGTGCTGCAGGTAGGCCCGCGCCACCGCCGCCGTGCTCTCCGGGCGCAGCGTCAGGCTGCGGCCCTTCTTGTCGTCGAAGGTGTACATCTGCTTGCCGACGATGTCGCTGCCCTCGCCGACGCCGCGAACGAAGAGACCCGTGTCCTCCACCACCGGCGTACGCACCTCGCCGTAGCCGTAAAGGGCAAAGACCCGCCGGGCGGTCGCCTCCACCGCAGCGAACGCGGCAGCCTCGCCGTGCAGGAGGTCGCGCATGCCCTTGACAGTCCGAAATCGGCGCGGCGCAGCCATGCCGGGATGCTATCCACGAGCAGCCCGGGTGCGACGGGCTGGCGGCGCGGGCGTGCCGAAGGCGTACTCCCGGCTCATGTCGTGCCTGGCGATTGCTGCCCGTACGCCGGCGGATTCGCATGGCTGGCGCCGTCAACTGGTGGTGGGCCCGTGCCGGGCTGCTGCGCCTTGTCGGGGAGACTGTCGGTGGTAGCGTCGCGAGCGGTCTGAAGCCACCCAAAGCAGACTGGAACGTCGATGCCTCTGCAGCTCACCGAACGCCAGCGCAGCACCGTCGCCGCGGCCGTCACGCTGGCGGCGGCCGCGGTCATCCTGTCCGCCACTGCGGCACTGTTCTGGGCCATCGGGACGTTCTTTTCGGCCTTTTCCAGCGTCTTCCTGCCGCTCGCGGTGGCGGCGGTCATGGCGTTCGTGCTGCGCCCGTACTACGAGCTCCTCCATGAACGCCTTCGGTTTCCGAGAATCCTCGCTGTGGCCGGCGTGCTGTTGTCCCTGCTGCTGCCGCTCGCCGGATTCGCCTGGTTCTTCGGCGCGATGGTGGCGTCGCAGGTCGCCGACCTCGCTGAAGCGGCGCCCGCCGCCTGGGAGCGGGGCCGGGAGTGGGTGCAGGAGAACTGGCCTCGCGTCACCCGCTTCCTGGAGACGAACCCGGTGGCGCTCGAGATCCAGCAGGCGCTCGAGACCGACGAATCCCGCCTGCTCGAGAGCCTGGGCTTTTTCGGCGACACGGCCATCGACATCGTCAACGCGGTACTCGGCAAGCTGGCCTCGCTCTTTGCCTGGGCAGTCCTGCCGGTCTACCTGTGCTTCTTCCTCATGGTGGAGCCGGACAAGTTCCGACGGCTCGACCACCTGTTCCCCTTCCTCAAGGAGCGAACCAGGGCCGACGTCGTCTACCTGATCCAGCAGTTCGTCGACATTCTGGTCGCCTTCTTCCGCGGTCAGCTCGTGGTCGCCGTGCTGCAGGGGGCGCTGTTCGCGGTCGGCTTCTCGATCGTCGGCCTGCGCTACGGCCTGGTGCTCGGAATGGCCCTGGGCTTCCTGAACATCATCCCGTACCTGGGCAGCATCGTCGGCTTGGCGGTGGCCCTGCCCATCGCCCTCTGGCAGCAGGACGGCGGGATCCAGCTGGTGATCTGGGTGCTGGTCGTGTTCACCGCAGTGCAGGCCATCGAGGCGTACCTGCTCACGCCCCGCATCATGGGCGACCGCACCGGTCTGCATCCGATGGCCATCATCGTCGCCGTCTTCTTCTGGGGTTCGGCAATGGGGGGCCTGGCCGGAATGATCCTGGCGATTCCGCTGACGGCCTTCCTGGTCGTCTTCTGGCGCCTGGCCCGAGATCGCTACATCAGCGAAGTGCTGTAGCGGCCAACCTCGCCGACCTGTCCGTGTCCACCTTCGGGCGGTCACCTGATCCCGGCTCTTTTCGCCCGCAGCACAACCGTCCAGCCTGACTGCCAGTCGACCTTCCAACCAGCCCGCAGGCACGCCAGATCTCCCGCCACACGCCAGGCGCACGCCAGGAATCGCCAGGCACGACATGAGCCGGCAGGTCCGAAGGGGGCCAAGGGGGCTGGAGGCCAGTGACCTTGCACTCTCCGGGAAAGCACAGCAGTCCACAGCGCAGCCGACCGCAGCTGGCGCCGCTCTCCAGACTACCTCCGAAGCGCCCGCGTCCCCGGCGACCCCCGCAGCACGAGCGGCCGATCTACACCAGCACCAGGCGGCACGTGGCGGCGACGCCGGTCAGTTGCTCCAGGGCATGGCAGTACCAACGGACCTGGCGGCGGTAGCGCTCGCCGCGGGACGGGCCGTCGCCGGAGGGCGGGGCCGCATCAAGGTCGCCCAGGTCGGTCTTCCAGTCGACGACCACCCAGAGGCCGTCGTCGTCGACATACGCAAGGTCGATCACGCCCTCGACGATGCGGCTCTCCTCGCCCTGGCCCAGGGGCAGGAGGAACGGCGTCTCCCGCAGCACCCGCCGGGAGGCGCGGGCAGCGTCGGCGGCGGGGCTCGCGAGCGCCCGCGCGACCGCCTCCTCGGCAGCCGCGACTTCGGCTGCGGGCGAGCCGATCAGGGCGCCGTGGAGACCGGCGAGCTCGCGGATCCGAACCTCGCCGTCATGAAGCGGCACGTCGCGCAGCACGGTGTGGACCAGGCTGCCGAAGCGGGCGCCTGACGGACGGTTTCTCGTCCGCTCCAGCTCCTCGACCAGGACCTCCGCCGGCTCACCAGGGGGTTCGCCCTCCAGCTCGGTGACGACGACGGGCCGCGCGCTGGGCACGGCGCCCCGTGCCACCAGGTCCTCGCCATGCTGGCGCCAGCGCTCGAACAACGCACCGCTGTCATCGCCTTTGGCCTCGATCAGCAACTGCTCGCCGAACAGACCCTGGCTGGACGGCGGCGCCTTGTGGACCAGCTCGGCATCCCACCAGACGACCTCGTGGCCGGCGCCGGATGCGCCGTCGGCCTCGCCCTCCCCGGCGGCCTGGAACCGGTGGAGACCGGGACGTACCGAGCTCGGGGGTTCGGGAGCGCCCGCATGGTCCCGTTTGCCTGGGCGGTTCAGGACCGTGCGCTCGCCGAACGGCGGGCAGCCCGAAGCGGGCTCGGACTGCCGCCGACGCGCTTCCGGCGGGTAGATGGCGTCGTTCAGGCACTGCACCCAGCCGGGCCGCTTCTCGTCGCCGACCGCAGGCACGACCAGCAGGTCGCGGGCGCGGGTGGCCGCCACGTAGGCAACCCGCACGCCCTCGGCCTCCTCGCGACGGTTCTCGACCTCCTGCGCCTCGACCAGCTCGAGCGGCGCCATGCCCAGCAGCTTCATCGCGCACAGGTGGCGCTCCGGACGCACGGTGCGGCTGGCGGCGCGCGACAGCGCGGCGGTCATGTCGGCCAGGACCACCACCGGGAACTCCAGCCCCTTGGCCGTATGCACGGTCATGATCCGCACGCCCTCGGCATCCTCCTCGACCACCGGGGCCTGGTTGCTGGCCGGCCGCTCGGCCTCCTCGTCCAGCTGCTCGACGAAGCCGCGGAAGGAGCGGCCGCCGCCGAGCTCGAAGCGGCGGGCGAGATCGCAAACGCGCTGCGCGTTGCCCAGCACCTGGTTGCCGGCCGGCCGCAGCGCCATGGAGGCGTGGGCACGCGGCTTCGCCAGCACCTCCTGCACCGTGGCGACGATCGGCCGGTAGTTGCGACGACGGTGCAGGTCGGCCAGGAACTCCAGCACTTCGACCACGGATGCGAACTCGTCGGGCAGCGGGTCGCCCTCGCGCGCCCTGCGGGGCGCGCGGAACGGATGCCAGCCGCCGAAGCGATGCCTGAAGCGCAGCAGCAGGTCGTCGTCGAACGCGAACAGGCTGCCGCGCAGCGTGGCGTAGACCGACAGGTCGTCGTCCGGCCACTCGACCGCCCGCAGCGCCGCCCGCAGCGCCTCGACCTCCTCGCGCTCGTGGAACGAGCGGGCGCCCAGCAGGACGTGCGGCACGCCGACCGCTTCCAGTCCGCGGACGTACTCGCGCGACATGTCCCGTCCCCAGTTCATGAAGCGGCGGAAGAGGAGGCACACGTCCCGCGGACGGACCGGAACCCGCTGCCGGCGCCCCGGTCGGTCCGGGTCCGGCACGTCAACCCGGTAGCCGCTGTCCCGTACCAGCCAGCGCACGAACTCGACCGTCGCGTTCGGCAGGCAGCCCTCGATGGCCTTCCTGGCCACATTCACGCTCGCGTACGGATGCGGAGGAGGCAGCGCGATCACCGACGGCTGGCCCGGAATGGCGGCGCGATTCTCGCGCAGGGGGATGTAGTCGGCGCTGCCGGCTTCGCGGTCGCCGGTCATCAGCGGAGCGAACGCCGCGTTGACGACCCGCTGTATGGGCGCCACGGACCGGAAGCTGGTGGTCAGCTGGAGCACTCGCACGCCGCGCTCGGCGAGGCTCTCGCGGATGCCGTGGTAGAGCACGACGTCGGCGCGGCGGAAGCGATAGATGGACTGCTTCGGATCGCCCACCAGGAACAGCTTGCCCGGAACCGGCCGCACCTGCCTCCAGTCGTCCTCGGCCGGGTCATCGGCCGTGAGCAGCAGCAGGATCTCCGCCTGCAGCGGGTCCGTGTCCTGGAACTCGTCCACGAACAGGTGGCCGTACCGCTGCTGCAGGTGAACGCGGACGGCGCCGTTCGACCGCAGCAGGTCGCGCGCCTTGATCTGCAGGTCCTGGAAGTCGAGGCGACCGGCGGCCTGCTTCGCCTGTTCGTAGCGATCGATGGCAAGACCGAGCTCGTCGCGGAGCCTGGCCGCGAGGTCGGCATCGGCCGCCTGCCGAAACTCCAGCAGCCGCGCTTCCAGCTCCCTCCAGAGACTCCACACCTGGTCGCGCGACACCCCTTCCGCGAACCGACCGCTCCCCTTCCGGGGCCTGTCGTACTTCCGGCTCAGGGCGCGCTGCAGTTCGACCAGCCGCGCCTCCAGCTGATCCTGGAAGGCCTCGACGCCAGCCGGGCCGGAGTCGCTCGCCTCGCGGGCGCGCCCCATCCAGGCCGCGAGCTCCTCCAGCTTCACGAGCTCCCTGCGCGGCGATCCCCGTCGGTAGCCGTGCACCAGAAGCCCGGCCAGACGCTCGACCCGCGCGGCGAGGTCAGCCAGGAGCTCTGCCCGGTCGTACTCGGGCCGCTGCCAGCCCGCACAGTGGTCGCGCCACTCCACCAGACCCCTGGCGGCTTCGCGAAGCCGGTCGAGCGGCGAGTTCGGCCCGGAGTGCACCGTCAGCCGCGCCAGAGCCCGCCGCAGGCCGGGCGCCATCGCCTCCAGCGCCTCCTCCACCCAACGGCGGAAGGAGCGGTCGAACAGCCGACGCGCCTCGTCCTCGTCGAGCTCCCTGAAACCCGGGTCGACGCCTGCCTCGACCGGGCGCTCCCGCACGATCTCGGCGCACAGCGAGTGGATCGTTCCGATGGAAGCTTCCTCCAGGCGCGAGATGGCCGTCTCCAGGTTCGAGATCGACGCCGGTTCCGTACCGGCCTGCCTCAGCTTGACGAGCCGCCGGTCGAGCTCCTCGCGCAGGCGCAGCTTGAGCTCGCCCGCCGCCTTGCGGGTGAAGGTGACCGCGGCCAGCCCGTCAACCGTGCCGACGCCCTGCTCCAGGATCGCCACCAGCCGTCCGACCAGCACCGTCGTCTTGCCGGTCCCGGCCGCGGCCTCGACCATCAGACTCTCGTCCAGGGACTCGAGGATGCACCGCCTGGCCGCCTCGTCGGCCAGCGGCGCCGCGGACCGGTCCATCATCTCATCCCCCGGAGCTTGGCCAGCGGCTGCAGGGGTCCCTTCTTCTTGTCGTGAACCCGCAGCTCCTCGTACGGGCCACACACCGGCCGGTAGTCGCACCAGCCGCACGCCCCCTCATCGGGCGCGGCTGGCAGGAAGCCCGCATCGAGCGCCTGGTCGACAATGGCGAGCATCCGGCGGGCGGCGTCGCGACTGCGGTCGTCGAGCGGGACGGACACCTCGCTGTAGCCGCCGCGCTGGGTGCAGTACGAGAGCCGCCCCGACCGCACCTCGCGGCCGAGCACGGCCTCGGCAGACAGGGCGTAGAGCACCGGCTGCAGCACCTTGCCGCCACCGATGACCAGGTCGCCCTGCTGCTTTCGAGCGCGGCCCGTCTTGTGGTCGGTCACCCGCAGGCGGCCCGAGGGGTCGGCCTCGACCAGGTCGATCGATCCCCGAAGCCGGGCGCCGTCCAGCACCCGAGCGGCGTCGCGCACGCTCTTCGGGTCCCGGTCGCGCGAACGCCGCAGGCCGAAGCCGAGCTCGGCGTGAACCGGGACGAAGCCCCCCGGCTCGTCCGCCACCTGCCGCAGCCAGCCGCGCAGGTCGCCGCGCAGGCTCTCGAACTCGGCCTTCCAGACCCGCTCGATGGGCGGCGCAAGCTGATCGTGGAAGTCGCGCTCCGCCACCTCCAGCACGGCGTCCAGGACCTCGAAGGCGGCCTCGAGCCGGGCCGGCACGACGGGCAGCAGGTCGGCCTCCCCGAGGGCGCCGAACAACCGGAACTGGATCTCGTGAAAGACGCTGCCCCGGGTCAACGCGTCGAGCTGCTCCAGCCGCACGATCGTGTCCCGGGGCCGCAGGTACAAAACCGCCTGCAGGAAGAAGCGATAGGGGCAGGAAGCGAAGTTCTGGAGCGCCGTCGGCGAGTACGAGCGAGCGCTGATGCGATGGTTGGAGAGGATCTCGCGAGCCTCCTCGCTCGCGTGCACCAGGCCGTCCGCCGGGAACCACGTCTTCCGCCAGCGCATGGCTCGCGACCGCAGGGCGCGGTCGAGATGCTCGTTGGCCGAGAGCAGGAAACGGGCCCGTCCCTGCTGCTTTGCCGGCGAGGCGCCGCCGCCAAGCAGCGGCTGCAGCAGAGCAAGGTCGAACTCCGCCTCGTCGATGGCTTCCTCCGGCCTGGCCGGCGCTGGCCAGCCGACCATGGCCGCGCCCCCTGCCGCGGCCCGTCGGCCCAGGGTTTCGAGATCCGGCAACTCCCCTTCCGCGGCACGCAAGAGGTCGAGGGCATAGAGCGAAGGCACGCGGGCACGTCCCTGCACAAGATCGACCCGCGGATACGACGCGTCGAGCCAGCGTTCCGAGGCGCCGACGGCCAGCCGCAGCAGGAACTGCTCGCGCGACGTCCTGTCGGCCGACACGGCCAGGCCATGGCCGTCCTCGTTCAGGGCACGGCGCAGGTCGTCCAGCAGGAGCGGGTCTTCGCCCGAGCGGCGTGGGAAGACCCCCTCGGCGAGCCCCGGCACGAAGACCAGCTCGAAGGAACGCCCGGCAGCCTCCTCGACGGCGCCGACGAACACGCGTCCGTAGCGCCGCTTCGGCGGCTCGCGACGGCTGAACCGCAGGCGCTCGGCAAGCACGCGCTCCACCTCGGACAGGCCCACCTCGCTGACGTCCGAGAGCGGCCGCAGCTCCGCCAGCACGCCGAGAACGGACTCCGGTCGCCGCAGCGCCATCGCAGCCAAGCGTCCGAGCCGGTCGAGCCAGACGCCCCAGTCCGCCCGCTCCGGCAGGTCGTC
Organism: Thermoanaerobaculia bacterium; assembly: GCA_965200575.1. GTDB lineage: Bacteria > Acidobacteriota > Thermoanaerobaculia > Multivoradales > Multivoraceae > Multivorans. The sequence goes on along the minus strand of OZ241363.1, from coordinate 1,158,472 downwards.
CAGGAAGGAGACCAGCGGCAGGGCGAAGCTCCGCAGCGTGCCCAAGCGATCGATCTGCCGCTCGAGGTACCGGCGGCGGCGCTCGTCCTCCTCGTTTGCCTCCCGAATCTGCAGGAGGAACTCCTGATGGAGGCCTTCGAGCCGCCGCTTCCAACGGTCGGCGCCGCCCACCACCGCCGCATCGACCAGCAGGCGCTCCCACAACGACGGGACCCGGAGCGAGCCCGGCGGCGCCGCCTGCTCCGGCGCGGCGTCCGGGGAGGATTCGCCGTCCGCTTCGACGCCGGCCTCGTCCGCCGTTGCCGTCGCGGGCCCGACGGCCGGACGCGCCTCCGGCGGCGGCGCCCCGTCGCCGGCGGACGTTGCCGACGACTTGAGCACCAACTGACGCTGGCCATCCTCCACCCAGGGCACGACGCCGTCCTTGGGCGGCGCGCCCTCCGCTGTGGTCTCGGGCGTCTGGCCGAGCGACAGGTACTCGGCGAACCGGCTCGCCGAAAGCCCCTCGCCGGCGCACGCGAGCAGGGCCAGGAATGCGCGCCCGGCGGGGTTGGGGCGAAGTGAACCACGCGTCACCCAGGCGGGGATTCCAGCGCGGTCGAGGGCGTCCTCCACCAGCGGCAGGTAAGCGGCCGGCTGGCGCAGGAGGATCGCGATCCGGTCAAAGGCCAGGCCCGAAGCTGCGGACTTGCGGATGCGCCTGGCGATCTCGACGCACTCCTGACCCTCGCCGGCGGCAGAGAAGAGATCGAGCGAAGGGGGTCCGGGTGTCGGAAGGTCGGGAAGCGCCTCGCCTGCCGGCTCCGCCTCAGCCGGCATGGCTTCGGACTCTGGCCGGCCGACCTGCCTGCTCGGCTCGGAGCTCGCGGCACCGGTCGCGAACAGAAGGCTCTGAGCCCGGCCAAGACGCCGCGGCGCCGGAGCCTGCGGCGCGAGTACCCGGACTGCACCCGGGCCCAGGACCGACTCCAGCCGGCGACGGGTCTCGACGTCGCCAGCCGCCACGGTCGCCGTGACCTCGCGGCTCGCGGCCGCCACGGCGCGCAGGACGTCCGCCTCTCCGGCACTCTGCAACGGCAGATCGAGCCAGACGGACCGGGTCGGCAGGAACGCGCGGCCCTCCGCGACGGCGGCGGCCGCGAGGCGGTTCACGGCCGCCTCGTCGGCCAGGCCGAACCGCTCCATCTCGGTCTCGAAACGCTCCAGCAACCGGCCCAGGTCATGCGTTTCGGGTCTCTCGATCAGAGCCGCGGCAGGTACGCCGGCGGCCCGGAGTTCGCGAATCGTCGATGCCAGCGAGGGCGCAAACCCCGGCATGCCGGCGACGGGAGCGAGCCGCACGAGCTCGCTCGCGGCCTTCGCCAGCCGGGCCGCCCGAGCGGCAATCGCCTCGCTGCCCAGCGTGGTGACCGGTTGCAGGCCGGTCGCTGCCAGATCCAGCGCGGCCGCCTGCCGGGTCCAGATGCGGAACGAATGCGCATGGACGCCGAGCAGGCCCCTTCCGGAAGCCGCCAGACCGCGCAGGAGATCGTCCGCGGCGCCCTGCGACGGCGCCAGCAGAAGCATCTCCTCGTCGGCTTCGAGAGCGCGAAGCAGGGCCTCGCCGGCGGCACGAAGCCGCGGCCCGGCGGACGCCGAGATCAGGACCGAGGCAGAGGCGCCGCCGGTCACGGCGCCGGCGGCGGGATGAGTTCCAGGGCCGCCAGCCGACCCCGGCCGCGCAGATACAGGACCCCCTGGGCCAGAACCGGCGCGGCCCAGGCCGGGTAGCGCAGCAGGTCGACCGCACGGCCATCGACTTCGAGCCGGGGTCGCAGATGGCCCACCTGCCGATAGCTGTCCGGGGTGGCGACGACGAGGAGCAGGTCCCCCGACTCGCTCAGCACCACGAGGTGGCCGTCGACGTGAAGCAGCTGGGTTCGGGCCAGGCCCGGCTGGCTCCACAGCACCTCACCGGTCGCCAGGTCGACGGCACGGAGCTCCGCGTTCGGCGACTTCTCGCCGCTCGACGCGTAGACGACGCCGTCGTGGTGGACCGGCGTGTTCCAGTGGGCCGCGATCGCCTGGTCGCGCCTCCCGTCCTGCCAGACCTCGCGGAAGGTGACGCCGCCCTCGGGCGCGGGCGACAGCGCCAGATCGAGCAGCACCGCCCCCTTCTCGTACGACTCGGTGAGCAGCACCCGGGTGCCCACGACCACCGGGTTGGCCGCGTTGACGCTGGTCATTCGGCGGGCGCGCCAAGAGAAGCTGCCCAGTTCGCGGCCAACCCGAGGGTCGAACGCGAGCAGCCCGGAGCGGGCGAAGTGCAGGCCGAGCCGCCGGCCATCGACCTCGGCGACCAGCGGACTCGCGTAGCTGGCCAGGTCGTCCCCCATCCGCCAGCGCTCCTCGCCGGTCTCGCGGTCGAAGGCGACCACGGCGGTCCCGTTGGGCTCGACCTGGCCGCTCTGAATGCTCGGCGAGCCGGGCGGACTGCCGCCGACCGCCACGATCAGCAGGTCGCCTTCGACCCAGGGCGCCGAGGCGACGCCAAAGAAATTCTGCCGCACCCCGTAGTCCGCCTCGGTGTCCCGCTCCCACAGAACGGCGCCGTCGACGGCCCGGTGACAGCGAAGGAGGCCCTCGACGCCGAAGGTGTACACGCGGTCGCCGTCCACCAGCGGCGCCGCGCGCGGCCCGCCGTCGTAGCCGTAGTAGTCCTCGTAGTCCGTGCGGTACTCGGAGCGCCACAGTTCGCTGCCGTTCTCGGCGTAAAGCGCGAGCAGCCGCGCCCGGTCGCCGACCCGGGTGAACGCGAACAGTCGCCCCCGCGCCACCGCCGGGGCCGTGTAGCCCTCGTCGAGCTCGACGCTCCAGAGCAGCGGCGGCGGATCGTTCGCCCAGTCGGTGCGGATGCCCGTCTCCGGCGACTTCGAATCGCGCTGCGGGCCGAGGAAGCCTGGCCAGTCGATGCCGTCGGTCCGGGTGCGCAGATCGGGCGGCAGCGCGTCGGGCGCTGCGACGGTCTGCTGCGCGGGCAGAGGCGCCAGCGCCGATGCCACCGCCATCAGCAGCGCGGCCGACAAGGCCCGAAGCGAACGGCCGACGACCCGCGCTCCACCGGTCCCGACGACCGCAGCCGGGCGCCTGCCAGCCAGGCGAACCGGATTCACCAGCGCTCGACCAGGCTGATGTGGTCGGGCAGATTGGGCACCAGGCAGAGGAATTCGAATGGCGCCTCGACCACCTCGTACGAGTGAGGCAGCCCTGCGGGAATCAGGAGCACGTCGTCGGCGCCGACCTCCACTGTCTCCTCGCCCAGCCGGACGCGGGCACGACCCTTCAGCACGTACTGCTCGTGCTCGACCTCGTTCGTGTGCAGCGGCATGCCGCCGCCCTGCTCCATCCGGAAGCGTCGCATGGCGAAGTGAGGCGCCGCGTCGCCCTCGCCCAGCAGCACCTGCGTCGTGGTCGCAGCGCCGAGCTCCACCCGATTCACAGGCGCCTCGTCGGCGCTCCTGACCACAGCCCCGGCCGGGAGTGCCGCGTCCGTGCCCTTGCCTGCCCCCTCGGGCCGCGCCGTGCTCACCGTGTCGCCTCTCCCGTGTGCACCCGTCGCTCGCAGAGCCGACGGCATGCTACAGCCCGGAAGCTGCCCGGATCGCCCAGCGCCCGTCCTGTTCGGTGATCAGGTAGAGCCCTTCGAAGCTGTGGATCTTCTCGCCGTCGGGGCCGAAGCGGGTACCCCGGATGGCCAGGTTGACGCCCCTGGCGGCGACCTGAATCGCCTCCACGGAGTCCCACTCGGACCGCTCCCAGCCCAGCCGCTCGGCGAAGGCGTCGAAGTCGAATCGGTCCAAGTACTCGGCGGCGGTCCGGGACACGCGGACGCCGCCTCCTCCGACCAGAGCATGCGGGAAGTGAAACGTGGCCGTCACCGCCTCCTCGTCGCGAGCGTTGAAGGCCGCAAGGTAGTCGTGGATGACCTTCTCCGCCGCAGCTGCGTTGGCGGCTCGCTCGGCTGGCGTCAGATCGTCGAAGCCGGCGGCGAAGCGGGCCAAGATGCCGGTCGAGCCGGCGGCCTCCGCCACCACGTAGGTGATCTGGTTGCTCCAGATGGCCGAGCCGTCCGCCCTCAGGCGGGTGTAGCGGCCGGCCACGTGGGCCCGGTTCTCGCCGGCGTGGACGACGGTGGCCGAGTCAAGCCGCGTGCGGTCCCAGCCGGTCGCGAGCACCCGCTCGAAGTCGACGCCCGCTGCGTACTCCGCGGCGTCCTTGAACGTCCGTCCGTCGAAGTCCGCGGTCGGACGCACGTGCGAATACGCCAGGGTCGCGGCAAAGGCAGCCGGACTCCGGCTGTTCCAGGCCTCGATGAACCGCTCGACGGCTCGCCGCGCCTCCGCCTCGTCCAGGACGGCCGCCGGAGCCGGAACTGCGGGCGACAGAAACACCAGGAAGGCGACAAGGCAGGGGGCAAGCAAGCGCATGGCATCCGAATCTACAGCGTCAGCGTCGGCAAAGGCAGCGCCAACGCGTCGCGGCGACCGGCGCCGCCCTGCCAGGGGCCTCTCGGGCCCTTCGGGCCGCCACGCTGGCCGCCGTCGGGACCGAAGAGACCGACAGCGACTCGGGCTCACTCGGGGAGGGGGCCAGGCCGTCACGCGCCCCAAACGGTAGCCGTGCGACCCTCCAGCGTTTCCTCGCACCGGAAGATCCTCTCGTCCCACGGCTTCGCCACGTCCCGGTCGAAGATGACCGGGTGGCCGGAGTGGGCGTCGCAGCGGTCCATGTAACGCCAGGATCTTCTCCATGTCCCTGCGGATGGCGGCTTCAAGGCGGCCGCGCAGGACCTTGCACTCGACCACGTATCGCCGAGTCTGCGTGCCGGGTTCGGCCGTGCCGGCGAACCGGCCCGGAGGCCAGACGATCAGCAGGTCGGTGCGCATCTGACCCAGGGGGTACTCGCGCTCCATGCGACCGCCGCCGTTCACCACCCGCTGGAGGAAGGCCTGAAGCAGAAGCTGCGGTCCGGCTTCCCGGTACTGCATGCCCCTGAGGCGGCCGCGGGGCTTGCCCACGGCGGAACGCCGGATGGCGTGCCGGTGTATCAACTCGGTCACGGAACCTGAGGCGGCCGTGGGTCTTGCCCTCGGCGGAAGGCCCCTCGCGTGACAGGCAGGGCCGCGGGTCCGAGTAGCATCGAGTTGCATGGCAGAGCCTTCACCACGACGCCGGCTTGCGATCGGCGTCCTCTTCGCGGGCCTTCTGGCCGGGCTGGCCGGGCTGGCCGGGGCGCCAGCGGCCGCGCAGCACGACGCCCCGAACATCCTGTTCGCCATCGCCGACGACTGGGGCTGGCCGCACGCTTCCGCCTACGGGGACCCCGTGGTCAACACCCCGGCGTTCGACCGCATCGCCCGCGAAGGGGCGCTGGTTGGTCGCGCCTGGGTCTCCTCGCCCTCCTGCACACCGTCGCGCGGGGCCATCCTCACCGGCCAGTGGCACTGGCGGCTGGAAGCCGCGGCCAACCTGTGGTCCATCTTTCCCGACCGGTTCGAGACCTGGCCCGAAACCCTGAAGGGCGCCGGCTACCGGACAGGAGTCACCGGCAAGGGCTGGGGTCCCGGTCGGACCGCAACCGACGGACGAGAGCTGGTCGGTCGGCGGTTCGACAGCTTCGAAGACTTCCTGGCCGGCCACGGCGGCAGCCAGCCGTTCGCCTTCTGGCTCGGCACGTCCGACCCGCACCGACCGTTCCGGCCTGGCTCGGGCGCCGCGAGCGGCATGGACCTGGAGGCCATCCGCCTGCCCGCGGCCTTCCCCGATCACATCGACGTTCGCGGCGACGTCGCGGACTACTACGTCGAGGTGCAGCGATTCGACGCGCTGGTCGGCGACGCCCTGCGTCTGCTGGAGGAGCAGGGATTGGCCGAGAACACCATCGTGGTCATAACCAGCGACCACGGCATGCCCTTCCCGCGCTGCAAGAGCAATCTCTACGACTGCGGCGCCCGCGTGCCGCTCGCGATGCGCTGGCCGGGTCGGGTGGCGTCCGGGCTAAAGGTCGAGGCGTTCGTCAGCCTGACCGATCTGGCGCCCACGTTTCTCGACGCGGCCGGTCTGCCGTTGCCGGAGGAGATGACGGGCCGAAGCCTCCTTCCGCTGCTTGACGCCGCAACGGACCCGGACCGGCTCCGGTCCGTCGTCGCCGCCGAAGGGCGCGATCACGTGCTGACCGGCAAGGAGCGGCACGTTCCGGCCCAGGAAGCGCCGGACATGGGCGGCTATCCGAGCCGCGCCATCCGCACCCGCAACTTCCTCTACATCCACAACTACCGCCCCGACCGCTGGCCAAACGGTACGCCACACCACGAGCGGGCTGCCGTGCCCGGCGCCTGGTACGCGGACACGGACAACGGACCGACCAAGAGCTACATGATCGAGCACCGCGACCTGGACGCCGAGCACCGGCGCCTGTATGAGCTGGCCTTCGCCAGACGACCCGCGGTGGAGCTCTACGACCTCGACGCCGACCCGGACCAGCAGACGAACGTCGCCGACGACCCGGCGCGCCGGGCGATCCGGGTCGAGCTCGCGGCCCGGCTTCAGGAGCGACTGCGCGAAACCGGCGATCCCAGGGCGACCGGCGGCGGCGATGCCTTCGACGACCACGAGTACCTGGGCGCGGCGCCGCGCCATCCAGGCCTGCCGCGGAGGCGGGCAGCGAGGCCCTGAGAGCGGTGCCGGACGCTCGATCGCCTGCAGCCGGACTTCGAGCCGCAGGCGCCGCGACGGTGTAGATTCGCGCTGCCCCCCTCTTCGCTCAACGGACCTGGAACAATGCCGCCGACATCTGCACTCGCCAGCACCGGCTGCTCGGTGCGACGACAGGTCCTGCGGAAGCCATGAAACGGCGGAACCCGTGAAGCAGCAGCACCTGATCGGCATCGCAGGCGGGCTGGGGCCGTTCGCCCACATCGATCTCGAGCGCAAGCTGCTTCGGGCGGCGCACGATCTGCTCGGCGCGCGGCGGGACCAGGACTTCCCGCAGTGGGTCTTGTCGAGCATCCCGCAGACGCCGGACCGCACGGCCGCCTGGACGGGCAAGGCGGACGACCCGACCCCGGCGCTGGTGGAGAGCCTGACGCGGCTGCAGAAAGCAGGGGCGGATTTCGCCATCGTCGCCTGCAACACGGCGCACCTGTTCCTCAACCGCCTTGGCGAGGACAGTCCGCTTCCCATCCTCAGCCTGATCGACGTGACTGCCGACGAGGCCGCCCGCATCGCGCCGGACGGGTCGGTCGGCCTGCTCGCGACCACCGGCAGCCTCCAGTCCCGGCTGTACCACGATCCGCTGGCCGCTCGCGGCCTGAAGCCCGTCAGCCCGCTCGACTTCACGGACGGCGAGGAGCTGCAGAGGAACACCGTGATGGAATCGATCTACGGCCCCTGGATCGGCGGCAACCACCGGGGCGGCGGGATCAAGACAAGCGGCGGTTCGCCGCAAGTCCGCGAGCTGCTCGAAGGCGCCTCGACGAAGCTGGTCGAGGAAGGCGGCGCGGACGTGCTGATCGCCGGCTGCACGGAGATCCCGCTGGCGCTGCCGGGGCCCGAAGTGGCCGGACGCCCGCTGCTGGACCCGTCGCAGCTGCTGGCGGCCGCGACGATCCGCCGCGCCTGGGACCTGCCGGACGCGTAGCCAGTCTGCCGCCCTGCTGTCGGGCCAGGGGGACCAGGCGCGGCCTCCGCAAGGCGGCTGTCGGCCTGGCGGCGACCCCGTACGCTGGCCCGGCCGACAATCTGCAGGAGCCAGTGGGCCGCAGGGCCGGGCGCGGCGTTCGCAACGCGGCCAGCGGCCCCGGGCCGGTCTGCCGAGGGCCAGACGCAAAACCGCCGGCGGCCCGGTTCGGGCGCGCCGGCGGTTCGCGGTTCGAAACGGAACGCGCGGTCTACTGACCGCCTCCCGCGCCTGCGGCCGGGGCCGACTCGGCCCGCTGGGCCGCCATCTGGGCGAGAAAGGCGTTGGCCGCCCTGGCCTCTTCCATGTCGACGGCTCCGTCCTGGTTCTGGTCCATCATCTCGAAGTACTGCTTGACCATTCCGGGCGCCTCGTCGAGCTGCATCTTGCCGTCGCGGCTGTCGTCGGACAGCGCCACGATCGCGGTCACGTCGAGACCGCTGCCGTCGTCCGAGAAGGCGATGTGTCCCTTGTTCTCCTCGTTGATGTAGGAGACGAAGCCGAAGCTCATCTCGTCGGTCGTCGGCTCGCCCCAGCGTACCGCCGCGGTCGGATCCGGGTTGGCGGGGTTGCCCTCCGAGTTGTCGAAGACCGTCGTCAGGAGCAACCGGGTGCCGGCCGGCACCTTCTTGCGCTCACTGTACTTGTAGGTGGTCTGCCAGTTGAAGTCGTAGTTCGGCACGTCGAGCAGAACCTCGTGGCTACCGTCCGGGTAGAAGGCCTCGTACTTCGCCGACTTGCCGCGCAGGTGCATGTGCGGCAGGTAGCCGACGATCTCCGAGTCCGTCGGGAAGGTCCAGTCGGTCTGGATGGTGTAGTCCGAGGCGCCCGGCGGCACGACGAAGTCGTACTTGCCCAGGTCGGCGTTGAACACCTCGTACTTCACTTCCTCGTCCTCGCCGTAGAACTTGAGCGCCACCTGCGACTGGTCCCACACGCCGGTGCCCTCGCCGGGCTCCTTGTGGTAGTGCATCTGCCACTGCAGATCGCGGCCAGCCTTCAGCACGTCGGCCATGCCGTCCGTGTGGATCACCGGGTCGTTGCCGGGCGCGATGCCACCGAGACCGGGGACGATGATGTGGTGAACGGCGGAGCTGCCGGGACGGAACTCGATCGCCTTGACGTAGCGGTCCTCGGGGATCATCTCCTCGGTGACGGTCGTCTTGAAGTAGATGTAGAGGTCGTCCACGTCGTCCTCGACGAAGTAGGGCTCGTCGAACTGGAGCACGAGGTCCGGCTCGCCGATCAGCCAGCCGTCATCGCTCGGCCACTCGAGCGGCGCGGGAGCGTCCGCCGGGTCGCCGGCGGGTGCGCCGGCCCTGGCCCAGGCGACGAGCGTGTCGATCTCGCTCTGGGTGAGGGTGCGCTCGTTGGAGAACAGGCCGTGCTGCTCGGGCGAGGCATCCCAGGGCGGCATCTCGCGGGAAGCGACGACGCGGGCGATGGAGCGAGCCCAGGGCCGGGTCTCCTCCCAGGTGGTCAGCGCCATCGGCGCCACCATGCCGCCGAGGTTCGCGCCGTTCGGGCGATGGCAGACCTGGCATTCCTGCTGCAGCACCGGCGCGACGTCGCGGTAGAAGGTGACGGCCTCGGGATCGACCGGGGCGGCCGAAGCGACGCCGGTGAACGCCATCGAAGCGACGGCGACCACGGCAAGCAGTCGGGCCGGGGACGAGATCGGGGTACGGGTCATGCGAGATCTCCGTGAAGTCTGGTCTCGGGGATGAGAAGTCTGGTCTCGGGGATGAACGGGCGGGCCAGCACCTGCGACAACGCGACCCGCGAACGCGATGAACATACTATACGCACGCATATGGTTCCCTACGCAGCGAGCCGCCGCCGGGTTGCGCCCGGTTGCGGTGCCCGGACGGCCACGGCCCCCCGAACCCCGGAAACCTCCGGACCACGGGCGCCGGCCGGGTAAACCCTTCCGCTCCGGGAATCGTATAGACGCCAGGGAAGGAGAGAACCGTGAGCGGGACCGTTGAAGTGCGGGCGCTGCGCCACGTCTACAGGGGCGGCAGAAAGGGCAGCGGCAAGGCCGGCAGGAAGGAAGGTCACGTGGCACTCGACGGCGTCGACCTGAGCATCGGCGCCGGCCTGTTCGGACTGCTGGGCCCGAACGGCGCCGGCAAGAGCACCCTGATGCGCATCCTGTGCACGCTGCTGACGCCGAGCGAGGGCACGGCGAGCGTCTTCGGGCACAACGTGGTCAGCGAGCGTCGGGCCGTGCGGGCCCGACTGGGCTACCTGCCGCAGGAGTTCGGCGCCTGGCGGCTGCACCGGGTGGAGGAAGTACTCGACACCCTGGCCGACCTGTCCGGCCTCAAGGGTCGCGCCGCGCGCCGCGCCCGCGTCGACGAGGTGCTCGACAGCGTGGGGCTCGGCGAGGTGGCGCACCGCAAGGTGAAGAAGCTCTCCGGCGGCATGACCCGCCGCCTCGGCATCGCCCAGGCCCTGATTCACCGGCCACGGCTGCTCGTCGTCGACGAGCCCACGGTCGGGCTCGACCCGGAGGAGCGCATCCGCTTCCGCCAGCTGATGACCACCCTGGGCCGCGAGCGAACGATCATCCTCTCCACCCACATCGTCGCCGACCTGGGCGCCGGCTGCAGCGACCTGGCGCTGCTCGACGACGGTGCGGTCGTGTTCCGGGGGTCGCCGGGAGCACTGCTGGAGCGAGCCCGCGGCCACGTCTTCGAGCTCGTCCTGCCGGTCACGGCACCGCAGCCCGCGGGCAACTTCGAGATCGTCTCGCGCACGAGCGACACCTCGGGGACGACCTGGCGCGCCGTGGCGGCGCCGGGCGGCGTTCCGGAGGGGGCCGCGGTCGTCTCGTCGCCGACTCTGGAGGAGGGCTATCTCGCCTTCATGGTCGCGCGTGGACGAGGCTCGGCGCTGGTGGCCGAAGAGCACTTCAGCCAGGACCACGGAGGCGACGGCGCCGAGGAGACTCCAGGATGATCTCGCCCGCCAACGTCCTCACCCTGGCCAGCGCCGAGATGCGCACCATCCGACGTCTCTTCCGCTTCTGGTTCTTCGGCGCCGCCGCCATCCTCTTCGGCCTCGTTCTTTACGGCTACTACTGGGGCATTCACGGACTGGCCTCCTCGTACTCGGCGACCGTCGGCGCCGCCAGCCCCCGCTACCTCCTCTCCCAGACGGCGGCCTGGCAGACCATGGTGCTCGCCGCCGGCGTCATCTTCCTCGCCTTCGACCTTCGAGCCCGCGACCGTCGCGACCGGGTGATCGAGGTGCTCGACAGCAAGCCGTACACGAACGTGGAGCTGCTCCTGGGGCGCTTCGCCGGCGCCCTGGCCATGGTCATGGGCGTCGCGCTCCTGGCCCTGCTCCTGATCCAGGGCATCGGCTACCTGGCGAGCGCGCTGGGCTGGTACTTTGGAGAGCCGACGCTCTGGGGCTCGGTCTGGGCCTATCTGCTGCTGGACGCACTGCCCGCCCTCGCCCTCCACGTCGCCTTCGTGCAGGCCGCCGCCCTGCTGACGAGGAACCGGCTGGCGGCGGCCCTGGCCGGGATCGGCCTGCTGACGGCAGGCATCTGGGCGAGCATCCGGGCGCAGACCCACGTGCTGCCCATCATCGGGATCCACGGCGGCTTCACGGGCAGCATCTCCGAGCTCGCGCCCGAACTCTGGACCTTCGAGAACATCGTGAACCGAGGCAGCGTGCTGCTGCTGGCGATCGGCCTTCTGGGCGTGGCAGCGGCCGTCCACCCCCGGCCGGACGACTCAAGGCGCCTGCACTGGGGCCTCGGCGGCGGCGGGATGCTGGCAGTCGGCGGCGCCGTCATGGTAGCCATGCTCGGGGCGAGCCACGCGGACCTCGACCAGGTCGCAGCGTGGCGGGACGCCCACCAGGCGCGCCAGGGCGAGACGCCGGTCGACCTGCAGCACCTCCGCGGCAGCGCCGACATCCACAGGGGCGGCCGCCTGGACCTGGACCTCGAACTCGGTTTCCTCTCCGCCGGCGGCAGCCGGGCGCTGTTCAGCCTGAACCCGGGGCTCGAGGTCGAGGCGATCGAGGACGCCTCTGGCAGCGCCCTGGCGTTCAGCCACGACGACGGCCTGCTGGATGTCGACCTCGGCCGCGCCGCGCCCACGGGCGAGGCCGTCGGCCTGCGCCTGCGGGCAAGTGGCCGACCCGACCGGCAGTTCGCCTATCTCGACTCCGTGGTCGACTTCGAGCGCCTTAACTATCAGGACGCCCAGATCATCCTGCTGGGCATCCACAGCGGCATCATGACCCGCAACACCGTGGTGCTCATGCCGGGCATGGCGTTCCTGCCGCGGCCCGGCAGCCTGACGGGCATCGAAGACCCCAGGAAGCGCTCCCGTGACTTCTTCGACCTCGATCTGGAGGTCCGCCACCCCGCCGCCTGGACGGTCGCCGGCCCGGGAGCGGCCGAGCGGACAGAAGGCGCCACGCGGTTCAGGCCGCAGGTCGCCGTGCCGGAGGTCGGCCTGGTGGCAGGCGTCTACGATCGGCGCACCGCCGAGGTGGCGGGGGTGGAGGTCGAGGTCCTGTTCGACCGGCGGCATCTCCGCAACCTGGACTTCTTCGCCGACGCGGCCGAAGCGGTGCGAGAGCGCGCCGAGCGTCACTTCGCCACCGCCCGCGAAGTCGGCCTGCCCTATCCCTTCCGGCAGCTGACGTTGGTCGAGGTGCCGTGGACCCTGCGCGGCTACGGCGGCGGCTGGCGCATGGACTCCACCCGGGCGCCGCCCGGCATGCTGCTGATCGCGGAGAACAGCCTGCCCACGTCTCGCTTCGAGTTCGCCTTCCGGAACCCCGAGCAATTCGAGGACCGCGAGGGCGGCCTGGCGGCCGCCAAGGCCTTGAGGCTGGAGGGCTTCTTCGACGCCGACTTCCTGGGCGGCAACATTCTGGCCGGAGGCGCCCGGCAGCTTTTCCTCCACCGCACCGGCGCCCGAGGCCCCGAGGCGCTCGCGCTCGAGGCACTGCTGGACAACCTGGTCAACCGGCTGGTGACCGGCAGCCACGCATACTTCTCGGCCCACCTCTTCGACCGGACGATGGGCATCACCATCGCCGGCGCCGTGCAGAGCACCATGCAGGGGGCCTTCTTCGGGCAGGCCAGCGGAAGATCGGTCGCGGCCAGCATCGTCGACGGGGTCACGGACCGCCCCGAGGTCTGGGACTTCCTGCTCGACAGCTCGCTGGTGGACCTGGACGTCGAGGCGAATCCCAGGCGCACCGTGAACGCGCTCCATCTCAAGACCTCCGCCCTGGCGACCGCGATTCTCGAGGCGGCTGGCCGGGAACGCACCGGCGCCATGATCGCCGGCCTGGTCCGCGAGCACGGCGGCGGGACCTTCGACGCGGCCGACCTGCAGCAGGCGGCGCTCGCGGCGGGCATCGACCTGAACGCGCTGGTCGGCGACTTCCTGCACGACGCGAACCTGCCCGGCTTCATCGCCTCGCCGGCCGAGCTGGTCCGGCTTGCCGACGACGACGGCGCCCCTCGCTACGAAACGCGCCTGTTCATCCACAACGGCGAACCGACGCCGGGGCTGTTCCGCCTGCGCTACGCCGTCCCGATTCAGACCGGCATGCGCTGGGACGCCAGCGAACCGGTGCAGATCGCCGGCGAGACTTCGGTCGAACTCGGGCTGGTCACGTCGTCCGCGCCGGTGGTGATGCTCGGCTCGCCCTACCTGGCGCTCAACCGCGGCGAGTTCCCGATCGACCTGCCGCCGGTCGACGAGGATCGAGTCGTCGACCGCGAGCCCCTTCAGGGTGCGCGACCCGCGGACTGGCGGCCCTCCTGGCTTCAGGGAGGCGGCGACATCGTCATCGTCGACGACCTCGACGAGGGCTTCTCCATCGACCGCGGCGAGGCCGAGACCGGCGGGATGCGCGTCCGGGGCGGACTCGGCGGCATCTTCTCCCCGCAGACCGGGACCGACCAGGGGCTGCCGGTCTTCGAGGTCTTCTTCGGGCCGCCGCGCGAGTGGTCCCGCTTCACGCAGCCGCAGAGCTGGGGCCGCTACCGCCGAACCACCGCCATCGGGCCGCCGGGAGACGGCACGACCAGCGCCACCTTCACCGCCGATCTGCCAGCCAGTGGCCGGTGGCGGGTGGAACTCCACGTGCCCTCGCTGTCCCCGCTTCCGCCCGGAACCGCGCCGATCCGCCGCGAGGTGCGCATCGGCAGCGGCGGCGACGCGCCACCGCGGGATGTCCCCGACGGCCAGGGCGTTCGCATTGAACTCGGCATTCGCATCGCCGACGTCGACCTGACGCTTCAGAACGGAGGCAGCACGACGCCCATCGACTTTGACGCCGCCGGCGCCGGGGTCGGCTGGGCCGTACTGGGCGACTTCGACCTCGTCGGCGGCCCCGCCAGCCTGGTGCTCGGCGACCGCACCGCGGGCAGCGCGGTGGCGGCCGACGCGGTCCGCTTCGTGCGGCTCGACAGCGGAGCCGACGGCTCGTCGGCCGCCGTCGGTCAGGCAGGAGCAGCGCCATGAACCGCCAACGCCTCCACCCCGCACGGCCTGCGCCTCTCCCGCGCCCGCGACGCATCGTCGCCGCGGGCATTTCCGTCCTCGTCGTCTTGTTCCTGGGCTGCGCAGCGGGGAGCGACGTGAACGAGGTCGACTTCCTCGTGCCGGTCACCGCGGCCGAGGTCACGACCGGCAACGTCGAGGACCTGATCGTCGCCACCGGCACGCTGCGGACCGCCGAGAGCCTCGTCCTGCAGGTCGAGACCCCAGGCCGGCTCGAGGTCGGTCGTCATGAATCCGGGCGGCGGCTGGCCGAGGGCGACCGCGTGGTCCCGGATCAGCTGATCGCCGAGGTTACCGGCGAGGACCCACGCCTGGCCGCACGGGTCGAGGCGAGGCACAGGGCCTATCTGGAGGCCCGGGCCGAGCGGGACGCCCGCGACAGCCTCTGGCAACAGCGACTGACCAGCGTCCTGGAACTGCGCAGGGCCGAGACCGTCCTGGAAGAGGCGAAGGCGGCATGGGAGCAGAGCCTCCTGACCGAGGACCGGACCCGCATGCGGACGCCGATAGGCGGCGTGCTGATGCAGCTGGCCCGGGACACTGACGGGCTGCCGGTGGCCGACGGTCAGCTGGTGGCGCAGGGGTTCCAGGTCGCGCGCATCGCCCCGGTCGACTCGCTGATCGCCGACATCGATCTGGTGGGGCCCGAACTGGCGCGCGTGCGCCCCGGCCAGCAGGCGCGGCTGCGGCACTTCGCCTGGCCTGGCGAGGGCTTCGGCGGTGGGGTCGTCCGGCTGTCGCCGGAGGTCAATCCGGTCAGCCGCACCTTCCGGGCCGAGGTCGCCGTGAGGAATCCGGGACAGCTTCTCCGGCCGGGCATGTTCGTCGAGGTGAGCCTGGTCGTGGAGCAGCGCGAGGACGTGCCGCTCGTCCCCCGCGACGCCGTGACCGAGCGCGGCGGGCGACGGGTGGTGTTCGTGGTCGACGGCCAGAGAGTCCTGAGACGCGAGGTCGTGCTCGGGCTCGGCGACGACGACGTGGCCGAGGTGCGCCAGGGCCTGGAGGTCGGCGAACGCGTCGTCGTGCGCGGGCTCGAGACCCTCACCGACGGCACCCGCGTCAGCGTCTCCGGATGAGGAGCGGCGCCATCCCCCGCCCGCAGCAGTCAGGAGCCCGCCGGCATGACCGCGGCGCCCGGTGAGACCTCCGCGGCAGCCCGCCTGGCTGCCCGACGCCCGGTCGCCGTAACCGTCACGGCACTGGCCTTCGCACTCGTCGGCTGGCTGTCCTGGCGCGAACTGCCGATCGACCTGCTGCCCGACCTGCGCTCGCCGACCATCGTCGTCGCGGTCAGCTCGGGCGATCGCCCCCCGACCGAGATGGAGCGCCTGTACGGCGAGCAGGTCGAGCAGCGCCTCTTCACCGTGCGTGGCATCCGCGAGGTCCAGCAGGTCGCGCGCACCGGCCGACTGATCGCCACCGTCCGCTTCGACTGGGACGCGGACATGGACTACGCGCTGGTCGAGGTCCAGAAGGCCGTCAACCCGGTCGCCGCGGACCCGGAGGTCGACGAAGTGCTGGTGCGGCATCTGGACCCCCGCCAGGCGCCGGTGATGACCCTGGGCCTGGTCGCGGAGGACGAGGGGCCGGACCTGGCCGAGCTCCGCCGACTGGCGCGGCGGCAGCTCGCGCCGGCGATGGAGGAACTGCCCGACGTCGCCGAGGTGCGGGTCCTGGGCGGTCGCGACCTCGAGGTCCAGGTGCAGGTCGACCGCTACCGGCTGGAGGCCTTCGGCATCACCCTGCAGAACCTGGAGACGCGGCTGGCGGCGGAGAACCTGGACCTCGACGCCGGCACCCTGGAGGACGGCGGAGAGGTCTGGCTGGTGCGCGGCATCGCCCGCTTCCGCGACGTCCGCGACGTGGAGCGCGTCGTGGTGCGCTATCGCACCCACCGGGAGGCCGGCCAGACGACACGCCAGCCGATCCGGGTCGCGGACGTGGCCGACGTCGTCGTGACCCACGCCGAGATCGACCACCTGGTCCGGGTGGAAGGGGCCGAGGGCGTCGGGCTGCAGGTGTTCAAGGAGGCAGGCGCCAACACGGTCGCCGTCTCACGCACCGTGCGCAACGCGCTGGAGGGTCTCGAACGCGACCTGCCCAGAGTGCGGGTGTCCATGGTCAACGACGACGCCGCGCTGATCGAGAACGCGATGGACGACCTGATGAACGCGGCGCTGATAGGGATCGCACTTGCCATCGTCGTGCTGGCGCTGTTCCTGCGCTCGCTCGGCGCCACGATCGTCGTGGCCTCGGCCGTGCCCGTGTCGCTGTTCGTCGCCGTCTTCGCCATGCGCCTGGCGGACCACTCGCTGAACATCATCACCCTGGCCGGCCTCGCCCTCGGCGCCGGGATGCTGGTCGACAACGCGATCGTGGTGGTCGAGAGCATCCACCGACGACATCGGCCCGGCGCGGCTGCCGTCGACACCGCCGCGCGCGGCGCGTCCGAGGTGGCCGGGGCGATCGCCGCCTCGACGCTGACCACCTGCGTCGTGTTCCTGCCGGTGCTGTTCGTGCAGGGTCTCGCGGCGCGGCTGGTCGAGGGCATCGCCTTCACCGTCGTCGCCTCGCTGGGCGCGTCGCTGGCCGTCGCCATGCTGCTGATCCCGGCGCTTTCGCGCTGGCTGCTGCCGCGAAGCCGCACCGGCGCCGGGGACGAGGCCGCAGGAGGCGGCGCACGGGACGACGCGGAGACCGCAGACGTGGAGGCGACCAGCGCGACCGCCAACGGCAAGACCGACGCGGAGACCGCGGGCGACAGCGACCCGCCCCTGGGCCGGGCGTTCAGGGCCACCGAGGCCCTCGTGCTCCGATTGCTGCGGCTGCGCTGGGCGGTGGCCCCGGCATCGGTGCTGGTGGCCGCCCTCGCCGTCCGGGTCCTGCTCGGCCTCGGTAGCGAGCTGCTGCCTCCTTCCGACCCCCGGCAGTTCTCGATTCGCGTCGTCGGGCCGGTCGGCCAGCAGGTCGAGGCGACGGCGAGCATGATCGCCACCCTCGAGGCCGCGGTCCGCCAGGCGGCCGGCGAGCACCTCGAGGCGATTCAGGCCGAGGTGGGCCGCCTGCCCGAGGACGACCGGATGGTCACCACCGAGCTGACCGAGGAGAACACGGCGCGACTGCTGGTCCGCCTGTCGCCGGACGGCCCGACCGGAGGCGAGATCGTCGCCGCGCTGTCTCCGCGCTTCCGGGACCTGCCCGGCACGGAGATCGAATGGGAGGTGGGCGCATCGGCGCTGGCCGAGGCGCTGGGGTCGACCGGACCGCCGATCGTGGTCGAGATGGCCAGCCAGTCGCTGCCCGACCTGCGGGCGGCGGCCAGCGAGCTGCGCGATGCCCTGGCCGCGCGGCCCGAGGTCTGGAACGTGCGCTCTTCCTTCGAAGGCGGCCCGCCCGAGTTGCGGGTCGAGCTCGACCGCGCCATGGCCGACGGTCTCGGCGTGAACCTGCAGACGGTGGCCCGGGTCCTGGAGTCCGCGCTCGACGGACGCCGGGTCACCCTGCTGTCGACCGGCGACGAGGAGCGCCACGTCGTCCTCACCCTGCCCCAGCCCCGGCCCGAGGAACTCGGAGACCTGCGCTTCATCGCCGACAACGGCGCCCGCCTCGCCCTCGGCCAGGTGGCCAGGTTCGAGCCCACCGAGGGGGCCCGGGAAGTCTTCCGCCGCGATCAGCGACGAGTCGCCCAGGTCACGGCGCGGATCGTCGCCGGCGGGGACTACCCCGCCGCGGTCGCGGCCGCCAGGGAGGCCATCGCCGAAGCCGACCTGCCACCGGGCATGGTCGCGCGTCTGGCCGGCGAGGAGGAGGAGCGCGAGCAGGCGGTCGGCGAGCTGCGCTGGGCCGGTCTGCTGGCGATCGTCCTCGTCCTGATGGTCCTGGCCGGCACGTTCGAGTCGCTGCTGCAGCCGCTCACCGTCCTGTTCTCCATTCCGCTGGCGCTCGTTGGCGTCGCCTTCATCCTTGGGCCGATCGGCGACCCGGTCGGCGTGATGGCGCTGCTCGGCCTGATCGTGCTCTCCGGCGTGGCGGTGAACGACGCCGTGCTGCTGCTGGCCACGGCGCGCCGCCTGATGTCGGCGGGTCTGGCGCGGCGTGCCGCCCTCGCCCGTGCCGCGGCGATACGCCTGCGCCCCATCCTGATGACGACGCTGACCACGGTGCTCGTGCTCCTGCCGCTCGCGGTCGGCGGCGGCGAAGCGGCCGAGCTGCGCGGGCCGATGGCCTGGACGATCATCGGCGGCATCCTGACCTCGACCGTCGGTTCGCTGCTGGTCCTTCCCTGCGTCTACCTCATCCTCGACTCGGTCCGCCTCGTCCGGCGGCCGCCGGCGAGCGCCTGACGCGGAGCGGGCGGTGAGGTACGGCCTCGACACGCTCGCGATCCGCCGCCCGGTGGCGGTGGCGATGTTCTTCCTCGGCCTGGTGCTGCTGGGAATGGTCGGCTGGCAGCGGCTGCCGGTGGAGCTGTTCCCGAACGTCGGCGGGGACCGGCTGTTCGTGACCTTTCTGCGTCCCGGCAGCGAACCCGAGGTGGTCGAGCGCGAGATGCTGCTGCCGCTCGAGGCCCGCGTCCGCACCCTGTCCGGCGTGGCCGAGACCTGGGGCCAGGTGTCCGGGTCGGGCGGCGAGCTGACGATCCGCTTCGAGCGCGGCGCCCCGGTCAAGGTCCGGGAACTCGACCTCAACCGCATCGCCGCCGACATCGCCCGCAGCCAGCCCCGCGGCGCGTTCATCGACGTCAGCTCGAACGACACCGGCATCCTCTCCAGCGTCGCCATGGTCCTGCAGGCGACCGGAGAGGCCGACCGCAACACCCTGCACGAACTGATCGAGAACCGGGTCGTGCCGCGACTGGCGGCGGTACCCGGGGTAAGCCAGACGCTCGTGGCCGGCGGCGCCTCGCGTCAGCTCACCGTCTGGGTCGACCCCGCCCGCTGCGCCGCCCTGGACGTGACGCCGCAACAGGTGGTGGACGCCGTCCGCGCCGCCTCGGGTCGACTCCGCTACCTGGGCAGCCTGGAGGACGAGTCCGGCCGCACCGCCGTCATGCTCGACGGGCGGCCGGTCGGGCCGGTCGCGCTGGGCGACGTGCGAGTGGTCGGCGGGCGCCCGGTGCAGCTGCGCCACGTCGCCGAGATCGAGATAGGTCCGGGACGGCGGGAGATGGCGTTTCGCGTCAACGGCGAAGCCGCGGTCAGCGTCCTGGTGTTCCAGGAGGAGGGCGCCAACCTGGTGCGGCTGGGCCGCGATCTGCGCCGTCGCATCGCGGCGATCAACGAGGAACTCGAGCCCATCGGCGTGAGCCTGCTCTCCAGCCTCGACGCCGCCGACCTGATCGAGGAGCAGGTCGACCGGTTGCGCAATCTCGGCCTTTCGGGGTTCATGATCGCCCTGCTCGTGCTGTTCCTCTTCCTGCGCGAGTGGCGCGCGGTGGCGGTGGTCGCGATCGCGGTGCCCACCAGCCTCGCGGCGGCGCTGGGCTTCCTGTACCTGGCCGACCAGTCCCTGAACCTGATCTCGCTGTTCGGACTGGTCGTCGGCATCGGACTGCTGGTCGACAACAGCGTCGTCGTGTACGAATCGGTGCAGCGGCGCCTGGAGCGCGGCCACGGGCCGGACTCGGCGGCCGCCGGCGGCGTCCGGCGCACCGCCCGCGCCATCATCGCGGCGTCCGCCACCACCGCGGCCGTGTTCCTGCCTCCCATGCTTGTCGACCTGGACTCGGAGCAGGTCCGCCAACTCATCGCGATCACGGCATGGTCCATCCTGCTGCCGCTGCTCGGTTCCCTGCTGGTGGCCATCGGGCTCGTGCCCCTGCTGGCCCGCTGGCTGGCGGCGCCGGCGGCGCTCCGGCGGGTGGCGCACCTGCGCCGGCGTCGGGAGCGCCTGGCCGGCGAGCCGCCTCCCGAACCCGCCAGGCTGCTCTTTTCCGGCTGGCTGGCGGCGTCGCTGCGGCGCCCGGCCACCCTGGTCACCCTGGTGGCTCTCGCCACGGTCCTCACCGTGGTCATCGCCCTGCCGATCGTGGCCTCCGGCGGCGCGCCGCCGGCCCGGATAGCCGACCAGGTCCAGCTCTCCGTCCGCTTGACCCAGGGCCGGACCTCGCTCGACGCCGCCGTGCGGGTGTTCGAGCGGCTGGAGGCGTCGGTGCGGAACGTGGACGGCATCGACCGCACGGAAAGCACGGTCCGCGAGGAAGGCGGCGCCTTCACGGTCCATCTCCTGCCCGAGGACGAGCGGCCGCCCGGCCTCGACGCGGCCTTCGTGCGCCGGCTGGTGCGCGACGCAGCCCGACAGCTGCCGGTCCGGATCAGCCGCCCGGGCGAGGAGGGCGGCCGCGGAGGCGGCGGACCCGGCGGCGGAGGCGGCAATACCGAGAAGCTGCTCGGGGGCGGCAGCCAGCAGGTCCTGATCACGGGCAACGACCACGATCAGATCACCGCCATGGCGACCGAGATCGCCGATCGGCTCGAGGGCATCGAAGGGGTCGCCTTCGCCTCGCCCGCCGTCCTGCCCGGTCCCGCCGAGATCCACGTGAGCCCGAACCGGCGGGCGTTCGAGCACTTCGGCATCCTGCTCGACGACGTCCTGCCGATGCTCAACCTGGCCGGCCGGGAAGGCAGCCGCATCAACAGCGGCTATCCTCTTCCCAGCGGCCGCGAGCTGCCGATCGAGGTGCAGCGTCTCGAGACCGCGCCGGGCGAACCGGAGGTCCTGGACGGATCGGGAGTCGATCGCAACCTCTCCCTGGCCGGCCTGTCCCGGCTGCGGATCTCGACCCGGGTCGGGGTCCTGCCGGTGGCGGCCCTTGCCGAGGTGAGGCAGGCGCCGGCTGCAGCGGTGATCACCCACCACAACGGCCGCCGGGAGCGGGCCGTGACCTTCGGTCTCTCCGGCGACGTGCCGGGCAGCGGCCCGGAGCGACTCGCCGTCAACCGTGCCACCGATGCGGCACTCGCGAGCGTCCATCGCCCGCCGGGAACCGGCGTGCAGCTCGACCGGAGCGAGGAGGGGACGGCCTGGTTCAGCAAGGTCCTGGTGCCCGTCGTCGCCCTCCTGTTCCTCGTCCTCGCGGTCGCCTTCGAGTCCATGACGCTGCCCGTCCTGGTTCTGCTGGCGCTGCCGCTTACCCTTCTCGGCTCGCTCTGGGCGCTCACGCTCAGCGGCATGAGCCTGGTCGGCATGGCGCTTCTCGGCGCGCTGGTGCTGCTCGGTCTGGCGGTGAACCCGGCCGTCCTGCTGGTCGACCGCATGCAGCAGAGAACGCTGCGGGCCGGCTGGAGCGCCGGCGCGGCCGCCCTGGCCGCGGTGCGGGAACGGACCCGCCCGGTCCTGATGACGACGGCCACCACCGTGGCCGCGCTTGCCCCGCTCGCCATCCCGACCGGCCGCGAGAACGAGCTCTGGCCGCCCTTCGCGGTGCTGGTGATCGGGGGCCTGGCCACCTCCACCGTGCTCACGCTGCTCGTCATCCCGGTGGGCTATGTCTTCCTGCGCCGGCTGGACGAGATCTTCAGCCGGGTCGGCCCCTGGGTCGTGATGGTCTGGCTTGGCGCCACGCTGGCGGTCATCATGCCGCTCTTCGCCATGGGCATCGTCGAGTCCATGTTGTGGCGGGTCACGCTCACCATCCTGATCGGCGGCGCCCTGCTGGGCCTGGTGGTCTGGCTGCTTCCGGGAACGCCGCTGCCAGAGCCGGCGACAGCCGACGGACCACCCCGGCTCGTCGTCCGGCATCTCCGCAAGGTCTACGGCCTGCCCGGGCCGCTGCGGCGGGCGCTGCGGGCGAGGGCCGACTTCGCGCTGCGCGTGCTGCGCCGAGGCGGTCGCCCGTTCCACCCGGCGGACGCGCGCGAGCGGCTGGCGCCGCTGTTCGTGCTGCTGGCCGGCGCGGTCGCCGGCGCGGTCCGGATGCCGGGCGGGATCTGGCGACTCCTCCTCGTCGTCGCGGCCGTGATCCTCGCGTCGCGCTTCACGCTCGAGATCCGGCGCGCCCGCGGACGGGTTGACGAGACCGGCAGAGTGCTGCCCGGCGGCATCGAAGGCCTGGTGGCAACTCTGCTGCCCTGGGCCGCGCTTGCCGCCGTGGTCACGCCAGCAACGCTGGCGGGAGGCTTCGGGGCAGGGCAGGGCATCTTCCTGCTCATCTTCGGCGCCGTCGTGGCGACGATCCAGCTGGGGCGCCGCACGGCTCGTCTCGAGACCGGGAGAAGCGCCGCACCCGACCGGAGGCGCAGGCGGCGCGGCCGGCTCGTCCGCCTGTGGAGGCGGGTCGCGACAAGGATCTTCGGTCTCGACATGCCGCTCGACACGGTGCAGGCGCTCGCCGCGGTCAGCTTCGAGGTCGACCGGGGCATGGTCGGCGTGCTCGGGCCGAACGGCGCCGGCAAGACGACCCTGCTGCGTCAGCTGAGCGGGATTCTGGACTCGACGCGGGGGCGAATCACGATCGGCGGTTCCCCGCTGCTCGCCATCCGCAGGTATCTGGCCCGCTGGGTCGGCTACCTGCCCCAGGACGCCGGGCTGCCGGAGCGGATGACCGCCCGTCAGTACCTGGAGTACTACGCCGCCCTCTACCAGATCGGGCCGTCGAGGCGGCGCGAGCGCATCGAGACGCTGCTGACCGAGGTCGGCCTGGCGGAACGTGCCGCCGAGCCGATCGGCGGATACTCCGGCGGCATGAGGCAGCGGGTGGCGGTGGCGCGCACCCTGCTGCGCCTGCCGCCGATCATCGTCGTGGACGAACCGACGGTCGGCCTGGATCCGCGCGAGCGGGTGCGCTTCCGCAACCTTCTGGCGCGGCTTGCCACAGAACGGATCGTCCTGTTCTCGACCCACGTCGTGGAGGACGTGGCTGTGGCCTGTGAACGGGTGCTGGTGCTCAGCCGCGGCCGTCTGGTCTTCGACGGTCCGCCCGAAGACCTCTCCCGGCAGGCCGAGGGAAGGGTCTGGTCGTGGCGCACGACGGGCGGGGAGCCACCGGACCTGCCGCCGGGCGCCGTGCTCGCGGACAGCCGCCCCGAGGGCGAAGGCCACCGCGTCCGCGTCCTCGCCCGGCGCCCGCCGGCGGAGACCGCTGACCCGGTCGACCCAACGCTGGAGGACGGCTACCTCTGGCTGGCCCGCGCCGTGCGCCCGGAGGCGCCGGCGTGATCGCGGTCCTGCGTTTGTCGCCGCTGCTGCTGGCCGGCAAGCGCTACTGGCTGCTGCCGCTCCTGCCGCTGCTCTGGCCGGCCTTCCAGGTCCTCCTGCTTCTTGCCGGGGCCCGGGAATCCCTCGAGCCGGTGGACGCGCAGGACCGACTGATCGGCGTGCCGGTGGCGGTTCTCGCCATCTTCCTCGGCGGCCGCATCATTGTCGGAGAGCTCGATCAGCGAAGCCTGGAGATTGCCTACACGGTGCCCGGCGGCGCCCACCGGGTCTGGCTGGGCAAGCTGGGCGCGGCCGCTCTCCTGCTCGCCGCGAGCATGCTGCTGATGGCGGGGGTCGCGTTCGCGTTCCTGACCCCGTACCCACCGCTCGTGACCCTGTACGGCGCTGCCCAGGGAGTCGCCTTCTATCTCGTGGCTGCGATGGGTCTCGCGACCCTCACGCGCAGCGAGGTGGCGGGTGCGCTCGCCAGCGTGGGGGTTCTCGGTCTGAACCTCCTGATCACGGGCTTCGGCTCCGTGGCGCCGCGCGTCTCGCCGTTCTGGAACCCGCTCACGCTCGACGACGTCGACCCGGAGCGCATGCTGGCGCTCTCGCTGCAGAACCGCATCGGCGTCTGGCTGGCCATCGCCGCCATCACCGCCCTCGCCTTCGCCCGCGCCGAGCGCCGCGAGCGAATGCTCGCCGGCTGACGGCCGGGAGGCGAGCCTCCCAGCAGCGCCTGTCGCCTGGCGGCAGGCGACGGACGCAGGGTCGGCGCAAGCGGCGGCGCAGGCGGCGGTCCGAAAATGGCCGCAAGGAATCGGACCGTTTGCGTCCTGGTCTTCAGGACCAGGCCACTGACGCCTGGCGCATCCGGCGCCAGGACGCAGGCGGTTGCCGTGGGGCGCCGGGCTCAGGCTCCTTCGCCGATACCTCCTGGGTGGCCGACCAAAACCAGGACGAAAGGAACGCAACCAATGAAGAAGACGATCCTGACCGCCCTGTTCGCCTGCACCCTCGGCGTCGGCGCCGGCTTCGCAAGAGATCCGATCAGTACCGCGGATGGCGTGCCGGTTCAGGCAGGAAAACTGATCCCCGGCCCGGTCGTCGTCAGCGAGCCCGTCTTCGGGGCATCCCGCGGCTGCCACAAGGTGGCTAGAGGCCTCCGACTCATTGCGCTGGGGATCGCCTACAAGAACCGTTTGCTTGTTGTGACCGGGTTCTGGCTGATCAGAAGCGCCAAGGACTGCGCCATCCGAGCAGCGCCGCCGGCCCTGTGGCTGACCTGGACACCACCTGACAGACCGCAGGCCAGGCAGACCAGCGGGCGACGCGCGGCGGAGAGGTGGAGCGGGCGATGCCCCGCTTCTCCGCCGCGCCGAGCCTCTTCGGGCTTGAGCGGCCGCTGGCGCTCAGGCGCCACGACGCAGGGTTCCGGGCGCGGCGTTCCCACGCCCGCCGCGCGACGCACGGCGGGCCTGCTCAGTCGCAGATCAGGCCGGGGTAGCGGAACGCGGCGCCGGGGTCGATCTGCCTCGGCTTGTTCGACGCTTCCTCCGCCCTGGCGCCGGCGAGCATCCCCTCCATGGCGTAGTTGCCCTCGTGGCAGGCGTACTCGAAGATCGCGTCCTCGGTCAGCAGCAGCGGCATGGACGCCGTCCAGGACCGGGTCCAGGTGCCGGGGTCGTTCGCCGTGATCGCCCACTCGATGGTCTCGGGACCGGTTCGGGTGAAGCGCTCGGTGATCACAAGCTGCTCGGTGGAGCCCATGAAGTCGTTCTTCTCCGAGTAGTTGCGGGTCTCGACCACGAGCGTGTCGCCGTCCCAGTGGCCGCGAGGCGAGCCGTTCCACAGCCGCACCTCGTCAGCGAGCGGCGGCGTGTCGTCGATGGGGATCACCCGGGCGTCATGGATCATCTCCTGGTGGATGACGACGTGGTCCGGCGTCTGGAAGATCTGGTGGTAGCCGTTGTAGCCGGGGAAGATGAACGGTGCGCCGTAGCTGATGCAGCGCTCGGCGATCGGCCGGTCGAGCCAGGAGTCGGCCGGGTGCTCCATCAGGTGCTTCACCCGCTTGCAGAGGCGGTCCTTCGCGTCGTCCGTGAACGGCGGAATCAGCCCGTCGGGCGGGTCGATGACCAGCGAGGTGCGCTTCGTGAAGTACCGGTCGGCGATCCAGAACTGGTTGTAGTTGCCGGTCGTCGGGTCGTAGGACGTGGCCTCGGTGCGGGCGATGGCGGCGAGCACCAGCTGGTCGCCGAACAGCGCGTCGGCGCCCGGGCTGGTGGCCTCGGACACGGCCGCCATGAGCTCCTGGAACTCCTCGTCCGTCAGCTCCTCCTTGCCCGCCCAGGCGGCCGGGCGCTGGAGCGGCGTGCCGTTGTTGTTCGCCCACACGCCCTGGAGATCAGGGTGTCCGTAGGCGGTGCGGGGCGTCTTCCAGTCGGCGTCGCGGGCGGCGTTCGCGGCGGCGCCGGCAGCAGCTGCCTGAGCGCCGGAGACAAGGAGTCCGGCCAGAGCAAGGGCCGCCGCCGATCGGGTGAGGTTCCAGCGTTCATTCGTTCTCATCGGCTCGTGCCTCCCTTGTCTGCTCCCCAGTCTGCTGATTCGATCCACCGACCCGCACCCTTCCGCCCGCCCTACCGCGACCAGCCCCAGGCCTAAAAGCCCCATGCCCTGGCATGGTCGTCCCACAGCGCCCAGCACTCCGGCGCCAGGCCGGCGTCGAGCACCCACAGCGGCATGTTCGTGACCAGACCGTTCGGCCCGGCCTCGACCGTGACCGGTCGGCCGGCGACCGTCCAGGCCGAGATGACGTGCCCGGCCAGATCGGCCTCCTCGCCGGCCCACGGCTCCACCGAAAGCGAGTCGATGCGCACCTCCCAGCGCACCAGCTCGCGCGAGGCGTCCCGGCGGCTGAAGTGGATCTCGTTGCCATAAACCTGAAGGTCGCGCACGTACTCGTCCGCCTCGATGCGGGCAACGAAGGACGCCTTCAGGCTGTCCTCGTTCGGCTCGTCCATTGGTGCGCCGCAGGCCAGCAGGGCGCAGGCCATTGCCAGGACGGAGGCTCGATGCGCTTGATGTGCTTGATGCACTCGCCGCGCCAGGCTGCCCCAAACCCTTTCCCGTCTGACCGGCATCGTGAGAGACTAGCAGGCCTTCCCTGCCAGCGATGACCTCCACCACGCCCAGGGCCAGACCGCAGCGAGAGGCATCCGTCCTCTTCATCTTCGCCGTCGTTCTGCCGGACATGCTCGGCGTCGGTCTGATCATCCCGATCCTGCCCGAACTGATCGAGCAGTTCATGGCCGGCGACACGCCGTCGGCAGCCCGCATGCTGGGGCTGATCGCCTCGTGCTACGCGATCGCCCAGTTCGTCTTCGCCCCGATTCTCGGTGCCCTTCCGATCGTTTCGGTCGCCGTCGGGTGCTGCTGCTCTCCATGTTCGGCCTCGGCGTCGACTACCTGGTCATGGCGTTCGCTCCGTCGGTCGGCTGGCTGTTCGCGGGCCGCATTCTGGCCGGCATCCTGGGCGCGAGCATCACCACGGCGAATGCCTGCATCGCCGACATCTTGACCCGGGAGACGGGAGCGCGCAACTACGGCCTGATCAACGTCGCCTTCGGTATCGGCTTCATGCTCGGTCCGGCCCTCGGCGGCCTGCTGGGCGGCATCGACATCCGGCTGCCCTTCTTCGCCGCCGCCGTGCTCTGCCTGGCGAACTCGGCCCATGGCCTGTTCGTGCTGCCCGAGTCCCTGGAGGCCGAGAACCGGCGGCCTTCTCGCTGCGCCACACAAACCCGGTGGCGAGCCTGGCTCACCTCCGAACGTATCCGCTGGTCGCAAGCCTTGCGGCCGCCTTCGTGCTCATGGCCCTGGCGCAACGCGGCCTGGAGACCTCGTGGGTGCTCTACACCGGCTACCGCTACGGCTGGAACGAAATCCAGAACGGCCTGGCCCTGACCGCGGTCGGCGTTTCGGCGGCGCTGGTGCACGGGCTCCTGGTGCGCCACGCCGTGGCCTGGCTGGGAGAACGAAAGGCCGTGCTGGTCGGCTTCGGCATCGGCACGGCAGCCTTCGCCGGCTACGGCCTCGCGCCCACCGGCCGGATTCTGATCACGATCATCGCTTGAGGCCCGAGCACGCGATGAGGCGGCGGCTCAGACAGGTCGATTGGTCGCGACACCCAGCACCAGCAGCACCGGCGGCGTGGAAGACGCAGTCACGGCCATGAACGGGAAGACGGTACTGGTACCGACCACGCAGCAGGCGTGGGACGGGCGAGGTTCAGCACCAGCACCACGCACCGACTGGACACCTCAGCGTGTCGGCGCAGACCCACCTCAGCCACTGGTTCAGCTACGGCTGGATGCTCAGCGCAGCATCTGGCAGGCGTGCGGAATCCCGGCAGACCTCATGGAAGGCGGTGACGGCACCGGTACTCGCGAGGCGCTGCGCCGGTTCCTGCACACGACCATAGCGCCGGTAGCCCAGGAGATTCAGGTCGAAGCACAGGCGAAGCTGGATGCGCCGGTGGAACTCACCTTCGAGGCACTCGCTGCCACGGACCTCGCCGGGAAGGCACACGCCTTCGGCAGTCTGGTCATGGCCGGCATGAAGCCCGAAGAGGCCTCCGGGATCACCAGCTTCGTCGCGGACCCAGACGCGTTCAGGGAACCCGCAGATGGGGCGATTAGCTCGCGCCCGACCTGAGCATCTGCGCGTTTCCCGGTGGGCGGGGTATCCCCGCCAAGGCGGGGCCGTGCGGTAGGGGCTGGAACCGCGAAGCAGCGGCACCACATACCGGGCTATCCCCGCCTTGGCGGGGCCTATCAAGAAGGTGCTCGTGACTGCGCCTGTAACCGCGCCATCACAGCCGGGGAAGGGTCGGCAGGTACCTGGGGCCCTTATGCGGGCGCCCGTTTACGACTGCTTGACGGCCACGCCTGTGAGTCCGCAATCGGTCCGGGCGGCGGCACAGTGATCTCATACTGCGCCATCCATCGAGTGCGCGCCAGAAGCCACCCTCCGACTCCGATAACGGCGACAATTGCGAGTGCCCCCCACTCACCAGCTTTGATTAACTCCACGACATGGGCGACAAGAACCCCTGAAAGCGCCAGACAGAAAACAATGCGGAACATCGGTAACCCCCTTGTTTTCCAGCCAGAGAGCAGCCGGCCTCTGCTGCCTCAAGAACCCCTGCGGCTATCACATGGATTAGAGCGTTCTTCTTCGCGGCAGCCAAGATTGCCCCGACCATTGTAGCTGCGTCGTCACTATTTCGGATAGCCGTACAGGAGATTGTCCAAAGTCAAATCGGGCACAGAATCCGCACCGCACTGCCGGTAAATCGAATTCCGGAGACCGACGCAGTCATACTGTCCCAAGGTACGGGTACCGCCGCTGATAGGGGGCGCAGGGGGCGACGGGAATTCGCCAGCCGCCCGGGCTTGCCGAAGTTAGCGCTGAGACGGCCCGCCATGCACCCCTGCGTGGGCAGGGAGAAAGGGCACGCTCACCGAAGTGACGGATTCGCGGGAAACACGGCGAGTGCAACCGGTCGTCCCGTCTCGGGCCAACAGGCCGCCGCCGCAGACATAGCTGACGCGGTGATGGGAGTGCCCGACCTGCTGTCCTGACGATCTCCCGTCGCCAGTCCGCCCGAAGCGGCATCTCGCGGCTGGCCTGTATCCTGCATTCCCCATTCTGGGAATGCACCGTCAGGAATGCACCGTCAGAAACGCACCTCCGCCAACTCCGCAAGCGCGGCGAACGCAACGGACAGCACGAAGGCCAGGAGCCCAGGAAGCTTGAGGATGACCGCCCGATCACAACGCGCCCGATCACGACGCGCCCGATCACAGCGCAACGTGCAGCTACCGGAAGCGGCGCCTCCCCCATCGCCCGGCACCGCCCGTGCAGCAACGCCATCGCCGCCTCCGACCAGGAGTTCGAAGGCTCTCGCCACAGTCCTGCTGACCGGCCTGCTGGTCCTGCTCGCGGCTGCCGGTCCCCTGGCCGCTCAGGAAAGCGCGACCGCGCGGGTTACCGAGCCACCGGCGGCCACGGCGACGGATGCCGTCCTCGATCCCGTCCATGCAATCGCCGGCATCTGGATCCGGGACGAGCGACTGAGCGAGAACCCGATGGACAAGCTGGAGGAGGCCTACGGCCAGACCTTCGGCGGCGGGCCCGGCCGCTCCGGCGGCGCAAACCCCGGCAGCGGGCCCACCGGCAGGTTCGGACGCGGCGGTCAGGGCGGCTTCGGCGGCAATCGTGGAGGCGGCAGGGGCGGAGCTGGCGGGCGCGGCGGGCGTTCCGGCGCCCAGGACGGTCCCACCGGCATGCGACAGATGGCGCGCGACCTCGCCGAGCGGCTGGACGTGCTGCTCATCCGCATCGACGAGCCGCAGCTGCTGATCCGCAACGCGAAGCGCGAGGACCGCGTCCTGTTCCTCGACGGACGCGAGATCGCAGACGGTCTCGGCGGGCGAAGCCGCGCCCGCGTCCTCGGCGACTCCCTGGAAATCGAGACCACGACCACGGGCAGGCAGCGCATCGAGACGTTCTACCTCGAGGGCGAGAACCTGGTACTGGCGACCGACCTCCAGGGCGGGCGCTTCGCCGACCTCTCGTTCCGCACTGTGTTCGAACGCTCGGGCGACGCGCCGCCGGCAACACGAGCCACGACGGCGAGCCGAGAGGCCGGAGCATCCGGGGCCGATGCAGCTGGAGGCTCCAACGACCCCGTTCCCGGCGGCTTCAACCGGGCGGACTACCTGCCGCCGTTGGCCGGCCGCGGCCGCGACGCCCGCGGGGACGCAGGCCGCAGCGCCCGACCGGCGTCCATCCGCATCCTGCCGCCGGAGCGGGGCCACGCCGAGCTGCTGACCGGCCGCGTCACGATCCAGACCCTGACCATCGACCCGCAGATCGCCGTGGTCGAGTTCCTGCTCGACGGCGAGCCCGTAGCGCGAGTCTCCACCGTGCCGTACGAAGCGCGGGTCGTGCTCGCCGACCCGCCGCGCGAGCAGATCGTCGAGGTCCGGGCCACCACCGCTCGCGGCGCCAGCGCCGGAACGGACCAGCTGATCCTGAACCGTCTCGACCCGCCGTTCGCGGTGCGCATCTCGGCCATCGGACCGGCCGACCAGCCCGCCGACTCGCCGGCGAGCCAGCCCGGGGTCATGGTACAGGCCGCCATCTCGACGCCGCGCTCGGAGACGCTCGAACGAGTCGAGTTCCACCGCAACGGAGAACTGCTGCAGGTCCTGGGCGCCTGCGGGGCCAACTCGGCTGCCCCGCCGTGCGCGCCGCTGAACAGCGAGCCCGGGCCGGACGGCGTACACGTCGTCAGCGCCGACCTTCCGGTGGGCGAGATCACGCCGCAGGACTTTGTCCGCGTCGTGGCGAGGCTCGGCAGCGGTCGCGGGCTCGAGGACGTCGAGCTGCTCGAAGGCGCCGAGTTCCAGGACGAGGTGAACGTCCAGCTCGTGCAGCTCCAGGTGCTTGCCGTGGACCGCCGCGGCGACCCGGTCGGCGACCTCGTGGCCGAGGACTTCGAGATCCGCGAAGACGGCGAACGGCGGCCGGTCGAGGAGCTGCACCTCTCGAACGAGGTGCCGCTGTCACTCGGCCTGGCCATCGATTCCTCGGGCAGCATGCTGGAAATCTGGCAGCAGACGAACGCCATAGCCGAGGCGTTCCTGCACAGCGCGCTGACCTGGCGCGACCAGGCGTTCCTGGTCGACTTCGACTCCACCATTCGCCTGGTGCAGCCGCTCACCGGAAGCAAGCCGCTGCTGGTCCGGGGCCTCGAACGCCTGTTTCCGCAGGGCCAGACCGCGCTCTACGACGCCATCCTCTTCTCGCTGCTCCAGTACGGCGACGCACCGGGCCGCCGGGCGCTGGTCGTGGTCACCGACGGCCTGGACTCGAACAGCCGCGCCGACCCGACCCGCGCAATCGACTTCGGCAAGCGCCTCGGCGTGCCGGTGTACGTCGTCGCCATGCGCTCCGACCACTTCGGACCGACCACCATGGAGGACGCCAACCTCCGCAACGCGATGCGGGCGCTGACCGGGCCGACCGGCGGACGGCTGTTCCAGATCGACTCCGTCGGTCAGCTCGGGAACGTCCTGAGCCACATCGAGGAAGAGCTGCGCCGCCAGTACGTCCTCACCTACTACAGCGAGCGCCCGCTCGGCGCTGCCCTCGAGCCGGACGTGCGCACGACGAGGAAGGGCCTCCGCGTCCGCAGCGCCCTGCCGCTCGACGCCATCGAGTAGGCGCAGCCGCCGCTACCGGCCAAGGGAGACCCAGGCAATGCAGCTCAGCGAGTCCGTCGCCATCGAACGCCGCGAGGAACCGGGACTCGGCGTGGTCGCCGTCATCCGGGTCGACAATCCTCCGGTCAACGCCCTGAGCCAGCACGTGCGCGAAGGTCTGGCGGCCGCCGTGCCGGCCATCGCCGACGACCCGGAGCTCGAAGCCGCCGTTCTCGTCTGCAGCGGCCGGACCTTCATCGCCGGCGCGGACATCCGCGAGTTCGGCAAGCCTCGGCTCCCGCCCGACACGAACGACGTCCGCCGCATGATCGAGGCATCGTCGAAGCCGTTCTTCGCCGCGATTCACGGCACCGCGCTGGGCGGCGGGCTGGAGATGGCGATGGCTTGCCACTTCCGGGTCGCCACGGCCAGCGCACGCCTCGGCCTGCCCGAGGTCAAGCTCGGCATCCTGCCGGGCGGCGGCGGCACGCAGCGCCTGCCGCGGCTGGTCGGCGTGCCGCGCGCGCTGGAGATGATCACGAGCGGCGAGCACATCGAGGCCGCGGAGGCCCTGGCGATCGGGCTCATTGACGGCATGGTCGGAGGCGAGCCGGAAGGTGGCCCCACCAGCGAGGCGGTGAGCTTCGCCCTGCGCGCTGTCGCGGAAGGACGCGGGCTGCCGCGGGTCCGCGACATCGAGAGCCATCGCCAGGCGGTGCGCGAGAACCCCGGTCTGTTCGACGACTTTCGCCGGCGCATCGCCCGCCGAACGCGTGGCTTCAATGCCCCGGAGGCCTGCATCCGCTGCGTCGAGGCCGCGGCCACCCTGCCGTTCGAGGAGGGCCTGGCCCGCGAGGCCGAGCTGTCGAGGGAGCTGCACGCGGACCCACAGTCCCGCGCGCTGCGCTACGGCTTCTTCGCCGAACGGGCGGCGCGCAAGGTCCCGGATGTACCCGCCTCGACCCCGGTCCGCGACATCCGCCGCGTCGGCGTGCTGGGCGCCGGCACGATGGGAGGCGGCATCTCCATGGCCTTCGCCAATGCCGGCCTGCCGGTCACGATCGTCGAGCAGAGCGGCGAGGCGCTCGAACGCGGGCTGGCCACGGTGCGGCGCAACTGGGACCGCAGCGCCGCGCGGGGCCGGTTCACTGCCGACGAGGTCGAGGAGCGGATGGACCTGCTGGCCGGCGGCACGGACTTTTCGGCGCTGGCGGACTGCGACCTGGTGGTCGAGGCGGTGTTCGAGGACATGGAGCTCAAGCGCAACGTCTTCGCGCGCCTCGACCGGGTCGCAAAGCCCGGAGCGCTGCTGGCCACGAACACGTCGTACCTGGACGTGAACGCGATTGCCGCGGTGACAAGGCGCCCCGAGGACGTCGTCGGCATGCACTTCTTCAGCCCGGCGAACGTGATGAAGCTGGTCGAGGTCGTGAGGGGCGAGAAGTCGGCGCCGGACGCCATCACGACCGCCATGTCCATCTCGCGGACGATCGGCAAGGTCACCGCGCTGGTCGGTGTCTGCCACGGCTTCGTCGGCAACAGGATGCTCTTCCAGCGACGGCTCCAGGCGGACCGGATGGTGCTCGAGGGCGCGACTCCCTGGGACATCGACCGCGTGCTCCACGACTTCGGCATGCCCATGGGTCCGTTCCGCATGAGCGACCTGGCCGGCCTGGACGTGGGCTGGAACAGGGCGACCTCCGCTTCGAACACGCTGCGGGAGATGCTGTGCGAACGCGACCGGCGCGGCCAGAAGACGGGCCGCGGCTACTACCTGTACGACTCGGAAACTCGCGCCGCGGCGCCCGACCCGGAGGTCCTGGACCTGGCCGCCGAGCTCGCCGGGCGGCTCGGCATCGAGCAGCGCGAGATCGACGACGAGGAGATCCTCCACCGCTGCCTGCTTTCCTCCGTGAACGAGGGGGCGAAGATCCTCGAGGAAGGCATCGCCGCCCGCGCCAGCGACATCGACGTCATCTGGGTCAACGGCTACGGCTGGCCCGCGTACCGGGGCGGCCCGATGTTCTGGGCCGACGAGTTCGGCCTCGGGCGGATCGTCGACATCCTGGACGACTACGCCACCCGCTTCGACCCCGACCAGTGGCAGGCGGCGGCACTGCTGCGGGAGACCGCGGCCTCCGGCGGTCGGCTGGCAGGCTGACGGCCCGGCCGGTGGCCGAAGGACCCCGGCCGGGGCCGACAGCCTGCCAGCGAGGCGGGGCTGGGGCCGGACGAACGAGCCAGCGAAGTGCCCGGCGGCTCAGGCTGACGGCCCGACCGGTGGCCGAAGGACCCCGGCCGGGGCCGACAGCCTGCCAGCGAGGTGGGGGCTGGGGCCGGACGAACGAGCCAGCGAAGTGTCCGGCGGCTCAGGCTGACGGCCCGACCGGTGGCCGAAGGACCCCGGCTGGGCCGACAGCCTGCCAGCGAGGTGGGGGCTGGGGCCGGACGAACGAGCCAGCGAAGTGTCCGGCGGCTCAGGCTGACGGCCCGACCGGTGGCCGAAGGACCCCGGCCGGGTCCGACAGCCTGCCAGCGAGGTGGGGGCTGGGGCCGGACGAACGAGCCAGCGAAGTGTCCGGCGGCTCAGGCTGACGGCCCGACCGGCGACCGTCAGACCAGGTCGCGGAGCAGGGCCAGGGCGGGCGCGACGCGGATGCCGTCGGGGGTCACGAAATCCTGCGTTCCGGTGGCCGACACCTGCCAGGCCTCGCAGTCCGGGAAGCGGGCGTGGAAGTAGCGAAGGCTGCGGTCGAGCCCGGCGTCGGACCACTTGCACTCCACGGCCAGAACCGGCCTGCGGCGGTCGGTGACCACGAAGTCGACCTCGCGCCCGCCCGCGTCGCGAAAGTAGCGGAGCTCGAGGTCAAAGCCCTGGGTGTCCTGCCCGTGCTGAACCCACTTCAGCAGATGGCAGGCGACGAGGTTCTCGAAGCGCGGCGCGTCGTCCGGCACGACCGCCCAGTCAACGTGGTAGTGCTTCTGCATCTTCTTCACCGCCCGCACCGTCGGGGCGCCGAAGGGCGACAGGCGAAAGACGGCGTACAGGCGCTCGAACGCGGCCAGCCAGCTGGAGATCGCCTTGTGGCTCACCTGCAGATCCTTGCGGATGGCGTTGATCGAGAGCGGCGAACCGACGAGTTCCGGGAGGCGGAGCATGAGCAGTTCGAGGCGACCGAGGTCCTGAAACCGCTCCAGACTCGTCACCTCCTCGCGGATGAGCAGCGTCCGGTACTCGCGCGACCATCGGCGTGCCTCGACCTCGCTGCCGCCAAGGAACGGTTCGGGAAAACCGCCGAGATGCAGGAGGTCGCGCAGTTCGTGCGGCTCTCGCAGGCCGAGCTCGGCGACGGACAGCGGGTGCAGGCGATGGAGATGGAAGCGGCCCTGCAGCGAGTCGCCGCCAAACCGGTACGCGTCCAGCCGGGCGCTTCCGACCACGAGAATGCGCCGGGCGCCCTGACCCGCTGCGCCCGGCGCCGACA
The DNA here is from genome assembly GCA_965200575.1 of Thermoanaerobaculia bacterium. GTDB lineage: Bacteria > Acidobacteriota > Thermoanaerobaculia > Multivoradales > Multivoraceae > Multivorans. The sequence goes on along the minus strand of OZ241363.1, from coordinate 1,123,311 downwards.
CCGCCATACGAGCGGCGCCCGAAGCCCGCCCCCCGCCCGCGTCAGCGCCCCCGGCGCGAACGGCGGCCCCGTCGTACAGGCCCTTGAGGTAGTTGCGCCAGTCCCGATACTTGTGAATCTCGTCGAAGACCCAGAGCGGACCGGGCGGCAGTTCGCGTCGAAGGATGCGCTCGCGGTGCTCCGCGACGTCCCAGTTCAAGTAGCCGCCTTCGGCGTCGGGCAGACCGCGCGCCAGGGTCGTCTTGCCGACCTGGCGAGGCCCGGCCACGAACACCATCTTCCGCTCCAGGTCGCGCTCGACCTGGCCAGCCAGGTATCTGGGCTCAACCGCCATCGCGAATCCGACTCTACGGGATTGTTCGACCGCAGTCGAAGAATCCCACTGGATTATTCACCTGCGGGTGAAGAACGCGGCGCACCCGCCACCTCGCCAGTGGGCTCGGCGAACCGCGACCGTCAAGCCGAGCTCGGCCCTCCGCGCCGGGTACGGCTGTCTTGCTCGTCGGGTCAGCCCGGCAAGCGGTACGCGATCAGCTCGAAGGGAGCGCCGCGTCCGCCGAGCGCGAACACGAGGTACTGCCGGCCCCGGTGCAGGAAGGTGACGGGGCTGCCGTCCGTGTGGGCGGGCAGCTCCAGCTCGCCGACCAGTGCGCCCGTGGCCTTGTCGAAGGCCCGGAGCGCCGGCGTCTCGATGCGCCAGTCGTCGCGCCCGGCGCCCTCGGCCTCGGCTTCCCGGTCGACGCCCCGCAGCGCGAGCGACCTGCCCGCGGTCGCGAACAGCAGCGTCCTGGTCGCCACGACGTGGCCGCGGGCGCCCGAGCCGAGCGGCGGCAGGTCCAGGTGAGCCAGGCGGGGGTGCCGACGCGGACCGTTGCCGAGCGGCGCAACCCAGGCGATCTCCCCTCGGTTCATGTCGTAAGCGGTGACTCGCGAGTACGGCGGCTTGACCACGGGCAGGTTGTCTGGGCCCCGTATGTCGCTGGTGATCCGGCCGACGTAGTCGAACGACGAGCGGCTCGGGTCGGGCTTGCGCAGAGTGTTCACCACCGGCCAGGTGAAGGACGGCACGTAGAGCATGCCGGTCTCCGGGTCAAACGCGCCGCCGGGCCAGCTGGCGCCGCCGCCGTAGCCGGGCATGAGCCAGGTGCCGCGCTCGGTCGGGGGCGTGAACATCGGCCCGTACTGGTAACGGGACAGTACGGCCTGCGCCTCGCTGCGGAGCGTCGGCGTGAAGTCGATCAGGTCGGCGAGCCCGATGCCCTGCCGCTCGAACGGCGGCGGCTTCGTCGGGAACGGCTGAGTGGGCGACGTCCGTTCGCCGACGATGCCGGACTGCGGCACCTCGCGCTCGGGGATCGGCCACACCGGCTCGCCAGTGTCCGCATCGAAGACGTACAGGAAGCCCTGCTTGGAGAGCTGCATCGCGGCGCGGATTCTCCGACCGTCAACCTCGATGTCGCCCAGGATCGCCGAGGTGGGCAGGTCGTAGTCCCACAAGCCGTGGTGAACGGTCTGAAAGTGCCAGCGCCGCTCGCCGGTCTCGCAGTCCACCGCAACCAGCGCCTCGGCGTACAGGTTGTCGCCTGGGCGGTGGCCGCCGTACCAGTCGTTGGTCGGCGTGCCGAAGGGCAGGTAGGCGAGCCCGAGCTCCGGGTCGGCGCTCATCAGAGTCCAAACGTTCGTGTTGCCGCTGACCTTCCACGAACCGTTCTCCCACGTGTCGCGGCCCGGCTCGCCGCGCTGGGGCACGGAGCGGAAAGTCCACAGCTGCTCCCCGGTCCTCACGTCGAAGCCGCGCACGTCGCCCGGCGGCGCTTCCGGCCGGAGCGGACCGTCCGAGATGGACGAGCCGACAATCGCCACGTCGCGGCAGAGCGTGACCGGGGAGCTCACGCTGTAGATCCGGCGCGGAACCTCGCGGCGCAGGCCGAGGGTGAGGTCCACCGCGCCGCCGTCGCCGAACGAGGCGATCGGCTCGCCGCTCAGCGTGTCCACGGCGCGCAGCATCGCGTCGCCGCCTGCCCACAGCAGCCGACCGCCCTCGTCGGGCAGATCGGGGTCCTTCCAGTACGCCGCGCCGCGATGCACAAAGCCCAGGTTCGAAGGTCGGCCGTGCACGTACGCCTGCGGGTCGTGGGTCCAGAGGCTCGTGCCATGGTCGATGTCGACCGCGGCGATCTGGCCGTAGCCCGTCGTGACGTACAGGCGGTCGCCGATCTTGACCGGGATCGCCTCGTGGTTGCGGGGCACGGCGCGACCTCCGCCGGGCACGGCATCGCCGCCCATCAGCTCATTGTCCGGCGATGACCAGCGCCAGGCAATCTCCAGCTGATCGAAGTTGCTCCGGTCGATCTGATCGAGCGGCGCGTAGCGCTGGCTGGCGACGTTGCCGGTGACCACGGCCCAGTCCGTGTCGGCCGGGCTGTCGGCGGCCGGACCGTCCTCGCCAACCGCGTGACCGGCGAGAGCCAGCACCAGCCCGAAGGCGAGCGTCGCCCGGCCCGGAGCAGGCGCCGAACTCGGCCCCGGCCCCCGACTTGCCGACAGGCCGTCGGCGCCGCAATGCCGTGGTTCTCGTCGCCAGGTCCGGAAGGCCGCGGGTGCAGAGGCGAGGTTCGGCAGGCTTCGACGGCATCGCGGCTTGAGCATTTCCGAACAGTAGCAACCAGCGGCCCCGGGAAAGACCTGACGGTCGCTGGCGCCGCCAGCCTGCGGCCCGTTCGGACCTGACGGCTCGGATCGTGCCCGAGGAGTTCCGAGGCAGCCGCGACAGGGCGGCCGCCGTGCAAGCAAGAACTGCGGGCAGAATGGCGGTCATGAGCGCGAAACCCATCGAAACCGAAGTCCTGATCGTCGGCGGCGGTCCCATCGGGCTGATGGGGTCGCTGTCCCGGCCCGCCTCCGCGTCCGGTTGCTCGCCGTGGACTGGAACGGCGCCGGCTACACCGCCGTTCCCGGCGCCGACGTGCCATCCACCCCGTGGCTGGCCGCGGTCGAGAGAGCTGGCGCGACGGGCTTCCCGGTCCGGGGCAGGCGCCGGCCGGGAACGGATGCCGCCTGCCCCTGAAGCAACGACGAGGTCGTTCTCATGCGCTCGGACAGCATCGTGGCGGACCACCCGAAGGCGGCCGACGTGCCGCCCGGCCAGGGGGCGCCGCGCCTCGCGAGCATGCTGTCGGTGCCGGGCTCGCAGCTGAAACCCCGGCGATCTGCCGCCGGCCAGGGCCACCAGAGAGCCGACGCCCGCCCGTCGCGATCGACTGACAAGACCGACGCCTGCCGCCCTTCGACCCCGAAACTCGGCGACTGGCGCCGAGGTTCAGGGTGATCGCTTCGCGACCACTCCGGAGATCACCCAGCGCGATCTGCACGTCGGAAGCGCTCGAGGCCGGCTCACCCGGCTGGCTCGAAGGCGCCAGCGACTCCGCGCCCGGGACGATCCGGGCACTGCCGGACAGCGGCAACTTGATCGTTCCGGGCAGCACGGCGCCTGTCGACTTCGCCGACAGCCTTCGCCGTCAGCCTCCGCCGGCCACCGGCAGGTCGAGCCAGGAGCCGTCGTCACCGCCGCGATGGACCGTGACCGTCGGCGCGTCCACGCCTTCCGGGTCGGGGTGGAGCGCATGGTTGGCGGCATCGGCGCCGGCGACGGTCAGACGCAGACGGTGGCCCTCGTCGATGGTGATGGCGGTCCCCATCAGATCGATCAGGAGCTCGACCGGGTGGTCGGGAAGAGGCTCCAGGTCCTCCGCATTGCCGCGGTGAAACGGCAGGTCGAAGTTGTTCCACGGCGCCTCGCCGACAGCCCGCCAGGAGGCCCTCAGCGCTCCCTCGGTGACGTAGTGGGAGCGTCCCTCGGCGTCGACCTCCTCCAGATAGGCGAAGAAGTCGCCGTCGTCGTGGCTGGACGCGACCCGCAACCGCAGCACCGGGTAGCCGACGACGGTCATCGCCTCCGCCATCGGTTCCGTGGTCCAGGTCATGGCCTTCGCGTTCTCGGCCGAACGTTCGTCGAAGAACGTGGTCCCGGGACGGTCCGCCCGCCGGGCGCCGTGACCGTTCATCCAGCGCGAGAAGGAGCCCACGGTGGAGGTGTAGTCGACGGCGTACTCGTCCTGCCCCGTTTCGCCGGCTGCGTCGGCCAGCGCGCCGTCGGCCGCCAGGGCGAGGCGGCGCATCGAGAGGCCCGGAGGAGGCCAGGCGTCCGTCGCGAGCCAGGTGGAGGCGTCCTCGGCGCGCTCCTCGTCCAGGCTCGACTCGACCGCCGCGTCCTCCGGCAGGGTGTGGTTGCCCACCATGACGTAGTAGTGAACCGGCGGCTCGTCCATCACTCCGGTCTCCATCCCCTTGAGCCAGTGGTCGTACCAGCGCAGGAACTCGGCCTTGTGGAGCTCGCCGCCGTAGCCGCCGCTGTGAATCCACGGGCCGATCATCATCTTCTGCGGCGACGAACCGAGGCTGGCGTACAGCATCGGCTGCTGCGAGGTGTAGATGTCGTACCAGCCGACCAGGTGGTAGATGGCGATGCCCGAGGCTTCGATGGCCGCGAGGTCGTCGATCGTGCCGGTGGTGTTCCAGTCCGCCCGCGCCGTCTCCGTCTCGAAAGTCCAGTCGCGCATGGCGGCGCCGCTGGTCCCGACCAGGTCCTGAGCCCAGACGTTCGCGCCATGCTCGGCCACGGCCGCGTCGCGCATCGCGCCGTCCGCATCGCCGTCGACCCGGGCCGCCCGGGTCGAGAGGTCCGCCTGCATCGTGCCGGTTCCCCACGTCTCGATGAACTCGTTCTTGTAGGTGCCGCCGCGGTACACGAAGTCGTATGGCGTCGGGCCGGCCATCTCGGCGAAGATCGCCTTGAGCGCCGGCGGCCCCTGGGTGACGGCCTGATACTGGGTCATGCCGGGGTACGACCGCCCGTGCATGCCAACGTTCCCGTCCGACCACGGCTGCGCCGCAATCCACTCGACGATGTGGAACGAGTCCGCGGTCTCCTCGATGGAGAACGCGCCGTTGTGGACACCGAACGAAGCGCCGGTTCCGCGCGCGTCCGCGACCGCAACCGTGTAGCCGCGATGCAGCATGTGCTGGAGCACCGGATCCCGCCCGCCGGTGGAGACGATCTGCATCTCGCCGTCCTCGCCTTCCACCTCGAAGGCGCGCGTGTAGCGCGTGTAGTGGAGGATGGTCGGCAAGGGTTCGGTCGCCTCCGTGCCGCCGGCGGTGGGGATGAAGTAGTCCACCGAGACCTGCACGCCGTCCGGCATCGGCACGTAGACCGAGTAGCGGTTGGCGCCGTCGTACTCCGCCTGCCGCATCCAGACGCCGAAGGCGCCTGCAGCCTCCCCCTCATCCGACATGGGGTCGCTGGCCGGTGCACAGGCGGCCACCGCCGCGAGACAGGCCGCCACGGCAGCGAGCAGCGAGAGTAGTCGCAGGCGAGAGCGGGCGCGGCTGGTCATCCGGAGTCTCCTCGTTTCGCTAGGCCAAAGACCGCAAGCAGCTTGCCGGCAAGACTATCCGCAGCCCGGCAGGCTATTGGACTGGCAGGCCCTCGGGCTCGACAGCGGGCCAGTTGGGGCTGGCTGGCCCGACGGCTTGCCGGAGAGGTGGGGCGGAGCCAGCCGCTGCGTCCGCGACGCGGCAGGAGGACGCAGATTGGCCGCCGGCTGCTGGTGAGGTGGGGGCTGGGGCCAGGCGCGGCGTCCGGGACAGGGCTGGCGGCGCTAGCCGAGGCAGATGCCGAGGTCTCGGGCGGTAGCGACCACGTCGGCTTCGAGCGGGACGCTCTTCATCCGACTCGCGGCGAGCTCCAGCGGCACGGTGCGCACGTTCGGGGGTTCGAGCGCCACCATGACGCCGAACTCGCCCTGCTCGATCTTCCGCACCGCGGCGGCGCCGAAGCGCAGCGCGATCAGGCGGTCGTAGGCGATCGGCTGGCCGCCGCGCTGAAGATGCCCCAACGTGACCGTGCGCGTCTCCTTGCCGGTGCGCTCCTCGATCTGGGCCGCCACTCGTTCCGCGACGCCGCCCAGCCGCTGCCTCGTGGTGCCGTCGGGAGCGGAAGCCCAGGTGAAGTCGCCGCCCACGGGCCGCGCTCCTTCCGCCGCCACCACGACCGCCCAGTGCCTGCCTCGCCTCTCGCGCGCCATCAGGTGCTCGCATACGCCGTCGATGTCGTACGGAATCTCGGGAATCAGGATCGCCTGGGCGGTCGCCGCCACACCCGCGAACAGGGCGATCCAGCCGGCGTAGCGCCCCATCAGCTCGACGACGAAGATCCGGTCGTGGGCCTCCGCGGTCGAGTGCAGGCGCTCGATGGCGGTCGTCGCCACGTCCACCGCGGTGTGGAAGCCGAAGGTCACGTTCGTGCCGGCCAGGTCGTTGTCGATCGTCTTCGGCACCCCGATCACGGGGATGCCGTTCTGGTGCAGCTTGAGCGCCAGCCGCATGGAGCCGTCGCCGCCCACCGCGACGATCGCATCGAGACCGAGCCGCTCGAACCCGACCACCGCCTCCTCCGTGCGGTCCTCGACGACGACCTCGCCGTCGGGCTGCTCCACTCGTCGCAGCAGCGGATTCTCGCCGCTGCGGGTACCGAGGATGGTGCCGCCGAGATGGGTCGTGCCGCGCACGGCGTCGCGGTCGAGGACACGGACCTGGCTCGGGTCGAACAGGGCGCCGTAGCCGCGCAGCAGGCCCAGGACCTCCCAGCCGCGACGAATGGACGCAAGGGTCACAGCCCGGATGACCGCGTTGAGGCCCGGGGCGTCGCCGCCGCCGGTGCTGATGCCGATTCGCTTCAACGATGTCCCGGCTGCCTTCCTGCCTTCGCTCTTCCCGCGTTCGGCCGACTTCGCCGGCCGCGATGGCGCAGCGACGTCAATGCGCCACGCCGTAGACTGCGCGCTCCACCTCGCCGTGGACCCGGGCCACGGTCGCGGCGGACGGCGCCGGCGTCACCGCGGATACGGCGATTGCCGCGATCAGGTTCACGAACAGCCCCCAGAGCCCGCCGTGCATGCCCAGCGGATGCGCCTCCCAGGGCAACGACACGCCCAGGTCGAGCGGCAGGGTCAGTGCGAGGGTCAGCAGCCCGGCGCCGAGACCGGCGAGAACGCCGGCCCTGGTCAGCGAACGCCGACCGGGAAAGCAGACGCCCACGATCGCCGGCATGAGCTGCAGCGCACCAGCGCCCGAAAGCGTGACGATCGCCACCAGCAGGTCGCTTTCCGAGATGGACAGCGCGAACGCCACCCCGAGGAGCGCGAAGACAATCACGCGGCCCACGAACACGTAGTGGGCCTGGCTCTTGCCGGGCGCGATGTGGCGCTGGTAGATGTCTCGCGTCAGCACGGTCATGTTCGCGTGCAGGATGGAGTCCAGCGTCGACATGGCGGCCGCGGCGGCGCCGGCGAGGATGATCCCGGTGAGCCAGGGCGGCGCGTACTGGAACAGCAGCTCGGGGAAGACGCGGTCCGCCTGCGCCAGCTCCGGCATGACCAGGGCTCCGCCCAGCCCTACCATTGCGGCGGGAATGTACAGCGTCATAAGGTAGATGGGGGTGGTGGCGCCGAGCAGCTTGAGAGTCCTGGTGTCCACCGCCGTGTAGTAGCGGATCATCATGTGCGGCTGGAAGATGATCCCGAACGACAGGGTGACGACCATGCCGACCCACATGCCGGGGGTGAAGAAACCCTCGGGGCCCGGCAGCGTGAGCATGTCCGGACGCTCCGCAACCAGCCGCTGCCAGAGCTCGAGCGGACCGCCGAAGAGCTTGAAGGACAGGACGAGCGCTCCCGCCCAGATGCCGACGTACATCCAGGCGCCCTGGAACACGTCGGTCCAGTAGACCGCGCGCAGGCCGCCGACCATCAGGTGGACGACGGCGACCGTGAGCATGATCAGCACGCCGATCTCGAAGGGGACCCGGCCGTCCGTGGCCACGTCCATGATGTAGCCCAGGGCGATCGCCTGCACCTGGATGTAGAGGATGGTGAACAGCACGGAGATCAGGGCAACCGCGGCGCGCACCGCTTCCGACTCGTAGAAGTCGGCCAGGAGATCGGCGGGGGTGATGTAGCCGAATGCCTTCCCCAGCGCCCAGATGCGGGTGCCGATGACGTAGGTGGCGGCGCCCACCAGCACCGTCCACGCTCCGGCAGACCAGAAGCCGATGCCGTGGGTGAAGAAGAAGCCGCCGGAACCGAGGAAGGCGAACGCCGAGTGGTAGGTCGCCACGACCGTCAGGTAGAGCACGACGAAGCCGGTGCGCCGCCCGCACAGGAGGAAATCCTCCATGTCGACCGTCATGTGACGGTTGGCGACGAAGGCGACGCCCAGGGTAACCAGCAGGTAGAGGCCGATCAGTCCGGTGGCAACAACCCAGGTCTCCACGAGCTGCTACACCCCCCGGCGGAAGGCCCAGACGAGAACGCCGATCAGGGCCAGGTAGACGACGAACAGCGCGACGTACAGGAACGGCACGCCGAGAAGGCGCGGCTCGACGCGATTCAGCAGCGTGTGGGTCACCGGTGGCATGGCGAGCAGGAAGAGCGCACCAAAGGCAACCGTGGCAATCCAGCCGTCGCGGGTGCGCGGCAGAAACCGGGAACGACGCTTCACGACGCACGTTCGGTCATGGTTGGCGCGGTTGCAGGTCGGTCACGCCTGCGCCGGGCAGCCGCCAGGGCCCGCCTGCGGAGAGGGCTGTGGCTGGCCGAGGGTCTGCGAGCGAGCCGGGGGCCGGGGCTGGTCATGGGTGCAGCGAGCAGGCGACCCGTCAGTCCGGGTTGTCCATGCGGAAGTACAACCGCTGCACTTCCACCGGGGACGGCATGCGCTCGCCGTACGCCGTGGCCGACAGATCGAGGGCGTCGACGACCTGCTCGGCCGGCACGCCGTCCGCATGGAGCTTCGCCACCTGCTCCCACAGGGCGCGGTAGTACTCCTGCGACTTGTCGATGGCGGTCAGGTCGGTCAGCGGAGGGCCGTGTCCAGGAATGACGAGATCGAAGTCGAGCGCCTTCAGGTTCTCCAGCGTCTGCGGCCAGTCGTCGACGTAGCCGTCGCCGAAGAACGACGGCCGCCCGAACAGGATGTCGCCGGTGAAGACCGCCCGGTCCTGCGGAAAGTGGACGACCACGTCGCCACCCGTGTGGGCACGGCCCAGGTAGACGATCCGGATTTCCCTGCTGCCGTGGAACAGGGTCATCCGGTCGTTCATGGTCACGTCCGGCGGCACCGGGGCGATCTCGTCGAAGTCCGCGGCGTGGGCAGCGAACATCGAGCGGTACGCCTCGAGCTCCTCGCGCGCCTCGTCCGTCTCGGCCGCCTCGATCTCCCCGGCAAGCCGCTCCAGCGTCGCCGCGTTGCCGGCGGTGCCGCTGACGTACGTCGGCTCCTCGAGCGGCGCGGTCGCCATCTTCATGCGCGTGTACTCGTGGCCGATGATCGGAATGCCGTCGAACTCCTGGTTGCCGTGGGCGTGATCCCAGTGAAAGTGGGAGTTGATCAGCGCGCTGACGGGCTTGTCGGTGATCGCCGGAATGGACGCGATCAGGTCGCGCGCCTTCGACGGCGTCACGTGGGAGTCCACGACGACGACATCCTCGTCGTTGACGATGACGAGAGCGTTGCTGTTGAACACCTGCGCCGTGGTCTGCGTCAGCCAGATGCCGTTGCGCACCTCCATGAACCGGTGAGTGTCGGTCGTGACCGACCAGTCCTGGGCCGAAAGCGATGCCGGCGCCAGCACGGCCGCAAGCACCACTGCCGCCAGGACAGCGGCCGCATGCCGCCGCGGCGCACGGCCCGCGCCATGAATCGTCGGACGAAGAGCGTGTGTCATGAATCCTCCCCCACTGAACATTGCCGACCCGAGACTTCCGGTTCCCTGAAGCCCTACAATAGTTGAAGCAGCTCCACAAGGACGAACCGATGACCTTCCTCCCCACCTCCCGGCACCTGGCGGCCGGCACGACCTTCGCCCTCACGCTTGCACTCGGCCTGGCCGCCGCGCTTTTCGCCGCGCCTGTGCCGCTGGCCGGCCAGAGCGGTGAAGGCGAGCAGGCGCAGGGGGCGGCAGCTGCAACAACCTCCACCGCGCCATCCGCTCCGCCCGGCCGCTGGCTGACCAGCCACGCCATCGACATCGGCGGCGAGACGGTCGAGTACGACGCGCTCGTCACCGGGCTCGTGCTCGAGAACGACGAGGGCGCCCCGGCGGCCCAGCTCTGGTACACGGCGTACTTCCGCACCAACGGCGCACCGCGGCAGGAGCGTCCGCTGATCTTCGCCTACAACGGAGGACCGGGCTCGGCGTCGTTCTGGCTGCACATGGGGATCATGGGGCCGCGGCGGGTCGTGACCTTGAGCGTCGGCCCGCAGGGCGCGCCTCCCTACCCGATCGAGGACAACGCCTGGAGCCTCCTCGACATCGCCGACATCGTGATGGTCGACCCGGTCGGCACCGGCTTCAGCCACACCCTGGGCGACACGCCGGGCGCCGACTACTGGGGCATCGACGAGGACGCCAGGTCACTCAGCCAGTTCATCAGGCGCTTCCTGAGCGCGCACGACCGCTGGAACTCGCCGCGCTACCTGCTCGGCGAGAGTTACGGTACGACCCGGTCCGCGGTGCTCGCCGCCCACCTGCAGCGGTCCAGCGTGGACCTGAACGGCATCATCCTGGTCTCGTCCGTCCTGCAGTTCAACACGATCCAGTTCGCACCCGGAGACGACCTCGCCTACGTCCTCAACCTGCCGTCCTACACGGTGGTCGCCCGCTACCTCGGCGCGCTGCCGGAGGGCAACCCGGAGGAGCTGCCGACCCTGATGGCCGAAGTCGAGGAGTGGGCGCTGACCGAGTACGCCACCGCACTGCTGCGAGGCAGCACCCTCGACGACAACACGCGATCCCGGGTCATCGACCGGTTGCACCGCTACACCGGCCTCTCGCACGATTTCCTGGACAAGTCCGACCTGCGGGTGACTGCGCCGGCCTTCGAGGCCGAGCTGCTGCGCGACGAGGGGAAGATCGTCGGGCGCCTCGACGCGCGCTTCACCGGCCCGGCCGGCGACCCGCTCGGTTCCAGGCCGTCGCACGACCCGCAGTCCACGGCGATCAGCTCGGCCTACACCTCGGCCTTCAACAGCTACCTGCGCAGCGAGCTCGGCTACGACGGCGACCGGGAGTACGTGCCCAGCGGCGCCGTGCGCGACTGGAACTGGGGTCGGCTGAACGCGGGGCGCTTCTCGCGCGGGGACGGAACGCCGAACGTCGCCCCGGACCTCGCCGCCGCCATGCGCCGCAATCCGGAGCTTCAGGTGCTCCTGATCAACCGCATCCACGACCTGGCGACGCCCTACTTCGCGGCGGTCTGGACCCTGGAGCACATGGGGCTGCCGAAAGAGCTCATGGCGAACATTCAGCGCGAGGACTTCGCCGCCGGGCACATGATGTACGTCGAGCAGTCGCTGCTCGACCAGTGGAAGGACACACTGGACGAGTTCGTCCTCCGCACCTTGAGCGGTTCGCGCTGACGCCGCCCGTTCCCACCTCTCCAGCAGGCCGCAGGTCGCTCACCGGTTCACAGCCGGGCACGACCCGATCTGTGAGGTCCGAGGGGCCGCAGGGGGCTGAAGACCAGGGAACCCGAGAGCCTCCCGGACAAGCACAGCCACTGCAACGCCAGCCGACCTCAACGGGCGCTGGCCTGTCGATGCCGCTCAGGCCGCGCTGGCAACTGCCAGCAACCTCCGACGCGACCGCGTCCCCTGCGGCCCCCTCGGACCCGACGGCGAAACTCCTGGGCAGGAGCGCTGATACAGTGTTTCAAGTTTGCATCGGTCCTCCTGCCCCTTCCGCCCTGAAGCCACGCACATCAGACCCGCCATGAGACTCGCCCCCGGCACGCTCGTCGCCCTGCTGGCTGCCTCTGCGCTCGGTTTCGTGTCGCCGGTCGGCGCAGCGGCAGAGTCCGCCGCAACCCAGGCCGCGCCGCTGGCGCTGACGCCGACGGAGTACAACAACACCGTCGCCGACCTGCTCGGCTTCGCGAGGGACGGCGACAAGTGGCCCCGGCGCCCTCCGATCGCGGACCGTCTGAGCCCGCGTAGAACGGCGAGCAAGGGCGTGTTCTCTCCTCCGCCGCCGCCCGACCCGTGGCCGTGGCCGTTCCCGGCCGAACCGGGCTCGAACGGCTTCGAGGGCATCGCGGACGGGCAGAGCCCGTCCTCCTACCAGGTCGAAGAGCTGCATCTGGCGGCGATGCACTTCGGCGCCTTCGCGCTGCTCTCGCCGACCTTCTTCGGTTGCGCCGACTGGCCCGACCTGCCCGAGAGCGAGCAGGCGGAATGCGCCGAGGCAAGCATCCTCCGCTTCGCCGAACGGGCCTGGCGGCGGCCGCTGGGCGAGAGTGAGCGCGAGCGGCTGCACGTCTTCTGGCGGGAGCAGCTCGATGCGGAGCCGATCCGAGAGGCAGTGGCGCTCACCGTGGCCGGCATCCTGCAGGCGCCCGCCTTCCACTTCCGGCTCGACTCCCTCCATTCCCGTCCGCACGAAGGCGGCGACCTCGCTCCCTGGCTGCTGGCCGAGCGGCTGTCGTACTTCCTCTGGGACTCGCTGCCGGACGAGGCGCTGTCTCGGGCCGCGGCCGAGGGCACGCTGGGCACGGCAGCCGAAGTCGCGCGGCAGGCACGGCGCATGCTTGGCGACCCGAAGGCTCGCTCGGCCGTCGTCCACTTCCATCACCAGTGGCTGGGGACCGACCAGGTGCTGCGCATCGCTCCGGCGCGCCGGGCGTTCGGGCCCCGCTTCGGCCTGGCGCCGAAGCTTCGGAACGCGCGCGACGACGACACGAAGTGGCCGTCCATCATCGGACCGCTGCGCCACTCCATGAAGCTCGAAACCGAACTCTTCGTCGAGGAGACGATCTTCGACCGCACCGGCACGTTCACCGAGCTGATGACCGGCACCCACGGCCACGTCTCGCGCAGCACCGCGCCGCTCTACGCCGGCAGCGCCACTGCCGACGAGAGCCGGCCGAGCGTGACGCGGCAGATCGAGTACGTCACCGCCTCGGTCGGCCGCAAGAAGTCGCTGCGGCTGGACCCGGTGACCTTCGACCCGGCGCAGCGAGCGGGCGTGCTGACGCTGCCCTCGGTGCTGGCCATCGGCGCCTACGCCGTGCAGCCGGGGCCGATTCCCCGTGGCGTGCGCATCCTGGAGCGCCTCGCCTGCATGGAGCTCGGCCCGCCCGTCGAGGGCGTCGAGAGCGCGCTCCCACCCGATGCGCTCGGCGTCGACAGCACGAACCGCGAGCGCACCGAGGCGGCCACGAAGCCGACCGAGTGCAACTCCTGCCACCGGCGGATCAACCCGGCCGGGTTCGCCTTCGAGCACTACGACGCCATGGGCGCCTGGCGGGCGGAGGACAACGGCCAGCCGGTCGACGCCAGCGGCTCTCTGCGGCTGCCCGGCGCCGAGCACCTCGTGTTCAACGACGGCGTCGAGTTCGCCCGCAAGCTGGCGGAAAGCAGGCGAGTGCGCGACTGCTACGCCCTGCACTGGACGCGCTACGCCACCGGCCGCCGGCTGGAGCGCAACGAGCCCGGGCTCGACACGATTCAGCGGAGCTTCCGCGAGAACGACTCCATCGGGGAGCTCCTGGTGGCGATCGCGTCGAGCGACCTCTTCCGCCGGGGCGGCGCACCGACCGATGCCGGCCTTCCGCTCGCCGAGGGCGGGAGCGCGGCGCCGACGGCCGACGCCCGTCCGACCGGCCTGCCCGGCCTGCCCGGCAGCAACCGGGCCGAAGACAGCACGAAAGGAAGTAACGGATGATCTCCAGACGCCGCCTGCTTCAGTTCGGAGGGCTCACGGCGCTGGGCGCCGGCTGGCCCGGAGGCGCCCTGAACGCCCTCGCCGGCAGCGCCGCCGAGGTGAGACGCCTGATCCTGATCAGTCACTGCCACGGCTGGCCGTACGCCACCTGGAAGATGCGGCCGGACGGCCTGAGCGAGGACGAGCCCTGGTCCGTCGACCTCGAACCGCTTCCCGAGAGCGAGTTCAGCCGACCACTGGCGCCGCTTCACGAGCACCGACGCCGCATCCTGGCGCTCGACGGGCTCTCGCTGGCCACGGCGGAGCTCGACGCCGGCGGCAACCGGCACGACCGGGGCTGGGTCCACGCCTGGACCGGCGACAACGCGCACTTCGCGGCTCGCGACACCCGCTCCACCTCGGCCTCCCTGGATCAGATCGTGGCCGACCACGTGGCTCGGCCCGACCGCATGCCGTCGCTGGAGGTCTCCGTCGACGCCGCGCTCGAGGCCGGGAGGCCGATCAGCTACAGCGGCAGCGGAGCGCGGCTTCCGGCCGAGAACACGCCGCTGCGGGCCTGGAACCGCGTCTTCGGGCCAGCGTCGTCCGGCGACGCGGTGGGCAGCTACCGGCGAAGCACCCTGGACTTCGCCTGGCGCGAGTATCGGGCGGTGGCCGCCCGCTTCGACGCCGCCGACCGCGACCGGCTCGAGTCCCACTTCGGCCTCGTCGACCGGCTCGGACGCCGGCTCGAAGGCCTGGCCACCCTGTCGTGCGAGGCGCCGCCGCGGCCGGTCGCGTCGTTTGACCGCTACGACATGCAGTTCGACGCCTTCGCGGACATCATCGCCGCCGCCTTCAGCTGCGACATCACACGCGTCGTGTCCCTTTCCCTGGGCGAGATGCCGACCGACGAGTTCGGCGCCGCCCACATCAGCGACAAGGTCCACAAGGGCATCGCCCACTACATCCACGAGGACATCCGCAAGCACGACGCGATGACGGAGTACGCGGCGTACCACGCCAGGCAGGTCGCCCGGCTGGTCAGCACCCTGGAGGGGATCCCCGACGCCGGCGGCGGCTCGCTGATGGACAGCACGCTGATCGTCTGGGGCTCCGAGCTCGGCGACGGCTGGCACGGCTACCGCAACTACTGCCCGGTCCTCATCGGCGGCTCGTGGGCGTTCGACACCGGGCGCTACATGTACTGGCCGCACCGGACGCCGGCCGAGATGCGCGTCCCTGCCCAGGTCGCCCCGGGCGGCCTCACCCGGTTCGCGGGCGTGCCGCACCAGCACCTGCTGGTCTCCGTCGCCCAGGCCATGGGAGTGGACGTGAACCACGTCGGCCTGCGCCACGCACGCGGCCAGCGCGGCGACCACATCGCGCTGTCCGGTCCGCTGCCCGGCCTGCGGGCGTAGTCGGACCCGGCCGTTCGTCGCTGCCAGGCCCGAGGCGGCCGCAGGGGACGCGGGCGCTCAGGAGTCTGGCGGGGCCTGGTGCCCGCTGGGGTCGGCTGCGCTGCGGGAGGCTGGAGCTTGCTCTAGAGATCTCGAAAGTCGCTTGCCGACATCCCCCCCGCCACCCCCGCGGACCTGGCGGCTCAGGCCGTGCTTCTCGGCGCTCTGGCCGTCCGGCAGCGGCGCCTCGCCCAGTTGTCGACGGGAGCAGCGAGAAGCTGGTGAGGAACCGTGCCGCGAAAGCGACGCGAGGCGCCTGTCCGAGACATCAGCGCGGCAGGGCGAAGGCGAGCAGCTCCGCCTTGCGGGGCGGTTCTCGCCTGGTCGGCCGCACGGCGCCGGCGACAGCGACCGCCTCGACGGGAACGCCGGGGCCCGGACGTTCGCCTCCGGCGGCGATCAGGATGTACTGCCTGCCCTCGTGCATGTAGGTCATCGGGCCGCCGTGCAGGTTCACGTCCACCTCGACCTGGCCCAGCAATTCCCCGGTCGCCTTGTCGAAGGCGACGACGCGGCTGCCGTTCGCCGTCCGGTCGCCCAGCTCGTCCACGATCGGCTCGATGGAGACGACCAGGGTCTTCGTCACCAGGACCCCGCCCTCGGTGACGATGCCCGACTGGGGCGGCGTGCCGAGACGGCCCAGGTTCAGGTGCCTGATCGCCGGGTGGTCGCGCGGCCCGTCGCCCAGCGGGGCCTGCCAGAGCATCTCTCCCCGGTTCATGTCGAAGGCGGTGATGCGTCGCCAGGGCGGCTTGAGCAGCGGCAGGCCCTGGACCAGCGGCATGGGCCGGCGGTTGATCGACCAGCGCCAGTCCGACCTCGCCTGGTCGGGCGCGGAGAGCGAGATGGCGCCCGGCCGCGTCAGCGACGGCACGTAGAGCACGTTCGTCTCCGGGTCGAACGACGCTCCGGTCCAGTTGGCGCCCCCGCCGGGGCCGGGGTTCTGGAGGTAGGCACGCTTGCCGTCCTCGCCGTGGATGATCGGCGGCGTGAAGACCGGGCCGATGACGTAGTCGCCGATCACGCGCAGCGCCTCCGCTCGCAGTTCCGGCGTGAAGTCGATCAGGTCGTCGTAGTCGATGCCCAGGGTCTCGAACGGCGGCGGTCGGGTCGTGAAGGGCTGCGTTCGCGACAGCTTCTCGCCCGGGACCCGCGTGTGGTGGTTGACCGGCGCCTCGACGATCGGCCACACCTCCTTGCCGGTGGCGCGGTCGAAGACGTAGGTCATGGCGACCTTGGACACGACCGCCACCGCCTTGATGTCCTGCCCGTCGACGGTGATGTCGATCAGGTTCGGCGCCGACGCGAGGTCGTAGTCCCAGACGCCGTGGTGAATCGTCTGGAAGTGCCAGACCACCTCGCCGTTGCGCGCGTCGAGGCAGACGATCGACTCGGCGTACACGTTGTCGCCGTGGCGGTCGCCGCCGTAGTAGTCGTTGGTCGGCGTGCCGAAGGGCAGATAGACGTAGCCGAGCTCGTCGTCGGCGCTCATCATGGACCACACGTTCGTGTTGCCCATCGTGCGCCAGGACTCGTTCTCCCACGTCTCCGCGTACGGCTCGCCTTCGCGCGGCACGGCGTGGAAGGTCCACTTCAGCCTCCCGCTGCGCACGTCGAACCCGCGCACGTCTCCCGGCGGGTTGTTGTTGCGGAGCGGGAAGTCGAAGATCGTCCCGCCGATGACGATCGTGTCGGCCACCACGGTCACGGGCGCCGTCCAGTTCATGTTCCGGTTCGCTCGCCCGGGGACCAGGCCCTGCATCAGGTCGACGACCCCTTCCTCGCCAAAGGCCGGATCCGGCCGCCCGGTCGCGGTGTCAATGGACACCAGACGCCCGCCGCGGGTCGCGATCAGGACGCGCTCGGCGTCGCCGTCCGTCCAGTACTCGATGCCGCGAATCTGCACCAGCGAGCCCCGCTGCTCGATCTCCCAGTCGCGCGGGTCGTGCCGCCAGAGCGTCTCGCCGGTCGCCGGGTCGAGCGCCGCGACCTGGCCCAGGTTGGACGCGATGTAGACGACGCCATCGATCATCAGCGGCATGCCGCGGAACGCCCCCGACCTCAGGTTGGCGGCGTTCTCCAGCAGGGCGTCGACCGACTCCCAGCGCCAGGCGACCTGAAGCTCCTCGAAGTTGTCGCGGTCAATCTGCGCCAGCGCCGAGTAGCGGGTCGAGCCGCTGTCGCCGCCGAAGTGGCGCCACTCGCCGTCCGCCGCGCCATGCTGCGCTGCCGCCGGCGGAGCGAGGACAGAGGCCATCAGGCCAGCTGCCAGGCAATGATTCAGGACGCACGTCTTCCGCACCGTTCTCCTCCCTGCCTCGTCTGAAGTCGTCAAGGCCGGAATCGTAGCCGGCGGCGCCGCCAGGCCCGAGGGGGCGGCTGCGGACGCGCACGACCTCACCACTTGAACCCAGCCTCGCCAGGCACCACATGAGTCGGCACGTCCGAGGGGGCGGAAGGGGCCTGGAGGCAAGCGACGCACGGCTCCCTTGCGGACAAGCACTCCCTCCCGCAGCGCAGCCGTTTCACGGCCGGCGCCCACCTTCAACCAACCTCGAGAGCGCCCGCGTCCCCTGCGGCTCTCTCGGACCTGACGGCGGTACCAGCTCCGACACCCGTTCGAGAGCCGCTGCCCGGAGCTGACGAAGTCGGGCTGGGTCGGGCGCGCCGGAGCCCGCGATTGACGTAGGCTCCGCCACCGTGACCACGAACTCCACGATCATCGAGTCACTGCGGGGGCGCGAGGTGCTCGACAGCCGCGGCAACCCCACCGTCGAGGTGGAGCTCGGCCTCGCCGGCGGCGGCAGCGGTCGCGCAATCGTCCCCAGCGGCGCCAGCACCGGCCGCCACGAGGCGGTCGAGCTGCGGGACGACGACCCGCGGCGCTACGGCGGCAAGGGGGTGGCCACGGCAGTCGCCCACGTGAACGGCGAGATCGCCGACGCGGTGCGGGGCCTGGACGCCGCCGACCAGGCGCATCTCGACCGCAGGCTCGCGGAGCTCGACGGCTCGCCCAACAAGGGGCGTCTGGGGGCGAATGCGATCCTCGGCGCGAGTCTCGCGGCAGCCCACGCCGTGGCCGCGGCGCGCGGTCTGCCGCTTCACGCCTCGCTCGGCGGCGACGGCGCCAGGACGCTCCCCGTGCCCATGCTGAACATCCTGAATGGCGGCCAGCACGCCGCCGGATCGACCGACTTCCAGGAGTTCATGGTCATGCCGGCCGGCGCCGAGACCTTCGCCGAGGGGCTGCGCTGGGGGGTCGAGATCTACCAGCGGCTTCGCTCGCAGCTGCATGACCGGGGCTTCTCCGTCGCGGTCGGCGACGAGGGCGGCTTCGCTCCCGCGCTCGGCAGCAACGAACGTGCGGTCGAGGTCATCCTGGAAGCCATCGAGGCAGCCGGGCGCGTGCCGGGCGTCGACGTCCACCTGGCGCTCGATCCGGCAACCAGCGAGCTGTTCGACGAGGCCACAGGACGCTACACGCTGCCGATCGAGGGCCGGGAGCTCGACAGCGGCGAGCTGGTCGACCTGTGGGCGAGCTGGTGCGCGAAGTACCCCATCATCAGCATCGAGGACGGTCTGGCCGAAGACGACTGGGCGGGGTGGCAGACGCTGTGCGAGCGCCTCGGCAAGGACGTGCAGCTTGTCGGCGACGATCTCCTGGTCACGAACATCCAGCGCATCGACCGGGCCATCGACAAGCGCGCCTGCAATGCTCTGCTGTGCAAGGTGAACCAGATCGGCTCGCTCACCGAGAGCGCCGCCGCGGTCGAGCAGAGCCGGGTCGCGGGCTGGGGCGTCGTGATGAGCCATCGATCGGGTGAGACGGAGGACACGACGATCGCCGACCTCGCCGTCGCCTGGAGCACGGGCCAGATCAAGACGGGCGCCCCCGCCCGGAGCGACCGGGTCGCCAAGTACAACCGGCTGCTTCGCATCGAGGACCAACTGGGCGACCGGGCCGCCTACGCCGGGCTCACCGCCTTCCCGCACCTCCAGCGAGCCTGATCTCGGCGGCGGCAGCCACAAGGCGCGGGTCGGTGCGCCGTCATCCCCGCCACAAGCCGCCCGGGAGTGCTTGCCGCAGACCCGGTTCGACCCGTGGCCCCACTCCCGGAAGGCCGTCGTTTCTGCCGCCACCACGTCCCGGACGGCGGCTCTGGGCAACTGCCCGTTCCGGCGCGCCCAGCAAGTCACCGGCAGCGGCCACGCACAGTCAGCCGGACTGACGAGAGGCCGCGCCCGACCCGCCGCCCGACAGGAACACGGCCACGTCGGCGACGTTCGTCCCGGTCGCGCCCGTGCGAAGCAGAGCGTCCGCAGCGTCCAGCGCACGGTACGAGTCGTTGTCCTTCAAGGCGGCGACCGGGTCGATCCCCGCCTGCCGGATGCGATCGATGGTCGTCGCGTCGACGATGGCGCCAGCCGCGTCCGTCGGACCGTCACGCCCGTCAGTTCCTGCAGCCAGGAACACCCAGTCGTCACGGTTTGCCAGGCTCGATGGACCGTCTGGCGTACCGTCCGGCAGGGTGGCCCCCCGGCCGGCGACGACAGACGGCACGTCATCCCGCCCGTCGGCAGCCAGAGCCGAGGCCGCGCCGGACCCGGCGATGCCCTCGCCAACCGATGCCTCCAGGACGAAGGCAAGTGCCAGCTCCTGGTTGCGGCCACCCTTCCCGGCGCCCCGGACCGTGACCGTCGTCTCGCCGCCGGCGACCCAGGCGCCTGGCGGCGCCGTGCCGAATCGTCGAGCCAGGTTCGCGCCGACCTCCCGCGCTTCGCCTTCGAGCGGCGCCGCTTCGACTTCCGTGCCCGGCCCGCAGGCCACGGCCATCGCCCGGACGCTGGCGCGATTGCCACCCACCACCCGATAGACGGCGCAGTCGAGAACGGAGTCTCCCGGCTTCGGCGTCTCGGGCAACTCACCGCGGACGCCTGCCTGAAGGCGCTCCCGCACCGGCAGGGGACACGTCCTGACCACGCCGCAGCGCTCCAGCACCGCGATGGCGTCGGCGAAGGTCGACGGATCGGGCGCCGTCGGGCCGCTGCCGATGACCGACGGATCGTCATTTGTGACGTCGGAGAGCGCGAGCGTGACCACGCGGGCCGGACGCAGGCGGCGCAGCAGGCCGCCGCCCTTCAGCGCCGACAGGTGCTTGCGGACGGCGTTCAGCTCGTGAATCGTCGCGCCGGCGCGAAGCAGCTGCCGCGTCGCCTCCAGCTTGTCGACGAGGCGGATGCCCCCAGCCGGCGCCGGCAGCAGAGCCGAGGCACCGCCCGAGATCAGCACCAGCGCCAGGTCGTCTGGTCCCAGCCCCGCCGCGCGCCGCTCGACCTCGCGCGAAGCGGCCAGGCCCCGCTCGTCGGGCAGCGGATGACCCGACCGCATCACGTCGCCCGAGGAACAGCCGGCAGCCTCGTCGTGCGTGACGACCAGAACGCCGGGGGCCCGCGACGCCCTGACCCGCAGGCCGTCCAGCCACCCGGTGGCGGCTTCCGCCATGCCGAACGCCGCCTTGCCGACCGCGATCACCGAGACCTCGCCGCCCGCCGAAGCGGCCGGCCCCAGGTCCAGGCCCCGCAGCGCCGAAGCCGTGGCCTGCACCGGGTCCGCCGCAGCAACCGCGGCGCCAAATGCCGCCTCGGCCCGCTCCCTGAGTCCCCTGGCCACCGTAGCAGGCTGTCACAGGCGCCCTTCCCGGTTCCCGTGGACGTTCGCCTTCGGAACTACCAACAGTGGATTCATCCAAACTCGGCGCCGCGGCCAGGCACGACGCGAGCCGGCAGGTCCGTTTGCAGCGGGAGCGGCACTGGAGGCGAGCGACCCTTCACGTCCCTCCGCACAGACGCAACCTTCCGCAGCGAAGCCCACCGCAGCGGGCGCCGACTTCCAGACAACCTCCAGGGCCCCCGCGTCCCTGCGGACCATCGGGCCTGGCGGCGCGCAGGCAGCAAGGACTCCTGTCGCTAGAATGAACTGCCCGACGCAAGGGAACGCCCATGCACGCCTGCCGTCCGCTCCCTCACATCGTCCTTGCCGCCGCGTTCGCCGCGGCCCTGCACCCCGGCGACGCGGTCCTGGCGGTCGACGACGGTTCGCCGATCTTCGTCGACCGGGCCGCCGAGCTGGGCGTGGACTTCGTGCACGTGAACGGCATGACGGGCGAGCTCTACTACGCGGAGCACATGGGCGGAGCGGTCGCTCTCTTCGACTACGACGACGACGGCGACCTGGATCTCTACCTCGGCCAGGGTCATCTGCTGACAGACGCGGATCCCGAGACAACACCAGCCGAGCCCGCGGTGAGGGACCGCCTGTACCGCAACGATCTGGTCGAGACCGGCGCTCTGGCCTTCACGGACGTGACGGACGAGAGCGGCCTCGACGCACAGGGCTACGCCATGGGCGCGACCGTCGGCGACATCGACAACGACGGCGACCCGGACCTCTACGTGCTGAACCTGGGTCCCAACGAGCTCTGGCGCAACGACTCGCTGCCGGGCGCGCCCCGCTTCACCAACATCACCGAGGGAAGCGGCACGGCCGATCCGCGCTGGAGTGCGGCAGCGAGCTTCCTCGACCTGGACCGGGACGGCCTGCTCGACATCTTTGTCGGCAACTACGTCGAGTTTCGGGTCGCCACGCACAAGCCGTGCTCATCGCCGCAGGGCATCGTGGACTACTGCGGACCCAAGGCTTTCCGGGGCGAGGGGAACCGCGTGCTGCGCAACCTGGGGGAAGGGAGGTTCGAGGACTGGACATTCCGCCTCGGGCTTTCAGACCTGGTTGCCGGCACGCTCGGATCCGTGGCCGCGGACTTCAACGAGGACGGCTGGACGGACGTTTACGTGGCGAACGACCAGGAGCCGAACTCCCTGCTGCTGAATCACGACGGGAGAGCGTTCCTCGACGATGCGGTCATGGCCGGCGCGGCCGTCAACGGGTCCGGCGAACCCGAGGCAAGCATGGGCATCGTGGCGCAGGACTTCAACGACGACGGCCTCCTCGACCTGTTCATGACCCACGTCCACCGGGAAACGAACACCCTCTACCTGAACCTGGGCCACGGCATCTGGGAGGACGCCACCCGAGCCAGCGGCCTCGGCCATCCGAGCTTCCTCTACACCGGGTTCGGCGTCGCCGCGCTGGACTACGACCTCGACGGCGTCCTTGACCTGTACGTGGCGAACGGCGCCGTGACCCGCATCGAGGAGCAGCTGCGCAGCGGTGACCCGTTCCCTCTGAGGCAGAGGAACCAGCTCTTTCGGGGCGCCGGAGGCGGGCGCTTCGAGGAGGTCGCGGACTTCGAGACGCCCGGGACGCCCGAGGTCGGACGCGGCGTGGCGCAGGGCGACCTGGACAACGACGGCGACCCCGACCTGGTGGTCGCGAACAACATGGCGACAGCGTGGGTACTGATCAACGAGGGACAGCCTCGGCCAGACGGCTGGGTTGGCGTCGACCTGCGCCTGGCGGCGGCCGGGGCCCGCCCCGGTACCCGACCGCTTGGCGCCCTGGTCGGCCTCGATGGCGGCGCCGGAGCGCAACCGACGACCTGGCGCCGATTCCACACCGACGGCTCCTACGCCGCAGCGAACGACCCGCGAGTCCTCTTCGCGACCGATCGCGAGCCGCCGCTCCCGGTCACGGTTCGCTGGCCGGACGGCGAGCTGGAGTCCTTCGCGCTGCCACAGCTCGGCTCGTACCACACCCTGGTTCGCGGTCAGGGGAAGCGGGGCGCCAGCGTCCCGACGGGCGCACCTTGACCGGACCACGGCGCTCCTCGGCCCGCGTCGACGCGGCGGTGGCGGCGGCGACGGCAGCGACCCTGGCGCTGCTGCTTCCCTTCGACCAGACCGCCGCGGCGCAGCAGGCCATGGAATCGGTTGCCCTGCCCCGCACGGAGCAGTTCGAACAGGTCGTTCAGGACCAGCTGGCGGCGGCGCAAAGGAACGTGGAGAGGCTGGAGGCCGACGCGGACGCGAGCGAAGCGGAGCGGGCCGCGGCATTCGGCCTGCTCGGTCAGCTCTATCTCCTGTACGACTTCCCGGGACCGGCAGCGGCAGCGCTGCGAAACGCCGAAGCGCTCGAGCCGACCGACGTCCGGTGGCCCTACTACCTGGCCGAACTGGCCACCAACGAGGGCGACCATGCCGCGGCCGCCGTCGCTCTGGACCGAGCTCTCTCGCTCCAGCCCGAGAACCTGGCCGCTCTCCTTCGCCGCGGGAACGCGCTCTTCGAGCTGGGGCGCCTCGAGGACGCCGAGAAGGACTACCGCCACGTGCTGCACCGAGTCGCCGGCCAGACGGCCGCGCTCCACGGCCTCGGCCGCATCGCGTATGAGCGCGGAGAACACGACCAGGCAATCGAGCTCCTCGAAGCGGCGCTTCGAGGCCAGCCGGAGGGATCGGTCATCCACCATCAGCTGGGCCAGACCCTGCTGCGGCTCGGCCGGCGTGACGAGGCGGCCGCGCATCTCGAGCAGAATCAGCATCGGACCGTGGTCTTCCCGGACCCCCTGCGCGAACGGGTCGACAGCCTGAACGTGAGCTCGGAAGCCCACTACTTTCGGGGCACAGCCGCGCTTCGGCGAGGCGATGCGCGAGCCGCCCTGGACGCCTTCCTGCGGGCCCTCGAAGCGCAGCCGAACAGCGCACGCACCACGTTCAGCGTCGGTCTGGCTCACATCGAGATCGGCAACCGACAGGCGGCCGAGCAACGCATGAGGCAGGCCATCGCTCTCGACGCGGACTATCGGGAGCCGCACTTCAACCTGGCCCTGATTCTCGCCGAGCGCAACGACTACGCGGCGGCCGAGCGGCACTTCGCGCGGGCAGCGGAGATCGACGCGTCGGACTTCGAGGCTGCGGCCCGCCGGGCCGACGCCCTGACCCGCCTCGGTCGGATCGCCGAAGCGGTGGAGATCGCGAAGAGGGTCCTCGAGCAGGAGCCGGCCATGCCGGTGGCCCGGCTCACCCTGGGGGCGACCTACCAGGCCGCCGGTCAGGAGGAGCTGGCCCGCCCCCAACTGGAGCATGTTCTGGCCGCCGCGCCAGGAGCGCCCCAGGAGCGGGCCGAAGCCCATTACCGGCTGGCGCTGCTCGCGCAGGCAGACCCACCGCCGTCGGATGTAACCCCCGACCAGGGTGAGGAGGCTCTGAACCACCTGCGGAGCGCGGTCGAGCTCGACCCGGACCTTGCCGAAGCCCGGGCCCTGCTCGGACGACTGCTGGCGCAGCGGGGCCAGTATCGGGATGCTGCCGGCCACTACGCCCGGGCCATCTCCCGGGACCCCCACAACGCCGCCTGGCACCGGGACCGCGCCATGGCCCTGATTCTCGGCGAGCGCTACGCAGCGGCCCGAGGAGCGCTGACGAGCGGCATCGCCGCCGTGGAACGCCATCCGGCCGATTCCACCTCCGAGGCGACGGTCGATCACCTGCGAACCCTGCTCTCACGACTCCTGTCTGCATGTCCCGACGCACACGTCCGCGACGGGAGCCAAGCGCTCCGGATCGCCAGGCAGCTGATGGCCGGCGGCGCCTCGATCGAGCACGCCGAGACGGCGGCGATGGCACTGGCCGAAACGGGCGCCTTCCAGCAGGCCGTCGATCTGCAGCAGCAGGTGATCGCCGAGGTGGAACGCCGCGGAGCAACGCCCTCCACGGGCCAGGCCGAGAGGCTCGAGGCGTACCTCGACGGCCAGCCGGCACGCGAGCCGTGGTTCACGCCCTGAGCCCCCTGCTGCTGCTGCTCGCGGTCGCCCAACCCGCCGCGGCGCCTCCCGGATCGGGCCTGCGCTTCGCCCCTGCGGCCGACGAGTGGGGCATCGACTTCCGACACGGCCACGGCGGCGAGGGCGACTTCTTCATGATCGAGACCATGGGAAGCGGCGTCGTCGCACTCGACCACGACGGCGACGGCGACGACGATCTCCTGTTCGTGGACAGCGGCCAGCCCGAACCCCACGGAGGGTCAGCCGGTCGCACGACGCTGCTGCGCAACGACCTCGTCGGCGCCGGCGGCCGGTTCGTCGACGTGACGAAACGGTCCGGCGTGCGTCTGGACAGCTACGGCATGGGGGCCGTCGCCGGCGACGTGGACGGCGACGGCGACGAGGACCTCTACTTCACCGCCTTTGGCCCGAACCGGCTCTGGCTCAACCAGGGCGACGGCTCGTTCGCGGCGGCCCCGGGGAAGGGCGTCGCCGAGGATCCTGCCTGGAGCGCCTCGGCGGCGCTCGGCGACCTCGACCTGGACGGCGACCTCGATCTTTACGTGACGAACTACGTGGACTTCGACTACGACAACAACCGCATCTGCGGCGAGCGGCAGCGGCGTTCGTACTGCCACCCGGACGTCTACAACGGCCTGACGGACACCCTGTTTCGCAACGACGGCGGCCCCGGAAGCGTTCTCCTTGTGGATGCAACGGCCGACGCCGGCCTCGCGGACCTGTCGAGGACCGCCGGACTGGGCGTCGCGATCGTCGATCTCGACGGCGACGACCGGCCCGACATCTACGTCGCGAACGACATGGATCCGAATCTCCACCTGGTGAGGCGCGGCCGATCGGCCCTGCAGTTCGAGGACGAGGCCCTTCTGGCCGGCACGGGCCGATCCGAGAGCGGCGAGACCGAGGCCGGCATGGGTGTAGCGGTCGGCGACGTTGACGGCAACGGTCTCGACGATCTGATCGTCACCCATCTGGACCGGCAGACGAACGCCCTGTACTCGAACACCGGCGACGACGGGCTCTACCTGGACCGACGCCGCAGCGCCGGGCTCGCCGAACCGTCCCTCCCGTGGGTCGGGTTCGGTGTCGCGCTGGCCGACTTCGACCTGGACGGCGACCTCGATCTGGCGGTCGCGAACGGCCACGTGAGCCACCCCACAGGTTCCGGAAGCGACCAGGCCAACGGCATGGCCCAGCCCAACCAGCTCTTCGAGAACCGGGGCGGGCGTTTCCTGGAGGTCAGAGACCACGGGGTGCCCGCCGTCCGGATCAGCCGCGGCCTGGCCACCGCGGACTTTGATCTGGACGGGGACGTCGATGTCGTGGTCTCGAACTCCGGCGGTGCCGCCGAGGCCTGGGCCAACCGAAGCGAACGAGGCGGCCGCAGCCTTCAGATCGACCTCGTCGACCGCGATGCACCGAACCGGCGCGCCATCGGCGCGGTCCTGGAACTGCGGAGCCTCGGCGCGGTGCAACGCCGCGTGATGCGTACGGGCACTTCCTACCTGTCGCAGCACTC
Organism: Thermoanaerobaculia bacterium; assembly: GCA_965200575.1. Taxonomy (GTDB): domain Bacteria; phylum Acidobacteriota; class Thermoanaerobaculia; order Multivoradales; family Multivoraceae; genus Multivorans. The sequence goes on along the minus strand of OZ241363.1, from coordinate 1,096,776 downwards.
CCTGACCCAGACCTTCGGCCTCGCCCCCGGCGCCAGAGCGGACGAGGACCGATCGCCTCCCGTCAGTTCCGCCGACAGCGGCTCGGGCGACCAACCTCGGCTCGACGTCCGCTGGCCGCAGGGGCGCCGCCTCCGCCTCACCGGCCTGCCGACGGAAGGGCGACTGAGACTGGTACGCTGACGATCGAGGCGCGAGTTCCACCGAACCTCCGGACCCGATGACCCGTTGCACACGAACCGGCCGGCGCCGCGCCGCCGCCATCCTTGTGGGCCTGCTCGTCCTGACGTGGACCTCCGCGCCCTCCCTCGCCCAACCGGCCCGCGAGCAACAGGCCCAGGCGCAGCCCCAGCCCATCGAGCAGGCGATGACGCGAGTCCGGGCCGGCGACCTTCGCGGCGGAATCGAGATCCTGGAGGAGTACGGCGCCTCTGCCAACCCGCCCGAATCAGCGCTGGCAGCCCTCGGCGCCCTGCACCTCGAGGCAGGCAATCCGCAGCGGGCGATGGAGGTCCTCCTGCCGCTCGTCCGGAGCGAGAGCCCCGACCCGGCAGTGCTCTACAACGCCGGGCGTGCCGCCGAGGCCCTCGGCGGTCTCGCAGATGCTGCCGCACTGTACGACCGGTCCATTGCGGTTGACGGCTTCTCGCCCGCCCTTCGCGCCCTGGGCATGCTCCTCGGACGTCTGGGGCGTCCGCGGGAGTCATACGAACTGCTCGATCGCTGGCTGGCCCGGGACGGAGACGATCATCCGGCGCGAATCGCCGCGGCCGCGGGCGCCGTGGCGATCGGACTGCCGGACGAGGCGGAAGCGATGATCGAGGGGCTGCCACGCTACGCACCCGCCATCAGGCTGCTCCACGGCCAGATCCAGTTGGAACGAGGGGACCCCTGGGGGGCTCTCGGCGAGCTTCAGGCGCTGGCCGACGACCGACCGCCTGGCCTCGAGGTCGACCTCCGCCGCACCCTGGCCAGGACCTGGCTCGAGGTGGGCGACCCGGAGGCCGCCATTGCCGAACTGGAAGCGATTCCGCAAGGCGACCCGTCCGACGCGCTGCGCCTGGCCAGCGCGTTCTTCCAGGCCGGTCGGTTCAGGGAAGCAGCCGACACCCTGGCGCCGCTGGCAGAGCCGCTGCTTGGCAGCGAACGGCCCGAGAATTCCGGCGATCTCGCCCTGAAGGTACTCGTCAACTACGGTCGCTACCTCCAGGCAGCCGGCGACGCAGCTCGATCGCTGCCATTCCTGCAGCTGGCGACCGAGCTCGAACCGGCGGCCGATCAGGCCACCGAATCCGGCGCGGCCGCCGCCGCGGAAGCCTGGAGCGTTCTCGCCGACGCGATGGACGCAACCGGCAGGCCGGACGAAGCGACGGCGGCCCGCGAGCGTGGACAGGCACTGGCCGCACTGCCAACGTCCCCGTCCGGCGCTGCCCCCGCCACGGACGCCCTGTTCGCCATCGGATCCGGCACGGAAGACCCGGTCGCCGTGGAGATCAGCCAGGCCCTGGAGTCCGCCTCCTCGGGGAACCTGGATGCCACTCTCGAACGCATCTCCGATCTGGTGGCTCGAACGCCCGGCGATCCGAGGCCCGCCTGGGTCGCCTCGTCGCTCCTGCTTCGGAGCGGACGTGCAGGCGAGGCGCTGGAGGCTGCCGAGCACGCACTGGGGATCGCGCCCAAAAGCGCCGACGGCCTCTACCAGCGAGCGGTCGTGCTCATGGCGCTCGACCGCCTGGGCGAAGCCGAGGAGTCCTTCCGCAATGCGCTGGCGGTTGTACCGACCCACCCCGCGGCCCTCTCGGACTATGCGGTGCTGCTCACGGGTGCCGGGCGGCACGAGGAAGCTGCCGGACTGCTTGTCCGGCTTGACGACCAGCGACCCGGCGACGCTCGACTTCTGGCCACGCTCGGGCGGGCGCTTCTCGATGCCCGCCGCTTCGAACAGGCCGAGGAGACGCTGCGCCGGGCCACAGCGCTGGAGCCGCGGAACCCCTCCGTCCTGCTGAACCTCGCCTCGGCGCTATGGGAGCAGAACCGTCCTGACGAGGCCGAGGCGCGAGCCCGGGAGGCCGTCGAACTTCTCCCTGACTCGCCGGGCAGCCACCGGCTGCTCGGAGGCCTCCTTCTCTGGCGCGGGAAGCATGCCGAGGCCGTCGCGTCGCTGGAAGCCGCAATCGCCAACGGCAGCGACGACGCGCCGTCGTATCTGGAGCTTGCCCGCGCCTGGGCCGGCGTCGCCGGAGAGAGCGAGGACGTAGCCGAGCAACAGTCAGCCTGGGAGCAGGCCGAGACGGCCTACCGTCTGGCCGCCGAACTGGCGCCGGAGCACCCCGACACGGCCTACGGCCTGGCGCAGGTGCTCACCAGGCTTGGCCGCCACGACGAGGCCGGTGCCGAGATGGAACGCTATCGAGCGCTCCGCGACGGCGGTTAGTCACTTCTTCGCAGGCCGGCCGACGAGCGGCCGCGGAGATGCCGCACAGGGGTCAGACGCGGCGTCCGCGACGCCAGCCGCGATCTGGCGTCGGTCCGAGATCCTCAGAGCCGGTCCAGCAGCGACCGCGCCGTGGCCACCTCGGACGAGTAGCGCCCACGCCTCTCCGGCGCCGCTGCCTCGCCGACGAACCGTTCGAGCGCTTGTCGAGCAAGCTCCGCCCGCCCTGCACTGGCCGCGACGCTGCCGAGGTTGTAGAGCAGGTCGAGATCGTCCGGATCGAGCTCCACCGCCCGGCGCCATGCCTCGATCGCCCCGTCGGTGCTGCCCTGGCGGAACAGGGAAATGCCCAGGTAGTTCCACGACAGCGGCAGGGCGGAATTGAGATCCAGCGCCAGGCGGGACTCGGTTTCGCAGGAGCGCCAGTCGCCGGCCTGGCAGGCGGCGAGCGCCAGGGTCTGCCTCGCCTGCGGGTTCCGTTCATCGATGTCGAGCGACCGCAGCAGAGCCTCCCGGGCGGCCGCCACCTGCCCGGCCTCGGCCAGCACCAGCCCCAGCACGTTCAGCGTGTCCGGATCGCGTGAGTCCGCGTGCCGCTCCATCAGCCTTGCGCCCTCCTGCGCCCGACCGACCTCGGCCAGCGTCAGGGCCAGCTGCCTCTGCAGGGCGAGCGACGCCACGCCGCCACGTTGCGCCTGGATCATGACGGCAAGGGCCTCGTCCACCCTGCCCCGCTCCAGCAGCGTCTGGGCGAGGTTCGAATGCCCGGCGCCCATCTGTGGCCGACGCCTGACGACCTCACGGGCAAGCGTCTCCGCACGTTCCAGGCGACCGGCCAGGTACGCCTCGCTGAACTCCTGCATCATTCGATCCAGCTCGACCAGCGCCTTGGGGTCGTCCTCCTCGCCGTAGACAGCGGGACGTGCTTCGCCGCCAGATCCGCTGAGATAGCCGAGGCTCTCGAGGGCACGGCGTTCCTCCTCCGTCACGTCGGTCATGGCAGGGGGCCACTCGGACTCGGCGGGCAGCAAGGAGGCAAGAGCTGCCGCGATGTCGTCCTCGGCGTGGAGGTTGCGGTCTTCGGACGGGTCGGCGTCCAGGTCGTAGCGCTCCGGAATCGGCAGCTCGATGTACTTGAGCAGCCGGCTGTCTGCCTTCTCGGGCCTCGGCGCGGCGCCCGGTTCCGCCGGCGGCCAGGGCGCGATGACTCCTCGAAGCGGCGCCCAGCCACGCTGCAGGGCGGTGTGGAGCGACTCGAAGTAGACATGCGACGGCGAGCCGCCTTGCCGTGCCGCATCTTCCGGCGGGGAGGCGCCTCTCCAGAGGCTGCGGCCGGCCAGATCGGGGAAGGCCTCCGTGCCGACGCCCGCCGCCTCGAGCATCGTCGGGAGAACGTCCACGTGTCGGACCGGCGCGCCGATTCGGGCCGGCGACAGCTCTTCGGCCCAGAGCACCAGAGGAACGGCCAGAGTCGCCTCGTACGCGAACAGCCCGTGGGTCCTTTCCCCGTGCTCCCCCAGAGCCTCGCCGTGATCGGACGTCACCACAACGAGCGCCTCCGACGCGCCCCCTTCCGGCGCCACGGCATCCAGCAACTCGCCGAGGTGAACGTCGGCATCGGCAACCTCGCCGAGGTAGGGATCGTCGGGGAACAGCTCGGCCAGCTGCGGCGCCGGCTCGTACGGTGCGTGGGGTTCGTAGAGATGCACCCACAGGAAGCGGCGTTCCCCCTCGTGCTGCTTCCACCACGCCGAGGCCGGGCGCACCACTTCGTCGCCATCACGCTCCGCCATCACGAACCCACGGCTGGAGCCCTCGGGGTAGGAGTCGTCGTAGACCTCGAACCCGCGGTCCAGCCCATAGCGCGCATCCAGCGGGAAGGCCGCCACGAAGGCGGCGGTTCGGAACCCTGCAGCCGCGAACGCCTCGGCAGCGGTGGGCACGGCCTCGGACAGGACGAACCCGGCATTGTCGCGCACGCCATGCTGGTACGGGAGCTGCCCGGTCAGCAGATTCACGTGCGACGGGAGCGTCATCACGCTGTGGCCCCAGGCGCGTTGGAACACCCAGCCGCCGGCGGCGAGCCTGTCGAGGTGAGGGGTGGGCGATCGGGCATTCCCGGCGAAGCCCGGTGCATCGGCGCGGAGGGTGTCGATAGTGACCAGGACCACGTCCCGGCTGAAGCCCGGCCGCGGTCCCTCGGGCCAGTCGAGCTGGCCGGGCGCCTCTGCGGCCGCCTGGCCGTCAGGCGCCGCGTTGTCTTCCGACTCCGAGCCGCACGCCGCAAGCAGGAGAACGGCCAGGAGGGCGCCTGCGGCCGCTGTCTTCACGGCGCCTCCCGGCAGTAGCCGGCCAGCCTCAGAGCGATTCCAGATACTCGGCGAACTCCGCCGCCTCGGTCGCCCTCTCCCCGTCCGGTTCAAGCTCCAGCAGCTTCCGGAAATCAGCGACCGCAGCCTCGTTCTCGCCCATCGCCATGCGGGCCAGCCCCCGGAAGTAGTACGCATCGGCCCATTCGGGCTCCATCGCGACCACTGCCTCGAACTTCGCCCGCGCCTCCTCGATCTCGTTCTGGTTGTACAGCTCCAGCCCCTCCAGCAGCAGGACCTCCGGATCCTGCCGCAGGTCCTCCGGCAGCCGCGCCAGGTACTGCTCCGCTTCGTCGGCCCGCCCCAGCGCAGTCAGCCGCCGGCTGATCAGCTGCAGAGCGTTCACGCTTCCCGGCGCATGGCCCAGCGCCTCCTCCAGGGTGGCCACGGCCTCCTCGTCCTGCTCCATCTGCACCTGAGCCTGAGCTATCGCGACCAGGACGGCCGCCTTGCCGCCAGCTCCCAGCGAGGGCATTGCCTCCCTGAACACGCCGATGGCGCCTTCGAAGTCCCCAGCTCTCAGGAGATCGTTGCCCCGCTCGAGTGACTCGCGCGTCACCTGGGCGTCATCGCCCTCGTCAAGCGCGGCCGTCGACCCGTCGGCTGCGGACTCGCCACGAGGCTCCAGCTCCGTCTTGAGGAACGGCCGCTCCGACGCCGACGCGTACTCGTTCACGCGAACCGTGTGCTGACTCGAGATGAAGCCCGGCTTGGAGACGAGCACTTCCCAGCTGCCGCCGGCAAGGCCCGCTCGCGCCCAGCGGCCTCGTGCGCTGGTCACCACACGCTCCTCGGGGCCGGCGCCGTCCAGCGTCAGCTGCACGCTGGCGCCCTCGACCGGGTTCCCCTCCAGGTCCTCGACGCTGCCGCTGAGGCGCCCTCGGCCCACCCAGGGCTGGGCCGCGAGCGCCGAACCCAGCAGGATTCCGGCCAGCATGGTGACAACTGCGCGCGCTCGGTACGTCATGGGAACTCCGTTCTCGGCCTGATCGATCGGTCCGAGAATGCTACAGCAGGCCGCAGGACCCCGGTCGCCGCCCGGGAAAGGAAAAGGCCCCGGTCCGCGGAGGACCGGGGCCTGATCTGTCACCGGCGACCTGGTCGGTCACCGGAAGACGTGGTGGCCGGCGCCGGTGAGAGCGCCGACCACTGAACTGTCGTCTAGCGCCAGCTCAGCCGGACACCCAGGCGATACACCCGCGGAGCGATGTGATCGTCCAGGTTGCCAGCGTTGGACCGACCCAGCCGATCGACCCAGGAGAGGGCCGTGCCACGGTTGGTGAGGTTGAAGATGTCGATGCCGAAGGTCAGGTTCATCGGACCCGACACGGCAAACTCCTTCTCGACCCGGACGTCCATCGTGTGGATATCGGGCAGCCGAACGGAGCCGAGATCCTCAACCACGTTGACGCTGGCGCTCTCGGCGTTGGTGACGGATTCCGTCACGTAGAACGCAGCCGGCGAGCCTTCACGCCCCGTCAGGTTGGCCGAGAGGTTGAAGCCCCAGCCACGGTCGGGAGCGACCTGATACATGCCGTTCAGGTTGTACGACCAAGTCGACTGCAGGTAGCGCTGGCCCTTGCCGGATCCGCTTGACCTCTGCATGTAGATCTGCCCGTCAACGTTGCCGCCACCGCGTCCCGGGTTGCGGCTGAACGTGTTGTAGTACGACTCAGGCACGTTCCACTCGGCATCGCCGTACTGGAAGAAGCCGCGCGCCATCCAGCGGTTCGACAGCCTCTTCGTCAGGCTCACGTTGTAGCCGAAGAAGTCCCTGCCGCGCTCCCCGTTCCTGAGGTGACCGCCTCCCTGGAGGTCTATGCCATCGACGAAGTCGTAGACGTTCACGCTGTAGGTCCCGTTGTTGCGGGCCACGTCGCCGGTGGCAACGTGAGACAGCGTGTAGTCGGAGCCCCGCTGGAGACGGACCGTCCCGTCGGCTTCCTCGATGTAGGAAACGCCTTCGGTGATGTCCTCCACCTCCCGCATCGTGATGCCGAACCCGGCCACGAGTTCCGGCAGGAACTCATGCTCGACGCCGAGGATCAGTTCCGTCGTGAGCGGCGGGTCGAGGCTCGGGTCTGTCGTGTCGAGGATGTTGAACGGATCGGTCGTGTCCACATTGGCGTAGAAGATGTCGCCAGGGGAGTAGCACTCCTGATCGGCAACGCTCAGGTCGTCGCAGATCACGATGACGCGGTGGTACCCGAGCGGGGAGTTCCGCGTGATCGTGTTGGTCGGCAGCTGATCTGCAAACTGCGACAGGCTCGCGCGCAGCAAGGTCGAGCGGCTGTCGCCCATCGCGTAAGTGACGCCGAGGCGCGGCACGATGGAGGTCCAGCCGAAGCCGGCCGGAGAGCCGTCGAAGGTCACGGCCGGAAGCAGGTCGGCGCGGGTCGGATGAGCAGCCAGCTCGTACTGGCCGTTCTCGCCGCCCTGGTCGTCCCAGCGAAGGCCCACGTTCAGCGTCAGCCGTCCGAAGGTCATCGTGTCCTGCGCGTAGAGCGCGTTGTAGTCGGCAGACAGGGCGCCATAGTCCTCGCGGACGTAGTTCGTCCAGGCACGGTCGCCGTGATGCCAGGTGTCCCGAGGACCTGCGTAGAAGGCCGAGCTGTTCTCGTACGTGCGGAAGCGACCACCGAGCTTCAGCTCGTGGTTGACGCTCGCGCCGGTGGTGAAGAAGTAGCTCGCGTCGGCCTGGAACAGGTCGTTGGGCGAAGCCGCCGAACCGGAGAAGTAGTTCCCCTGCCAGACGCCGTCGGCGAGAATCGGATCAAGGGCATCCGAATCCAGCCCGTTCTGGTTCGACAGATGGCCGCGGGCCAGCAGGGCGAAACCGAAGTCGCCGTGCGAGTAGACCCCGACGAGGAAGAAGTTCGGCGAGAAGATGTGCTGATCCTCGAGCCGGTACTGGGCGGACGGGCCGCGCTGGTTCCAGGTCGTCTGCGGGGGACGCGTCGTGCCGCCGCCGCGTCCGAACTTCAGCTTGTCGCCGTTGTTGTACGAGGCGACCATCGAGTTGTCGCCCGAGACCTGGCCGTTCAGCTTGATCACGGTGTTCTCGAGCAGGGTGTCGTCGGCGGTGCCGGTGGCGTTGTTCTGGCCGATGTCCTGCTGACCCCAGCTGCCCCACAGCCACAGGCGATCCTGCACCGCGGCGCCGCCGGCCTCGAAGCCGAAGTCCTCGATCTTCCGGACGCGGGCGCCGGCGAGCTCGGTCTGGCCGTTGCTCGTGTAGAGCTGGTTCTCGATGTTGGGCTCGGAACCCTCGAGCAGACCGCCGAAGTAGCCGGTCGCCTGCGTGTTGTAGAACCGGGCCGAACCGCGGAACTCGTTGGTGCCGCGCTTGGTGACCAGGTTGACGGCCACGCCCGACGTGCTCTTGGTGACGTCCGAGCCGCCGGTCGTGAAGGACATCTCGGCGAACTGGTCGAAGTCGTAGTACGTCGGCGAGGCGCCGGTGGCGCGCATGTCGGTGATCTCGGTGCCGTCGAGCTGGAACGTGTTCTGGCTGCTCGACACGCCCTGCGCGCGGAAGACGGACTGCTGGCCCGACTCGCTGCCGGCCACGTTGATCCGATCAACGAGGACGCCAGGGGTCTGCGTGAGGACCGCCCACGGATCGCGTGCCGTGGGGATCTTCTCCAGCTCGACCTGGGTCACGTTCGTGCCGGCGCGGATCTGGCGCTCATCAAGAAGCGGGCTCTCGGAGGTGACGGTGATCGTCTCCTCCAGAGCCGCGGTCAGGACCAGCGGCAGGTCGGTGTTGCGACCCAGCCGGACGCTCACGTCCGGGTACTCCAGGCCGCCGAAGCCTTCGAGCTCGGCCGCCACGTCGTACACACCCGGATCCAGTGCGAGGATCCGGAAGTTGCCCGAAGCGTCGGTGAACTGCTCGCGCGTGGCGCCGATACCGGTCACGGTGATCGTGACGCCCGGCAGGGCGGCGCCTGACTCGTCCGTCACGGTGCCGTAGAGATTGCCCGTCGTCTGCTGGCCCCAGGCGAGGCCACCGACGAGCAGCAACAGGATGACGCTAAACGTCGAAACGAGGCGTCTGCTCATGCGTTCAATACTCCCTCCGAAGTGTTGGACGGGAGTTCGCCAAAGCGACCCCCCGCAGTTGACGAGAGCCTGTTCGGCCCCGCGATGACCTGAATTTCCCCCGCAAGGTCTGTGCCAGAACGACCGGCAACCGGCCAATCTGCCGTGCCCGGCGGAGGCCCGCTTCCACGCGGGTTTTCCGGTGTGGGGAAGATCCACCGCTGCGCCAAATTGGCGCAGGGCGGTTCCTCAGCCCATCCAAGCGATGGTATCTGATCCATCATTCCGAATCATCCTCGTCTTGGGCCAGCACCAACCAGCCAGATCGGCCGTCCACGGAGCCTTCCACGCGAAACGTCGGAGCACAGCCGTTGAATCAGGGGGCTCGACCCACTGTTTCCCTGGCGATGCCCCCGCGGGCGGACCGGCTGACGGCGACGTCAGTCACGGTGGCAGGGCTGCAGGAACAACCTGACGAATGCACGGAGCGTACAGTATGGGGCGTCATCTTGTCCACCGACGACCTCGTCCGACGAGAAAGGAGCTCTGGAGGTGTCTGGATTTCTGGCGGTCCGATCAGCGCCCGGTCGGGGGCCGACCAGCGGTCCCGGCGCCGGCAGTCGAGCCAGGCCGCGGGCTGGCCTTGCCGGGTTCGCGCTCGCGGCGGCAGCGACCGCGGCCGCCATCACGGGCTGCGCCGGCTACGTTCCCTACACGGAGACGCAGACCCTGGCGACCGAGTTCGAGCGTCGGCTGGGCAGCGACTGGCAGCACGGCCTGGTCATACCCTTCGCCGTCACGGACCCGCTGCGCGCGGCCATCGACGAGCGGGTCAGCCCGACCGGCAGCGAGAGCCGGCGACGCGACGCGGTGCTCGACTTCATCTTCGGCTGGGTCGATCTCGAGTACGTGCGCCGACCCACGCGCACGGCGACCGAGACCTTCGACGCCGGCCTCGGCAACTGCCTGTCGTTCGTCAACCTGTTCGTTGCCGTCGGCCGCGAGCGCAGGCTGAATCCGTTCTTCGTCGAGGTCGAGGACTACCAGCGCTGGAACTACCAGGAAGGAGTCGTCGTCAGCCGCGGCCACATCGTCGGCGGCCTGTACGTCGACGGCGAGATGGCCACCTACGACTTCCTGCCCTATCGGCCCAAGTCCTACCGCGACTTCCGGCCCATCAGCGATCTCGCCGCCGCCGGCCACTACTACAACAACCTGGGCGCCGAAGCGCTGATGGCGAACGACCTCGATGACGCAGGGAAGTGGCTCGACGTCGCGGTCCGCCTCGCTCCCGATTTCGACAAGGCGATCAACAACCGGGGCGTCCTGCTGCTGCGGCAGGATCGCATCGAGGAAGCCGCCCGCGCGTACGAGGAAGGCCTGGAGCTTCATCCCGGCAACGTGCCCATGATGACCAACCTGGTGCGCGCCTGGCAGCTCCTGGGAGAGCAGGGGCGCGCCGCCAGCCTGCTCGACGACCTGGAGGAACTCGACCTCGCGAGCCCCTTCTTCTACGTCTATCGAGGCGACGCCGCGCTCGCCGCCGGCGACCCGGCGCTCGCGCTCGACTACATGCGGCGCGCGCTGCGGGCGGACGCGGAACTGCCCGAGGTCCACGTGGGGCTCGTGCGCGTCTACCTCTCCACCGGCGCCATGCGAGAAGCCCGCCACCACGTCGAGCGCGCCCTGCGCCTCGACGCGACCCACGAGGAGGCCCGCAAGTACGCGGCGCTGCTCGATCGCGAGGCTCGACGGGGTCCGTCATGAACCCGCCGGCCTGCGCCGCCAGCCCCAGCGCCCCAGCACACCGTCGATCCTGGCAGCCGCCGTCGTCCGCTCTGCCAGATCCTCCGGCCTGCTAGTCTCTCCCGGAACGACGCTCCGGGGCTTGGGACATGCCAACGAAGATGCAGACCGAAACGCCCTCCACACCGCGCCCGCTGGCGGCCCTTCCCCGACTGATGCCGCTGGCGGTCCTTCTGGCGGCGCTTCCCGCGGCAGCCCAGGGGCCCGGCGACCTGCCCGAGTTCGACGACCACGACCAGGTCTTCGAAGTGCAGGTCCCCGTCAACGTCGTCGGCAGGAACGGCGACTCGGTGCGCGGCCTGACGCGCGAGGACTTCCAGATCTTCGACGAGGGCGAAGCTCAGGAGATCCTCGGCTTCCAGGTCGTGGACCTCGATCTCCTGGCACCGGACGACCGCCGCGTGATCGACACGAGCCGCAACCTGCCGCCGGCGGTGAGGCGCCACTTCCTGCTTCTCTTCGACCTGACCTTCTCGGCCCCGACCGCCGTGGCGCGGGCCCGCGCCGCCGCCCAGGAGTTCGTCCTGAACGAGATGCACCCGACCGACCTGGCCGCCGTCGGCGTGCACACGGCGGAATCCGGGTCGCAGCTCCTGGTCACCTTCACTCCTGACCGCGCCCAGCTGGCGAGAGCGATCGCCACCTTGGGCAATCCTCGCCTGCTGAAGCTGGTCACCAGGGATCCGCTCGGCTTCCTGGTCGATTCTCCCGGACCGGCGATAGCCGCCACGCTGGACGCCGGCGGCGTGAACGACACCATCACCCAGATGGAACGCAGCGTGGACAGCTACCTGCGGATCATCGGCAACCAGATGGCCCGATCCGAGCGCAGCTTCGCCCGCGGAAGAATCTCGAGCTGGGCCGACACGCTGCAGGACATGGCCGGCGTCCTGGGGAGCGTGGAGGGCCGGAAACACATCATCCTCTTCTCCGAGGGCTTCGACGGCCGCCTGCTGTTCGGGCGTCAGCCGGACTTTTTCGACGAGGAGATGCAGCGAGAGATCCGTGCCATCGAGGATGGGCGGTACGCCGAAGTCGACACCGACGACCGCTACGGGAACACCCAGCTCCAGGTCCTGATCAATCAGATGCTGCGCGAGTTCAGCCGTGCGAACGCCGTGATTCACGCCGTCGACATTTCCGGCCTGCGGGCTGATCTGCCAGAGGAACGCAGATCCCGGATCGTGGGGCGGGACGCGCTCTTCTACATCGCCAACGAGACGGGAGGCCGGTTCCACGAGGACGCCAACGACTTCGGCGCCGAGCTGCGCGAGCTGCTGTCGGCGTCCAGCGTGACGTACCTGCTCTCGTTCACGCCCGGAAACCCCGGGGATCCCGGTTCGCACCGGAAGATCACCATGCGCGCGCGCGCGCCGCGCGGGGCAAAGCTCTCGCACCGGATGGGCTACGTCACGCCGCGCCCCTTCGGCGACCTGCATCCCCTGGAGAAGCGCCTCCTGGCCTCGGACCTGATCGCGACGGCCACGGAAGCCGACGGCCTGGCCATCGACGTGCTGGCGGCCCCTTTCCGGGTCGCCGAGGGAGAGGCCTACGTGCCAGTCATCATCGAGATCGGCGGCGCCGGACTGCTCGACGCCCACGAGGCGGTCCACCTGCCGGTGGAGATCTACGCCTACGTCACCGACGAGAAGTCGCAGATGCGCGACTTCTTCAGTCGGGTCGTGACGCTCGACCTCGCCGGGCGCGAGGACGCCTTCGGCAACACGGGCCTCAAGTACTACGGCCACATGAACCTCGGCCCGGGCGCCCACCTGATTCGCGTCCTGGCCCGAAACGCCCTCACCGGCAACACCGGCGCCGCGACGGTCAACCTGGAGGTCCCGGCCTTCACCAAAGGCCAGCCCGAGCTCCTGCCCCCGTTCTTTCTCGAACCGCCCGGAAGCTGGTTCCTCGTGCGCGAGCAGCCCGGCGACGAGTACGCCAGGACCACGATCTACCCGTTCACCGTGAACGGCGAGCCCTACGTTCCGTCCGCCTTGCCACTGCTGGCCCTGACCGCAGCCGAGACGACGGCCGAACTCTGCCTCGTCGGCTACAACCTCGGCGCCGGCGAGCTGACCCTGGAGGCCACGCTCACCGATCTGGAAGGCACGGCCGTACCGGGGGGCGCTCTTCACCTCCGGGAACGCACCGTGACCGGAGTTGCGGGACTCGACAAGCTCGTCGCGGACTTCAGGCCCACGGGGCTCGAGCCGGGCGACTACACTCTCAGCGTGGCGGTGACCGATCAGGCGACCAGTACCAGGTCCGCCAGTTCGATCCCCCTCAAGGTCCTGAACTGACAGTCGCGGACGAATCGAGACGCCCGGGAGCGGACCACCCGCCGCTTCCGGCTTCCCGGACCGCGCCCCCCTCGGAGGAACCCGGCATGAGCGTCAACAGCCCCCTGAATCACCCGGCCGTGCCTTCCCTGCGTCGAACCGCCGCCTTCCTTTGCGCCGCATCGTTGCTGCTCTCGGCCGTCGCCGCAGACGCTCAGCGGCGGCGAGGTCGCCAGGCACAGGCCGAGTTCAGCGACTCGGCCACCGTGACCCTGGTCGAGGTGCCGGTGCAGGTCAGCCGGTCCGGAGGCCCTGTCCGCGGTCTGACCGCCGCCGACTTCGAACTCCAGGACAACCGAAAGACCGTCGACATCGTCGGTTTCGACGTCGTCGACCTGGCGGAGATCGAGGGCCGGTCTACCGACGAACCGGTGCCGGTCGCTGGCAGGCGGCACTTCCTGCTCATGTTCGACCTCTTCTTCACGCCGCCCGATTCGGTCGGTCGTGCCCAGCAGGCCGCCGCCGACCTCGTCCTGCAGGAACTGCACCCCTCGGATCTCGTGGCCCTGGCCGTCTTTGACACACGACCGCGGCTGGTGCTCGGCTTCACCTCGGATCGCAGCCAGATTCGCCAGGCCATCGGCAGCCTGGGCTTCAGCCGCGGCGAACCCGGCGTCGTGCGCGACCCGCTGGGGCTAGTGCTCGGGGACCTGGGAGGCGACCTGCCCACGAGCGCCGACATCGGCGACGGGGGCACCGAGCTCCGGGTCGAGTCGCAGGCGGAGCTGCTCGCCACGCAGCAGGAGCTGCAGGTGCTGCGCGACGCCGCGGACCGGGGGCGCGCAGCAAGCCAGGTCGACGCCCTGGCCGCCGGCATGGGCGAGCTCGCCAACTGGATGCACTCCATCCAGGGTCGCAAGCATGTCGTCTTCCTGTCCGAAGGCTTCGACGACACGATCCTCGTCGGGCAGCAGGGCGTCACGATCGAGCAGCAGCAGGAGATCCTGGATCGGCAGGAACGCGTGGCTGCCGGGAACTTCGAGCAGGTGGACAACGAAGACCTGTTCGGAAGCACCGCGGCCCAGCGATCGATGAATCAGATGCTGGAGAAGTTCCGCGAAGCCAACTGCTCCATCCAGGCAGTGGACGTGAGTGGAAAGATCCAGACGCAGGGCCAGAGCAACCGGGCCTCGCTGGACATGATGGCCAGAGACACCGGAGGCGAGGTCTTCACGAACTTCGGCAACCTGGGCAGCGCCATGTCCGAGATGCTGGAGCAGACCAGCGTCACCTACCTGCTTTCCTTCTACCCTGACAACCTGAAGAACGACGGCCGCTTCCACAAGCTGCGGGTCCGCCTCCGGGGCGCTCCGCGAGGCACCAGGGTCGTCCACCGACCGGGCTACTACGCACCGAAGCCGTACGATCAGACGAGCCCGTTCGAACGAACCCTGGACTCGGCCCAGCAGGTGATGGGCGGAGTCGAGGCCGGGCAGATCGAGACGTCGATCCTCGCCGCCGGGTTCCCCGCCGACACCGGCAAGGCCTACGCGCCGGTGCTGATCGAGATAAATGGCCGCGACCTGGTCGAAGAGCAGCAGGGAGACACCGTTCCGTTGCAGCTCTACGCCTACGCGCTCGACGAGCACGGCATCGTCCGTGACTTCTTCGTCCGCGCGATGGGCCTGAACGCGTCCGGGGCCGGCTCGCAGCTCCTGGAGACCGGCATCAAGTACTGGGGCCACTTCGACCTGGATCCGGGCGACTACTCCGTCCGCGTGCTGATCCGCAACGACGCGACCGGTCGACGGGCACTCGCCACGTCGCTGCTTACGGTGCCGGGAGACGGCCCGGCGCTGCAGCCGCCCCTCTTCCCGGAGCCGCCGCAGAAGTGGGTTCTCCTGCGCGAAGAGGAGTCGGAACAGAGGAGTGACGTGGCGTTCCCCTTCCTGATGGACGGCAATCCATTCATCCCGGCCGCGAAGCCGGTCGTCACCGCCGGCGGCGAGGTGCCGATCAGTCTCGCCGGTACGAACCTGAGCGCGGGGCCTGTATCCGTGCGCACCGAGGTCTTCCGGGCCGACGGTGAACAGGTGGCCAGCGGCGGCGAAGTCACCTTGGCGGCCAATGCGCAGGCCGGGTCAAGCGTGTCTCAGCTGTCGGGCACGTTCGTGGCCGGACGCAACCTGGAGGCGGGCGACTACACCCTCGTGATCACGGTGACTGACGGCGCCGACGGGCAGCACACGTCATCCACCCCGATACGCGTGCTCTAGCCGGCGACACGCGGCTGGCCGACCAGAGGCTGGCGGCAGGCCAGCCCCGATCACTCGGCGCAGGCAAAAGCTCGGTTGTCCTGCGCGGGCACGGCGGTCTGACCAAGGCTGTTCGTCCGGGTCCATACCCGGCCGTCCGGCGCTTCGATCACGAGGTTGTAGCCGAGATCCGTGACCGGTGCCACGAAGACCCAGCGGTTCGGGCTGAAGGCACAGGTATCCAGCACCTTGATCAGAAGCTCCGCATTGTCCTTCTGGAAGAAGTAAAGGAGCGCGGACTGGTCCGAATCCAGGCCGAAGTCCTTCACCTGGAACACCTCGGTCAGGTCGCCCTTCTGCGTCTCGGCGCACATCTTCACCACGTAGCCGCCCTTCAGCGTCACCACCGGCAGCGGATCGCATTCGGCAGCCCGCCTGGCAACCGGTGGCATGACCGGAACGGAACTCGTCCCGAGCCCGGCCAGGTCCGGCTTCGCTGCCACCGTCTGCGAAGACGCCGTCGGCCAGGACACGGCGCTCGAGAGCCGCCCGAAGCCGGCCTTCACCAGCTCCAGTCCGGGAGCGCCGGCTCCGGCGACGGGGGCACCGGCGGACTCGGCGCAGGAGAAGGCCGCGGTGTCGCTGACCGCAGCCGCCGTCACGCCGCCTCGCGGATTGCGGTGCGTCCAGGTCCGACCCGTACCGGCTTCGGTGACCTGCAGGTTGAACGCCAAGTCCGTCACCGGCGCCGCGAAGACCCAGCGGTTCGGGCTGATGACACAGGTATCCAGCACCTTGATCAGAAGCTCTGCGTTGTCCCTCTTGAAGAAATAAAGGATCGCCGAGTCCTTGGACTCGAGGCCGAAGTTCAGGGCGTCCTTCTGCTTGGGCCTGCCCTCCTCGTCCCGGTCGCTTGTGTCCTCGAAGCACATGCTGACCGTGTAACCAATCTCGAAGGTGTGCAGCGTCTGCGATGGGACGCAATCGCTGTACTCGGCCTCCGGCAGCACGGCCTCCGCCGTGCCGCTGTCAGCGCTGCCGGCCTGGTTGAAGGCCCGCACCTGGAAGGCGTAGCGGCCGCCCGCCTCAAGGCCCCTCACCTCCGCGGACGTGGTGTTCTCCACCAGGTCCGGCCCGTTCTTCCAGCCACCCGTCTCGCCGCGGTAGCGAACTGTGAAGCCGTTCTCGTTGTCTGACTCGTCCGTCCAGGTGAGACGAGCGCTGAACGGACCCGTCGGCACGGCGCTCAGGTTGCTCGGCATGGCAGGCGGCTGACCCGGATCCGGGGGAGGCGGCTCGGTGTTCGAGTCGGGAAGGTAGTCGCTGTACTGAACCACGAGATCGATCGTCTGCTGCATGGCGCGCTCGTTCTCGCGCTCGTTGGCAATGCCGAGGGTCCAGCCGCGGGGACTGATCCGTACGGTGGAGAAATAGGGCTCGACCCGACCCGAGCCGTAGCTCATGATCGTGTCGATGTTCGGCAGCGGCACGAAGTCAGTGTGACCAAAGGCGTAGGGATACACGGGGTCGATGTCGTTGCCGGCGTTGGAAGGATCGTGATTGGCGCCCATGTTGTGCCCGATCTCGTGCGCGAAAGTCGAGTCGTAGTCGCCGCGAGGCAAGGTCAGACCAAAGGCAGCTCCCGAGAAACTCTGCGCGGTACCGCCGTTCTGCAAGAGGTAGGCGATGCCGCTGCAACCGTCGAGACCCCAGACGAACAAGTGAACCACGTCGGCCTCGTGCTCGGCCCGCAGCGCGCGCAGGTCGGGATCCGCCGGCATGTGCCCAAGGACATGACCGCACGACCACTGGCTGTCCTCGCCTTCCTCGTGTTCACCGTAGAGCGCCGGCGCCTCTTCGTAATGCACGAGATTCGGCGTCACGCCGATCTGGCCGTTTCGAAAGACCATCTGCAGGTAGTCCATCGACCGCTGGATGGCCGGCCCGGGAGTCAGATTCCTCCGGCTCCAGCGCTCCGCGGACTCGGCCGTGTAGACGACCAGGACGTCGAGCACGTCGTGATTCGACTCCGACACCCCCACATGCTGCCCCCGGGCGGACCGGGCCGGAAGAGGCTCTCCCGAAAGCTCAGGGGGAGTGACAAGACCGGCCGGGCAGTCGTGGCTCTCGACATTGAAGGGACTGAGTGACTCGTCCGACATCTGCCCTCGGCCGTCCGGTCCGACGCCGATCAGGTACCTGGCGCCGCCAGGCTCGCCGAACCTCCCGGCGAGGTGCCCGTCCTTCACGGTCAACAGCACGCTGTCGTACGGCACGCCCGGCAGGCGGCCTGCCCACATCGCATCGCCGTTTCCGCGATCCTCGAACACCGTCATCTCGGCAACCAGCACCGTTCCGCCCGGAACGGGAAGCTCCACTCGCTGCGGTGCGGACCGCACGAAGTCGATATCCAGCTCGACGGCGAAGATCTCGTTGCCCTCCTCGGCCGAAATCTCGGGCATGACGGGGCCGAGATCGAGCAGCCGCTGCGCACGCACGTCAGCCGCGGCAAGGAAGGCGAGAAGCAGGGCCGGCAGGACGGACCAGAGCCGACTTCTGCCGGGCCGGCAAGCGAAAGGACGACATGAAGGGAGAGGGCAAGCGAAACGATTCAAGAGTCCCATGGCAGGCAGTATAGCCACATCCCACAAGCCTGACGCACGGCAACGGCCGCCTTCCAGGCTCAGCGAACGTTGACGCCGTGGCGCAGGAAGGAGTGGCGGCCGCCCACCTCGTCGCGGAAGCCCAGACCGACATCGTGATAGCCGGCCTCCATGGTCAGTTCCAGATCGTAGCGCCAGCGCCGGCCTTCAATCTCGGAGAGGCGCTCCTCCGGCACGGCGATGTTCAGCTCGCTCAGGCGGGGCTCGGTCGAACGGTCGCGCTCGTCCTTGGCGGCGAGCCAGAGCCGGATGCGGCCGTGATGCACGCCCTCCCTCGGAATCAGGGTCAGGTCCTTCCACGCGACCTCGACCACGAGCGGCACGTCGTAGTGCCCGTCCGCTCGCCGTTTCGGCGGCAGGCTGTGCACGGTGACGCCGAGCGAGTTGTCCTGGACGTTCAGATTGAGAGCGGACAGGGTCCCCTCCGCCATGCGCGACTCGATCGTCTTTGTCCGATAGCCGCGCCGATAACTCACGTCCGTGCCGCGAGGCCGTTCCTTCAGCCGCACTTCCAGCGAGTGGTACCTGCCTCGCTCGCCCACGGCGGGCACGAAGCCCAGGGAGTAGAAGTTGCGGAAGTCGCGGGCGATCTTCAGCAGATCGGGCATCACCCGATTGGCGTTGAAGATCGAGCGGCCGCCCGTCTCGCGCGCCATCAGGCGAAGCGGGCTCTGCTGATTCGTGACCCGGATCTGGTCGACGAGCAGCCCCTGCCCCGGCAGCCCCGCAGCCTGCTGCTCGACCGTGCCCTGCGAGTAGACGGTCAGCCCGCGGGCATCGATGGTGTAGAAGCTCGTGCGGTTCGCGTTCGCCGTCGCCGCCAACTGCTGAAAGCGACGGGACATGTCGTACGACGTCATCTCCACCAGCGACACCGCATCCTCGTAGGCATCGCGAATGAAGTGGAACATGTCCTCGGCGGCGATCATCGGCAGGCCGTCCGCCACGTAGACGACCGCCTTGCGGCCGGGCGCGGCGGAGAGGTTCTCGACCACGCTCGACAGGGCATCGATGGACAGGTGGGTGTCGTTGCGCACCGACCCGGCGTAGGCGATCAGCTGGTTCCGCGCCAGGCTGACCGGCCCGCCGATGACGCGGCCCTCGCGCACGCCGGTCCGAAACTCGTCGCTGCCGCGCCGTCCTGCGGTCTCCAGGTTGACGTCGTTGATCAGCGCCACGATGTCGCGGCGCTCGTTGTTGCGATGCACCCGGTTCCCGGTCGTCTCTTCCAGCTCCAGGAGGGCGCGATTCAGCCTCTCCCGGTCGCTGGTGAACGGCATCAGCAGGTCCAGGCTGCGGTTGTGACTGAGCAGCATCACCCGGTCCTCGGGGCGCAACTTCTCCCGGATGAAGCTCCTCAGTTCCCGCAGCACCCGGTTCCGGTTGAACGGCGTCAAGTTCAGGTTGTCGACGTAGACGACGACGTGAAGGGCCAGCTCGGGCGAAAGGGAGACCGGCGGCGGCTCGCCCGGAACCGGGACGCGATCCGAAGCGTTCACCTTCACGGGCTCGGCTTCGGCGTCGGCCCGGCGAATCCACAGATCGTCGCCACGCTGCTCGACGGCGTAGAAGTTGCTGATCGCGACAATTCGACCATCGACCAGCAACTCGAAGTCCCCTGCAGCGAGACCATGAACGGGCGCCCCGTCGGCATCCGTGACGTAGACGTCCACGTTCACGAGGCCGACCTCGACGCTGTCGACGAAGCCGGGTCCGAGAGGCTGGTCGCCGCCCGCCGGAGCCTCCTGAGCGGGCAGCGCTCCGACCGCGCCGATGCCCCAGGCCACCACCGCGCACAGCAGGGTCGGGACCACCGGGCGCCAGCGCACAGCGCCGACCGTTCGACCGGCCCTTCGCTCGTCCCGCGAGATCATCGAGGCGAGCCTACAACGCGTCCCGCGCCCGAAGGAGCTCCGGGCTGTCCGGCCAGCGCTGCAACGCCTGGCTCAGCAGAATCTCCGCGGACTGCTCGTCCTCCATCGCGCGCAGCGTGCGAACCGCCTCGACCCAGGCGGCCGGCTGCGGGTTCACCGTCACCATCTCCTGAAGGGTCAGGCCGGCTTCCGCGGTCCTGCCCTGAAGCGCCAGGAGAAACGCCAGCGACGACCAGGCGCCCAGCAGGCCCTCGTCCATGGCCGCCGCCTCTCGCCAGGCACGCTCCGCATCCTCGACTCGGTCCAGGGCGCCGAGCGCCGTGCCGCGATAGAGCAGCAGCCGCGCCAAATTCTGCCGGTCGCCGCGGTCGCCAAACTCGGACAGCGCCTCGTCGGCCTGCGCCAGGGCCTCCTTGAACCGCCCCAGTGCGTTCAGCCAGGCGACCCTGACGATCAGCGGCGTCACCCGAGGACCCCGCTCGGCAACGGCCGTCTCCAGATGCCGCTCCACGGCCTGCAGGTCGCCCTCGATCAGCGCCGCCTCCGCCAGAACCTGATGCGCCAGGGGGGACCGGTCGACCGCCGCCAGCGCATGCTCGCGGGCCTCGTCGACTCGACCGGTGCGCAGGAGCAGCTCGGCCACCTTGACCGCAGCCCCTGCCGCATCGCCGCCGGAGGCATCGACCGCCCGCCGCCAGGCCGCCAGGGCCTCCTCTTCCCGATCCTGGCCCTCCAGCACGTCACCGAGCTGTTCCCATGCCCGCACCAGCTGCGGTTCGGTGTCGAGGATCCGGCGCAGCAGGGGCTCGGCAGCCGCCAGCTCGCCGGCCGTCGCCAAGGCGCCGGCCCGGTCAAGTTCCTCGACCACCCACAGGCGGGCCTTGGGATCCGGCAGCGGCCCGGAACCGGCGCGAGCGCCACCGGACAGGTAGCCAAGCGACTGCAGCCGCTGCAACGTCTCGGGGTTCGCGCGCTCGGCTGGCGGCACGAGCGTGCGGTCAACGGCCTCAAGCGCCGCCCGCATCCGCCTGGCAGCCGCGCGCTCCTCCTCGACCACGTTGTCGATCTCTCGCGGATCCTCGCTTAGCCTGAAGAGTTCCGGCGCCGGCGAGTCGATGAAGTGCAGGTCGCCTTCGACCACCGAGGCCAAATCGCTCCATCCGAAGTGAATCCGCGGATAGACGCTCTCGGAGATGATCTGTGGCGGCACGGCGGGGGACGGACCGAGCAGGTCGCTGCCAGCCATGTCCGGCGGATGGTCGAGACCGAGAAGCGAGTACATCGTTGGCGCCACGTCGGTCAGCTGGACGTTCCGGGCCACTCGCTCGCCACGACGCTCGTTTCCCGGCAGCTTGACGATCAGGGGCACCTGGAGCACCTCGCGGTAGATGAGGATGAGGTGGTCCATCTCCCCGTGGTCCATCAGGCCCTCGCCGTGGTCGGAGAGCAGAATGACAAGCGCTTCGTCGTAGAGCCCGAGCTCGTGGAGCAGCGTCAGGAGACCCCCGACCACCTGATCGGCGGCTGCCACCTCGCCGTCGTACGGGTCGTCGTACCGGTCAGCAAAGGGCGCCGGCGGCTCGTAGGGGGCGTGGGGTTCATAGAGGTGGAAGAACAGGAAGAAGGGGCGACCCGCCGCCTCCCGAAGCCAGTCCGCTGCAGCGGCCAGCGTCTCGCTCCCCGGCCGCTGCAAGTCTCCCAACTGGCGGCCGCCACCGGAGCCGACATCGTCGTCCCACACATGGAAGCCGCGGTCGATTCCGGTCCAGGACCGCAGAACCCAGGAAGACACGAAGCCGCCGTTCAGGTAGCCATGGCTCTCGAGCTCCGCGGCCAGTGTCGGCACGTCGTGGCCGAGCCTGAAGCCCGTGTTGTCGCGCACGCCGTGATCAGGCGGCAGCAGGCCGGTGAACAGGCTGACGTGGGAGGGCAGAGTCACGTTGACGTGGGTCCAGGCACGCTCGAACAGCACGCCGTCCGCCGCCAGACGGTCGATGGCCGGCGTCTCGACCGCGTCGTGCCCCCAGGCCGGCAACCGGTCCGCGCGCAGCGTGTCGATGGAGATCAGGATGATCGGCGGCCGCGGCGCCGGGCCGCCAGGACGAGCGACCGCTTCCTGCCGCGGCTGGGCGCACGCCAGGACCGCCAGGGCCGCCGCGAGCCCGATGCAGAAGGCGCGGCCCACGCTCACTTCAGCTTCAGGGTCCTTGCGACCGCCTGGGGCAGGCCCGCCACCTCGCCGAACGGCGTCCAGACCTCGATCGTCTCGCCGTCCTCCTGGATCTCCGACACGTCGACCCAGTGAGCCTCCCGAAGCCGGACCAGCACTTCCAGACGGCCGTCGAGAGGCGCCGGGCGACCCGTCTCTGAGGTCCAGAAGTTGTACAGCGAGACCACATCGGACGCGCCGGCCTCGATCACCTGCAGGAAGATCTGCTGCTTGTACGCGGGCAGTGGCTTCCCGTTCAGCTCGACCTCGAATCCGAACCTGTAGACGGCCCTCTCGCCGTTGTTCCGCACCCTGGCGTCCAGCCGGCAGAGCGTCTCCCGACCGGGTTCGGCAGGCGTGATCGCGATACTCTCGAGCACGACTTCAGGCTGCTGAGCCCATCCCCCTGCCGGCGCGAGGACGGCCAGGAACCATGTGCAGACCAGCGGGATCCACGTCCGCCGAGGCACAATCCCGGCGCCACGAGCGCAGTCACAGAATCCCGCGCCGGCCATGATGCGATACTAAGGGAACGGAGGTACTTGACGTGAACCGAAGGCCGACGGATCCTGTTTCGCCGCCCCGAACGGCTCTTGCTGGCGCAGCTGGTCCGATCGCCGGCGCGGCCGTGTGCGCAGGGCTGTGCCTGGCTCTGATCTTCCCGGCGCCGGGCGACGCCCAGGACCGGTTGATGGACGATCCGCTCGCGGTCCGGCCGGAGTACCCCACACTGAACACGAGGGGGCAGACCTCCACGGCCTCGGGCCCGATGTACACCCGGCTTCGGCGCCTGATGTCGGACAAGAAGAAGCCGCGGACCAAGGCAGCACGTGCCCTCGCCGAGGCCGATCTCTCCACTCTCGTTCCGCTCGTCGATGCCTACTTCTTCGCGCCCATAGAAGCACGCAAAGACACGCTCGAGCTCCTGGAAGAGCTGTCGAGCGAGCAGGTCGGCAACCACTACAGGAACTGGTTCCAGTACGTGGGTGGTCGCGACGATCTGGAGACCCCGGCTGGCTATCAGGCCTGGAAGGCGGAACTGTTCTCCCGCATCGACCCGGCCTACCAGCGCATCCTCGGCCCCGAGATGACGGTCCGCCTGCGCCTGCGGGAGGTGCAGTGGGGAGGCGTTCCTCTCGACGGCATTCCCGCCATCGATGATCCCGTCGCCGTCCCCGCCGACATGGCCCGCTTCATGCGCGACACGGACACGGTGTTCGGAGTCGACCTGGGTGGCAAACGAAGGGCCTACCCGGTCAAGGTTCTGAGCTGGCACGAGCTTCTGAACGACACCGTCGGCGGCCAGCCAGTCACCCTCTCGTTCTGCACGCTCTGCGGCTCGGGCATCCTCTACTCGGCAGTCGACGAGAACGGCGGGCGGCTCGAGTTCGGTACCTCGGGGTTGCTCTACCGCTCGAACAAGCTGATGTTCGACCGCGAGACGCTGAGCCTGTGGAGCAACCTGACCGGCGAAGCGGTGGTCGGCGTACGCGCCGCCGAAGGCGCCTCTCTGACCATGCTGCCGATGACCCTGACGCGATGGGACGCCTGGCTGAGCCGCCACCCGGACACGACCGTGATGCGTCCCGAACCCGAAGTGGCGCGGCGGACCGGCTATCGCTACATCGAGGGGGCGGCGGACGAAGCTCGCGCCGGCGTCGAGTTCCCTGTCGCGCGGCAGAGCGACCTGCTGGAGCGGAACGCGAAGATCTACGCGATGCGGATCGGCGACGAAGCCAGGGCGTGGCCACTTGAGAAGCTCGTGGCCGAGCGCCTTGTCCACGACACGCTGGGCGGAGTGGCCATCGTGCTCGCGGTCGACCCGGACAGCGGCGCGGTGCGCGCCTGGGAGAGCGGCGGCCGACGCTTCAACCCCCCGGGGCAGGGACCGCTTCGACAGCTCGAGGCCGAAGATGGCGCCATCTGGTGGCTCGCAGAGGACAACCTCGTGCTCGACGGCGGCGAGGACCTCCTGCCGCGCGTCCCCGGCCACGTTGCCTTCTGGTTCGGCTGGTACGCGTTCTACCCCGAGACCACGGTCTACTGACACCGTCGGCAGCCGGGGCTGCCGGCGAGGAGCCGCGACTGCGCTGCTCGCCGCACACCGGCGCAAGGCTGCGCCAAGGAGAAGGGTACAGCAAGAAGTTCCGGGGCACGTCAGGATCCGGTGCGCCTCACTGACGGCCTTCGACCAACCGCAGCGGCCCCAGCTCCCTGCGGAGAGCCTCCGCGCCTGCGCCGGATCGCACCGCCTGCCGGTCGCCCGTCATCAGCACGGCGAGGCCGTCCGGGTCGAGGAACTTCCGGGCGGCCCGGCGGATGTCGGCGGCGGTAGCGGCCTCGAGTCGCTGCCGGTAGACCGCCCAGTACTCGTGCGGACGCCCCAGCAGCACGTCCTCGGCGTACCGGCCGGCAATGGCCTCCGCCCGGTCGAACAGCAGTGGGAACCTGGCCAGGATGGAGCGCTTCGCGGTCAGAAGCTCCGCAGCCGGCACGAGGTCGCCCTGAAGCCGGCGCAGTTCCCGGAGCACGACGACCGTCGCCTCGGCTGCCGACTCGGGAGCGGTCTCGAAGAACACCCGGAACTCGCCCGACGGCGCGACGGCCGCATCGCCCTTCCCGGCTGCCGCAGGCGACGTGCCGGCGCCTGGCGACCGCTCCGCACGGGCCGCACGATCTGTGGGCCCGCCACTCGCCGCACGGACGGCGCCCCCTGCGGCCGGCGTTCCCACCGCGCCGGGCGGCAGGGGATCCAGGTCGAAGCTGGTGATCACCCGGTAGGTCAGACCCTCGCCGACCTGCAATCGCGAACGGAGTCGCGACACGGCGCCCGGACCATCGAGGATCTCGACCAGCAGCAGCAGCGCCCAGCGGTCCTGGGCATCCCAGGAGTCGAACGTGACCCCTTGATGGCCGACTGCGACCGCAGCCTGGGTGCCCGGGCGATCCAGCAGCCACCAGCCGGGCTTCGCCGCGGCCACCGGGGACCACCGCGGACCCGGGTTCTCGACTGCAGCGGCACGGCCTGACAAGCCGGCAGACTCGCCAGCGGCCGAACGGCCGCCGTCTGGCGGACGGCCAGCCGGAGCGGCAAGGGCTGCGGCGGTGGAGGCCGGTGCCGGGCGCGGCGCCCCCGCACGATCTGCAGCGTCGCGCGATCCTCCAGCCGGAACGGAACCGCCAGCCGCCGCCCAGCCGCCAAACAGCTCGTCCAGAAGCCCGACGATTCGTTCGGGGTCCACGTCGCCCGACACCGCGAACACCGCGCCTTCGGGGCCATGGTGGCGACGATGGAAGCCCCGGAGCGCCTCGCTCGTGAACGCCGACACCGCCTCGGCCGTGAGCTGCCTCGCCCTGGGCGCATCGTCGCCGTGCACGAGGCGAAGCCACTCCCGCTCCAGCAGCTGCAGCGGATCGTCCTCCGCGCTCGACAAACCAAGCTCAAGGGTGCTCCGCGCCCGGGCGAGCCGCCGCTCGTCGAACCGGGGTTCGAGCACCATCGCGGCAAGCAGTTCGAGGCCACGCTCCAGGGCGCCAGTGCCGGAATCGAGCGCAATCACGCTCCGAGCCGAAAGGCCCACGGATCGGATGCTGGCGCCCAGGGCGTCCACTTCGTCGTCCAGCTGGTGCGGGGCGAGCTCGCCGGCGCCGCCGCGGCGCAGCATGGACGCCGTCATCGAGGCGAGGCCCGCCTCCCCCGGTGCTTCGTCGAGATCACCAACCGGAAGCGCCAGCACGACGTCCACCAGCGGCAGGCTGCGGTCCACGGCGACGATGACCGGCACCCCGTTCGCCAGCTCGAAGCGCATCCCGGACGGGTCCGGCGGCGCAAGCCTCGACGGCGGAAAGCGCAGTTCGTCCGGGTGTGCGGGCACTGGCCGCTGGGCCTGCTGCGACTGCGCCGCCTGCACCGCCGCTTGCCCCGGCGTCGACGCTCGGGCCGCCACACGCGAAGCTGCCACGGCGGCAGCTGCTGCGCCCAGGCAGAGCGCAACGAGACACGATCGGTCCAGGGTCCGTCGAAGCACCCGCCCCGCGCACCGCGCACCCTGCAGGGCCGTTCTGTTCACGCGCCCTCCTTCCCCGTTCACGCCGTGCTCCTTTCCCTCCGCATCCGTTCACGCCATGCCGGTTCGCGCCGGCAAGATGCACTACGCGTGCCGCCGCCTCAGCGCTCCCCCGCACGCCCCGGCAGGCTGTCGGACCTGCCCGCGGCCCCCACCGACGCTGGCTGACCGACCGCCGGCCGTTGAGGCGGCGGCGCGAGCGCCAGTACGGCCCGGGCGCCGGGCACGAGGAAGGTCTCGGTCACCCGCCGCAGGTCGGCCGACCCGACGGCATCCGCAGCCATGAACCAGTCGCCGAGCTGCCGCCAGCCGCCCAGCGCCTCGGCGGTCACCAGGCGACGCGCCAGGCCGACGTCGGTCTCGACCTGCCGCCAGGCCTCCGTGCTCAGCTGCCGCCGCACCCGTTCGAGTTCGGCGGTCTCGACGCCGCCGCCCAGCAGTTCCTCCAGCAACCGGTCCCAGGCCCGAAGCAGCGCCGCAAGCTCGACATCGGCGGCCGCTTCGACATGCACTGCGAAGTAGCCGCCATGCCGACGCGACTCGTGCCGGGCCGAGGCGGACACGGCGACTGCATCGTCCGCCAGCACCAGGCGACGACGGAGGCGGCCCGACCGGCCATTCAGCACGCCGGCCAGCAGGTCGAGCGCCACACCGTCACCCGTTGCAGCGAGCGGCACGGTCGGATAGCGAATCTCGATCTGCCGCCGGCAGGTGCAGGTCTCTTCGAGCAGGCCGGGCACGGCGTCCCCGTAGTCGGCAGCCGGTCCTCCCTGGCGATGGCCTCCCGACAGCGGCGTTTCGTTCACGGCGCCAGGCCGACCGTCACGCTGCAGCGAGGGAGCCTCCGCCGCGCTCGCCCCGTCAACGGTTCCGGCATCCGGCAAGCCGGCTCCAGGGGCATCGCTTCCGGGACGCAGACGACCGAAGTAGCGCTCGGCCCGTTCCCGTGCAGCCGCGGGCGTCAGGTCGCCGACCAGCGCCGCGACCAGCTGGTCCGGGCGGTACGTCGCCTCGAAGTGGGCGCGCGCATCGGCGGGCAGCAGACGCGCGATCTCCAGCTGGTGGCCTCCGGGCGTATGCGCATACGGGTGACCGGCGCCCCAGAATGCCGCGTCGAAGCGCTCGAAGGCGGCCGCCACCGGGCTCGACTCGAGGCGCTGGCGACGCTCCTGCTCGACTACCCGCAGCTCGCGCTCAAAGCCCCTGAACACGGGTTCGAGCAGGCGGTCCGACTCCATCCAGAACCAGAGCTCGATCTTCTCCGCCGGCAGAAGCGCCTGGTACAGGGTCAGGTCGTGGCGGGTCTCCGCATCGAGGCCCACGCCGCCGGCACGGGTGTAGATGGTCGCGTACTCGCCCGGACGCTGAAGTGCCGCGAGACGCCGCGCCAGGTCGGCAGAAGCGGGCGCGGCCCGGCTTCGCCGCACCGACCGCTCGTTGAGGCGCTCCCACTGCCGCAGCAGCCGCGATTCGGCCTCCCAGTCCGCCGTGCCGATGGTGCGGCTTCCAGCGAACAGCAGGTGCTCCACGACGTGGGCGAGGCCCCGCTGCCCGGCCGGGTCCGACGCGGAGCCGGCGCGGACAGCCCAGACCGCCGAAACCACCGGTCGCCCGGGTCGTTCGACGACCAGGAAGGTCATGCCGTTGTCGAGCTCGAACTCGACCGGCTGAAGCTCTACCGGCAGAGCAGTCGCTTCGAGCGAACCTCCGGAAGCCAGTGCCAGCATGGCCACCGCGGCAAGGGCCAGGATGGCGGAGCGGGTCTCGCGGCAACCTGGCCGCGATCCACAGCATTGCCGCCGCGGCGTATCAGGAACACGGTTATCCGCCAGAGCGGCCGTGCTCCGCGGGCAGCGGCCCGGCCAACGCGGGCAACGCTGCTGCGCCGTGCCCAGGACACGGGCCGGCAAGGGGGCCGCCTGCCAGATCCGCCGCATCATCACGGCCGTTCCTCGATGACGAGATAGGCGCCGGTCGGCGGAGCGAGAATCCGGGTCCGGCGCCCGTCCGGCCAGCGCAGGTCGAGGCGAGCGCCGGCTGCCGGCCCGGAGACCGAACTGGCCTCGCCGGTCGCCGCCGCCGGCAGGGCCCAGCGCAGCCGATGGCCGCTCGACGACTGGTAGCCATCTCCGCGCAGAATGAAGCGGCGTCGCGGCGGCTGGCCGGGGGCGTCGGTCAGGCTGACGACCGCGCCCACCGCCTGCGTGTTGGGCGACCGCCCGCGCAGCTCGACCCCCAGCCACTCCGTCTCCGGGGGAAGAGGCGTGTCGTTGCGCCACAGACGGGCCGGGCCGCCGTTCGCCGTCACCAGCAGGTCGCCGTCGCCGTCGTTGTCGTGGTCCGCCGCCGCCACGGCGCGGCTGACGAGCGGATCGTCATCGGTCCAGGCGCATCGCACCTCGGCAAGTCGGCCGGCGCCATCGCCACGCAGCAGCAGGTCCCGCTGCCGGTGGGTCGTGTTGTCCCGCCGCGGCACGGCGAAGATGTGGCCGTTCGCGACGTACACGTCCAGCATGCCGTTGCGGTCGAGGTCCTCGGCGACCAGCCCGAAGCCAAGCAGGTTGAACGACGGCAGGCCAAAGCCGCTCGTGGCCGAGACATCCTCGAACAGCATGCCCGAGGTCGCCGTGTCGTTCCGATAGTGGGTGTTCGTTTCCACGTCGAAGTTCGTCACCAGGAGGTCCGGGTCGCCGTCCCGGTCGAGGTCGGCAGCCAGCAGCCCCATGCCCGCCTCCGGCCTGCCGTTGCGGTTCACGGCCGCGCCGGAAAGCAGCGACACGTCTTCGAACGTCCCGTCGCCGCGATTCCTGAACAGGTGGTTCGGGTCGAGGTCGTTGGCCACGTAGATGTCCGGCAGGTGGTCGCCGTCGAGGTCGACGAACAGGACCCCCAGCCCGCGTCCGTCGGCCACGGCCAGCCCCGCGGCGCGAGTCGAGTCCACGAAGCGGCCGCCGCCGTCGTTCGTCCAGTAGCGGTCCGGCTGACCCGGAAACAGCGACGGATCGCACGTTTCCGGCGGCGAATCGGGCCCCTCGCGGCGGCACTCCAGGCCGTGGTTCGGGTCGTAGTCCAGGTAACGGCTGACGTGAAGGTCGAGGTCGCCATCCCCGTCGCCGTCGGCGAGCGCCATGGAGGAACCCCAGAGGCGAGCCTCCGTTTCGGCAGGCGGCGCGTCGGACCTGCCGCCGACCGAAGCGCGAAGGCCGGTGCGTCCGGCTGCCGGGACCGCGGGGGCCAGCGGCGACGCCGCCGCGAACCCGCCGGCGCCATCGTTGCGCAGCAGAACGGTTGAGCCGTAGCGGGAGACGAGCAGGTCCACGTCGCGGTCGCCATCCACGTCAGCCGCCACGACGCCCTGCCCGTAGCCGCGGGCAAGGTCCGGGGCATCGGCGGGCACGAAGCGGATGGCACCGTCCCGGCCAGGCCCGAGGTTGCGGAACAGGCGGTCGGTCGACGGCTCACCGCCGTCCGGCGGAAAGCGGTCCGACTGCACCAGGTAGATGTCCAACCAGCCATCGCCGTCGAAGTCCACCCATGCAACGCCGGCTCCCATCGTCTCGGGCAGGTGGAGTTCGCCCGTGGCGCCGGTCTCGTGGTGGAAACGGACACCGCTTTCAGCCGCGACCTCGACGAACCGAAAGCCGCAGTCGTCGGCGAGCGGCGCGGCCTCGGCAGGTGCGCATGACAGGACCCAAGCTTGCAGCGCGCCGCCGAGAACCACGAGGCAGAAGCAGGCGCCGGCCTGACGAGCGCGAACGCGCTGCCGTGAAGGGCGCGGTATCCACCGCATGGTCAGTCCTCGCTCGGTCCGCCGGGCCCGGCCGTTCAGCCGCCGCAGAAGCTCAGGTGGACGCCATCCGCCGAACCCGCGCCGCCGCGGTGAACCCCTGGAGCTTCCCCAGCTCGCGGTTGACGGCCGCCATGTCGCCGGAGACCTGCTTCGCCCACCCGTCCAGGCGAATCTCCAGCAGGCCCATCCGACCCTCCAGCGAGTCCAGCCGAGCCTCCAGCGAGTCCAGCCGAGCCTCCAGCGAGTCCAGCCGAGCCTCCAGCGAGACCAGCCGATCCTCCAGCGAGACCAGCCGATCCTCCAGCGAGACCAGCCGAGCCTCCAGCGAGTCGATCCGGCCACTCAGGGAGGTCTCGATGCGCCGCCGGTCCTCCGCGGCTTCGTCGAACCGCCGGTCCATGCGCCGAAGCCCCCAGGCGCCGAAGCCGCCCAACGCGGTCAGGTTCACCAGGGACACCCCCAGCAACTGCAGATACAACTCCATGTCCATCGCCACTCTCGCACCCTCCGTTCGGTCGAATGATCGGGTCACGCCGAAACGGCGGCACGAGGTGCAGCGCGCTTCGACTCTATTCCAAAGGACAAGGACGCAAACCGACGCCAGAACCTTGATGTCAGTTTCCGGCAGTCCTCGCCGGACACGCCTGGACACCGGCCGCGAGGGACTACCTGCCGGTCCCAATCCCCGACCTGCAGCTGCAGAGGGGCTTACACTTCGGCCATGGAGATCGTCTGCGGCGCCCACCGGCTGACCTTCGGCCCGCGACCACTGATCATGGGCGTCCTGAACGTCACGCCGGACAGCTTCTCGGACGGAGGCCTGTTCGAGAGTCCCGATCGCGCGCTCGCTCAGGCCCGGCGCATGGCGGCGGAAGGGGCCGACCTGATCGACGTCGGCGCCGAGAGCACGCGTCCGGGCGCCCTCCCGGTGGACGACGAGACCCAGCTCGCACGGCTGCTTCCGGTCATCGAGGGCATCGCGGGCCTCGGTCCGGGACTGCCGGTGAGCGTCGACACCATCAGCCCGAAGGTGGCCGACAGGGCACTGGCGGCGGGCGCGAGCCTGATCAACGACGTCTCCGGCGCCGGCGACTCCATGCTGGCCACGGCGGCGCGGCACGGCACGCCCGTCATCGCCATGCACATGCAGGGCGAACCGCGAACGATGCAGGACGCACCCCGCTACGACGACGTGGTGACAGACATCCGCGACTTCCTGGGCGAGCGTGTCGCCGCCGGCCGCAGGCGCGGGGTGGAGGTTCTGGTCGACCCCGGCATCGGCTTCGGCAAGACGCTGGAGCACAACCTCGATCTGCTCGCCAACCTGGGCGAGTTCCGGGCGCTGGGGGCGCCGGTCGTGCTCGGGGTGTCCCGCAAGTCCTTTCTGAGCCGCCTGCTCGGCGGCCTGCCGGTCGACGAGCGGCTGGCGGGAACGCTGGCGGTCAATGCCTGGGCGGCGGTGCTCGACACCGCCGACATCCTGCGGGTCCACGACGTCCGGGAACACCGGCAGCTGGCAGACACGATCGCGGCGCTGCGACGGCATCGACGGCCTTTTGCGGCCCGGCGACGGGTGCTGGCGCAGGGGATCCGCTGCGGCTGCCGCATCGGCGTCACCAGCGGCGAACGGGCAACGGCCCAGGACCTGCTCGTGGATGTCGGGGTCACCCTGAAGGCAGTTGCCGCGCCGGCCGTGCTCGGCCAGACGCTCGACTACGCCCAGATAGCCCAGACCGTGCGCTCCGTCGCCGCGGAACGCTCCTGGCGCCTGGTGGAGACGCTGGCGGAGAGCATCGCCGCCGCCATCGCCCGGCCCGGGGCCAGCGACCGGGTCGAATCGCTGCGGGTTCGGGTCACGAAGCCCGCGGCAGCAAACCGGCTCGGCGTCGGCGAGGTCGGCGCCGAAATCCACTGGCAGCCGTGACCCGTACCCGGGCGTTCCTCGCCCTCGGATCCAACCTGCGACCCCGCACGGCCCACCTGCAGGCGGCGCTGGACCAGGTTCACTCGCTGGAGGGCGTGGAGGTGACCGCCGTCTCCCGCTTCGTGCCCACTCTCGCTGTCGCCGAGCGCGGCGTCAGCGCCCGCGACCCGGAGTTCCTGAACGCGGCCTGCACGGTGGAGACACGGCTTGGCCCGCGCCGTCTTCTCGACCACCTGCTCGGCATCGAGCAGGAGCTCGGCCGCAACCGGTCAGCCGACGCCAGCGGACCCAGGACGATCGATCTCGACCTGCTCCTGTTTGGCGACCACGTCGTCGGCGAACCCGGGCTCGTCGTTCCCCACCCGCGGCTGCACCAGCGTGCCTTCGTGCTGGAACCACTGTGCGAGATCGCGCCGAACGCCCGGCATCCGAGCCTCGGGAAGACCGTGGCCAGCCTGCTGGAGGACCTCGCCTGCACCACCGGCTGACCACCGAACCGTCAGCGACGACGAACCTCCTGCGCGCCTGCGTCCCGGCAGCCGCCAGCGAACCCGGCGACCATCGGCCGGGCGCTCAGTAGCTCTTCGGCAGGCCCAGCACCTTCTCGGCGATGTGGCAGAGCACGAGCTGTGGGCTGACCGGCGCGATGCGCGGGATCATCACCTCCCGCATCAGCCTCTCGACGTGAAACTCCTTGGCGTAGCCCATGCCGCCGTGCGTCATCACGGCCTGGGTACACGCCTTGAAGCCGGCCTCGGCGCCCAGGTACTTCGCTGCGTTCGCGTAGTGGCCACAGGGCTCTCCCCGATCGTGAAGCGAGGCCGCCTGCATGGCCATCAGGAACGCCGCCTCCAGCTCCATCCAGCTCTCCGCCAGGGGATGCTGAATGGACTGGTTCTGGCCGATGGGTCGCCCGAAGACGCGGCGTTCGCGGGCGTAACCCACGGCCCGGTCCAGGGCGTTCCGGCCCACGCCGACGGCCTCGATGCCGATCAGGATGCGCTCCGGGTTCAGGCTGTGCAGGATGTACTCGAAGCCGCGGCCTTCCTCGCCGATGCGGTCCTCGGCAGGCACTTCGAGGCCGTCGATGAACAGCTCGTTCGAGTCCACTGCCGCCCTTCCCATCTTCGGAATGCGCCGCACCTCGATGCGGCGCCTGTCGAGCGTCGTGTAGAAGAGCGACAGCCCCTTCGTCGCCTTGCCGGTCTCCGCTCGCGGCGTCGTCCGCGCGAGCAGCATGATGCGGTCGGCCTCCTGGGCGGTCGTGGTCCAGATCTTCCGCCCATGGACCGTGTAGCCGCCGTCCGGGCGCCGCTCCGCCCGGGTCGTGATGGCCGTCGTCTCGAGGCCCGCGTCCGGCTCGGTGACGGCGAAGCAGGTCTTCGCCCTGCCCTCGATCAGCTCGGGCAGGAACCTCCGCCGCTGCTCCGGCGTGCCGAAGACGACGATCGGGTGCGGACCGAAGATGTTGATGTGAATCGCGGACGCCGCGCTCATCCCGCCCCCGGCGCGCGCCACCTCGTGCATGATCAGGGCCGCTTCCGTGACCCCGAGGCCGGAACCGCCGTACTCCTCCGGCATGGCGATGCCCAGGGCGCCGCAGTCGGCCATCGCCCGGTGGAACTCGTCGGGGAAGCGGCTCTCGTTGTCGACGGCAAGCCAGTACTCGTCGTCGAAGCCCGCGCAGGTGCGGGCGACGCCCTCGCAGATCGCCTTCTGTTCGGCCGTGAGCGTGAAGTCCATCGATCCCCCCTCCGGTTCGCAGGTCGCGATGTCGCCTGCGCACCGCTCAGCCGGATCCGGTCGCCGGCGGCAGCAGCACGTACCTGGCCAGGACGGCAAAGCCGCCGATCAGGACGAGGGCGGCGGTCAAGATCAGCGTTGCCCGCTGCCACTGCTGAAGATGCCCGAGCCCGCGGACCCACCGCACCACCGTGCGCAACACGAACGGAAGCGAGGCGCCCCAGGCCAGCAGGACGCCCAGGAGCACCCAGGATGCGGGCGAGAACCCCTGAAGCACCGCCAGCGCGCCGATGGCGAACAGGAGCGCCACCCGCACGACGACGCGGACGAAACGCAGGGAGCCGGCCTGCTGCCGCTGCAGCTGCTCGCGCCGGTCACTGAAGTCGAGCGCCATGCCTTCGCCCGACGCGTCAGGCGGCGCCGGAAAGGTCAAGCAGGAACGCGTACACGAGAGCGATCTCCCGATAGCGGTCGAAGCGGCCGGAGGCGCCGCCATGGCCGGCGCCCATGTTCGTGTCCAGCAACAGCAGATTGTCGTTGGTCCTGCGTGCGCGCAAGCGCGCCACCCACTTCGCCGGTTCCCAGTACTGCACCTGCGAGTCGTGCAGGCCCGTGGTCACCAGCATGTGCGGATAGTTGCGCGCCTCCACGTTGTCGTACGGCGAGTAGGAGAGCATGTAGTCGTAGTACTCGCGTTCCCTCGGGTCGCCCCACTCGTCCCACTCGAAGGTGGTGAGCGGAATGCTCGCGTCCAGCATGGTCGTGACCACGTCGACGAAAGGCACCTGGGCCACCACGCCGTGCCAGAGGTCCGGCCGCATGTTGTACACGGCGCCCATCAGCAGGCCGCCGGCGCTGCCGCCCATGGCGTAGACCCTGTCCGGATCGGCATGCCCCTCGGCCACGAGATGCTCGGCGGCGGCGATGAAGTCCGTGAACGTGTTCCGCTTGCGCAGCAGCTTGCCGTCCTCGTACCAGGACCGGCCCATCTCCTGGCCGCCCCGGATGTGGGCGATGGCGTAGACGAACCCGCGGTCGAGAAGGCTCAGGCGCTGCAGGCTGAAGCCGGCGTCCATGCTGGCGCCGTAGGAACCGTAGCCGTACAGGAGCAGCGGGTTCATGGCGTTCTCGGAACGCTGGTCGGGCCGGTACACGAGCGAGACCGGCACCCTCACGCCGTCCTCGGCGGTCGCCCAGACGCGTTCGCTTCGGTAGTCCGCCGGGGCGAAGCCGCCCAGCACCGTATCCCGCTTCCGCAGCGTGCCCGCACGGGTCACCGGGTCGTAGTCGTACACCGTCCGCGGCGTGGTCATCGACTCGTACACGTAGCGGAGCGTCCGCGACGACGGGTCCGGGTTGGCGCCCAGGTTGACCGACCAGGTCGGGTCGCCGAACTCGAGATCGTGCGCCTCGGGGCCCGAGCCGTCGGAGCCGGCGTTCATCGTCGCAACCCGAAGCCGCTCCAGCCCCTCGCGACGCTCCCCCACCACCATGAAGCTCTCGAACAGCTCGAAGCCCGAGAACAGCACGTCGTCGCGGTGCGGCAGCTCCTCGCGCCAGGCGTCGCGCCCGGTCTCGCCCTCGCCGGTCGACATGAGCCGGAAGTTCGGCGCCTCGTCGTTCGTGCGCACCCAGAAGCGTCCGCCCAGGTGGTCAACCTGGTACTCGTGCTTCTCGCCGCGTGGCTCGAAGACGACGAAGTCGCCATCCGGCCGGTCGGCGCGCAGGATGCGAACCTCGGTGCGCAGCGTGTGGCTCGAGGTCAGCGTCAGGTACTCGCGCGACTGGGTGCGGCCCAGGAACACGCTGAAGGTCTCGTCCTCCTCCTCGAAGACGAGCTCGTCTTCTGCCTCCGACCCCAGGCGATGCCGCCAGACCTGATATGCCCGCAGCGTGCTCGGGTCCTGACGGACGTAGAACAGCGTCGAGCTGTCCGCCGACCAGACGAAGTTCGCGGTGACGTCGGGAATCTCGTCCGGCAAGTGCTCGCCGGCTTGAAGATCCTTGAAGCGGACCGTGTACTTGCGCCGCCCCACCACGTCGACGCCGTAGGCCAGGATTTGGTGGTCCGGGCTCACCGCCGGACGAACGGCGGTGTACTCCATGCCCTCGGCGACCTCGTTCACGTCCACCAGGACCTGCTCGGCGTCGGCGGACTGGTCGCCGCCGAAGGTGTCGCCATCTGCCGGGCGGCGGCAGTGCAGCGGGTACTGCCTCCCCTCCTCGTAGCGGGTGTAGTACCACCAGTCGCCGTCGCGGTACGGCACCGAGGCATCGTCCTCGACCACCCGGGCCCGCATCTCGGCGAACAGGGTCTCCTGGAGATCCTCGGTGTGGGCCATCCTCGCGTCCACCCAGGCGTTCTCCGCCTCCAGGTAGGCGATGACCTCCGGATTCTCTCGCTCCCTGAGCCAGTAGTACTCGTCGACCCGCACGTCGCCGTGGATCTCGAGCTGGTGCGGTCGCGCCTCGGCAACTGGCGCCTCGGCGGCGGGCGGGGACGAGTCGCAGGCCGTCATGGCCACAGCGGCCACCAGGAGGACCCCCACCGTCGAGCGCGGCCAGCGGCGCGCCGG
The DNA here is from genome assembly GCA_965200575.1 of Thermoanaerobaculia bacterium. Lineage (GTDB taxonomy): Bacteria > Acidobacteriota > Thermoanaerobaculia > Multivoradales > Multivoraceae > Multivorans. The sequence continues at coordinate 1,060,742 of OZ241363.1, read as the reverse complement.
CACGGCAGGGCGGAGCGTCCGGGAATGGAACTCGCGAACGGAGAGTGGATCGTGCATCGCATCGGGCTTGAGCATCGGCATGGGGCGCAGAGTGTAGCGCCGCCAGGCCTGCAGCCGACGGAACGTCCGGCAACCGCCGCATCGAGGGCCGGGCCCCAGCCAGCCGCCCGCCCCATCAGCTGCGCTCCCACAGCAGAATCGCCGCGAACAGGTCCTCGAGCGCCACGCCGACCGACTTGAACAGCGTGATCTCCGAGGCCCCGCGACGTCCGTCGTGCTCGCCGCGGCAGAGTTCGTGGAGGTCGGCGGCCACGTCGTCAGCGGCCAGCGATCCCGACGCGAGCGGCTGCACCAGGTCGCCGGCCTCCACCAGAGCGCCTTCCCGGGTGTCGACGAAGACCGTGGCCCTGCGCATCGCCTCGTCGTCCGCCTCCCGCATCGCTGGCGTGAAGCCGCCAACCAGGTCGACGTGCGCGCCGGGTCGAAGCCAGTCGCCACGGATCAGCGGTTCGGTGGCCAGCGTCGCCGTGGTCACGATGTCCGCCCAGCGGACCGCCGTCTCCAGGTCGGCGGCCACGGAAGCCCTCACGCCGGCAAGCAGCTCGGACCGGGACGCCGCACGCGCCCGCTCGCGACGCCGCCCCCAGAACTCCACCTCGAGCCCGGGGCGGTCGTCGACGTACGCCGCGGCCAAGTGGGGCGCCAGGTTCCCGGCGCCAACCACGAGCAGGCGGCCGGCATCGCGGCGAGCGAGGAACCGGGACGCCAGCACCGAAGCCGCCGCGGTCCGTCGCAGCGTGAGTTCGAGACCGTCGATCAGGGCCAGGGGCGCGCCGGTCGCCGCCGACGCCAGGATGTAGCTGGCCTGAATCGCCCCCATGCCCCGCGACGCGTTGCCCGGAAAGGCGGTGGCCACCTTGACGCCGAGGTAGCCGCCAACCGTCCAGGCCGGCATGAGCAGCAGCGTCGCCTCGGGATCGCCCACCGGGGCATCGATCGCGTGGTGATGACGCACCGGCATCTCGCACCCGTCGCGAAAGCCCCGCACGAGCGCATCCACCAGTGCACGCCGGGGCAGCAGCTCGGCAGTTCGGGCAGCGTCGAAGACTCGCATGGGCTCGCCTCCCGGCGACCTGGCCAGGCAGCGCCGCGCCAGACGCGCTGCGTTCCGTCCCGGCCAGTTTCACGAGGTGCGGCCATGAGAGGATAATCTCATCCGCCATGGATCATCTGCGCGAACTGCAGGACAACGGCTTCGTCATCCTGGAAGGTGTGCTCGGGCCCGAGCGCCAGGACGCGCTGCGCACCGAGCTCGACCCTCACTTCGAGCGCTGGTTGTTCGGGCGCAACCCGTTCGAGGGGCACCTGACCCAGAGGGTGTACGGCCTGCTGGCGAAGTCGCGCCTGTTCGACCCGCTGGTCGAGCATCCGGCGGTGCTGGCTGCCTGCGAGGCGACGCTGGGGCCGGGCTTTCTGCTCTCGGTGGCCCACGCGATCCTGATCCACCCCGGCGAGGCGGCCCAGAGCCTCCACCACGACGACTCGTTCTACCCGCTGCCGCGGCCTCGCCAGGCGCTCGGCATAAGCACGATCTGGGCGCTGGACGACTTCACCGAGACCAACGGCAGCACCCGCATCGTGCCGGGCAGCCACGTCCTGAACGGCGAGCCGCCCGACGAGGGCGAGGCTCGGTCGGTGGTCATGCCCGCCGGTTCGCTGCTCATCTTTCTCGGCACCCTGTACCACGGCGGCGGCGAGAACAGCTCGGACGGCTCGCGGCTGGGCCTGACCATCCAGTACTGCCCCGCCTGGGCCCGGCAACAGGAGAACTTCATCCTCGGCGTGCCCGCCAACGAGGTCCCCAGCCTGCCCGACACCGTGCAGCGGCTGATCGGCTACGGCATCCACCCCCCATTCATGGGCCACGTGGACGGCAGGCATCCGCTCAAGGCACTCGAGACCCACCGACCCTCGGCAGGGAGCCCGGCATGAGAACGAGACGAAGCGCCCGCAACCCGGTTCTGCCGGTCCAGATGCTGCTGGTCCTGGTCTTCCTGGCGGCGTTGTTCGCGGCGGCCTGCGGCGGCGGCGACAATGCCGGAAGCGCCTCCACGGACGCCGCCTCCGCGACCGAAGCCAGCGAGTCGGCGGCCCCCGGAGAAGCGGACGCCGCCCCCCGACCGGTCCCGGAGGGAGCGCCGCGCCTGGTGCTGATCATCGTCGTCGACCAGATGCGCAGCGACTACCTCGAACGCTTCGCTCCCCTGCTCGACGGCGGCCTGCACCGCCTGCTCCGGGAAGGCATCGTCTTCACCGACGCGCACCACTTTCACGCCGCCACGGAGACGGCTCCCGGCCACGCCACGCTCTCCACCGGCGTCATGCCCAGGCGGCACGGCATCGTTCAGAACACCTGGTTCAGCCGCGAGGCGGGCAGGAGCGTCTACTGCTGCGCCGACCCGGACCACGGCGTGTCGCCGCTCAACCTGCTGACGCCGACAATCGGCGATCTGATGAAGGCGGCCTGGCCCGAGGCCATGGTCTACGCCGCCAGCGCCAAGGACCGAGCGGCCATCCTGATGGGCGGCAAGCAGGCCGACGGCGCCTGGTGGTACAGCCGCTCCACCGGCGGCTTCGTCACCTCGACCTGGTACGGCGACGAGGAGTCCCAGCCGGCCTGGGTGGAGGAGTTCAACGCCCGCGACCTGCTGGCAGTCCACTTCGCCAACCCCTGGGCGCCGCTGCTGGGCCTCGACCAGACCAGCCCCTACGACATCGAACCGCTCGACCGCGGGCCCATCATCGACACCTTCCCGCACGCCATCGGCGGCTTCGACGTTGACCGCGACCAGTTCTACTCCGCCGTCTACCGCTCGCCCTTCGTCGACGGCCACCTCCAGGACTTCGTCGAGGTCCTGCTGGACGAGGAGGGTCTCGGCGACGACGACGTGCCCGATCTGCTTGCGGTCAGCTACTCGGCGCTGGACACGGTCGGTCACGGCTACGGCCCGGACGCGCCGGAGACCCTGGACACGATCCTCCGCCTCGACCGCACCATCGGCGAGCTGCTCGACCTGGTCGACGAGCGGGTCGGGCTCGAGAACATGGTCGTGGCCATGTCGGCCGACCACGGAGTCGGCAGGGTGCCGGAGCTCGTCGTGCGCGACGGCGGCCACGGGGGCCGCTTCGGCACCGAGCAGACACTCTGCCTGCAGCGCCTGCAGAACCGCATGCAGCTGCGGTTCGGGGACTCGAACCTCCTGACCTCCACCTTCTACCTGGACCGGGAGGCGATCGAGGAGGCAGGTCTCGACATCTCCGCGGTCGAGGACGAGGTGATCGACGCGATGACCGGCTGCGCCCTGTTCGCGGAGGTCCTCCGGCCCGCCGATCTCGATCCCTCGAACCCGCTTCACGAGCTCTACCTGAACGGCCACCGCGACGACCGCGGCCCGGACCTCATCACCATCCCCGAACCGAACGTGCTGCCCGTGTCGGCCATGGCGCTCACCGCCAGCCACGGCTCGCCCTACACCTACGACACCCACGTGCCGCTCATCTTCCGCCGCCCGGACGGCGCTGGCCGGGTGGTCGAGACCCGGGCCAACACGATCGACCTGGCGCCTTCGCTGGCGGCGATCCTCGGGCTCGAGGGCGACTTCGACGGCGAGGACCGGCTGGCCGGGCTCTGACCTTCGCCAGGGAGAACGCCATGCGCCAACCGCCGACAGTCAACCCGACCTGCGCACCGGCCTTCCCGGCCGTCTCCCCGCCCACGCTCCATTCCGCGCCACCCGCTCGGCACGGACGCCAGCGGTACCGCCTGGCCGCCGCGGCCCTGAGCCTCGTCGGCCTGACCGCAGGCAGCCTGCCGTCGGCAGCGCAGACCTGGGCCGAACGCCTGGGCTTTCCCGCCGGCACCCGTGCCGTCATCATCCACGTCGACGACGCCGGAATGTCCCACGGCTCGAACGTCGGCGCCTTCCGCACCATCCTGGAGGGCGCGGCGAACTCGATGAGCGTCATGATGCCGTGCCCGTGGGTGCCGGCGCTGGTTGAGGGCCTGAAGGAGAACCCCGGCATCGACGCCGGTCTGCACCTGACGCTGACCTCCGAGTGGAGCGGCTACCGCTGGGGGCCGCTGGCAGGACGCGAAGCCGTGCCCGGCCTGGTGGACGAGGAAGGAGCCCTCTGGCCCAGCGTCGCCGACGTGGTGGCCAACGCGACGCCAGACGAGGTCGAGGCCGAGATTCGCGAGCAGATCCACCGTGCGCGCACCATGGGCTTCGAACCGACCCACCTCGATTCCCACATGGGCACGCTGTTCGCGACCATGGATTTCGTGGAGCGCTACATCGATGTCGGCATCGACGAAGGCATCCCGCTCATGTTCCCCGGCGGCCACAACACGATCCTTGAAGCCCAGTACGCGGATTCCGGAGGGGAAGCCCCGGTGACCCTGCAGCAGGCCGCCGAGCTCGGCAAGCGTGTCTGGGACGGCGGCCTGCCGGTGCTCGACGACCTGCACAACCTGAGCTACGGCTGGCTCCCGAGGGGCGCCGCCGACGCCACCGATGACGAGCTGCGGGAGTACAAGGTCGAGCGCTACGTCGAGGGGCTGCGCAGCCTGAAGCCCGGGGTCACCATGATGATCCTGCACGCGGCGGACGCCGGCGAGATGTTCGCGCACATCTCGACCTCCGGCCCCAGCCGCAGGGGCGACATGCTGGCCATGCTCGACCCCCGCGTGCATCAGGCCATCGAGGACGAGGGCCTGGTGCTGACCACCTTCCGGGAACTGCACGAGCGCCGCCAGCGAGTCGACGAGTCCGGCGACCAGTGACCGAGGCGGCCCCGGTCCGGCCGCTCCAGGAGCAACTGACCCAGGCGCGACGCCTGCTGAAGTCCATGGGATGGCCGCCGGATCTGGCAGCGACGGCCGGCGGCCGGCTGGTCGTCTCCCCGCCCGACGGCGGCCGCCGCGCCACCACTGCCGCCGCAGCGGCAGAGAGATGGGCCGCCGAAGCGGCCGCCCGCGTCCTCAGGGGCGACCCGCCCCCGGCGGACGCAGAGGTCTACAAGGCGGCCCGAAGCCTGGCATAGCTGGCGGCCGAACCTGCGGTGCTGGCGCCGCCGCCACGTCGCGCCGGACGCCGCCGAGACCGTTCTCGTCCTTGGGGCCTGCTACGCTTCTCCCATACACAGACAGCCGAAGGAGACTCCCTGAATGTCCGCCTACGAGTTCATCAAGTACGAAGTGAGCGATCCGATCGCCACCATCACGCTGAACCGGCCGGAGCAGCTGAACGCCATCACCGGCAACATGATGGCCGAGATGAAGCACGCGATGGCGGCCGCAGAGCGTGACGAGCGCGTGGTGGGCATCATCCTGACCGGAGCGGGTCGCGGCTTCTGCGCCGGGGCCGACATGCAGGGCCTTCAGGCCACCAGCCGGGGCGAAGGCGGCGGCGGAGGCGGCCCGACGGTCGAGGATGCCCAGGCCGGGGCGGTCGAGGAGATGGGCGAGGAGAATTTCGGCGTCACCTACAACTACCTGATGGCGGTGCGCAAGCCGATCGTCGCGGCGATCAACGGCCCTTGCGCAGGTCTCGGCTTCGCCGTCGCGATGCTGTGCGACATTCGGTTCGCGTCCGACCGGGCCGTGTTCACGTCGGCCTTCGTGAACCGGGGTCTGATCGCCGAGCACGGGCTCAGCTGGATCCTGCCGCGGGTGGCGGGCCCGGCCAACGCACTCGACATTCTCTGGACCGGCCGCAAGTTCTACGGCCCCGAAGCGGCCGCGATGGGCGTCGTGAACCGTTCCGTGCCGCATGATCGCGTGGTGCCGGAGGCCGAGGCCTGGGTGCGGGCGCTCGCCGACCGCTCGGCGCCGCTCTCGCTCAAGATCATCAAGCAGCAGGTGTACCGCCACCTGATGATGGACACCGGCGACGCGCTGCGCGAGTCGAACCAGCTGATGCTCGAGAGCCTCCAGCGCGACGACTTCAAGGAGGGCGTCGCGTCCTTCGTGGAGCGCCGGGCGCCGAAGTTCGGCCGCGTGACTCATTAGCAGCACCACGTCGCGGACAGAGCGCCCGGCACCAGCCCCACCTCGGGAGCAGGCCGTCGGCTCAGCCAGGGGTCGTCACGAGACCTCGCGCCCAGGCACGAGCTGAGCCGACGGGTCCGAAGGGGGCCGCGGGGCTGGTGGCAAGCGACTCGCGAGGGTCCTCACGGAGAGCCACCAGCTCCCGCAGCGCAGCCGACCGCAGCGGGCGCCAGCCACCAGCCACCCCCCGCAGCGCCCGCGTCCCCAGCGGACCCTTCGGACACCCGGCGGCGGCGCTACACTGTGCGTGTGCAGTGCATGTTCCGCCAACGTCGCCAGGGGACCGCTTTCGCTGCCGTCGCGCTGCTTGTCGCCTGCGGCGAAGCCGCACCCCCGCCGGCGCCCGATCCCGCCCCACCGCCCGGCACCTCGGCGCGGCTCGACATCGTGGACCGGGCAATCGAGCACCACGGCGGCGATCTGTTCGAGCAGTCGCGGGTGCGGCTGACGGTCACCTCCCAGTCCGGTTCCTTCGACGTTGACTCGACCATCGACGGCAACCGCTTCGAGTACGTCATTCGGTCCTCGGACGGCGCTGACGGACGCGAGTACCGGCGCAACAACACGACGCTCGAGGTGGCCGAGGGCGGCGCGCCGATCGACATGGACGAAGAGGCGCGACGAAAGGCCGAGAGCTCCGTCAACCAGCGGATGTACTTCCTCTTCCTGCCCTGGAAGCTGAACGACCCCGGCGTCTTCAAGGAGGACCAGGGCCTCGAGGAGTGGCACGGCCGGCTGCTGCATCGGGTCCGCGTCACCTTCGAGCCCGGATCGAGCGACGGCGCCAGCAGCGCCTACATCTACTGGTTCGATCCCGACAGCGCCCGCCTGGAGCAGTTCGCCTACGACTACGGCAACGGCACCGGCCTTCGCTTCAGGACGCTGCGCAACTACCGCCGCATCGGCGGGCTGCTTTTCCACGACGCCGACAACTTCGGTCTGAACACGCCTGACGGGGGCCTGACCGTCGACGCGATCAACCCCGCCTGGGTGGCGGAGGCGCTGCCGCTCGTCTCGCGGATCGAGCTGCGCGACATCGATGTCCAGCGTCTGGAAACGGACCTGTCGGACGCCACCAGCGGCCACGCCCCCGGCTCCGCTGCCAGGCCGCCGAGCCAGCCTGCGCCCCCGTTGCCAACGGTGAGTCCCGCCGCTTGCCCGTAACGCCGAACCCTCGAAGATGCGCATGCCTGCTCCCGGCCTTCTCTCCTCCCGAACGCCTCCCTCGCCGTTCACCCACCGCCGACAGGCCAGCACCGGCGCCCTGGCCGCCGGCCTGGCCGCAGCGCTGCTGACCCTGGCCTGCGAACCGCCGCCGCTTCCGGAGCCGACCGAGGAGTTCGACCCGCAGACTGTGGCGGCGGCAGTGCTCGACGTGCTCGACACCCAGGTGGAGGCCTGGAACGCCGGGGACATCGAGGGCTTCATGGCCGGCTACCTGAACAGCGACGAGCTGCGCTTCACCTCGGGCAACGAGGTCCGCCGCGGCTGGCAGACGACACTCGAGCGCTACCGACAGACCTACCCGGACCGGGCCGCCATGGGCTCGCTGGCGTTCGAGGAAATGGACGTCCGGGTGCTCTCCGAGCACGTCGCCCTGGTCTTCGGCCGCTTTCGGCTGACCCGCGACGAGGACGAAGCGACGGGGCTGTTCACCCTGCTGGTGGAACGCCACGACGACGAGTGGCTCATCGTCGCCGATCACACGTCGAGCTGAGAGCGGACGAGGGCATGAGAGAACCCGGCGTCATCGTGACCGGCAACGCCCTGCTGCTGGCCCTCGGCGCCGCCTGCTTCGCGATCGAGCTGCCGGGCATCGAGGCGTCCATCGAGGCCGACACGACCGCGGCGCTCATGGGGGTCGGCGTCCGCGACCTGACCGTCGAGGCAGATGGACGGAACCTCACGCTCCGGGGCGCCGTCGCCTTCGACGAGATCGGCATCGAGGCGGAACGGCGGGCGGCCGCCACCCCCGGCGTGCGGCGCGTCCACAGCCGCCTTCTGACTGCGGTCGAGCCCGGCTTCACCTTCGGCCACGACGGCGACATCTGGCTGCTCACCGGGCGGCTGCCCACGCCGGAGAGCCGCCAGGAGCTGTTCGACGCCGCCGCGGCGATCGTCGGCCAGGGCAACGTGATTGACGAGACGGAGGTCAGCAGCGCCGTCACCGAGCCGCCCTGGACGTCCACGCTGCCGCGACTGCTCCAGCTCCTGCGTCGAGTGGACGGAAGGGCCGGCCTGCGCCTTCAGGACGGCGCCGTCTTTCTGACCGGAAGTGCCTCGAGCGCCGCGATGCGCGACCGCTTTGCCCAGGAGGTCGCCGCCATTGCCTCGGAAGTGGAGGCCGGCTGGATGGTCGTCGACGAGATGAGAGTGGCCCCGGTCGCCGGCATTCCCGCCGCGGACAATCGCGTCCGCGCACTGGTGCAACAGCAGCCGCTCGCCTTCCTGGACGGCACGGCAACACTTGCAGACGGCGGCGCCGACACCCTCGCCGCGGTCGGCGAGCTGCTCGCGGGCCTCGTGAAGGTGCGCACGGAGGTGATCGTCCGCACCTCCGCCACCGGCGATTCGCCAGCCGACCGGCAGCTGAGCCTGGAGCGGGCCGACGCGATCCGCGAGATCCTGCTGGAGCGCGTCCCCGCCGAACGGCTGCTGGTCCTGGGCCGCGGCAGCGAAGCGCCGACGCCGACCGCAGGTGACGACCAGCCCGGCGCCCCTCCCCCGGTCGAGTTTCGGGTCCTGCACCGCCCCTGACGGCGCTGGCCGCCAACCATGCTCTACCTGCTGCTGGAAATCTGGCTCTGGGTGGTTGCCGCCGGACTTGCGGGCGGCGCGGTCGGCTGGTGGCTCCGCAGCATCAGGGCAGAGCGCCAGGTAGTCCGCGAAGCGATGATCTGGCAGCGGCGGCTGGATCGCCTCGAGGCGTCCGGCGCGCAGGATCCGCCGCCGTCCAGCCCGGCCGGACCGGAACCGAACGACGAGCCGTAGCGCGCGAGGCCCGTGGCGGCCCCCCGCGCTTGCCCGGCGCCCCGATCTCCTCGGCAGGCGGTCGAACCAGACCGGTGTCCTTCTGCGCTGGCAGGTCCGCCAGACTGCCCGGCAGGATTCGGACGAACCGGATCAGTCGCAGCCTCTGCGCCGGTCGAACTCGGACGGCGCCACATCGACTCCGGCAAGGTGCTGCCGGGCGCGTGCCACGACCTCGGCCAGCGCCTCCGGCTGCTCGGCGGCCACGTCCCACTGCTCGCCGGCGTCCACCGACAGGTCGAACAGGAGTGGCGGATCGTGCTCCATGCGCTCTCCGCCAAGACCGTACTCGCCGCGGGTGATGAAGTGAGCCTTGAAGGCGCCGTGCCGATACGCGTACAGCTCGCTGCCGCGGTAGAACGGCGCCTCGTCGCGCGGTCCGGCGCCATCCCCGCGCAGGACGGGGCCCAAATCCAGGCTGTCCATCGGCCGGTCGTCCGGCAGGCGCCCGCCGGCAGCCTTGATGAAGGTTGCGAACAGGTCGCTGGTCGAGCCCATCTCCGAGGTCACGACCGCCGGCGCGATCGTCCCCGGCCACCAGAACAGGCCGGGCACCCGCATGCCGCCCTCCCAGGTCATCCCCTTGCCTTCACGCAGCGGACCGGCCAGGCCGCCCTGGGTGCGAAACGCGGTCCACGGGCCGTTGTCGCTGCTGAAGAAGACGAGCGTGTCCTCGGCCAGGCCCTCCTCCTCCAGGGTGTCCAGAATCCGCCCGACGCTCCAGTCGATTTCCTCGATCACGTCGCCGTAGAGCCCCGCTTCGCTGTGACCCTCGAACGCGGGTGACCGAAACAGCGGCACGTGCGGCATGCTGTGCGGGAGGTAGACGAAGAAGGGATCCTCCCGGTGGGCGCGGATGAACTCCACCGCCTCCTCGGCAAACCGCCGAGTGATCGTGGTCTGATCGGCGGGCTGTTCGAGCGTCTCCGCGACGACTTCCCCCGCCGCGTCCCGCTCCGAACGGATGAGCGGCACGTTCCAGTACTCGTTGCGAGGATCGAGGAAGGCGGCGCGGCGCTCCTCGCGCGGCAACGTCGCCTGCATGTCGTTCGAGTACGGGATCCCGAACCAGCGGTCGAAGCCGTGCCGGGTCGGCAGGTACTCGGGGCGGTCGCCCAGGTGCCACTTGCCGAAAGCGCCGGTCGCGTAACCCAGGTCCCGGAGCGCCTCGGCAAGCGTGGTCTCCTCGTCCGGCATTCCGCCCACGAAGTCCGGGAACAGCACCCTGACCTCGTCGCCGTACATGCCGTTGCGCACCGGCAGCCGCCCGGTCAGCAGGCCCGCCCGGCTGGGCGAACAGACCGACGCGACGACGTAGAAGTTCGTCCATCTCTGCCCCTCCGCCGCCATCCGGTCAAGGTGCGGCGTACGAATCACCGGCGCACCGTAGCTGCCGAGATCACCCCAGCCCAGGTCATCGGCGAAGATGACGACGAAGTTCGGCGGCCGGTTACCCGGCGCGGCGCCCTCGGCCGGGAGCGCATCCGGTGGCGCATCCCGTGCCGCGCAGGCCAGCGAGAGGGCGGTAATCACCAGCGCGACACAAGCGGCCTTCCTGATCGGGTCGTTCGCCTTCATGACAGAGAGCCGCCGACCGGGGGAGCCGAGAGACCGGGGCTGCGCCGGCGGACCATCCGAGCCTACAGCGACCGACGCGCAGCAACGCCGGCGAGCCTGCCGGCACCGCCAGCGGGTGGTCACGGCGCTCGGGCCGGACCCTCGCCGGACATGCCCGATCGGTCGGGTCCCGGGGCCTGCCGCTGCCCCGCCCACGCTGTACACTCAGCCGCCCTCTGCCGCACGTTTACCGACCGCCGCACCTTCTCTGACCGGAGGGGCCATGACCCGACCCGCCATCGACCAGGAACGCGCCATCGCGCATCTGATGGAACTGCTTGCCATCGAGGGGCTGAGCGGGCGCGAGGGGAAAGTCGCGGCGACAGTGCGCGAGAAGCTGGTCGCTGCCGGCTGCGACCCGTCCTGGATCGGGCACGACGACGCCAACGAGCGGATTCCCGGCGACTACGAAGTCGGGAATCTGATCGTCGAGCTGCCGGGTACCCGACCCGGTCCGCCACGGCTCTTCATGGCTCACATGGACACCGTGCCGCTCTGCCTAGGCGCCGCGCCGGTACACCGGAACGGGCGCATCGAGGCCGAAGGCGACACGGCACTCGGCGGCGACAACCGCACCTCCATCGGAGCCCTGGTGACGATGGTCGAGACGCTGCTGGCCCACGACGCGGACCGGCCGCCGATCACGGTGCTCATGACGGTGGGCGAAGAGGTGGGACTGTGGGGGGCTCGGACGGTCGAGCTCAAGCGCATCGGGAATCCCGAGATGGGCTTCAACATCGACTCCGGACCGCCGCACGTGGTGATCGTCGGCGCCACCGGCGCGGACCGCTGGAAGGTCGACGTCCACGGCAGGTCCTCGCACGCGGGCGTCAGCCCGGAGCACGGAATCTCCGCGGCGCTCATCGCCTCCCGCGCGGTGGCGGACGTGGCCGGTCGCGGGTTCTTCGGCAAGATCGAGCTCCCGGGCGGTCGGGGCACGTCGAACATCGGCCGCATGGCCGGCGGCGAGGCAAGCAACCAGGTCACGGACCACCTGTTCGTGTCGGGCGAGTCGCGCAGCCACGACAGGGACTTCCTGGCGCAGATCACGGGCGCCTGGCGCGACGCCTTCGAGCAGGCCGCCGCCAGCGTCCGCGCCGCCGACGGAAGCTGCGGCCGGGTCGAGTTCCGCGCCGAGACGGACTACGTCGCGTTCGAGATGCCCAGGCAGTCGCCGCCCGTCCGGCTGGCGGCGGCGCAGGTCCGCGACGCGCTCGGCGTCGAGGCCGAGTACCTGGTCGCCAACGGCGGGCTGGACGCCAACTACCTGAACGCGAAGGGGGTGCCCACGGTCACCCTGGGCGCCGGCCAGCACAACCCCCATACCGTGGACGAGTACGTCGACGTGCAGGAGTACCTGGACGGCTGTCGGCTGCTCACCGCAATCGCCACGGCCTGATCGATCCCGGGAGGTTCCCCATGAACACACGAATGCTGCACGAGAAGGTCATTGCCGTCACCGGCGCCGGGCGCGGCATCGGACGCGAGATCGCCCGGCTCGCCGCCGCCCAGGGCGCATCGGTCGTCGTCAACGATCTCGGCGGCTCGGAACGGGGCGACGGCAACGACCGGACGCCGGCCCAGGCGGTGGTCGACGAGATCCTGGCCGACGGCGGGAGCGCCACGGCGAACTACGAGAGCGTGAGCGACTCCGCGGGCGCGGACCGCATCGTGGAGCAGGCGCTCGACGAGTTCGGCCAGATCGACGGGATCGTGAACAACGCCGGCATCCTGCGGGACCGGATCTTCCACAAGATGACGGAAGCCGACTGGGACGCCGTGATCGCCGTGCATCTGAAGGGCAGCTTCAACATGGCCCGTGCCGTCGCGCCTCACTACCGCAAGCAGATTGGCGGCGCCTTCGTCCACATGACCTCGACCTCGGGCCTGATCGGCAACTTCGGCCAGGCGAACTACGCCGCCGCCAAGCTCGGCATCGTGGGTCTGTCCAAGTCCCTCGCGCTCGACATGCAGCGGTACGAGGTGCGCTCGAACTGCATCGCCCCGTTCGCCTGGTCCCGGCTGATCGGTACGATTCCTGTCGCCGACCCGGCGCAGGCCGCGCGCGTCGCGAAGATGAAGGCGATGACCCCGGCCCTGATCGCACCGCTGGCCGTCTACCTGCTGAGCGACACCGCCAGCGACGTCAGCGGTCAGATCTTCGCGGTGCGCAAGAACGAGATCTTCCTGATGAGCCAGCCGCGACCGGTCCGCTCCGTACACAACAGCGACGGCTGGACCCCGGAGACGATCGCCGAGCACGGCATGCCTGCCCTGGCCGGATCGTTCCACGACCTCGACCGCACCACCGACGTCTTCACCTGGGACCCCGCCTGAGGCTGGAGGCCGCCCCGGCGGTCCAACCTCCTCATCAGGCTTGCGGCGACTCCCCAATCAACGCAGGCACGCCCCGGGCCGGCAGGTCCATGCGGGCTGCAGGGGGGAATGGAGGCAAGCGACCTCGCACGTCCTCCCGAACAAGCGGGACCGCAGCGCAGCCGCTTCCCGGCGGGCGCCAACCTCCGGACGACCTCAGATGCGCCCGCGTCCCTGCGGCCCCCTCGCACGGTGGCCCGGGGAGTCGCCGCGAACGCCTGGAAGGCGCGCAGCTTGCAGCGCCTTACCTGCTGCGCCGCGCCGTCGCGCCAAAGCTGCCAGACGAGCAGCAGCTGCTCGGCGCTCTCGTCTTCCTCGGCGCCGAGCTTGTTGGTCCAGTACTGGTACTCGATGCCGGCGGCGGAGGTCGAGTTGGCAACGGCCTGCCGGACCCGCACGAGGTCGAGACACCTTGCCCGGCTCGCCGCCGAAGGCGTTGCCCGCGTCCCAGCGCAACTGCGGCTGAGCGAGGGTCGATCCCCTACACCTGCCCGAACTCGTTCGTCACGCTGCCGATGGACTCGGCGTGGCCGGTGAACTGGAAGCCCTGCTCGCCGGCCGACAAGATGTGCAGCCAGTTCACGTCGATGCAGTAGGTGTCGTCGGTGCGCGGCGCACCGCCGCCGGCCACACCGCTGCTGCCGTCCATGTACAGCATCAGGTCCGTGTTCAGGAGAGTGAAGCCGGGGTGCCGTACCCGCCCCGTCCTGCCGACGCTCCAGCGGCATCGACTGCGCGGGCCAGCCGCGAAGCCGCGAACAGGCCCCTTGACGCCGCGCCGCCTCAGGCGACCTCGAACAGGCCCGCGGCGCCCATGCCGCCGCCGATGCACATGGTCACGACGACGTTCTTCGCGCCGCGGCGCTTGCCCTCGATGAGCGCGTGGCCGACCATGCGGGCGCCGCTCATGCCGTACGGATGGCCGATGGAGATGGCGCCGCCGTTCACGTTCAGCCTGTCGTTCGGAATGCCCAGCCGGTCGCGGCAATAGATGACCTGGACCGCGAACGCCTCGTTCAGCTCCCACAGGTCGATGTCATCGACCGTCAGGTCGAAGCGCTCGAGCAGCTTCGGCACGGCGAAGACGGGGCCGATGCCCATCTCGTCCGGCTCGCAGCCGGCAACCGCCATGCCCTTGTAGATGCCGAGCGGCTCGACGCCGCGCTGCTCAGCCACCTTCGAGTCCATCACCACGCAGGCGGACGCGCCGTCCGACAGCTGGCTCGCGTTCCCGGCGGTGATCGTGCCGCCCTCGCGCACCGTCTTCAGACCTGCCAGACCCTCGATCGTCGTGCCCGGACGGTTGCCCTCGTCCTGGCTCAGCTCGACCTCGCCGAAGCTGATGTCGCCGGTCGCCTTGTCGAGGATCATCTTGGTCGCGGTCATCCGGATGATCTCGTCGTCGAAGGCGCCGGCTTCCTGGCCGGCGGCGGTCCGCTGCTGGCTCTGCAGGCCGTACTCGTCCTGCGCTTCGCGGGTCACGCCGTAGCGCTTCGCCACCACCTCCGCGGTGTCGATCATCGGCATGTGCAGGGCAGGCTTGTTCTCGCGAATCCACGGGTCGGGCGCCCGGAAGCCGTTCATCTTGTCGTTCTGCACCAGGCTGATCGAGTCGATGCCACCGGCCACCACGACCGGCGCCTTGTCCACCAGCACCTGCTTGGCGGCGGTGGCGATGGACATCAGGCCGGACGAGCACTGCCGGTCCATGGTCATCCCGGACACCTCGACCGGCAGACCGGCCCGGATCGCGCACTGGCGGGCCACGTTGAAGCCCTGCGTGCCCTGCTGCATGGCGCAGCCCATGACCACGTCGTCGATCTCGCCCTTCTCGACACCAGCCCGCTCGACCGCCGCCTCGATGGCGGCCGCGCCCATCGTCGGCGACTCGAGGTTGTTGAAGGCGCCGCGGTAGGCCTTGCCGATCGGCGTGCGGGCGGTGGAAACGATGACGGCATCAGTCATGGAGAAGCTCCTGGCTCGGTTGAATGGGCAGTTGAACGGGCAGACGTGGTTCCTTCCGGGCGCCGAGAATAGCACCTACCGTCCGGTCGGTCGGTCAGCTACGCGAAAAACCCGGTCGGCTACGCGAAGACACAGTCGCCACTGCGCAACAGTTTCTCCCGCACTCCGGCCCAGGTTCAGAACCAGCTCCCAGGACTCCCCGAAGGGCCCTGGCAGGTTCCTCGCCAGGTCCCGTGAGCACGGACCCGAGCCGTCAGGTCCGAGGGCATTGCAGGGGGCTGGAGGCAAGCGACCTGGCACGTCTGACAAGCACGACCGTCCACAGCACGGCCGACCGGAGCGGGCGCCAACCTTCAACCAGGCTCCGGAGCGCTCTCGTCCCCTCCGGCCCCTCGGACCTGACGGCGGCGCCCGCAGATGACTGGCCCGCTAGTCCTCCAGCCAGGCGTTGAACTTCGGCTTGCGCTTGGCGCGGAACGCCGCCACGCCCTCGCGGGAATCGGGATGATGATCGCCGATGGGCGTCCTCGCCGCGATGTCCTCGAGCGACTGCTCCCAGGTCTGGTCGGCGGCGTTGTACAGGCTCCGCTTGAGCAACCGCATCGCCACCTGCGGACCGTTGGCAAGCTCTCGAGCGAGGTCCATCGCCCGCGGCATCAGCGCCTCCGGCTCGACCACCTCGTGAACGAGCCCGAGCTCGAGCGCCTCCGCCGCGTCGACGATCCGACTGCGCATCAGGAAGTCCATCGTCTTCGGCAGGCCCATCATCTGCAGCAGCAGGTAGTGGCCTCCCTCGTCCGGCAGCAGCCCGAAGCGGAGCGTTCCGCTGCCCATGCGGGCCGCGGTCGAAGCGACCCGGAAGTCGCAGCTGAGCGCCAGCGAGAAGCCGGTCTGCACCGCGACGCCGTTCATCGCGGCGATCGTCAGCTTGTCCATGCCCCGAATCGCCGTGTTGATGGGCTGCGAGATCTTGCGCAGCCCGTTGATCGTGCCGAGCTCGTTGTCGTGCCCGCGGTGAATGTCCGGCACCAGGGCCTCACCGCGACGCCCCTTGTCCTGTCCGCTGATGTCGTCCCCGGCCGAGAAGGCCCTGCCGCTGCCGGCGAAGACGACCACCCGCACCGAGTCCTCCATGGCGGCCTGCGTGAGGGTCTCCAGCAGGTCGCGCTTCATCGGCGCGTCCATGCCGTTCAGCCGGTCCGGCCGGTTGAACGTGACCACGAGGATGCCGGGATCCTCCAGCTCTACCTCGAAACCCCTGAACTCGCCTGTTCTGATCACGCGTCTGCTCCTCCCTGCGTCCTCGACCGGGCCGCCCTGCGCATGCCGGCGACAGGTCATTCTGGCACAGCGACGCGGAGGCGGGTCGGACTTGCGGGAAGAAGGGCCTGGCCAGTTGCAGCGTGTGGCGCACCACGTCACCGTGTCGCCGGTGCGAATCAAGCACCGAGGTCTGCGACCACTTCACGAGTGGAACGACCCGCGTCGCCTGCCAACAGCCTCGGTGCCTCGACTGAGGCGCATCTGTTTCGGCTGCAGGAAGCAGACCACCCACGAAGCGCGGAAGCGCCCGGGTTCAGGCTCCACCCACTGAAAGGCGACCGATCAGGCCAGTGAAGCGTTCGAGTCTCCGGCCACTGCCGGGTCGTGTTCCGCCTCGAGGGATGGCGAAGCCGTCGAGCTGGACCTGGTCGACTACCACTGACGAGGAGAAGGCATGAATGCCGGAAGAGAGGGTCGCGTCAACGCCATGCGGAACCCACCGCATCTCGGCGAACTGTCCGCGAGAGCATGGATGACGTGGGCTGGAACGTGACGGAGACGGCAGGCCGCCCGGGCTGCGAGCGCGGGACTCTGTCACGCCCTGACGGACATGTTCGTTGTGTCCCTGATCCGGCGCGGCCGCCTGGGCAGCGAGCGCGGGACCCTGTCACGCCTGCTGAACGGCAAGGCCGGGGTCTCCCCGATGACGGCCCTCGCGCTGGAGGACCTGGGCTGCTGGGGCACCGCCAGCCACTGGATGCGAATGCAGGCCAGCTACGACCTGGCTCAGGCGCGCCTGAAGCGAGCAAGCGCGGGCCGCTGGCAACGAAGAAGGCGGATGGCGACGAACCAGCCAATCAGCGCCGCGTCCGCCTGAGTCCGGTTCCGAGAAGCGGCTCGGCCGCCAGAGACGCGCCAGGCCAGCAGTCGGACCTGCCAGCGGCCCCAAGGACGCTGACAGACCCGAGGCCTGCCTGGCAAGGGGCGGGGCTGGGGCGGTCGCGGCCGTGGGCGGTGCGGACCGCGACGCCAGCCAGCAGCCAGCCTGACTAGCCAGCAGCCAGCCTGACTAGTACGTGTCGAACCGGAAACCGAGCGAGAGGCTGATCAGGTCCGACCTGGCCGTGTTGCGACCATCGATGACCGAGCCGTACGACAACGCCAGGTAGTCCGCCGCGAAGGCTCGGTCGGCATTGCCCTGAAGGGAGAAGCTGATCGTGCCGCTGATGAGCTCGACGTCCTCCTCGACCTCGGGAAAGCGCGCCGGCGAGAACGGCGGCATGCCGATCTGGAGACCGGAGCCTGCGTTCGTCATCGCGTAGCCGACGTTCAGACCCACCGGTCGCCGACCAGCACGCCCGCAGACAGGTTGAGGAAGATGTCCTCGGGAACGCTGTCGCTGCGGGTGCGGTAGCCGACCTCGCCGGACAGTGCCCCCCGCTCGCCGACGTACTTGCCGACGACCAGGGAGATCTCGGCGCCGTCGCCCAGGGAGCTGATGTAGCCGGTGTCGTAGTCGCCGGCGACGATCGCCGCGGCGCGCAGCGCCATGCTGGGGCCGGAGCTGGTCACCTCGTCCCGGAAACGCCAGACCAGCCCGACGTTCACGTCCTGCAAGCCGCTCAGGTTCTCCTGCGGCGGTCGCGGCGGACTGGGGCCGGGCGGGAAGGAACTCTCGGCCGTGCCGATGCGAAAGTCGAGCGCGAGCGAGTCGGCGAGGCCCCAGGTTCCCCGAACCCAGAGCGTGTCCCGGGCGAGTTCGTCGCCGGGACCGGGAGTGGGCCTGAGCGTGGCGCGGTAGTACTCGGTCGCCTCCTGGGAAGCCCAGGAGACGGAAAGCGTGCCGGCGCCGGGGGCGGGCAGCCAGGGCGAACCCTCCGCAAACGCGGGGACCGTGACGAGGGCAGCCGCAACGACGGCCGCCGGGACAAGGGATCGCTTGATCTTCATGATGGCTCGGTTCCGACCGGCTACAGCTTGTAGCGCCGCGTCAGGTAGAAGTGGACGAGCTCCTGCTCGTCCGGCTTGCCGTCGCAGGAGCCGCCGCCGGAGGCGGGGCAACGCACGCCGATGTGCTCGTCGTCCGCGGTGCCGGGCTTGTCGGCCTCGTCGCGAGCCTCGAGGCTGTTCTTCAGGCTGAGGGCGCGGTCGCGGTCGAGATCCCGCTTCTGCAGCGGGCAGGAAGCGCAGACCAGCTTCTCGAAGGTGAGGGCCTTTCCCATGGTGCAGGCGTCACGGGGATTGATGCCCTTGCCGGCCGAGATGGACCCCGATGCGTACACCGAGGCCTGGATCAGGCCGCCGGCAACAACGAGGCAAAGGACGCTGACGATGCGTCTCATCAGGTGGTGTCTCCCTGGTTCTGGGTGCGTGTGAAATGGACCCCGGCGGGGCACCGGGCGGGCGAAACCAGCACGGTTGGCGGAGGCTTTCGGACTTCGGTCGTTCGCTCTGCGGGAAAGCCGTCAGGGCTGGTTGAGGCTCCAGTCGTACTCGTAGTCGATAACGCCCGCAAAGCCCTCGAGCCGCGGCGCCAGGTCTCCCTCCGCGTAGGCGGCAAGGTGGGCCACGATCGACTCCTCGTTGTCGCCGAAGTCCACCCCGTACCAGTCGTAGATGCTGGAAATGACGATGAAGTCGTCGTCCACGAAGTCGACGCCGCGGGTGTTGTTCACGTACTCGCGGGCGCCCTGCTCCAGCAGCGATTCCGTGTTGGCCGCCGTGAAGGCGGTGGACTGCAGGTGAGGACAGCTGTAGGCGGCGCAGTTCACGGCGTAGTGAATCCGCTCGTCCTTCCAGAGCGGCCGCAGGATGTTGTGCTCGATGTTGTCCAGCGTCAGGCCCTGTCCATTCACCTCGGCGCGCACGTCGCCCCATGGGCCGGAGTTGGGGACGAGTCCCTCGTGGATCTCCCTGATGGTGTCGACGGGATACTCCGACAGGACGACCTGCACGGTGAGCGCGTTGTACAGGTTGATCCAGAACGCCATCTGCTCGGCGCGCGAGTACCCGCTCGGGTCAACGGCCTGTAGACGGTCGAGATACGCGGCCAGCTTCGCCGTGTCGTCGGCGTTCGCCTGAAGCGCCGCGTAGTCCACCAGGTTGACGCCGTCGTCGTCCGGCGCGACGTAGCCGTCGAGCAGCTCCTGCCAGGCGCCGTGGTCGATCGTCGCGGCGCTCGCCTCGTCGCTGACCTCCCAGCCGGCGATCTCCTTCGATTTCGGCGCGCCGCAGCCAATGGCCAGCAACGCCGCGGCGACGACGGCAAGGAAACCGATCAGCTTCAGGTTCGTGGAGATGCTCGCTGTCCTGACGCTCATGCTTCCTCCCTCGCCTCGACTCCTCGGCGCAGCACGAACAGGTCAACAACGACCGCCGAGAGGATCAGGCCGAACTCCAGGCCGCGCGCCCACAGGGGCTGAGCGTACGGCTGCAACGTGTAATCGGGCAGGTTCAGGCCGGTGACGTAGCTGAGCAAGACGGCAAGCGAGGCCGTCCATGCCCAGACACTCGGGAAGAGTACCGCGAACGGCAGCAGCCAGAGCAGGTACCACGGGTTGATCACGGGGGAAACGACGAGCAGAGCGCCGAACAGCAGGGTCGCCGCGCGGCGCCGCCTCCCGTTCGTCGCGTCGGACCCGCCGCCGGCAGTACCACACCCAGAAGGCAGCGAACAGAAGGCCCAGCAGCACTCGTGCGCCGGATGGCGGCACGACCTGCTTGACCAGCCCGAAGAGGGCCGAGTTGAACTCCCAGGCGCGCGCGAAAACGCCCAGCGAGAACAGGTCGGCGCCGCCATGGACCGCGAACGGCAGGTAGACGGCGGCCACCGTCGCGGCGCACAGGAGCCAGTGCCGGAATCGCGCCCGCAGCAGGACGATCGGCGCGATGACGATGGCGAAGGTCTTCGTCGCCACGGCCAGGCCGAGCAGCGCGCCGCCGCCGGCCCAGCGACGGTTCCGGGCCAGGACCACGGCGCCCAGCAGCAGGCAGACGCCGATGCCGTCCGGATGCGCGGTAAAGGCGATCTCCTTGACCACCAGCGGACACCAGGCGTAGAGCAGGACGTTCCGGGACGGCGCCAGGCGCAGCAGCAGGAAGACGACGCCCAGGTCGACGGCGATCAGAATCGCCTGGAGCGCAAGAACGCTGGCCGGCTTGATCCAGTACGCCAGCAGGAACGCGAGCTGGGTGACCGGCGCGTAGATCGTCGGGAGCTCCGGGTAGTTCACGCCATCGAGCACCGACTGCATGAGCGCCGGCACGCCCGGATCGACGAAGAACGCCTCGGGCGCGGCGCCCTACGGGCTCCCCGCCGTGCCGAACCGGTAGCCGTCCCACAGGTAGCGGTAGAAGTCGTCCTCGTAGAACGGCCCCCCCCGCCAGGCCGCAGAGCCGAAACGCCACGGCCCAGAACACGAGGCGGCCGACCAGCAGGGCGTGACCAGCACGCCTGAAGGCGAAGAACAGCCCGAAGACTGGCAAACCGGTCCAGAGCGCGAGCACGAAGAACCACCGCAGTTCCGGCTCGCCGGGCGCCGGCGCCAGCACAGCGAGGGCCGCGTAGCCGAAGAGGCACCACAGGCCGACCGCGTCCGTCAGGCGAAGCAGCCGCGGCGGACAGGGCGGCCCGGCGGCTCGATCAGTCAAGCTCCGGCCCTTCGGTGGCGGGCGACGCCGGGCGGTCACGCGCAGGCAGCAGCAGCACGGCCGCCGCTGGCAGGACGGTCACTGACGCCAGCAGGCACGCCGGCAGGCCGATGAGCATGACCGCCGCCATCGTCTCCAGCCCCGGATGGTCGGTGAACAGCAGGACCGAGAAGCTCGCCGAGGTGGTCAGCGTCGTCACGCCGATCGCTCGTCCGACGGACAGGGCGCCCTCGCGTATCGGCTGCGTCGGGTCGTCCAGCAGCCGATGCACGACGTGTATCCCGTCATCGATACCGAGCCCGAAAATCAGCGGCAGCACGAGCCAGGTCATCATGTTGAACGGTATGCCGGCCCAGCACAGGACGCCCACGGTGAACGGCACGGCCGTCAGCACCGGCAGCCCGGCGAGCAGCACGAGGGGCGGTCGACGCAAGTCCACGCAGAGGACGATCAGCACGAAGGCCAGGATTGCCGCGGCGACCCACGGAATCCAGGGGCGCTGACCGATCATCATGCCCTCGACCACGGCCAGGATGCCGCTCGCGCCGGGGTCCACCGCCTGCACCGCCAGACGCTGCTGCCGCGCCTCGGCGCCGTCCGCCTTCGAGTCCGCAGCGTAGGCCCAGACCAGGAACTCGCCCGTCGGGGCCACGAACTTCAACCGCAGCTCGGGCGGCAGCGAGTCGACGTCGGGCGGCCCGGCGGTGGCAGCTCGACGAAGCGCGTCGACCGCAAGCGCCAGCGCGGGCGCCAGCGGAACCGCAGCGGGGGCTCGCGCCGTCGCGGCGCCCCCGGCCGCGCCGGCCGGCGCTTCAGCGTCGGGATCGACCTCGGCGCCGAACAGACGTTCCAGCACCGCTGCCCGCTCGTCCAGGTCCGGCGGCAGGACGACGCCCAGGCTCACCGTCTCGCTGAACAGCGGATTGCCGTCAAGCCGCTCGCCGAATTGTCTGGCCTCATCCAGGCTGCGGGCCGAGAGGACCCAGGGCGCGCCGTTCGTGCCCATCAGCTCCTGAATCCGGTCCACCGTCGCGATGGCCGGAACGCCCCGGTTCATGATCCGCTCCAGCCGCGTCTCGATCTGAAGTCGCGGCAGACCGGCGGCCGCCAGCGCCACCACCGCGCCGCCCACGACCAGGCAACGGGCGGGGAAGGAGGTCGCCAGACGCACCAGCAGCGCCAGACCGGGTACGCGCACCGGCGGCGTCGGCGCCGCGGGTGCCGGTGAAGCCAGCCCCGACGACCCCGACCGTCGCCGGCGGAGCCGCTCCCGCAGCACCCAGAAGGATGGAAGCACGATCAACGTCAGGGGCAGACAGAACAGGAGCCCCAGCCCCCCGGAGAGGCCGAGGTGAAGCGCCGCCGGATCGGGCGCCGTCGCCGCGACCAGGAAGGCTCCCGCCGTCGTCACGCCGCCCGCCACCACGCCGCGCCCGGCCCCGCGCACGGTGCGCCGCAACGCCTCCTCCAACGGGCGGCCTGCGGCGACCTCCTCGCGCTGGCGCACGAACAGGTGAATGGCGAAGTCGATGCCTAGCCCGAACACCGTGACGCCGAAGAACATCTCCATGACGGTCAGCTTCCCGGTCAGAAGCCCGACCGCGCCCAGCGCGGCGCCGATGGACAGGAGGAGCACCGCCGCCACGGACAGCATGCCGCCCGGGCGCTTCTCGGCGATGCGGAAGAGCAGCAGCACAAGGACGAGGCTGATGGGCGTCAGGCGCTTGATGGCGCCCATCGTCTGCTCCTGATCCCCCGCGGCCAGCGCCGGATAGCCCGAGAAGGCGGCCGTGACCCCGGACCCGGCAAGCGCCCGCTCGATGGCCGCCTCGACCTCGAAGAAAGCGCTGCCGCCGACCTCCTCGGACAGCGAGTCCGTGACCAGCCGGACCTCGACCAGGCGGGCGCCGGGCACGGTCACGACGGCGCCTCGAAGCGCCATGGCCTCGGCGGCGAACGCGGTCGCGTTCTCGAGGTCGCCTGGTCGCTCGACGAGCGCCACCCAGCGGTCGAACAGGTCCCGAGGGGCGAGCCAGGGCGCCTGTTCCTCCAGCCAGTCGACCGGCAGCGGCCGGTGCGCCGTGACCACCGTTGGCAGCGCGGCGGCTGCGGCGATGGTGCGATCGACCGCATCCTCCAGCGCCCGTTCCTCGCCTTCGAGCAGAACGAGGAGAAGTCCGCCCAGCCCATACTCCTCGGACATCTCGAAGTAGCGGCCGATGTGCTCGTTGTCGCGGTTCATCACCCCGGTGAAGGTGAGATCGACCGTGGTCGTCGCGAGGCTCGAAGCCAGCACGAGCGCCGGCGCCGCGGCCCAGGCGATCGCCGCCCGCGGCGACCGGATCGTCCACAGCGCCAGCCCGTCCAGAGCCCGTCGGAGGCTCACGGAACGCCCCGCCAGAGCCGCGCCGAGGCAAGGAAGACCGCGGGCCGTCGCCCGCCGCGAGAACGGATGCAGGCGCCCGGCTCTCGGGCCTGCCGGACCATGCCGCCTGGACCGGCAGGCATCGGGGTGCAGCTGCGGAGCGAAGCGATCCCGGCACCGGCCGCCGGGCGGCTGAAGGTCGTCGACGGCCCGAGGCGGCCGTGACGCCGGGGGACAGCATCCAGCCCTGTTCCGGCGGCGCCAGGGACAGGCCGGACGCTCCCGCTCGACGTCGCCTCCCGAGCCGCCGGGCGACTGCTACAGTCCCGACCGCTCGCTCCCGGCCCGCCCGAAGCCGAGCCGTCGCACCCCGCTGAGCAAGGAGAGAAGATGAAGTTCGGAATCATGTTCGCCAACACGGGCCCGTTCGTGGACGGCGCCCCTGCCGCCGCCCTGGCCCAGGCAGCGGAAGCGGCCGGCTTCGATTCGCTGTGGACGGTGGAACACGTCGTCGTCCCGCGCGGCTACGCCTCAGCCTACCCCTACGACGAGAGCGGCAAGATGCCCGGCGGACGCGAGGATTTCGACATTCCCGACCCGCTCATCTGGCTGTCGTACGTGGCCGCCGCGACCAGCAGCATCAAGCTGGCGACCGGCATCCTGATCGCTCCGCAGCGCAACCCCCTGGTCACCGCCAAGGCGGTCGCCACGCTCGACAAGCTCTCCGGCGGGCGCGCCGTCCTGGGCGTCGGCGTCGGCTGGCTCGAGGAGGAGTTCAACGCCCTGGGCGTGCCCTTCGCCGCTCGCGGCCGCCGCCTGGACGACTACCTCAGCGCCTTCCGCGCCCTGTGGACCGAAGATTGCGCCAGTCACAACGGCGAGTTCGTCTCGTTCTCCGATTGCTACAGCCGGCCGCAGCCCACGAACGGGACGGTGCCCATCGTCATCGGCGGCCACTCCGACCGCGCCGCCCGCCGCGCCGGCGAGCTCGGCGACGGCTTCTTCCCGGCGCTCCAGGACATGGACCGGCTGAAGCACCTGTTCGGCATCATGCGCCAAAGCGCCGAGGCCGCCGGGCGCGACCCGGACGCCATCGAGATCACCGGCATGGGCGGCCCGCCCGACCACCTCACCCGGATGGCCGAGATCGGCGTCTCCCGCGTCGTCGTCCCGCCCATGCCCCCCGACCAGCTCGGCAAGTTCGGCGAGCAGGTCATCTCGCAGTTCAGCTGACGGCCGGCCGGCCCCGCAGCTGCGCAGCGGCCGTTCGCGGCCACAGCATCCCGGTCAGAGTTCCGGAAGCCCTCGCTGAAGCGCCCCAACGACTCGCTGTGGACGTACACGCGGTTTCGCCTGAAGCCGGTGGTCTCGCGGACGGTGCCTGCGGCTTCGAGACGCCGCATGGCTGCGGACGCCGCGGAGAACGACAGGCCGCTGCTGCGGACGGCCTCCCGAATGGTCAGAATGGGCCGTCCGCGGAACGCATCGAGCATCCGCAGCGCCCTACCCACCCGGCCACCCTGGGCGACCAGGCGCTCCCGGTCAGCCGCGAACTGCTCGGAGATCCGGTGCATGGTCCGCGTGGCGTTCTCCGCCGTCTCCCGCACTCCCTGAAGGAAGAACGCGAGCCAGGCCTCCCGGTCGCCGACGTGGCGCACCGCGTCGAGCAGCGCGCAGGAGCGCTCCCTGTGCTGCCTCAGGTAGAGGCTGCGACAGAGCAGCGGGAGACGCAACACACCTGCCTCGGTCAGCATCAGGGTGACCAGGAGCCGCACGACCCGGCCGGGCCATCCAGGAACGGGTGGATCTGGTGGAAGCCCAACAGGGTCTCTGACATCAGCTGCAAGGCAGTCGAGAGGTTCAAGAGCTGCAAGGCAGTCGAGAGGTTCAAGCGGGAGAAGGAACGCCGGGACACTGGGCATTGATCCTGGCGGCAGCGGCGGCGGAGGCAGTCCGGGGGGGTTCGAATCCGGGCGCAGGCGGCGATGATCCATCTGTTCGCGGTGTGGATGATCCGGGGAACTCTGAGGCGGTCAAGCAACCCATGACCTGCTCGAGTGAAACCGTGTCGGTGTGGGATCCGACTACCGGCTCTCTGACGGACACCGTCGTCATCACCTGCAGCTACTGACGCGAACCGACCCGGCCACCTCGTCACCGGCGCCATCGCCCGGGTCCGGCGGCGGCGGCCAGCGACCCTCGGTGGTAACTTCCCTGCATGACCTTCCAGCACAACGTCACTCGCTCCCTGATCGTCGCCGCCGCCCTGCTCGCGCTTCTCGGCGCGGCCTTGCCCGCCGCGGCTTCGGAAGCCGAAGGCGACGCCCCCATCCGCGTCCTGTTCCTCAGCAAGTCCTCCGGCTTCGAGCACTCCGCCATCAAGCGCACCGAGGGCATGCCCAGCCACGTCGAGACGGTGCTCGCCGAGATGGCCGCCGACCGCGGCTTCACGGTCGTCTCGACCAAGGACGCCGGCCTCGTCAACGCCGCCCAGCTCGAGAACTTCGACGTCGTCATCTTCTACACCACGGGCGACCTGACCGACCGTGGCGGCGTCGGCGAGGGCTTCTTTCGCGGCGACGGCAACTCGCCGATGAGCGTCGACGGCGTCGCCGACCTCATCCGCTGGATAGAGAACGGCGGCGGCTTCGTGGGTTTCCACCCCGCGACCGACACCTTCCACGGCGAGAACGACGAGATCACGCCCTACATCGGGCTGATCGGCGGCGAGTTCGTCCACCACGGCGCCCAGTTCGAGGGCATCGTCCGGGTCGCCGACGCCGCTCATCCCACGATGCGGAGCGTCGAGGACGGCTGGAAGATCATGGACGAGTGGTACCTGTTCAAGAACGTCGCGCAGGACGAGCTGCACGTGCTCGCCCTGATGGACCCCGGCGAGGAGCGGTCCCGGCAGGAGGTGTACGACATCGCCCCCTACCCCATCGCCTGGTGCCGCGAACTCGGCGCCGGCCGCGTCCTCTACAACGCGATGGGCCACCGCGAGGACGTCTGGTCGCACGAGATGTTCCGGGCCTGGGTCGGCGACACCATCGAATGGGCCGCCGGCAGGGGCGAGGCGGCAGCAGCGCCGAACTGGTCCGACGCGGTGCCCTGATGCCGGGCGCCAGCCCGGTCTGATCCAGCGGCCCCCCTCAGCGGGAGTACGACTGAGCACGACTCGAGCCGTCAGGTCCGAGGGGGCCGGGGGCTGGAGGCCAGCGACCTTGCACGTTTGCCCGCAGAAGCTCGACCGACCGCAGCGCGGCCGACCGCAGCGGGCGCCAACCTCCGAACGACCTCGAACGCGCCCGCGTCCCCTGCGGTCCCCCAGGACCTGACGGCGACGCCGCGGTACAGGCACAACCACGGGTTCCATTTACGCCCTATTTGCGCTATGCTGCTCTCTTCCCTTCCACTTCCGCCCGTTCCGTCTCCGTCGACGGCGCCGTGTCTTCCCTGCCTGCAGCTCTTGCCGACCCGCAGTGGCCACGTTCTCTGCTGCGACAGATCCAGCGCGGGCGAGAGCTGGTGGACGGCGACGCCGCGTCGAGGCGCGCGGAACCCCCTGGCAGCGCCTTCGCCACGCGGGTAGCCAACGTCGACCGACTGCTGGGCGGCGGGATCCGGCGCGGACAGACGGTCGAGCTGGTTGGCCGCAGCAGCAGCGGCCGCTTCTCCCTGGTGCTGGAGTTTCTGGCCGGCGCCACCCAGCGCGGCGAATCGGCGGCGCTGGTGGACCTCGGGGACCACTTCGACCCGCAGACGGCGGCCCGCGCCGGAGTCGAACTGGAACGACTGCTGTGGGCGCGGCCAAAGCGGCTGAAGCAGGCGCTGGGCAGCGCGGAGGTGCTGATGGGCGGCGGCTTTCCCCTGGTTGTGCTCGATCTCGGGCTGCCCCCGGTCCCCGGCGGGCGCGGCAAGGAGGCGGGGTGGCTGAGGCTCCGGCGCGCGGCGGCGAACCACCGCACGGCGCTCCTGATCGCGACGCCGTACCGGGCCAGCGGCTCGGCGCCGCAGAAGGTGCTCGACCTCGGTTCGCAGGCGGCGCCGTTCCGCGCGCTCTGGGCGCAGGCCACAGCGAAGGGTCCGCGTCTGCTCGACGGTCTCGCAGCCCGGCTGGAGCTCGCCAGGGCGCACGGCGAACGGCCAGGCGCCGCGGTCGACATCGAACTGCGCGTTCTCGCGAGCAGCCTGCGGCATCCCCTGCCCCGGCCAGGCAGCCTGCTTGCGGCGCCCGGTGCGGTGCAGACCGGCCTGACGCAACCCGGCCGGACGGCGCCCCACCCGGCGCAACCCGGCCGGACACAACGCCGCGACGCCGGCAGGCCGGTCGAGGTACTGCGCCGTGCCGGCTGATCGCAACGTGCGCATCGCCTGCCTGCAGGCAGCGCTGTTCCCGCTCGCGGCCTGGCTGCGGGCGGACCCGGAGCTCGGTCACGAGGCGGTCGTCGTCCACGAAGGGCCGTCGGCACGCATCGTCGCCGCCTCCCGGCTGGCGCGGCGCGCGGGGGTGCGGCCCGGGCTGACCCTGGCCCAGGCGCGGCAGATCGAATCCGCTCTTCTCGCCCGCAGCCGCGACCCGGAGCGCGAGCGCACCGCGCAGGAGGTGCTGCTCGAGATCGCGGACGCCTTCTCGCCACGGGTCGAGGACAGCGGCGAGGGCACGGTCTGCCTGGACCTGACCGGCCTCGGGCCACAGGCCGCCGGCGGGCGGCGCTCCGCGTCGGCGTCGGCGCGCCAGTCTGGCGACGCCGGGGAGAGCGGTTCGGGGGCCGGCGGGTCTCGAACCGGCACTCGGCGCGGCGCCCGTCCGACGTCCGCCGCAGACGCCGACCGCGCCGAGCACGAGCTCGGGCAGTCGATGATGCGGGACATGGACGCCGCCGGACTCCCCGGCCGGGTCGGCATCGGCGGCAGCAAGCTCGTGGCCCGGGCGGCGGCCGCCCTGCCGCAGTCGCCGAACGTCGTGCCGCCCGGCGGCGAGGCTCGCTTCCTGGCCCCGCTGCCACTCCGTTTCCTGATCGAGAACGGCGGGCCGGGCCGAAGCGACGCAACGCCCGGCGACCAACAGGAGCTCCTCCACACGCTGAAGCTCTGGGGGCTGCACACGGTCGGCGACCTCGCCGCCCTGCCCGCGGGCGAGGTCCACAGCCGCCTCGGCGAGCGCGGCGCCGCCCTGCACGCCGCCGCCCGCGGCGTGGATCCCGAACCGCTGGTTCCCCGTCCGCCGCCGGTCGCCTGCCGCGAGTCGCAGACCCTGGAATGGCCCATCGACAATCTCGAGCCGTTCCTGTTCCTCGCCCGCGCCGCAGTGGAACGTCTCGTCGCCCGGCTCGACGCCCGGAGCATGGGCTGCAAGCGACTCGAACTTTCGCTCAGCCTCGAACCCGACGGCTTGCACGAGCTGGCCATCGAACTGCCGGCGCCCACATGCGAGACGCGCACGCTGGTGTCGCTGCTGCGCCTCCACCTGGAGGGCGAGCCGCCGCGCGCGCCCATCGCCTCCGTGCAGCTGGTCGCCCATCCGGACGTGCCGCGTCAGGATCAGCTCAGCCTGCTCGGCCCGACGGCGCCGTCGCCGGACCGCCTGGCCGCGGTCACCGCCCGGCTGCTCGCCCTGCTCGGTCCGCGCCGCGTCGGGTCGCCGCGCACCCGAAACGGCCACCTGCCGGAGCGGTCCCGGGTCGTCGACCACGACCCGCCGCCACCGCCCAGGGTCCGGCTCGAACCGCGCCCTGGCCGCAACATGCTGGCGGTGCGCACCCTGCGGCCGCCGGTCGAGGTCGAGGTGGTGACGAGAGCAGGCGCCGAGCGCTCCGCGCCGTGCCCCGAGCCGGTACGGATCAGCCCCCTGCCCACCGGGGGGCGCCACGTGCGCATCGAGGGCGCGGTCCACGTCGCCGCCGGCCCGTGGGAGATCGAGGAAGGCTGGTGGCGCGAGCAGCCGGCCTGCCGGGACTACTGGGACGTCGAACTCAGGAGCGGCGCCGTGTGCCGGATCTACCGGGACCGGGCGTCCGAGCGCTGGTACGCCGACGGCATCTACGACTGAGCAGTCAGGCGCGAAGCCAGCGCCGCACGAAGTCGTCGAACAGCGGCACGGTGACGTCGACCTCGCCCCAGCGAGGCGAGTAGCAGAGCCCCTTCCCGATCAGCCCGCATTGGACACGGCGCGAGCCGTCCTGACGCTGGAGCACCCGGCCCCGGAAGGCAGGACGAAAAGCCGGAGGCCCGAGACATCCCACTGGCAGTTCATACACGTTTGAACAAGGTTTGGCAGATCGGCGTACAACCCGGCAAACTGCTACAAACCGCCGGTTCGGCCGCCAGCACCGGAGGGAGACAGAGGCCCGACGGCCCGCGCCGTGCCGACGATGACCTGCTCGGCCACCACCCTGCCGCCGATCAGGTGCTCCTGAATCACGCGTTCCAGGACCTGCGGCGTGCAGCCCCAATACCAGACGCCCTCCGGGTAGACGACCGCCACCGGACCGCCCTCGCAGATGCGCAGGCAGTTCGCCTTCGTTCGCATGACGCCGCCCGCCTCGCCGAGACCGAGTTCGACCAGGCGTCTCTTGAGGAACGCCCACGACTCGAGCGACGTCTCGCGATCGCAACACTTCGGCTTCGTCTGGTCGGCGCACAGGAAGATGTGCCGCCGCACCTTGCCGATGCCGAGCGCCTCCGCCTTCCGCCGGGCGCGCCTGGTTGCCGCACGGTCCATGGCGCGGATGATTCCACGGAACCGAGGCGGCTCGCTCGACGTCCCCAGCGACAAGGCGGGATGCCTCCGGCAGGATCCACCTCGCCGGCTCGCTGCCCGTTCTGGGCGCCGTGCGCGAGAAGTGCAACGCCGCCTTCGCCGACCTCCCTGATCCCGGCGGGCGACCGGGGTAGCCGGCGGGCCGGACGCTCGACGCTTTCACCCTCCCCTGATCCCGGCGGGCGACCGGGGTAGCCTCGGCGTTTGATGAAGCTCTTCGAGGCCGCCTGGCCGTTTCAGGACGACGTGCTCGCCCTTCCCGTCGCCGACATCGACGCCGCTTCGGAATGGTACGCGGGCGGGTTCGGCCTGCGGGAAGTCGAGCGCCGCAGCGAACCCGTGCCGACGGTCGTCATGGAACGGGACGGCGTGCGCATCGGCTTCGCGACAACCGGCAGCGACCCGACCCAGGACGGCGCAGCCATCCTGGTCACCGACATCGAGCGAGCCCGTACAGAGCTCCGAAGCCGCGGCGTCGAGGCAGGGAACTGGCGCATCGACAAGCGCGACGGCAAGCGCTTCCGGGTGTTCTTCGTCGTCGCCCCGGACGGCCTCTGCTACTACTTCCATCAGCCGGTCCATGGCGTGGCAGTTCCATGAGCCGGCTCCGTCTGCTGCCCGCAGCGCTGCCGGGACTGGTCGCGGCGCTTCTGCTCGCTGCTTCGCCACCAGCCACCCTTGCTCAGGACTTCGAGGAGCTGCTGGAGATTCAGCGGGTTCGGGAGACTCTAGACCTGCGCCTGGTGCCCGAGCCGGACCTGTCTCGCGTGCCGGCGGTCGATGCTCGGCGGCTTCGGGACTTTCGCGTTCTGACCGCCACCGGCCTTCAGCACGCCGCGACGCCGATGGAAGCGCAGCTGGCGGCGAACACGTTCGGCGATCTGTGCGCGCGCTACCTGCACTACGAGCTGCACGACTCCGCGGCGGTCTGCCTGGACCAGCTTCGGGAGCTTGCGCCCGGCGACTTCCAGTGGGCCTACTTCAAGCTGCTGCTGCACATCGCCCGGGGTGACCTGGAAGCGGCGCTGGCGAGCGCCGAGGAGGCGCTGAAAATCCGGCCCGACGATCCGCCGACGCTGATTCGTCAGGCCGAGCTCCTCGCTGCGGCCGGGGAGATGGACGGCGCCCAGGCTGCCTACGAGGCCGCCCTCACCGCCTATCCGGAGAGCGCGACCGCCCGCGTCGGCCTCGGCTACATGGCGCTGGAACGTGGCGACGCGCAGGCCGCCCTCGACCTGTTCCAGGAAGTGGCCGCCTCCCAGCCCGAAGGCAGCGAGGCCCATCACCACGTCGGTCTGGCCTGGCGCGCGCTGGGCGATGCGGACCGCGCCGCCGATGCCTGGCGGCTGAACAAGGACGTGCTGATCCCGATGTACGACCCACTGATCGACCGGCTGCGGCCACTCGAGGAAGACGTCGCGCTGCCGCTCGGCCGGGCCGTTGCCGCCGCCGTCGAGGGCGACCACGAACGCGCCATCGCGCTCTACCGGGAGATTCTCGGCGCGAACGAGGCGGACGTGGAGGCTCACTTCCGCCTCGCCGGCTCGCTGGCGGTGCTCGGCAGGATGGAAGAAGCCGAGCTGCGCCTTCGCCGCGCCCTCGAACTCGACCCGGAACACTCCGGCGCCCACTTCGCCCTCGGCATGCTGCTCCACGAGACGGACCGCAGAGGCGAGAGCGAGGGTCACCTCGAACGGGCGGTCGAACTGGCGCCAGAGAACCTGGAATGGCGCACGAGGCGAGCTTGGGCTCGGGCCTCGTCGGGGAACGTGGGCGGCGCCGTCGAGGAGCTCGAGCGGGTCGTCGCGCTGGACCCGGGGCTGGCCGAGCCCCGGCGGATGCTCGCCGCCCTGTTCATCGGCGAACGACGGCCCGACGAGGCAGCCAACCAGCTGCAGGTCCTCGTGACGCTGGCGCCGGACGACCTGCAGGCGCGGTTCAACCTCGGCCTCGTCCTGTTCCAGACCGCCCGCTACGCGGAAGCGCTCCAGGCGCTCGACGACACCCTGGTTCGCTTCCCCACGGACCTCGCCACCCGCCACCTGCTGGCCAGAGTGCTGGCGGTCAGCCCGGACGCGGTTGTCCGGGACGGCAGCCGGGCAGTCGAACTGGCGCAGGGCGTCGTCGACGAGCAGCCCCTGGTGGATCATCTGGAAACGCTCGCCATGGCGATGGCCGAAGCCGGGCGCTTCGACGACGCGGTCGCCTGGCAGCAGCGCGCCGTCGACCGGGGACGGTCCGAAGCCGTGGGCAACGATGCCGAACGGCTCGACCGCCTGGACCTCTACCGGGCCCGGCAGCCGCTGCGGGCGCCGCAGCGTCAGAACTGATCGCGCCGGTCCCGTCGGGTCGGCATGAGCAAGGTGCGGAACGCTCTCGCCGGCGAGCAGCAGTCGTCCGAGTACACAGCGGCGATCAGAGTGCCGCAGTTCGCCATCGCCGCGGCCCGGCTCGCCGCGGCAGGCGCCGCAGTCCCCGGACGCGAGCGACAGAGAACCTGCGCGGAGATCCTCCGGACAGGCAGACGCGCCAGCCACCATTCTCGAAAGGGCGCCGCTCTCCCCTTGCGCTTTATTGCCGCTCGGTTTACGCTTGTCGGATGGCCAGGCGGCGCTCCTCTGCAGACGGCCCCGAACGCAATCCGGAAACCGGGAGGCCGGCCCCGTGGGTTGACGTGCCGGCCCGCAACACGGGCCTGTCCAGCACCTCGCGCAGAGGCTGCACGGACGGCGGCGGACCTGGCGCTGGCCCGGGCTCGGAAGGCCGTGCGGGCGGAAACGCCGCCGACCGCAGAGGTCACGGTCTGCTGGACGCCCGGGGCGAGCCGAACCCCGGCTACGCCGCGCCGGGAGCGGTCAAGGAGCGGCTGCGCCGACGCGCGCTGCAGCCGGCGCCGAGGCGTCGCCGTGCGCCGGCGCCCTGGGCCGAGCTGCATGCCGCCTCGTCGTTCTCCTTCCTGCGCGGCTCGTCGCAGCCCGAGGACCTCGTCGCCCGCGCCGCCGAACTGGGCCTTCCCGCCGTCGCCCTGCTCGACCGGAACTCCGTCTCCGGCGCCCCGCGCTTCTACAAGGCGGCGCGCAAGGCCGGGATCCGCGCGCTGGTCGGCGCCGAGGCCGTCATCGACCGACCGCAGGCCCGGACGGCGTCGCGGCAACGCGAGGAGCGGCCCATGCTGGACGACCGGGAAACCCGCGTCCACCTCCTGGTGCGGAGTCGGCAGGGCTACCGCAACCTGTGCCGCCTGCTGACCGCCGGGGCGCTCAACCACCCGAAGGGGGAAGCCCGCATCGACTGGACCCTGCTCGAGGAGCACGCCGCCGGGCTCCACTGCCTGGCCGGTTCCGCGACCGACCCGGTCGGCCGGGCGCTGGCCCGTAGCGGGTTCGATGCCGCCCGGGCGCAGCTCGACCGTCTGCACGGCATCTTCCCCGGCCGTTTGCACGTCGAGATCGCGCGGCACGGCATCCGCGCCGAGGAGCACCGCAACCAGGCCCTTGTCCGGCTGGCCGACGGCGGCGGCGTTCCAGTCGTCGCCACCGGCGGCGCGCGCTACGCCGCGGCCCGCGACAAGCCCCTGCACGACCTGATGACCGCCATCCGTCACCACGTGACGGTCGACGACGCCGGCGCGCTTCTCGGGCGCTGCCGTCAGCGACGCCTGCGCAGCCCGGAGGAGATGCACCGCCTGTTCGCCGATCTTCCGCAAGCCGTCCACACCGCGCACGAGCTGGCCGGGGAGCTCGACTTCACCCTCGCCGACCTCGGCTACCGCTTCCCCGACTACCCCGTGCCCGGCGGCGGCTCGGCCATCTCCCACCTGCGCGAGCTCACCTGGCAAGGCGCAGGCGAGCGCTTCCGCCCCCTCACCGACCGGGCCCGCGCCCAGCTCGAGAAGGAGCTCGCCCTGATCGGCAAGCTCGACCTGGCCGGCTACTTCCTGATCGTCTGGGACATCGTCCGCTTCTGCAAGCAGGAGCGCATCCTCGCCCAGGGGCGTGGGTCGGCCGCCAACTCCGCAGTCTGCTACGCGCTGTCCATCACCGCGGTCGACCCGGTGAAGATGGACCTGCTGTTCGAGCGCTTCCTGTCCGAGGAGCGTGGCGAGTGGCCGGACATCGACCTCGACCTGCCGTCCGGCGACCAGCGCGAGAAGGTCATTCAGTACGTCTACGGGCGCTACGGACGCCACGGCGCGGCGATGACCGCCAACGTGATCACCTACCGCGACCGCCTGGCGGCGCGCGAGGCGGCGAAGGCGCTCGGCTGCTCGAAGTCCCAGGTCGACCGGCTGGCGAAGGGCCTCGGTCACTGGCACTACGACCTCGCCCACGGCGACAGCAAGGAGATGGACCGGGAGCTCACGGAGCTCGGCTTCGACCCTCGCGATCGGCGCATTCAGATCTTCGTCCGCCTGTGGCGACAGCTCCAGCACCACCCGCGCCACCTGGGACAGCACTCCGGCGGCATGGTGCTCTGCGCCGGCCGGCTGGACGAGATCGTGCCGCTCGAACCGGCGGCGATGGAGAACCGCGTCATCGTCCAGTGGGACAAGGACGACTGCGCCGACCTGGGCCTGATCAAGGTCGACCTGCTCGGCCTCGGCATGCTGAACGCACTGGAGGAGGCGGTACCGCTGATTCGCCGCCACGAAGGCAAGGAGGTCGACCTCGCCCACCTGCCGCCCGACGACCCGGATGTCTACGAGATGATCTGCCGCGCCGACACGGTCGGCGTCTTCCAGATCGAGAGCCGGGCGCAGATGGCGTCCCTGCCGCGTCACAAGCCGCTCCGCTTCTACGACCTGGTCATCCAGATCGCGATCATCCGCCCCGGTCCGATCGTCGGCCGCATGGCCCATCCGTTCTTCGAGCGCCGCCTGGGCCGCGAGGAGGTCACCTACCCCCACCCGACGCTGGAACCGATCCTCCGCCGCACCCTCGGCGTGCCGATCTTCCAGGAGCAGATCCTGAAGATCGCCATGGTCGCGGCAGGCTTTTCCGGCGGCGAGGCGGAGGATCTGCGTCGCGCGATGGGCTTCAAGCGCTCCGTCGAGCGCATGCGCCAGATCGAGCGGCGGCTGCGCTCCGGCATGACCGAACGCGGCATCACGGGCGATGCCCAGGAGCAGATTGTCAAGGCCATCACCTCGTTCGCCCTCTACGGCTTTCCCGAGTCCCACTCCGCCAGCTTCGCCCTGATCGCCTACGCCAGCGCCTGGCTGAAGCACCACCACCCGACCGCCTTTTTCCTGTCGCTGCTGAACGCCTGGCCGATGGGCTTCTACCACCCGGCGACCCTCGTCCGCGAGGCGCAGCGCGCCGGCAGCGCGGTGCTGCCCATCGACGTGAACCAATCGGGCGTCCGCTGCCGCTGGCAGGACCGCCCGGACGATGCCGACCGCCGGAACGACCCGCCGGCGGGCGCCATCCGCCTCGGGCTGCGGTTCGTCAGGGGGATGCGGCGCGAGGCCGCCGAGTGCATCGAGGCCGAGCAGGCGGCGAGGCGCTTCGAGAGCATCGAGGACCTGGGCAATCGCTGTCGCCTGCGTCGGAACGAGCTCGTGGCCCTGGCGTTTGTCGGCGCGCTGTCGGGGCTCGGAGGGCCGGAAGCGGGCGAGGCGCAGGCGGGAACGCGCGGCCGACGCGCCGGGCAAGGCAGGCGCGCAGGCCAGCACGGCGGCCCCTCCACGCAGCGGGGCGGCGCGCAGCTCGCCCTGCACGCCCAACCCGAACGACAGCGCGGCGCCGCCGACCGACAAGGCCAGCGGGCCGGCAGCGAACAGCTCGCTCTGCCCGGGCCGGCCGGGAAGCGCGGTCAGCCCCGACCGAAACGATCGGGCCTGGGGCGACGCGCCGCCCTGTGGCAGGCCGCTCAGGTCGAGAAGCCGAAGGGTCCCCTGTTCGCCGATCTGCCGACCGCCACCCCTTCGCCGCTGGCCGAGATGACGCCGATGGAGGAAACCGCGGCCGACCTGCGCGTGGCGTCCATCACCACGGGCCCCCACCCGATGGAGTACTACCGCCGGGCGCTCGACCGCCGCAACGTCGTGCCCGCCGCCGAGCTCGACGACCGGCCCGCCAACCAGCGGCTGCGCATCGCCGGCTCGGTCATCGTCCGCCAACGCCCAGGCACCGCGCGCGGCCTGATGTTCCTGACCCTGGAGGACGAGACCGGCATGTGCCAGGCCGTCGTCATGCCGGACCAGCTCGAGAAGCACCGCAGGACGATCGTCTCCTCCTCCGGCCTGATGATCGAGGGCGTCCTGCAGAGGAAGGACGGTTCCATGTCCGTCAAGGCCGACAAGTTCTGGCCCATCCACCGCCTGCAACGCATCCCCAGCCACGACTTCCGGTAGCCGGCGGCCTCCCTCGCTGCCCCTTGGCGAGCACGACCCGAGCCGGAGCACGACCCCGGGCCAGCAGGTCCGACCGGGCCGCAGGCAGGGGGTCGGCAGCGACTGTCGACACCCTGCCACCGCGATGACGACGGTGGCGTACCGATACTCCAGCGCCCGCGCCACGAGCGGCCGATAGCCCCGCTGCGGTCGGCCAGGCAGTCGGGGCCGCGCTGGCCGGTGCAGTGCTCGACCAGGGCCAGGACTCCGCCGCCGGTGCCGGCTTCATGGTCGCGGAAGGTTCCGAGTCGCGGGCTGACGCCCAGGCTTCCCTTGCGCCGGTAGCGGACCTCGCCGCCTCGCTCGCGGCGCGACTCCGCCGGCAGGCAGCCGTCCGCTCCAAGTGCGGCCAGCACGCCCGGCAGCAGGGCGGGCCAGTCGGCATCCGGCCTCACGGGGAGCCCTGTGCGGGCTTCGCCGCCGCTTTCCGGGGGTCGGCGGGCGAGTAGGGGCTACACGCCTTCCGCCGTGGCGCAGCGGCAGGCGCGGCGGGTTTGCCGTGCTGCTCGTGTCCTTCAAGTGGGCGGTGAGATCGAACAGACCTCCGGTGGCTGCTGGCACTGCTCTTTGGCGGCTTTGGCGGCTTTTCTTGCGCCTCGCCGGCAGAGGGGCAGCGCAGTACCGTGGCCGTTGGCGGGAACCGGGCCGAGGCCCGGGCACGACGTCCGAGACGCGGCCTGCAGCGCTACCGGCCCGACCGGACCGGGACTCCCTGGCGGTACTGCTCCAGGCGACGTTCCAGCAGTGCCGCGAGCCTCTGGCGGTCGGCTGGCGGGAGTTCCTGGCGGCCCGTGTCTTCGCCGACGACGTCGAGGGCGGTCTGGACCGTCTTCACGGCAGAATCGAAGTCACCGGTTTCGGCCTGGGCGGCGGCCAGGGTTTCGAGCAGCGCGGGTTCGACGCCGCCGGTGACGGCGTTGAGTTCCAGCGCGAGCACGAGGGCGAGCTGGCCGTCCCGGCGCCCAGCATCGCCGTCGGTCGCCAGGGTCCAGGCGATCTCGTTGCCACGGGCGAGCAGGCGCTCGTCGGCGATCCAGGCGCGCCGCAGGTGCTCGGCGCCCTCGGCGGCAGTAGCCGGTCCGCTCCGCACCAGCGCGAGGCCCAGGCCGTGGCGGCCCTCGGCATGGTCGGGGGCGTGTTCGAGCAGCGAGCGGTAACGCTCCACGGCTTCCTCCAGCCGGCCCGCGCGCGCGGCGACCCCCGCGGCCCCGAACAGGGCGTCCACGTCGCGTGGCGCCACGTTCAGGATGGCCCGGTAGTGCGCCGCGGCGGGCGCGAGGTAGCCGCTGCGCACGGCGGCGATGGCCAGGACGCGGTGCGCCTCCACGTGGCGGGGGTCCCGGTCCACGACGCCCGCGAACTGCTCCATCGCCTCGACCAGCCGCCCGGCGCTGCCCAGCGCCTGGCCCAGGAGGTAGCGCAGCTCGACGTCGTCCGGGCTGGCCTCCACCGCGAGTCGAAGCTGCTCGGCCGCGCCGTCCGCATCGCCGTCGGCGTCCAGAAGCTCGGCCAGGCGCACACGCGCTGCCACGTCGGCGGGATCACGGGCCAGGACGGCCTCCGCTTCGGCCCGCACCTGCTCACCGCCGCCGGAATCGACAAGGGCGTTGCGATAGGCCATCTGCGCCCCCGGGTCGTCCGGTTCGAGCTCCAGCGCGGCGCGTGCGTGATCGGCCGCGACCCGGTGATTCCCGCGACGACTCTCAATGACGGCCAGCCGCTGGAGCGACTGGAACAGCCGGTCACGGGCGCCCTGCCGCTCGAACTCGGCGCCATCGGCGAGCCGCGCCCGCTCCACCTCGACGGACTGCCGCAGCAAGGACGCCGACTCGGCCGGATAGCCGTCCTCGTACCAGCGCGCGTAGCTGGCGAGCGAGACCTCCGCCGGCGGCTCGGTGTACCAGCGGCCCGGGAACGGGGCGGCAGCCGCGCGCAGGTCGGCGTCTCCCCGCCCAACCAGCTCCAGGTCGGCGAGCAGGTCCGCCGCAGCCACGCCGCCTCGGTAGAGCGCCGCCACGCGGCCCTCGCCGTCAATCAGCAGCGAGAACGGCAGCGACAGGGGGAAGCGCCGGTCGAACAGCGAGCGCTTGACAATCTCCACCTTGTCCAGCGTTTCCTCGGTCGCCATCCCGTGAAGAAACGGAAAGTCGATGCCGTTCATGAAGTTGTGAGCCGCCTCCTCGGTCGTGGTCGCCACCTCGCCCATGCCGTCAGTGGACACTGCAACGACGTCGAGACCGGCGGCGCGCAGCGCACCGGCCTCCTCGGCGAATTCGCGGAGCTCAAAACGGCACGGAGCGCACCAGCTTGCCCAAACGTTGAGCAGCACCGGGCGACCCCGACCCGCTTCGACGGCCATCGCCTCGCCGCCGCCGAACGGGCGCAGCGTGAACGACGGCGCCGGCGGACGCGGCACGAGCACCACGCGTGACCCCGTGGTCGGCGCCGGCGACGGCTGTTCGCTCGCGGCGAGCGGCGGGCGGCGGGCCCGGGCCTGTTCGCGTTCCGCCGCGCCGCTGCCCTGAACGATGCGGTAGCGCCCGCCGGCCGCAACGCCCCGGAACGTCTCACGCTCGCCCGCAGGCCAGTGGACCGTCAGCAAGCCCGTCGGCTCACCGTCGCCGAGGCCGAAGTGCAGCCAGCGGCTCGATTGCGACAGGAAACCCTCGCCGGCGCGCACCGAGCGGCGCAGGGCGCCCCCGTTGGTGTCGAGCTCGACCCGGGCGCCCACCGCGTCGCGGTTCGTGCCCGCGCCGTCGCCCTGAAGCAGGAGCGCCACGAAGCGGTCGTTCGGCGCAAGCTCGTTGCGCATCAGCCGCAGGCGCGGCGCCGTCCGGTTGCTGATTGCGACGTCCAGGTCGCCGTCGCCCTCCAGGTCGAGGAACCCGACGCCGCGGCCGTCGTCCGCGAAGTCCAGCCCGCTGACAGCCGACACGTTGGCGAACGCGCCGCCGCCCCTGCCGGGGTTCAGGAAGACGCAGTTGCGCTCGTTGCCACTGAAGGAGAGCCCCTCGTCCAGCCGCTCGTGGAGCGCCCGCAGGGAGTCCAGGTACGGCTCGAGCGAACGGTCATCCGGCGAACTCGGCGCGCGCGGCACGACCTGCCGCCAGAAGAAGCTTCACAGGTCGTCCGGAAGGGTCTGGGTCAGATTGCCGTTGGCCACCACCAGGTCCTCCCAGCCATCGTTGTCGAGGTCG
Source organism: Thermoanaerobaculia bacterium (assembly GCA_965200575.1). Lineage (GTDB taxonomy): Bacteria > Acidobacteriota > Thermoanaerobaculia > Multivoradales > Multivoraceae > Multivorans. Next base: position 1,021,013 of record OZ241363.1, on the reverse strand, counting down.
GCGAAGACGGACGACCACGACCAGCGGCCCATCGTCACGTTCGCCTCGACGCTCCGGTCGCGGAAGCCGCCGCCGGGAGCGCCAGCGAACAGCGAGTTGCCGCGCGCCATCCGCTGGACCTCGGAAAGCGGCCCGGCGCGCTGGCGGTCGCGCTCGAACTTGCGCTGGTAGGTGATGCGGTTGCCCGCGGCCGAGAACATGTTGCCGACGTAGACGTCCATGCGGCCGTCCCGATCGTGGTCGGCCCAGCTCACCGACATGCCGGACGAGATGTCCTCCACGCCTGCGGCGGCAGCCACGTCGGTGAAGCGGCCGCCGTCGTTCCGATAGAGGTTGTTGCGCCCGTAGTCGTTCGCGACGTAGAGGTCCTGGTCGCCGTCGTCGTCGAAGTCCTCCCAGGCCGCCGCCAGGCTGAAGCGGCTGTTGTTCGCTTCGAGACCCGACTCGGCGGTGGCGTCCACGAACCGGAAGTCGCCGTCGTTGCGCAGCAGCGCGTTGCGGCCGCCGTTGTTCGCGTCGTGGTAGGGCACCGGGCTGGCCACGCCGCGCTCGTGGTACGCGCGGCGATAGGCGCAGACGTAGAGGTCGAGGTCGCCGTCGTTGTCGTAGTCCGCGGCGGCGAGCGAGTTGCTGTCGGGGATGGCGCCGGTGACGTGGCGAACGCGAGCGAAGCCGCCCCTGCCGTCGTTCTCCAGGACGAGCACGGCCGGTCGGCCCGAGAGCACGAGGTCGGGGTCGCCGTCGTTGTCGAGGTCGACGAACAGCCCGGCCAGTGTGCGCTCCAGGTAGTCCACCGCGGCGGCGGCGGAGCGATCGTCAAACGTGCCGTCCCGCCGCTGGACGAACAGCCGGTTGGGCAGACCGCCCTGCTCGGGCAGGAAGATGTCGTCGAGACCATCCCCGTTCACGTCCGCGACCGACACACCCTGCCAGCCTGCCTTCGTGTAGCCCACGGCCTTTGAGAGCCGGTTGAGCCAGGAATCGGGCGGCTGAAGAAGCTGGTCACGGTAGCTCGGGTTGTGGCCGATGGCGGCTTCCGTCACGTCGACGAAGAGCGCGCCGGCGGCGGCATCCGTCTCCTCGTGGTCGGCGACCGCGACCGAGAGCAGCAGGGGGTCACCGCCGCCCTCGGGCATCGTCCAACCCGTCGTCCACTCGGCGTTCATCTGGCGGGCCGGCCCGGACGCGGACGACGTCCCCACCGAGGCCTCGAACCGGGAGCGGGTTGTGAAGCTCCTCGCGCCGCCCTCGATGCCGACCACCTTCAGGTGCGCCCGGGCATCGTCGCCGCGCAGGCGCACGGCCAGCTCGCCGACGGCCCGGGCGAAGCCGTCGACACCCAAGTACTCCGAGGCCGCGGCCGAGCCCGGGCCCGCCTCGCCCCGCCTCACCGTGAAGGCGGCGCCTCGCTGGCGAAGGGCGAGTTCTGCGGGGAGCAGGCCGGTCGTCTCGAAGCCCGCGTCCACCACGGCCGCCAGATCGCCCGCCGAGATCTCCCGCTCAGCGCCCGACGCCAGCCGCACGATCCAGACGGCCACCCGGTAGAGTTGCGCCTCCGCCTGCTCGCTCAGGGCCTCGCTGTCCCAGCCGTCGGCGCGCGGGTCCACCGCGGCGGCAAAGTTCTCGGAGGCAAAGGCTGGCTGCACCTCCGCCGACCGACCGACCGACGCCCGCTCCTGGGCCGGGGCTGCCGCCGCCGCGGTCAAGCCGAGGGCTGCCAGAAGCCCCGCCGGAAGCAGTACGGTCGCCCGCTTCGGCCCCGGCCTGCGCCCAGCCATCAACACACGCCCCACCAGACGACCCACCACGACCCCGACTCTACCGACAGCGCCTCTCTGCGCCGCACCCGGCCCACGGACCGCAGCGCCCCGCCAGCCTCCGCCGACCCGGTTTCCCCACCTCACCAGCAGACGGTCGGCCAGAATCGGCTCGGCATCCCTGGCGCGAGCGCTTCCGGTTTGACGAGTCTCGATTCGGTGCATAGGTTGACGGGACGGCGATGGCGCAGCGCGACGGAATGGGAAAGACCGCCCACCGATGACGAGATGCACGCCGACGACGAGATGCAGGAAGCGGCGGCTGCGCCCGACGGGTCCGCAACGATGGGAGACGCGCGACGCATGACTTTCTTCGATCATCTGCCATGACCTTCTTCGACCAGGTGAACGTGGCCTTCGACGAGGCGGCCAGACACCTCGAGCACGACCGTACCCTCCTGGAGCAGGTCAAGTGGGTGAATTCGGTCTACCGCATGAGCTTTCCTCTGCGGCGAGACGACGGCAGCATCGACGTCATTCACGCCTGGCGGGCCGAGCACAGCCATCACCGGCTGCCCACCAAGGGCGGTATCCGCTACGCGCCGACCGTGAACGAGGACGAGGTCATGGCCCTGGCGGCGCTGATGACCTACAAGTGCGCCCTGGTCGACGTTCCGTTCGGCGGCGCCAAGGGAGGCGTCCGCATCGAGCGCCGGGACTACAGCGAGGGCGAGCTCGAACGGCTGACCCGGCGCTACACCGCCGAGCTGCAGCGCAAATCGTTCATCGGACCGGGCAAGGACGTGCCGGCGCCCGACTACGGCACCGGCGAGCAGGAGATGGCCTGGATCGCGGACACGTACTCGCAGATCGAGCATGGCGAGGTGAACGTCGCCGCCTGCGTCACCGGCAAGCCCATCGCGCACGGCGGCATCCGCGGCCGCACCGAGGCGACCGGGCTCGGCGTCTTCTTCGGCATCCGCGAGGCCTGCTCGTTCGAGGACGACATGGCCGCCCTGGAGCTCGCGCCCGGCGTGAAGGACAAGCGAATCGTCGTCCAGGGGCTGGGAAACGTCGGCTACCACGCCGCAACGTACCTGCAGGACGCCGGAGCGAAGCTCGTCGGCCTGGCCGAGTACGAGGGGGCCATCGCCAGCGAGGACGGGCTCGACGTGCGCGACGTCGTCCGCCACCGCAGGGACACCGGCTCGATCCTCGGCTTTCCCGGCGCCAGGAACGTCGAGCCGAGCGCCCGGGCGCTGGAGCTCGACTGCGACATCCTGATCCCCGCCGCGCTGGAAGAACAGATCACGAGCGAGAACGTGGAGCGCATCTCCTGCCGCATCCTGGCCGAGGCGGCGAACGGGCCGACCACCGCCGCCGCGAGCATGAGGGCCGCCGAGCGCGGCATCCTGGTCATCCCCGACGTCTACCTGAACGCCGGCGGCGTCACCGTGTCCTACTTCGAGTGGCTGAAGAACCTCTCCCACGTCCGCTTCGGGCGCATGCAGAAGCGCTTCGAGGAAGGCGTGCGCCGCGACCTGCTGCACGCGATGAGTTCCGTCACCGGCAAGAGCTTCAGCCACGAAGAGGTCAGAATCCTGGCCCGCGGGGCGGACGAGATCGACCTCGTGAACTCGGGCCTGGAGGAGACGATGGCCACTGCCTACTACCACATGCGCAGCTACCGGAACCGGCTGGGCAGCGGCGTGGATCTGCGGACCGCCGCCATGGCGCTGGCGATCGACAAGGTCGCGGCGTCCTACCGCAGCGCCGGGATCTTCCCCTGAGCGGCGACGCCGACCCGGCAGCCCGACAGCGACCCGCCCCGTTCCGCCCGTCCCTCCCCGTTCCGCCCGTTTCCCGAAGCGACCGGCAGGCCCCTTGATCTCTCTGCTCCAGATCGTTCTCGGCATCGTCGTGCTTTGGGTCGGTGGCGAGACGCTCGTGCGCTCAGTCACCGGACTCGCGGCGATGCTGCGGGTCAGCCCCACGGTCATCGGCCTGACCGTGGTCGCGTTCGGCACCTCGGCGCCCGAGCTGGTGACCGCCGTGTCCGCCGCGCTGCGCAGCTCGCCGGGCCTCATCTACGGCAACGTGGTCGGCTCGAACATCGCCAACGTCGGCCTCATCCTCGGTCTCTCCGCGCTGCTCGTTCCACTGAACCGCAAGTCCGCCGGCGGCCCCGAACAGCTCGCGCGGCTGGTGCGCCGCGAGCTGCCCTTCATGCTCGCCACCTCCGCAATGGTGCTGATCTACGCCGCCACCGGAGGCTTGGGCCGCATCGCAGGCGTCGTGCTGCTGGCGCTGATGGCGTTCTTCCTGATCGTGCTGGTGCGAGGCGGCAACGTCGAGAAACCCGCGCCGATCAAGGTCAGACGCATCCGGGCGGTGCTGGGCACCGTGCTGGGGCTCAGCTTTCTGATCGTCGGCGCAGATAGCCTCCTGGTGCCGGCAGCCATCGAACTGGCACGCGTCGTCGGGGTCAGCGAGCGCGTCATTGGTCTTACGGTCGTCGCCTTCGGTACCAGCGTTCCCGAGCTCGCCGCCTGCCTGGTGGCGGCGTACCGCAAGCACCACGACATCGTGCTCGGCAACATCATCGGCTCGAACGCGTTCAACCTGCTGCTCGTGCTGCCCGTGGGCGCGCTGCTCTGGCCAATCAAGACCACCTTCCTGTCCGAGGGCGTCGACGCCATCGTGATGCTGGTCTTCAGCGTGCTGATGTTCGTCGCCGTCGATGCCATGCGGGACGGGCGACGCATCGGCCGCTTCTGGGGCGCGGTGCTGCTCATTGCCTACGTCCCCTACGTGTTGCACCTGTTCGTCGGTCGATGACCGCCACCCCACGCACTTCCGCCGGCGCCATGGCGTTCGCCGACCGCCACATCGGCCCGCGCGCCGCCGAGGTCGAGCGGATGCTTGAAGCGCTCGGTCTCGGGTCGCTGGAGGAACTCGTCAGGCAGGCCGTGCCGGAGTCCATCCGCGACGAAGGGCCGGTCGGCGGGCTCGACCTGCCGCCCGCCGCCTCGGAAGCCGAGGCGGCGGGCGAACTGCGCGACATGGCGGGCCGCAACCGGGTCCTCCGCAGCATGATGGGCATGGGCTACCACGGCTGCATCACGCCGCCGGTGATTCAGCGCAACGTGCTCGAGGACCCGGGCTGGTACACGGCCTACACGCCGTATCAGCCGGAGATCTCCCAGGGCCGTCTGGAGGCGCTGCTGAACTTCCAGACCATGATCGTCGAGCTCGCCGGGCTTCCGATCGCGAACGCCTCGCTCCTCGACGAGCCCACCGCCGCGGCCGAAGCGATGACGCTGTGCTGGGCCGACCGGCGGCGCCGCGGGCGGTTCCTCGTCTCGAGCAGCTGCCATGCGCAGACGATCGAAGTCGTGCGCACCCGGGCCGAGCCGCTGGGCATCGAGGTCAAGGTCGGCGACCACCGGGAGTTCGACGTCGAGGGAGTCTTCGCGGTCCTCGTGCAGCAACCCGACACCGACGGCGGCGTCCACGACTACCGCGGCCTGGCGGAGCGGATGCACGCCGCCCGAGGCCTGGTGATCGCGGCCGCCGACCCGCTTGCCCTCTGCCTGCTGGAACCGCCCGGCGACTGGGGCGCCGACGTCGTGGTCGGAAGCACACAGCGCTTCGGCCTGCCGATGGGTTTCGGCGGACCGCACGCCGCCTTCATCGTCGTCCGCGAGCGGCTCAAGCGGCGGCTGCCCGGCCGTCTCGTCGGCGTCACCCGCGACGACCGCGGCCGTCAGGCTCTCCGCCTGGCGCTGCAGACCCGAGAGCAGCACATACGGCGCGACCGCGCCACCAGCAACATCTGCACCGCCCAGGTGCTGCCGGCGGTCATCGCCAGCTTCTACGCCGTCCACCACGGTCCGGACGGGCTGCAAGCGATCGCCGAGGCGGTGCATCGGCGCGCCCGCCAGCTGGCCGAGGGCCTCCGCGGCCGCGGCTTCGCCCTGCGGGCCGACGCGTTCTTCGACGCCGTCACCGTGGAGGTCGGCGGCGCCCGGGAGGAGCGCAGGGTGCTCGACGCGGCGGTGCGCCGGGGGATCAACCTGCGCGGTCGCGGCGACGGGGCCGTCTCCATCGCCTGCGACGAGACCACGACGGACGCCGACGTCGAGGCGGTGCTGACGGCATTCGACGAGGCTGGCGTTGCCGGGACCGCGGCCGCGGCGTCTGTCGTCAAGACGGTCGAGCTGGCCGAGCCGGGCGAGGCGTCAACGGAAGGAGCATCCGAGGCCACCCGGTCAGCGGAAGCCGAGGCCGGGGATTCCGCCGCGGACGGGGGCGGGCCGAGCGGAGCGTCTGGAGCGACCGAGGCCACCAGAGCCACCGGGTCGACCGGAGCGACCGACCCGCTACCGGCTGCTCTTCGCCGCAGCACGCCGTGCCTGCAGCACCCGATCTTCAGCCGCTACCGCTCCGAAACCGACATGCTGCGCTACCTGCATCGGCTGGAAGCCCGCGACCTGTCGCTGACCACGTCCATGATCCCGCTCGGCTCCTGCACGATGAAGCTGAACGCGACTGCCGAGATGATGCCCATCACCTGGCGCGGCTTCGCCGACATGCATCCGTACGCTCCGCCCGACCAGACCGCGGGCTACGCGCAGCTGTGCGCGGACCTGGAGCGCTGGCTGGCGAACGTGACCGGCTTCGCCGCCGTTTCGCTGCAGCCCAACGCCGGGTCCCAGGGCGAGTACGCCGGTCTGCTGGCGATCAGGACCTACCACGCGAGCCGGGGCGAGGCGGCGCGCAACGTCTGCCTGATCCCGACTTCCGCGCACGGCACGAATCCGGCCAGCGCCGTGCTCGCCGGGCTCAAGGTCGCGCCCGTGCGCTGCGACGACGAGGGCAACATCGACCTCGACCACCTGAGGGCGACCGCCGACGCGCACCGCGACGACCTGGCCGCCCTGATGGTCACCTACCCCTCCACCCACGGCGTCTTCGAGGAGCAGATCCGGGAGATCTGCGCCATCGTCCACCGTCGCGGCGGCCAGATCTACCTGGACGGCGCGAACATGAACGCCCAGGTCGGCACCTGCCGTCCGGGGGCCTACGGCGCCGACGTCTGCCACCTGAACCTCCACAAGACGTTCTGCATCCCGCACGGCGGCGGCGGCCCGGGCATGGGCCCCATCGCCGTCGCCCCGCACCTGGCGCCGTTCCTGCCCCGGCACCCGCTGACGGATCACCCATGCACGGATGATCCACTGGCCGGCGCCACGTCGGCCGTTCAGGCCGACGACGCCACGAACGGGACCGAAGGTTCTGACCGTGCGGCGAGCACAGCCGGCTCCTCGGCCGGACAGACCACGCACGGCGCCGACCGTTCGCGCCGAGCGACGGACGGTCGGGACGCGGACGGCGCCAACGGCTCGGCCAGCGCCGCCGGAAGCATGGGCAGCGGCGCGGTGGGCGCAGTCAGCGCGGCGCCGGTCGGCAGCGGGTCCATCCTGCCCATCTCCTGGGCCTACATCCGCATGATGGGCGCACCCGGGCTGAGGCGCGCCACTGAGGCGGCCATCCTGAACGCCAACTACATGGCCCACCGGCTGGAAGGCCACTACCCGGTGCTCTACCGAGGCGCCAGCGGACTCGTCGCGCACGAGTGCATCCTCGACCTGCGGGGCTTCAAGACCGCCGGCGTCGAGGTCGACGACGTGGCCAAACGCCTGATCGACTACGGCTTCCACGCCCCGACCATGTCCTTCCCGGTGGCCGGCACGCTGATGGTCGAGCCAACGGAGAGCGAGTCGCAGCCCGAGCTCGACCGCTTCTGCGACGCGATGATCGCCATCCGCGCCGAGATCGCCGCCGTTGAACGAGGCGAGGTCGCCGTCGCCGACAGCCCGCTGCGCGGCGCGCCCCACACCGCCAGAGCCGTCACCGACCACGACTGGAACCGCGCCTACAGCCGCCGCCAGGCCGCCTTCCCCGCCCCCTGGACGGAGGACCACAAGTACTGGCCGCCGGTGGGCCGCGTCGACAACGCCTACGGCGACCGCAACCTCGTCTGCACCTGCGTCGGCATGGAGGCGTACGATGTCGGCGACGGGGCCGGCGGCGCGGATGCCGGACCCGACCGGTCAACCAGCCGCTGACCGGAGGCTGAACGGGGCGCCATGAACGTCCACGCCAGCCGCGCAGCCGGCGCCCGGCCGCCGACCCGGCCACCATGACCGCGAAGGGGAAGCAGCGACGCCGCAGGCCCGCCGGCCGCGTCGGAAGGCCACGCCGTTGCAGGCGCGGCCAACGGAACTGCCGGCGCGCCGGGCGAACCGGACGGGTCGGGTGGCGACGAGACGCTGATTCGCGACCCGTCGCGCGTTGCGGCGCTGGGCGAGGTGTTCACGCCGACCGGCCTGGTCCGCGACATCGTCGACCTGGTGCCGAACGGCGAAGCGGCAAGCCTCGACGCGACCTGCCTCGACCCGGCCTGCGGCCACGGGCAGTTCCTGCTCGACCTCCTGCGGCGCAAGCTGGAAGCGGCGGCGCGGGCGGCCGCGTCGGAGGCGCCGTCCGACGAACCCAGGCCGGGCAACGCCGACGACCGCGGCCCGGACGAGCACGACCTGGCCGCGATTTCAAGCCAGTACGCGAACCCGGCGCAGCGCTGGCTACCTCTCCCGGAGCCCCCGCTCAGTCCCGCGGAGCACAGTACGCCCCACGAGGCCCTCGAGAGTGCTCCTGGCAGCCTCGACGATCGGGCGCCCCGTGCGGCCGGCGCCGGCGCCGTTGTCAGCGCTGACGATCGCGGACACGCCGAGGCCGACCGGAGCGCAGCCGGCTGCGCGGACGATCGGGCGCACTACGAGCTCGGCAGGACCACAGCCGGCAGCACGGACGGTCGCGCGCAGGACCACGCCGACCAGCGAGCACCCAACCTCCCGGACACCGCCGGTCCGAGCCATCCGAACGCCGCACAAGGGCGCCTGCTCGGCCCGGAGGGCAGCCAGCATCGGGCAGAGCGCTATCGCCACACGGCTCTGACGGCGCTCTCGCGCATCTACGGCGTGGACATCGACGGCGAGAACGTCCGCGATGCGCGCCGGCGGCTTCTGGCGTCCCTGCTCGACGCCCACGAGGCGACCCTGGGCGAGGCCGCGCCGCCGGAGTACGAGCGGGCCGCCCGTGCGATCCTGCAACGGACCGTCATCTGCGCCGACTTTCTCCATGACGACTTCCGCATCACCGAGTTCCGGCCGGACTTCGGGGTCGGCGAGTTCGCGCTGACCACCTCGTGGTTCAGCCGCCAGCTCGGCCCCGACGACCCGCGCGCCGGCAACCTGCTCGCCGCCGGCGAAACCACGGAAGGTCCCCTGCACTGGCGAGGGTTCGGCGATCTCCCCGACGCCGACCCGGAACGCAGGTAACCGCAAGTCCCGGCTGCCGTCCCGTCCGTTGCGCAGGCGCCGGATGCAGGCGCGACGCGAGATCGACCTTGACCTGCCTTCCGGCGACCAGCGCGAGACCGGTGTCTGCGAGATGATCTGCCGCGCCGACACAAGGGACCTCGGTCACTGGCACTGCGACCTCGCCCACGGCGACAGCAAGGAGATGGACCAGGAGAGTGTCCGGAGCTTGCGCCCGCTGCCGTCGGCTGTACTGCCGGGCTGCCGCCTGCCCAGGGAGGACACGGCCAGTCAGTGGAACCGCCACCTGCACCTGCACCTGTCCGGTTCCACCTGCCTTCCCTCGGCCTGGCGCTCCCGGTGGTAGCTTCCGGCCGCGCCGATGATTCCGAGCCAGCCCACCGACATCCTGAACTGCCTGGCGAACCTGTCGACGGACGAGGTCTTCACGCCGCCGAAGCTGGCGAACCGAATGCTGGACCTGCTGCCCGACGGAGGTGTGGCACGACCCGGACCTGCGATGGCTTGACCCGGGCTGCAAGAGCGGCGTCTTCCTGCGCGAGGCGGAGCGACGGCTGATGGACGGCCTCGCCGCGGTCATCCCCGACGAACGCCAGCGCCGCAAGCCACCACCGATCTGAATCGTGGGGTAGATCCATGTTGACGAGAATCGTGACCTTGCTGTTGCTGCTGCTGCTCGTGGCGCTGCCAGTCGTGGCCGGCCATCCGACGACAATCGGCGAGAAGGACCCGGAGGGGATCGACGGCCGTTTCTGGGTGGCGGCATCGCGGGCGTTGAGAGCGGACGGGTCGGTGAGGTACGGGCTGGGAACGCAGGTTGAGGGACACCTCAACTTTGAGTCAAGGCACGTCGTCGCGGATCACGGTCTGGAGGACGGAGTTCCTGCCCAGACGGATGAGTTCTGCCCGCCGTCACCGTTTATCGTCACCACGTCCCGGGGCGTCGAAGAAACACGGTTCGACCTGAAGTTGCTGCTGTCTGAGGTGGCGGTGACAGCGGAAGTCCGCGACGCGATTCCGGGGTTCGACAAATACGGGTATCCGGTCATGCTGTTCTCGCTGTCAAATGTCGTGCCGCTTCACGGCAGGTCTCCGGTTCCCGGCTACGTGCTGGTTCCGGTGGACCGGATAGTCTACCGGGGTCGTGTGTTCTGTCGCCCGGCACAGCGTTCGTGGCGAAACGGGGACTTGGCTCCCCCCGCAGTTGGAGACAGGGTGGCCTTGATCGGGGGCTGGATCCATGGCGGCATCATCAGTACAGACCGGTCAGGAGGCGCTCTGGCGCTGATCGAGGATGAAGAGCTGACCTGGGTGTTTCCGGGAGGGTACGTCGGTGAGTTTCCCGGCAGCGCATCAGCCTTGCAGGCCCGCGTTGACGAGGCCGTTGCCGGAGGCCTGTTCGATCTCACCGCCCACTTGAAGACTCAAAGATGGAGTTCCCCGGAGCGCCGGGAGTTCGTCCGGACCTGGGGGAGACTGAACGACAACGGTTGCCGTGTTGCCGCTGCCGACACTCGGGAAGGCCGAACAGTCGCGACTCGTATCCTCTGCAGGATCCTGCCGGAGCCACCTCAGGAGCAGGAGCCGCCGCAGAAGCAGGAGCCGTCTCAGGAGCAGGAGCCGCCGCAGGAGCAGGGGCTACAGGCCCCCTGACCGGCCAGAACGGCTGCATGGTCGTTTCCTGCAAACCCTCTGCGCGGCGGCCCCGTAGCGCAGCCCCTGGCGACGGCCCCGCGTCCGGCAAGCTGGCCCTCTGCGTAGTGGGCGGGCATGGCGGGTGACTGCCAGCGGCCGGCGTCCATGAGTTCCGTCAGTTCCGCTCCGGCAGCGGCGCGATCCTGCGCACTGCCGACACGGGCGGAATGGCCGCTGATCCTGCTTTCGACGCCGGCAGCCTTCGTTCGCTGGTGGAGCACTCGGCGGACCGTGTTCGGGCTGAGCGCCGTGCTGCCGACCGTGTTCGAGCGGCCCCAGACGCGGCGGAACAGCGGACCGGCTTCGACGCCTGCGGCGTCGTGCCACTTGCGGACGGCCCGCATGCTCGGCGCGCCCAGGAACAGGACCGCGCCCTCGGCTTCCTGGTCCGTCTTTGAGCGGCGCACGGTGAGGCGGCCGCTGCCGTCCGCTTCCTGCTGCACGTCGGCCCAGTCGAGGGCGGCGGCTTCCGACACGCGCAGGAAGGCGTCCGACATGACGCGCAGGATGGCCGCGTCCCTGAGTCCTGCCGGCAAGCGTTCCGCTGCCGCCAGCGCAGCGGCTTCGACAACGGCCTGCCAGCCCATCGCCGCGACCTGGCCCCGGCCCGGCTGCTGGCCTGCCTGCGCGGCCTGCCGCCGCACGCCGCGCAGCGTCCGTTTCGAGACCGGCCCACGCGGGTCCCCGGTCCGCGAGTCGCGCCCGGCTGCGCCGATGGCCGCGTAGTCCTGGCTGAGCGTTGCCGGCGAAGCTCCCCGATCGGCGGGTGCGGCGAGAGAGTCCGCGAAGCGCCGGAGCGCCCCGGCGTAGGCCCGGCGTAGGCCCGGCGCGTGTTCGCCGAGGTCGAGTCGGCGACGGCCTGCCGGACCCGCAGGTGGTCGAGACGGTCGAAACGGTCGAAGCTGGCCAGCGGTTGGCCTGCCCCTGCACCACAGCCCTGCACGCAGCGTCCTACCCCTAAGCCCGACCCCTTCCCGATTCGGCGGGAGACGGTGGTACGGGGTCCCCAAGGCGGCCCCCGGCCTGCCGGTCCGCGAACGCCTGGCAGGAGCGCAGCTTGCAGCGCCGGACCTGCGGCGCCGCGCCGCTGCGCTGTTGGAAGGGGAACCGGCCCTGGCCCTGCCGGACATGGCCCTGCGCGACCGGCTGCGGGCGGAAGCTGCGGCGACCGGCCTGGTCGAGATTCAGATCGTCCGGGTTCCGCCGCAGAAGTTCGACCTGACCACGGCCGCCGTCGTCGCGGCGAACGAGCAGCCGCGCTGAGCGGGTGTTCAATCCAACCCTGCGCGGGTAGTCGCGGGCCGTACCGCGCCGTGCGCGAGGCACGCAGCGGCCCGGTCCGCTTGACTGCGACTGCTTCGGCTCTGCTACGGTTGCACGTGTCCACTGCAAGCTCGCAGCCGGGGGACGTTCGCGGATGGGCCGCAGACGGCCGACTGTAGCGCCTCAAAGGGGAGGGCTACGGGATGAGGAGCATGAAACGCTGGAGTGTGCTGGCCTTCGCAGCGGCGCTGACGCTGCCCGTCGCCGGCGAGGCGGAAAGAGGCAAACCGCAAACAAAGGCCTGCGATCAGCCAATATCAGACTCTGTTCCAGATAGATTCCGCGTCAATCCTGACATCGTGTTTGTCATCGAAAAAGGCAACAAAGGACTGACAACACGTGATCTGCGCGACGCCATAGACAACTGGAAGAACGACTGTAGATTCCTCGGTGCCGGAGCCATTCCTCGGCTCCGCCATGCCAACGAAAAAAAGACCACCGACGAGACTTACCATTGGACAGTGCGAGCAGGAGACGTGGAACAGCCCAAGGACCCCCGTCTTAAGACCTGCGGTCAAGCGGATTACGAAACTCGCACCATAACCGTGGATATCAAGCAGTGCCCCAACCAGCCAACCTGGGACACGAAGGTCCATACGTTGACGCATGAGATGGGCCATGTGCTCGGCCTGGCTGACGTCACGGACCCGAAAGACGCCTGCTGGGGCACCATCATGTCCAGTCGTCGTGGGCCCACCAATGGACGCGATGTGATAGCCCGCGAAGTCTGTTACGCCGCCCGAAACGCTCTGGAAGCTTCGGAAGATCGGCCGGATGATCCGGATCCACCGGGCGGCGACATCGACGGCCGGCCTGGCGGCAATCCCGATGGTGGCGGCGACGGTGGCGGCAACGGCGGCGACAACGGTGTCGACAACCTGATGACGGACCGCTGTATCGATTTTCCGAGGACGCCGGGTTGTCCCGAGAACTGTGAACTGAACCCGGACGATCCCAGATGCGGCCAGGTCAAGACCTGCGGATGGTTCCAGCAACCCGACGGAACCTACGTCGCTGATTCCGACAATGGCGCTGAGTGTCCTGACACACCACCGATCTGAATTGTGGGGTAGATCCATGTTGATGAGAATCCTGACCTTGCTGTTGCTGCTGCTGCTCGTGGCGCTGCCAGTCGTGGCCGGCCATCCGACGACAATCGGCGAGAAGAACCCGGAGGGGAGGTACGGCCGTCTCTGGGTGGCGGCATCGCGGGCGTTGAGAGCGGACGGGTCGGTGAAGGACGGGCTGGGAACGTTTGTTGAGGGACACCTCAACTTTCAGTCAAGGCACGTCGTCGCGGATCACGGTCTGGAGGACGGAGTTCCTGCCCAGACGGATGAGTTCTGCCCGCCGTCACCGTTTATCGTCACCACGTCCCGGAGCGTCGAAGAAACACGGTTCGATCTGAAGTTGCTGCTGTCTGAGGTGGCGGTGACAGCGGAAGTCAGCGACGCGATTCCGGGGTTCGACTACTACGGGTATCCGGCCATGCTGTTCTCGCTGTCAAATGTCGTGCCGCTTCACGGCAGGTCTCCGGTTCCCAGCTACGTGCTGGTTCCGGTGGACCGGATAGTCTACCGGGGTCGTGTGTTCTGTCGCCCGGAACAGCGTTCGTGGCGAAACGGGGACTTGGCTCCCCCCGCAGTTGGAGACAGGGTGGCCTTGATCGGGCACTGGCTCCATGGCGGCATCATCGGTCCAGACCGGGCAGGAGACGCTCTGGCGCTGATCGAGGATGAAGAGCTGACCTGGGTGTTTCCGGGAGGGTACTTCAGTGAGGCTCCCGGCAGCGCATCAGCCTTGCAGGCCCGCGTTGACGAGGCCGTTGCCGGAGGCCTGTTCGATCTCACCACCCACCTGAAGACTCAGATGCCTTGGTCCCCGGAGCGCGAGGAGTTCGTCCGGACCTGGGGGAGATTGAACGACAACGGTTGCCGTGTTGCCGCTGCCGACACTCGGGAAGGCCGAACAGTCGCGACTCGTATCCTCTGCAGGATCCTGCCGGAACCGCCGCAGGAGCAGGAGCCACCTCAGGAGCAGGAGCCGCTGCAGGAGCAGGAGCCGCCGCAGGAGCAGAAGCCGCCGCAGGAGCAGGACGCCGGGTTGTCCCGAGAACTGTGAACTGAACCCGGACGATCCCAGATGCGGCCAGGTCAAGACCTGCGGATGGTTCCAGCAACCCGACGGAACCTACGTCGCTGATTCCGACAATGGCGCTGAGTGTCCTGACACCTTGCTGTTGCTGCTGCTGCTCGTGGCGCTGCCAGTCGTGGCCGGCCATCCGACGACAATCGGCGAGAAGGACCCGGAGGGGAGGTACGGCCGTCTCTGGGTGGCGGCATCGCGGGCGTTGAGAGCGGACGGGTCGGTGAAGGACGGGCTGGGAACGTTTGTTGAGGGACACCTCGACTTTCAGTCAAGGCACGTCGTCGCGGATCACGGTCTGGAAGACGGAGTTCCTGCCCAGACGGATGAGTTCTGCCCGCCGTCACCGTTTATCGTCACCACGTCCCGGAGCGTCGAAGAAACACGGTTCGATCTGAAGTTGCTGCTGTCTGAGGTGGCGGTGACAGCGGAAGTCAGCGACGCGATTCCGGGGTTCGACTACTACGGGTATCCGGCCATGCTGTTCTCGCTGTCAAATGTCGTGCCGCTTCACGGCAGGTCTCCGGTTCCCGGCTACGTGCTGGTTCCGGTGGACCGGATAGTCTACCGGGGTCGTGTGTTCTGTCGCCCGGAACAGCGTTCGTGGCGAAACGGGGACTTGGCTCCCCCCGCAGTTGGAGACAGGGTGGCCTTGATCGGGCACTGGCTCCATGGCGGCATCATCGGTCCAGACCGGGCAGGAGACGCTCTGGCGCTGATCGAGGATGAAGAGCTGACCTGGGTGTTTCCGGGAGGGTACTTCAGTGAGGCTCCCGGCAGCGCATCAGCCTTGCAGGCCCGCGTTGACGAGGCCGTCGCCGGAGGCCTGTTCGATCTCACCACCCACCTGAAGACTCAGATGCCTTGGTCCCCGGAGCGCGAGGAGTTCGTCCGGACCTGGGGGAGATTGAACGACAACGGTTGCCGTGTTGCCGCTGCCGACACTCGGGAAGGCCGAACAGTCGCGACTCGTATCCTCTGCAGGATCCTGCCGGAACCGCCTCAGGAGCAGGAGCTGCCGCAGGAGCAGGAGCTGCCGCAGGAGCAGGAGCTGCCGCAGGAGCAGGACGCCGGGTTGTCCCAAGAACTGTGACCTGAACCCGGACGATCCCAGATGCGGCCAGGTCAAGACCCATCCATGTTGATGAGAATCGTGACCTTGCTGTTGCTGCTGCTGCTCGTGGCGCTGCCAGTCGTGGCCGGCCATCCGACGACAATCGGCGAGAAGGACCCGGAGGGGAAATACGGCCGTCTCTGGGTGGCGGCATCGCGGGCGTTGAGAGCGGACGGGTCGGTGAGGGACGGGCTGGGGACGTTTGTTGAGGGACACCTCAACTTTCAGTCAAGGCACGTCGTCGCGGATCACGGTCTGGAAGACGGAGTTCCTGCCCAGACGGATGAGTTCTGCCCGCCGTCACCGTTTATCGTCACCACGTCCCGGGGCGTCGAAGAAACACGGTTCGATCTGAAGTTGCTGCTGTCTGAGGTGGCGGTGACAGCGGAAGTCCGCGATGCGATTCCGGGGTTCGACCACTACGGGTATCCGGCCATGCTGTTCTCGCTGTCAAATGTCGTGCCGCTTCACGGCAGGTCTCCGGTTCCCGGCTACGTGCTGGTTCCGGTGGACCGGATAGTCTACCGGGGTCGTGTGTTCTGTCGCCCGGAACAGCGTTCGTGGCGAAACGGGGACTTGGCTCCCCCCGCAGTTGGAGACAGGGTGGCCTTGATCGGGCACTGGCTCCATGGCGGCATCATCGGTCCAGACCGGGCAGGAGACGCTCTGGCGCTGATCGAGGATGAAGAGCTGACCTGGGTGTTTCCGGGAGGGTACTTCAGTGAGGCTCCCGGCAGCGCATCAGCCTTGCAGGCCCGCGTTGACGAGGCCGTCGCCGGAGGCCTGTTCGATCTCACCACCCACCTGAAGACTCAGATGCCTTGGTCCCCGGAGCGCGAGGAGTTCGTCCGGACCTGGGGGAGATTGAACGACAACGGTTGCCGTGTTGCCGCTGCCGACACTCGGGAAGGCCGAACAGTCGCGACTCGTATCCTCTGCAGGATCCTGCCGGAACCGCCTCAGGAGCAGGAGCCGCCGCAGGAGCAGGAGCCGCCGCAGGAGCAGGGGCTACAGGCCCCCTGACCGGCCAGAACGGCTACATGGTCGTTTCCTGCAAACCCTGCGCGGCGGCCCCGTAGCGCAGCCCCTGGCGACGGCCCCGCGTCCGGCAAGCTGGCCCTCTGCGTAGTGGGCGGGCATGGGGTGACTGCCAGCGGCCGGCGTCCATGAGTTCCGTCAGTTCGGCTCCGGAGCGGCGCGGTCCTGCGCGCTGCCAACACGGGCGGAATGGCCGCTGATCCTGCTTTCGACGCCGGCAGCCTTCGCCCGCTGGTGGAGCACTCGGCGGACCGTGTTCGGGCTGAGCGCCGTGCTGCCGACAGTGTTCGAGCGGCCCCAGACGCGGCGGAACAGCGGGCCCTCGGCGACGCTGGCTGCCTTCCACTTGCGGACGGCCCGCATGATCGGCGCGCCCAGGAACAGGACGGTTCCGCGCCCGTCCTGGTCCGTCTTCAAGCGGCGCACGGTGAGGCGGCCGCTGCCGTCCGCTTCCTGCTGCACGTCGGCCCAGTCAAGGGCGGCGGCTTCCGAGACTCTGAGCAGCGCGGCCGAGGCGACCCGGACGCTGGCGGCGTCCCTGAGTCCGGCGGCAGTTCCATCGGCGTCGGCGAGAACGGCGACCGCTTCCACCTGCGCCCATCGGAGTCCGGCGACCTGGCCCCGGCCCCCTCGGCAGCCTTTGAGCGCCTGACGCCGCGCAGGACGGCCTGAGCAGCGCTGCCACAGGGATTTCCGACGCCTGCCGACTTCGCGGCGGCGCTAAGCGCCGCAACGGCCGGCGAGCAGGGTGCCGCGCTGCCATGCAGCCGCACGAAGCGCGGTCGCGGCCAGAAGCCGGTCGTGCGCTGGAGAGAGGGCGCCTGGGCACGAAGCGCCCGGACCAGCCGATCTGCGTAACGCCAAACAGGCCGCCCGGTCGAACCTGCGCGAGAGGCGGGACCCCGGCCACACGCGAGGCGACGTTCCCAGCATGGCTGGCGACGTCGAGACCGGAGTCGCGCCGATCAGCGGCACGCGGCGAGAAGCCTCAGCGCTGGAACTGGGTCAGGCGGCGTCGGAGGCGGCCGGCATCGGGACTTCCGGCCTCCTCGGCCAGGTCGATGGCCTTCTCGAACTGGGTCGCGGCGGGGCCGCGGAGCCCCGCGGCGGCGAGGGCTTCGGCGGCGCCTTCGAGCAGGTGGATCAGGTTGTCGCGGGTGGTGGCGTCCTGCGGCCTTGCGAGGTATGCGCGGTCGAGGGACTCCACGGCGCCGATGACGTCGCCCTGCTGGGCGCTGATCAGGGCGATCAGGAGCATCATGCTCACGTCGGCGGAGTCGCGCTCGAGCGCGTCCTCGGCCATCGCGAGCGCTCCCGGCAGGTCGCCGTTCTGAAACAACGCACGGGCGAGGAACGGGGCGACACCCTCGAGGCCGGGGTGCAGCGCGTGGGCGCGACGGGCGGCGGCCAGCGAGCCGGGGGCGTCACGCGCGGCGGCCAGCACCTCGGCGAGGGCGAAGTGGAGCTCGGGGCGCGAGTCGTCGATGCCAATGCCGGCCAATAGCTCGCGCCGGGCCAGGTCGAGCTCGCCGTGGACACGGTGGGCATTCGCCCGCCGCAGGTAGCTGCGCACGTCGAGAGCCAGATCGTGGACGCTGGAACGGACCGGGTCGTCGCGGTAGTTGATGCGACCGAGGCCGCGGGAGGCGTCGGCGACTTCGCGCGCCCGGTCGCGGTCGCCGGCACGGGCGTGAGCCTGGGCGAGACTGACCGCGAACGAGCGGTTCTCGGGCGCCAGCTCGCGGGCGCGCGAGAGCCGACTGACGGCCTCGGCAGCGTCGCCCGCATCGAGAGCCAGACGCCCCAGGCCGGCGTTTGCGTGGGAGTTCGCCGGCATGAGTTCCAGCGCCCGCTCGTACGCCCGGCCGGCGTCCGCGAACCGCCCGGCGCGTTCGAGCGCCTCACCGTGGCGAACGTGGCCGGGGGCGTACGTTGGGTCGAGGTCGAGCGCCGTGCGGTAGAGCGGCAGGCTGTCGGCGGCGGAACGATCATCCACCAGCGCGGCGAGCAGGTAGACCCAGCGGAAATCGCGCGGAACACGCTCGTGCGCCTGCCGGTAGGCGACCATCGCTTCGTCGGTGAAGGAGTGGGCCTCCAGGGTCATGCCGTAGCGACCCCAGGCTTTGCCGTTCTCCGGGTCGGCCCGCAGATCGGTCATGAGCGAAGTCAGCCGCTCGCGTACGACCGCTTCGGCGCCGTCGAGCGGCGGCTGGGGAATCGGCGGCTTCGCCTGTGCGGCCAGGCTGGCAGCTGCGAGAAGTGCGGCAAGGAAGGCCGTCACGAGGGGCGCGAAGACCGACCGCCAGACTGCCTCAGGCAACGAGGCGGACACAGGCGGAGAGCCCGACGGGCAGCAAGCCTCGGCCGCCCGACCCGACCGCATCGGGAGGAGCTGCCTGGTCCGCCTCCTTTCGGCGTCGAGGCCGGTCGCCACCGCGGGGTGTCCAGGCAGACCGGGGCGCCTGAATCGGAATCTCGTGCCTGAAGCCCCACGCTGGATGCTGCTGCAGCCGCGCTCGCTGACCGCCTGCAGCAGATGGCTCTGCCGAGAGCGGCTGGATCGCCCGCTGCTCACGGCGTCGCCCTCCCCTGGCCGCGGACGAGCTCGACGACCCGGTTCGCGGCGACGCCGTCGAAGCTCTCGGCCAGGCCGTCGGGCCAGACGACGTCGAAGCCGCTGACGGCGTCGGCGGCGCCCAGGCCGAGGTGCGCGGTCGCCTCGGCGGCGGCCAGGTAGCTTCCCGGCGGCAGCACGTGTGCGAGCCGCGGCCCGCCCGGCGCATGGACGGTGATGCGGGCGCCGATGGCTTCCCGGCGCAGGCGCGGGTCGAAGGCGCGAACCTGCAACCAGTTGGTCGCGGCCGGCCCGTTGCCGCTGTCGCCCGTGTCGATGCCGCCCACGTCGCCGCTGTCGGTGCTGCCATCGGAACCGTCGCCGTCGTGCTGGTCGGCGTCGATCGTCAGGTTACGCAGGACCTGCGGCGCCTGGTCGAGGTTGGCGATCACCAGGTCGAGGTCGCCGTCGCCGTCGAGGTCGGCCGGGACGAGCGCCCGGCTGATGGCGAGCTCGGTCCAGGGCGACACCGACGAGGCATCGACGAAGCGAGCGGCGCCGTCCACGCCAGCGTTCAGAAGCAGCAGGCCGGGCTCCGCGTAGTCGGCCCAGGACGGATCGACGGCCGTGGCGCGGGAAGCGCCGGTGTCGCCGCTTCCACTCGCGCCGCCCGCAGCCACCGGCGTGGCCAGCACGCTGGCGCCTGCCGGGCCGAGACCTGGCGCGCCGGCACCAGCCAGCGCCGAGGGGCGCCGCTTGACCGCGCCGTTCGCGACCGCGAGGTCAAGGTCGCCGTCGTTGTCGGCGTCGAAGAAGGCGGCGCCGAAGCCGGTCAGGTCCTGGCTGGCCGCGCCGAGCTCGGCGTCGATGGTGCCGTCCTCGAAGCCGGGCAGCATCAGGTTGCGGTAGTAGGTGTTCGTCTCGGTGATCAGGTGGGTCACGAACAGGTCGAGGTCCAGGTCCCGGTCCGCATCGCCCACCGCGATTCCCATGCCGGCCTCGCTGTTGCCCCAGCGATTGAAGGCCGACCCCTGCAGCACGGCGTCGTCGACGAAGCGGCCGTCGCCCTCCTGCACCCATAGGTTGTTGGGGTCGGCGTCGTTCGCGACGTAGATGTCGACTCGGCCGTCGTGGTCGAAGTCCGCGGCCACCACGCCGAGCCCGGCGTCCCGGACAGCCGTTATGCCGACATGCGCGCTCACGTCTTCGAATCGCTCGCCGCCCGCGTTCCGGAGCAGCACGTCGCTCAGGCCCGCGAACTCGGTCGGCCCGCAAAAGTCGCGCCGGCCGCCGTGCTGAGAGCAGACGCGCTGCGGGTCGAAGGCGACGTAGCGGGCGACGTACAGGTCGAGGAACCCGTCGCGGTCGAAGTCGAGCAGCGCAACCGAGGACGACCAGCCGGGGGTCGCCGCGCCCCAGGCGCCGGTCCGGTCGACGAATACCCCCGAGCCGTCGTTCAGCAGCAGGCGGTCCGGGCCGACCCGGGCGAGGTACAGGTCGAGGTCGCCGTCGTTGTCCAGGTCGCCAACCGCCAGGCCCATGCCGTCGCCCGCGAGGCCGCTCGCCACCGTGGCATCGGCGAAGCGGCCATCCACGCCCTGCCAGTAGAAGCGATTCCCACCCGGTGCCGGCGACGTGAAGTAGAGGTCGAGGTCGCCGTCGCCGTCGGCATCGAAGACTGCCACGCCGCCGCCCATCACGGCCGGCATCGGGTAGGTCGCGTCCCTGCCGCTCGCCAGCGGGGTGTCGATGCCCAGCTCCGCCGCCACGTCGACGAAGACCGGAGCGGCGACGGGATCCGCCGCCTCCCCACTCTCGGCCGTCTCCCCTGCCGGAGGCGACGGGCGGCCGCAGCCAAACCCCAGAACGAGGAGCAGGACCAGCGCCGACCGAGGACAGAGACCCATTGTCCGCCGGGGCCGGCGCAGGCCAGCCTGGCAGCTAGAAGCGCAGGCCCACGGTGGCCACGAAGCGCCTTGGCGACTGCCAGCCGATGTAGCGCGAACTGCTCGGCTCGCCGCCGCTGCTGATGCGCAGAAGCTCCTGGTTGTTCGTGATGTTCGTGGCGTCGACGCGCACGAAGCCGCGGAAATCGTCACGCCAGCCGAGCGGGAACATGTACATCATCGTCATGTTCGCGTTCCAGGTCGAGTTGAACGCGTCGCGCGAGCCCCGCGGTTCGAGGTAGAGCGCCGTTCCGCTGCTGACCAGGGCCTGCGTCGGGTCGCAGGTCAGCTCGTAGCCCGGCTCCCAGAAGTCGACCTCGCATGGGTCGCCCAGGGAGGCGCCCTCGACACGCTGCCAGGGCTTGCCGGAGCGCCACTGGAACGAACCGCCGAACACGACGTTCTGCCCACCGTTGCCGATGCGCCAGTTCTTGAAGCCCCAGGTGTTCCAGACGTACTTGTTGTTCTCCCTCACCGTGCCGTAGCGGTTGATGGTCGACACCGGCTGGCCCAGGAAGGGGGAAAGCACCATCTCGCAGTCGATGGGGTACTTGCGCTCAACGCCCGGAATCGGCTGGCCGCCGGACGTGATGGTCTGCGCGTTCTGGCAGGCGGTGATGTGGCCGTCGTTCAGGACGACGTCCAGGTTGCGCCCGTAGTCCGAGTTCGTGTTGTCGAACAGGCCGCCCCAGTAGTGCCCCTTCGCGTCGGCGTACGTGAAGTTGTTGCCAAAGGCCCAGCCGTTGCTGAAGTTCTTGTTCAGCTGAAGCTGCAGCGACTCGTACGTCCGCTTGCCTTCCTCGAAGTTCGCCAGCACCTCGGGGTCGACCACGCCGAGCGCGCCCAGCACCCTCTCGTAGTCCTTGTAGTTCTCGGTGAAGCGGAAGTAGTCGCCGTTGGGCAGCCGCTGTTCCGTGGTGCCGATGGAGTTCTTGTACTCCCAGCGAATCAGGCTCGCCTGGAAGAACCACCGCCTGCGCGCGCCGAGGTTCCAGCTGTAGACGAGGTCGATCTCGTCCTTGTAGTAGGGCTCGATCTCCACCGCCGGGATGGTGCCGGCGTCGATCTGCCGGTACATCTCGCCCGGGCGGAGGCTGCCGAGCAGCCCGGTGTAGCCGGCGCCGTTGCAGAGCTCGATGTAGATGGCGTCGATGGGCGCGCAGTACACCCAGCGGTCCCAGGCGTTGGTGCCGTTCCAGCCCTCCAGCAGGTAGTTGTTCACCAGCTCCTGGTTCAGGTGCTGGTAGGCGCGGGCGACGTTCAGGTGAATCAGCATCGTGCCGTCGCGCTTGATGTCGTACGAGGCGAGCAGCCGCGGCGACAGGCTGTTCGAGTCCACCACGGTCCGGCGCACGTCGTTCTTGTGGACCTGGTTCTCCCAGCGCAGACCAAGGTTGAAGCTCCAGTGATCCCCGGCCGTGAACCGGTCGCGTGCGAACAGGGCGAGGTTCGAGGAACGCGTGCCGGACAGGCGATCGGCGCCTTCGAGAGACGCCGGCGAGTAGTCCTCGTAGTGGCAGTAGTGGGTCGTCGTCGGCCAGTTGATCAGGCCGCAGTCGAGGAAGCCGGTCGGACTCGAGGCGTCGAACTCGCGGCCGTAGTAGATGTTGTTTCGCTGCAGGTCCTGCTCCCAGCCAACCTCCTGCCAGTCGACGCCGAACAGAGCCTCGTGGCTCTCGCTGGCGAACCAGGTGGCGCGGACGTTCGCCTGGTCGCGCGGATAGTCGTTGAAGCCGAAGCCGTTGTCGAGCAGCCAGCCGTTGAAGAGGTGGCTCTCGCCGACGTAGCCGATGTAGCCGTGGGCGTTGTTGCCCGGGTTGTGCGGCCCGAAGTCGGTCGCCGGGTAACGCGGATCCTGCTGTTTCTCCAGCAGAGCCGACTCGAGGTCGAAGCCGGAGCCGGCGTTCAGCCGCTTGTGCTCGCTCGAATCGTGGGTGGAGAGCTTGAACTCCATGAACAGGTCCGAACTGGCGCTCCAGTTCCAGCTGGTGGTAACCAGCTCGCCGCCGAACTCGTGCGGCGTCGCGCTGTAGCGGTCGGCCGGGAAATCGCCCAGGACGAACGTGATGTCGAGCGGAGACGCCGTGTAGTTGGCCTGCACCGAGTGGGACGGCGCCGGCTGCCAGTCGAACTTGAGCAGCCGACCGCGCACGTAGGCGCTGTTGTCGACCACATCGCCGCTGAACAGCTCCTGGCTGGAGAACGTGTTCGTCTCGGCGATGGAGGCGGCGAACCAGAACTTGTTCCGCACTACAGGGCCGCCGAGAAACGCCTGCACGTTCGTGGCCGCGTTGTCCTTCTCGCGCTCGCTGCGCTTGAAGAAGTCGGCCTGACAGGAGGGCGCGAAGCTCACGTTCTCCGGATTGACGGCCGCCCTGCGCAGACACGCCTCTCGCTCGGCAAGCTCGGGATGCGACTTGTACTCGTCCACCCAGCTTCCCTGCTGGCGGAAGCCCGACGCCTCGCCGTGCAGCACGTTCGTGCCCGACTTGGTGGTCACGTTCACGACGCCGCCGGTGGCGCGACCGTACTCGGCGCTGCCCGAGGTGGACTGCAGCGAGGTCTCGGCGACCGCAATCTGCGGCAGGTACATCCGCGACCCGCCGCGACGGGTGTAGGTCGTGTCCACGCCGTCGACGAAGACCGCGCCTTCCATCCAGCGCGAACCGTTCACGCCGGGGTATTCATCGGCGAGGTCGCCGTCGGAAGTGACGCCCGGCATCAGCTGCAGGTTGGAGAAGTAGTTGGAGTTGATTCCCACCACGTTGGACGCGACGTCCGACGAGATGGCGCCGGCCGAGGTCACCTCGAAGCGGTTGATGACCGGCGTCTCGGCGGTGACCGTGATCTCGCCCGCGGCTTCGAGCGCCATGGTCAGGACGATCTCGGATCGACCGCCGGCCGTGACCTGAACGGAGGTTGTCGCGGAGGTGTAGCTGTCCAGCGCCCCGGTCACGGTGTAGGGGCCGGGTGTCAGCAGGGCGAAGCGGTAGCCGCCCCCTGCGCCGGTGATGGCCACGCGGTCGCCACGGGCGCCGGTGAT
Source organism: Thermoanaerobaculia bacterium (assembly GCA_965200575.1). Taxonomy (GTDB): domain Bacteria; phylum Acidobacteriota; class Thermoanaerobaculia; order Multivoradales; family Multivoraceae; genus Multivorans. The sequence goes on along the minus strand of OZ241363.1, from coordinate 996,995 downwards.
GGTCACGGTGACGCCGGGCATCGGGCTGCCCTCCGCGTCGACAGCCCGTCCGAGGACGATGCCGGTTTCGGGACTGTCGGCCACAACTGGCGCGACGCCCCCCCCCAGAAATACGAGGGCTGCCAGGAAGGCCGGGGTACGCTTCATCATTTCAACCTCCAGAACGTCGTTTCACCGGTGTCCCGCCCACATGGACTGACGGCAGCGGATCAACGCTCCGGAGAGTTCTGCCTCCCCGCGAAACCAACCGGCGCCGAACTGCCCCAGCGGTCGGAGTGACCTGACTTCAGCTTCGCCCGAGAGTATAGCAGCGTTGTCGGCAGGGTTCCTGACAGCCGCCAGGTCGGTTGCGGCCGCAGGGGATGCGGGCGCGTTGCAGCTGGTCCCGGGTCAGCGCCCGCCGTGAACCGGCTGCGCTGCGGGAGTCCGTGCTTCTGCGGAGAGCGTCGCCTGGCGCTTGCCGACAGCGGGGAGCAGAGCCGATGCCCCGTCAGGCGCCCGGCGACCCGGACGGCTCGCGGGGCGCGGTTCGCAGGACGGAGGCGAGAGTCCTGCCGAGCCACGAGCGGCCGTCCTCGATCAGGGTGTAGAACACGGGCACGACCAGCAGCGTCAGCAGGGTCGCCGCCGCCATGCCACCGATCAGGGTCAGGCTGAAGCTGTTGTAGCTCAGGCCCATCTGCGTCGGTTTGCCGAACAGCAGGGGCACCATGCCGCAGATCGTGGTCAGGGCGGTCATCATGATCGGCCGGAAGCGCCGGTCGGCCGCTTCCATCAGGGCGTCGGCGCGCGCCATGCCGGAGGCCCGCAGACGGTTCACCGAGTCGAGCAGCACGATCCCATTGTTCACCACGACACCGATGAGGATGATCAGGCCCACCATGCCCAGGAAGTCGAAGTCACGGCCGGCCAGCAGGTGGAGCCAGGTAACGCCCATGCTGGCGAGCGGGATCGTGACCAGAATGGCGACCGGCAGCAGGAAGCTCTCGAACAGGAAGCCCATCAGCAGGTAGACGAAGGCGATGGACATGAGCGCCGCGATCCTCAGGCTGCGGGCCTCCTCGGCCTCGGCGGTGCGCACCAGCCGGGCAAAGGCGACGCCTTCGGGCAGGTCCGTTTGCGCGGCGACCTCGCTCAGGGCCGCACGCGCCTCCCTCTCGCGCCCTTCCTCGAGCTCCATGACGATCCGGCGCGCGGTCTGCTTGTCGCGGCGGGAGATGCGGGTGGCGGACGGCTGCTGAACCACGTCGACAAGGGTCCCCAGCGCGAGCCGCTCGCCGCTGTCCGCCGGGACCGAGAAGTCGCGGAGCTCCGCCAGGCTCTGGCGATCCTCCTCCTCGAAGCGAATGCGGACCGGGATGTCCTGGCCGCCGTAGTAGATCCTGGGCAGCGCCTGGCCGCGCAACGCATAGCCGACCATGACGGCCAGGGTCTGCGGGTTCACCTGCTGGCGCATCGCAAGGTCGCGGTCGAGCACCAGGGCAAGCTCGTTCGGCGCCTCGTTGGCCGACTTCCTGATCGCCAGAACGCCGGGGACGCCGGTCAGACGATCCTCGAGCTCCAGAGCCACGTCCTCCAGCACCTCGGCGTCGTCGCCGAACAGGGTCAGCGTCTCGACCGCCTGGTCGGTCGTCTCCTGCTCGGACGCCATGCCTGTGCTGAAGCGGATGCCCGGCATCTCGGGCATCAGATCGATCACCCGTTCGGTGATCTCTCGCACCTTCAGCCCGGTGTCCGCATCGACGCCCATCACGCCCTGGACCTGCCCCCAGGTGCGTTCGTGAAACAGGACGAGATACTCCAGGCCAAGCTCGTCCCGCACACCGTCCAGCTTCTCCTCGGCCCGGGCGAAGTACTCGACAGTCTCGTCGAACGAGATGTTGCGCGGAAGCCGCACCTCGATGTTGAAGAACGACTGGTCGTCCTCGGACATCGGCACCAGGCCCAGACGATCGCGGGCGGCAAACTGGGTCAGCGCCATGGCCGCCACGAGCATCAGCACGACGTCCAGCCGCCTCCGCATGCCCCAGGCGAGCATGCCGACGTAGGCGCGGTTCAGAAGGCCGAAGGTGGCCTCGTAGGCCCGGCGCAGCACGGCATGGGACACGCCCTTGAGCCTGTCCATCGCTCCACCGTCCACGGCGCCGCCGGCCGCCTCGCGCGACGGCAGGGTGATGTAGACGGCGAGCGGCACCACCGCCAAAGCGACGACCAGCGACGCCAGAAGCGACACGGTGATGGGGATCACCAGCCGCAGCAGCATGAACTGGCCCTGCCCGTCGACCAGCGAGACCGGCAGGAAGACGATGACCGTGGTCAGCGTCGCGGTGGTGATGGCCAGGGCAATCTCTCCGGCGCCCTGGAGCGCCGCCTGTCGCCGACCCATGCCGCCCTGATGCAGGCGATGAATGTTCTCGGCCACGACCACCGAATTGTCGACCAGGAGGCCGACCGAGATCATCAGACCGAGCAGCGAGATGACGTTGAACGTCTCGCCGAAGAAGTACATGGCGACCACGGCGACGACCAGCGAGAGCGGGATCGAGAGCGCGATGATGAGCGACATGCGCAGGCGCCGCAGAAAGAAGAAGAGGACGATCATCGCGAAGATCGCGCCGATGCGCCCGCTCGACAGCAGCACGCCCATGGAGCCGCGGATGATCTCGGCCGAGCTCATGATCGCGTCGACTTCCATCGCGGACAACCTGGGATTGCGCCTCAGCTCGTCGATCACCAGCTGGACCTCGTCCGCGACCTCCAGCGCGTTCGCCTCGGCCTCCTTCTGCACCTGGACGGCCCAGGCCGGCAGGCCGTTGACCCGCACCCGGAACTCGTCGTCGGGCACGTCGTACCGCACCGTGGCGATGTCGCCCAGGCGCACCGTGTCCGTGACCCAGATGTCGCGGACGTTCGACGGCGCCGGGTAGCCGGCCACGGACCGCAGCAGGAGCTTGCGGTCGCCGGATCGCACGTTGCCGGAGGCCAGGGTGAAGTAGTCGCTCGCCAGGTCCTGGGCGATCTCGAAGATGTTCAGACCGGCTGCCTCGACCCGCTGCCGGTCGAGCTCGATCAGGACCTCGCGCTCCAGCATTCCCTGGGCGTCGACGGCGGCCACGCCGGGCACCCGTTCGAGCCGCAGGATGACCTCGTTCTGGACCAGGTTGAAGACGTCCGCCGTCTCCTCCTCGACGATCAGGCCGACCATGGCCACGGGCATGTCGGTGTCGTCGTTCTTGCGGATGAAGACCTGCTGCACGTCCTCGGGCATCCGGACCCGGGCACGCTCGATGCGGTCCCGCACCTCCCGGTAGGCGACGTCCATGTTCGTGCCGTGGGCAAAGCTGAGGAAGACCTGCCCGAAGCCGACGGCGCAGAACGAGTACTGGTTCTGCAGGCCGCGAACGGTCGCCAGCTCCTCCTCCAGCGGCATGACGATCTTGTCCAGGACCTCCTGGGGCGGCGCGTCCCGCCACTGGACGTTCACGCGCAGGAAGGGCGAGCTGTAGCCCGACGGGATCAGCTCGATGGGCAGCGACAGGGCGGCCACGATGCCCATGACCAGCACCGCGCCGACCACCACCAGCACGCCGACCCGCCGCTCGAGGGACAGCCTGGGCAGGCCGCTGCCGAGCCCTCCGGGGATCCTGGCGCCAGGAATCATGGCCGGCTGCCCTCGGCCGCGACGGCGCCGGTCGGTGCCGGGGCGTCCGCCGACGACTGCGTCGCGGTCTGCGCCGGCGCCCGCCGACGCGAGAACGACAGCGCCTCGCGCAGCCGTTCGGCGATCTCGTAGGCGGTCGGCACCACGACCAGCGTGAGCACGGTGGACGCCACCAGGCCACCGATCACCGCCAGGGCCATCGGCGTGCGGATCTCGGCGCCCTGGCCCAGGCCCAGCGCCATCGGCAGGAGCCCCAGGGTCGTCGTCGCCGTGGTCATCAGGATTGGACGCAGCCGCACCAGGCCGGCGCCGACGATCGCGCGACGGCGTGGCAGGCCGCGCGCCCGCAGCCGGTTGATGTAGTCGACCAGCACGATCGCGTTGTTCACCACGATCCCGGCCAGCATGATCATGCCCAGGAAGACGACGATGGACAGGTTCACGTGCAGCGCGTACAGCGTCGCCAGGGTACCGAAGAAGGCGAGCGGGATGGAGAACATGATGACCAGGGGCTGCAGCAGGGACTCGAACTGGGCCGCCAGGATGACGTAGACGAGGAACACCGAAAGCCCCAGCGCCAGCCACAGGCTCGCGCTGGAGCGCTGCCACTCCTGGCTCTGACCGCCGACCAGGAAGCTCATGTCCGCCGGCCACTCGATTCCGGCGGCGAGATCTTCCTCGATCCGTTCGACGGCGCGCCCGAGCGACGCCCCGCCGAGGTTGGCCTCGACCACGGCCACCCGCTTGCCGTCGATGCGACGCACCTCGGACGGCCCCTCGCCGACCGCGACCGCGGCCACGGCGTGCAGCGGAATCGGCCGTTCGCCGCCCGGGTTCACGGTCAGGCCGTTCAGCTGGTCGGTCGAGCGCCGGTCCTCCTCTGCGAGCCGGACGACGATCGGTATCCGCCGGTCCTGGAGGTTGTAGAGCGTCGCCTCGAAGCCCTCGATCTGGTTGCGAATCAGCTGCGCGACGGTCGACGTCTGCAACCCGTAGCGGCTGAGGAGCGCCCGGTCGTAGACGATCTGCACTTCCGGGGCGCCGCTCTTCAGCGTGGTCTCGACGTCGGCGAGCTCGGGCATGGCGGCCATGATCTCGCCGGCGCGATCGCCGTACTCCTGGAGGCGGTCGAGGTCCTCGCCGTGGATCTCGACCTCGATGGGGGTCTTGAAGCTGAACAGCACCGGACGCGACACGCGCGAGGACGAATCCGGCACGGACTCGAAGCGGCGGCGCAGGCGGTCGACGATCTCGTCCTCGACGCTGGCCGAAACTTGGCCGAGGAGGACCTTGAAGCGCGCCGTGTGCTCGCCGTCGTCCGAGCGCTGCGTGTTCGTCACGTCGTAGCCGTAGGTCACCAGCAGGCGCTCGATGTGGCGTTCCTCCTCCAGGATGGCGCTCTCCACCGCGGCCAGGGCGCGCTCGGTCTCGACCAGCGGCGTGCCGACGGGAAGCGAGGCCTCGATCGTGAACTCGCCCTGGCGGACCTCGGGCAGCAGCTCCGTGTCCAGGCCGCCCAGGAGCCACCATGAGCCCCACAGGACCAGGGCCACGACGACCACCACGACGAGGGGGAAGCGCAGCGACCGATCGAGAAGCCGAGGATAGACATCGCTCAGCCAGCCGAGAACCTGACGCACGACCGCAAGCGGCCCGCGGACGAGCCAGCCCAGCGCACGCGCCAGCACCGGGCCGACGGCGCGAAGCACCAGGAACGCCAGACCGGCAAGGAGGCCCAGGACCAGCTTGCCGACCAGCTCGAGGGCGCTGCCGACGACGAGGCGCACGGCGCCCACCACCAGATCGAACGCCAGCACCGCCCAGCCGAGCACCGGACTGCGACGCCGCGACCGGGCCAGGGCGGCCTTCGCGTCCTGCCGGAACGCCGACCAGGCCGCCCAGCGCAGCAGCTTCTCCGCCACGCCGCCCCGGTCCGGGAGCTTCCAGCCGCGGCGGCTCGCGAGCATCGGGATGAAGGCAAGCGCCACCGCCATCGAGGCGAGCAGCGAGATGACCACGGCCAGGCCCAGATCGCCGAACGCCTGCCCGGCGATTCCCTCGACGAACACCACGGGCAGGAAGACGGCAATGGAGGTCAGGACCGAGGCGACGACGGCGGAACGCACCTCCCGGGCGCCGCGGATGGCGGAGGCTTTCAGGTCGTCGCCCTCCTCGCGACAGCGGAAGATGGACTCCAGCACCACGATCGACGAATCGACCAGCATGCCGATGCCGAGCGCCAGACCGCCGAGCGACATGATGTTCAGCGACACCGAGGCGGCCGAGAGCGGCGCGAACGTGATGAGCAGCGAGATGGGGATGGACACGGCCACGATCAGGGTCGTGACCAGGTTGCGCAGGAACAGGAAGAGGACCACGACCGCGAGCAGGCCGCCGAGCACCGCCGTGTTGCGGACCTCGGCGATGCTGGCCTCGATGAACTCGGAGCGGTCCGAGACGACCGTGAGCATGGCGCCCTCCGAGCGGTAGAGCTCGGCCGAGAGGGTCGCCGCGCCGAGACGGGGGCGGCCGCCGGGGCCCTCGATCAGACGCTGGAAGAAGCCGACCCGCCGCTCCGGCGCCTCGCCCCGGGCCAGCTCCCGCTCTCGCTCGAGGTCCAGATCGCCAACGCGTTCGCGGACGCGGCCGGCCAGCGCCACCATGTTCGCGTCGGCCTCCTTGTAGACGTCGAGCTGCACGCTCTCGCCGCCGTCCGACCGGGTGACGATCTCGCGGTCCTTGTGGGAGCGCCGGACCAGGGCCAGGTCGCCGACCCGGATCTCGCGCCCGTCGAGGCTGTCGACCACCGTGTTGCGTATCTCGTCCAGGTTCACGTACTCGTTCACGGTGCGCACCATGTACTCGGTGCGCCCTTCCTTCAGCGTGCCGCCGGCGACGTTCACGTTCTCCTGACCCAGCCGGTCGATCACCTGCTGCACGGACAGCCGCGAGCGCTGCAGCGCCTGGGCGTCGAGCAGGACGTGGATCTCCTCCTCGAGACCGCCGCGCACCCGCACCGCGGCCACGCCGTCGATGGGTTCGAGCGCCCGCTTGACCTGGAGCTCGGCAACGCGGCGCAGGCGTCGCAAGCCTTCCTCGCCCGCGAACCGCTCCCCCTCGCCGGACAGCGAGAGCTCGAGCACCGGGTCAAGACCGGGGTCGAAGCGGAGGATCAGGGGGCGTTCGGCGTTGTCGGGCAGGAGCACCAGGTCGAGCTTCTCCAGCGTCTCCTGGACCGCGTCCGACATCGCCGTGTCCCAGGCGAACTCGAGCACGACGTCGGACACGCCGGCCCGGCTGACGCTGCTCATCCGGCGCAGGCCGCCGACCACGCCGAGCTGCTCCTCGACCCGCCGCGAGATGTCGTTCTCGACCTCCTCCGGCGCGGCCCCGGGATACTCCGTGCGCACCGTGAGCGTCGGAAAGGACAGCTCGGGCATCAGGGTCACGGGCAGGCCCTGGTACGACAGCAGGCCGAACACGACCGCTGCCAGGAACACCATGGACACCGCGACCGGGCGGTGGGTGAGGAACGACCTTGCAGCCTTCATTGGGCGCTCCTGCCTGTGGTTGACGCGGCGCCGGTCAGCTGGCGGGCTGGTAACTCGGCGCGGAGGCCTCGCCCAGCTCGGCCGCGGAACCGAGCGCCTCGGTCGGGTCGAGCAGGCGCACGCTGGCCCCGTCCTTCAGCCCCGCCTGCCCGGCGACAATCAGGCGCGTGCCGTCCTCGACGTCCCCGTCGAGATGGACGACGTCCTCCCTCTCCACCAGGACCCGGACCAGCAGCCGCTCGGCAACGGGCCCGTCGCCGCGGTCGGCGACGCGGAACACGAAGACCTGATCCCGGTCGTGGACCAGGGCACGCCGGGGCGCCAGGAGGACGTCCTTCAGCGCGGCGACGACGAGGTCGACCTCGGCGTACATGCCGGGCGCCAGCCCCTGGTTGCCGGGAATCGCCAGCGTCACCTTCACCGTGCCGCTCTGCGGGTCGACGACCGGCGAGATGCGCTTGATGGCCGCCTGCCTGGTGCCTTCCAGCGAAGGAGCGATGATCCGCGCCGACTGCCCGACGACCAGCGCGCTCAGCTGCCGTTCGGGCACGAAGACGCGCGCGACGATGGAGTCGAAGTCGACGATCCGGAACAGCTTCGCCTGGGAGTCGACGTGGTCGCCGACGTTCACCAGCCGCTCGGTGACGACGCCAGCGATGGGCGCTTCGACCGTCGCGTAGCCCAGCTCGCGCTCGGCGTCCCGAAGGGCCAGTTCCAGCTGCTCGGTGTCGAAGCGGGCCTCGTTGAAGGCCTGCTCGCTGATCAGGTCCTGACGGAACAGGCGTTCCTGACGCTTGAACTCCAGGCGCGACTTCGAGAGCTGGCTCTTCACCCGCTCGACGGCCGTCTCCAGCGCGTCGGCCTCGAGCAGGAGCATCGTGTCGCCGGCGCGCACGAAGTCGCCCTCCTCGACCAGCAGGCGTGACACGAACTGCTTCGTCTCGGCCAGGACCTCGACGGCGTTCTCGGCCTCCAGGTTGGTGGAGAACCGGAGGACGGACTCGATGCCGCCGCGGAACATGGGAAGCGCGGCGACCGGGACGCCCTCGGTCGCGGCGGCGGCAGCGGCTTGTGGGACGGGCGGCTCGCCGGCGACCCCGCTGTCGAAGGCGCAGCCGGCCAGGGCCAGAAGGAGGATCGGGAGAAGCGGCGCCGTCCGGGTTCGGACCGGGCCGGCGCTGAAGGTGTACTTGTCTGTATCCGGCATCGTTGGCTCGTCAGGTATCCGTTCGTGGCGGGTCGGTGGCGCCGGCGCCGCAAACCGCTCTTGGGTCCGGCTGGCAGGGAGCATCGTCTCGTGCCCGCGTCAAAGGGGAATACGCCGGCGCCCGCGGGTTTGTTTCCGCCGACGCGGCTCAGGTCGGCAGCTGGCTCTCCGCCAGGCGAACCCAGTACCTGGCGCCGACGATCAGCAGGTCGTCGTTGAAATCGTATCTCGGTGTGTGCAGCATCTCGCTGTCGCCGTTGCCGATCATCATGAAGGAGCCCGGCCGCTCCTCGGATAAAAACGCGAAGTCGTCCGACCCCATCAGCGGCTCCATGTCCGTGCTCACCTCGGCGCCCAGACTGCGCGCGGCGGCCGCCATCTCCTCGGTCTGCCGGGGGGCGTTCACCGTCGCCGGGTAGTAGCGCTCGTAGTCCACCCGCGCGTTGGCGCCGTGGGCGGCGCAGATGCCGTGGACGATGCGCTCGATGCCCGCTTCCAGCGTTTCCTGGACCTCGCGCACGAACGACCGCACGCCGCCGGCGAGGGACGCCGTCTCGGGAATCACGTTGAAGGCGTCTCCGGCGTGACTCATGGTGACCGAAACGACCGCGCGACGGCGCGGATCGACGTTGCGCGACACGAGGGTCTGCAGCCCGAGCACGATCTGGGCCGCGGCGACGATCGGGTCGATGCCGCTGTGCGGCCAGGCGCCGTGCGTTCCCTTGCCCCGCACCTCGACCTCGAAGTGGTCTATGGCGGACATGAACGGCCCGCTGTTCGTGGCGAAGGTCCCCGTGGCGAGGCCAGGAAAGTTGTGCAGACCGAACACGCTCAAGGCCGGGAAGCGCTCGAACAGGCCCTCTCGCACCATCACGCCGGCGCCACCGTCCTTCTCCTCCGCCGGCTGGAAGATGAGCTGCACCGTGCCGTCGAAGTTCCTGGTTTCGGCCAGGTAGCGGGCCGCCCCCAGAAGCATCGTCGTGTGGCCGTCGTGGCCGCAGGCGTGCATCTTGCCCGGAGACGTCGAGCAGTGCCCGAACTGGTTCTTCTCCTCGATCGGCAGGGCGTCCATGTCGGCGCGCAGCGCCACCGAGCGGTCGGAACTGCCGGCGCGAATCGTCCCCACGACGCCGGTGCGGGCGATGCCCTCGTGCACCTCGACGCCGAATGATCGGAGACGCTCGGCCACCAGACCGGCGGTGCGCACCTCCTCGAAGGCGAGCTCCGGATGCCGGTGAAAGTCGCGGCGCCACTCGACAAGCTCGCTCCGCCAGTCTTCGATGCGGCTGAGACTGTTGGCAGCCATGGCCTCAGAGTAACAAGCCGTCTTGTCGGTCGCCTTCAGGTTCCAGGGGCTGCAGGGGCCTGGAGGCAAGCGCCTGCCCCCAGGCTCCGGGACCAGCGGCAGCGCCGCACGTTGTAGTTTCCCCGCCGCGATGAAGTTCTGCGCCATGCCGCTCGAACGGGCCGCCGGCGCCGTCCTCGGCCACAACGTGCATGACGGCGACGGGCGGCGCGTTTTGCGCAAGGGGCGCGCCCTGGGCGAGGACGAACTCGCCCTGCTCGCCAGCCTGGGCCGGACGCGGATCTGGGCCGCCCGCCTGGAGGCCGGCGACGTGGACGAGGACCAGGCGGCACTCAGGGTCAGCCGCGCGGTGGCAGGAGCGGGCGTGGCGCTGCGCGGCCCGACCACGGGCCGGGTGAACCTGCACGCCGAAGCACTCGGTCTGGTGCGGGTCGATGCCGAGGCGCTGGGCCGGATCAACGAGTGCGACGGCGTCACTCTGGCGACACTCGCGAACCACGCCGTGGCCAGGGAAGGCAAGATGGTCGGCACGACGAAGATCCTCCCCTACGCGGTGCCCGAGCGGAGCATCGAGGCGGCGGAGCGGGCAGCCGAGCAGCCGGTGGTCCGGCTCGACCCGCTGCTGCCGAGGACAGCGGGCATCATCGTCTCGGGAACCGTTGCCGGCGACGGGTCGGGCACGGCCGCGCAGGGAAGCCAGGCCGCCGACCGGTCGGCTCCCCGGCCCGGACGCGAACGCCTGGTCCGCGGCTTCGAGGCCGCACTGGCTGGCCGGCTCGAGCCGCTGAATGCCAGTCTTTCCGAGGTCCGCTTCGTGGCAATCGAGGGCGAGCAGGACACGAAAGGCCTGGCCGCCGCGGCACGGCACCTCGCCTCGAAGGTCGACCTGCTGATCCTCGCCGGCGAGACCGCCATCCAGGACCGCCACGACCTGGCGCCGAGCGCCATCGAGGCGGCCGGCGGCACGGTCATCTGCTACGGCGCGCCGGTCGACCCGGGCAACCTGCTGCTGCTCGCCGAGCTTGCCGGCACGCCGGTGGTCGGCGCTCCGGGGTGCGCCCGCAGCCCGAAGCGGAACATCGTCGACCTCGTGCTGCCGCGGCTTCTCGCAGGCGATCGCCTGAGCAGGCGCGACATCACCGCGCTCGGCCACGGCGGCCTGCTCGACGACGTGCCGGAGCGGCCACTCCCCCGCCGCCGCATCGAGCGCCCGTAGCTCAGGCAGGTTCCGGTTGCGGAGCGGGGGCACCCGGGTTGTGCGAGCGGCTGGCGTTGACCGCGCTGGCTCTCGCCCGGCGGCTCAGAGCCCGAGCGTCGTCCGGCACCAGGTGCTGACGGCTTCGGCGACTTCGTCGTCGACGTCCTCCTGGCGGCGGCCGGAGCGCTTCAGCACCTTCAGGCTGTGGTCGCCCCCCTCGACCGCGTAAAGCGCGGCGCGCTCCCCTGGACGATCAACGACGCCGGCAAGAAGCTCCGGCTCGGCGAGCCGGTCGCGGGTGCCGTTCAGGAACAGCATCGGCGGTTCGACCTCGGCCAGGTGGTCCGCCCGCGACGTGCCTGGCTTGCCTGCCGGATGCAGCGGGAAGGCGTGGAACACGAAGCCGGCCACGCCCAGGCTCGCTTCCGCTTCGGCGCCGGACGCCATGCGCCCGCCCATGGACCGACCGCCGGCGAGAAGCGGCAGCTCCGGCCGCATCTCCCGTGCCGCGGCGACCGCCGCACGGACCGTGCTTCTGAGGACCGCGGCCCGGTCGGGGCGGCGGCGTCCGGCCTCGCGATACGGGAACCGGAACCGCAGCGTGGCGATGCCAAAACCGGCCACGCCGCGCACGAAGGTCTCCATCGTCGAATGCGTCATGCCGGCGCCGGCCCCGTGACCGAAGACCAGCAGGCAGCGCGGTGCTTCGGGGGCAAGCAGCAGAGCGCCGACTTGCCCGCCGTCGGGCAGCTCGATTCTGGCGGCGGCGGCCTCGACCCTGCCCATCAACCGTCGTCGCTCCGGGCCGCGCCGCGAGGAGCAGGCAAGCCCGACGGCCAGCGAGCCGCACGCCGGCCTGCTGGCCCTCGGGCCGGACCGCTCAAGTCATGCCCGGACGGTTTCCGGCCGCAAGGCCTGGGCGGATTGCTGCGCCGGCTCAGTTGCCGCCGCCGGCCCCGGTGGCCTCGGCCCTGGCCGCAAGCGCGTCTGCCTCCAGCACCCGCGCGCCGCGGAGCGTGCCGCCCATCGAGTAGTTGCCCTCGTGGCAGGCGTACTCGTAGACCCTAACCGGACTGCGCTGCCAGATGTACTCGCCCGACCACGGGGCGTTCCAGGTGGCGGGGTCGTTGACCGTGAACTGGTAGAGGATGTTGCCGTCGGCCTGCAGGGTCATGCGCTCCGTGACGTGCGATTCCTGCGACGCGCCGCGCAGGACGGCCTTCGGATGGAAGTTCCGGGAGTCGATGACCAGCGTGTCGCCTTCCCACCAGCCGATGGAGTGGCCCAGCCACTTGCGCTCCTCGGGGCTGGGGTGCTCGGCGTTCAGCCGCACGATGCGGGCGTCGTGGACCATCTCGATCAGGATCATGACGTGGTCTTCCGTCTGCACGACCCGCTTGAAGTTGTTGTAGAGGCTGGGGAAGGTGGGCGTGGCGCCGGTGAAACCGACGATGCAGCGCTCGGTGACCGGAAGGGTCTCGGGGCCGTCGTAGGGGCCGTGACCCTCGATGTCGAGCCACCAGGCCGAGCCGTCGTTCGGACGCCGCAGCCGGGCGCGCTCTGCCGCACGCGCCCTGCCGTCCGCGGTCATCGCCGGGATGCGGCCATTGCGCGGCTGGTAGAGAATGGAGGTGCGGAACTGGCCGTCGACGGAGAACGCCTCGGTGCCGGTCTCGACCCAGAAGCGGTTGTAGCCGCCGACATTGCCGGCGCCGCCTCTGGTGCCGTCGCCGCCGACCGGAGGCGGCTTGCGGTTCGGGTCCGAGACCTGGTGCCGGTCGCGGGCGTACTGCGCGGCGTCCGCCTCGATCTGCGCGGCGTCTTCCGGCGACAGGAACAGGTTGTCGCCGTACTTCTCCGGCCGCTGGAGCGGCGTCAGGGTGCCGGCGTCGAAGGTGCCGGTCAGGTCGGGCCTGCCGTTGGCGGCGCGCTTGACATCGTCTTCGGCGGCCGCGGCCGCCGCCGCGAGAAGCAGCGCGAACGTGGTTGCAAGGGCGGCGGGAAGTCGGCGCTTCATTCGTTTGCCTCCTGTGTTCTGGAACCTGGTCTCACCTTAGCAGGCGGTCGGACCTGCCAGCGGCCGGAGGACGCTGGCGGGGCCGACGGTCTGCTGAGGCGGCGGGGCTGGGGCCAGGCGCGGCGTCCGCGGCGCGCCTGGCGGCGGCAGGCGGTCGGACCTGCCAGCGGCCGGAGGACGCTGGCGCGCCATCGAGCGGCTGCCGCTGTGGTGAATCGTGCCCGGGAGTGGCAACGACAGTCGCCTGAACCGTCAGCTAACGGCCGCTGCCTGCGCCGCCTCCACCCGTGCTCTCGGCCCGGCCGGCTCTCCAGTCGTCCTCGAGGATGCGGGCGCCGCGCAGTGTGCCGCCCATGGAGTAGTTGCCCTCGTGGCAGGCGTACTCGTAGAGCCGTTCCGCGTCGCGCTTCCAGATGTACTCTCCGGTCCACGGCGCTTCCCAGGTGGCGGGGTCGTCCATCGTGAACTGGTAGAGGATGTTGCCGTCGGTCTGGAGCGTGAGCCGCTCGGTGACGTGCAGATCCCGCGTGGCGCCGCGCAGGAAGCCGTCATCCCGGAAGTGGACGGAGTCGATGACCAGCGTGTCGCCTTCCCACCAGCCGATGGAGTCGCCCAGCCAGCGCCGCTCCTCCGGGCTCGGATGCTCGTCGTCCAGGCGGATGATGCGGGCGTCATGCACCATCTCGATGAGGATCATGACGTGGTCCTCGGTCTGCACGACCCGCTTGTAGTTGTTGTAGCCGCTGGGGAACGTCGGCGTGGCGCCGGTGAAGCCCAGGACGCAGCGCTCGCTGATGGGCAGGGACTCCGGGCCGTCGTAGGGGCCTGGGCCATCGAGCTCCAGCCACCAGGCGGTCCCCGTGTTCGGGCGCCGGAGCTTCGCACGCTCCGCAGCCCGCGCCTTCGCCGCCGCAGTCTGTTCCGGGTAGCGGCCGTTCGGCGGGTCGATGATGATCGAGGTCCTGAACTTGCCGTCCACGGCGAACGTGTCCGTGCCGCGGTCAAGCCAGAAGCTGTTGTAGCCGCCCACGTTGCCGGCCGCGCCCGGCGAGCCGTCGCCGCCGTCGGGCGGCGCTTCCCGGTTCGGGTCGGACACCTGGTGGCGCTCGGCGCGACCGGCGGCCGCCTCCGCGGCGATCTTCTCCGCCTCCTCCGGCGTCAGGTAGAGGTTGTCGCCGTACTCCTCCGGCCGCTGCATCGGCGTCAGCGTGGCGGCGTCGTAGGTGCCGGTCAGATCGGGCTTGCCGCTCGGCGTGCGCTTGATCTCGCCTTCGGACGCTGCCGTCGCGCCGGCCGCGAACAGGAAAAGAAGGGCGACGAGAAGCGGTGTGAGGGAAGCGGTGCGGGCGTGGACCTTCATCGTCAAGTCTCCAGCAGCTTGCGGCTTGCCGGCCGTTGACCGCGGCTTGTCGCGGGACCGGCAGGTGCGTTGATGTGCGATTTCCTGGAGGATACACGCTTCAGCCCCAGACGAAGCCACAGCCGCAGCCGTTCACGGCGGCCGCCAGCACCCGAACAGGCGAGAACGCGCCCACGATTCCCTGCGGCCCGTGCGTCAAACGTCGGGCGCCTGGAGGGGGGCCATCTCGCCGAGGACGGGACGGGTACCGCGACCCAGGCTCGTGCGCTGCGGAGGCCAGGGCGATCAGGCGACTCCCGGACGGCGCCCTCGTGATCGTCGAGCCCGTGCCGCCAGCGCGCGACGTTGAAGCCCTTGCCGCGTCTCTCCCCCGCCGCCGCGGCGTACGTCGTGCGCCGGGAGCGGGAGCGCCAGGAGCGCCTGCGCGCCCGGCGGCAGCGCGCCAGCCGGATACCCGGGTCAAGGACGCCGGAGCGGGCAGCTCGGGGACCCTCCCGAATCAGGGTAGATCGGGCCTGTAGACCAGCCGCATCTCGGAGACCACGTTCTCGCCGCCGTTGGCCAGCAGTTCCTCCGGCGCGAACCAGCTCGGCTTCATCGCGGCGGCCGCGAACAGCTTCTCGGCCTGGTCGCGGTAGTGGGACGAGTCCGGGCGGTCGCTCTGTCCCAGCGGCGGCTGCGTCCAGCTCCTGATCGGCTCGGTGAGCAGGACGACCTGGGTCGAGGTCTGGCCGCGACGGCCCCAGCGGCGGCCGTCGGGACGCGGCGGGCCGAAGCCGATGGAACGAAGCGTGGCCATGCCCGCCTCGCCCAGCGATCCGCCGCCGACCGGCCACGACACGTCGTCGTCCGTATCCTCGCGGCCGACCCGGAACACGTCGCCGAAGGTCGCGTCGAAGCCGCCCGGGCCCGAACGAAGCGCAACCGCGGCGGCATCGACCGCCTCGACCAGGTGCGGCAGATCCTCGTCGTTCAGGCCCGGCATGCAGGGGCCGCCGTCGCAGGAGGAAGCCGTGTCAGACGGTTCGCGGATCAGCTCCAGGTAGTCGTTCACGAGCGTGATCATCGAGTCCATCCGCTCGTCGCCGACGTTTCTCCGCAGCGCCTCGCGCCAGCGGAAATAGGCGAGCGCGCCGACGGAACCAGGCTCGGCCATGCCGTCCCACTCCATGATGCGGCGCACGACCTCGTCGTGGTCCGCGGCCCCCTCGTTTCCTCCTGGCGAATCGGGCCGAACGGCGGCCTCGGCGCGCGCGAGCTCCGCCACCCAGCGGTCGTGCTGGTGAACCGACCGGTCGAGCGCCAGTTCGACGATGTCCTCCTCGCTCCACCCTTCGCCGGCGCGGTGCTTCGCCTCCAGCAGGGCCAGCGCGCTCGCGCCCCGCTGATGGGTGTACAGGCGCGGCTGGTTGTAGAGCGGGGCAGGCCAGCGCTCCGGCACCAGCGGCGAACCGACCAGCATCGTGTCGGGGCCAACGTTGTTGTTCTGCATGTAGCCCCGCTCGGGGTCGAGCAGCGACATCAGGTCGGACGCGGGGTGGATGCCCAGCCACTCGGTGGCCGAGGTCGACCCGTCCACGGGCCTGCTCCAGTCGTGACCTTCCGGGCGGATGGGAACCCGGCCCGTGCGCTGGTAGTAGATGTTCCCGGACGTGTCCGCGATCATCACGTTCTGCGGCATGATCTGCAGGACGTCCAGGGCCGCGGCCGCGCCCTGCCAGTCCTCGGCCAGCATGAAGTGGTACTTGGACTCCAGGTAACCGATTTCCTCCGCGTAGGCGAGCGCGGCCGCCCAGGCCACCTCGCCGCGCCGCGCGACGACCGGTCCGTGGTGCGAGTACCAGAAGGTTGCCTCGCGGGGCACAGCCTCGCCGGCGACCGCCACCTCGACGCTACGGCTCTCCATCTGCCGCCATTCGCCGTCGTACAGGTAGCGGCTCGGATCCTCCGGGTCCAGGGCCAGCTCGTAGACGTCGGCGGTGTCCGGGCCGCCGGTGGTGTGCGCCCAGGCCACGTGCTCGTTGTGCCCCAGGTTGACGTAGGGGAAGCCGGCGGTGGCGAAGCCGGCGATGCGTATGTCGCCGGCGCGCAGCCGCACTTCCCAGTAGCGGTGCCGGCCGAGCCAGGACAGGTGAGGATCGATGATCAGGGCAGCCGCGCCGAAGGTCGTGCTCTCCGGCGCCAGCGCGATCTGGTTCGAAGCCCGCAGGTCGACGTCGAAGCTGGGCTCGACGCCGACGGCGCGCAGGTCGGAGCGGGCCTGCCCCGCCGGCCAGCTCCAGATGAACTGGCGGCTGAAGGCGACCGGCATGTGGACGTCCACCTTCCGGTCGCCCCACCACTCCGGCGTCTCGTCCGGGTGAGCTTCCAGGTAGTCGTTGATACCGGCGACGAAGGCGGTCAGGTGACGTCTGAGCTCCGGGTTCAGCTTCGCCTCGTGGTGGCGCCTGGCCTGGCCGTAGTGGTCCCACATCTTCGACTCGAGGTCGGACCGCACCCAGGCGTCGTTCTCGCCGGGTCCGAACGCCGCCGCGTACTCGCCCATGCCGAAGAGGTAGTTCTCCAGCAGCTGGGACAGCCGGTCCTCCGCCATTGCCCAGCCCGAGGCGTAGAGACCGGCCTCGGCGGACTCGGCGTGAATGTGCGGCACGCCCCAGACGTCCCGGTAGACCACCGCCTCGCCGGCCCCGGCCCCGCTGCCGCCGGGCCGAGCGCAGGCCGCCGTCAGAGCGAGCACGCAGAGGCCCACGGCGCCCGGGACGAGCGCGAGCTGCAGCCTGCCCCGCTCCGCCGAAATCATGCGCCCTGGTCCGGCGGCCTCCTGGCCGATTTCGGTCGGAAGGCCCGGACCCGCTCCTCGTTCGTGGTCAGGTACGGACCGCCGATCAGGTCGACGCAGTAGGGAATCGCCGGAAAGACGGCGTCCAGGCACTCACCGATCGCCTTCGGCTGGCCGGGCAGGTTGACGATCAGCGACGAACCGCGGATGCCTGCGGTCTGCCGCGACAGGATCGCCGTCGGCACCGCCCGGAGCGACACCTGCCGCATCAGTTCGCTGAAGCCGGGCATCTCCTTCTCGCACGCGGCGAGCGTGGCCTCGGGCGTCACGTCGCGCGGCGCCGGTCCCGTGCCGCCCGTGGTCACGACGAGGCAGCAGCCCTCGTCGTCGCACAGCTCCGCGAGCGCTGCAGTTATCTGCTTGACCTCGTCCTCCACCACCCGGGCGACCGGCTCGAACGGCGAGGCGAGCACCTCCGCCAGGTAGTCGCGGATCGCCGGGCCGCCCCGGTCCTCGTACACGCCGCGCGAGGCGCGGTCCGACACGGTGACGATGCCGATGCGGGCCACGGCGGACATCTCCGAAGGCTACAGCAGGCCTTCTGCCTGCGGCCCCTCGGACCTGACGGCTCAGCTGTCGGGCTGGCCCAGTGACAGACAAGCGGTCGGCCTGCCGGCAAGCCGAGAGCGGCCCGTTGGTTGATACCCTTCGCCGCCGTGTCCGTTCCCGCAGCAGACGTCCGCCTGGACGAGCTTCGCGCCCTGCTGCAGGAGCGGAGCATCGCCAGGGGCGACTTCGTTCTGACCTCCGGCGCCAGGTCGCGGTACTACTGCGACACGAAGGCGACGGTGCTTTCGCCCCGCGGTTCGCGGCTGATCGGCGAGGCGCTGCACAAGCTGCTGCTGCCGTTCGAGGTCGAGGCGGTGGGCGGCCCCGAAGTCGGTGGCGCCTACCTGGCCACGGCCACGGCGATGGCGAGCGACGCGTCTTGCGGTGGCTGCCGCAACGGAGGCGATCCGGGCGCCTCTCCGCAAGGCGACCCAGCCACCGAACCAGGCGAGCGGCCCCTGTTCGGCTTCCTGGTGCGCAACCGGGCCAAGGGCCACGGCACGACCGCGAAGATCGACGCCTCGTACCACCCGGACGGGCGCAAGCTGATCGCCCCGGGCCGCCGGGTCGCCGTGGTCGACGACGTCGTGACCTCGGCAGGCTCGATCCTGCGCGCCATCGAGGCCGTGGAGGCCGAGGGCTGCGAAGTCGCCGCGGTGTCTGCGGTGGTGGACCGCCAGCAGGGCGGCGGCGACCTGCTGCGCGAACAGGGCCGCGTCTTCCGCCCGCTGTTCCTGGCCGACGGCGAGGGCAACCTGACGCCGGCGTCGGACGAAGGCAGATGAGATGAGCGGTCGCCGGACAGTCCGCCAGGCCATGCGACAGAGTGCGACCGACCAGCCGGCGCCTGGCCGGCGAGCGGGCATCGGCCTGCCGAGCCTCGGCCTGCCAAAGGGTACGCGCGCCTCTTCCCCGGGCTCGGCTGCCGGCTGGAGCGCGACCAGGCAGGGACGCGCGCCTCGACGTTGCAGGCGCCTCGCGCTGGCGGCCGCGACGGGCGCGCTGGTCGGCCTGACGCTCGCCGGCGTTGCCACAGGGCCTCTGCCCGCCCACGTCCGCATCACAACCGACATCAACTTTGCCGACGACGTCCGCCCGATCCTCCGCCAGTACTGCATGCCCTGCCACAGTCCGAAGGGGTCGGCGCCGGACTACATCGACCTGACCACCTACGGCACGGACGCGAAGCCAGGCGCCCGCGCGTGGGGCGTCGCGATCGAAGAGGAGCTCCTCACCGGGCGGATGCCGCCCTGGACGGCCGACCCCCGCTACGACCACTTCCGCAACTCGCGGCGGATGAGCCAGCGCGAGATCGACATTCTCGTCGCCTGGGTACAGGGCGGCGGTCCGCAGGGGACGCGCCGCAACCTGCCGACCCCGGCCGAGTTCACCGCCGAGGAGTGGGTGCTGGGCGAGCCAGACCTGGTGCTGACGCCGGAGGCCGAGACGGTCGTCGAGCCCGGCAGGCAGACCGCCGCGCACCGCGAGCGCCTCGTCGTCGAGATCGAGGAAGACGCCTGGGTCACCGGCTACGAGTTCCGCCCGCAGCACCCGGGAGTCGTCTACCGCATGGCCGCCTGGGTGCATGACGCGGCGGACGCAGCGCTCGAGCAGCTCGAAGTCGAGGTTCAGGTTCCCTACGACCCGTTCCGCGACGAGGACGAGCCCGAGCCCACCCGCATGCGCACGGCGACCGCAGGCCCCCACTTCCTGGGCCAGTGGCTGCGGGGCGACGACCCCGTCCTGCTGCCCGACGGCGCTGGCAAGCGGCTCCGCCGAGGTTCGACCATCGAGCTTGTGGTGGAGTATCGCCGCCGTCCGAACGACGACCCCCGGGTCGAGGTGCGCGACCGGTCGAGCCTGGGCCTGTTCCTCGCCAGTCTTGAGGAGGAGGTCGAGCTGTGGGTCGAGAGCGCCAGCGCCGGCGGCGAGGTCTCGCTTCGGGGGCGCCGCGCCGAGCGGCCGCAGAGCGCCAGCTTCACGGTTTCGGAGCGGGCTCGCCTGATCGGCCTGCACCCGGCGGTCGGCGACCGCCTCGCCAGCATGGAGGTCCGGCTCCACTTCCCGGACCAGCGCGTGCAGACGGTGCTCCACGTCGGCGACCACGACCCGGAGTACCCCGCCTCCTACCTGTTCGAGGAACCGATGCCCGTTCCGCCCGGCACGCGGGTCGAGCTGCTGGGCAGGTTCGACGTCGGCAGGCCGAAGCAGGCGGTGGTTCAACCATTCGCCCTTCACGTGGACTACGAGCTGGACGACCACCTCGTCCTGCCGGAGATCTTCGAGCCGCCCGAGCAGCCCCCGACCCGCGGCGGCATGCTGGCCGAAGCGTTCTCCAACCTGCCCGGCAGCGCCCCGGCGCCGGACCCCGCCGACCCGAACGCCGCCGCCCACATGGACCACAGTCCGCTGCACGGCGGCCAGTTCTTCATGGCGGCGAACAACTACCACCATCTCGAAGGCGCACTCCCCCGCGCCGGGGAGTTCCGGCTCTACGTCTACGACGACTTCAAGCAGCCCGTCGACCCGCGCAACTTCGGCGGCGACGTGGTGTTCGAGGCCTGGAACGAAGAGACGGAGGCCTGGGACGAGTCGCGCTACCCGATGGCCGCGGCCATCGGCAGCGACTACCTGGTCTCCAAGATCCCCGACGACCTGCCGGCGGAGTTCTTCGCCCACGTCTGGCTGGCCGGCGAACAGCAGCGCTACGACTTCTACTTCGAGGAGACGACGGTCGAGCCCGTGCGCAGCTCGTCTTCGTCGGGCGGCGCCGTCCGCGCCGGGCCGCACAGCCACGAACGGCCACCGATGACGATTCCCGATCAGCCGGCGGCCATCATGGCGCTGATGGAGGACCGGCGAGACCGCGTCCGCAGCCAGATCGAGAACGGCGAGTGGCTCACCCTGTACGTGCCCGCCTTCGACGCCCGCGACCTCGCCGAGGCCCTGCTCGACCGGCTTGACGACCTGAGTGCCCGCCAGCGCGGTCAGGCCCGCCAGGCGATCGGCCGGGTCATGCAGAGCGCCGCCGAACTCGACCGCGGCGGCGATCTGGCCGACCGCGCCCGGTCGCAGCGAGCCTTCACGCGCTTCGACGCCGGTGTACGCGAGCTCCAGGACCTCCTGCTGCCCTGAGCAAGAACGGAGCGCGGGCCCTGCCTGGCGTCGTGCTGGCCGCGCCGCAGGCGGGTCCCGGAGGGGGCCGCAAGGGACGCGGTTGCGTTGGAGGCGGGATTGCGGTTGGCGCCCGCTGCAGTCGGCTGCGTAGCGGTCGGTTGTGCGTGTCCGGCAGGCTCTCGAGAGACGCTTGCCTCGTGTCCCCTTGCGGCCCCCTCGGACCTGACGGCTGACCTCGTGCCTGGCCGAGCGAGCCGCGGGCAGCGCCAGGGCCAGGGCCAGCCAGTTCGCCCTCCAGCTCCGTGCCGCTGATGGCCATCACGATCGCTGGCGTCCCTCGTGCAGGTACGTCATGGGTGCGCCAATGTGACCGCGCCCCTCCGGTGCGCGCAGGCGCCGCAGTCTGCTAGGGTTCATTGTTCCTGCGTCCCGCAGGGCCGGAGTCTCGCTGCGCAAGGCGCAGAGAACAGGTTCACAGGCAGAGCAACGGGGAACGAGCGAAGACATGGCAACCAAGGCTTCAGTCGCCAAGAACAACCGGCGCAAGGAGATCGTCGACCGATACCGCGAGCGGCGCGAGGAGCTGCGCGCGCTGGCAAAGGACGAGCGCCTGCCCATGGACCAGCGCTTCGAGGCCCAGCGGATGTTGAACAAGCTGCCGCGCGATTCTAGCCCGGTTCGCGTACGCAACCGGTGCGGCGTCAGCGGCAGGCCGCGCGGCTACTACCGCAAGTTCGGCCTTTCCCGCATCGCGCTCCGCGACCTCGCCCTGCGCGGCGAGCTCCCGGGGGTCATCAAGGCCAGCTGGTAGCAGGCTCGCTCCATCTCGCCAGCAGACCGCCCGGAAAACTGGCCGGTCTCTTCGTCAGGATCCGGTCTCTTCGTCAGGATGGAGCGGCCCCTCGCACCTGACGGCGGCCTGCCAGCCGGGCGCAGGTCAGCCGCCACCCAGGGCCGCGGCGAGATCGTCGAGCACCTGGCGCTCCTCGCGCGACACCGCGCCCACCAGGCCCAGGAAGCCGCCGGTCGCCTCGGCCACGCCTCGTGCGCGCGCCAGCACGTCCCCGCGCAGGGCGGCGGCGTCCGCCTCGCTCAGTTCCGCGATCAGCGCCGCCGCGTACTCCTTCCAGGCCGCCAGCAGCTCGGCCCCGGGCCGACGGCTCAGCCAGCTGGCAAGCAGCCCGGCGGCGGGCGTTCCGTCCGTCACGCCTGCTTCCCTGGCCGCCTTCATGATCGCGTCGCGCTCGGCGGCGTCCATCGCGTGGTCGGCCCACGCGACCTCGATCAGGGGCACCATGCCGACCGCCAGCAGCACCTCGGCGTGGACGCCGGCGTCCAGCAGAGCGCCGAGCACGTCCCGGTGCACGATGCCCGAGGCCGCGGCCAGCTCGTCCAGCTGCTGCTCCCGCTGCTTCTTCGCCCGCAGCTCGTCCATGAGCTTGCGGTCCACGTTGCGGAAAAAGGCGTCCTCGAGAGAATCGCCGCGTTCCCGAAGGGCGTCGCTGGTCATCGGTGCTGATTCCTGTCGTTGCGGGGCTCAGGTCGGAACGCCAGACCAGACCGGTTCGGCGGCGCGGAAGCGGCGGGATCGTAGCACCGCGGCGGTTGCCTGCTGCTCGCACCCGCCAGCGGCCAATCTGACGACGCGGCGATGATTGACAGCCGGGCGGTTCGCCTGTCGCGCGAAACGCCGCACTGGCCGGCCTTCGTGGCAGCAACCCTCCCGGCTGCCCTGCCAGCATGAGGCGCCAGCGTCCCTGCGACCCCCCTTCGAACCTGGCAGCCGCTGGTCGAGGCTCCAGGCGAACCGGCGCTGACCATGCGGTCGATGAGCGGGAACGGCTGGCATCTCTGGTACCGGGCTGGCCGCGGCCGACCTGCGCGATCTGACGGAGTCTCGGACCGGTTCGGACTTCGGGACGGCATGGGGGCGCGGGACGCAGCAGCTGCGGCAGAAGGGCAATGCAGGTTCGTGTGGGCGGCCAACTACATTCGGCGGCGCAGTTCGGGACGGCCGGCGGGATTACGCCTGGGGTTACGGCGCTGTCCGTGGCCGTGGGCGCGAGCTCGGACTTCGGCGACTCGGACTTCTGGGGAGCCGCGAGCGGCACGCAGCGCGTGGTGGTGCCGTCGTTCACGACGGATTCCTGCATCGCCTTCGCCGTCAGCCATGGCGTGACGGAGATCAGGGTGCTCGGGATTCCTGCAAGTCTGATCGCGGCCTTTCGGCGAGACACCATCAGCGGGGGGGGGGGGGCCGGGGTTCACGCGCGACAAGCGCGCGATCTAGTGTCTGGGTCAAGCCGGAATGCGCTTGAGCCGTCGTTCGGCAATGTCGAGATGGAAGTGCGCTGATGGTGACGGTGCTCCGTCGAATGGGAACCTCCTGGCCGGAGGTTCTCCGGCAGGGGCGGCTCGGACGGGGCAGCTCGCTGGTCGTCTGGACCATGGGTCAAGGCCGGTCGCTCGGGCTCGTCGACGCTCTACTTCGGGCCATGGACCAGGAACACGTCTCCGGCGAGGCGAATCGGTCTGGCTGATCCGGGTGCCTGACGATGCCATGACGGAAAATCAGAACAACCGCGCCACGGCAGCGGTGTGAGCATCAACGATTCTGGCGACATGACGACTCGCAAACGCCGTCATGATCAGCGAACCGGCGGAGTTTGGTCAATCGCATCGGGCGGAACCTCACTCTTCGGTGAGGACAGGCGCTACAGCTACGCCGTACGACGGCGAATCCGCGGCCGCCGGGTCTCCGCCGGGGGGCGGGTTACCGAGACGTGGCAGGCCGGAAACACCTGGCCGCGCTGCGGATCAGAACCGGCAGTTGATCCCCCTTTCTTGACGCATGTGCTTCTGATAAGCCCTTTTCATGAAAGCGCACCTGAGTTTGTTGTTCGGGCACCAAAGGTCGCGGATCATCTCACGCGTGATTGTTACGCCCCCGCGGCCGCTGGAGATTCTGGTGCTTGCAGGGAAATAGTCCCGACAGTCTTCCCGGCAAGCGCGGTCCCTCCCCTTACTTGTCGGCGCAAGCAGCGCTGGTTGCCAGGCGCAGACCGGGTGCCGACTCGACGGTGAACAAGCTGACGAGGGCCTCCGGATCGCCGATCAGGATCTCCCAGAACTCGATGGCTTCACCATCGTCCAGGTCATTGATCACGTCCAGCAGGTCAACGCGGGCGACTGCCGGAGTCGGAGGCGCAGGGCTGCTCCGAAGCGACTCAAACGCCGGAAGCTCAAACTCCCGAAGCTCAACGGGCGGAAGCTCGCGAACACCGGACGAATCTTGCGCGGCCAGCGGCATGGCACAGGACACGGCGGCGAGAACGGCGACGGCGCGGATCAGGTTCATTCTTGCGGAGCCTCCCGTGCAGGTAGCTGCTACAGCCCGCCGCTCGACGGCGAATCCGCGAACGGATTGGGTGTTGATGCCCGCACGCTACCTGGCCGGGGGGAGACGGGTCAACCCAGCGTCCTGTCCAACGAGAAGTGAGCATGAACGGGGAAATGGGTGGTCCAGCGAGAAGTGAGCACGTGGGTCGGCACTCGGGGATCATTGGAGGATGCTCGTGTCGCTTCATCTCCACCGTCTCAAGACTCTCGCCCAGCTCGCCCTGTTCGTCTCCGGCGGCGTTGGGGCCGAGATCACTCGACAGGACCGGGAATCGAGTCGTGGACGTCGACGGAAAGTGGGCTGGGCCGGGCCGGTCGACCACTTGGACCTGGGTGCGCGCAGACGACCGGCTGCTACGCTCCGCCTTCACTCCGCCGCCGCGCTCGCGCCTGACCCTCAATCATCCCTGGGGAGTTCGCCATGCTTCAAGGCAGATCCCGTCTCCTGCTTCCGACCGCTCTCTTCGCACTCGCCTTGCTCGCCGCCGGCGCCGCCGCGCAGACCGTCACGGTGTGCTCGCCGGAGTTCTTCGTCGACCTGTTGAAGGACTTGGAAGACGAGCACGAGAACCTGCGTCTGGTTGCCCTCGACGACGATCTCGACCCCGGCGACTGCGACGGGCTGATCGCAAGCTACCGAGGGCTCGACCGCTTCCTGACCGCAGACAGCAGGCTGCGCTGGATTCAGAGCAACTCGGCCGGCGTCGAGGGCTTCATCAGCATGCCCGACCTTCGCGACAGCGACATCCTGCTGACCAACGCGAAGATCATTCAGGGGCCCGAAATCGCAGACCACGCCTTCGCGCTGCTGCTGAACTTCACCCGCAACCTGAAGGCGTTCAACGCCCGCATGGCTGAGGGCTGGAACACGGACCGCGAGCTGCCCATGATCGAGCTGCGCGGCAAGACGGCCCTGATCATCGGGCTCGGCGGCATCGGCACGCAGATCGCGCAGCGCGCAGCGGCCTTCGGCATGACCGTGCTCGCAGTGGACCCGAAGGACATCCCCATCCACCGCGACCTGACGTATGTCGGCAAGCCGGACGAGCTCGACGACCTCCTGCCGCGGGCCGACGTCGTGTTCTCCGCCGTGCCGCACACGCCCGCCACCGAGGGCATGATCGGCGCCCGCCAGTTCGAGCTGATGAAGCAGGACGTGTACTTCATCAACATCTCACGCGGGAAGATCGTCGATACCGGCGCCCTGGTGGCCGCGCTCGAGAGCGGCAAGGTGCGGGCCGCCGGCCTGGACGTGACGGACCCCGAGCCGCTGCCCACCGAGCACCCGCTCTGGACCATGCCGAACGTGACGATCACGCCGCACCTGGCCACCATCTCCGACCGGCTCGAAGAGCGGCGGACGGCGCTGCTGCGAGACAACATTGCCCGTTTCGCCACCGGCAGGCCGCTGCGCAACGTCGTGGACAAGCAGGCCGGCTACTGACGCCGTCCGTGTCGCGCACAGAACCCGGCCGGCGCCGGATCAGGGCCTCCGGCACAGAGCTGGAGCTGTACGAGTGGGGCCAGCCCGAGAGCCCGGCGATGCTGCTCGCCCACGGCATCCAGGACTTCTCCCTCACCCTCGCGCCGGTGGCCGAGGCCTTCGCGGTCGACCACCGCGTGATCGCCTACGACCTGCGCGGCCACGGCGCCAGTGCCCATCCCGGCATCTACACGATGGCGCACCACATCGCCGACCTGCACGCCGTGTTCGAGCAATGCGAGCTCGACCGTCCGCTCGTGGTCGGCCACAGCCTGGGCGGCCAGGTCGTGGCCCAGTGGGCGGGCATCTTCGCCGAACTGCCGCGCGCCATCGTGCTGATCGAGGGCCTGGGGCCGCCCTACGCGCTGAACCGGTTCCCGGAGCAAGTCAGGCAGAAGCGCGCTCGGCTGGGCGTCGAGTCGCTGGCCCACCCGCGCAAGCACCGGCTTGTCGCCTCGGAAGACCACGCCTGGGAACTGCTGAAGCGGGTGCATCCCCGGCTTGATTCCGATCGCGCCCGCCTGTTCGTGGAGCAGGGCACGCGGCCGCTCGAAGGCGGCGGTCTGGAGTGGAAGTGGGACCCGCAGGTGCTCACGACGTGGATGTCGAACGTTCCCGAGGCCTCCGAGGAACGCTGGTCCTGGGTGACCTGCCCGGCGCTGATTCTCACTGCGGCACTCGCGAAGGAGTTCTGGAGTGGCCGGCGCGGCGTCGAAGAGCAGCACGCCACGCCGGAACCGGCCGAGATCGCCCGCCGGGTGGCGCTGTTTCGCCGTGGCGAGCACGAGGAGATCCCCGGCGCCGGCCACATGGTCCACTACGACACCCCCGATCGCCTCGTGGCCACCATCCGGCAGTTCCTCGACCGCCTGGCAGCGTAGCGGAACCGCGCGGGTCAACCGCCCGACACTCCCCATGCGCCCGCCGCCCCTGCAGCCTTGACGGACGTGACTGCCCTCCCGGCCGTCGTGCCCGACCTCGAAGCGGTGGCGACTGCAGCCGCGCTTCCCTGGCGCGACCCGGAGTCGCTCAGTCGCCCAGCAGGGACCGCAGCAGGTCGGCCAGGCGGTAGCCGGCCATCGCGGCTCGACGCAGCGAAACCTGGTACGCCATCTCCGCGTAGCCCTCGGGCGGCGCCTTGCCGCGGACGAGTTCGGGCGGGTACAGCGAGGCGCGCGTGATGCCGTTGGACTCCCGCGCCCAGGCCTCGAAGTCGCCGGAAGCAAAGTCGCCGCTGACCGCCTCCTCGGGCGACAGCAGGCGTCGCGCCTCGGCCACAACCTTCTCCTTGTCGGCCTCGTAGCCGCCGTCCCGGGCCTCTCCATAAGCGCGCCAGAAACGCTCGTCGCGTATCGGCGCAGCACCCCGGCTGTCGGGCCCGCCACCCAGCCGGGCGTACGCCTCGTCGCGATAGCGGACGCGGTTCACGCCGTCGAGCGCGCCGTCCCAGAAGGCGTGCAGGTTGCGGTTCCACTCGTCCAGCGCGAAGCCGTTGCCGCCCCGGTCGCCCTGCCTCTCGTCCGGGCGCGAAGTGACGCGCGAGGCGGCGTGAAGGGGTTGATGCACGTCGCCGACGAGGTGGAAGATCCAGGCCAGGTGAATCGCCCGCTTGTCGGCACGGCCGCTCGAATCCGCCACCGAAAGGGCCAGCTCGCGAAGCTGGCTCACCGCATTCGGCACGGCCTCGGGAATGCCGGAGTCCCGGTGACCGCCGCCTTCCTCCTGCACCCACGACCAGCCGATGTAGTGCCAGGCGGGCCGGTTGTACTCCTCCAGGTCGCGCGCCAGATCCGGCCAGTAGGCGGCGCGCTCGAACAGCAGGCGATCGGCGCCCGGTGCGGAAACCGGCGCCGTGCGATAGGCGAAGCGCCCGCAGCCGCGACGGCTCTCACGGGTCAGATCCAGGCAGTCCATCAGCGAGTCGTCGGGCGCCTGCCGGAACAGCTCCAGCACCCGAGAGCGCGTCTCGGCGTCGAGCTCGAGCCAGGCGATGCTGGCGACGACCTCGTGCCCGAAGTCGTTCCAGGCCTCCGCCGGAACCGCGGTCGCGAGCAGCAGGGCGGGGACGACGAACAGGCGACGCGAAGGCATGAGGCGAGTGTACCGCCGCTGATACAGTCCGCGCCCGTTCCTCTCCCCGCACCGAAGCCTCGCACCGTGTCCAGCGTTCAGAACTTCACGCTTCACGACATCCTCGTCCGCAATGCGACCTCGTTCGGCGACCGGCTCGCGCTGGTCACCGAGAACGGCGAGGAGCGGACGTTCCGGGAGCTGCGCGAACGCGTCGAGGGCCTGGCCGCGGGTCTACACGGGCGAGGCCTCGGCCCCGGCGACCGGCTGGCAGTGCTGGCCCGCAACTCGGCCGCCTTCGTGGAGCTCTACTTCGCCTGCGCCAGGCAGGGCATCGTCGTCTATCCGATCAACTGGCGGCTGCAGCCGGGCGAGATCGAGACCCTGGTCCGCGAGCGGGCGAAGCCCCGCGCCTTCGTCGTCGACCCGGCCTTCGTCGAGGCCGTGCCCGGCGGCCCGGGCGACGAGGCGATCCCCCACTGGTTCCTGCTCGACGGCGAGACGGCCACCGGCTACGCCCCGTTCGACTCGCTCCGGCGGGGCGCGCAGGCGGGGCGCGAGCTGCCGCGGCCCGAGGTGGCGGCAAGCGACCCGTTCGCCGTGATCGCCACCGCCGCCGTCGACGTGATCCCGCGCGGCGCACTTCTCAGCCACGCCAACCTGGTGGCGGCCAACCTGCAGGAGATCGCGTCACTGGGGCTTGACGCCTCCGATTGCAACCTCGTCGCGCTGCCGCTGTTTCACATCGCGGCGCTCGGCCACCTGCTCAGCGTGTTTCACGCCGGCGGGGCGAACGTCGTCATGCCGGGGTACGACGCCGGCCAGGCGGTCGAGCTGATCGACCGTCACGCGATCACGATGATCAGCGACTTCCCGCCGGTGCTGACCACCCTGCTCGACGCCGCGGCCGCAGCGGGCAGCAACCTGCCGAGCCTGCGCCACGTCACCGGCATCGACGCTCCGGCAACCATGCAGCGGCTGCACGACGAGACGGACGCGACCTTCTGGGCCGGCTTCGGGCAGTGCGAGACGAGCGGCTTCGTCACCATCCAGAACGCCCGCGAGCGCCTGGGCTGCGCCGGCAAGGCGGCCGAGCTCTGCACGGTCAGCCTGGTCGACGACGACGACCGGGAGGTTCCAGCCGGCGACGAGGGCGAGATCGTCGTGCGCGGTCCGCTGGTGTTCCTGGGCTACGACGGCCAGCCCGACGTCACCGCCCACACCTTCCGCAACGGCTGGCACCACACCGGCGACATCGGCCGCTTCGACGAGGAGGGAAACCTCTTCTACGTCGGGCGCAAGCCCGAGAAGGAGCTGATCAAGCCCGGCGGCGAGAACGTCTATCCGGCCGAGGTCGAGGCCGCGATCCTGACCATCGACGGCGTGCGTGCGGTCTGCGTCTTCGGCGTCGGCGACGAGCGCTGGGGCGAAGCGATCCGCGCCGTGGTCGAGGCAGAGGACGACGCGGGTCTCGACCAGGAGTCGGTGCGCGAGCACGTCGGCGACCGCATCGCCCGGTTCAAGCGCCCCCGCGACGTCATCTTCACCAGCGCCCTGCCCATGAGCGGCGACCGCGTGGACCGCGCCGCGGCAAGGCAGCGCTGGGGAGACAGCCCGCGCCGGTGACGGAAGCGGCGCCGTCGCCGTCCTCCACCCCGGAACTGGTCGGCATCGAGAACGCCATCCTCGACCTGCTGGTGCGGGTCGAGGACCGCCATCTGGACGAGATGGCGCTCGACAAGGGGATCATGAAGCTGGTCACCGCCGACGAGCAGCGGGCGATTCTCGACCACGTCCTTCACCGGGAGGGCGAGGTCCACAAGCCCGAGATCGAGGCCGGAGGCTCCTGCGCCAACGTGCTCCGCGCCGCCGCCCGGCTCGGCGTCAACGCCAGCTACAGCTCGGCCGTCGCCCACGACGACACCGGACGCCTGTTCGAGCACGGCCTCGCGGCAAGCCGGGTTCGCAACCGGCTGGCGCACATCGACGGCGTCACCGGCACTTCGGTCGTGCTGGTCACGCCGGACGGCGAGCGCACGATGAACACCCACCTGGGCGTCTGCCGGCAGTACCGGCCCGAGCACGTGCCGGTGGACGACATCCGGCGCTCCAGCATCTTCTTTACCACCGGCTACATCTGGGACACGCCGAACCAGATCGACGCGATCGAGCACGCGATCGCGGCAGCCCGCGACGCCGGAGCGCGGCTGGCCATCGACCTCGCCGACCCGTTCGCTGTCGGCAGGTCGCGGGACCATCTCCTGCGTCACCGGGACCGCGGCTTCGACATCCTGTTCGCGAACGCGGAGGAGGCCCGGATGATGACCGGCCTGGGCCCCGAGGCCGCTGCCAGCGAACTGGCCCGGACGATAGAGATCGTCGCGGTCAAGGACGGCGTCCGCGGCGCCTGGGTGCAGAGCGGCGAAGAGCGGCACCACGTGCCAGCCCAACGGGTCGAGGTCGTGGACACGACCGGCGCCGGCGACTGCTTCGCCGCCGGCTTCCTGCACGGCGTGCTGCGGGGCCTGCCCATCCGCACCTGCTGCGAGGCCGGCATCGCCATGGCAGCCGATACGATCAAGCACCTGGGCGTCAAGCTGTCGCCCGACATCCGCGAGCGTCTGGCGGCCATCGAGGAAGGCTGGCCCGCCGCGGTCCACTGACAGGGGGACACCATGAATCGGACCATCGTCGGCCACCGGAGAGCGCTCGGGGCGAACGCCCGTCACCCGGCGTCCCGGGCGCGCCCCGCCCTTCCCGTCGTCGCGGTCGGCATGGCGGTCGCCGCCGCCTGTCTTCTGGCGCCGACGCCGACCGCATTCGGTCAGGAATCGAACCACGCAGGGCCGAACTCGATCCAGCCGCACCACGTCGCCAGCCTGCGCAGCGTCGGCGCGGTCGAGGTGTCGCCCGACGGCAGCCTCGCCGCATACGTGCTCGCAGTGCCTCGCCGACCACTCGCCGACGACAACGGCAGCGCCTGGTCCGAGCTTCACGTGCTCGACATGAGCACGCCCGGCTCGTCGCGGCCCTTCATCACGGGGGAGGCAAACGTCAGCCGTCCCATGTTCCGCGGCAACGACGAGATCGTCTTCTCCTCGCGCCGAGGGGACGACGAGCACGCCGCCCTGTACGGCATTCCGGTGGCCGGCGGCGAGGCCCGCAAGCTGGTCGAGCACGAGAACGGCATCGGTTCGTGGCGCCTCTCCCCGGACGGCGCCCGACTCGCCTTCCTTGTCCGCGAGGAGACACCGAAGGATCTGAAGGTGCTGCGAGACAAGGGCTTCAACCAGGAGATCCACGAGGAGGACCGGCCGATGACCCGGCTCTGGATCGCCGACGTGCCAGCGCTTGGCGAGGTCGGGCAGGACGACGACCCGACGAAGCCGGTTCAGGTGTCGACGGTCGAGGGCCACGTGCTGTCCGTGACCTGGAGCCCCGACGGCGCCCGCCTGGCTGTCGTCACCTCGCCGACCCCCCTGATCGACGACTCCTACACCAGCAAGTCCGTCTCCGTGGTCGACATGACGGACAACGCCTTTCCGGTCGTGTCCACGTTCGCCGCCGCCGGCAAGCTCGGCCAGGTCGCCTTCGGCCCGGACGGCGAGATCGCCGCCGTCTCCGCCGCCGACCGGCACGACCCGGCCGAGGGCAGGCTGATGCTGGTCGGCAGCGACGGCAGCTACAGCGACCTGCTTCCCGACCTCATGGGCCACGTCGCCTCGTTCGCCTGGGAAGACGAGGAGCACCTGCTCTACACGGCCTCGGTAGGCGTCTGGTCCATCCTGGGCAGGGTGTCGATCGACGGCGAGGCCGAGACCCTGATCGAACCCGGCGGACCGATCGGCCTCGCCTTCAGCCTCCCCCGCAACGGCGGGGCCGCGGCCATGGTCGCGGACAGCCCGCAGCATCCGCGCGAGATCTACCGCTACGACCCGGCCGACCCGGCGACGCCCCCGGTGCGCATGACGAACTCGAACCCCTGGCTCGACGACCTCGACCTGGCGCCCCAGGTGGTCGTCCGCCACACGGCGCCGGACGGCCTCGAGCTCGAAGGACTGCTGATCCACCCGCTCGGCCGCGAGGAAGGCCAGCGCTACCCCCTGATCCTGATCGTGCACGGAGGCCCGGAGAGCCACGACAGCAACGGCTGGCTGACCTCCTACTCGGACTTCGGCCAGCTCGCCGCGGCCCGCGGGTTCGCGGTCTTCTACCCGAACTACCGGGGCAGCACCGGGCGCGGCGTCGAGTTCTCCAAGCTGGGGCAGCACGCCGCGGCCGGTCCCGAGTTCCAGGACCTGGTCACCGCCGTCGACCACCTGATCGACATCGGGCTGGTCGACGGCGACCGGGTCGGTATCACCGGCGGCTCCTACGGCGGCTACGCCTCGGCCTGGGGCACGACCTTCTACTCGGAACGGTTCGCCGCCGCCATCCCCTTCGTCGGCATCTCGAACAACATCTCGAAGCTGGGCACGACCGACATCCCGCTGGAGATGGAGCTGGTACACCATCGGACCCGGCTGTGGGACGACTGGGACTACTTCGCGAAGAGCAGCCCGATCTACTGGGTCAAGCGCAACCGCACGCCGACGCTCATCCTGCACGGCGCCGACGACCCGAGGGTCCATCCGGCCCAGTCGCTGGAGCTCTACCGCCACCTGAAGATGCTCGACCAGGCGCCGGTGCGGCTGGTCCTCTACCCCGGCGAGGGACACGGCAACCGGCGTGCGGCGGCCCGTTTCGACTACATGCTCCGCACGATGCGCTGGATGGAGCACTACCTGCAGGGGCCGGGAGGCGAACCGCCGCCGAAGGAGATCGACTACGCGGCGCACCTGCCGTGGGCCGACAGCGACGACCAGGAAGACGGAGAGGGCGGCGACGAGGAGACGGCGTCCGAGGCGACGGGCGGCGACGGGTGACGCGACGGCGGAAGGCGGTCCGAGGCGCCCTGCCGGTCGCCCGGGGAAGCGCCTCCTCGGCCGCGGCGTCTGCCTGCTGCCTGGCGCTCGTTCTCGTCGGCTGCGGCGACGACCGCGCAGGCGCCGCAGCGAAGGCGCCAGCTTCGGCAGCCTCGGCCGCTGGCGGGCAACCGCTCTGGAAGCCGCCTCCGCCTCCGCCGCCCCCCACGACCTGCGGCGTCGGCTGCGTCGCGGGCACCGGCAGCGCGGTCGTCCGCTTCCAGCTGGCGGACGGCGGTCACACCGCCGCGGTGCATGTCGAAGGCAACAGCGGCGTCTTCGCCGTCGGTCCGCCGGTCGGCATTTCGGAGAACGTCCGGGACTGGTCCACGATCAGGACCTTCCACGTTCCCAGCGCCGGAGTGCAGTCGCTGACCATCGAGGCGACGGGCAGCTGGACGCTCTCCATCCTGAGGGGCATCCAGGACTACGTCGAGGGTGAGCCGCCGTCATGAGGATCGGCGTCCTGCTACTGCTGGTGGCGGTGTGGCTGGCCCTGTCCGGCCCCTACACCGTCCACAAGTGGCTGATCCTCGTCTTCGGGGTCGTCTCCGTCACGTTCGTCTGGCGCCTCAGCCTGGCGCTGGAGCGTGCGGCCGGCGCCGAGGTCGAGTTCTTCCGGCTCTCCGCCTGGCTGCGGCTGCCCCGCTTCCTGGTCGCGCTTGCTCTCAGGGTCGCGGCCGCCAACCTCCACATCGTCAGGCTGATCCTCTCGCCGGGGCGGCTCGACCCGCGGCTGCGCCGGGTGCCCACCAGCCAGAAGACGACCTTCGGCAGGGTGCTGTACGCCAACTTCATCACCCTGACGCCCGGCACGATCACCCTCGACCTGGAAGACGACGAGCTCCTGGTGTACGGGCTCGACGAGACGAGCGAGGCGGACGTGGTGAACGGCGCCATCGACCGCGACGTGCTGCGGCTCGAGGGGAATCGGGGCTGACCGTGTACTACGCCGCCATGGCCGCCATCGTGGTGACGATGTTCCTGGCGCTCGCGCGGGCCGCCATCGGCCCCACGGTGTTCGACCGCATCCTGGCGGTCAACATGTTCGGCACCAAGACCGTGCTGCTGATTGCCGTGGCGGGCTTCTTGACCGAACGCCCCGAGTGGCTCGACCTGGCGATCGTCTACACCCTGGTGAACTTCACCGGCACCCTGGCGGTACTGCGGTTCGCGCGCTTCGGCAACCTGAGCCGGGAAGACGGCGAGGCGGACCGCCCGTGACCACCGCGCTCGACACGGCCACCTGGGTGCTGCTGGTTGCTGGCGGGCTGTTCTGCATCGTCGGCGGCGTCGGGCTGCACCGCTTCGGCGACTTCTACCAGCGCACCCACGCAGCCAGCGTCACCGACACGGCCGGCGCCGGCCTGATGCTGCTCGGCCTGCTGCTCCAGGCCGGCCTGTCCATGGTGGCCGTGAAGCTCCTCCTGGTGCTCGGGTTCCTGTTCTTCAGCAGCCCCGCCATCGCCCACGCCCTGGTCAAGGCCGCCCACGGCCACGGCCTGTCCTTGAACCTCAGGGCCCTGGAGGCCGAGACCTCGAAGGATGGCGATGCCTCCGATTGAACTGTGGCTCCTTCTGCTGCTGATCGCGACCGTCCTGGTCGTGGCCCGGCTGCAGAACCTGTTCGCCGCCGCCATGCTGACCGGCATCGCGAGCCTGCTCGCCGCCGGCCTGTTCGTGCTGATGGACGCCGTCGACGTCGCGTTCACCGAGGCCGCGGTCGGCGCCGGGGTCGGCACGCTGCTCTTTCTGGGCGCCCTCGGCCTCACCTCCCGCCGCGAGAAGCAGGAAAAGCGGTTCAGCCCGGTCTCGCTGCTGGTCGTCGGCCTGACCGGCACGGCGCTCCTCCATGGCACCTGGGACATGCCTGCCTACGGCGACCCCGATGCAGCCGCCCACCAGTACCTGGCGCCGGACCTGATCGCCGAGACGGAGCGCAGCATCCACATCCCCAACATCGTCACCGCGATTCTCGGTAGCTTCCGCGGCCACGACACCCTGGGCGAGGTAGTCGTCATCTTCACCGCCGGCGTCGGGGTGGCGCTGCTTCTCGGCGGACAGGTCGGCCGCCGCAGGCAGGGCGGCAATCGTCGGCGGCGTGCTGACGGAGCCGGCGACGCCCCGGGCGCGGAAGGGAGCGACGCCCCGTGATGCCCCCGTCCCGCATCCGCGAGATGCCCATCGTGCGCATCGTCGCACGCGCCCTGGTGCCCGTGATCCTCCTGTTCGGCCTCTACGTGCAGTTCCACGGCGACTACGGCCCCGGCGGCGGCTTCCAGGCCGGGGTCATCTTCGCCGCCGGCCTGTTCATCTTCGGCCTTACGTTCGGCGCCGACGTGGTCCGCAAGGTCGTTTCCGTGGCGCTGACGGAACGCCTGATGGCGGGCGGCGTGCTGCTCTACGGCGCCGTCGGCGTGACCGCGATGCTGATGGGCGGCGAGTTCCTGAACTACTCGGCGCTCGACCCGCTCACCACCGGCCACTACGGCCAGCACCTGGGGATCATCGGCATCGAGCTGGGCATCGGCATCGCCGTCGCCGCCACGATGATGCGCATCTACTACGCCGTGGTCGACCACGGCGTCGCCGACAGAGCAGCGGAGGCCGGCGCCGGGGCGCCCGGCGCGGCGGCCGACCAGGGCCGTGCCGGGGGAAGGGCGAGCTCGTGAACCTGGTCGAGGCAGCGTCGGGACTGTGGGTCTACTGGCTGATCATCGTGCTGATGATGATCGGGCTCCACATCGTCATCGCCCGCGACAACCTGATCAAGAAGGTGATGGGGCTCAACATCTTCCAGGCCGCGGCCATCCTCTTCTACGTGTCGATGGCGAAGGTCGCGGGCGGCACGGCGCCGATCGCGCCGTACGTGCCCGGCCACTCCGGGGATCACGGCGGCCACGACCCGGTCTACTCGAACCCGCTCCCCCACGTGCTGATGCTGACCGCCATCGTGGTCGGCGTCGCCACCACCGCCCTGGCGCTGGCGCTGGCCATTCGCGTGCACGACGCGTACGGCACCTCGGAAGAGGACGAAGCGGTCGCCCACGACATGAAGAACCCCTGATGCGGGCCTGCCGGTCGTGATCGAGAAGCTGCTTGTCCTGGAGGTGGTTTTGCCGCTGCTCGCGGCGCCGGTGTGCGTGCTGGTGCGGCGGCCTCGCTTCTGCCGCCTGTTCAGCCTGGGCATCGTCGCGGCCTGTCTCGGAGTCGCGGTCGCCCTGCTGATGGAAGTGCGCGGGGGCGGCGCCATCTCCTACCACCTGGGCGGCTGGGCGCCGCCGCTCGGCATCGAGTACCGGGTCTCCACCGTCAACGCGTACCTGCTGGCACTCGTCACCTCCCTCGGCCTGGTGGTGCTCAGCTTCGACTCGCGCGGCGGCCCGCCCAGGATGCCGGAACGGCAGCGCCACCTCTACTACGCCACATTCCTGCTCTGCGTGGCCGGACTCCTGGGCATCACGATCACGGGCGACGCCTTCAACATCTTCGTGTTCCTGGAGATCTCGTCGCTCTCCTCCTACGTGCTGGTCAGCCTGGGCGGGCATCGACGCGCGGTCATGGCCGCCTTCAACTACCTGGTCATGGGGACCATCGGCGGCGTCTTCTTCATGCTCGGCATCGGCCTGCTGTACCAGCAGACCGGCACCCTGAACCTGCGCGACATCGCCGAACGGCTCGAACCGTCGCTGGACGCACGCGGCACGGTCCTGGCCCTGGGCCTGCTGGTCGTCGGCCTGTCGATCAAGCTGGCCGTCTTCCCGCTTCACCACTGGCTGCCGAACGCCTACTCCTTCGCACCGCCCAAGGTCAGCGCCTTCCTGGCCGCCACCGCGACCAAGGTGTCCTTCTACGTGCTCGCCATGGTCCTGTTCACGATCTTCGGCAAGCGCTTCGTGTTCGCCGAGCTGCAGCTGCACCTGGTCCTGCTGCCGCTCTCCGTCCTCGCCATGTTCCTGGCCTCCGGCGCGGCGATCTTCCAGACCGACCTGCGCCGGCTGCTGGCCTACTCCAGCGTCGCCCAGGTGGGCTACATGACTCTCGGGCTCTCCACCGCGAACGAGACCGGGCTCGGCGGCGCCCTGGTCCACCTCTTCAATCACGCGGTCATGAAGGGCGGTCTGTTCCTGGTCGTCGCCTGCCTTCTGTACCGGCTGGGCTCGGTTCACATCGACTCCCTGGCCGGCATCGGACGGCGGATGCCGCTGACGGCTGCCGCCTTCACCATCGGCGGCCTGAGCCTCATCGGGGTCCCCGGCACAGTGGGCTTCGTCAGCAAGTGGTACCTGGTGACCGGCGCGCTCGAACGCGGCTGGACGGCGGCCGCCGTACTCGTGCTGCTCAGCTCGCTGCTCGCCCTGGTCTACGTCGGCCGCGTGGTGGAAGCGATGTACTTCCGTCAGCCCGCCGCAGACGCCGCGGCGGTGCGCGAGGCGCCGCTCGGCATGCTGGCGCCGACCTGGGCGCTGGCCGGGGCGGCGATCGTCTTCGGCCTGACCACGGAATGGACCTGCGGCGTCGCCCGCGAAGCGGCTTCCCTGCTGCTGGCCGGGGGCATCTGAGGCGCCGATGAGCCCCGAAGCGACCATTCTGGCGGCCCTGCTGCTGCCGCTTCTCGCCGCGGTTTCCTGCCTCTTCTTCGGCGGCCGCCTGAACCGACCCAACCTGCGCGACGCGGCGACGCCCGTCGTCGGCGTGGCCACCTTCGCGGCGGTCTGGCGCCTGGGCGCCGACGTTCTGGCCGGGGGAAGGCCGGCGCTGTCCCTGTTCGAGGTCCTGCCCGGGGTACCGCTCGCCTTCGAGGTCGAACCGCTCGGCCTGGTCTACGGCCTGGTCGCCAGCGGACTCTGGATCGTGACCTCGGTCTACGCCGTCGGCTACATGCGCGGCCACCACGAGGTGAACCAGACCCGCTTCTTCACCTTCTTCGGCCTGTCCATCTCCGCCGCGCTGGGCATCGCGTTCGCGGGCAACCTGTTCACGCTGTTCCTGTTCTACGAGGCGCTCACCCTCCTCACCTTCCCGCTCGTCACCCATCACGGCACCGTCGAGGCGCGGCGGGCCGGGCGCATCTACCTCGGCATCCTCCTGTTCACGTCCATCTGCTTCCTGCTGTTCGCCATCCTGTACACGCGGCGCCTGGCTGGAACGACCGACTTCGCGGACGGCGGCATCCTGGACGAGGCAGCCGGTCCCGGCACGGTGACGGTCCTGCTGCTGCTCTACGCTTTCGGCGCCGGCAAGGCGGCGCTGATGCCGTTTCACCGCTGGCTGCCCAACGCGATGGTCGCGCCCACGCCGGTCAGCGCGCTGCTTCACGCCGTGGCGGTGGTCAAGGCCGGCGTGTTCGCCATCCTGAAGGTCGTCGTGTACGTCTTCGGTCTCGACCTTCTGCGCGGCAGCGCGGCGTCCCTCACCCTGATGACGATCGCCTCGTTCACCATGCTCACGGCGGCCGTGATCGCCATTCACCAGGACAACCTGAAGGCCCGGCTCGCCTACTCGACCATCAGCCAGCTCGCATACATCGTCCTCGGCGCCGCCATGGCAACCGCGGCCGGCGTCTTGGGCGGCGGCCTGCAGATCGCCATGCACGCGGCCGGCAAGATCACCCTGTTCTTCTGCGCCGGCGCCATCCTCGTCGCCACCCACAGAAAGAAGGTCAGCGAGATGGACGGTCTCGGCCGCGTCATGCCCTGGACCTTCGGCGCCTTCCTCGTCGCCTCGCTGTCCATCATTGGCCTGCCCCCGCTGGGCGGCTCGTGGGCCAAGTGGTTCCTGATGACCGGCGCCATGGAGACCGGCCACGCCTGGCAGACTGCCTTCGTCGGCGTACTGATGCTGAGTTCCGTGCTCGCCGTGTTCTACCTGATGCCGGTGGTTGTGCGCGGCTTCTTCGCGCCGGCGACCGGCGCGGGGAGGAGAGGCCGCTCGCCAGGCGGTCGCGAACCGGTGAAGGAAGCGCCGCTGCTGTGCGTCGCGCCCCTGGTCCTGACCGCGCTCCTGAGCCTGGCGCTGTTCTTCGTCGCCGACGACCTGGCCCGGCTGCTCCGCTTCTGATTTGCGGGCGGCTGGCCGCCGTCAGGTCCGAGGGGGCCGCCGGGGAGGCGGGCGCTCCGGAGATTGCATGGAGGTTGGCGCCGGCTGCGATCGGCTCCGCTGCGGAACCTGGCTCCTGTCCGGGAGGACGTGCAAGGTCGCTCGCATCCCGCCCCCTTGCGGCCCCCTCGGACCTGCCGGCCCACGGCGTACCTGGCGGGGAGAACCGAGGCCAGCGCTGGATCGGAGTTCAGTGGTCACTCGGCCGGCCCGGGCTGCCACGAGCCGCCGGAGAGCACCCATCGACTGTGGTGGAGCCGCTCTTCAAGCGGCACGAGGCCCAGCCAGCGCTTGAACCGGCGGCGGTCGGCGAACCGGGACACCTCGGCCAGGCGGACCTTCACCGGCAAGACGGATGGCTGCGGCACCGACGACCCGGCAAGCGCATCGTCCTCAGCGGCGAAGCGCAACAGCAGCCGACGCTGCAGGCGCTCGAACTCGGCCTCCAGCTGGTGCTCGACCCGCAGCCCGGCGCCGCACGAGGCGATCGCAACCCGGCGGAGCGGCTCGTACCGGGGCTCGACGTAGAAGTCGAAGCTGCTCGCGGAAAGGCCCCGGAGACGGCTGACCTCGCCGCCCGACGGCGCCATCTTCACGCCCGGGGTCATGGCCTTCCACTCCTCGTAGCTGATCGGCCGCAAAGTCGCCCCGTGCGTGTCGGGACTGGGCACGTGAAGGGCCATCGCCACCACGATCCAGCCGCGTGCGGCAAGCCCCTGGTCCAGATCCATCGCCACCGCGGCGCCTTCCGGGTCGACCGCAGCAAAACCGTCGCTGATCCAGAACAGGAAGCAGGGCGGCACCGCGCAGCGTTGGCGAGCCGCCGCCAGCAACCGATCCGCCGAGGCGCGGGCCACATCGACGCCGTGGCGAAGGCGAGGCGGACGCAGCGTGCGCTCGAAGTACGCATCGCG
Source organism: Thermoanaerobaculia bacterium (assembly GCA_965200575.1). Classification (GTDB taxonomy): domain Bacteria; phylum Acidobacteriota; class Thermoanaerobaculia; order Multivoradales; family Multivoraceae; genus Multivorans. Next base: position 957,261 of record OZ241363.1, on the reverse strand, counting down.
GCCCAGACCCTGCTCGGCGACGGCGCGCAGGGCCGCCGCGAGCTCGCGCTGGCCGCGGGTCGCGGCAAGCCGCCGGACCGGGCCGTCCGGCTCGCCGTCGTCCACCACCAGCTCCACCGGGCCCAGCGCCAGAAGCGACCGCGACTGCGCCGCCAGGGCTTTCAGGCTCAGCTGCACGGTCAGCGGTTTCGCCAGGACGGCATCGACGTAAACGAGCACGGGCCGCGGGTCAGCAGCCGGGTCGAGCGCCAGCACCGCGGTCACCGGGCGGCGCACGCCACCCACCTCCAGCACGAAGTCGTCGGGCTCGAAGTCGGACGGGGACACCTTGCCCAGCCGCGGCAGCTCGATGACCACCGTCGCCTCCGCCACCGCGACCCGGTCGGTGAAGGTCCGCTCCGGCAGCGGCTGGGCCCGGCCGGTGGCCACGGCGGTCGTCATCCCGGCGATGCCGGCAGCCAGGAGAGGCGCGGCCACGGCGGCGGAGATCGTGCGGGTCATGCGGAGGAATGTAGCCCAGCCAGCTGGCGTGTCTCTGGCACACGGGGCGACTGCACCGACACTCACGTTCGGTTCCACTTCCTGAGCGAATTCGTCGTCCAGGCGCCGCGAAGCCAGCCGAGCGCGCAGCCGATCACGCTGGTACACGCCGACTTCGAGCAGCCGCTTGTGGAACCCGACGGTCCGCGCAGACGGAAGCTGCCACCGCCGACGCCGTCCGTGGAGCGGTTCCCCATCGACCGAAGGTTCGCGATCCCGGGCAGCGGGACCGAGGCGCGAAGGCAATCAACATCAGGGACCGGGTCGGCGGACCTTCTTCCGTGCAACCCGCAGGAGGCCCGGGCGGGCGTGGCCATGGCGGCTGTGGCTATAGTGTGGCGGATGTCAGGCGCCCACCGGAGGTTTCGCCCGAAGTCGCGCCCACGGCGCTGGACCGCTGCCGGTGACGACCGGGTCGCAAGGAACTTCCCGATGGCCCACCACACCCGACGAGCGTTCCTCGGCGCGGCCGGAGCGGCCGGCGGCGCGGCGGTCGCCTGCGGCACGGGCCTGACCGTCGGCGCGTCAGCGCCCGCAGCGCGCCACGAGGCGATCCCGCTCGACGCGCCGCTCGCGGTCGAGGACGTGCCGACGCCGGCACTGCTCGTCGACGTGGCGGCGATGGAGCTCAACCTGGCGAAGATGGCGGCCCACGCCGAGGAGCAGGGCATCTCGCTGCGCCCCCACACCAAGACCCACAAGTGCCCGCTGCTGGCGAAGCGGCAGATGGAGCTCGGCGCCGTCGGCGTCTGCTGCGCCAAGGTCGGCGAGGCCGAGGTGATGGTCGAGGCGGGCATCGCGGAAGTCCTGATCACGTCGCCGGTGGTCACGGACGACAAGATCGCCCGGGTCGTCGCCCTGTCCGAGCAGAGCCCGGAGGTCACCCTGGTGGTCGACAACCTGGCCGCCGCCGAGAGCCTGAACGATGCGGCGGCAACGGCAGGCGTGACGCAGCCGGTACTGGTCGACCTCGACGTGGGCACCCGCCGCACCGGCATCGCCATCGGCAAACCGGCGCGCGAACTCGCCCGCGCCATCGACACGATGGATCATCTCGACCTGCGAGGACTGCAGGCCTACGCCGGCCACCTGATGCACGTCCACGGCCACGCGGAGAGGGAGGCCAGGTCGCTCCAGGCGCTTGCCGCAGCGGTCGAGACGAGGCGCCTGATCGAGCAGGATGGCATCGCGGTCAGCGTGCTGAGCGGCGGCGGCACCGGCACCTGGGACATCGACTCCGGGGTCGAGGGCATGACCGACCTGCAGGTCGGCTCCTACCTGTTCATGGACGAGCAGTACCGGCGCATCGCCGGTCGGAACGGGGAGGTCTTTGACGACTTCGAGATCTCGCTGTTCGTCCAGGTCACGGCGATCAGCCAGCCGGTGCCGGAGCTCATCACGACCGACGGCGGCTACAAGGCGTTCGCTGCCGACGCGGACCGGCCGCAGCTGGCCGACATCGGCGGCGTGGTCTACGGCTGGGGCGGCGACGAACACGGCATCCTGCGGCTCGCCGAGGCCAGCCGCCCCATCGGCCTGGGCGATCGCCTGCGCTGCATCACGCCGCACTGCGACCCAACCGTCAACCTGTACGACGTGTACTACCCGGTGCGCGACGGCAGGGTGGAAGAACTGTGGCCCATCAGCGCCCGGGGCAGGTCGCAGTAGCCGCGCCTGGTCTGCAGAGGGAGCGGCACCGCCGGTGAGCAACACGGCCGCGGCGGCTACCCGTCTGCCAGTGGTCGGCGTGATGGGCTCGGGCACCGAGGCGCACGAGGACCTGGCCGCGCCGCTCGGCGTCGCCATCGCCCGGGCCGGCTGGCACCTGCTCACCGGCGGCGGCCGAGGCGTCATGACCGCCGCCAGCCGCGCCTTCTGCGAGACGCCTGGCCGTGCCGGCCTGTGCATCGGCGTGGTGCCGGCCGCGATGTCGTCGGCGGCGCCAGCGGGGCCAGCCGAGTCAGCTGCGGGGCCGGCAGATCGGCTTGAAGCCACCGGGGACGCGGGCGCATCCGGGGCTGTCCGTGGACCACCGCCCGTTGCGGTCGGCGGCGCTTCGCAGGCTGGTGCTTCCACCAGGGAACCTCGAGAGGCGCTTGCCGCCAGCCCCGTGCGTCCCCGGGCGGACCTGCCTGCACACGACGCGCCCTGCCGAGGGACCGATGAGGCGCGGTCCGAGAAGGCACCCGTGGCGGCGGCGGGCGACTCGCCGCCGGGCTACCCGAATCCGTGGGTCGAGCTCGCGGTCCGCACCCACCTGCCGTTCTCCGGCGCGTCCGGCACTGGTCCGGACTCGCGCAACCACATCAACGTGCTCTCGACAGACGCCGTGGTGGCCCTCCCCGGCAGCGCCGGCACGCGCAGCGAGATCGAGCTGGCGCTGGGCTACGGCAGGCCGCTCGTCCTGTTCGACCACTCGCACGCCGACAGCGCGCAGTGCATCGCGGCAAGGGCGGCCGGCGTCCCGGTGCTGGTCGAGCTCGACGAGGTGCTTGCCTGGCTGCACGCCACGCTCGGGTCCTGTCGGCGGCAAGGCTTGTAGCGTCGCCGACCGCGTCTTGCCGGCGCCGCGCTCGGGGAGGAACTGCAAGGGCCAGGGCGGGAAGCGCCTGTCGTGCCCTTTCGGACAAGCAGCGGCGCCCCGCAGCGACACCGGTCTTCGCGGCGGGCGACGGACCTTGCGCGTTTCGCGCTGCCCATGGTCTGCTGCTTCGCCGAGTCGCCGCCGCTGACCGACACCACCGGCAGGACAAGGTGGCATCAGAAACACCGAGGAGCGACTGCGCAGCCGGTTCGCATCGGTCTGCAACCGGGCCCCGTGCAGACATCAAGACGCGAGTTCATCACCGGGGCATTCAGCTCAGGACCCGGACGCAGCCCTGACTGTCGCTCGCGGCGCAAACAAGACCACGCCGTGCGCCGCTTTCGCGGACGCTGCCGTGTGCGGCCCAGTGATGCGTTCCGGCGGTGACGCCATCATCGTAGCGTCGTCCTTGACCGAACGGCGCCACCGCCGGACGGTCGGCCCGCGGCGATACCATCAGCGGCCGATGACCGACTCCATGCAGGAACGGGCGCCGCAGAAGGACGCGGTGCAGGAGCTGGTCGACCTGCTGCAGATGGAGCAGATCGAGGAGAACCTGTTCCGGGCCCAGAACGGGCCGGGCAACCACGTCTTCGGCGGCCAGGTGCTGGGGCAGGCGATCGTCGCCGCGTCACGCACCGTGGACGTCCGGCGGCTCCACTCCATCCACGCCTTCTTCCTCCGCCGCGGCGACCCCGAACGACCGATCCTGTTCGACGTGGACCGCATCCGGGACGGCAAGAGCTTCACCACGCGGCGCGTGGTCGGGATTCAGCACGGACAGGCGATCTTCAGCATGTCGTCGTCGTTTCAGGTGGACGAGGGCGGCCTGGAGCACCAGTCGGAGATGCCGGACGTGGTTCCGCCCGACGACCTGCCGTCCGACGGCGACGTCTTCCGCGAGATGGCGAAGGACGACCCTTCCTACCGCAGGTTCGCCCACCGCTTCGACGTCATCGACAGCCGCCAGGTCGAGGGCATCCAGATGCTGCCGCGCCAGGATCGCCCGGCCACGGAACCGCACAAGAACACCTGGCTGCGCTGCCGCCGACCGCTGCCGGACGACCAGACCGTCCACCTGTCGTTCCTCGCCTACATGTCGGACCTCGACTTCATGGCCGTCTCCATGCAGCCCCACGGTCCGGCGATGAAGGGCCACCGCATCCAGGGCGCCAGCCTCGACCACGCGCTGTGGTTCCACCGCCCGTTCCGCGCCGACGAGTGGCTGCTGTTCAGCAAGGAGAGCCCGAACGCCGCCCGTGCCCGCGGCTTCGTGCGCGGCCAGATCTTCAACCGCAACGGCGAGCTGGTCGCCTCGGCGGCGCAGGAATGCCTGATCCGCCTGCGCCAGCGCGAGCACAGCGTCGCGGGGTAGGGTCTGCTGCATGAACCCACTTCGCAGGATGAACCGCAGACGCTTTCTCGAGACGAGCGCCCTGGTGGTCGCCGGCACGGCGGTGGGCTGCGCCGACGGGGGCGCCCCGGCGCCGGACGAGGCCGGTGGCCCCGACGCCGCTGCCGCCGGCGCCGAGCCGCTGTTTCGCATCTCGCTGGCCGAGTGGTCGTACTTCCGGGAGCTGTTCGGCCCGGCGCTGAGCGCACTCGCGGACGACACGTTCGGCGACGTGCTGCTGAGCGACCCCCGCTCGCTGTACCAGGGCGAGCTCGACCATCTCGACTTCCCGGCGCGGGCGCGCAGCCTGGGTTTCGATGCAGTCGAATACGTGAACACGTTCTTCTTCGACCGTGCCCGCGACGAGGAGTACCTGGGCGAGCTCAAGATGCGCTGCGACGGCGAGGGCGTGACCAGCCAGCTCATCATGTGCGACGCCGAAGGGGACATCGGCGCCCCCGACGCCGCCGAGCGGACGCAGACGATCGAGAATCACCACAAGTGGGTCGAGGCGGCAGCCTTTCTGGGCTGTCACTCGGTGCGGGTGAACGCGGCCTCGGAGGGGTCGTTCGAGGAGCAGCAGAAGCTCGCCGCGGACGGACTGCGGCAGCTGTGCGAGTACGCCGACGGCCACGACGTCAACGTACTGGTCGAGAACCACGGCGGCATTTCGAGCAACGGCGCCTGGCTGGCCAGCACACTGGCCATGGTCGACCACCCGCGCATCGGCTCCCTGCCGGACTTTGGCAACTTCCGCATTTCGGACGAGCCCGAGGAGTGGTACGACCGCTACCTTGGCGTGGAGGAACTCATGCCGACCGCCCTTGCGGTCAGCGCCAAGAGCTACGCCTTCGACGAGGCAGGCAACGAGACCACCATCGACTACGACCGGATGATGCGCATCGTGCTCGACGCGGGCTATCGCGGCCGGGTGGGCATCGAGTTCGAGGGCCGCGCCGAAGCCGACGAGGGGATTCTGGCCACGAAGGCGCTTCTCGAGCGCCTGCGCGACGAGCTCGCCCCCGAGTACGCCTAGGTCGGGGCGGGGCGGCTACCAGCGGGCGCGGACCTCGACCTGCACGCCGTGTTCCGGCGGGGCGCCCTCGGATTCGCGGCGGGCGGCGCGCAGGCCCAGGGAGAAGTTAAGGGCTCCCCGGGCGTCCTGGGACGGCTCCAGGAGCCAGCCCAGGCTGTAGTCGTGGCCGGCGCCGAAGGCGCCGTGGCGCAGGACGGGGCTTAGCGTGAAGCGGCCGCCGGCGGCGGACAGGCCGTATGCCGTCTCCGCCTCCCAGCGGGCCTGCCCGCCGCCGAAGCCCGATACCGGCATGTCCGGGGCGAACAGGGCTGCAAGGCCGCCGCTCGACGGGCCGCCGAGATCGTGACGCAGGGTCAGGGACGGGCCCAGGGGGTTGGCGGGGCTCGGGTCGTAGCCCAGGGTCGCCGAGAAGCCGCTGCCGCCGCCGACGCCTGCGCCGCTGGCAATGAGCCTGCGGCCTGAGAGGTCCAGGTTGAGGCCGAGTCCGGGAACGCTCCAGGCCAGGCCGCCGCCGAGTTCCAGGCCCAGGCCGGAACCCGCGTCCCCGTCGTCGTGGCGCACGCCCGCCTCCAGCTTCGGGGTCAGGCCCGACGGGAGCGCCCAGCTGCCCTCAAGGCCGAGGCGCAGCCTTGAAGCGGCGCCTGAGGCCTCCGCCCGGTCCGAGGCCGTCCGGGACCAGAGGGCGTCCGAGACGAGCGCCAGCGCGGGGCCGGAGGCGCCGCCCAGCAGGTCGCTGCGCAGGCCCAGGGCGGCCATGCTCCAGTCGATGCCCGCCTCTGTTGGCGCCCCGCCGTCCGGGGTGAGCGTCACCGCGCCGGAGCCGCCGCCGGCCGCCGCCCACAGGCTGAGGCGCTCCGAGGCGTTCAAGGAGGCGTAGGGAACGACCGTGTCGAGGGTCCCCCGAATCCGGCCCGAACCCGCGCCCGGCAGGCTGTAGCCGCCCTCGCCCTCGGTCCGGGAGAGCGCCATGCCCGCCAGCCAGCGACCGCCGCCGTAGTCCGCGCCCAGGGTCGCGGTCGTCAGCGTGCCGTCCACGCGGCCGGCACCGTCCATGCCGTGGAAGCTCGACCGCGCGCCGCGGCCCCAGAAAGCAGCGCTGCGCCCGGCGCGGTCCGCACTGCCGACCAGGGAGAAGCTGCTGGTCGCCAGCAGGTCGCCGAACGCCATGCCACGCCCGCGGTGACCGCGGGGCGACACTCCGCCCATGCCGCTGCCCATGCCGAAGCCGCTGCCCCTGCCGCTGCCCATGCCCGTGCCGAAGCCGCCGCCCGTGCCGCTGCCCATGCCGAAGCCGCCGCCCGTGCCGAAGCCGCCGCCCGTGCCGAAGCCGCTACCCATGCCGCCGGCCATGCCGAAGCCGCCGCCCATGCCGAAGCCGCCGCCGAACGCCGACGGGCCATGAGGGAGGCCGCCGGACTCCCCGTCCGACGCCGCGCCGCCGATCGGCGCGCCCCCCAGCGTCCCCTGCCGGCCCGGCGTCCGCGGCTCGGCGATGCGCCGGGCGATCCCGTCCAGGGCCTGCTCCGCCGTCGCTCGGCCGAAGCGGGTCAGCCAGCTCGTCGGCATCGGGTCGGCATTGCGGATCGTCCCGGTCGCCTCCCGGCCCTGCCCCAGGACCGCGCCCCGGGCCTCCCAGAGCACCACCCGGAAGGCCTCGCCCGGGTCGTCGTGGGCGTCGTCCAGGGTCCGCACCCGAACCGTCCTGGCCGTCTCGCCCGGGGCAAAGACCAGCTCGCCGCCGCCGGATTCGTAGTCCTCGCCGGCCCGGGCAGTCCCCGGCTCGGTGCGCCAGCGCACCCGCACCTCGCGGGCCGAGGCCTCCGAGAGCGCCACGCCGAACTCCAGAACGTCGCCCTCGTCGCCCACCGCGTCGACAACCGACAGCGTCGGCGAAGGCGTGTCGGGCGCCAACCGGGCCGCAACCGCCGCCGGCCTGCCCCGCTCCGTCAGGCGGGTGTCCGGCTGCACGTCAAGGCCCGTCGCGTCAAGGGTGTCCAGGCGCACCAGGTAGGTGGTGCCGTTGGCCAGATCGGGGATCGTGAACGAGGTGCCGTCCACCTTGTTCACCGGCGACAGGCTGGCGCCGGGCGCCGCCTTGCGCCAGCGCACGCTGTAGCCGCGCGGCGCGTAGGCCGCCGCCCGCCAGCTGACCACAAGCGACCCGTTCCCCGGCGCCACCTCAAGGTTCGCCGCCCGGGTCGGGGCCGCAAACGGCGCCGCCCTCACGATTTCCGACCAACCGCCGTCCGTGTGGGTCTTCGAACCCGCGGCCGCCTTCGCCCGCACCCGAACCTCGTACTCCACGCCGTTGAGCAGCTGGGCGATCTCGACTCCGGGGTCGGTGACCGTGCCGGCCGTCCAGTCGTCTTCCGAGCCGCTTTCCTGAACCTGGACGTCGTAGCTGCTCGCACCGTCCACAGCCGCCCAGGTCGCCCTGATCCACTCGTACATCGGCTCCAGCCGCACCGACGGAACATCAAGCTCCCGGCGCAAGACCGACACCTCGAAGGACGCGGACACCTCGTTCGCGCCGTCGCTCACCGTCACCGTGACGGTCGCCGTGCCCGCGCCCACAGGCGTCACCCGCACCCGGCTGCCGCCGCCGTGGCCGACCGGCGCCGTCGGGCTGACCGTCGCCACCGCCGTGTCGCTGGACGACGCCTTGTAGGTCAGGGCGTCCCCGTCCACGTCCGAGGCGTCCACGTCAACGTTCACACGCGCGCCGAAGGTCAGGCTCCGGTCGCCGATCGCCACCACCGTCGGCGCCAGGTTGCCCGACGCGTCCGGAGTGCCGGTTCCGCTCACCAGGGTGTCCGCCTGAATCCCGTTGTTCGCCTCGTTGCGGGTGTCCACGCGCACGAGGTAGGTGGTGCCGTTGGTCAGGTTCGGAATCGTGAACGAGGTGCCGGCCACCCTGTTGACCGCCGTCAGCCGGCTGTCGGAACGCCGCTCCCGCCAGCGCACGCTGTAGCCGTTCGGGGCTCGGTCAGCCGCCGTCCAGGACACCCTCAGCGCGCCGTTCCCCGCGGTCACCCGCAGGTTCGTCGCCGCAGTCGGCGTGGGCTTGTCGACCGTCACCCGGAAGGTCAGCGCCGCCGTGTCGCTGTTGGCGTTGTTGCCGTCGCTGTCCGAAGCCCGCCAGGTGTAGGTGGCCGCGCCGGCCGCGGTCGTGGGCGTGCCGCTGACCTCGCGCGTTCCCCTGTTCAGGCTCACGCCCGCCGGCAGGGAGGGCTTCAGCGCGTAGCTGATGGCGCCGTTGCCGCCGGTCGCCGCCGGCAGCGTGAAGGCGGTGATCTCCGTGCCCACCGTCCAGCTCTGGGCGGGGATGCTCGCGCCCTGCGCGAAGGCGGGCGCCCTGTCGCGCACCGACGGCGTGCCGGTCCCCGCGACCGCCGGGCCGTCCAGCGCCCCGCTGTCTGCCGCGTCGCGCGTCGTCACCCGCACCACGTACTCCTGGCCGTTGGTCAGGCCGTCAATGGTGAACGAAGTGCCGGCCACGTCGTTCGCCGGCGACAGCGCGTTGCCCGGCCCCCTCTCCCGCCAGCGCACGCTGTACCCGTTCGGGGCCACGCTCGCCGCCGTCCAGCTCACCATGAGCGCCCCATCAAGCGGAGTCACTCGCAGATCGGTCACTCTCGTGGGCATGGCGCCGACCGTCACGCGGAAGGTCAGCGCCGCCGTGTCGCCGTTGGCGGTGTTGCTGTCGCTGTCCGAAGCGCGCCAGGTATAGGTGGCCGTGGCAGCGGCCGCCGTCGGCGTGCCGCTGACCTCGCGTGTTGATGAGTTCAGGCTCACGCCCGCCGGCAGCGCCGGGGTCAGCGCGTGGCTGATGGCGCCGTTGCCGCCGGTCGCCGCCGGCAGCGTGAAGGCGGTGATCTCCGTGCCCACCGTCCAGTTCTGGGCGGGGATGCTCGCGCCCTGCGCGAAGGCGGGCGCCGTGTCGGACACCGCCGGCGTGCCGGTCCCGGTGACCGCCGTGCCCGCCTGCACCCCGCTGTCCGCCGCGTTGCGCGTATCCACCCGCACCACGTACTCCTGGCCGTTGGTCAGGTCGTCGATGGTGAACGAGGTGCCGGCCACGTCGTTGACCGGCGACAGCGCCTTGCCCGGCCCCTTTTCCCGCCAGCGCACGCTGTAGCCGCCAGGAGCCACGCTCGCCGCCGTCCAGCTCACCATCAGCGATTCATCGAGCGCAGTCACCTGCAGGTTGGTCACCTTCGTGGGCGTGACCGCCGCCAGCGTGGTCACGCTCAGCGTCCCGGCCTGGCTGTTCGCGTAGTTGGCGTTGCCGGTGGCCGTGATCGAGACCGTGTAGGCGGTGTCCGCCGTCAATCCCGCAAACAACGCCTCCGGGCTGCCGCCGGTGGTGTCCACCGTGCCGGCAACCGCAGTGCCGCCGCTCGGCGTCGCCGTCGCCGTGTAGCCCGCGGCGTTCGACACCGCGCTCCAGGTCACCGTGAAGCCGGTCTGCGCGCGCGTGTCCGCCTTCACCGCCAGGCCCGTCGGCGTCGCCAGCGTGGCCTTGCCGACCGTCACGCTGAAGGTCAGCGCCGCCGTGTCGCTGTTGGCGGTGTTGCTGTCGCTGTCCGAAGCGCGCCAGGTATAGGTGGCCGTGGCAGCGGCCGCCGTCGGCGTGCCGCTGACCTCGCGGGTTGATGAGTTCAGGCTCACGCCCGCCGGCAGCGCCGGGGTCAGCGCGTAGCTGATGGCGCCGTTGCCGCCGGTCGCCGCCGGCAGCGTGAAGGCGGTGATCTCCGTGCCCACCGTCCAGCTCTGATCCGCGATGGTCGCGCCGTCCGCAAACTTGGGCGCCGTGTCGGACACCGCCGGCGTGCCGGTCCCGGTGACCGCCGTGCCCGCCTGCACGCCGTCGTCCGCCGCGTTGCGCGTCTCCACCCGCACCACGTACTCCTGGCCGTTGGTCAGGTCGTCGATGGTGAACGAGGCGCCGGCCACGTCGTTGACCGGCGACAGCGCCTTGCCCGGCGCCCTCTCCCGCCAGCGCACGCTGTAGCCGTTCGGCGCCACGCTCGCCGCCGTCCAGCTCACCATCAGCGATTCATCAAGCGCAGTCACTTGCAGGTTGGTCACCTTCGTGGGCGTAGCCGCGCCCACCGTCACGCTGAAGGTCAGCGCCGCGGTGTCGCTGTCGGCGGTGTTCGAGTCGCCGTCGGATGCGCGCCAGGTATAGGTGGCTTCGGCAGCGGCCGCCGTCGGCGTGCCGCTCACCTCGCGGGTTGACGTGTTCAGGCTCACGCCCGCCGGCAGGGCGGGGGTCAGCGCGTAGCTGATGGCGCCGTTGCCGCCGGTCGCCGCCGGCAGCGTGAAGGCGGTGATCTCCGTGCCCACCGTCCAGGTCTGGGCCGCTACGGTCTCGCTGCCGAAGCCCGGCGCGGTGTCCGGCGCCGCCGGGGTGCCCTTCTTGACGTCCGACCACTCGCTGTCCAGGTGGGTGGTCGAAGCGGAGGCCGCCTTGGCGCGCACCCGCACGTCGTACTCCTGGCCGTTGGTGAGACTCAGGATGTTCGCCGGGGACGAGTCGTCGTCATTGCCCTTCCAGGTCGTCTCGTCGCTTTCCTTGTACTCAAGCTCGTAGCCAGCCGCATTGGGCACGTCCCACCAGGTCGCCCACAGCCTGCCGTCGGCCTCGTTGACGGTCACGTCCGGCTTGCCGAGCGCCGCCCGCGAGACCGCCACTGCAAAGGTGTCCGTCGCCTCGTCCGTGCCGTCGCTCACCGTCACCGTGATGGTCGCCGTACCGGCGCCCACCGGCGTCACCGTCACCTGGCTGTCCGATTCGAGGTCGGCCAGCGAGGTCGGGCTGACCGTCGCGATCGTCGTGTCGCTGGAGGACGCCTTGTATTGCAGCGTGTCGCCCGTATCCGCATCCGTGGCGCTCACATCGACCAGGAGATTGGCGCCGAAGGTCGCGGTCTTGTTGGTGATGTCCGTGATGGCCGGCGCCTGATTGGCCGCCAGGCCGAGCGTCGCGCTCGCGAACGCCCCGGCGACGACGTTGCCGTTCGCGTCGCGGGTGTCCACCCGCACGATGTAACTCGTCCCCGCCGTCAGGCCGGTGATGGTGTACGCGGTCGCCGCGCCCGAAGCCACCACCTTGCCCGCGTTCAGCTCGGTCGCCCCGCCCGCCCGCCAGCGCACCAGATAGCCGTTCGGCGCGACGATCGCCGCGGTCCAGGACACGTCGATGCTGCCGGCCGCCGTGCCCGCCGCCAGCGTCAGGCGCCGCGGCGAAGTCGCAACCCCGGACAGGGTCGTGCCGTCCTTCGAGACCGCGGTGCCCGAGGCCCGGCTGTCGTCCGCGTTCAGGGTGTCGATGCGCACCCGGTAGGTCGTCTCGTCGTCGAGGCCGGTGATCTTGTGAGATGTCGTGCCCGCCGCCAGCTTCTCGCCCGTGTTGAAAGTGCCGTCCGTCTTGCGCCAGCGCAGCCGGTAGCCGTTCGGCGCCACGCTCGCCGCCGTCCAGCTCACCGTCAGTTCGCCCTTCGCGGTCGCTTCCACCGACAGGTCCGTCACGCCGGTGGGCGCCTCCGCCGGCGTGCCCTCGCCGACGGTCACGCTGAAGGTCAGCGCCGCCGTGTCGCTGTTGGCGGTGTTGCTGTCGCTGTCCGAAGCGCGCCACGTATAGGTGGCCGCGGCCGCAGCTGCCGTCGGCGTGCCGCTGACCTCGCGGGTTGATGAGTTCAGGCTCACGCCCGCCGGCAGGGCGGGCGTCAGCGCGTGGCTGATGGTGCCGTTGCCGCCGGTCGCCGCCGGCAGCGTGAAGGCGGTGATCTCCGTGCCCACCGTCCAGCTCTGATCCGGGATGGTCGCGCCCTGCGCGAAGGCGGGCGCCGTGTCGGACACCGGCGCAGCGCTCACCACGATGTCGAAGGTGTCGCTGACCGAGGCCGTGCCGTCGCTCGCCGTCACCTTCACCTTCAGCGTGCCGATGTCGGCGGTCTTCGGCGTGCCCGCCAGCTTGCGCTCGGCGGCGGTGAAGACCAGCCAGGAGGGCAACGCACTGTCCGTGGTGCCGTCCGTCTGCATGGCCGTGTAGGTCAGGCTGTCGCTGTCGGCGTCGCTGAACGTGTTGGTCGGGAAGACATGGGAGAAGGCCGCATCCACCGTCGCCGCCTGGTCGGGGATCGCGTTGGCCACCGTCGGGGCCCGGTTGGCAGCCGTGCTCGCGTCGAACTCGTCCGAGGCGTCGCTGTTCGCGTAGTTGGCGTCGCCGGTGGCCGTCACCGTCACCTTGTACGCGGTGTTCACCGTCAAGCCGGTGAAGACCGCCTCGGTGTTCGTGCCCGACACCACGCCATTCACCGTCGTGCTTCCCGCCACCGCCTGCGCCGTGTAGCCCGCGGCGTTGCTGACCGCCGTCCACGTCACCGTGAAACCGGTCTTCGTCTTGCTGTCCGTTTTCAGCCCCAGGCCCGTCGGCTTGGCCAGCTTGGCCTTGTTCACCGTCACGCTGAAGGTCAGCGCCGCCGTGTCGCTGTTGGCGGTGTTGCTGTCGCCGTCCGAAGCGCGCCAGGTATAGGTGGCTTGGGCCGCAGCCGCCGTCGGCGTGCCGCTCACCTCGCGCGTCGATGAGTTCAGGCTCACCCCCGCCGGCAGGGCGGGCGTCAGCGCGTAGCTGATGGTGCCATTGCCGCCGGTCGCCGCCGGCAGGGTGAAGGCGGTGATCTGCGCATCTACCGTGAAGGTCTGGGCCGCGATGGTCGCGCCGTCCGCAAACTTGGGTGCCGTGTCGGCCGCCGACACCACGATGTCGAAGGTGTCGCTGACCGAGGCCGTGCCGTCGCTCGCCGTCACCTTCACCTTCAGCGTGCCGATGTCGGCGGTCTTCGGCGTGCCCGCCAGCTTGCGCTCGGCGGCGGTGAAGACCAGCCAGGAGGGCAACGCACTGTCCGTGGTGCCGTCCGTCTGCATGGCCGTGTAGGTCAGGCTGTCGCTGTCGGCGTCGCTGAACGTGTTGGTCGGGAAGACATGGGAGAAGGCCGCATCCACCGTCGCCGCCTGGTCGGGGATCGCGTTGGCCACCGTCGGGGCCCGGTTGGCAGCCGTGCTCGCGTCGAACTCGTCCGAGGCGTCGCTGTTCGCGTAGTTGGCGTCGCCGGTGGCCGTCACCGTCACCTTGTACGCGGTGTTCACCGTCAAGCCGGTGAAGACCGCCTCGGTGTTCGTGCCCGACACCACGCCATTCACCGTCGTGCTTCCCGCCACCGCCTGCGCCGTGTAGCCCGCGGCGTTGCTGACCGCCGTCCACGTCACCGTGAAACCGGTCTTCGTCTTGCTGTCCGTTTTCAGCCCCAGGCCCGTCGGCTTGGCCAGCTTGGCCTTGTTCACCGTCACGCTGAAGGTCAGCGCCGCCGTGTCGCTGTTGGCGGTGTTGCTGTCGCCGTCCGAAGCGCGCCAGGTATAGGTGGCTTGGGCCGCAGCCGCCGTCGGCGTGCCGCTCACCTCGCGCGTCGATGAGTTCAGGCTCACCCCCGCCGGCAGGGCGGGCGTCAGCGCGTAGCTGATGGTGCCATTGCCGCCGGTCGCCGCCGGCAGGGTGAAGGCGGTGATCTGCGCATCTACCGTGAAGGTCTGGGCCGCGATGGTCGCGCCGTCCGCAAACTTGGGTGCCGTGTCGGCCGCCGACACCACGATGTCGAAGGTGTCGCTGACCGAGGCCGTGCCGTCGCTCGCCGTCACCTTCACCTTCAGCGTGCCGATGTCGGCGGTCTTCGGCGTGCCCGCCAGCTTGCGCTCGGCGGCAGTGAAGACCAGCCAGGAGGGCAACGCGCTGTCCGTCGTGCCGTCCGTCTGCATGGCCGTGTAGGTCAGGCTGTCGCTGTCGACGTCGCTGAACGTGTTGGTCGGGAAGATGTAGCTGAAGGCCGTGCCCGCAGTCGCCGCCTGGTTGGGGATCGCGTTGGCCACCGTCGGGGCCGAATTGGCCGCGCTGGTCACGCTCAGCGTCGTGGCCTGGCTGTCGTTGTAGTTGGCGTTGCCCTTGGCGACCACCGAGACCTCGTATTCCGTGCTCACGGCCAAACCGGTGAAGGCCGCCTCGGTGCCCGTCACCGTGCCGGTGACCGCCGTGCCGCCGCTTGGCGTCGCCGTCGCCGTGTAGCCCGCGGCGTTCGCCACTGCGTTCCAGAGCACCGTGAAGCCGGCCTTCGTCTTGCTGTTCGCCTTCACCGCCAGGTTCGCCGGCGCGGCCAGCGTGCCCTTGCCGACCGTCACGCTGAAGGTCAGCGCCACCGTGTCGCTGTCGGCGGTGTTCGAGTCGCCGTCGGATGCCCGCCAGGTGTAGGTGGCGGCGCTGGCCACCTCTGTCGGCGCGCCGCTGACCACGCGGGTTGACGTGTCCACCGTCACGCCGTTCGGCAGCGCGGGCGTCAGCGCGTAGCTGATGGCGCCGTTGCCGTCGGTCGCGGCCGGCAGGGTGAGGCTCACGGCCGTACCGGCCGTCCAGGCCTGGTCGTCAATGGTCTCGCTGCCGAAGCTGGGCGCCACGTCGGTCTCCCTTGGCGTGCCGGTGGCGTACACCGCCGTGCCGTTCGCGGCCTTGCCGTCGTAGTTCAGCGTATCCACCCGAATGACGTACTCCTGGTCGTTCTTGAGGCCGGTGATCACCGCGCCCGATTCCGGCGGAGTCCAGCTCGGCTGGGGGCTGCCGGGCCTGTTCTCCCGGTAGAACAGGCGATAACCCCTCGGCGCGGAGGTCGCCGCCGTCCAGGTGACCGTCAGTTGCCCGTCGCCCGACTCGACTGTCAGATCCGTCACTTTCGTCGGGATCCCTGGCGTGCCGGTGGTGTAAACCGCCGTCTTGTCCAGTTTGGTGCCGTCGTCATTCAGCGTATCCACCCGAATTCGGTACCCCTGGCCGTTCTTGAGGCCGGTGATCACCGTGCCCGATTGCGCATCGTTCCACCGCTTCTGGACGTTGGTCCCAAGGTCCGTGTAGAACAGGCGATAGCCACTCGGCGCATAGGTGGCCTCCGTCCAGGTGACCCTCAGCCGCCCGTCGCCCGCCGACGCCGCTTTCAGATTCCTCGCGTGGGTCGGGCCACCCACCCGGTGGCCGAGGTCCATCTGCGCGTGGCTCAGATCCGCATGATCGGCCGCGTTGCCCGAGTTTCCGCCCCGCAGGTAAATGGTGTTGCCGTTGTCCCGCAACGCGTTCGCGCCCACGCGGATCTGCCCCTCATCACCCTTCACCACCACGTAGCGGAAGCGAAGCTGGTCGAGGCCTGACACGAAGTCAAACGAAGCCTCCCGCGCCTGGTCCCCGATCATCAGGGAGAGCCCCGGATCAGTCGCAGTCAGCGATTCGTCGCGGAAGCTGATGTCTTCGCTGAACGTCACCGCCAACCAGATCGTGTCCCCCGTGTCATAGTGGCCGCCCGCATAGGGGTTCAGACTGAACCTGCCGGCAGCCAGCGCGATGCTCGACACCGTCGGGTGGGTCGCCGGCACGGCAAACGACCCGCTCGCCGACGCCCCGGCGACGAGGTTGCCGTTCGCGTCGCGCGTGTCAACCCGCACGATGTAGCCCGTCCCCGCGGTCAGGCCGGTGATGGTGTAGGCGGTCGCCGCGCCCGAAGCCACCACCTCGCCCGCGTTCAGTTCGGTCGCGCCGCCAGCCCGCCAGCGCACCAGGTAGCCGTTCGAACCCACCAGCGCCGCAGTCCAGGACACGTCGATGCTGCCAGCCGCCGCGCCCGCCGCCAGCGTCAGGTCGCGCGGCGGCGTCGCCACCCCGGACAGGGTCGTGCCGTCCTTCGAGACCGCGGTGCCCGAAGCCAGGCTGTCGTCCGCGTTCAGGGTGTCGATGCGCACCCGGTAGGCCGTCTCGTCGTCCAGGCCGGTGATCTTGTGCGACGTGGCGCCCGCCGCCAGCTTCTCGCCCGTGTTGAAACTGGCGTCGTCAGTCTTGCGCCAGCGCAGCCGGTAGCCGTTTGGCGCCACGCTCGCCGCCGTCCAGCTCACCGTCAGTTCGCCCCTGGCGGTCGCCTCCACCGACAGGTTCGTCACCCCCGTCGGAGACGCCGCGGGCGTGCCCCGCGTCGTCGCGAAGGCATCGTCGATCGCGTTGCCGTCCGCGTCGAGCTTGTCCACCCGCACCAGATACTCCTGGCCGTTGGTCAGGCCCGTGATCGTGTAGCTCGCGGCGCTCACCGTCTCGCCGGCGTTGAGCGAGCTGCCCTGCTTCCATTCGCGCCAGCGCACCCGGTAGCCGCCCGGCGCGTCCAACGCCGCCGTCCAGCTCACCATCAGCGATTCACCGGCCGTCGCCTCGGCCTTCAGATTCAGTACCCCGGTGATCGGCCCCACCCGCTGCCCGGTGTCCACTTCGGCGAAGGTCAGCACCGCCTGGTCCGCCGCCGTGTCGGCGTTCCCGCCCTCGCGAAAAACCGTGCCGCCGTTCTCGTCAAGGCTGTTCGCCTTGATCTTGACCGGCCCCGAATCCGACGCCGCCACCGTGTATCGGAAGAACATTCGCTCCCCATCGGTGGCCAAGAAGTTCACTTGCCGCTCCTGATCGCCGATGATCAGCGTGAGCCTCGGCGGGGACTCTACTGGGAAAGTGACGTTTTCGCTGAAGTTCACGGACACAAAGATCCGATCGTTCTCACCGTAGGGACCGCCCGCATAGGGTGTGACATCATTATTGCTCTTGACCAGCTCGAACCCCGAGATGGTCGGGCGGGAATCCGCAATCGGCGTGCCCTTCTTGATGTCCGACCACCCGCTGTCGGAATGCGTCGTCGAACCGGACGCCGCCTTCGCACGCACCCGCACGTCGTACTCCTCGCCGTTTGTGAGGCCCGTGATCTCGGCCGGGGAGGTGTCGTCCGAACTGTCCTTCCAGACCGTCTCGTCGCTTTCCTTGTACTCGACCTCGTAGCTGTCGGCGTTGGCCACGTCCGCCCAGGTGGCGGTCAACTTGGCATCCTGGGCCGTGACCGTCACCACCGGCTTCGCCAGCGTCGCCGTCGCGCTCACCACGATGTCGAAGGTGTCGCTGACCGAGGCCGTGCCGTCGCTCGCCGTCACCTTCACCGACAGCGTGCCGGTGTCCGTGGATGTCGGCGTGCCCGCCAGCTTGCGCTCGGCGCCGGTGAAGACCAGCCACGAAGGCAGCGCGCTGTCCGTGGTGCCGTCCGTCTGCATGGCCGTGTAGGTCAGGCTGTCGCTGTCGGCGTCGCTGAAGGTGTTGGTCGGGAAGACGTAGCTGAAGGCGGTGTCCACTGTCGCCGCCTGGTCGGGGATCGCGTTGGCCACCGCCGGCGCCGTGTTGACCGAGGACGAAGTGGGCACCACCACATCCACCGTGTCCGTGGCGGTGTTGGCCGTGGGGGTGGCCGAGTCGGTGACGGTGAGGCGCAGCTGGTAGGTGCCGTTGTGGGTGGGCGTGAAGGACGCGCTGGCCTTGTCCGCGTTCGTAATCGACACGCTGGAACTCGTCGGCTCGCTCACCACCGTCCAGGCGTAGCCATACGATGCCATCAGGTTCACCACTCCCGGTACGCCGCCGCTGGCCGAGCCGGTCAGCGTCACCGCGGCGCCCACCGCCGTTGACGATGGCGGATTGCCGGCCTCCGCCGTGAGCGTCGCGTCGGTCACGGTGAGGCTGAAGGTGGTTCGGCCTTCGGGTGAGGCCGCCACGCCCTCGCCCACGGTGGCGGTCACGGTGACCGTCAACGTGCCCGCCCGCAGGCCGTACAGGGTGATGCTGTCCGTGCCGACCGTACTCACGGCGCGGCCAGCCGGATCAAGCACGGCCCCGATGGCTACAGACGCGCCGGCGGGTACGCCGCTCAGCGTCACCGGCACCCGTTGCGAGGCGCCCACCGCGAGGCTGGCGATGTCGGCAATGGCCGCGATCGTCGGGGGTGCATGCCGCACCGGCTGGAATTCGACGGTGGCGGTGGCGGTCTTCTCGCTGTCGCCGCTGCCGGTGGTGGCCGTCACCGTCACGCTCACCCCTTGCTCGTTCGCGCTTTGCGCCGGCGTGGTCGGCATGCCACTGATCACGCCGGTGCTGGTATTCAAGCCCAGCCCGGCCGGCAGGGTGCCGGTCAGCGCGTAGCTGCTGACGGCGCCGAAGCTTGACGCCACCGTCGGGGCCAGGCTGACCGGCGCGCCGACCTGCAATGGCGCCGGCAAACCGGCGTAGCGCAGATCCGGTGTCGGTTCCACCTTCGGGAAGGTGAGGGTGTTGGTCGCCGCCTGGTCGGTGCCGACGTACACCCGCACGATCATGTCCGTCGGGAGCGGGGTCGGCCCGTTCGGCGCGCCGCTGATCACGCCGGTCTTTTCGTTGAGGACTATCCCGGATGGCCCGGGGGAGAGCACGTGAAATGTCAGTTCGCCCGTGAAGCCGGTGACAATCGGCGCGAGCGGGGTGATGCCGACATCCACGAACAGGGGCCCGGGGACGAGGGACTGCCCCATGGGCCCGGGGACGAAGGGGTACTTGAGGCCCCGTTCCACCACCGGGAAGTCGACTGCTTCTGCCTCCGCGGTCTGCTCGCCGGCAGTGGCTGTGAAGGTGACCTGGTTTTTCGAGCTGGTCGGCGTGTCCGGCGTGCCGCTGACCACGCCGGTCGCGGCGTCGAGGCTGAGCCCGGACGGCAGGGTGCTGCCCGATTTCACCGAGTAGGTGATGACGGCGCCGTCAGCAAAGTTCGTCACTTTGGGCACCATGGGAACAATAGGTTCGCCCACCACGAGCTTCTTTGGTCCGGCGTAGCTCAGCTCCGGTTTCGCACTCGCCGATGCTTTGTTCGTCGTGCCAGTCGCTGTCTGTGCGGTGCCGGCCACGCGGTGCCGGTCAATGTTCAGGGTGTCAACGCGCACCAGATACGCCGTGCCGGAACTCAAGCCCTCAATCGTGTAGCTGGTTGCGGTCGTCTCGACTCGCGTAACAAAGCGCTGGCCTGGCTGATTCTCGCGCCAGCGCACCCAGTAGCCGTCCGGCGCCACCGTGGCCGCGGTCCACTCGACGCGCAACTCGGTGTCGGACGTGGGCGTCACGGCAAGGCCGCTCACCGCGGTGGGCTTCGCGGTCACCGCCGGGAAGGTGAGCTGCTCGCTTGCGGACTGACCGCCCGCCGCGACAGTCACGGTGACGGTGCTGGCACTCGCCTTGGCCTCGCTCGGCGTGCCGCCGATGATGCCGGTGGCGGCATCGAGGCTGAGCCCCGCGGGCAGGGTGCCGGTCAGAGTGTAGGTCGGCGTGCCGGACAAGCCGGTGAGGACCGGCAGCAGGCCGCGCATCGCCGTGCCCACCTGCAACTTCGATGGCGTCGCCGGATAGGCCAGGGGGCCCGACACCGCGAGCGCAAAGCGGCGCCGGTCGCCGTCGCTGTCGGCGGTGTTGCTGTCGGCGTCGCTGACTTGGTAGGTGTAGGTGCGGCGCGGCGCAACGGCGGTCGGGGTGCCGCTGATGGTGCGCATGGCGGCGTTGAAGGTGAGGCCCGCCGGCAGGTTGGGGGTCAAGGCGTAGGTCAGCGCCCCGTCGCCGCCGGTCGCCGCCGGCAGGGTGATGGTCTCGATCTGCGCACCCTTCGCCCACACCACGTCCGGCAGCACGCTGTCCGCCGGCAGCAGCGGCGCGCTGTCCGCCTCCTCTAGCACTTCCAGCGTGAAAGTGAGCGTCGCCGTCTGCCCGTCCGCGTCGGTGACGGTGAGGGTGTAGTCGGCGGCCGCCGCGGCGGCGGTCGGGGTGCCGCCGAGGGTACGCGTGGCCGCATTGAAGGCGAGGCCAGCCGGCAGCGCCGGACTCAGGGCGTAGGTGAGCGGCGCGTTGCCGCTGGTCGCCGCCGGCAGCCGCAGGCTTGGCGCGAGCTCGTCCTTCACCAGCACCTGGTCGCGGACCGAGGCCTGGCCGAAGGACGGCATCCGGTTCGCCTCCACGGTCAAGGAGAACTTGAGCTGCGCCGTGCTCGCCGTGGGGGTGTTGGAGTCGGTGGCCAGGTAGGTGTACACCGTGGTGGCGGCCGTGGCCGTGGGCGTGCCGCTGAGGGTGCGCGTCGCGGCGGTGAAGGCGAGCCCCGCGGGCAGCTCCGGGGTCAGGGTGTAGGTCACCGCGCCAGTGCCGCCGGTGGCGGCGGGCAGCACCAGATTGGTGATCTCCTGGTTGACCGTAAAGACCCGGTCGAGGGGCGGCACCACGCCGAAGGCGAGCGCCGCGCGCACCAGATTGAACGAGGCAGTCGCGGTGGCGTCGTCGGCATCGGTCACCTGCACTGATACCCGGTCGCTGCCCGTGCCCGCGGGCACGTTCTGGCCCG
Organism: Thermoanaerobaculia bacterium; assembly: GCA_965200575.1. Classification (GTDB taxonomy): domain Bacteria; phylum Acidobacteriota; class Thermoanaerobaculia; order Multivoradales; family Multivoraceae; genus Multivorans. Next base: position 936,415 of record OZ241363.1, on the reverse strand, counting down.
ACTTGACCGACAGGACGTGCGTATCCTCATCCAGGCTGAGCCAGATCGGCGCGCGCGGGACGAGGGCGTACTTGTAGGGGGCCTTGCCGCCGGTGGCGGCCGGCAGCGTCACGCTCTCCATGACCGCGCCGGCCTGTATCAGGATGCGCGGCTGATTGGCGAAAGACAACGAGAGCCGCCCGCTCGGCGGCTGGGCGCGGGCCACGAGCAGCGAGTAGTCCATGCGGCTGACGCCGTCGGCGCCCAGCACCGAGAGCGCAATCCGGTTGCCGCCCGGAACGAGCGACAGGTAGGAAGTGCCGTAGACGTTCAGCGCCTCGTCGTTCACCGTGACGCTGGCCGCCGGGTCCGTCGGGCTCGGGTTCAGCCGCAGCAGAGTCGCCGCGTAGGGCACGCTCGCCGTATAGCTCGCGGTGCCCGCGGCGAAGGCCGGCGTCGGGTTGAAGGCGGTGAAGTCGCTCAGGCTCAGGTCGAGGGGCCCCTCGTTGGCGTCCGGCGAGGCCCAGCGGAGGTTCAGCGCATCGAGGGTGGCGACCGAGCGGCGGGTGGCGACAATCCGGTAGCTGCGGTCGGTGGCGCCGTCGGCGGCCGTCACCCGCACCACGATCTCGTTGGCGCCCGCCGACAGCGACGTCGGGCTGCGGAGGTCAAGCGTGCTGCCGTTCACGCTCATCCTGACCGTCGCGTCATCGTCGCTCGTGGTGGGCTGCACACGCAGCAGCGTGAAGTCGGGCGGCACCGACAGGGCGTAGTTGGTGGTTTCGGTGGCAAAGGCCGGCGTCAGCGTCAGGTCGTTCAGGGAAGTCAGGGAGTTGTCCGCCGCCCGCGCGACCTCGTCCAACGCCAGCGCGCTCAGGCTGGCGTCCGAGGCGCCTTGTGTCTCCGAGCGGGTCACCCGCAACTGGTAGGTGCGGGGCGTGATGAAGCGCCGGGCGCCGGTCTGGTCCTCGTCGCGCACATACACATACACCCGTCTGGTTTCCCCAACGGTGAGCGAGACCGGTGCGCCGGGGGCGCCCACCGGCGCCGCGGCCACGGTCGGGGTCTCGCCCACCCCGGCGCGCAGCGCGGAGTCACCGGACTGCGGCGTTACCGTGAACGCGGAAACACTGCGCGGCAGGGTGACCTGGTACTCCGTGATTGCCGGATCGAAGGCCGGACGCAGCGTGCCCGCGGACAACGTCAGGCCGCTCAGCGCCGCGGGGTGTGTCTTCACCACGGTGACGTCATATTGACCAACGGAGAAAAAGTTGCCGAATCGCACGGCACTGACCGAGACGGTGTTCTCGCCGACATCCAGCGGCACTGGTGTCCATTGTAGGTGTGTGGCCGCTCTGCCGTTAATGACAGGGTAACTTCCGTCTCCCGGATATCGAGCGCTCGCCCTCACCTCGAGCGTCCTTCCCGGAGGAATCGCGTTCTGCGCCCGATAGGTGTAAATCAGTCCGTCAAAGTTTCTGGGGTCGAGGTCTATCTCGATCGGCGGCTCCCCCGGAGCGACAGCCCGCAGCTCTATGTCGTTCACGACGGCGGCATCGGATGGACGGTACACCTCGATGCTGTAGGTCGCCGTGGCGCCGCCCGCCGCCGTCACCTCAATGGATACACGTGTCCTGCCTGTGGCCAGGTTGATGACCCCGCTCGCCGAGCCGCTGGTCACGGCCGTGCCGTTCACCGTCACCGTGGCGCCCGCAGTGGCGACGGTCGGCGTCACCCGCAGCGAGTCCAGGGCCCTGTCAACCACGACTCGATATTCCAGAGTGTCCGGCGAGAAGCTCGGGTTCAATATGCCCGTGGAAACCGGCGTGAAGGTCGTGCCATCTCGTGTGCCCGTGGCGAGCGTGAGCGCGCTCAGACCCAGCATGGCCACGCGCTGCACGTCCACCCGGTAGGTGCGCGAGTCCATGCCGTCCGGCGAGGTCACCACGATGACGATGGCGTTGACCCCGACATTCAGCGGTATCAACGCGCTCGGCGCGCCGCTGGCCACCGCCTTGCCGTTCACCGTCACCGTGGCGCCTGCGGTGGCGACGGTCGGCGTCACCCGCAGCGAGTCCACATCGACCGGCACCCGGTACGCGATGACCGTGGGATCCGTCCCCGTGACGCTCGATTCGGTGAACACGAGGTCGCCCGACTTGAGCTGCAGCGCGGACAACTGCGTCTCCAGCGGCTCCGGCTCGCCCCCCGGCGGGCTCGTCTGGGCGATGGTGACGAGGTACTCGTCAACCTGCGGGTTCGGCGCCGGCTTCCTCGCCACCACGCGCACCTCGGTCGAGGCGCCGAACAAGGTCACGGTCCTGGCCGTCCCGCTGGCGACGAGCACGCCGTCCACGGCGACCGTGATGCCGGACGGGGTCGAGCTCGCCGTCGGCGTCAGCTCCGCGAGCGCCGTGCCATCCGGCACGGTCGCCGTGTAGGTCTTGACAGCCCCGCTGAAGGCGGGGGTCAAAGCGACCGCGGTGCCGTCGGAAAGGGCCAGCGCCAGACCGTCGAGCAGGGGGGCGGACACCACGATGTCGAAGGTGTCGCTGACCGAGTTCGCGCCGTCGCTGGCGGTCACCTTCACCGACAGGGTGCCGGTGTCGGTGGACTGCGGCGTGCCCGAGAAGGCGCGCGTGCCGGCGGTGAAGGTCAGCCATCCGGGAAGCGCGGTGCCGTCGGATTCGCTGGCCGTGTAGGTGAGGATTTCGTCGTAGGCGTCGTTGAAGGTGTTGGCCGGGAAGACGTAGCTGAAGTACGTGCTCGCGAGCGCCACCAGGTCGGGAATCGCGTTGGCCACCGTCGGGGCCGGGTTGACCGTGGGCGTCACCGACACCGACGAGGACGCCGCGCTGGGACCGGCGAAGTTCACCGCACGCAGGAACAAGGTCTGCGCCGAGTCGTTGGTCAGCCCGGCGGCAACACCGGTGACGCTCGCGGCGCTGCTGCCCGCGATGTCGGTCCAGGCGCCGCTGGCGCCAACGCGGAACTGGTACTTGATGATGCTGGGATCGGCCGGGTCAGACCACCGGAGGCGCGCGGACGCATTCAGCGGCGCCGCCGTGAAGCCAGTTGGCGCGCCGGGCACCGCGCTCGTGACCGAGGCGGGCGCGCTGCCGCCGCTGGGGTTCACGGCGCGCAGCTGAACAGTCTGCGGCGAACCGCCGGTCAGCCCGTCAAAGACATCAAAGCTGGTGGTGGTCGCACCGCTGCCGGGCAGCTCGGTCCACACGCCGCTCGTGCCGACGCGGTATTGGTACCCGGTGATGGTGGAATCGCCCGGGTCGCTCCAGCGCAAGGTCGCCATCTTCGGGCGCAGAGCCAGCGTCAGGTTGCTCGGCATGGCGGGCGCGGGCCGCTCCGTGTCGAGCCGCACGTTCGTGGCGATCGAGTGTGTCCTGTCGTTGACATCACCGACTGCCAGGTAAACCGCCGAGAGCTGCGCCGGCGGCATGAAGCCGCCTGGCAGGTCCACCTCCAGGGTGGCAGCGCCGGTGGTGGAAGCTGACCACCTCCCCGCTGTATTGAACCTGCAGTCACCGCGCAGACATGTCCCGCTGTAGGCAAGACGAGTGCCGCCCACCGTCAAGGTCGCCCTGACATTCATGACCTGGCTGGCGTAGATGTCGGTGGGCCCCAAGAAAATGAGCTGGTGACCGGAGTTGGCTTGCGCGAACGTCGCGACAGCCGAGGTGACTTGAGCATTGCGCACCGTCAGCCGCCTGGTGTCCGCGTTGTACTCCGCCGTCGGCGACGGGCCGCTGGCCACCGGCGTGGCTTCCGTCGCAGCCGACCAGGCGCCGTTGCCATTCTCGTTCTGCGCGCGCACCTGCACCTGATACGCGGCGCCGTTGGTGAGGCCGGTCAGGTTGGCCATCAGGGCGGTGCTGTCGCTGGTGTCGGCCAGCTCCGTCCAGGCGGGGTCCCCGGAGGTTGGCTTCACGCGGTAGCGCACGTCGTAGTCGGTGACGGGCCGGCCGCCGTCGTCCGCCGGCGCCGCCCAATTCACCGTCAACTGGCCGCTCGCCGAGGCCGTCAGGCGCGGCGCGGAAGGCGCGGAAGGTACACCGTCGTCATCAACGATGGTGATCTCGATCAGGAAATTCTCTTCGCCGGAATTGGTCACAATCCCGTCGGGACGCTGGAGTGCAACATAAAAGATCTCGTCACCCTCGACATCCGTGTCGCCCTTGATCTCCAGCGTGTACTCGACCCGCGTCGCTCTTGGCGTGATGGCCAGGTCGCTGGCTGCGACCTCAGTGAACTCAAAGTCCGTATCGGCGGTAGCAGTACCGGTGATGCCAACCGGAATGCGGAAGCTACCAACCTGGCTGTCCCTCCAGCTGACCACATGGGATTGCGTGAAGGTGAAGGTGATGTCGGTCTCACCGCTGTCGCCCTCGGCCACGCTCAGCTTCCCTTCCGGGGTACTCGCTGCCGCCCCCGGCGAGCCGGTGCTCGCCAGACCCGCCGCCATGACCGATACGGGCGGCAGCGGGTCGCCGTTGACGATGCCGAAGAGTAATTGCCCCTCACCGGCAGCAATGGTGGCGCCGGAGGGATTGCTCAGCACGGCGCGGAAGAGCTCCTGAGCCCGCTCGAACAGCGTTTCGTCAATAATCCGCACTGAAACGGTCTTGCTGGTCTCGCCCGGCGCGAAGGTGAGCGTGCCCGAAACGGCGGTGTAATCCTCGCCAGCGGTAGCGGGTGACGCATCAGAAATATCCGTGAGGACCTGATCGTCGTCGGGAATGTCCTCGGTGGCGTACTCCACCGTCACCGTGCCGGTGCTGGCGGCGGACAGGGTGACCGCGAATTCCACCGTGCCCACGTCTTCGTCAACGGAGATGAAGTTCGTCAATTCGTCGACACGGGCCTTCTCCACCACCGCGATGCTCAAGGTCGGGAGGTCCTGTGCGCTGGCAGCGCTCGGCAGCAGACTCGCGAGCAGCGCGGTGAGGACGAGCGACGCGGCGGCGCGCGGGGCGCGCTGGACGCGGGTCAGGGCAGCGTGCGTCTCCCTGGTTGCCAGGTGCGCCATGCTACTCACTGTTGCCGTGCGGACGGAGGTCGCCGAGTGTCCTGTCCGCTCCTGCGCGCCGCATGCGTCGGTTGGTCGACTGCCGGTGGTGCGAAGTTGTCTTTTCTTTTTTTGGGGGGGGGGGGGGGGGGGGGCAGGACTTATGCGTGCCGCACGCGCCGCGGACGGCGTTCAGGAAAGCCAGCCGGGACGTCCCGGGCGAATTCGACGGTTCGTGCAAGAGGTGCATCCCTCGATTGAGTGTGTGGGCCGGTCCACCACCGCACCGGGGCCTGCGCCGGGTGGAATTCAAGCAAACGCGCGAACCTATCCGATTTTGGCGCGGGATGAAACACGGCGGCTTTCGCGGGGCTTCCCTGCGCTTCCCTCGACGAATCCTGCGCCTGCGCCTGCGCCAGTCAGGAACCGTCCCGCCGCCCCGCTCGGACGCTTCGCCTTCCGTCGCTTGCGCGCGATGCGGAGCTCATGCCGTTCCTCGGCCGGCTGGTACCCGTCCTCGATTCGCCCTCCGCCCAGGGCCAGCCCCTGCCGCCTGGCGGAGGGCCTTGCGCCGCTTCGGTCGGCGGCTCGCCAGCGGCCGCCGAATACGCCTGGCGGCCACCGAGTACCCCTGGCAGGCCGCCGTCAGCCAGACCAGACCGCAGTGAGTGGCACGAGGCGTGCCGCTCCCTGGCTCTCGCGCATTCGTGCGCGGGGATATCCGGCACCCGCCTTGTCCGGCGGGGAGTACTCCTTGGCTCGCGCATTCGTGCGCGGGGATACCGGACCGGGCAGCTGGCAGCCGTCCTGCGCCCGCTACCGGCGTGTCAAGCCGCGCCATCAGCCGGGCAGGCGGACGCTGGCCTGGCCGGGATCGCTTCCCGCCGACTCGCCGGCGGCCTCGAAGACCCGTCCGGGGTTGAGGATGCCCTTCGGGTCGAGGGTGCGCTTCAGCGCCTTCATCAGGCCGATCTCGCTGGCGGAACGGCTGCGGCCCAGGTGGGGGCGCTTCTCGAAGCCGATGCCGTGCTCCGCCGAGACCGAGCCGCCAATCGGTTCCAGGCGGCCGTAGACGATCTCCTCGACCGCGCTGCGCGCTTCCCGAGACCCGTCGCCGACGGACACCACGACGTGCAGGTTGCCGTCGCCCAGGTGCCCGAAGACGACACACACGGCGTCGGACCAGCGGGCCGCCAGCTCGGCCTTGATCTGGCCGACGTAGCTCTCCATGTCGGCGATGCGGAGGCTGACGTCGAAGGTGAACAGCGGCGCGAGCTGGTTCATCTGCTCGACGTCGTCACGCAGCGCCCAGATTTCGTCGCGCTCGGCCTTCGACTGCCCGAGCACCGCGTCCACCACGAGGCCGGCCTCCATGCAGCCGCCGAGCGCCTCCTCGAACTGCACGGCGTCTTCCTCCGGGCGGGCGCCGAACGCCTCGACCAGCACGTAGAAGGGCTCGCCGTGGGGCACGGGCGGCGCGGTCCGCGCCTTCGGGCCGGTGACCAGCTCGTAGAACTCGCGCCACATGACCTCGAACGCGCTCAGGGACCCGCCCAGCTCCTCCTCCAGGCGGCGAAGCAGCGCCGTCACGTCGCCGAAGCGGGACAGCGCCAGCAGGGCGCAGTTGTGGCTGCGCGGCCGCCGTTCGAGCCGAAGGACGACGCGGGTGACGATGCCGAGCGTGCCTTCCGAGCCGATGAACAGGTGCTTCAGGTCGTAGCCGGCGTTGTTCTTGACCATCCGGTTCAGGCTGGAGAGCACCGTGCCGTCCGCCAGCACCGCCTCGATGCCGAGCACGGAGTCCCGCGTCATGCCGTAGCGGATGACCCGGTTCCCGCCGGCGTTCGTGGCCACGTTGCCTCCGATGGTGCACGAGCCGCGCGCGCCGAGGTCGAGCGGGAAGAGCAGGTCCCGGGCCTCGGCCGCTTCCTGGATGGTCTGGAGCGCCGTGCCTGCCTGGACGGTCATCGTCCGGCCCACCGGGTCGATGTCCTCGATGGCGTTCATCCGTTCGAGGGTGATCGCCACCTCCAGGCTGCCGGCAACGCCACCGCCCACCAGTCCGGTCAGCCCGCCCTGCGGCACCACCGCCTGACCAGCCCGATGGCACGCGCCAAGCGCCAGGGCAACCTGCTCCGTGGTCCGAGGCCGAAGCACCGCACGAGCCGCGCAGGGCGCCGTGCCCGAACCATCGCCCGCCCGCGCCGTGACGGCTTCGCCCACGAGCACGACGTCATCGCCCAGGACGCTCTGCAGTTCGGCGATCAGCGCGGCATCGGCGCCGCCGTCTGGGCCGGAGTCCGCCATCACGCGGCCTTCTGCTCCAGCAGCTGCACCTGGTCCGTGCACCAGGCCCGCAGCTCGCCCTTGCCGCGTGCAGGAGTTCGTGCAGGTCGGTGCGGGCACTGTCGAGAGAAACGGTCATCGCGTGGTCGAATCTCTGACCCGCCACGAACTTCTCCCACAAACCGCCGAGCTTCCTGACAGCGACCCGCAGCCTCGCGCAGTCGGCAGTCTGCCGCTTCGTCTCGATGCGGTTCAGGCTCTGCTGCAGGTCCGCGATCGCTGCCTCCACCCTCTTGAGCTGGGCGTGAGCGAGCATCGACGAAACCGTCACGAACGTGGCCAGAGGCGCGACGACCGGCAGAAGCAACTGGCCGGCCGGAACGAACGGTGCGTGGCTGAGAATCTTGCCGCCACTGCCTGTCACCGCTGATCCGAAGCCCCTGATGCCGTTGTCGATGACCATCAGCTTCGCGGGGTCCGCCGTGGCCATGAAGACGTTGCCGGCTTGCCACCCGGTGGTCGCCTTGCTGCTGCCGCCCAGGAGGCGGCCGCAGCAAGGCGGAATCGCTGACCTGGCTCGCGGGCAAGGGTGGCTTTTCCTTGCCCATCTTCCGGAGCGCCCGGGACAGACCGTCCGAGAGCTTCACCAGCGCGACGGGCGGCAGGCCCTCCTGCTGCAGGAACCGGGCGGTCGCCGCCGGCTCCGGCGCGGACTCGTCATTCGGGGCCTGACCTGTCATGGGAGGCGGGACGGTATCAGCCCCGCCGGGCGGCTTGGGCAACCAGCTCCCGAGCCAGAGCGCAGCCCGAGCCTGCGAGCCGAGGCAAGGCATGAGTCGGCAGGTCCGATGGGGGCTGACGGGGGCTTGCGGCAAGCGACCGCCCAGAACCTCCCGAACAAGCCCAGGACTCTCGAACAATCACGACCGTCCACAGCGCAGCCGACCGCACCGGGCGCCAACTCCCCGGACAAGCTCCGAAGGCCATCGACGCGGCGACCGGAGACCTGCTCGGAGTACCGGCGCGAGCATCCGGAGAACATCCCGCAGCAGGTGGGCAGCCTGGCGACCAGACCAGGCGCAGGTTGCTGACGTTGTCGCGGTCGCCCGCGTCCCCTCAGCCCCGGTCGGGCCTGACGACGGCGCAGCCAGCACGTTCGACGACGCGGCCGGGCGATACAGTACGTCGTGCCGGAGTCGATGCAGGAGCTGCGCCCTGCTGGCACAGGGCTTCCAGCCGTTTGATCTCGCCGCGTGCGCGGCAGCAGCCGTCAGACGCGGACGGCGGAGAACCCGGCGCAGCGCAGCCGGTAGTGAACTGACAGGAGGAGCACGTCAAGTTGGAGATTCTCGCGGTCGCGGCCATCGGTCTGCCGTTTGTTCTCGCTCTCGTCGCCGCCTTCGCCGTGGCGAAGCTCTTCTTCCGCGTCGTCATGCTGCCGGTCAAGGTGATCGTCTCGATGGTCGGCGCCCTGCTCCTGGGGATCCTGGTGGTGGCAGCCGTGGTGGCCGTGCCCGCGCTTCTGGTCGCAGGCATCGTGATGCTCGCCATCGCCGCCCTTGCGGCCATCGTCTTCGCCGTCGGCGCCCTGCTCGCCGCAGCGCTCTAGCCAGAGCCCATTCGCCGGTGCTGCGCCGGTCCCTAGCCGGGCACGACTCCCCACCAGGCGGAGGAACCGCCGGCCTCCGGCGCCCCAGCTGATGGCCTGACGCTGCCAGTCCCCTCCTGCGTGCTGCCGTCGGAGACGGTCAGCGTGGCCCGGTACGTGCCCGGAGGCAACAAGGGCCGCTGTGGCACGCCTCGCGGCGCTGGCGCCCGGGCGTCAGCGCACCAGGTGCCACTCGGTCTGGCGGCCGGCCAGGTAGAGCACCTGCTCGCCGTCGTACACGGCGCTCTGTTCGAGCTTGATCTGCACGTCCTGGCCGTCCCACATCTCGAGCTCGACCTTGACGTTGCCCTCGATGGCGTAGCCGGTGTCCGGGTAGAGCGGCCAGTCGCCGCGCACCGGGGTCCGGCCCTGGTTGTCCCACATGCCGATGGTGGGGCCGGGGGCGTGGCCGAAGGCGCCCAGGGGATGGGTGTAGGTGCTGGAGTGAATCCCCTCGTCGGTGGCGACAGCGATGGTGGCAGCCAGGATCTCGTTGCCGGTGCGGCCGGTGCGGTACTCCCCGGTCAGGATGTCCTGCCAGCGATTGCCGACGGCGAGTGCCTGCCGCAGCTCGGCCGGGGCCTCCGACTCGCCCAGGCGCAGGACGTAGCCCATCTCCTGGGTGTCGGTGCAGAGCCCCAGGTAGCAGATGCCCACGTCGGTGTGCAGCACGTCGCCGCGCTGGATCACGAAGTCGCCGCTCTCGCCGCAGAAGGGTTCGTCGCGGGCACAGCCACCGCCGTCACCGGGGTCGTGGCGCTGGGCGTTCACCGACGGCAGAAACCAGAAGTCGAGCCCCAGGTCCTCGAAGCGCTGGGCGATGTACCAGACGACGTCGTCCGTGGTCGTGGCGCCCGGCGTGACCACGCGCTCGGAGAACGCCTCGGCGATCACCCCGCGGGCGATGGACACGATCTGCGGGTACGCCTCCAGCTCCAGCGCGCCGCGCGTCTCGATCCAGCGGACGACGAGTTCCTCGGCGCTGGTCACGCGTTCGCGCAGCTCCGGCGTCAGAACCTCGATCAGGCGTTCGTGAAGCGCCTTCGACAGACCGTCCGCCACCGGCCAGTGGCGCGAGACGTTGATGCCGATGCGCTTCGGGTCGCGGTCGGCGATGACCTCGCCCAGCCCCTGCCACTGGGCCTCGAGATCGCCGCCCTCCCAGGCCGACTCGTAGAGCGAGCCGTAGGGATAGCGGTTCACCGTCAGCCGCTCGACGCCGCCGTTGCTCGGCCCGCGATCGAAGAACACGAGCATCGTCGTGCGCCGGGCGGCGAACACGGGTCTCGGCGCCAGGCTGAAGAAGACCGGGTCCTCGTTGTACTCCCGGTTGATCACCAGCCACATGTCGATGTCCGTCTCGCGCATGAGCCGCGGCAAGACGTCGTCGAGCCGCTGCTCCAGCATCCGGTTGAAGGGAGCGATGCGGTCGCGGTGCAGGAGGACGTGACCCGGGCCGTCGAGCACCCTTCCCTGCGCGGGAACGTCGCCCTGGGCGAACGTCGCCGCGGCGGCGCTCAGGGCCAGGACCAGCGCGGCAGCGAGACGAAGCGGCGCCAGCCGCACGTTGTGTGGATTCATGAATCGTTTCAGTTTGGCACTCCTTCACCGCCAGCGCGAGCCGACCTTCGATCAGGCGGCTCGGCGACGGGTCTGTTCATGGATCGGTTCGCAGGCCGCTTCAGGTCGCGCGCACGTCAAGGGATTCGAGAGCCTCCATCTGCCCCGAGACCACTGCGTTCCGGGCCACGGCGAGCAGGGCCTTGCGACCGCCGTCGTCGAACGCCGACGGCGCCTGACGACCGCCGATCAGACGACGCACCAACTCGACTCCGGCGTGTCGGGCAACGAGTTCCCGGTCGACATCGCCGTCGCATTCGCCGTCGAGGCCGGGCTCGGCGGCCGCGTCCTGACCGCATGTATCCCCTCCGCCTGCGCCGCTTGAAGCGGCTTGTCCCGGTTCGGCCGGCGCTTCGTCGGCGCCGGCAAACGAAGCGGTCGAAGCGGTCAAAGCCACCGCCTCGGGCGACGTTCCAGCCGATTCCGGCGTCTCTTCTGCGGCCGTGGCGGCGGCAAGGAACGCCTGCACGACCTCCGGCGGCTGCCGCGAGAGCAGCAGGTGAGCAAGCCCCGTCCCGACATCGAACTCCGGGTCGCCCAGGCCGCCAGACTGCGGGTCGACCACCCGGACGCCGCCATCGGGCAGCAACAGCCAGTTGCCCGGGTGGAAGGCGCCGTGGACCAGCCCGGAGCGACTGCTCAGGAAGCGCTCGCCGAGTGCCGAAGCCTGCGCTCGGAACTCGCTGTCCGAGCGCAGCGCGGCCGCGGCCCGGCCGAGCCCGCCTTCCCGCTGCTCGAGCTCGGCGTCATCGGGCGCGGCGTCATCGGGGTCGGCGCCCAGGCCGTCGGCACGGAGGCCGAGAGGGGTCTCGAACAGCATGCGGTGTCTGAGCAACCTCATGCCGACGTTGTCGAGCCCCTCCCGCCGGACGCCGGGGCCTCCCCGCCGCAGCGCCGCCAGGAACCCGCCCAGCTCCTGCGCGGCCCCCGGCGCCAGTTGGGCGCCGCGATAAAGCGATGCCAGGCTCGACGCGCCGCGGAAGTCCTCCAGCAACAGCAGGAACCTCCGCTCGCTGGCGCCCATCATGCGCGGCATCCGAGCCGCGGCCTCGGGAAGTTCCGCCACCCGTGCGTAGAAGCGGCGTTCGGCGGCCAGACGCCCCTCCGGCATGGCCACGGACTCGTCGCGCCGCAGCCACGGCAGGGCCTGCTTCAGGATCGCGGTCCGCCAGCCTCCGCGGAGCTCCTGCAGCTCGACGCGGATGACCGTGCTCGACTCGCCGCCCAGCGCCAGGCAACCACTGACCTGCTCTTCCTGTCCCAGCCAGCCGCAGGCCCCCATCACCAGGTCGACCCGGCCCGACTGGCTGGCTTCGAGAACGTACACGCCCGGGTGCGCCGCCTCGAATCCGGCCCTCGGGGTCATCGGCGCAAGTTATCAGGCTGCCAACCCGCGCCTTCACCAATCCCCCCGCGAACCCCCAGGCGGCACATACAGCACGTCGTTTCCGGGTCGAGCGCGGCCCATCCGACGGCATCGATCTCGACGAATCCGCCAACTCAAGCCGAACCAGACAGGCGCCAGGCGCCCAGACCGCCAGCGGCCGCCCACGGGTCGCCAGGCACGACCCGACCTGACGGCGGCCCGCCGAAAACAGGCCCGACCGGCCATATGCTCAAGGCCAGCCATGTCCGTCGAAACCATCCGCGCCGCAGACGCTCCGGTACGCCGCATCGCGATGTGGTCGGGGCCGCGCAACATCTCGACCGCGATGCTCAGGTCCTGGGGCAACCGTGCCGACACCTTCGTGTGCGACGAACCGCTGTACGCGCACTACCTGCTGGAGCACGGCCTCGACCACCCGGGCCGCGACGACATCCTCGCCCACCACGACAGCGACCTGGAGCGGGTCGTCCACTGGCTCACCAGGGACGACTCATTCGACCGCCCGGTCTTCTACCAGAAGCACATGGCGCACCATCTGCTGCCTTCCATCGACCGGTCCTGGGTGGCCAGGCTGACCAACGTGTTCCTGATCCGCGACCCGGTGGAAATGCTCACCTCGCTGATCCACATCCTGCCGCGCCCCACGCTCGCCGACACCGGCCTGCCCCAGCAACGGGAACTGTTCGACCTCGAATGCGCACGCCTGGGCCGGGCGCCAGCCGTCATCGACTCGGCCGAGGTGCTGCGCGACCCGCGCGCCGGCCTGACCAGGCTCTGCCGGGCTGTCGACGTCCCGTTCGACGAGGCGATGATGAGCTGGCCGCCCGGCGGCCGCAGCACGGACGGCGTCTGGGCCCCGCACTGGTACGGTGCGGTCACGAACAGCACGGGCTTTGCCCCCTGGCGTCCGAAGGACGCGACGGCGCCGGACTTCCTGGCCGAGGTGCTCGACGAGTGCCAGCGTCACTACGACCACCTGGCCGCGCACCGTCTCGTCTTCTGATTCCAGTCGGCGAGTTCGCTGCACCCCATAGCTGGAACACGTCTCGCTGCAACCCGCTTAGCTGCACCGTCCGCTTCTTCGCGCAGTCGCCTCTTCGCATCGCAGCCTCCCGCCTCGCCCCTTCCAACCCCACCTCTCACGCCTCCCCGACCGCCATGCTGCAAACGGCCGACCCCAGGAACGACGACCTGTTGATCAACATCGACGGCGAGCTGATCCACCGCGACCGGGCCGGGATCAGCCCGTTCGACTCGGCGGTGCAGGGCGGTGACGCGGTCTGGGAGGGTCTGCGCGTCTACGACGGCCGCATCTTCCGGCTGGAGGAGCACCTCGACCGCCTCCGGCACTCGGCTCTCGCGCTCGCCTTCGCGGAGATTCCGCCGCAGCGCAGCATCATCGACGAGATCCGGCGCACCCTCGTGGCCAACGGGATGCGGGACGGCGTACACATCCGCCTCACCCTGACCCGCGGCGTCAAGCTCACCTCCGGCATGGACCCGCGGCTCAACACGAGCGGCCCGACCCTGATCGTGCTCGCCGAGCACAAGGCGCCCGTGTACGGCTCGGCGCCCATCCGGCTGATCACGTCCTCCATCCGCCGCTTCCCGCCCGACTGCATGGATCCGAAGATCCACCACGCCAACCTGATTCAGTCCATCCTGGCCAAGATCGAGGCGAACGTCGCCGGCGCGGACGACGCCCTGATGCTCGACCGCCAGGGGTTCGTCGCCGAGACCAACGCCACTCACGTCTTCCTGGTGCGAGGCGGCGCGATCGTCACCAGCCACTGCCATGCCTGCCCGGAGGGCGTTACCCGGGCCGCCGTGCTGGAGCTCTGTCGCGAGAACGACATGCCCCACGAGGTCACGAACTTCACCCAGGCCGAGCTGTACCGTGCCGACGAGGCGTTCTGCACCGGCACGATGGGCGAACTTGCGGCGGTGGAGGAAGTCGACGGGCGGCCCATCGGCAGCGGCGCCCGACCCGTGCTCGAACGTCTGCAGGGTCTGTTTCGGGATCTGACGGCAAGAAGTGGCTACCCCATCCTTGCCTGATTCCTCGCCCGAGAAGCCTGGCCAGGTTCCTGTGCCGGACCCCGCTCCGTTGTGGCCGGCAGGCACGCGGGTCGGACGCGGCCCAACGGCCTCGGCCTGTCACCGGACGAGAAGACGCTCCATGCGGCGAACTCGGCAGACACGCTGCCGGACCTGCCAGCCGCCGACCGACGCTTGCCGGCCCGACGGCCTGCCGAGAGGGCGGCGGCTGCGGCGAGCCGCGGCGTCGGCGACACGGCCGGCGGCGCTCGGCGGCGCCGCGGCCGTCGCGTTCCTCGGCCTCGGCCTCGGCCTGAACCCGGGGCCATCGCGCGCGCAGGAAGACGACGCCGGGCTGGAGCGGCCGACGCTCGCCGCCGCCAGGGTGGACCGGGCGCCCGTGGTGGACGGCGACCTGAGCGACGCCGCCTGGCAGGAGGCCGAGGCCGGCACGAACTTCATGCAGCACGAGCCGCTCGACGGCGTGCCCGCCACCGAGCAGACGGAAGTGCGTGTGGTGCTGGCCGGCAGCACGCTCCACTTCGGCATCACCGCGTTCGACGCCGATCCCGATGCGATCGTGGCCAGGGAGATGGAGCGCGACAGCCGCGTCTTCCAGGACGACTCGATCATCCTGCTGCTCGACACCTTCCACGACCGGCGCAACGCGTACACGTTCGAGACCAACCTGAACGGCGCACGCAGCGACACACTGGTCACCGACGAAGGGCGCGACCTGAACCTGGAGTGGGACGGAATCTGGTCCGTCGCGGCGCGCAGGACGCCGTTCGGCTGGACGGCCGAGATCGCCATCCCCATCTCGACCCTGCGATTCGACCCGGCGGCGGCCGCCTGGGGCTTCAACGTGCAGCGCTACATCGCCCACAAGCGCGAGATGACCCACTGGTCCGGCCTGCCCCGCGAAGTCGGCGTGCTCGGTCAGGTCGGCTCCCAGAGGCAGCCCGTGCATCAGGTGTCCATGGCCGGAGAGCTGACCGGGCTCACGGGCATCGAGCAGTCGGCCGAGCTGCAGATCAAGCCCTGGGTCATCGGCGACGTCGGCGAGGACCCCCGGCTCGACCTGAGCCCCGCCACCGATGGCGACTACGGTCTCGACCTGAAGTGGGGCGTGATGCGCTCCCTCGCTCTCGACCTGACCTGGAACACGGACTTCGCCGAGGTCGAGGTGGACGAGCTGCAGACGAACCTCACCCGATTCTCGCTCTACTTCCCGGAGAAGCGCGACTTCTTCCTCGAGAACGCGGGCATCTTCGACTTCGGGCCGCCCCATCGCCGCTTCTACCAGCCGCCTGTGCTCAAGGCGTTCTTCTCGCGGCGGGTGGGGCTCGACGCCGGGCGGCAGGTGCCGATCGACTGGGGCGCCCGGCTCACCGGCCGCGTGGGCGGCTGGGACGTCGGCGTCCTCCGCGTGGCGACGGCCGGCGCGCGGCTCGACGACGCCACGGCGCCCGCCAACGCCTTCTCGGTCGCCAGGTTGAAGCGAAACGTCGGCTCGAGATCGTCCGTGGGCGCCATGGTCACGGAGACCGCGCCGGACGGCGCGCCGGCCAACCGAGTCGCCGGCGTCGACTTCGTCTACAAGCCGAGGCCGAAGCTCACCCTGGGCGGATTCTGGAGCAGCAGCGGCCCAAGCGAGGAGCCGTCCGCAAGCGAGGCGCCGGACGGCTCTGCCGACGGCGGCGAAGGCGCCTGGGGCATGAACTTCGACTACCAGGGTCGCACCGTGACCGTGTACCTGGACGGGCAGGAGATCGAGGAGGACTACAACCCTGGCGCCGGCTTCATTCTGCGCCGAAACGTGCGCCACCTGAATCCGATGATCCAGTGGCTGCCCCGCATCGAACGCGGCTTCGTGCGCTCCTGGTTCACCGAACTCAACGTCGACTACTACGAGACGCTGGACGAGGGCGAACTCGAGACCCGCCGCATCGAGTTCTCGCCCATCGGCATGCGCATGACCTCCGAGGACCGATGGCGCATCGGGTACGTCCACGAGACGGAGAACCTGGTCGCGCCCTTCAAGATCGCCGGCGTCGTCATCCCGCCCGGACGCTACGAGTTCTCGACCACCGAGCTCGCCATGTTCACCAACCAGAGCCGCGTCCTGGGCGTTCGCGGGCGGGTGGGCATCGGAGACTTCTACGACGGCACCCAGACCTCGCTCCGGGCCACCTTCAACCTGCGGCTGTCGAAGCACGTCCAGACCGAGACCCGCTGGACCCTGAACGACGTGGAACTCCCGGCCGGCGCCTTCGACGTCGGGCTCTACAGCCAGGTCGTGGACTTCACCTTCAACCCGAACCTGCGCCTGAACACTGTTCTCCAGTACAACGACCTGTCGGGCGAGCTGGGCACGAACATCCGCCTGCACTGGATCTACCGGCCCGGCTCGGACCTGTTCCTGGTCTACAACGAGAACTGGATGGCCGAGGACCTCCGCTACCGGCAGAGCACCCATCGGCAGATCGCGGTGAAGTTCACCTACCTGATCCAGCCCTGACCGCGGCGCGGCCCTTGCCATTCGGCCGCTTCTGTGCCACGATTCGCCCTGCTGCAATGCAATAAGCGGCGCAGCAACTCCGCCCCGACGCGCGCTTTGACCGTTCCGGAGACGCTCAATGGCAACGGAACTCAACCGATTCCTCACACCTGTCGACGCCAGCTTCCTGTACGTCGAGCGCCCCGGCCAGCCGATGCACATCGGCGGCTGCATGGTCTACGAAGGCGAGTTCGGGCGCGACTACCTGATGCGTCAGGTCGAGGCGCGCCTGCACCGGCTGCCGCGCTACCGGCAACGGGTGCTGTTTCCGCCCTTCATGATCTCTCATCCGGTGTGGGTGGACGACCCGTCGTTCGACATCTCGAACCACATCGACGAGGCGCGCATCCCGGAGGACGCCGACCACCGGACGCTCGCTAGCGCCGCCGCCCAAGCCTACGCCGGAATGCTCGACCGCAAGCGCCCCCTGTGGAAGGGCGTCGTGCTGCGGGGCATTCCCGGTTACACCGCGATTGTCTGGAAGGTCCACCACGCGATGGTCGATGGCGTGTCGGGAGTCGACCTGTCCATGGCGCTGAGCGACTTCTCGCCCGACGACTCGCCGCCGGCGCCGCCCGACAAGCCCTGGGCGCCGGCGCCGCTGCCCGGAACCATGGACCTGCTTCAGGAGGCGCTGCAGCATCGCCTCGGAGAGATCAACGAGGCGTGGACGAACGCCGCCTTCGACGCCGTGCGCCCTGGCGCTCTGACCGAGCGCATGCGCGAGATGACGGCGGCCGGCAGCGCCTCCCTGCCCTCGGCCGCGCCGGCCCCGCGAACGCCCTTCAACCGCCCGGTCAGCGGCGAGCAGGGCATGGCGTGGGCGCAGTTCTCGTTCACCGAACTCCGGGCGGTCAAGTCGGCCCTCGGCGGCACCGTGAACGACGTCGTCCTTGCCCTCCTGGCCGGTGGCATCGGCCGCTACCTGCGGGCCCACGACCACAGCACGAAGGGAATGGAACTGCGCGCCCTGTGCCCGGTCAGCATGCGCCAGCAGGACCAGCGCGGCCAGCTCGGCAACCTGGTGTCGGGCATGATCGCGCCGCTGTTCGTGGGTATCGAGGACCCGGTCGAACGCCTGAGCCAGGAACGGGAGGCGATGAACAAGCTGAAGGAGGCCGGCCAGGCGAAGGCTCTCCACCAGATGAGTCGCCTGGGCGACAGCGTGCCGCCGCTCATGACCGCCCTCGCCGCCACCATGCCCTTCTCCCAGACCGTCCTGAACACCGTCTCGACGAACGTCCCGGGACCGATGATCCCGCTGTGGTTCGGCCCCCACAAGCTGGTCGACTGGCTGCCGTGCGGCATCGTCTCGAACAACATCGGGCTGTTCGTCGGCATCCTCAGCTACAACAAGCGCATCACTCTGGGGATGACCGTGGACTCCCGGCTGATTCCCGATGCCTGGTTCCTTGCCGAGTGCCTGGAGCAGTCCTGGGGCGAGCTGGCCGACGCCGCCGGAGTCGAGCGCGAGGCGCCCACCGGCGCTCTCTGCTTCGCCGTACCACCCGCCGCCGAAGCCAGGCCGACAGCCGCCGAAGCCAGGCCGACAAGGGCGGACGAACCGACGGGACAGAGACAGGCAGACGAGCCAGCGCCGGTCGCGGCGGCAGGCCACGACGCCGGAGCGTCCGACCGGTTGATCGATGCCAGGCCGCAACCGACGTCCGACTCCCGACAGCAGGGCGCCGCTTGATGCACGAGCGGGTTCACGAACCCCATCACGGAGTGTCGGAGTGACGACGCTTCCCGTGCCCGGGTCCGGGGTCAGCGGAGGCGGCGCCGCGCGGCGGCCTGCGACCGCCACGCCCTGGAACGCGAACCCTCGCCTGCTGAGGGACTCGCTGCCGGCCGCCCTGCCGCTGTGGAGCGAACCGTTCGCCCTGGCCGAGTTCGCCTCGTTGCCGTTCACCCCCGCATTCCACGGCATCGGCGTCGACCGCGGCGACGGCGCGGCGGTGGTGGTCGTGCCCGGCTTCACCGGCACCGACGACTACCTGGCGCCGATGCGCGGCTGGCTTGGACGCATCGGCTATCGGCCCTTCGCATCGGGCGTCGGCCACAACGCCCACTGCCTGGACCGGTCCGCCTCGCGGCTGCTCGACACCATCTCCGGCGCCGCCGACGAGACCGGCCGCCGGGTCCACCTCGTCGGCCACAGCCTCGGCGGCGTGCTGGCGCGCGGCGCGGCCTGTCTGCGACCCGATCTGGTTGGATCCGTGACGACCATGGGCACGCCGATACGCGGCCTGCGTTCCCATCCGATCGTCATGCGCATGGCCGACGCGGTACGCAGCCGCCTCATCGAGCAGGGCGAGCACCGCGACCCGGCCTGCTTCTCGGGCGACTGCCGCTGCGACCTGGTGCGGGCCGTGCAGGGGCCCTTCCCGGACGAGGTCGCGCAGCTCGCCATCTTCACCCGCCGCGACGGCGTCGTCGCCTGGCGCTACACGCGGCTGCACGATCGAACGCAGAACCGGGAGGCGCCAGGAACCCACTCCGGCCTCGCCGCCAACGCCTTTGCGTGGCGCCATCTCGCGCGCTTCCTGAAGCGCCATCCCGGTCCGCCACTGACGCCGGCCGGCAGCCTGCTGCCCGCCCCTGCCGACTCTCCCTGGGGACGTCGTCCGCCGACCGACCCGCCGGCGCCGGACGCACGCCCATCGGCGAACGCGCCGGCCGCCGGGTCCGCGGGGGCCTCCGCCTCGAACCGCGACGCCGCTCCGGCGGAAGGCAACGAGGCCGGTGGCAGCGGTGCAACGAGCGACGGCGCGAAGGCAAGAAGAGCTGGAAGACCGGTCGCTTCCAGCGCGCGGCGCGCGAACACGTCCGATGCCCTGCTGACCCCCGACCAGGCGGCGCTCTGGCAGCTGGAACGACACAGCCCCGGGCTGCATGTCGCCGGTCTCGCCCTGGTCGACGGCAGCCTCGACCGGGACGAGCTGCTGCGCTGGATGACCCGGCTGCGACGCCTGCCTCGCTTCGGCCTGCGCGTCGAGTCACCGCGCTTCGGCCCGCCCCGCTGGCGGGAGGCAACGGTCGACCTCAAGCAGCACCTGCAGGTCGTCTCCGGCAAGGGCGATGCCGCCGCGGTCGAGGCGGCGCTGGCGAAGCCGCTCGACGCCGACCGGCCGCTCTGGGAGTTCACGCTTGCACCGGGCTACCACCCCGGCGGCGACGCGCTGCTCGTGAAGTCCCACCTGGTCGCGGTCGACGGCCTTGGCGCCGGCGACCTCTTCCACGCCCTGTTCGCCAGCGGCAGGGCGGTGACCGAGAAGGCGCCCGAGAGCCGCCAGGCCAGGAACGGTCGGGGCAGCACGCGGGCCGCCGAGTGGTTCGAGAACCTGACCGCCCCCGGCAAGGGCCTGCTCGCCGGTCTCGGCGAACTGTCGTCGGAGGACGCGCGCACCGTGTTCCTGACCCTGAACGAGACCATGCCGGACATCGCGCTGCCGCCGCCGCCGCTGCCCTTCAACGGTCGCCTGAGCGGTCGTCGCCGTCTGCTGCACTGCTCCTTCGACTGGCGCGACGTGCGCAGCATCCGCCGCCAACTCGGCGGCGCCCTGTCGGATCTCGTCGCCGCTCTTGCCGGCGGCGCCGTGGCTCGCTACCTGAAGCGACACGGCAAAAGCACGCGGAACCGCAACCTTCGGATCGCCCTGGCCACGGACATTCCCGACCAGGACGGGCGGCGGCGAAGCCTCGTGCCCATCGAGGTTCCCCTCGGCGCCGACGCGACCGCACGGCTGCGCACCGTGCACGGGAAGGCCCGCCTGCTGCGCACCGCCGGGGTGGCCGACGTGCTGTCCCGAGTGGGCGGCCTGCAGTCGGTCGCCAGTCCGCTGACCGCTGCCGCAGCCGCCCGGCTGTCGCCGGTGCGACCGCCGTTCCACCTCACGGTCGCGAGCGCCAACGGTCCCCAGATTCCGCAGTTCCTGGCCGGGCGCCCGCTCGTGAGCTACACGCCGTCCTGGCCCACCGGCCTGGGCCAGGGCCTCTCCTGCGCCTTCTTCGCCTTCCACCGGACCCTGCACGTCGGCATGACGGTGGACGAACGGGCCTGCCCGGACGCCGACGTGTTGCCCGGCCTGTTCCACGAGTCGTTCGAGGAGCTTTGCCGGGCGGCCGACCGCGGTCCGCAGAGCAAAAGGGGCAGCGCCGCGTCCCGGCGGCCGTCCGCACCACGACCGTTCCACAACCCGGAGACACCATGACCCGCGCCAACATTCCCAGGCAGATGCTCGCTTTCCAGCGGCAGATCCTCGACTTCCAGCGAGCGGCGTTCGAGAACGGCTACGACGCGATCGTCGCCCTCCAGGAGCGCCAGCTCGAACTGGCCGACCGAATGATGAACCAGATGCCGAACCTCCCCGACGAGGCCCGCGAACTGGTGGATACCTGGCGCAACGCCGCCCAGGACGGCCAGCGTCAGTTCAGGGACACGGTCGACGGATCGTTCGAGGCCATGACCACCTACCTGGATCGCATGGCCGACAGTTCCGACGAGTCGGCCGACAACCCGGCGGCCGAGCCGGCGCCGCCCGCCGACCAGCCAGAGGAGACAGCCGAGTGAGCGCCACGGCATCGCGTTACCCGCGCAACCTCCGCCTCGGGAAGCACACCATCGCCCTGAGCCTGCTGACCCGAGCCGACCGCGACGACGTGCTCGGCTTTGCCCGCGCCCTGCCCGAGCAGGATCTGCGTTTCCTGCGCGTCGACATGACGAATCCGCAGGTCGTCGACCACTGGGTCGAGGGCGCCGAGACCGGCAGCCGCATCGCCGTCCTCGCCCGTCACGACGGGCAGCTGGTCGGCTACGGCAGCCTGAACCGAAGGGAGTCGTCCTGGATGCGGCACATGGGCGAGATTCGAGTGATGGTCCTGCCCCAGGTCCGCCAGCTCGGTCTGGGCGGCCAGCTGTCGCACGACATCTTCCACGTCGCCCAGCAGATCGGCCTGACCAAGATCGTCGCCCAGATGGCCCGCGAGCAGCGCGGCGCCAGGCAGATGTTCCAGAACCTGGGCTTCTCGGTCGAGGCCCTGCTGGCGGACTGGGTGATCGACTCGAACGACGGCACCCACGACCTGATCCTCATGTCGTACGACGTGACCGGCCTGGAAGCCGGCGCCGGCGCGTAGCGCCGCCCGGCGCCGCCGTCGCCGGCGCATCCGTAGGCGGCCGCAGGGGACGCGGGCTGGGCGGGGCCCTGGGTGACGTCGCCGGCGCATCCGCAGGGGGCCGCAGGGGACGCGGGCGGGCGGGCCAGGGGTCAGGTCGTGCCTGGATCGGGACCGGAGACGGCGCCGTCGGGAGCCGCTGGAAGGGAGATCTGACGGGCTGCTGACGCGGTGGCGCAACCCAGGCGCAGTCGCCGTTCAGCGAGGTGGTGACGCGAAGGGTCGGCTCAAGATGCCGAGGCCGGACCCCCGGAGGAGGCGGCAAGTGTGCCGGCTACTCGGCCGGTTCGCTGGCGGCGGTTTCGGGCGCGGCTACCGCTGCCCGTCGCTCGAAGCGGACGCCGTCCTTCCAGATGGCGACGATGTCCCGGCTGGCGCGCACGTCGGCCGTCGGGTCGCCGCGCACCAGCAGCAGATCCGCCTTCAGCCCGGCGGCTATCCGGCCACGGTCGTCGAGGCCGAAGGTCTCCGCTGGCAGCGATGTCGCAGCCCGGAGCGCCTGCATCGGCGTCAAGCCGACCGAGACCAGCAGTTCGAGTTCCCGGTGGATGCTCGCGCCCCAGGTCGTGCCCGGGTTCGGCGCGTCCGTTCCGGCCAGGATCGGCACCCCGGCGGCGTGAAGCGCGGCGACCTCGGCAATGATGGATGCAAACGTGTCCGGCGCCACCGGACGTTCGAAGCTCATCTCCAGACCGGCCGCCTGGCCCGAACCGAGGAAGTCGGCGATCAGCGGGTCGGCGGCGAGCTGGGAACCTCCCGCCATACCGGTGACGGTCTCCAGCACGGCGAGAGTCGGGATCATGAAAATCCTCGCCTCGCGGGCCGTCTCGACGAACTCGCTGCCGCCGCTGCCCTCGAAGTACATGTGGACCAGGCCGTCGGCGCCGGCTGCGACCGCTTCGGCGGCGGTGCTGGCGGCGCTGATGTGGAAGACGGCGAGCAGGTCGTTCCGGTGGGCCGCCTCGACGATGCGCGGCAGGGTCGAGGCGTCCAGGGTCGGCAGCGTGCGGCCGAAGACCCCGGGCTCGTAGATCACCTTGATGAAATCGGCGCCGGCGGCCGCGCGTTCGTCGATGAAGCTGTCCGTCTGCTCCGGGTCGTCCAGCGTGGGTACCGGGACGCCGAACTGCGTGCCGTGACCGCCGGAAACGGTGACGACGCCGCCGGCGAAGATGTCGGCCCGGTTCGGCACGGGCCCGGCGGCCTGCTGCCGACGCAGGTTGGAGGCCATGAACTCGGCAGAGAGCATGTCGAGCACCGTCGTGACGCCGAAGTTGAGCGTCTGGATCAGGGCAGGACCGAAGTTGTGCGTGTGGCTGTCGATCAGTCCGGGCAGCAGGGTCATGCCGGCCCCGTCCACGACCTCCAGGTCGTCGCCCGCCGTCGCCGGCACCTCGGCGCCCGGCGCGACGGACTCGATCGTGCGGCCTCGGAACACGACCGTGGCGCTGTCGAGAACCTCGTCGCCCGTGAACACGCGAGCGCCCCGTACGACGGTCGCATCCGTCTGGCCGTGGAGGACCACGCCGAATGCGAACAGGCAGGTCGCCAATGCCACGGCCAGGCGAGGAAACCTCGCGCACTCCTTCATTCGCAGCCTTCGATTCATCTTCTGTTTCCGAGCATCGCGTACCGGTGGAACTGTACTTCGCAGCGCCGCGCTCCGGACCCGCCGGCTCAAGTCGTGCCTGGCTGGGGCGGATGGCCTGGTGGCGAGTTGGCGACGCTTGGGGCAAGCGACTCTGGAGATCTTACCGGACAAGCACCACCTCCCACAGCGCAGCCGACCGAAGCGGGCGCTGACCCTCCAGCGCGCCCACGTGCCCTGCGGCCCCTTTGAACCTGACGGCGGCGTCACCCCGGGACCCGCCTGCTACCGTTCGCCGCATGGACGAGAAGACGGCGACGGACACGCGACGCCGAGGGCCGCTCGACGGCATCCGGGTGCTCGACTTCACCAGCTTCATCGCTGGCTCGTACGCGGCGATGCTGCTCGGCGACATGGGCGCCGACGTGCTGAAGATCGAGTCGCCCGGCGGCGACAACGCCCGTCACTGGGGGCCGTTCATCCGCGGCGAGGGGCTGATGTTCCAGGCCTGGAACCGCAACAAGCGCGGCCTCGCGGTGAACCTGAAGACGGAAGGCGGCCTGCAGGTCGTGCAGGACCTCGCCCGCGACGCCGACGTGGTCATGGAGAACTTCCGCACGGGCGTGGCGGCACGGCTCGGCATCGACCATGAATCGCTGAGCGCCCTGAACCCGGGGCTCGTGTACGCGTCGTCGAGCGCCTTCGGGCCGCGCGGTCCCTGGGCACAGCGGCCCGGCTACGACCCGGTACTGCAGTCGATGGGGGGTGCCGCGAACCTGCAGCAGCAGGCCACCGGCGTCGCCACCATCTGTCCGGTGGCCGTCTCCGACTACATGGCCGCCGTGCTCCTGGCCGGCGCCGTGAACGCCGCCCTGCTGCACCGCGAACGAACCGGCGAGGGTCAGCGCGTCGAGACCTCCCTGCTGCAGGCGATCATGAGCATTCAGGCGCAGTCGTACGTGCAACCGCTCGACGCCGAGATCACCGGGCCGCCCGGCATCTTCCCGTACCGGATGTTCCACGCAGCCGACGGACCGATCTTCATCGCCGCCGGCACGGACAAGTTCTGGCGCCTGTTCTGCGAGGCGATCGGGCGAGCCGACCTGGCCGCCGATGCGCGCTACGAGACGAACCGGCAACGGGTCGAGCACGCTGCCGCCCTGAGCGCCGAGATCGACCCGATCGTCGCGCAGCGCCCGGCGCGCGAGCTCGAGGCCGCGCTGACCGAGGTCGGAGTGCCCTGCGCCGCGGTCCGCCGGGCCGACGAGTTCTTCGACGAGCCCCAGGTGGAGGCGATGGAGATGAGCCAGGTGGTGTCTCATCCCAAGCTCGGCGACCTGAGGCTGGCCGGCGTACCCTGGCACTTCTCGGCCACGCCTGCCGCCATCGGCCGGTCCGCCCCGGTGCTGGGCGGTCACACGCGCGAGGTGCTCGGGGAACTCGGCTACGACGCGACGCGCATCGCGGCGCTGGAACGATCCGGCGCCGTGCACAGCGCGGGCTCCTCCGACCCGGCCTGATGCCCCAGGTCGTCCTGGTCGGCGCCGGGCACACCCACATTCAGGTGCTGCGACACTGGACGATGTACCCGGACCCGGAGGTCGAGGCGACGCTGGTGGTCGACACGCCCATCGCCGTCTACTCCGGCATGGCGCCGGGGCTGGTCGCCGGCCAGTACCGGGGCCACGAACTGGAGATCGACGCCGTGCCGCTGGCGCGGCGTGCCGGCGTGCGCGTGGTCCTCGCCGCCTGCACCGGCGTGGAGGCGGCTGGCCGTCGGGTCCTGCTCGATGGGCGTGCCCCGTTGCACTTCGAGATCGCGTCCTTCGACGTCGGCTCGACCGTGGCCGGGACCTCGCTTCCGGGCGTGCGGGAGCATGCCGTGCCCACGCGGCCGATCAACCGCCTGGCGGCGAGCATCGACGACCGCATCCGCCGTCTGACCGGCCGGAGGCCGCGGGTCGTGGTGGTGGGAAGCGGGGCCGGAGGCATCGAACTCGCCTTCTGCATCGAGGCACGCCTGCGAGGGCCGGAGCCCGGCGGCCCGGGCGCCGACGAATCGGCAGAAGGTTGCCGCGCAGCAGCCGAGCCGGAACGCCACCGCCCCGCGGCAGGCATTGGGCAGAGGGCACCGGTGGTGACCATCGTCGAGGCCGGCGGCCGCATCCTCCCCGGTCAGGCTCCGGCGCTGGTCCGCCGCATCGAGGCGGAGGCGAGGGCGCGCGGCATCGCGACGCTCACCGATGCGCAGGTCACGGCGGTCGACTCGGAGGGCGTCGAGCTTCGGGGCGGCGAACGGCTCGCATCCGACCTCACCCTCTGGGTCACCGGCGCGGCCCCGCTGCCGATCTTCCGGGGCTCGGACCTCCCCCTCTGCGAGCGCGGCTTCCTGCGCACCCGCAGCACCCTGCAGGTGGACGGCCACGACCACATCTTCGCGGTCGGCGACTGTGCCACGCTGGTCGATCAGCCGGACCGGCCGCGCGCCGGCGTCTACGCCGTGCGCATGGGGCCGTCGCTGATCGACAACCTGGAGCGTCTGACCAGCGGACGCGCGTTGCGCCCGTACCGACCGCAGTCCGACTTCCTGTCGCTGCTCAACCTGGGCGACGGACGGGCGGTCGGCACCAAGCGCGGCTTCGTCTTCGGCGGCCGCTGGGCCATGCGGCTCAAGGATCGCATCGACCGTCGCTTCATGACGCTGTTTCAGACCCTCGACGCAGAGGGAACGCCACTGCCGACGTTCCCGGCCATGAACATACCCGTCCCGGACGCGCACACGACGGGCCGCGGCGGCGACCCGGGCGGGGCGGCCCGGCCGTCAAGGAGCGCCGCGCCAGCCATGACCGCCAGCGCCGGCGGCGACGAAGCGCCCATGTACTGCGGCGGCTGTGCGGCGAAGGTTGGCCCCGATCGGCTTGGACGGGCGCTGGCCCGGGCCGGCCTGACCGGACCGTCGACTGGCAGAACCCGGCCGCCCGACGTGCTGCTCGACGCCGCCACGCCGGACGACGCGGCGGCCTGGCGGACGCCGGCAGGCGAGCGCGTGGTTTCCTCGCTCGACGCCTTCCCCGCCTTCACCGACGATCCGTGGCTGGTCGGCCGGGTAGCCGCGGTCAACGCCTGTTCCGACCTGCACGCGACCGGCGTCGCGCCGCGCTTCGCCCTGGCCCTGATCACTCTTCCGCACGCTGCCACCGGCG
The DNA here is from genome assembly GCA_965200575.1 of Thermoanaerobaculia bacterium. GTDB lineage: Bacteria > Acidobacteriota > Thermoanaerobaculia > Multivoradales > Multivoraceae > Multivorans. The sequence goes on along the minus strand of OZ241363.1, from coordinate 909,906 downwards.
AGGACGCCGAACAGCTGCTGGTCCAGGTCCTTGCCGGCGCCCGCAACGCGCTCGACGAGGAACGAGTCCACCTGCTCGGCGGCCACACCACGACGGGGCCCGAACTGGTCGTGGGCTTCCACGTGGAGGGCGTCGCCGAGGAAGGCGAGGAGCTGCTGCTGAAGGGTCGCGTCCGCGCCGGCGACCAGCTGGTGCTCACCGCGCCGCTCGGCACCGGCGTGCTGCTGGCCGCCGACCGGATGGGGCTATGCCCGGGACGCTGGCTCCGCTCCTGCCTGACATCGATGCAGACGAGCAACCGCGCAGCGCTCGATGCGGCCAGGTGCTCCGGACTGGCCGCCGCCACCGACGTCAGCGGCTTCGGCCTCGCCGGGCACGTCGCCGAGATGGCCAGCGCAAGCAACCTGGCGGTTCACGTCTTCGTCGATGCCCTGCCTGCCCTGCCGGGCGCGCTCGAACTGCTCGGCCGCGGCCTCCGCAGCACGAGTCACGACCAGAACAGGCAGCTGCCGACGCCGGTTCGCCGGCAGACGGGGCCCGGACCGAGGGTCGAACTCGCGTTCGACCCGCAGACGGCCGGCGGCCTGGTGCTCGCGGCCCCCCCGCAGCGGGTCGGCGAGCTGATCGACGTTCTGCGCGCCAGGGGCTGCCGCCACGCTGCCGTCATCGGCGAGGCACGGGCAGCCGGCGCCCCCGGCCCCGCCCTGACGCTCGCCTCAGCCCCGGTCGGGCCGGGCAGAGAGGGTTGACGCACGGGGCCGGAGGCCGTCAGGAGACCGGCGCGCCCTCGAGGTCGCATGGCACCTGAACCCCGGACGGGAACATCTGCCGCCGGGACGAACCGGGCGGACCCGACGTCGCCTTCGTCAGCCCCGGATCATCAGCTCCGGTCGGCTCCGCTGCCGGCTGACGCCAGGCGCTTCCCCGCCTTCGCCGACCGCCCCAGGCGGCGGTGGGCCTCGCGCTCGACCTCGGTTACCACCCGCTCCCGCTCCACGCCCAGGTCGTCGAACTCCCGCCGCAGGCGGTCAAACACCGGCGGCAGCTTCTCCATCACCAGGTCGATCCGCCGATGCAGCCGTTCCAGCAGGGCCTCGGCCTCGCTGCCGTCATCCTCCCGGCCGCCGTTTTTTTGCGCCTCGCTGTCCCGGTTGTGGAGACCGGCGAAGCGGTCCTCCAGGTACACATGGTTGAAGCCCAGGTGCCGGGCCTCGTCGTCCAGGATGCCGTCCGCGATCTCGCTCAGCACCGGGTCGAGGTCGAGGCGCCTGAACTCCTCCATGATCTTCGTCGCCGTGATCTCGCTGACCAGGACGCCGGCCAGCCACTCGGCCGGCTCGTGCGAGACGATGGCGCTCTGGAAGAGGTAGCCCTCGGGGAAGCGCCGAATGGGCAGCGGTTCGCGGTCGATGCGCCGGAACATCCGCGCGAACAGCTCCGTGTGCCGCGCCTCGTCGACCGCCCAGGTGGTCAGGTAGAACTGGCCCTCGACCTCCGACCGGCTGCCGAGCGACGGAATCAGGCCGCTTACGGAGTAGAGCGCGGACTGCTCGCCCATCAGCACCGGCGTCATGACCCGCGCGAGCTGGTCCTTCATGCCGGCCTTCGGGAACCGGCCCGGCCGCGACCAGCCGATGTCCTCCGCCGACCACTGCGAGCGCAAAGCCGTGTGCCAGAGGTACATCTGGCGTTTCTTCGAAAGGTCCGGCAGGACCTTGTAGATCTTCATCCGCCTACCGTAATCCGCGTGGCTGTCGCCGCTTGCCGCTTCGGCGAGAACGCGTCCCGGGCCAGCCGACGCCGGACAGTACCAGCTTGCCGGCAGCCGATCAGCCGGCGGCGCCCTGCTCCTTGAACAGGCTGCGCTGCCTTGTCCGACGCCGGAACGCGGACGCCGAGAGGCCGCTTCCCTGCTCTGCTCGACCTCCCTTCAGGCCGACCCGGCGGCGCGTCGCCTCGAACAGGCGGCCGATCTGTCGCGCGTACTCGCCACCGCCCTTCATGCGGCTGTGGAAGCGGGAGTCGTTCAGGTCCCCGCCACGTGCCTCGCGCAGCCGGTTGAGCACACGGTCCCTCCGCTCCGGGAAGTGGGTGGCGAGCCAGTCGGAGAACAGTTCTCGCAGCCCGTGCGGCAGGCGTACCAGGATGTAGCCGGCACGGCGGGCCCCGGCTTCGGCCGCCGCCTCCAGGATGGCCGGGATCTGGTTGTCGTTGAGGCCGGGGATGATCGGCGCTGCCATGACGCCGCACGGGATGCCGGCGGCACTCAGCTCTCTCAGCGCGTCGAACCGGCGACGCGGCGTGGAGGCGCGCGGTTCCATGCCGGCGGCGAGTTCGGCCGAGACTGTTGTGATGGAAACGAAGACCGAGCAGGCGTGGAACCGGTTCAACTCGCCGAGCAGGTCGAGATCGCGAGTCACCAGGTGGTTCTTGGTGATGATCGCCACCGGATTGCGGAACTCGGCCAGAACCTCCAGGCAGGCGCGAGTGACCTGCAGTCGCCGCTCCACGGGCTGATACGGGTCGGTCACGCCCGACAGGACGATCACCTGCGGCTGCCAGCGCTGACGCTCGAGTGCCGCGCGAAGCAGCGTCGGCGCGTTCTCCTTGACCAGAATGCGGCTCTCGAAGTCGAGACCGGCGGAGAAGCCGAGGTACTCGTGCGTGGGGCGCGCGTAGCAGTAGATGCAGCCGTGTTCGCAGCCACGGTACGGGTTCAGGCTGAACTCGAAGCCGATGTCCGGCGAGTCGTTGCGCGAAAGGATGGTCCGCGAGTCGTCGCGAAAGAGCTCGGTCGCGGGCGCGTCTCCTCTTTCCGCCGGGTGCTCGCCGGGCTCCAGCTCGAGCTCAATGCGCTCGAACCTGTTGCCGGGGTTCGCGGCGGCGCCGCGACCGCGCACGGCGCCCGGCGCTGTGGCGCCTGAGACCAGAGTTCTGCCTCCGTGTTGCACGCCTTATCCGCCGGAACCTTTCATTCGGAGCGAGAAGACTACCACGACTTGCGCCCGATTTGCGCCAACCTCCGGGCCGGACGACGCCAGTATCCCGGCCGGCATCACGGTGTGCACGCACTGCGCGCTCGACCCGGCAGGCTACGGTACGCGCACGTCCGCCTGCGGCGCCCTGAAGGCTCGTGGCGTCGAACGCGTGAACCGGTGCTACACTGCGCGGCTTCCTGCGGATGCTTGCTGCCGGACACGCGGCGCCGGCGTCAGGGCACAGTTGCGCCGCCCGGTTCGGAAGCAGAGCCGGCAGGCGCCCCGCAGCGGACCGACTCGGCACACTCAAGGACTATTCGGAGATACGGCAGGTGAAGTTCAACGGGCCCAAGGTGAAGGCGTCGCGCAAGCTGAGCGTCCCGCTCACGCCCAAGGCGTCGCGGTACATGGAGAAGAAGAGCCAGCCGCCGGGCATGCACGGCCTGAAGCGGCGCCGGCGCCAGAGCAACTACGGTCGGCAGCTGCTCGAGAAGCAGCGGCTGCGCTACCAGTACAACGTCAGCGAGCGGCAGCTGCGGAACTACTACAAGCGGGCGACGCGGATGAAGGGGGTCACCGGCGACAACCTGGTCGGTCTGCTCGAGACCCGCCTCGATTCCGTCGTCCACCGAGCGTTCGCGCCCAGCATCTACGCGGCTCGGCAGTTCGTCGGCCACGGCCACATCCTGGTCAACGGCGGACGGGTGAACATCCCCTCCTACCTGGTGCAGGAGGGCGACGTGGTCGAGGTCCGGGAGCGCAGCCGGAAGCTCCGCTGCTTCAACGAGCCGCGCGGCGTCACCGTACCGACCTACGTCGAGACGGACGAGACCGGCTACCAGGCCACCCTGCGCTCGACCCCGGTTCGCGACGAGGTGCCGATCGTCTGCGAAGTGCCCCTGGTCATCGAGTTCTACTCCCGCTGACCGGCCCGGCGCCATCCATCGACTCGACCACAGGACGACAGCTTCCCATGCGTGAGGACATTCACCGTCGTCCGCCCGTCATTCGCCGGTTCGCCGCCCTGCAGCAGGCCGTGCGGATGCCCGGCCGCTTCTCCGTCCGCCTGGCCAGCCAGGTGCTGGCCGTGGCCGTGGCGATTGCCGCAGGCGCAGCCTTTGCCGGCGCCGCGCCGCTTGCGGCCAGCGAGTTCAGCGTCAGCGGCACCGTGACGTACACCGGCGCTCCGCTTCGGCGGACGCCGCTGCGCATGGATGCCGACCCGAACTGCGCCGAGATGCACGACGGCAAGCGAGTGCTCTCCCGCGACTATCTGATCGGCGAGAACGGGGCGGTCGAGAACGCCTTCGTCTACCTGCGGGAAGCGCCCGAGGGCCACGAGAACGCCCAACCCGCGGAAGCGGTCCGGCTCGAGCAGCGCGGCTGCTTCTACACGCCGCGCATCCTCGGCGTCCGCACCGAGCAGGACATCGAGATCGTCAACGACGACCCGACCCTTCACAACGTGCGCGCCCTGGCTCGCGCGAACCGGCCCTTCAACATCGGCCAGCCGGCGCGCGGCACCCGAACCAAGTCCTTCCGGGCGCCCGAGAAGCCCATTCAGGTGAAGTGCGACGTACACCCGTGGATGTCCGCCTTCGTCTTCGTCATGGAGCACGACTTTCACGCCTCGACCGGGGCGGACGGCGCCTTCCGCATCGACGGTCTCCCCACCGGTTCCCACGAGCTCGTGTTCTGGCACGAGAAGCTGGGCGAGCAGACGGTCACGGTGGACGTCTCGGCCGACGTGGAGGGCCTGACCCTCGTCTTCCAGGGCGAGTAGGCCCGCGCGGGCCAGCGGGCACGACGCACTCCGGCGGCCGACCAGCATGAGCAACGGCAGGCCCCTGGGCATCGGCTTCGTCGGCAGCGGCTTCATCACCCGCTTCCACATCCAGTCCTGGACCGCCGTGCGCGGCGCCGACGTCCGTGGGATCTGGAGCCCGAACCGCGAACGCGCGGAATCGGCCGCCGCCCTGGCCAGCCAGCTCGAGGTAGGCGACGCACGGGCGTACGGGTCCATCGCCGAGATGGTCGAGGACGAGGCCATCGACGCCATCTGGATCTGCGGCCGCAACGACCGGCGCATCGCCAACATGGAGGAGATCGCGCACACCCTTGCAGCCGGCCGCGGTCGACTCGTCGGCGTGGCGTGCGAGAAGCCGCTCGGCCGCAACACCGCGGAGGCGCGCCGGATGGTCGAGCTCGTGCGCGAGGCGGGCGTGCTCGACGGCTACCTCGAGAACCAGGTGTTCGCGCCGTCCGTGGTGCGGGGCCGGGAGCTGGCGTGGGAACGAGGTGCAAGCGCCGCCGGCCGCCCCTACCTGGCACGGGCCGCCGAAGAACACTCCGGTCCCCACAACGCGTGGTTCTGGCAGGGGGAGCTTCAGGGCGGCGGCGTGCTGAACGACATGATGTGCCACTCCGTCGAGGCGGCGCGCTTCCTGCTGACCGAGCCCGGCAAGCCACGGAGCAGCCTGACGCCGAAGCGGGTCCACGCCCAGATCCACTGCCTGAAGTGGCAGCGCCCGGAGTACGCCAGAAGGCTGCGCGAGCTCCACGGCGACGCGGTCGACTACGAGAACCGGCCGGCCGAGGACTTCGCCCGCGCCATGGTCGAGTACGAGGACGAGAGCGGCGCGCCGCTGGTGGTCGAGGCGACGACTTCCTGGAGCTACGTCGGCGCCGGCCTGCGCCTGTCGATGGAACTGCTCGGGCCGGAGTACTCGATGCGCGCGAACAGCCTCGACACCGAGCTGCAGCTCTTCTTCGGCCGCGACCTGGAGCAGCGAAGCGGCGAGGACCTGGTCGAGAAGCAGAATGCCGAGACCGGGCTCATGCCGGTGCTCGCCAACGAGGCGGCCGCCTACGGCTACGACGCCGAGAACCGGCACATGGTGCAGCGCTTCCGGCGAGGCGAGCGGCCGCGCGAGACCTTCGAAGACGGCCTCGAGGTGACCCGCCTGCTGATGGCGGCGTACATGAGCGCCGAACGCGAAGCGGCGGTCGACTACCCGCCCGAGGGCCTCGACGCGTTCGTGCCGGCAGTCGCCCGGGGCGAGTGGAACCCGGCCCGCTCCGGCTGAGGTCGCTGCGCGCCGTCACGTCCTTCGCGGCCGGCCCGAAGCCACAGAGGCGCCCGGTGCGTCCTGTGGCGGCCCGAACGCCCACCGGACTGACGTCACCCGGCCAGCGCGGGCCCGGGGAGCAGGCCCGCCGGATAGCGCCACGCCTCGCGTCAGTCCCCGCGTCCCGCAGTCAGCGCGCCCGCCGTCACTCCAGCTCGTGGTACTCCACGAAGCCGATCATCATCTCGTCCGTCGTCTCGCGACCCCAGGACACGTCGCGGCCCGGGTCCGGGTTGTCGAGGTTGGCATCGCTGTTGTCGTAGCTCGCCGTGCAGGCCAGCCGGGCGCCGGCGGGCAGGTCCACCGGCTCGGCCAGCCGGTAGGTCGTCTGCCAGTCGAAGTCGTAGCCGCGGACCAGGAGCAGCGTTTCCGAGCGCCCGTCCGGGTACTCCGCCCGGAACTCGAAGGTGTCGCCGCGCAGGTGCATGTGGGGCCGCAGCGAGAGGATGCGCACCGGGCCCGGAAAGGCGACCTCCGCCTCGAAGCGCACGTCGCGCTCACCGGCCGGAATCCAAAGGAAGGGGGTCGAGCACAGGGCGGTCAACGACTCGTGGCGCGGCGGCGCCTCCGCCAGCACCAGGCCTATTCGGCTCCTGTCGGTCTCCACCTGGCCGGTCGGCGTGTAGTGCATCTGGAAGTCGAGCGCCGACCCGGCCGGCAGGCGCCGCCCGACCCCCGGCGGCATGACGAGAGGACCCGTGCCAGGGGCGTAGCCGCCCAGGTCCCCTGCCGTGCGCGGGTCGCCGGCGGCGCCGGGCAGCGGGCCGGCGGCGCCGGGAACCACCTGCACGATGACGTGGTGGACCACGGCCCGGTTGCCGGGCAGGGTCTCCGCCGCCTGCACCCACAGGTCCTCGGCAAGGTTCGTCTCGACCCGGTAGCCGTGGTACGGCACTTCGCCGCCAGCGGGAATCGTCACGTCTTCCGGCAGCTCGAAGACCAGGTCGGGAGCGCCGATGCTCCAGGCCCCAGCAGGCGCCGGAGCGCCGTTTGCGGGTTCCGCGCTCGGCGCAGCCCCCACCGCCGGTTCCCCGTCCGTGGGAGCTGACCCGTTCGTCTCCTCCCCTTCCGCCCCGGCCGCCGTGCCCGCTCCCGGCAGGGCGCCGCCGTCGACCCAGGCGAGCAGCGCGGCCTTCTCGTCGGGCGAGAGCCGCCGATCGTTGGCGAAGCTGCCGTGAAGCGGGTCTGCATGCCACGGCGGCATCGTCCCGGCGGCCACGGCACGGCGAATCGCCGCCGACCACGCACGAGCCTGCGAGTACGTCCGCAGGGCGAATGGCGCCGGGCCGCCTTCCACGTGACAGCCGACGCAGCGCTGCCGGAGCACGTCCGCCACGTCGTCGTGAGTGGGTGCGGCCGGGTTCGGGGCCGCGGGCAGGGCGAAGGCCGGGAGACTCCCGACCAGCACTGCGACAACAAGCGCCCGAGCGCCCCATGAGCAGTACCGCCAACGGGTGGCGCCGGCCGTCACGCCCGGGAGACCGCCCTGGCCGGCCGCATCCGGAGCCTCGATTCCGCCGCCCGGGCGGCCCGCTTTCGGCAACGACTGGCGCCGGGTCTGGCGCAGCCCGGGCGGCACGGCCCGGTCACGGGCCGCGCCACGGCGACGGCTCGGGCAACTGTCAGACGCGGCCGTCGCCTTACTCGTTCGTGATCCGGTACAGCTTGCTTCGGGTGCGAATGTAGAGGCTGCCGTCGGCGATCGCCGGAGTGGCCATGGCCATCTCGTCGAGCGAGTTCTTGGCCACCACCTTGAACTCGTCGCCGGCCTCGATCACGAACGTGTCGCCGTCCTCGCTGAGCACGAAGATCTTGCCGTTGTAGGCCCAGGGCGACGCGGTGAAGGCGCCGGAACCGCGTTCGATGCGCTGCTTGCCGTACACCTCCTCGCCCGTCTTCGGATCGTGGGCGGTGAAGAAGCCTCGGTCGAGCAGGGTGTAGAAGCGGTCGCGGTAGATCAGCGGCGTCGGGTTGTAGGCGCCGGCCTGCGGCTGGTACCAGACCACCCACTCGTTGCTCTGCTGGCCCGGCGCCAGGGTGATGTCGCCCTCCGCTCCGGGGCGGATGGCGTAGACGGGCCGCACCTGGTCGCCGATGTAGCCCGACGACACGTAGAGCAGGCCGTACTCGGCGAACGGCTGCGGAATCGCGATGGACGACATGCCGCCGAAGTGCCAGAGCAGGTTGCCGTCCTCGTCGTAGGACCGCACCTGATCGGTGCCCGGGGTGACGACCTCGGTGCGCAGCTCGTTCTCCCACACGAACGGGGTCGCCCAGTTGCTGCCTTCGTCGCGGGCGTCGCGCCAGAGCTCCTCGCCGGTCGCGGCGTCGAGAGCGGTCAGGAAGGACTGGTCCTCGTTGTCGTTCACGACGTACAGGCGGCCGTTGTGCACCACCGGCGACGCGGCAGTGCCCCAGCCGAAGCGGGTGTTGACCACCTCGAAGCGGCGCTCCCAGACCGGCTCGCCATCGAGGGTCAGCGCGAACACGCCGACGTTGCCGAAGTAGGCGTAGATCCGTTCGCCGTCGGCGACGGGCGTCTCGGACGCGTACGTGTTCTTCAGATGACGCGGGAAGTCGGGGGCGCCGGTCAGCACCTCCCGCTCCCAGCACTTCTCGCCCGTCTCGACCGAGAAGCAGTAGACCGACCAGTGGTGCGTGTCCTCGGACGGCTGCATCCGGTTGCCGCCCAGGTAGAGACCCTTCTTCGGCTCCTCGACATCGCCCTCGCTCCACACGGTGGTGACGAAGACCCGGTCGCCCAGCACGATCGGCGAGGACCAGCCGAGGCCCGGCACGTCCACCGACCAGGCGACGTTCTGCGTGGTGCTCCAGCTGTCCGGCAGGCGGGGGTCGTCATCGGCGACGCTCATCGCGTCGGGCCCGCGGAAGGCAGGCCAGTCCTCGGTGGCCGGCGGAGCGGCATGGGCGGCGCCAAGGACGAGAGCGACAACGGCGAACATCGAGAGCACGGAACGGAATGCGGGCATGGAGACCTCCGGAAGGAACTCGGCGGTGATGGACAAGAAAAGCGGCGCGAGCGTAGCAGGCTGTCGAGCCTTGCAACGGACGAAGGACGCTGCCAAAACCGACGGTCTGCTGGGGCGGTGGGGGCGGTGGAGCCAGGCGCGGCGTCCGCGACGCGGCTCGCGGCTCAGGCTGTCGAGCCTTGCAACAGACGAAGGACGCTGCCAAAACCGACGGTCTGCTGGGGCGGTGGGGGCGGTGGAACCAGGCGCGGCGTCCGCGACGCGGCTCGCGGCTCAGGCTGTCGAGCCTTGAACGGACGAAGCACGCTGCCAGGACCGACGGTCTGCTGGGGCGGTGGAGGCGGTGGGGCCAGGCGCGGCGTCCGCGACGCGGCTCGCGGCGCTAGCAGGCTGTCGTGGCCTGCCCCTCGAGTTCGAGCAGGGCCTGCTTGACGTCGAGCCCGCCGCCGTAGCCGACCAGCCGGCCGCTGGCGCCGACGACCCGGTGGCAGGGCACGACCACCGGCAGCGGGTTGCGGCCGTTGGCTGCGCCCACCGCGCGCGACGCCGTCGGCCGGCCGATGCGCTCGGCGATCTCGCCGTAGGAGACGGTGCTGCCGTAGGGGATCCGCTCCAGCTCGGCCCAGACCTGGCGCTGGAAGTCGGTGCCGTCGGCGGAGAGCGGCAGGTCGAAGTCCCTGCGTTCGCCGGCGAAGTACTGCCCGATCTGGCGCCTCGCTTCGTCAAGGGCGGCCGGCAGCGCGCCGTTCGAGGGCGCCCAGGACGATTCCGGCGGTTCGGACGCACGGTTCGGCAGGTCGATCCGCTCGATCCTGCCCTCGTCGCCGACCAGGCGAAGTACTCCGATCGGCGTCTGCATGTCGTGGAAGGTGGTCGTCATCGCTTGTCTCCTGGTTCGGGGCATCGGCAGGCCGGCTCGGGTCCGCGGACTTCGCGGCGCGGAAACGCAGCGTAACAGCGCGGAAGCGGCCGATGCAACGGCGACCGTGCCCGGTTCTCCGCCCCGCAAGCTGGCCGACGATTAGTGGCTGGTCTGGCCGCGGGCGCTCGACCACAACTTCCCGCGAAGCCTGGCGACGGCGCGTGCCTGACGCTCCGTCAACGGAATTCTGTTCTTGTGCGATTCCCTACTTCAGCGTAATCTACGGACGTGGCCCGCGAACCGCAGGTGGCGTACGAACGGCACCAGGTCCACCAGCTGCTGAGGCGGCTCTCCGGCACCGGGACGAGCATTCAGACGATTATCGGTCCTCGGCACGCCGGCAAGACAACCATCGCGCACCAGGTCCTGGCCAGGCTGGAGCAGCCGTCGCTGTACCGCGCCGCCGACAATCCGCATCTTGACCGGCGCGGCGCCTTCGGCGAACCCGCCGACGCCTGGTTGCCGGGCCGCCGAGACCTGAGCTGGCTCCTTCGGACCTGGCAGGAAGCCCGACGGATGGCAGTCGAAGGCAGCGGCGCGATCCTCGTTCTCGACGAGGTTCAGAAGGTCGAGAACTGGGCGCAGCACGTCCAGGCGCTGTGGAAAGAGGACAGGCAGACCACGTGTCCGCTCCAGGTGGTCATCCTCGGCTCCGGGCCGATGTCGGTGCCGGCAGGGTCGGGCGACGGCTTCCCGGGGTCGGGAACATCGGCGTGGGTCGAGACCGTTTCGGTCAGCCACTGGTCGTTCGAGGAGATGGCGGACGCGTTCGGCCTGACGCTGGAGGAGTACATCTTCCATGGCGGCTGGCCGGGCGCCGCTCACCTCGTCGGCCATCCAGCCGAGTGGCGGCGGCACGTGCTGTCGTCACTCGTGGAGACGACCCTGGAGCGCGACCTTCTCGAGGGGACGAGCATCGAGAAGCCAGCCCTGCTGAAGCGGCTGGTCCAGCTCGGTTGCGCCGAATCCGGCCAGATTCTCTCGTTCGAGAGGATCCAGCGCGAGCTTGGAGACAGCGGCAACATCGCGACTCTCGCCGACTACATGCAGCTTCTCGAACAGGCTGGGCTTCTGGCTGGCCTGCCGAGCGTCTCCCGCGGTCCCAACCTTGCCGCCGCATCCCGCCGAAAGCTGGTCATCCTGAACACCGCCCTGATGACCGCCGCTTCGGGCTGCGACTTCGAACAGGCGCGCGCCGACCGCACCTTCTGGAGCCATGTCGTGGCAACGAGCGTCGGCGCGCACCTGATGAACACGAAGGACGACCGCACCAGCGTGTTGCACTGGCGCCACAAGCACGGCGCCGAGGTGGACTTCGTGCTGAGCCGAGGGCCGCAGAAGATCGCCGTGGCGGTGAAGAGCGGCGGCAACGCCGGGCCCGCAGCGCACCGGCGGCCCGAATGGGCCCTGCGCAAGTTCAAGCGGCGGTTCCGGCCCCAGCGGACGCTGCTGGTGGCGCCGACCCTCGCCGAGCGAGGCGCTATCCCGCTCTCCGAGTTCCTCTCGCGGCCCGCTTCGTCCTGGTTCGAGGGCGGCAAATGACCATCGTCGACATCGAGCGCACCTGCAGCCGCCTGTGGGACCATCCGGCGGCGGCAGGGGGATCGGCAGGGCACGACAACGCCGACGTGGGCGCCGCCTCCGGGCCGGTGTCCGCCTGCCGGGAGGCGCCTGCCTTCGTGCTGCTGGGAGAACCGGGCGCCGGCAAGACCACCGTCCTGAACCGCGAGCGCACCCTGACCAGCGAACGCGACGGCACGCCGCAAGCCGGCGCCCGCGTCCTCGACGCACGGGACTTCGTCACGCTCGACATCGGCGACCCGACCGAATGGCGGGACCGCACCCTGTTCATCGACGGCCTCGACGAGATCCGCTCCGACGACGAGGATCCCCGCAGCCCTCTGGACCGGGTTCGCGCCAGGCTCCAGGCGTTGGGGCGGCCCCGGTTCAGACTGTCGTGCCGGGAGGCGGACTGGCTCGGGTCGGACGACTGGCAACGGCTGCGAGAGATTGCGCCCGGCGGCGAGCTCGTCGTGCTGCGGCTTGACCCGCTGGGCCCGGATGGCGCCGAGCGCATCGCGACCGGGTTGCTGGGCAGCGGCGCGGCCGCGTTCCTCGACCAGGCCCGCAGGCTGGGGCTTGCCCGGTTCCTGGACAACCCGCAAACGCTGTCCCTGCTGGCTTCCGCCGCCGCCGACGGTCGCTGGCCCGACAGTCGGTTGCAGATCTTCGAAGGCGCCTGCCGACAGCTCGCGAGCGAACGAAGCCCGAAGCAGGGGTACGCGATGTCGGGGCGGGCGGCGCCGGAGCAGCTCCTGGATCCGGCGGGACGGACCTGCGCGCTCCTGCTGCTATCGGGCGCCGCAGGCGTGACCCTTCCGCCGGCCACGTCCGACGACGTGAGGAACTACCCTTCGCCCTCGATCCTGGACCCTCCGGGCCCGAGCACCACGCCGGGCGCGGACCCGGGCTCAGGCGGAGTGCACGAGCGCCTGCGCACCCGCCTGCTCGCCCTGTCGAGTTCGCTGTTCGCCGACGCCGGGGCCGGCCAGGTCGGGCGCCGGATACCGATGCACGGCCACATCGCCGAGTTCCTCGCCGGCCGCTACCTCGCCGGCCTGATCGACGACGGACTGCCGGCGGCCAGAGTCATCGCCCTGATGACCGGCGGCGACGGCGGTGTGGTCACCTCGTGTCGCGGGCTGTCCGCATGGCTCGCGGCCCATTCCGGCTCGGCCCGCGCCGAGTTGATCGCCAGGGACCCGGTCGGCGTCGGCCTTTACGGCGACATCGCAGCGTTCTTGGGGTGCGAGAAGCAGGCTCTGCGCCGCTCGCTCGCCCACGAGGGAGTGCGGCCGGAGAGCCTCGGCCCCTGGGCGGAAGAGGCGTTCGGGCCGCTTGCCGCCGGACCGCCGGGACCGGCGCCGCAAGCGCAAGTGCAAGTGCAAGTGCAGACGCAGGTGCAGGAACTCCACCCGCTCCGCCAGGACACCGCCACGCCAGCCGAGTTCGCCCCGGACCCCGGCGTGGCCGAGGCGGCCGACGAGGACCACGACGACCTGCAGGGCGTGGTCGACCGCGCCGACCTGCCGTCGCCGAGCGAGATCCTCGCGCTCCACGCTGAATCGCGACTGCACGATCTCGCCGTCCTGTTTCTCGCTTCGCTCCGGGAGCGCACGGCCGCGGATCCGCACTTCATCGACACGGTCGACGACGAGCAGAAGCGCCGGGCATGCGCGTTCCACTTCGCCGTTCCGCGCATGCAGGCGGCGCATCCGGACTGGTACCGCAGGCTCCTGGAACAGAATACGGATCTCGTCGCCGAGGTTCTGGTCGCCATCGTCCGCATCGAACTGCGGCAGGGGCGCGAGAGCGTCGTTGGGCTGCTAGACCTTGCGCACGACCCCGATCATGCGGCGCTGGCCCGGGTCGCGGCGCCGCCCCTGCTCCGGGCGTTCCCGGTCAGGCACGCGTCCGGCAAGCTGCACAACCTGACCAGGCTGCTGTGGGCGGGGCTGCTCCACGCGGAGCGCGGCGAACTGCTCGCGGTCATCGAAAGGAAGATGACCTCGCAGAGCATGACGGTCGGGCAGCGGGTGTACTGGCTCGCGGCCGGCCTGATCGCCGCGCCCGACGAGTACGCCGAGCCTCTGGCGGCCGTCGTCGGCAAGAACGACCTTCAGGCCTGGCGCCTGAGCGATTTCCTGTGGTCCGAGCGCCCCTCCCTCTTCCATCCGGCGCTGCTCCCCGTTCACGCCCTGGAGACAGTGCTTCGGATGCTGAGCCTCGTGCCTGCGGTCGGCGTCCCGTCGCCCAGGCGCAAGGGCGACGACGAAGGCCAGGCGCCGTGGCGGCCCCGGGAAATCATCGACTGTCTGGCGCGGTCGTCGGCGCCCGAGGCGGGCGCCGCGCTCCGGCGGCTGGCCGACGAAGAGGCATTCCTCGCCTGGCGCCAGGTGCTCCGGGAAGCCGCGGACCTGCAGGCGTCGCTGGCTCGCGACAGCCACCGACCGGAGCCCGACTTCGGCCAGATCAGCGCCACCCTCGGCAACCTCGCCCCCGCCAACGCCGCCGACCTGGCAGCGCTGGCCGTGGACCGTCTCGACCAGATGGCCCGGCGCATCCGCACCACGGACGCGAACCTGCGGGCAGAGTTCTGGAACCTGGACGACCACGGCAGACCGACCTCCCCCGGACCGGCGAACGCCTGCCGCGACGCTGTCCTCTCCCACCTTCTGCAGGTCCTGCCGCCGGAGGTTGATGGTTCGCCCGCCGGCCAGGACGCCGGGGGCGTCGGGGGCGCAGCCAGCGCGCGAGCCGACATGCGCCTGACCTGCGCCGACTTCGACCTTCCGGTCGCGATCAGGCGCCACTCTGACCCCGCCTTGTGGCGGGCGGCCCGCGACCAGCTCGTCGGCACGTACGGCGACGATCCGGCTACCGGCGGCCACGGCATCCTGCTCGTGCTCTGGTTCGGCGGCCCAAAGAAGGCGCCGCTCGACGACTCCGGAACTCGCGCCGCCTCTCCCGAAGAGCTGAGAACGCGGCTCGAACGCGTGCACGCCGTGCAGTTCACGCCCGGCCAGCTTCGCAAGCTGACCGTCCGGGTGGTCGACGTGAGCTGGAGCGACCCGGCTTCCGGCTGACCGGGCGGGCGGCGAAGCGGCGCCGTCAGACGGGTCGCTTGATCCCCGCACCCGGCGGAGCCGGCGCCGTGGCGGGGCAGGGCATAGAGTTGCCCGCCATCAACGAACAAGGAACCCGCCGATGACCGAACTCCCGTCCGAAGGCTTCGCCCTCCTGTCCACCATGCGCGCCAACGACAACGGCGGCGGTACGGTCGAGCTCGCGCTGGCACGCGTCCCGGTGCCCGAGCCCGGAGAGGACGAGGTCGTCGTGCGGGTCGAGGCCTCGCCCATCAACCCGTCCGACCTGGGCGTGCTCTTCGGGCCGGCGGACGCCTCGACCATTCGCTCCGCGCCGTCGGAGCACGGCCCCGCCGTCGTGGCCGACATTCCCGAAGGCCTCGTCCGGCTGGTCGCGGGCCGACTCGACAAGGCCTTGCCCTGCGGCAACGAGGGCGCCGGCGTGGTCGTCGCGGCAGGCGCCTCGAACCGGGCGCAGGCACTCCTCGGCCGCACCGTGGCCCTGCTCGGCGGCTCGATGTACGCCGAGTATCGCCTCGCCGAGGCGAAGCGCTGCCTGGTGCTGCCCGAGGGCACGACCGCGGCCGAGGGCGCCTCCTGCTTCGTCAACCCCCTGACCGCGCTGGGAATGGTCGAGACGATGCGGCTGGAGGGCCACAAGGCGCTCGTGCACACCGCCGCCGCCTCGAACCTGGGGCAGATGCTGCAGAAGATCTGCATCGCCGACAGCGTGCCCGTGGTCAACGTCGTGCGCCGCACCGAGCACGAGGAACTCCTGCGCGGCCTTGGCGCCTCCCACGTCGTGAACTCGTCTTCGGACACGTTCATGGCGGACCTGGTCGCCGCCATCAAGGGCACCGGCGCCACCCTCGGCTTCGACGCCACCGGCGGCGGCAAGCTGGCCGGCCAGCTTCTTGGCGCCATGGAGGCGGCCCTGTCGGCCAACGCCGAGTTCAGCCGCTACGGCTCCACGACCCACAAGCAGGTCTACATCTACGGCGGCCTCGACCGCAGCCGGACCGTCCTGACCCGCAACTTCGGCATGGCCTGGAGCCTGGGCGGCTGGCTGCTGCCCCACTTCCTGCAGCGCATCGGCTTCCCGGCCGCGGAAGCCCTGCGCCAGCGAGTCGCCGCCGAGATCAGGACCACCTTTGCCTCGTCCTACGCCCGGAAGGTCACCCTCCAGCAAGCCCTGGACCCGGCAGCCGTCGCCGTTTACGCCAAGCAGGCCACCGGCGAGAAGTACCTGGTCACCCCGCACGCGTAGGCGGCACGGTCAGCTCCCCAAGAGGTCACCCGCACAGGGACCGACCTCGGCCGTGACC
Source organism: Thermoanaerobaculia bacterium (assembly GCA_965200575.1). Taxonomy (GTDB): domain Bacteria; phylum Acidobacteriota; class Thermoanaerobaculia; order Multivoradales; family Multivoraceae; genus Multivorans. Next base: position 893,917 of record OZ241363.1, on the reverse strand, counting down.
GGAGCAGAGCAGGCACGCTGCCACGCTCTCGTAGTCCAGGACACCGCAGCGGGTTGCGCCGACAGCAGGTTGGACGGCCTTCTCCTGCTGCGTCGCCAGGACGCGCCGTTCACAATCCCTGTGCTCTCGCGGGGCGCGTCAGGCAGCATGCTGAAGATGCTGACCTGGCTGACCCTGCTGCACGACCCAAAGCCACCGCGGCTGATCGGCCTGGAGGAGCCCGAGAGCTTCCCCCACCCGGGCCTGCTGCCGGCAGTGGGCGAGGAGTGCCGGACAGCTTCCGCTCGCACCCAAGCTGCTGATCACCACGCACTCGCCGTTCTTTCCGGACGCACTGCAGCCGAAGGAGGTCCGCATCCCTGTGGCGCGCCGGGCACGGCTACATCCGGGCCGAACGACTGTCGAAGGTCACGGGCATCCGAGAGTTCATGCAAGCGGGTGCAACCCTGGGCAACCTCTCCATGGAAGGCCATTTCGGCGTCGGCGATCCGCTGGTGACAACGCAGGTTGCCGAATCCACGAAGGCGGCGACGCGACGGCCTCGGCGTGACCGGTGCCCGCGGTGACTACGCACAGGCCCCGAAGGGCTGCGCTGGGCACAGCGCCCCTGGCACCCTGGCGGCGCCAGCAAGCAGAGCGCCGCGAACGGCTTGGCAGCGCGTCCATGGACACTCGCCGACCGGACTGGCGCCGGATCCGGGGCCGGGGGGCCGCATGGCAGGCGGACCCGCAGCAGCCGACCGCCATCACACCCGCCGGTAGGCGAGGTCTCCCTCCAGGTAGGTGAGGTGGAAGCGGTCCGGCTTCACTTCGCCGTTCGGCTTGCGGAACCACAAGGGGCGGCGGTAGCAGGTCTCGCCGCCCAGCGACTTCACGGCCTGCAGCAGGGACGGCTCGGTGGTGAGCACGCTGGCCTCGGCGCAGCCCTCCTGTCGCAGTCGTTCGAGACAGGCGGCAAGGGCCTGCTCGGCGCCTCCGGCCAGCCAGGGCAGGTGGACGATCCGGCCGGTGGGCGGGTCGCTGGCCCGGTTGACGTAGAGCAGGACCGGACCCTGCTCCCCTCCCTGGCCATCGAGGGTGAAGAGCAGACCGTCGAGTTCGGGGCAGGCGGCGAGCCACTGCAGATGTCCCGGCGCGGCCGCGTTGACCAGCGTGCCCTCCGGGGCGGCGGTGGCAGTCGCCTCCGGGTCGAACGGGCGCAGCAAGACGCGCGGGCGCTCGGAGTCGCACTCGTCTCTGGTGCCGGCCATGCTCCTGTCTTTGGCGCCGTCCGTGCTCCCGTCGGAGGCTGCGTCGGTGCGGTCGTCCGCGGCGGACGGCGGGGTCTGCGGCGCGGGCACGGCGGGCGTTCGCACCGGCGCGGGCACGGCGGGCGCGGCCTGCGGCGACACGGCAGCCGTGCTCAGGCGCGACTCCAGCGCCTCCCCGACCTCGCGGAAGCCGCGCTTGACGAGGATCGCCTTCGTGGCGGCCGTGCCGCCGAGCACGACCTCGAAGTCCGTGTCCGGGCTGCGTCCGGCAAGCGGCACGCCGGCCCTGCCTCTCGACCCCTCTTCGACCATCCACAGCATCCGGTGGGCGCCGGTCACGGTGCGGCCGTGGATGCGGTAGCGGCAGTGCAGGGACGCCACGTGGCCGACGATGCGGCCCCACCGCTCGGCCACCACCGATTCGACGAACGGGCCACCCGCAGGCGGAAAGAGCAGCCAGCGCAGCACGTCCGGGTCGCGGCGGGTGCCGTAGACCACCTCGGTCAGGTCGGACAGCCGGGGCAGATCGCCTTCGACGGTCGGGCGCAACAGGACGTCCCGCACCGTGCGCGAGCCCGGCTGCGCTGCGGGCCTCGCCGGCACCCCTGGAAGCGAACTCGCCGTCATGGCCTCTCGCAGTCCGTGGCCCTGAACCGGACGCCGGGTTCCGCCGTCGCAGGAGGCCGGCAGCCCGTCCGAGGCGACCCGCACGATGGCGGCATCGCGCAGCCCCGCGGCGGTTCCATCGGCGGCGGCGAACCTGCTGTCATGGCGCCGCGCCGCTGACGCCGTCTCGCGTTCCTGGCAGACGAGGACCCGTGCTCGGTCGGGAATCGGGCCTTCCGTCGCGATCTGGAGAACGTGGCCGCAAGCGGACGCCCGATTCCCGCGTCGAAGCAAGCGAGCCCGTCGTCATCGTGCCTTGCCGCCCAGGGCTGCTCGAAACGCCGCATCGCGCTTCGCCCGCAGGCGCAGGCCCTCGCGGAAGCGCTCGATGTTGGCCTCGGCTCGCGCCCGCAGGCGTCGGTGCTTGGCATCGGCCTCGAGCAGCAGGAGCTCGTCCCAGCCCAGACCCTCCTCCGTCCAGTGGTACTCGTGGGTCAGGAGCTGGATCTGGTCGTGGCGGTCGAGCAGCGACGTGACCACGCCCTCGCGCCAGACCTGGGTGCTGTCGGACAGGTACTTGATGCGCTCGAAGTAGAGCGGATCGTAGGCGTCGACGATGCCCGGCAGCCGCAGCGTCCGCCCCGAGCGCATCGGCATGTGCGGGCTCGCGGCCCGAATCCGAACGCCGAAGAAGCCCTCCATCAGGTGAATCGCGCGCTGCGCCAGCTCCACCGGGTCGCCCCCGGCACGCTCCAGCAGGCCGAGGTCGTAGTGGAAGCCCAGGTCGTGCCCCAGGCCGAGGATCTCCTCGACCGCCGCGGCGCCGTCGGCCTCGAACAGGTTGTAGTCCGAGCCGATCTGGACGAAGAAGGTCGAGCGGACGCCGGCGTTGTGGTCTGCACGGGCCATGGTCAGCGCCGCGTCCAGGCTGAACTCCACGTCGTGCCGCATGAGCACGAACCGCTCGACGTCGAGCAGGCGCTCGCCAAGCGGCGCCGCCTCGGCGAACGAGAAGGTCCTGTGGGTGGCCGTGATGGCTGCCAGGATCGCCCGGTAGTGAGCCAGCGTGAAATCGCGGTCGGGATCGGCCGGGCGGGCCGGCCGGGGCGTGCTGTCGGCCGTCATGTCGGCTTCTCGTCTCGGACGAAGACCGGCGTCGCCTTCGCGGTCGGCCGATGCGTGCGACCAGGCGTCATGTCGGCTGCCACGAAACGTCTCTCCACAGTTCGGTTGCGAGGTCCGGGACGGGCTGCTCGGCGCCGCCATCGACCCAGTCGATCAAACGCCCTGTCACGTCCGGGTAGTTCATGGGCGGCGGCGGCGGCGCGTCCATCCAGGCTTCCAGCGCGCCGACCGTGATCTCGTCCACGACGGCGCCCAGGCCCAGGGCCACGAGCGCCCGACCGTTGAGGTATTGCTCCGGGTGACGGCGAATCGGCCGCACCAGCAGGCGGCGGCCCAGGTGCAGAGCCTCGCTGGCCAGCGAGAATCCCGCGTTCGTGATCACGCCGGAGCAGGAGAGGAGGTCGGCGACGAAGGCGGCGCGGTCGTAAGGGCGGATGGACAGGTTGCCGCGCTCCGCCGGTTCGGCTACCGGGCGGTAGGCGACGAAGCGACGCTCCAACAGCTGGCCGAACAACGCCGCGATGCTCGCCTCGCTCTCCGCCGGCAGGTAGACGAGGAACCGTCCGTCGCCGCCCTCCTGCCCGGCGTGACCCTGCCCGGCGTCGCGCCGCCCAGCGTCTCGCTGCGCGGCCAGAATGTCGGGGCTGATCGTGGGCGGCAGGTTCGAGCCGCCGAAGCGATGCCAGTGCAGGCCGACGGCGGTCCGAACCGGCGTGTAGACCGGGGCGAACACGCGCAGCATCGACTGCGGCACCCCGGTCCGACCCGGCAGCCGGAGACGCCCGTGAAACGCGTACATGTGACCGATGCCGATGCTCGGCCGTCGGCAGCGGCGGGCGATCCAGGAGGACACCGGCTCGTAGTCCGTCAGCACCAGGTCGAAGCCCGAGGCGTCGAAGCTCCTCACGTCGCGCAGGAAGCGTCCGATGCGCAGGCGGCCGATGGTTCCGAGCAGGCGCACCCGCCCGCCTGTCGCCTGGCCGGTGAACCCCTCCAGCAGCGTGTGGCTGGCACGGATCTCGGGGTCGGCGAAGGCGGCGGACGACCGCCCGGTCAGCAGGCAGTGGACCTCGTGGCCGCGCCGTCGGAGCCCCGCCACCATTGCCGCCGACCGCACCAGATGGCCGTGCCCCGTGCCCTGAACGCCATACAGAATCCTCATGACCGAAGCCGTCGAGCCTTCGCATGGCCCTCCACGACCCAGCAGCCGGTCGGTCGGCCCGGGTCACTCCGGCCGGTGGCAGGTCCGACAGCCTGATCGGGGCCGCGCGCAGTCCGACGACCTTTGGCTACACTAACGCCCCAAAGTCGAGATTCGCGGTTCCCTTGCGGGTCCTTCCCGTTCCACCCGCGAAGGCACGGCCCGATTCCGGCGCAGCGATCTGCAGGGGGTGACATCACGCGCGTTCTCATAGCCGGAATCGACGGCTACCTGGGCTGGCCCCTGGCCCAGTACTTGGCGGCGCGCGGCCACGAAGTGTCCGGCATCGATGCCGGGTTTCGACGCGGCTGGGTCGGCGAGATGGGCAGCTGTTCGGCCCTGCCGATCGCTTCGCTCGAAGCCCGGCTGGACGGCTTCGAGTCCGCCACGGGCGCCAGGCCGCACGTCGTCGTGGGCGACCTGACCCATCTCGACCTGGTGCAAAGGCTGTTCGAGGAGGCCCGGCCCGAGGCGATCGTCCACCTGGGCGAGTGCCCCTCGGCGCCCTACTCGATGATGGACGCGAAGCACGCCGTCTGGGTGCAGCGCAACAACATCGAAGGCACGCTGAACGTTCTCTACGCGATGCGGGACCTGACGCCCGACGCCCACCTGGTCAAGCTCGGCACGATGGGCGAGTACGGGACGCCGAACGTCGACATCCCGGAGGGCTTCTTCGACATCGAGTACCGGGGCCGCCGCGACCGCCTGCCGTTCCCGCGCCAGGCCGGCTCCTGGTACCACTGGAGCAAGGTCCACGACAGCAACAACGTCATGTTCGCGTGCCGCATGTGGGGGCTGCGGTCCACCGACGTCATGCAGGGCGTGGTCTACGGCACCCGCTTCTTCGGCAGCGCAGCGGAACACCCCGGCGGCGAGGCGTTCCGCACCCGGCTCGACTTCGACCAGGCCTTCGGCACCGCGATCAACCGCTTCTGCTGCCAGGCGACGATCGGCGAACCCCTGACCCTGTTCGGCCGGGGCACGCAGCGGCGCGGCTTCCTGCCCATCTGCGACTCGATGCAGTGCCTCGCCCTGGCGGTCGAGAATCCACCCGAAGCCGGCGACTACCGGGTGTTCAACCAGTTCGAGGAGACGTACTCGATCGCCGAGCTCGCCTCGCGGGTCGCCGAGGTGGCCTCCGACATCGGCCTCGAACCGCGCATCCGGCACATCGAGAATCCGCGCAAGGAGATGGAGAAGCACCACTACAACCCGGACCACGACCACCTGCTCGCGCTCGGCTACCAGCCCACCCGCGACATGGCGTCGGAAATCCGGGCGATGCTCGAAGATCTCGCGCCGCACCATGACCGCATCGCGGCCCGCCGGGACGTTTTGCTGCCCGACATTCGCTGGGACGGCAGCAGACGCAGGTCCGCCTTCCTGGAAGGCGAGAGCGGCGCAGTGGACGACTGAACCGATGCGGACGCAGGTGCTCGGCGGCGTCCAGAAGACCTGCGGCCTCAAGGCAACGACGCTGGAGGGCTGAACCGGCGCGGACGTCGGGGCTGGCGCCGGCCCGCCAGGATCAGCGCCGCCAGCCGCGTTGCTGACGCGGCGCCGGTCCCCAGCCCCACCGCTCCTGACAGGCAGTCGGCCCTGCCGACCAGCGCGGTTGCACCGCCCGGTTCGCCAGGTTCTCGAGCCTGCTCAGTCGACGAGCCGGAAGCGGGTGCCGCAGATCATGACGACGCCGTCATCCCCGAGGCAGCCCCGTTCGGCGGCGGCCGACCTGGCCCGCTCGGCGTCCACGGTCCGCACGTCGATGCCGCCCAGGCCCTCGGGCCTGCCATCGGCAGGCACGACGAAGCGCAGGTCGGCGTTCTCGAACGGGATCGTCGGCACGCCATCCTCGTCGCGCACCGGGATCTCGGCGATCTCGCTCCAGCGCGCGGCCAGCTTGTCCGGCGTCGGGGTCTGAATCTCGCCTGCAACGATGGCGTCGATGACGTCCGTGCGGCGGCAGCGCTGCCAGTTCTCGCCGGCAGGCTCCCACGGCCCGTCCGGTTCCATGCCGTTGGTCTGGCAGTCGATCTCGAAGAACGTGCCGCCGGTGTCCTTCGGGTGCAGCTGCATGTTCTGGAAGCCGTGGCGCTCGAAGTCGTTCACCAGCCGGATGCCCAGCTCCTCGACCCGCCGGCGCCTCGGCGCGTGGTCGTCGCACTGGGTGATGAACATGTAGCCGCCGTCGCCGCCGCGCCGCGCGAGGTACCGACCGCCGGCCGTGTTCTCCTCCACCGGCGCCACCACCTCGAGCAGCTGGTTGCCGATGGGCAGGAGCGCGTTCTCGAGACCGAAGCGGCCGACGCCCGGGTCGTTGTAGCAGACCTCCAGGCCGAACACGGCCTCGAGATCCTCGACCACCGGGTCGAGCTTCTCCGCTACCAGACAGATCTGCCGCAGTCGCAACCACATGACGCTTCCTCCTCCTCTCGTCTACTTTCCGGATCGTGCAGCCCGGATCATGGCACGGCGCCGTCACCACGCCCCACAAGTCCTCGCCGCTCCCCCAAGAACAGGCACGACGCGAACCGTCCGGCTCGACGTGGCTGAAGGGGACACGATGCCTGCGAAGATCGAGGGCCTGCCGCACGGCACCGCCTTCCGCAGCGCGGCCGTTTCACGGCGGGCGCCAACCTCGAACCAACCTCCGGAGCGTCCGCGTCGCCTGCGGCCCCTCGGACCTGACGGCGGCGGGGCGCGCTACCCGCCGGGCCACATGCCGCGGCCCTCCAGCAGGAACGTGAGGTGCGGCTGATAGAGCGCCGGTTCCAGCAGGAACGAATCGTGGCCCTTGTCCGAGTGAACGATGATGCGCATGCAGCCCGCGCCCGCCGCCTCCAGCGCCGTCATCAGCTCCTCCTGCTCCTCGGGGTAGTAGCAGACGTCCGAGTTGATCGAGAAGATGAGGAACCGCTGGCCCCGGCAGCGCCGGAGCGCGTCCTCCAGCGATACCGCGCCGGCGCTCGCCGCCAGGTCGTACTGGCTCCAGGCATCGAGGATTCGCAGGTACGAGTTCGCGTCGAAGCGGGCCGCGAACTTGCGGCCCTGGTGCCGCATGTAGGACTCGATGGGATGGTTGACGCCGTACCAGTCCACGCCCTCGGACGCCGCCACCGTGTTGCGCGCCCGGCGCTGCAGCGTCGCCAGCGAGACGAAGGTCTTGTGGTTGATCTGGCGGGCGATCTTCATCCCCTCGAGCTCGGCGCCCGGCGGGTACTGGCCGGCCTGGAACTGCGGGTCGTTGGCCACTGCCTGGATCTGCTCGAAGTTGTGGATGCGCTGGAGCGGCGTCACCTTCATGCCGGCGGCGATGACCACCACGTTCCGGACCCGCTCGGGGTACATGACGGCCAGGTCCAGCACCGCCATGCCGCCGGTCGACGGGCCGACCCCGGCATGCAGCACGTCGATCCCCAGCCGGTCGACCAGGCGCATGGCGGCGCGCACCGTGTCGGAGAAGCGGACCCGCGGGAACGTCGGCCCCCAGCGCTCGCCGGTCGCCGGGTTCACGGACAGCGGCCCAGTCGAGCCGTAGCAGCCGCCGACGTAGTTCACGCACAGGACGCAGAAGCGGTCCGTGTCGATGGCGCGGCCCGGGCCGATGAAGTCGTGCCACCAGCCGACGACCATCTCGTCGGTCCAGGCGCTGCCCACGCCCGGACCGTCCCGGTTCGTGCCCGCCGCGTGGTGGCTGCCGGTCAGGGCGTGAAACAGCAGCACCGCGTTGTCGCGGGCTTCGTTCAGCTCGCCGTACTGCTCCCAGGCCAGCGTGAACTCCGACAGCGTGTCGCCGCAGGCCAGCTGCAGCCGTTCCTCGAAGCGCCCGAACCGCGTCTCCACCGCTCCGATGGCGGCATCGGCGGGAGTCTCGTTACGGGCCGAGTTCATCGGCCGACACTATCCCCACACGGGGTCGTGCGGCTGTCTCTACTCCCCCGCCACGCTCCGAGGGACGAGCACCCACCAGCGGCCTCGATGGGCCATGCGCCCGGCGATGGCCCGCGCCCGGTCCCCGGCGCCCCAGAACACGTCGCCGCGCACCGCACCGCGAATGGCGCCGCCCGTGTCCTGCGCCACCAGCAGCCATTGACGGCGAGCGCCGGGCTGCTCCGGGCTGGCCGCCGGGGTCATGGCATCGAGCCAGACGGGGACGCCCAGAGGCACGTGTCGGCGGTCCACTGCCAGCGAACGCTCCGGCGTCAGCGCGACGCCCTGCGCGCCGATCGGCCCCTCACCTCGAATCTGCCGGAAGAAGACATACGAGGCGTTGGTCGCCATGACCTCGTCCGCCTTGTCCGGGTTGGTGCGCAGCCAGGCGTCGATGGACTGCAGCGACACCTCGGCCCGGGTCAGTTCGCCCCGCTCGACCAGGGTGCGCCCGATCGCGTGGTACGGATGGCCGTTCTGGGCCGCGTAGCCGACCCTGAGCACCGACCCGTCGTCCATCGCGACCTGCCCCGAACCCTGGATCTGGAGAAAGAAGGCATCCACCGCGTCGTCCACCCAGACCAGCTCCAGGCCGCGACCGTCCAGCGACCCCGAGGCGATCTCGGCGCGGTCGTCATAGGGCTCGAGCGTCCTGCCCCGCACCCGACCAGCCACGCGCCGGCCTCGCAGGTCGTCGCGGAAATCGCCCAGGTCGACCGACACCAGGTCGGGAGGTTGCAGGTGAAGCGGTACGCCGTAGCGCTCGCTGCGGCGTCGGCTGCCGTCGAGACTCGGCTCGAAGTAGCCGGTGAAGAGGCCGATGCGCGCCGCCCAGCCGGCGCCCTCGCCGGGCCGGCCTGCGGCATCGGGCGCATCCTGCAGCGAAACGGGGACCGCGACCAGCTCCTGCTCGATCAGGGAGCGAACCGCCGCGTCGGGGCCGCTCTCGCTGGCGGGCGCGCCGAAGGCGCCGGGCAGGCCGGATGAGGCGACAGAACCGGCAAGGCGCTCCACGCCGTCGCAGAATGGCCGCCAGTCGCCCACCGTGCCGCCGAGTTCCGCCGGGCGAAGGGCCCGGTCGGCCGGCTGCCGCATCAGTCGCTCGCAACTTCTGGCGAGCGCTGGCAAGGCCTCCGCCACGTCGTCGCCAGCCCAGCCGGGCAGCGTGGCGACCTCGGCGGCCGGGCCGTACGTCTCGACGGCGCGCGAACCAGCCGGTGGAGGCGCCTCAGGCGGGGCCGACAGCCCGAGCCAGCCAACAATCCGCTCCGGACCGACCGCGACCACGGTCGCCACCAGCGCCCAGCCGAGCAGAAGCAGTGGAACAACGCGCGACCCGGGTTGCCGTTTCGACCGCGCCGCCATGGGCCGGCGACGCTAACAGGCTGCCCGGCCTGCCGACCAAGGCGGCGTAGCCGCGTAGCATCGGCGAGACCGAGCTCTGACCGCTCCAGGTCCCAGCAGTCTGGTGGCCCGCCAACTGCGCGAGGTGACGCTCGCCGGCGCCGCGCAGCCGAACACTCGCTGGCGCTGCAGGACATCTCGCTGATCTCGGACAACGTGGCCGCTGGACCCGTGAAGCGGCAGCAGGCGCTGCTTCGGCGCCCCGGCCGACGCCCGATCCATCATTACCTGTCCGATTTACCTTGCGCGAGATGGTCACCGAATCCGAAGCCGGAACGGCCGACGCCCGATCCATCATTACCTGTCCGATTTACCTCTAAAATCGTTCACCACGCGGCCGAATGGGCAGAGATTTCGCTGGCTCTCCCAGCGACTCACGCCGAGCGGAAAGCGAAGGATCGTCATCGTCACCGGCGCTCGTCAGACCGGGAAGACGACCCTCGCCCGGCATCTGTACCCGAACCTGCGGTACGTCAACCTGGACGATCTGGAGGAACGCGAGGCCCTGCGGCGGCTGCGGAGCGCCAGCTGGGGTCAGGTTGTCGGCGAGGCGGTCATCGACGAAGCGCAGAAGGAGCCCACCGTCTTCGACAAGGTGAAGCTGGCGTTCGACGAGGGAGACCTCTCGTTCTCGGTCCTGCTGGGCTCCTCCCGGATCCTGCTGCTTGACCGCGTCCGCGAATCCCTGGCCGGGCGGGCGTTCGTCCACGAGCTCTGGCCCCTGCTCGCATCGGAGATCAGGAGCCCCGCCGACGACCCGCCGCAGTTGCCGCTCTTCGACCGCCTGCTGACCGACCCGGGGGGCTTCGAGGCCACGCTGCAGGCGGAACCCCAGCGCTTCCTGGGCGCCGACGCCGCGGGACGCGGCGCCGCCATCGACCACCTTTCCCGATGGGGCGGCATGCCCGAGCTGCTCTTCCTGGACGATGCGGACCGGCGTGAGTGGCTGCGGTCGTACCAGATGACCTTCCTGGAACGCGACCTCGCCGACCTGACCAGGGTCTTTGACCTGCTTCCGTTTCGTACCTTGCAGCGCCTGGCGATGCTCCGCACCGGGCAGCTCCTGAACTACGCCGAGCTGGGCCGGGACGCCGCCCTGAGCGCCGCCACCGCACGCCGCTGCCTGGAGTACCTGAGGCTCTCGTACCAGGTCGGGCTTCTGCCGCCGTACGCCCGAAACGTGACGAGCTCCACCGTGAAGACGCCGAAGCTGCACTGGATGGACATCGGCCTGCTGCGCCAGGGCACCGGCATGTGGGGGCCGCTCGACGGACCGATGTTCGAGACCCTGGTGGTGGCGGAGGCCCGCAAGTGGGTCGACACGATGGCCCGCGACGCTTCGCTGTGGTTCTACCGGACCCGCTCCGGGCACGAGATCGACCTGCTCGTGACCGTGCCCGAAGGAGTCATCGCCATCGAGATCAAGAACCGCTGGCAGGCAGGCCGGCGCGACACCACCGGCCTCGTCCGCCTGGCCAGGGCATTGGGCGACGAGTGGGTCGGCGGTCTGGTCGTGCATCGCGGCGCGGATCTCCTGCCGCTTTACGAGGCGCGCGATGCCCAACTCCGGTCGGGAATCTGGGCAGTGCCGGTGCAACGGCTCTTCTGAGGAGAAACGGCTCTTCTGAGGAGATCCGTGGCTCGCGCAAGCCGCCCACCATCAGGCGCAATCCAATCCAGACATGATCGTCATCGAGCCCGTCTCCCTGGCGCCCTTCCTGGCCCTGGCGGGGCAGGTCCGGCCCCGCAGGCGAAGCGCAGCGGAGCCCGCTGCCTCACGATAGCGCCGGGCGGGCGGCCGGCTCGGGCCCTTGAATGTGACCTCCTGGGAGGCCCGGGAGTCCTTCACGCCGGCCCACCACAGCCAGACGGGGCGACAGTCCGTGTCGAGGGAGCATGGCTTCCGATTCTCGCCCGCCCGGCCAAACCCATCGTCGTGCGGGAGTCACAGGAGCCAGGTCATGGCTTGCGGTACGGCCAAGGCGACGCGGACCAGGGCCCTCCGGAAGCGCCCGTGAACAAGATCGTCATCGACATGGACGCCAGGCCGGTGGGCAGGGTCCTGTCCGTGGCGCCCCTGCCTCTCGCGCCCAGGTGGACGGCAGCGGCCAGTACATGATGATGGACCGCACCGAAGGCTCGCAGCCGCTCGAACCGTGGAGGCCGGGGCCGGAAGAGGAGCGCTGAACGCTCCGAGCGGCGCTACGCTTCGCCTCGATGGCCGGTCGTCCGCTTCGTTGGCTGTTCTTCTACGACTGCATCTACCCGGAGTCCCTTGGCGGGGTCGAGCACCGGAACCACCAGCTGGCGCGGGAGCTGGGCCGACTCGGCCACGAGGTCGTGCTGTCGGGCTGGGCCGAGGGGCCGTCCGCGCCTCACCCGAACGTGCGCATCAAGCCCGTCGCCAGGGCCAGTCGCCGCTACCTGGCGCGGGGACGCCGGTCGGGGCGCGACGCCGTCCTGCTGGCGTCCCAGGTGCGACGCATTCCCCTGGACGGCATCGACATTGTCGAGACCGCGAACATCCCCTACCTGCACCTGCCCCTGCTCGCCTGGCGCTGCCGCAGGCGTGGCATTCCGCTGCTCGTCACCTGGCACGAGCACTGGGGCAGGTACTGGCGGCAGCACCGCCCGCCCCGCGGACCGGGGCCCGGCATGTGGCGGTTCTACGCCCTGTGCGAACGCCTTTCGCTTTGGTTCGGCAGCCAGGCAGTGGCGGTCAGCCAGCTCACGGCGGACCGGATCGGCGCCGTGCGCGGCGAACCGGTCGAGGTCTTGCCCAACGGCATTCCCTTCGAGCGGATTCGGACGCTGGCGACCGAGGCCCGGGACGCCGGCGCGGAAGGCAGGCAAGCTCCGCCGCTGGTCCACGCGGGTCGCCTGATCCCGGAGAAGCGGGTCGACCTGCTGATCGAAGCGGTCGTGCGACTTGCGGCGACCGATACCGGCGACCGGCTCGCCGGGGAGCGAGGCGCCCTGCTCCGAATCATCGGCAGCGGGCCCGCCGAAGCGGACATGCGCGCTCTCGTCGACCGACTCGGAGCGCAGCACCTCGTGGACTTCGCCGGACGACTGCCGCACAGCGAGGACGTGTGGCGGGCCGTGGCCGGCGCGTCCATCGCCGTTCAGCCGTCGGCGCGCGAGGGGTTCGGGCTCTTCCCGCTCGAAGCCATGGCCGCCGGCGTCCCCGTGGTGCATTGCCGGTCGCCAGACAGCGCCGTGCGCGAGCTCGTGCGCGACGGGCGCGACGGCTGGGCCGTGGACGCCGACGCCGGCGCGCTCGCCCGCTGCCTGGAACGCCTGCTCGAAGCGCCGGAGGAGCTCGCCGCGGCGTCCCGTCCCGCCGTCGAACGGGCGTCCGGCTACGACTGGACCGCGGTCGCCAGGCGGTTCGTCGAGACCGGGCACGCGCTCATGCGGAAAGAGCGCTCCTGAACCGAGAAGAGGGCGGACAGCAACCCGCGCCACCAGCCCCGTCGCGGACGCCGGGCCTTGCCCTGTGCCACCAACCACCACCAGGCCGTCCGCCCGGCCAGGAACCTCCGGCCGCGGGCCAGCCCGACAGACTGCCAGGCCACGAGCCACCCTGCGTGGCCGGGCGACCGGGCGCGAACAGTCGTGGACGGTACACAAGGGCCTGCGCACCGGTCCCGGGACGGCTGCTGTAACGTCCGACCGTCATGAGAGCGCCGCTGCAGATCGAGGTCTCGGCCGGGGAACTGGTGGACAAGATCACCATCCTGGAGATCAAGTCCGAGCGCATCACCAACCCCGCCAAGCTGGAGAACGTCCGCCGCGAACTCCACAGCCTGACGGCGACCCGAAGCGAGGCCGTGCCGAGTTCCGGCGAGCTCGATGGCCTGACCGCCGAGCTCAGGCGGATCAACGAGGAGCTCTGGGAGATCGAGGACGAGATCCGGGACTGCGAGCGCAGACGCGACTTCGGCAACCGCTTCGTGGAGCTGGCGCGTGCGGTCTACCGGACGAACGACCGCCGGGCAGCCGCCAAGCGCAGCATCAACGACCTGCTCGGCTCGGAGCTGGTCGAAGAGAAGGACTACGCGGACTACTGACCCGCAGTCCTCGCCGCACCGGCCCGCCCCGGCCGGTCGCCGACGGGCGCGGAAACAACCACGCAGGCGAGCAACGACCGCGGCGCTCGCAAGCGTCGGGCCGCCGGGCTTCGCCAGCCCGGCGCACGACAGGCCCAGGTCGTCGACTCCAGCGACTTGCCGATCGCCGGCGCCGCAGCTCCTCCTCCGGCCCGCTGCCAGCCGCCCTCGTTGGGCATCGACGCCCGCGGTTCCTCGACCGGCAGGGCGCCGCCCGCCGGCAACAGCTCGATGGAGATGCCGTCCGGCGAACCGACGAACGCCATGCGACCGTCGCGCGGCCGACGGTTGATCGTCACGCCCCGCTCCCGCCTGGTCCACGTCGTCATCGACGCCGTACAGCATGACCGCCTGCGGGCCGTCCCAGCTGCCGGGCGCTGGTAGAGCAGTGACCCGGGTTGGCTCGTACCACGCCCCTGTCGGGACTCTTCAGCAGTGAGGTTGCGCGGCTTCCTGCGCCTCGTGGCGCCTCCCCGACCGGTCGAAGGCCGCGCTGAACCGGAAGCGCACCAGCGTCCGCCCGACGAACGCGCATGTCGGTTCCCGGTCCTCTGGAGTGATCTCGGCCCCGGTGCCGCCGGAGACGAACAGGGCGAGCCAGGCGAGAGTCTCGAGGCGGTGGAGATGAAGCGCCACGGGCATCCTCCGATGGTCCCCGAGTGCCTGCCCACGTGCTCACTTCTCGCTGGATTACCCCCGTGCATGCCTCACTTCTCGTTGGGCAAGACCTCCGGAGCGAGAATCCAGCACGTGGTGTAGCATCCAGGCAGCTGCAGCCCGTGTTCCACGACTGACAAGGAGACCCCGTGTCGAACTCACGCAACAAGCACCACCACCTCCTGTACCCGCTCTTGCTTCTGCTTGTGTTCCTCCTCGCCGCGCCGGGGTTCGCACAGGAGGAGGAAGAGACCGACGCCGAAGAGGCGCCGGAGTTCGGCGAGACGATCGTCGTGGTCGGCACGCGAACCGAAGGCCGGACCGTCGCGGCATCCCCCGTGCCGGTCGACGTCATCCCCGAGACCGAGCTGGTCAGCCAGGGCAACAACGACCTGACGAACCGCATCCGCACCGTCGTCCCGTCCTTCAACGTCGGCACCCAGCCGATCAGCGACGCGGCCACCCTGGTGCGGCCGGCCAACCTGCGCGGCCTGGCGCCGGACCACACGCTGGTCCTGGTCAACGGCAAGCGCCGCCACCGCGCCGCGGTCATCGCGTGGCTAGGCAACGGCATCTCCGACGGCTCCCAGGGACCGGACATCTCGGTCATTCCGTCCATCGCGCTGCGTCAGGTGGAAGTCCTGCGCGACGGCGCCTCCGCCCAGTACGGCTCGGACGCGATCGCCGGCGTGCTCAACTTCCAGCTCAAGGACGCCAGCTCGGGCGGCAGCGTCGAGATTCGGTCCGGACAGTTCCGGGACTCGAACCCGGGATCCCTCGCGGGTTCCGGCGGCCAGTACACCTACGCCGGCGACCAGGGCTTCTCCTACGCCGTCGCCGCCAACGTCGGCGCTCCCCTGGGCAGCAACGGCTTCTTCAACATCAGCATGGAGTACGGCGCCGCCGACCCGACCAGCAGGAGCGTCCAGAGAAACGACGCGATTGCCGTCATCAACGGCGGCAACTCGCTGGTCCGCAACCCGGCGCAGGTCTGGGGCACGCCCATTCTCGATGACGACGTCAAGGTGTTCGCCAACTTCGGCACCCTTTCCGACGGCGGCACCCAGTTCTACGGCCACGCGAACTACGCCAGCCGAACGACCACCGGCGGCTTCTACTTCCGCAACCCCCACACCCGCTCCGGCGTGTTCAGCAACGACGGCGGCCAGACGATTCTGGTCGGCGACAGGGCATGGGCCGACACCGGCGTGGTCGGCGCAGGCGATTGCCCGGTCCTGCCCGTCATCGACATGAACGGCGGTCGCGCGCCGGACCCGACCGCCCTGGCCGCGGTCCGCGCCAACGAGAACTGCTGGACACTCTATGACCGCTTCACCGGCGGCTTCACCCCGCAGTTCGGCGGCGACCTGGTGGACTCCTCGATCGTCGCCGGTCTGCGCGGCTACCTCGACAGCGGCATGACCTGGGACTTCAGCGTCAACGTCGGCAACAGCGAGGTCGACCAGTTCATCTTCAACACGGTGAACGCCTCGCTGGGCTTCGACACGCCCACGTCGTTCCGCCCTGGCATCTACGAGCAGACGGACACGAACGTCAACTTCGACATCACCTACCCCGTCCGCGACCACGTAAGCCTCGCCGCAGGCGTCGAGTGGAGGAACGAGGAGTTCCGCATCGGCGCCGGCGACGACTCGTCCTGGAGGATCGGCCCCTACGCCGCCCAGGGCTTCGGCTCCGGCTCCAACGGCTTCAACGGCTACCGGCCCGAGAACTCGGGCACCTGGGATCGCGCCAACGTGGCGATCTACGGCGACGTCGAGTTCGAGGACCCGGAAGAAATGTGGACGATCACGGCAGCGCTGCGAGTCGAGGACTTCGACGGCTTCGGCAACACGACGAACGCCAAGGTCTCGGGCCGCCGGGTCGTGTCCGACAGCGTGTCGCTGCGCGCCGCGGCCAGCACGGGTTTCCGCGCCCCGACGCCCGGCCAGCAGAACGCGTTCAACGTGACCACCGCGTTCGACCCGGAGACGGGCGGCCTGTCCAACCAGGGCACGGTCCCGTCGATCTCGGCGCCGGCGGCGCTTCGGGGCGGCCAGGCGCTGCAGCCGGAGGAGGCGTTCAATCTCTCCGCCGGCATGGTGGTCGACAAGGGCGCCTTCACGTTCAGCGCAGACGTCTTCCACATCGCCGTCGACGACCGTCTGTCGGTCTCGGAGACCTTCCGGCAGTGCGCCATCATCCAGGAAACCAACTGCCTGACAGACGCCGAGATCGAGGGCCTGCTCTCGGCCGGCTTTGCCGAGGCGAGGAACCTGAAGAGCTTCCGCTTCTTCGTGAACGACTTCGCCACCGAGACCACGGGGCTTGACCTGGTCGGCACCTGGACGCCGGCGAACCTGGGCGGCGACACGAGCTTCACGATGGTGTTCAACTACACCGACACGGAGGTCACGGACTTCAACCCGGACACCATCCAGGCGTTCCGCATCGCCACCATCGAGCGCGGCCTCCCCGAGGCCCGCTGGAACATCTCGATGAACCACAGCAAGGAGCGGTGGAGCCTGATGACGCGGCTCAACTGGTTCGACGGCTGGTGGGACAGCGAGGACGCGCAGAACTCGCTCGGCAGGAACAGCGCGCCGATGTACCCGAACTACAGCGGCGAGTTCCTGATCGACGTCGAGGTCGGGATTCCGTTCCCCAACGGCACCTCCGTCGCCCTGGGCGTGCAGAACCTGCTGAACACCTATCCGGACGAGAACCCGGGCGCCGCGGCTGCTGTCGGCAACCTCTACGGCCAGTTCTCGCCGTTCGGCTTCAACGGGGCCTACTACTACGTCCGCTTCAACTACGCCTGGGGCCAGAGCTTCTAGACCTCCACTCAGGCACGGAGCGACCCCGCTCCGGAACCCTTCTTCGCCCGGCGGCGGGTCCCGGACCTGCCGCCGGGCGTTTCTTCTTCCGGGCAGGCAACCGTCGGGTCCTGGCCCGACTTCTTCCTTCCCGGCAGGCCGTCACCATCTCCTGTTGCCCCCGCGGGCACGACATGAGCCGTCAGGTCCGAGGGGGCCGCAATGGGGCTGGAGGCAAGCGACTCCCGAGACGTCCGACATCGTCAAGCGGACCGTGGGCCGCGGTCCGGCCGCAATGGGGCTGGAGGCAAGCGACTCCCGAGACTCTCCCGGACAAGCACAACCAGCCGCAGCGAAGCCGACCGCAGCGGGCGGCAGCTTCCCCAGGGGCCTCCGAAGCGCCCGCGTCCCCGGCGGCCCCCTCGGACCTGTCGGCGGCGAACCAGCAACCAGCCAGCGGGCCGGTCGCGCCTCAGACCTCGCGTTCCAGGCTCTGCAGCTGCCAGTAGCGGCGGTAGAGCTCGTTTGCCTCGTACAGCTCCTGGTGGTCCCCGGCGGCGACGAGGCGGCCCTGGTCCAGGACGTGGATGCGCTTCGCCCGCCGGGCGGTGGCCAGCCGATGCGCAATGACGATGGTCGTCCGGCCCACGAGCAGCTCCTCGATGGCCCGCTGCACCGTCGCCTCCGAGTCCGGGTCGAGCGCGCTGGTGGCCTCGTCGAGCAGCAGGACCTGTGGGTCGCGAAGGAAGGCGCGCGCGATGGCGATCCGCTGGCGCTGCCCGGACGAGAGCCGGAGCCCTCGCTCGCCGACCTCGGTCTCGAAACCGTCGTCGAGCCGTTCGATGAACGAGGCCGCGCCCGCCGCCTCGGCCGCGCGGTGCAGGTCCGCGTCGCTGGCCTCGGGGCGCGCGAGACGAATGTTCTCGGCCACGCTGCCCGAGAACAGGAAGATGTCCTGAGGTACCAGCGCCATCCGGCTGCGCAGGTCGGCCAGCGCCACCTCGTGCAGCGGCGTGCCGTCAAGCAGGATGTCGCCGCGCCGGGCCTCGTAGAACCGGAGCAACAGGCCGAAGAGGGTGCTCTTGCCAGACCCGGACGGGCCGACCAGCGCCACGAGCTCGCCCGGAGCGACATCAAGCGACACGTCGACGAGGGCCGGCTGCTCGGCGCCCTCGTACTCGAAGTGGACGCCGCGGACGCTCAGGACGCAGGGCGCATCGGGGAGCGCCGCTGGCGCCGCGGCATCCACGATCGCCGACTGCTGGTCCAGGAGCTCGAAGACCCGGGCGCTCGCACCGCGCAGATGCTTGTAGCCGGCGTAGAGCGACCCCAGCTGCCCCACCGACATGCCGATGGAGAAGGTGTAGAGGAGGAACGACGTCAGCTTGCCGGCGGAGAGGTCGCCGGCGAGCATCAGGCTGCCGCCGTAACCGAGCACCAGCGCGAAGGCGCTGTAGCCGAAGAACGTCATCAGTCCGCTGAAGCTGCCGTACAGCCGCACGTTGCGAAGCTGCACGCCGAGCAGGTCGCCGAGCCGTCGGCCGTAGCGGCCGCGAGCCTGGTCCTCGGCGGAGAAGGCCTGGAGCGTGCGAACGCCCGAAAGCGACTCCTCGGCCCAGGCGGAGGTCTCGGCGACCGCATCCCGCTCCTGTCTCGCCACCCGCTCCAACCTGCGTCCGTAGAAGATCGCGAACAGGACGACCGGTGGCACCACCAGCAGGGCCACCACGGTCAGGCGCGTCTGCAGCCAGAGAAGGATGCCCAGGGCGCCGACGAACCGCGCCACTGCCTGAAAGCCGGTCGGAATCTGCTCGGTCAGGGCGTGCTGGACGACGGTCAGGTCGGACGCCATCCGGGACAGCAGCTCGCCGACCCGACGCCTGTCGAAGAAGTCGACCGACAGGCCGACGAGATGGCCGAAGAGACGTCGGCGCAGGTCGCGCAGCAGGCGGGCGCCGGCCGATCCGAGGAACCAGGTCTGCAGGTAGACGAGCACGCCCATCACCGCGAACAGGCCGACCAGGGAAGCGACGAGACGGACCAGGCTCCCCTCCAGATCGGCATCGATGGCGGTGTCCACCAGGCCGCCGGCCTGCATGGGCACCAGCAGGAAGATCCCGGTCCCGGCCAGGAGCAGCAGGGTGCCTGCGGCGAGCGAGCCGGCGTAGGGCATCGCCAGCCCCAGCAGCCGCCTGAAGGCGACCGGCGCTGGAGGCGTCGCGTCCGCCTCGTCCTGCCCTTCGGCCTTCACTCGCCGACCGTCAGGCTGACAGCCAGCACCGGGCGCTCCTCGCCGGCGACGAGCTCGGCGAAAAGAGCCTGGTCCATGGCCAGCATCACGTCGATGGTCACCTCGCCGTGCTCGATCTGCTCGGGCACGACGCGACCCACCAGCCCCGCGGCGCTCCCGGAGGCCACCGGCTCGCTGCCTTCAGACGCCCCGGCCGAATGCAGCTCGACGACGAGCTCGACCGGCCGGCTCACACGCTCGGTATGCAACCGCAGGTCCACCGTCAGCTCGACCTTTCGGCGACGAACCCCGCGTTCCACCCGGATGCTGCGGATCGTCACCCCCTCGCACAGGTAGGGCGCGGTGTCGCGGGTAATCCAGGCGTAGCCTTCCCGCAGGTTCTCGACCGGCCCGAGCGGCAGGCGCAGGACCATGGGCGACTCCATCGCGACGCGCTCGATCAGCCTCGCGTCCACCGCCCGCGCCGAACTGGGCGTCACCTCGCCCGCGGACGGCGCAGCCGGGCTGGCCTGGTCGGCAGGCGCCGCGTCTTCGGCGGTCCCCGCCGAAGACGCGGCGACGACCGGTTCGTCCGCCTGCGGAGGCGACGCCTGCCTCGAGTTCGTGCGCGGCGCCGCCGCGGCCCGGGGCCTCGCCCCGGTTGCGCCTGCGGGCACGTAGCGCCGCTCCAGCGTCACTGCGCCCTGCGACGTGCCCACAAGCCGGTCGACCTCGTCGCCCGACGGCCGCAGGCGCTCCTGCCAGGCCGAGGCCGTACCGCCTGCCGACACGCGCTCGCCCTCGAAGACGACGTCGCGGCCGTCCACCGTGCCCGCCGAACGGGCCACGCTGCCGTCGTTCCACACCGCGACGCGACGCCAGACCTTCGCGGCACGGTCGAAGACGCTCCAGGTCCGGCCCGACCTGCCGTCGTCGAACGTCCAGGTCTCCCGGATCAGACAGCCGCCTTCGAGCGACTCGACCTTGCTCGTGCCGATGTCGTCACCGCCGGCAACCAGCCGCCAGTCGCCCAGCAGAAAGTCGAGCGTCCGGTGGCTCTCGTCGGTCCGGCACGGGCTCTCGGCCTGAGCGCCGAGGAGCCCGGCGACGAGGAAGCCGAGCACACCGGTCGCCAGCACCGTAGCCGCCAGCCTCCACCTCGCAGCTGCAGGCAGCCCCGAACGCAACCTCGCTCTCCTCTTCCCGGGACGCCCGGAGCGTCAGACGCCCAGCACGGCCATCTTCACCATGAAGAGCGGGGCCAGCACAACGACCGCCGGATTCAGGCTCGGGAATCGGCCGGTGAGCGCCTTGATTGCCGTGCAGGTGGTGAAGCCAGCACCGATGCCGTGGGCGATCGAGAAGCTGAAGGGAGTCATGACCGCCGGGACCACCACCGGCAGGTACTCGGTAGCACCGCTCCAGTCGATGCCGACCAGGCAGCGGAGCATGAGCGCAGCGGTGAACACAAGGACGGCCGCCGTGGCGTACGAGAACACGGTGACAACCAGCGGCGAGAAGAACAGAGTCATCAGGAACAGGAGACCGAAGTCAGACCGGTTCGTCCTCCGGCCCCCACGTGCCCAGCACCGAGCCGAGCAAGGAGGCGCCGGAGTCGACCACAAGCGCCTGGCGCAACCGAGGCAGGCGACCGGTACGGTCAGGCAGGTCGGCCTCCCGGCCGATCGCGATCAGGATGCTCGAGGTTCCCGACACGTCCGTGAACAGGAAGGAGACGAAGACGCAGAGGAACGCTACCGCGAACGCGCCAGCGATGTCGAGCTGGCCGATGGCCGGTTCGATGGACGGGATCGAGGACAACACGCCCGCGAAGCTGGCGTCTCCGCTCACAAGACCCACCGCAGTGACGGCAAGAATGCCGACAAGAATGGCCCCCGCCATCTTCCGCGCATCGAGCGTCGCGATGACGACCAGGCCGACGAACGCCAGGATGACGGGGCCCGACCTGACGTCGCCCAGGCCGACCAGCGTCGCGTCGCTGCCGACGACTATCCCTGCGTTCCGCATCCCGTCAGCTTGAAGGGCGCACGACGAACAGCAGGTCGCCCTGATTCACGACCTGGCCGTTCGAGGCATTGACGCGCATCACCTCGTAGCTGCCATCGCCGGGAAACAGGTCGGCGCCGGGGTCGATGGACGCCAGGGAGACCGGCCTGTAGAGCTTCATCGCCTCGACCAGGCACAGGGTCGTCTCGCGCCCGACACACCCCCCGACCCGCGCGAACGGCGGGTCGTTCGGCGAGGCGGCGGCATAGAACAGGCCGCCCGACGGCGCCAGGACCTTGAGCTCGTTGCTGCCCTCGATCTCGACGTCGGCCCGATCGGCCCCCATCGCGACGCCTGCGGCCCGCTCCACCTCGCGCACCAGCTCGTCGCCGGGAATGCGGTCGAGGAAGTCGACCAGGAACCTGGTGTCGTAGTCACCGGCACGGAACTGGTCGTCGGCGAGAACTCTGGTCAGAAGCGGGAGATTCGTGCACACGCCCTCAATCTTGACGTCGTCGAGGTACGAGAGGAGCCGGTCGATCGTGTCCTGCCGGTCCCGGCCGTGGCACACGACCTGCGCCACCAGGCTGTCGTAGTACGGCGACACGACGGCGCCGGTGTCGACCGTCGCCAGCAGGTCGATGTCGTCACGGCGCGGGAAGTCGCAGCGGGAGACGGCGCCCGGCGACGGAAGCAGGTCGATGCCGTCGGCCGACGCCGAGGCCCGCTCCGCGTTGATGCGGACCTCGATCGCGTAGCCGTCCTCTTCCCCCGGCATGTCGGGACGCGCCGGGTCGAGCCGCGCCCCGCCGGCCACGTCGAACTGGGCCTTGACGATGTCGACGCCGGTGACCGCCTCGGTGACCGGGTGCTCGACCTGAAGCCGGGTGTTCATCTCCATGAAGTACAGGCTCTGCCGATCGAGATCGAAGATGAACTCGACCGTGCCGGCGCCGACGTAGCCGATCTCCCGGGCAATCGCCGCGGCGTGGCGGAAGCTCTCGTCGCGCAGGGCCGGCGGCAGCGCCGTGGACCCCGACTCCTCCACCAGCTTCTGGTTGTTGCGCTGCACGCTGCAGTCGCGCAGGCCAAGCACCTGAACCGTGCCGTGCCGGTCACAGAGCACCTGGACCTCGACGTGACGCAGCGACACGACGCACTTCTCGAGGTAGCAGTCCGGGTTGCCGAAGGCGCTTCGCGCCTCCGCACGGATCTGGGTGAACGCCTCGTGGAAGTCCGCCGCCGCATCGACGCGGCGAATCCCCTTGCCGCCACCCCCGTGGACGGCCTTGAGCATCACCGGGAAGCCGATGGACTCCGCCACCGACAGCGCGGTGTCGGCGTCGGCGAGAACACCCTCGCTCCCCGGCACCACCGGAACGCCCACCTGCACGGCGCTCTGGATCGCGTTCGACTTGTTGCCCATGCGCCGCATCGCGTCGCCGCTCGGGCCGATGAAGTTCAGCCCGTGGTCGCGGCACAGATCGGCGAAGGTGGCGCTCTCGGACAGGAACCCGATGCCTGGATGGAGCGCGTCCACCCCCTCGCGCTCAGCCACGCGGATGACCGAGAGCGCGTTCAGGTAGCTCTCGTCGGGGGTGCTGCCGCCTATGCACACCAGCGTGTCCCGGTCGCGCAGCATGGTGGCCGCGGGCGAATCGACGTCCGGGTCGGACTGCACGAGAACCACGTCCAGGCCAATCCGCTGCGCCACCCGCACGAGCTTGACGGCGGTACACCCGCGGGCGTGAATCAGGACCCGTCGGACCGTGCCCGGCTCCGCAGCCGGCGCATGGGCGGCGGTCCCGGGCACCACCTGCCGCCGGCGCCTCCTGACGCTCAGGAACTCGACGCGCCGCTCCTCCTGCACCAGACGCTGCAGCACAGCCTCGACCGTGTCCTCGGGCACCGGAATCTGCGAATCGACCTGACGCAGCTGCTCGTCGAGCTCGTCGCCGAACGGATGCTGCACCAGCCCCTGCATGGCGCCCTCGACCTGGCTCAGGTAGTTCGAGAGCATCGAGGCCATGGGCAGATGCGACGGCACAACGATCTGCCCCGCGAACGGCATCTTCGTGCCGGAGAAGTAGTACGTCTTGACCAGCGGATGAGTGACCAGGCTGGCCTGCGCGCCACCGGTGCAGTCGCCGAAGCCGAAGCAGATCAGCGGCAGGTCGTTGTCGCGAATGAAGCGGGTGATCCGATCGTTCACGATGGACATGGAGAACAGAGCCCCGGCGCCCTCCTTGGTCAGCATGCCGCCCGACGAGACGAAGCAGACCACCGGCAGGCGCTCTTCGGCGCAGCGCAGCAGCAGCTTGCAGAACTTCTCGGCGCTGGCCATGTCGAACGACCCGGCCTGGAAGGCGAGGTTCGACACCAGCACGCCGACGCGAGCGCCCTCGGCCCGGTGCTTGCCACGCTCGCCGCGGCTACCCGGGCCGTTGATCCTGGCCAGCGCCGCCACGGTCCCGCACGGGACCACGCCCTGCTCCAGCGCCCGCTCGATGGAACTCCGAAAGCCAGGAAAGCCCGCAGGGTCGGCCGTCATGCGGTCCGCCTCGATCTCCTGCACGTCGTGGAAGAAGCGATCCAGAATCGCCTGCGGACGCCGCGGCGTGTTCCCCTTCTGCTCGACCAGCACGTCCTCGAGCAGCATGTCGCGGTAGGCCGCGTCCAGCCGGTTCCAGAAGTCCCTGATGCCGATGTTGCGCGGCGTGATGCGGCCGTCGTAGGCACGGATGCCCTGCTCGTCCTCGTAGAAGTTCGGCAGCAGCCGTTCGAACAGGAACGTGACCAGGCCGAACAGCGGCTCGGAGATGCGCGGCATCTGCAGGCGCTTCCACTCGGCCACCGACTTCAGCAGTCTGCCACGCCGGGGATGGCGGGAGAAGTGCCTCAGCCAGGCGCGGAACTGCCGACGCAGGCGGGCCTCCGCCTCCGCCGCCTCGGCGTCGGCCAGCCCCGCCGTCAGCTCCCGCATTGCCGCGTTTAGCGACTGCCGCAACAGCAGGTGGGCGGACTCGCGCGAGATGACGTTCCGCTCCCGTGCCTCCCGCGCTATCGAACGCAGGTGGAGGAAGATGTGGTCGTAGAGCCGGTCGAAGCAGATGAAGTTCTCGCACTCGCGGCGGAACAGGCGCAGGAGCCGCGGCTCGAGGATCACGTCCAGCACGGTGAGGTCGGCAGCGTCCGGCGGCGAGCCGGCAGGCGCCGCGCCGGCACTCGGCCCGACCTCGTCCACGAAGGCGCCCATCTCGTCGAGCAGACGGCGGAAGTTGCCCTCCGCGGCGTCCTTCCACTGGTTGTAGAGGTGGAACCCGTACTCGAGCAACAGCTCGGCGCGGGCTCGGTTGAAGTGGTACTCGCGGCTGCCGAGCAGGAAGGACGCGAGCCGGCCCCGGTCCGTGTGCAGCGCCGCCCCGGCAGCGGCAAACCTCTTCCAGGTTCTGCTCAGAACGTCGTCGTAGCGGACCGCGAGCGGGTTCTCCAGCCAGCGCTGGAACGACGCGCGCCGCTGCTTCTCGCGCCGCGCCTTCGCCGCTCCCGCCGGCGACTCGGCAGCCGCGAGCCGGCCGTAGCCCGAAACGGTCGTCGAGGTCAGGCGACGCCGAAGGCCGAGGTAGCGCAGGTAGCGGAAGGCGACGCCGAACACGTTCGCCTGCTCGGCCGGGCTGTGCAGCCGGGACAGCGGGGCGACTTCCTCGAGCACCGCAAGGCTGCGCGAGGGGTCGACGTAGCGCCTCGTGTTGCGGCGGTAGTGCTCGAACACTGACGGCTCGTCGCGCACGAACAGCTTCGCCCGCTGCTCCACCACCGCGATGGAGGAGGTGACCGCGGCCTCGAAGCAGGCCAGGCGGTCTCCGCCCTCGCCGGGAACAAAGTCGATCACCCCGTCGAGGTAGCCCTGGTCGTGGAGCTCGTAGGCCGAGACCCCGACCGCCTTCGCGCACTCCTCCCAGGACAGGTTGTAGCGACGCACGATGTTCGCCAGGCCGCGCGGCTGGATGGTGTTGAACACGCCGTCCCGAACCGCAAGCAGGACGTTGGTGGTGGCCAGCGGGATGGCCCCTCCGGAGTACCCGGCGCCCAGGACGATACCCACCGTGGGCGCGTGCAGCTGCGCCATCTCCGCGATCAGGCGGGAGATCGAGTGGGCCTGGTTGCCCCGGTTCGCCTGCTCGCCGGCGTCCGCGCCGGGAGTGTCCATCAGGGCCACGACGGGCAGGGCGCGCGCGGCGAACGAGCGGATGACGCCGACCGCCATCTCGTGATGCTCGGGCATCCAGGCCCCGTTCCGCACGGAACGCTCCTGGGCGATCACGCCGAACTGCCGGTACCGACCGTCGATCTCCGCGGCGAACACCGCGGAGAGGAGTGGGCCGCGGCGCTGCTCCTCCACCCGATCCCAACTCGTGGCGCTCAGGACGGTGCGGGCCCCGACCCGGCCCGGGTCCTCGGTCGGCGCCACCGTGCGGCGGATGTACTCGTCCACCTCCAGGCCGGCAAGCCGCTTCAGGGTCTGGCTGACGCGCCGCGGCGAGACCAGCCCTTCGATGCAGCCGGCGCCGGCGCCGACGTGGGCATCGTCGACATCGGGAAACAGCGAGAAGTCGCGCGCCCGCTGCTCCGCGTCGCGAAACAGGGGGTCGACGTCGCCGTGCTCGGCAGTAGTGCGCACCCTGGGGAGAAACGCCATGGCAGCCGCGGAGTCTACCCCTTCCGCTGCCCGCAAGCGCAACGAAGAGCGCAAGTTGCGGCCGACAGGGAACTTGGCGAACTGTCGGACTTGTCAGCGGACGAAGAACGCTGGCTGGGCCAACGGTCTGCTTGGGCGCTGGGGGCACAGGGCCAGGAGCGGCATCCGAGGCGCGGCTGGCGGCGCTAGGGAGACCGCCCGAGTCGGTACGTCATCACCGCCTTGACGCGACGGCCCTTCGGGTTGTGGATGACCTGATCGAAGTTCTGCTCGTAGTTGGCCCGCGGCGGGTCCTCGCCGGTCAGGTTCAGCACCGAGAACGTCAGGTCGAAGCCGTGGGCGGGAAAGTCCCACATGAAGGTCATGTCCGCGGTCAGGAAGTTGCCGATGACCGGTACGGTGGTGACCGGGTTCTGGTCCCGGTAGGACGAGATGTAGTTCACGTAGCCGACCAGGCCGTAGCGGGACCAGTGGTACCCGGTCGAGACGCGCGCGCGAAGCTCGGGCAGAGACGGCGCCGCCTGGATCTGCTGGTTGTAGAAACCGGCCACGTCGCTGCCTGCCAGGTACTCGACGCCGTTCACCACCAGCGGCTTGAGGCTGTAGTCGAGCAGGTACGAGGCGTCGGCGCTGGCGGTGAAGGCGCCATTGCCGACCGGCACGCCGGCATGCAGGTGGAAGTCGAGCCCCGATGCCTTCAGCCCGGGCCAGTTGATCACCCGCAGCAGAATGCGCTCGACCTCGCCCGGCAGGCACGAGCCGTCCGACAGGCCACCCGGGCAGACGATGTTGCCCATGACGGCGGCGAGCTTCGTCGGATCGGCGACGATGGCCGGGTCCGGGTCGAACCCGCGCCCCTCGCGGTACAGCCGCACGATGTCGCCTGCGGGTTCCCGGGCAATCACGTCATCGATGTCGTAACTCCAGTAGTCGAGCGTCATGTCGATGCCCGGCGCGGAGAAGAGCACGAGGCCCACGTCGTGGGTCAGTGCCTGCTCGGGGCGCAGGTCGATGCTCCCGGCGGTGTCGAACGGCCGGTAGGCGCCGACCGGCGGCACGAACTCGAGCGAGGTCAGGGAGTTTTCGTTCAGGTCGTCGAGCGACGGCGCCCGGAACGTCGTCTGCACCGAACCGCGCAGCGACAGCGAGTGGCGCTCGCCCTCGAACAGCCGCCAGCGCGCCGATACCTTCGGGTCGAAGCTCGACACCTCGTCGTGCGCCTCGTAGTTCGCGGCCACCTGCATGTCGGCCCGCTCGCCGGCGTGAACGGAGAACTCGCCGAATACCCGGTGGACGGTCTGCGAGGCACTGTACGGGTAGAACCCGGTCGTGAACGTGAACTGGCCCGCACGGGCCCCGGCCTGGCGCCCGGTCGCCGGGTTGATGCAGGACCGGTCGCCCGGCACGATGCACGGGTTGATGTCGTAGTTGCCCTGGTCGTTGGGCAGCGCCGACGCCTCCTGCCGCCGATACTGGTAGCCGGCGGCGAAGTCCAGGCGATCCTCGATCAGGTTCCCCGACAGCGTCGCGTCCGCCGTGAACAGCTCGACCTCGTTGTCGAGATCGACCACGTCGTTGATCCAGGCCAGCATGGTCGGGTCGTTCGCCAGCGCCGCCTCGTAGAACGGGTTCCGCGAGTCCAGCCACGCTGCGCCGGGCTGCTCGGCGAACTCGACCGCGCTGCCGAACGGGTTGTAGTACCTGCAGTTCCCCACGCCCGGCAGCGCGTCGCCGGTCGGCCCCAACCGCATGCCCGACGGCGCACTGGAATCGGCGAGAACGGCGACGCCGCAGTCCGGCCCGCCGAAGCCGCGGAAGGCCAGGAACTTCCGGTAGCCGTACTCGGCCGGGAGGTTGATGTTGCCGAAGCTGCGCGAGTGGCTGACGCCGAGCTCGAGGCGCCCCGGGCGGCCGCCGAGATCCAGCTCGCGCTCGATCGAACCGGCCAGCCTGGTCATGTCGCTGGCGCGCCGCACCGTGCGGCCGGGCCCGGCATTGCCCACGATGCGACCGAAGAAGTACCAGTCGCCCTCGAGACAGGCGTCAGACGAGGCGAAGCCGCCGTCGGCGAACGAGCCGTCGCAGAAGTTCCGGCGCCCCGGGTGGGCGTTCGACACCTGCTGCAGACCGTCGAACAGGGACGTGGGCGGGAACGACGGCGAGTTCGACACCTTCGGCACGACCGCGTCGCTGTACATCGCCTCCAGGCGGTACTCCGTGCGTTCGCCGATCGGTCCGTGCAGTTCGGCGAACGTCCGCGTGTGGTCCATCGTCTCGACCAGCGAGATCCACGGCGCGTAGCGGAAGGCGCAGGTGAAGCCGCGGTCGAAGCCGCCCAGACCGCCGCAGGCCGGGTCGACAAAGTGGTCGCGGCCGGCCGTGCCGCTCTGGGCGCGTGACAGGGCATCGACGAACTCCTGCGCGCTCTCGTCTCCGGTCAGGTTCGGCACCAGGAACGCGCCCGGATTGCCGGTGTTCGACCAGCCCCACGGACCTTCCGTGCGCGGCGTCAGGGTGAAACCGCGCTCCCTCGTGCCCAGATGGGAACGATGCGCCCGCTCCACCGCCACGACCAGGTGGGAACTGCCCAGGTCCCGGCCCCAGATGAAGCCCGCCAGGCCGTCGCCGGCGCCGTCGAAGTGCTCCTGCGACAGCGTGACCTCGAAGCCGTTGAAGTCGTCGCGGGTGACGAAGTTCACGACTCCCGCCAGGGCGTCCGAGCCGTAGATGGCCGCCGCACCCTCCTTGAGCACCTCGACGCGCTCGACCGCGATGCCCGGAATCATGTTCACGTCCACGAAGCGACCGCCGAACAGCCGGGCGGGCACCGGCGTCTGCCGCCGGTTGTTCACCAGCACCAGCGTCCGCGACGCCCCCAGGCTGCGCAGGTTCACGCTGGCCACGTTCTCCGCCAGAGCAAAGCCCTGGCCGTTGAAGCCCGAGAACGCCTCGCCGATGACAGCGCCGCTGGCGGTCAGGTTCTTGAACAGGTCGACGACCTGAGGCGAGCCCTGCTCCCGCTGCAGGTCGCGGTCGATGACCGTGACCGCGTAGGGCAGGTCGATCGCCAGCGCCTCGATCGCCGAACCGGTGACCACCACCGTCTCGTGGGCGTCGAAGGCGTGGATGTCGCCCTCGTCGTGGCCATCAGCGTGGTCGTCGCCGCGATCGTCGTGGTCATCGTGCCCTTCGCCGTCGTGGTCCTCGTCGCCGTCGTGATGGTCGTCGGCCGGCGCCGACTCCTGCACCGGCAGCCCGGCAACTGGCGATTCCTCCGCAGACACGGGAACGCCAACCGGCGCAAGTGCGACGACCCACGCCAGGACGACGAAAGGGACTCTCATCTCTCGGTCCTCCAGGGAAGTGCCCGATCGCCCGCTTCCCGCCGTTCGGCAGGCAGAACCGGCGACCCTCTGGCAGTGCCAACGTACTACAGCCGGCGGCGTTCGGATCCCAGCCGCGCGGGCGAATAATCACCTGCCCGGACGGTACGTCACGACGACCTTCAGGCGGCCCCTGGCGTTGTGGGTCAGCGCGTCGACGGCCTGCTCGAAGTACACTCTGGGCGGTTCCTCGGCGGAGGCGAAGCCGCCGTCGGCGTGCGAGTCGGCGCAGTGCCGCCCGAAGCGGCGAGGAACTCGGTCCACTTCCTGACCGCACTCCTGAACACGGCCTGGCTGACCCGCTGCAGGCCATCCGGGGTGACCAGAGCAATTCCGTCGCTCGAAGGGGCCCGCCTTCGGCCCCTGGTCGGGTGGTGTCGGCGAAGAGCGCAATTCCGTCGCTCGAAGGGCCCGCCCCTTCGATGTCGGCCTGCAGTCGACCGAAGGGTCTGGTACCGGTTGGGCGCGCCCACGGGTCGCAAGGCAGACGGCGACGCAGATGCCCAGAACGAAGAGGGCTGGATGCCTGGCTTGTCGGCTGCAGATGTCGACTCGCATGCGCTTGCTGCGTTTCACGGTCTCGACCACGGGTGGCGCTCCGCCGTCGGTGCATTGCTGCTGCCAGGCCTTCTCGAGGCGCGCCTTCCTGTCCAGGGTCGCGTCCGGGCCGACGCACATCTCCGTCTCCTCGCCACCTTGTTCGTCAACCGCGATGAGGCGACACCCCCCTCCTCTTGCGACGGTCCCGGATGAGCCCGAACCGGCGCCTCCTCTCGGCGTGCCCCGGAAGAAGCGCGAGCTTCCTCGTGACTGACAGGAGGTTGCCGGCGACCGCCTCGTCGACACCTGCCTGGAGGTCAGCCAGGCTGGACGGACCGCCGCCGACCTCCCAGTACAGGGACTCGCGGTCCCTGGCCGGTGGCTGCTGCCACCAGGGAACCGGCCCATTCCTGATCGCCTTGCCGAAGCATGTGGCCTCGCGTCGGCGCCGACGCCCCATGCCGGTCCCGCCGAGCAGAGTGCGGTCGGTCGCCCGGCCAGCACCCCCCCCCCCCCCCCCGACACCGCCCCAAGGCCGACCGGCAACGGCCGGATAGAGTCGGCATCAGATGACCGAGACAGAAGCCGCCTCGACGGACGCTTCGCCGCAGCTGCTGCGCATCCGCGAGCTGCGGACGTACTTCCACGGCAAGCGCGAGACCGTCCGCGCGGTCGACTGCATCGACCTCAAGATAGACGAGGGCGAGACCCTGGGGCTGGTGGGCGAGTCCGGGTCCGGCAAGTCGGTCACCTCGCTGTCCATCATGCGCCTGCTCGAGAGCACGGCGAGCATCGAGACCGGCGAGATCGCCTGGTGCGGGAAGGACCTTGTCCGCCTCCCCGGTCGGCAGATGCGCCAGCTGCGGGGGCGCGAGATCGGGATGATCTTCCAGGAGCCGGGCACGTCGCTGAACCCGGTGTTCCGGGTCGGCGACCAGGTGGGCGAGGCGCTGCGCGTCCATCTGGGCATGAGCCGCCAGGAGGCGATTCAGCGCACCGTCGAGCTGTTCCAGGAGGTCGGCATACCGGAGCCGGAACGCCGTATCGACAGCTATCCGCACGAGATGTCGGGCGGCCAGAAGCAGCGCGTCATGATCGCCATGGCGCTGTCCTGCAACCCGAAGCTGCTGATCGCCGACGAGCCGACGACTGCTCTCGACGTGACCATCCAGGCACAGATCCTGGCGCTGATTCGCCGGCTCCGGGACGAGCGCGGCATGTCCATCCTGTTCATCAGCCACGACCTGGGGGTGATCGCCGAGATCGCCGACCGGATCGCGGTGATGTTCCGGGGCCGGATCGTCGAGCGGGGCAACGTGGCCGACGTGTTCCGCAACCCGCAGCACCCGTACACGCGCGGCCTGCTGGCCTGCCGCCCGCACCTCGACCGGGACGTGCGCCGCTTGCCCACGGTCGCCGACTTCATGGACGTCGCGGAGCCTGCCGAGGAAGGCGGCGAGATCCGGATCACGGAGCGCGATCTCGGCGGCGACGCCCTGAAAAGGCTGGCCGGCCGCGGGCGCGACCGCCTGCTCCATCCGCACGCGGCGCTCACCGATCTCGGCTACGCGGACGAGCCGGGGCCGGGCGAGCTGATCGACGACGGTGCGGCGCCGCTGCTCTCGGTGCGCGACCTGAAGGTCTGGTACCCGATACGGAGCGGCTTCCTGCGCCTGCGCACCGGCGACGTTCGCGCCGTCGACGGCATCTCCTTCGACGTCTATCCCGGCCAGACGCTGGGCCTGGTGGGCGAGTCGGGCTGCGGCAAGACGACGACCGGCCTGGCCCTGCTGCGCCTGATCGCGATCACCGGCGGCACGGTCCGGTTCGACGACCAGGAGGTGACCGGGATCCCGTCCAGCCAGCTGCGCGCTCTCCGCGGCCAGATGCAGATCATCCTGCAGGACCCGTACTCGTCGCTCAACCCGCGAATGACGGTAGAGGCGATGCTGTGCGAGGCGATGGCGATCCATCGCATCGGCGACGGCCGACGCGACCGACGCGACCGGGCGGCCCGGCTGCTCCAGGAAGTCGGCATGGAGACCGGCCATCTGCGGCGCTACCCGCACGAGTTCTCCGGCGGCCAGCGGCAGCGCATCTCCGTGGCCCGGGCGCTGGCCGTCCAGCCGAGGCTGATCATCTGCGACGAATCCGTCTCCGCGCTCGACGTCTCGGTGCAGGCGCAGGTCCTCAACCTGCTCAAGGACCTGCAGGAGGAGCGCGGCCTCACCTACATCTTCATCAGCCACGACCTGTCCGTGGTCAAGTTCATGTCCGACATGATGGCCGTCATGCTGGACGGCAAGATCGTCGAGCAGGGGCCGTCCGAGGCGATCTACAACGCGCCCCGCGAGGACTACACGCGCCGCCTGATCGACGCCGTGCCGGACGACTCGATCGAGAACATCGAGCGTCGGCAGCAGCAGCGCCGGGACGCGCGCAGCCGGCGCCAGGTCAACTGACCATCGCGGCAAAGGGCGGAAGGACTCGCAAGTTGAACGCCCGCGCCAGCCGCTTCCCCGAAGCGCTGGTCCTCATCTTCGCGATGATCGTGGCCGCCCAGGTGCTGACCTGGGTGCTTCCGGCGGGCGAGTTCGAGCGCGACGGACGCCAGGTACTGGCCGGGTCGTACCGGCAGGTGGAGGCCGAGCCGCTGCCCTGGTACGCCGCGCTCACCTCCGTGCCGAGTGGGCTCGAGGCCGCCGCCGAGATCATCTTCTTCGTCTTCCTGGTCGGCGGCGCCATCGGCGTGATTCGCCGGACCGGCGCCATCGACGCCGCCATCGGGGCAGCCATCGGCGCTCTCGGAGGAAGGCCGGTGCTGCTCGTCGGCGGCATGACGACGCTGTTCGCGGTCGGCTCGTCGACCATCGGCATGGCCGAGGAGTACATGCCGTTCGTGCCCATCCTCGTCGCCATGTGCCTGGCGCTCCGCATGGACGCGGTGGTCGCGCTGGGCATCGTCTACCTGGGCGCCGGGATTGGCTACGGCACGGCGGCGATCAACCCCTTCACGGTGATGATCGCCAAGGACATCGCCGGTCAGGACCCGGCGGTGGGCTTCGGGCTGCGCTGGGCGCTGCTCGCGGTCATGCTCGTGGTCGGCGTCCACCACATCCTGCGCTACGCCCACAAGGTCGGGGTCGACCCCGCAAGCAGCCTGGTGCGCGACGTCGACTACTCGGGCGGCGAGCACCAGCTGAAGTCCGAGGCGCTCACGCCGGCCCGGCTGGGAATCCTCGGCGCCATTGCCGCCATGATCGGCCTGTTCGTCTGGGGCGTGAACGCCCACGGCTGGTACCTGGTCGAGCTGGCCGGCCTGTTCCTGGGGGTGACAATCCTCGCCGCGGTCCTGGGCCGGGTGTCGCCGAACGAGACCGCCAGGGCCTTCACCGGCGGCGCCGCCGAACTGACCGGCACCGCGCTGCTCATCGGCTTCGCGCGCACCATCGAGGTCGTGCTCTCGGAAGGCCGGGTCATCGACACGGTGATTCACGGCATTGCCTCGCTGCTGGAGCGGGCGGAAGCGCTCGGCCAGGGCGCCACCGTGGTGTCCGCCTGGGGCATGCTCGCGGTGCAGAGCATCTGCAACTTCCTCATTCCGTCGGGCAGCGGTCAGGCCTACGTGACGATGCCGATCATGGCCCCCCTGGCCGACCTGACCGGCGTCGGGCGAGAGACCTCCGTGCTCGCCTACCAACTCGGCGACGGGCTGATGAACATGATCGTGCCCACAAACGCCCTGCTCATGGGCATGCTGCTGCTCGCCCGCATCCCCTACCAGCGCTGGCTGCGCTTCATCCTCCCCGTGATGGTCAAGCTGTACCTGGTCGCGCTGGGCGCGCTCGCCGTCGCCGCGCTGATGGGTTTCGAGTAGCGCTCGGCCCGCCGCCGGTCTGCGGTCGT
This sequence comes from Thermoanaerobaculia bacterium, assembly GCA_965200575.1. GTDB lineage: Bacteria > Acidobacteriota > Thermoanaerobaculia > Multivoradales > Multivoraceae > Multivorans. The sequence continues at coordinate 860,048 of OZ241363.1, read as the reverse complement.
CCGGGAACCAGGACCGGCCCCCGGTCAGCGCCGCCGGCGCGGCCGAGCAGCGTGACGTCCGGGCGCGGCCGCGACCGGACTACAGGTTGAGCTTCGCCGGCAGGTAGCGATCGATGAGGGCCTCGTAACAGGGCCTGAGCTCGGCGAGGTCGGGCGGCTGGTCGCTCTTCGAGTACAGGTCGTAGCCGTTGAACAGGCGCACCCACGCGAACATCTCGCGGTCGCGGTCGTTCATCAGTTCCGTGTAGGCGCCTTCCCGGTGACAGGCGTAGAACGAGTGATAGCGAATCATGTAGAGCGCCGGCTCGGGCAGGTAGTCCCGCAACACGTGGTACAGGTACTCGTCGTGCCCCCAGGACAGGCGCACGGCGTCGAGGCCGCAACCGGCCTCGTACACGCCAAGGGCAGTGCCGTACTCGGGGTTCCGCCGGTCCGGGTTGGCCTCGAACAGCTCCGGATACACGATCCGGTCCGAGAACGCGCACCCGACCGGAAACGTGTCGCCGACCACCGCCCACTGCGGTTCGCCCCAAAGGCACAGCACCTTGCCAAGATCGTGCAGGAGGCCGGTGAGCACGAACCAGTCGGGATGGCCGTCGGCCCGGATCGCCTGGGCGGTCTGCAGCAGGTGGTCGAGCTGGGACAGGTCGAGGTCCGGGTCCGAGTCGTCCACCAGGGTATCCAGGAACTCCAGCGCCTCCCACGGGCCGAGTTCAGCCCTGTCCAGAGTCAGGAACCTGTCCCTGCGGTCGTGCACGAAGTCCCAGGTCTGGTGCTCGTGGTTCAGCCGGTAGAACTCGCGCACCGTGTCGCGCGGCGGCTGGTCGAAGGCGCGGTAGTCCTCGCGGCGCCTGCCCCCGGCCGCCTGCGGCGTCGGATAGAGGTCCGCGACGAAATCATCCCAGTCGTCCAGGCTGTTCAGCGGCGTCATGATGCCGGCGAGCGTAGCAAGGCTGTCGGCTTAGAGGCCGCAGGCCTGCTGGCCGCTTCTGCGTCTACGGCGCAGCCGAACCCGACCGGCCAGGCTGTCGGCTTGGAGGCCGCCGGCCTGCTAGTATCTGCCGCACCTGTTGGCCCTGCCCCGCCCCAGGGAAGCCAGGCAAGGACGTTGCCCTACACCGTCTACCAGTACCTGCACCTGCTTGGCGCGTTCATGGCGGTCACCGCAGTGGCGGGGGTTGCCGTTCACGCCGCCAGCGGCGGCAGCCGCAAGAACAACAGGATGCGCGGGCAGCTGGCCGCGCTGCATGGCATGGGCCTGATCCTGGTGCTTCTCGCCGGCTTCGGCATGGTGGGCGGGAACCTGCCAGGCTGGGTCTGGGCGAAGCTGATCATCTGGCTCGTACTCGGCGCCGGGATGACGCTTTGCTACCGGTCGAAGGCGCTGGCCCGGGCCATGGTCGTCGGCCTGCCGGTCCTGATGCTCGCGGCTGTCTGGCTGGTCCGGGCCAGGCCGTTCTGAACCGGGCGCCCGGCCGCCAGGGCACCCCAAACCCGGCTGCCCTCCCGCGGCTTGCCAGGGGCCGTGCATTCGGTACGCCAACGCATCGGAGCCCGGCTGCCCTGAGCCGAGGCGCCCTTACCGCCTGGTCAGACGCCCGTCAGACCGTGGTCATCCTTGCGTGATCCAACCGGTAGCAGGCAGACACAGCACCAGCCCCAGGTTCCAAACCCGAGCCGGGTTTCTCGCGTAGTCTTGGGCAGGGCTGTGCCCAAAGGGGCAGGGCACGGCCTTCAGGCGCCGGGTGGCACGAGCGTGTCGTGCCGCCCGGCGCCATTTCTGCCAACGTCTCGCCACGGACCGTCTCGCCGCGGACCGTTCTGGCCAGCGGCCGTTCCCGGCGCCCGCCGCCAGCGGCCGTTCCCCGGTGTTCGGTTCCAGGGGCCGAACGCGGCGCCGGATGCCGCCTCAGAAAGAGATGCAGTCGGCGCAGTCGCCAGCCGCCTCGGCGAGCTGCCGGTCGCTGTCACGCTGCCAGACGGGCGTGGCCAGCCTCTCCGTTCGGCCGTCCGAGGCCTGCATCGCCTCGAGCTTCCACTCGTCGTCGTCCGACCAGTGGTGGGGCAGCATCCGCACGGCGCCCGGCTGCCGAAGCTCCTCGACGGCCTCGAGCGTCGCGGTCACGATGCTCCTCTGGAGATCAGGCTGCCCCGGCTTGCCAGCCGTGTGGCCCAGCGGAAAGTCAACGAAGGTGGCGCGCGGCGGTTTGACCGAGCGCGTAATGGACAGTGCGGACGACAGCGTCGTCGTCGGTATCCCGTCCGCCTCGATGCGGCGTGCGATCAGCCCCACGGACTGATGGCAGACCGGTCACACGGGGACGAGCAGCGCCAGGTCGACCTGGTCCTCCGCCAGCCTGCGACTGATCTCGGGCGCCAGCCTGTCGCGGACCAGCCGGGCCGAATAGACGCCGCCCATGAAGGCCCAGGCTCGCGGCGCAAGCTCCCCGATCACGCCTTCCTCGACCAGGAAGCGCAGCGGGTCGAGCGGGAAGACGATGTTCGGGTCGATGCGGGCGTCCGTCTGGTCGTACGCGAAGTGACTCGTGCGCAGCTCGGAGGCGGGCGTCGACGCGTCGATGACGCGGAGCGATATGTCGTCGCGGTGATGGAACGCCACCTGACCCGCTCGATAGACGCCACCCGAACTCACCAGGCCGACGCGGCAGTCGCCAAGCGGCTTCGTCGGCTCGACCCACGGCGGCGGAGACTCGCTCCGCACCCACCGATACGGCTCGTGCCCGAGGCTCGAGTACAGCTCGCGGGTGCGGGCAATGTGATCCACGGGCGGGCGACGCTTCGGCATGCCGCGATTGTGCCATGACCGGGCAGGGGTAGGATGAGCTTGGAGATGGGGACGGAGCACACGGCAGAACGACCAGAGGAGGAAGCCGCTTCGCCGGGCGGGGAAGGCGGTCGGATGGACCTTCCCGAGGCCGCGTGGCGGGAACGCCTGGATGCCGACGCCTTCGCCGTCCTGCGACAGGAATCGACCGAACCTCCCTTCTCGTCGCCGCTCAACCGGGAGCGGAGGCGCGGCGTCTTCCTCTGCGCCGGCTGCGGCGCGGAGCTCTTTCGCTCCGAGGCCAAGTACGACAGCGGCACGGGCTGGCCGAGCTTCTTCGAAGCCATCGCCGGCGCCCTGGAGACCAGACGCGACTTCAGGCTGTTCGTGCCCCGCACGGAGTACCACTGCGCCCGCTGCGGCGGACACCAGGGCCACGTGTTCGGCGACGGACCGGCGCCCACGGGCCAGCGCTACTGCAACAACGGCCTGGCGCTGCGCTTCCGGCCGGCCGACGACGACTGACGACACAAACTGACGACACAAACTGACGACACAAACTGACGACACAACAGGTGACGACCGCCGGGGCACACGGCCCCCCGGGAGGACTGAACGAATGACCACGAACATCGACGGGCGGCCGGTGAAGGCCGCGCTGCTCTCTGCCGGTCTCGCGCTGACGCTGGCCTGCGGGGGCGAGTCCTTCGATCCGCTGACTTCCGTCGTGACCACGGAGGCCGGCACGGTGAGCGGGCTCCAGCTCGATTCCGGCGTGCTCCGCTTCACCGGCATTCCCTACGCCGCCGCCCCGGTCGGCGACCTGCGCTGGCGGCCACCCGAGGCGGTCGAGGCCTGGGAAGGAGACCGGGACGCCACGCAGTACGGAGCGGCATGCTGGCAGCCGCTGTCGACGCCGGGCGCCTTCTACGACACCGGCGACATCGAGCGGGACGAGGACTGCCTGTTCCTGAACGTGTGGACGGCCGCCGAACACGCCGAAGCGGCACTGCCGGTGATGGTGTGGATTCACGGCGGCGGCCTGCAGACCGGCTCGGGCAGCACCATCATCTACGACGGCCAGAGCCTTGCCAGGCGCGGGGTCGTGCTGGTCACGATCAACTACCGGCTGGGGCCGATGGGCTTCCTCGCGCATCCCGAGCTCTCGGCCGAGAACGATTCCGGCGCGTCCGGCAACTGGGGCGTGATGGACCAGGTCGCGGCACTCCAGTGGGTGCAGGCGAACATAGCCGCCTTCGGGGGCGACCCGGGCCGGGTCACCATCTTCGGCGAATCGGCCGGTTCCTGGAGCGTGAACTTCCTCACCGCGACTCCCCTGGCGGCCGGGCTGTTCCACCGGGCGATCGGCCAGAGCGGCGGCGGCTTCGCGCCCATGAAGCAGCTGGCAACGGCCGAGACCGAAGGCACGGGGCTCGCCGAGAACCTGGGCGCCGCCGACCTTGCCGCCATGCGGGCCATGGACGCGGCCGCCATCTACGAAGGCATCGACAGCGTCGCGGACTTGCGGTTCGTCGGCATCAGCGATGGCCACGTCTTCCCGCGCGACATCTTCGACATCTTCACTGCCGGCGAGCAGAACGACGTCGACACGATCGTGGGTTTCAACAGCGACGAAGGGCCTGCCCTGTTCCCGGCGCCGGCCGGAATCACGGTGGAGAGCTACCGCGAGTCGCTGGCCGCCACCTACGGCGAGCACGCCGATGCGATGTTCGCGGTCTATCCCGCCGCCGACGCCGACCAGGCTGCCCTGGCCTCGGTGGAGAACCTCGCCGACAACATCTTCGCCTGGGAGATGCGGACCTGGGCCCGGCTGCAGAGCCGCACCGGCGAACGGCCCGTGAGGATGTACTTCTTCTCCCGCGTGCCGCCTTGGGACAAGGCGGAAACCTACGGTGCCTACCACGCGGCCGAGATCATCTACGCCTTCGACAACCTCCACCGCAGTGCCGAGCTGCGTGATGAGATCGGCCCGTTCAACCACGCCTGGGACGGCACCGACCGGGCACTGGCCAACACCATGGCGACCTACTGGGTCAACTTCGCGGCCACCGGCGACCCGAACGGCGACGGCCTGCCGGACTGGCCGGTCTACGACCCGGAGGCGGACGGCGTCCTGGAGCTCGGCGACGGCATCGGAGTCATCCAGGGCCTGCTGAAGGACCGGCTGGACGCCTTCGACGCCTGGCACGAGGATCGGCGCAGCGCCGGCAGCTGATCGCGCCGGCAGCGCCGCCACCCTCCTGGAAGGTGGCAATCCAGGAGGTGGCGATCCAGAAGGCGATCTAGAAAGTGGCGATCGCGTTCAGCGGCGAGCCGGTGCCGCCCGGTACCCGGATCGGCGCCGCCGTCAGCAGGAAGTCCCAGCGCTCGAGGCGAGCCGCCTCGGCCGCCAGCGCCTCGAGGTCGGCGTTGTCGAAGATGGGCATCCCCATCGCCACCAGCACGAGCAGGTGGACCGGGTGCGTCACGCCTTCGACTCCGGACGGCAGCAGGTCGCTGGCGGCGTCGCTGCCGAGAGCCGCCACGTCGCGCTCCTTCAGCCAGCGAGCGGCCGACACGTGGAGCCCGGCCGAGTTCGAACCGATGTCCCAGGGCCCCATCTCCGCCCGGCGCGCCCAGCGCCCGGTGCGAATGAAGACGACGTCGCCGGCGCCGACCTCGGTGCCGGTCTGCTCCAGCCACGCGTCGAGATCCTCGGTGCGGATGGCGTCGCCTGGTTCGAGGTAGGGCACGCCGCGCAGGCGCGGCACGTCGATGAGCACGCCGCGGGTGAAGACCCCCTCGCGCGCCACCACGCCGATGCCCAGCTTGCCGCAGCCGGCCTCGGTCACGGTTTCCTTGCCGAAGCCGTTATACATCCGGCCCGGAGCGGCGCCAGACTCGTTCCACATGTGGCAAAGGGCGTCCATGTGGCTGTGGGCGTAGCCGTGGTAAAGGACGGAGTAGGTGTCGACGCTGAACGAGCCTTCAGCGTTGGCGCCCGTGCTCGGCACTTCGTGGAGGAACGGCGAGGTGACGTCCGGCGCAAACTCCTTGATCGTCTCGTGCGCCAGGGACACGGAGATGCCGTGCTCGACCAGCGCCGCCGCCTGCCGACGCTTCTCGGGCGTGATCAGGTTCAGCGCACCGAGCTCGTCGTCCTCGCCCCAGCGACCCCAGTTCGACAGTTCCTGCATCCAGGCCTCCACCGTCTCGGCGGTGACCTCCTCGGAGCCGGCGGGCGACCCGCAGGCCAGGGGCAGGAACAGGAGCAGCAGCGCCACGGCGGCCGGCGCCAGCACGGCGGGGCGGTGTGGTGTCATCGCGGTGAACGGCTTCTTCATTGGCGCCTCCTTCGACCACCGGCCGCTGGCAACCGGCAAGCTGGCAACAAAGCTGCGGGAAGCGTAGCAGCGAAGCGCGGCCCGAACCGGGCAAACGCCTGGGCAGGAACGGCCGCCGTCCGCGGCAACTTCGACCGGCGGCCAGCCAGGCGCACGGATCTTCGCGCCGCGTCACCCCCTCCGCGGCCGGCTTGTGCTAGCGTCAACCGACCAAGGCAGTGGGTGCAGAACCAGCGCGCGGCAAACCAGGATGAGCCTGGCGTCCTCCAGGGTGGAACCCGACGCCGATGACAGGAGCGGCAGATGGCAGTCAGAATCTATGTGGGGAATCTCCCCTTCGATGCCACCGAAGAGGGTGTGCGGGCGCTGTTCGAAGCGCACGGCGAGGTGAACGAGGTCTCGCTCATCAATGATCGCGAGACGGGCCGGCCACGCGGCTTCGGCTTCGTCGAGATGGCAACCGGTGGCCACGACGCCATCCAGAAGCTGGACCGGCAGCAGTTCGGCGGACGTTCCCTGCGGGTCAACGAAGCCCGACCGCGCGAGCAGCGCTCCCCGCGCTGGTAGCGCCACCAACCCACGGCAGGCGCCCGAGCCTGCGCCACCGAGACTTCAAGCCCCGAGGCTCAGTACCCAGCCGCAGTTCTTCTACATCTCCGGGTAGAAGAACTGGGGCACAGCCACGTCTGCACGCGGCGACGGTTGCAACTCGATGATCTCGTCGCGGCTGCCGCCCTTGCGCATCTGGAAGGACGCGTTGATGATCTCGGGAGCATCCCAGAGAACGACCGCGAACTCCCCGTTCTTCTCGACCACGCCCGTGGTCTCGAAGCTGCCGTCACCGGCGGTGACCAGGACCTCGCCGCCGCCCTTGACCGGCTTGCCCCGCTTGTTCCGAACCTGCCCGGTCAGGACGGTGCGGACGCCCGACACCTCGGTCGATTCACCTTCCCGGAACAGGATCGGGTAGACCTGCTGGCTGCCGTCGCGCTGCACGGACACGCGGACGACCACGGTCTCGAAGCCGTTGCGCTCGAAGGTGGTCCGGACCACGAGGCCCTCGTAGTCCTCGCGGCTGAAGATGCGGCCCATGTTCCGGAGCAGGAAACTCCCGGTCTTGCGGCCCCTGGCCCGAAGCCTGGGCGCAGGCATGTTGTCGTTCTGGTACCAGATGTCGACGTCCGGCAGCGGATTGCCGCTGGAATCGAAGATCGTGCCGAAGATCCGCGTGTTGTCGCGACCGCCAGCGGAGCCCGTCACGTCGCCGCCGCGAAGGTCGCTGCCGACGTTCACCGCTCCGGGGTCCTGGGCAAGAGCGGCGCCTGCCGGGATCAGGACAAACGCTGCCAGCAGCATGGGAAACAGGACTCGTCTCGTCATTCTCGTGGCCTCCGGCTGATGTTCGCGAGCTCTCGGGAACGGCCGCCAGCAGACATCGGGGGCCGCACGCCGGGAGCGTAGCAGGCCGTCAGGCCTGCCCGCGGACGAAAGGCCGTTGCCGGCCCCTCTTGCCGGCCCTGCGAGCTGCCCGCGAGGTGCGGGCCCGGGCCGGGCAAACGAGCTTGCGACTGTCCGGCGTCTCGGGCCGCCGGCGCTAACATCTCGCCATGCCGCCTCGAGACGCCGGTCCGCCTGATCTGCCCGGGCCGGGTCAGATTCTGGCGACCGCCGCCCTGGGTGTGGCTGCCGCCATCCTGTTTCTGCGCTGGACGGCCCCGGACGACCCGACCGCCGTCGTCGAGTCGCGTTCGTCCTCGCCGCCACCGGCTCTCGAAGCTCGCCCCGAACCGGCGCCGCCGCCGCCACTGCCGCCGGAACTCAGCAGGGCGCTGGACCTCGCCGGCAGCGGCAGGCTCCGCGAGGCTCGACAGATGATCCTCGACCACGACGCCAACCCCGATGCCGCCCCGCTGCCGCCCGCTCATCGCGACACCCTGGACGCGGCGCTCGACCGGCTGGAGAATGACCCGGCACTTGCTGCGGCGCTGGCGCTCGACGAGGCGTTCGCGGCCGCCGACCTGGACCGGTTGCGACGCGCGCTGGACTCCCTGTCGCGCGAGACCCTGATCGCGCTGCGGCGCGACCCGCAGGCCGCCCGACAGGTGGAGGACGCACGCAGGCTCACCGCCGAGATGGACGCCATCGAGCGGCTTCTGACCAGCGACCGGCTGGCTGCGCTGGGCCTGGCTCAGGCCTTCGAACGACGCCACCCCCGCTTCGCCGCCGGCCTGGGCCTGAAGGAGAGAGCCATCGCCGCCGTCGAGGACACGGCCGCACGGCTGATCGCGGCCAACCGGCTGGACGAAGCGCGCCGGCTGCTCGTCGATCTCCAAACCTCGATCGGCGCCTCGACTCCGACCATCGACGCCAGGCTGGCAGGCATACAGGCCGTGGTCCAGCAGCGCGAGGACCGCAACGCGGCCATCGAGGAGCTCGAGCTGCTCGGCAGGGATCGGCCGCACCTGGCGCTGGAACAGCTGGCCGGCACGGAACGGACACCCGAGAACCGACGTCGCCTGGCGCAGGTGGAATCCACGCTCCGGCTGCTGCTCGAGGACATGGACGCCGGAAACCCGGAGATCTCCGTCACGGCCGCGGACGGTTCGAGCATCGAGGCCATGGAGTACGGAGAGGACGAGAACCTGTCGCTGCTGGTTCGGGCCAGCGACGACTACGAGGTCGCGAGCGTCCGGTTCTACTGGCGCTGGTTCGAGCTCGAACGCCAGGGCGACCTGGTCGAGGTCCTGCTCTGGCCGGCCAACGATTCGGCCACGCCGCCCGAGGTCGATTCAGGGGACGAGGGCGACGACGACAACGCCAGCCTGAGCTTCGAGGTCACGCTCTCCGCCGAACAGCTCGGTGGCCGCCAGGTCCAGTTCTGGGCCGAGGCCAGCGACCGCGCCGGCCGCGTGGCAAGCAGCGCGGACGCCCCCGGCCAGGCCGCCCCGGAGCCCCGCCGAGGCCTGCTGCAGCGCCTCGGCCTGCGCCGCCGCCAGCCCCGCCGCGCCGCGCTGCGCTGACGTCGTTCCGCCTGACGGCCCGGAGCGTCAGCCCACCACCACAATCCCCAACAGGCAGGCATGCCTCGGCGCCGGTCGGCAAATTGCCAGCACCACGGATTGCCCGACATGGCCGCCGTCGCCGGTCGGAACGCACGACTTGAGCCGCCCGGCCCGAAAGGGCCCCGAGCCAGCCAGCGTCCTGCCGTCCGCAGGCAGGGCCTGGCAGCCTGGGCCGCCAGACACTCCGCAAGCTCGCTCGTCTGGCCCCAGCTCCCACCTCGCCTGGCAGGCCGGGCAGCCTGCTAGGCTCCGCGCCCGTGACGAATGTCGACACTCCCGGCGGCCAACCCGCGCCGCGGGCGGTGGCGCAGCCTCCTCCGCAAGCGACCGATGTGGATTTCGGCAGCCTGGGGCTCGAGCCGAGCATCCTGAAGGTGCTCGACGGCATCGGCTTCATGCATCCCACGCCGGTTCAGGCCGCCGTGATTCCCGATGCCCTGGCCGGCAGGGACCTGACCGGCCTGGCCGAGACCGGGTCGGGCAAGACCGCCGCCTTCGTGCTGCCCATCGTGCAGCGGCTCGGCGACGGCGAAGGCGTGCGTGCCCTCGTCGTCTGCCCGACGCGGGAGATCGCCCTGCAGACGGCGGCCTTCCTCGACCACTTCCGCGGCGACGGGTTCCGGGTCCGGTCCGCGTGCCTGATCGGCGGCGTCAAGATTGACCGGCAGTTCAGGCAGTTGCGCCAGAACCCGGATGTCGTGGTCGCCACCCCGGGCCGCCTGCTCGACCACGCGCAGCGCGGCACCGTCAGCCTCAAGCAGGTCGCCGAGCTCGTGCTCGACGAGGCGGACCACATGCTGGACCTCGGCTTCATGCCGCAGGTGCAGCGGATCGTCAGTCAGCTACCGCGCAAGCGCCACACGATGCTGTTCTCCGCCACCATGCCGCCGCCCATCGAGCGCCTGGCGCAGCGCTACATGAACGAACCCCTGCGCATCAACCTGTCGCCGCGCGGGGCGGCCTCCGGGATCGAGCATCGGCTGTACCTGGTCGACGAGAAGGACAAGAAGGCCTGCGCCCTGGCCCTGCTCGACTCGGTTCCCGGATCGACTCTCGTGTTCACCAAGCGCAGGTCCGATGCCGAGTGGCTGTGCCGCGTCCTCGAGCGAGGGGAGCACAGCGTGGCGCGCATCCACTCCGACCGCTCCCAGGCGCACCGGGTCGCGGCGCTCGAGAGCTTCCGGGCCGGACGCCACCGGATCCTCGTGGCGACGAACATCGCCGCTCGCGGCATCGACGTGCAGGGCATCGAGCACATCCTCAACTACGACCTCCCCGACAGCTCCGAGGACTACATCCACCGGGCCGGGCGCACCGCCCGCGGGAGCGCCGAAGGCGTCGTGTCGTCGATAGGCACCTGGCTCGACAAGCCGATGGTGCGGCAGATCGAGCTGGCCCTGGGCCACGCCCTGCCCCGCTGCGAGGTGGAGGGCGTGACGCCCTACCGGGAGATGCAGACGCTGCGGGAACGCCGCCGTCGTTCGCTGCGGCGCTGAGCGCTCCGTGATTCCCGTTCCGGACCTTCTGAACCGGGCGCCCTTCCTCGGTCTCGACCGCGAGGCGCTGACCGACCTGCTCGGCCTGGCCATCCTCGGCCGCGAGATCGGCACCGAGTTTCACGACCTGATGGGCGAGGCGGAGATGCCGACCACCAGCTGGCGACCGGAGTTCTTCGAGCAGGACCTGTTCGTGGACCGACTGATCGCCGAGAGCTTCCGGATCTCGCTCGGCGGCGACCGCTACCCCGTCAACGAGCGCTTCCTGCGGCGCGCCCTCTGCGCCGCTCCGACCGACCTCGTGACGATCGAGTTCCGGCAGTCCATCCTGCGCGAGATGGACGAGGACCCTGCCATCCTCGCCGCGGCGGAACGCCTGTACCGCGAGCTGTTCGCCCTCCTGTCGCTGCACCGGACACCGCGCTACCACCGCATCGTGGACACCGCGGCCCACAACCTCGACATCCTGAAGCAGAGTCGACTCGTCATCGACCTGATGCACGACGCGTTCGGCTCGGCCCGCTCGGGGCTACGGCGGCTCCACGACGGAGCGGCGGCCATCCACGAGACACCGGAGTACACGACGCTCGCCGCCCTGCTCGACTACGAGGACCAGCTCGCGCATCTGAACCTCGACATCACTCTCGGCGGCGACGGGCGCATCCGGCGCCTGAACGTCCGTTCGCTCGACGAATGCAGCGACAACCCGTTCTGGACGCGTCCGATCAAGCGCCTGCGGGATCGCATCCGGCTCGCCGTCGGCGGTTACTCGATGACCAACCGGGAGCTCCTGAACCGGGTGATCGAGCGGGTCTACGTCTCGCTGTCGCCGGCACTGATTCCGCTGATCCAGGTGCTAGGCCAGCTGGAGCTGTACCTGGCCATGCGCGCGCTGCGAGAACGCGCCGCACGCCGGGGCCTGCCGATGTGCCTGCCCGAGATCAGGGCCACGGACGACGCCGGACCGGGGCTGGTCGCCGAGGATCTGTGGAACCCGCTCCTGCTGCACCAGGACGAGCCGCCAGTGCCCTGCTCGGTGGCCGCCGCCGGCAGCGCGCCGATCACGGTCGTCACCGGGCCCAACTCGGGCGGCAAGACGCGGCTGATCCAGGCGGTCGCCCTGGCCCAGCTGCTCGGGCAGTCAGGCCTGTACGCGCCAGCCAGCCGCTGCCGACTGCGGGTGCAGAACGGTCTGTTCGTGTCGCTGATCGAACGGGAAAGCGCCGACCAGGTCGAGGGCCGGCTGGGGCGCGAACTCGTACGCATCCGCACCCTGTTCGAGGAGATGGAGCACTCCTCCATGGTCATCCTGGACGAGCTCTGCTCCGGCACGAACCCGTCCGAAGGCATCGAGGTTTTCACCCTGGTCCTGCAGCTCTTGAGACGCGTCGACCCGGTGGCCTTCGTGACCACCCACTTCCTCGACCACGCCCGCTCCCTGGAGGGCAACGGCCACGTCGCCGGCCTGGAGTTCCTGCAGGTGGTGCTGAACGAGGAGCGCCGGAGCACCTACCAGTTCAAGTCCGGCGTGGCCGCCACCTCGCTGGCCGCCCTCACCGCCGCCCGCCTCGGAGTCACCTTCGAGAACCTGGCGGTCGCCGTGGACGGACGGCAGCGCAGCGGGTCGGCGACCGCCTGAGGGTGCGGCAGCGGTCGGTGCTCCGACCGTGCTGGCGGAGCGGGGCGTGGTCGGCGCGCAGCACCCGCAGCGCGCCGAGCCGAGTCCTTCGCGCCGGTCCAGCACAGCCAGACGGGCTGATGTCCGTGTCGAGGGCCATGGCTTCTGCCTCTCGCCCGACCGACCATACCCACCGTCGTGCGGGAGTTCGGGAGTATCCGGCCCGGGACGGAGTCGTCCGTCGAAGCCTTGCGAACCGGTTGCGTCGTGACCGGCGTGGTCCCCGGCCCCGACGGATGGACCCTCTCGACATACTGCTTGCCCGCGGGTGACGACGAAGAAGAGCGCGAACCTGAATGAGGCGGAGTGGGATCCTGACAAGCAGGCCCCTACCGTTACCTGTCCCTGCCGAGGACAGGCGGCCCATCGACGCGCACCGTTCCTCACCACGGCACGCCGGTCGCTCGGCACACGAAACCCATCAGGGGCGATGCCGCCCGGCAGAGGTCGGTGAACTCGTCCAGGAAGTCGTCCGCGAGAACCTGTTCCGGCGAGAGGTTCGCCACTGCCATGAACGACTTGCGCTTGATGTCGCCGATCAGCGGGTGGCCGGCGTCGAAGCCGCGCGGCGCCCGCTTCAGGCTCTCGCCGCCGAGTTCGAACCGGGCCGCGAGCCCGGGGTCGTCCCTGGTCTGCCTCCAGGCCTCGCTGTCCTCGACGATCAGCTGCCGGATGGCCCGCAGAGCCTCCGGGTGAGGGCGCCACATGCCGGCGCCCATGAAGACCCCGCCCGGGTCGAGGTGGAGGTAGAGGCCCGGCGCGTGGGCATCCCGGTGCTGCCGATGGCGGAAGTGGATGCCAACGTGAGTCTTGTAGGGGCGCTTGTCGCGCGAGAACCGGACATCGCGGTAGATCCTGAACAGCGAGCCGCCGACCTTCTTCGGCACCGCCAGGACGTGCCGTGACACCTCGTTGACCCGAGCGCCGAAGTCGCTGATGAACTGCAGGGCCGGCTCCCGGACGGTGTCCTCGTAGCGATCCTGGCTGGCCTTGAACCAGTCGCGATCGTTGTTCTCGGCCAGGTCCAGCAGGAACTCGAACGTGTCGTTCGAGAACGGGTTGCGCCACTTCTCCATCCCAGTCTCCTTCCATCCGATCCAGGCTGCCCGAGCGGCTCGCAGACCCGGCGCCATTGCCCACGAGGGCCGATCCGCGCTCTCCCCGCCGGCGCCGCCGTCGACCTGCCGCTTCCGACGAGCGGCGCTCCGGCAGACCGGCCGCCAGCAGGCCGGCAGCCGCCGCGAGCCGCCCGGAAGTGTATTCTCCGGCTTCACCAGACAACCGCAGGAGGGCTGCACCTGGACATCTTCGTCGCCGAACTCGTCGGCACCGCGTTGCTCATCATCCTGGGCGACGGCGTGGTGGCCAACGTCGTGCTCGCCCGCACCAAGGGCAACGAGGGCGGCTGGATCGTCATCACCACCGGCTGGGGCCTGGCCGTGGCGGTCGCCGTCTACTCGATTGGCCGCATCAGCGGCGGTCACATCAACCCGGCGGTCAGCGTCGGCCTCTGGGCCATCGGCGAACTCGACGCGGCGCTGCTGCCGACCTACATCGCGGCGCAGTTCCTGGGCGCCTTCCTCGGCGCGGTGATCGTATGGCTCGCCTACCGGCCTCACTGGTCCGCCACCTCCGATCAGGCGGCCAAGCTCGGCGTCTTCTGCACCGGCCCCGAGGTTCCGAGGCGGCGCGGCGCCAACTTCGTCACCGAGGTCGTGGGCACGGCGGTCCTTCTCTTCGGAGTGCTCGCCATCGCCGCCAACGCATCGGAGCTGAGGGACGACTCGCTCGACCTGTCCACGGTGTTCAGCACCGGCCTCAACCCGCTGCTGGTCGGCTTGCTGGTCTGGGCCATCGGCCTGAGCCTGGGCGGCCCGACCGGCTACGCCATCAACCCGGCCCGCGACCTGGGGCCCCGCATCGCGCATGCCCTGCTGCCGATTCCCGGCAAGGGCGGCTCGGACTGGGGCTACGCCTGGGTGCCCGTCGCCGGCCCGCTCGTTGGCGGTGTGCTCGGTGCGCTGGTCTGGCAGGCGCTCGGATGGTGATGCAGCCCGCCGCCGCACGAGACCAGCGCCGGAGCCGCCGATGAGCCACGTTCTCGCCCTGGACCAGGGCACGACCTCCAGCCGCTCGATCCTGTTCGAGCACGGGGGCGTCGCCGCGGCGTCGGCCCAGCAGGAGTTTCCGCAGCTCTTCCCGTCGCCCGGTCACGTGGAGCACGACCCGGAGGCGATCTGGAGCACCCAGCTCGCCACGGCGAAGGCTGCCATCGCCAGGGCAGGCATCGACGCGGCCGGCATCGCGGCCATCGGCATCGCCAACCAGCGCGAAACCGTCGTCCTCTGGGAACGCGACACCGGAAAGCCGGCAGGCAACGCGATCGTCTGGCAGAGCCGCATCACCGCGTCGCGATGCGAGCGCCTGAAGGAAGAGGGCCACGAGGACATGTTCCGGTCCAGGACCGGTCTCGTGCTCGACCCCTACTTCTCGGGCACCAAGATCGCGCATCTGCTGGAAGAGCACGACCTGCACGACCGCGCGGCGCGAGGCGAGATTCTCGCCGGAACCATCGACTCGTTCCTGCTCTGGCGGCTGACCGGGGGCGAAGTCCACGCCACCGACGCCAGCAACGCCTCCCGCACGCTTCTGTTCAACATCCACACGCTGGACTGGGACGACGAGCTGCTCGGAATCCTCGGCGTGCCCCGCGCCATGCTGCCCGAGGTCCGGGACTCGAGCGGCCGCTTCGGCGTCACCGACCGCAGCCTCTTCGGGCGGCAGATTCCCGTCACCGGCATCGCCGGCGACCAGCAGGCCGCCACCTTCGGTCAGGGCTGCTTCAGCCCCGGTATGGTCAAGAACACCTACGGCACGGGCTGCTTCATCCTGATGAACACCGGCAGCCAGGCCGTGAGCTCCGGCAACGGCCTTCTGACCACCGTGGGCTGGGTGCTCGACGGCAAGCCCACCTACTGCCTTGAAGGATCCGTCTTCGTCGGCGGCGCAGCGGTGCAGTGGCTACGGGACGGTCTGGGGCTGATCGAACGCTCTGAACAGGTCGAAGACCTTGCCGCCACGGAAGCCGACAGCGCCGGGGTGTTCCTGGTGCCCGCCTTCGTCGGCCTGGGCGCGCCGCACTGGGACCCGTGGGCCCGCGGACTGCTCATCGGCCTCGAACGCTCCACCACCGCCGGGCACCTGGCCCACGCCACCGTCGAATCGATGGCGTGGCAGAGCCTCGACGTGGTCGGCGCCATGGAGGCGGACCTCGGCAAGCCCATGCAGGAACTGCGGGTCGACGGCGGCGCCGCGGTGAACGACACCCTGATGCAGTTCCAGGCCGACCTGCTCGGCAAGCGCGTGCTGCGACCGGTGGTCGCGGAAACCACGGCGCTGGGCGCCGCCTGCCTGGCCGGCCTCGCAGTCGGCTTCTGGAGCGACCAGGACGACGTGTCGCGCAACTGGGCCCTGGACCGCGAGTTCGAGCCGCAGATGCGAGCCGAGGAACGGGCCAGCCGCGCCGCACGCTGGCAGGAAGCCGTGAAACGGTCCCGCGCCTGGGCCGCCCCCTGACGGTCAGTTTTCCCTTCAACCCGACACCAAACCGCCCTCGGAGAACCTTCCATGACCGCTACCGCCATTCGCCCCCGCGTCACCTTCACCGTCGAAGACCGCGTGGCCGATGTCCGCCTCGACCGGGCGAACAAGATGAACGCCCTCGACCCGGCCATGTTCGACGCGCTCGCCAGCACCGGCCAGGAGCTTGCCGCCGATGCCTCGGTGCGCGCCGTCGTGCTCTCCGGCAACGGCCGCGCCTTCTGCGCCGGCCTCGACTTCGGCAGCTTCCGGGCCATGCAGGACCTCGACGGCGACACGGAACGCCGCAACGACGTGGCCGACCAGCTTCTCGACCGGACGGACGAGAACCCCGCGAACCGCGGCCAGATGGCGGCGTGGGTCTGGCACACGCTGCCGGTCCCGGTGATCGCGGCGGTACACGGCGTGGCGTACGGCGGCGGTCTCCAGATCGCCCTCGGCGCCGACCTGCGGATCGTCCACCCGGAGGCGAAGCTCTCGGTGCGCGAGATCGTGTGGGGCCTGATTCCGGACATGGCCGGACCGCAGCTGCTCCGGCACCTGGTGCGCAGCGACGTGGCGAAGGAACTGACCTACACGGGCCGGGTGGTCAGCGGCGTCGAAGCGGCCGAGCTCGGCCTGGCGACGCGCGTTTCCGAGCAGCCGCTCGACGACGCGCTCGCCATGGCGCACGAGATCGCCGGCCGTTCGCCCCACGCCATCCGGTCCGCCAAGGAACTGCTCAACGCCACCCCGACCGCGAGCGTGCGCGACGGGCTCGCCGCCGAGCACCGGCTGCAGTTCGGGCTCATCGGCACGCCGAACCAGCTGGAAGCGGTGACCGCGAACATGGAGCGCCGGGCGCCCTGCTTCGCCGACGTCGACTGATCGCCGGTTGGGAGGCCGCCACACGGCAGGGCCAAACCAGGTCGGTGTCGGTGTCGGCCCACGGTGCCGTGGTCGTGCTGGATTATGCCCTCCCCGGACCTGCCGCAGTGCAGGCCGGCGTGTCCCGGTGGGCCCGGGCGGTCGCTACTCGCGCTCGCTACTCCTGGTGCCAGCCGTGCCCGCCCTCCATCAGCGCGCGCTGGGAATCGAACGGCTCGCTGCCCGGCGGCCGTTCCTGGCGGCTGTAGGTGCCGTCCGCCGCGAGCCGTCGGCATTTCACCGTGTCGGCGAAGTGCGGCGCCAGGATGTCGGTCAGCACGCTGCGGCGCAGGTCGGGGTCGAGAATCGGGCACAGAAGCTCCACCCGACCGTTCAGGTTGCGCGGCATCAGGTCCGCACTGCCGATGAGCAGTTCCTCCTCGCCGCCGTTGTGGAAGTAGTAAAGGCGCGAATGCTCGAGGAACCTGCCGACGATGGACGTGACCGTGATGTTCTCGGACAGCCCCGGCACACCCGGCCTCAGGCAGCAGATGCCGCGCACCTGAAGACGGACCTCGACCCCGGCCTGCGAAGCCCGATAGAGAGAGTCGATGCACTCCCGGTCGACCAGCGAGTTCATCTTGAAGATGAGGCGGCCGTCGCCGCGCTGCCGGTGCCCCTCGATCTCCCGGTCGATCCGGCTCAGGAGCTCCCGACGCATGTGGTGGGGCGCGACGAGCAGGCGGCGGTAGCGCTCCTTCCTGGCGTAGCCGGTGATGGCGTTGAACAGCCTGGCGACGTCGGAAGCGATGCCTGACTCGTTCGTCAGCAACCCGATGTCCGTGTAGATCCGCGCCGTCACCGGGTTGTAGTTGCCGGTTGCGATGTGCGCGTAGGAGCGAAGACGGCCCGCCTCGCGCCGAACCACCAGGCACATCTTGGCGTGGGTCTTGAGCCCCATCACGCCGTAGACGACGTGTACGCCCGCCGCCTCGAGCGCCCTGGCCCAGCCGATGTTGTACTCCTCGTCGAAGCGGGCCTTCAGCTCGACCAGGACCGACACCTGCTTGCCCTTCTGCCGCGCCTCCATCAGCGCCTCGACCACGGGCGAGTTGGCGCCCACCCGGTAGAGCGTCTGCTTGATGGCGATGACGTCCGGGTCGGCAGCCGCCTCGCGCAGGAACCGCACCACCGGCGAGAAGCTGTCGTAGGGGTGGTAGAGCAGGCGGTCGCGTCGACGGATCGCGTCGAACACCAGCTCTTCGCTGCTCAGCGCGCCGAGGCGGGGCCGGATGGCCCCGTCGCGCAGCTCGGGCCGGTCGAGGAGCGCGATCTCGCTCAGGTCGGCCAGTCCCAGAGGCGACGGCAGCGTGTCGACCTGGAAGCGGGCCAGGCCCATGTTCCGCTCCAGCAGACGGCGAATGCGCGCCGGCATGTCCTCGCGCACCTCGAGCCGCACCACGGAACCGAAGTGGCGCTGGCCGACGAACTCCACCACCGCGGTCATCAGGTCGCCAGCCTCGTCCTCCTCGATCTCCAGGTCGGCGTCGCGGGTCACGCGAAAGGGGTAGGCCGCTGCGATCTCGCAGCCGGGGAAGAGCAGGTCAAGGTTGTCGGCGATCACCTCCTCCACCCAGACCAGGCGGGCACGGCCCGAATCCAGCCCCAGCTCGTCCCGGCCGCTGCCCGGCGCCCGCACCAGCCGCGGCAGCACCTGCGGCACCTTGACCCGTGCGAAGCGCTCGCCCTGGCCCCCGCCGTCGATGACGACGGCCAGGTTCAGGCTCAGGTTCGACACGTGCGGAAACGGATGGCTCGGGTCGAACGCCAGCGGGGTGAGCACCGGGAAGATCTCGCGCTTGAACCGGTTCCTCAGCTTGCGCTGCTTCTTCGCCGAGAGAGAGGCGCAGGGAACGACCTCGATGCCCTCGGCCTGCAGCCCGGGCAGCAGCTCGTCATGCCAGCAGCCGTACACCCGGCGACGTTCCCGTGCCAGCGAGGAGCGGATGGCGGCCAGCTGTTCCGAAGGGGTCATGCCGTCCGGCGGCGCCTCCAGAGCGCCCCGCTCCAGCTGTCGCAGCAGGCCGGCGACCCGCACCATGTAGAACTCGTCCAGGTTGCTGCCGTAGATCGACAGGAACTTGACCCGCTCGAGCAGCGGATGCCTGGGGTCTTTCGCCTCCTCCAGCACCCGGGTGTTGAACTGCAGCCAGCTCAGCTCCCGGTTGATGTAGTGCTCGGGGAGACCCGGCGTGACCGCCGGCGTCGCGGGCGCGGCGGCCGTGCCGCCGGAGGCCTCCTCGATCAAGGCATCCCCGATCAAGGCGCTCTCGTTCCCTGCGCCCTCGTTGGCGGGCGCGGCAGGCGGGCCTGTCGGCGGGACAAGGCGCGAGGCTGTCGATCGGTTGCCCACTTCTGACTCGGGGCTTGTCATCGCAACCGTTGATCCTACACGGGTTGCACCGCCCGATGCGCTTGCGACCCCTCGGACGCGGCGGCGGTCTGCAGGCCGTCGGCCTGCGGCCGAAGGACGCAGCCTGGCCGAACAGCCGGATGGTGAGGCGCGGGGCCGGGGCCAGGCGCGACGCGGCTGGCGGCTACGCAGGTGACGGTCGGCGCCTGATCACGACGAAGGTCACGTCGTCGGGAGGCGCTCCCCCGGACGAGAGGTCGCGGAACCAGCCTTCGAGATCGGCCACCGCCGCGGCGGCCGGGAGCTGACCGATCGCACCCCAGCGCTCGGCGACCGCCGGATAGCCCACGGGCTCGCCCGTGTCGTCGAGCATCTCGGGCAGACCGTCGCTCAGCAGCAGCGCCGAATCGCCGGGGTCGAGCCGGACGCGACGCTGCTCGTAGGTCGCCACGGCCAGGGTACCGAGCGGAACGCCCGTGGTCATGATCTCCTCCACCTCCCCCCCGGGGCAGCGGCTGATCAGAACCGGCGGCATGCCTGCCGACGAAATCTCCATGACGCCGTCGCGGTAGCGGGCAAGGACCACGGCCATCGCTCGTCGGCCCAGGTTCATCGACCGAATGGACGCCGTGGAGCGAGACAGGAAGCCGGCCAGGTCGGGTCCCGGCGAGGAAGACGCCAACAGCGTCTTGACCACCGTGACCATCGTGCCGGCCCGCGCTCCGTGCCCGGTCGCGTCTCCGACCGCGATCGTCAGCGAGCCGTCGCCCATCGGCGGGCTGAAGTCGTAGTAGTCGCCGCCCACTTCCGAGGCCGTGCACAGGAAGACGCCGATCTCGAGGTCGGGGTGCTCCGGAAGCGCGGCGGGAAGCAGCGACAGCTGGAACTTCCTCGCCTCCTCAAGCTCCAGCGTCTGGCGTTCGTTCTCCGCCTCCAGGAGGCGCCGGTCGATCGCCTGCTGGCGTCGATGACGCTCCTGCTCGATCAGCTGCTGGCGGTTCTTCTCCTGGTCGCGCGCCATTCGGTTGAAAGCCTCGCCGAGCTTGCCGACCTCGTCCCGCGCGCCCAGACGGGCACGGGCGGCGGCATCGCCGCGGGCCAAACGGTCCACCTGCCGGGTCAGGTGGCTGAGCCGCCGCGTGAGGCGATTGGCGAGCGGCGCGGCAGCCACCAGGGACAGGCTCATCAGGCCGATGCCGACGCCGAAGTTCCGCAGCGACGCGCTGCGCATCTCGGCCAGCGAGGCGCCGATGGGCCGCACGATGCCGTACACGAGATCGCTGGACGGAGCGGCCCGGGTGGCCACCACCCAGTCGCTCAGCGCCTCGCACGCGTCGCCGGCCGTGATGGCGGCGAGCAGCGGGCGTCCGTCGGGACACTCGAGGCCCAGCAGAAGCTCGATGTCTCCCGTTTCGGAAGCGTAGGGCGTCCCGTCGCCATCGACCGCGAAGGGGACTGCACCGCCGGCACGGGGAGTCCGGCGCAGGACGTGCCGCATCACCGCCTCGGTGCTGACTTCAGCCTGCAGCTGGCCGACTTCCTGGCCGTTTCGATGGACCGGGGCAGTGACCGGCCGGCCAAAGAGCCGCGCCAGATCGCGCGGGCGCCGGCGTTCGTCGTCGGCGTCGAACCGGCGGCCGCCCTCGTCGTCCTGGTCGTCGCCATCATCTTCGTCGCCGTCGCCGATGCGCGACCAGATGAAGCGTCGTGCGTCGCGCCCCGGTCGGTCGGCGCCCGGACCGGCGCCCGGAGGGCCCGGCGCCCCGCCACCAGGGCCGGACGGCACGTACTCCAGCATCTCGACGAAGTCCGCGTCATCGCCCAGAAGCTGCTCCACCAGGGCTGACCGGTCAACGTACTGCGGGTCGTCGAACGGGAACATCCCGCCCAGGGCGTTGACGTAGCGCCTGAGGTCCGACCGCGTGCGGTCGAGCCCGATCGAGATCTGCCTCGTGACCTCCACGTTCTCGGCCTCGACCGCAGCGCGGAACGCCCGTGCCGACGACAGGTACGAGTACCCCACAATCCCGGCCAGGGGAAGCACCGCCAGCACCAGGAAGGCGAGAAACAGCTGGCTTCGTAGCTTCATGGTCGCTTCAACCCGGTCGGAAGCGGCCGGACTTCCCGGTCGCCGCATCCCCGCTTCTCGGCGCCCTGCCGCGGGCGGCGCCGTTGCCTGCCGCGCTGTTGCCTGCTGACCTGTCTCTCGGCTGCCGGACTGGCCTGCCGTCCCGCCGCCGGCCCGAGAGCGAACTCACCACCCCGTGCAACGCCCGCACTTCATGCTCCCGCAACTCGGCCCGATGGAGGATGCTCCTCAGGTTGCGGACCATGATGCCACGCTTCTCCACCACCCGCAGGAACCCGGAAGCGTCGAGCTCCTGCTCCAGGTGTTCGAACAGGTTCAGCAGCTGCGCCGACGTGGCCGCCGGCGCCGGGTCGGGTTCCGGCGACGGCGGACGTCCGACGCCTCCGGCCTCGAACCAGGCATGAGCCACAAGCAGAACGGCCTGCGCCAGGTTCAGCGAGGAGTGGTCCGGATTCAGGGGGATGTGCACGAGATGCGACGCCAGGGCCACCTCGTCGTTGTCCAGGCCCGTGCGTTCCGGGCCGAAGAGCACGCCGGAACGAAGCCCCATCGCGGACGCCTCCCGGATGGCACAGGCCAGCTCCCGCAGCCCGATGGAGGGCTTCAGCACGTCGCGTCGGCGTGCAGTCGTCGCGTAGACCCGGTGCAGGTCGGAGACGGCGGCCGCCGGACTCTCGAACACCCGCGCCCGATCCAGGGTCCGACGGGAGGGTCCAGTCGCCATCGCCTCGGCGCGTTCGTTCGGCCAGCCGTCGCGCGGCGACACCAGGCGCAGCTCGTCGAGCCCGCAGTTCAGCATGGCGCGGGCCGCGGCGCCGACGTTCTCGCCCATCTGCGGCGCAACCAGGACGATCGCTGGCGGCAGGGACTCGGCGGAAGACGCCTCGCTCGTGCTGTGTCCACTTGCCATGCAACCCGAACCCCGTCTTCCGGCTCGCAGTCTACGCCGCCCGGCCGAGGCAGGGTGGCAGAACGACAGGGCGACGGGGCGCATAGGCTCCGGCCGCAGTGACTGCCCCCAACCTCGGATCCCGCCTTCCCGCCGGCCCGGGACGAGCGACGGCCGACGACATCCTGGATCTCTTCCTCGACTGGGTCGACGGTCTGGGCTTCGAGCTCTTCCCCGCGCAGGAAGAGGCGGTCATCGAGCTGATGGCGGACCGACACGTGGTGCTCGACACGCCCACCGGATCGGGGAAGTCCCTGGTCGCCATGGCGCTGCTCTGGAAGGGCCTGTGCGAGGGCCGGACGAGCTTCTACACCGCCCCGGTCAAGGCCCTGGTGTCGGAGCAGTTCTTCCGCATGTGCAGTGACTTCGGCCCCCAGCGCGTGGGCATGCTGAGCGGCGACGCCAGCATCAACCCGGAGGCCCCGATCGTCTGCTGCACCGCCGAGGTGCTGTCGAGCATGGCGCTGAGCCAGGGCGCCGAGCTGCCGGTGGACCAGGTGGTGATGGACGAGTTCCACTTCTACGCCGACCCGGAACGCGGCGTCGCCTGGCAGATCCCGCTCATCTCGCTGCCGCGCACGACCTTCCTGCTGATGTCGGCGACCCTCGGCAACATGGCGCCGATCACGGAGGCGCTGGAGCGGTCGACCGGTCGACCCGTGGCGCTGGTCCGGAGCCGGGAACGGCCCGTACCGCTCGAGCACGAGTACCGCGAGACACCTCTGCACCAGACGATCGACAACCTCGCCGCCGACGACCGGGCGCCCATCTACGTCGTCAACTTCACCCAGCAGGACTGCGGCCGCCTCGCTCAGAGCCTGACCAGCCTGAAGCTCTGCACCCGCGAGGAGAAGCGGGCCATCTTCGACGCCATCGGCGACTTCCGATTCGACACCGCCTACGGCCGCGAGCTGCGCCGCTTCCTCGGATTCGGCATCGGCGTCCACCACGCCGGGTTGCTGCCCAAGTACCGGCTGCTGGTGGAGAAGCTCGCCCAGCTCGGAGTGCTCAAGGTCATCTCCGGCACCGATACCCTGGGCGTCGGCGTCAACGTGCCCATCCGCACCGTCCTGTTCAGCCAGCTGTGCAAGTACGACGGCGAACGGGACACCCTGCTCAAGGTCCGCGACTTCCAGCAGATCGCCGGACGTGCGGGCCGGAAGGGCCATGACGACCGCGGCTGGGTGGTCTGCCAGGCCCCGGCCCACGAGATCGAGAACCAGCGCCGCCGCCTGAAGGCGATGGGGTCGTCACGCGGCGGCCGTCGTCGGCAGGTGAGAAGGAAGGCGCCGCCGCGCGGCTACGTGCCCTGGAACGAAGGCACCTTCCACCGGCTCGCCACCAGTCCGCCCGAAACGCTGGAGTCGCGGTTCCGGATCGGCCACGGCATGGTCTTCGACCTGATTCAGGCCGACGAGTTCGCGGCGGCCGACGATTCGGACCGGGAAAACGGGCGCGGCGGCAGCTTCGCCTCGCTGCGGCGCCTCATCGGCAGCTGTCACGAGCCGGTCGACACAAGAAGGCGCCTGATCGGCGAGGCTGCGGGCTTCGTCCGGTCGCTGCACCGGGCCGGCATCGTCCGGATGGTCCGCCGCGGCGACGGCGGCTACCGCGTGGAAGCCGACAGGGACCTGCAGATCGAGTTCTCGATGCACCAGAACCTGTCCCTGTACATGGTCTCGACCCTGGAGCTTCTCGACCCGGACCACCAGGACTATCCGCTCGACCTGCTCAGCCTGGTCGAGGCGACGCTGGAGGACCCGGGCATCGTGCTCCGTCAGCAGGCGCGGAAGCTCCGCGACGATCTCGCGGCGCGGCTCAAGGCGGAACGCGTGCCGTACGAGGAACGCATCGAGCGCCTGCGAAAGGTCACCCACCCGAGACCCCTCGCCGACCTGATCTACCCCACCTTCGACGAGTTCCGCCGCTTCCATCCGTGGATGCAGGGCGATTCCATCCGGCCCAAGCGCGTGGGCCGCGAGATCCTCGAGGACTTCCTGAGCTTCGGCGACTTCATCGGGCGTTACGGCCTGCAGCGTTCCGAGGGCGTCGTCCTCCGCTACCTGAGCCGCCTGTTCAAGGTGCTGAGCCGCGGAGTTCCCGACCGCTTCAAGACGGACGAGGTCATGGACCAGCTCGGTTACCTTCACGCCCTGCTGACCCGAGTGGACCGGAGCCTGCTGGACGAGTGGAAGCGTCTCCTCGTGCCGCTGCCGGGCGAGGAACGGTCCGCCGGCGCCGAGCGCACCGCCGAGGCCTACGACCTCAGGAGCTCCCGACGCGCCTTCGCCGCCCGCGTCCGCGGCGAGCTGCACCAGCTGGTGCTGGCGCTCTCGGCCCTCGACTTCGAGGAAGCGGCGCTTCTGGTCGGGCCGGACCGCGGCGGCAGCCCCTGGACGGCGGACCGGCTGGAGGAGGAGCTGGCGCCGTTCTTCGCCGAGCACGAGCGCATCGACACCTCGCCCGCCGCCCGTCTGGCGAGGCTCACCGCAATCGAGGAGGCAGCGACCCGGGACTGGACCTTCCGCCACGTTCTGTCAGACCCGCAAGGCGAGAACATGTGGGCGCTCGAAGGCGTGATCGACCTCGGCGCCCTCGGCGCCCAGGACGACGCCGGCGGCGGCAGCCGGGAGCGTCCCCTGCTGCGCCTGGACCGCATCGGCACGTAGCTGGCACGCGGCCGTTCGGTTGGCGGCCGCGGTGGGCGGCCGAGGCCAGGCGGCCGCTGCGAACGGGCCGAGGGCAGGCGGCCCGCTGCGGGCGGCCGAGGGGAGGTCCGAGGGGGCCGCAGGGGACGCCGGCGCTTCGGAGGTTGTCGAGCGGTTGGCGCCCGCTGCGAGAGCCTGCGCTGCGAGAGGCTGTCGCTTGTTTGAAGAGGGGCGGAGTCGCTTGCCTCCAGCCCCCTTTCGGCCCCCTCCTGGCGGCTCAAGTCATGCCGGGCACGGGACTCGTGGGTTTGCCGTCGCCGCACGTGCCTGCTCCCGTGGCTGGGGCTGTGAGGTCAGCGGGTTCGGCCCACCCCCAGGCGAGGGCACCATTCAGCGACCGGGCAGCGAGAGCACCAGGGGCTGACCGGCAGGCACGTCGTCTGGCCGAAGCTCACGAGGGTGCGGTTCAGGTCGATCCACTGGCTGCGTGGCAACTTCTCGCGCAGCGTCATTTCGGTCCGAAGCGGCGTGTCGGTATCGACGTAACCCCACAGATTCACGATCCGGTGGACGTGGGTGTCGACGCAGATTCCGGGGCGGCCGAAGCCCTCGGTGACCACCAGGTTCGCGGTCTTGCGGCCGACGCCGGGAAGCTCGACCAGCTCGTCCACGGTGCGCGGTACCTGGCTGCCGAAGCGCTTCCTCAGCACGGTCATCGCCCGCTTCAGGTTGCGCGCCTTCGTGCGGTAGAAGCCGACCGGGAAGATCAGCCGCTCGATATCGCCCACGGGCAGCGCACCGATCTCGTCCGGGGTCGACGCCGCGTCGAACAGCCGCCTCGTGGCGGCCGCGGTCGCGCCATCCTTCGTGCGCGCGCTCAGGATCGTGGACACGAGCACCTTGAACGGATCCCGCTCGGTTTCGGCGATCAACGAGACCACAGGTAGCTCGGCGCCCTCCAGGCTGCGCCGAATCCGGCGTAGCATCGCCGCCAGGCGGCGGTTCGACGGCGGTTCGACGGCACGCATGGCTGCGGACGATAGCGCCGCCGCCCGCGAGCCCGGCCGCCTGCTCGTCGCCAGCCGTCCCGTGGACGCCGCGCCTGCCCTTGTGCCCCCAACGCTCCGGCGGGCCGTCGCCCGAGCCAGCGTCGTTTGTCCGCTTGCGGAAGTCCGCCAGCCTGAGCCGCCGGACACGTCGCAGGTTGCCGGGTCAGTGCCCTGGCCGCCACACCGCCAGCAGGCTGGCAACCCGGCCACCGTCACCGGGCCGCCGACAGAGCAGACAGCCTGTTAGCGTGACCGCGTGCTGACAGGAGTGAGTGGCGCCTCCGGCCTGATCGGCAGCGCCCTGATGCGCAGCCTCCGCGCGGCCAGTCACGATTGCCGCCCGCTCGTGCGGCGTCCCCCGGTGAATCCTGGAGAGATCGAGTGGCGGCCCGAGCGCGGGCTGGTCGGCTCGAACGGCGAAGGGCTCGACTGCCTGATTCACCTGGCGGGAGAGAACGTGGGCGCCGGACGCTGGACGGCCGCCCGCAAGCGTCGAATCCGAGACTCGCGCGGCCCCGCGACGCGCCGCCTGGTGGAGTCGCTGGGAGCGTTGCAGTCGCCGCCGCGCATCCTGCTGTCCGCCTCGGCCATCGGCTGGTATGGCGACCGGGGCGACGAGCTGCTGGACGAGACGGCGTCTCCGGGCACGGGCTTCCTCGCCGACGTCTGCCGGGAGTGGGAGGACGCCGCGCTCCGCGCCGAAGGGATCTGCGAACGGGTCGTCACTCTCCGCTTCGGGGTCGTCCTGGCGGCGCACGGCGGCGCCCTGGCCCGCATGCTGACGCCGTTTCGCCTCGGCTTCGGCGGCCGGCTGGGGTCCGGCAGGCAGTACTTCCCGTGGATTCACCTGGACGACGCCGTGGCGGCGGTCCAAGAGCTCATGGAGTTCGACCTGCAGGGTCCGGTGAACCTGGTCGCACCAGAGCAGGCGACGAACGCCGAACTGACCCGCTCCCTCGCGGACGCCGTCGGGCGCCCCGCCATTCTGCCGGCGCCGGCGGCGGCGCTGCGCCTGGCGTTCGGCGAGATGGCCCGGGGGACGCTGCTCGCCAGCGCCCGCGTCGTGCCCGCCGTCCTCAGCCAGCAGGACTTCGCCTTCAGACATCCGACGCTCGCCGGCGCCCTGCAGCACGAACTGGCCCCTCGCGCCCACTGACCCGCACAGCCCTCACCTGACAGAAGCCTGCAGTTGCCGTCACGGCGCCCCACCAATCTCCGCAACAGCAGGACTTGAGCCGACAGGTGCGCCGGCTTGCTAGGCTTCCCCTTCCCCCCAAACCACAGGTGCGCCGGGCAGCACATCTGCGCCCGGTTCGCTTTGCGCGAGGAGAACCCGAATGGCCGCCGCCTTCGACACGCCGACCTTCATCTGCGGGCCGCCGCGTTCACCGCGGCAGATGCTGGCCGAGCAGGAGTACGGCGGACACCTGTCCATTCACGACGACTCGACCGCCGAGCAGATGGGCTTTGAGACCGGCGGACCCATCGAGGGGCCGACCCACTTCAGCCAGTTCGACCCGCTGCTTCATGACCTCTGGGGGCAGGAGTGGTTCGAGACCGGCTGCATCAGCGCCCACTACCGCAACATGGTCACCGACGGCGAACAGGTGCGTGCGTTCGTCGAGCGGCCGGAGGAGGGCCGGACCCAGGTACGCATCCGGGCCGAGAAGACGGACGGTACCGAGGTGCTGATCGGCACGGCGTCCATTCAAGGCGACGTGGCTGCTTCGGAGATCGCCTCCCGGATCGCCCGGCTGCGTCCTCCGGGGCCGCTGGTCATCCTTCGCGACCTCCGGGTGGGGATGAAGGGCCGGGGCCTCGAAGAGGTGCGGATGGACTTCGACCAGCACATGGGCAAGCTCTACCCGTTCAGCCTGAAACAGAAGCTGGCAGCGATCACGGAGCCCTCGCCCTGGTACACGCCGGAGCAGGCCGGGGACTCCCCGTGGGGACGTGCGGTCATTCCGTTCGAGATGATCAGCGTACTGGCCGGGTACTCGAACCGCCAGGCTGGCTTCCCCACCCGCGGCCCCGCGGTCGGGTTGTTCGCGGGCCAGCAGATCCGGATGATCGACGGACCGCTGTTCGTGGGCGAGGACTACCTGCTCGAACGCGAGATCATCGCTTTGAGCGAGAGCCGCCGGACGGAGTCGAACTGGGTCAGGACGACCTTCCTGGACGCCGCAACCAAGCAGCCTCGCGCCGAGATGATCCTGAACAACGCGACGCTCAAGCACTCGTTCGAGGGCTACGAGGCCGAACGGGCGGCAATGGCATGAACGACAGCAGCGCGACACCCTCGGGGCCAGTCCACGGCCAGATGACGCACGACGAGGCCGAGGCCCATCTGACCGGGCCCGGCGCGGACTGGGAGCTCGTGAAGGAGACCGTGCGAGGCGTCGAGTACACGGTGTTCGCGAACCTTCCGCCGACGCTGCGGGACGTCTACGCGCAGGCCGCGCAGGACCACGCGGACAAGGACTTCCTGGTATTCCAGGACACACGCCTCACCTACGCGGAAGCCTGGAAGCGCGCTTCGGCCCTGGCCCACCAGCTGATCCACCGCTACGGCGTCGAGAAGGGCGACCGGGTCGCCATCGGCATGCGGAACTACCCCGAATGGGTGATCGCGTTCATGGCCATCACGTCGTCCGGCGCCATCTCCGTGTCGCTGAACGGCTGGTGGTCGGGCGAGGAGCTCGAGTACGGCCTGAAGGACTCCGGTACCAGGCTGGCCATCTTCGACCAGCAGCGGCACGAGCGCGTGGCCTCCCGCCTGCCCGGGCTCGGCGTGACCAGCATCGGCGTGCGCTGGGATGGCGAGCTGCCCGAAGGCGTGGACGACTTCGAGGAGGTCTGGCGCGAAGCGGAAGGCCAGCCGATGCCGGACACGAGCATCGGGCCGCACGACGACGTGACCATCCTGTTCACGTCCGGCACGACCGGCTTCCCCAAGGGCGCCGTCTCCACGCATCGCGCCGTGCTCAGCGGCATCGGCAGCTGGGGCTACTACGGCGCCCAGCGCATCGCCATGGGCCTGCTCGAGGAGCCGGAGGAGAACCCCGAGTTCCAGCCCTCCATCCTCATGCCGCTGCCCCTGTTCCACGTCAGCGGCAGCCACGCCGGTCTGCTCGCCTCCTTCGGCGTCGGTCGCAAGATCGTGATGATGTACAAGTGGATCCCGGAGGTCGGCCTCAAGCTCATCGAGCGGGAGCGCGTCACCTCCTTCAACGGCGTGCCCACGATGACCTGGGAGATGCTGCAGTCGCCGTCGCTTCACGAGCGCGACCTGCGCAGCCTGGTCGCCGTCTCGGGCGGCGGCGCCCCGATTCCCGGCGGCATGGTCGACCGCCTCCAGGAGAGAATGCCCGACAAGCACTGGTCCTTCGGCTGGGGCATGACGGAGACGAACGCCGGCGGCGCCGGCAACACGGACGAGGGCCTGGTCGAGAAGCCCGACAGCTGCGGCCGGCCCTGCCCCATCGTCGAACTCAAGATCATCGACGACGACGGCCGCGAACTCCCCTCGGGCGAGCAGGGCGAACTGATCATGAAGTCGTCGATGAACATCCGCGGTTACTGGAACCGTCCCGAGGCAACCGCCGAGACGATCCAGGACGGCTGGCTGCGCACCGGCGACATCGCAGAGATCGACGAGGACGGCTTCCTCTACATCCGCGACCGCAAGAAGGACATGGTCCTGCGCGGCGGCGAGAACATCTACTGCGCCGAGATCGAGCGGGTGGTCTACCAGCATCCCGACGTCTACGAGGCGGCCGCCTTCGGCGTGCCCGACGACCGCCTGGGCGAGGAACTGGCGGTGGTCGTGGTGCCCGCGGACGGCGCCGACCTGGACGCCGCGGGCGTGCGCGCCCACGTGGCTCGGCATCTCGCACGTTTCAAGGTGCCGCGCTACGTCTGGTTGCAGAACGAACAGCTGCCGCGCGGCGCCACCGAGAAGATCCACAAGCGCACCCTGCGCGACCAGATGCTCCGCGAGGCGCCCGAGTTCCGGTGACTGGCGCCCGGACCGATGCCCGCCGATGCGACATGACCGCCGACGCCATCCGGGCCGGCGGCATCCGCATCGGGCCCGGCGACCCGGCAAGCGCCGCCTTCCTGCGCCTGCACGAGGCCCTCGACCGGGAACTGGGCAAGCTCTATCCGGCCGACAACATCTACAGCCCGGCGCCGGAGGAACTCGACGCTCCGGGAAGCTGCCTGCTGCTGGCGCGCGACGCGGATGGCGAGGCGGTCGGCTGCGGCGCGCTGCACCGGCTCGACGCGACGTGCGCCGAGGTCAAGCGGATGTACGTGGCGCCCGAGGCCCGCGGCCTCAAGCTCGGACGCCGCCTTCTGGAGGCGCTCGAGACGCGGGCCGTGGACCTCGGCTACGAGATGCTGCGCCTGGAGATGGGGGCGCGCCAGCCGCCAGCGCAGCACCTGTACGTCTCGTTCGGCTTCCGCCGGATCTCGTGCTGGGACGTCTACGCATACGACCCGCACAGCGTTTGCTACGAGAAGCGGCTGACACCCCCGTGACCCGCTCCGGCAACCCCACCCGGGCCGACACCATGGGGCGGCGTCGCGCCCTGAAGGTGATCGGCGGCGCCGCGGCGCTGCCTCTGCTCCGGCCGAAGGGCGCGGACGCCCACGCCGCCGGGGCTCACGTGCATCCGGCGCCCCAGGTGGCGGGCGAGCCGGCGCCGGTCGCGATCCTCACCGAGCATCAGGCGCGCACGCTCGACGCCATCGCGGAGCGCATCCTGCCGACCACGGACACTCCCGGCGCCGGCGCGGCCGGCATCCCTGGCTTCGTCGACCGGCTGCTCGAGGGCTGGCTGCCGCCACCGGCGCGGGACCACCTGCTCGCCGAGCTCGACCGCTTCGACCGTCGGGCGAGCGACGAGCACGCCGACGCGGCAGGCTTCGTCGACCTCGACGAGGCGCAGCAGGACGAGATGCTCCGCGCCGCCCAGGACGAGGCCACCAGCCAGCGCGACGGACGGCCTTTCTCGCGCAATCCGGACAGGCTCCACGAGCAGCCCTTCTTCGACATCGTCAAGTGGCTGACGCTGTTCGGTTACTACACCTCCGAAGCGGGCATGAAGTCGGAGCTCGGCTACCGGATCGTTCCGGGCCGCTGGGACCCCTGCGTCGACCTCGGCACGGCCTGAGGCGCAGCGGCGGCAGCAGACCACGGAAGATCCGGACCACACAAGTCATGGTGCAGATCATCGAACGCAAGACCTGGGACGCGGTCGTCGTCGGCTCCGGCATCACCGGCGGCTGGGCGGCCAGGGAGCTGACCCGGCACGGGCTGGAGACGCTGGTGCTCGAGGCCGGCCCGCCGGTCGTCCCGGAGCGCGACTACAACGAGCACACGCCGCCCTGGCAGATGCCCTACCGAGGGCTCCGGGACCGCCTCCAACAGGCGGAGCGCCAGCCCATCCAGAGCCGGGCCGCCGCCTGCGACGAGTGGTCGGGCAAGTTCTTCGTGGACGACGTGGACAACCCCTACTCGATCGGCGAAGGGGGCCAGGAGTTCCTCTGGATCCGAGGCCGTCAGGTCGGCGGACGATCCCTGACATGGGGCCGCCAGAGCTATCGATGGAGCGACCTGGACTTCGAGGCGAACGCCCGCGACGGCCACGGCACGGACTGGCCGATCCGCTACCGGGACCTGGCGCCCTGGTACGACCACGTGGAGCAGTTCGTGGGCATCGCCGGGCGGGCCGAGAACGTCCCCCAGCTCCCCGACGGGCAGTTCCTGGCGCCCATCGCGATGACCTGCATGGAAGAGAAGGTCCGGGAAGGCCTCGACCGCGCGTTCGGCGGCGCCAGGCGGTTCACCAATGCCCGGGTCGCCGTCCTCACCCGGCATCACCTCGGGCGACGCCCCTGCCACTACTGCGGCATCTGCCGCCGAGGCTGCATCAGCCGCTCCTACTTCTCCAGCCTGAACGCCACGCTGCCGGACGCCGCGGCCACGGGGAAGCTGACCGTGCGCCCGAACAGCGTCGTCGCCGGCCTGGTCCACGACCCGGAACGCGACCGGGTGGCGGGCGTCCACCTCATTGATGCCGAGACCGCCGAATCCAGCGAGGTGCGTGGACGCCTCGTGTTCCTCTGCGCGTCAACCATCGAGTCGGCGCGCATCCTGCTCAACTCGACCTCGCCGCGCTTTCCGGACGGTCTGGCGAACTCGAGCGGGCAGGTGGGCCGCAACCTGATGGACCACATCTTCCAGGTCGGCGCCAACGGCAACCTGGACGGCCTGGAGGACAGGACCACCTTCGGCCGCCGACCGAACTCGTGCTACGTGCCGCGGTTCGTCAACCTGGACGGCGACCGGGCCGCCGCGACCCGCGAGAAGGACTTCCTGCGCGGCTTCGGCTATCAGTGCGGCGCCCGCCGGCCGACGCAGTGGCAGTCCGGCATCGGCCAGCCCGGCTTCGGCGCCGACTACAAGGCCCAGCTGCGCGGCCTCGGTCCCTGGCGCCTGGGCTTCACCGGTTTCGGCGAGAACCTGCCCGACCCCAACAACCGAGTGACGATCGACCCGGAGCTCAAGGACCGCTGGGGCATACCGGCGGCACGCATCACCATGAGCTACGGCGAGAACGAGGAGGCCATGCGCAGGAGCATGGAGACCCGAGCGGCCGAGATGCTCGAGGCCCTGGGCGCCCGCAACATCCGCACCTTCAACCGCAACTCCCTGCCCGGCTTCGCCATTCACGAGATGGGCACGGCGCGGATGGGCCGAGACCCGGCGACCTCGGTGCTGAACGGCTGGTGCCAGTCCTGGGACGTCCCGAACCTGTTCGTCACCGACGGCGCGGCCATGGCGTCGTCGGCCTGCCAGAATCCGAGCCTCACCTACATGGCGCTCACCGCCAGGGCGTGCGACCACGCCGTGCGTCAGCTCCGGCGCCTGGAACTCTGAAGTCGCCCGGACGCCGGACCTTGAAGATCACACGAAACCGAACGCGAGAGGAGTCATGCCCATGCCCACGATCCACAAAGCCCGTGCCGCCCTGCTCGCGTCCTGCGTTGTGGCCTTCGCCGCCATCGCCTGCGGAAGCGGCGCCGAGCCCGCTCCCGAACCGGCCGGGCCGGTGACCGAGACCGCCAGCCACACCTTCGAGGAGGTGGCCCCCGGCGTGTACTTCGTGGTCGGCCGGGACGACGTGATCTTCACTCAGAGCAACGCCATGCTCGTGCTCACCGACGAAGGCGCCCTGGTCGTCGACTCGCACGTCACTGCCGCCGCGGCGCGCGCCCTGCTCGCCGCCATCGCGGAGCTGACGGACAAGCCGGTGACCCACCTGATCAACACGCACTACCACTTCGACCACGCGCACGGGAACCAGGCCTTCCCCGAGGACGTCACCATCGTGGGCCACGAGTTCACGCGTGAGAAGCTCCTGGGCGACGTTCTGCAGCAAGGCACGTTCCTGAACTTCTCGAACTGGATCCCGGACCAGATCGCCGACATGAAGGAAGCGGCCGACGCGATGGAGGACGGACCGGAGAAGGACGCGGCGCTGAACGACATCAGGATCCAGGAGGCGCACTACGTGGCCCTCGGCGAGACCCGGCCGACGCCTCCGAACATGACCCTGACGCAGCGGATGACGATCCACCGCACCTTCGAGGGCCGGGACCGTCCCATCGAGCTGCTTCACCTCGGCCGCGGCCACACCGGCGGCGACGTGGTCGTGCTGCTACCCGCCGAGCGGCTCGTGTTCACCGGCGACCTGGTGCTCGCCGGCGGCGCCTACATCGGCGACGCCTACGTGAACGAGTGGCTCGACACCCTGGACCGGTTCCGAGACCTCGACTTCGACCTCATCCTTCCCGGCCACGGCGCAACCTTCAGCGACATGGCCCAGGTCGACGCGCTGGAGACGTTCCTGAGCGACTTCTGGGACCAGGCGGTGGCTGCCCGCGACGACGGCCTGAGCCCCGAGGAGGCGATCTCGGCGATCGAGTGGCAGGGCTTCCTGGCCACGGCGCCAGACGCCATCAAGGTCCAGTGCGTGGAGCGCGCCTTCGCGGTCATGGACGGCGCTGCCGAGGCGTGAGCCGCGGGGCGCCGGACCCCGCATGGCGCAATGCCGCCCACTCCATGATCTCCCCGGCGCCGTTCGAACGACCGGCGAGCGCCGTCACGGTCTCGCCGGCCCCCCGGAGCGCCGGATCCGGGCCGCGGCCTCTTGTCCAAGTTGCCTGTTCTGTGATAGTTACAGGCAAATCTCGAGAATCCCCCGGCATGGAACAACAGCACGTTGCGGCCCTTCCCGCACGGCCCTCCGCCCTCGACCGAGCCGTCGAGCGGGCGAGCGTCTGGCTGCTGAAGCACGTTGGCCAGGAGGTCGAATGGGCCATCGAGGACCAGTTCCTGATCGGCCTCGACGAACAGGAGAGGATCGACTTGGAGAAGTGTCTGCGCGGTCGAAGCGTCTCTGAGGAGGCGACGTTCTTCGACAACGCGATGAGCT
Organism: Thermoanaerobaculia bacterium; assembly: GCA_965200575.1. Classification (GTDB taxonomy): domain Bacteria; phylum Acidobacteriota; class Thermoanaerobaculia; order Multivoradales; family Multivoraceae; genus Multivorans. Next base: position 825,585 of record OZ241363.1, on the reverse strand, counting down.
GCCTGATCGCCGAGGGGCGCTACGAGCCCGGCCCCGAGGAAGGCGGGGGCCCGGCCTTCAGCTTCGCGAACAGGTTGCTGGGCGAAGGCGGCGTGCTGCTCGAGGCCACCGAACGGCGCTGGCTCGAAGCCCTGGTCGGCAGGGAGCTCTGTCTCTACCGGGTGGGCCGCCGCGAGGCCGGTCTGATCTCGCTGGAAGAGGTCACGCGGCACGATCGAGTGCAGGTCGAGGTCCATCCCGTGATCGACCGGCTGGAACCGGGCGACCTGCTCGGCGCCCGAGTCGTCACGTTGTCGCCCAAACGGCCCAGCCTGGTGTGCGGCGTCTTCGACTTCCCGACCGGCGAGGCGGAGCGCGACCTGGTGAACTTGGTGGAGACGGCGGCGGCCCACGCCCGCACCCACCCCGACGAGCTCCTGAGCATCGCCGAGGTGGTCGCGACCGCCTGGCTCCACTCCCTGCTGCCGCCGCCGTCGGCGCGAGGCAGATGGGGAATCATGGGCGGCGGCGCCGTCCGCGAGCGTCGGGTGCTGCAATGGCCGGTCTCCGCGGACTGAGCCGCCCGAGCAAGCGGCGCCACCGGCGGCCGAGGCGCGCAGACCCGTCATCAGGTCCGGGGCGACGGCGAGGGCAGACGCACGGCGCGGCGAGCGCCTCCCGCCTGACCGCGCTGCTCGCCTGCTTCGGCCTCTGCTTCGCCGCCCACGCCGGCCCGCAGGACGAGGCGGCAGAGGCCGTCACCGGGCCGGTAGCCATCCGCACCTACCAGTTGCTGCCGCCGTCCGAGCTGGCTGGAAGCGGAATCGACCCCGAGGTCTCCGTCCGCGTCACCATCGACGCCGAGGGCGCCGTGTCCGAAGTCGAGGTCCTCGGCGTCGAGCCGTCGTCGGAGTTCGACGAACTGCTCGCCGAAAGGGTGCGGCGCTCTGTCGGCGCATGGCGCTACGGACCCGCTCGCGGCCGCGACGGCAGGCCCGTGCCGTCCACCCTTGCCTGGCGGATGAAGTTCGAGAGCCCCGGCGGGCAGTCGAACGGGGGCATGGCGGGGACACGCTTCGACCCGCAGCTCGACGTCCTGGTCGCGGCGGGCGGGCTGCCGGGACAGGCCGAGCGCCCCAGCCTGCTCCAGCTGGCGGAGGCGTTGAACCAGAAGCTTCAGGTCGCCGAGAAGTACATCGACGACGAGCACCGCCGGCGACGCCAGACACCGCGTTTCGTGGTGGTCAGCGACCTCCGCGACGACCACTCGGTGGACATCCTGGCCGGCAACATGGAGGCGGCCTTCAGCGTCTTCCATCGACAGTTCGACGAGCACATCGAACCCCTGCCGTCCCGCTTCCGGATCTTCGTCTTCCTGTACGAGAGCTCCCTGAGCCTGAGACGGCTGCAGGAGGAGATCATGCAGGGGTTCCCTGCATCCGGCTTCTACCACTCGCCCGGCCTGCTGGCCTTCCATTGCGAGGTCGACAACTTCGACCAGCTGCTGCACACGATGCTGCACGAGGCATTCCACGCCTTCAGCGACACGTACATCACCGGGCCGGGCCGCGACCTGCCGCAATGGGCCGAGGAAGGTACGGCCGAGTACTTCGGGCATTCGAGGATCCGGCGCGGCGAGCTGATCCCGGGCGGCATCGCGCGGGGCGGCTATTCGTTCTCCCATCAAAGCCGCGGCCCCGTCCGCGTCCGCACCGTGAGCAGCTGGACGCTCGAGGACGCGAAGGAGGCCACTGGAACCGGCAGGGCGCCGAGCATCGACGAGCTGTTCGAGGCCACGCGCGACACGTTCTACGGCAGTCGCCACCAGTACTACTACAGCTTCTCCTGGCTGCTGACCCACTTCCTGCAGCACGGCCGCAAGGAGTGGGAGGGAGGCGCCCAGTTCGCGCACATGCTGCTCTACCTGGCCGAGGGCTACGCCAGCAGCGACGCCCTCCTGGCCGTCTTCGGCGCCACGCCAGCCGAACTCGAGGACGAGTTCCAGCGCTACGTGCGCCGCCTGTAGCCATCTGATTCCCAGGCGCCTTCGTTCGCGGCCACCAAGCTGGTGCGCGTCCTTCGGCACGACGCGAGCCGTCGGGCCGCTTGCGGCGGCTGGGGGTGGGGACCAACGGCTCCCGAGGTCCCCCCGGGACAAGCAGCAACCTTCCGCTGCTCGGCCGACCGCAGCGGGGGCCAGCCTCCAGCCAACCTCCGATGCGCCGGCGTCCCCTGCAGCCACAAGCGGGCCTGACGGCGGCCGCGGCGGCGCCTCAGCGCAGGGCGTCGTAGGCCGCCTGGTGCAGCGCCGCTTCCTCCTCGTGGCCAAGGGCCTTGTAGCAGACCCACAGGTTGTAGTGGGCCAACCCCCGCTCCGGGTCAAGCTCGACCGTGCGCAGGAGCCGGGAAAGCGCCTCTTCCCAGCGCTCCAGCGCCACCAGGGCAAGGCCGCTGAAGAAGGAGCTCTCGACCCGCCCGGCGTTCAGCGCGGCGGCGCGGTCCAGGGCCTGGAACGCCTCCTCCCAGCGCTCCGCCCGGTAGTACGCGATGCCCAGGTTGTACCAGACTGCCTCCAGGTGCCCCATCTCCTCGGACGCCCGCAGCAGGAGCTCGATGGCCCGGTCGAAGTTCCCGGCGCTCATCTGGTTCGCGCCCTCGTTCAGCAGCTGCGACGGATCCGCCACCTCCTGCCAGCGGTCCGCGTCCGCCTGCTGGTGCGCCGCCCGCTGCTCCGCCGTGCCGTACAGATGAACGAGAGCGCCCCGGGCCTCGGCGCTGGCCCAGCTCTCTGCCGGGGCGTACTCCGCGGCCAGCCGGAAGAAGTCCTCGGCGTCCGCGGGCCGGCCCGAATCCCTCAGGTTCCAGGCCGCGGCCAGGGCGTCGGCCGCGTAGTCGATCACTTCCAGCGGAACCGAGCGATCGATCTCCCCGGCCAGAAGCCTGAGCTGCCGGTTCGCCTCGGCCACGCGCCCCGCCCGGCCAAGCGCGCGGATGTGCAGCGAGCGCATCGACGAGCCCGCGCCTTCGGCCATCTCGCCCAGAAGGTCCGCGGCGTCCCCCCACCGCTGCTCCAGCACCAGCAGCCGCAACAGCGCCCAGGCGATCTCCTCGTTCGCCGGTTCCAGCCCCCGCAGTGCGAGAAGCGCCTCCGTGGCCCTCGTGGAACGCCCGAGACGCTGCTCCAGCAGCACCTTCATGCGCAGCAGGCGGCGCCGGTCCGGGTCGCCTTCCAGCAGCCGCCTCTCGACAACGTCGAACGCGGCCTGAAGCTCGGGCTCGCCGGCATCCTCGTTGCGGACGATGAACTCCAGGACGCCGGAGGCGATCTCTGCCTCCTGGTCCTCGATGGCGGCGATGAGTTCACGCCGATACCCGGCCACCTCGTCGGCCGGCAACGGCTTGCGGCGGTCCGCCCGCAGCAGGCCGACCAGCGCCGCGGTCGGCTCGTTGCATTCGCTCCGCGCCTTGCGAAGCGCGTCGGCACGCTCGTCGGACCGCATGCCCAGCTCCGCGACCCTCGCCTGCCGCATCAGGCGAATGCAGTCGAGGTCCGGCAGCTCGCCGGGCGCCGCGGTCGCGGCTTGCGGGGGGAGCACGGCCCGGGCAGACACCGGCTGCGCAGTCAGCACGATGGCCGCAAGCAGCACGGCCGCGCGGGTCACGCCGCCTCCACAGCCGCCACCATCCGGTCGACGATCTCCTCCAGAATCGCCGGCGAGGTGGCGAAGTTGAGCCGCGCGCAGGCATCAAGCCCGTGCGGCGACCCTGGCGGACCGAACTCCGGGCCGGGGTTGAGCGCCACGCCTGCGCGCCTCAGGAAGAAGCGCGACGCCGGCATGGGCAGACCGAGCGCATTGCAGTCGAGCCAGTAGAGGTATGTCGCCTCCTGCGGGCCGTGTACCACGCCCGGCAGCCTGCGGTCGAGCGTGTCGGTCAGCCAGGCGCGGTTCTCGTCGAGGCAGGCCAGCGCCTGGTCGAGCCAGGGGCCGCCGTGCCGCCACGCCGCCCGCGCAGCCTCGACGCCCAGGATGCCCGGGTGGGCCAGAACGTGGCGCGGCAGCTCGTCGAAGCGCCGCTTCAGGTCCTCGCTGCCGAAGACCAGCAGCGCCAGCTCCAGGCCCGCCAGGTTGAACGTCTTCGTTGCCGACGTGATGGTCACCGTGCGCTCGCGGACCTCCGGGCAGAGGGTCTCGAACACGACGTGCTCGTGGCCGGGAAACACGAGCTCGTTGTGGATCTCGTCCGCCAGGACGATCAGGTCGTGCTCGATCGCGAACTCCGCCACCGCCTCCAGCTCCTCCCGGGTCCACACCCGTCCGCTCGGGTTGTGCGGGTTGCACAGCAGGAAGACCCGGGTCTCATCGTCGATCGTCGACCGCAGCCGGTCGAGGTCCATCTCGAACCGGGTCTCCCCACGCCGAAGCGGCGATTCGACGAGTCGCCTGCCGGCGCTCTCGACCGCGTCGAGGAACGGCGGGTAGATGGGCGTCTGCACCACGACCCCCTCGCCCTTGCCAGCGCCGAGCAGCACCGCCAGGTCCAGCCCCTGCAGGGCGTTGACCAGAAAGCGGATCCGCTCCGGTTCCACCGTCCAGCCGAGCTGCTCCTGCATTCGCGTGCCGAAGATCTCCGGCAGGTCGCCCATCTCGGGCGGCTGGCAGTAGCCGAGGTCGGAGCGCTCGACGAGACCGCGAATCGCCTCCAGGATGGGGGCGGCGATCGGGAAGTCCATGTCCGCCACCCAGGCCGGCAGAACGTCGGCGCCTCCTCTCGTGTAGCGGGACCACTTGAAGCTGGTGCGGGCAGAAAGGTCCGCCACCCGCAGGCCGTCGAGCTGCTCCCTGAGAGACAAGGTTTCGGCAGCTTCCGACACGGCCACAGCAAGCTATCAGCCGCCCATGACGACTCGGAGGACGGGCGCCGCCGAGCGGGCTGCCTCGGCGCGAGTGTCCGGACCGCTCCGACTGCACCCCCGCGCTGTCGGCGCCGAACAGGTGGCCCCGGGCCCTCAGCCCAGAACGATCTCGGCAGCCTGACGGAGTTCCTCGCGGCTGGCGGCGCCCACCAGGAGGGTCGTCACGTCGCTGTCCTCGAAGGCCTGCAGGCGGTCCCGAATCCGCTCGGGCGGACCTGCCAGGGAGATCTCGTCGGCGAACTCGTCCGGAACCGCGGCCACGGCTTCCTCGCGCCTGCCGGTCATGAAGAGCTCCTGAATGCGCAGCGACTCCTCCTCCCAGCCCATGCGCGCCATCAGCTCGCGGTGGAAGTTCCGGTTCTTCGCGCCCATGCCGCCCACGTAGAGCGCCAGCGACTGCTTGATCGGCCCGAGCGCCTCCGCCACGTCGTCGTGGACCCGCAGCCGAGCGCCGTAGGCGATCTCGAAGTCGTCGGAGCGACCGGCCAGCGACTCGGCGTACACCTCGGGGCGATACGGCGAGTAGTAGAGCGGCAGCCAGCCGCTGCACAGCTCGGCGGCCAGGGCGACGTTCTTCGGCCCCTCGGCGCCCAGGAAGATCGGCAGGTCGGAGCGCAGCGGATGGACGATCGAGCGCAGCGGCTTGCCCAGACCCCAGGAACCTTCGCCGGTGTACGGCAGCGGGTAGTGCACACCGTGCTGCGTCACCGGCGCCTCGCGGGCCAGGATGTTCTGGATGATCTCGATGTACGCGCGGGTACGCGACAGCGGCTTGGCGAACGGTTGCCCGTACCAGCCTTCGACCACCTGCGGCCCGGACACGCCGAGGCCCAGGATCACGCGGCCCTCCGAGAGGTGATCGAGCGTCATCGCGTGCATGGCGGTCGCCGCCGGCGTCCGGGCCGAAATCTGCGCGATGCCGGTGCCGAGGCGAATCCTCGAGGTGTGCGCCCCAATCCAGGCCAGGGGCGTGAACACGTCGGATCCCCACGCCTCAGCAGTGAAGACGCAGTCGTAGCCGAGCGCCTCCGCCTCGACCGCCGTTTCGAGGAAGTCGGGCCGAGGGCCTGCGCCCCAGTAACCAAGCTGAAGACCAAGTTTGAGAGCCATGTGTGGCGCAGGCTAGCAGCCGGAGAGCGGCGGACGTCGGCAGGTAGTGTTGGTCGACACAACGCCATGAATGGGCCGATCAGCATCTTCTGGGATCCACGCTGCGAGGCGCACACGGTGCCTCGGGGGTTCCCGGAGCGCCCGGCGCGGGTGCAGAGGACCATTCCCTGTCTCGAGGAGCGGGGTTGGGACCTGGTCGAGGCGGCTTCGGCGGTGTTTGCGGGCGGCATGGCGGGCCAGGCTCGGCGGCTTGCCGAGGCGGTCCACGAGCCGGCGTACGTGCAGCGGATGGAGCAGGCGGTCGCATCGGTGGCCGCCGACGAGGCCGCAGGCCGGTTTCCACGCAGCCCGACGCCGATTCTCGACACGGCGGACAACCCGCTGTCGCCGGGCACGGCCGTGTCGGCCTGGGCAGCGGTCGAGGCGGCGCTTGCAGGGGGCGACCACGTCATGCGGGGCGCCGGTCACCGGGCGATGAGCGTGACCCGGCCTCCCGGCCATCACTGCGAGCGCGACCGGGCGATGGGCTTCTGCTACCTGAACCAGGTCGCGATCCTGGCGCAGGGTCTCCTCGACGTGCACGGCGCGGAACGGGTGGCGGTCCTCGACTTCGACGTCCATCACGGCAACGGCACGCAGCACCTGTTCGACCATCGCCCGGACGTGATGTACCTCAGCGTTCACCAGTACCCGTTCTACCCCGGCACCGGCGCCGCGGCCGAACGCGGCATCGGCGACGGCCTTGGCACGACCGTCAACGCTCCGCTTCCGGCGGGCAGCGGCGACGACGTCTACAGGCAGGTCATGGACGAGGTGCTGCTGCCAGCACTGCGGGGGTTCGCTCCGGACGTCCTGCTCGTCTCCGCCGGCTTCGACGCGTGGCGCGGCGACCCGGTCGGCGGCATGGCTCTGAGCGAAGACGCATTCCACCGGTTCGGCCTCGACCTCGCCGCGGTGGCGGAGGAGATCTGCGACGGTCGGCTGGTGTCCGTGCTGGAAGGCGGCTACGACCTGAGCGCCCTGCCTGGCCTGATCGACCTGTACCTGCTGGGCACTGTCGGCGCAGAGCGCCCCGCCGTCTGAGCCTGCGCGGTCCGGGTCCTCGCCTCGTGGGCAGGCGGCGGGCCATGACCGAGGCTGCCGGGCCCGCCGCCTGGCGGGGTTGACCCCGGAATCGGCTCGGCGTCCTGGCCGTTGTAGAATGCGAGGCGCCGGACGGCTGACCTCCGGCTGGCAGGAGGTCGGACCAGAGGGAAGCCGACGGCGCCTCGCAACCCGGAAACGAACGCCGAGGAGGTGCCAGAGTGAGAGCGAGTCCGAGCTTCCCGACCCGCATCCGTAGCCGGAACGTCCGGCTGAGCGACCGCATGAGGCAGTCCATCGAAGGCGAAGCGGCAGCGCTTCGGCGCTTCAACTCGCGGATCGTCGACTGCGAGGTCACCGTGACCGGCCCCGGCCCGCGCCACAGCAAGGCCCGCGCCTTCGACGTGGTGGTCAAGGTGGCCCTGCCCGGCCCGGACGTCGTGGTCCACCGCACGGCCGCCGCATCCGTTCCGGTCGCCATCAACGAGTCCTTCGCCGTGACCCGCCGCCGGGTGAAGCGCCAGGCGGAACTCCGCCGCCGCCCGGCGCCCTGGCGCCGCACCTCCGACCTCGGCCGCAGGGGTCGCCCCAGCCTCCGCAGCGGCAGCCGCCGAAGGCGCCGCCACTAGCTGGCTTTGACCGCCGGGCCATGTGCAACCACATCGCCACCGCCACGATCGCGCCCCGCCGCCTGCTTCCTCTGGCAGCACTCGCCGCCTCCGCGGTCGCCCTCGCCGCTGCTGCACCGACCGCCCCTTCGGACAACTGGCCTTCGTTCCGGGGCACGGGCGCCGACGGCAACGGCGGAGGCGCCCCGCCCACGGTCTGGAACCTCGATACCGGCGAGAACATCCTCTACCGGGTTCCGGTTCCGGGCCTCGGCCACTCGAGCCCGGTGATCTGGGGCGACCGGCTGTTCCTGACTTCCTCGGTGCCCGAGGGCGAGGAGGCGTCGCTCAAGGTCGGGCTGTACGGCGACATCGCGCCCGTTGTCGGCGAACCGCCGCAGCGCTACGTCCTGCTCGCGTACCACCGCGGCAGCGGCGAGCTGCTCTGGCAACGCACGGCCTTCGAGGGCACGCCGGCGGTCAAGCGGCACACGAAGGCATCGCACACGAACTCGACGCCGGCCACCGACGGCGAGGTGCTGGTCGCGTTCTTCGGCTCGGAAGGCCTGCACGCGTGGGATCTCGACGGCGCCCCGCTCTGGGAGCGGCAGTTCGGCGTTCTCGACTCCGGCTACTTCATGGTTCGAACCGCGCAGTGGGGATTCGCCAGCTCGCCGGTCATTCACGACGGGCGGGTCATCGTCCAGGCCGACGTGCAGGACGGCTCCTTCCTGGCGGCTCTCGACGTCCGGACCGGCGAGGACATTTGGCGCACCGAGCGCGACGAGATCCCCACCTGGAGCACGCCCGCCGTGTTCCCGCGCGGCGACGACGGCCACCAGGTGGTGGTGAACGGATACAGACACATCGGCGGCTACGACCTCGACACGGGAGAGGAACTCTGGCGGCTCGAAGGCGGCGGCGACATCCCGGTGCCGACGCCGATTCGCGCTGGCGACGGTCCCATCCTGATCACCAGCGCTCACGGACCCATGCGCCCGGTCTACGCCATCGACCCGGACGCGGAAGGCGTCATCGACCCGAAGCACGAAGCCATGCTCTGGTTCCACGAGCGGCTGGGGAACTACATGCAGACGCCCATCGTCGTCGACGATCTCGCCTGGTTCGGCTTCGACAACGGCGTGGTCACCGTGTTCGACTCGAAGACGGGCGAACGCGTCGCCCAGCAACGGCTGGGGCGCGGCGCGTCCGGCTTCACCGCCTCGCCGGTGGCCGCCGGCGGCCATGTCTACTTCAGCAGCGAGGACGGCGAGGTGTACGTCGTCCCGGCAGGCAGAGACATCGAGGAACTCGCTGTCAACGATCTCGACGAGACGCTGATGGCCACGCCGGCCATCGCCGACGGCGTCATCTACTTTCGAGGCCGCCGCCACCTGGTCGCGGTGGGCGCCGGGCCATAGCCCCCCTCGCGCGTCGCTTGCCGTGTCGCGGCCGTCACGCCTGGGCCCCTGCCGCGCCCGGGCCAGAAGGCCTGCAACTGTCGTCGGACCGACGGCTCACGTCGTCATCGGCCAAAGGGGAACTGGACGGGAAACGGCCAGAGGCCGCGGCCAGCTCAGGCCTTGCGCTGCAGCATGCCGCTGAAGCTCTCGCGGTAATGGTGCGCCACGTAGAGCAGGAGGGCCGTCAAGACGATGCCGATCACGGTGCCCTCGGGCGCCACGAAGATGTGAAACAGCAGGATGTTCAGGACGACGGGCGCCAGCACCACCAGCGCAAGCGGCACGAACAGGCCTGTCAGCAGCAGCAGACCGCAGACGATCTCGGTGCACTTGATCAGCGGCCACATGTAGCCTGTGCCCATCATTCCGGCCATCAGGGCGGAGGCCTCTTCGCCCATCTCCGGCTCGGGCCCGATCCCGAACAGGCCGATCACGCCGAAGACAACGAAGATCAACCCCAGCAGCAGACGAGCGATCATCGGCAGGTGCTTCATCGGCAACTCCTTCCTCTTCCCTGCCTCCCCATGAGGCGGGTCACCAGCATAACCCCTGCGCTCGGCACGCCATGACGAACGCGACAGACCCCGGCGACGTGCTCTGGCGGCCGTCCGCCGAACGACAGCGCCATTGCGGCATGGCGCGCTACGCGGCGTGGCTCAAGCGGGAACGCGGCCTGACGTTCGACGGCCCGAACCACCTGTGGCGCTGGTCCGTGGACGATCTCGATGGCTTCTGGAGCTCGATCGTCGAGTTCTTCGATGTGCACTTCCACACCCACGCCGAACGGGTCCTGGGTCGGCAACACATGCCCGGCGCCGAGTGGTTCCCCGGCGCGACGGTGAACTACGCAGAGCACGCGCTGGCGCGCCGGGGGCCGCAGCCGGCGCTTGTCTGCCGCTCCGAGACCAGGCCACGGCGGGAGATCGACCGCGACGAGCTGCGGCGCGAGGTCGCCGCCGCGAGGGCGGGGCTCCGGAGCCTGGGCGTCGGCCCGGGCGATCGCGTCGCGGCCTGCCTGCCGAACGGGGCCGAAGCCGTCACCGCATTTCTGGCAACCGCCAGCCTGGCCGCGATCTGGACGAGCTGCCCGCCCGAGTTCGGGGTCGACAGTGTGCTCGACCGCTTCCGGCAGATCGAGCCTCGGGTCCTGATCGGCACAGACGCATGCGTCTACAACGGGCGACGTCACGACCGCCGAAACGAACTCGAACGGATCGCCGCCGCCCTGCCGGGTCTGCGCGCGACCGTCGTCGTGCCGGGACCCGGAAGCGCAGAGGAAGCCGTTTCCGCGGGTCCGGGCGGCCTGACCTGGGCCGAACTGACCGCCGAACCCGGCGAGCTCGCCTTCGAGCCCGTGCCGTTCGACCACCCGCTGTGGATCCTCTACTCCTCCGGCACCACCGGCCTGCCCAAGGCCATCGTCCAGGGCCACGGCGGCATCCTGGTCGAGCACCTGAAGCAGCTGGCGCTCCACACCGACCTCGGAGAGGGCGACCGCTTCTTCTGGTACACGACGACCGGCTGGATGATGTGGAACTACCTGGTCTCGGGGCTGCTCGCAGGCGCTACTGTGGTCCTTCACGACGGGTCCCCGGCCTGGCCGGACCTGAACGCCCTTTACCGCCTGGCGGCCGAGGAGGCGGTCACCTGCTTCGGGGTCAGCGCCCCGTTCCTGATGGCCTGCCGCGCCGCCGACCTCCACCCGGGCCGCGACTTCGACCTCGGCGCGCTGCGGGCCGTCGGCTCGACCGGGGCGCCGCTGCCCGCCGAGGGCTTCGACTGGGTGCACGAGCGGGTGAAGGCAGGCGTCTGGCTCGGCTCGCTGTCGGGCGGCACCGACGTCTGCACCGGCTTCGTCGGCCCGCATCCGCTGCTGCCCGTGCGCCGAGGACGCATCCAGTGCCGCTCGCTGGGCGCGAAGGTCGAGGCCTTCGACGAAGCCGGTGCGAGCGTCACCGGCAAGGTTGGCGAGCTCGTGCTCACGGCGCCCCTGCCCTCCATGCCGCTCTTCCTCTGGAACGACCCGTCGGGCGAGCGCTACCGCGAGAGCTACTTCGACCACTGGCCGGGCGTCTGGCGGCACGGCGACTGGATCGAAATCGACGAGTCCGGCAGCTCCGTCATTCACGGCCGCTCGGATTCGACGCTGAACCGCGGCGGAGTGCGCATGGGGACCTCGGAGTTCTACCGCGCCGCCGCCGACCTGCCCGAGATTGTCGACTGCGTGATCGTCGACACCGGCAGCCTGGACCACGAAGGCAAGCTCTGGCTGTTCGTGGCGCTGGCCGACGGCTGCTCGCTGGACGCAGAGCTCGCCGACAGCATTCGCCGCCACCTCCGCACCCGGCTGTCACCGCGCCACGGTCCGGACGAGATCCGCGCCATCCCCGAAGTGCCGACCACCCTCTCCGGCAAGAAGCTCGAGGTGCCGATCAAGCGCCTGCTGGCCGGCGAGCCGGTGGAGGAGGCGGTCAACGTCGGAACGCTCAGCAACCCTGCATCCATCCCCGCCCTGCTGGCGGCCATCAAGACGCAGCAAGGCCGCTGACGCGGGGCCGCCGGCTCGACGCCCGGGCCGGCAGACCGGCCCCCACCCCCACGGCAGCGCCGGCCCTGCTGAGAGTCAGGACCTCCTGCAGCGGGGCCAGCCTTCCGGGACCGAACGGCGCCCCGCGTCCCATGCGGCCCCTCGGACCCAAAGGCGGGCGGCGAGAGCTTTACGGGTTCAGCTTGTTCGCGAAGTCGCCGCCGCGGAAGATCGACACGTCGTCGAGCGAGACGTGCCTGCGCAGCGCCTCGTTCACCTCGTCCAGGGTCAGATCGGCGACGGCCTGCTCCTGCGCGGCCTCGAACGCCATCGTCCGGCCAAGGAAAAGGTTGCTGTTCAGCATCGAGGCGACGGCCCGATCCTGCGCGCGGCCGTTCTGCGCCGAGTCCAGGTAGCCGCGCCTCGCGGCCTCCAGCTCTTCGGCGGTGAAGCCGTCTTCAAGCGCCTTCGCCATCTCGTCGCGGAACGCGGCCACCACCTTGTCGGCGTTCTCGGGTGCGAAGATCGCGAAGGTCACGAAGATCGCGCTGTCGTCAAGCGGCGGCGCAGCGACCTGGGAAGCCACGGTGTAGGAGAGGCCCTCCTCCTGCCGAATCCTCGTCGCCAGCCGGGAACTGAGGAAGCCGCCGCCCAGCATGTAGTTGGCCATGACCAGCGCCGGCCAGTCCTCGTCGTCGTCGCGCATGGAGAAGGTCGTCGCCGCCAGCATCATGGCGTTCGTCTTGTCCGGGGTCTCCAGATCGACGCTGACCGTCTCGACCTGGCGGTACGGGTCCGCAACGCGCTCATACGGCTCCGGCGCCTGCCAGTCGCCGAACAGTTCCTCCAGCGCGCCCGTCACCTCGTCCGGGTCGAAGTCGCCGACCACCGAGACCGTGCCGCCTTCGGCGCCGTGGAAGGAGGCCCAGAAATCCCGGATCTCGTCGATCGTCGCCGCCTCCAGACGCTCGATCTGCTCGTCGAAGGTGGGCGAGTAGCGGGGGTGGTCCGCCGGCCAGGGATTGAAGTGCCTGCCCATCGCCATGGGCGCCAGGGCCATGGGTTCGGAGCGCTGGGACTCGATGCCCGCCAGGCGCTCCTCGCGCAGCAGGTCCAGCTCCTTCTGATCGAACGCCGGCTCGCGGAGAATCTCCGCCGTCAGGCGAAGCACGGGGACGAGGTTCTCCCGCACCGTGGTGAAGGAAGCGCTCACGATCATCACGCCGCCATCCACGCTCCCCTGTGCCTTCAGGCGGTCAAGCTCGTCACTGATCTCCTGCCGGGAACGGTTCCTGGTGCCCCGCATGAGCATGGAACCGGCAAGATCGCCGGCCGTGGCCCTGCCCGCGAGCACAGCTTCCGTGCCGTGCCGGAAGCTGAGCTGGAACGTGACCGACTCGCCGCGCGTCTGCTTCGGCAGCAGGGCCACCTGCACCCCGTTGGACAGCTCGACGGTTCGCGTCCGGCGGTCGATGTTCGCCGGCGTCGGGTCGAAGGCCTCGCCCTCGGCGACCGCTTCCCGCCCGGTGTAGCCGGCGACCAGCGCCGGGACGTCCGGAGGCTCGGGGATCTCCGCCCGCTCCGGCGTCGTGTCCGTCGGATGGAAGTAGCCGACCGTGCGGTTCGAGTTCCGCAGGTAGGTCTGGGCGACCTCGAGGACGCCTTCCGCCGTGACCTGCGCAATCCGGTCGCGATGCAGGAAGAACAGCCTCCAGTCGCCCATCGAGGCCCACTCGCTCAGGTCCAGCGCGATCCGTTGCGGATTGTTGAAAGCGAGGTCGATGCGCGACAGAAAGTCCGTCTTCGCGCGCTCGACCTCGGATTCGTCCGGAGGCTCGGCCGCCAGATCGCTCAGCGCGCCGAACATCGCCTCCGTCGCCTCCTCCAGCGAGCCGTCCTCGCGGACCTCGAGGGCCACCATGAGCACGCCGGGCTGGTTCAGCTGCAGGCTGGATGCGAATACCGAGGCTGCCAGGCCGGGCTCGACCAGTTCCTTGTACAGCCGGCCCGATGGCTCGACGCCCAGGATGTGGGCCAGCACCTCGACCGCCGCGTACTGCTCGTGGGCGCCGGGCGGCACGTGGTAGACGGCCATCGCGAGCTGCGTGTCCCCTACCCGGCGCAGCGTGACCGTCCGCTCGCCGTCCTGCGCCGGCTCGGCGGTGTAGGTGTCGAAGAGCTGGTTGGCGCCCGAGCGGTCGGGCCGCGGAATGACGCCGAACTTCTCGACCACCAGCTCCAGCGCACGGTCGACCTCGAAGCGCCCCGCCACGACCAGGATGGCGTTGTCCGGCTGGTAGTACTTCCGGTAGAAGGCCTGCAGCCGCTCGATGGGCACGTTCTCGACGTCCGAGCGGGCGCCGATGGTCGAGTTGCCGTAGTTGTGCCAGTCGAAGGCGGCCGACATGACGCGCTTGCGCAGCACGCCCATCGGCTGGTTCTCGCCGCGCTCCCACTCGTTCCGGACCACCGTCATCTCGGACTCGAGGTCCTCGGCCGAGATGAACGAGTTCACCATCCGGTCCGCCTCCAGGTCGAGCGCCCACTCCAGGTTGTCGTCGCTGGCCGGGAAGGTCTCGAAGTAGTTCGTGCGGTCGAACCAGGTTGTGCCGTTCGGGAAGGCGCCCCGCTCGCTCAGTTCCGCCGGAATGTCCGGGTGCTTCGGCGTGCCCTTGAACACCAGGTGCTCGAGCAGGTGCGCCATCCCCGTCTCGCCGTAGCCCTCGTGGCGGGAACCGACGAGATAGGTGACGTTCACCGTGACCTGCTGCTTGCTCTGGTCCGGGAAGAGCAGGAACCGCAGCCCGTTCTCCAGCCGGTACTCGGTGATGCCTTCGACCGAGGCCACTCTGGTCACGCCGTCAGGCAGGTCCTGCGCCGCAAGCGGCAGGGCGAGGACCACGGCGCCCAGGGCGATCACGGCTGCCAGCGCGGCGGGGGCGCGAGGACTTCGCCCGCGCAGCGAGTTCGTCATCGGCTTCATCGTCAGGTCTCCAGGGGAAGGATCATGGCCGGAGCGGCAGCCGCAGACTATCGCCCGGCCCGGCTTCGGGACGAGAAACGCACCGAGTGGAGAAGGTCCAGCCGCGCTCCCAGGGAATCACGCCAGCGACGACGAAGCGGTCCCTCACGGCGGCGGCCGCGGCCGCCTCCCCCTTCAGGCTGCCTGATGGTAGCGCGAACTCCTCGTGGCCCATGTCATCGGCCAGGCCGACGAAGCCGTCTCTCCAGACCGAGCGGGCACGCTTTCTCGCAGCGGCGACCGTGGTCGGGAGATCGGCCGCGAACTCCAGCGGCCAGGTGTCCGAGCCGGCATGAGCGACCAGCCTGTCCTCCTGTTCCACCTGCACCACCCGACTCATGCCCATGACGGTCAGGGAAGCGACCGGCACTCTCACCCTGCCGGCGGAGCGAGCCTGTCCTTCGCCTTGAGGTCCTGCACGACGTACTTCGCTGCCAGCAGGAAGAGAACCAGCGCCAGCAGCTTGGACATGCCCACCCAGAGCAGCGAGTAGCGGATGGCCTCCGTGCCGTACAGCGGTTCCAGCCGGTCGTTCAGGTAGCCGATCATCTGCGGCCCAAGGCCCATGCCGATCAGGTTGAGGACGAACAGCATCACCGAGGACGCCAGCGCCCGCATCCGCACCGTGACCAGGGCGTGGGTCATGGCGATGGCCGGGCCCAGGTAGACGACGCCCAGCGATATCGGGACGAAGTACAGGAGGAGGGCGGGAACGGTGCGGTCGAGCAGCAGGAAGCCGAGCAGGAACGGGAAGTAGACGGCGATCGTGACCGCGCCGACCCACGCGTACCAGCGGGCGTCGCGCCGCGCCAGCCGGTCGGCCACCATGCCGGTGAACACCATTCCCAGGGCGCCGCCCAGCCCCGTCAGGAGGCCCATCCAGGTACCGATCTCGCCGCTGCTCATGCCGTGGACCCGGCCCAGGAAGGGCGGCACCCAGGCCCCGAATCCGTAGGACGACAGCGAGGCGATGCCCGAGGCAACGGCGAGCAGCCCGAACGACCGCAGCGAGACCAGGAACCGCACCACCTCGCTCAGCGAGTACGACCCGGTGTCGACGGCGACGGTCTCCGACATGCCGCGTGGCGGCTCGCGGACGGTCAGACGCATGACGACCGCGAGCAGCACTCCGGGAATGCCGACCACGAAGAAGGCGGCCCGCCAGTTGAAGAACTCGACCATCCAGCCGCCCGCCAGGTAGCCCAGCATGACGCCGGCGGGGATGCCGATGTTGTAGATCGACAGCGCCGCGGCCCGCTTCTCCGGCGGGAAGTAGTCCGAGATCAGCGAGTGCGCCGGCGGACTCCCCGCAGCCTCGCCAATGCCGACGCCGATGCGCGCCAGAGCCAGGTGGACGAAGCTCTGGGCCAGCCCGCAAACCGCGGTCATCACGCTCCAGACCGTCAGGCCGAGGGCGATGATCGACCGCCGCACCCCGCGGTCCGCCCAGCGGGCGATCGGGATGCCGAACCCGGTGTAGAAGATGGCGAAGGCGAAACCGGTCAGGAACCCCATCTGGGTGTCCGAGGCGCCGAGTTCCGCCTTGATCGGATCGATCAGGATCGAGAGGATCTGCCGATCGACGAAGTTGAAGACGTAGACGCAGAACAGCACCCCCAGCACGTACCGGGAGTAGCCCGGGCTGTAGCCGGCTTCCTGCGGACGCTTCGTTTCGGGCAAGGCGCGTAACGGTAACAGGCCCATCTGTCTCACGAGTCTCTCGCCGGGCTCCTCGCCTGCACGACGTGAGCCGTCGGGTCGGCTTGCGACTGCAGCGGGCTTCAGGCAAGCAACTGCCTCCGTCCTCCGGACAGGCACGACCTCCCGAAGCGCAGCCGACCGAAGCGGGCGCCAACCCTTCGACCACCTCCGACGCGCCGCGTCCCCAGCAGCCGCAAACGGACCTGACGGCGGGTACGGACGGTCAGAAACGCCCGGTGCGGGCGTCCAGGCTCACGCTCTTGAGCAAGGCGAAGACCGGCGAACCGACGGCAAGGCCCAGCTCGACCGCCGACGCCCGCGTGATGCGCGCCCGCAACCGTTGCGAGCCGAGATCCACCGTCGCTTCCGCGAACGCGCTCGAAGGCGATTGCTCCAGCGCCAGCACCGCGCCGGGCAGCACGTTGCGGATGCTGGTGGCGGTTGGCCGCTCGGTGGCGAGGGAGACGTCGCGTGCGCGCACCAGCAGACGCGCCAGGTCGCCAACGGCCAGGTGCTCGATCAGGGGGACGCTCAGCCGCTGCCCTTCCAGGTCGAGCCAGGTCAGCCGGTACTCGTCGTCGTGGGCGCCGACTCGAGCCTCCAGCACCGACACCGCAAGGAAGCGCTCGCTGAGCGGGGCCAGGTCGAGGCGCTCCAGCACTTCCACCGTGTCGCCGAAGGCCTGCGCCCGGCCGTCGGCAAGCACCAGGATGCGGTCGGCGAGCAGCGCAACCTCGTCCACGGCGTGGCTGACGTAGAGGGTCGGGATGCCGAAGCGTGGATGCAGCGCCAGCAGGTACGGCATGACCTCCGCCTTGCGCCGCCGGTCGAGGGCGGACAGGGGTTCGTCGAGCAGCAGCAGCCGAGGACGACCAAGCAGCGCCCGGCCGAGAGCGGCGCGCTGGCGCTCGCCGCCGGAGAGGGTCTGCGGGCGGCGGCGAAGCAGCGGCCCCAGGTCCAGCGCATCGACCACGTCGTCGAACCGGACCGATGCCCGACCGGCCACGGCCAGGTCTCCCCGCCCGCGCGCGCTCCGGCGGTCGGCGTAGCGCAGGTTGCCGGCCACGTCCAGGTGAGGAAACAGGCGGCCGTCCTGGAACGCGCAGCCCACCGGGCGCCGATGCGGAGGAACGAGCACGCCGCGCGTCGTGTCGAGCCAGACCTCGTCTTCGAGCGCGATGCGCCCTTCCGCGCCGGACTCGCACCCGAGCAGCGCACGCAGGAAGGTCGTCTTTCCGCTGCCAGAGGGCCCGAACACGGCGGTTACACCCGCGGCCGGAAGCGAGCGGCGGAGCTTGAGCTCGAAGCCCTTGAAACCGACCCGCACGTCAACGTCGAGCACGGAGCCGCCCGACGCACCCGACCCGCCAGCACCGGCCGCCCAGGCAGCGGCGGACGCCGAAACCGCGGAGGAAGACGGGTCAGGCGACATGGAGCGGCAGCCTGCGGTTGACCACGTAGACGAACACGAGCACGACGAACGAGAACAGCAGCAGGCCGGCAGCGAGCACGTGCGCCTCCGGATAGCGCAGCGTCTCGACGTGCTCGTAGATGGCGATGGAGATCACGCGGGTGCGACCCGGGATGGCGCCGCCGACCATCAGGACGACGCCGAACTCGCCGATGGTGTGGGCGAAGGTCAGGACACACGCGGTCAGGAAGCCTCGCAGCGAGAGCGGCACGGCGACGGTCACGAAGGCGTCGAGCGGCGAGGCGCGCAGCGAGGCGGCAGCTTCGAGCGGGCCGCGCCCCAGGGACTCGAAGGCGGCCTGCAGCGGCTGCACCATGAAGGGCAGCGAGTAGACCATCGAGGCGATCAGCAGACCGGCGAACGAGAACGTCAGGGTGCTGTCCGTCATCTCCACCCACAGGCCACCCAGCCACGACCTCGGGCTCATCAGCAGGAGCAGGTAGAAGCCCAGCACCGTCGGCGGCAGGACGAGCGGCAAGGCCGTCACCGCTTCGACCACCGGCTTCGCGCGCGACCGCGTCCGCGCCAGCCACCACGCCAGCGGCGTCCCCAGGAGCAGCAGGACCGCGGTAGTCGCCGCCGCCAGCCGCAGGCTGAGCCACAGGGGGCCGAGGTCGGGCATCGTCACCCTGGCCGGATCCGTCGGGGCCGCCGCGCCTCGGTCACGGTCCGCACGGTCGCGTTCGAGACGCCACTGCCCCCAATCGCTCCGCGAGCGCTGCCGGGCCAGCGGACATCGGGACCCACCACGAGCCGATCTGCCAGCACTACTCCGGAGGCGTCCGGAAGCCGAACGACCGGAGCGTCCGCAGCGCCTCGGGAGTGGCCAGAAAGGCGTGGAAGGCGCGTGCCTCCCGGTTCTCCTCGGACCGCCGCAGCAGGACGACGTCCTGGCGGATCGGTTCGTGAAGATGCTCCGGCACCTCCCAGTGGCGAGCCTCCGCCCCGCCCTGCCAGCTGTGCGCCGAGGCAAGAGCGACGAATCCGAGCTCGGCCGCGCCCGAAGCGGCCATGGCGAAGCTCTGCCCCACGTTCTCCCCGACGACGATCCGGGGCTTCAGCGTCTCCCACAGGCCGAGCTGCACCAGAGTGTCGCGCGCCGCCGCGCCGTAGGGCGCGAGATCCGGGTTGGCGATCGCCAGCCGCCTGAACCGACCGGCGCGCAGGGCGGCCGCGGAAGGTTCGAGGGCAGGAACCAGGCTCCAGAGCGCCAGCCGTCCGAGAGCCCAGGTCCGCCTCGACCCATCGACGGCGAGGCCCCGCTCGACCAGCAGGCGCGGGCGCTCCCGATCGGCGGCCAGAAACAGGTCGAAGGGCGCGCCGTTGACGATCTGGGCATACAGCTTGCCGGTCGAGCCAACGACCAGCGTCACGCCGCAGCCGCTCCGCCGCTCGAAGTCCCGGGCCAGCGCCCGGATCGCCTGGGCCCCGTTGGTGGCCACGGCCACGACGACCGAGCCCGAGGCTCCGCTCGGGTCTGCATCGCCCGGCTCGCAGGCCGCTACGGACGTGCCGGCCAGGCAGACCATGGTGCTGGCGACCAGGAACGCGACCGGCGGCGCGAGCGTTGTCGCGCTCGCCACCGGCCGCTGGCCCCTCAAGCGGCAACCGCCTGCGCCGTGCGCCGGGGGTCGCCGCAGGCCACCGCGCCGCCCTCCTCGATCAGGATGCCCTCGAACGAACCGCAGAGCCAGTTCCACGGGTTCACCATCTCGACGGTCGCTCCGGCCTCCTGCAACCGACCGGCGGGTTCCCCGGCGAGGTCGGCCTCGAGGATCAGGGCGCCCGGCACGGTCATCGACGAGCCGCCGAACCGGGGCTTGTGTACCGACGTCTCGAGGTCGAGACCGAAGTCCAGCAGGTTTACCGAGTTCTGGACGATGTTCTCGGTCAGCGAGACGCTCGGCGAGCCGGAGGCGAGCACCGGCCTGCCGTCGCGGGTGAAGATGTTCGGGCAGATGCGGGCATGGGCCCTGCCGCCCGGCTCGACCGGCCCCGAGCCCAGATGGACGCCGGAGGCGCAAGCGTAGACGCCGTCCACGTAGATGCCGGTCCGAAACGGCATCGACATGACCGAGTGCAGCACGGTGGCCACGTTGCCGTCGGCGTCGACCACGGTTACGTGGTTCGAGCCCGGTGGCGGCGGAGGCGGCAGGACCCCGGCCGCCGCGAACCGGTCGTTCGGACTGGCCGGCCTGCCTTCCAGCGCGGCGAAGCGCTCGGCCGCGAAGTCCTTCGAGATGGCGCGGTCGACGTCGGGCAGCGTGCCGTCGAAGCGGCCGCCCACCGCGTCGGCGTACACCCGGCCGATGATCTGCATCATCGCGAGCGTCGTCTCGCCCGACTCGAAGGCCGGGCCCGTCCGCTCGAGGTCGAGCAGCTCGACCATGTTCATGATCTCGACCAGGGCCTGGCCGCCGAAGTCCGGCGCCGGCGAGCCCACCACGCCGAACTCGCGGTACGTACCCTGCACCGGCTCGTCCCAGAACGCCTCGTACGCGGCCATGTCCTCGGCGATCAGCATGCCGCCCCTGGCCTGGACCGTCTCGGCGTAGCGGCGGCCGAACTCGCCCCGGTAGAAGTGGTCGCCGCCCTCGTCGGCCAGCCGCTCCAGGGTGTCCGCCAGCTCGCTCTGCACGAGCAGCTCGCCGATGTCGCGCAGGGTGTTGCCCTTGAAGTAGATCTCCCGGCTGAACGGTTCGCGGCCCAGCACCGCCGATTCGACGAACATCTCGCCCCACAGGAACGGATGGATCTCGAAGCCGTCGCGGGCGTAGTGGATCGCCGGGGCCATCACCGTGGCCCGCGGCAGCCGGCCGTGGCGCTCGAGTCCGGCCTCGAAGCCGCCCCAGAAGCCCGGCACGAAGCACAGCGTGCCGTCCGTCTTCGCCATGAGCGCCCCGAACTCGGCGGCGTCCATGCCGCGCACGTCGGGGACCGCCTGCGGCGCCGCCATCATGCCGTTGACGTAGGTGTACTCACCTGACGCCGCGTCGAAGTACAGCATCGACAGGCACCCGGAAAGCGTGGTCATGTGGGGTTCGACGACGGCCTGGGCGATGCTCGCCGCCATCACGCCGTCGCAGGCGTTGCCGCCCATGGCGAGCATGTCCGCCGCTGCCGCCGACGCCAGCGGATGCGTGCAGATCGCGAGACCGGAAGCGCTCCGCACCGCCTGCTTGGGGCCGAAGTGCGCCGTCTCGACCAGCGCCCGACGCGCCTCGTCGTCGGGAGGCGTCCAGCCGGAGATGGCCGCAGGCGCCGCGCTGCCCTCGGCGGAGTCG
This sequence comes from Thermoanaerobaculia bacterium, assembly GCA_965200575.1. GTDB lineage: Bacteria > Acidobacteriota > Thermoanaerobaculia > Multivoradales > Multivoraceae > Multivorans. The sequence goes on along the minus strand of OZ241363.1, from coordinate 804,422 downwards.
CCGCCGGCGCCGGAACCGCATCCCATCGCCAGCGCCGCTCCCCCTGCGGCCCCGGCGAGAAGGGTCCGCCGGTCCAGGGTCGGTTCCGTGCCGCCATCAAGTCTCGGTCGCATCTCTGCCCCTTCGTGGTTCGGATCGCCAAGTCGAACGTGCGGCAAGCCTACCGCCGCCAGCGCCGTCGGGAACGCCGCGCCGGAGCCCCAACCCCCACCGAACCTTCGAACCGTCGACCACCCAGCGCCAGCAAGCCCGACAGCCTGCGAGCTCCGCCTCGAAGACTGGGATCCGCTCGCACCGCCGCCGGTCGTTCGGGCCTGCCAGCGGTGCGGACGGCGCTCTTGAGGCTCCTGGCAGCGCGCAGGCGGCGCGGCGCTACTGCGGGCCGGAGTAACCGGTGTTATGTCAACTCGCGGCAGGAAGGCGGGGCGGCGGGCCGCAGGGTAGCTCTCAGGACCTCCGCCAGCCGATTCACGGCGGCGACCAGCACGCCGGCCTCGCCGGCGCGCTCGATCAGGTCGCGGTCAAGTTGAGGCTGCCACTGCCGGCGCAGGGCCTCGCGGTCCGGGTGCGGCTGGCCGTTGATCGAGTCGCACCAGGGCGTCCGCGGGTGCAGGGCGTCCTGGCGTAGGCGCATGGCCGGCGACTGTGCGAGGCGGTAGCCGGGTCCTGCCGGCGGCGTAGCGTCGTCCAGGACGCGGGCGCGGTCCGCATCCCTGGTCGCGGCGGCGTAGCGTCTCGCCAGGTCAGGCGGCTCGATTACGGGATTCAGCGCTGCGGCGGGCAGGTCAGCGACCAGGGCCTCCGACGTTGGCGCGGATCGCGGCGGCGACCTCGGCCGGGCGCTCCGTTGCGATCAGGTCGGCGCGCTGTTCCGGCGTCAGTGTCGGCGGCTCGGAGCGGCGCTCAGGCTGGCGAGGGCGCGCCGTTCCGGCCTGCGCAGGTCCTGCGGGCCGCTTCCGGCGTCAGCGGCGTTTGCTGGGCCGCCTGGCGGCTCGATCCTGCGCCGGTGGGCCAGGGGCCGGCGTCGGATCGGCCGGGCGCTCGATCACGCGGGCCTCGATCCCTGTGGCACGCAGGGTCTCGCGGGCGACGGCAGCCGGCGTGCCGGCGGGGGCCTCGATTGCCCGGGTCTGGCGCCGTCAGGTCCGAAAGACCCCGGAGACACGGGGGCGCCGCATCACCCTGCCGTAGGATCGCCACCACAGAACACAGCCAGAGGAGCCTCAGAGCCATGTCCGAACCGTTACTGCTGGTCGAGAAGTCCGAAGGAATCGCCACCCTCACCCTCAACCGCCCGGGAGTGCTGAACGCGCTCTCCTTCGAGCTGCGCGGCGAGCTCGCCGGCGCGATCGAGGATCTGCAGCAGGACGAGGAGGTCGGCGCGGTGATCCTCACCGGGGCCGGTCGCGCCTTCTGCGCCGGGCTCGACCTCAAGGAGATGAGCGATCCGAACCGAAAGCGACGGGCAATCGCCGACCCGCCGAAGCTGCTGCGCTCGCTCCGGCAGCCGGTCATCGGCGCGATCAACGGCATCGCCGTCACCGGCGGCTTCGAGATCGCTCTCTCCTGCGACCTGCTGATCGCTTCGCCGGAAGCACGCTTCGCCGACACGCACGCCCGCGTCGGCCTGCTGTCCGGCTGGGGTCTCTCCGCACGGCTGTCCCGCTTCATCGGCGCCGGCCGGGCCAAGGAGCTGTCGCTGACTGGCAACTACCTGTCGGCCGAACGGGCCTGCGAGTGGGGCCTGGTCAACCGCGTCGTGCCCCGCAACGAGCTGCTGCCCGCCTGCCGCGCCCTCGCCGCCGACATGCTCAGCTGCCAGCGGGATGTCATGTTCCAGTACAAGCGCATGATCGACCGCGGATTCGACCTGACCCTGGGCGACGCCATGGACTACGAGGTCGAGGTCAACCGCATGTACCGGTCGCCCGGGCCGGAGACGGTGGGCGAACGCCTGGCCGGCATCCGCGCCCGCGGCCGCGCCCAGGCCGCCGCCGCGCGCTGAACCTCAGCTCTGCGGCCGCAGAGCCTCCGTCGTTCGGGCGATCGTGTGGAGCTTCTCTTCGACTTCGGCATCGATCTCGTCGTCGCCCACGAACTTCACCAGGCGGCGGAGGTTCGCCTTCGTCATCGAGTTCGGCTCACCGAGTTCCCTGAAAGGTCGGCGACCGGCGCCGGCGCGGCGGTCAGATCGCACCGGTTCACCGCGACGCCGGGCCTGGTCTCCGACGTCTTCTGGCCCGCCCGATTGTCTCTGGCCCACCCGATTGTCGTGTTTCTGGCCCGCCCGATTGTCGGTCCAGCGCGAGAGCCCCAGGTCCCGGAGCGCGAGAGCCTGAAGCGCCTGCGTCCTGCCCGAGTTGTTCGGGCCGACGAAGACCACGGGGCTGCCAAGCTCGATCTCGACCTGTTCCTCGATCTCGACCTCTTCAAAGCTTGAAGTCTCTTCAAAGCCTGAGGTTGCCGATCGTGAGCTCGGTGAGCATGCGCCTCGCCGGTCGCGAGTATGGTGCGCAGGCCCCGACGGCGGCGAGAACCACCAACGCCGATCAGACTCCGCCGCCCGACCCTGCACCTGCGGGCGGGTCGAAGTACTTCCGGACGATCCACTCCGGCTGCCAGCGGTCGGGCTCGCGTTCGAGGCCCGTCAGGTCGCGGCGGAGCGGCGCCGGATCGGCCACCTGAAGCGGCGCGTCGTCGCCCATGGTGCTCCGCCACTCGTCAAGCAGTTGCTCCAGGCGGGCCACCGTCCCGGCATGGGCAGGATCGTCGATCAGATTGTCCAGCTCGTGCGGGTCGGCTTCGAGGTCGAACAGCTGGCGGTGGTCCACCTGCGGGTAGACGATCAGCTTGAGGCGGTCGTCCCGCACCGCGCGCATGACGTCGCGGTAAGGCAGGAAGACGCTTCGCCGCCAGGACCCATCGCCCTTGCCCGACCAGAGCGGCGCCAGATCCCGGCCGTCGATGCCGGGCGGCGTCTCGGCGCCGCTTCGCTCCAGCAACGTCGGGAACAGGTCGAAGAGGTAGGTGAACGCGTCGGTCGAGCCATGCGGGATGCCCGGGCCGCGAATCACGAGCGGACAGCGCATGGAGTGCTCGTAGACGTTCTGCTTGCCCAGCAGACCGTGGCTGCCGACCGCCAGGCCATGGTCCGCCGCGTAGACGACGATCGTGTTCCCGGCCTGACCATTCCTGTCCAGGGCCTCGATGATCCGACCGACCTGGGCGTCGAGGTGGCTGATCAAGCCGTAGTACTCGGCCAGATGGTCGCGGATGACCGCCTCGGTGCGAGGCCAGGCTGCCAGGTTCTCGTCCCGCAGCACCAGGGCGCCGTTGTCGAAGGGATGCTGCGGCATCCAGTTCGGCGGCAGCGGCAGGTTGCGCCGGTAGTATCGCTCCCGGTACTCCGGCGGCGGCTGGCGCGGGTCGTGGGGCGCGGTGAACGCGACGTACGCGAAGAAGGGCGCCGCCGACTCCCCACCCGGTTCGCCCGCGAGGTCAGCCTGCTCGTCCAGGAACTCGATCGCGGCGTCGGCGAACATCTCGCTCGAGAAGCTCTCGCCCATGCGCCGCCGGACCATGGCGCCGCCCTCGATGTCCTGCACCTCCGTCAGCGTGTGGTCGGCCATGCCGCCGAGGTAGACGGCCTTGCCGTGGTCGAAGCTCCGATGCAGTGCGTCCTCGCCGTTGTGCCACTTGCCGGTCATGAAGGTTCGATAGCCCGCCGCCTCGAGGAGCCGCGGCAGGGTTGTCACGCCGGCCATGTCGTTCGGCGAGCGCATCCAGCTGCGGCCGGTCATCACCATCGCCCGACTGGGAACGCAGACGGCGCCGCTGTTCGAGCCGAACACGTAGTTGCGGCGGAAGCTCCACCCCTCGCCGACCAGGCGGTCGATGTGAGGCGTGTCGATCAGGTCGTTGCCCCAGGCGCCCACCGTGTCGGCTCGCTGGTCGTCCGCGAACAGGAACAGGATGTTCGGCGGGCCCTGCCCCGCCGGCTCGGCGATCGATGCGACGCGGTCCGGCGACGGCGTCGAGCACCCCGGCGCCAGCACAGCCACAGCCACCGTTGCCGCCACGGCGAGGGCGAGGCGTGCAGTCGTCCGCGTCATGTTCGGCAGGGTCGCATGGGGAGCTCGTTCGCGGCGGGTTCGGCTTCCTCCGCCGGCTTCGTTACCGTAGCGCACATGACAACGCAAACCCCCGTCCTGGTCGGCATTGCCCAGGTACTCCAGCGCGTGGACGACCCGGCCGAGGCCCGACCTCCCATCGACCTGATGATCGAGGCCGTGGACCGTGCGCTGACGGACGCGGGGCCGGGCGGCCTGCGCCGGCGCATCGACTCCGTGCGCGCCATGAAGGGGGTCTGGGGATACCGCAACCCGGCGCTCCGAGTGGCCGAGGCCCTGGGGCTCGACGGCGTCGAGACAGGGCTGTCGGTGGTCAGTGGCAACCAGGTGCAGGCCGTCCTGAACCAGAGCGCGCTCGACATCCAGGCCGGGCGCCGCGAGGCCGTCGTGCTCTGCTCCTCCGAGTGCGGCCGCACCATGGGCCGGGCTCAGAAGGCCGGCCTAGACCTGGACTGGCTCGAGGACGACGACCCTCCCCGGCTGCCGGACGCGCACTACGGCGACACGCGCTGGACTCGCCACGAGCTGGAGATGGCGTGCGGCATCCAGCAGGCGGTGCAGTACTACTCGCTGTTCGAGATTGCTCTGCGGTACAGGAACGGCGAGTCCGTGGACGGCCATCTCGAACGTATCTCCGCGCTGTGGGGCCGCTTCAGCCGCGCGGCGCAGAGCAATCCTCACGCCTGGATCAGGAAGCCCGTCACCGCCGCCGAGATCGGCACGGTGTCGCCCGCGAACCGCGCCGTCACCTTCCCCTACCCGAAGCTGATGAACGCGAACATGCGCGTGGACATGGCCGCGGCGCTGGTTCTCTGCTCGCTCGAGACCGCGAGGTCGCTGGCCGTACCGCGCTCGCGCATGGTGTTCCCGGTGAGCGGAACCGACGCCGTCGATCACTACTTCGTCTCGGAACGCGACAACCTGTACTCGTCGCCGGCCATCCGGCTGGCAGGCCAGAGGGTTCTGGAGCTGGCCGGAGTCGAGACGGCCGAGCTCGACTTCATCGATCTCTACAGCTGCTTCCCGAGCGCGGTGCAGGTCGCAGCACAGGAACTGGGACTCGACCCGGAGCGTCCGCTCTCGGTCACCGGCGGCCTCACCTTCGGCGGCGGACCGCTCAACAGCTACGTGATGCACTCCATCGCGCGCACCGCGGAGCTTCTGCGCGAGACCACGGAGGGGCGCGCCCTGGTGACGGCCAACGGCGGCCTGCTGACCAAGCACTCCTTCGGCGTCTACGGCGCAGCCGAACCAGACCGGCCGTATCGCCACGAGGATCTGACGGCTCTGGTGCACGCGCTGCCGCAGCGCACGGCTGTCGGCGACGCATCCGGCGATGCCGAGGTCGAGTCGTACGCGGTCATGTTCGGCGGCGGCGCGGCGGCGGCAGGGAAGAGGTCGTTCCGCTCGGTCTACGGCGCCCGGCAAGCGCCCACCGACCGGCCGACGCTCGCCCACCTTGCCTGCCGCCTGCCCGACGGCCAACGGACCTGGGCCAACGTGGACGACCCCGACACGCTGGCCACCATGTGCAGCGAGGAGTTCTGCGGCCGCTCGGCGCGGCTCGACGGCCGGGGCGGCGCTAGCATCGGACCATGAAGCGAATCGCGCCGTCCGCGAGGCGGCTGGTTGCGCCAGGCCTGTGCGTGGGAGCGGCGATTGCTCTCGCCGGCTGCCTGGGCAACCCGGCCAGTCCGGCGCGCAGCGCGATGTTCGACTACGACCCGGGCACCGACCCGATCGCCAATCCAAAGGCGCTGTTCGCGCCGTTCGACCCCGACCGGGCGGACACCGACGCGACGATCAACCGCTACTCGCTCGACCAGCCGACCTCGCTCAACCCGTTCTTCATCCGCTCCTGGACGGACGCCTTCCTGTATCGGCTGCTGTTCGACACGCTGTCGCAGCGGGCGCCCGACCTGACCGCGCAATGGAACCCCGCCATGGTCGCGGAGGTCGAGGAACTCGAAGGCGGCAGGGTGCACCGCATTCGGCTGCACGCCGGCATGCGCTGGCACGACGGCGCCCCGGTCACCTCCGAGGACGTGCGCTTCAGCTGGGAGGCCATCGGCGACGACAACGTGCTGGCGATCGACTACGAGTACAAGGTGGCCGAGATCGACGACATCCGGGTCCTCGACGACCTGACACTCGACGTCTTCCACCGCGAGGTCTCGGCGCTGCGGGTCGACAACCTCTACTTCCCCATCCTCCCGGCCCACATACTGAACAACCCGGTGGAGCGGGCCGCCGACCCGACGCTGCGCACCAGCCCTTACTACAACCGCTACTTGCGGGAGCTCGGCATCGGGAACGGCCCGTTCCGGTTCGTCGAGTGGATTCACGCCGACCGCGTTGTCGTCGAGCGCTGGGAGGACTACCACCACGACAAGCCGCTCATCCGCCGCCAGGCCATCACCACGCACAGCGACCGCAACGCGGCCCTGCTCCAGTTCCGCAAGGGCCAGCTCGACGACATCTGGCTGACGGTCCAGCAGCACGGCAGCCAGACCAACGACGACGAGTTCCACGCCGTGGGGGTCAAGGCCTGGGGACCGCGCTGGATGCAGGCCTACATCGGCTGGCAGCAGGGCGGCAACAACCCCTTCTTCGGCGACGTGCGGGTACGGCGCGCGATGGCCCACGCCTACGACGCCGAGCGGGTGCTGCGGCAGGTGAGCTGGAACGTCTACACGCGCTCGAACGGCATGTTCCCGCCCAGCCACTGGAGCCACAACCCGGACGTTGCGCCGCTCGAGTACGACCTGGACAAGGCAGCCGCACTGCTGGACGAGGCTGGCTGGCTCACCAGCCCGGACGACGGCTGGCGCTACAAGGAGATCGACGGCGAACCGGTCCGCTTCCACTTCATGATGAACCTGCCGCAGTCGTTCGTGGACGCACGGCGCATGGTCGACATCTACCGCGACGACCTGCGCCGTATCGGCGTGTCGTTCGACACCGAGATCCAGGAGAACGCGAGCCGCTCGGAGCTGCTCACCCAGCACGAGATGATCGCCCACGTGGACACGTACCAGGTGTTCGCCGACCCAGACCTCTGGCGCAACCACTTCCACAGTGAGGCCATCGACAACGGCCGCAACTACGACAGCTACTCCAACCCGGTGGTGGACGACCTGTTCGACCGCTCGCGGACGGAACTCGACCCGGAACGCCGGGCCGAACTGCTGCGGGAGCTGCAGGCCCGGATTCAGGCCGATCAGCCGGCGCTGTTCCTCTGGAACTACAGCACGACCTGGGGCTTCAGCAAGCGAATGCGCGGCGTCGAGCTCGGCCCGTCGGGCGTGACGGCGTTCGTTCCGGGCACGCGGGCCTGGTGGGTGGAGCGGGACGACGCGGCGCCGGAAGGGCAGGGCGGGCCTTGATCGGCGCCCGGCCGTGCACCTGCGGCCGACGGCGCGCGCGGCGGTCGGCGGCGGTCGGGACGGCCGTTCCAGGCGCTCGTCGAGGCGCCTGGACCTTGCCTGCCCTGTCGCCATCGCGGTGCTCGGCGTCGCGACGGTGTCGATCAACTACCTCGCCGACCGCCAGCGTCAGCAGGTGCGCACCACGGGCGGCGACTGCACCGTCTGGGGCAGGAAGCCGCGCCTGGTCACTGCCAGCTACACGACCGAAGACGGCTCGAGGCAGAACACGATCCTGCTCGCATCCCGCTGGTGGGGCCTCGCCAAGCACTTCAACTAGGGGATTATACGCTTGGGTTGACGGCTGGCGGCTGAAGGCGAGGCGGCCTGACAATCGGAAGTTTACCGTCCAGGACTCATCATGCTACCTTCGCCGCCGTGACGAGTATACACCCGTGGGGAGCTACCGCACCGGCCGCAGCCGTACCGCTGCTGGCGCAGGCCGGTAGGCCCCGCACAAACTACAAGGACGTATCCTGCATGAAGCAGTGTCGTCTGTGGCGGCGGGCCGTTATGACAAACTGGTCGATCTGGATTCTGTTGCTGGCGTTGACAATTTCTGGGCTGAACGCCCAGGAGATCAGCCAGGATCGCTTGATCGCCGGAGATGATGCGGAATCGCTCGCGGAGGAACAACTCGCTCGCATTCCCCCCCTGAAGCCCGTCACTGACGGTCTGGAGGCGAGAGCGGAAATGGTCTCCATCTGGGATCAGCTGACGGACAACGAGGCGCACCTTCTTCATCTCTACATGTCCCGTCTCGAAGGCGTCCATCTGGACCCCCTGGCAGACGACGTGAATGACCTGCGGGAGCTGGGTTCCGCAGCATCCCGCTCCCTGCAACCAGAGCAGGCCCGTGATATCTGGCGGTTCCTGAAGAAGGAGCGAACCGAAGAGAGGGACTACTGGCTCGGCCACATTCCGAGTACCGTGAGCGGACCAGAAGTGGTAGTCTCCGAGTTGGGTGGAGGCCCGGAACTGGACGGAATCGAAGGGCCTATGGACTGGATCGCGATCGGATGGATGCCCTTCGATGAGTTTCGAGACATCTGCGACAAGGAACCCCTGACTGGCTGGAAGGGATCACACGGCTGGACCGCCGGCTCATGGCGGGTGAACCACCTCGAGCATTTCAACAACTTGATCGGTGAGCCGTCATTTTGGAGCCTTGATGAATCATGGAGAAATCGACTGTCGGAATGCCAGCCGCATATGCACTACGCGGCTGCCATGATCCAGCGCCGTTGGCAAATCTGCCGGGCAACCGGAGGAACCGCTGTACATCGTCGTAGCAGAGAGTGCAACGACGCAGCTGCGGAGGTCCTTGCCGCAGTAAACCGTCTTCACCCGTGCATTGATCCCAGAGACGGCGAGGACTGAGAGGAACATCAACGTCCCCCCATGGGCCGCCATGAACGGAGGTGCGACTTCTGATATGCAGCACACGGCGTCATGGCCTTCACGCCCTGGAGCGAGATTGCACGCCCTGGCAGGACCGGCCGGATATGAGCGCGTCCGCAACAGCGACGAGATGCGCATGGCGCCTGGCGCCGGCACTCTCCGCGAACTGTTCGGCGGTGAACCGACGCTCATCCTGCTCGACGAGCTCCCCATCTACCTGCGCAAGGTGAGGCACCTCGACGGCCTGCGCAAGGTGAGGCACCTCGACGGCGGGAACGACAAGCTCACCGCCTTTCTGACCTCCCTGATCAAGGCAGTCGAGAGATCCCCCAACGCGGTGCTCGTGTACACTTGGCCATCGGCAAGGTGGTGAAGCTACCGACGCGTACAGCGAGGAGAAACCGCTTCATCGCCGACCAGATGGCCGAAGCCGACAGGGTGTCGGCCCGCACGGCGACGCTGCGCAACCCGACCGCCGACGACGAGACGGTGCAGATCCTGAGGCGACGCCTCTCCGAGCACATTGATTCCAGCGCCGGCGACCAGGTCGCCGAGAGCTACCGCCGCCTCTGATCCACCCACGGTGACACGCTGCCGGCCTCGGCCAGCCACTCCGAGACCGCCGAAGCCCTGCGTGCCAGTTACCCGCTCCATCCGGAAGTGCACGAGATTCTGGCCGGCAAGACGGCAACGCTCGCCACCTTCCAGCGCGTCCGCGGCATGCTGCGGCTGCTCGCCCGCACGGTCCGCCAGCTGTGGAACGAGCGCCCAGCGGACGCGACGGCCATCCACGTCCACCACATCGACCCCTGCCACGAGCCCATCCACCAGGAGATCCTGACCCGCCTGGGCCAGGATGCCTTTGCGCCGGCGCTCAGCAGCGACATTTCCGCGCCTGCCGGCAAGAGGTCGCTGGCCCAGGAGATCGACGCCGTCCATCACGCGCACATGCCCCGGTTCACCGAGTGCGCGGCGCGAACGATCTTCATGCACACGCTGGCAGACAACGAACTTCTGAAGGGGCTGGCGCCGGACCACCTGCGCTACTCCATGCTCGGCCCGACGCTCGACATCAGCTTCATCGAACAGGCCCGGAGAAAGTCCATGGCCGGTCCGCCTACCTGGACGACCGGCCGGCCGCGCCGCTGCGCTTTCTGGCCGAGGCCAACCTGAGCCAGATCATCCGGCGCGAAGAGCAGCACGTGGACAGCGGCGAGCGCCTCGGCGCCAAGGCCTGCGGCTATTCGCGGGCCTTCTCCTGCTCGCTCAGTTCGGACGAACAAGAGTGGGTCGCCAACGGCGCTCGGACCTTGACAGAAATTCCGGGGCAAACCCCGCCGCCGCTGGTCCTCGATCCGACTGCAGGGGGGCGGCAGCGTACCGATCGAGGCCCTTCGCCTGGGCCTGTGGGCCTCCGCGAATGACCTGAACCCAGTAGCGGGTCTGATCGAGCTCGCGACTGTCAAGTGGCCGCTCGAGCACGGTCCGCGCCTCAGGATATGCGTCCAGCACCGCGGCCAGCATCTGATCTCGAGGCCAGATCGCGACTGGCCGGGACTTTCCCGGACGAGCCGCAGGCCGACGCGCAACCGGACGGCTACCTCTGGGCGCGCACTGTCACCTGTCCGTACTGCGACGGCCTCGATCCGCTGTCGCCGAACTGGCGGCTGGCGCCGGGCGGCGCGGGGGTGCGGCTGCGTCTGCGCTGCAGCGAGGGGCCCGGCAGTCCTGGCCGGGTGCAGGAACACCAGAAACACCCCGGGAACGACCACGGTTCACTGCTCTGCCAGCGCCCCGTTCATGCTCACTTCAGGATTGGAAAAGACTGCCGTCGTACCAGTACAGGTTGGCCTGATGGGTGATGGTCCTCATCTGGTGTCGGTCTCGCAGCAGGCCAGTACGTCGAACTCGGCATACGGCCACCAAGTGTGGTGGGAGCCTTGCCCTGTCTGCTGAATCCGCCCTGCCCCGGCGGCCAAGGTCAGTGTACAAACGTGGCGGCCCCTGAGCCTCGGGAGCTTCCGGACCCATTCACAGTCAGCAAGCTCGGCAAGAACCGACAGGCCGCGGGCCTGACACTCGGTCACGCCCTTGAACTCACGGCGCGGCTTCTCGGCACGATGGGACCTGAAGTCGTCATCGTTGGCGGCCTGGCTCGGACGAGACGGAAAACGACCCTGTCCGCGCTGATCTCCTCGGCGTCATCCGGTGGAGAGCCTGGCGGAAGCTCCTCTGTAGCGCATTCAATCCGCCCCGGCGGGGGTCATCGGCCCGCTGCTAGTCGTTGAACTCCTCCCGCAGAAGGCGCTTCAGGATCTTGCCCGAGGGGTTTCTCGGCAGCTGGTCGATGAAGTGGACGGCGACGGGCTGCTTGAAGCGGGCCAGCTTGTCCTGGCAGAACTCCAGGACGTCCTCGGCTTCGAGGTTCTCGTCGGAGCGGACGACGATGGCGACCGGTGACTCGCCCCATTTCTCGCTCTCGCGGCCGATGACGCCGACCTCGAGGATGCCGGGGTGGCGGCCGATGACCTCCTCGAGCTCGGCCGGATACACGTTCTCGCCGCCGGAGATGATCATGTCCTTCAGGCGGTCCTGGATGTAGACGAAGCCATCGTCGTCCATCACCGCGCCGTCGCCGGTGCGAAGCCAGCCGTCCACGAGCGTCTCGGCGGTAGCGTCGGGGCGATTCCAGTACTCCTTCATCAGGTGGCGACCGGCCACCAGGACCTCGCCTGCCTCGCCGGGGGCGCAGTCCGCGCCGTCGCCGTCCACGACCCGCACCGAGGTGTGAAAGAAGGCCTTGCCGGTGGAACCGGCCTTGCGGATGGCGTCCTCGGGCGAGATGACGCAGGCCGGGCCGCAGGTCTCAGTCAGGCCGTAGACCTGGTGGATCTCGATGCCGAGCTTCTCGTACGCCTCGATGAGGCTGACCGGCACCGGCGCCGCGCCGCTCATGCACCACCGCAGGCGCTCATGCTTGCAGCGCTCCGGGTCGTACGTCTGCAGCATGAAGTTCAGCATCGCCGGCACCTTGAGCATGACGTCGATGTTCTCCTGGTCGATCAGCTGCCAGACCTGCACCGGGTCGAACCCGCGCAGGACGACGCTCGTGCTGCCTCGATGCACGTTGCCGGTGGCCGGAGTCAGCGCGCCGACGTGGAACAGCGGCAGGGACACGAGGTAGCGGTCGCCGTACCGGCTGTCGACGCTGGCCATGACGGTCAGGCAGGCCCAGAGCGCCGACTCGTGGGTGTGCACGGCGCCCTTGGGCAGGCCGGTGGTGCCCGACGTGTACATGATGTAGAGCAGGTCGTCGTCGGCGCCCATGATCGCGGGCTCGCCGGCGCTCGCCGCAGTCGTCAGGTCGAGGTAGGAGAGGCTGCCGTCGGGCCGCTCCGCCTCCGGGCCGACATGCACCCAGCGGGTCACGTTCGTGCCGTTCTCGCCGCTGCCCCGCGACATCAGGTCGAGCACCTGAGGCCGGAACTCGTCGCCGAACACCAGCGTGCCGGCGCCGGCGTCGCGGATGATGAAGGACAGCTCCTCGGGTGTCAGCCTCCAGTTCAGCGGCACGCAGACCGCCCCGATCTTGGCGATCGCGAAGAACGTCTCCATGTACTCGACGCTGTTCATCAGGAGCAGCGCCACCCGGTCGCCCTTGCCGACGCCGAGCTCGCGCAGCGCGTTGGCGGTCCGGTTCGAGCGGGCGTTCCAGCCGGCGAACGTGAAGCGCCGCTTCGTCTCGACGTCGACGAAGCCCTCCATGTCGGGCGACAGCGAGGCGCGCTTGGTCAGGATGAGTCCGACGTTGTCTTGCATGGGTGTGTCTCCTCCGCGTCACCGGGACGCTCGGCGCCGCGTGCGGCGGCTCTTCATGGCGGATGTGAATGGCGCCCGGCCATCGACGGCCGGCGTCACGCGTCTGCGCGCCGTTCGCCGGCGCCGCAGCCGGGCGGGATGGTAGCGCGGTCGAAGCCGTCCGGGGGCGTCGGCAGCCCGTCAGGCCAGGGCGTCGTCGAGTCCGTAGCTCTCGAGTGCGCCGTGCAGGTCGACGATGTCAAGCGCCATGACCAGCAGGTCGTGCTTCTCGCCGGCCAGGTCACGGACGTGGTCGCGCATCAAGCCCTCCGGCCGGAAGCCCAGGCCCTCGAACGCGGCGACGGCGCCCTTCTGGTCCGGCGTCATCCGGGCCATCAGCTTCTCGATGCCGGCGGCCACGGCCGCCTGGAACGCCTGCTCGACCAGCAGACGGCCCAAGCCCTGGCCTCGCGCCGACTCGGAGACGACCACCCGGATCTCGGCCACATGCGAGGACCACTGGCGCTGGTTGCGGTCGAGCGACGCGTAGCCGACCAGCTCGTCGTCGGCCAGAGCGAGCAGGGTTGTCATCAGGCCAGAGTCGATCTCCCGCAGCCAGCCGTCGACCACATCGGCATCGCGGATGTCGCGGCGCAGGAACAGGAGGTCGTGGTCCGGCAGACCGTCGGCGAATGCCAGTACCGTGGTCCGGTCGCCGGCATTCATCGGCCGCACGGTGAGGTCCACGGCCCTCAGGCGACGCGCCACGCCATCCACGGTCGAAGCGGGCGAAGGCGGCGGGCTGCCGGACTCGTCTGCGCTCTCTGCCATCTCGTGCTCCGCTCCAGGTCCGTCGTCCCGTTCTTGCATGGCGTCGGCTAGACGGAGCGCTCCGCCAGCCAGCCCTCGAGCTTCGGCCACATTCGGCGCACCGCGTTGGCGCCGGCCACCAGGCTGACGTGGCCGCCCTTCAGCATGACCTCCTGCCGGTCCTCGGAACCGACCATGTCGACCAGATCCCGCGCCGCCTCGTAGGGCACGATGTGGTCGTGCTCGGCCACGACGTGAATGAAGGGGACACGGACGGCGCCCAGGTCCACTGGCCTTCCGCCCAGCCGGAAGTCGCCCTTCATCAGCTGGTTCTGCTGCTGGAGCTCCTTCGTCGTCTGCCGGAAGCACTCGCCGGGGAAGGGGATCTGATCCGCTGCCCAGCGCTGGAACCGGCGATACGACTGCACGAAATCGTCGTTCCACAGGTTGTCCCAGAGCCGTACCCTGCCGGCGACCTGGGAGGCCGGGCGCAGCGCGTTGAAGGAGGCGTAGAGCATCTGCGGCGGGACGTTGCCCAGGCGGTCGACGATCCGGTCGACGTCGAAGTGGGCCGGGTCGGTCCAGGTCTTGAACAGGCCCATGCCGTCGTAGTTCACCGGCGTGGTAAAGCAAGCCAGGTTGCGCAGGCGCCCGCCGGAAGACACGTCGGGATGAAGCGACGCGTAGAGCACCGCCAGCAGACCGCCCATGCAGTAGCCGGCAATCGACACGTCCGGTTCGCCGCTCCGCTCGCACACGACCTCGACGCATTCCGGGATGAAGTCAAGCACGTAGTGCTCGAGACGCAGCCGCCTGTCCTCGGGCCGCGGCGTGCCCCAGTCGATCATGTAGACGTCGAAGCCACGGTCGAGCAGGAACTCGACCAGGCTCTGGCCGGGAGCGAGATCCAGGATGTACGGCTTGCTGATCAGGGACATGACCAGCAGCAGCGGCGTCCGGTACACGTCGTCCACACGAGCGCGGTAGTGGTACAGGCGCAGCGTGCCGCGACCGTGCACGACGTCCTTCGGCGTCAGGCCGACTCCCGGGTCGCCGGTGGTGACGTACTGCAGACCCTTGACGCCACGCCGGAGGGTGCGTTCCACCTCGCGCCGCACGCTGTCCGCCACGTCGGCGGTGGCGAAGGGCACCGGGCTGGAGCTCCTCGGCGACGCGGTCGTTCGAGGCGTGGTCACTCCGGCGCTCCGGCCTTCGGATCGGCGGCCGACGCGGCGCACCGGCCGCCGGGCGCTGCCGACGAGTCGGCTGCTGCGCCAGGCTTCGAGGCTGACGGCGATTGACGCGTCCGGGTCGGCCGCGCCCCGGGCCCGGAATCGCTCCGCCGCCCGATGGCCCGGGCCAGAAGCCCCTCGATGCGCAGCAGCCGTTCCTCGACCGCGGTCAGGCGCTCCGCCAGCTCGGCCACGTCCGTGCGCGTAGGCAGGTTGACGGCCTCGAAGTAGCGCTGGGCGCCCTCGTTCATGGTCTGCTGCATCAGCGTCATCGCCTCGACCCAGCCGCCGGAAGCCCGGGCGAACTGCTCCGTCCCCATCATCTCGTTGAACATCCGGTTCATCTGATGCTCGGACTCGGCCACCCATTCCCGCCAGGCGGCGAAGGGATCCGCCGCCTCGGGAACTCGGCGACTGTCGGGTGCGCGGGGCTTGTCGGTCATGGGTGCGGCAATCGGTCTCGATCAGGGAGCAGCAGCGACGCGTTCATTCTGCCCCATGCGGCCGATTCCGTCATCGCGGCAACCGCAGGGGTCTGCCGACGCCCGGCGCACGGGTGCGCGCCGGGGCGGGCGGATGGCCGTTCGCAGACAGCCTGAGCCACCAGCCGCGTCGCGGACGCGGCGCCGGGCCAACGAAGCCTGCTACTCGCCCTGGTCGGCGAGCGAGTCGAGGTAGCTGTTGGCAAGGCCGAAGCTGGCGTCGACCGCCGAGCGGTACGAGCTGCGGCCGTCCTGGAACAGCCGGACCCACTCGTGCACCAGGCCCTTCGCCTCCTCGGGCAGCCGCTCGGAGCCCTCGGCCCACTTCGTGATCGCCTCCTCGCGCCGCTCCTGCATGGAGGTCACCATGTCGAAGCCGGTGTCGAACGCCCGCTTCTGGAAATCGAGGGCACGCCGGTTGGCGTCGACGAGAGCGCCCCGCCAGCTCGTGCCGATGGTCGCCGTGTCGGTACTTGTGGTCATCTTTCCGTTCTCCCCAGTGGTACGATGTGCAACCCGAATGCGCCGCGGGGCGGTTCCGGGTGTTGCGCGAACGGGCGACTGCGCCCGTTGTTTGTGCAGCGCAGCAACAATGCTGCACGTTATGCTGCATCGTGTCAACCCCCATGACGGCATGAGCGACCCGATCGTCATCAGGAAGTACGAGAACCGGCGTCTGTACGACACCAGGCACAGCCGCTACGTGAATCTCGCCGGGGTCGCGGAGATGGTGCGGGACGGCCGCGACATTCAGGTGCTGGACTCGAAGACGGGCGAGGACATTACCCGCCACGTCCTGGCGCAGATCATCGTCGACGATGCGAAGGACCCGGACCAGGGGCCGCCGCTGGAGTTCCTGCGCGACCTCGTGCGGGCGCGCGACCAGGCCGGGCGGGAGTTCTTCCACTGGTACCTGCGCAGCGCGAGCGAGATCTGGGAGCAGATGCGCTCGACGATGCGCCGGAGGCCCTTCACGCCGGACCTGCCCTGGATGCGGCTGTGGGAGCCCGGCGGCATGGCGGAGGAGATGCAGGCCCGCATGAGGCAGCAGATGGAGGCGTTGTTCGGTGGCAGTCGCCCCCCCGCAACGGGCGGTTCGAGCGCCCGCGAGCCGAACGCTTCGCACCGGCAGACCGCGAGCAGCCGCGCAACGGCGTCGCCGGCGCCGCCGGAACCGCAGCCCGCCGGAGGGGCGCGCTCCGAAGCGCAGGAGCAGCTGGCGCCTGGTACAGCCCGAGCCGAGCTCGACGAGCTGAAGGGCCGGCTCCGGGAGCTGGAACGCCGCCTGGCCGACGACAACCACTGACGGTCGGCCGCACCAGCCCTGCCGCGACCTCGAATCGACCCCGACCCGCCCGAATCGCCAACGGATGCCCCTCTCCACCGCCGCCACCGGCAACTCCCTCGCCGAAGCCACCCGCGAGATCGCTGTCCGCGACGTGCTCGCCTACGCGGCCGGCATCGGCGACACGGCCGACGCCACCTTCGACGACACCCGCGACGGCGGCATCGTGGCGCCGCCGAGCTACTGCGTCTCGCTCGAATGGCCCGTGGTCAGCAGCGGCCGCGGTTCGAACCTCCCAGGTTGCGCCACGGAGGAACTCCGGCGCGGCGTTCATGCCAGCCAGGACTCGCACTTTCACCGACCGATCCGGCCCGGCGACACGCTCACCACGCGCGGCCGCTACACCGGCATGCGGAGCACCCGCGCCGGGGTGCTGCTGACGACCTGCCTCGAGACCGTCGATCAGGGCGGCCGCCACGTCGCCACCTCCTGGTCGCGCTCGGTGTTTCGCGGCGTCGACGCGGACGGACCCAACGCCGAGACCGAGCCGGCGCCGGCAGTCCCCAGGCTCCGGCTGCCAGAGGCCGGGAGGCAGCGGACCGAGATCTTCGTGCCGCGAGAGATGCCCCACGTCTACACCGAGTGCGCCCGCATCTGGAACCCCATCCACACGGAGCGCGAGGTCGCCCTGGCCGCCGGCCTGCCCGACATCATCCTGCACGGCACGGCGACCTGGGCGTTAGCCGGGCGAGAGGTGCTGCGCGCCGCTGGCGGGAGCGATCCGCTGCGGCTCAGACGGCTGCATGGCCGCTTCAGCGCGATGGTCATCCCCGGCACCACGATCACGGTCGAGCAGGCGCCGGCCGGGAACGCCGACGCCGGCGCTCTGGTGGCCTTTCGGGTCCTCAACGCCGACGGCGAGGAGGCCGTGAGCCAGGGGGTCGCGGTCGTCGCGTAGAGTAGCGACCCGAGCCGGCGTACCGGAGCAACCGGCGAAACGAGAGAACCGGCAAGACGGGCCGAGGAAGGCCAGGGGCGTCCCGCAACGCGGAGGCCCTGGCGCCACGGGCAGGAAACCACGGGACGGAGAACACAAGGCGATGGGAATCCTCGAAGGCAGAACGGCGATCGTCACCGGCGCAGGCCGCGGAATCGGCAAGGGAATCGCGCTCAAGTTCGCGGAGGAGGGCGCCAACGTGGTCGTCAACGACCTCGGCGGAGCGACCGACGGCACCGGCGGCTCGAAGATCGCCGACGAGGTCGTGGCCGAGATCCGGAGCGCCGGCGGAACCGCGGCGCCGAGCTACGACTCGGTGGCCACAGTCGAAGGCGGCCAGGGCATCTTCGAGACCGCCATCGATGCCTTCGGCAGCCTGGACATCCTGGTCAACAACGCCGGCATCCTGCGCGACCGGACGATCTTCAACCTGGAAGAGGAAGACTGGGACGCCGTCCTGGACGTCCACCTGAAGGGGCACTACTGCTGCAGCCGGCCCTTCGCCCGCTACATCCGCGAGACCAGCCGCCCACACTGCCGGATCATCAACTTCTCGTCCGTCTCGGGCCTCTACGGCAACTTCGGGCAGTCGAACTACGCCGCCGCGAAGGCCGGCATCGCCGGGCTCTCACGGGTCCTTGCGCTCGAGCTCGCCAAGTACGGCTGCACGGTGAACACGATCTCGCCGGGCGCCACGACGCGGATGACCGCCGACCTGCGGGCCTCCCGCGGCATGCAGATTGACGAGAACGCGCCCGAACAGAGCCCGAATCAGATCGCGCCGGTCTGCGCCTGGCTGGCGTCGGACGCCGGAAGGGACATGACCGCCCAGATCATCGACGTCATGCGAGGCTGGGTGGGAATAATGCAGCAGCCGAAGGTCATCCGGAAGTTCAGCAAGGACGGCATGTGGAGCCGCGAGGACATCGACCTCATCATGCCGCAGCTGCTCAAGGCCAGGCAGGACCACGACGCCGCGGTCGACGCCGCCGCCGAACCGACCCCGGTCTAGCGGCCCATAGCCGCCAGGTCGGTTCGGGCCCACAGGGACGCGGGCTCGTTCGAGGTTGGCGCCGGCTGCGAGCGGCTCGCGCCTGCGGGCGCCAGATGCCTGTTCCGGAGGACACGACAAGACGCTTGTTCTCGAGAGCCCCCTGCGCCCGCGAACAGACCCGACGGCTCAGGGCGTGCGGTGCCGACCGAGCTCGTGAGGGACCGCCAAGTTCCGGCGGGCCTGCCGCGGAATGGGAAGTTGGCACCTGCACGGGCCCAGGCGATCCAGTACAGGTCGGCGCGCTCGAAGTCCAGAAAGCTCGCCCCTGCGCGGCCTCAGGTCATCCAGCGGACGTACCAGGGGACGCCGTCCGCCTTCAGCTGCGCCTTGTGGCGCTGCCGCTCCAGCTTGCGCAGGAACGCCTCGCCCTTGTCGAAGCAGCAGTCCTTGTACTTGCGGCCGCTGCCGCAGGGGCAGGGCGAGTTCCGCTGCACCTTGGCGAAGCTGCGGGGCGCAGTCACCACGGACTTGCGGGTGGCGATGGCGTTGCTCAGCTGTCGTCCGCGCTTCATCGAGTCACACCGGAGTCATCAATACGCACGGCGCTCTGACCGAGGCTCTGTAACATACTACCCGCTGCGCCCCCGCAGCAGCAGTCAGCGGAGCGGGGGCAGCCGCGCCCGCCGCCGGGAAGAGCCGGAACCGCCACCACGAACAAGCCAGGAACCGGACCGAGTTGAGAATCTGCGTCGTCGGCG
This sequence comes from Thermoanaerobaculia bacterium, assembly GCA_965200575.1. Taxonomy (GTDB): domain Bacteria; phylum Acidobacteriota; class Thermoanaerobaculia; order Multivoradales; family Multivoraceae; genus Multivorans. The sequence goes on along the minus strand of OZ241363.1, from coordinate 785,110 downwards.
CTGGCTATGTCGGTCTGGTCACCGGCGCCTGTCTGGCCGACTTCGGCATGGACGTCGTCTGCGTCGACCGCGACGAGGCGAAGGTGGCCGAGCTTCAGGCCGGCCGCATCCCCATCTACGAGCCCGGGCTCGGGAACCTCGTGGCCCGCAACGAGGCGGCCGGGCGTCTGAGCTTCACCGCCGACCCGGGCCCGGCGATCGAGTCCGCCGTCGCAGTCTTCATCGCCGTTGGCACGCCGCCGCGCGAGGACGGATCCTCCGACCTCAGCTACGTGCGCGACGTGGCCCGGTCCATCGCCGACCGGCTCGGGAGCTACAAGGCGATCGTGACCAAGAGCACGGTCCCGGTCGGCACCGGTCGGATGATCGAGGAGATCGTCGGCGCCGGCCGCAGCGGCGGTTTCTCCGTGGTCAGCAACCCGGAGTTCCTGCGCGAAGGGTCGGCCATCGAGGACTTCATTCGGCCCGACCGGCTGGTCATCGGCAGCCGCGACCAGCGGGCCATCGACATCATGCTCGACATCTACTCGCCGCTTCGCGCCCGCGGCGTGCCCATCGTGGTCACGGACACGGAGACGGCGGAGATGATCAAGTACGCCTCGAACAGCTTCCTGGCCACGCGCATCTCCTTCATCAACGAGGTGGCGGAACTGTGCGAGCGGACCGGCGCCGACGTCGGCGTGGTCGCCCGGGGCATGGGTCTCGACCGGCGCATCGGGCCGCTGTTCCTGCGCCCCGGCCCCGGCTTCGGCGGTTCCTGCTTCCCCAAGGACACCCGCGCGATGGTGTCGATGGCGCGGGACGCCGGCGCCAGAGTCCGCATCGTGGAGGCGACGCTTGAAGCCAACGAGGTGGTGCAGGAACGGATGCTGGCGAAGATCGAGTCCGCGCTCGGCGAGGTCCGGGGGCGGACGGTGGCGATGCTCGGCCTGTCGTTCAAGCCGAACACGGACGACATCCGCGAGTCACCGGCGCTGTTCGTTCTCGACGGGCTCCTCGAACGCGGCGCGACGGTCCGCGCGCACGACCCGGCAGCGATGCCCGGCGCCCGGCGCCTGCGTCCGGAGGCGACCTTCTGCGAGGACGCCTATGAAGCCGCCGAGGGGGCCGACCTGCTGGTCATCCTCACCGACTGGAACCAGTTCCGGGCGCTGGAGTTGGACCGCCTGCGCTCGCTGCTCCGCTCGCCGGCCATCCTTGACCTGCGCAACCTGTACGAGCCGGAGCGAGTGGCGGCCGCCGGTCTCCGCTACGAATCGCTGGGGCGCGGCGCCGCCGTCCCCGATGCCCCGGCCGCCATCGTGGCGCCAGTCGAGACCCCGCCAACAGACGGGCCGGCGGCCCCGGAGGCTTCGTGAGCCGGCCTCTCTGCGTCGTCACCGGCGGCGCCGGGTTCATCGGCTCGCACCTGTGCGAGCGCCTGCTGGCCGAGGGACACCGGGTCCGCTGCGTGGACAACTTCATCACCGGCAGCCCGGACAACATCGAGCACCTGCGCGGCAACGACCGCTTCGCCCTGATCGAGCACGACATCAGCCAGCCGGTCCACGTGGAGCAGGCCGTGGACAACGTCCTGCACTTCGCCTCGCCGGCCAGCCCGGTCGACTACCTGGAGCTGCCCATCGAGACCCTCAAGGTCGGGTCGCTCGGCACCCACAACTCGCTCGGCCTGGCACGGCGACATGGCGCCCGCTACCTGCTCGCCTCGACTTCCGAGGTCTACGGCGATCCGCTGGTCCACCCGCAGCCGGAGTCGTACTGGGGCAACGTGAACCCGGTCGGCCCGCGCGGCGTGTACGACGAGGCCAAGCGCTTCGCGGAGGCCATGGTCATGGCCTATCACCGCGTCCACGGGCTCGACACCCGCATCGTCCGCATCTTCAACACCTACGGCCCCCGGATGCGCCTGCGGGACGGCCGCGTGGTGCCGAACTTCATCAGCCAGGCGCTCTCCGGCAAGCCCATGACCGTCTACGGCGACGGCAGCCAGACGCGCTCGTTCTGCTTCGTCGACGACCTCGTGGAAGGCCTGTGGCGCCTGCTGAACTCGTCCGAGAACGCGCCCGTGAACCTTGGCAACCCGCGCGAGCTGACGGTGCTCGAGTTCGCGGAGACGATCCGGCAGCTGACCTCCAGTCGAAGCGACATCGAGTTCCGCGACCTGCCGGTGGACGATCCGAAGACCAGAAGGCCTGACATCCGCCGCGCCATGGACCTGCTCGACTGGCAGCCCGAGGTCGAGCTCGAGACCGGCCTGGAGCGGACGATCGGCTACTTTGCCAAACTGCTGATGCCTGAGCGGTCCGGCGCCGGACGATTCGCCAGAGGAGACAGACCATGACGACGCACCGCACCGCGACCCGCCACCTCGCCGCCCGTCCCGCCGCCTCCTTCGTTCTGGCAACGCTGCCGCTGGCCGTCGCGGGCCTGCTGCTCGCCGCGCCCGGCGCCGCCCAGGACGAGCGCTTCGTCGGAATCTGGCAGAAGGACTACACCCGCAGCGACGCACCCACCGGGCGCCAGGACCGACCGCAGCCCAACGCCCCCGACATCGAGATCGAGTTCCAGCTGACCGACCAGGAAGTGCTGGTCACGCAGTCCACGCGGCGACTCGACTGGCCCACTCCGCAGCACGTCGACGTCACCTGGGTCACGAACAACAAGCCGCACGCGGCACGCGACCCGAACAGCGGCGCCATCCAGGAAGTCCGGGTGAAGTGGCGCAAGAAGAAGCTGAACGTCTCCTTCACCGTCAAGATTGCCACCTTCGAGGCCGACGTGCAACAGACCTGGGAGATCACGAAGCAGGGCGACCTCCTGCAGACGACCGTCGGGCGCGGCGCCGAGGGCAGGCCCGACATCCGCCGCAACTACTTCGTGCGAGCCACCACCGTCCAGTAGCAGCGGCCCGGGAACCACCGACCACAACCACGGTCCAGCGACCATGCGGGCTGCGGCCGACGCACGGCCGGAACCCGACAAACCCCGAGGGAGACAGCAGCCATGCGCACAGCCATCGGAATCGGAAGCGCCTACGCCTCCGGCACGAACTGGGACGAACTCACCGAGTACGTGGTCGAGGCCGACCACATGGGCGTCGACGACGTCTGGTCGGCCGAGGCCTGGGGGACGGACGCCGTTACGCCGCTCGCCTTCCTCGCCGCCCGCACCGAACGGGTCCGGCTCGGCACCGGCATCATGCAGATCTCGGCGCGGGCGCCGTCGATGACGGCCATGACCGCGATGTCGCTCGCCTCGATGTCGAAGGACCGCTTCGTCCTCGGGCTCGGCGTCTCCGGCCCGCAGGTCGTCGAAGGTCTCCACGGAGTGCCCTTCGCCATGCCGCTCGGCCGCCTGAAGGAGTACGTCGACATCGTAAGGCTCGCGCTCTCCGGCGAGAAGGTCGCCTACGACGGCCGCCACTACACGCTGCCCCGCCCCGGCGGCGAGGGCAAGGCCATCCGCATGTCCCAGCCGCCGCGTCCGCAGCTGCCCATCTACCTCGCGACGCTCGGCCCGAAGTCGCTGGAGTACACGGGCGAGGTGGCCGACGGCTGGCTCGGCACGTCCTTCACGCCGGACCACACCGAGGCCTTCTTCCCGTCGATGAGGGCGGGCGCGGAGCGGGCCGGGAGGTCGCTCGGCGACGTGGACATCCAGGTCGGCGGCGACGTCGAGTTCGGCGACGACCTCGACCGGATGATCGCTCGCCGCAAGCCCGGCGTGGCGTTCACGCTCGGCGCGATGGGGTCGGCGCGGACGAATTTCTACAACGACGCCTGGCGCCGCGCCGGGTTCGTGGAGGAGGCGCGCGAGGTCCAGGCGCTGTGGATCGCCGGCAAGCGCGAGGAGGCGGCGGCCCGCGTGCCGGACGAGATGGTGCGCGGCAACCACCTGATCGGCGACGAGGGCCGGGTCCGCGAGAGGATCCGCGCCTACCGCGACGCCGGCGCCACGACGCTTCGGCTGAGTCCGGCCGGCAGCACGGTCGCCGAGCGGCTCGACACGCTCGGCCGGGTGCTCGAGCTCATTCGCCAGGAATCGGCATGACGCGCCGTGCGGCAGTCGCCGGCCCGGCGGCGTCTCCCGAACGACCTGCGGCCCGGTACCCAACTGCGTGAGCTTCCCGGTTCGGCACGGTCCGGAGCTCCACGACCACGTCCGCCACAACATCGGCCGGTTCGAGCGGCGAGCGCTCGACCCGGAAGCTGCGGCCGCGCGCGTCGCGGAGGCCGCCGGCCGCACCGGGGCAACGCCCGCCAACGCCCACGCCGCGGTGGCGGTCACGCTGCTGCCGGACACCACCGGCCGCGGCTGCTTCCTGCTGACCCGGCGTTCGCTCCGCCTGCGGCGTCACCGAGGGCAGTGGGCGCTGCCGGGAGGGCGCATCGACGATGCGGAAACTCCCGAGCAGGCAGCGCTGCGCGAGCTGCACGAGGAGGTCGGCCTCCACCTCGACCCTTCGGCGGTCCTCGGCCGGCTCGACGACTTCGGCACCCGCTCGGGCTTCGTCATCACGCCGGTCGTGTTCTGGTGCGAGGAGTACCGCGAGATCGAACCCAACCCCGCCGAGGTCTACCGCGCCTACCGGATCCCCCTGGTCGACCTCGAACGGCCCGACGTGCCGGTGCTGCGCGAGATTCCGGAGAGCGACAATCCCGTGCTCTCCATGCCGATTCGGGGCGGCCTCGTGCACTCCCCGACCGCGGCAATCATCTACCAGATGCTCGAAGTGCTGCTGCACGGCAACGAGGTCCGCGTGGCCCACTACGAGCAGCCGCTGTTCGCCTGGCGATGACCGCGACGCTCGGGCCGTGACTGCCCCGCGACCCCTCGACGGCGTGCTCGTCGTCGCCATCGAGCAGGCGGTGGCGGCGCCGCTCGCCACCTGCCGGCTCGCCGACGCCGGCGCCCGGGTGATCAAGGTCGAGCGCGAGGGCGGCGACTTCGCCCGAGGCTACGACGGATCGGAGGGCGTCTCGGCCTACTTCGCCTGGCTCAACCGCGGAAAGGAGTCCGTCGTCCTTGACATCAAGGACCCGGAGGACAAGGCGCTGCTGGAGCGGATCGTCGGGCGCGCCGACGTGTTCGTCCAGAACCTCGCTCCCGGCGCGGCCGCCCGGGCCGGCTTCGGCGCCGAGGAGCTCCGGGATCGTCACCGGCGGCTCATCACCTGCAGCATCTCGGGCTACGGCGAGGAAGGCCCGTACCGCTCGATGCGCGCCTACGACCTGCTCGTCCAGGCCGAGAGCGGCGTCGCGTCCATCACCGGCTCGCCGGCCGAGCCGGGACGAGTCGGCGTCTCCATCTGCGACTTCGCCACCGGCATCCACGCCTGCACGGCGATCCTGGAGGCGCTGATTCAGCGTGGCATGACCGGCGACGGAAGCCACGTCGAGGCCACGCTCTTCCACACCATGGCGGACTGGATGGCCGTTCCCCTGCTGCGCCTCGAGCAGCACGGCCAGGACTGGCCGCGGGTCGGTCTCGGCCATCCGACCATCGTCCCCTACGGCCTGTTCGATCTCGGCGACGGCGATTCCGTTCTCATCGGGGTCCAGAACGACCGCGAGTTCGTGCGGCTGTGCCACGAAGTTCTCGACCGTCCGGAACTCGCCGAGGCGTTTCCGCGCAACGCGGACCGGGCGGAGAACAGGGACGCCGTGGAGACGCCGATCGCGGAGGCCTTCCAGCGCCACGATCGGCAGTCGATCCGGGTCGCCCTCGACGCGGCCCGCATCGCGTACGGCTTCCTGAACGACGTCGCCGCCCTGTCGCGCCACCCGCAGCTTCGCCGCGTTCGCCAGCCCCTCCCCGACGGACGCGAGATCGACATGGTGGCCCCGGCCGCCATGGCGCACGAACCGGGCCGGCGAATGCCGCCGGTCCCCGAGCTCGACCAGCACGGCGCCGCCATCCGCGCCGAGTTCGCCGCCGACTCGTCGGGCGCTTGACATCAGGTGCGTGATGTCTGATGCTCCCTTCGTGCGCACGACCCTGAACCTGGACGAGGACGTGCTCTGGGCTGCCAGGGAGCTCGCGGCACAGCGCCGCGTTCCGGTCGGCCGCGTTGTCTCGGAACTGGTCCGCAAGGCGCTGGCGCCGGCGGCCGGCCGCGTCCGGACCCGCAACGGCGTACCTCTGCTGCCACCGCGCGACGGCGCCCGACCGGTCTCTCTCGCCATGGTCAACGCGCTGCGAGACGACGAGTCTTGACTGCCCTGCTGGACATCAACGTCCTCATCGCCCTCTTCGACCCGGAACACATCCACCACGACGCGGCTCACGCCTGGTTCGGAAGCCGTGGCCGAAGCCCCTGGGCCACGTGTCCACTGACCGAGAACGGCTTCGTGCGCATCGTCTCGAGCCCGAGCTACAGAGGACGGGAGACGACGGTGCAGGACGCAAGTCATCGTCTGAGGCGCCTCTGCCAGCGCGAAGACCACGTCTTCTGGCCCGATTCACTCTCCCTGCGAGATCCCGACCACATCACGGCCGGGAACATTCGAGGCCATCGCCAGGTTACCGACGTGTACCTGCTCGCCCTCGCGGTGCGCAACGACGGAGTGCTTGCCACGTTCGACACGTCCATTCATGCCGTCGCCGTGCCAGGCGCGAGCGACGACAGCGTGGTCGACCTGTCGAAGTGGCGAGCCCGCTGAACATGCGCTGGCTTCATCGCTACCTCCGGCTGCTGACCGCGGCTTCCCTGGTGCTGATCGCGGTCGGCGGCCTGGTCACGAGCACGGATTCCGGGCTGGCCGTGCCCGACTGGCCGAACACCTACGGCTACTTCATGTTCTCGTTCCCGTTCTCGATGATGGTGGGCGGCATCCTCTACGAGCACGGCCATCGCCTGATCGCGAGCACGGTCGGCCTGCTCACCATCGGTCTGGTGCTCTGGGCCTGGCGCGCGGAGGCGCGGCGGTGGGTGCGCCGCCTGACCTGGACCGCCCTGGCAGCCGTCATCGTCCAGGGGCTGCTTGGCGGCATCACCGTGATCTACCTGCTGCCGAAGCCGGTCTCGATCAGCCATGCCGGTCTGGCGCAGATCTTCTTCGCGCTGATCACGAGCCTCGCCGTGTTCACGTCCGCCGGCTGGCGCGAGGGCTACGGACGCGAGCGACCGCTGGGCGACCCCGTGCTCGGGCGACTCGCGCTTCTGGTTCCGGCACTCGTCTACGGGCAGATTCTGCTCGGAGCGACGATGCGCCACAACGACGCCGGGCTGGCGATCAGCGACTTCCCGCTGGTCTTCGGGGGCTTGCTGCCGCCGGAGTGGACCCTCGGCATCGCTCTGCACTACGGGCATCGCGTCGGCGCCGTGGCGGTGACCCTGGCCATCGCGGCACTGATCTGGCAGGTGTTCTCGCTCCATCGCGGGCGGCGCGAGCTGGCCCGACCGGCGCTGCTTTTGGGCTGCGCGCTTCTGGTCCAGATCGGCCTCGGCGCGTGGACCGTCTGGAGCGAGCTGCAGCCTCACGTCAACACGGCCCACGTGGCGACGGGCGCCCTGCTCTGGGTCACCTCGGTGGTGCTGGGGCTGCGCGTGCATCGGGCCTGGTTCGGGGACGGCGACGCGCTGCGGGCGGCCGGCGGTGCGGCGGACGCTTCGCCGGCGCCGGTTCGGGCAGGAACGTGACCTCCCTGGCCGCGGTCGAGCGCCGCCCTCGCCGCACCCACCTGCTGCTGGCCCTCTTGAAGCCACGGCTGAACGGGCTCGCGGTCGCCACGGTGGGCATCGGCTACTACCTCGGCGCGGCCAGGCTCGACCTCGTCACGCTGCTATCGGTCCTTGCGGGGTCGGCTCTGGTCGCCGGGGGCGGAGCGGCGCTCAACCAGGCCGCCGAAGGCGACGTCGACGCGCTGATGGACCGTACCCGCGACCGGCCCGTGCCTGCCGGCCTGATCTCGGCGGCGGGCGCTCGGCAGTTCGGCCTCGTCTTGAGCCTCGTCGGGACGGTCGTGCTCGTGACGGGCGCCAACCTGCACGCAGCCGTCGTGGCGCTGGTCACGCTGATCAGCTACGCCTTCATCTACACCCCGCTCAAGCGGCGCACCCACTGGGCGGTCATCGTCGGCGCCGTGCCGGGGGCGTTGCCGCCGGTCATCGGCTGGGCCGCGGCCCGAGGCGCGCTGACCGTTGAGGCGTGGCTGCTGTTCGGGATCGTCTTCGCGTGGCAGCTGCCGCACTTCCACTCCCTGGCCTGGCTCCACCGCGACGACTACGCGCGGGCCGGCTTCCGGGTGCTGGCCGCGGTCGACCCGGACGGCCGCCGCACCGCCCTCCACTCGCTGCTCTGGGCCGTCCTGCTCGTGCTGCTGAGCCTGCTGGCCGCCCCGGCCGGCCTCGCACCTCCCGCCTTCGCCGCGGGGGCGGCAGCGTGCGGCGCGGCCTTCGCAGTGCTGGCGCTGCGGTTCTTCGCGGCGCGTACGCCGGAACGAGCCCGCACCCTGTTCCTGGGCTCGCTCGCGGTGCTGCCGATGATCTGGCTCGCCATCGTGGTCGGCCGCGCCGCCGCCTGGTAGCCAAGCCCGGCGACGGTTCGCCAGCTCTCGAACTCCCGCCCAGGCGCCACTCGAGCCGTCAGGTCCGACGGAGGGCCGCAGGGGACTGTCGGCAAGCGCCCTCGAACCATCCTCCCGAGGAAGCAGGACCTGGCGCACCGCAGCCGACCGGAGCGGGCGCCAGCCTCCGACAAGCTCCGGAGCGCCCCCGTCCCGTGCCGACCCCTCGGACCCGACGGCGGCCGTCTCCTGCCGCGAGGCCGTGAGCGCGTTGAAGAGGAAGGAAGCCGTCAGCCAACGACGTTCTGCTGGCGGAGCGCCTCGATCTCGTCGGCGCCGATGCCCAGGCCGCCCAGCAGGTCGTCGGCGGCCTCGCCCAGGACCGGCGACGGCGGCGGCTGCTCTGCCGGAGTGCTGGAGAACCTGGCCGCCGCGCGCGGGACGCGCATGTGCCCGACCTGCGGATGGTCGACCTCGTACAGCAGCTCGTTCTGCGCCACCTGGCGGTCGGTCAGGACCCCGTTGCGGGTGAGGATCGGCGCACAGGGCACGTCCTCGGCCTCCAGGGCCCCGATCCACTCCGCCGAGGTGCGGGTCCGCAGCACGTCGCCCACCATGCCCAGGCGTGAATCCGCGTTCGAGATCCTCCCGGCCGCCGTGTTGTAGCGCTCGTCCTCCAGCCACTCGAGGTGGCCGGTGGCGCGCGCCATGCCCTCCCACTCGGCATCCGAGATGGTGGAGGCCGTGATGAAGCCGTCGCTGGTCTCGTAGATCAGGTCGCTGGTCGAGCCGGGACGACCGTGGGCAACCTCGCCGCCGACCAGGATCTGCCGCACGAAGCCCTCGGGCCAGATGAAGGAGATCGTGGCGTCGAGCATGGCGAGCTCCAGGTGCTGTCCCTCGCCGGTCCGCTCCCGCGCCAGCAGGGCAGCGGTGATCGCCTGGGCCGCCGTCAGGCCGGTGACCTTGTCCGGAATGATCGTGCGCACCATCTTCGGCCTGCTCGTGCCTCGGTCGGTCTGGATGTCGGCCAGGCCGGAGAGTGCCTGGATGATCGGGTCATACACCCGCTTCTGGGCGTACGGCCCTTCCTGGCCAAAGCCGCTGATGGACACGTAGACCAGCCGCGGGTTGATCTCGCGCAACCGCCCGGAGCCCAGGCCCAACCGGTCCACCACGCCGGGGCGGAAGTTCTGCACGAACACGTCGGCGGTCGCCGCCAGCTCGTGCAGAATGGCCAGGCCCCGCTCCTGCTTCAGGTCCAGGACCAGGGAGCGCTTGCCACGGTTGATCGTGGCAAAGCCTGCCGTGACGCCGCCGCGCTGCGGCCCGAGCCGACGCATGATGTCGCCGCCCGGTGGCGACTCGACCTTGATGACCTCGGCCCCCTGGTCGGCCAGGAGCATCGTGGCGATCGGCCCCGACACCATCGTCGCAAGCTCGATCACCCGGAATCCAGCGAGAGGGCCGCCCATGACGGCAGGAGGCTAACAGGCCATCGGGCTTGCCTCAGGGCAGCGTCATCACCAGCGCGTTGGCGCGGGTGACGACGATGGTGTGCTCGAACTGCACGGTCGTCGACCCGGGCCGGTTCAGCAGCGTCCAGCCGTCCTTCGCGGTCGTGGTCGTGTCGTCGCCGTTGGTCAGGAAGGGCTCGATCGTGAGCACCAGGCCGTTCTCCAGCGTGCGGCGTTCCTTCGGATCGTCGAAGCCGGGCACGAACTTCGGTTCCTCGTGCAGCGAGCGCCCGATGCCGTGGGACCCAAGGTTGCGGATGACGTCGAAGCCGGCGCGAGACGCCGTCCGCTCGATGGAACGGCCGATGTGGCGGACCGGGCGGCCGTTGCGGGCGTGGCGAATGGCCGTGCGCAGCGCCGCCCGGGTGGCCGAGATCATGCGACGCTGCTCCTCGCGCACCGGCGGCACCGGGTAGGCGGCCCCGGTGTCGCTGAAATAGCCGTCCAGCTCAACCGACACGTCGATGTGCACCATGTCGCCGGGCTCGATGACGCGGTCGCCGGCGATGGCGTGGGCGACTTCCTCGTTCACGCTGATGCAGGTCGCGGCCGGAAAGTCGTAGCAGAGTTCGGGCGCCGAGCGAGCGCCCTGCTCCTCGATGCACAGCCGCCCGACCAGGTCGAGCTCCGCCGTCGTCATGCCCGCCCGGACCGCCTCGCCCATTCGAGCCAGGCAGCGCGCCGCAACCCGCCCCGCCCGGCGCAGCCCCTCCAGGTCCTTCCGCCCGCCGATCGTCACGGTCCGCAGAGGATAGCGAACCCGGCCCGGCAACGCGGCCAGCAACCCGCTCGGCCGTGCGAACTTGTTCACTGAACAAGCAGCGCGGCTGGAAGGCTGGCGGCCCATCGATGCGAGCGCGACGACACCGGCAGGCGTGCAGTGTCTCGGCGATGCACGGCGGCACGGCCCGAGCACATGGATGTCGACCTGACCGGTCAGGGCGGGGATCGGCGCGCGGTCCATCCGGCCATCCCACAGGCCGGTGAGCAGATTCGTGGCGCCCGGCCCTGCGATCGTCGGGCAGGCCGCCGGATTGCCGGTCAGCTTGCCGAACGCCGACGCCGCGAAGGCGGCCGCGTCCTCGTGCCGGACGCCGACCTGCTGGAGCGCTCCGCCCTCGCACTGGTGGCGAATCCCCTCGGCCAGGCCCAGGTTCTAAGGGCCGACCATGCCGGAGACGTGGCTGACGCCCCAGCTTGCGAAGGTCTCCACCATCGCGTCGCTCACCGTGCGCTTGCGCTCCGCCTCCGGCTTGACCCCGACCCGGATGCCGTCGTCGCGCACCTCGACCGAGCAGGTCGGCACCGCCTCGTCGTACCCAGCCGGCGACTTGCTGGCCCGGGGGCAGCACTCCGGACCGTGCCAGGGACACCGCAGCCAGCCGTTCTCGATGGACTCCTCGCCGAGCGGACCGCCCTCGTGCGGGCAGCGGTTGTCCAGCGCCCCGTACTGGCCGTCGTGGTGCGTCAGGCAGATGGAGCGGCTGCCGGCCAGACCGTCCTGACCCGCCCTTCCGGCAGGTCGTCGCGCTCGGCAACCTTGAACCAGCGGAGCTCGGCCGCGCCGGACGCGCCCTCGCCCAGGCCGTGCTGCCGCTCAAGGGGAAGATCCTGAACGTGGAGCGCGCGCCTGGACGAGATGCTCTCAGTCGGGCAGCACGAGGATGCGCAGGTTGCGGAACCAGATCTCGTTGCCGTGGTCCTGGAGGGCGATGTGGCCGGTCTCCATGATCCCGTAGCGAGGCATGGACGCGAACTTGCTGGCCTCGACCAGCGCCTTCCAATCGTCGTCCCAGAGCGTGTACTCGACGACCTTCTCGCCGTTCAGCCAGTGGGTGACCGCGTCGCCCTCGACCCGCAGGGCGCTGGAGTTGAACTCGCCGATCGGCATCAGCTCGCCGCCGGTACGCGGATGCAGCGCGTAGTTCGACGCGGCGGAGGTCTCCATCCGCTGACCGTCGCGGTGACCGTCGTCGTCCAGGATCTGGAACTCCGGCCCGGTCGAGTAGGAGGCGGGAGCGTCCTCGGCGACGTGGAACATGACGCCGCTGTTGCCGCCGGCGGTCACCGCCCAGTCGAACCGGAACTCGAAGTTGCGGTACTGCTCGCGGCTCAGCAGATCCGCCCGCGGACCGGCATCGTCGCCATCCGGCGGCAGGAAGTGAATCACGCCGTCCGCCGCCGCCCAGCCGGCAGGCGTCTCGTCCAGCTTGAAGCCCCGCCAGTGATCCAGAGACTGGCCGTCGAACAGCGAGACGAAACCGGCCTCGGCGCCCGCGGAAGCCGCCGCATCGCCGTCGCCTCCCTCGCCGCCCGAACCGCTGACCCGAACCTCGATGCAGGCCGTTGCCGACAGGGCCGCCAGAGCCGCGACCAACGCCGCTCGATTCGTCTTGATCGCCATCGCGCGTCCTCCTCGCCTGAAACGGGCCACGCTGCGCTGGCGCCAGCCCAAGAATGAAGCGAGCATAGCGCCCGGACCGAGCCGTCTGCAGCCTGCCGCCGCCGGACACTTCGCAGGCTCCTTCATCCGGCCCCAGCCGCCACCTTCAAGCAGGCTGCCGGCCTGCCAGCGTCCTGCGTCCGCAGGCAGAACCTGCAGACTGCTAACGTCACCCGCCATGCTGAAATCGCACCGCCAGCCAGTCGTTCCCGCGTTCCTGGGCCTCGCCAGCCTGCTGGCCTTGCTGGCGCCCGGGACCGGGGTCGCCGAAGGCCAGGACACGGCGCAGGCCGGTTCGGTCGCGGAGCGACAGGCCGCCATGGACGACCGGGCCGAGGACGGCAAGGGCCCGGAGAGTGAGGCCCCGGAGACGGTGTTCTACGAGACCGCCACGGTCCGGGCCAGGTCGCTCGACGCGGCGACGGCTTCAGTCCAGGTCGTCGGCCGCGACGAGCTGGCCGACCTGGCAGCCGCCGATGCCTCCGAGGCGCTGCGGTTCGTCCCCGGCGTTCACGTGCTAGGCAACGACTCCAGCGCCGCGGTGGCCGGGGCGTCCCTTCGGGGCGGCGACGGGAACTTCACACTGGTGCTGATCGACGGCGTGCCGGTCAACGACAGCACGGACCAGTACGGTGGCGCCTTTCCGCTCGGCAGCGTCGGCGCGGCGGAGATCGAGCGCATCGAGGTGGTGCGCGGGCCGCTCTCCTCCTTCTACGGATCGAGTTCGCTCGGCGGCGCAATCCATCTGATCACCTCGACGCCGGCAGCAGGCGGGCAATCCCTCGGCTGGAGTGCCGCGGCCGGCAGCAACGATCATCGGGCCGGGACGCTGTCCTGGGGTCGCGCCGACGACGCATCCGCTGTCTCGCTCGGCGCCGCCTTCCGGGAGGAAGAGGGGCGAGTCGGCGACGACCGCATCGCCCAGGCGTCGGCGAACGGACGCTGGCAGCGGCAGTTCGGCAGCGATTCCGCGTTCCGCCTGACCGGACGTGTAGCGGACTGGCAGACGGACGACTATTCGGATGGCTCCGGCGGACCGGTGCTCGGCAGCGGCGATCTCCGGTTCTCCGACCACCGGGAGGCGGGGGCCGCCATGACGCTCGACCTGGACGCCGGGCAGCGGTTCAGCCAGCTCCTCCGAGCGACCTGGTTCGACCACCGGCTGGGCCGCGACAGCCCGGCCATCGGCTTCCTGGTGCCGCCGATCACCGAGAACACCGAGTTCCGCGACCTGCGCCTGGCCTGGATCGGCTCGTTCAGGCCGGACGGCAGCGGGTCGGAAGTCAGCCTTGGCGCCGAAGGGCTCTCCGAGATGGGCCGCAACAGGAGCTTCCTGCTGCTGCCGGACTTCCTCGGCGGACCGCTTGACGGCGACTACTCCACCGACCGGGAGCGGGTCGCCCTGTTCGGAGAGTGGCGCTTCAGCCGCGGCGGGCTGGTCGCCGAGCTCGGTGCGCGTGCCGACCTCCTGCAGGGCAGCGACGGCCACAGCGACCGCGAGGAGCTCAGCCCGCGCGCCGGGCTGCGCTACACCCCGGAAGGCGGCGCCTGGGCATTGCGGGCGTCGGCCGGACGCGCCTTCAAGCTGCCCAGCTTCTTCGCGCTGGCCTCTCCGCGGGCCCTGGGCGGCAACCCGGACCTCTACGCAGAAACGAGCGTCGGCGCGGACCTCGGCATCGAGGGCCGCAGCGAGGACGGCTCGCTCCGCTGGGGGCTGACCGCCTTCGCGAACCGCTTCGAGGGCCTGATCGACTTCGACTTCGATCTGTTCTCGAACGTCAACCGGAACGACGTGCGGGCGGAGGGTGTCGAGGGAACGCTGGTCTGGCGGCCCTCGTCGCGAGTGGTTCTCGACCTGGCGCTGACGGCGCAGAGCACGGAAGACCGCGCTACCGGCCTGCCGCTGCGACGCCGCCCGGACCTGCACGGCGGCGTCGGCCTTCGGGCGGACCTGATCGAGACGCTGCGGCTCGGCATCGAGGTGCGCCGCACGGACGCCTACCTCGACGAGCAGATTCCGGCGCCGATGCGGACCATGGTCGAGGGGCGTACCCTGGCCGGCCTGAGTCTTGCCTGGCAGGCCGCCGCGCAGTGGCGCGTCACGATCAAGGCGGACAACGCGCTCGACGAGTCGTACGAAACGCAGGTCGGCTTCCCCGGCCCGGGCCGAACCGTGCGCATCGGCCTGCGCTACGCCCGCTAGCGTCACCACCGCTCCCCTCACCGAACAGCAGGCAGTCACGGTTCCTTCATCGATGCCCTCCCTGTCTCCAGCGAGCCACGACGTGTCGGCGGCGCGTCGGGCTGAGACGCTGAGACGCGTGGCGACGACCGCGGTCTCGGCAGGCGCAGGCGCAGGCGCCGCGGCCTCCATGAGCCGTCCGGTCCGAGGGGGCCGAAAGGGGGCTGGAGGCAAGCGACTGCCGAGGGCCTCGAGCATCAGCACCACCTTCCGCAGCGCAGCCGACCGCAGCGGGCGCCAACCTCCCAGGAACCTCCGCGGCGCCCGCGTCCCCTGCGGCCCCCTCCGACCGGACGGCGGCCCTCGTGACGGGAGCCGATGAAACGCTTCTGCCTCGTCGCGCTTGCGCCGATCGCCATGCTCGGCGCTGCCTGCGCCCCCGGCAGCGGCCCCGGCAACGCCATCGAGACCCGGCAGTTCGAAGTGCCGGGGCTTGAAGCGCCGGTCGAGATCCTGGTGGATCGCTGGGGCGTGGCCCACGTCCACGCCAAGGGAATGGACGACCTGTTCTTCGCCCAGGGGTGGAACGCGGCCCGCGACCGCCTGTGGCAGATCGACCTCTGGCGGCGGCGCGGCGAGGGCACACTGTCCGAGGTGTTCGGACCCGGCTTCGTCGAGCAGGACCGGGCAGCGCGCCTCCTGCTCTACCGAGGCGACATGCACGCCGAGTGGCTCGCCTACGCGTCGGACACGAAGCGCATCGTCAGCGCGTGGGTGCGGGGCGTCAACGCGCGGGTCGACCTGGTGCTGGAGCGACCCGAGCTGCTGCCGCCGGAGTTCGCCGTCCTCGACTACCTGCCGTCGCGATGGACGCCCGAGGCGGTGACGCGGATCCGCAGCCACGGTCTGCTGCGCAACGCCTCCAGCGAGCTCTCGCGCGCCATCTTCCTGAGCCAGAACGGTCTCGACGCGCTCGCGCTCCGAGACCGCAACGAACCGGAGCACAAGCTCACGTTGCCGGAGGGCCTCGACCTCGCGCTCTTCCGCGACGCAGAGGACTTCCTCGACCTCTACCGGCTCGGCACGCGTGGCGTGCGCTTCGACGGCCTCCTCTCCGGCACGCCGGGCGCCGGCGATCCGGACACCGAGGGCAGCAACAACTGGGCCATCTCGCCCCGCCGCACCGCAACCGGTCGCCCCCTGCTGGCGAACGACCCGCACCGCACCCAGTCGGCGCCCTCGCTGCGCTACATCGTCCATCTGGCATCACCCGACCTCAACCTGATCGGCGCCGGCGAACCCGCCCTGCCCGGAATCTCCATCGGCCACAACGGAACCATCGCCTTCGGCCTGACCATCTTCAGCATCGACCAGGAAGACCTCGTCGTCTACCGCACCAGGCCGGGCTCGCCCGACCTTTACCAACACGGCGGCCACTGGCTGCCGATGGAGGTGGTGACGGAGACGATCCCCGTGCGGGGCGGGGATGGCCGCACCGTCGATCTGCGCTTCACCCGCGACGGACCGGTTCTCCACCGCGACCCCGACCGCAACCTGGCGGTGGGCCTGCGGGCGGCCTGGCTCGAACCGGGGATGGCGCCCTACCTCGGTTCCATCGAGTACATGAGAGCCCGCAACTGGGACCAGTTCCTGGCCGCCATGAACCGCTGGGGAGCGCCTTCCGAGAACCAGGTCTACGCCGACATCGACGGCAACATCGGCTGGAAGCCGGGCGGCCTGGCGCCGGTCCGCACGAACTGGGACGGGCTTCTGCCGGTTCCCGGTGGCGGCCGCCACGAGTGGCAAGGCTACCGGGACATGGATGAACTGCCCGTGGAGTTCAACCCCGAACGCGGCTGGGTCGCCACCGCCAACGAGATGAACCTGCCGCAGGGCTACGACGTGCCGCTCGGACTGGAGTGGGCCGGGCCGTACCGACGCCAGCGCATCGGCGAGGCCCTGGAGGCCAACGACGCGATGACCGTCGAGGACGCCGTCCGGCTGCAGACCGACTACGTCTCCATCCCTGCGCGCCGCCTGCTCGCGCTGCTTGACCGGGAGAGGCTGCTCGACAGCGAGCGGGTGCCCACCGCGGTCGGGTCGGCGCTCGACGTCCTGGACGGCTGGAACGGCGAGCTCGCGCCGGACAGCGGCGCCGCCGCTCTGTTCGAGGTCTGGTGGCGGCGCCACCTGGAAGACGAGGTCGGCGGCCGGCTGGCGGCCTCGCTCGGCGCCGCCACAACCCCGCTGCCGGTCCACGACGAGAACCTGCTCCGGCTGCTGGAGACGCCCGATGGCCGCCTGACGGGAAGCCGAGAGGAGGCGGCAGGCGACAGTTCGCCCGACAACCGGCCCGTCGTCGCGCCCGCCGAAGCCCGCGACGACGCGCTCGCGGCCAGCCTCGCTGCTGCCTTCCGGGACACGAGCGAGCGGCTCGGCCCCGACCCGACCGCCTGGCGCTGGGGTGACCTGCACCAGATCGAGCTGCCCCATCCGCTGGCGGCCCGCCTGCCGGAGGACCTGCGCAGCCGGGTGCAGATCGGCCCGGCGCCGCGCGGCGGATCAGGCGACACGGTCGGCAACACGCGCTACGACGGGAACTTCCGCCAGACCTCGGGCGCCTCGTTCCGCATGGTCATCGACGTCGGCGGGTGGGACAACTCTGTCGCAATGAACAACCCCGGCCAGTCCGGCGACCCGCGCAGTCCCCACTACGCCGACTTGTTCGAACCGTGGGCCAGCGACGAGGCGTTCCCGCTGCTCTACTCGCGCCCAGCCATCCTCGAAGCAGCCGAGCTGCGCATCGAGCTGACACCCGCACCTGGGAACTGAACCGGCGTCCCTGCGGCCCATCAACAGCCCCACCGATCCCGATCGGCCCTGACGGTCCCGTGCCGGTCCCGCGCCGCTCCCCGCCAGCGCGATGTGAGCCGGCAGGGCCGAGGGGGCCGAACGGGGGATGGAGGCAAGCGACTCCCACCATCCTCTCGGACAAGCACAAGCCTCCACAGCGCAGCCGACCGAAGCGGGCGCCATCCCCGAAGACCTCCGAAGCGACCGCGTCGCCTGCGGCCCCCTCGCACCTGACGGCGGCGCCGCCTGCTGCCGGCCTGCCTGCTAGCCTTGAGCGACCCAGAAACCAGAAGGAGATCGATCCCATGCATCTCGCCGACCTGAACTGGCTGGCCGTCGTCGTGTCCGCCGTCGCCTTCTACGCCCTGGGCGCCATCTGGTACTCCTTCCTGTTCGGCAAGGCCTGGGCCGCCGAGATGGGCATCGACATGGAGAACCCGCCAGAGTCCAACATGGTCGTGACCATGGGCGGAACTCTGCTGCTCGAGCTGGTCGCGGCCACCGTGGTGGGCATGCTGGTGGCGCAGACCGGCGCCCACCACGTGATGGAGGGCGTCCATCTCGGCCTGATTCTGGGCCTCGGCATGGCCTCTGCGCTGATGGGGGTGAACTACCTGTTCGAGCAGCGCTCACTCAAGCTCTGGCTGATCAACGCCGGGCACTTGACCCTCGGTCTCGTCGTCGTCGGCGCCATCCAGGCCGCCTGGCAGTAGGCGCCATCCAGGCCGCCTGGCAGCAGGCGCCATCCAGGCCGCCTGGCAGCAGGAGAGGGAGCCCCATGACCACAGTGCCGCACGAAGTGCCCGCAACCGGCGCGGGGACCGGCCCGCGTCTCGGCCTGCGCGCGCGGCACGGCCTCGCCACGGTTCTCGCCCTGTTCGCGGCAGCGCTGCCGATCGCCGGCCAGGAGCAGGCGCCGGAACAGCCGCTGCCCGACCTGTTCTCGGACGTGATCGACGTACGCGTCATCAACGTCGAGGTCGTGGTCACCGACCGCACGGGCGCCCGGGTCCCGAATCTGCAGGCGAGCGACTTCGAGCTGCTCGTGGACGGCGAACCTGTACTCGTCGACTACTTCACCGAGGTCGCAGACGGGCGCTCGCAGCCCTCGTCCGACCAGGACGACGCTTCGGCGCCCCAGGTGCCGTCGCTGGTGCCCGGCGAGCCGGTCGGCACGAACTACCTCATCTTCGTCGACGATCTCTTCGCCATCCGACAGCACCGGAACCGCGTCCTGAACCGCCTGGCGAGCGACCTGGCCCGCATCGCGCCTGACGACCGCATGGCGCTCGTGGCCTGGGACGGCAGCGACCTGAGCCTGATCACGGACTGGACCGCCTCGCCCGGCGCCATGGAAGGCGCCTTCAGGCAGGCGACCCGGCGCGAGGCGCGAGGCCATCTGTACGCCTTCGGCATGGGCGACCCTGCCGAGAAGACCCGACGGTCGGTCATGGCCGCGGCCGGCGCCCTGCGCAGCTTCGCGGAAGCGCCCGGCAGGAAGGTGATGATGCTTCTCGTGGAAGGCTGGGCCACCGCGCTCGATTCATGGAACGCCGGTTCCGCCTTTTCCGCCGCGTCGGCCGGCGCCACGCTGGACCGCCTGTACGGCCCCCTTGTCAATGCCGCGAACCGGGTCGGCTACAGCCTGTATCCCGTGGACCTGCCCGGGTTGCAGGGCAAGCCGATCGACATCGAGCAGAGAGATCCGCTGGCCACCTGGAGCAGCTCTTCCGAGCGCAGGTTCCACGACGTGCTCCAGTTCCTCGCCGACGAGACGGGCGGCCTGCCCATGGTCAACTCGTTCAGCAGGAAGGCGCTCGCCAGGACCGTGGCAGACACCCGTTCCTACTACTGGCTCGGCTTCGCACCTCGCCGCGACGGGGGCGACCGCCAGCACGACATCCGGGTGCGCGTTGTCGGGGCGGACGACCTCCGGGTCCGCTCGCGCGAGAAGTACCTCGACATGTCCCGAGGGGCAGAGATCTCCATGATGGTCGAAGGCGCCCTCCTGCTCGGAGGCTCGCCGGGGGCGGAAGTCCTGGAAGTCACGTTCGGTGCGCCGAGCAAGGCAGGGCTCCTCAAACGGATCGTTCCGATGACGGTGGCCATCCCCCTGGACGACGTGGACCTGCTGGAGATCGACGGTCTGTGGAGGAACGAGCTGGACCTTCGGCTGAGGCTGCTGGACCAGTTCGGCAACATCGTGGCGCCGCCGAAGACAACGCTTCCGATCGCCCTTCACGCGAAACCCGGCGCCGGCGACGTGTTCATCTTCGAATCCCGACTGCTCCTGCGCAATCGCCGCTACCGTTACATGGCGGCAGTGCATGATCCGCTCGCCGCCACGCTTCTCTCGGCGGGCGGCACGTTGCCGCGGGTTCGAGCGTCAGCGCCGCAAGCCGCCACGGCCCCGGCCCACTGACCGCGGCTCGCCGGCCGCGCCGCGTGCCGCCGGATCGCACTTCGCCGCCCGCCCTCCGCCAACGTGGGAGCTGCGGCGGCCAGCGGGGCCACCGGGTTCCACTCCGGCCGGTGCGACTGGGTCAAGCGCAACCGCACACCGACGCTCCTCCTGGCGGGGCCACCGGGACGCACGCCGGCCGGTGCGAGAACCGAGCGCCGGTCAGCCGCTCAGGCCGAACTCGATGGCGTCCGACAGCGCCTCCCAGCTGGCCTCGATGATGTTCCCGCCGGCGCCCACCGTGGTCCAGCGCTCGCCCCGGCAGACGAAGTCGATCAGGACGCGGGTGACGGCAGCCGTGCCGTCGCTGCTGTCCAGGATTCGCACCTTGTAGTCGGCAAGCCTCATGTCGGCGAGCTTCGGGTAGTGCGGCCGGAGCGCCTTGCGGAGGGCGTGAGCCAGGGCATTCACCGGACCGTTGCCTTCCGAGACCGTGTGCTCCAGGTCGCCGCCAGGCAGCGCGACCTTGACCGTCGCCTCGGTCACCAGACCGCGGCCATCGCGGTGCTCCACCACGGTCAGGTAGTCGAGCAGGCGAAAGGGCGGCTCGTAGTCGGGCCGGGCCCGACGCAGCATGAGCTCCACGGACGCCTCCGCGGCCTCGAAGCTGTAGCCGCGGTTCTCCAGCTCCTTGACCCGGTACAGCACCTCCCGCGCATGCGGGGTGTCGGCGCCGATGCCCGCCCCGGCGGCGAGATGCACGATGTTGCCGCGCCCGGAAAGCTCGGAGACGACGGCGCGCATCTCGTTGCCGACCAGCTCGGGCGCCACGTGCTGATAGCTCAGCGGCTCCTTGAGCATCGCTGCCACGTGTACGCCGCCCTTGTGGGCGAAGGCGCTGCGACCGACGTAGGGCAGGTGGTCGTCGTGAATGACGTTCGCCACCTCCGCGACGTAGCGCGACAGGGAGGTCAGGTCGCGCAGGCGTTCATCCGGGACGCACGAGAAGCCCATCTTGCACTGGAGGTCGGCCAGAATCGTGACCAGGTTGGCATTCGCCACCCGCTCGCCGTAGCCGTTGATCGTGCCCTGGACCATGACCGCCCCGGCCCGCACCGCGGCAAGCGAGTTCGCCACGCCGCAGCCGCCATCGTCATGGGTGTGGATGCCGATGCGCACCTCGGAGCCGAGTTCCCCGCGCACCGCCTCGACGCCGGCCTCGATCTGCCAGGGCAGCGAGCCGCCGTTCGTGTCACACAGCACGACGTAGTCTGCGCCGGCGCCGGCCGCTGCCCGCAGCGTCCCCAGCGCGCATTCGGGGTTGGCGGCGAAGCCATCAAAGAAGTGCTCGGCGTCGTAGACCACCTCGCGCCCGCGGTCCTTCAGGTAGGCGACCGAATCGCGCACCATGTTCTCGTTCTCGGCGAGGTCGGTCTCCAGCACGTTCTCGATGTGCAGGTCCCAGCTCTTGCCGAAGATCGTCACCACCGGCGTCTCGGCCGCCACCAGGGCCTGGATGTTGCCGTCGTGGGCGCAGGTGTCGTTCTTTCGCCGCGTGCTGCCGAAGGCGCAGACCTTCGTCTGCAGGAGATCCACGTCGCGGATCGCCTCGAAGAACTCGGCGTCCTTGGGGTTCGAGCCGGGCCAGCCGCACTCGATCCAGGGAACGCCAAACCCGTCCAGGCGACGAGCGATGGCCAGCTTGTCCGCCAGCGACAGGGAGATGTTCTCCCGCTGCGTGCCGTCGCGCAGGGTGGTGTCGTAGATCTCGATTCTGGTGGTCATCGTTCGTTCGCTCGCTTCATGGACACTCGCAGTCTGCCGGAATTCCCGGCACCGGTCACGATGCCGCCACGCACGCCGGACTGCCGAGTCACGCCGGTTCGTCGAGACCCGGCCCCTGGAGCAGCTCGATGAGCTCCTCGCGCGAGAAGATCTTGGCCAGCTTCGGGTCGTCCTCCTGCACCACGCTCTCCATCAGCCGGCGCTTCCGGTCGATGATCGCGGCGATGCGCTCCTCGACCGTCCCCTCGGTGATCAGCTTGAAGACGTGGACGGCGCGCTTCTGGCCGATCCGATACAGGCGGTCGGTCGCCTGGTCCTCGCGCGCCGCGTTCCACCAGCGGTCGTAGTGGATGACCACCGAGCCGCCCACCAGGTCGATGCCGGTGCCGCCCGCCTTGAGGCTGCCCAGGAACACGCGGCAGTCGTCGTCGTGGTTGAAGCGGTCGACGACCTTGCCGCGCTCCCGGGTCGAGCCGGTCAGGGTGGCGAAGCCGATGCCGAGCCGCCGGAGGTGCCGCTCCAGGATTCCGATCATGCCCAGGTACTGAGTGAAGACGACCACTTTCTGGCCGCTGCCCAGGCTCTCCTCGAGCAGTTCCCGGCACAGGTCCCACTTGCCCGACTCGTGCTTCTCCCAGCGGTCGAGCTCGTTCACCGCGAGCGCGGGATGGTCGCAGATCTGCTTGAGCAGATTCAGCAGCGCGAAGACGTGAATGTACGGGACAGCGCCTCGCTCCTGACGCAGCGACCGCACCAGGGCCACGCCCTTCGTCTCGATGGCCTGGCGGTACATGTGCTGCTGCTCGGCGCTGAGGCGACAGGTCCGGATGTCCTCGATCTTGGGCGGCAACTCGTCCAGCACCGCCGACTTCAGCCGCCGCAGGACGAACGGGGCCGTCAGCCGCCGCAGATTGACCGCGTACCACGAATCGGCATCCTGCTCGTTCGTTCCCGGCAGGTCGAGGTAGCCATCGTCGCCGCCCAGGTAGCCCGGCAGAACGAGATCGAACAGGACCTTGAGCTCGGTCAGCGAGTTCTCGATGGGGGTGCCGGTCAGCCCGATCTTCATTCTCCCGCACAGCGCCGTGGCAGCGCGATAGCCCTGGGTGCGCCGATTCTTGATCTGCTGGATCTCGTCGAACACGATCAGCCCCCAGCGTCGGTCGCCGAAGCGCTCCACGTCGTTTCGCATCACGCCGTACGAGGTCAGGATCACGTCACCCTCGGCCAGCGACTCGGCCAGATTCCGCGTCGGGCCGTGGTAGTACGCCGACCGCAGCCCGGGGGCGAACTCGCGCAGCTTGTTGCGCCAGTGGCTGATCACGGTCCGCGGACAGACGACCAGGAACGGCGCGTCGACCCCCAGCTGCTCCCTCAGGATGACCATCAGCGCCATCGCCTGGTGGGTCTTGCCCAGACCCATGTCGTCGCAGAGCAGGCCGGCCAGGCGGTTCTCGTAGAGGAACTTCAGCCACTCCACGCCCAGCTTCTGGTAGGGCCGCAGAATGCTCCGGAGTCCGTCCGGGGCAACCAGGGCGTCGGCAGGCCGGAGCTCCAGGAAGCGGCGCAGGAAGTCCTGGCGACTGCCTTCGCCCTCCACCCGGATGGGCGCCGCGCTCGATGCCTGCAGCCGGAGCAGCTCGGCCGACGACAGGCGAACGCCCCGCCCGTCGCCTCCGGCCGGGCGGCGGACGCCTCCCGGCTCGGCCGGCAGCGAGCCCAGGTTCCTGAGCGACGGCGCCTCCAGGTCGATCCACCCCGCCGCCGTCTCCAGGTACGGCTGCCCGGCTTCCCTGGCCCGAAGCAGCTCGTCGAGACCCACCTCGACGTCGCGAAAGCCGTACCGGATCGACAGGGCCTCGTCGCCGTCCGGCTCGATCTCGATGTAGTCGAAGTCGCGGAGGATGCCCAGGCTGGCGAGAGGGCTCTCGCTCAGGGTCACGCTCGGTTCCGCCGCGAACCCGCCGATCCGGAAGGTCGGCACGAGAGCCCGCCGAAGATCGAGCGACGCCGGCTCCCGCCAGTTCGGATCTGTCCGGCTGCCGCGGCGGACAAGCACCCCCAGCTCCTCCAGGAACAAGAGCTCGCCGTACCGAAACCGCTCCCTGCGGGTCTCGTCCAGCCCCTCTTCGCCCGCGGCGGCCAGTCGCAGAACCTGCAGCCGGCGGTCTTCGTCCACCTTCGTGCTCGGGCCAAGGTGCAGAAGGTCCGCGGCGGGAAGCGGCTCGACCACGGCCTGGCCGGCGCTCTCGAGGAACTCAAGCACGGCCGCCACCTGTCCCCTCGGCACGGCAAGCTGCAGCAGTTCCCCGCCCAAAGGGACCGCATGCACGCGGAGGAACAGCAGGCCCCCGGCAAGGTCGACCGCAGGCACAAGCCGCACGGAGCCGCACGGGGCGACCTCGCGCTGGAGCTCGTCCGCGATGTCGCCGTACTCCCGGAAGGCGTGGTAGGCGACCCGGAACCACAGGCTTCGCTCGAAGAACTGTCGCGTGGTCTGCATGCCGGCCTTGTTCAGGTGCTGCTCCTCGGGCGTGCGCATGAAGGTCGAGAGCCGCTCCAGCAGGCCTGCCCGGTCCGCCGCCCGGTCGCCGTTCGGGAGCTTCCCCAGCCGCTCCAGGAAACGCACCGCGGCCGGGGTGCGATCGACGTACCGGAGCACCTCAAGGCGGTCCGGTGTGAACAGCCGGATGGGCTCGGCCGGCCCGTCGAGCAGCACCAGACAGTCGGCGACCTCCGGCTGACCCGGATCCACCAGCGCCCGGGCGAGACCGAACCAGCGGCTGCGCGTGAAGTGCTCGAACCAGTTGAGCCCCGTCTCCTGGCGAAGCTCCCGGATCTGGCCCTGGAGCTGCCGGATGTGGCGGCAGCCGCTCCGGCGCCCGGTGGAACAGCTGCAGAAGGTAAGCGGCCGGTTCGAGCCGGCTACCCTGGCCAGATGGACGGCCGAGCCGGGCTCCGGATCGTGCGGATCGGGCAGGAGGCCGATGCCGGTGCGATGAAACTCGAGGCGAGGAAACAGCTTCACGAAGGAACGATCGGAGTTCGCGCGTAAACGCTCGACTATACAGCGGATCCGGCCCACCGTGTGGCCCGCGAACGCGGGATCCGGCGGATCATCGCCGTCCGGTTCGCCCTGCCAGCGGGTCGCCGTTGCGCCCGCCGAACAGTCGACCCGCCGGTCGCCTCGGCGCGCCAGCGCCGAACGCCGTGCTCGATCACGGGTCGGCAACGGGCGCTTCAAACCGTCTCTCCAGCAATCCGACGTGCGCATGAACGCGGCGCTCGCAGAGCAGTGAACCGGGGTCGTTCTCGGGGTGGTTTCTGGTGTTCTTGTCCGGGTGTCTGACCGCCCTGGGCAGTAGTGGCCGACGCCGGGCCGGCGGCGGGCGACCCGAGGCCAGGGATGCCAACGGCGTCTTCCCTGGTGACGGGGCCATTGGCATTGCGAGAAGCCCGTCACCGTGGACCAGAAAGGCTCGTACCACGGCCCTCTCGGGCCTCTTCAGCGTGAGGTCCGGAAGCGCACCAGCGTCCGCCTGACCAACGCGTACGTCGATTCCCGGGCCTGGCGAGTGATCTCGGCCCCAACGCCGCCGGAAACGAACAGGGCGAAGAGTGCCCGCCCCCGGTTCCTGCTCACTTCTCGCTGGACAAGACGTCAACTTGACAGCCGCCTCGATCCCCCCTAATCTTCCACGACGGATCTGCCGTTCGGCATGGTCCGCGAGCCCGTCAGCACGCCACCAGCGACCGTGAACCAGCCCATGACGCCCATCGCACGGCAGCCCGTCGCACGGCAACCACGCCTTCAGGAGGCTTCCTCGGTGGCCGGAGTCCCGCTACTGGACGTGCTGGTCCTTCTTGTCCCGTTCCAGGGGGCCTGACAGGCGCTTCAGCCCGCAACTGAGCGAACCTGCAAGCCCCCAGCGCCGCCTGGGGGCTTTTCTGTACAGGCGCCCGTGGAGTCACCGCAATGCCCATAGAACGATCTGAGTGGATCTGGATCGACGATCAGTGGAAGCCCTGGGATCAGGCGACCGTCCACTTGACCACCCACGGCCTGCACTACGGTTCGTCGGTGTTCGAGGGCATCCGCGCCTACGACACCGGCACCGCGACCGCCGTGTTTCGCCTGGGCGCCCACATCCGGCGCCTGTTCGACAGCTGCCGCATCATGCGCATGGACCCTGGCTACACGCCGACCCAGGTCGAGGAACTGTGCCTCGAGGCGGTGGTGCGCAACGACCTGGAAGCCTGCTACCTGCGACCGCTGATCTACCGCGGCGACGAGGACATGGGGCTGAACCCGTCGGAGTGCTCCTCCCGGCTCGCCATCTACGCCGTCCGTTGGGGCACCTACCTGGGCGAGGACGCGCTCGAGCACGGGGTGGACGCCGCGGTCAGCTCGTGGCGACGCTTCAACTCGAACACTGCCGTGCCGCTGGGCAAGATCAGCGGCCAGTACGTGACGAACCAGTTCGCCTCCATCGAGGCGCGTCAGCACGGGTACGCCGAGGGCATCATGCTCGACGAGCGCGGGCTGGTTTGCGAAGGCGCAGGCGAGAACCTGTTCCTGGTCCGCGACGGGGTCATTTTCACGCCGCCGCTCTACAACTCCATCCTGGCCGGCATCACCCGGGACTCCGTGATCACGCTCGCGCGCGACCTGGACTGCGAGGTGCGCCTGCAGCCCATCGCCCGCGAGGAGCTCTATCTCGCCGACGAGCTGTTCATGACCGGAACCGCCGCCGAGGTCAGCCCGGTCCGCTCCGTGGACCGCATACAGATCGGCAGCGGCTCGCGCGGCGAGATCACCCACCGCCTGCAGCAGGAGTTCTTCGGCCTGGTCAAGGGCCGAATCCCCGACCGTCACGGCTGGCTCACGGAAGTGACCGGGCTCGGGCGCGACCGGAAGCCGGCCTGAAGCTGAGGAGGACGCCGCCATGAGTCACAGCAACGCCTCGGACAACGGCCAACCCGCGAATGGCGCCGGAATGTGCGCCGAGGGCGTCGTCTTGACCGGCGCCGAGATCGTGTGCGAATGCCTGCTGCGCGAGGGCGTCGACCTCGTCTTCGGCTACCCGGGCGGGGCGATCCTCCCCACCTACGACGCACTGACGAAGTACCCGCGGATCCACCACGTGCTGACCCGTCACGAGCAGGGCGCCTCGCACATGGCGGACGGCTACGCCCGGGCCACCGGCAAGGTCGGCGTCGCCATCGCCACCAGCGGCCCCGGCGCCACGAACCTCGTCACCGGCATCGCCACGGCGATGATGGACTCGTCGCCGATCGTCTGCATCACCGGCCAGGTGCCCACGGGCGCCATCGGCAGCGACGCCTTCCAGGAGACGGACGTCACCGGCATCACGATTCCGATCACGAAGCACAACTACCTGGTGCGAACGATCGAGGAACTGCCGGAGGTGATGCGCGAGGCGTTTCACATCGCCCGCACCGGGCGACCGGGGCCGGTGCTGATCGACATCCCCAAGGACGTCCAGATCCAGGCCGCCCCGTTCGCGTACCCGACGGCGCCGATCGACCTGCGCGGCTACCAGCCGCCGCAGGCTGCGCGCGCTCGCCAGGTCGACGCCGCGCTGACGCTGATTCGTGATTCGAAGCGTCCGGTCATCCTCGCCGGGCACGGCATCTCCATGGCCGGCGCGAACCGCGAGCTCGCGCAGCTGGCCGAGAAGGCGAGGATTCCGGTGGCGCTCACCCTGCTTGGCAAGGGCGCCATCTCCGAGCATCACCCGCTCTGCATGGGCATGATGGGAATGCACGGCGGCGCGGAGGTGAACCACGCCATTCAGGGGGCCGATCTGCTGATTGCCCTGGGCATGCGCTTCGACGACCGCGTGACCGGGAACATCGCCACCTACGCTCCCGATTCGCGCAAGATCCACGTCGACATCGACCCGTCCGAGATCAACAAGAACGTCCAGGTCGACGTCGGAATCGTCGGCGACCTCGGCGACGTGCTGCGGCAGCTGCTCGACCGGGTCGAGCGGCAACCGTCCCAGGCCTGGTTCGACCGCATCGCCGCCTGGCGGGCGGACTCCGAGCTGCGCGAGATCGTGAGGCCGCCGGACGAGCTCCAGCACCCGGCGGCGCCCGAAGGCAAGCTGCTCGGCGCCCAGGTCATCCGCGACCTGTTCGAGTTCACCGAGGGCGGCGCCATCACCGTCACCGACGTCGGGCAGCACCAGATGTGGGAGGCGCAGTACTACCAGCACGAACGCCCGCACAGCCTGATCACCAGCGGCGGACTCGGCACGATGGGCTTCGGCCTGCCGGCCGCCATCGGCGCCAAGATGGCCAGGCCGGAAGAGGAAGTCTGGGCAGTGGTCGGCGACGGCGGCTTCCAGATGACGATGATGGAGCTCGCCACCGCCGTGCAGGAGAAGGTGAACGTCCACATCGCGGTGATCAACAACGGCTTCCTGGGCATGGTCCGGCAGTGGCAGGAGTTCTTCTACGAGGAGCGCTACAACCAGACCCCGATGGTCAACCCGGACTTCTGCAAGCTGGCCGAGGCCTACGGCATCCCCGCCATCCGCGTCACGGAGCGCGCCGCCATCGAGGGGGCGGTCGCCGCCGCCAGAGCGCAGGCCGGAGGGCCGACGCTGACCGAGTTCGTGGTCGAGAAGGAGGAGATCGTCTACCCGATGGTGCCCGCCGGCGCCGACCTCGACGACATGATTCGCCGCCCCACCCCGACCGATTTCGAGCAGCAGCGACAGGCCGCGGCGAGCAGCGCAGCGGCGCCGGAACCGGAGGCATCGCAACCCGAACCGGCGACGGCGCTCGGCTCGAGGTTCGGGGTCTAGCCGAAGCGCCTGAGCCGGCAACACGAGGAGCTGCACGATGGCAAAGCACATCCTGGCCGCGCTGGTGGAGAACAGGCCCGGCGTGCTGGCGCGGGTGGCGAACCTGTTCCGGCGACGCAGCTTCAACATCGACAGCCTGTCCGTCGGCCGCACCCAGCGCGACGACATGTCGCGGATGACGATCGTCATGGAGTCGGACCACGCCGAGGCGGACCGGCTGGTCATGAACCTCTACAAGCTGGTCGACGTCGTCCACGTCGACCACCTGCACGACCAGCCCGCCGTGGTCCGCGAACTGGCCCTGGTCAAGGTGCGGGCCGACGCTTCCAGCCGCCGCGAGGTGATTCAGCTCTGCGACATCTTCCGCGCCCGCATCCTCGACGTCTCGGCCGAGAACGTGGTGGTCGAGATCACCGGCGACGAGGACAAGATCGAGAACTTCACCGAGCTCGTGCGCCCGTTCGGCGTGGTCGAGATGGTGCGTACCGGCGTCATCGCGCTCGGACGCTCCGGCCACACGCTGAAGGACGAGGGGTTCAAGCCCAACCGCAGCCGCGCCGCGGCGCGCAGCAACGTGCTCTGAGCAGGGGCGCTCGGCGACAGCCTCACCGACCGACGACTCCACCCACAGACATCTCACCCACAGACGCGAGGAACGAACACCGATGGCCAGGCTCTACTACGACGACGATGCGGACCTCTCCCGGCTCGACGGCCGCACCGTCGCGGTCATCGGCTACGGCAGCCAGGGCCACGCCCACGCCCAGAACCTGCGCGACAGCGGCGTCGAGGTGGTCGTCGGCCTGCGCGAGGGCAGTTCCAGCCGGGCGCAGGCCGAGGCGGACGGCTTCGAGGTGCTGGGCAACGCCGAGGCGGCAGCCAGAGCGTCCTTCATCATGGTGCTCGCGCCCGACACGGTCCAGGCCGAGATCCACGAGAACGACATCGCGCCGCATCTCTCCCCCGGCGACACGCTGATGTTCGCGCACGGCTTCAATGTCCGCTACGGCGAGATTGCGGCGCCCGAAGGCGTCGACGTGTCGCTGGTCGCCCCCAAGGCCCCCGGTCACCGCGTGCGCGAGGTGTTCACCGAAGGCGCCGGGACGCCGGGCCTGGTCGCGGTCGCCAACGACGCCAGCGGCGAGGCCCTCGCCAACGCCCTCGCCTACGCCAAGGGCATCGGCTGTACCCGCGCCGGCGTCATCGAGACCACCTTCGCCGAGGAGACCGAGACCGACCTGTTCGGCGAGCAGATCGTTCTCTGCGGCGGCGCCTCCGCCCTGGTTCGCGCCGGCTTCGAGAAGCTGGTCGCCGCCGGCTACCAGCCCGAGGTGGCCTACTTCGAATGCCTGCACGAGCTGAAGCTGATCGTCGACCTGATGTACGAGGGGGGCCTCGGCTACATGTGGTACAGCGTTTCGGACACGGCCGAGCACGGCGGCTACCACGCCGGCGACCAGATGATCACGAAGGACGTCCGGGCGGTCATGGACAAGGTGCTCGCCGACATTCAGGACGGGACCTACGCCCGCGACTGGATTGCCGAGAACCGCAACGGCCGCCCCCGCTTCGCCCCCCGCCGGGAGGAGGAGCGGAGCCACCCGATCGAGGAGGTCGGCCGGGAGCTGCGTCGCATGATGCCGTTCCTGGACGCCAAGGAGGTGTAGACATGTCAGGACAGGTTCAGAACCCGGACCACGTCCGGATCTTCGACACCACCCTGCGCGACGGCGAGCAGTCGCCGGGCGCCACGATGACGAGCGCGGAGAAGCTCGAGGTGGCCCGGCAGCTGACAGTGCTCGGCGTTGACGTGATCGAGGCCGGCTTCCCCGCCGCCAGCCCGGACGACCTGGAGGGCGTGCGCAGGATCGCGCGGGAGGTCGGGTCGAGGGAAGGACCGGTGATCGCCGGCCTCGCCCGCTGCTGGCGCGAGGACATCGACAAGGCCTGGCAGGGCGTCAGGGAGGCCGTCAAGCCGCGCATCCACGCCTTCATCGCCACCTCCGACCTCCACATGGAACGCAAGCTGGGCATGACCCGGGAGCAGGTGCTGAGCCAGGTGGGGCACATGGTCGCCCATGCGCGCTCCCTGAGCGACGACGTCGAGTTCAGCCCCGAGGACGGCAGCCGCTCCGACCGGGACTTCCTGGTCGAGGTCCTGTCGCTCGCCATCGCCGAAGGCGCCACGACACTGAACGTCCCCGACACCGTGGGCTACGACATGCCGGTCGAGTACGGCGACCTGTTCCGCTACCTGATGGAGCACACCGACGGCGCCGACCGCGTGATCTGGTCCGCCCACTGCCACGACGACCTCGGCTGCGCCACCGCGAACACGCTGGCCGCCATCGAGGCCGGAGTGCGCCAGGTGGAGGTGACGATCAACGGCATCGGCGAGCGCGCCGGCAACACCTCGCTGGAGGAGGTCGTCATGGCGCTCCACACCCGGCCGCAGGTCTACGGCGTCGGCACACGCCTGAACACGACCGAACTGGTGCGGACCAGCCGCCTGGTGGCCCACTACACCGGCATCGCCGTGCCCCGGAACAAGGCCATCGTGGGCGAGAACGCGTTCGCCCACGAGGCCGGCATCCACCAGCACGGGATGCTCCAGGACCAGCGCACCTACGAGATCATGACGCCGCAGACGGTCGGCCTGACTCAGAGCCGGCTGGTCCTGGGCAAGCACTCCGGCAAGCACGCGCTCCGCATGCGTCTCGAAGAGCTCGGCTTCGAGCTGAACCGCGAGGAACTCGGCGAAGCCTTCCGGCGCTTCAAGCAGCTCGCCGACCAGAAGAAGGACATCACCGACGCCGACCTGCAGGCTCTGGCCAACCAGGAGCTGCTGGCCCCGACCGAGATCTTCACCCTGGCCGAGCTGCAGATCTCCTGCGGCCGACCGGGCATGCCGACCGCCACGGCGCGCCTGCGCGGCCCGAACGGCCGCGAGTACGTGTCGCCTGGCGTCGGCACCGGGCCCGTCGACGCCACGTTCCGCGCCATCGACGCCGTGGTCGAGGCCGAGAACACTCTGCTCGAGTACAACGTCCACAGCGTGACCGAGGGCATCGACGCCATGGGCGAGGTCACGGTGCGGATCAAGAGCCCGCAGGACGGCCGCGAGCGCGGGCGCGTCTTCGGCGGCTACGGCGCCGACACGGACGTCATCGTGGCCTCTGCCAAGGCCTACCTGGCCGGCCTCAACCGCATGCTCGCCGCAGTCGGCACGAAGTACACGGCCGGCGAGGGCGGCCCGGCCACGCTCGGCGTCAGCGGCGCACGGCGGGCGGAAGCATGAGCGAACCGCGCACCCTGTTCGACAGGATCTGGCGACGCCACCTGGTCACGGCCGAGGCCCAGGGACTTCCCGCGACGCTCTACATCGACCTCCATCTCGTCCACGAGGTGACCTCGCCGCAGGCCTTCCAGGACCTGGCCGAGCGCGGCCTGAGCGTCCGGCGTCCCGACCTGACGCTGGCAACGATGGACCACTCGACTCCCACCGACCCGACCATCGACGGCGCAAGGCTCCGGGTGCTCGACCCGGAAGGCTCGGCCCAGCTCGAACGCCTGCAGGCGAACTGCGAGCTTCACGGGGTGCCGCTCTACGCCATGGGAGACGAGCGCCGCGGCATCGTCCACGTCATCGGGCCGGAACTCGGCGCCACCCAGCCCGGCATGACCGTGGTCTGCGGCGACAGCCACACCAGCACCCACGGCGCGTTCGGCGCCCTGGCCTTCGGCATCGGCACCAGCGAGGTCGGCCACGTGCTCGCCACGCAGTGCCTGCTCCAGCACCGGCCCAGGACCTGCGAGGTGCGGGTCGACGGAACGCTGCAGGAAGGCGTGACCGCCAAGGACATTATCCTGGCGGTGATCGCCAGGCTCGGCATCGGCGGCGGCACCGGCCACGTCTTCGAGTACACCGGCGAGGCGATTCGCGCACTGGACATGGAGGGCCGGATGACGGTCTGCAACATGTCCATCGAGGGCGGCGCCCGGGCCGGGCTGATCGCCCCGGACGAGGTCACGTTCGACTACCTGCGGGGGCGGCCGATGGCGCCCGAGGGCGACGCCTGGGACAGGGCGGTCGAGGACTGGCGGTCCCTGCCCACGGACGACGGGGCCGCGTACGACCGCACGACGACGCTCGACGCCTCGACGCTCGAGCCGATGGTCACCTGGGGCACGAACCCCGGCATGGCCATCCCCATAGGCGGCGCCATCCCCATGGGCGGCGCGGTGCCGCCGGAACTCAGGGAGTCCTTCCACAAGGCCCTCGACTACATGGCGCTCGAACCGGGCCAGGAACTGCAGGGCAAGGAGATCGACGTCGTCTTCGTCGGCAGCTGCACCAACTCCCGCTACAGCGACCTCGAGGCGGCCGCAAGCGTGCTCCGCGGACGCAGGGTTGCGGACGGCCTGCGCGTGCTCGTTGTCCCCGGCTCCGATTCGGTCAAGCGGCAGGCCGAGCGGGACGGTCTCGCCCAGGCCTTCGTCGACGCCGGAGCCGAGTGGCGCGAGGCCGGGTGCTCCATGTGCCTGGCGATGAACGGCGATCAGCTCGCCCCGGGCCAGTACGCGGTCAGCACCTCGAACCGCAACTTCGAGGGGCGTCAGGGGGCAGGGGGCCGCACCTTCCTGGCCAGCCCGCTGACCGCCGCGGCGTCGGCGCTCACCGGCCGGGTGACCGACGTGCGCGAGGTGCTGTCGTGAGCATCCGCTTCGACCAGCTGACGAGCTCCATGGCGCCGCTTCCGATGGCCAACGTGGACACCGACCAGATCATCCCGGCGTCCTACCTCAAGGTCACGGACCGTTCGGGGCTCGCCTCCGGCCTGTTCTCGCGCTGGCGCTATCGCGACGGCGACCCGGCCGGCGAGCCGAACCCGAACTTCGTGCTCAACCAGTCCCGCCACCGAGACGCACGCATCCTGCTGGCCGGGGACAACTTCGGCTGCGGCAGCTCGCGCGAGCACGCGCCCTGGGCGCTCGTCGGCCACGGCTTCCGGGCCGTCATCAGCACCTCCTTCGCGGACATCTTCCGCAGCAACGCGCTGAAGAACGGCCTGCTGGTCGTGCCGGTGAGCGACGCGGTCTCGGCCACCCTGTTCGCCGCCGTCAGGAGCGACCCCGCCGCCGAGGCGACGATCGACCTCGAAGCCCGGACTCTCACCCTGCCCGACGGCAACGAGACCCGGTTCGAAGTCGACCCCTTCGCGCGCCGCTGCCTGCTCGACGGCACCGACCAGCTCGGCTACCTGCTGAACCAGTCCGCCCTGATCGAGGCCTTCGAGAACAGCCGCCCGGCCAGACTCGACACCCGCTCCGCCTGAGCCGCAAGACGGCTGCCCTCGTCCTTGTCCGCCGATGTCGAGCCCGAGCGCCGTTCGGCCGTTCTGCAAGCTCGTTCCGGAAGGCAGAGTGGTGCCGGAGGTGGTGGAGGACGGAGGCTGGTGGGAGGGGCTTGACTTCGCGACTTGATGCCTGAGGGCCCGTCATGCCGGCGCCAGGCACCTTCATCATCGGTCTCGCTGTGATCTGCCTGGTCGTGTGGGTCCTGTACCTCCTGATGAACGAGAATCACATGAGTCTCCTGTCGGACTGCAGACTGGATTCCAGGCTTTCGCTCTGAACGCCTGGTGGGAGCCGTGCGAGCGAAGACCAGCACGCCAGGAAGACGAGACGCGAGCCGAGAAGTCGAGGAGAGGGACGGCGGCGGTGGCCGGTGACGGCTACCGCTCTGGCCAGTCAGGAGCCGCAGGCGAACAGCCTGGCCTCCACGGCGCGGCCCATCTCGCCGGTCGTGGCGGCCCGCTCCTGAGGTGGCGCGAGATCGGCGGTGCGAAGACCGTCGTCGAACACGGCGGCCACCGCAGCTTCCACCTGTGCCGCCTCGGCGTCGAGGTCGAGGCTGTGGCGGAGCAGCATGGCGGCGCTGAGGATGGCCCCCGTCGGGTTGGCGATGCCGCGACCGGCCAGGTCGGGCGCCGAACCGTGGACCGGTTCGTAGAGACCGCGACGCCCCTCGCCCAGGGATGCCGAGGGCAGCATGCCCAGCGAACCCGCCAGGATGGCCGCCTCGTCGCTCAGAATGTCGCCGAACATGTTGCCGGCGAGGACGACGTCGTACTCCGCCGGCGAGCGCATCAGCTGCATCGCGAAGGCGTCCACGAGGTGGTGACTCACCTCGATGTCAGGGAACGCGCCCGCCACCTCGGTCACGGCGCGGCGCCACAGCCGCATGGAGGCGAGCACGTTCGCCTTGTCGATGGACGCGACCTTGCCGCGCCGACCCTCGGCCGCACGCAGCGCGACCCGGGCCACGCGCTCGACCTCGGCGGTCGAGTAGACGAGCGTGTCGTGGGCGGTGTCGCCGTCGCCCTGCTCCTGCCGGGGGCCGAAGTAGATGCCGCCGGTCAGTTCGCGCACGAACAGCAGGTCGACGCCGCGCAGCAGCTCCGGCCTGAGCGGCGCAAAGTCAACCAGCGACTCGAACACGGGCACGGGTCTGAGGTTGGCGAACAGCCCGAGCGCCGACCGCAGGTCCAGCAGGCCCTGCTCCGGGCGGAGCTCGGCGGTCGGATCGGACCACTTCGGCCCACCGACGGCGCCGAGCAGGATCGCGTCGGCGGCCTTGCAGGCGGCCAGGGTGTCGGGCGGCAACGGATCCTGGAAGTCGTCGATGGCGTTCCCGCCCATCGGGTGCGAGGCAAGGCGGAACTCGTGGCCACCGAGCTCCGCTGTCGCCCGCAGGATGCGGGCCGCCTCGGCGGTGACCTCGGGTCCGA
Source organism: Thermoanaerobaculia bacterium (assembly GCA_965200575.1). GTDB lineage: Bacteria > Acidobacteriota > Thermoanaerobaculia > Multivoradales > Multivoraceae > Multivorans. Next base: position 749,794 of record OZ241363.1, on the reverse strand, counting down.
TGCCATCGCCGGGGAGAAGGACGATGTCCGCGTGCATGGCGGCGCAGGGTAGCAGGCCTGCGGCTGGCTACATCACCAGCACCAGCAAGGCGGCGCCCAGCACCAGGCGGTAGACGACGAAGACCTGCAGGCTGCGGCGGCGGACCCAGGCGAGCATGAAACCGATCACGAGGTAGCCGACGATCGCGGACAGGACGGCGACCAGGAGCATTCCGGGCAGGGCGGACATGGGCAGGGCCCCACTCATCAGGTCAAGGCCGTTCTTGCCGAGCACAAGGACGCCGGCCGGAATGGCCATGAGGAAGGAGAACCGCGCCGCCGTTTCACGGTCGAAGCCCAGCAGACGGCCGGCAGTGATGGTGAGACCTGCGCGCGACCCGCCCGGGATCAGCGCGACGGCCTGGGCAAGGCCGAACATCGCCGCGTTGCACACCGTCATCTGGTCGAGGGTGCGAGTCTGCCGGCCCCAGCGGTCCGCCGCGCCCAGCAGCAGACCGAAGCCGATCGTCGCCCAGGCAATGACCTCCGGATTGCGGGCGGCGCCGCCAATCCAGCCCCGCGCCATGAAGCCGAACAGCAGGACCCCAATCGAGGCGATCCCCACCCGCCCCGCCAGGCGCCGCCGGGCCGCCACGTCGTCCGGACCACCGACGGAGTCGGGTTCACCGGCCGCGCTGGTCGCACCGGCGCCCGCGACCCTGCTGCAAGGCAGGAATGCCCGCACGAAACCCGCAAGGTCGCGACGGAAGTAGACGATCACCGCGAGCAGGGTCCCGGTGTTGGCGGCCACGTCCACCGCCAGGCCCTGGTCCGCCCAGCCGAACAGCCGGGGCAGCAGGATCAGGTGCGCGGTGGAACTGATCGGCAGGTACTCGGTCAGCCCCTGAACCAGGGCCACGAGAATCCACTGCAGAAGCGGCACGCGCCGAGAGTAGCGAACGCTCGGTTTCGCCCCCGGCCGCCGTCAGGTCCCGGCCCTGGCGGGTGGTCCGAGCGGCTCGAGGGCGTCCGGGGCTGCATGAGTTCTGCCCACGAGACTCGGCATCGGGGTCGACTGTCCCCGGAAACGCTCGAGGCCAGCGACGGGCCCTTGCGGATAGGATGCGCCACATGACCACGGAACTTCCGCTTCGACCGCCGTACCTTCAGGACTGTCGGACCTCGCCGCCGGAGTGGCCAGCCGGCGGCGCCGGCAGCGCGGCCGGCGGTCGTGCGGGAAGGCGGAGGTCAGCGCCGGGTCTGGCGGCGCTTGCCTTGCTCGTTCTTTTCCCGGCGACGGTCGCCTGGGCCCAGAACGCGGGCGCGGACGGAGGCGACGAGCAGGCTCCGAAGCTCGACACCTGGCACGAGAAGGCGTCGTACGCCCTCGGCATGAACATGGGCGCCAATTTGGACCTGGGCGACCTGGAGCTTGATGCCGACCTGCTGCTGCGGGGCTTCCTCGATGCCGTCGAAGGCAGGCAGGCGATGGGAGCGGACGAGGCGCAGGGCATTCTGATGGAGTTGCACGACAAGATGCAGGCATACAAGGACAAGGCGCGCGAGGCGGCCTTCCTCGAGAACACGGCCAGGGGCGAGGCCTTTCTGGCCACGAAGGAGAAGCAGGACGGCGTCATGAAGACGGGGTCCGGCCTTCTCTACCGGGAGATCCGAGCCGGCAGGGGCGAGAGTCCGACCGCCGATCAGCAGGTGACGGTCCACTACCGCGGCACGCTGATTGACGGCACGGAGTTCGACAGCAGCTACGCGCGCGACCAGCCGATGACCTTCCCCGTCGGCCGCGTCATCCCGGGTTGGGTCGAGGCGCTGCAGCTCATGCAGCCGGGCGCCCACTGGGAACTGATCATCCCGCAGGATCTCGGCTACGGCAGGAACGGCTCACCGCCCGACATTCCTCCGGGCGCCACGCTCGTCTTCGAGGTCGAGCTGCTCAGCGTCGAGTAGCGGCGCCTCCATCCACCGGCCCTGCCGGGGCGCCGGGCTCGGCGGTGAACCGATAGCCGACGCCGCGCACGGTGTGGAAGTGCCGCGGTCGTTCGGGGTCGGTTTCGAAGCGCTTGCGCAGACGCAGGATGAAGTTGTCGATCGTCCGTGACGACGGGAAGGCCTCGTAGCCCCAGACGCGGTCCAGGATCTCCTCGCGCGAGACGACCTCGCCCTCCCGCTCCGCGAGAGTCTTCAGGATCATCCCTTCCTTCTGGGTCAGGTGCTGCGTCCGATCGTCCCAGGAGGTGCCGGTGAAGGCGGCAAAGTCGAACTCGTTGTCGCCGAAGCGCACGGCATCGGCCGCCGGCGCCGGGCGCCAGGCTCGACGCCGCAGAATCGCCTGCACTCGCAGCAGCAGCTCGGTCAGGTGGAATGGCTTGGCCAGGTAGTCGTCGCCACCGACCTCGAGCCCCCGGATCCGGTGGTCGACCCCTGCCTTGGCGGTGAGGAACAGGACAGGGGTGTCGACGCCGGCCTGCCTAGCGGTCTCGCACAACGTGAAGCCGTCCACGCCCGGGAGCATCACGTCGAGGATGACCAGGTGGTACGAGGGGTCTTCGATCCGTTCAAGCGCCAGGCGGCCGTCGCGCACCCAGTCCACGTTCAGACCCTCCGCCTCCAGGTTGAAGCGAATGCCAGCGGCCAAGTTCTCCTCGTCCTCGATCAGGAGGACCCGAAGAGCCGCGTCGGCCGCAACCGCGGCGCTCATCTCGCCGACGCCGCGGCCGGCCCGTCGGCCGGCCAGGTCACCCGAAAGGCCGCGCCGCGCCCGGGACCGTCGCTGCTCGCCTCGACCTCGCCGCCGTCCAGGGCCACGAAGCCGCGTACCAGGTAGAGCCCCAGGCCGCTGCCCTTCTTGTCCCGCCGCAGCTCGCTGCCGGGGCGGTAGAACTTCTCGAACAGGCGCCGGCTCTCGGACGCTTCGAAGCCAACGCCGTCATCGACCACCTCCAGCTCGACCTTGCCGCCAAGCCGCCGCGCGGCGACCTCCACCCGGCTGCCGCCCTGAGCGGCGGACTCGACGGCATTGCCGATGAGGTTGCGCAGCACCGTTCCCAGCCCGACCGGGTCGGCGAGAAGACGGAGGCCCTCCTCCACCCGCACCTCGATGTCGACGGCGTCGCTACCGTCGTCTCGATGGCCGAGCTCGGCGAAGGCCTGCGCGACCGCATCGGCGAGGTCGACCGGCTCGCGCCGGGGCGCCGCGCGAGCCTGCTCCAGCCGGGTCGTCTCCAGCAGGTTGCCGACCATGCGCTCGAGGCGCCGCAGGTCCTCTAGATTGCGCTCCAGCAGGGCCTTGCGGTCGGTCGCCACGAGGTCTCGAAGCAGCAGCGTCTCGGTGGTCAGCCGGAGACTGGCCAGGGGGCTTCGCAGTTCGTGCGACACCGCGGCCAGGAAGTTCTGCTGCCGGTTCAGCAGGTCGGCCTCTCGGCGCAGCACCCGCCACAGGACGAAGATGCCGCCGCCGAGCACGAGCAGGAAGAACGCGCCTTCCCAGCGGTACTGGCTCAGGTGGCTCTGGCGTTCGATCTCGATGGCCCGCAGCGACTCGGGCCTCAGCCGCGCGCCCTCGGCATCCACGATCAGGTCCCGGTGGAGGCTCTGCAGTTCCTCGCGCGCCTGCCCGGCACGAAGCGCCGCCGCTGCCGCCTCGCGTTCGACGTGGAGCCGCGCGACCCGGTCCTCGGCGACGCGGTCCGCCAGCCGTGCCTGATCGACGAGCCACCAGACGACCTGGACCGCGCTGACCGCCAGCAGCAGCAGGAAGCCGACCTGCAGCCGGCGCATGCGAAGGACCTCCACCGACGCCGCGCCGGTCAGGCCGAAACGGGCGAACCGTTCTCTTCTCATTCCGGGCCGTATTCTGCAACGAAGGCGAGACCGGCAGCACTTCATCCCCTCCATCACCAGGCTCGACCCCGGCCGGTCAGGTCCGAGGGTCGGTCCGGCCTGCTACATTCTCCCGCCGTGACTCGGCCGGAGTCCGTCCACCGCGTGCCGTCCACCGAGGGCGTCGAGCTTGCCGTATACGACTACGGCGGCCACGGACCCACCCTGCTGGTCGCCCACGCGACCGGCTTCCACGGGCGGGCCTACGACCCGATGCTCGACCATCTGCCCGGCTTTCGGCGCATCAGCATCGACCTCCGCGGCCACGGACGCGCCACGGCCCCGGACGACATCGACTATCGCTGGGAAGGCTGCGCCGACGACCTGCTGGCCGTGGTCGACGCCCTCGACCTTGCCGCCGCGGGGCCGCTCTACGGATTCGGCCACTCGATGGGCGGGGCCGCGCTGCTGATGACGGCGCCGCGACGTCCGGGCCTTCTTGCCGGCCTGGTCTGCTATGAGCCGGTGATCTACCCGTCCGAGCTGACGGCGGCCGACTTCGGCCTTGACGCCTGGGTCGAACGAACCAGGCATCGGCGGAGCCGCTTCGACTCGTTCGCGGCTGCGAGAGCCAACTTCGCCTCGAAGCGCCCCTGCAAGGTGTTCCACCCCGCGGCCCTCGACGCCTACGTCGACCACGGCTTCAGGGCGACGCCAGGCGGCGGAGTCGAGATCAGGTGTCGGCCCGAAACGGAGGCCCGCCTCTACGCCATGGGGCCGCGCCACAGCTGCAGGGACACGCTCCACGAAGTGGACTGCCCCGTCGTCCTGCTGCGCGGCGCCATCCTCGATCCGGCCGGCCCCGCCCACTGGATCAGGACCATCCTGGACGAGCTGCGCGACGCCGAGTTCCGCGAAGTCCAGGGCCTCAGCCATCTCGGGCCGATGGAGTACCCGAAGCAGGTCGCGCAGCTGACCGAAGCCGCCCTCCGCAAGCTCAGCCAGTCCTGACTCAGAAGAGCCTCCAGCTTCCCTGCAGGTCCTTCACACAGTTCCTTTGGCGGTCGCTCCCCTCTCGACTGGCCCGACTTGACCGGTCGGATCGGAGAACCTCCAACACGTCAACCCCCGGCGGCCCCCTTCGAACCCGGCAGCGGCGCCAGCAGACTCGACAGCCAGCCGGCCAGCAGCACGGCCCCGTTCGCCAAAGCACGACATGAGCCGTCGGGGCCGAAGGGGGCAGCGAGGGGGCTGGAGGCAAGCGACCTTGCACATCGGCCCGAAAAGCACCACACTCCGCCGCGCAGCCGACCGCAGCGGGCGCCAACCTCAAAACTACCTCCCCAGCGCCCGCGTCCCCGGCGGCCCACTTCGAACCCGGCGGCGGCGCCAGCAACCCGCCAGCCCGTCTGCCGGCCAGCGGCACAGCCCCGTTCGCCAAAACCACGACATGAGCCGTCGGGGCCGAAGGGGGCAGCAAAGGGGGCTGGAGGCAAGCGACCTTGCACATCGGCCCGGTAAAGCACCACACTCCACCGCGCAGCCGACCGCAGCGGGCGCCAACCTCAAGAACTACCTCCCCAGCGCCCGCGTCCCCGGCGGCCCCCTTCGAACCCGGCGGCGCCGCCAGCAGCCCGCCAGCCCGTCTGCCGGCCAGCGGCACGGCCCCGTTCGCCAAGACCACGACATGAGCCGTCGGGGCCGAAGGGGGCAGCAAGGGGGCTGGAGGCAAGCGACCTTGCACATCGGCCCGGCAAAGCACCACACTCCGCCGCGCAGCCGACCGCAGCGGGCGCCAACCTCAAAACTACCTCCCCAGCGCCCGCGTCCCCGGCGGCCCCCTTCGGACCCGGCGGCGCCGCCAGCAGCCGCCAGACCGTGCCGGCCAGCGGCACGGCCCCGTTCGCCAAAACCACGACATGAGCCGTCGGGGCCGAAGGGGGCAGCAAAGGGGGCTGGAGGCAAGCGACCTTGCACATCGGCCCGAAAAAGCACCACACTCCACCGCGCAGCCGACCGCAGCGGGCGCCAACCTCAAGAACTACCTCCCCAGCGCCCGCGTCCCCGGCGGCCCCCTTCGAACCCGGCGGCGCCGCCAGCAGCCCGCCAGCCCGTCTGCCGGCCAGCGGCACGGCCCCGTTCGCCAAGACCACGACATGAGCCGTCGGGGCCGAAGGGGGCAGCAAGGGGGCTGGAGGCAAGCGACCTTGCACATCGGCCCGAAAAAGCACCACACTCCACCGCGCAGCCGACCGCAGCGGGCGCCAACCTCAAAACTACCTCCGGAGCGCCCGCGTCCCGGGCGGCCCCCTTCGGACCCGGCGGCGCCGCCAGCAGACTCGACAGCCAGCCGGCCAGCAGCACGGCCCCGTTCGCCAAAGCACGACATGAGCCGTCGGGGCCGAAGGGGGCAGCAAGGGGGCTGGAGGCAAGCGACCTTGCACATCGGCCCGGCAAAGCACCACACTCCGCCGCGCAGCCGACCGCAGCGGGCGCCAACCTCAGAACTACCTCCGGAGCGCCCGCGTCCCCGGCGGCCCCCTTCGAACCCGGCGGCGTCGCCAGCAGCCCGCCAGACCGTCTGCCAGCCAGCCAGCCCGTCAGTCAGCTGCTACTGCTGCAGCAGCTCCTGGCCGCGGGCCACCGCCTGTCGCTCCTCCGCCGGGCGACCCTGCCGATTCAGTATGTCCGCCAGGACGAACCAGCCCAGGGCGCCCTCCTCGCCGGTCGGGCCAAGCGCCAGACCCCGGCGCGCCGCCGCCTCCGCCTCGGCGAGATTCGTTTCCACTTCCATCAGCGCCCTGGCCAGGTGGAAGTGTCCGCGCGCGAAGTCCGGCGCCGCCAGAACGGCGTTGCGGTACGCCTCCATCTCGTCCCCGGGGCGGTTCATCCGAGCGTACAGGCGGCCGAGGTTGAAGCGCGGACGGTGGTCACGCGGCCTGAGCTCGGCGGCCCGCCGGTAGGCGACCTCAGCATCCCGCGACCGTCCTCCGTCGTCCAGCAGGACAGCCAGGTTGAAGTGCGCCTCGCCGAGTTCCGGGTTGGAGGCGATGGCCCGGCGGAACAGGTCCTCGGCCTCGCCGCTGCGGCCGCGCAGCGCCACGACCTCGGCCAGCTTGCCGGTGAGGACGGCAGGCGGGTCGCGGCCCTCGCTTGCCGCCGTCAGCACTTCCTCGGCAGCGGGCAGCTCGCCCCGGTCCACGTGGATGCGGGCCAGCGCCATGGTCGCCTTCGCGTCCTGGCCGGCGACTTCGAGCAGCCGACGGTAGCCGACCACCGCGTCGTCGATGCGCTCCAGTTCGTGGTACGCATTGGCCAGGCCGAGGAGCGACTGGCGGTGCTCCGGGTGGAGGGCGAGCGCGCGCTGGAAGTGATCGGCCGCGGGCGCCGGGTCCCCGGCCAGGAGCGTGATCGTGCCCAGCAGCTGGTGGGCGTCGAGCAGGCCGTCGTCCTCGTCGAGAGCGGCGGCCAGCTCGGCCTTCGCGGCCTCGTCGTCGCCGGCCCCGAAGGCGCTCTGCGCCCGCATGATCGCCCGGTGGAGGTGGGCCTTGGTCTTCGCGTCGGCTCGCGGTCCGTCGGTCGGCGTACGCGCGGCGGCGCCGCGACCGGCCAGGTAGCCGAGGGCCCGCAGCTGCGCCACGGCGGCCTCGTCCAGGTCCGGCTCGGGGGTCACCTCGGGCGCCGCGAGGTCGAGCTCCGCCATCAGCTCCAGGGCCGCAGCCCTCATGTCTCGCGACACGTCGCGCCGTTCGAGCAGAAGGTTCCTCAGCTCGCCCGGATCCTCCAGCAGGGCGTAGAGCTCCGGCTCGGGCGTCTCGATGAACTTGTAGTCGGCCGAACGCAGCGAGCGCAGCGGCGCCCAGCCGTAGTGGTCGAGCGCATAGAACGACTCGGCGTACACGCCGCGGCCTTCGCCGGCGGAGTCCGCGCCCTGCATCGCCGGCAGGAGGCTGCGCCCCTGCAGCAGGTCCCCGCCGTCGTCCCCCGCGCCGCGCTCAAGCTCCAGGAGCTCGACCAGGGTCGGCACGATGTCCACGTGGCTCACGGCGTCCTTCACCACCCGGCCGCCATAGGCGCTGCCGGGCAGCCGCACCATCAGGGGGACGTGGACGGTCGAGTCGTAGACGAAGAAGCCGTGGTAGCTCTCACCGTGATCGCCCAGCCCCTCGCCGTGGTCCGAGGTCAGCACGACGACCGCCCCGTCGAACAGGCCTCGCTCCTCGAGAGCGGCGCGAAACTCGCCGATCAGCGAGTCCGTGTACGCCACCTCGCCGTCGTACGGTCGTCCCGCATACTCGCTGCGGAAGGGCTCGGGCGGTTCGTAGGGGTCGTGCGGGTCGAACAGGTGCAGCCACAGGAAGAACGGGCGCCGGTCACCTCCACCGCCCTCGCCGTCGGCCAGGACCACGTCGTCGAGCCACGAAAGCGCATGGCCGATCGTCTCCGGCCCGGCTCGCTGGACCGACCCCAGGTTCGCGCCGTCCATGGACTCCAGGTTGAAGTCGTCCACATAGGTGTCGAAGCCGCGGCCAATGCCCCATCGCGCGTCGAGAACGAAGGCGCTCACGAACCCGCCCGTCAGGTAGCCCGCGTCGCGGAAGCGCTCGGCGAGCGTGACCCGTTCCGGGGCCAGCACGTAGCCCACGTTCTCGCGCACGCCGTGCGACGGCGGATAGAGCCCGGTCATGATCGAGCTGTGTGCCGGCAGGGTGAACGGCACCGTCGTCGAGGCGTTGGCGAATCGCACGCCCTCCCTGGCCAGGAGGTCCATGTGTGGCGTGTCGACCCGCTTGCTGCCGTAGCTCGAGATGCGGTCGGCGCGCAGGGTGTCGACGGTGATCAGGATGACCGAAGGCCGAGACGAGGCGCCAGCGAGAGGCCCGTCAGCCGACAGGCCGGCCTCGCGGGCGCCGCCATCCGGCCCGGGCGAGCAGGCAGCCACTAGCGCGACCGCGGCAACCGCTGCCAGGCCCCACCTGACCGGCAAGCGATCGTGGCCGCCCGCATGGCGCCGCCATGCACGAAATGCGCCGTCAGATTCCAGGCCGCAGCGGGCGCCAGGCCCCCGAACACACCGAACGCGCCCGCCTCCTCGGCGGCCCGCCCGGACCTGACGGCGGCCCGGCGTCACGCCTCGCGGAGCGCGCCGAGCGCCCGGATGTGGTCCGGCCCCAGGCCGCAGCAGCCGCCGACGATCTGAACCCCTGCCTCGACCCAGCCGCGCGCCTCGGCCACGAGCCCCGCCGGCGAGATGACGTCGACGAACCTCCAGTTCGGCATCTCGAAGTAGCCGGACTCGGGGTACACGCCGACCGGCCCCTGCCAGCGCTCGCGGACCATCGCCACCGCCTCGGGCACCGCCGCCATCTCGGTGTGCATCACGTGAACGATGGACGGCCCGAGCGGAACGAGGGCATCGAGCAGCTCCTCGAACGACGCGTCCGGCCAGTTGAAGGGCGTGATGGCGCCGGTGTCGCGATCCTTGCGGGCGCTGACGCCGAGCCAGACCGGCAGCCCCGTGTCCTTCGCCGCCTCGAACGCCAGGGAAGCCCGTTCGGCGTCCTGCATCATCTCCAGCGCGATCACGTCGACGCCGGCCTCGGCCAGCAGCTCGGCCTGCTCCCGGTACGCCTCCAACTGCACCTCCAGCGGCGCGTAGCGGCGCTCGTTGCTCGCCGGCATCGTCGACATCGACCCCGCCACCAGCACGCCCTCGCGTCCGGCGCGTTCCCGCGCCTGATGCGCCGCCTCGACCGCCCGGCGCACGACAAGCGCGACGCGGTCGCCCAGGCCGGCAGCTTCGAGCAGCTGCCTGTGGGTGGCGAAGGTGTTCGTGATGATCGCGTCGGCCCCGCAGCGAATGTACTCCTCGTGCAGCTCCCGGATGGCGTCCTGGTGCTCCAGCGCCGCCGTCCCGCACCACGCGGCGGAGTCCATCGGCACCCCCAGGCGCTCCAACTCCGTACCAGTGCCACCGTCAAGCAGCAGCAACTCCCCCCGGTCCAGGCACGCATGCCAGTTCTCGACAACTCCCATCCGCCCACTCCCTGCCCGCCACTCTGCCACACCCACCCCCAGTCGACCCCAACTCTCCGGGTCCCGTCCAGGCACTTCCCGAACCCGACCGACCAGCACAAGCTGGCAGGCGAATCCAGCAGGCCCGTACCGCGTCAGCGCCGCTCCCGCGCAAGGCACGACGCTGAGCCGGCATGGGCCGAGGGGCGGCAGGGGCTGGCGGCTTGCTACGCTCGCCCCGAGTCAAACGGTCAACTGCCCGCCGCGAAGAAGGACGTCATGAGCAGCGACTGGTTCTACAAGTTCGACACGCTGTCGCTGCACGCCGGGCAGCGGCCCGATCCGGCCACCGGCGCCCGGGCGGTGCCGGTCCACAACTCGACGTCGTTCGTGTTCAGGGACAGCGACCACGCCGCCGGCCTGTTCAACCTCGAGGAAGCGGGCCACATCTACTCGCGGATCTCGAACCCGACGGTCGCCGTGTTCGAGGAGCGCGTGGCGGCGCTCGAGGGCGGCGTCGGCGCGGTCGCCACGGCTTCGGGCCAGGCGGCGTTCCACCTCGCCGCCGCCACGATCCTCTCGGCCGGCGACCACGTCGTGTCCTCCGGCGCCATCTACGGCGGCACGCACAACCTGCTGAACCACACGCTGCGCCGGTTCGGCATCGAGACCACTTTCGTCGAACCGACAGACCCGAGGAACTTCCAGCGCGCGGCCCGCCCGAACACGAAGCTGTTCTTCGGCGAGACGATCGGCAACCCGCGCATCGACGTGCTCAACATCCCCGCGGTCGCCGAGCTCGCGCACGACATCGGCGTGCCGCTGATGATCGACAACACGTTCGCCACGCCGTTCCTGTCGCGCCCCATCGAGCTCGGCGCGGACATCGCCATGCACTCGGCGACCAAGTTCATCGGCGGCCACGGAGTCACCCTGGGCGGCGTGCTCGTGGACAGCGGAAAGTTCGACTGGGCGGCGTCCGGACGCTTCCCCATCATGACGGAGCCCTGCCCCGGCTACCACGGCATTGCCTTCGCCGAGCACTACGGCCCGCCGGCATTCATCCTCAAGGCGCGCCTCGAAGGTCTGCGCGACTTCGGCGCCTGCCTCAACCCGCAGGCAGCGTTCTACCTGCTCCAGGGACTCGAAACACTGCCGCTGCGGGTCGCTCGTCACACGGAGAACGCGGCAACGGTCGCCGCGTTCCTGGAGCAGCACGACGCGGTCGAGTGGCTGAGCTACCCGGGGCTGGCGAGCCACCCCCAGCACGACCTGGCAAGGAAGCTCCTGCCGAAGGGCAGCGGCGCGCTGATGACCTTCGGGATTCGCGGCGGTCTCGAAGCCGGCATCGCCTTCATCGAGGGCCTGGAACTCTGGTCGCACCTGGCCAACGTGGGCGACGCGAAGAGCCTGGTCATTCACCCGGCGAGCACGACGCATCAGCAGATGACGCCGGCCGAGATGGCCGAGTCGGGCGTCACCCAGGAGATGGTGCGGCTGTCGGTGGGCCTGGAAGATCCCTCTGACCTGACGGCGGACCTCGGCCGCGCGCTCAAGCGTTCCCAGCGCAGGACAGAGCGCCCGCGGGCCATCGCCTCCTGAGGCGCGGCACGTCGATGCGCGAGTTCGAGATCCGCGGCCTCCGGGCAAGCTGCAGCACGGGCGGCGTCGACTGGCGGCCCGAACGGCCGCTCGCGCTGCTGCTCCACGGCGCGGGCAGCGACCGCACGGTGTGGGCGCTTCAGGCTCGCTCGCTCGCCCAGCACGGCTGGAACGTCGCCGCACCCGACCTGCCCGGCCACGGCGCTTCGGGCGACGCGGACGGCATCTCGACCATCGCCGACTACGCCAACTGGACCGTCGAGTTCGCGGCCGCCGCGGCGGAAGCCGCCGGCAGCGAAACGGTGGCCGTGGTCGGTCATTCGATGGGCGCCTGCATCGCGGTCGACGCCGCGGCGCTCATGGCCGACCGCATCGGCCGCCTCGCCCTGCTCGGCGCCGGCGAGACGCTGCGCGTGAATCCCGGACTGCTCGCCGACACGCTGAAGCGGCCGCTGAACGCCCATCGCTTCATCGCCGCCTTCGGCCACGGCGCCGGCGCCCACTTTGGCGGCGCCGAGACGCCGGGCCTGTGGATGCTCGGTTCCACCATGGCGCTGCTGGACCGCTGCTCCCCGGCCGTCCTGCACCGCGACTTCGCCGCCTGCAACGCGTGGGAGGGCAGGGACAACGCAGCCGGCATCGCCTGCCCCACCCTGGTCGTCGCCGGGGCGAAGGACCGGATGACGCCGCCGCGCGCCGGCCGCGCCCTCGCGGAGCGTATCGGCGGCGGCGGTTCGAGGGATTCCATCGGCGACGGCTTCGTGACCGTCGCCGACGCCGGCCACATGCTGATGGCCGAAGCGCCCGGCGCCGTGACCCGCTGCCTGCGCGGCTTTCTCGGCGGGCGCTGACGACCAGATCCCGACTTCAAACTCTGTCTGGCGTCCCCGGCGCCCCATCCGCAGCGGCCGTCACAAGCTACCTCCCGACTCCTCGGCACGACGTGTGCCGGCAGGTCCGAGGGGGCCGCAAGGGGCTCGAGGCGAGCGACGGTCGAAACCGTCCCGGACCAGAAGGACATCCCGCAGCGCAGCCAACCCCAGCCTGCGCCAACTTCCAGACAACCTCCATTGCGCCCAGGTCCCCTGCGGCCCTTCGGACCTGACGGCGGCCCGCCGGTCTACTGCGACTCGGCCAGGCTCTCGGCGAGCCGCATCAGGGTCACGGCCTCCCGGCGGTAGCCGAACCGATCGCCGCCCGCGTTCGCTTCAGCCAGGGCGATCGCGTCGGCCCAGGACCAGTCGCCGAGGTAGGCGCCGTCACGAAGCAGCTGGCCGAACCCGGCGATCGCGGCGGCAAAGCGCTGGTCCTCGCCGCCCGCTCCCGCATCGCGGCGAACGGGCCGCTCGATCAACTCGCTCGCGGCCACGCCCGGCTCCTTGTAGCGGATGCGCAGGAACGCCAGCTCGTCCGCTGCGGCACGACTCTCGGCCGCGACAGGTGGCTCGGCAGGCCGGGAGGCGTAGCGCAAAGGCTCGTGCAGGACCGCCGGGGACCCGACCGGCGTCACCTCGTAGAGCGCCGTGACCGCATGCCCGGCGCCGATCTCCCCGGCGTCGACGCGGTCGTTGCTGAAGTCCTCCCGCCTCAGCGCGCGGGTCTCGTACCCGATGAGGCGGTACTCGGCGACCGCCGCCGGGTTGAACTCAACCTGGATCTTCACGTCGTTCGCGATGGGGAACAGCGTGCCGACCAACTGGTCCACGAGCACCTTCTGCGCCTCGGCAAGCGTGTCGATGTACGCGGCCTGGCCGTTGCCGTTCTGGGCCAGGGCCTGCATCGTCGCGTCGTCGAAGTTGTCGCGGCCGAAGCCGAGCACGGACAGGTACACGCCGCCGTCGCGCTTCCGCGCGATGAACGCTTCGAGCTCCTCCGGGTCGTGGATGCCGACGTTGAAGTCGCCGTCGGTGGCCAGGATGACGCGCGAGACCTCTCCCTCGGCAGCCATGCCCTCAGCGGTGGCGCAGGCGAGCTGGATGCCCTCGGCGCCGGCGGTCGAGCCCCCGGCGTGCAGCTGTTCCAGCGCGGCGAGGATGGCGCCTCGGTCCGTCGCGGGCGTGGCGTCGAGAACGCGGCGGGCGCTGTCGGCGTAGGTGACGATCGCCACTTCGTCCGCCTCGTCGAGCTGGCCCAGCATCAGGCGGAAGGACTGGACGAGCAGCGGCAGCTTCTTCGGATCGTCCATCGAGCCCGACGTGTCGAGGAGGAACACCAGGTTGAGGGGAGGACGATCGTCGGTTTCGGGCTGCCGCCCCTGAATGCCGATGTGCATCAGCAGCGTGTCGGGGTTCCAGGGCGTCTCCGACACGGTCACCGTCGGCCTGAAGGGCCCTCCCCTCTCGCCCGGCGGTTCGTAGGCGTACGGGAAGTAGTTCACGAGCTCCTCGATGCGCACGGCGTCGGGGTCGGGCAGCTCGCCCCACTCGTTGAGCCAGGTGCGGACCACCGAGTAGCTCGCCGTGTCCACGTCGACCGAGAAGGTCGACACCGGTTCCTCGGCGACGACCCGCACCGGGCTGGCGTCCTCGTTGGCGAAGTCCTCCGCGTCGGCCGGCCTGGGTCGCGGCGCGTCCGGATCGCCGCGCAGGCCGAGTGCCTCCGCCGGCGCCGGGGCGACCCGGAAGTAGTCGACCTGATCACGCGGCAGGTGGACGGCCCGGTCGTGTCGCCGTCCTCGCGCCCGGACCCCGGCCTTCGCGACGTTTAGCCTGTCGACCAACCTTTCCTCGGTGGCCGCGACCAGCGATTCGGCCGGCGCGGCGGGCAGCGCGGCCTTGTCAGGAGAGCCCCCGAGCTTCTTCCCCAGGGGTTCCAGGGCACGGCTCAACTCGGCGATGGCTGCATCATTGAACTCGACGGCTTCCGAGTTCGCGGAGCGGGGCCGACTGCCGGCGCGCAAGCCTTGCACGGGAGGCGTCGGCGCCGGTTCCGAGGAAGCCACCAGGACCGGCTGTGCCTCGGACCCGGTCTCCGACCCGGACCCGGCTGCGATCGGGGCGGGCGGTGACGCCGACGAGGAAGCCGGCGCGGGCGCTTCCGGCTCGGCTTCCACCGCCGGCACGTTCGCAACCTGCACGGGCCGGTCAGGCCCCCGCTCGCCGGGCGGCAGAGTTGGCGCGGGCGCCGGCATGTCGACGACCGGGTCCGGCCCGCTCCCCGGCGACGTGGCCTGCGAGGAATCCCGGCCGGGCATCGTCAGGACGACCGCCAGGCCGACTGCGGCGATGGCGCCGGCGGCTGCCAGAACGGGACGAGAGACGAGCGACTTCAGCATGGTCCGCGCTCCTTTCGGAAAGGCCGCTCCGGTATCGAGGCGCTCATGGGCATGACGGCTCTCGGCCCCCGCATCCCTGGCGGTGTCGAACATCTCCCCGGCACGGGCCAGGTTCGCCTTCCGCCTCTCGGCATCCGGCTCGGGCGTCTCGCGCTCGAAAGCGCGCTTCAGGTCGTCGAACGGATCGGTCGTCATGCTGTGTCCTCTTCCCACGTCTCCCGCAGCCGCCTGCGCACCTCGGACAGCCGCCAGCTCACGGTGCCTTCCGAGACGCCGAGCACCTCGGCCGCTTCGGCATGGGTCATCCCGCCGTCGACCGTCAGCGCCACGGTGTCGCGCAGGCTGCCCGGCAGCCGCCCCATGGCCCGCCGAAGCCAGGCCCGCGCTTCCGCCCGGTCGCTCGCGGCCCTGCGCCGGTCTTGCTCCCACTCCCCCCAGCCCTCGGCCGCCTTCGTCCTGCTGGCGGTCCGGCGGCGCCGATCATGTGCGGCGTTCACCGCAATCCGATAGAGCCAGGTCGTCACCTTCGCCCGGCCGCCAAACCCCCTCAGCTTTGCCGGCAGCGCGAGGCAGATGTCCTGCGTCAGGTCTTCGGCCTCCGCGCGCCGCCCCGTCAGCCGGAAGCAGAGGCGGAAGATGCGGTCGTAGTGAAGCTCCAGCAGCGCCCCGAACGCCTCGCTGTCCCCTGCCGCCGCGGCGCGCGCCAACTCGCCGTCCGTCTGCCGTTCGGAGTTCACCTCGGAACGCCCTCGGGCCAACCGCCATTCGGCCCTCGCCACAGCCTGCGCCACATTCGTCATTCTCACTCACAAGGTATGACGCACCAGGTCCACCGTTCCTTGGCCGGTTCCCGGAGATCGGCGACACGACCCGAGCGGTCTGGACCGAGGAGGCCGCAGGGGTCTTTTGGCAAGCGCCTCTCGAGATCCTCCCGGACAAGCGACAATCCCGCGCAGCGCAGCCCATTGCAGCGGGCGCCGACCACCGTCCAACTGCCACGGCGCCCGCGTCCCCGCGGCCCCCTCGGAGCTGACAGCGTCCACGGCGCCGTGAACCTGGCGTCGCTCGCCCTGTAGTCTTCGCACGCCAACTTCGGGAGGTCGAGACGAATGCACCTGTCCATGCACAACTGGATGCGGGCCGAGCCGCTGGAGAAGACGCTGTCGCGGCTCCGCAACTTCGGCTACGAGTCGCTCGAGATCAGCGGCGAGCCGGAGCTCTACGACACGGCGGAGGTCCGGCAGCTGCTGCGGCGCCACGGCATCCGCTGCTGGGGTTCGGTGACGCTGATGATGGCCGGGCGCAGCCTGATTGCCCGGGACGAGGCGGAACGCGCGAGTTCGGTGCAGTACGTCAAGGACTGCATCACGATGGTCAAGGAGCTTGACGGCCACGAGATCTCCATCGTCCCCGGCACAGTCGGCAAGGTCGACCCGGACTCGACCCCCGAGAACGAATGGCGCTGGGCGGTCGAGAGCATGCGGGAGATTCGGACGCACGGGCAGGCCGAGGGCGTCCGGCTGGCCATCGAGCCGATCAACCGCTTCGAGACCTACTTCATCAACCGCGCCGACCAGGCCCTGGCGCTGGCCGAGGCCACGGGGCCGGACTGCGGCGTCTGCCTCGACGCATTCCACATGAACATGGAGGACGACGACCTCCCGGGCGCCATCCGCAAGGCCGGCAGCCGCCTGGTGGACTTCCACGTGGCGGACAGCAACCGCATGGCCCCCGGCATGGGCGCCCTCGACTGGGCCGCCATCGTGGAGACGCTGCGCGAGGTCGGCTACGACGGCGCCCTGACCGTCGAGTTCGTCGCCCCCATCGACCGGACGCCCGCCAACCAGTACCCCGACGCCGTGGAAACCGCGCCGACGGACATCACGCCGGAGCAGCAGAAGTTCATCGAGGACCACGGCAGCAACCTCCTGAGCGACTCCTTCTACACGATGCTCACCCGGCGCTCCGCCGAGGAGATGCTGCCGCTGATTCACTGAGGAGGCCCGAACACAGCCCAACGGGAACTGGCAAGGCCAGCCGTTCACCGTCCGGGACGACGAGCGCTTGCCCGGTCCGGTCGCCCTCTGCGCCGCCTTGACCGACCTGTCAGCGCACCAGCTCACGCGACGCCACCGGTGTTCCCGCTCCGGTAGCCTCCA
The DNA here is from genome assembly GCA_965200575.1 of Thermoanaerobaculia bacterium. GTDB lineage: Bacteria > Acidobacteriota > Thermoanaerobaculia > Multivoradales > Multivoraceae > Multivorans. The sequence continues at coordinate 732,928 of OZ241363.1, read as the reverse complement.
TCAGCCGAACGAACCACGCGGAGGACCACGGCCGATGGCGAAGATCATCCAGCTGCAGCACGCGACCGTCGTCGTCGACGACCTGGAGAAGGCCTGCGCCTTCTACGAGCACGAGCTGGGGCTCGAGCCGCTGCCGACGTTCAACCTGGACTTCCCGGCCCAGTTCTTCCGCATCAACGACGAGCAGCAGCTGCACGTGACCGAGTGGGAGGATCGGGCCTCGTTCCGCGGTCACATCTGCCTTGAGGTGGATGACTTCGACTCCATCTTCGTCCGCATGCGCGAGCTCGGCGCCATCGACGTCTCACCCTGGGGCAAGGTGCGGCGCCTGCCGGACGGCGCGATGCAGATGTTCATCCGCGACCCGGCCGGCAACCTGGTCGAGATCTCCTGCCCCGCCGACGTGAAGGTCGACGAAGCCATCTTCCAGGACGACCTCGTCGACGCCGAAGGCCGGCTCTACCGGTCCGAGCGGAACGACCCCCGAGGCATGCACACGGACAACGCCACGCTGTACCACGGCAGCTGAGACGGGGTCGGGGACGAGGCCGCCCCAGGTAATGCCAGCCCGTCGCCGCCCAATGCAGCAACCTGCCGACCTGCCGCGGCAGGCCCGGACCGCCCATCCGTTGAACGGCCGCACTCGGCCGGCCCCACACCGGTTCCCGACGCGACGGGCCTGCCACGCAGCTGCCCGCTTCCAGCGGCTCGCACACCCTTCAGCCCATGACCAGGCGACGGCAGCCCCGGTCATCCGTGACCCAGGTGTTGGGCGGCGCCTCAATGAAACCTCGGGGCGCTCCGCAACTCTCCCAATGCACGGGAGTCCAGAACCAGGTCCCCCGTACGAGCGTCGACGAACTCGAGCCACAGGCCCCGCACGCCGCCGGACTTGAGGACTTCGCTGGCAGCCAGCTGGGGGTAGTGGTACCGGACGACAAGCGTCTCCCCGAACCAGGTCTCAACCGGAAAGCCCATGTCGTTGGTGACCATCTGCACAATCCGATGCACAATCCGACCCAACTGGTCAAACGAGGTCACGGCAGGCTTCTTTCCGCCGCCTTCCTCGCCGCCGATCGACGCACTGTTCCGCACGATGTCGGTGCGGCTGCCGCCCCAGTCGTCCGTGAGCTCGAACCGCTCGTCCGAGTGCTGGACAGCCACGACCGTCATCCTCTGGCCAAGAATGTCAAGGGTCGTCGTCAAGGTGTTCTCGTTCGGCTTTCGAACGCAGCCACACCACGGATGCATGGGCCCGTAAGTCCCCGCAACCATGGTCTCCTCGCCGTACCCGAGCCCGGTGTCACGCATGGCGCCATTCACCGGCGGCAAGGGCGGCAGCAACGCGACAGGTGAAAATCTACCTCGGGGATGTTGAGGCCCGTGGCCGCGGCGGTATCACCTTCATCCGGAGGCGCACCCGAAGCCGCGGCATCCGCATAGGCGTAGTGGGTCTTGCGACGCACTTGCCCGTCGGGCTGCCGTCTCAAGCGCTTGATGGGCCGTCCGTCAGCGTCGAGGGTCCTCTCCAGGCGCCCGTACCTGTCCTCAAGGAAGGTGACGAGATTGCCCTGACCATCGCTGGCCGTCCAGTGCCTCTCGCCGGGCACCTTCCTGGGCGTCAGCCAGTGGATTCGCCGCTCCAACCACAGCCACCACCAGTACCGCCGTCCCGTACCGAATCGTCCTGCTACGTGGATCTTCCAGTCGTTCTCCTTGTTGCCTCAGCCCCCGGGACCCGCGCCGCTTGACCTCTCCCCGGTCAGAACTCCAGACCCAGACGCAGCATGACCCGGCGCGGGAAGAGGTAGCCGCTCGGCACGAAGGACTCGTCCGCCGGGACCTGCAGCGAGTCCCACCAGTCGTGGCTGTCTTCGTTGAAGACGTTGAACATCTGGACGTCCAGCTTCAGCGTGGCCTTGCCGACGTCGAAGCGTCTGCCCAGCGCGAGGTCCACGTTGTTCTGGTCAGGCAGACGATTGTCGTCGCTGGCGGGTACCGCAATGATGGTCTGCCCTCCCTGAGCCAGGGGCGAGGCCGAGTTCTGCAGGCCCACGGTCAACTGGCGACTAAACGGCTTGCCCGTCATGTGAGTGTAGGTCGCCGTGCCGATCAGCTTCCACGGCAGCTCGAAGCTGCCCTGGAACTGCGCCACGTGGGTCCGGTCGTTCTGCAGGGCCTGGTCGGCGTTGATCCAGTTGTTCGGGTCGCGGCCGTCGGTCGAGGTATAGAACGGACTGCCCTGTGACTGCAGAAGCGGACGGGGAATGAAGCCGGTCGAGTCGGACCAGGTGTAGGACGACTGAAAGCTCCAGCCGTCACTGTAGCGCCGCCTGAAGGACAGCACGACGCCCTCGTACTCCTGGTGGTAGCTCTCGCCGGGCGCCTTCGAACCAGGACCCGGGCCGTTTCCCTTGCGGGTGGTCGGCTGCTCGATGATGCTGAACAGCTGCTCGACCTCGCCGCTGAACGGGTTGGTCCACGGCACTTCCTCGTAGAGGCCGTCGTCCAGGATCTCCCAGCCGATCAGGTTCTTCGCCTCCTTCCATACCCCCTGGACGCCGAAGGTGTAGTTGTCGCGGAGGCGGCGTTCCCAGCCCACGGTGAACTGGTCCGTCTCGGGCGCCTTGATGTCGGGATGGAAGAGGTTGCCGTGGTACTCGAACCTGTTGTATTCGGTCCACGGTCCGTCGAGCGACAGTCCGTTCTCGTACACGTAGACGGGCGGGTTCGGCGGCGGGGCGTACCAGTTCCCGGTCACGTCGGCATCGAAGAACTTGCCGTAAAAGGCGCGAAGGACCTGCCGCTCGCCGATCTGGTACGCCATGCCGATGCGGGGCGAGATCAGCGACCAGTCGATCACGTCGTCCACGCCGGGGATGGTCGCCGAAGTCGCGCTCCAGTCCTGATTCAGCACCGGAAAGTCCGGAATCCCGCCGTTGTGCCGGTCGTGACGGACGCCAACGTTCAGGGTCAGGTTCTCGTTGACCTTCCAGGAGTCGTCGATGAAGGCCGACACCGCCTCGGTGTCGGCGCCGTAGTGGAACGGCCTCGCCGTGACACGGTAGTAGTACGGATAGCCCGGCGAGTACTCGTAGCGGTAGAAGTAGACGCCGTTCGGCCCGCCGCCCGTCCGAGTGTCGCCGGAGCCGCTGCCGTACGAGATGCCGAACTTGAAGTCGTGGTCGCCTCCCAGGAGATCGTCCGCGTGGTGGGACAGGTCGACTTCCAGCTGGTCGCGACCGAGCTCCCACCGGTACTGGTAGCCCGGGCTGCCGCTGGACTGCGCGGGACCGCCTCCGACCGGCGAGAAGTCGGTGTAGGGCGCCGCCTCGCTGCCGGTCGCCGAGAGCAGGTTGTCCTCGGCGCTGTAGCCGGAGTAGTCGATCTCCAGGTAGGTGTCCGAGCTCAGCACGGACTGCAACTTCAGGCCCCAGGCAGGATTGGTCCCGAACTGGTTGCCGGTGGCGTCCGGCGTGGTGTTCGGCGCGGCGTAGGTGAAGCTGAAGTCCTCGTAGTGGTACTTCGCCTCCATCAGGTTGCTGTCGTTGAACGCCGCGTTGAACTTGACGTCGTAACGGTCCGTCGGGTAGGCGGTCGGGAAGCCGGGGTTGACGCCCGCCTCGCTGTACGCGTCCTCCGTGGACTGGATCGAGCCGAAGAACCACACCCGGTCCCGGGCCAACGGGCCGCCCAGGGTGCCCGTGATGTCGTCGAACTCCTCGCGGTGAAAGTTGAGCCCGTCGATCGCCGCGTTCTCTTCCGTCAGGCCATCGTTCTGGTGGTACCAGTCCACCGACCCCGTGAAGTCGTTCGTGCCGGACTTGGTCACCACGTTGAAGGCCGCCCCGGACATGCTGCCGTACTCCGCCGGAGCGCCAAGGCCCAGGACCTGCACGTCCTCGATGGTCGCTGGGTTCAGCCACCAGTACGAGTTGCCGGTGTCGGACGACGTCGTGTCCAGGCCGTCGATGCGCCAGGAGTTCGACGCCGTACTGGAGCCGAAGGCGGACATGGCCGTGCTGCCCTCCGCGCCGGGGCTGATGCCGGGCGACACCGCGATGAGATCCCAGAAGTTCCGGTCGGTCGGCAGGTCGTCGATGAAGTCGGCGTTGTAGCTCGTGCTGACGCTGGAGCTGGTCACGTCGAGGACCGGCGACGCCGTCACGGTGACCTCCGCCTCCACGGCTTCGAGGGCGAGTTCGATGTCGAGGTTGACGGTCGAGCTGATGCCCACCCGGACGCCCTCCACTCGGTGGCTCTGGAAGCCCTCGAGCGCCGCGGTGACCACGTAGCCGTCCACCTGCAGAGACGACAGGACGAAGTTGCCGCCGACGCCGGTCATCGTCGTCCGCGACAGGCCCCGATCCTCGATGGTCGCGGTGATCATCACGCCGGGCAGGCCGTCGCCGTTTGCATCACGCACCTGACCACGAATGTCGCCAGTCGTCTGCGCCGCGGCGCCCGCCGCGAACAGCAGGAGCAGCGGGTACGCCAGAAGCTGATCGGTGCGAGAGGGAAGGAGTCGTTTCGACATGGAGGGTCTCCTTTCGAGGTTCGGCCCTCATGTTAGCCCGACGTGCCGCGCCGACGCCGCGGCGCCCGTCATGGGCCGGATGCGGCTGCCGTTATCCTCTGCCTGTGTCGAGACGCAGTGCAGAACGACCGGCAACCGGCGACGAGAAGCCCGCCGCGCGGCCGACCAGCCGTTTCACCAGCGAGAAACTCGGGGCCTTGGACGCCAGGTGCGATTCCGAGACCGCCGGCCAGAAGGAGACCGACTCGGACGAACAGGAGCAGCTCATCGCCGAGTCGAAGGTGAGCGGCCTGGAGATCACTTGATTTTCCTCGTCACGTCACGTTCGGCGCCACCTGACGCAGCCACCGCCCTTGGGCGCCATCAGGCCGAGGCCACGGCGACGCTCAGAACGGGAAGAGCAGCGGGACCATCCAGACGATGGCGGCGAGCAGGATCACCGTGAGCGGCGTGCCGACGCGCAGGTAGTCCATGCTGCGGTAGCCGCCGGCGCCCATGACCAGGAGGTTCGCCTTGTGGCTGAACGGGGTCATGAACGCCGCCGAAGCGGCCAGCGCGACACCCATCATCAGCGGATACGGCGACAGGCCGAGACCCGACGCGGCCTGCAGCACGACCGGGGTCAGCAGGACGACCGCCGGCGCACCGTCGAGACACTGGCTGAGCAGGCTGGACAGCAGCACCAGGGCCGCCAGCACGGCGTAAGGCCCCGCCGGACCGGCGAGGTCCATCACGCTGCTCGCCAGCAGGGCCGCCGTGCCGCTGCTCTCCATCGCCGAGCCCACCGGCAGGATGGCCGCCACCAGGAAGATGGCCCGCCACTCGACCGCCCGGTAGGCCTCCTCCATGGTCAGGGCGCCGCACAGCACGATCAGGCTGGCGGAAGCGAAGGCCGCCACCTGAATCGGGGCGACTCCAGTGACCACGAGGACGATCATCAGCGCCAGGCAACCGACGGCGTACGGCGCCTTCTTGAGGCGGCGAGGCTCTTCCGCAACATCCGACAGGACGACCAGATCGGGTTCCCGCGACAGCAGGCCGAGACGCCCGCGCCGGCCCTGGAGCAGCAGCGCGTCGCCGACCCGCAGCGCGAGGCGCGCCAGGCCGCTCCTGATCGCGCGGCCCTCCCGCCAGATCGCCAGCACCTGGACGCCGTACCGATCGCGGAAGGCCAGGTCCGCCAGGTTGTACCCGGCCAGGGCCGACCGCGGCGCCAGCGTGGCCTCGACCATGCCGACCTCCTCGGACTCGAACGCCGGCGCCGACACGCCCTCCGTCAGCTCGACGCCGCCCATGCGCAGCAGGGCGCGCAGCCGCCGCTCCAGACCCTTGACGAACAGCTTGTCCTCGGCCTCGAAGAGCACCTCGGGGGCGGGGGCCCAGATGACGTCGTCGCCCCGTTCCACGGCCACCACGGTCAGCTCCATCAACCTGCCCATCCACTCGACGCCGGCGCCGCCGGCCAGGAGCGCCGAGTTCTCCGGCACGCGAATCACCAGCAGGGGCTGATCCTCCAGGCCGTCCAGGGCGGCAGGACCGGTCTCCTCGATCTCGAGCAGGCCGGAAGGGACCTCCGGCGCGTCGCCGCCGGACAGACCGAGTACGAGGTCCCCCTCCTTCAGTTCCAGGCCCCCCAGGCTGTCGACGTATACGTCCCCGTCGCGCTCCACCGCGATCACGAAGAGGCCCCAGAGCTCCCGGACACGTGCCGCGGCCAGGGTGCTTCCCACCAGCTGCGACTTCGCGGGTACGCGCGCCCGCAGCGCGGTGACGCCTCCTTCAGGCTCGCCGATCTCGCCCGTCGTGGCGGTGCCCAGGGTCGTCGCCGCGCCCAGGTCGACTCCCTGGAGACGCAGCATCTGCTCCACCTTCTCGGCATCGCCCTGGACGACCAGGTCGTCTCCGGCCCGAAGACGCATGTCCGCCTGGGCCGCCAGTTCCCAGTCGCCTCCGCGGGTGATGCCGAGAAGCTGAACGCCCAGCGTCGTCCCCAGGTGGGTCTCGCGCAGGGTGGCCCCGTCGAGCTGCGAGCCGACCGGAATGCGGATGGAGAAGAGCCCCTCGTGGAGACCGTAGAGATCCGCGAGCTCGGAATCCCGCCCGGACGCCGCGGCCTGGCGACCCGGCAGCAGACGCCGCCCGATGGTGAGCATGAAGATCACGCCCCCGCCGAGCAGGACCAGGCCGAAGGGCGTGAAGTCAAACAGGCTGAAGGGTTCCAGCCCGCGCTCGCTGAGCATCGAGGCCGCCAGGATGTTCGGCGGCGTGCCGACCTGAGTGGCGGTGCCGCCGAGGATGGCGCCGAAGGCGAGCGGCAGGAACAGACGCGCGGGAGGCAGGTGCGCACGCCGCCCCAGGCTCGCGACCGCCGGCATCAGCACCGCGGTGGCGGCGATGTTGTTCATGAACATCGACAGCACGCCTGCCACCAGCATGATGGCCGCGATCAACGGCGCCTCCCGACTGCCGATGAAGCGGTGGATGGCGCCGCCCACCACGTCCGCCACGCCGGCCTGCATCAGGCCCGCGCTGACGATGAAGATCGACAGCATCGTGATGACCGCCGACGAAGCGAAGCCGGCGAAGGCCTCGTCGACAGCGACATAGCCCGAGAAGACCAGCAGCGTCAGGCCGAGAAACGCGGTCAGGTCGATGGGCAGCCTTTCGGTCAGAAACAGGACAACCATGGCCGCAAGAACGACCAGCAGGAATGCGATGTCGAGAGTCATGGGGAGTGCCCGGTCGAGGCTCGGATGGCGTCGCGAACCCAGCGACCAGGGTCGATTGCAACCTCCGGACTCGCCGGAGACCAGGCGCGGTCGGTCGCCGTCACGCCGTCAGACGACCGTCCAGCCGCCGTCGACAAGCAGAATCTGGCCGGTGACGTAGCTGGAGGCCTCCGAAGCCAGGAACACGGCCGGCCCGGCCAGTTCCTCGCCGCGACCGGCCCTGCCCATCGGCGTCTTGCGGCGAATCCAGCGCACGGCCTGGTCCGAGGCGAACATCTCCTCGGTCATCTCGGACTCGAACCAGCCCGGGCCGATGGCGTTCACGCGCACGCCGCGGCGCGCCCACTGCGCTGCCAGCTCGCGCGTCAGGTTGACGACCCCGCCCTTCGACGCCGCGTAGGACGCCTGCGGAATCTGCCCGCCGCCCACCACGCCCAGGACGGACGCAACGTTGATGATCGAACCTCGGCCCTGCTCCAGCATGGCCGCGCCGAAGCGGCGGTTGCAGAGGAACACGCCGGTCAGGTTCACGGAGACCACCCGCTGCCACACGTCGAGCGCTTCCCGTTCCGCCGGTTGCGGATCGGAGACGCCAGCGTTCGCCACCAGCACGTCGACGCGCCCGAAGCGCTCCAGCGTCCGAGCCGCGAGCCTCTCGACCTCCTCTTCGCGCGACACGTCGCAGGACACTGCCAGGGCGCGGCCGCCGGCGTTCTCGATGTCCGCCGCCAGCGCCTCCAGGCGTTCCCGACGCCGTGCGGATACGACAACCGACGCGCCTGCGTCGGCCAGGGCGCGCGCGAAGACGACGCCGAGACCGGACGACGCACCGGTGACGACGGCCGTCCTGCCATCGAGTCGAAACAGACTGCGCTCGTCCTTCATCATGGTCCCGAAGTCTACGCGCCCGGCGGAGCCAGATGGCCACACCCCTGACCCACCTCCAGAACACCACCAGCCGCCATCCTCACCTCGCCAGCGTTACTGCGTCCGCCTGCAAGTCCGACAGATTGCCAACGTCGGCATGCACAGAAGTCCTTCACAGGAGCAGAAATGTCGCGAATCCACTTCATCGTCTCGGACGCAGACAAGATCGGCTACCAGGGCCAGGCTCGCCGCGAGGGGAAGTCGCTCGGCGCATGGCTGCGAGAGGCCGCTCCAGAGAAGCTCGCTTCCGCTCGTTTGGCTGGTCGGTTCACCAGGGAGGAACTCAAGGCCCCAAACGCCAGGTGCGATGCCGACACCGCAGGCCAGAAGGAACCCGACTGGCAGGAACAGAAGCGGCTCATCGCCGAGTCGAAGATCAGCGGACTGAAGATCACTTGATCTTCGTCGACACGAACGTCTTCATGTACCACGTTGGCGGCGATCACCCCCTGCGCGAGAGCGCCCGGAGGTTCATCGACGAGTCCATCGTCCATCGTCCATCGAGCGCGGTAAGCGCCTCGCCACATCCTCGGAGCTACTCCAGGAGCTCCTCCACGTCTAGCTGCGCCGCGCCAAGCCAGCAACCCTGGCCCGTGCGTTCGCACTTGTCTCCGGCTGCATCGACGACGTCTGGCCAGTCGATGTCCATGACGTGCCTCTTGCGCACGACCTCTCGGCGATTCACCCGGGTCTGCAAGCCAGAGACCTTGTTCACGTCGCCTGCTGCCAACGGCGGCAGGTGAAGGCGATCAAGTCGTACGACCGAGCTCTGGTTGCCGCCTTCGGCGCCGCCTGACGCTGCGTCCGCCACGCGGACCTGACGGCGACGCCCTCAGGCGGGAGGGTCGAAGCGGCCGTCGATGGCGGTCCAGCCGCCGTCCACGAACAGGACAGCGCCCGTCATGTAGCTGGAGGCGTCCGAGACCAGAAACGCCGCCGCGTTGCCGATCTCCTCGGCGCGGCCCCAGCGGCCCAGCGCGGTCTTCGTGGCGTACGCGCGGTTCCAATCCTCGTCCTGCTGGATCGGCCTGGTGAGCGGCGTGTCGATGACGCCTGGCGCCAGAGCGTTCACCCGCACGCCGGCGACGCCGAGCTCCGCAGCCGCGGTGCGCGTCAGCTGGACGATCCCGGCCTTGGTCGCGGCGTACACGCCCTGGCCGGGCTCCACCACGATGGAGCGAATCGACGACAGGAGCACGATGCTGCCGCCTCCCGTCGCCGCCAGCCGGGCCCCGGCCGTCTGCAGGACGCAGAGTGCGCCGCGCAGGTTGAGCGTCACCACTCGATCGAACTCCTCCGGCGAGTAGTCGAGCAGCCGCTTGCGGACATTCACGCCCGGCGTCGCCACCACGGCGTGCAGACCGTCGAGGGTCGCCAGGGCGGTGGCCATCGCCTCGGCATCGAGGACGTCGAGCGAGGCCGCCTCGGCCTGACCGTCGGCCGCAGCGATGCGGTCCGCCGTAGACTCCGCCGCCCCGAGGTTGAGGTCGAAGCAGGCGACGCGTCCGCCCTCGCGGGCGCAGGCCTCCGCCGCCGCAGCGCCGATCCCCGAACCGGCGCCGATCACGGCGACGGTACGGTCGTCAAGGCGAAACGGACTTCGATCACTCAGCTCCAGATCCTCCCGGAAGGTCGCGGACGGCGGGAATGCCGGGCAGCGACTCGGCCTTGCGCACGGCGGCGAGCACGGCGTCGGCCAGCGCCTCGGCCGCGAGGGCCCCGATGCGGCTCACGTCGGCTGGGCCGCTCAGGCGGCCCGTGGCGAGCGCGAACACCGTGTCTCCATCGCCCGGCGTATGTGACGGCACGATCGAGCGGGCCAGGCCGTCGTGGGCCATCTGCGCCACGCGCGTGGCCTCGGCCTGCGTGAGCCGGGCGTTCGTCGCCACCACGGCGATTGTCGTGTTCTCGCGCCCCTCTGCCTCGCGCCGAGCAGCGCCTCGCGCCGGGCCCCTGCCCTCGCGCAGCAACTTGCGGGCGTCGAGCAGCTCGTTTCCGGGGCCGCGCACGCCGGCCACCACCTGCCCCGTCGACGGGTCGACGATGTCGCCGATGGCGTTCACCGCGACCAGCGCGGCCACCACGAGACCGGCGTACCGCCCCTCCACCAGGCTGATGGAGGCGCTGCCGACGCCTCCCTTCATGCGGCCCTCGCGGCCGCCCATCTTGCCCACCGTGGCCCCGGCGCCAGCGCCCACGTTGCCCTGGGCGACCGGCCCGGTCGTGGCCGTGCCCGCGGCCCGGTAGCCGCACTCGGCATCCGGTCGCGGCCTGCTGCTGCCGCCAATGCCGAGGTCCATCAAGGATGCGGCGGCGACGATGGGCACCACGCCGGCGGAGACTCGGAAGCCCACGTCCTGCTCCTCCAGATAGCGCATCACGCCACCGGCCGCATCGAGACCGTAGGCGCTGCCGCCGCTCAGCACGACGCCGTGGATCGTCTGGACCATGTTGTGGGGGCGCAACAGCTCGATCTCGCGCGTGGCCGGGGCGCCGCCGCGTACGTCGACGCCGCCGACCGCTCCGTCCATGGCGAGCACCACGGTGCAGCCGGTGGGCCGCTCCTCGTAGGTGAACTGCCCGACCCGCAGGCCCTGAACCGCGGTCAGGCCCGGGTCTCCGGCAGGTTCCTCAGCCATGCTCGCGCTCCCCCACGCCAGCGCCAGCAGCAGCGATGTCGCCCGGCGCAGGCAGCGTCGGCGGCGACGGTCTTGTTGCGGACCGGACACGTCGGACAGCTCCAGGACCTCGGCCCGGCGCACGCCCGGCGCCGGAAGGCGAACCCAGGTCGCCCGGCGTCTCGCCACGACCTCGGGTGGCATCGAGCCACCGCCGGTCCGCCTGATCCTCGCCATTCATCATCTCCCGTCACCCGCGCGGCTTGCCTGCCGCCAGCCACCGCAACCGATCGGCGGCACGACGCCTGACCGGGCCATCAGCCGCAGCGATGGTTCGGGCTATTCTGGCAGGTGTGAGGGACGCCGCAAACCGACCCGCCGCGCCGCCGGCCAGCGCACAATGACAACGGCCACCGCCAGCGGGCTCGCTCGCCTGAGCGACGGCCTCCTCGACCGCGTGCTGTCCGAGGCGGCGGTGTGCGGCGATCAGGCGGCCGCCTTTGGCTCCGAGCTGATCAGGCTGCCGACCGTCAACCCGCCCGGCGACGCCTACCGCGAGTGCGCGGAACTGCTCGGCGTGCGGCTCGAGGCCGACGGGTTCGAAACCGAGTACGTCGAGGGGCCCGGGACCGACCCCGGGCGTCCGAAGGTGAACGTGCTCGGACGCCGCCGGGGACGCGACGCCCGCCCCTCGCTGCACCTGAACGGGCACCTCGACGTCGTGCCGCCGGGGGAAGGCTGGACCGTCGACCCGTTCGGCGGCGAAGTGCGCGACGGGCGGCTCTACGGTCGCGGCGCCGCCGACATGAAGGCGGGCCTGGCAGCGGCGGTGTTCGCTGCCGAGGCGGTCCGGCGCGCCGGCATCGAAGTCCGCGGCACAGTCGAGGTCAGTGGCACCGTGGACGAGGAGAGCGGCGGCCTTGCCGGCGCCGCGCACCTGGCGGCAACCGGGCGGGTCACCTCTCGCACGACGGACTACGTGATCATCCCCGAGCCCTTCGGCCCACAACGCATCTGCATCGGCCACCGCGGCGTGCTCTGGCTCCGCATCGTCGCCCGCGGCCGCACCGGCCACGGCTCGATGCCCTTCCTGGGCGTTTCGGCCATCGACGCCGCCGCCGAGGCGGCGCTGGCGCTGCGCGACGCGCTCGGCGACCTGGTCACCCATCTGCCGGTGACGCCGGAGAACGCCCGCCGCGCGACCGTGAACATGAACTCGATCTCGGGCGGACAGACGTTCGATGCCGGCGGGTCGGCCGCGTACCGGGACGGTCACGGCCAGGGCCTGCCTTCGCCGTGCGTCGCCGACCACTGCGAGCTGGTCGTGGACCGCCGCTACCTGGAAGAGGAGGGAGGGCCCGACGCCGTGCGGGCCGAGCTCCGTGCCGTGCTGGACGCGGTCGAAGCCAGGCGGCCGGGCATACGGTTCGAGGTCGAGGAACTGCTGAGCGTGCTGCCGACCAGCACGCCCGACGACTGCTCCCTCGTCGGGTCGCTGGCGCGGGCCATCGAGCTGACGACCGAGGAACCCGCCAGCCTGGTCGCAAGCCCGGGCACCTACGACCACAAGCACTTCCAGCGCATCGGCGGCATCGGCCAGTGCGTCGCCTGCGGTCCGGGGCAGCTGGAGCAGGCCCACCAGCCCGACGAGCACTGCCTGCTGGCGGACATCACCAGGTCCACGCAGGTCATGGCCCTGACCATCGTCGATCTTCTGACCTGAGCCGGAACCCGGAGGGACCCGCGTCCCCGCCGGCCCGTTCGGACCTGAGGGCAGCCAGCAACGTCGCCGCGGCGCCGTCCTGTGCGCGGGGAATCGGGTCTGCCGGGCGGCGCCGCGCTTCGCACACGGCAGCACTTCGGCCTGACGACCGCGTGACGACCGGCGTGACGGCGCCGTCTCCGGCCCGTAGCCGGGAGACCCACGCGTTTCGGCTGACTACACTGACCAGTTTCGGCATGAGGGACGCAATCCAGTGATCGACTCAAGCCCATGAGCACGCAGGCCATCGATCCGAACCGTTGGGGGATGGCCTTCCACGCCTCCTTGCGAACTCGCCCGATCTCCTCCGTCAGAAGTTCCACATCAGCAAGGGTTCCGGCACTCTCGGCCTGCTGACCCGCAAGAAGTACTTCAGGGACGCCGCGAAGGCGGTCCCGCCCCCGAGCAATCGGAAGGGCAAGGCGAAGCTGGACGTCAGCCGCAAGCTGGTCGGCGTCCAGGCCTCTCCGCAGTTCAGACGAAGCCGCTGGTTCCCTCACGGCCCCCTGCCACGGGGCGCACTCAGTTCTCGCTGGAGAAGAACCTGCTGGCGCCGTGGCTCGCAAAGCCGCGGCCACCAACGACCACAACCGTCGTTCCACCTGGACGTCCATCCTCGATGGCCTGCCCGCGCCGGACGCGATCCTCGAACCCTAAGAGGTCGTTCGGCCTTCCGGGTGGCGTGGCGAGACCTCCGCCGGTCGCTGGACGGCTGGCAGGACCTCGCTGACGAGGACCGCGAGACGACGACGCTCGCCGTCTTTGCGCTCGCGACCGTCCTGGACAGCCAGCAGCTGCTGCGGGACGCGGCCGACCAGGTCCCCAATCTCGCCCAAGAGTACGAGGCGATCCTCGGCAGTTCGCAGCCGTACTGCACTGCGAACCGTACTGCACTGCAAACCGTACTGCACTGCGAACGCGCCCGCTGGTGGCGCATCTGCCGACGAATGGGTGAACTGAGCGGCGAACTGCTCGGCGGAACGCGCAGTAGCGCCGCCCGCCCTCCCCGAACGCTGCGGCCGAACGAGCCACGGGCGCCGGGGCCTCCGCGATCGGGCGCCGAAGACGCGGCTGCGCGCCGCCGGCGAACGGGTCCGGCTGGCGGAGGATGCACACCTCGCCCGGCTCGTTGCGCCGGGTCACCCGTCTCGTCTGCCCGCGACGCTGCGCAAGGTCCGGCCGCCGGCTCGCCAGCCGGCCTGCCGACTCAGTCGACGGCTCTCGTCAGCGCCTCGTCCATGGCCGCCAAGCCGAAGTCGACGTCTTCCTCGGTCAGGACGAAGGGCGGCTTGATCCGCAGCACGTTGCCGGCCGGTCCACCCTTGCCGACCAGGGCGCCGAGGTTCTTCAGCTCGTCCAGGACGCGACCCGTCAAGGCCGTTCCCGGCGCCTTCGATGCCCGGTCGTCGACCAGCTCGACGCCGATCATGAGGCCCTGGCCGCGCACGTCGCCGATCGCCTCGTGGCGTTCTGCCAGCGCGCGCAAACCGGGAAGCAGCCGTCCGCCCTGCCGGCGGGCGTTCTCCTGCAGGCCCTCCTCCTCGATCACGTCGAGCACGGCCAGGCCCGCCGCTGCCGACAGCGGGTTGCCGCCGAAGGTGTTGATGTGCAGGCGACGGGCCAGGGTCTCGGCAACTTCCGACGACGTGACGACCGCCGCCAGCGGCAGACCGTTGCCGATCGCCTTCGCCATCGTCACGATGTCCGGCACGACCCCCGAGCGCTCGAAGCCCCAGAAGTGGTCGCCGGTGCGGCCGAAGCCGGTCTGCACCTCGTCCGCGATGCACAGCCCGCCGTGCTCCCGCACCGTCTCGTAGACCTCGGCAAGGTAATTCGGCGCGCCCATCGTGACGCCTCCGGCGCCCTGAATCGGCTCCGAGATGAAAGCGGCGACCTCGCCCGGGGTCGAGCACCGGATGAGCTCGCCCACGTCCTCGGCGGAGCGGCTGGCGATCTGTTCGGGGGTGCCGGAGAACGGGTTGCGGTACGGGTCGGGGTTGAGTGCGTGGTGTACGGGGCCGCCACGCTGCACGCCGGACTTCCACGACTGCATGCCGGTCAGGGCGCCGGTGGGCGCACTGCCGCCGTGGTAGCCGTTGCGGATTCCGATGACGTCCGCGTTGCCCGTGTGGAGCCGGGCCATCTGGATCGCCAGGTCGTTTGCCTCGCTGCCGCTGTTCACGAGGTAGACCCGGTCCAGGCGCTCCGGCAGCCTGGCCTGAATGGCCTCGGCCAGACGCGGCATGTTCGGGTGCAGGAAGGCGGTGGAACTGTGGGCCAGCATCCCCATCTGCGCCTGCACGGCGCCGACCACCTTCGGGTGCGAGTGTCCGCACGCAACCGTGCAGATGCCTGCGAACAGGTCCAGATACCGCCTGCCGGTGTCGTCCCAGACGTACTGCCCCCGTCCCTCGACCAGCATCACCGGATCGCTGTAGAGGGTGAACAGGGCCGGGTTCACGTGCTGCCGCCGCAGCGCCAGGACCTGTTCCCGGCTCGGCCCGAGCCAGGGTCGCGGTCGATGGCTGCACGCCGGTAGCTCGGGAGTGCGGCAAGGCGGGGAGGACGCGACGTCAAGTGCCACGGTCATTGGCTGTACCTCTCGGGGGCCCCGACGCACGGGGCAGTGAAAGTCGTTGGCTGTTGCGGTTCGCTCGCCGCTCGGGGCCGACAGGCGGCATCGGCGGAGGAACACTAACAGCCTGGTCGACCTGCCAGCGGACGGAGAAGCAGGCTGGGCCGACAGCCTGCTGGAGAGGCAGGGGCTGGGGTCGGATCAACGAGCGCGCGGCCGCCGCCAGGGGTCCGAAGGGGCCGCAGGGGCCTCGATCAGCGGCTGCAGGTCGGCTTCATCAACCGCCCCGTCATGGCCATCCTTCTTGTCGACGTCCACCACGCGGCAGCCCACTCTGCCCGGGACGATCCCCGACAGCTGCCCCTTCTTCTTGTTGCAGCCAACCGGCGGCGCAGGCCTGCTGCCCGACTGCCCTGAGACAGGGCGCCTGTCCTGCCCGCAGACAACCCGCCATGGCGCGACGCCCCGCCAAGACAGTGCTCCACGACCGCCCGGGACCCACCTGAGGGCACCACCGCGGGCCAGTCCAGGAGTTCCACGCGCGAAACACTTGACCCCGGTTCAGCCGGTTCAGCCGGCTCGGCGGGGACTTCCGGCACCGCTTCGGCCTCGCCCAGGAGTTCCACGCGTGGAACATCTGACCCGGCCTCGTTCGCCAGCAGGGCCAGCCGCCGCGCCTCCTCCAGCCGGGCCTTCTCCTCGCCCCACGCAGCCTTCTCGCGCTGCGCCAGCTCGAGGGCCGCCTCCGCCTTCTCGGCCCGGTCCTTCCAGAACTGCGCCGACTCGTGCGGCTCCGCCGCGGCCACCCGCTGCTTCTCGATATCGCGCCTTGCGGCCTTCTCGCGCCGATCCGCCAGGTCGCGCTCCTCCCTACCCCTTGGCGCACACCCGGCACCGCTCAAGGGTCGGAGTCTGCTTGCCGCCGCAGTCGGGCCAGACATCAGCATCGTCCCGCGCCGCCCGCATGGCCCGAGTCTGACTGCCGCACGCCGCCGCCTCGCGGTCCGGCTGCCGGGCTACCTGCCGGTAACGGTAATCCGCAGATTTCCGATCCCCAGCGCCTTCAGGCGGTCACCCCACTGCCCGTGAGGGGTCAGCTCGCGCAGTTCCCACAGCCACGTGCCGATCTCCCAGGCGCCCGCCGTCTCCTGCTGCCGGCCCCGCATGATGAGTGTGATGAGACGCCGTACACGGTCGGGGGCTGCACGCACCGGTGTCCAGCGACCCGTTCTCGGGTCCTTCTTCGGCTCGCTCCAGCGGTCCTGGCCACTCTCAGGTGTCCAGTTCGGCAGCAGGCGAGTCTTCCGCCGCCGGGCCGGGCACTTGCCCCCCGGGGTACGGCTCAGCGGGTCTCTTGACGCGGCCCGCCCATCGGGACCAACCTGTACGCAGCTGCAGCCAGGATCAGCGCCGATGATGACTGATAAAGCCAAAGCGGCGCTTTGCACCAAAGGCGATGTGGGTCACGTTCGCGCTGGTAGCGCTGGCGGCGCTTGTCCGCGACACCACGGACCTGCTCTTGGAGCTTGCTGCCAGCCTCAGGTAGGAGACCAACAGCCGCAGCCAGAAGCGAGCGCGGAATCGCCGCCGAGCGAGGGCTGTAGCCGGAAGGGGGAGGAGGCCCAGACCGATGATGATGAAGAAGGTCTCGCGTGTCTTGCCCTGCTGTTCATGCTGGCGGCGCTGCCGGCCATGGCCAGTCCGCCGGGCTGGCTCTACCTCACCGGGGCCCGGACCATGAGACTCCGGACCCGTAACGGTGTCGGCGGCGAGCGGCCCATGCGCGAGTTCGCTGAGGCCTACGGCCGCTTCGCGGCGAAGGTGTTTTGGCCGACCTTCCTGGGTTCGCTCGGCCTCTATCTGCTCAGCTGGTTCTTCTAGCCGCCGGTAGCCCCGCAAGGCGCGCTGATGGAATCCGCTCAAGCCCTCAAGCCATCGCCGCCGGGGAAGACGCGCTCGGCGAGATGAGCGACGCGTTCCTCCGCGGGCAGATTCGACGGCCTGGGGCGACAGCCTGCTAGATTCAGCCTGGGCCCCAACTGCAAACTCCGACCGGAGACACTCATGTCCTCGACCACCCGCCGCGTTTTCGTCGGCTCGGCTGTAGCAACTGCGGCGGTCGCCGGCCTCGGGTTCCGGGCGTACAGAGGCACGGCCAGGGAGGCGAGCTCGAACCAGCAGCTGCGCATCGCGGTGGTCGGCCTGCGCGGCCGCGGCAGGGACCACGTCAAGCACTACGCGGAGCTGCCCGGAGTGGAGGTCGCTGCCCTGTGCGACGTGGACCGCAACGTGCTCGAAGCGGCCCGGACGCAGGCAGTCGAGGCCGGCGCGGCGGCGCCGCAGACCTTCATCGACTACCGGGAACTGCTCGAGCAGGCCGACATCGACGCCGTGTCCATCGCCACGCCGAACCATTGGCACGCGCTGCAGGCGGTATGGGCATGCGAGGCGGGCAAGGACGTCTACGTGGAGAAGCCAGTGTCCCACAACGTGTGGGAGGGACGGCAGATCGTCCACGCGGCGGCGAGGCACGACCGTATCGTCCAGACCGGCACCCAGATCCGCTCCTCGCCCTCGATTCAGCGCGCCCTGGCCTGGGTAAACGAGGGCCACCTGGGCGAGATCCGGCTCGCGAGAGGTCTCTGCTACAAACCGCGCCAGAGCATCGGCAGGGTGACCGGCGAACAGACCGTCGATCCGGCGGTCGACTACGACCTCTGGTGCGGCCCGGCGCCCATGAAGCCGCTCATGCGCGAACGGCTCCACTACGACTGGCACTGGGTGTTCGACACCGGGAACGGCGACCTCGGCAACCAGGGGATCCACCAGATGGACATCGCCCGATGGGCCCTGGGCGAGGACGCCCTGCCGCCGCGGACGATCAGCGTCGGCGGGCGGTTCGGCTACGTGGACGACGGCAACACGCCGAACACGCAGTTCGTCTACCACGACTACGAGCGGGCGCCGCTGCTTTTCGAGGTGCGCGGACTGCCGCACGATCTGAAAGCCCAGGAGAAGGAGTGGCGGGGCCAAATGGACGAGTACCGCGGCGCCAGCGTCGGTGTCATCATCCACTGCGAAGGCGGCCACCTGCAGATCCCCAGCTACACGGTGGCCAACGCGTTCGACGCCAGGGGCAGGAAGATCGAGACCTGGAAGGGCGGCGCCAACCACTACGCCAACTTCGTCGACGCCGTGCGCAGTCGTCGCAGCTCCGACCTGACCGCATCCATCAAGGACGGGCACCTGTCGAGCGCCCTGTGCCACCTGGGCAACGTGTCCTGGATGCGGGGCACGGCCGGCGGACCGGCAAGGGTGAGGCGGCTGGCCGAGAAGCTTCGCGGCGCCGCCGACACTGCCGACCGCTTCCTGGAGCACCTCGCCCGCAACGGCGTGGACCCGGAGATTGAACGGCCGGTCATCGGCTCGTGGCTCGCCATCGACCCGGTCGCCGAGACCATCGAGGGCGACGACGAGGCGAACCGCCTTCTCGCCCGCGAGTACCGCGAACCGTTCACGTTCGCGGACACTGCGCCGGAGATGGCAGCGGAAACGTCGTCGGCAACCAGGGCCTGACGACCGGCGGCGCATGACTCGAACGTCAGGCCACCAGGCGGTTCCGGTCGAGCCGCCAGCGACGCAGCCGGGGCAGATCGGCCGGGTCTGCGGCCGACATCGCTCCCCGTCGCCGCACCCGCGACGCGACCTCCGACCCCGGATCAGGCCGGCGCCGAGCGCCGCCGGCCGTGTCGCGGACGCCACCCCTGGCCCCAGCCCCCACCGCCCCAGCACGCTCTCGGCGTCGCCAGCGTCCTTCGACCGCTGGCAAATCCGACGGCCTGCTGGCCGGCGGCCGTCGCCGCTGGCCCTGCTCCTCCTGCTGGCCGCCGGCGCCGCTGGAACGCTGCAAGCCCAGTCCGGCCTGCCCGAGGGCTGGGAGCTCGTCTACTCCCAGGACTTCCAGGACGCCGCGGCGCTCGACGAGTTCGTGTTCAGCGACGAAGGCGCATGGTCGCGCGGCGACGAGGGAGGAAGCGGCTTTCTGGAGCTTGCCGGCGGTAGCGACTACCAGCCCGCGTACCGCTCGCCGCTCAACATCGCCCTGATAGACGACCTGCTGCTCGCCGACTTCGTGCTCGAAGCCCGCGCCTGGCAGACCGGGCGCGAGTACGGCCACCGGGACCTCAGCCTCTTCTTCGGTTTCGAGGGACCGAACCGCTACTACTACGCTCACCTCGCCACCGAGCCCGACGAACGCGCCCACAACATCTTTCTCGTCGACAACGCGGACAGGGCGCCGATGGGCGCGGTGCCCGACGCCGGCGTCGACTGGGGCAGCGGCTGGAAGAGAGTGCGCGTGGAGCGTCGCGACGGCGCGATGCGGGTCTTCTTCGACGGCGAGCGGCAGCCGACCGTCGCCGCCGACCGGGATCCCCTGGGCTGGGGCCGGGTCGGCTTCGGCTCGTTCGACGACGCCGGCCGCTTCGGCCAGATCCGCATCTGGGCGCCGGAAGCCCGCAAGGCCGCAAAGGCGGCGTTCGAGTAGCGCAACCCCGCCCAGGTCCCGGCGGTGGGCGCCGACCGGCTGTCGGACCTGCCGGACGCGCGTAGATTCCTCTGCCCGCAGGACTTCCCCGATGCCGTAATGCCTCGACGCCGTAATGCCCGCGCCTCTCCTGCGATAATGCCCGTGCCTCGACTGCGATTTGCCAGCTGCAACTGACGGCGAGCAGTCGACGGGAGCCACGCCCCGCGGGGCAGCCGGTCCTCCGCGCCCTGCACCGCGAGCCCGCCTTCAGCGACCATCTGCCGCGGGTTCCAGGCGACTGCCTGCCGGCGAAGTGGGGGCTTGAGCCGGGTATCGAGTTCCGCAACCGACGGCGGCGCTACTTGACGCCGTAGCGCCGGAACTCGACGTCCAGATCCGCCGCCGACGCCTCGCCTTCGTGAAACAGCAGCCGATAGCGCAGCCGGAGCTCGCCGCCGGCCGAAATCGTCCAGTCTCCGGTTCCGGGCGCGGCCCCCTCGAAGTCATGGACGCCGAAGGGGTTCGCCGCGAACAGGCCATAGGCGCGGGCATGCCACCAGGTCGGGTGACGGAAGTTGCCCGGATGATCGAAGATCGCGACCCCGACTGGCTTGCCCTCGACAGGGCCGGCGTAGTGCACCCAGGCGGCGCGCTTGCCCCAAACGTCCGCACCCTCAACGCCCTCGCTGCTCCGCATGGCGCCTGCCGCGTGCTCGCCCCGGTGGCGGAGGGTCGGGGCGACGCGAATCGCCATCGTCCCCTCCTTCGTGTCGCCCAGCACTACCGGCGCCTCGCCGGCCCGAAGGCGCAGGTCGAAGTCGACGGCCCGCCAGGCCCCTCCGGACGGCAGGCTGCCGGCGCGGAACGTCATCGTCCGCTGGTCGCGCAGCACCTCGGCTCCGCCGGGCGCCAGCCAGGCGTTCGCCGTCCGCAGGACACCAACCGCGCCCGACTCGACTGCCACGATCTCGCGGTGAACGATCGCCGCGCCGTCGCGACCGGTCCAGAAGTCGTGGCGCTCCGAGCTCTCCGCCGGGCCGACGGCGCCATGCGCGAACCAGAGCGAGCGATGATGCGGATGGTCCTGCTCCTCGCCAGCGCCCTCGGCCATCGGCCAGCTGCGGGTCAGGGCCCGGCCGCCGGGGCCGTGAACCGGCCACAGATACGGCAGGTGGCCGCCGCCGTCCGCGGCGCCGCCCGGTCGATACTCCGTGAAGGGCGCGCCATCGACCGTGACGACCACGCGGTCGCCGGCGCCGCGGGTCAGCTCGAAAACGGGGTCGTCCGCCAGCGCTGGCGAAGCGACGACGCCTGCCAGGGCCAGGGCCAGAAGGCCCCGCAGCGCTGGTCCCCTGAGCGCCGTCGCCAACCTCCGCGAGCAAGCGATGACCGAGCCACGCAGCGCAACACCGGGAACTCGCCCGGACGATGTCCGCGCCGCGCAACGAGCACCGCCAGATCCGGCGCGGACCCCGCGCTCCGGCCCCAGACCCCACCTCACCAGCAAGCAGCCGGTCTTGCCGACGGTACGCAACTGCGCCGCTTTGTTCGGCAAGTCCGACAGCCTGCTCGCCGCCATCATCGGATCACCTGCCACTGGTCGGCGCATCGTAGCAACGTGACCTGCAACGCGGCGCCGCAACGACGCCGATCACCTGTCACCGGTCAGGCACGACCCTCGCCGCAAGGCCGAAGGGCGCCGTCCGATGCCTCCGGCAGCGCCGCGCCGCGTTCTTGATCCTGCCGCACGCGGGCCGTAGTCTCGCCCGCAGAACGCCGACGACGCCAGCGGGGAACACGAGATGACAGACATCGCCATCGTCACCGTCGAAGCGCGGCCCCTGATCGCAGCGCGCACCAATGCCGTGTTCACCGAGATCCCGGCAAAGCTCATTGCCCTGATGGACCGGGTTCAGGTCTTCGTGGACGACCACGGCATCGACGGCGCTGGCCCGCACGTCTGGTTCTACCGCGACGTGCAGGGCGATCGGATGGAGGTGGACGTCGGCATCGAAGTCCCTGCCGGAACCAGCGCCGGAGACGGCCTCGTCCTCTCGTCGACTCCCGCCGGCCGCTGCGCCCATGCCGTGCTCCAGGGCGACTACGCAGGCATCCCGAAGCTGCACTCGGCCATTCATCGCTGGTGCGCCGAGCAGCGCCTGCCCCTCGCCGGCCCGTGCTGGGAGGTCTACGGCCCGTGGCACGACGACCCGGCCAGGCGGCGCACCGACATGTACCACCTCCTGGCCTGACAGTCGCGTGCGGGCGGCCAGCCGAGTCCCTTCGGCTTCGGAGGGTTCCGCCAAAGCTGAAGGCCGCACGCGAGCCGGCGGCTTCTGCCCGACGATCTGCGAGCGGGGCGCTCGACCGCCCCGACGCCCGGAGTCGCCTCTGCCGCTGGACCTCCGGATTGGGCAACACGGCCCGAAGGACACGCCAGACAGCTTTCTCCATGGTCTGTCCGAGCCGCGCTTCGTCGGCTGCGTTCGGCCGCCGGCAAGCCAGCCGCCGAGCCGTCAACTGCACGTGAACTGCCCGTGAACCAGGCCAACCGCGTCGCGGACGCCTTCCGCGAACGGTTCGGGGTGCCGCCGGAGGTCGTGGCGCGGGCACCGGGTCGCGCCAATCTGCTCGGCGCACACATCGACTACAGCGAGGGCTGGGTCCTGCCGGCGGCCATCGACCGCGCCGTCTGGGTCGCGGCGAAGCGGTCGCCCGACGCCACGACCCGGCTGGTCGCGCTGGACCTCGGCGAAGAGGCGAGCTTCGCCGCGGGCACGCCCGAGCCGCCGGTCGGCGAACGTGGCGGGCACGCCACCTGGGTCGACTACCCGCGCGGACTGGCGTGGGCGCTCGGCCGCCGCGGCACGCCCGCGTCTGCCATCGAAGCCGTCTTCGGCGGCGACCTGCCACGCGGCGCCGGCGTCAGTTCCTCGGCCGCTGTCGAAATGGCCTTCCTGCTCGCCTGGCAGGAACTCGCCGGCCTCCGGCTCGACGGCGTGGAGCAGGCAGCGCTCGGCCGCACGGTCGAGAACGACTACGTCGGCGTCGGGTCGGGCATCATGGACCAGTTCGCCTCGGTCCATGGCCGTTCCGGGCATGCCCTGCTGCTCGACTGCCGGTCGCTGGAGCACGAGCTGATCCCGACGCCGGAAGACCTCGTCTTCCTGGTCGCGGACACCGGCGTCCGGCGGGCGCTGGCCTCCAGCACCGGCTTCAACGACCGCAGGAGCGAGTGCGAGACGGCAGTCGACCTGCTGCGACCGCACCTTCCCGGACTCGCCACTCTCCGCGACCTGGCGCCTCGTGACCTCCACCGGTTGCAGCGCCATCTGCCTGACCCGCTCGATAGCCGAGCCCGCCACGTCGTGACCGAGTGCCGACGCGTCCTGGACGGCGCCGAAGCGCTGCGCCGCGGAGACCTCCGCGAGCTGGGCGACCTGATGGGCCGGTCCCACGCGAGCTCGCGCGACGACTACGAGGTCAGCATCGAGGAGCTCGACCTGCTTGCGGAGGCCGCCGCGAGCGTCGAGGGCTGTCACGGCGCCCGCCTGACCGGCGCCGGCTTCGGCGGCTGCGTCACCGCCATCACCACCGAAGCCGCGGCCAGCCACGTGCGCGACGCAACCGCCAGCGCCTTCAAGCGGCGCTTCGGACACACGCCCGACATCCACGTCTGCCGCGTGGGCGACGGCGCGGGCATCGTCGAGGGCTGACGGTCGGCATGCCTCGCCGTTCGGTCAGCGGGCCGCCATCGGGCTGTGGCCACCGCGACGCCTGGCGAGGAGTCCGCGACGACCTGCGGCTGGCGCGACACAACCAGTCGACCAGCCGTCAGCCGCGGGGCCAGAGCGGCGCAACCTCCTCGGTGAGCGTCGACGCGGCGATGGCCCTCGTCTTCGGGCCGAGGTCGTAGCTCTTGACGCCGGCGTGGACCACGTCGAGGCGCGAGAGGCCCAAGTCGCTGATCGCGCGCCGCATCGACCCGGTCAGGGTAGGCGAAGCGCTCCGCTTCACCTCGAAGCCTCGCAGCTCGCCGGCGCGCTGAACCACGAGGTCCACCTCACCGCCCGTGTGGGCGCGCCAGAAAAAGCAGTTCCGTTCAGGCGCGCCGAGCAGGAGGAGCAGGTTCTCGACCACGAAGCCCTCCCATGAGGCGCCCACCTTCGGATGCCGCTCCAGCTCCTCATGCCTCTGCACGTCCAGGAAGTGATGCAGAATTCCCGAGTCTCGGAAGTACACCTTCGGCGCCTTGACCTGCCTCTTCTTCAGGTTCGCCTGCCAGGGCTTCAGCACCCGGACCATGAATGTGGCCGAGAGCGCCTCGAGGTAGCGGCGCACGGCATGGTGGGAAACCCCGAACGAACGACCGATCTCGGATGCGTTCCACACGTTGCCGTGGTAATGCGCCAGCGTGGCCCAGAACCGCTCGAGCGTCGGCGCCGGCACGTTGACTCCCAGCTGGGGCAAGTCTCGTTCCAGGAAGGACTGGACGAACTCGCCGCGCCAGCGCGCACTCTCCGCATCGCCTTCGGCAAGGAACGACTCCGGGAAGCCGCCGCGAGTCCAGATCTCGTCGGCCTCCGACAACGGCACGTCCAGAAGAGAGAAACCAGGCAACTCGTAGCGCGACATGCGGCCAGCCAGGCTTTCCGACGTCTGCCGAAGCAGCGACGGCGAGGCGCTGCCGAGCACCAGGAACCGGGCCGGGAGAGGGCGTCGGTCCGCAAGCACGCGGAGCGTCGAAAACAGGTCGGGAACGCGCTGCACCTCGTCCAGCACCACGAGACCTTCGAGCGAACCCAGCACGAACAGCGGGTCCGCCAGCCGCCCGACGTCCGCCGTCGACTCCAGGTCGAAGAAGTGCGAGGGCCCGCTGCCCGACCGCACGAGCTCGCGGGCCAGGGTCGTCTTCCCGACCTGCCGGGCGCCAAGCAGGGCTACCACCGGGCTGCGGCGGAGCAGCGAACGCACCGCATCGGCATGGACCGCCCTGTCGCGCATCGGCGAAGGGTAACAGGAAATATGGACGCCTACCATCCAGATTTCCTGTTTCAGATCGGTCTGGTGGCCTGCGCATGTTGCCTGCCAGAGCAGGCGCAGGGGCAGGGGCGCGCCCTTGCCTGCCGTCCACTCGCTGTGGGCGTGGTCGAAGTCGGGGCCGAACATCGGAAGCCAGTGCCCGCGGGCAGCCGGATGCGGGATCACACCTGGCGAACCGGCGGCGACGGCCCGCCGCACGCCACGAAGAGCTCCTGCCGCGACCCCGATGGCGAGCCTGGTCGCCGTTGAGCACCATGGCCGCCGCAGGGAGTATCAGGAACGGTCGTACGCAACCGGCAGCGCATCGGACGGGCGGCGCCTCCTCACAGACTGTTGCCGCTCGGAACCGGATGTCATCGTCGTCGATGATCCTGTCCATGATGGCCCTGATCTGCTCGCCGCAGAGCTTCCACTGCCGTTTGATCTCGCCGCTCATCCCAGGGGTTCTCCGGGTGCTTCCACCACTTGCCGATCTCCCCGTCCGCCTTCTTCCATGCCTTGTGGGTCCGGATCCGCTCGTCGATCATCTGTCCGATGAACTTCCTCTGCAGGATGCAGTGCCACCACTTGATGGAACGTTCTTGCTCGTCGCCCTCAGTAGCTCCGCGGCAGGCCCAGGACGTGCTGGGCGAGGTAGGTGAGGACCAGGTTCGTCGAGATGGGGGCGGTCTGGAAGAGGCGGGTTTCGCGCCACTTGCGCTCGATGTCGTACTCGGTGGCGAAGGCGAAGCCGCCGAAGGTCTGGAAGCAGGTGTCGCCGGCCTTCCAGGCGGCCTCGGAGGCCAGGAGCTTGGCGCTGTTGGCCTCGGCGCCGCATTCGCGACCGGCGTCGTAGAGCGCGGCGGCCTTGCGGACGATCATCTCGGCAGCGTCGGTCTCGGCGTGGGCCCGTGCGATCGGAAACTGGATACCCTGATTCTGGCCAATAGGCCGGCCGAAGACCTCGCGCTCGCTGGCGTACTCCACCGCGCGGCGAATGAAGTAGCGGGCGTCCCCGATGGCCTCGGAGGCGAGCAGGATTCGCTCTGCATTCATGCCGCTCAGGATGTACCTGAAGCCTTGACCTTCGTCGCCGATGCGACTAGCGACCGGAATGCGCAGGTTGTCGAAGAAGACCTGGGTCGTGCCATGGTTGATCATCGTGTCGATGGGCTGAATCTCCAGGCCGTTCCCGCGCGCCTGCCGCAGATCCACCAGGAACACGGACAGTCCCCGCGACCGTTTCTCGACCTGGTCGGCGGGGGTGGTGCGGGCGAGCAGGATCATCAGGTCGGAGTGCAGCGCCCGACTGGTCCAGATCTTCTGGCCGTTGACGACGTAGCTGTCGCCGTCGCGCACCGCGGTGGTCCGCAGT
This sequence comes from Thermoanaerobaculia bacterium, assembly GCA_965200575.1. Lineage (GTDB taxonomy): Bacteria > Acidobacteriota > Thermoanaerobaculia > Multivoradales > Multivoraceae > Multivorans. The sequence continues at coordinate 706,855 of OZ241363.1, read as the reverse complement.
TGCGTCGTGTCCGAGCCGGTCACGGGTTCCGTGACGCCGAACGCCTGCAGGCGCAGTTCACCGCTGGCGATCTTCGGCAGGTACTCCTGCTTCTGCTCGTCGCTGCCGTGGCGCAGAACCGTCCCCATCGTGTACATCTGGGCGTGGCAGGCGGCCGCATTGCAGCCGCTCCCGTGGATCGTCTCCAGCACCACGCAGGCGGCGCGCAGCGGCAGACCGGCGCCGCCGTACTGCTCGGGGATCAGGCAGCCCAGGTACTCGTGCTCGGTGAGCGCCTGGACGAACTCCGTCGGATACTCGGCCGCGGCGTCGAGCCGCCGCCAGTACTCGCCCGGAAACTGTTCGCAGATGCGGCGCACCGGGTCGCGGAGAAAGGGGTAGTCCTGCTCGACGGATACCTGAAGTTCGGCGTTGGTCATGGTGCGGGATCGTACCGCCCGTGTCGGCGCCGGAAGGGCTGCGCCGATCTGTGCGCCGTCACGCGCAACCGGGCGACCCACGCCGCCGCGGTGGCCGCAGGGACGCGCGGCGCCACCGCGAAGAACGAACCTGCGGTTGCGAAACGGGGCAGTCGCAGCCAGTTCAGGCCGATGCGATACAGGTCACCCACCAGGCCGAGAGGGCCGATCCGGAAGGGCCGTCCCGCCAGCCCGGATCAGGCTCGCTCGGCCCGGACCCGGTGAATCCGCATCAGGTTGGTCGGCGGCCGGTCCTGGATCGGGTCGCCCATCAGAAGCACGATCGTGTCTCCGGGCCGGGCCAGGTCGGCGGCGAGCAGCTGGCGGTCCACCATCGCGACCACCTCGTCGTGATGGTGGACCTCCTGGTCCATGTGGACAGACTCGACGCCCCACACCAGCTGAAGCTCGCGCATGGAGCGCCGCTCGCGGGTGAACGCCAGCACCGGCGACGACGGTCGGCGGCAGGCGACCTGGCGGGCGGTGAAGCCGCCCTGACTCAGCACGACGATGCCCTGGGCAGTCAGGTGGCGGGCCGAGAGGATCGCCGCGGCGGAGACGGTCTCCGGAATCTCCAGGGCGCCCAGGCGATTCGGCGGTTCCATGTCGTAGGGGCCGACGTCCATCGTGCGGAAGTCGACGGCCTGAGACCTGTGCTTCGACAGCTGGTAGCGCTCCGACTCCACGATGATCCGGTGCATCGTCTGCACGGCCTCCAGCGGATAGCGGCCAGCGGCGCTCTCTCCGGACAGCATCATGGCGTCCGCGCCCTCGAAGACCGCGTTCGCCACGTCGGAGGACTCGGCCCGCGTCGGGCGCGGGTGCTCGATCATGGACTCCAGCATCTGGGTGGCCACGATCACGGGCCGCATCAGCCGCCATCCGACATCGATGATGCGCTTCTGCACTACCGGCACCTCGTGCAGCGGAATCTCCACGCCCAGGTCGCCCCGCGCCACCATGACGCCGTCGGACTCGAGCACGATCTCGTCGAGGTTCGCCAGCGCCCTCCGCCGCTCCAGCTTGGCGATCACCTGCAGGGCCCGGCCCGCTTCCACCGCCGCCTGGCGCACCCGCGCCACGTCAGCCGAACTGCCGACGTAGCTGGCCGCCAGAAAGTCCGCATCCTCCTCGACCGCAAGACGGATGTCGGCCAGGTCCTTGGCGGAGATGCGAAACGGCAGCCGACTGTCGGGCAGGTTCACGCCCTTGCGGCTCGACACGACGCCGCCGACCAGCACCTCGGCCTCGACCGTCTCGTCGTTCTTCGACCGCACCTCCAGGTGAACGCGGCCATCGTCGATCAGAATCTGCTCGCCAGCCTCCACATGCCGGACCATGTCGCGGTCGAGGGGCAGGTCGGCCCCGGCGGACGCCCCCAGAGTCACGACTTCGCCCCGCTTCAGGACCCGCTCGCCGTCGAAGTGGTCGAGACGATGGCGGGGCCCCATCAGGTCGACCATGATGCCGACCGTTCGGCCTTCCTGATCGGCGACCTGCCGCACCAGGCGAATGAGGCGGCGGTGCTCTTCCCGCGAGCCGTGCGACTGGTTCAGCCGCACAACGTTCACGCCGACGCGAATCAGCCGGGCGAGCGTCTCCTGATTGGCGCTCGCCGGACCGATCGTGGCGACGATCTTGGCGCGACGCTGCAAGCTGCCCTCAGTCTCCCTGCCTCGGGGGAGCGCCGGCGCGCCCAGCGATCACGGCCCGAACTGCGCCAGCCGCTCGATCAGGTCAGCGACCCGGTTCGAGTAGCCCCACTCGTTGTCGTACCAGGACACGACCCGGGCATGCACGCCGCCGGCCGCCGCCGGCGTGACCTGGGTCAGGGGCGAATCGAAGATCGATGAATGGGGATTGCCGACGATGTCGCTCGACACGAGCGGGTCCTCGGAGTACTGGAGGATGCCCGCAAGGTTCGAGGCAGCCGCCTCGGCAGCCGCGGCGTTCACGTCGCGCGCATCGGCTTCGCTCCGCAGGCGGCAGGTCAGATCGACGATCGAGCCATCCGCCACGGGTACCCGCATCGCCATCCCGTCGAGGCGGCCGTTCAGGTGAGGCAGGACCTTGCCGACCGCGCGCGCCGCGCCGGTGGTGGTCGGGATGATGTTCTCCGTCGCTGAACGGCTGCGGCGGGGGTCGCCGTGCGGCGAGTCGACCAGGCGCTGGCCGTTCGTGTACGCGTGAACCGTGGTGATGAAGCCCTCCTCGAAACCGAAGGCATCGTCGAGCACCTTCGCCAGCGGCGCGAGACAGTTCGTGGTGCACGAAGCGTTGGACACGACTCGGTGCTCCGGCGCCAGGTCGCCGTCGTTCACGCCCAGCACGATCATGGCGTCGATCTCGTCCCTGGCCGGGACGGTGAGCACTACCCGCGAGGCGCCCGCATCGAGATGGGACGCCACCTGCGCCCGGGTTCGGAACACTCCCGTCGATTCGACCGCGACCGCGACGCCAAGCTCGTTCCAGGGCAGCCGCGAAGGATCCCGCTCGGCGCTGAGACGAATCTCGCGACCGCCCACGCGCAGGCCGCTGCCCGTGACCTCGACATCCTGCTCGAAGACGCCCTGCACCGTGTCGTAGCGCAGCAGGTAGGCGAGGCGCTCCGCATCGAACAGGTCGTTGATGCCGACGACCTGGACCTCGGGGCGAGCGGCCAGGATCCGGAAGACGCTGCGCCCGATGCGGCCGAAGCCGTTGATGCCGACGCGAATCACGAGGCGCCTCCTTCCGCGCCGGAACCGCCGCCGGAACTCTCGAGCGCGGCGAAGAGCTCCAGGAGCCGATGGAGATAGCCCCAGCCGTTGTCGAACCAGGCGACCGTCTTGGACACGCGCTCGCCCAGCGCCATCGTGGCCAGCGAGTCGAAGATGCAGGTGGCAGCAGCGCCCTCGGTATCGGCCGACACGATCGGCTCGCGCTCGAAGCGCACGCGGCCGGCCCACTCCGACCCTGCCGACGCGGCCACCACCTCGTTGACCGAGGCGACGCTGACCGGATCCCGATGCCAGCACACCAGGTCCACGACGGAACCGTTCGACACCGGCACCTGCATCGACGATGCGGACAGCCTGCCCGAGAGCCCGGGCAGCACCGCTTCCAGCTCGGCCGCCGCGGCGGATGCGATGGGAATGATGTTCTCGCCGGCGGCGCGGCCGGACCGCATCTCGGTCGCCGGCACGTCGGCCAGCCTTGATCCGGCGTCCCAGGCGCGCACCGTGCTGACAAAGGCCTTCTCGACGCCGAAGGCGCGGGCGAGAATGCCGAGCAGCGGGCCGGCGCAGTGCGCCACCGCCGAGCCGGCCGAGACGATCCGGTCGGATGGCTCGATGCTGGCGTCGTTCAGCCCGACCACCACCGCCCGGTCGAGGCCCCCGGCCGGCGGCGAGCCGCAGACGACGCGCTTCGCACCGGAGGCAAGGTGCGCTTCCAGCTCGCTCCGCGCAGGCTGCGGGTCGCGGAAGTCGACCACCGTCTCGATGCCCAGATCGCCCCAGGGGACATCCTCGGCGCCTGCGGCTCGCAGGACGCGCGCACGGTGGCCGGCAACGCACAGGTCGTCGCCTTCGAGCGCAACGCCAGCGCCCATCGGCCGGGGCAGGGTCGAGTACCGCAGCAGATAGCGCAGCATCTCCGGGTCGGCGGCATCGGCGACTGCCGCCACGTCGAACTCCGGCCGGTCGAGCCCGAGACGCAGCAGGCTGCGGCCGAGCAGCCCGAAACCCATCACGCCGATGCGGGCAGGAGCGGTGCTTGTGGTCATTCGGTTGGCTGGCCTCGGGCAGGTGTCGAACTGACGTGTGGGCGTGGGAGCGACGGCACGAAACGGGCCGTTTCGAAGCCCGGTCAGGATACCTGACCGAATGTGAAGATCCCGCGCGCCGCGCAAGCCGCGGCCCGCCATCTGGCCGCTTCGTCTGCCGGGGCGCGGGCCCAACGGAGGCGCCGGAAGCCCGGCCTGCGAGCCTGCGCTACGCTGACCCCGATGCAGCACGCTATCGATGTGGACGCGCTGCGAGGCGAGGTCGGCGAGGCGGCCTCGGCGATGGCGAACGCGGTGTCGGCCTGCGTCCACTGCGGCTTCTGCCTGCCGACCTGCCCGACGCACGTCGAGCTCGGCCAGGAGATGGACTCGCCGCGCGGTCGCATCGTGCTGATGAAGGAGGTCCTGGAAGGCGGCCTCGACCTCGACGAGGCGCTGACTCACGTCGACCCGTGCCTGGGCTGCATGGCGTGCGTGACGTCCTGTCCATCCGGCGTCGAGTACGGCGAGCTGGTGATGCCGTTCCGGGAACTGGCGGAGACGCGTCGTCGGCGCTCCCTGCCGGACAGGCTCTGGCGGGGCTTCATGCTTGACGCTCTGGCGAACCCGGCGCGCCTGCGCTGGATGCTGCGGCTGGGCCGGCTCGCGGCGCCCTTTCGGCGGTTCCTGCCGGCACGGCTGGCAGCGCCTCTCGAGCTGCTGCCCGCGGCGGCGGACCGGACGCAGGTCGGCTTTGGCGTCTTCCCGACGGTTGGTGAGCAACGCGCCCGCGTGGCTCTGCTCGCGGGTTGCGCGCAGCAGGTGCTGGCGCCGCGCATCCATCAGGCCACGCTCGAGGTCCTGACGCACCGCGGCGTCGAGGTCGTCGTGCCGAAGGCGGCCGGGTGCTGCGGGTCGCTCGCCTTCCACGCCGGCGACGCGGCGCACGCACGCACGCACGCCGCGGCGCTGCTCGACGTGCTCGGGCCGGAGGGCCTGCTGCCAAACGTGGATGCAGTGCTGACGAACACCGCCGGCTGCGGTTCGGGGCTCAAGGAGTACGGCCTGCTGTTCGCCGGTCGGCCCGAGGAGGAAGCAGCCCGGGCCCTGGCAGCCAGCGTGCAGGACGTGTCCACCTTCCTTGCCTCGCTCGACGACGAATCGCCGCCGCCGCTCGCGGCGCAGCCGTCGAGTCCCCTGCGCGTCGCTGTCCACGACGCCTGCCATCTGGCGCACGCCCAGGGCGAGCGGGCGGCCCCGAGGCGGCTGCTGGCCCGAGCGCCGGGCATCGTCGTGGTCGAGCCGCGCGACTGGGAAATCTGCTGCGGCTCGGCCGGCATCTACAACCTGGAGCAGCCCGAACTCGCCGCCCGCCTGGGCCGAAGGAAGGTCAAGACCCTGCTCGAGTGCGACCCGGACATGATCGTCACCGGCAACATCGGCTGCCTCAGCCAAATCCAGAGCCACCTGGCCCAGCTCGGGGCCTCCGTCCCCGTCCGCCACACGATGGAGATACTGGCGTCGCTTCAAGACGCGCCCCGCCTGACCGCCTGACCGCCTGACCGCCTGACCGCCCAGGCAGGCTTTTCCACGCCCGGGCAATGCCCCGCCATACCGTCGCCAGCTCCCTCGCCGAAGCACGACATGAGCCGTCAGGTCGGGCGGGGCGGCAGGGGCTGGAGGCAGGCGACTCTCGGGATCCTCCCGAACAGCAACTCCTGTTCCGCAGCCGACCGCAACGGGCGCCTGTTCCCCGACAAGCACCGATGCGGCCGCGTCCCCTGCGGACGCGTCGGGCCTGACGGCGGCCAGCGATGGCCAGCCTGCCGCCCTCAGGCGATCAGATGTGCTGGTAGGCCTGCAGGGTCAGGAACTCCTGGAAGTCGTCGCCGAGCACCAGGTCGTCGAGCAGTTCGACGGCAAGACCGTAGCGACTCGCGTCGCGGCCGCCGAGCTGCTCGAGCTCCTTGTCGCGCACCTGCTCGTAGAGGCCCGCCGTGACCTCCCGACCGCTGTCCATGCGGGCGTTCCTGTGCACCCACTGCCACAGCTGGGCGCGCGCTATCTCCGCGGTCGCGGCGTCCTCCATCAGGTTGTTGATGGCCGCCGCGCCGTTGCCGTTGAGCCAGGAGTTCAGGTACTGGAGCCCCACCGACACGTTGTTGCGCAGCCCCTGCTCGGTCAGCGCGCCGCCCGGCACCGCAAGGTCGATCAGGCTGGCGGCCTCGACGGCCACGTCCTCGCGCAGCCGCTCCTTCTGATTCGCCCTGCCCTCCATCCTGGTCGAGAACACCTCCAGGGCAATCGGCACCAGGTCGGGGTGTGCCACCCAGCTGCCGTCGAAGCCGTCGCCCGCCTCGCGCTCCTTGTCGGCCCTGACCGCGGCGAGCGCCGTCGCGTTGACCTCCGGGTCGCGGCGGCTGGGAATGAAGGCCGCCATGCCGCCGATCGCGTGGGCGCCGCGGCCGTGGCAGGTGCGCACCAGAAGCTCGGTGTACGAGCGCATGAAGGGAACCGTCATCGTGATCTGGCCGCGGTCCGGCAGCACGAGATCCTCCCGGAACGCGAACTTCTTGATCGCGCTGAAGATGTAGTCCCAGCGCCCGGCATTCAGCCCGGCCGCGTGCTCGCGCAGCTCGTACAGGATCTCCTCCATCTCGAAGGCGGCAAGGATGGTCTCGATCAGCACGGTGGCGCGCACGCTGCCCTGCGGCACGCCGAGGGCGTCCTGGGCGGCGACGAAGATGTCGTTCCACAGGCGCGCCTCGCGGTGGTTCTCCATCTTCGGCAGGTAGAAGTACGGACCGCTTCCGCGCCGCAGCGCCTCCTGCGCATTGTGGAAGAAGTAGAGCGCGAAGTCGAAGATGCCGGCCGACACCGGGTCTCCGTCCACCAGGGCGTTCTTCTCCTCGAGGTGCCAGCCGCGCGGACGCACCAGCAAGGTCGCGATCTCGTCCTTCAGCCGGTACTCCTTGCCGTTGCCGGGGTTGGTGAACTCCAGCTGGCGGCGTACCGCATCGTGGAGGTTCTGGTGGCCCTCGATCACGTTCCGCCAGCTGGGGCTGAGCGCGTCCTCGAGGTCGGCCATGAAGACCCTTGCGCCGGAGTTCAGCGCGTTGATCATCATCTTGCGGTCGACCGGACCGGTGATCTCGGCCCAGCGGCAGTCGAGGTCCGCCGGCGCTCCCGCGACCTGCCAGTCACCGTCGCGCACGTCCTGCGTTTCGGCAAGGAAGGTCGGATCCTCGCCGGCCTGAATCCGCGCATGGCGGTCCACGCGATCCTGCAGCAGCTGCACCCGCCGCTCCTCGAACTGCCGGCACAGGTCGCCGGCGAACTCCAGGGCCTCCGGGGTCAGGATGTGTTCCGCCGCCGCGAAGTCGCGCGGGCCCGTGATCTCGATCATCCCTGCCGTCTCCCTCGACCGGCGCCTGGCCGGCCTCTCCATTCGTCGTGTGCCGGGCTCGCCGCGTCCCGGCCATCGGTTGAAAGCGGCCCGCTACCCTACCGGAAGCAGGCAGCGCCCCTTCGAGCACGCAGTCACGGATCATCTCCCTCGCCAGCCACGATCCGAGCCGGCCAGGCCAAGGGGGGCCGAAGACGGCTTCAGACCAGCGCATTGCGCCCGCGCCCCCGCGGCCCTCGAACCTGACGGCCGGCACCCGAATGGTGCGAGAATGCGGCGGCCCGCCCGATGCACCCTCCGGGCCGAGACGACAATGGAGGAGCCATGACCAGCACACCCAGCATCCCGCACGCCGGACTTGCCGCCGCGGCCCTCGCGGCCGCGGCCCTTGTCGCACCCGCAATGGCCCAGAACGGCGAGCCGACCAAGCTGCTGCGCTTTCCCGATCTGCACGGCGACCGCGTCGCCTTCACCTACGCCGGCGACATCTGGCTGGCCCCTGCCGACGGCGGCACCGCCACGCGGCTCACCTCGCATCCCGGTCTGGAGCTGTTCGCCCGGTTCTCGCCGGACGGATCCCGGATCGCCTTCACCGGCCAGTACGACGGTGACGAGCAGGTCTACGTCGTGCCGACGGCCGGCGGCGCGCCCCGCCAGCTGACCTTCTACCCGGCGGCCGGGCCGCTGGCGCCCCGCTGGGGCCACGACTACCAGGTCTACGGCTGGTCGCCCGACGGCAGGTCCGTCCTCTTCCGCTCGCTTCGCGACGGGTGGGACCTGGGCGACACGAAGCTGTTCCTGGTCGACACGGACGGCGGTCTGCCGCGACCGCTGCCGATGCCCGAGTCCGGCGGCGGCGACCTCTCGCCCGACGCCCGCCAGGTTGTGTACTCGCCGGTCACCCGCGACTTCCGGCACTGGAAGCGCTACGAGGGCGGCTGGGCGCAGGACCTGTGGATTCTGGACCTGGACAGCCTGGAGTCCATCCAGGTCACCGACCACAGGCGTTCCGACCGCGACCCGATGTGGATCGACGACAGCATCTACTTCTCTTCCGACCGCAGCGGAACCCTCAACCTCTACGGCTGGCACACGGAATCGGGCGAGCTGTCGCAGCTCACGCAGGAAGATCGGTGGGACATCCGCTGGCCCAGCGCGGACAAGGCGGGGCGACGCATCGTCTACGAGAAAGCCGGTTCGCTCGAGATCCTCGATCTCGCATCCGGCAGCGCCCGTCCGGTCCCCGTACACGTGCCGACGGATCAGCTGGCGCGGCGGCCGGGCCGCGTCTCGGCGGCGAACCTCGTCTCCGGCTACTCGCTCAGCCCGAAGGCGGAGCGGGCCGCGTTCTCCGCTCGCGGCGACATCTTCACCGTGCCGGCCGAGCACGGCCCGACCCGCAACCTGACCCGCTCCTCGGGCGCCAACGACCGCGAGCCTGCCTGGTCGCCGGACGGCCGCCGCATTGCCTTCGTGTCGGACCGCACGGGCGAGACGGAGATCTGGGTCATCGCCCAGGACGGCAGCGGCGAGGCCGAGCAGCTCACCGAAGGCAGCGTCGGTCGCCACTACGGCGGTCTGCTCTGGTCTCCCGACAGCGACCGGATCGCCTTCGTGGACCAGGCGGGCCGCATCGGGATCGTCGGCGCGGCACCCGGCGGGCCACGAGACATCGTCGAGGTGGCCGATCACCCGCGCCCCTTCGGCGCCAGCTACGACTGGTCGCCCCGCGGCGACTGGCTCGCCGTGGGCCTGGGCGACGACAACGACTTCAACTCGATTCACCTGTTCGAGGTGGCGAGCCGAACGCTGACCCGCGTCACCTCCGAGCTCTGGAACGACTTCTCGCCCGTCTTCGACCCGGGCGGCGACTACCTGTACTTCCTCTCCGACCGGCAGTTTCAGCCCCAGGTCGCCAGCTTCGAGTACAACTACGCGGCAGATCGCGAGACGTACATCTACGCGCTCGCACTCCACGGGGACGCGCCGCATCCGTTCCCGCCCAGGAGCGATGAGGTGGAGATCGAGGAAGACGAGGAGGGCGACGGCGAGGAAGGGGACGACGGAGGCGATGGCGGCGACGGGGACGACGAGTCCGCGTCCGAAGAGGCCGACGAGGAGGAACGAGACCGCATCGACCTCGGTGGCCTGGCCGACAGGGTGGCCCGCTTCCCGCTCGCAGCGGACAACTACGTCGCCCTCGGCGCGACCGAGGCCAAGGTCCTGTACGTGCGAAGCGGCGCCGGCTACCTGGGCCGCTCCTCCGACGTGCAGCCCGAGGTCTTCGTGTACGACCTCGAGGAGCGCGAAGGCGAGCGCCTGGCGGAGGGCATCGGCGGCCTCGAACTGTCAAGCGACGGCAAGAAGCTGCTGGTGCGCGAGGGCGGGGCCTTCCGCCTGCTCGACGTGGGCGGCGGCCCCGCGGAGACGCTCTCGCTCCGGGGCCTGGTCGTGGACCGGTCGCCGACCGAGGAATGGGCGCAGATCTTCGACGAGGTCTGGCGGCGGTTCCGCGACTTCTTCTACGCCCCGAACATGCACGGCTACGACTGGGAGGCGCTCCGCGAGCAGTACCGCCCCCTGCTCGCCCATGTCGGCCACCGCAGCGACCTGAACTACGTGATGAGCGAGATGGTGGCCGAGCTGAACGTCTCCCACGCCTACGTCAGCGGAGGCGACCAGGAGACGCCCGACCGCCCGCGTGCGGCCCTGCTCGGCGCCCGCTTCGAGCTCGACGAAGACACCGGTCGCTACCGGATCTCCCGCATCCTGGAGGGGCAGAACGAGGAGCCCCGCTACCGCTCGCCACTGACCGAGATTGGCGTGGGCGCGAACGAGGGCGACTACGTCTTCGCCATCGCCGGGCGCGAACTGACCGCGGACATGAACCCGTTCCAGCTTCTGCGCGAAGCGGGCCGCGGACCGGTCGAGCTCGCGGTCGGATCGAGCGCCGACCGCGGCGAGGCCCGCAACGTGCTGGTGAACCCGATCGCGAACGAGGACGCGCTGCTCTACCTGGCCTGGACCGAGCGCGCCCGGAACATCGTCGAGGAACGCGGCGGCGGACGCATCGGCTACCTGCACATCCCGGACATGTCGGCGGACGGCATCCGCGAGTGGATCAAGTGGTACTACGGCCAGATCCGCAAGGAGGCCCTGGTCGTCGACGTGCGCTCGAACGGCGGCGGCAACGTGTCGCCGATGATCATCGAACGGCTGCGCCGCGACACCCTGATGCTGGACTTCGAGCGCAACCGGGACTCGGTCGACACCTCGCCGGGCGGCGTCTTCCACGGTCACCTGGTGTGCCTGATCGACGAGGACACGGCCTCGGACGGCGATCAGTTCGCCTACCAGTTCCGCCGCGCCGGCCTTGGCCCCATCGTCGGCAAGCGCAGCTGGGGCGGCGTGGTCGGCATCTACGGCCGGGCCCCGCTCATCGACGGCGGCTCGGTCAGCGTGCCGGAAGCCGGATCCGCCGACCCGGAGGGAAACTGGGTCATCGAGGGCTACGGCGTGGACCCGGACATCGAGGTCACGAACCTGCCGCGCGACCTCCTGGACGGCCGCGACCCGCAGCTGGAGAGGGCAATCGACCTGCTGCTCGAAGAGCTGGAGGAGGATCCGCGGACACTCCCGGACCGTCCCGCCGACCCGGACAAGACGGAGTAGCGCATCGCCACCACCGCGGTGGGCGGGCGTGCGGCCGCCGCCGTCAGGTCCGAGGGGGCCGCAGGAAACGCGGGCGCCTGGCGGTTGACGAAACCTGGCGCCGGCTGCGGTCGGCTTCGCTGCGGCTGGCCGTGCTTGTCCGTGAGGACGCTGGGAAAGCTCGCCGCCTGACCCCTTGCGGCCCCCGGACCTGCCGGCTCATGTCGTGCTCTGCCGAGAAGTGAGCTCGCGGCGTTGGCCTGCCGAGCGCGCTCCAGCCGGTCGTCGCGGTCCACGGGCACGAACCCGGCCGCCCAATCCGGACATGACCGTGAACGAACCCCTCTTCCTGGCGGATAGCATCAAGGGTCACCTGGCCGCGGCTCACGATGGAAGTCCGACGCAGACTCTCAAGGAACGACCCAGCAGACGCATGACCAACAAGGAACAAGACTGGTCCCGACGGGCGCCCCTGCCGGCCCTCGCCCTGATCGCTGCGCTCGCCGCCCTGCCCGCACTCGCCGCCGAGCCCGCGGCCAGCGACTGGCCTGCCTTCCGCGGCGCCGACGGCAGCGGCATCGCGCTCTCCGGGCCCGGCCCGGCGGCGGACCTTGACCCGGCGCGGGATCTCCTGTGGAAGGCCAGGATCGAAGGCCTCGGCCACTCGTCGCCGATCATCGTGGGCGACAGGGTGTTCCTGACCACGGCGATCGTCGGCGACGTGATTCCGGGCGCCGCGGCGCCGGAGCACACCTTCGGCGGCCGGCCCTTCGTTCATCCGATGGCGGTGGACGGCAACCGCCATCACACGATGAAGGTCATGGCGGTCGACACCGAGGCGGGCGACCTGCTCTGGTCACGCACGGCCTACGCCGGCCGGGTCTACGACGACCGGCACTCGGAATCTTCGTACGCCTCGCCCACTCCGGTGAGCGACGGCGCACGGGTGTACGCGTACTTCGGTTCGGAAGGCGTCTACGCCTACACGCTCGACGGCGAGCCGGTGTGGGAACGCGACATTGGAGACATCAAGACCGTGGGCCTGGGCATCGGCACGTCGCCGGTCCTGGTTGGCGGCCTGCTCATCATCCTGGCGGACGAGGACAGCGGTGACGACTCCTTCATCGTCGCACTGGACGCGGAAACCGGTGACGAGGTCTGGAGGCGGGAGCGCGTCGTCCAGGCAAGCTGGGCCACCCCCATCCTTGTGGAGCACGAGGAGCAGATGCAGCTGATCACCAGCGGCAACGAGTTCGTCATCGCCTACGACCCGGCCGACGGCACCGAGCTGTGGCGCGCGAAGGGGCTGGCGAACAACGCGATTCACATCCCCATGACCGTCGACGACCTGGTTGTCTTCACCTCCGGCTACCCGGAGAAGATCGCCTTCGCCATCCCGCTCGACAGCCGGGGCGACCTGACCGCGACCGACCCGCGCGTCTGGACCCGCACCAAGGGCACCGGCTACGTGCCCTCGAACCTGCTGTACGACGGCCTGCTCTACCTGACGAACGACGGCGGCGTGATCACCTGCCTGGACGCGCGCACCGGCGAGGTGGTGTACGAGGGCGGACGGCTGCCGATTCGCGGCCGCTACTCCGCCTCCATGGTCGGCGGCGGAGGGCGGATCCTGATGGTCAACACGGACGGTGACGGAGCGATCTTCCGCGCCGGGCGCAAGCACGAAGTGCTCGGCAGCTTCGAACTGGACGAACCCGTCTGGGCGACGCCGGCGATCGTCGGCGACCGCATCTACGTCCGCGGCCGCGAGCATCTGTTTGCGCTCGGACCGACCGGCAAGCAGCCGCCTGGCGAAGCCGGCAGCGCCGCGCCCTGAAGCGCGACGCCGCGCCGTCGAGAGCCGGGCTCGGCAGGAACGGCGGGAGAGGAAGATCAGGCCGCTTGCGGGACCAGGGAGACACGGAGGCCAGCGACGAGACTGGCGGCAAGCCCCGGCAGTCAGGCGCCGGCGCCCGCGACGCGAGCAAGACCGTCGCCGTCCTTCTGCCCTGCCTGAACGAGGAGGCGACCATCGGCGAGGTGACGGCGGCCTTCCGGCGCGCGCTGCCGCATGCCTCCATCCACGTCTGCGACAACGGCTCGGACGACGGCACCGCCCGTGCCGCCGCTGCGGCCGGCGCCCAGGTGCTCGCCGAGCCCCGCCGCGGCAAGGGCCGGGCGATGAGGCGCCTGTTCCGCGAGGTGGACGCCGACATCTACCTGATGGCCGACGGCGACGGCACCTACGAAGCCGCGGCTGCCGGTCAGCTGGTGGCGACTCTGCAGGAACGCCGCCTCGACATGCTGGTGGCCGCCCGCCAGCGCGCCGAAGCCCACGCCTGGACCCCGCTCCGGCGCCTTGGCAACCTCGTATTCACCGGGCTCGCACGCTGGCGCTGCGGCAGCGTAGTCCACGACCTGCTGTCCGGCTACCGGGTGCTCTCGCGGCGCTTCGTCGAGCAATTCCCGGCCCGCTCGGACGGCTTCGAGGTCGAGACCGAGCTCACCCTGTTCGCCGCATCCTCGAGGCTCGCATGGGACGAAGTCGACTTCCCCTACCGCGCACGACCGGAGGGTTCGGCGAGCAAGCTGAAGGCGTTCCGCGACGGCGCACGCATCCTGCGCACGCTCCTGTTCTCGCCGACGCTCGTGGCGACGCAGGCAGAAGGAGCCTCGCGGCCAGCGCACGAGGCGGGTTCCGGCCCCGCCGAGCCCGACCCGCGAGCGGCCGGGCGCCGCCTCGGCGCGGACCGAGCTCTCGGCGCCGCGGCGCGCATCGGCGCCGTCACGCTTGCTGCCACGGCCATCTTCCTCGGGTTCAACTGGCTGGCCGTACGCACCGATCCGGAACCGGCGGCGGAGGCACTGCGCGCCTCGTTCGCGCATCCGGAGCGCACGCTTGCAGACTCCAGCGAGCGCTTCAACGACTGCCTGCTCAGCCTGATGACGCTGGACCGCCACGGCTCGCTGGTGGAGAGGACCATCTCGCCCCGCCGCGTCTACCGCTTCACGCGCCCGCAGCGGCCATGCGAGGCGCTGGGTCAGCGGCTTGACCACGGCGCCGTGGACGACACGGACTACCTGACCGTCTTCTACCACCAGTACTGGGCCGGTCAGCGGGTGATGCTGCGGGCCGCGCTCCCCACCCTGGGCGTGGACGGGACGCGGCGCCTGCTGGCGGCGCTGACCTTCGGCCTCCTGGGCCTCGGGATCGTCGCCGGGCTTGCCGTCGCCGCAGGCATCGCCGGCATGCGGCGGACCGCGATGGTCCACCGAGTTCGCGCTGGCGCCTCCGAAGCCGGGTCGCTGCGGCGGGAGGCGGAACGGTCCGTTCCCGAGCAGCCCGACGGTCCGAACGGCGTAGCGGGTGTCTGCAGCGGCCCGGCGAGCCTCCTCCGTCGCTTCCTGCCGCATCCGCAAGGCGATCGCGACAGGCGGCAGGTCCTGTTCCAGTCCCTCGCCCTGGCGGCGACGCTCGGCTGCCTGGCGCTCTTTCTCGACCTGGACGACCGGGCCGGCAGCTTCACCACCGGCGCCTCCAACGTGCTCACTCTCGCCGTGTTCCTCGCCGTGCCGGCGTTACGCATCGCCCGCTGGATGCCGGGCGCGCAGGTCGTCCTCTTCTCCGCCTTCGGCGCGCTGATCGCCTGGCACGAGCTGCTGTTCGGCAGTTCCGTTGTCGCTCTCGTCGCCGTGCTGCTGTCGCTCGCCGCCGCGCCGCCGCCCGACCACGCGCAGGCCCGGTCGTGGCGACGAGCGCTGCTCGCGCGCTGCACTGCCGCCCTGGTCGGCTGCCTCTCCGCCGTCTTCCTGCTCCGCGTGCTTGTTGCCGAAGTCGTCTTCCGGGAGCCGGTCCTGTTCAAGTTCTGGGACCAGCTCGCGCACCGCCTGCACGGCGCCCCGCGCAGCTCGATTCACCCCGACATCGACCCCTTCTACGCCGGTCGCCCCAGCATCGAGCGGTTCCTGGAGCGTCTGGAGAACCACCTCGGCATGGTCGGCCTGGGTTCGCCCGTCCTGGCCATCGCCCTGGTCATTCTGGCCGCGGTCACGCTGCTCGCCGCCAGCCTCACCGTGCTCTACCGGTGGTGGCGGCTCGACGACCCGTGGCGCTGGGCCGGCATTCTCGCCGCCGGATGGGCCGTGCCGGCGTGGTACGCCATCTTCTTCGCCCACACCCTGGCCCACGCCCCGGTCGCGCTCCGGCTGGTGGCGCTGATGTACGCGGCCGCCGCGGTTCTGGCCATCGGCGCGGCGATCTTCCGCCGCCAGCAGGGAGCGGCGCGGGGCCTTCCCGACGGGCCCTGACGACAGACCGAGCGGCTGGTCGCTTGAACGGAACGGGGCCGCAGCACGCATGCGGCCGCGCTGCTTTTGGCCGCCACCGTCGGCCTGCTTTCCGCCTCCGGTCTTGCCGAGGAGCGTTCGCGACCCGACGACGCCCCCGGCCCAACAAACCCGGCCCAACAAGACGTCATCCTCGCGGACGATCTCGGCGTTGAGACCCTCGGCGCCTGCGGCGGCTCGCCCTGGCGCACTGCCGAGCTGGACCGCATCGCGGCCGATGGCATCCGGTTCGACAACGGACACGCACAGCCGCCCTGCACGCCCACTCGGGTCAAGCTCATGGCGCCTCCACAACTACCGGAACTACCGGGAGGCCATGGTGCTCGACCCGGTCGACGCCCGGCTTGCCTCGAAGGGCGGGGCCATCCGAAGCGCCGGCGCCTGGAGGCCCACCACGAACCGGTGTACTCCTCCGGCCCACCGCCCGAACGTGCTCTGTTCATCGCGGACGACATGACGCGGCGAGCTCGAGGAGCAGCGCCGGGTCTTCCTCGACCTTCTGATCGGCGTGCTTCTCGCCGGGGCCGGGGCGCCGTGGTGGATGTGGGGCGCGGACGCCAGGCGGGCGCGCGACCGCCGTTCATGTCGATGACGGGCAGGACCGGGCAACCGCCTGCGTCAGCGACGCGGCCAGGCTCGGGAACGGCCAGGTCCGCACGCCGCACCTCGACCGGCGGCCACCGAAGGCGCCACCTTCACCCACATGTACACGGCGACCGCCATGTGCTCACCCACCCGCCACATGCTCTACACCGGCCAGTACCCGATGCGAAGCGGCGCCTGGCCGAACCACCCCAGGGCCTTCCTGCTGGGCGTACTGCAGCTGGTAAAGGCGCCAGTAGACGCCGCGCAGGTCGAGGAGCTCGTCGTGGGTGCCGTGCTCGCAGATGGCGCCGTGGTGCAGGACATGGATGCGATCGACGTCCTTGATCGTCGACAGCCGGTGGGCCACGACGATGGACGTCTTGCCGGCCATCAGGCTGCGCAGCGCATCCTGGATCAGGGCTTCCGTCTCCGTGTCGACGCTCGACGTCGCCTCGTCGAGAAGCAGCAGCTGCGGCTCGCGGGCGAGGGCGCGGGCGAAGGATAGAAGCTGCCGCTGGCCGGTCGAGAAGTTCACCCCGCGTTCGCTGACCTCGTGCCGCCAGCCGTTCGGCAGCCGCTCGACGAGCGCATCGACGTGGGTGGCCCGCGCCGCCTCGGCGACCGCCTCGTCCGCGAGGTCGCGGTCGAGCACGACGTTGTAGCGCAGGTCGCCGTCGAACAGGAACACGTCCTGGAGCACGAACGCCAGCTGGCGCCGCAGCTCCGCCTTGGGCATCTCGCGGATGTCCCGGCCATCGACCCGTATGGAACCCTCCTGCAGCTCGTACAGGCGCGCCAGCAGCTTGAGCGTCGTCGTCTTGCCGGAGCCGGTGTGGCCCACGATCGCCACCCGCTCCCCTGCGGCCACCCGGAAGCTGACGTCGCGCAGCACCGTCTCGGCGCCGTAGGCAAAGGTCACGCCGTCGAACTCCACCGTGCATCCTTCGGGAGACCGGGGCGCCTGCGACGCAGCGGGCCGCGAAGCGCCGCCTGCGGACGACAACGACGACGACCCGACGGCGGCAGCCGCCTCGCCGGCCGTGCCGGAGACCGCGGCCGCCGGGGGCGACGGCGCCTCAACCGCGTCCTCCACCTCGCGCGGCTCGTCGAGCAGCTGGAACACCCGCTCGGCGCTCGCCATGGATGACTGCATGACCGAGTACTTCGCCGACAGGTCCATCAGCGGCCGGAAGAAGCGGCCCATGAAGTCGACGAAGACGTACAGCGTCCCAAGGGTGATGCCGCCGACATCCAGCATCTCGGCGCCGAACCAGAAGATCAGCGCCCTGGTCAGGTTGGTCGCCAGGTCGACGGTCGAGAACAGGAGGGCGTCGTAGCGGATGGAACGCAGCCACGAATCGCGATGCGACGCGTTCTCGCGGCGAAAGTCCTCGAGGTTGCGCAGCTCCCGAGCGAACAGCTGCACCACCTTCATGCCGGAGATGGTCTCCTGCAGATGAGCGTTGAGGCGTGCGATCTTGACCCGCACCTCCCGGAACGCCTCCCGTACCTTGTAGCGGAAGATGGCTGCCGCCACGGCCAGGAATGGCACCAGCGCCAGCGCCGAAAACGCCAGACGCACGTCGATGGTGAACAGCATGACCAGGATGACCACCATCACGAACAGGTCGGCGACCATCGCGATCACGCCGGCCGAGAACATCTCCGCGAGGTGCTCCAGGTCGTTCGTGAGCCGGGTCACCAGCCGCCCCACCGGATAGCGGTCGAAGAAGCGCATGGGCAGCCGCTGAACGTGGTCGAAGAGCGAGCGCCGCATGTCGCGGATGGTCCGCTGACCGAGCGAGATCATGGAGAACGCACGCAGCCAGTCCACGGCCAGCGTCACCGCCGAGACGATCAGCACCAGCCCGAACAGCCAGCCCAGCGGCGGGAGGCCGAAGCGAGGCTGAACCAGGGGATCCATCCACGCCACTTCGGCGGTGGACGAGCCTTCCGTGAGGTAGTTCAGCGCCGCGCCGACCGCCAGGGCCGGCATCAGCTCCAGCAGGGCGCGCGGCGGGATCAGCGACAGGTTGAACGCGATCCAGCCTCGGTACGGCCGCATGAAGGGCCACAGCCGCCGGATCAGCTCGGTGTCGTAGACCTTGCCGAGATCCCGCTCGGCGTTCGCCCCCGTGGCTTCGGCGCGTTCCTCGCTCATGCCGGGTCCCCTGCCGCCGCTGAAGACGCGACGGCCGCCGACGGCGCCGCGTCGGCCTCGCCCTGCTCCAGCTCGGACAGCAGCTCCTGCCGACGGTGCAGCCTGGCGTAGAAGCCGCCTGCAGCCACCAGTTCGCGATGCGTGCCCCGCTCGGTGATCCGGCCGTCCTCGAGCACGACGATCTGATCGGCCTGCCGCACGGCCGAGATCCGGTGCGCGACGATGAAGCAGGTCCGCCCCCGCCGCTTGCCCTCGAGGTCGCCAAGGATCGCCTCTTCCGTGCCGTGGTCGACGCTCGACAGCGAGTCGTCCAGGATGAGGATGGAGGGCCGCAGGAGCATCGCCCGGGCCAGGGCAACGCGCTGACGCTGGCCGCCGGAGAGGGTGACGCCACGCTCGCCCACCACGGTGTCGAATCCGTCCTCGAACTCCTCGATCTCGCGCGCGACCCGGGCCCGCGAGGCGGCGCCACGCACCTCCTCGCGGTCGGCGTCGGGCGCTCCGAAGCGGATGTTCTCGGCCACCGACACGGAGAACAGGAAGCTGTCCTGCGGCACCATGGCGATGCTCGAGCGCAGCAGGCGCACGGGTATCCGGTTCAGGTCCACGCCGTCGACGAAGATCGAACCGTCGTCCACCTCCAGCAACCGCGGCACGAGGCTGACCAGTGTCGTCTTGCCGGATCCGACCGGGCCCACGATGCCCACCGTGGCCCCCGCCGGAACCACGAGGTCGATGTTCCGGAGCGCCGGCACGTAGCTGCCCGGATAGGTGAAGGTGAGATTGCGGAACTCGACCCGACCGGCGATCTCGCGCACCTCGGCGACGTCCTCGCGGTCCCTGATCGAGGGCACGATGTCCATCACCGCCCCCAGCCGCTCCAGGGCCGCGAGGCCTCGCTGGGCGATCGACACGACGAAGCCGAGCATCATCGTCGGGAAGGTGAGCATCGCGATGTAGCCCCAGAACAGCCACAGGTCCTCGGCGCCCAGGAGGCCCGTCTGCACTCGCAGTCCGCCAAGCCAGAGCACCAGCGCCGCCGACAGCGCCGGGACCAGGCTGACGCCGGCGAACATCGTCGTCTGCATCAGGCCGACCCTCATCATCCGGCGGAACAGCTCCTGGTTCTGCTCCTCGAAGCGCTGCCGCTCCAGGTCGGGCAGGTCGTACGCCTTGACCACCAGTGCGCCGGAGGCGTTCTCCTGAACGACGGTCGACACCTTGCCGAGCTGTTCCTGGCCAGCCAGGTTGGCCTGGAACATGTAGCGGCTGTAGTGGCGCGTGATCAGGACGAACAGCGGGAAGGGCAGAAGCGACAACAGCGTCAGCGTCGGGTCCACCTGCAGCAGCACGATCAGGGCGCCGACGAACAGGAACGGGGTCTGCAGCAGGTTCAGCAGCCCCATCCCCAGGAACAGGCGAATGCTGTTGATGTCGTTCACCGCACGAGACATCAGGTCGCCGGTGCGGTGCGAGTGGTAGAAGGACTGCGGCAGGCTCTGGAGCTTCTGGAAGTAGTCGTTGCGGATGCGGTACTCGATCTGGCGGGCGACGTTGAACATCACGATGCGCGACGACAGCCTCGCCGCGGCCAGGCCGAGCGAAGCGACCACCAACCACAGGATCACCCGCCCGACCTCGTCCCGGGTGTTCTCGATCGCCGCCACCACGTCGCGCACGAAGAGCGGAATGAGCTGGAAGAAGCCGACGTAGGCGAGGGTCACGATCCCGCCCAGCAGGTAGGTCCGCGGCGCCTGGCGCATGAAGCCGAAGAGCCGGCGGAGCGGCTTCTCCAGCCGGGTGGAAGCGCCTTCCATGGCGCGCGAGAGTAGCAACGCGGTTCCGGCGCAGCCGTTTCGCCGCGGACGCGGGTGCGCGTGCGGGCGCCGTCCTGGCCAAAGGCGGCAGTTCGACGTTCGCCGCGGACGCGGGTGCGCGAACACACTCGACAGCTTGCCGTAGACCGCCGGACGCGTTTCGCCGCGGGCGCGGGGGCGCGTTCAGCGCTGAGTCGATGTTGACCTGCTGGGTCGACGTTTCGCCGCGGGCGCGGGGGCGCGTTGTGGGTCACCGCGGCGTAGCTCTGACTGTTGGCCGTTTCGCCGCGGGCGCGGGGGCGCGTACAGCTCCGATCCGCCCACGTCCCTGCGAAGGCCCGACAGGTGGCGGTGGCCTCCCGGTCGGCGAACGAAAGTGCTGTAGGCTGCGGCCCCCCGAAGGCCCTCAAACCAATCCATGAAGCTCCACTGGTTCGTCTTTCTGACCCTGATCGGCATGTGCCTCGCGGTGGGCGCAGCCTTCCTGGCGCCCCAGGAGATGGCGGTCGGGAGCAACGGCGACGAGCAGACGATCCGCACCACCGGCGCCGTGCACGACCGGTTCGAGACGATGCGCCAGGGCAGCCTGGACGCGCAGCGCCGCTCCGGGACCCTGTGGATCGGCTGGGTCTTCGTGGTCCTGCAGGTGCTGTTCTTCGGCGGCTGCCTGGCGATGGGGATGGAGCGTCGCAGAGACGGGACCGCCTCGCTGGGACCGGCGAAGCAGCCGCTCATCCTGGCCACCCTGGTGCTGGCCGCGATCTTCACCGCAGTCGTCTTCTCGTACCAGCGCTACGCGGGGCAGGAGGCCCCCCCCCCGCAGTTCCTGGGCTTCCCCGCGCCCACGGCCTGGGTCTTCTACGCGATCTGGCCCTTCCCCGTGTACCTCATGTTCGTGTACATGCGGATCTTCGACAGCTGGTTCTTCACCGAGGAGGACGAGCGTCGCGTGGCGGAACTCGCCGCGGCACAGCGGCAGAAGGAGCTCGGTGACGGCAACGCGGCCGGGGCGGGAGGCGGCTGATGGAGGAGAGCCGCAACACCGTCGTCCTGGTCTGCCTGCTCATCTACTTCGCGCTCTGCATCGGCGTCGGCATATGGGCGCTCCGGCGCACGAAGTCGTCCCACGACTTCTTCATGGCCGGGCGGGAGCTCGGCATCATCGTCACCGCCTTCGCCCTGTTCTCGAGCACCCTTTCCGGGTTCGGCTTCGTCGGCGGACCCGGCCTCGTCTACAGCCAGGGCATGACGTCGGTGTGGATGATCGTCTGCGGCACGGTGGCGAGCTGCTTCACCTTCTTCCTGGTGGCCAAGCGCCTGCGCATCTTCTCCGAGGTCTACAACACGGTGTCGCTGCCGGACACCGTGGCGCTGCGCTACCAGAGCGAAGTCAGCCGCCTCCTGACCGCCATCGCGATCATCCTCGGCGTGGTCGGCTATCTCGCGGCGCAGATCATGGCCATGGCGGTCGTGCTGCAGGAGATCCTGAACAACGTCGACGGCATGCCGCACGTGACGCTCGGCGCCTCGATGACCATCTCCGTCGCGGTGCTCGTCTTCTACTGCGTGACCGGCGGAATCATCGCCGGGGTCTACACGGACGTCGTCCAGGGCGCGGTGATGGCGGTGGCCGGCGTGCTGGTGGTCATCGCGGCGGTCGGGGCCGTCGACGGCGGCCTGGCCGGCGGCTCGAGGGCGCTCATCGCCGACGACCCGGCAGCGATCGGCCCGTGGGGCACGCTGGGGATCATGGGGGCGCTGTCCTATTACCTCCTGTTCGTGGTCGGCGCCTGCGGGCAGCCCCACATCATCACCAAGCTGATGATGAACAAGCGGATCCGCCAGTTCAAGCAGATCTTCCTGGTGAGCGCGATCGCCGGCGTTCTCGCGGCGCTGCTCTGGATCGCGATCGGCTTCGCCATGCGGGCCCTGGTCGTGGGCGGAGATCATCCCGAACTCGGACAGCCCGACGACGCCGCCTACGCCTTCCTGCAGGCGTACGCACACCCGATCCTGGCCGGCATCGTCTTCGCGGCCCTGTTCGCCGCCATCATGTCCACTGCCGACGGCTTCCTGAACATCGGCGCCGCGGCGCTCATCCACGACATTCCGAAGGCGCTGGCCGGACGGCCCTTGAAGAACGAACTCTTCTGGGCACGAGTGGCGACACTCGCCCTGGCCGTGGGCGCGGCCTGGTTCGTTTTGCAGTCGCGGAGGGGTCTGGTCGCCCTGATCGGCACGTTCGGCTGGGGCACGTTTGCGGCCGCGCTGGTGCCTGCGGTGGCCATCGGCTTCAACTGGAAGCGGGCGACCCCGCTGGCGGCCAACGTCGCGATCGTCTCCGGCCTGGCGGTGAACTTCGTCATCGAGCTGGGGGACATCGGCGTCCCGCACGGCATTCACGGCGGCGCGGTCGCGCTGCTGCTGTCGCTGACCCTGTTCTTCGGTATCTCGCTGCTGTCGAAGCCGAAGCCGCTGCCGGCCGAGGTCGAGGCGATCATCGACCTCTGAGCCTCTTCCGCCCTCCGGGCCCGCCGGCCGTGTCGGAGACCCGAACCACCGCAGCCGCCGCATGACCGATCACGCCACCGTTGCCGGCCGCAGCAGCGAACCGGCGTTCCCCAACGTCGATGCCCTCGTCGCAGCGCTGCGCGCCGAGGACTACATCGCCGAGCGCGACCTGGCCACCGCGCTCTACCTGTCGCTCCGCATGGGCAAGCCGATCTTCCTCGAGGGCGAGCCCGGGGTCGGCAAGACCGAGGTCGCCAAGGCGCTCTCCCGCTGTCTCGGCTCCGAGCTGATCCGCCTGCAGTGCTACGAAGGGCTGGACGTCTCGACCGCGGTCTACGAGTGGAACTACCGGCGGCAGCTGCTGCACCTGCGCGGGGCCGAGGCGGCGGGGAACGGCGGCGATGCCGGAGCGGCGGTCGACGACGTCTTCTCCACCGACTTCCTGCTCGAACGGCCTTTGCTGCGGGCCGTGCGGCAGTGCCGCGCAGGCGAGGCGCCACCGGTCCTGCTGATCGACGAGCTCGACCGTGCGGACGAGGAGTTCGAGGCCTACCTGCTCGAACTCCTGGCCGACTTCCAGGTCACCATTCCCGAGATCGGCACGATCGCCGCGGAGAGGCCACCGGTCGCGGTCGTCACCTCGAACCGCACCCGCGAGGTCCACGACGCCCTGAAGCGCCGCTGTCTCTACCACTGGATCGACTTCCCCGACTACGAGAAGGAAGTGCAGATCGTGCTGCGGCGGGTGCCAGAAGCGCCCGAGCACTTCGCCGCCGAGATCGTCCGCCTGGTGCAGGCCCTGCGCGAGGAGGACCTGTTCAAGCGGCCCGGAGTCGCCGAGACGCTGGACTGGACGAACGCCCTGATCGCGCTCGACCGGGAGACCCTGTCCGACGCCATCCTCCGCGACACGCTGGGCGTTCTGCTCAAATATCAGGACGACCTGGACCGAATCGACGACGATGCGGTTCGCCGGCTCCTGGGCAGAAGCCGGTCCCCGGAGTGACCAAAGGCAGGGCCGACCCCGGGGCTGTGCCAGAGCAACCCCGCGACCTCGTGCCCGGCGGCCCTGCACCATCCGCGATGCCGGCAACGGTCAAGGACGCCGTGACCGAAGCCGGCCACGGGCACCTGCTCCGCAACGTGGTCCTCTTCGGGCGTCTGCTCCGGGTCGGCAGCCTCGACGTGACTCCGGCCCAGCTGCGCGACTGGGTTGCCGCCCTGGAACTGGTCGACCTGAAGAGCAGGAGCGACGTCAAGGCCGCCGCCCACGCCGTCCTGGTCAGCCGACGCCGCGACCGGCACTGGTTCCACAAGGCCTTCGAACTCTTCTGGCAGGCCCGTGACCCGCGCGAACTGGAGCAGCTCGAACTGGGACTCATGATCCAGCGCCGCACGGAGCGCACCAAACGGGCGGCGATCCAGAAGCTGGCGCTTCCCGACGACCATGCCGGCGCCGGCGGCGAGCCGCCGGACCGCAGCGCGCGCACCGCCCTGTACAGCGCCCGCGAGGCGCTGCGCCGCAAGGACTTCGCCGAGCTCGAAGGCGGCGAGCTCGACGAGATCAGGCGCCTGATGGCCACCATGCGCTGGGAGCTGGAGACTCGGCGAACGCGCCGGACCCGGCCCGACCGGCACGGCCACGCACTCGACCTGCGCCGCAGCCTGAGGCGGAGCCTGACCCAGGGTGGCGAGCTGGTCGACCTCGTCCGGCGGGGCCGCAGGCAGAAGCAACGGCCACTCGTCCTGCTGTGCGACATCTCCGGCTCCATGGAGCCCTACTCGCGGCTCCTGCTCCACTTCATCTACGCCGTCTCCCACCCCCGGTCGGCCGAGCCCGGCGTGTCACGGGTCGAGGCGTTCGCCTTCGGTACCCGTCTCACCCGGCTGACCCGGGAACTCGCGGAGCGCGACGTGGACCGGGCGCTTCAGGCCGCCGCCCACCGCATCGAGGACTGGGGCGGCGGCACCCGCACCGGCGACGCCCTGCGCGAGTTCAACTTCGCCTGGAGCCGCCGCCTGCTCGGCCAGGGCGCCGCCGTTCTGATCATCAGCGACGGCTGGGACCGTGGCGACATCGACCTCCTGGGCCACGAGATGGAGCGCCTCCACCGCAGCTGCCACCGTCTGATCTGGCTCAACCCGCTGCTCGGTTCGCCCGACTACCAGCCCCTCACCCGGGGCATCATGGCCGCCCTGCCCCACATCGACGACTTCCTCCCCGTCCACAACCTCGCCAGCCTGGAGCAGCTCGGCGACCTGCTGGCCGATCTGTAGCGAGGCTCTGGCCGCACGTCTGATCGTGACGCGGCGATCCGGTCGCCGGCCTCAGATCACGATGCCGGCGGTTCGCTCCACGAACCAGAACGCGGCGATGATGCCCGTGGCGTGTATGGGCATGCGCAGGAGCAGCTCCGGGACGACGATCCCCAGCCGCTTGACGACCTCCGCCAGCGCCAGCACCACGCCGACCAGCATCAGCTGGCCGACCTCGACCCCGACGTTGAACAGCAGCAGGGCGAGGGCGATGGCCCGCTCGGGCAGCCCGATCTCGGCCAGGGCGCCGGCGAAACCGAAGCCGTGGAGCAGGCCGAATGCGAAGGCGATCAGCCAGGGCCGGCGGGTGGTGATGGGCGAGCGCTTCTCCTCAGGCCGCAGCAGCTCGACCGCCAGGAACACGATGGACAGCGCGATGATCGCCTCGACCGGCGGGCCGGGCAGCCGCATCACCTCCAGCGACGACAGGGCAAGCGTGATGCTGTGGGCGGCGGTGAACGAGGTGATGACCCCCACCAGCCGCCAGGGGTCGCGGACGTAGAAGAGCAGGCCGATGACGAACAGGATGTGGTCGATGCCGAAGATCAGGTGCTCGACGCCGAGCCGGAAGTACGGCAGGGCGTTGCCGGCCGCCTCCCGGTCGACCGTCGCCGACGGCGATTCGGGGCGGAGCAGCTGGGTCAGGCTGTCGCCGTTGGCGAAGCTGATCCGGAGCAGAACGTCGGTAAGGGACCGCTGGAGCCCGTCGATGGCAAACGTGTCGCCATGGAACGTGCGCTCCGGGTCGTCGTCGGGCACGGTGCACGCCACCGTCCAGCGTTCCACCGTCGATCCGGCCAGGTTCTCGGGCAGTCGCCGGGCGGTCTCCGTGCAGTGCTCCGGTAGCTGCGGATCGAGCAGAAGCAGCAGGGCGCCTCGGCGCGGCTGCTTCCAGACGATCTCGAAGACGCCGCTGTCGATCTCGTTCAGCTCCAGATAGCCGGGCCGGACCTCGTGCGCGGACGCCGATGGCGTCGCCGATGGCCAAACGGCCAGCAGGCACCCGATCAGGATCGCGCCCGCCGCGACCGGACGGGGTCGGCGGCTCAGCGCTCCCCTCCGGTCGCGTCGTCGCCCGCTGTTTCCGTGGCAGCGGGCGCGTCCTCGTCCTGGCCCAGCGCCGCGGCGAAGTCGATCTCGTCAACTTCCACGTCGTACTGCTCGCGCAGGCGGTCGTGGGCCGCCCGGTTGGCGGCGTCGCGGGCCTCGCGGCGGGCATCCTGGACCACCCGTCGCCGCACGTCGTCGAGGACTGCGGGCCGCGCCTCGGTACGCGCCGAGAGCCGTACCAGGTGGTAGCCGTAGGCGGACTCGACCGGCCCGGCCCACTCGCCGAGCGGCAGGCTGTCAAGAGAGCCGACGAATGCGCCGCCGAACAGTTCGACAAGGTCGGTCGCCGTGCGGCGGCCGTACTCGCGGCGCAGCATGAAGGGGTCGCCCAGTCCTCGCCAGAGGGTGTTCTGCGGTGCGGCGCTGCCGCCTTCCGCCTGCAGCTGCTCCAGGATCTCGGTCGCGGCAGCAAGCGCGGCCTCGTCGCTGCCGCGACGGTCCGGGCTCACGTAGACGTGGCGAAGCGTGTAGCGCCCCGGGTCCCCGTAGCGGTCCGCGTTCTCCGAGAAGTACTGCGCGACTTCGGCGTCGGTCAGCTCGTCCGGGATCGTGGTGTCCTCGAGCACGAAGGACATCTTCTGGGCCAGGCGGCGGCGCACGATCGTGTCGTCGCGGTCGAGGCCCATGCGCACCGCCTCGCGGACCAGGATCTCCTCCCGGACGTGGTCCTCGATCAGCGAATCGAGTTCGGCGGGGGTGGGGAGCCTGCCAACCTGGGCGCTCCAGAGGTCCGCCAGCCGGAGCACCTGGGCGCGGGTCACGACGACGGACCGACCCTCTCCATCCAGCACGCCGCCGGCCATCCGGTCGAACGCGAACACGCCGACGCCGATGAGCAGGAAGACGAACAACGGGTCGCGAACGAAGCGGGCTATGCGCGTGTCGGCCATGGCGGGGAATACTACGCTTGAACGCAGGCCGGTCGCCGACCACCGGCGATCAACCCGAACAGAAAGGAGCTGGTGATGACGATGGACGACATGCGGTGCGGTCATGACGACGAGACCGTCGATTCCGAACGCAGAGGGCGCCGGGCAGGTGCGGTTGCCGGGGCGTTCGGGCACGGCCGCAGCGCCCCGAGCCGGACGAGGCCCCGACTCCGGCGCGGCCTCGGTTCACGGCGCTGGCGGACGGCCCGAGCGCGGGGCCCTGCCCTGGTCTGGCTGCTTCTCCTGGCGATCGTGTGGGCGGCGCCTGCGCCGGCCCAGCCCGATTCCGAAGCGGCGGAACGCGAGAAGATCCTGTTCGACTGCGACATCGGCTCGGACATCGACGACGCCTTCGCTCTAGCCCTGCTGCTGGCGAGCCCGGAGATCGAGCTCGTCGGCATCACGGTCGGCCATGCCCGTACAGCCGACCGGGCGCCGGTAGCGCTGCGCATGCTGTGGGAGGCAGGCCTTGACCACATTCCGGTGCACGTGGGGCGCGCCACACCGCTCGTCACCCTGCGCGACGGGCAACCGCATGAACAGTACGCCGAAGCGCCGTACAACCGCCAGTTCAACTGGGCCCGCGGCTTCGACCGGCTCGAACCTCGGAAGCAGCCCGCCGCCGAGTACATCGTCAAGACCCTGAACGCCGCGCCGGGAGAGATCACCCTTCTGACCGTGGGCCCGGTGACCAACGTCGGCGACGCGCTGGAGATCGAACCGGAGATTCTCTCGAAGGCGAAGCGCGTCGTGTCGATGTACGGATCAATCCGCTCGGGCTACGACGGCGGCGACGCGCAGCGGGAATGGAACGTCCTGGCCGACGCGGCCTCGTCGCGGGTCTTCGACGCCGGCGTACAGGCCGGCGGCGCCGACGTGGTCTTCATCCCGCTCGACGTGACCGATCACGTGAGGCTCGACGCCGACCGCCGCCTCCACCTGCACATGCGCGGCACTCCGCTCACCGATGCGGTCACCGCGCTCTATTCGCTGTGGCGCCACGAGGAGAGCAACCAGACGACGCCCCGCCTCTTCGACGCCGTGGCGGTCGGCTACCTGCTCTGGCCCGACCTGTTCGGCGTCGAGCGCGGCCGGGTGACGGTGGACGAGAACAGCATGACCCTGTTCGAGCCCGACGCCGAGCCCGCGTCCACGGTGGCGCTTCAGATCGACGATGCCGCCTTCATCCAGCGAATGGTCGACCGCTTCCTGGTGCAGAACCTGGGGCGGTAGCGCCGCCAGCCGTGTCGACCAGGCTGGCTGGCGCCGCCACCCGCGTCGCGGACGCCGAGCCTGGCCCCAGCCCCCACCACCAGCTGTCTGTCGGTCTCGCCGACCGGCGCGGCTGCGCCGCCTGGTCCGTCAAGTCCGACGGACTGCTAGGGTGAGTTCTCCGTACACAGCGACAACGCAGAGATCCCTCGGGCATGGCGAAGGCAGAGGACAAGCGCAAGGCAGGCGACGACGACAGACCGCGCGGCCTGGTGAACCGGGTGCTGACGGTGATCGAGGTGGTCGGCAACAAGCTGCCCGACCCGGCGATCCTGTTCCTGCTGCTGCTGTTTCTGACCTGGATCGCCTCGGCCCTGCTAGCGCCGATCCAGTTCTCGGAGGTCGACCCGAACACCGGCGAGGCGATCCGGATCCATGACCAGCTGACCAGCGAGGCGCTGGCGAGCTTCCTGGCCGGAATGGTGAGCACCTTCACCGGCTTCGCGCCGCTTGGAGTCGTTCTCGTGGCCCTGCTCGGCGTCGGGGTGGCGGAGCGGACCGGGTTCATCAACACCGGTCTGCGGCTGATTCTCGGCTTCACGCCTAGGAGCCTGCTGACGCCGATGCTGATCCTGGCGGCAATCGCGAGCCACACGGCGGCGGATGCGGGCTACGTGCTCGTCATCCCGCTCGGCGGCGTCGTCTTCTACGCCGCCGGTCGGCATCCGCTGGCCGGCATCGCGGCCGCCTTCGCCGGGGTCTCGGGCGGCTTCTCGGCCAACTTCATCCCCTCCGGCATCGATCCGCTGCTCCAGGGCTTCACCCAGTCGGCGGCCCAGATCCTGGACCCGGAGAGGCTCGTCAATCCGCTCTCCAACCTCACGTTCACCGCACTGTCGTCCATTCTGGTCGTCGGGGTGGGCTGGTACCTGACCGACCGCATGATCGAGCCGAGACTCGCCGGAACGGCGGTGGACGGCGACCCGGCCGACATGCCCACGATGGAGGAGCCGACGCGGCGCGACCGCCTGGGGTTCTTCGCCGGCATGGGGTCCATCCTGGTCGGTCTGGTCGTCCTGCTGACCTGGGCATGGCCGGGCGACTCGGCGCTGCGCAGCCCCGATGGCGAGCTGACCGCCTTCACGGCGCCGCTCATGCAGATGCTGGTGCCGCTGATCTTCGTGTTCTTCCTGATTCCGGGCGTCGTGCACGGCTACGTCGCGGGCACGGTGAAGAGCCACCGCGACATCGTCGACGGCATGAGCGATGCGATGCGCACGATGGCCTACTACCTGGTCATGGCCTTCTTCGCCGCCCAGTTCATCGCTGCGTTCAGCAACTCGAACGTCGGCCTGCTGATCGCGCTCGAGGGCGCCAGCATCCTGCGCGACCTGGGCCTGCCGCCGCAGGCGACCGTGGTCGGCATCATCGTGCTGACCGCCGTGGTCAACCTGTTCGTCGGCTCAGCATCGGCCAAGTGGGCCGTGCTGTCGGTGATCTTCGTGCCGATGCTGATGAGCCTCGGCATCTCGCCCGAGCTCACCCAGGCCGCCTACCGGGTCGGCGACAGCGTGACGAACATCACCACGCCACTGATGCCCTACTTCCCGCTCGTCGTCGTGTTCTGCCAGCGCTACGTCAAGCAGGCGGGGATCGGCACGCTGCTGTCGCTGATGATCCCGTACACGGTCGCGATGTTCGTCACCTGGACTCTGTTCCTGGTCGGTTACTGGCTGCTCGACATTCCGCTGGGGCTCCAGGCGACCTACGTCTACCCCTGATCGCGGCCCGACACCCGAGTTCGACCGCCGCGCGATGACCACGACCCGACTCGCCTCGTCTCGGCCGCCAGTCGAGCCAGGGCTGCTGCGGCCTGCCCGCATCAGAACGCGCAGCCGGGCCTGCATCCGGGCAACCGCGATCCTGCTCGCAAGCGCCGCGGCGCTTCTGTCCGCGACTCCCGTCGCCGGCCAGCCGAGCCGACCCATCTACCCGGTGTACGAGGGCTACGTCCCCATGGACGACGGCGTTGCGGTCCTCGTCTTCGGCTACTACAGCCACAACGCAGTCCCGGTCGAGATTGCCGCCGGCGACGCGAACGGCTTCCTGCCCGGACCGGCCGACCGCGGGCAGCCCACCGTGTTCGAGCCGGGGCGGCAACGCAACGTCTGCTTCCTCGTCCTGCCGGCGGACCACGAGGGCAACGTCGCCTGGTCGCTGGCCTGGGCCGGGACCACGCGGACAACCACGGAGCGGGGCGGAATCGACCCGCTCTACCTGATCGAGAGCATCTCGGGCGCCTGGCGCATGGCGCAGCGCATCGACACGACCACTGCCGAACACGGCGTCTGCGTCGTGCCCGAGCCGCCACCCAACGCGAGGGAGACACGATGACCCACGCCCTGCACCCTGTGACTCCGGCGGCCCTCCTCCTCGCCGCAGCCCTGGCGACGCCCGCCGGCGGAGCGGCGGCGGCCGCCACGGATGCCGCGCCGACCTTCAGCCGCGATGTCGCGCCCATCTTTCAGCGCTCCTGCCAGCGCTGCCATCGTCCGGGGACGGTCTCGCCCATGTCGCTGCTCACGTACGAACAGGCCCGGCCGTGGGCGCGGTCGATCAAGCGCCGCGTGGTCAGCCGCGAGATGCCGCCCTGGCACATCGACCGCACGGTCGGCGAGTACGACCCCGACCCGAGCCTGAGCGACGAGGAGATCGCCGCGGTGGCGGCCTGGGTCGATGCCGGCGCGCCCCGCGGCAACCCCGACCACCTGCCGCCCGCCATCGACTTCCCGGACGGCGACGCCTGGGAGTACGGCGAGCCCGACCTGGTGGTCGAGATGCAGGAGGACATGGTCGTGCCGGCCGAAGGGCCGGACCTGTTCGTCAACTTCACGACCGACACCGGCCTGACCGAGGACCGCTACATCCGCTGGATCGAGGTCAAGCCGAGCCGCGAGGGGCGGCCGACCGTTCATCACACGATGGTCTACGCCATCCAGGACGACGCCGAGTACGTGGGCGCCGACTTCTTCGAGCGCGACGACGACCCGTCCCGCCGCGACGCCGACGGCAATCCCGTGGGCTCGCTCCTGATCGAGTACGCGGTGGGCAACACGGGCGACATCTACGCCGAGAACACCGGCAAGCTGCTGATGGCGGGCGCGCGGATCCGCTTCAGCGGCCACTACCACTCGATCGGCGAAGTGGTCCGCGACCGCCAGCGGGTCGGCTTCGGCTTCTATCCGCGCGGCGTCGTGCCGAAGCACCGCATCGTCTCCACCCGCCTCTTCGCCGGCCTGCCCAGCAATCGCGGCTGGCGCAACAACGAGCTGTCCATCCCGCCCGGCGCCGACAATGTCCGCCACGACGGCTATCGCGTGCTCGACCGTCCCATCCAGCTGATCAGCTTCCAGGCCCACATGCACTACCGCGGCAAGGCGATGGAGCTCGAAGCCATCCACACCGACGGCCGGCGCGAACTGCTGACGCGGATTCAGAACTACGACTTCAACTGGCAGATCGCCTATCCGTACAAGCACCCGCCCGTGCTGCCCGCAGGAACCGTCCTGCACGTGACCTCCTGGCACGACAACTCCGAAAACAACCCGTACAACCCGGACCCGACCGCCTGGGTTGGCTGGGGCAACCGCACGATCGACGACATGGCCATCGGCTGGACGAACTTCGTCTTCCTCTCCGAAGAGGACCACGACCGGCTCACGGCCGTCGCCGAGCCCGCCGAAGAGCCCACCGCCGGCCGATAGCCGGCCGGAGCGGTCTGTCGGGCTCGCCAGCGGCGGGAAGCACGCTCGCTGACCCACGGCCGGCTTTGCGGCGGGGGCGCCATGCCAGGCGCGGCGGCCGCAGGTCGTTCGCGACGCGCCCGACCGCCGGCCGCAAACGGCATTTCTCGGCCCCAGGAGCTACGGGAGTTCGGTCGCGGCAATCAGGGCTGCACGCTCGCCGCCGTCGCGCCAGGCCAGAACCAGGCGATCCCCCCAAGACGACGACTTGCGGTACGCCGAGCGCAGCGGGACCGGCAGGCACACCGACCACGACCATCGCCGCGCTTCGGGCGCCGCCAGGCCCGATCAGGCAGTGACCACGGCCGGCCATGAGCTCTCGCAACCGTCAGCCCGCCATGTCGCTGGCGCCACGCAGCCATGACGCCGATCGCTACCGACCCCGGAAGGCGCCGGCCCGAGCCGCATGACGGCAAGCGGCTCGCCAGCACCCCGCCGGTCGCTCGGCAGGCGCACGGCCAGGTCCGCCAGCTGCGGCGCCTGTGGGTACACTCGTCGCCGTGCTGGACATCCTCCCCGACCTGGACCGGTGGCGCGCCGAAGGGCGGAGGGTGGCGGTGGCCACCGTGATTCGCACCGTCGGCTCGTCGCCCCGGCCGCTGGGCTCGAAGATGGCCGTCTCCGATGCCGGCGGCATCAGCGGCTCGGTCAGCGGCGGCTGCATCGAAGGAGCAGTGGTCGAAGAGGCCCGTTCGGTGCTCGACGACGGCCATCCGAAGCGCCTCAGCTACGGCATTTCCGACGAACTGGCGTGGTCGGTCGGGCTGACCTGCGGCGGCGAGGTCGAAGTCCTGGTCGAGCGCATCGACCCGTGACCCGGCCCGGCCGCGGCCAGTGAGCTCCCGCTTCGACGTCCTGCGCCGGTCCATCCTGGACGGCGAGCGGCTGGTTGCGTTCACCCGCGCCGACGAGGAGGAGCTCGGCGCCCGCCTCCTGGTGTGGCCGGACGGGCGCCGCGAGGGCACGCTGAGCTCGCCGGAACTCGACCGTGCGGCGACGGCCCTGGTCTCGGCGGACGCCCTGCCGTCGACCGGACTTCACGAGATCGAGGGCACGGAGGTGTTCGTGGAGGCAATCGAGCCGCCGGCCGAGCTGATCGTCGTGGGCGCGGTCCACGTCGCCATCCACCTGGTCCACTTCGCCCGCCAGCTCGGGCTGCGCACCGTCGTCGTCGATGCCCGCTCCGCCTTCGCCACCGCCGAGCGTTTTCCCCACGCCGACGAGCTGGTGGTCGAGTGGCCGGCCGACTACCTGGCCAGAACGAGGCTGCACGACAACACCTTCTGCGTCTTCCTGACCCACGACGAGAAGCTCGACAACCCGGCGCTCAGGGTCGCGCTGGAGGCGAATGTCCGCTACGTCGGCGCCCTGGGATCCACTCGCACCCACGCGAAGCGGGTTGCCGCCCTGCGCGAGACCGGCCTGACGGACGAGCAAATCGACCGAGTTCACGCTCCCGTAGGTCTCGACCTCGGCGGCCGCCGACCCGAGGAGATCGCGCTGGCCATCGCGGCCGAACTGGTCGCGGTCAGGAACGGCAGGCAGAGACCCGGCGAACGATGACGCGCCCGGTCGCCGGCGTCATCCTCGCGGCCGGCACGTCGACCCGCTTCCGGTACGGCGGCGGTGCCAAACGGCCCAAGCAGCTGTTCAGGCTCGCCGGCGAGAGCCTGGTGCGCCGCACCTGCCGCGAAGCCCTGGAAGCCGCACTCGACGGGGTGGTCCTGGTGACAGGTTTCGCAGCCCGCGAAGTGAAGCGAGAAGTCGCGGACCTGAACGTCCGCACGGTGCGCAACCCGGACTTCGCGAAAGGCCAGAGCGGGTCGGTGCGCCGCGGCCTGGCCGCTGTCCCGTGCCGGGCCCAGGGCGCCATGTTCCTGCCCGTCGACCAGCCGGGCCTCGATGCGGCGGTCATCGACCGGCTGCTCGGCGGCTTCGGCTGCACGGCATCCATCGTGACGCCGACCTTCAGAGGGCGTCGCGGGGCGCCCGTGACCTTCGGACGCCGGTGGTTCGGACGCCTCGAGGAGCTCACGGGCGACCGGGGCGCGCGCCCCCTGCTTCAGGAGCTGAGCGCGCACGTGCACGAGGTGGAGCTCGACTCCGAGGCGCCGCTCATCGACGTCGACACCGAGGCCGAGGCGCGGCGCTGGCTTGCGCGGTACGGCGACGCCGCATGACTCCGCTCGACAGGCCCCTGCCGCTGCTCCCGCGCGAGAGGAACTACGACTGGGGCACGTTCGACTTCATTCCCCGCCTGTGCGGTCGGGCGCCGGGAGACCGGCCCGTGGCCGAGCTCTGGTTCGGCGCCCACCCGGACGCTCCGGCCCGGGTCGTGCTGCCCGGAGGCGCAGATGCAGTTCCGGGCGAGCACGGCGAGACGGTCTCCCTCGACCGCCTGATCGCCGAGCGGCCGCGAGAAGTCCTGGGCTGCGGAACGTCGCTGCCGTTCCTCACCAAGGTCCTCTCGGCAGCGCAACCCCTCTCCATTCAGGCCCACCCCGACCGCGAGGAGGCGGGCCGCGGCTTCGCGGCCCGGACGATCGCCGACCCGGACGGCGCAGACGACGCGGACGACGCGGAGAAGGTAGACGACGCAGCCGGCCGGAACGCCTGGCGGGACGCCAACCACAAGCCCGAGCTGCTGTACGCTCTGACCCCGTTCTCCGCGCTGGCCGGGTTCAGACCGGCGGCGGAGGCGGCTTGTCTGCTGGCCTCGCTTGGGCTCGAGGAACTGGCCCAGCACGTCGACGGACTTCGAGCCGGCCCGGACGCCTTCAGGCCGCTCCTTGCCCACCTCACCGGGCGGGCAGGAACCGACTTTGCCCGTCGAGCCGCCGACGCCGCCCGCCGCCCCGCGGCAGTCGAGGCAGTCGGGGCGCTGCGTCAACAGCATCCCAACCGACAGGATCCAGACCAGCACGACCCGGACCGCCAGGGCACGGCGGAATCGGAACAGGAGCGGCGAGACGCGCTGGCTTGCATCGGCCGGCTCGCCCGGCATCATCCGGACGACCCCCTGGTGATCGCTCCGCTGCTTCTGCGGCTGGTGCGGCTCGAGGCGGGTGAAGCGCTGTTCATCGGCGCCGGCGCGCCGCACAGCTACCTGGAGGGCTCGGGCCTCGAGGTCATGGCCAGCTCCGACAACGTCCTGCGTCTCGGGCTTACCTCGAAGCCGGTGGACGCCGACGCGCTGCTCGACATCCTCGTGTACGAGGCTGGCGCCCCGCCGATACTGCAACCCGACGCCTCGCCCGGTCCACCGCAGTTCCCTGGCCGCCGCACCGGATTCACGCCGCCGGTCGACGACTTCCGCCTCGACGTGCTGGAGCTCGAAGGCGACGAGGCGGCTCCGCTGCCGAGCACGAACCGGGTACGCATCGCGCTCGTGCTGGCAGGCGAGGTCGCCCTTCGGACCGGCGCCGGTTCCGCCAGGGCCGGCGCCGGGCAGGCGATGCTGCTGACCGCAGCTGCCGGCCCGGCCACGGCGTTCGGCAAGGGCACCGTCGCGGTCACGTCGCCTGGCGCCCCCCTCTGAGCCGGGAAGACCCGCAGCCGTGCGCGCGGCGGACGCCGCCTCGACATTCTGAGCGATTCAGTCACGCAACGCCCGCAGCCGTGCGCGCGGCGGACGCCACTCCCGGGGCCGCCGGCCCGGCTCCCGGACCCACCCGCAGCCGTGCGCGCGGCGGACGCCGAATCGGCAACGCAATGGTCAGATTGCATGACAACCCGCAGCCGTGCGCGCGGCGGACGCCGTGATCGGCTGGCTTGTGGAAAGACCGTTGACGACCCGCAGCCGTGCGCGCGGCGGACGCCGTGTCGATGAGCTGTGGACCATCGCCTGCGACGCCCGCAGCCGTGCGCGCGGCGGGCGCCTCACTCCGCGCCGCGTGGTGACAGCTGCGTCGGCGATCGCCCTGGCGCCGGCGGGCAGTCTCGCGGAAGCCTCGCTGCGGGCAAGCGCCAGTAGCGGAGTTCGGCTCGATCGAGCAGGCCGGCCCCGACTGGCGGCTTCCTACTGCTCGGCTGTCCTCCGGCGCTTTCGGTCCTTGCCGCGGCCCAGGCCCATCTGGACGCCGATTCCGACAACCAGCAGGAGGGCGACGCCAAGCCAGGCGGGCGGCCCTTCCAGGCCGGTCACGCCCATCTCCAGCAGAGCGCCGACAACCAGCAGGGCGCCAACCAGCGACGACGCAACGACCAGCGCCAGCTCGGAGACCCAGCGCAGCAGGAAGGCGCCCAGCACCGCGGCGGTCGCCACGACCACCCACCACAGGATGTCCCGTTCGGCGCCGAAGGAGACGATCAGCGACACCGCGAGACCGGCGCCGAGGATCGCGCCCGTCAGAGTGACGGCCAGCGTGCGCACGATGAACCCCAGCAGGGCGCTCAGCACGCCTGCGCCCACCGCTACCGCAAGGCGCAGTTCGCTGGGCAGCGGCAGCAGGTCTGGCGCCAGCGTCCAGACAACAACGAAGCCCAGCAGTCCGACCAGCGCGGTGTAGAGCTTGTGTCCGAACAGCACCAGGAGCACCCCGGCGACGGCCCACAGCCAGGGCGGACCGAGGGCTCCCTCGGGGCCCAGGCGGTCGAAGTCGACCCCTTCGCTCCAGCGCCGCCAGTCCATTCCGTCTCCCGCGCCTCGGGTTCAGCGGCGCCGGGCGGCCGACGAACTCGCCAGCGATCGAAGGGCCGCTGGCCAGGCCGGCGGCCTGCGGATGACGCGGGGAGCGAGGGCGGACATGGAGGTCACAACAGGTCCGACAGCTACCGGGCTGCCGCCGTCGCCGCAAGTTCCGAGTCGAGCCAGCGGAGCGCGACCTCGAGCGGTTCGTCCTGGCCGCCGAGCAGGCCCTCGCGCGTGAGCGGAACCCGCACGTCCGGCTCGACCGGCCGACCCTCGACAGGTTCGCCGCTCGGGCGCTCGAAGTCCGCCACGGCGCGCATCAGCAGGTCGCCGTTCGGCATTTTCTCCAGCACGGCCGGCAACGCCGCGGCAGCCGTGGGCTCGCCGAACAGCCGCGCCCGGCCGTGGTCCTGGAGCCCCGCCGCGAAGATCTCGCTGGTGCTGGCGCTGCGGCCGTCCACAAGCAGGGCCACCGGCCCCGTGAAGCCCTCGATCTTCCGGCTTCGTGACGACACCTCTCGCGGGAAGACAGTCAGGCGCAGGTTCGTGCGCCCGTTCTTCATCTGTCCGAGATCGACCCTCTCCTGCAGCAGGTAGCCGGCGACCCCCGGCGCCGTGCCGGCCAGGCCGCCCGGGTTGCCGCGCAGGTCGACGAGCAGCCCGTCCACGATCGGCGATGCAGCGCCGGTGTCGCCGTAGAGCGCCTCCTCGAACGCCCGGACGACGGGAATCAGCCAGGAGTTGAAGCGCACCACCAGGATGCGGCGGCCATCGCGCTCCAGCACCTCCGTCTCGAAGCGATGGCGCATCGGCGGCAAGTTGCCGAAGCCGATCTCGACCGCGTCGGGATGGTGCGCGCGCCCGAGCTCGAAGCTGGTGCGGACGCCGCCCGGATCCTCCAGTTCGACCGTCACGGCGGTGCCCTCGTCTCCGTGAAGCAGGCCCTCGACCGCACGCGACCGCACCATGGCGGCAGCGCCCGAGTCGAGCGACTCGATACCCAGGCAGTCGTCCAGTGCGCTCATGTCCTGTCCCTCGAGCCGGACGACGCGAAGACCGGCCACCACTCCCGACCGACGAGCCGACGACTCCGGGGCGACGCGGCTGACCACCGGCATCGAGCCGATGAAGCGAACCTCCAGGCCGGGACCGGCATCCGACGCCGCCGAACCGCCGTCGCCAGCGACCACCCGCATCAACGCCGCGGCGCAGGACCCTGCCGCGCCCGTCGCCTCGCCTGCCGACGAAGGCTCGAACGATCCGGGAAGCACACCGAAGTGGGACAGGCCCAGCCGCGAGAGCATCTCCTCCAGCACTTCGCGCAGCTCACGGGCGTCGGCAGCTGCCTGCGCGCGAGGCCGCAGCTCCTCGCCCACGGCCTGCCAGTCGACGCCATCCAGCGCTTCGTCCCACAGGGAATCGGCAATTCGCTGCCAGGCGAAGTCAAACGTCTTCAGCTGGAGGTCGGCAGCAGGCCCGGTCTCCCGAGCGGCCGCCGGCGTCGCAGGCACGCCCGCCAGAGCAAGCAGGGCGGAAAGCACTCCGGTCAGCCGCCCGCTCCTCGTTGCCCGCACGCTCACCGCGAGCGGATTCTACCAAGCCCGACCGGCGAGATCGTCACGGCGCCTCGCCGGCCCCGGCCGGGCAAGCCACGGCGATCGAGACTGCCGAAGCCGTCCTCGAGCGGCTCCGGATCGCCGTTGCGGCGGCCTGCAGTGCCGGGGAGGTCGATCCGCGTGACACCGCTGCCAGCGCGACGTGAGCCGGCGGCCCGCCTGCCTGTAGGCTTCGGCGGCAGTGCGCATCCTGTACGTCCTTCGCCATGCCAAGTCGGACTGGAACGCGCCCTACGGCGGCGCGGACCACGAGCGGCCCCTGAACCGGCGGGGCGTCCGCGCGGCCGGCACCATGGGACGGCTGCTGGCCAGGCGAAGGCTCGTGCCCGACCGCATCCTCTGCTCCACCGCGCGGCGCACGCGCCAGACGATCGAGCTGGTGGTCAGGGCAGCCGGGTGCAACCGCCCGACAATGCTCGAGCCGGGCCTCTACCTGGCCGCCCCGGGCGCCGTGATCGACCTTCTGAGCAGTCAGGACGATCTGGCGAACTCGATCCTGATGGTGGGCCACCAGCCCACCTGCGCCGAGCTCGTGCGTCGCCTGACCGGCGAGAATCCACCGCGTTTCTTCACCGCCGCGCTGGCCTGCGTGAACCTGAACATCACGTCCTGGAGCGACATCAAACCGTACTGCGGTCGCCTCGCCTGGTTCAGCACGCCCAAGGAAGAGGCAAGGCGGCACGGTCAGCGCCTTCGCCGCCGCGTCTGACCAACCAGCGATCGCACCTGCTCCGGCAGGCACCACGTCGAGCCGGCAGGTCCGAGGGGCTGCAAGGGCGCTTCAGGCCAACGACTCTCGAGATCCTTGCGAACAAGCAGCGGCTTTACGGCGCAGCCGACCGCAGCGGCGCCGACGGTCGAAGAACCTGGAAGGCGCCGCGTCCCCGGCGGCCCTTCGAACCTGACGGCGTCGCCAACAGCTGGCAAGCCGGCTACCGGTTCGGACCGCGCTCCATGGGCACGGGCTGCCAGCGTTCAAGCTCGACGCGGGGCAGCACCGTCGGGTTGACGCAGCTCATCGGCCAGCGGCCGGAGAGCGCCAGGGCAACCTCGCGGCCGACGCGGCGGCGCGTCACCGGCCGCATGCGAGTCGTGGCGGAGGCCACGTGCGGGGTCAGGATCACGTTGTCCATGCCGAGCAGCGGATTGTCGTCGGCAGGCGGCTCCCGTTCCAGCACGTCGAGCGCCGCAGCGGCGACCTGACCCGACTCGAGGGCCTCGATCAGGGCGGCCTCGTCGACGGTGGGGCCGCGACCGGCGTTCACCAGCACCGCGGTCCGCTTCATCGCCTCGAACTGCGGGCCCGAGAGCATGTGTCGGGTCTCGTCGTTCAGCGGTGCGTGCATGGACAGGTAGTCCGACCGTTCCAGCAGTTCCCTGAAGCTGACCGGTTCGACTCCTTCGCCGGTCATCTTCAGCTCGCTGACGTATGGATCGTGGGCGATGACGTGCATGCCGAACGGCCGGGCGCGGCGGGCCACGGCCCGGGCCACGTTGCCGAAGGAGATGAGCCCCAGGGTCTGACCCCACAGCCGAGGCACTTCGTTCAGCAGCGGACGGCCCCGAAACCAGTCGCCCCGCCGCACCATCGCGTCCATCTCGCGCATTCGGCGGGCACCGGCGAGCAGCAGCGCCATCGTGTGGTCCGCCACTTCCTCGATGAACACGTCGGGCACGTTGGTGACCACGATGCCGGCTTCGGTCGCCGCCTCGACGTCCACCATGTCCACGCCAACGCTGCCAACCCCGATGACGATGCACCCGTCGAGCCCCGCGATCACGGAGCGCGAGATGCGAAAGCCCCACGAGGTGATCACCGCGGCGGCGTCCCCGGCCTCGGTCAGGAAGTCCTCCTCCGTCTTCGCGGACACCTCGACCAGCTCGGCCAGCGGCAGCAGCGCCTCCAGCTCGAAGTGGTAGCGCGTGTTGACCGAATCGGTCTTCGCGATTCCGGGCAGCTGGACGACGACCTTCTGCTTCTCCACGCGCACGTCCTCCTCCACCCCTTGCCTCTTCGAATCCGCTTGTGGTCAGCCGCCCTGGCCGGCGATCTCGCTGGTCGCCCAGTCGCGCAGGCCGTTGTAGTCGGCCTTGCCGTTCGCCGCCCGGCCCACGCTGCCCCGCACGAGGACGCGCTTCGGAGCCTTGTAGGAGGCGAGCTCCCGCTTCACCCAGCCGATGACCTCCGGCTCGCTGAACCGGTCGGCCCGGTCGAGCTCGACCACCGCCGTCACCGCCTGCCCGAAGCGCTCGTCCGGCACGCCGACGCACACGGCGTCACGCACCGAAGGGTGCGTCTTCAGCACCTCCTCGACCTCTTCGGGGAAGATCTTCTCGCCGCCGCTGTTGATGCACACCGAGCCGCGGCCGTAGAGCTTGAGGGAACCGTCCACCTCGACCGTCGCATAGTCGCCGGCCATGGAGTAGCGCACGCCGTCGACCTCGACGAAGGTCGCCGCGGTCTTCTCCGGGTCCTTGTAGTAGCCGAGCGGAATGTGACCGGTCACCGCGATGCGGCCGAGCACGCCCGAACCCGGCTCGACCCGGTTTCCGTCGTCGTCCAGCACGCAGGCACTCTCGCCGAGCACGAAGGACGCAGTCTCGCTGGCCTCCTCGGCGGTCGAGTCGGACCGCCCCATGCCGATGGACTCGGACGAGCCCAGGCTGTCGGTCAGGATCGTCTCCGGCCCGCAGTGACCGAGGAAGGCTCGCTTGACTTCGGCGCTCCACATGGCGCCGGACGACACGACCACCTCGAGGCTCGACAGGTCGAAGCGGTCGGGTTCCGCCTCCAGCGCCCCCACCATCGGGCGGGCGAAGGCGTCGCCGACGATCGCCATCGCGTTGATTCCCTCGGCGGTAATGGCCCCGAGCGTGGCGACCGCATCGAAGCGGCGATTGGCGAGCGTGACCACGCAGCCGCCGTTCAGCATGCCGCCGAGCGCGGTGAGGAAGCCGGTGCCGTGCATCAGCGGGCAGGCCGGCAGGGACACGCGGCGCATGAGGAGCTCGTCGAACTGCGGCTTGAGGCCGGGGACTCCGCCGGAAAGGTCGAACGGATCGAGCCGACCGTCGTTGCTGATGTGCCACAGGTCGTCGAGCCGCCACATGACGCCCTTGGGCATGCCGGTCGTGCCGCCGGTGTAGAGCAGCCACAGGTCGTCGCCGCTGCGCGGCCAGGGCGCCTCGAAGCCCAGCGAGTCGCCGGCCGCAGGCGCTGCCGCGGTCGCCTCCTCGTAGGGCGTGGCCCACTCCGGGCAGGGTCCCGAACCGTCGTCCACCCACAGCCAGGTGTGAATCGCCGGCACCTTCTCCCGCAGCGCCTCGATGCGGGACGCGAAGCAGCCGTGGAAGACCACCGCCACAACGTCGGCGTTGTCCCACAGGTAGAGCAGCTCGCCCTCGACGTAGCGGTAGTTCGTGTTCACCGGCACCAGCGACGCCTTGAAGCACGCGAGCACGGACTCCATGTACTCGGGCGCGTTGTAGAGGTACTGCGCCACCTTGTCCTGGCGTTTCGCGCCCCGTGCGACCAGAGTGGCCGCCACGCCGTTCGCCCGGCGGTGCATCTCGGCCTGCGTGAAGCGCCGGGTTGGCGCATCGCCCACAGGGTCGAGGAAGACCTGGGCCGGCGCCTCCGGCCTGTGTTCGGCAATCGCCTCGAGAATGTCCGCGTGATGCCAGTCGCTCATGAACGAGGGAATCTAGCAGGCTGGTGCGGTGGGGCTGGGGCCAGACCAACGAGCTTGCGAAGCGTCTGGCGGCCCCGGGCCGTTGCCGGTCGCCGACTTCAGGCCAGAGGGGGCCGCAGGGGACGCGGGCGCCGCCTTCACCTCACATGCTGCGGCGGTACTGGCCTCCGACGCGGTAGAGCGCGTCCGAGATCTGGCCCAGCGAGCAGTGCTTGACGGTCTCCATCAGTTCCTCGAACACGTTGCCTCGGCGTCGAGCCACGTCCTGCAGTCGGTCCAGGTGGGCGGCCGAGTGGTCGGCGTGCCGGCGGTGGAAGGCCGCGAGGCTGTCGATCTGCTGGCGCTTCTCCTCGTCCGTCGAGCGGATGAGCTCCGCCTCGACCGTCTCCGCCGACTCCTTCCCCTCGGCCAGGAACGTGTTCACGCCGACCACCGGCAGGCTGCCGTCGTGCTTCCTGGCCTCGTACTCCATGCTCTCGTCCTGGATCTTCGAGCGCTGGTACATCGTGTCCATCGCGGCCAGGACGCCGCCTCGCTCGGACAGCCGCTCGAACTCCAGGTAGACCGCCTCTTCGACGGCATCGGTCAGCTGGTCGAACGCGAACGACCCCTGCCACGGGTTCTCGCTGCGATTCAGCCCGAACTCCCGGTTGATGATCAGCTGAATCGCCAGCGCGCGGCGCACGGACTGCTCGGTCGGCGTCGTGATCGCCTCGTCGAAAGCGTTCGTGTGCAGGGAGTTGCAGCGGTCGAGGATGCCGTAGAGCGCCTGCAGCGTGGTGCGGATGTCGTTGAACTGGATCTCCTGGGCGTGCAGCGAGCGGCCCGAGGTCTGGATGTGGTACTTCAGCATCTGGCTGCGGGCGGAGGCGCCGTAGCGGGCGCGCATGGCCCGCGCCCAGATGCGGCGCGCGACCCGCCCGATGACCGCGTACTCCGGGTCCATGCCGTTCGAGAAGAAGAACGACAGGTTGGGGGCGAAGTCGTCGATGTCCATGCCCCGCGCCAGGTAGTACTCGACGATCGTGAAGCCGTTGGCCAGCGTGAAGGCCAGCTGCGTGATGGGGTTCGCGCCGGCCTCGGCGATGTGGTAGCCGCTGACCGAGGCGCTGTAGTAGTTGCGGACGTTGCGGTCGATGAAGTACTGCTGCACGTCGCCCATCATCCGCAGCGAGAACTCGGTCGAGAAGATGCACGTGTTCTGGGCCTGGTCTTCCTTCAGGATGTCGGCCTGCACGGTGCCGCGGACCCGGCTCAGGGCGTCCTCCCGGATGCGTTCGTACACCTCGCGTTCCACGACCTGGTCGCCCGAGATGCCGAGCAGGGCCAGCCCCAGGCCGTCGCTGCCCTCGGGGAGCTCGCCCCGGTAGACCGGCAGGTCGCAGTCGTGACGGCGGGCGGCCTC
Organism: Thermoanaerobaculia bacterium; assembly: GCA_965200575.1. Taxonomy (GTDB): domain Bacteria; phylum Acidobacteriota; class Thermoanaerobaculia; order Multivoradales; family Multivoraceae; genus Multivorans. Next base: position 663,461 of record OZ241363.1, on the reverse strand, counting down.
GGCCCGGGCCTGCTCCAGACCGCCGACCTCCTGCAGGTGGCGCTCCACCTGCTGGTCGACCGCGGCGTTCATGAAGAAGGCCAGGATCGTCGGCGCGGGGCCGTTGATCGTCATGGAGACCGAGGTCGAGGGTTCGCAAAGGTCGAAGCCCGAGTACAGCCGCTTCATGTCGTCCAGGGTGGCGATGGAGACGCCCGAGTTGCCCACCTTGCCCCAGATGTCCGGGCGCAGGCCCGGGTCGGACCCGTACAGCGTCACCGAGTCGAAGGCGGTCGACAGTCGGTTCGCAGGCTGTCCGCGGGAGACGAAGTGGAACCGCCGGTTCGTGCGCTCGGCGATGCCCTCGCCGGCGAACATCCGCGTCGGCTCCTCGCCGCTCTTCCGGTACGGATAGACCCCGGCGGTGTAGGGCCAGGCCCCCGGCAGGTTGTGCTTGAGCAGGAAGCGGAGCAGGTCGCCCCAGTCCGAGTACTCGGGCAGCGCCAGCTTCGGCATCCGCAGGTGGCTGAGGGTGGTAACCCAGTTGTCGCCGGTCACGGCGCGCCCGCGGACGGAATAGCTGTACTGGTCGGTACGCGCGGCCTCGACCCGGGCAGGCCACTGCCTCAGCAGCTCCAGCGCCTCGGCGCCCAGCTCCAGCAGACCATCCCGGTAGCCCTGCCGGAGCCGCCGCAGGCTTTCGTCCGGGCTGGCGTCGTCATCCACGGGCGGCGCAAGCGCCTCGGTCGGGTAGTCGTGAAGCGGGGCCGGCAGCGCCGGGTCGGAAAGCTCGGCCAGGGCGCGGAAGCAGCCCTGCGCCCTGCGAGCCGCCGCCGCCAGACGCTCGACCTCGGCATCGGCCGCGCGCCCGCCTTCCGCGATCTCCGCCAGGTAGCGGCTGCGCTTGTCGGGAATCAGCACCGAAGCCGTCGGTTCGCGCTCGTTCACGTCCACGCTCGGCATCCAGGCGTCGGCGCCCTGACCCGGCAGCTCGCGCAGCAGCCGGCAGACGTTCGAGAACATCCAGTTCACCCCCGGGTCCTGGAACTGGCTGGCGATCGTCGGGTAGACGGGAACGTCGTCGTCGGCGGTCTGGAATGCCAGCCGGTTGCGGCGCCACTGCTTGCGCACGTCGCGCAGCGCGTCCCTGGCGCCGCGCCGGTCAAACTTGTTCAGCACGATGATGTCGGCGAAGTCGAGCATGTCGATCTTCTCGAGCTGGCTCGCCGCGCCGTAGTCCGCCGTCATCACGTACATGGAGAGGTCGACCCGGTCCACGATGTCGCTGTCGCTCTGCCCGATGCCGGCGGTCTCCACCAGCACCAGGGAAAAGCCGGATGCCCTGAGCAGGGCGATCGCATCGTCCAGCACCTCGCTGGTGGCGCGATGCTGGCGCCGCGTGGCCATGGAGCGCATGAAGACGCGGTCGCTCCGCAAGCTGTTCATCCGGATGCGGTCGCCCAGCAGAGCGCCGCCCGTGCGCCGCCGCGTCGGGTCGACCGCCAGCACGGCGATCCGGCCCGCAGCCTGGTCCGGCAGGCACTCCAGGAATCGGTTCAGGAGCTCGTCGGCCACGCTGCTCTTGCCGGCGCCACCGGTGCCGGTCAGGCCGAGCACGGGTACGCCGGCGCCGGCGAGGCGCCACTCGTTGCGCAGCTGGCGCAGCCGCGCATCGCCCAGCGAGCCCCGCTCGATGGCCGAGAGCAGGCGGGACAGGTCGCCGTCGCCGCCCGGCGTTTCCGCCGCCCGCACCCGGAACCGCGGCGCCGGCGCCGGTCGGCGCTTCGCGTGGGCGCGCTCGACGACGTCGTCGATCATCGCCGGCAGGCCCATCTTCAGGCCATCGTCCGGGTGGTAGATCCGCTCGACGCCAGCGGCCTCCAGCCCGGCGATCTCTTCCGGCGTGATCGTGCCGCCGCCGCCGCCGAACACCAGGACGTGGCCAGCATCCTCCTCCGCCAGGCGGTCGATCATGTAGCGGAAGAACTCGACGTGACCGCCCTGGTACGAGCTGACCGCTATCGCGTCGGCGTCTTCCTGCACGGCGGCGCTGACGATCTCGTCCACGCCGCGGTTGTGGCCTAAATGGATGACCTCGGCGCCGCGATCCTGGATCATCCGCCGCATGATGTGGATGGCCGCATCATGGCCATCGAACAGCGACGCGGCAGTCACGAAACGCAGCGGGCTGGGATCCTCGACCGGTCGGGCGCTCGGTTGTCGTTCCGGTGTCGTCACGGTCCAGTCTCCTCTGCGGTTCCCTCGTCTCGGCCTCAGTCTACCGGCCCACCCGACACGGCATGCGCCACGACCTCCCGGCGAGCCCTGGAGGGCCGGCGGCGCCGCCGGCCGCGGCGAAACCGACGGCGCCCGAGGCGACCGCCGACGCTCGGCATACAATGCCGTGCCAAGCCAACGAGCAATCGCCTCGACCTGAGACCGGGAGGACGACATGAAGCCTGATGCCAGCCCCGCAGTCGAAGCGACGCCATGAAGATCCTCTTCGCCCTGCTTCGCGCCCTCTCCATCGGTCGGGCGGCCTCCCTGGGGCCCGGCGGGGTGGGTCGTTACCTGGTCCGCCAAGCCGCACATCGAAGGCTGGCAGGGGTCCTGAACCGGATATTCAAGCGGGTTCCTGCGACAGGTTCCTGAAACCGCAGCGGCCGCAGCCGCTGAATGGAGAACGCCGGATGACCGAACTGAACCCTCGACGCCGAAGGACCGCAAACGGCCTTTCGGCCCTGCCCGCCGCCATCGTCATGCTGGGTCTGGTCGGTGCGCTGTTCCTGGCGGCGCCGGCCGCGGCCCAGGAAGGGACTGCCGATTCCGAGACGCCCACCGTGGCCGGCGGCGACGACGACGAGGCCGCTGCCCTGGCGGCACGGCGCGAACGGTTGCGGCGACTTCGCTACGGCAACATCGCCGAGATGGAACTTGCGGGCAGCGAAGTCCGCATCTCGTACCCGGACCTGCCTGCCGACGGCGAAGACTACCGAGCCTTCGACCAGCTTGCAGCCGGCGAGGTGGCGTCCTGGAACAGTGCTCGCGCCGTGAAGCTCCTCACCGGGGCGTCGCTCGCCTTCGATGGCGTGACCGTAGAGGCCGGCAACGTCTCCCCCGACTACCCCGGCGTCTACAGCCTGTGGCCGAAGCGCACGGACGACGGCTGGGCACTCGTCTTCAACGGCGACGCCGACATCTGGGGCAGCCAGCGCGACCCGGAGAGCGATGCGGTGGCGGCGCCGCTCGAGCACTCTCTCGCCGACGAGCCGACCGAGAAGCTGACGATCGAAGTGCTGGGGGTAGCGCCAGGCGCGGGCCTCCTGCGCATCGCCTGGGGCGAGCACCAGTTCCTCGCCGCCTTCCAGGCAGCCCCGTAGGACGGGCGCCAGCCGCAGCCAGGCCCGAGGAGGCCGCAGGGGACGCGGGCACATTCGAGCTCGTCTCGGCGTGGCGCCCGCTTCGGCGGCTGCGCTGCGGCAGGTTGTGCTTGTCCGAGAGGTAAGGCGACAGACGCTTGCCTGGAGCCGCTCGGACCTGGCAGCTCGCGTCGTGCCCGGCCGACTCTGGCGGCCATGGCGTGGCTGGCGAAGCACTTCAAGTGCCCGGCGTGACAGTGGCCGCCTGGCGGCTCAGCGCGCCATCTCGTGCCGATGCCCGTCTTCCAACCGGATGCGCGTTCAGAGGCCAGCGGGGCTGCCCCGACTGGTCTGCGGAAGAGACGGGGCAGAGAGACGACAAGAAACCGCAGTGCGGGAAGCTCCAGCTATCCGGCCTGCTGCTCTTCGATCCAGGCGTCGATCAGCTCTTCCAGGATGTCGAGCGGGACGGAGCCGTTCGCCAGCACCGCGTCGTGGAACTCGCGGACGTCGAAGTCGGCGCCCAGAGCCTCCTCGGCGCGGGCCCTCAGTTCGCGGATCTTCAGTTCGCCCATCTTGTAGGCGAGCGCCTGGCCCGGCCAGCTGATGTAGCGGTCGGTCTCCGTGCGCACTTCGTGGAGCGACAGCGCCGTGTTCGCCGCCAGGTAGTCGAGCATCTGCTGGCGTGACCAGCCCATGGCGTGAACACCGGTGTCGACCACCAGGCGGCAGGCGCGCCAGATCTCGTAGGTCAGGCGGCCGAAGTTGCTGTAGGGATCCTCGTACATGCCGGCTTCAAGGCCCAGGTACTCGGCGTAGAGGCCCCACCCCTCGCCGAAGGCCGACAAGTAGTCGTGGCGGCGAAACTCGGGGCCGGCGTCCAGTTCGGCAGCGATGGCAGTCTGCAGGTGATGACCGGGCACGGCCTCGTGCAGGGAGAGCGCAACCAGCGAATAGAACGGCCTGCTCGGCAGGTTGTACGTGTTGACCCAGTAGATGCCGGGCTCGGTGCCGTTGTACGGAGCCGGCACGTACCGCCCGGCGGTGTACTTCGGCGCCATGTGATCGGGCACCGGCTCGACCGTGTACGGCGCCCGCGGCAGGGTGGCGAATAGCGAGGGCAGCTTGCCGTCCATGGTCTTGGAGATCCAGGCGGCCCGCTCCAGCAGCTCCTGCGGCGTCTTCGGGTAGAAGCGCGGGTCGGTGCGCAGGAACTCGAGGAACTCGTCGAAGGAGCCCTCGAAGCCGGTCTCGCGCATCACCTCCTGCATCTCGGCCCGGATGCGCTCGACCTCGCGCAGGCCGATCTCGTGTACCTCCTGCGGCGTCACGTCCAGGGTCGTGAACCAGCGCACCTGCTCCTCGTAGTACTCCCGGCCGTTCGGCAGCTCGGAAGCGCCCAGCGTCTTCCTGGCGCCGGGCAGGTACTCGCCGGTGAAGAAGTCGAAGAAGCCCTGGTACGCGGGCACGACCGACTCCATGATCGCATCTTCCGCCTCGGTCAGGACCCGTTCGCGGTCCATCTCCTCCATCCCGCCCGGCATGTCGGCGAAGGGTTCCCAGAACGCGCTGTCCTGCGGCGACTCGACGATGTGGGCCGAGATCGTGTCCTCGTAGCCCTCGAGCGTCACCCGGGGCAGGGTGAATCCCCGCTCCACACCGGCCCGCATGTGGTCCTGCTGCTGCTCGAAGTAGGTCGGCAGGGCCCGCATCCGGGCGATGTAGTCGTCGTAATGATCGGCGGTGCGGAACGGCATCGGCCGGTGCATGCGGGCGAAGCCCATGTGGAAGCCCGAGTCCGCGTTGAGCGGCATCTGATGGCCGCCGAACTCGAATCCCTCCACGCTGCCCCGCAGCTGGCGCTCGAACATGCGCGCGTTGATCCGGTCGGCCGCGCTCAGACCGGACAGGTCCAGAGCCTCGAGGCGGCTCAAGAGGTCGCGCCGAAAGGCCACCCGACGCTCGATCGCCTCGAGGCTCATGTCGGCCAGCTCGTGGTTGCGGTCGTGGTCGCCGACGCTGGTGGCCAGCTGCGGACTCTCGCGCAGCCGCGCCTCCCAGTCCTCGTCGAACAGCGCGTACAGCTGCTCGCGGATCCGCTGGCTCGGGTCAGCGGCCGGAGCGCAGGCCGACAGTGCCGCCGCAAGGAGGGCCACCACCAGAAGCGCCGCCAGAAGAGCAAGGCCTCGGTCCGGCCGCGGCGCCCCGGCAGCACCGGATGCCCGGCCGCCGGTTCCCCGGCGTCGCCGCCCGGTTCGATCAGTCCGGCCGACTGCCAGCATCGGCGTCGGTGTCATCCTGTTGCTCCGCATCGGCTCCGCTCCTGCCCTTGAACCGCCAGCACCTGCCTTGCCAGCGGGCTGTCGGGCCAGCCAGCATCCTTCGGCCGCAGGCAGTCCGACAGCCTGCTCGCGGCACCCTATCGCGTAGGATCTGCGTCACCCGTGAGGTACGTGATCGCCTGCCTGCTGCTATCAGCCGCCACAGTTCCCGCTGGCGCGGCACAGGCGGTCGAGCTTCGCCACGGCGACCGGATCTGCCTGGTCGGCAACACGTTCGCCGAGCGCTTTCAGCTCTTCGGCTACTTCGAGAGCAAGCTGCTCGCCACCCTGCCCGATCTGGAGCTCTCGGTGCGCAACCTCGCCTGGTCGGCGGACGAGACGGCGCTTCGTCCCCGGCCGCTCGCCTTCGGCCCGGTGGCTCGGCACCTTGAGGCACAGGGGGCCGACGTGGTGCTCATGTTCTACGGCGCCAACGAGTCGTTTCGCGGCGCCGACGGGCTGAGCGCGTTCCGGAACGACCTCGACCGACTGCTCCGGCACGTCTCCGGGCAGAGCTACGGCGAAGAACCGGTGCGGGTCGCCCTCGTCTCGCCGACGCCCCAGCAGACGCTCCCCGACGCCGACGGCCCGGACAAGGCAGCCACAGCGGCCCGCAACGCGGACCTGCGCGCCTACGCCGACGCCGCGGCCGAGGTCGCGGCCGAACACGGCGCGGCCTTCCTGGACATCTTCGAACCGGTCTCCAGGGCTTTCGCCGACTCCGCGGCGCCGCTGACGATCAACGGACTCCACCTGAACGAGCGCGGCTACTGGCACGCGGCGACGGCCCTCGTCGGCGCCCTGGTCGGCGCCCCTGCGGGCTCGCCGAGCTCGCCCGCCGGCATGATCGAGGTCTCCGCCGGCGGCGCATCGAATCTCGAGTTCGAGCCGCCGGTCGTCGTCCCGCCGCCTCCGGGCGTCGAGGCAGGGCCGCTGAAGCTGGCAGTTGCCGACCTCGATGCCGGCTTCTACGAGCTCAGGCGCGGCGCCGAAACGCTCGCTGCCGCCGACCGCACGGAGTGGGCCGCCGGCGTCGCGCTGCCAGCGGAGGCCACGGCCGCCCTCACGGACGCCGGCGAGCGGCTGCGACAGACGGTGCTGCAAGGGAGTCGCCTGTTCTTCGACCGCTACCGGGCGGTGAACGGCTACTACATCTACGGCGGCCGCAAGGAACCCTTCGGCGTCCACTCCTTCCCGCCCGAAATGGAGCGCTTCGACGCACGGGTCTCGGAGCTGGACGCCGAGGCCGGCGATCTGTCCCGGTCGGGGAAGACCTGGCGGCTCCTGCGGGTGGACCGCTGAAACGACTACGGGAGGTCCGGCGAGTGGAGCAGGCGAGAGCAGGGCTCGAGGGCAAGCGGCGATTCTCGGCTGCAGCGCCGGTCGCGGCGGGCGCCGACCCGTACGCGCTGCCATTCGGCCCGCCCCTCTTGCCCGCCCCGGTGGACCCGACCGCGGTTCGCGGAGCTTTCCGACGGTTCCGGAGCCGCGGAGTTTCGTTCACCTGGGCCAGCCGCCCGCTGGCGCTCGCGGCGGCAGCCCTCGTCGCCCTCGCCGCGACCACGGGAAGCGCCCAGGAGGTCGACGACCGGGAGCCCAACCAGGGCGGAGCGGTACGCGAGGAGGCCCTGGAGCCGGCGTACGCGCTGCAGAACCTGCACCCGGCGGAGGGCTACGAGGTGTCGCTGTTCGCCTCCGAGCAGGACTTCCCGATCGGCAACCCGGTTGCCATGGCCTTCGACGCGCGAGGTCGGCTGTGGGTGGCGACGATGCCGTCCTACCCGCAGCGCCTGCCGGACGAGGCGCCCGACGACAAGATCGTCATCCTGGAGGACAGGGATGGCGACGGCCACGCCGACCACCACACCGTCTTCGCCAGCGGCCTCCACCTGCCCACCGGCTTCGAGCTCGGCGACGGCGGCGCCTACGTCGCCCAGCAGCCGAACCTGATGTTCCTCGAGGACACCGACGGTGACGACGTGGCCGACCGCCACGAGGTCATCCTCCACGGCTTCGGAACCGAGGACAGCCACCACTCCATCTCCGCCTTCACCTGGGGGCCGGGCGGGGCGCTCTACTTCCAGGAGGGCACCTTTCACCACAGCCAGGTGGAGACCCCGCACGGGCCGGTGCGCCTGGTCGACGCCGGGGTCTTCCGCTACAAGCCGCGACGGTTCCACCTGGAGGTGTTCGTCTCCTACCCGTTCGCCAACCCGTGGGGGCACGTCTTCGACCGCTGGGGTCAGAACTTCATCGCCGATGCCTCGGGCGGCGACAACTACTTCGGCGCCCCGCTGACGATCAACGCCCCGTACCCCCGCAAGCGGCGACGGATGAACGTCTTCACCTCCATCGTCCGCCCCACCTCCGGCTGCGAGATCGTCAGCTCGCGCCACTTCCCCGACGAGGCCCAGGGCAACTTCCTGATCAACAACACGATCGGCTTCCAGGGCATCAAGCAGCACCGGGTGATCGAGGAAGGATCGGGCTTCACATCGGAGGAGGTCGAGCCGCTCCTGTACTCGACCGACATCAACTTCCGCCCCGTCGACCTGCAGTTCGGGCCGGACGGTTCCCTCTACGTGGTCGACTGGTTCAACCCGCTGATCGGCCACATGCAGTACTCGCTGCGCGACGAGCGGCGAGACCACGACCACGGCCGCATCTGGCGCGTGCGCCACGGCTCGAGGCCGCTGCTCGATGCGCCGGACATCGCCGGCGCCTCGACGCCCGGTCTGGTCCAGCTGCTCGAGAGCCCCGAGGACCGCACGCGCTACCGGGTCCGGCGCGAACTGCGCGAGCGGCCGCGCAACGAGGTCCTGGCCGCCGCCGAGGCCTGGCTCGCGGACATCGACCGGCGCGAAGCCGAGGTCGGTCCGAGCGCCGAGCTGGAGCATCGCCGCCTGGAGGCCCTCTGGCTGCACCAGAACCTGAACGTCGTCGCCCCCGATCTGCTCGCCCGGCTGCTGGAGTCCCCCGAGCCGCGAGCGCGGGCCGCGGCGACCCGGGTCGCGCGCTTCTGGCGGCAGCGGCTCGACGATCCGCTGGCCCTGCTCGCCGCCAGGGTAGAAGACTCCTTCCCGCGCGCCCGCCTGGAAGCCCTGGTCGGCCTCAGCTACCTGGAATCGACGCCCGCCGCCCTCGCTGCCCTGGGGGCGCTGGAGCAACCGACCGACTACTACCTGGACTACACGCTCGGCGAGACCGTCGACGTGCTGGAGGGCTCGTGGCTGCCGGAACTCGAGTCCGGCCGCGGGCCGCCGCTGCTCGGCGCCCTGCCGCCCGATGCGGCCGGCTACCTGCTCGACCGCCTGAGCACGCGGAAGCTGGAGCGCCTGCCGACCCATGACCTCGTCGACCGCGCCGTCCTGCGGCGGGCGGACGCCTCCCTCGAGCGCCAGCGAGAGGCCCTCGCCAGCCTGGCCGATGTCGAGCCCGGCGGTGCGCCACGAGGGCTCACGCCAGCGGCCCTCCTGACCGGCGAACTGCGCAGCCTCGACGAGTCGGCGACGGTCGACGATGAGCAGGTCGATCGCATCGCGCTGCACCTGATGGAGCAGGACCCGGCGGACCTGCAGGCCTTGCGCGACCAGCTCCGGGCGCTTGCCTCCGGCGCCTCGCAGCGGAACCTGCGCAGCGCCGCGCTCGCCGCCCTCATCGTCGCCGCGGGTGATCCGTCGGCAGGCGACGTGTTGCCCCGCCGGCCAGACGACGAGCAGTGGCTGGACTGGCTGCAGGGGCTCGACCACCTGCCCGCCGGGCTGCGCGACGGCGCCTGGGACGACGTGTCAGCGCTGCTCGCCGACAGTCGCCGACGCACCCCTGCGGTCCGCGAAGCCGCAGTGCGGACCCTCGCGGGCATCACCGGCGACGCTCGACGCAGCTTCGACCGGCTGGCCGGCCTGGTCTTTGACCCGGACCTCCGGCTGGCGGCACTCGAGGCTCTCGGCGAGCTGACCGCCAACGCGCCCGGCGCCTGGCCCGAGACGGCCGGCGCCGACACGCTCGCGGCACTGGCCGAGCCGGTCCTCGGCGCCATCCGCAGCGCCCCGCCCGCCCTTCTGACATCGCCGCACTACCGCGACGTCCACGACCTCGGCCTCCGTATCGCCGACCGGATGATCGAAGAGTCGGGCGGCGACCGTGGCCGAGACCTGCGCGAGGACCTGGTCAACCTGGGGCCCGCGATCGTCACCCTCCGCCCCATCCCCCACCAGATGCTGTTCGACCTGGAGGAGTTCACGGTGCGGGCCGGCGGGCCGGTCGAGATCAGCTTCGAGAACGTGGACGTGATGCCCCACAACGTGGTGATCACCAGGCCGGGGGCGCTGGAAGAGGTCGGACGGGCAGCCGACGCCGAGGCGGAGCGCAACCCGGCCTCCGCCGCAGCCTCCGGGTACGTGCCGAGGACGCCTCTCGTGCTGTTTCGCACCGGTCTGGTGCAGCCGGGCGAGACGGAGATCCTCAGCTTCCGCGCGCCTGCCGAGCCGGGCCTCTACCCCTTCGTGTGTACCTTTCCCGGGCACTGGATCCTGATGCAGGGCACGATGCGCGTTGTCGAGCGCCTCGACGGCACGGCGGTCACGCGCTTCGCCGCCCCCAGGCTCGCGCCCGACGCGCCGCTTCGGCCCTTCGTCGCCGACTGGAGCTACGACATGCTGGAGACCGACGTGGCGCCTGTCGACGACGCTCGCCTCGACGCCGCGCGGGGGGCCGAGCCGAGCGTCGAGGTGGCGCTGGCGCGAGGCCGCCAGCTCTTCCTCGAGGCCGGCTGCGCCAGCTGTCACGAGATCGGCGGCGCCGGGGCGCAGATCGGTCCGGCCCTGGACGACCTTGCCAACCGCTTCGGCGCCCTCGACACCCTGAAGCACATCCTGGAACCCTCCATCGAAGTAGCGGAGGACTACCGCACCTTCCTGGTGGAGACCCGGGACGGCGGCTTCCACTCCGGCCTTCTGGTCGCAAGCGACGACGAGGCGGTACAGATTCGGTCGAATCCGCTCGACCCGGACCGCATCGAGACGATTCCGCGCGACCGCATCGAGAGCCTGGAACCGTCGGCCCTTTCGCCGATGCCGAGCGGCCTGCTCAGTACCCTGCAGCCAGACGAGGTGCGCGACCTGATCCGCTATGTTCTTCACTCCCCGTGACACAGCTGCCGCCAGCGCGCCGTCGGACCTCGCGCCAACCGGAAGCACTCGTGCCCGCAGACGATCGGGTGGCGAGGCCGGTGTCGGGGCCTGGCTCGGCGCCCGGCTCGGCGGGGCACGGCGCCGGGCCCGCGTCGCCATCGGCCGTCTCGCGACGGACGCCGGTCGGCCACGCCTTCGTTCTCGCCCGCCGGCTGACCGTCTGCCTCCTGGCCGCGCTCGCCAACGGGCCGGCCGTCGCGCAGCACGGCGCGGTCGGCGGCGAGTGGCGCGAGTACGGGGGCGACACGGGCGGCACGAAGTACGCGCCGCTGGGCCAGATCCACGCCGGGAACGTCGACGACCTGGAGATCCGCTGGCGCTGGTCGTCGCCGGACAACCCGCTGCTCGACAGAGACCGCGGGCGCACAATCTTCGCCTTCGAGTCCACCCCGCTGATGAAGGGCGGCGTCCTCTACACCAGCACCTCGTTCAGCCAGGTCGCCGCAATCGACGCCCGGACCGGCGAACAGCTGTGGGTGCATGATCCCGGCAGCTATCTGGCCGGCCGCCCGGCGAACAACGGCTTCCTGCACCGCGGCCTTGCCTGGTGGACGGACGGCACCGAGGAAGCGCTCTACATCGCCACCGGCGACGCCAGACTGATCGCGCTCGAACCCTCGACCGGCAGGCCCCGCGCGGCGTTCGGGAGCGCCGGCGAGGTCGATCTCAAGGCCGGCATACGCTCGCTCAACAACCGCTCCGACCAGTTCGGCAACTCCTCGCCGCCCATCGTCGTCGGCGACGTCGTGGTGGTCGGCTCGTCGGTCATGGACTGGGCGCCGCGGCCGGAGTGGCCGCCCGGCGACGTCCGCGGCTTTGACGCGCGGACGGGGGAGCTGCTGTGGACGTTCCACACCGTGCCGCGACGAGGCGAGTTCGGCTACTCCACCTGGGAAGACGGGTCGGCCGAGCGGGTCGGCGGCGCCAACGTCTGGGCGCCGATGACGGCAGACCTGGAGCTCGGCTACGTCTACCTCCCGGTCAGCGCGCCGTCGAACCACTTCTTCGGCGGTCACCGCAAGGGCGACAACCTGTTCGCGAACAGCATCGTCTGCCTCGACGCGCGCACCGGCAGGCGGGTCTGGCACTACCAGACGGTGCGCCACGACATCTGGGACTACGACCTCGGCTCGCCGCCGAACCTGGTCGACATCACGGTCGACGGGCAGGAGATCCCCGCCATCGCCCAGGTGTCGAAGCAGGGCTGGGTGTGGGTCTTCGACCGGCGCAACGGCACGCCGGTGTGGCCCATCGAGGAGGTCCCCGTCCCGGAGTCCACGGTGCCCGGCGAGCGCACGGCGCCCACCCAGCCCCGGCCCGTGAAGCCGCCTCCCTTCGGGCGCCTCGGCATCGAGGAGGACGAACTGAACGACGGCGCGGAGGATGCGCTGGCGAACCTGGACTGGGGGCCGATCTACACCCCGCCCTCGGTGCGCGGCGCGGTGATCTCGCCCGGCCTGGGAGGCGGAGCGAACTGGGGAGGCGCCGCCTTCGACCCGGTGCGCTCGCGCCTCTACGTGCCGGTCCAGGGCGTCGTTCCGTTCTGGATCCGGATGTATCCCAGCGGCGTGTCCGGCTACTACCTGTACGAGACCGGCATTCAGACCGCGCCCGGCAATCGCTACCTCCTGCGCCCGCCCTGGGGGCACATCACAGCCTACGACCTCGACCGCGGCGAGATCCTCTGGCAGCGAGCCAACGACGGCGCCAACGGCTACGCCGGCCAGGCGGCAGTCCTCGCCACCCAGGACCTGCTCTTCTATGCCAACCGGTCGCGACGGGGGCTGACCGTGTTCGACGCCGGGACAGGCGACCTGCTGCGGACGATCCCGCTTCCCGGTGTCGCTTCGGCCGTGCCCATGAGCTACACGGTCGAGGGGCGCCAGTACGTGGTCGTGGCGGTGGGGCGGGAGGAGGAGCCGGCCGAGCTGGTGGCGCTCTCCCTGAACACCGACCTGCCCGAGCAGGAGCCCGGCGCCCTGGGCTTCGCGGCAACCGCCGCGACCGTCAGCGAAGGGGACGGCGAGGTCACGCTGAGGGTCGACCGCGTTGGCGGCACGGACGGCGCGGTCGCGGTCACGGCAAGAACGACGACGGGCGGGTCGGCGGCCGCAGGCCTGGACTACGAACCGCTCGACCGCACCCTCTCCTGGGGCCACGGCGACGGGTCGCCGCGGCACTTCGCCATCCGGCTGCTGGACGACGGCGCCGGCGAGGACAAGGAGACGATCGAGGTCTCGCTCGCCGAGCCGCTCGGGGGCGCCGATGTCGGCGTCCGCAGCGCGGTGGTGACCATCCAGGACGACGACGTGCCGCTCGGGCCCTGCGCCGCCGACCTGACCACCCTGTGCCTGACCGACGGCCGCTTCCGCGTCCGGGCGCGCTACTGGACGCCGGGCGACCCGGACAGCCGCCAGGCCATCGGCACGAAGCTGACCAGGGACACCGGCTACTTCACCTTCTTCAACCCGGCGAACGTCGAGATCTTGCTCAAGGTGCTCAACGCCTGCGCCAGCCACGGCCGCTTCTGGCTCTTCGCCTCCGGCCTGACCGACCTGCGCGTCGAGCTTCAGGTCACCGACCCAGTGACCGGGCAGAGCCACGTGATCGCGAGTCCGCCCGGCGAGCTGTTCCAGCCGGTGGCCGACACGCGGGCCTTTCGCTGCGAGTAGCTGGCCCGTCCAGCTCGCAGCGGCCGGCTTCGGTTCCGTCCGGGGCCCTCGCCAGGCTGCGCCATGGGTCGACCGCGTGAGCGCAGACCATCTGGTGCACGCAACCTCGCCCTCCGGGCAAGAAACCCCGAAGCCTTGCAGCCCGGCAGCTACCTCGGCGGCCCGGACTCCAGGCGCTTGAAGGCCCGCATCTGCGCTTCGGCCTCCTCGGCCCGACCCAGGGACTCGAGCACACGGCCGTAGTTGAAGCGCAGCGCCGCATTGCGATGAAGGCCAAGTTGCAAGGCCCGCTCCATCCTCTCCGCCGCTTCCTCCGCGCGGCCGGCCTCGGCGGCGATCATGCCGAGCAGCGCGTGCGCCTCGCCGAGGTCGGAGTCGAGCGCCAGGGCGCGAAGCAGCGCCGCCTCGGCATCTCCGGCGCGCCCGCTCGCGTGCAGAAACCACCCTTCCAGGTAGTGGGGCTCAACCCGCTGCGGCGCGTGTCGCCGTGCTTCGGCAGCGCTCCTGGCCGCTTCCTCGGTTCGACCCGTCGAGAACAACACCTTGGCGCGCAGAGAGTGGAGGTCGGCCAGGCGCGAGCCCGCCGTGCCTTCCTCCAGGCCGGAAAGGAGGTCCAGCGCGCCCTGCAGGTCGCCGGACGCCGCCAGCCGCCCGGCCTCGGTCAGCGCAGCGCCCAGCCGATCGTCCGCAGCCTGCTCGGCGTCGGTGGCCCGCTCGCGCGCCTCCCTGAGCTCACGGTGGCGCTCGAGGGCAGCGCGAGCAGCGTCAGGGTCGCCGGACGCCGCCAGAGTGCGACCCAGGCGGTACCAGACTTCCGGGGCGCCAGGCGCGAGATCGCGGGCCGCCTCAAGCTGCGCGATGGCTTCCGGATGGCGTCCCCGCGCCTCGAGCAGCGCGGCCGCCTCCAGACGCACGACGAGAGGATCGCCGACCCCGTCGCCAAGCGCTGCCTCGAGCAGCGCAAGCGCCTCGGCGTGACGGTCCGGCAGGCGGGCCAGGGCAAGGCCCCGCGCCCGGTCGAGGCCGGGGGTCTGAAGGCCCTCGGAGGCCGCCGCCGACAGGGCCGCGAGCGCCGCGTCCACCTCACCGTCCGCCAGCAGCAGCAGGGCGAGCTGCTCGTGAACGTCCGGGCTGCGGAACCCGCGCCGTGCTCCGTCCCGAAGCAGGCTGGCCGCTTCGCCCGTCCGGTCGAGATCGCGCAGCAGCAGCGCCGGCACGAGCCAGGCCCGGTCGGCGCCCCCGGTCACGTCCGAGTCGCTGCGCGAGGCGATGTCGGCGCCCGAATCCGTGTTCGTGCCTGCGGCAGCAACGCCAGAGCCGGCAGCAGCAGGGTACAGCGACCGTGCCCGCTCGAAGGCCGCGAGGGCCGCGTCGACCCGCCCCAGCCGGGTCAGCGCCTCCGCCACGGCCACGGCGGGCGCGAACTCGTCCGGCGCCAGCGCGGCCGCCGCACGAGCCCGCATCAGTACCTCGACGGGACCAGCAGGAGCCGGCCCGGTGCCGCTCGGGTCGTCCTGTCCGCGCACCGGCTGCCCCGCTGCCAGCGCCAGAGTGGCAGCCAGCAGGATGGTGAAGACACCGGACACTTGCCATCAGGCTAGCAGGCTGCTGCCTGCCTCGGCTGCTGGCCGCCGTCAGGCCCGAGGGGGCCGCAGGGGACGCGGGCGAATGGGAGCTCGTCTGAACGTTTGGCGCCGGCTTCCGTCGGCTGCGTGCGGAAGCTGGTGCTTGTCCGAGAGGACAGCGACAGTCGCTTGCCTCCCTTCCCCTTTCGGCCCCCTTGGGACCTGACGGCTAGAGTCGTGCTCGGCCGACGGGGCAGCGAGCACTCCTGGAAGAGACCAGCCAGGGTCAGGGCCGCTCGGTGGCGAAGAGAGCCCTGAGGGCCGCCTCCAGGGTCTCGCCGCGGGCGTCGAGGGCGACCAGTCGGCCCTGGCGGTCGAACAGCATCGAGCGGGGCGGGTAGTCGACCTGGAAGCGGCGGGCGACGGTGCCCGAAGCGCCCAGACCATCGTGGACCACCTGCCAGACGAGCCGCTGACGACGGACGAAGCTCTGCAGGTCGCGACGGGACATGCGGTCGAGCGAGACGGCGAGGATCACGAGGTCCTGCTCGCCATGCGCTTCCCGCGCCCGCCTCAGATGCGGAAAGTCGGCCAGGCAGGGCGCGCACCAGGTGGCCCAGAACTCCAGCAGAACGACGCGGTTCTCGAGATCGGCAGCGGTCCAGGCCCGGCCGTCGAGGTCGCGTACAGCCAGGTCGCCCCAGAGCTCGGCCAATCGGGTGCCGCGCAGGGCTTCTTGCCGCTGCGCCGACGGTGACGACGGCTTCGGTGCTTCCTCGCGTCCTGCAGCGACGGCCGGAAGGGCCGTCATGGCGAAAGCGAACGTCGCCAGCGCAGACGCCGCCCGCAGCCGGGCCGGTCGCACCTCGAACACCACCTCCGGAGCGCCCGCGCATGGTCGCGGCGGCACTCGCGGCGGCATGCCTTCCAGCCGTTCGCGAGTCATGTCGTCGACGAAAGAACGGTGCCGTTCCGGGACCAGCCGTGACCGGCGCGGCAACTACAGGTCCACCTTCAGGCCGACAGCCACGCTGCGCGGGAACCTGGGACCGTAGACGTAGGTCGGGTCGCGCATCGGCCCCTGGTCCAGGTCGCTCTGATACTCGTCGGTGAGGTTGCGCACGGCGATCGTGGCGGTCACCTGCCGGTCGCCGCCAAGGGCGAGCCGGCGAAACAGACCGAGATCCCAGCTCAGGAAGCTGGGAGTCGTTTCGAGCCGGTCCTCGGCGATGAAGCCGGCATAGTGCGGCGCCAGCATGGTTCCCGTGTACCTCACGCCGGCGACGAGGTCGTGATTGTCGCCAAGCGGCCACTGCACGGTTGCCGTGCCGTAGCGCTCCGGAGTGCGGTACATCGAGACGCTGCCGAAATCCGGCTCGGGCTCGCCGAAGCGCGCCCGCTGCCACACGTAGCCGGCATCCACCGTCAGCCCACCGCGCCGCACGCCGAAGCCGAACTCGACGCCGCGCACCCTGGCGCTCCCCAGGTTGACGCGCAGGAACTCGAACTCGGGAGTCAGCAGGTCGTCGGCCTCGGCGTTGTGGAACAGATCGTCCAGACGCGTGTCGAACCAGCTCGCGTCAACCGCCAGCGCCGTGCTCTGGCCGATCGTCGGGCGCCATTCCAGGCTCAGCATGCGCGAAGTCGAGGTCTCCTCGCGCAGTCCGGGGTCGTCGCGCACCACGTGCGCCTCGCCTCCGGCCAGCACGATGTGGAGATCCTCGTCGAAGCTCGCCGGTGGGCGGAAGCCCGCGGCATGGGAAGCGCGCAGCGTCAGGTCGCTGCGCGGGCTCCAGAGCAGCGCCGCCCGCGGCGAGACGATCGGGCCCTCGACCGCGCTGTGTCGGTCCGCTCGCACGCCGTACAGCAGCGTGAACCCGTCGCCGACCCTGCGGTCGTCCTGAAGGAACACCGAGGTCTCTCGCCAGGTCTCCTGTACGGTCCGTCCATACGCGGGCTGTCGGTCGTCGACGTGATTCCGCGACGCCTGCACGCCGAAGCTGAACGTTCCCGAGGCTCCGCCGCGGTTCAGCTGGGAATCGAACACCCAGAGCGGGTTGCGGGTCGAGCCGAAGGCGTTCGCGTCGCCGCCCGTGCCGTAGTAGCTCGCCCGCCGCATCGACGCCCAGGACACCGTGGAGCGCCCGTCCCACACCGGCGACGCCGTCTGCAGCCAGGACGCGCTGGCCCCGGCGCGGCGGGAGTCCAGTTCCTCCGCAATCTCGGCAGCGGTCCCTGGCAGCCACCAGCGGTCACCGCCTCGGCGGTACTCGGTCGTGTAGCTGACATCCGCCGCCAGGCGCGCGCTGCCATCGCGGAAGAACTCCTGGTAGCGAGCGCCGGTGGCGTCGAGATCGCGGACGACCACTTCGCTGAAGCCGTCGCCGTCAACATCCAGCGGCGCCACGCGGTCAAGCTGACCGTAGACGGTGGCCGCCCGCTTCTCTCCCGGCGTCCAGTCCGCCACCAGGCTCCACGACGGGCTCGACACGGAGCCGTCTGCGCCGCTCATGCGGCCGGAACGGCCACCGGCCTCGACGTGGGTGTGGTCCGGATGGCGTGGCACCAGGTTGATCACGCCGGCCACCGCGCCGGCGCCGTAGACCGGCGAGCCGCCGCCGCGCACGACCTCGATGCTGTCGATCAGACGGGCCGGCACCTGCTCGACGCCGTAGACCATCGCCAGCGACGACAGGGTCGGCTGACCGTCGACCAGAATCTGGGAGTAGGGACCCTCCAGACCCAGCAGCCGGATCTGGGTCGTGTTGCAGTTCTGGCAGTTCGACTCGACCCGCACACCCCGTGTCCACTCGACCGCCTCGGCCAGGGTCCGCGCCGCCATGCCCTCGATCATCGAACGCGGTACGGACTGCATGTGGAGCGGCACGTCGGCGAGCCGCTTGTCGGTGCGGGTCGCGCTGACCACGACCTCCTCGCCGAACGCGGGTCGAAGCCGGACATCGACCCGGGCCGCGGCGTCGCCATCGGCGCGAAAGACCCGCTCGCCCACGCCGTGGCCGTCGGCGAAGACCACCAGGCGATGATCGCCAGCACCGACATCGCCCCGCAGGCAGAAACGGCCGTGGTCCCCCGTCAACACCGTCTCGGCCGACGCGGTCAGCGTCACCGCGGCGGCGGCCAGGGGTTCGCCGCCGACCGAGCGCACGGTGCCGTGTACCGCGCACGACGCGTCCGGCCCGGTCTGCTCCGCTCCCCCCTCGGCCGCGGCCGCAGCGGCGCCGTCAGGGACCGGGAAGAGCGCCAGCACCGCGAGCAGGCAGGACGCCGCGCCGAAGGGCGTCGCCAGCCTGCCCGCAGGAACCCTCCGGCAGGAAAGAGGTGCACACACTCCGGCCAGCCAGTGTCCTTCGTCCGCTTGCAAGCCGGTCAGACCGCCAACGCCAGGCACATGGTTCTTCATGCCCGAAACCTTACTTTCGGGTTTCCGAAACATCAAGCCGGGAGCGCTGCGGTCCCTGGCCGGTCGGCCGGTTCAGGCGCGCATGGTAAAGCCCGACAACCGGCGACACCAGGCTACATGGTGAAGAAGCAGAGCTTGTTGCCGTCAAGGTCGCGGACGTACGCGCCGTAGAACGTGGCCACCCGGATGCCCGGGGCGCCCTCGTCGGTGGCGCCGAGCTCCAGCGCCTTCGCGTGCATCCGGTCGACGGTCTCCTGCGAGCCGGCCGTGATGGCCACCATGTTGCCGTTGCCGGGCGCCGGCGGCTTCTCGTCGTACGGGATGCAGATGGAGAGCATCGGCTGGCCGGGGCCCATGCCGTAGCCCTTGATCCGCTCCATGTCGAACAGCGCCTTCGCGCCCATCTCGCCGAGCAGCTCATCGTAGAAGGCCGAGGCGCGTTCCATGTCGTTGACGCCGATGGTGCAGTATCCGAGCATCGGGGGTAGTCCTCCGGAAGTTGGTCGCCGCCCGCAACGCGGCGCTGAGTTCAGGCCTCGTCGGCCTCGATCAGGTCGGCGCGCCGCAGGTCGAGCTTCTCGCCGGTGAAGCTGTCCAGCTTGTAGACCCAGGAGCCGTGGTAGGCGTTGAAGTCGCGCATCGCCTCGGCGCGATTCAGGATGTCCGCATTCTCCTGCAGCTCCTCGTCCGGGGAGTCGCGCCGGATCTCCACGGCTTCCACCGTGTGTCCACCGCCGATCCGGATGAATCGGTCGTCCTCGCGCCCGGCCACCGCCAGCAGGTAGAACGAACCGTCCGCCAGCTCGTAGCGGTACTTGCTGTCGAAAGCGAGCCCGGCCACCTCCTCGGCATCGGCAAGGTGGACGTCCGAGAAGCGCAGACGCGACAGGAAGTTCTTCACCCGGCCGACCTCGCTCGTCTTCTCCCGGCGCCCGGCGGGCACCCGCTCCAGCGCCAGCTCGGCACCCTCGTCGCCGCCTCGGCTGAAGACGAAGTCCGGCCCCTCGATGCGGACGACGTCAGTCGAGGCCACGTCGACGATCTCCTTCTGCAGGAACTGATCGGCCGAGCTGTCGACCAGAACGGTCGCCGTGGTCAGGTAGATCGGATCGTCGTCCGCGTCCAGGCGCAGGACGTAGTTGCCGCTGCCCTCGGCAAACCGGTCGCCGACGCGGAGCCGCACCATGTCGCTGCCGGCGGCGTTCCTGAGCGCCACCTCGACCGTGTCCTCGTTCGGCGGCTCGATGCCGAGCTCCGCCGCCAGTCCGGCGCCGGAACCGATCTCCCTGGCCAGCTCGATGTCCAGCAGGTTGCGGATCAGCCGGTTCACGCCCTCGTTGCGGGCCTCATAGTCCTGCACCTCCTCGACCAGGTAGCGGTCGCCGTCCCGCGCAAGCGTCACCGTCTCGTCGCCCTGGACGATCTCGATGGACGCGATCTCGTCCGGGTTCAGGTTGGGCAGGAACTTCTGGCCGCTCTCGAACCGCTCGGCGCGCGAGACGCTGTTCCAGTAGCTGAAGACGGACAGGGCGAGAAGGACGACCACGGCCGCCCCCAGTCGCTGGTTCATCTGGCTCATTCCCGTTGCTCCTTGACGCCTCAGCGGCGGCGCGCCCGGTACAGGCCGACCAGGAGCACCGCGATCGGCATCCAGCCGATGACGGCGAAGCGGACCAGGGACTCCTCCCGCTCCAGGGCCTCGCGGCGACCCTTGCGGATGTCCCTGAGCTCCCGGTTCGCCTCCAGGATCCGCTCGTTCAGCTCGTCCACCTCGTCCTGCAGCTTGCGCTCGAACAGGGCCGCGTCGCGCTGCGTGATTTCGCCCTGCTTCTCGCGCAGCTCCTCCTGGAAGGTCTCGATCTCTTCGCGGATCTGACGCTCGCGGTCCAGCGTGTCGAGCTCCGCCCGGGCCTCGATCTCGTCGAAGCGCAGGAACGGCCGGCTGACGCCGCTCTTCGCGCGAACCGCCATCAGGTCGGGAGACCCGAGGAGGAAGTCGATGCTGTTGAGCACCACCTTGTGGTTGTCGTTCTGGGCCTGGATGATGCCGAAGGGGTTCTGCAGGAAGGCGACCTGGTCGTGGACGAAGTCGACGTCCGCGAAGACGACGACGGCGGCCTCGGCCCGTTCCTCCTCGGGCAGCGGGTCGCGACGGATGATCTCCACGTTGTCCGCTGGCGGCACCTCGATCTCCGGCGGCAGGTTGGGGGGCCGCTCCGCCTCCCGGTCGGGATACTCCACGCCGTCGGGGAAGGCCGTCGGCAGCCTGCCGCGCAGGGCGTACGCGAGCACCAGGGGTTCCTCGCCGGGCGAGAACGCGTCGCGCAGCTTGGCGCCGTCGTTCAGGTCGGTGTACGCGAGGCCCTCGCCGCCGCCGAACCCCGGCAGCACTTCCAGAACGTTGCCGGCCGCAGTGGTCGTGATCAGGGCGCGGCGCTCGACCCCGTCATCGGCCGCTTCGGTCGCCGCGTCTTCCTCGCCGCCGCCGTCCGCGTCCTCCCCGGCATCACCGGCGTCCGCCAGCTGCTCGCCATCCGCCGTCTCGCCGGCAGCCTCGGAGTCGCCCGAGTCCGCAGCGCCGCCGGTCTCGCGCAGCACACCGGCCAGGAAGAAGCGCAGGTCGGACAGGCCACGCAGCATGGGGTTGTCGGCATCGAGCACGTCGTCGTGCTGATTCGCGTTCATCATCAGGTCGATGACCACGGACTCGGCGGAGCCGAACTGGCTCATCGGCCGCCTCGCCGCCAGCTCGAAGTCGGCGGCGAAACGGTTGTCCAGAAGCTCCAGGCCCCAGGCGTCGAGCAGGGGCGCCAGGTTCGACGCCGGCTGGTACTGGAGCGCCTGCCACGGCTGCTGCGGGTTCTGCGGCGGCGTGTCGCCCAGCGCGTAGGGGTCGAGGAAGACCAGCGTGGCGCCGCCGCCGGCCACCCACTGGTCGATGGCGAAGAGCGTCTTGTCGGGCAGGGACTTGGGGTGGATCACCACCAGCAGGTCATGGTCGTCGCGCGAGATCTCGTCGACATCGGCCGCAACCTGGGTCACCTCGTAGAGGTCTTCCAGCACCTGGACAAGGATCCACTTCTGCGATGGGGTGCGCCCCTGCGCCGCGAGCATCTGCGCCATGAACGGATCCTGGGCGCCGCCGAAGACCTCCAGGCTGGACAGAACGCCGACGCGCTGGCGCGTGGGCCACAGCAGACCGTGAATGGTCCTGGAGATCTCGTACTCGATGTTCTGCTGCTCCTGCGGCCACAGGAACTCGATCACTTCCTGGCTCCCGGTCTGGGTCTCGAACGCGAGGCCGAAGTAGAAGAGGTCGCCCTCCTGGTTGATCAGCTTGCCGTCGAGACCGTCGTCGGCCGCACGGTCGGCGGCATCGCTGTCGGGAAGCGGGTCGATCCACTCGACCTCGATCTTTCCCGCCGCGGCGCGCTCGTACTCGCCCAGCAGGCTTCGCAGGTATCGCTCGTAGCCGATGAAGTCCTTGACGAACTTCGGCAGCGTCTTGCCGGTGGTCTCGGAGAAGTAGAGACGGATGTCGAGCGGCTTGACGCCTTCCTCCTGCATCCGATCCAGAATGGCGTGGGTACCGTCCGTCAGGGAGTAGAGATCGTCGCCGGTCAGGTCGACGCGCACGCCGTCGAACCACTCGTTGGCGACGTGGATGCCGAGCACGGTCATCAGCCCGATCAGGGCCAGGGCCACCCAGCGGTTGCCGACCGCGGTCAGACCCCGGCGTGCGGGCGCCTGCGCATCGGCGCGTGTCCCGGAACCGGCGTTCCCGCCCGCTTCGCGGGTCTCGTCGCGTTCGTTCTGTCCGTCAGTCATCGTGCCGGCACCTCAATCTCGGTCCAGGGTCGCTGGCTTCCAGTTGCTCACGGCTTCCAGGCCGGGTAGTTCGGTATCTGGCAGCGACCCGGTCGCTTCGCGCTGCAGCGGCCCATCCTCAGTTCGTCCTGGTGTGCCTCAGCACCAGCATGCCGCAGACCAGCCAGCCGACGGTGAAGACCCCGAAGAACAACAGGGAGTTCAGCTGCAGCAATCCCCGCGTCAGGGTCTCGAAGTGGTCCAGCAGGCTGAGCGAAGACACCACGCGCTCCACGTAGCCCCCGAACCACTTGCCCACGAACTCCTGGGTCTGCGGCACGCCCACGAGCAGGAAGCCTACCGACGCCGCCACGGCGAGGATGAACGCGACCACCTGGTTCTTCGACAGCGCCGAGAACAGGAGGCCGATGGCCAGCAGCACGGCAGCCGCCAGCAGCGTCGCCACGTAGCTCGCGAAGATGGCGCCCCAGTCGGGATCCCCCAGGCGGGCGACCTGGAACACGGCCGGCCAGGTCAGGAACACGGACACGGCCAGGAAGGCCCAGCCGGCCAGGAACTTGCCGATGTAGGCGCCCTCCAGCGTGATGGGCAGGGTGAGCAGCAGCTCGACCGTGCCGGAGCGGCGCTCCTCGGCCCAGAGCCTCATTGCCACCGCCGGCACCAGCACGACGAAGATCCACGGCAGGTAGCTGAACAGCGGGTCCAGGTTGGCCTCGCGCAGCTCGAGGAAGCGGCCGAAGTCGCGCGAGACCATCAGGTAGCCGCTCGCGACCAGGAAGATGACGATGAAGATGTAGCCGAGCGGCGAGGCGAAGTAGCCGTGGAACTCGCGCCGCAGCACGGCCCCCATGCCGGTCAAACGCCTTGCCGCGGCGCTTGCCGCGCTCATGCCGCCACCCCGCCGGTCACGGCGCGGAAGAGATCGTCGAGACGGCCCTCGCGCACGGCGACGCCGCTGACCCGGTGCTCGCCGACCAGCGCCAGCACTTCGTTCAATCGGTTCTCGCCGCGCTTCGGCTCGGCCTCGACCTCGCCGCCGGGCAGCACCCGGGCTCCGGCGCACCACTCGGCGTCGGCGAGGGCTCTTGCGACCTCCTCGGCGTCGCCCTCGTCCACCCGGAAGCGGACGGCGTTGTGGCCGGGCGCCCGCGTCACCAGTTCCTCGGGCGTCGAATCGACCAGGATGCGCCCCTGGGACAGGATGACCGCGCGGTTGCAGACCCGCTCGGCCTCGTCGAGGATGTGGGTCGAGAGGACGATGCACCGGTCCGACGAGAGGCTGGAAATGAGCTCCTGGACCACGGCCTTCTGGTTCGGGTCGAGACCGTCCGTCGGCTCGTCGAGGATCAGCACGTCCGGGTCGTGGATGAGAGCCTGCGCGAGACCGACCCGGCGCTTGTAGCCCTTGGACAGGGTCTCGATCGTCTGGCCGCGCACCTCGGTCAGATGGGTGGTGGCGATGACCTCGTCGATGGCCTCGTCGGCCGCCTCGAGCTCGCGCGCCTCGGCAACGAAGCGAAGGAACGCCTCGACCGTCATCTCGCCGTAGGCCGGTGCGTTCTCGGGCAGGTAACCGAGCCGGCGGCTGACCGCGAGGCGATCCGCCGCGACGTCGATGCCGGCCACCTCGATGGAGCCGCGGTCCGGTTCGAGGAAGCCGGTGATCATCTTCATCGCCGTGGTCTTGCCGGCGCCGTTCGGGCCGAGGAAGCCCAGAACGTCGCCTCGCCGCACCTCGAAACTGATGCCGTCGACGGCCCGAATCGGTCCGAAGTGCCTGGTCAGGTCATCGACGGAGATCAGGACCTCGGCATCGGCCCCGACGGCGGCATCGGCGTCCGCCGGCGCTTCGGGCGAGATGGAGTCGGAGTGGTCGGTGAAGGTCACGCTCGACGTCTCCAGTGAGTCAGTTGCCAGTGAATCAGTTGCCAGTGAATCCGGTGGGTGGTTCAGCCGCTCGCCTGACCGAAGCCGAGCAGCGGGCCCCGGCGCATGACGGGGACGGACGCAACCGCAGCCCGGAGCCTCGAACCGAGGCATTCGCTACCGTCACACAGGGGCCACAACGCGCCACTGGCGAATGCCCGGTCGCGAGAGGCAACGGGATCTCAGCACAGGCCGGCACGCAACGCAAGACATGGCGCCACAAGCCGCGAGAAAGCGGGCGCCAGGGCGCCGGATCCGGCGAGAACCGACCGCGAGTGGCAACCTGTCGGCCGCCCGCGAGGCCGCGAGTGGCGGACCCGACGCCTGGCCACGGTCCCGCCTACCAGGTGTCGGGCGGGGAGGTGGAGTCGATCAGACCGCTCAGGAAGATGGCGTTCAGGAACAGGCGGCTCGAGCCATGAAAGTAGGCGCGGAAGTTCGGGTCGTCCAGAATCTGAATGACCACCCCGCGCCCGCGCCGGCTGGCGATCACCGCCGGCGTTCCCGCGAGCTTGCGGTCGTTCTCCGGCGACGTCCAGCCCGACAGCCGCGGCGGGTCCCGGTAGACCGCCACGTGCTCGTACGGATCGGAGCTCGGCGGCAGGGTCATCTGATGCGTCCGCATCACGGCAAGGTCGGGGCGCAGGTAGCCGTAGGCCAGTGGATGGGTCAGGTCGAGCTCCACGCCCACGATCGTCCCAGCCAGGAGCTGCTCGGCACGCTGTTTGCGGTACTCGGCGTAGGCGCGGCGTTCCTCGCCGTTGCCGGAAGGCAGGGCGCCGGCCGGGTCGTCCGCGTCATCGCGACCCAGGATCTCGGCGCCCGCCCAGCGGGCCGCGCCACCTGTAGCCACCAGCGCGCCGCCGGCGCGGACCCAGGACCGCAGCCGATCGCGGACGTCCTCCTCCGGGAACCCTGCCGCACCGCGCCCGCCCGGCGTCAGCACGACGTGGGTGTAGCGGTCGAGGTCCGCAGAGCCGAGATCGGCCAGGTCGACCAGCGACGCCTCGACGCCGAACCGCTCGTCCAGAAGGTGCCAGAGCTCGCCCACCCGGTACGACGAGGTCCCGCGACCGGTCACGATCAGCGGACGCGGCGCAACCAGCGGCCGCAGGCTCGGGCTGCCGACATCGATGCCGGCCGCCGCCTGACCGGTGACCAGCCGGTGTACGTCGACGCCGTCCAGTGTCGCCGCCTCGGCGAAGATCGACTCCAGATCGACTCCGGCGTTGGCCCCCGGTTCCATGCCTCGACCGACCGGCACGACGATCGCTCCCCGCCTGAAGTTCCGACGCCCCGAAGACGTCTCGGCCGTGAAGCCGGCGGTCGCAGCCCGGGCCAGCGCGCCTGCCCGCTGCAGCCGATTCAGGGTGCGGGCGGCGAAGTAGCCGTCCCAGGAGAAGGCCCAGGCGTAGGTCGGCGTACCTGGTGTGGCCGGATCGAGAGCGCCCTGCGGCATCGCGGCGTCGGTCACGCGGGGGCCCAGCAGCTCGGGCCGGAAGGCGGCGCCCTCCAGCAGGTCGTGCTCGGCGCCGAAGGCGAACGGCAGGGTCCAGGCGGACACGTCGTAGAAGACGGAATCGTTGAACTCGGTCACGCTCTCGAAGAAGGAGCGCACCAGGGTCGACTGCGGCTGGGCCAGCGGCAGGAGCCACGACGCGCCGGCGCGGTAGACGCGGCCCTCGACTTCGATATCCGTGGCCGCGACGTGCACCTCGATCTCGTGCCGGAGCAGCAGGTCGAGCATCCGCTGACCTCGGCCGCGGTCTTCGTCCAGGTGGAACACCCACGCCGAGGGCAAGGCAGAGGCCGCATCGAGCGCATCGCGGAAGAAGTCGCGCTGATGCTCCAGCAGTTCGCGGCGCCGGGCGACGCCGCCCTCGACCATCGACAGCGACGCCAGCATCTGATTCCTGATGCCGAAACCGAAATCGAGCTCGCCGTTCACCGTGTTCAACCGCTGGCCTTCTGCACTTGCCTGCTCGAACAGGAAGCCGACCGCGCCGTGGGCATCCGGGTAGGTCGAGCCCTTGCCCAGGTAGTAGTCGTCGAAGCCCTCGCGGCTGTAGTAGAGGCGCCCCTCGCGGTCGAACACGCTGGCGTGGAAGGCCGCGATCTCCTCGGTCAGCTCGACGTTCCGGGCGGGAATCAGCGGGTTGCGACGGCTCGGCACGCCAGGCTGGAAGAAGAACGTGCTGTTCGACCCCATTTCGTGGAAGTCGCCGACGAGATTCGGCTGCCAGGCCTTCCAGGTCGCCATCCGAGCCCGGGATTCGGGGTGCTGCAGCAGCAGCCAGTCTCGGTTCAGATCGAACCAGTAGTGGTTCGTGCGTCCGCCGGGCCAGGGCTGCCGATGCTCGCGATGGCCGGGGTCCGGGTTCTCCACCATGCCCCGGTTCGTGTTCGCCCAGTGGGCGAACCGGCCCAGTCCGTCGGGGTTCAGGCTCGGGTCCAGCAGGATGACCGCCCGCTCCAGCTGCTCGGCGACCTCTCCGGAACGCGACGCGGCGAGGTGCCAGGCCACCAGCATCGAGGCGTTGGCGCCGCTCGGTTCGTCGCCGTGAATGCTGTAGCCCAGCCAGATCACCACCGGCTGGTCGTCCAGCGGCGGCGCGCCCACCCGAGGGTCGACCAGGCCGCGGCGCGCCTCGCGAATCTCCTCGATGCGAGCGTGGTTGGCCTCGGAGGTGATGACGAGCAGGTACTGCGGGCGCCGTTCGTGGGTGTAGCCCTGCAGCTCGACCGTCACCCGGGGAGACACTTCGGCAAGTGCCCGTGCGTAATGGTTCAGCTGATCCGGCCGCACGTGCCAGTCGCCGACCCCGAAGCCGAGAATCTCCGAGGGCTTCGGCACGGATTCGTCGTAGGCCCCCGGTCGCGCCGCATCCGGCAGGTACCACGACAGCTCCTCGGCCGTCGCGGCGCCCCCGGCGCAGGCGAACGAAACGAGGATGACGAAGGCCCGCTGCAGAGGTTGCGAGATCATCGGCGGAGCGTATCCACAACTGGATCGACCTGTCTCCGCAACGGTCTATACTAAACGGTCTATACTTCAGTCCCCACGCAGGGGCTCGAACCGAGCCCTGCGTGGCACACAGGCCTCCCTCCCGAGGAGGGCAGGTCGCCATGGCCCTCTTGCCCCCGACGGAGTTCCCACCATGATTCGCCTGCTTCGACCGGCCCTGATCGTTCTCGCGCTCGCCACGATCCCCGCACACGCCGGAGCCCAGCACGTCGCCCCCTACGTCAAGCACTCCGGCGGCTGGGTGGCCACGGCCCCCACCCAGGACGTCACCTGGACGTTCACCTGCGGCGGCCGGGTCGTCAGCGACTCGCCGGAGACCATCGACGCGCTCCCCGACAGCAGCGGCTTTCGCGTCAGCCAGTCGTTCAGCGCCAACTTCGTTCAGACCAACTGCCCCGGGGAGGCGGACGCGGGCTACATCACCATCGAGGGCCTGAACGACGGCGGTTTCTACTACGTCATCGACTCGAACGACTCCGGCCATGCCGCGATCGCGCAGCTGCTGCCCGAGGGCGTTCTCGGGAACCGACAGAGCGGCGGCGTGGACTGGTTCGCCGATCCCAACATCCACGAGGTGGGCGCGGACGCCAGCGGCAACGACGCCATGACCTGGATCCGGACGATCGCACCGCCGAATCTGGTCGGGCTCTTCTCCCACATCGTGCCGGAGGAAGACTGCAAGGGGCAGGCCTTCACCGAAGCCGCCAACTGTCAGCTCGGCCATACGAGCGACTGGTCACTCGTGCTTCAGGACGGCGACGGGAACGCAGTTGCGCCCGGCGGGCAGCTGGTTCGGCCGGCGAGCGGCGACACGACCCTGACCGTCTGGCTGGTCGGCGCAAAGCACCTGATCGCCGATGACGACCTCACGAACGACGACGAGGACGGAGATGACGTCGTCGATGACGACCGGGTCGCCCCCAACCTGCGCTTCGACAACGGGACGGATCTCGCAGAAGGACCGGTTGCGGACACCGTGGAGCCCCGCAGCGGCAATCCCCTGCCGGCCACCGGCACCTACCCGGCGGGGTCCGTGCGCATGTACTCCGCCACGCTGTCCGCGGACACGACTCGTTGCGCCACGGACGGGCCGGACCGCGACACGCCGCAGGACGCCCGCGCCCGCATCGCCAGCCAGATCATGAACACGATCCCGGTCTTCGACCGCGGCGAAGGCCCCGAACTCCTCTTCCAGGTCGTCTGCCCGGAGGCCACGTCATCGTCCCGGAGCGCGGACGGCGTCGAGCTTGCGCCCGGCCAGCCCTTCCAGGAGTAGTTCCGGCCTCCAACGCTGCCACGCCGACCCCGCGCCCAGCACCTGGCAGCAGGCCTGTCAGGGCTCGCCACCAATCCTCCGGCAGAGGGGGTCGGGCCCGGCTCCCACCAGCCGGGGTGGGACTCCCTGCCCTCCATCGACCAGGAGATCTTCCAGTCCGCCGCCGCACGGGTCAGCACGACCCGACCCGTCAGCTCCGAGGGGCCGCAGGGGGCTCGAAGCAGACGACTCTCGAGGTTCTCGCGGGGAAGCACACCTCCCGCAGCGCAGCCGACCGCAGCGGGCGCCAGGCATCAATCCGCGTCCAACGCGCCCGTGTCCCGTGCGGCCCTCTCGGACCTGACGGCGGCCGGCGGCGCTAGCCCGCCCGGCGGACGGTCGCGTGGACGTCCTGGAACTCCTCGGCGGCGCCTTCGG
Source organism: Thermoanaerobaculia bacterium (assembly GCA_965200575.1). GTDB lineage: Bacteria > Acidobacteriota > Thermoanaerobaculia > Multivoradales > Multivoraceae > Multivorans. Next base: position 634,480 of record OZ241363.1, on the reverse strand, counting down.
GGGGCCGGCTCAGCAGGCTGACGCCCACGGTGGCCGCGATACCGGCGAGAAAGCCCGGGACCAGCTCGTACAGGTCGTGGTACGAGGCCTTGAGGAGCAGCACCCAGGCCACGGTCACGACGAACCCCGTCGCCATGCCGGCGACCGCGCCGGCCAGCGTCGTGCGCTTCCAGAACAGCGAACAGAGGATCACCGGCGCGAACGCGCCGCCCAGGCCTGACCAGGCGAACAGGATGAACCAGAACAGCGCCCGCGGCTCGGCGAGCGCGAACGGCAGGGCGACCAGGCCCACGACGACCGTCACCCAGCGGCCCAGGCGAGCCAGCCCGGCGGACCCGCCGGCGGCGCCCAGGATCTGCTGCGCCAGGTCCCGCACCACTGCGGAGGACGCCAGGATGAGCAGCGAGTCGACCGTGGACATGATCGCGCCGAGCACGATGACCAGGAAGATGCCCGTGAACAGCGCCGGAAACAGCTCGGCGCTCATCATCGGCATGACCGTCTCCTGATCGTCCAGTGCGGGGAACAGGGCGCGCCCGGCAACGCCGGTGAGCACGGCGCCGAGGTCGAACAGGATCATGCAGCCCACGGCAATCGGACCGCCCCGGCGAATCTCCCCGCCCGATGCGGCCGACATGAAGCGGGTGAGCAGCTGCGGGACGCCGAGGAACGCAATACCGATGGCGGCGAAGCTGGCCGCGGAGAGCACGCCCGTCCAGGTGGCGCCGTGCTCGCCCATGGCCCGCAGCAGGTTCGGGTCCGTCTCGCGGAGCGTCCCGAGAGCTTCGCTCCAGCCGCCGGCCGCCGCGAAGCCGACGACGGGCAGCAGCACGAGGCCTGCCACCATGAGCAGCCCCTGCACCAGGTCCGAGTAGGCCACCGCCTTGAACCCGCCCACCGCCGTGTAGCAGACCGTGACCGCGCCGCCGAGCAGCACGCTGCCGGCGTAGCTGAAGCCGAGAAAGGACGAGAACGCCTTGCCGGTCGCCACCAGCTGCGCGCAGCAGTAGACCGTGACCATCGACAGGATGATCACGAGGCTCAGCTTGCGCAGGATCTGCGCGCCGTCCCGGAAGCGCTCCTCCAGATAGTCCGGCACGGTGATGGCGTGGTAGCGGTCCGTGTACTCCTTGAACGGCCCGGCGACGAAGGCCCAGGCCAGCGCCACGCCCAGCACTTCGCCAACCACCACCCAGAGGGCGTGGAAGCCCACCGCCCAGCCCATGCCGGTCAGGCCCAGCAGCAGCCAGCCGCTCTCGCCGGTGGCGTTCGAGCTGAAGGCGATGACCCAGGACGGCAACTTGCGGTCGGCCACGTAGTAGCCCTCGAGCGTCCGGCCCGTCCGCCGACTCCACAGGCCCAGCCCCAGCAAGACCAGCATGTAGAGGCCGAGCGGCAGGACGACCAGGACGTCGAAACCCATCGGCCCTGGCCTCAGGCTGGCGAGCCGCCGGAAACGCCGCCTCGGCCGACGGCGCGCGCAGCGATCAGCCGGCCGAGCAAGACCACCAGCGGCCCAGCCAGCACGGCCAGCGCCAGCAGGACCCACGTGGCAAGCGGCAACCCGAGCAACATCGCAAGCAGCGTAGCAGGCAGGCGTGTCTGACCGCGCCATCACGGCGGCTCTGGCCTCAACGCACTCCAGTTCGTGCAAGGGAACCCATGGCCCTGGTGACCGACCGGGGCTTCCTGCGGTGGGACGGGCTCTTCATTGACCTCTCGCCGACTCTGGCGAATCCGCCTTCCACACTCCGGCAGCTCCACAGTCGCACGGCAGCAGCGGTTGCCGGCGGTCTGCTCGACGTCACCGCGCATCTCGTGCATCAGAAGCCCGGTTCCCGGGAGCGGGCGCACTTCGTCAAGGCACCTGCGCGCCACGAGGAGGGCGGTTGTCGCGTACCTCAGGTGGTCGAGAAGGAAAGCGACGGGGCCCGCGATGGATGCCAGCGCGAATCGCCTGCCCGGCCCCGGAGCCTGGAAGAGATCTACTCGGACGCTGCCTCAGCGACCCGGCACGTGACCTTGCACGCCTTCCCGGGTGATGTCCTGGTCCGGCAGCCGGACGCATACGAGCCACACGGCGTCGGGCGGCGGCTACGGTTCGGCGAGCGGCGGCTCTTCAAGGTCAAGACTGCGTCGTCATGACTGACTGCGCCGCATGGCCGGTCGAGCTCGAGGCGCGGCAGTCCGGCAGGGCGCGAGGCAGCTGCACGGGTCGTTCCCGTACGGCGAGTTGGCGACGATGGCTTCTCGCGGCCGGGTGCGGAAAGAGAGGATCGATCTCGGCGCGTTCGAGTACGTGGTCAGCGACGAGGGCCGGGTCCTCTCCTGGTAGTGGTGTTCGTTGCGGAGGGAGACGGGCATCAGCTCAGAACATTGCCAGCAGAAGACCAAGCATCATGAGACCGCCAGGGAGCAGGGCAGCAAGGCTCGCGATCACGGCGGCGATGCGCCAATGGAGGTGTCGCGGCGGACGTTGGCGAGTGTCTTCCGGGTGTCGGCGAGCTCGCGTTCGAGAGCAGATTCCCTCATGCGCGGCGGACGGTGTCGCGTCAGCGTCGGGGGATCAGGGCTCGCGTCCTGTACAACAAGAAGTGAGCATGAACGGGGGCGGGTAATCCCGGCCGAAATGAGCACGTGGATCGGCACTCGGGGATCCTCGGAGCGTGCTCGCGTCGCTTCATCTCCACCGTCTCAAGACTCTGCCCCTGACAGCGCGGGTAGCCTGGCCGGGTCCGAGCATGTGGAGGTCGGGCAGCGTCGTCGTCGCCAGCGCTCCGGGCAGAGCCTGGTTGGACGGCGACGAGATCAGGATCGTCGGTACGCCAGGACGCGGGTCTGCTGCGACCCCCTGATCGCCGCCAGGTCCGGCAGCGCGTCGCTGGCCAGGGCCTGGAAGACCATGTTCGTGCCGCTGATCAGGACCGCCAGCGCGGGAGAGCCCGGCAGGCCTGCTGGGTGCCTGCGCCGCAGAGGTCCGGGACGCCGGCGGCGGCCAGGACCCCGAAGACGGCCTTGTTCGACGGGCTGGCCACCAGGAGCGCGCCACGTTGCCTCTTCGCCCCCCCCCCCCGAATTTCTGGGCTTTCCGGCGAGTCCCCAGGTACGGGCGCCTCCGGCGAGTCGGTTTCGGGGTCGCCCGCTCCGGTCAGCGTCGCGCCAGCCGGGCCAACGGATCCAGCGCGTTCAGGTCCGCCAGAACGTCCGTCGCCAAGGCGGCCAGCACGGTGCGGTTCGACGGCGCCGTGATCAGGATGGCCGGCTTCGGGGAATCGCCCGGGTCGGTCTGCCGGTGGCGCAGAGGTCGAGGATGACCCTCGAGGCGATGATCCCGAAGCTGAGCTGCCTGGTCTGAATGCTGCCGATCGCGGTCTGCTGGTCGCTTCTGCCCCCCCCCCGAATCTTATGGGCGAAGACTCAGATCCCTGATCCTCCGTGCCGACTGCGAGGGACCGCGGGAACATCGCCGAGACGGTCCTGCCAGCCGAGAGGATGCGGTAGTCCTCGTACAGCCAGAGCTTGGTGAACGGGCGGTAGAGCACCTCGCGGATGCGACGCGGGTCGAAGTCCAGCGCCTCGTCCCTGGCCAGGGTCGTCCGGAGCCGGTCGGTCCACTTGATGGCGTGCAGCGACTCGTTGCTCGTGATGGCCTCGAACTCTGCCGTGCCCTTGCGTGGCCTGCCCGCCTCCCGCCAGCGCCCCAGGGCGGCGTTGAACTCGTCGATCAGCGCCGTCATCCGCGTGCCCAGATCCAGCCGCGAGAAGGAGTACGCGTACGCGTCCAGGGCCGTCGCCACTCCGAGGGCGTCCTCACGGCAGACGGAGCCAGCGTCCGCCGGGCCGAGCGAAGACCCGCATACCGGCATCAGCCGGTTCCACGTCGGGTCCCCCAGGTTCACCCAGTCGTGCATGTCGTTGACAGGAATCGAGCGGAACCCGTCGCGCGAGAGCACGTCACCCAGGCCGGCGAGCCAGGCGAACTTCTGCTCCAGCGTCGAGCGTTCCGGCACCTCGGCGTAGCGAAGCCGAGCCGGGGCGTCAAGTCGACTCGGGGCGCCTGAACCAGCTGCCTGGCGATTCCGCACCAGGAAGGTGATCTGCACGCCGTTGCGAGACCCCTGGCCGAACACCTTGTCGCCCTCAAGCTCCCACTCCGCCCCACTCTTGTACGCGTTGCCCCGCAGGTTCACAACGTGGATGTCGGTGAACTCGTCGCGCAGCGCCTTGCGCATGCCGGCCAGCGACGGCGCATCGGCGAGGCTGTTCGGATGCACGAAGGCGACGATGCCGTCGTCTCCGTAAAGCCGGTCGGAGGCCCAGCGGAACGCCTTGACGAACAGGTTGCCGGCGGCCTTGGTTGAGGGCCTCTTGCCCTGCTTCCTGGCCAGCACGCGCAACTTGCGGACGTACGTCTCGCTCACCCGCCCGGCGACCCCCGTGTAGTCCGGCTCGACCGACTCGTCGCCGGCCGCCTTCCTGCCCGCCGACCAGGGCGGATTGCCCACGATCACGCGAATGCGCTGCTTCTTCTGGCGCTGAACCCGTTCGCCGGCCTCGTCCAGCCCCTTCCAGTGGAACTGCATCTCCGCCTGCTTCTCGGACATGAGGAACGTGTCGGTCAGCACGATGCCGCCGAACGGCTGGTAGGCGCGTCCGCGCGTCGCCGCCGAACCGTCGGCCACCGGAGCCGCATCCGCAGGCCCGGGCCCCGGCGAAGGGCCTGCGGTCGCGCCCGGCTCCAGCTCAAGTCCACCAGGGGCGGCACCCGAGGAAGCCTCCGCCGCCTCCGCCAGCCGCTCGTGCCGCGCCTCCTCCACCTTGAGCGCGGCGATGTAGTAGGCCAGCAGAACGATCTCGTTCGCGTGCAGCTCTCCTTGCAGCCGCAGAGCCGCATGCATCTCGCCCGGCGACGCGTGCCGCCCGGACTCGCCCGCCACGTCCTGGCCCCTGCCGGTCGGCTCCGCGGCAACGACTGCAGCAGCCTCGACTCCGGGCGTCCTCACGGCTCCCACTCGACCGGCGCCTCTCCCGCCACTGCCTTCGCCAGCGCCAGGCATTCGGACCGGGCCGCCGTTCCCGGCCCCGGCCGTTCCCGCCGAAGCCGTGCCGTACTTGCGGTCGATGTCGTCGGTGCGCACCAGATACTCGCCGCCGGCGCCGCGGGCGGTCAGCAGACGGCTGAGGAACGTGCCGGTGCCGGTGAACGGATCGAGCACGTGAACGCCCCGGTCGGTCAGCCCGCGTCCGAACTGGTCGCGGCACAGCGCGTCCACGGAGCGCAGCATGAAGTCGACGATCTCGACCGGCGTGTACACGATGCCGAGCGACTTGACCGCCGACGGCATCGCCTCCTTGAAGAAGCTCTCGTAGATCTCCTTGAGCACGTTCAGCCGCTCGGCCCCGGTGGAGGCGCTGCGGAACGCCCGCTCCATCGTGCGGTAGGCGCGGTCGAGCGGGCGCAGTTCCTCGACGAACGTGTGGCCGTGCTCGGCGAACACGTCGACGAGGGTGCCAAGCGCACGGGCGAGCGGGTTCTTCTCGGCGAAGCCCCGGGCGACGACGTGGTCGAAGACGGGAATCGTCACCACGTGCTGGGCGACCATTTCGGCCGCCGCGTCGCGGGTCACCTTCTGCTCGCCGATGAGCTTCTGCAGGCTCCGGTGGAAGCGGCTGAAAGCCTCGGAGATCGCCGGGTGCTCGCTCGCCAGCCGCCGCACCCGCTGCCCCACCTGGCCGCAGATGACGGCGGCGCGCTTGCCCCAGCTCGGGTAGAGCTGGCGGTCGCCGCAGTGATCGAGCAGCATGGACGCGAAGCCGTCGCCAAACTCGAACGGGACATCCAGCTGCGGGTCTACGTCCTCCTCGCCTTCTGTCCGGTCGTCCCGAATCCGGTCCGAGAGCAGCTTCACCCGATCCGTGCGCTTCGCGTTCAGCCAGTAGTCGATGCGCTCGTCGTGGGCACGCAGCGCCCGCACCACGTCCCAGACCGGCTTGAAGTTGCCGTTGCGAAGCAGGCGACGCGCGCGCTCCGCCGGCGTCCCTTCGCCAAACTCGTCGACGACCACGGGGATCACGATGTAACCCTGGTCCTTGCCCTCGGCGCGCCGCATCACGCGGCCTACCGCCTGGGTCACGTCGATGGGGCTGGAACGGCTCTCAAGGAAGACGACCGCGTCCAGGGCCGGCACGTCGACGCCTTCGGACAGAACGCGAACGTTGGTCAGAACGCGGCAGGTCCGACCGGCCGACCTGCCTGCTTCGTTGCCGTCCGCGGCCGCCTCGGCGCCTCTTGTACCGCCGGCGGACCCTTCCGTCCTGCCGCCTGCCAACGCGGCGCCCGGCGGCTGGCCGCTGGTGGCCGCGGCATCGTCCGCCGCAGCGCGCCGCAGGCAGCCGATCAGCGACGCCCGCTCGACCGCCGGCGTGCTCGCATCCAGATGCTCGACGTCCATGTGGAGGAACTCGCCGCTGTCGTTGCGCGAGCGGTGCCACTGCGCCACCCGCTCCCACGCCGCGGCGACCTTCTTCGAAGTCCTGACCGTGCCGCAGAAGGCGATGGCGGAACGCGCGGGAGCGCCCCACTCGTCGCGCACCTCGCCGGTGCGGCGGGCCCGGAGCGTGCCCTCCGACTGCGGCGTGGCGAGGGCGTCCCAGCAGCCGCCCAGCTTGACCGCGCTCTTCGTGTCGAGCGCCGTGCCGTCGATGTCGATGCCGCTGCTGCCTGCCGCCGACTCGTAGTCGCCGGTAGCGCGGGCAATCACAAGGACCTGGTAGTCGGACAGCCAGCCGCCATCGATGGCGTCGGCGAACGACATCCGATAGAGCTCCTCGCCGTAGACCTCCGGGTCGTCCATCGAGTAGCTGTCCGCATCGTCGTAGCGGATTCCCTCCTCCAGGTCGCGCCGCTGCTTCGCGGTGAACACGCGCGGCGTCGCAGTCATGTACAGGCGGCGGTCCGCTGGCAGGTGCTCGTCGTGGTGCACCAGGTTGAACGGCGAGACACCCTGGTAGCGCGCCTTCGCCAGTCGCCGCTTCTCGGCCGCGGTGGCGACCGCCTCGCTCAGACCCGTGGTGCGATGCGCCTCGTCGGCCACGATCAGGTCGAACCGGAAGTCGTCGGATGCGGTCGGGTCGTCAGACGAATCCGCGACGCTGGCGCTTCCGGCCGCCAGGTCTCCGCCCTGCATGCGAGCCAGGGCCGCCGCCACGATCGGCGTCGAGTGGTAGGTCGAGAACACGACCCGCATCGTGTCCGGCGGCACGGGCCGGGCGAGCGCTTCGGCCACGGACTCGGCATCGGTGGTGACCGGCATGGCCAGCTCCCCCAGGTCGCCGGCCAGCCCCGAGCCGCCGGCCGTGTCCCGCCTGCCCACTGTCGTGTCCGAGCAGACCGCCAGGTAGACATGCCGGAGAGACCGGTCCCGCTGCCGGGACCACTCGCGCATCGTCTGACCCATCAACGCGATGGAAGGCACCAGGTAGAGGACAGAACGGCCACCGCCAGCCACCCGCTCGGCGGCGCGCAGGGCGATGAAGGACTTGCCCGTGCCGCACGGGAGGATCAGCTTGCCCCGCCTGCTGTCTCCAACGACGTGCTCGGCCGGACCGGCGGCGCCGCGGCCGCGGCTCGCGGCGTTGAAGCCGGCCCCGCTGGCCGTTCGTCCTGCGCCGAGCGAGGAGCCCCCGGGCAGCCCGGAGCCTGCCTGCGAGACGGGAGCAGCACGGGAGAGACCTTGCTCGATGGCGTCCAGGGCCTCCTGCTGGTAGGGCCTCGGCTCGTGGCGTTCGAACTCGATGTCGCCCGGGAAAAGACGCTGCTCGACGAACTTCGTCCAGTCGGGAACCCAGTCGTCCATCTCCCGCGTGTGCAGGAGCTCGCACTTTGCCCGCTGGAGCTTCTGCTCACCTGTCCGCTGAATGCTGGCGGCGTTGGTCACCAGAAGCCGCGACGAGAATCGCCCGGGATCGGCCGAGGACGCGAGGAAGCTGTCGATCTCGTCTGTCGCTATCCGACCCGCCTGGCCCCGGTACTTGCACTGGATGGCCACCAGGCCGCCGCCCCAGGCCTCGGTCTGCCGGGCGACCAGGTCGATCCCCTCATCCGGCCCCCAGGCTTCCGGCCAGTCCTTCCACAGCCAGACCTCGGCGAACCGGTCTCTCCCCCACTCCGCCGGGTGAGCCAGCAGGGCCTCGCGAACCAGATGCTCGAAGCGACGGCCGACCAGCCAGTTCGCGGCGGAGTCGTCGTCGGGCCGATACCGGATCGCGCTGTCCGTCAGACGGCCGGACCTGCTGCCGGAAGTGAGAACGCTGGCAAGCCGTCGGCCCTTCGAGGAGGCCGCCCCGGGCCCGGAAGCGGGGTCGGCGCCGCGCCGCGGGCCGCTCGCGGCTGACGCCGGGCGCAGCAGACTCCTGTGCGTCGAATGGCTGCCCAGCTGCACAGCGGCCATCTCGGCCGCCGCCAGCCGCGCCAGGGCTTCCTCGATTCTGGCCATCCGGTCTATCCCTCCGTGTCGGCCTCGCCGGCCGGGTCGATGGCCACCGCGCGCGGAAGCTCGTCCGCCGGCCCGCCGGACTCTCCGGGACCTCCCGAACGCTGTCTGGCGGAAGGGGCGTCAGGCGAGTTGACGCCCGCAGACGTAGCCGGGGCGTCCGCCGCGTGTCCCGGCCGAAGCGACGGCGGCAGACCGCGGATGATCTCCGCCGAGCGAATGCCGACATACGCCAGCCGCCGCAGATGCCGGATCAGCTCGAACGGCTCCGCGGCCCACGTATGCCAGCCGTTCGGGTCATCCCGGATGCCGGAAGCCCCGTCCTCCTTGAAACGCAGACTGTCCACCGCCCAGCGCAGCGGGGAGCGGCCCGATACCTCGTACTCCAGCGCCTCCGGCGGAATGCCGACCAGACGACAGCGGCCGTTGACGATCAGGGTCCAGGAGGCGCCGGACGGCGACTCGACAAGCCGCATCTTCTCGATGCGGAAGAGGCGATCATCGGCTGCGACGATGTCCTCGACCGGCCGCGGCTCGCCCGTCGCCGCTCTCAGATTGCCGTCGGAAGGCTCCGGCGAACGGTCGGGATCACATGCAGCCGACGACTCGCGGACAGGCACGCGGTCTGCGGGCGGGCAATGCGCTGGAGCCGAGGCCAGGTTCGGCGGGTTGCGCGGCGCCAGCTCGCCTGTTTCACCAGCGGCTTCAGAAATTCGGGGGGGGGGGGGGGTGAATCGGTCGGCACGTCCGAAACTGCCCCGGCCTGCGCCTCGCCGACCTCGACCACGATGTCTGCCTCGGGGCACGTCTCATAGCCGACGTGCAGGTCCATCAGCTCGCGACCGGCGGAGCGAAACGCCTCGAAATCAGCGGCCAGAGGTACCCGGGGCAGGCTCTTGCGCAGGTCGTTCCGATAACGCTCCCGCCAGTCCGGCGCATGCATCACGCCGTAGAGGTACTCCCAGACGTCGTCCTTCGTGATGGAAGCGTCGCCGTACGCCCGGCGGAAGTAGGCCAGACACCAGTCCGTGACGTTCTCGTCCGAGACTCCCTCGTCGGCTTCGAAGAGCCGCAGAGCCTCGCCGCTGGCCGTGCCGCGCAGTTCGCCCGCCTCGCTGCCCAATCCGCTTCCCCTCAACTTCCCGGATTCGCGGAGTGTAGCAGCGCAGCCCGCGGCTCATCCCCTCGCCACGTCGGCGACCCCGGGGCCCCTCAACCTGAAAACGACCCGGAGACGAACGGCCAGTCCACCCCCTGTTCGAGGAGCTGGCATGCAGGCGCCCAGGCGCCGTCGGCGACCCGTCCTGACTGCGCGAGCGGCTTGACCCAGCGGGGCCTGATGCCCTCACTGCCGATACGACACCGCAGTCTTCGCCATACGCGGTTGCTCCCGCTTGCCTTGCTCTTCCCAACCGTCATCGGCCTGGGGAAGCGAAGCACCGAAGCTGCTGCACCCCAACGGCTGTCAGGTTCCGGGCGCATTCCCCACCAACGACGACTGGGCCCTTCGTTTCGGCTGCGACTCGCCGCCGGAGGAACTGCGGCGACCCTTTACGCCGGGCAGGAGCGACGTCGTCGGGCGGCTGCTACTCTCGGTTCTTCTGCTTCGCCGGGCCCGCTGCTGCTGCCGAGCCTGAAGGCCCGGAACGGGCGGACGATTGCAACACCGCCAGGCACAGGCCGATTCGACAGCAAGAGGAACGTCGTGCGGAAACTCCAGTCTCGTCTCGCTGTGCTTGGCGCAGCGGCTCTCGCCTTCGCCTCAGGCCCCGGCCTGGTCCCGAACGGCCTCGCCGCCACGGCCGCCGCCACGGCCGACGGCGCCGTTGGCGAGGGCGACTTCCTGAGCAACACGCGGCGCCTGATCTACGAGGGGAAGCGCTCCGGCGAGGGCTATTTCTCCGCCGACGGCAGGCAGCTGGTGTTCCAGAGCGAGCGGCGGGCCGAGAATCCGTTCTACCAGATCTACCTGCTCGATCTCGCCACCGGCGACACGCGCGAGGTGTCCACCGGCATCGGCAAGACGACCTGCGCGTTCATCCGGCCCGACGGCTCGCAGATCCTGTACGGCTCGACCCACCACGACCCGCGCTCGCTCGAACTCCAGCAGCAGGAGCTCGACTTCCGCGCCTCCGGCCAGGAGCGGCGCTACGCCTGGGACTACGACCCGGAGATGGACATCTACACCGTCCCGACCGGGGGCGGCGACCCGGTGCGGCTGACCACCGCGCGCGGCTACGACGCGGAAGGCGCATACTCACCGGACGGCGAGTGGATCGTCTTCGCCTCGACGCGCGACGCCTTCGACCGCGAGCTCTCGGAGCGCGAGGCGAGCCTGCTGGAAGTCGACCCGGCCTTCTTCGGCGAGATCTGGGTCATGCGGGCCGACGGCAGCGAGCAGACCCGGCTGACGCACACGCCCGGCTATGACGGCGGGCCGTTCTTCTTCGCCGACGGTTCGCGCATCGTCTGGCGGCGCTTCAGCGAGGACGGCCTGGTGGCCAACATCTGGTCGATGAAGCCGGACGGTTCCGACCAGCGGCAGCTGACGGACTTCGGCTCGATGAGCTGGGCGCCGTACCAGCACCCCTCCGGCGAGTACATCCTGTTCGCCTCGAACAAGCTCGGGTTCGAGAACTTCGAGATCTTCATCGTCGACACGGAGGGCACGAAGGAACCGGTCCGGGTGACCTTCACGGACCGCTTCGACGGCCTGCCGGTGCCTTCGCCGGACGGACGGCAGCTGGTCTGGACCTCCAGCCGGCACGGCGGCGACGGCGGCCAGCTCTACATCGCGGACTGGAACCACGAGGCGGCGCTGGCGGTGCTGGCCTCGGCGCCGGCGCGCCGGTTCGCGGCCGCGCCCGCCGCCGCGACAACCAGCGCCGAGACCACCGAGCCGGACGAGCTGCCGACGGTAGCGCCAGCCACGCCGCGTGCGGCCCTGGAAGCCCACGTCGCCACGCTGGCCGCGCCCGAGATGGCCGGACGCCTGACCGGGACCGAAGGCGAACGGAAGGCCGCCGCCTACCTGGTGCAGCAGCTCGAGGCCATCGGCGCCAAGCCGCTGCCCGGCGACGACGACCTGCTGCGCGACTTCGAGTTCACCGCCGGGGCCCGCGACGCCGGCTCCACCATCCGGGTCGAGACGGAAGGCGAAACGCTGAGCTTCGAGGCCGCCGAGCAGACCGCCGACGCGCGCTCTTTGAACGCCTCGTCGTTCAGCACGCCGCTGCTGGCGCTCGGCTTCTCCGACAGCGCCGAGGTCGAAGCGGAGGCGGTCTTCGCTGGCTACGGCATTCGCGTGCCGGACTCGCAGGACTTCGGCTACGACAGCTACGCGACCATCGACGTCAGCGGCAAGATCGCCGTCGTGCTCCGCTACGTGCCGGAGGACATCGAGGGCGAGGCGCGGGCGATCCTGAACCGGTACTCGGGCCTGCGCTACAAGGCGCTGACCGCGCGCGAGGCCGGCGCCGCCGGGCTCCTGGTGCTGACCGGGCCGCGCTCGCCGAACGCCGGGCGCGCGATCCCCATCGCCTTCGACACCGCGGCCGCCGGATCGGGCATTCCGGCCGCGAGCATCAGCGGCGAGGTCGGCGAGGCGATCCTTGCCGGAACCGGGCGCACGGTCGAGGAGATCCAGAAGAGCTTCGACGACGGCAACCCCCACGTGGCCGGGTTTGACCTGCCCGGGGTCCGCATCGGGCTGAACGTGGCCATCGAACGCGAGCAGCGGCGGGCCACGAACGTGCTCGCCACCCTTCCGGGAAGCCAGGCGGGGGACCTCGACGAGCCCTGGGTGGTCATCGGCGCCCACTACGACCACCTCGGACACGGCCACGGCGGCAACTCGCTCGCCCGCGACGGCGAGCGCAGCGCGATCCATCCGGGCGCCGACGACAACGCCTCGGGCACCGCGGCGGTGCTGGAGGCGGCGCGCCAGCTGCGCGAACTCGGCCACGGGCGGAACGTGGCCGTCGCGTTCTGGTCGGGCGAGGAGCTGGGCCTTCTCGGCTCGACCAGCTTCGTGGACGAGGCCGTCCTGCCCGCCGACCAGGTCGCCGCCTACGTCAACCTCGACATGGTGGGCCGCGTGCGCGACAACCAGCTCACCGTGCAGGCGGTCGGCTCCAGCCCGGACTGGACGGGGCTGGTCGAGGCCGCCAACGTCCCGGTCGGCTTCAACCTGGCGATGCAGACCGATCCGTACCTGCCCACCGACACCTCGAGCTTCAACCAGGCCGAGGTGCCGACGATCAACCTGTTCAGCGGCTCGCACGAGGACTACCACCGCCCCACGGACACGCCCGACCGGATCAACTACGACGACCTGGAACGCGTCGCGCGCTTCGCCGCCCTGCTCGCCCGTCGGGCCGCGAACCGCGACGAGCCGCTGGAGTTCGCGAAGGTCGAGCGGACGCTTCAGGAAGGCGGCAGCCGAGACACCGTGCGCGCCTGGACCGGCACCATTCCGGACTACGCGACCGAGGTCGAGGGCCTGCTGCTCGGCGGCGTGATGGACGGCGGGCCGGCGGCCGAGGCCGGCCTGGCCGCCGGAGACGTCGTCGTCGAGTTCGGTGGCCAGAAGATCGCCAACATCTACGACTACACCTACGCGCTCGACGCCGTGAAGGTCGACGTCCCCATCGAGGTCGTCTACATGCGTGATGGCGAACGGCGCACCACCACGCTGACGCCGAGAGCGAGACAGTGAACGGCCGCCCAGCCCGCGAGCCCGCCAGCCACAAGCCCCGTCGCGGAAGGCGCCCCTGGACCCGATCCCCCACCTCACCGAAGGACGCGGCGCAGGGCCTGGCCGCGACCGCCGAGAGCGCAGCCGGCCACGGAATCGCCCACGCCGCAATCGAACCCGGGAGACAAGCCATGAAGCCCAATCAGACCCGTCGTCGCATGCCGACGCTCGCCGCCTGCGCCCTGCTGGCGCTGGCCGGCTTCCTGCCCGCTGCCCCGGCCGGCGCCCTGGCGCCACCCGCCGCCAATCCGACGGCTGCCGACCAGGACAAGGCGGCGCCGCTTGTGGTCTCGCAGCCGGAGAGCGTCGACATGTCGAGCGAGCGCCTCGCCCGCCTGACGGACTCCATGGCCGGCTACATCGACCGGGGGCAGGTCGCGGGAACCGTCACCCTGGTGGCGCGCCGCGGCCAGGTCGTCCACTTCGAGGCCCAGGGGCAGCGCTGGCCGGAGCAGGAAGCGCCGATGACGCGGGACACCATCTTCCGCATCGCCTCCATGACCAAGCCCATCGCCTCCGTGGCGCTGATGACGCTGCACGAAGAGGGCCGCTTCCAGCTCCGCGACCCGATCGCGAAGTACCTGCCCGAGTTCGCCGAGATGCAGGTTGCGGTCGTGCCCGACGCCGACGAGTACCTGGGCGCGCCGTACAAGCTGGTGCAGGCTGCCCGCCCCATCACCGTCCAGCACATCCTGACCCACACCGCCGGCTTCGCGAACAGCTACCGGGGACTGCTGCAGGCGGACTACGGGAAACTCCGCAGCGGTCGCGATCCGGAATGGACGGTGGGCGACTTCGTCACCGCGCTCGCCGAAATGCCGCTGGAGTTCAACCCGGGGGACGCCTGGCAGTACGGGCCCTCCGTCGACGTCGTCGGTCGCCTGGTCGAGGTGCTGTCCGGCCAGAACCTGGACGACTACCTGAAGGAGCGGATCTTCGCGCCGCTCGGCATGGTGGACACGCACTTCTACCTGCCCGCCTCGAAGCTCGACCGGTTCGCCGCGCTCTACCGGCCCGGCGAGGACGGCACGATCGTCCTCACCGAGGCACCGGACACCAACGCCCGTCACGTGCGGGAGCCGCACAAGTACTTCAGCGGCTCCGGCGGCCTCGTCTCGACCGCGGCGGACTACTACCGCTTCCACCAGATGATGCTCGACGGCGGCGAGCTCGACGGCGCCCGCGTCCTCGGACGACGCACCGTGGAGCTGATGACCGCAAACCACACCGGCGACCACGGTCTGTGGCTGCGCGGACCCGGCTACGGCTTCGGCCTCGGTTACAGCGTGGTCACCGACATGGGCGCCTCGGCAATGCCTGCCTCGGTCGGGTCGTACTCCTGGGGCGGAGCGTTCTGCACCGTTTTCTGGGTCGACCCGCAGGAAGAGCTGATCGGCATCCTGATGACCCAGGTGCGGCCCTACACCCACCTGAACATCCGCCAGGACCTGCAGACCCTGGCCTACCAGGCCATCGTCGACCCGGCAGCGCGGTAGAGCGCAGCGAGACCGCCGCGGCCAGCATGCCCGGCCCCGGACTCCAACCGCCAGGCTGTCGGACCTCCCGACGGCCGCATGGAATTGACCGGGCCAGCCTGACAGCCAGGCAGAGCCAGGGGGCAAGGCATCGGCGCTGGCCAATCTGCTGGCGCTCGCCGGCCGGCCGGCAGACCTGCCAGCCCCCTGGCCTCCGCTGGCCGGCCGCGCAACCCGGCAACGCTCCCGAAAGGGCAGCCAGGAACAAGTGACGACCTGGGCAATCGGCGACGTCCACGGCTGTTTCCGCACCCTCTGCGCCCTGCTTGAACGAGTCGCGCTCAACCCGGCGAGAGACAGGCTGTGGATGGTCGGCGACCTGGTGAATCGCGGGCCGGACTCGCTCGCCGTGCTGCGCTGGGCGCGCGACCGGAAGCGCGAGATGGGGAGACGGTTCCAGGCGGTGCTTGGCAACCACGACCTGCACCTGACCGCCAGGTCGCTCGCGGCCGCCCCGCCGAAACCCCACGACACCCTGGCGCCGTTGCTGGCGGCGCCGGACGGACCCGAGCTGGTCGAGTGGCTGCGTCGCCGGCCCTTCGCCCACGCCGAGCAGGTCGCCGGCCGCAGCCACCTGCTGGTGCATGCCGGGTTGCCACCGGGGTGGTCGCAGGCGACGGTTCTGGAGACCGCCCGGCGGCTCGAGCGTACGCTGCGGAGCGACAAAGCGCCTGACCTTCTTCGGCATGGCAAGGGAGAGGCCACGCAACCGCCGAAGCGCCAGGGGAAAGAAGGCTCGTCCCACGCACTGGCCGCCTTCACCCGGATGCGGATGCTCGACGACCGGCACTGTCTCCACGCGTTCAACGGTCCGCCGAGCGAAGCGCCGGCGGGACTGCTGCCGTGGTTCGATGCGGCGCCCCGAGCCTGCCCCGACCACACGGTGGTCGTCGGCCACTGGGCCGCGCTGGGGCTTCTCTTGCGCCCGGACCTGGTCGCCCTCGATACCGGCTGCGTCTGGGGCGGCGCCCTGACCGCCGTGCGCCTGGACGACCGGCGGGTGGTGCAGCAACCAAACCTGGAGCAGCGCCGTCGGTAGCGGCGTCGCGGACTCGCCGTCGACCTGCACCTGGTCTTGCCGCGGGCTTTGGGGCAGCGACCGGTCTGCAAGGCGCCGGAGAAGCTCTTCACGCCGACCTGCCCGACCAAGGCGCTGCGCGAGCTGGTGAAGGACACGGCCCATCGGCTGGCCGGGAAGAACGACAGGGCCGTGCGTCGGGTCTCGGCAGTCCCACGCCGGAGCACGACCCGAGCCGACAGGTGCCAAGGGGCTGGAGACGGGCGACCCTGCACACCCTCGTGGACAAGCACAACCCGCCGGAGCGAAGCCGACCGCAGCGGGCGCCAACCTCCACACACCTCCAATGCGTCCGTGTCCCCCGCGGCCCCCTCGGACCTGGCGGCAGCCCACCCGAATCCGGCGAAACCAAACGGGCCTCCCGTTCGTCCTTCTATTGACAGGAGGTTTGCGCGTCCGCGGCGAGAAGGCGCAGCGGACGGATGCAGGCCAGGGGACCCAGGACCCATGAAGGACGCCTACGCGATCTCGCGCATCCTGCTCGCGGACGTGTACGACTCGACGGCCGAGCAGCCCGCCACCCCTGCGGCCCCGCCGCAGCGACTGAGGAAGCTGGCGCTGGCGCTGTCGACCCTGCTGTTCGCGGCCGCCCATGCGTCCCCGGAGCGGCGCGGCGGGTCGGACAAGGCGCTCGACCGGCTGAACGAGATGACGATCACCATCGAGGCGTGCGAGAACGCCGGCTCGCTGTCGCACACCGAGGCCGACCGGCTCCGTCAGATGAGGGACGCGCTCGACCGCAGCCTGCGCGCGCCCGGCGGTTCCCAACCGGTCTGACCCCTTTCCAACTGGCGGCCTGCAGGCTGTTCGGGCGCACGGCCGCTTCGCAGACGCCACGGGAGCCTTGTTGCCGAAGCGAAGCCCTGCCCGACGCGGTGTCCGGGTGGTGGTTCAGCGGCGCCTTGCCTGAGCTCACCCAACGCCAAGGCGACGCGGAAGCTCCGCCGTCATCAGTTCCTCGACGTGCGCTCGGCTGCCGCCCACGGCCACGACGTCGAACTTGCCGTACTCGGCAAGCGGGCCGACGTTGTAGACCACGAAGCGGCCGGCGCCGAGGCCCCGGTCGTGTACGGAGTCGCCCAGCCGGACCAGCAATTCCGGGAAGTCCAGGCCGACCAGGTCCGGATGGGCGAAGGACCGGGCCTCGTACGGTGGCCGGCCCTGCGGAAAGAGCCTGTCCATCAGACGCATCGGCGTGCTCGTGCCGCCCCAGCGGCCGTTGCACTCCGTGAACACGACCCGGCCGTCCTCGAGCACCAGGTGATCGAACGAGCAGCGGCCAACGTAGCCCAGGTGCTGCAACGCGACGGTCACCGGGCGTGCCTGGGCGACAAGGCGACTGTCCAACTCGGCCCCCAGGCTGCTGGGCCGGCTGCCGACGAAGACGCCCTCCTCGCCGGCGAGGATCTGCTCGTAGATGCCGTCGAGAACCGGCTCGCCGGAACCCTGGGGCGGCACCCACCACTGGGTCGACGGCGAGGACGACGCGCGCTCCCAGCGCACCGCCAGCACCTCCTCCTTGCCGTCCCAGCCGGTGCGGGCAAGAAAGGACCCGACCAGGTCCAGGGCCGCAGAACGCCCGCCGCACCGAACCGCCGCCCCGTCGAACACCTCGTTGCCCATGGCGGAGGCACAACGCAGTCGCTTGAGGGCGACTGCATGCCCGCCCCTGGCCAGCTCCAGCAGGGCGGAGGCCAGCGCCTCCGCCGAAGCGGCCCGCCGACTTGCGGGAAGGCAATCGGGGCCGAGCACGGTGGTCACCAGGTCCTCGAAGCAGGCCTTGTCGTTCGCTACCCAGGTGACCGGCGGCGGCGGCGCAAGCACGAACACCCTGGCGACGTCCGAGCCGCCTGCCTCCGCCGCCACGGCCGCCGCCAGCTCCCAGACCGCCTCGGCGCCGAGGAACGGCTCGATCACCAGGGCCCCGTGCCGGGCGATCGTCGCCAGCCGAGCCACCAGGCCTGCATCCCGCTGGCACGCCTGGGCAAGGGCCAGCCGGTCGGCGGCCGGCTCGACCTGCGCGAAGTCCACGGCGCCCAGGCCCAGCACGTCGCGGCAATAGCGCTCGTAACCGGGCGCCACGGGGGTCACGGCAGCGTGAAGATCGCCGTCCCGGGCCCTCAGGCGGGCGCGGTGCGCGTAGTGCTCCACGCCGCGCACACCGTCGAGGAAGGGAATCGCCGAAACGTCGTCCAGGTGCAGGGTCCGGGTTCCTGCGGTCCGACGTTCCGCGCCAGGCGACGCGCCGCTGACCGCCCGGCGGCGCAGCGCAGCGAAGGGCCGCAGCCTCCGCTCCAGATCGAGACGGTCCCGGAACGCTTCCAGCGCACCGTCGAGGGAAGAGCCAGGGGCGCCGTCCCCGGCCAGCAAGCTGTCGGACCTGGCAGCGGACGCAGGACGCTGGCTGGGCCGACATGCTGCTGGCGAGGTGGGGGCCGGGGCCAGGCGCGGCGTCCGCGACGCGGCTGGCGGCGCCTGTGTGCTACCGGCAAGCTCCCCGGTCTCCGGGCTCTGCTTCGGCGAGGCGCCCGGCAGGTCCGCTGCCTCGTGCGTTGTCTGCCCGGCGGCTCGACCGGGCGCGGGCTGGGCGCGGTCGCCGCGCGGGCGCCCGGCGCCTGAACCGCGGCGGGTCATCGATTCGCCTCGGCCAGCAGCCTGGCGCAGGCGCCGCGGTCCACCTTGCCGGAGGCAGCCTGCGGCAGTTCGTCGACGAAGCTCCAGGAGCGCGGGCGCTTGAAGTCGGCCATGCGCCCAGCCAGGTGCAGTTCGAGCGCGGCCAGACCGCCCAGCGGCTCGAAGCCGTCCGCGGGCACGACGACCGCCGCCACCCTCTCGCCCCACTCCTCGTCCTCGATACCGACGACGCAGACGGCCCGGGCGCCGGGCCAGCCCAGGACCGTCGCCTCGACCTCCAGCGGGTCGACGTTCTCGCCACCGGTGACGATCCGGTCCGCGCGGCGGCCGGCGATGCGCAGGCCCCCGTCGGGCTCGACAACCCCCAGGTCGCCGGTATCGAACCACCCGTCGGCGTCGAACGGGCGTTCCAGCGGGGCGCCGGGGGTCGCTCCCAGGTAGCCCTCGAACAGCACGGGGCCCCGCACCTCGATCGGGCCCACCGAGGCCGCCGAATCGCCGGGCGAAGCCACGCGCACCTCGACCCCGGGCAGCGGCCTGCCGACGCCTCCGGGCGCCCGGACGCAGGCCGGGTTCAGGCGATCAGGCCGGTCGCTGCCGGCGGAGCGGCAGGCGCGGGCCACTCGCGGGCCGCTTCGGCCACGAGCGCCGACGCCTGCCGCAGTGCCTGCCGCCGCCGACCCCGGCAGCTCGGTCGCCACCTGGGAGCTGGCCTCGGTCAGCCCGTAGGTCGCCAGCACCGGCCAGCCTCGTTCCCGGCCTCGCTCCAGCAAGGCCGGCGGCGACGCGGCGCCCCCGACCAGCACGGCGCGCAGGCTCACCGGGGCGTCGCCGGTTGCCGCTCGAAGCAGCCGGGCGATCATCGTCGGCACGACGGACAGCAGGGAAACACGGTCGCGCTCGACGATCCGCAGCAGCTCCGCCGGGTCGAAGCTCCGGGCGGCCCTGCCGTTCCCGCGCCCACCCGGCAGCACGACCGTCCGCCGTGCCTGCAGGCAGCGGACCACGACCATCAGGCCGCCGACGTGGGCAGTCGGCAGGCTGAGGAGCCAGCGGTCGTCCGGCAGCCAGCCCATCGCCTCGCCGTGGGCCCGGGCCGAGGCAACCAGCGCGCTCCGGCTCAGGACGGCGCCGCGGGGCGAGCCCGAGGTGCCGGAGGTGAAGACGACCGCGGCGCCCGGCGGCAGGTTCGGGCGGTCGGCAGCTCGGTCGGCCGCGACCGGCACAACGCTCCCGGAGCTTTCGACGCAAAGGCAGGCACCGCCCATCGCAATCGCCCTGCTGCGCTCCTCGGCCGTCCAGCGCGGATGCAAAAGCACGAACGGCCACCGGTCCTCAAGCAGGGCGAGCAGCGTGAGAACGGCTTCCAGACCATCGTCGCCGACCACGGCGACCACCGGCTTCGGGCGATCCCCGACCTCGCGGCGCAGGGCGCTGCGTCTCCGCTGCACGCGCTCCGCCAGCGCCGGCCAGCCGATCTCTTGTCCGCCCTCGACCAGCGCCGGGCAGTCGGGCGCCTCGAATGCGGCCGCCAGCACGGAGAGTGCGTCGCGATCCCCGGTCGAGCGGTCCGTCACCGCGTCAGGGCGCCTTGAACCCGCCCAGGACGACGCCAACCGACAGCAGCAGGCCGAACACCAGCAGGAGCCGGGCGGTCGAGGCCAGGGTCGCGTTCAGCGCCGCGCCCTCGTCCCGCAGCACGGAACGCAGGACGATCACGGCCAGCGGCAACGAGAGCCACGACAGGAGCGGCCACGGCCCGAGACTGCCGAGCATCGGCAGCACGGCGGCGTACCCCGCGAGGAGCAGGAGGGCGTACTCCAGCCGGCTGAACCGGGCGCCGAAACGAACCGCCAGCGTCCGCTTGCCCGCTGCCGGGTCCGTGTGCCGGTCACGCAGGTTGTTGACCACCAGGATCGCAGTCGACAGCGCGCCCACCGCCAGGCCGGCCCACCAGGCCGCGGCTGGCGCCTGAAGCGCCTGTACCCACACCGTGCCGACCACCGCCACCGGCCCGAAGAAGACGAGGACGAAGGGCTCACCCAGGCCGACGTAGGCCAGAGGCCGCAGGCCGCCGGTGTAGAGCACGCCCGATGCGACCGAGATGACGCCGACCGCCAGCAGCCACCATCCGGACGCGGCCGCGAGGAGCGCGCCCAGGGCCATGGAGAGCCCGAAGGCGATCCAGGCGCCCACCCACACCTGCCCGCGGCTCAGGAGACCGGACTGCACGGCGCGCGTCGGCCCGACCCGCCGCTCGTCGTCCGCGCCGCGGTCGAAGTCGAGCACGTCGTTCGACAGGTTCGTGCCGATCTGAAGCCCGAGGGCGACACCCAGCGCCGCGAGAGCAGGCCAGAACCGAAAGCTCGACTCCGCCGCCGCGCAGGCGGACCCGACCACGACGGGGGTGACGCCCGCCCAGAGCGTCTTCGGACGAATCGCCTGCAGCCAGGCGCCAAGGCGGCCCGGGGCAGGGCCAGCCGACGTCATGGGTAGCGCTGGAACTTGCCGAAGTCGGGCGGCCGCTTCTCGAGAAACGCCTGTCGGCCCTCCTGGCCTTCCTGGGTCATGTAGAACAGCAGCGTCGCGTTGCCGGCCAGCTCCTGGAGGCCGGCCTGGCCGTCGCAGTCCGCGTTCATCGCCGCCTTCAGGCAGCGCAGGGCCATCGGGCTGTTGGCCAGCATCTCCCGGCACCACTGAAGGGTCTCCTCCTCCAGCCGGTCAAGCGGCACGACCGTGTTCACGAGGCCCATGTCGAGTGCCTGCCGGGCGTTGTACTGCCGGCACAGGAACCAGATCTCCCGCGCCTTCTTCTGACCCACGATGCGGGCCATGTACGAGGCGCCGTAGCCGCCGTCGAAGCTCCCCACCCGCGGGCCCGTCTGGCCGAAGCGGGCGTTGTCGGCGGCGATTGTCAGGTCGCACACCATGTGCAGCACGTGGCCGCCGCCGATGGCGTATCCGGCGACCATCGCCACCACCGGCTTCGGCAGCGTGCGGATCTGGCGCTGCAGGTCGAGGACGTTCAGACGCGGCACCCCGTCATCTCCGACGTAGCCGGCGTCGCCCCGAATCCTCTGGTCGCCGCCGGAACAGAAGGCGCTCCGACCGGCGCCGGTCAGGATGACCACGCCGACCTCGCCATCGTCGCGGGCGACGTCCACCGCAGCGCTCATTTCCTTGACCGTCAACGGCCGGAAGGCGTTGCGGACCTCCGGACGGTTGATGGTGATCTTCGCGACCCCCTCCGCCTCGCCGTCCTGGTACGACTTCTCGTAGAGGATGTCCGTGTATTCACCGGCCTGCCGCCATTCCTGCCCGCTCATCGCCGACGCCTCCTGCGCGTTTGGAAACTGAAAGGCGACACTACAACGGCGCCACGCCCGACGCGGGCCTCAGGCCGTGCACGGCGCCGAAGCCGCCAGCGAACCCAGCAGATCCGCCAGCCTGACGGGCGCCTCCAGCGGCACGTTGTGGCCGACGCCGTCGATCAGGCGAACGTGCGCTCGGGGCAGAGCCTCTGCCATGCCGTGCGCCAGGTCCGCGAACTTCGTGTCCAGGCCACCCACGACGAGCGCGACCGGCAGGTCGACAGACGGCAGGTGGGCGCGGAAGTCCGGCATCGCGCCGAGACTCAATGCCCGCATGGCGCCAGCGAGGGCCGACGGATCGTGCCCCAGCCGGATCCGCCGCTGTTCCTCCAGCACATCGACGTCAGGCGCCGCGTCCGGCCTCGGTTGCCGCCTTCCCCGCAGGCGCCGCTGGGTACGAAACAGCGGTTGCGCCGACCATTCGCGGTCGAACGCCGCAAGGCCCTGCTGCTCGATCAGCCGCGCCCAGCGCTCGTCGCCCAGGCGCCTCTGCCGCCGTGCGTCGGCATCG
Source organism: Thermoanaerobaculia bacterium (assembly GCA_965200575.1). Lineage (GTDB taxonomy): Bacteria > Acidobacteriota > Thermoanaerobaculia > Multivoradales > Multivoraceae > Multivorans. The sequence continues at coordinate 612,103 of OZ241363.1, read as the reverse complement.
CCAAGCCCCGGGTTGGCGCCGATCAGGGCTGCGCCCCGAAACAGGTCCGCGTGGCGAACGAGCAGACCAAGCGCCAGGCGACCTCCCAGCGAGTAGCCGGCAAGGAACCGGGGCCGGCCGATGGACTCGCGGACGATCTCCGCCAGCCGGTCCACCTCGGCCATGAAGCTCGAGGCAGCGGGAGCTCCGGCATGACCGCACAGGGCGGGAGCGACGCTCGGCCGGTCGAGCAGGGAGCTCACCTGCCGCCAGCTCTCCGGGCTGCCGCCGAAACCGTGGAGCAGTACCGCCGTGGTCATCGCCCGACGGAGCCGGTTTCCGGGCGACTCCGCGGACGGTCTTCGCAGCCTCTCGGCGCAAGCAGCCACCGCCTGGGCATGGCGCCCTCGTCAGTCAAGCGCACGATCGTCCGCCCACTGGCGAGACAGGCCCAGCAGGTCCCTCGGGTCGCTGTCTCGGGTCTCGGCCACGACCATCGTGACGCCGTTCTGCCCCAGGGCGGCGACGAGCGCCTCCGCGAGCTCGCCTGCCGTTTCCGCACGGGCATACCTCAGGCCGAATGCCTGCGCCAGACCGGCGAAGTCGACTCCGTGGGGCGTGAGCCAGTGCTTCCCCTGCCGGACCCGGAACGCCTCCGTGTCCGCGATCGGCAGACGCTCGAAGATCCGTCCGCCGCCGTTGTCGATCACGACGATCGCCGCCGGCGGTCCTTCGCGGCACGCGGAAGCGAGCATCAGGCCGTCGAGGTCATGCACCAGGCTGACGTCGCCAATCAGCAGCACGCCGGCCGGGAACTCGCCGGCTTCAAGCGACCCGAGGAACCCCGCCACCAGCCCGTCGATGCCGCTCAGGCCGCGCTGGCTGGCCACCCAGATCCGCCGGTCGACCAGACCCGGGCACTGCTCGACCAGGCGCACGGGCAGGCTGTTGCCGAGCATCAGCAGACCATCCGCCGGGGTCGCCTCGACCGCCGCCCACGCGGCGTCACGGTCGTGAAGCGGCTGACCCCCCGTACCCGGGCTGGCGCTTCCAGCCGCCGCCCTGAGCCCCCGCGCGGCAATCTGCACCTCGTGCCGCCAATCGCCGCCCGCCTCCGCCGCAGTCGGCGCCTCGAGCCGGGCGCAGAGCGCGGCCACGGACGCCTCGACGTTGCCCAGCAGGAAGACTGACGCCAAGCCCTCGGGATCCGTCCACGGCCCGTCCGAGAAGACGATCTGCGGCGCTCCGCCGGACGCCACGAACTGCTGCAGCGAGCCCGAAACGGGAGGGGCGCCTACCTGCAGGACGAGGTCCGGCGACGGCAGCGAGCGCTCTGCCGATGCCCACGCCTCGCCAAGGCACTCGGCGCGGCAGGCCTCGCCAAGCCGCGCGTCCGGCCCGACGAAGCGACTCTGGCTCGTGGCTTCGGCCACCAGGGGAAACCCCGTGCGGCGAGCGAGCTCCGCGGGGTCCGGCAGGCCGGCGCCAGCGCCAGCACCCCGAGCCGCAGGCGGCGGCAGGGGCAACGGTCCGGCGACGATCAGACCCCGCTCCGCACCGCGACACAGCGCCGCCGCCCGCTCCAGCAGATCGGGGTCGACGGCGGCCGGCGAGCGGGCGGGGGCCACGTCGAGCGGCGCGTCGAGCAACCCATCCACCAGCTCCGCAACCGGCCCCCGGTCGACCGGCGACGGCGGCTCGAGCGGCTTTCTCGCCCGCACGTTCAGATGCACCGCCCCGCCACGCGGCGAGCGCGAACGAACCACGGCCTGCGCCGCGAGGCGGCGAAGCGCTCGCAGGCTGGCCGCATCGGCGCCGCCGGCAAGGTCGACCTCGGCGAAGAAGTTCACCGCCGCGCCGAACAGCCTGGTCTGATCGGTGGTCTGCGGCGCGGCGCAGTGCATCAGATCCCACGGTCGGTCGGCGCTGAGGACGATGAGCGGCACGCCTGCCTCGCGGGCTTCCAGGATGGCCGGGAAGTAGTGGCCGGCAGCGCTGCCCGAGGTGCAGATCAGGGCCGTCGGCAGGCCCGTTGCGCGGGCCTGGCCCAGGGCAAGGAAGGCGGCCGCGCGCTCGTCGATGACGCTCGTGACCTCCAGCCCGGCCTGCCCGCCCGCGCCCTCCACGTCCAGGCAGGCCAGCACCAGCGGAGTCGACCGGGAGCCCGGGCTGGTGACCGCTCGCCGCACGCCGGCGCGCACCATGGCGCCGACCAGCAGACGTGCGCGCTGAAACTGCAGCTCGCCCAGGTCAGGGATGTGAGGAGTCGGGCCGGACATCGGAACGCGACAGGTCCGGCGGCTCTAACCCCATGCCCCCAGGATCGCGTCGAGCTTCAGATTCGTCTCGGCCAGCTCGCGGCCCGGGTCCGAGTCCGCCACGATGCCGGCGCCCGAGTAAAGCAGCCCCTTCCGGCCGGCCGCGAGACAGGAGCGAAGGGCCAGCGAGAACTCGCCGTCGCCGTGGCCGTTGAACCACCCGACGGGACCGGCGTACCAGCCACGCTCCCGGTCCTCCGTGCGCCGAATCGCCTGCAGGGCGGCGGAAGTCGGACTGCCCGCCACGGCGGGAGTCGGATGCAGTGCGCGCACCAGGCTGAGGACGTGAGGCGGCTTGACGGTCCTGGCAAGCGACGCCCGGATGGGCGTTTCCAGATGCAGGACGTTCCTCAGCGCCCGCACCCCCGGCGAAGACGGCGCCACCGCGGCGCCGCAGTTCCGGTCCAGCCTCTCGACCAGGTAGCGGACCACGAGATCGTGCTCCAGACGTTCCTTGTCGCTCTCCAGCAGCTGCCGCTCGAGCGCCCTGCGCCGTTCCGGCGAGGCATCGCTGGCGATGGAACCCGCCAGGGCCTGCGCTTCGATCCGACCGCCCCTGCGCCGCACGAGGAGCTCCGGGGTGGCGCCGAAGAAGACCGATCCGTTGCGGAGAAAGGCGAAGCAGGTGCAGGTCGGCATGTGCCGCTTCAGACGTGCCGCAATCCGCGCCAGATCCGAGAGCCCGAACTGCCGCGCCAGATCGAGTTCCACGCTGCGGGCCGAGACTACCTTCTGCAGGCGCCCTTCGCTGACCTCGCCGCGAAGCTGCTCCACGCGGGCCATCCACTCGTCTGTCGCCGGCAGATCGGTCCACTGCAGGATCCCGGGCAGGTCCGGGAGCATGGCCGCGAGCGATGCGGCCTTGCTGGCGCCATTCGTCCCGTCGCCGTGCTCCGCCGGCGCCGGCCCGGCATCGAGCCCATCGGCCAGAGCCTCCAGCCGCTGGCGCCACGAAGAGCAGGCCGGGTCGTCGGGAGAGTCCAGCACCAGGTGAAGCCAGGCTCCATCCGCCTCCACGTCATAGCCGACGCGGGGCAGAACGAAGCTGGCGGCGCCGAAGTTGCTCCACGCGGACGCCGTGCCCTGACATCGAGGCCCCGAGCCTGCCGGGTCGAACGCAAGGCCGCCGTAGAGCCGCATGGCGAGGGGATCCACCCCCGCGAGCTCGCCCCAGAGACCGGCGGCCTGCTCCGCAAGCCGGTCGACCGTCGCCCGCTCCTCCTCCGGACCGGGGCTGGTGACAGGCGCCCCGGCGACGCCATTGCCGTCCGAGCCGCCGGCCGCGCCATCCCGAGTGGGCTCCGCAGCCATCTCGAAACGCCGGGAGGCGCCCCAGCCGGCACTCTGCCGGCCGTCGCCCGACGACCACAGGTGGCCCACCCGGTCGCACTCCGGAAACTCCCGAGCCGCCAGCCGCAGGAACGTCTCCGGCGCCACCTGCGGCGCCTGGACGCGCACCACGCGAAGCGGTCCGTGCGGCGCATGGGGGTCGGAGGCCAGCCGCGTTCCCGCCGCCGGAGAACTCACCTTACGGCCTCTTCGGTCAGTGGGCGGCCAGCGCCCGGTCGGGCCAGGAACAGATTGCAGACGCCGAAGGTCAGGCGCCGCGTCTCGACGGCGCCGAGGCCCGCGGCCGCCATCGCCCGGGCGAATTCGGCGACCGGAGGGAACGTGCGAATCGACCGCTCCAGATAGCGATACTCCGCGGCGCCGGCCAGGAGCGCGCCCACCCGGGGCACCACGAACCGGATGTGGAAGCGCGGCAGCCAGCCGGCAGGACCGGGAGGCGGGTCGCCGAGTTCGAGCACGGCCACCGTGCCGCCGGGACGCGTCACCCGCGCCATCTCGCGCAGGGCCGCTGGCCGGTCCGGCACGTTGCGGATGCCGAAGGCGATCGTGACCGCGTCAAAGGAACCGTCGGGAAAGGCGATCTTGCGGGCATCGCCGCCGCCTAGCTCGACCCGACCGCCGAGCCCCAGGCGGTCCAACTTGGACCGCCCGATGGCAGTCATCTCGCGGGAGGGGTCGATTCCCACCACCCGCGCCTCCGGATAGCGCTTCGCCACCGCCAGGGCGAGATCGCCGGTACCGCAGGCCACGTCGAGCACTCTCGCCAACCCGCCGCCGCGCAGGCGGTCCAGCTGCAGTGCCTCCGCCGTTTCCCGGCGCCAGGCCCGGTCCAGCCCCAGCGAGTTCAGCCGGTTCAGCAGGTCGTAGCGCCGGGCGATGCCGTCGAACATGGCGCCGGAGCCGTCGCCGTCGGACGCCGGGCCGAAGGGCGGCCTGCCGGCGACGTGGGGAGTGGGTGCAGGCACGGAATCCTTGACAGGTCCGGCGACGCTAGCGCTCACGCAGCGCACTGGCGAAAGCCACCATCGTCAGGGCACGACGGGCCTCGCCGTCAGGGATGCCGCCCAGGGCCGCGACGCCCTCCTCCACGTACTTCGAGGCGAGCCGTCGGCAGGTGGCCTCGACCCCGTGGTGGGCCATTGCCGCCAGCACACGCTGCCGTCGCTCGTCCGGCGACTCGTCGGCCGCGTGGCCCGGCCCGCCGTTCCCGCCGCCGTCGCCGTTCGTCGGACCGTTCATGTGCCCCGACTCCTCAGCGCCGTAATCAGCGATGGACCGGATCGTGTCGATCAGTTCCGGCTCGTGCCGGAGCACGCAGATCATCGGATAGGTGACCTTGCCCTCGAGCAGATCGCTGAACAGGTTCTTGCCCGTGTTGCTGTGATGGCCGACCAGGTCCAGCAGGTCGTCGACCACCTGGAAGGCGGTGCCGACCGAATCGCCGAAGGCCTCGAGCGCGGCGCACGTCTCCCGCGGAGCGCCGCCGGCCAGCGCACCAGCGCTCAGGGACCACCGGAACAGGGCCGCCGACTTGCCGCGCGCGACCTCGAAGTAGAGCTCCTCGGAGGTGTCGAGACGGCCGCGATTCTCGAGCTGCAGGGACTCGGCACGGATCATCTCGGCGATGGTCGCGAGCAGGCCCTCCATGGCGCCCGGAACCCCCGAACGATTGATGCGCCGCAACGCCTCGATCAGGAGATGGTCGCCGGCAAAGATCGACGCTGCATTGCCAAGGCCGATCCGCACCGCCTCTCGGCCGCGCCGGCGGTCAGCGTTGTCGACCACGTCGTCATGAAGCAGGGTTGCGTTGTGCACGAGCTCTGCCGCCACGGCGACGTCGAGCACGGTCCGGTTCAGAGAGCCGCCGACGCGGGACGCCAGCAGCACGCAGAGTGGTCGCAGCCTCTTCCCGTCCAGGCCCACCAGCTCGACCCCGGCCTCCCCGACCATCGTGCCGCCGCCCGACACCACGGCCAGCTGCTCCTCGACGGCCGCCAGGTCGAGGCGAACAAAACCCAGCAGATCCTCCATCGTCGAGGCGAGGCTGGCCATGCCGCCCTCGACGCAGAGGTTCCGCAGCCGCACCAGTACGTCCTCTCCGACGGCGCGATCCGCACGATGATCCGCGAGAACGGTCAACTTTCCTGCCCCTCCGTCGGGTCGTCCCCGCCCTCGGTCGCTGGCCGGGGCGCATCGGCAGGCGCCGCCGCGGGCACGCCGGCCCGGGCTGCGTCCTGCTCGCCCAGCACGGCTCGCAATGCGAAATCGGCTACCGAACCACCCTTGACCAGGAGCTCGGCCATCCCGTCGACCCGGCCCATGACGTCTTCGATGGCTCTCAGACGCTCCAGGAACACGGCCGGTCCGGGCGAATCTTCGGCCTCCAGCGCCGGAATCCAGTCGCGCATGTTGTCCCGAATCGGATCCCATTCTCGGCGCTTGCGGAACAGGACGACGTTGCGAAGAACCCGCCCCAGATCGGTCTCCGGACGGTAGACCACCCGGCGAGAGCCCACCACGCGCTCGGGCGAAACGAGCTTCCACTCCCGGAGTTCGCGACAAGCCATCGAGACGGCGCCGCGGCTCAGATCGAGGCCCACCATGATCTCCTGAGCATCCGCAGGTTCGTCGCTCGCCATCAACCAGCCGAACACGCGGGCTGTCGTTGGGGGCACGCCCCAGAAGGTACCCAGCGTCCCCCACAGCTGCACGAACTCCTCACGAACTCTCTCCAGGCCGACGGAGGGCTCGCCCGGTCCGAGCGCTGGCCCAGTTTCTCGAGAAGTCACAGGTCACCTCGGAATTCGACGTGGATCAGACGCACCTTCACTCTTCCCGCAGGCGCGATCCTACCGCTAATCGCCACGGGCAGTTGCAGTTCTCTCGCTGCCACGATCTCGACCCCCCCTTCGAGACCCAGCAACCTGAAGTCCCGCGCTGTTCCCTCCCCGCCAATGGCAACCGGCGTCAGGCGGAACCGAACCAGGGTCAGTGTCTCTGGCAACAGCCCGCCCGAAGCGGTGAACCCCGGCGCAGCCCGAACCAGCTCCGGATCCCGGTCGATCCGCACCGCCAGGACCTGGCGGTTGGAGAACACCGGAATCGTTCGGCTCGGTTCGAGCCCGGGCCGGGCAAGCCGCCCGACCAGGTGCAGCAGAACCGACGGCTCCGACAGCGGCGCGTCGAGCAGGGTCGGCAGCTCGTGAACCTGCGGGTAGCGATGGGTCCACTTCTTGACCGGCAGCTCGGCCTCTCCCGGGTTCGGCGTCGCCCGCTCGACCTGAACGCTGCCGTGGCAGAAGACCTGGAGCTTGTAGCGATTCCGCCTGCCCCGGTCTTCCTGAACCCGGACCCAGGCGCCGAGCGTCTCGGCATCGAACCACAGCGAAGAGCGGGAGTGCCGGCCCAGCATGGAGGATTCGACCCGCATCCGGGCCGCGGACTCCGGCATGGGAGGACGCCCGGCACAGCGGTCGTCAGCCGGCGGCGCAGCCTCCGGGGCGAACTCCACGGTGGCTTCAGCGGACAGGAACAGCTTGCGGGCGCTGAACTCGAGTCGTTCCCAGCGCGGGGCGTCCGCGGACGCGGCGACCGGCCACGGGCAGAGGGCTGCCAGCGCCAGCGCCGCGACCGGCGCCCTGAACCGGCGGCCAGGCGCCCCCGGGCAGGGGCCGCGACTGCGTCTCGAACGGTGCCGCTGCGCCATCAGGAGGGCCGGACCGTCCAGGCCGAATGCGACGGTGCGCGGTGCTTCCAGGGGCGCTCGCTCTCGATCTGCGCTGCAAGCCGCAACAGGGTGCCTTCGCCGCCGACCGGCGCGGCAATCTGGATGCCAACCGGCAGGCGATCCTGCGGGCCGCCCTGGCCGAACGGCACCGAAGCGGCCGGGTTGCCGCAGACGTTCATCAGCTGGGTGAAGCCGATGGTCTGCAGCAGGGCAGGCAGGTGATCCTCGCCCAGGTTCGAGAGCGACAGCACGCCAAGCCGCGCCGGAGGCGCCGCCATGGTCGGAGACAGCAGCACGTCGAAACCACCGTCGAAGAAGGAGGCGACGCTGCGGCCGACGGCGTGGACGGTGCGCGTGGCGCGCACGTACGCCGCGGCTTCCTGCCGCTCGGCGCCCGCCGCCATGGCCCGCGTGATCGGCTCCAGCTCGTCCTCGCGCGCCTCCCGGCCCAGCACCTCGCAGCGTTCCATCACCGTGGCGCGCACGTTGGCGCCGACGATCAGGCGCGTCGCCGCGCCCAGCGCCATGGCGTCCACTTCCGGCGCCGCCTCGACAATGTCATGCCCCAGACCGGCAAGAAACGACGCCGCATTGCGGCCCGCGGCCACGCAGGCGGTGTCGACCTCCGAGCCGTTGAACGCCGATACGGTCAGCGCGATGCGCAGCTTGCCGGGCTCTTTGCCCACCTCCTCGAGGAAGCTCCGCTCCGCCGGCGGCGCACTGTACGGGTCGCCCGGCACCGGACCGGCCACGACGTCCAGAAGGGCGGCGCTGTCGCGCACCGTGCGGCTGACGCAGTGCTGCACCGAGAAGCCGGCCCAGCCCTCGCCGGCATCTGGAGCCAGAGACACCCGGGCCCGGCTCGGCTTGAGCCCGAAGAGCCCGCAGCAGGAAGCCGGAATGCGAATCGACCCGCCCCCGTCGCTGGCGTGGGCCGCCGGCACGATGCCCGCCGCCACGGCCGCCGCGGCGCCGCCCGAGGAACCGCCGGCGATGTGCTCGAGATGCCACGGATTGCGCGTCGGCCCGAACACCGCCGACTCGGTGGAGGTCGTCAGGCCGAACTCGGGCGACGCGGTCCGGCCCGCGATCAGCAGTCCGGCCTTCCGATAGCGCCTCACCATCTCCGAGTCGTGGTCCGGTACCAGACCGGCGAACAGACGGCTGCCGTTCGACAGCGGCAGGTCGGTCGCATTGGCGTAAAGGTCCTTCAGCAGATACGGAACGCCGGCGAAAGGCCCTCCGCCAGCCACGGCCTCCTGCGCCCCGGCGGCTGCACGCTCGAAGTCATCGACGACGATGGCGTTCAGCGCGTCGTTCAGCTCCCCGGCGAGCGCGGCCGCCATCTCCACCGGCTCCGACGGCGCCAGCTCGCCGCGCCGCAGCAGATCCGCCAGAGCCAGGCCATCGGCCTCCAGGTACGTCCCTCTCAGATCCACGATCTGCCCTCCGCCACGACGTTCTCGCCCTGCAGCCCCTGCGGCCTAGCGTACACCGTCTTGCAACCGGCCGACGGCGATGCGGCGAGGCACTCCGCCTGCCGCGCCGGAACCTGCCCGGCGCCGCCGGTACGAGACGCCAGAAAGACGGGCTCGCCGAGGATTCTCGCTCCTTCGGGTTACTCTGCCATCAGGAAGTCTTGGGCGTCGTCAGGAGGTCGGACCAGCCGGTGGGCCTGCCGGCGGACGAATATCGTCGGCCGGGCTGCCGAGCGTCGCAAGGCCCGTCTGTGGGGCCCGAGGTTCACGCGCAGCGTCCGCCACCGAGATGGCGAGGCCGGCGCGCCTTTCGTCAACCGACCACCGGGACTCATGCACGTTTGGCTATAGTCCGGGAATGCAGACATTCCGCCGAGATGAACAGCGCACCATCGTCCCTGCGCCGCTTCGGGCGGCGCTCATCGTCGCGTTAGCGACTTTCGCCGCCTCGGGTGTCCCTGCCCAGACGGCGCCGCCGGGCAGCCTGGTGCACTGGCCCGGCGACGGCATCGAGCGCTGCCTGGTGGGCGACCGGGCATTCGCGCCCACGGTGGTCGACGGCAAGGCAGGCTGCCTGGTGCCGGTCGGACTGACCCGGACCGCGAACGTCACGGCCGCGCGAGAACTCGGCGGCCGGCGCGAAACGCTGGAGATAGGACTCGGCGAGTATCCCTATTCGGTCCAGCGCCTGACGATCAAGGACAGGAGCCGGGTCGATCTCTCGCCCGAGAACCTGGCCCGGGTCCAGCGCGAGAACGCGCTCATCGCCGCGCTCTGGAAGCGAAGCGGCAGGGCAAGGTTCACGCTGCCCCTCGGCGCGCCGCTCGAGAACCTCCCCGGTGGGGGTCGCTTCGGGGCCAGGCGGATCATCAACGGCGAACCGCGTTCGCCCCACACCGGCGTCGACTACGCCGTGCCCACGGGAACCCCGGTGCTGGCCGTGGACGACGCCGTCGTCGCGCTCGCCGGCGACTTCTTCTTTTCCGGCAACGCCGTGTTTCTCGACCACGGCAACGGTCTGATCAGCATGTACTTCCACCTGAACGAACGGCTGGTCGAGCAGGGCGACGAGGTGGAGCGCGGCCGCCTGATCGGCAAGGTCGGGTCGACTGGACGGTCCACCGGACCGCACCTGCACTTCGGCGTCCGCTGGCAGGGAGAGCGCGTCGACCCCGAGCTGCTGCTCGGCAAGCCCGGCGCCATCGCCGCCGTCTCCGCCGACGGTTCCTGAGCAGCCGAACCGAAGGCGCCGCCGCCAGCTAGCCCGGCCGGCCGTAGAGCCGCGCCGTGTTGTCCCGGACCGCGGCGGCGACCGCAGCGGCCGCGACGCCCTTGATCTCCGCGATGGCGTGAAGCGAGACGACCGCGTTCGCGGGTTCGTTGCGCTCGCCCTTCTTCGGGCCCAGGACCGGGCTGTCCGTCTCCAGCAGCAGGCACGACAGCGGCAGCCGGCGCACCAGCTTCTGCTTCTGCGGCGAACGGACGACGGACGGCGGCACCGAGAAGAACCAGCCCGCCTCCAGCGCCGGTTCGGCGCGGGCGGCGCGACCGTCGAAGGCGTGGAGCTGCACGCGCCGGGCGCCGTGCTCGCGCAGGAAATCGATGGCATGGTGGCCGGCCGAGCGTGAGTGCACGTTGAGCGGCAGGTCCAGCTCGACCGACAGGGCCACGAACAGCGCGAAGATCTCGCTCTGCACCGCCAGGCCGCGCTCGTCCCGGACCTTCCAGCGGTCGAGGCCGACCTCGCCGATGGCGACCAGCCGCTCCCGCTCGGCGCGAATGAGGTCCGCGACCCGCTCCGCCGCTGCGAGGTCGAGATGGGTGGGATAGAGACCGGCGGTCGGCAGCAGCACGCCGGGGAAGGCCGCCGCCAGCTCCAGGTTGCGCTCCGCGTCGGCCAGCGTCTCGCCGACGGCAACGACACGTTCCACCCCGGCGTCGGCGGCCCGCGCCAGCACGTCGTCGAGGTCGTTGGCGAACCCGGCGTCGCACATGTGGGCATGGCAGTCGGTCAGGCCGGCCAGGTTCCCGGCCGCGATTTCCGTGCTCACGGGTCGCCCTCCCCGGCGCCGACGCCCAGGCGCTCCTCCAGTGCCTCGGGCGTGCGCGGCCAGTCCTTCTTCAGCAGGCGGGAGAGCACCCGATCGGCCAGGAGGCGGCCTCCTGTCTGGCAGCGCGCGCAGTAGTTGCACTCGTTCTCCGCGTACACGATCCGCTGCACCGGCGCCTCGCACACGGGGCACGGCTGGCGGTAGCGGCCGTGGACCGCCATGCCGTCGCGGAACGCCGTCACGCCGGTCGGGAACCGGCCCTTCGCCTCGGAGCGCAGCCGTTCGGTCCACTCGGTCAGCACCTCCGTCACCGCCTCGTGAAGCCGGGCGACTTCCGACGGGCTCAGTCTGGTCGTCCAGCGCATCGGCGACATGCCGGCCCGGTGCAGGATCTCGTCCGAGTAGGCGTTGCCGATGCCGCTTACCAGCCGAGGGTCGACGAGAGCCCGCTTCAGCGTGTGGTTCTCGGACACGAGGCGCTCCCGGAAGGCCGCCGGGCCGCACTCCAGTACCTCCAGGCCGCCTCGGTCGAGCGCCGTCAGCCCGTCCTCGCCCTCCGCCAGGTGGAGCGCCGCCCGCCGCTTGCTCCCGGCCTCGGTGAGCAGCAGGGTTCCGTGGCCGAAGTCGAACGCGGCCAGCCCGATGCGGCCCGGCGGCTTCGCCGAAGGCCGAGCCCAGCGGAAGCGGCCGGCGATCATCAGGTGCACCGCCAGGAACAGGTCGCCGTCAAGCTCGATGACGAGCCGCTTGCCGAGGCGACGCACCGAGCGCACGACGCGGCCTTCTGCGGCCACAAGCGGCGGGCGCACGGAGCGCAGCAGGAAGGGGCTACGCAGAAGGATGCGTTCCAGCGTCCGGCCAAGGGTCCGCTCCTCGATCGCCTCCCGGTACACCTCCATGTCGGGCAGTTCCGGCATGCCGAGGAACCAACCTCGACTCAGCAGTCCGCCGACGACGGGCTGCTCGCTGACGAAGGCCTGATCGCCGACGAGGAACCGTTCTCTGACGAAGGACCGCTCACCGAAACTCGCAGGGCGCGGCATGCGGCAAGCAGCTCGCGAGCGGCCTCCAGCGTGCCGCCTGGCCCATCGTCCGGACCGGAGCGAGACGGCGGCGGCAGCGCCGGCGCCGCCTCGTCGTCCGGGTCGCCCAGACCGGCGTCGCGGCTGTTCCGCAGGGCGGCCAGCAGCAGATCCCGCACCTCGTCGGCGTCGTCGAGACCCTGCAGCAGGGCGCGGTTGAGGCTGTCCTCGTCGTCGTCCGAGCCGCCGCCGCTGGCAGTCCGAATCTCCAGATCGGCGATGCCGAAAAGCCGCTGGACCGGGCCACGCTTCACCTGCATGTTCTGGATGTTCAGCACCGTCACCGTCTGCTCGCGAAGGCTGAAGATGCCGTGGCGAATGCGAAGCGCCCGGTCGCTCACCATGTACCAGCGCATCTCCCAGCCGAGACGCAGGACGACGAACGACAACACCAGCTGGGCCAGGTACAGGACGATCAGGAGTGGCCACGCCGCCTCTGCGAACCGCGTCCACGGCCCGAAGTCGATCGCGTCGATGTCGATGGCATCGATGTCGACGAAGCTGAAGGCAGAGACGAAACCGAAGCCGATGGTCGAGAAGAGAAGGCCGAACAGCGCGCCGATCTGGCCCGCCGCCCAGCCGAGGAGCGAGTAGCCGAAGTACCTGGGCGATGCCCGGAACACGCGAAGCGACTCCGGGGCGCCGGGCGGCGGCTCGGGCCGCTGGTCGATCCGGAACAGGCCGAGCAGCAGCGCCCTGAACCTGGACGGCGCCGAGGCGGCAGCGCCCGTGCCGCCCGCCGGCAGGCTCAAGGCGGGTCCCGCCTCTCGCCTCCCCAGACGCCTCCGCTCTCGATGGCGGTGCGGATGGCGACGACCTCGGAGGCGATCTCGCGCAGGACACCGGCCAGCGCGGAGGCTTCGGCGCCCTCGCTCGACGCGCCCGAACCAGGAACGGGCGCCGGGGCGGCGGAAGACGCGGCACCGGCCGGCGCCGGGCGACCGGCGGCTGTGGCGCCAGCCATGCGGGCGCCTCGCATCCTGTCGTACATGAAGTTGCGCACCGCGGAGAGTTCCAGCACGCCCTCGATCTTCATCTCCGCCCTGGCCGAACCGCTGGCGGTCTGCACCAGCAGCCGCGACAGCCCCAGCCAGCGCTCCACGACGTTGCTCCGCAGGTGGATGTCCTGGATGCGGCTGTAGGTGAGGCTGATCTCGCGCTTGAACAACGCTCCCCAGCTCATCGTCACGCCCTCGTCGTCGAAGCGGTAGCGGAGCGTCCGGAAGCGCATGAAGAGCACGGCAAAGACGATGGGGAACGCCGGGCCGGTGATCAGCGAGAACAGCAAGTAGTACCGCAGAAGCCTCGGATGCGGCCGACGCAGCGCGTGAATCCGTTCGTCGCCGCCAGCCGGGTCGCCCATGGACTGGCTCATGCGGCCAGCACCTCCTCGATCTGGTCGATGGCCCAGTCGAGTTCCTCGCGCCGAATCACCAGGGGCGGCGAGAACCGGATGACCCGATCGTGGGTCTCCTTGCACAGCAGGCCCCGCGCCAGAAGCTCCTCGCAGCGTGACCGCGCGCCGCCGGCCGACTCGTGCAGTTCGATGCCGATCCAGAGGCCGCGGCCGCGCACCTCGCGCACCAGCGGGGAGCGCATGCCCTGCAGCCTGTGCAGCGCATGGGCGCCGAGGCGCGCCGATCTCTCGACCAGACCCTCGTCGTGAATCACCGCCAGGGCCTCGCGCGCCACCGCCGCCGCCAGCGGATTGCCACCGTAGGTCGAGCCGTGGTCGCCGGGCCGGAACACGTCCATGACCTCGGAATCGGCCACGACCACCGACACGGGATAGACGCCGCCCGAGAGCGCCTTGCCCAGGAGCATGACGTCCGGCCGGGCGGCCTCGTGTTCGTGAGCGAACATCCTCCCGGTGCGCCCCAGGCCGGACTGGATCTCGTCGAAGATCAGGAGTGCGCCCCGCTCCGTGCAGATCTCGCGGAGGCTGGCAAGAAACCCGTCCGGCGGCACGATGACCCCGCCCTCGCCCTGAATCGGCTCGACCAGGACGGCCGCCGTGTCGGGACCCACCGCCGAGCGCACCGCCGAAGCGTCGCCGAACGGCAGCAGCTCGAAGCCGGGCGCGAACGGCCCGAAGTCGCGCCGGTACTGCGGTTCGCTCGAGAACCCGACGATGGTCGTCGTGCGGCCATGGAAGTTGTTGGCGAAGGCGAGAATCTCGGCCCGGTCCGGCGCCGCGCCCTTGTGCTGGTACGCCCACTTGCGGGCCAGCTTGATCGCCGTCTCGACGGCCTCGGCGCCCGTGCTCATGGGCAGCGCCCGCTCGAAGCCCGTCAGCTCGCAGACGTCGCGAAAGAAGGCGCCCAGTTCGGCGTTGCGAAAGACCCGCGAGGTGACCGCCACCTTGCGGCTCTGCCGCACCAGCGCCTCCACGATCCGCGGATGGCAGTGCCCCTGGTTGACCGCCGAGTAGGCGGCCAGGCAGTCCAGGTAGCGACGACCGTGGACGTCCCAGACCCAGACGCCCTCGGCGCGCTCGATGACGATGTCGAACGGGGCGTAGTTTTGCGCCCCGTAGCGCTCGTCGAGATCCATCGCTTCCATGGCCGTCGCGCACTCCATCCGGGTCCGCCCGTGCGGGGCGGGTTGCGCCGACGCCGAGTCGCCGCTCGATGTCGCCGCCGATCAGAAGTCGAACGAAACCCCCGCGTGCAGGTACAACGGACTCCGGTCCAGGGAAAGTTCCGGGATCTGCCCGCCGTCCGGACCGGAAATGACATCCGCCGGCGCCCGCATGTTCGAGTCGAACCACATGGCGCCCAGGTAGAAGCCGAGCGGGTAGCCTTCCCAGAACGGGACCTTGAGGCCCACGTTCGCTCCGAGCACGGTCTCGCGCCGCCAGCGCGGCACAAGGACCGACGCCTCCTCGGCGCCTGCCTGCATCGCGCTCAGGCTCGGCGCGTCGTAGTCGAAGCGACCGACCATCGGACCGGCCCAGAAGTCCACCCGACTGCCGGGTTCGGCGAAGTGGATGTTCAGGGCCGCAAACAGGACGTTCGCGTTCACGTCCGCAAACGCCTGGTCCCGACCCCCGCCGGCGCCGTAGGACCAGGTCACCTCGCAGCGCCCGGAGTTGCCGCCGAACGCGATGCCGAAGCGGTAGTTCAGCTTGTACTCGGCCGCGATGCCCATGCCGACGCCGTCGGTGCAAGCCTCCAGCTCGCTGACCGTGGTGCCGGACACCACGTCGATCTGGTCGGCGCTGCCGCCCACATGACTCGCGGACAAAAGGATGCTCCACCGGGGATCCACCTTCATCGAAGCCGTGGCCTCGTTGCTTCCGCCCGCGTTCTCGACCCGAGCGGTGTGCTCGTGGTCGCCCTCGTCGGGGTGCCGGACCTCGAAGGTGTACGGCGCCTCGAGCGGCTGGCCGTCCAGCGTCACGTCGACGGGCGCTCCGTCGCCGTTCTGCGGCACCACGGTGATGATGGCCTGGTCGCGGGCCAGCAGGCGGTCCGGAGAGATGGACAGCGTGACCGTCGGCGCGACGTTCATGTCGGCAGAGCAGCTGATGCTCTGACCGGTGCTGGTCTCGACCACCGCGGTGTGGGTGAAGGCGTCGGCGCCGGAGTGCGTCATCTCCATCGTGTACGGCGAGGACAGCTCCTTGCCGTCGAGCATGACGCTCGTCAGCTCGGCGCCGTGACCGGCGGTCGGCGTCACCGTCAAGGTGGAGGAAGCGCCAAGATCGTGAGCTGCCGGCTCGGCGACGAGGGTGCAGCTCGGGCAGCCGAGCGCGATCGTCTCGCTCATGGAAGCCTCGAGCGTGTTGCCGCGAGCCGTGTCAGCGGTGCAGCTCGCGACCACGGTGTAGTCGCCCTCGTCGTCGAACATGAAGGACGCGTCGCCGGAGGGAACCGACATCTCGCTGCCGCCCGGGCCGCGCACCATCACGGTCGCCTCGCCGTTCGCGCAGGAGCTCGAGAAGTCAAAGCTGCGGTCGGAGCAGGAGAGACCCTCGAAGTCGAGGTCCAGGGTGACCTGCGGCAGCGGCTGCTCGGCCAGCAGCGACACGTTGCCGCAGACTTCGGGCACGATCATCGAGTACCAGTTGCCGTTCGACTCGAACCGGATCTCCCAGGCATCGAACGCCTCGTCTCCGGCCCAGCAGACGTTCGCTGCCGCCCGCGGCTCGCCGCGCTCGCGCAGGAACATCCACTCCAGCCGCGTTCCCGGCTCGAAGGACGTGATGGCGGCCCCGCCGGCGGCAACGGCCGCGAAGAGGTCGTCCGCGGCGCCGGTGAAGCCCGCCTCGCCCAGCAACCGGAGGATGTCCTCGCGCTGCTCGACGAAGAGCGCCTGCAGCGCCTCCTGGTCCTGGACCGGGGGCGTGAAGCGATTGGCGCCGCCGAGCCGAGACAGCGAGGTCGCCCCCTCGCACAGCTGGGCTGCCGCAGGCGCGGCGATCAGGGCCGCTGCCGCGACGAGCAGGAGAACGAAACCTCGGCCACGGCGCACAACGCCGCAGCCGCGGGGGGCGGTTGATCTCGTCTCGAACATCTTTCGGGTTCCTCCGATACAGCCTGCAAGCGGTCCTTCCGGAGCGGCCGGACCCCGACGAGCAGACCATCCAGGCACAACAGGACAGCGAATCGCACCGCCGGAAGGGGGCCGAACCGCCGCACGCCGCACGCGTACTGCCGTCGCGCAATGGCTATCATAGCGCCCGATCCCGAAGCACCCGATCCAGGCCGAAGGCGGCGCCCGGCGAACCTCGCCCGGACGCCCGGAGACGACACGATGGCGCATCAGACACCAGACCGGCCAACCTCGGACAGCCTGCCGCTCGGCAGCGCCGAGCGCCCGCTGCGCGTGGCGGTGATCGGTTCCGGGCCGAGCGGCTTCTACGCCATCGCGGCCTTGTTCAAGGCGGCCGATGTCGTCGCCGACGTCGACCTGTTCGACCGCCTGCCGACCCCGTTCGGCCTCGTCCGCGGCGGCGTGGCCCCCGATCACCAGAAAATCAAGAACGTCATCCGCGTCTACAACATGACCGCGCGGAACGAGCGCTTCCGCTTCTTCGGCAACGTGGAGTTCGGCCGCGACCTGACCATCGACGACCTGCTCCGGCACTACGACCAGATCGTCTTCGCCACCGGCAACGAATCCGACCGGAAGATGGGCATACCGGGCGAAGACCTGGCAGGGGTGCATTCGGCTACCGAGTTCGTCGGCTGGTACAACGCCCACCCGGACTTCCAGGACCGCAGCTTCGACCTGGCCTCGGCCCGGCGGGTCGCGGTGGTCGGCAACGGCAACGTGGCGATGGACGTCACGCGGATCCTGGCCAAGGACCCGGACGAGCTCGCCGAGACCGACATCACCGCCGAGTCTCTGGCCGTCCTGCGGGAAAGCGCGGTGGAGGAGGTCTTGCTGCTCGGCCGTCGCGGTCCCGCCCAGGCCGCGTTCTCGCCCCAGGAAATCAAGGAAGTCGGTTCGCTCGAAGGCGCCAGCCTGCTGATCGATCCGCAGCAGATGGAGCTCGACGACATCAGCAGCGCCTGGCTGGAGGACGCCGCACCGCGCAGCGCCCAGCGCAACATCGCCTACCTGACCGAGGCCGCTGGCGCCGTGGCCGACGACGGCGAACGTCGGGTGACCTGCCGCTTCCTGGTCTCGCCGGTCGAACTGCTCGCTGGCGAGGGCGGCGCGGTCAAGCGCGTCGTGATCGAGCACAACGAGCTCTACGCCGCGGACGACGGTACGCCCCGTCCACGAGGTTCAGGCCGCACGGAAACGCTGGACGTGGACCTGGTCTTCAAGGCCGTGGGCTACCGCGGCACTCCGCTGCCAGGCGTCCCGTTCCGCGAGGACTGGGGCATCCTCCCGAACGACGAGGGCCGCCTGCTGACGGCGCCCGACGGCGACGTGGTTCCCGGTCAGTACGTGGTCGGCTGGGCCAAGCGAGGGCCGAGCGGCCTGATCGGCACGAACAGCCCGGACTCGATCGCCACGGTGAAGAAGATGATCGAGGACATCGACGGCGTCGCCGCGCCGCCTGACCCCGCGCGCGAGCCGGGCGCGATCGTCGAACTGCTGCGCGAAAGGAGCATCGACTTCGTCAGCTTCGACGACTGGAACCGGCTGGACGAGGACGAGGTCCGCCTCGGCGCGGAACGCGGCAAGGTGCGCGAGAAGTACACCGACGTCGACTCGATGATGACGGCGGTGCGCCGGCTGCGCTGACACAGCCCACCGCCGTCAGGACCCGCCGTCAGGACCCAAGGGGCCGCAGCGGACGCGGGCGCTTCGGAGGAAGTAGTTGACCGAAAGCTGGCGCCCGCTGCGGTCGGCTGCGCTGCGGTCGGCTGCGCTGCGGAGGGCTGGCGCACTCCGGGAGGCGTCGACAGGCGCTTGCCTCCAACCTGCTTCTGCCTCCAACCTGCTTCGCCCCCGGGACCTGACGGCTCGCGTCGTGCCTGGCAGAGAGCCGGCGAGGACCCGCGGAGAGGCCCAGGGGGCGGCAGCGGGCGCGGATCAGCTCATGTGGGGGTACCGGTAGTCGGTCGGCGGCAGCAGGTTCTCCTTGACTGCCCGCTGGGACGTCCAGCGCATCAAGTTGGCCAGCGACCCGGCCTTGTCGTTCGTGCCGGAGGCCCGGGCGCCGCCGAACGGCTGCTGCCCGACGACCGCGCCGGTCGGCTTGTCGTTGATGTAGAAGTTGCCCGCGGCATGCGAGAGCGCCTCGCCGATCCTCCCGATGGCAGCCCGGTCGCGCCCGAACACCGCGCCGGTCAGCGCGTACGGACTCGTCGTGTCGCACAGGCGAAGCGCGTCGTCGAGGTCGGCGTCGTTGTACACGTACGCGGTCAGCACCGGGCCGAAGATCTCCTCGCTCATCAACCGCGACTTCGGGTCCTCGCTCCGAATCAGGGTCGGCTCGACGAAGAAGCCCTCCGAGTCGTCCCGGCCGCCGCCGGACACGACCTCGAAGCCGCTTCCAGACGCCTCTGCCTCCTCCAGATAGCCGGAGATGTTGTCGAAGGACGCCTGGTCGATGACCGCGGCCATGAAGTTCGAGAAGTCGACCGGCGATCCGATCGACGCCGTCGCCAGGTCCGCCTCGACACGTTCGCGCACCTCGCCCCAGAGCGAAGCCGGAATGTAGGCCCGCGAGGCCGCCGAGCACTTCTGGCCCTGGTACTCGAAGGCGCCGCGCACAAGAGCCGTGGCGAGCGCCGCCGGGTCGGCCGAGGCGTGAGCGAAGACGAAGTCCTTGCCGCCGGTCTCGCCGACGATCCGCGGATAGGTGTCGTAGTCCTGGATCGTCTCGCCGATCGTCCGCCACATGCGCTGGAACACCGGCGTCGAGCCCGTGAAGTGCACGCCGGCGAGCCTGCGGCTGGCCAGGGCCGGCTCGCCGACGGCGGCGCCGGGGCCCGGCACGAAGTTGATCACGCCCGGCGGCAGACCGGCTTCCTCAAGCAGCTTCATCACGTACCAGCCCGAGAGCAGGGAAGTCGACGCCGGCTTCCACAGCACCGTGTTGCCCATGATCGCTGCCGAGGTCGGCAGGTTGCCGGCGATGGCCGTGAAGTTGAACGGCGTCACCGCGAACACGAAGCCTTCGAGCGGTCGGTACTCGACGTGGTTCCAGACCCCGGACGAAGAGACCGGCTGCTGCGCGTAGAGCTCCTCGGCGAACGCCACGTTGAAGCGCAGGAAGTCGATCAGCTCGCAGGCGGAGTCGATCTCGGCCTGGTAGCAGGTCTTCGACTGGTTCAGCATCGTGGCCGCGTTCAGCGTCTGCCGCCACGGGCCGGCGAGCAGCTCGGCGGCGCGCAGGAAGATGGCCGCCCGGTCACGGAACGGCATCGCCGACCACTCCGGCCAGGCCTGCTCCGCCGCAGCCACCGCCGTCTCGACCTCCGGGGCGCCGGCCTGGTGGCAGACGCCCAGCGAATGGGCGTGGTCGTGCGGGCAGACGACGTCGCGGGTGCGGCCGGTGCCGATCTCCTGCCCGCCGGCCAGTACCGACATCTCGACCCGTTCGCCGAGCATCTGCTTCAGGCGCGCTTCAAGCGCCGCCCGTTCCGGCGAGCCGGGGGCGTAGTCGAGGACGGGTTCGTTGCGGGGTTCAGGTATCTGCGGCACGCCGTTCGGCATCTCGTGTTCTCCGGAGTCAGGTATGAGTTCAGGCTGCCCCGCCGCAAGGCTGCGGAAGCGCGGGCAGCGGAGCATAGACCGGCAAGGCCGGTCAGGTCACTCCGCGAACCCCCGCCCCCGGCCGGCTATTCCACCAGCCCCGTGCCGCTGCCAGTGGCGCCGGCCGCCAGCCCCACCTCGGCAACCGTTCAACCAGCCCGCGTCTCGGCAGCCAGCAGCCCGCCAGCCTGCGATCCTTCCCGCAAGGCGCCGAGCGTTGCCGGCGGCGTGACGTGGAACACGGAAGACTGCGATCCCTCCCGCAAGGCGCCGGTCCTTGCCGCCAGCCAGCCGGTCAGAAGCCGGCCGGGGTTGCCGGACTTGCGAGGGCCTTCCAGGCGAAGACGAGGATGCCCGCGATCAGGAGCGTGCCGCCGACCGGGGTTATCGCGCCGAGCCAGCGGGGGCCGCCCAGGGCGATGACCGCCACCGTGCCGGAGAACACGACCGAGCCGACGAGCAGGAGCCAGCCGGCCAGCCGCAAGTCGGCCGGCGAGGACCGCGCGGCGACGCCGAGGAGGCTCGTCACCACGCCGCCGTACATGAGGTAACGGGCCGCCGTCTCCCACAAGGCGAGATGCTCGGCGTCCAGCGCCGCACGCAGTCCGTGCGCTCCGAAGGCGCCGGCGCCCACGGAGGCGGCGCACATCAGCAAACCGACCGCCAGCCAGTTCATCTGCGGCGCACGTGGAGCATCGGGAACAGGGGACCTCCGGAAGAGGTCGGCTATCGTAGCAAGCGCGTTCCGCCAGCCCTCCCGCTGCGCTCACGTCGACGATCTCCAGGGCGCGGCCGGAACACCTCGCGTAGCTCATGGACGAAAGCGCCGCCATCAGCCTGACCTGGCCCGAAGAGCGTCTGGCCGAAGTCCTGCCGCTCTACGCCGAGAGCCGGTGGCTTCAGCTCGGCGCGTTCGCGCTGCTCTCGGCGCTGGTCGCTCTGCTGGTGTGGCTGTTCCTGAAGCGGGTGCTGGCGCGAGTCTTCGCCCGCACCGAGACCAAGGTGGACGACCGCCTGCTCGAGGCGGCCCAGTGGCCGCTCTTCGTCTCGGTGTTCCTGCTCGGCCTGCGCATCGGCCTCGAACGGCTCGGGCTTGCGGAGGATGTCGAGCGGAACCTCGGCAACGTCCTGCAGACGACGGCGCTGGTGTACTGGGGCATCGCCGGCCTGCGCGTCTCGACGGTCGTGCTCCGGGCCCTGGCTCGGCAGCGGCAGCAGGGCGCTCTGGTCTCCAGGCACACCGAGCCGCTGTTCGAGAACCTCGCCAAGGTGGCAATTGTCATCCTCGGCGCGTACCTGGCGATCAAGATCTGGGGCTACGACGTCTCCGGGCTGCTGGCCGCCGGCGGAATCGTCGGCCTGACCGTCGGCTTCGCCGCCCGCGACACCCTGGCCAATCTGTTTGCCGGCATCTTCATCTTCGCCGACAGTCCCTACAAGATCGGCGACTTCATCACCCTGGACAGCGGCGAGCGTGGCAAGGTCACCGAGATCGGCATTCGCAGCACCCGCCTGCTCACGCGCGACGACATCGAGGTCACCATTCCGAACGCGGTGATGGGGAACGCGAAGATCAACAACGAGAGCGGCGGGCCGCACGTCAAGTACCGCATCCGGGTGCGCGTCGGGGTCGCCTTCGGCAGCGACCTCGACCACGTCGAGACGATTCAGCTGCGCGTCGCCGACGAGAACGCCAAGGTCTGCAAGGAGCCCTCGCCGCGGGTACGCTTCCGGGGCTTCGGTCCGTCGTCCATGGACTACGAGCTGCTGTGCTGGGTCGAGCGGCCCGTGCTGCGCGGCATCGTCACGCACGAGCTGGTGAAGGCCACCCACACCGCGCTGCGGGATGCCGGGGTCGAGATCCCGTACAGCAAGCACGACGTGTTCATCAAGGAAGCCGCCGCAGCGCCCGGCACCGAGTGATCCGGCGCGGCCCGGAAGGCGTTTGCACCTCTCGCCCGGGTTCCCGGGCCCCGACGCCTGTATCGGGCGCGGACGGAGGCCGGCGATGCGTCGACGCAACGATGGTCGCACGCTCACGACCGCAGCGACCGCAGCGACCGCAGCGACCGCCCGACCGCTCCGGGTGAAGGTCCTCCGGACCAGCGCCGGGGGCGGCGTGCAGCTGGCCGACGCGTCCGAACCCGTGATCCGGGACGGCGAGGTGCTGCTGGAGCTCGTCTGCTGCGGCCTCTGCGGCACGGACCTGCACAAGCTGGCCGACCGACGCCGGGCGGGCGGCGAAGTGCTCGGACACGAGATCGTCGGGCGCGTGATCGAGAGCCGCACGGAAGCGTTCGCGCCCGGCGACCGAGTGGTCGCGCCGCATCACGCGCCCTGCGGGTCGTGCCGCCTCTGCCTGTCAGGCGCCGAGACGATGTGCCCGCAGTTCGCCGAGAACCTGCTCGACCCGGGCGGCTTCGGCGAACGCATCCGGCTGCCGGCACGTGCGGTCGAGCACACCGTGCAGAGGATCCCGGACGGGCTCCCGGACGAGGCGGCCGTTTTCGTCGAACCTGCGGCGTGCGTCCTGCGCGGCATCGACCGCAGCGGCCTCGGAAGCGGCCCGGAACCGCCGACCGCCGTGGTCATCGGCGCAGGGTCCATGGGTCTGCTCCACCTCCTCGTGCTGCAGGCGGCCATTCCCGACGCACAGGTCGTCGTCGTCGAACCCGACCCACGCCGCCGGGCCATGGCCGAGCAACTCGGCGCTCGCGAGGCGCTGCATCCCGACGCGGTCCACGGCGTGGGCTCCCCGGGCGCAGACGCCGTGCTCGACACGGCCGGCGGCCAGGCCGCCTTCGACCTCGCGCTCCGCGCGACCAGGCCGGGTGGACGGGTCGTCCTCTTCGCCCACGCGCCGCACGGCGCGCTCGTGCGGTTCGACATCAACGCCCTGTTCCGGTCCGAGAGGCAGATCGTCGGCGCCTACTCCGGCACCTCCGCCGAGCAGGCGCGCGTGCTCGACCTGTTGGTCCGCGGCGCGCTCGACCCGACGCCGCTCGTCACCCACCGCCTGCCTTTCGAGAGCGCAGACGAGGCGGTGGAGCTGTGTCGGCGGGGCGAGGCGCTCAAGGTTCTGCTGCACCCATGAGCCGCCCCGTGCAGAATCTGGTCGGCCGATGATCCCGACCCGCCAGACCCAGGCCTTCCTCACCGGCCCGGGCAGCGTCGAGATCAGGGAGCTTCCCATGCCCGAGCCGGGGCCGGGCGAGCTGCTGCTCCGCGTGGACGCCGCCACCACCTGCGGCACCGACGTCAAGGTGTTCCGGCGCGGCGGCCATCCCACCATGCTCACGCTGCCGACGCCGTTCGGCCACGAAGTCACGGGTACGGTGATTCAGGCCGGCGACGGCGCCGCCCGGACCGAGGGCGACGCCCTGGTGCTCCGCAACAGCGCCCCCTGCGGCCGGTGCACCCCCTGCCAGCGCCAGCGCGAGAACCTCTGCCGCGATCTCGCCTACCTGAACGGCGCGTTCGCCGACCACCTGCTGGTTCCGGCCCGGTTCGCGGCCCGTTGCACGCACCGGCGACCGGCCGGCCTGCCGCCTGCGGTCGCGGCGCTGGCCGAACCGCTGGCCTGCGCCGTGCACTGCCTGGAGCGGTCGCTGGCCGGCTGGGGCGGTCCTGCCAGGAAAGCGAGGGCGCTCGTCGTCGGCAGCGGACCGCTCGGCCTGCTCCTGACCGACCTGTTCGCCAGCGCCGGAGCGACCGTCCACGTCCTCGACCCCCATCCTTGTCGCCTGGCCGCAGCCTCGACCTTCGGCGCCGCGGCGACGCACTGCGGCCGCGCCGGCGAGATGGACGGCGAAGCGCTCGGAGAGTTCGACATCGCGGTCGACGCCACCGGCAGCCCCGCCGGCTGGCGGCTGGCCGTATCCCGCCTGGCGGCTGGCGGCGCCGCGGCCCTGTTTGGCGGCTGCCGTAGCGACGCCACGCTGACCATCGACGCCGAGACCGTGCACTACCGGGAGCAGACGCTCCTCGGCATCTACCACTACCGTCCGGCTTCCTTCCGCAAGGCGCTCGACCTGCTGAGCGACGCTCCGGACCGGTACGGGCGACTGATCGAACGCGAACTGCCGCTTCGTCGCCTGCCGGATGCGCTCGACCTGATGATCGGGAGGCAGGCGCTCAAGGTGGCCATCCGCCCGCAACCCTGAAGCGCACGCCTGAAGGCCCGTGACGCTCCCGCCGTATACTGACCGCTCCCGTACCCCGACGACGACCCGCTGGCCTCGGGCCAGCCCACCGCCCGATGCCCGACTCCCCAGCGACCGATCTCCCTCCCGACCTCGAGAGGATCCGCGAGGAACTCGAGCGGGTCGACCGGAAGCTGCTGAAGGGCTTTTGTCGCCGCGTCGAGCTGTCGCGGCAGGTGGCGCAGGCGAAGGTCGCCAACGCCTCGCCCTTCCGCGATCAGCAGCGTGAGGAACAGATGCTGAAGCGGGTGCGCGCGGCTGCCGCCGACCTTCGGCTCGACGCCCATCAGACCGAGCGCATCTTCCGGCTGCTGATCGAGATGTCCATCGCAGCGCAGAAGGGCTGGCTCCGCGACCTTGACCAGGCCCCGCTGCGCGTCGCCTACCAGGGCATTGAGGGGTCGTTCAGCCACCTGAGCGCCCAACGGCACTACGGGGGTCGATCCGGCGGTGTCGTTCTCGAGGGCTACGAGCACTTCCGCGAGGCAGCCGAAGGCGTGAAGAACGGCGTACACGACCTCGCGCTGCTGCCCATCGAGAACAGCACCGCAGGCAGCATCAATGAGACCTGCGACATCCTGGCCGAAGGCGGCCTGGTGATCACCGCGGAGGTGATCGGCGAGGTCGCTCACTGCCTGCTCGGCCTGCCCGGCACGAAGCTCGAGGACCTCCGCGTCGTGCGCTCGCATCCCCAGGCGCTCAGCCAGTGCAACCAGTTCTTTCGCAACCACGACTGGCTGGAGCCGCGGATCGAGTTCGACACCGCCGGAGCGGCAGCGCGGGTGCGCGAGGGCAACGACGCAAGCATCGGCGCCATCGCCAGCGAACCGGCGGCGCGGGTGTTCGGCCTGGAGATCATCGCCCGCGGCATCCAGAACCAGGCGGCCAACTTCACCCGCTTCGTCGAGGTGGCCACGGAAGCGACGCCCTGCCCGCCCGACGTCCCCTGCAAGACCTCGATGCGGCTGGTGACCGGCCACCAGCCCGGCGATCTCGGCGAGGTGCTGCGGAGCTTCTCCCGACGCGGCGTCAACCTGACCAAACTGGAGTCCAGGCCACTGCCCGCAACGCCCTGGCGCTACTGCTTCTACCTGGACGTGGAGGGCCACGCGGTGTCCGAGCCGGTGAGCGGCGCCCTGCGGGCGATTCGGGCCAAGGCGAAGGAATTCCAGCTCCTGGGCACCTACCCGAGCGCGAAGCCACCGCCCCCGACCGAACGGCCGTCGACGGCTGCCGAGCCGGCCGACGGCGCCGCGGCCGGGCCCGACACCGCCTGAGTCCCGGCCTTGGCGAAGCACGCCGACGTCGTCTGCATCGGGGCCGGAATCATCGGCCTCGCGACCGCACGCAGCCTGGCGCGACGCTTCCCGGGCATCGCCATCCGCGTGGTCGAGGCGGAACCCCGCCCCGCCGTGCATCAGACCGGCCACAACAGCGGCGTCATTCACTCCGGCCTGTACTACAAGCCAGGGTCGCTCAAGGCGAAGAACTGCGTTACTGGCCGCAAACGGCTGATCGCCTTCTGCGAGCGTCGGGGAGTGCCCCACGAGATATGCGGCAAGCTGGTCATCGCGACCGAGCCGGGCCAGGTCGCGCAGCTCGACGAGCTCGAACGGCGCGGGCGGGCGAACGGCCTCGCGGGCCTCGAGCGGCTGCCGCCCGAGCGCATCGCGGAGTTCGAGCCGCACGCGGTCGGCGTGGACGCCCTGTGGGTCCCCGAAACCGGCATCGTCGACTACCGGGCGGTGGCAGAGGCGTACGCCGACGAACTCGCCGACGCCGGGGTCAGGCTGCGCCTGAGCACCCGGGTCACGGGCCTCTCGCCCAGAGGCGCCGCGGTGCGCATCCGAACCACCGACGGCGACTTCGAGGCCGGCCAGGCGATCAACTGCGCCGGTCTCCAGTCCGACCGGGTGGCGCGCATGGCGGGGCTTGACCCGGACGTGCGAATCGTCCCGTTCCGCGGCGAGTACTTCGACATCGCTCCGGAGAGGCGCCACCTTCTGCGGGGCCTGATCTACCCGGTCCCCGACCCCCGCTTCCCCTTTCTCGGCGTCCATCTGACCCGACGCGTCGACGGGTCGGTGGAGGCCGGACCGAACGCAGTGCTGGCGCTCCGACGAGAAGGCTACCAGCGCGGCAGCTTTGACCTCCGCGACACCGCGAGCAGCCTGAGCTGGCCCGGCTTCTGGAAGATGTCGCTGCGCTACTGGAAGGTCGGCCTCGCCGAGATGGCGCGCTCCGGCAGCCGAGCCCGCTTCTCCCGCGACCTGCGCCGCTTCGTCCCCTCCCTGCGCGACGAGGACCTCATGCCCGGCGGCGCTGGCATCCGGGCCCAGGCGCTCGACCGCCGGGGAAACCTGGTCGACGACTTCGCCATCGAGACCAGCCCGCGCATGCTCCACGTGCTGAACGCCCCGTCTCCCGGCGCCACGGCCTCGCTGGCGATCGGCGACACGCTCGCCGAGCGCGCAGCGAAGTCGTTCGGCCTCTGAGATCCGACACCCCCGCAAGCGGCGGCGAAGCGCCCGGGCACGACCGGAGCCATCAGGTCCGAGCCGGCCGCAGGCGGGTTGTCGTCATGCGGCTCTCGAGAGAGCTCCCGGACAGGCACGCCCTGCCCCATCGAAGCCGCTTCACAGCCGGCGCCACCCCCCCCCAACAAGCTCGAAGCGCCCTGAGCCCGCGCGGCCCCGGCGGACCGGACGGCGGCACGCAGCCCAACATAGAATCGCCTGCCATGATTCAGCCGACCCTACGCCGGTTCGCTCCGGCCCTCCTCCCTCTTGTGGCCTGCTCATCCGACACCGTGGAGCCGAATCCGGTGGACTACCCCGAAACCCGCCAGGTCGACCAGGTCGACGACTACTTCGGCGAGAAGGTGGCCGACCCTTACCGCTGGCTGGAGGACCTCGACGGCGACGACACGGCGGCCTGGGTCGCCTCCCAGAACGCCGTCGCCGAGCCGTTTCTCGCCGCGCTGCCGGGCCGTGAAGCCATCGAGGACCGGCTGCGCGCCATCTGGGACTACGAGCGCTGGAGCACGCCGAGCAAGCGAGGCGACCGCTACTTCTACCAGCACAACGACGGGCTGCAGGACCAGAGCGTCGTCCACGTCGCCGAGTCGATGGACCAGGAGGGCGACGAACCGCCGGGGCGCGTCCTGCTCGACCCGAACGCCTGGAGCGAGGACGGGACGGTCGCCCTGGCCGGGTTCACGCCCAGCCGCGACGGTCGCTTCGCCGCCTTCGCGCAGTCGGACGGCGGCTCGGACTGGCGCACATGGAGGGTGCTCGACGTGGACACCGGCGAGGAGACCGGGGACTTCATCGACTTCACCAAGTTCACCGGCGTGTCCTGGATGCCCGACAACTCCGGGTTCTTCTACAGCCGCTACCCCGCGCACGAAGACGACCCGACGAAGGGCGACGACCAGAAAGCCGTGTCCGTCTACTTCCACGCCCTGGGCACGGACCAGAGCGAGGACCGCCTCGTCTTCAGCCAGCCGGAGCACCCGCGCCGCAACCCGTACGCCTCCGTGTCCGAGGACGGCGAGTACCTGCTCGTCAGCCTGCAGGAGGGCTACCTGGAGAACGCGGTCCACTACCGCCGGCTCGACGAGCCCGACTCGGCCATTCGCCCGCTGCTCGACCGGTGGGACGCCCTGTACGGCTACGTGGTGAACATCGGCAGCGTGTTCCTGTTCGAGACCAACAAGGACGCGCCGCGCAACCGCATCGTCGCGGTGGACGTTGCTGACCGCAGCTCGCCGGCCGGCGCCCCGGTCCTGCACGAGGTCGTCGCCGAGAGCGAGGACACGCTGTCCTACGCCTCGGCGGTTGGCGGCAAGCTGGTCCTGAACTACCTGCACGACGCCCGAACGGTGGTTCGGCTCGCCATTCCTGACGGCGTGGAGGAAGCGGAGGCGGCCGGCGAGGTCGAGCTGCCCGGCATCGGCACCGCGGGCGGCTTCGGCGGTCGCTGGGAGGACAACGAGACCTTCTTCTCCTTCTCGAGCTTCGGCACTCCGTCGCAGATCCACCGCCACGACCTGACTTCCGGGGAAAGCGAACTGATCCGCAGCCCGCGCATCGCCGCCGACCTCGACGGGTACGAGACCGCCCAGGTCTTCTACGAGAGCCGCGACGGCACGCGCATTCCGATGTTCATCACCCACCGCGCCGGGCTGGAGAAGGACGGAACCCACCCGACCCTGCTCTACGGCTACGGCGGCTTCAACATCTCGCTCACGCCGGGCTTCTCCTCGTCGCGCCTGGCCTGGCTGGAGATGGGCGGGGTCCTCGCCATCCCCAACCTGCGCGGCGGCGGCGAGTACGGCCGCGAGTGGCATCTGGCCGGCACGAAGCAGCACAAGCAGAACGTCTTCGACGACTTCATCGCCGCCGCCGAGCTCCTGATCGCCGAGGGCTACACCAGCGCCGAACGCATCGCGATCCAGGGCGGCAGCAACGGCGGCCTGCTGGTCGGCGCGACGCTCAACCAGAGGCCCGACCTGTTCGGGGCGGCGCTGCCCGCGGTCGGCGTGCTGGACATGCTGCGCTACCACCTGCCCAGCGCGAACGCCCGCAACTGGTCGACCGATTACGGACTGTCCGAGAACGAGGACGAGTTCCGCGCTCAGTACGCGTACTCGCCGCTCCACAACGTGCAGGAAGGGGCCTGCTACCCGCCCACGCTCGTCACCACCGCCGACCACGACGACCGCGTCGTGCCCTGGCACAGCTTCAAGTACGCGGCGGCGATGCAGCGCGCCCAGGGTTGCGACAGGCCGGTGCTGATCCGGGTCGAGACGCGGGCCGGCCACGGCGCCGGCAAGCCGACCTGGATGCAGATCGAGGACGTCGCCGACCAGTGGGCCTTCGCGGCCTGGGCGCTCGGTTTCGAGCCGAGCTTCCCGGCGCGTTCCGGGTGACCACCCCGTTTCGGCACACGATCCGCGTTCGCTACAGCGAGGTCGACAAGCAGGGCGTCGTCTACAACGCCAACTACATGGCGTACATGGACGACGCGCTGGAGACCTGGCTGGCCGACATCCGCGAGCTCCGGGCCGACCTCGGCTGGGAGATGATGCTGCGCCGCTGCACGATCGACTTCCTGGGCTCGGCTACCGACGCCGACGTGCTGGACATCGACCTGGCGATCAGTCACTGGGGACGCACATCATGGACGCTCGCCTACCGGGGCACGCACGAGGGCAGGCCGGTCTTCACCGCCGAGGTCGTCTACGTCAGCGTGCGGACGCCCGAGTACGTCAAGATGGAAACGCCAGCCGAGATTCGCGCCTTCATGGGGCCTGCGACGAGCCTTGAGCAGGAAGCCGAGCGGACCTCCGGCCCGGGCTGAGGGCACGGAGTCGGCGACGGGCACGGCGGCGCTGGCCGAAACACGGCTTCGGCCGCTTCCGCGTTCCTTCCACGCCCGCCCGGCCCTGGAACTGGCGCCGGACCTGCTGAACAAGGTCCTGGTAAGCGGACGGCGCGCGGGCCGGATCGTCGAAGTCGAGGCCTACGGCGGCGCCTCCGACCCCGGAAGCCACGGCCATCGCGGGATGACGCCGCGCAACCGGACCATGTTCGGGCCGCCGGGTCGTCTGTACGTCTACCTGACGTACGGCATGTACCACTGCGCCAACGTGGTCTGCGGCGCCGACGGCATCTGCGCGGCGGTGCTGCTGCGGGCCGTGGCGCCCATGCGAGGCGAGCCGCTGATGCACCGGGCCCGCGAAACCCTGAGCCGACGAAAGTCCACCAGGCCGTTCAAGCCCACCGACCTCTGCTCCGGCCCGGCCCGCCTCTGCCAGGCCTTCGAACTCGACCTGAGACACGACGGCCGGGACCTCGCTGCCGGTCGTACCTGCCATCGGCCCGGGGACGCCGCCCCGGACGACCCGGAAGCCGACCCGGTTGAGAGCCACACAGGGGCGCGGACCCTGTTCATCGCGGACGACGGCGTAGCGCCGCCAGCCGAACCGACACGCACCGGCCGCATCGGCGTCACCAGCGCCCCGAACCGCCTGTGGCGCTTCCACGTCCCCGGCGACCCGAACGTCTCCCGGTAACGCCCGTGGCGGCCGCCCGGCGAGGAGGGTGCACCCGGCGGCGCCTGGCGGCGCCGCTCAGAGAACGCCGGCGCAAGACAGGGCCCTCAGCACGCCGACGGTGGCGAAGAGGCACCCGAACCACGGTCGGTTCTCCCGTCTCAGCGAGACGAGCTGCGCGTCCACCGCGGCGAAACGTGCGTCGAGTCGCGCAACGTCCGCGGCGAGCATGGCCACCTGATCTGCCGCGGCGAACCGCGAGTCGCTTTGATGCACCTCGTCGATCACGGCTGCCGTGGCGCGCCCATCGCGCGCAGACGCTCCACCAGGCTCGACGTGTCCCAGCGCTGCCCGCCGAGGGCCGTCACCTCGCTGTAGAACTGGTCAACCAGGGCGGCTACGGGCAGGTGGGCGCCGTTGCGGCGGGCCTCGTCGAGGGCGATGCCCAGGTCCTTGCGCATCCACTCGACGGCGAAACCGTAGTCGAACTTGCCCTCGACCATCGTCTCGGCCCGGTTGTCCATCTGCCACGATCCGGCTGCGCCGGTCGAGATGGCGCCGATGACCTGCAGCGGGTCGAGGCCCGCCTTCTCGGCGAAGTGGATTCCCTCGGACAGCCCCTGGACGATGCCGGCGATGCAGAGCTGGTTGACCATCTTGGTCAGCTGACCGCTGCCGGCCGGACCCAGCAGGGTGACGGCGCGGCTGTAGCAGTCGATGACCGGGTCCACGCGCTCGAACGTCGCGGCCTCCCCGCCGCACATCACGGTCAGCGCGCCGTTCTCGGCGCCGGCCTGGCCGCCTGAAACCGGCGCGTCCAGGAAGCCGCAGCCCTGCGCGGCGGCGGCCTCGGCAAGCTCGCGAGCCAGCCTGGCCGATGCGGTCGTGTGGTCCACCAGGACGGCGCCCTCGGCCATGCCTGCCAGAACGCCCTCGGCGCCGAGCGTGACCGCCCGCACATCGGCGTCGTTGCCGACGCAGCAGAACACGAACTCGGCTCCCGCCGCGGCAGCCGCCGGCGTCGGCGCAAAGCCGCCACCGTGCTCCGCGACCCACTGCTCCGCCCTGGCCGTGGTGCGGTTGAACACCGTCACCCCATGCCCGGCGGCCACCAGGTGCCCGGCCATCGGGTAACCCATGACTCCGAGTCCAACGAACGCAACGTCCGGCATGCAGACACCTCCAGCGGCGGCAGGTCGAGCCGCCGAATCCAGTTCCAGGAAGCCCGGATCCTACCGCCGCCCGACGCGTCGAGGACGCTTCTCCCGCCTGCATCACCTTGGCGCCCGGCCAGCCGCCCGCCTTGGCAGCGCCGACCCGGGTGGTCATCGAGACTTGACGTTCCAGACCCCAACCACGACGGAGATCGGCGACCACAAGCCGATCCTCCTGGGCCCGTGAACCGAGCATCGGGAGGCGTGGAACGACGTCCGCCACCAGATCGGTGGCCGCCAGTCGCAGTTCCATGTGGCTGCCACGAGAAGAGCGGGCGCCCGAGTGGACGCCCGCCCGGTGAATCGTTGCCTTCCGCCACGGGCGGAGCTACCGGCCGCCGCGCCGGGGACCTCCGCGCCCACGGTCGGAACGTTGCCGCGGGCCGCGACGGAGGTTCTCCTTGACCGCCTCCCAGCGGATCTTCTGGTCGTGGTCGAGCAGGTTGAACTGGGCCTCGTCGAGGTGGGCGCGCAGATCGCGCATCTTCTCTCCGATGGCCCGGCGGTCGAGTTCCAGCTGGCCGACGGTCGCCGGGTCGGGGTCTTCCACCGATGCCGCCCGGTCGAGTCGCTGCGTCAGGTTGCGCATGTCGGCCATCAGCGCCCGGACGGCGGTCCGGTGCTCCTGCTGCAGCCGCTGCCACTCCTCCTGCTGGGCGTCGGTCAGCTGGAGAGCCCTGGCCAGGCGCTCGGCGTGTCGCTGCCCAAGGTCGGCGCGGTCGCCGCGGTCCCGGCCGGGCCGGTCTCTGTCCTGCGCCGCGACGACGCCGGCGACCACGATCAGCAGGGCGGGAAACAGGGAAAGCGCCAGGCGGGCGGCGCGGGGAAAGGTCGTTGTCTTCATGTCTTCTTCCTCCTCCTTCGGAGTTGGTGGGTGATCGAACGAGGGAAACGGTAAGGGCCGCACAGCCCTGAGGTCATCAAGCCCCTGAAAGAAGTTTGTAACGCTTGCAAAGCCTGATCTCGACGAGGGCATTCGGACAGCTGCCGGGGCTACACTGCCGGCCATGCCCGTCCGGCGCATCTGGGGTTCCGGGTCCCGGTCGGGCGGCGGCTGGATGCTGGTCGTGGCCATCGCCGCGGCGGCGCTGCTGGTCGCGCTCGCCATGCTCCAGTACCGCTGGACCGAGGACCTCAGCCGGGCCGCCAGCGAGCGCATGCGGCGCAACCTGCAGGAGTCGAGCCGCCAACTGGCGACCGACATCGGCGCTCCCTTCGCTGAACTCGGCGCCGGGCTGCTGCGAGCCGCGGCGCTCGCAGGCCCTCCCCGGCGGCGAGCGGTGGCTGCCGAACCGGGATATCCGGCGGCGGAGGAAGCGCTCCTTGCCAACCTGGCCCTCGCCGATCTGCTGCTGCGAGTGGTGCGGCACTGGCGCGAGAACGCCGCCTTCCCTGCCCTGCTCCAGGACGTCTGGATCGTGCGGATCGACCGTGGAAACGGAACCCGCACTGCGTTCCGGCTGGACGAGGATGCCAGCGAGTGGCTGCCCGACCCGGCGCCCGCCGACATCGACGACCTGGTAGCCACGCGCCGGCCAGGCGTTCGCAGACGGGCGGAGCGCACGGACCGCCTCGTCCTGCCGCTGCCCGACCGGCGACGCGACGGCCGACCCGGTGCGGCGACGGGCCTGATCGTGGCCCGGATCGATCACTCCGTGCTCGAACGGGAGTTCCTTCCGATGCTGGTCGAGCGGCACTTCGGCGGCGGGCAACTCGGCGACGACTCTCCTTGGCTCGTCTCGGTGGCCGACGTCTCCGCCGAACAGGAGAGACAGGTCTGGCCCGAGAACTCCGCAGGAAGCGTGAACGCCGCAGGGCCGCCGGATATCGAGTTCCGGGCCCTGCGACTGGCCCCGCCGCTCCGACCGCGTCCCGAGGAGGCACGACGCCGCGATGATCGCCGGTTGCGCGGCGGTGAGGCAGAGCGGCGAGGCGACAACCGTCTGGCGAGCAGCGAGCGCGACCGGCCTGGCGGCGCCTGGCGCATCCAGGTCACGCACCGCTCCGGGTCGCTCGAGGCCGCCACCCGGGCCGCGCACCGGCGCAACCTGTACATCAGCGGCGGAGTGCTGAGCCTGCTGGCGGCGGGATTCGGACTGGTGATCGTCTCGGCCCGCCGGTCCCAGGCGCTGGCCGCCCAGCAGGTCGACTTCGTGGCCGGCGTGTCTCACGAACTGAACACGCCCGTGCAGGCCATCCGTTCCGCCGCCGAGAACCTGCGCTCGGGCGTCGTCCGAAAGCCCGAAGACGTCAGGAGCTACGGCGAACTCGTCGGGCGAGAAGGCCGGCGACTGGCCCGGCTGGTCGAGCAGGTTCTGCAGTACGCGGGCATCGGCCGCGCAGCACGGCTGCCGATCGAGCGCATCGAACCGGGCTCCCTGCTTGACGCCGTCATCGCCGAATCGCGGTGGTTCCTGGAGGAGCCCGAAGTCGAGCTCGACGTGACGGGCATGGAGGACCTTCCCGCAGTCCTGGGCAACGCCGACGCGCTGAGGCGGGCTTTCGTCAACCTCCTTCACAACGCGGCGAAGTACGGCGTGGACGACGACGGCCGGGTCAGGATCGCGATCACCGGGGCGTTCGACGACAACCGGCAACGAGTGACCGTCTCGGTCACCGACCGGGGACCGGGCATCCCGGCCCGCGAGCGGCAGCGCATCTTCGGTCCCTTCGTGCGCGGCGAGGCCGCGGCCGCGAGCGCGGCCCCCGGTGCAGGCCTCGGCCTGAGTCTCGCCAGGAACGCCGTACGGGAGCACGGCGGCGACATCGAGGTCGGCAGCGAACCCGGTGGCGCCACGTTCCACGTGTCGCTGCCGGCGGCCAGCGCGAAGACCGCCTGAACGGGTTCCGTCGCGAGAAGCCGAGACCACGCACTTGCCTGCCTCGCCGTCCACCGCGCAACCGGCCCGCCCCCGCCTGCTCCTGGTCGAGGACGAGCCGAGCCTCGCTCGCACCCTGACCGACCGGCTGGTTGCCGAGGGCTACCAGGTCGAGCAAGCCGCCGACGGACCGGCGGGCGAACGGATGGCGGCAAGCGGCTCGTTCGACCTCGTCCTGCTCGACGTCAACCTGCCGGGAAAGAACGGCTTCGACGTCTGCCGCGACCTGCGCGGCGCCGGGGTCGACATGCCGATTCTCATGCTCACTGCGCGAGGCGAGATCATCGACCGGGTCCTCGGCCTGAAGCTCGGCGCCGACGACTATCTGGCCAAGCCGTTCGAGACCCTGGAACTGCTCGCCCGCATCGAGGCGCTGCTGCGGCGGCGACGGACCGACGCGCCAAACGCACCAGCCAGCGGCTACCGCTTCGGCGCCGTCCGGGTGGACTTCGACCGCGCCCAGGTGTGGCGCACCGGCGCCAGCGGCGAGGAAACCGAGGTCGCCTGCTCCAGCCTGGAGTATCGCCTGCTCCGCTTCCTGATCGAGAACCGAAGCCAGGTCCACAGCCGCGACCGGCTGCTGAACGAAGTCTGGGGCCACACCGCCACGCCCACCACCCGCACCGTCGACGTCCACGTGTCCTCGCTGCGCCAGAAGGTGGAACCGAACCCCGGCAAGCCCGAGTTCATCGTCACCGTCCACGGCGTCGGCTACCGCTTCGACGGCTGACCTGCTGGTAGCCTGCGCCCCGCCTTCGACAGCCCGGATCCGCCATGACCGACGACCCCGCATCTGGACCGCTCGACTTCATCCGGGAGCGTGTGCGCGACGACGTGGCCGCGGGCAGGAACGGCGGCGCCGTCGTCACCCGCTTTCCGCCCGAGCCGAACGGCTACCTGCACATCGGCCACGCGAAGGCGATCTGCCTCGACTTCGGGGTCGCCGCGGAGCACGACGGTCACTGCAACCTGCGCTTCGACGACACGAACCCCACCGCGGAGGACACTGAGTACGTCGAGGCCATCGAGCGGGACGTGCGCTGGCTCGGTTTCGACTGGGGCAAGAGGGCGCTCTACGCATCCGACTACTTCGAGCAGCTGCACGACTGGGCGCTGGAACTCATCCGCAAGGGCAAGGCGTACGTCTGCAGCCTGAGCCCGGAAGAGGCGCGTGCGTACCGCGGTCGGTGGAACGAGCCGGGCCGCAACAGCCCATTCCGCGACCGGTCGGTCGAGGAGAACCTGGACCTGTTCCGGCGCATGCGGGACGGCGAGTTCGAGAACGGCGCCCACACGCTGCGCGCGAAGATCGACATGTCGTCGTCCAACATGAACCTGCGAGATCCGGTGCTCTACCGCATCCTCCACGCGCACCACCACCGCACCGGCTCGACGTGGTGCATCTACCCGACCTACGACTGGGCACACGGCCAGTCCGACGCCATCGAGGGCGTGACCCACTCGCTCTGCACGCTGGAGTTCGAGGACCACCGGCCGCTGTACGACTGGTTTCTCGCCCACATCGACGGCATCCACCAACCGGTGCAGATCGAATTCGCGCGGCTCAACCTGACCTGGACGCTGACCTCCAAGCGCAAGCTGAAGCGCTTGATGGACGCTCGCCTGGTGAACGGCTGGGACGACCCGCGAATGCCGACCCTGGCGGCGCTTCGTCGGCGCGGCTGCCCGCCGGAAGCCATCCGTGACATGTGCTCCCGGGTCGGCCTGACGAAGAACGACTCGGTCGTCGAGCTGAACCAGCTGGAGTTCGCCATCCGCCACGAGCTGAACCGGACCGCGCCGAGGGTCATGGCCGTGCTGCGCCCGCTCAGGGTCGTCATCGAGAACTACCCCGAGGACCGGGTCGAGGAACTCGACGCGATCAACAACCCCGAGGACCCGTCCGCCGGAACGCGCAAGGTGCCGTTCTCCCGCGTGCTCTACATCGAGCGCGACGACTTTCGGCGCGACCCGCCGCGCAGGTTCTTCCGCCTCGCCCCGGGCCGGGAGGTGCGGCTGCGCTACGCGTACTTCGTCACCTGCACCGACGTAATCGAGGACGAAGACGGCAACGTGGTCGAGATCCGGTGCACCCACGACCCGGCCACCCGAGGAGGCGACGCGCCGGACGGCCGGCGGGTCAGGGCGACGCTGCACTGGGTTTCCGCCGCCCACGCGATCGAAGCCGAGGTCCGCCTCTACGACCGGCTGTTCAGCCACCCGAACCCGGGCGCAGCGCCGGGGAACATCGAGGACCACCTGAACCCGAAGTCCCTCGAGACACTGACCGACTGCCGTCTGGAGCCGAGCCTCGCCAACGCCAGGCCGGGAGACCGAGTCCAGTTCGAGAGGCTCGGCTACTTCTGCGCCGACCCCGACGGCGAGCCAGGCGCCCCGGTGTTCAACCGCACGGTCACCCTGCGCGACGCCTGGGCGAAGATCGAACGAGCGCAGAAGGCCGCCGGTCGCCGGCAGCACCGCCGTCGGTCCTGACTCTCAGGTGACGTACACCGGCGCGGCCTGGCCACGCACCTCCGCCATGCAACCCGGAGCACCGGCACGCGAACAACTTCCCGATGCCATCCGGTGAAGCCGTTCCTTGAAGCCCCGTGTCCGCTCCAGCGGGAACTGGAGGTCTCAGGCCGGAAGCGCAAGCGTCGTCGACGGCCCGTGTCCGCTCCAGCGGGAACTGGAGCCACCTGCTGTCCTCCGCCCGGGTCACAGCATCCGTCCTTCTGGCCCGGGTCCAGGACCGTCGTTCACGCGGATCCCGCCAACGACGCCCTGCATCGACTGCGCCGCTCAGCCCGCCGGGCTGCTTCGCTGCACGCAGCCTGCGAGGTCCACGACGTGGGCGTCCGCGCTCGGCTCGTAGTCCTGCGGGTGGCAGGTCAGGACGATGACCTGGACCGACCTTGACGCTTCCTCGAGCAGATCGCGCAGCCAGGCCATCCGGCCCTCGTCGGTCTGGGTCAGCTGGTCGTCGAGGATCACGAAGGCGCCCAGCACTTCGGCTATCGAGATCCGCAGCAGCACGGCGATCTGTTCCCTGGCCCCGACCGAGAGTTCGGTGAAGCTGCGTTCCTTGCCGGCGAAGCGGATGCCGGCGGCGTCGAGGTCCGGGCCGATCAGAAGGTCGCCGTAGCGGCCGTCGGTCAGGCCGGCGATGCGGGAACTGACCGGCTTGACCAGCGCCTTGCCCAGGTGCGCCGTCTCCTGCTGCTCGACCTCGGCGAGCGCCTCGCCCAGGAGCCTCCAGGCCTCGCTGTCGTCCTCAAGCTCCTGCTCCCGCTTCTCTGCGGCGTCGAGCCGTTCCTGCGCCTGCCGTGCCGCCTCCTCGGCGACTTTGCCGCCGACCTGTCGCAGCTCGCCCTGCTTCTCCCTCAGATCGCCGGCAATCCGACGCACCCTCGCCTCGGCATTCTCGGCGGCATCTTCGAGCCAGCCCAGGTCGGCCGGGTCGGCCTCGGCCGTCCGCGCTAGCTGATCGCCCGGCGCCGCTTCGCCACCGTGCACCAGAAGATCCTGCGTGCCGGCTCCCGCTGACGTTCCAGCCGGGACGTTCTCGTTTGGTGCGAGCGCGGCGGCGCCCTGGCCAGGCGTCGTCCCCGAGCCAGGCTGCACCGCGAGCCCGCCGTGCTCCAGCCGGCACGCTTCCTCCAACCCGTCGACCTCCTCCCGGCGGCGGTCCCGCTCGGCGCGGGCAGCCTCCACGTCCTCGTCCTCCAGCGCCGCTTCGCGGACCTCGGTCTCCCGTTCCAGGCCAGCCAGCGCCAGGCGCTCGGAGGCAAGGCGCCGCCCGCTCTCGTCTCGGGCCGTTGCGGCGGCCGCGGCCTCCTCCGTGGCCTTGGCGAGCTGCGCCCTCGCATCGTCGGCGTGCTTCGTCGCCTCGGCGCGGACAGCTTCCACCCGACGTTCCGCCATCTGCCGCTGACTGGCGAGCGCCTCACGCCGATCGTCCGCGCCGGCGAGCACAGCGCGCCAGTCGAAATCGGCAGCGGCCTCGAGCTCGCTTCGCTTCGCTTCGAGCGTCTGGCGGTCGGCGTCCAGACGGTCGGCGCCGAATCCCAGCCCGGTCGCGAGTTCGCCGCTCAGCCGCCGCTGTTCCTCCACGCGCTCCTTCACGCTTGCGGCCTCGGCTTCGATCTCGGCCTCGTCTCGCGCCTGCCCATTTTGACTTCGGACATGCTCGTCCAGCGACGCGCCCTCTCCGTTCTGTCGCTCACCGTCAGGTCGGCTTCCTGCCTCGGCGTGGTCGATGCCCGGCGCATCCGCCAGAGCATCGGCGAGCGCTGAACGACTGCGGTCGCGCTCGCTGCGCGCCAGGGCTTCCTCGCGCTCCAGCACGTCGAGCCGCTCGGCCCGCACCCGCGCCTCGGCGGCCGTGCGATCCTGCTCCGCCGCCTCCACAAGCAGACCGTCGGCCTCGCGCCGCCGGTCTGCGAGCTCCGCGACCGTGGCCACGCCCGCCCGCTCCAGGTGAGGGCGAACGTTCGTCTCGAATGCGGCATCGGCTGCCTCGGCGGCCGCGGCGAGCTCCTTGCCGCCGCCCTGCACGCGGATCACGCCGACGCCGGGGACTTCGACCCGCAGTTCCCGCCGCGCCTCGACCTCCGCCCGCTGCCCATCACCGACCGGCAGCGCTTCCGGCCGGCCGTCAACGTGCACATTCGCCGTCCGGCCAGGCTCAAGCTCCACACCGACAACCAGGCCGACGGCGAGCTTCTCCCGCGCCGTCCGCCGCTCGGCGTCAAGGGCCTTCAGCCGGTCGAGCTCCTGCGCGCTCGGCGCCCGCAGATCGCCGGCCTGTCCACGGAGCGAAGCAGCCTCTTCCTCCGCCGCTTCCGCAGCCCTGGCCTGGCCCAGGGCCTCCTCGTGGGCCCGCCGGCTCCGCTCGTGCACTGCGCCCGCCCGAAGATGGCGGGCGCCCAGACGTTCGACGTGAAGCTCACCGAGCCGGCGCTCGCCCTCCGCCACCTCCTCGCGCGCCGACGCGATCAGGCCCTGCGCCTCGGCGCGTTCGTGTTCCGCCTTGCCGATTCGTTCGTCCAGCACGCGGACCTCGCGGTCAAGCGCCTCGATGCGCCTGGCTTCGCGGACCGTGCGGTCGAGATCGCTCTGCTCGCGCTCCGCCTCCAGCAGGGTGTTCTCGGCTTCCTTCTCGCGCAGGCGACGCTCCTGCTCCCCGCTGTCGGATTCCGCCTCCCGCACCCGCTCCTGCGCCTCGCGGACCGCCTCGTCGGTTGCCTTCGCGACCTGCTCCGCACGCTCCTTCTCGGCTCTTAGGGCTTCGACCCGCCCGCGCGACGCAACGACCTTCTCGCTCGCCCGGTCGCGGGCGGCAATCAGAGCCTCGATGCGGGTCACATCGCCTTGGGCGGTCCGAAGCACCCCACGCGCCCGTTCCAGCTCGGCCCGTCTTGCTTCGGCCTCCCTGGCCCACTCGAAGCACCGCCGCGCGTCATCCCGCTCGGCCTCCGCCGTCGCGAGCCGCTCCTGCAGCCGGTTGACCTCCTCGCGGACGCTCTCGCTCTCCTCCCTGCGGGTGCGGACGCCCTGCTTCTCCTTCAGGGCGGCCTGGCGTTCTTCCCGCAGCTTCGTCCGCGGCGAGTGCAGTCCGAACCTGCGCCTTCCCGTGGGCGTGAAGACCAGGCCCACCTGCTCCTGCACCGCATCGATCAGCTTCTTGAGACGTGGATCCTCCGCCAGACCCTCCAGGACGCCGAGAAGCTGCTCGCGGCCGGACTCGCCCGGGTCCTCCGCCAGGCTGCTGGCCAGGATCGCGTCGACCTCTTCCTGGCGGCCGAGCAGCGCAGTCGTGAGCAGGGTGCTGGGCATGCCCCGCGGGCCGCCCCTGCCGCCCGGAGGCAGGGCGCCCCAACCCAGCATCTCGTGCAGCTTGCCGTCCACTTCCCGGCCACGGCTGTCGCCGGTGAACTCGTGGCCGTCGCGCGAGAAGTCGAGCGCGGAGCTTCCGCCGCCCGGCCTGAACGTCTTGCTGACACGCCAGATGCGCTCCTTCCGCTCGAAGGTCAGGGAAACCGCAGGCCGCGAGTCGCCATGCCAGTCGTCCAGCACGCTCGCCGTGACCGAACTCGACTGGACCAGCAGCACCGTGCGCACCGCCTCCACGAGCGTCGACTTG
The DNA here is from genome assembly GCA_965200575.1 of Thermoanaerobaculia bacterium. GTDB lineage: Bacteria > Acidobacteriota > Thermoanaerobaculia > Multivoradales > Multivoraceae > Multivorans. The sequence goes on along the minus strand of OZ241363.1, from coordinate 571,457 downwards.
CCGAGCTCGTTCGGGCCGTGGAGAACGTTCAGGCCGGGCTTCAGGTCGACCGCCGCATGCTCGATGCCGGCGCAGTGCAGAGCTTCAAGGCGGACGATCCTCACGGCGTCAGTTCCTGCTCCCGCGCCAGCCGGTAGAGATGGTGGAGCGCCCGCTGGACGACCTCCGGCTTCGCGCCGACCGTGGCCCGCAGCCGTTCCTCGACCGAAGCCAGGAGCGGCATCTCCTCGCCGAAGTCGATCGGTTCGTCGGAGGCAAGCCGCAACCTGGCGCGGTTCACCTCCAGCACGCCGACCTTCGGCTGGGCCGCGAGCGAACCGCCAAGCTCGCCCAGGATGCGCTCGACCTCGTCGTACTCGGCCATTGGCAGCTCCATGTCCAGGTGAAGCCGCAGCACCGTCTTGCGCAGTTCGGGTTCCATGGCGAGCAGCGCCAGCTCGTCGAGCGACCGGCAGGTCACCTCCCGCCATCGCCACATCCCGACCACCTGGGGCTGAACGCGAGCCCGCCGACGGCGGTCACCAGGGAAGTACACGACGACCGCCTTGCCCGCGCCGCGCTCGCCGTGCTCGGTCGTCTCCGGCGTACCGGCGTAGACCGTGGGAACCGGCGCTTCAGGTTCGACCTCCCGGAAGCCGTGCGTGTCGCCCAGCGCCAGGTAGTCGAAACCGCGTTCGACTGCGCTGCCGCGCGGGATGGGAAAGTTCGTCTGGCGGCCCTCCATCTCGAAGGTCTGGCCGTGGAGCATGCCGATGCGGCGCCTCTCGTCTCCGGGCGCTCGCCGCGGCAGCGAAGCCGCCAGGTCCGTCTGGCCGGCGCTGTTGTCGCACGGGCTGGCGTACAGAACCGCTTCGTCGCCCAGCGGCAGCTCCCAGCCGGGGCGGTCCACGACGTGCACGTAGTCGGGCAGACCCTGACGGAACGGGTGCTCGACGTCGTACACGGACCGCGCCCGGATGGGGTCGTGGTTGCCGGGAAGGAGAACCACCGGCCTCCGCCACTCCTGCCGACGCTGGAACTCGTGCAGCAGGCCCTGCCACCACAGTGGCTCGGGCGTCGGACTGTCGAACAGGTCGCCGGCGCACAGGACGGCGTCCACGTCGAAGCTGACGGCCAGGTCGAGAACGCGGCGGACGGCGTCGAGCCGCGCCCGGGTCAGGCGCGTCTCCTGGGCCTGCTCGAAAGCACCAAAGCGCTTGCCCAGGTGCCAGTCGGCCGTGTGCAGCAGTCTCAGCGCCACGTCGTTCTCCTCCAGGTTCATGCGATGACGAACTCGACCGTCAGCAGCCGCTCCGTTCTGGCACGGCTGTAGCGGCGTTCGTGGGCGTGGTCGCGCCAGCGGCGGTAGGTGTCGTCGTCGCCTCTCGCCAGCGCCTCCATCTGCTCGTCGAGCGATTCGATCCGCTCTTCGACGGCTCGCGCCTTCCGGACCGCGGCGGCCCGCTTCTCCGCGCCGATAGCCGCGTCGCGCTGCCGCTCGGCCTCGGCGAGACTCCTGCTCGCACGCTCCCGTTCCCGGCGCAGCACGAGCATGCGGTCGGCGAGGTAGCGGTCGAGCTGGTCCATCGCGGCCTCAAAGCTCGCCTGGTCGTCCTCGGCGGCGCCGGCCTGCTCCAGGAAGAGCTCCTCCTCGACCACCTCGTCCAAGTCGTCGGACGAGACGCCGAGCGGGGGTTCGAACTCGCCAACGTCCACACACCGCGCGCGAAGCAGGTCGAGCGCGGCCTCCGCCGGGCGGAGCACCTCGGCGTCCTCGAACACGGCGGTCACGCACAGCCGTTCCTCGCGCTCGAAGCGGGCGTTCGTGACCCGGGTCAGCGCCAGCCGCCCCCGCCGCCCGCGCTGCGCCAGCAACGCATCCGGCGCCCCTTCCGCCAGCTCGAAGCGCACGCGGAAGGCGCCGCTCCCGGTTTCACGCGCCTCCCTGACCGCGGCGGCGACCAAGGGATGGGCAAGGTGCAGCGAATCGGCGTCGCCATTGCCCGCGGCCCCGCCGAGGACGACCGAAACGCCGGCGGCGAGCGACTCAGGCAGCAGGCCGGAGGCGCCAACGTGGATGACGCTCCGGCCACCGCGCTCCGCCCGGCCCCACGGGATGCCGCGGGCTTCGAGGTACGCCGTGACCACCCGTTCGAGCTCCGCGTCGAGCGCCCTGAGCGCGTCGGGGAGCTCCGCGTCGATGCTGCGAAACACCTCGCGCACGGACTCGTCGAACTGCTTTTCGATCAGCGAGGCGGTGCGTTCGCGCACCTGGTCGAGCCGCTGCCGGTCCACCTCCATCCGGTCGCGCAGCGAGCGCAGCTCCTCCTCGACCTCCTCCACCGTCCTGGCGCGGTCCCAGATGCGCTGCATCTGGTTCTCGAAACCCGGCCCGAGGGCGGAGGCGAGCGCGTCGGAGGACTCGGAGCGCGGGGTCTGCAGGACGACGTCCGACATGTCGAGCACCTGGCCGAACAGGTCAAGCTTGGTGCTCAGTATGTCGAAGGTGAGCCGCTGGGCCTCGTTGTCCCTGGCCAGGAAGTTGACGACCGTCACGTCGCGGCCCTGGTTGTAGCGATGGCAGCGGCCGATGCGCTGCTCGATGCGCTGCGGGTTCCAGGGCAGGTCGTAGTTCACGACCGTGTCGCAGAACTGGAGGTTCAGGCCCTTGGCGCCTGCCTCGGACGAGATGAACACGCGGGAGCGGGTCTCGAACTCGTGTACCAGCGCCATGCGGACGGCGACGGCAGGGCTCGGCCGCAGGCGCGGCTCCATGGCGCTCTCCTTCTCCTCGCGCCAGGCCTCGAGCGCCTCCGTGACACGGGGCGAGTCGTTCACGCCCCGGAAGAGCGTGATGTCGGCCTCCGTCAGCTCCGTCTGTTCGACGAGCAGGTCGCGCAGGTACGCCTGCGTGGTCAGCGACTCGGTGAACACGACGACCCTCTGCCGCTCCGGGGGCCGGTCGAGCACCATGCACACCGCCTTGACAAGGCTCTCCGCCTTGCTGTCGCGCGGCAGGGACCGTGCCCGCCGGGCGAAGCTCTCGACCCGTTCGAGTTCCGCGCGAATGCCGGAAAAGTCCGCGGCCGGGTCCTCGGCCGGAGCGTCGCCCGACGTCGCCATGCCCGACACGCCGGCCCCGCCGACGCCACTCGCGTCGTCGCCAGGGCCGCCGGGCGAAACCGCATCGTCGCCTGCCTCCAGATCGGCCATGAAGGCGTCCTCGGCTTCGTTCTCCGCTGCGTCCGCGGCGGCCGCCCCATCCTCAGCCTCATCGGCCAACTCGCCCGCAAGCCGCCGCAGCATCCCGCGCAGCCGGGCGGCGACCCGCTCCAGGCTGTCCGCCAGCGCCGCGGTCGACGAGGCCATGCGCCGGTGAAAGCCGAGCAGCAACAGCCTGCGCGAACTGCCGCTGAAGGAGAAGAGGGTCGGCGTCAGGAGCCAGGCGGTCACGTCGTCGTAGAGGGAGCGCTCCTCGGGGCTCATCGCGTACTCGAACAGCTGGGCCCGCCGATCCACGAACGGGCGCTCCAGGAACTCCTGCGCCTGCCGTCGCAGCGTTCGCTGGACGACGACTGCGAGCCTCCGCCGCAGTTCGTCGGCCTGCTCTTCGACCACCTGCCGCCCGTCCTTGTCGGCGTAGAAGACCTTCTGGAAGACAGGCTTCGTGCCGAGCAGGGTGCCGGTGCGGTCGATGTACTGGACCAGACCCCACAGCTCGGCGAGCGAGTTCTGAATCGGCGTAGCGGTCAGGAGCAGGACCGGCGCAGCGCCGATGACCTCGCGCAGCCGGTGGGCCATGCGCGCGTACTCGCTGTCCTCCTCGTAGTTGCCGAGGCGGTCGTAGCGCCGGTGGATGCCGGCGAAGACCTCGTGCGCCTCGTCGATGAGGACGAGGTCGAACGGCGGCGACGAGCCGAGCCGCTCTGCACCCCGGACACCGCCCGCGTACTCGCGCCCGGCCAGGAACACGCCCGGCGCATCGAGGTCGACCGACGCCGACGCGGCCTCGACCGCCTCGATGCCGAACAGGTCGTGCAGCTCGTTCTTCCACTGGCCAAGCAGGGGCGACGGCAGGACGACGAGGACCCTCTCCGCGCCCTCCGCCATCAGCTGGGCGATGACCAGGCCGGCCTCGATCGTCTTGCCCAGACCCACCTCGTCGGCGAGGATGCAGCCGCCCTCCGGAATCCGGCGCAGCGCGAACATGACCGCCTCGATCTGGTGCGGGTTCGGGTCGATTCGCGCACGACGCTGCGAGGCGACCTGGCGTCGGCGCTCGCTGGCCCGCCTGGCGCGAACAAGCTCCTCCGCGTGGTAGCGGCGGTGGATCGGATGAAGGGGCTGGGGGCCGTCGTTCAAGGCGCCGAATCTTCTCCGGCCCCCATCACCGGGTCAACTCCGGCAAACGCGAGGCGCGATCGTGGCCAGGAACGAGGGAAGCCGAAACCACGCGTGACGGAAACGCGATCTCAGGAGCCGGGCGCTTCCAGGTCCAGGCCGTCGTGGCGCTTCTGGAGCTTCTTCATGCGCTTGCCCGAGATGCCGCCCAGGCAGTTGATGGCGGCGCGGATGCGGGCGCGTGCAAGGTCGGGGCCCAAGAGCTCCATGGACTGGAACAGCGGCAGCGAGGCGGCCTGGCCCGACATGGCGACGTAGAAGGGTCTGGTCAGATTGCGCATGCTCATGCCGAGGGCCGCGGCGAGCGCGCGAAAACGGGCCATAATGACTTCAGCGGTGAACTCCGGCTCGCGCTCCAGCGTCCACAGCGCGAGCTGGAGCGTGTCCGCCACCTCCTGCTCCTCCATGCCCTTCACCCGGAACCGCTCGCGGTCGAGCACCGGCCCGTCGACGAACAGGAAGTCCGTGAGCCGGCCCCAGTCGCCGAGGGTTTCGAGCCGCGGCTGGGCGAGCGCGGCGATGCCGGCGAGGCGGTCCGGCCCCATGGACCAGTCGCGCACCAGCTCGGCGAGCCCGGCGGCGTCGAAGTCCTCGCGCAGGTAGCGGGCGTTCAGCCAGCGCAGCTTGTCGATGTCGAACACGGGGCCGCCGAGCGAGATGGCCTCCAGCCGGAAGCCGTCCACGAGTTCGTCCAGGTCGAACTTCTCCTCGCCCACGGCGCGGCTCGACACCATCAGGCCGAGGAAGTTCACAAGCGCCTGCGGCAGGAACCCGGCATCCCGGAACCAGGTGACCGACGTGGGGTTGCGCCGCTTGGAGAGCTTGGAGCGGTTCGCGTCGTTGTTGCGCAGCAGCGGCAGGTGACAGAAGACCGGCGGCTCGTGCCCGAGCGCCTCGAACAGCCGCAGGTGCTTGGGCAGTGAGTTGATCCACTCCTCGCCGCGAATGACGTGGCTGATGCCCATGGCGTTGTCGTCCACGACGCAGGCCAGGTGATACGTCGGGTAGCCGTCAGCCTTGAGGATCACCTGATCGTCGATGAGCTCCCACTCGCGGCGGATCTCGCCGCGCAGCAGGTCGTGCATGACGCATTCGCCCTCGGTCGGCATCGCGATGCGCACGACGTGGGGTTCGCCGGCCGCGGCGCGACGGTCTGACTCCTCCGGCGACAGACCCCTGCAGCGACGGTCGTAGCCCGGGAAGCGCTTGCGGGCGCGGTTCTCGCGCCGCATCTCGTCGAGCCGCTCGCGGGTGCAGAAGCAGCGGTAGGCGCTGCCGTCGGCAAGCAGACGGCCGACCTCGGAGCGGTACAGGTCGAGCCGCTCGCTCTGCCGATACGGCCCCTCGTCCCAGCAGAGGCCCAGCCAGCGCAGGGCGTCGATGATCGCCTGCTCAAAGGCCCTGGTGGAGCGTGCGCGGTCAGTGTCCTCGATGCGCAGCACGAAAACGCCGCCGCAGCTGCGAGCGAATGCGAGGTTGACCAGCGCCTGATACGCCGTGCCCACGTGCGGGTCGCCGGTCGGCGACGGCGCCACGCGCACACGGACCGGGGCCCCAGCCGCAGCCGACGACGGGCCGGAGGTCGAGCCAGTCATTCGCGTCGCCTCGCCCCGCCGCCACTGCCGTTCGGCGGCGTACCGCATCGGTCAGCCACCGGAGGCCCCCCGGTAGCTCTCCAGGCGCTGCCGCAGCGGACGGATCACCGCCTCGTCCGTTCCCGCCCGCTCCAGCGTGTCGACCACCTGTTCGATCCTCCTCGCGGCTTCGCCGTGCAGGCCGGCGCCGGCCAGGGCGTCGGCCAGCTGCAGCTGCAGGGTGACCATCAGATCACGGAGGTCGGGCGACGCGGCGCCGACGGCAGACGCCCGGTCCAGCCGGTCGATGGCGCCTCCGACGTCGTTGGCCCGCATCGCCAGCATGGCGGTCACGAGCAGCATGTGGAGGTCCTCCGGGTCCTCGGCCAGCACCCTTTCCGCCTCGGCCTCGGCTTCGTCGAACCGGCCCAGCTTGAAGAGCGCGCCGGCCAGCACCGCGCGGCCTCCGGCCAGGTCGGGATCGATCTGAAGCGCCCGTCGTGCTGCCGCCACGGCCGCCTCGGCACGGCCCATCCGATCGTGGACGCCGGCGGCCGCGAAGTGGGCCTGCGCGTTGCCGGGCTCCAGTTCGACGAGCCGCACGAGCTCGGCCAGCGAGGCCTGCAGCTGGCCCGTCTCCCGGTACGTCTTGCTGCGGCGAAGGAAGCTCTCCGAGTCCACGGCCAGAACGTCCACCTCGGCCCGGCGCGGGTCGCGCTGGTGCAGCATGGGCGGCAGCGACCGCGCTTCCAGCGCCAGCCGCCTGGCGGCGTCGCGGTCGCCGGCCCGGTGACGCGCTCGCGCCAGGGTCGCCACGATAGCCTGCACGCCCGGGCTGAGCTCCCGGGCTCGCTCCAGGTGCCGCCCGGCCTCGGCGACCTCGCCGCGGGCCAGTGCCAGCCTGCCCAGGCCGAGGTGGGCGACGGCGTTGTCCGGTTCGAGTCGCGCGGCCTCCCGGTAGTGCCCGTCCGCCTCCTCGGCGGCGCCGACCTTCTCCAGGCTCGCCGCCAGGCGCACGCGGGCCGGCGCGTAGGCCGGGTCCAGCTCGACCGCCTGGCCGTGGAGACGGGCAGCCTCCGCCGGATCGTGCGCGTCGGCAAGGACTCCGCGCAGGTAGACCCAACGGAACTCGCCGGGCGCGAGCCGCGAGGCCTCGGCGTAGGCGTGCGCAGCCTCGTCGTCGAACTGGTGGGCCTGGAGGACCATGCCCAGGCGTCCCAAGGCCGTGGCGGAGGCGGGGTCGGTGCGAGCGGCGGCCAGGGCGGCCTCGATGGCGTTGCGCACGCGGGGCTCGACGGCGCCGAGGTCGGGCGTCGGCAGGTCAAAGGCCGTTGCGGCCGAGGCGACGGCGGAGAGCAGCAGGAACGCCAGGGCGACGGCAAGGGCGCCGTGCAGGAACCGTCCCGACCGCCAGCCGCCGCTCGTACGAACGCGGCACCGCCGCGCATCATTCAGTTGGCACGTGCGGCCACGACGATCACGACGGCTCGACGACCAGCGCGTCGGCGCCGCCCGGCCGGTCGTCAAAGGCCAGGTTCGGATCGTCTCGCAGGAGCCTGTGCTCATGACCGGTCTTCCAGCACCGCCCTGGGCAACGTGAGGATTCTCCCCCAACGTCACTGGCCCGCTCCCCGCACGAGTTCGACCTCGCTGCCGGCCGGGGCGCCCGGGAACTCCTCCCGCTCGCCGCTCGGCCAGGTCACCTCGAACCGGTCGACGGCAGGGGCAGCGCCGAGCCCGACGTGCAGCGGCGCGTCGCCGCCGGTCAGGTAGCCGCCGATGGGCAGCACCGGACGAACGAGCGCCCGGCTGCCCACCCAGGCCGTGACCGTCGCGCCGTGCGCGGTGCGTCGCAGCGCCGGGTCGGTCACGCGCAGCCGCACCCAGCCGGCGGCGGGGCCCGCGTCGGCGCCCGGCGCAGGAGCGTCGGCGACCTCGCCCGCGGAGGCTGCATCCGCCGCGGTAGCGGTGGCCACGGCGGCGCCGGTACCAGGGGAATCGGACACGGGCGTGTCGCCCAGGCGAATCGTCTCATTGCGATAGATGCGCGCCGGGCCCTCCAGGTCGCTGACCAGGAGGTCGAGGTCGCCGTCGCCCTCGAGATCGAAGGGCACGAGGCCGCGGCTGACCTCGAGCGCGGCGCCGAAGTCGCCCGACGCGGCGGAGGCGTCCGTGAATCGACCGCCGCCGTCGTTCAGCAGCAGCAGGTTCGGCTCGGCGTAGCCGCGCCAGAACCAGTTGTCGCGGTCGGACAGGGTCTCGGGTCGCCGCTTGACTGCGCCGTTGACCACCGCGAGATCAAGGTCGCCGTCGTTGTCGGCGTCGAACAGAGCCGTGCCGAAGCCGGTGAACGGCGTGCTCGGCGCTGCCAGGCCGGCCTCGGCCGCCCGATCCTCGAAGCCGTCGCTCGCCCCCGGGGCGCCGCCCAGGTTCAGGTACAGCGTATTCGTCTCCTCCACGAGATGGCTCAGGAAGATGTCCAGGTCCCGGTCGCCGTCCACGTCGCCGAGCGCGATGCCCATGCCCGCCTCGCCGACCCCGAAGCGATTGTAGGCGGCGCCGAGCAGCACCCCGTCGTCCTCGAAGCTGCCCTCGCCCCGGTTCATCCACAGCTGGTTCGGGTCGGCGTCATTGGCGACGTAGATGTCGGTGCGGCCGTCGCCATCGAGGTCAGCCGCGGCAACGCCCAGGCCGGCGTCGGCGACTGCGGCGATGCCGGCCTCGCGGCTGCGCACAACGAAGCGAGTCCCGCCCTGGTTCAGGTACAGCACGTCCGTCTCGCCCTCGAACTGCTGCGGCCCGCAGTAGTCGACCCGCCCGCCCTGAACCCGGCACTCGCGCGCCTCCTGCCACTGCACGTAGCGAACGACGTACAGGTCGAGCCAGCCGTCGAGGTCCGCGTCGAGGAAAACGGCCGACATCGACCAGCCGGGCGTGGCGACGCCGAACTCCGCCGTCGCATCGTCGAAGCGGCCGTCGCCCCGGTTGCGGTACAGCACGTCCGGGCCCAGGTTCGTCACGTACAGGTCGAGGTCGCCGTCGTTGTCGATGTCGCCCGTCGCCGCGCCCATGCCGTAGCCCGGGTTGCCGAGCCCGGACTGCTCGCTGGCATCGACGAACGTGCCTCGGGGGCCCTGCAGGTAGAAGCGGTTGCGCCCGGCCTCCCCGGCCACGGCGCTGCCTGCGTTGGGGAAGTACAGGTCGAGCAGGCCGTCGCCGTTCGCGTCGAACGCCGCCACGCCCCCGCCCATGATCGCCGGCATCGCGTACGACCCGGCCGAGCCGGTGGAATGGACGAAGTCGAGACCTGTTTCGACGGTGACGTCGACGAAACGGACGCCGGAATCGGCGGCCGCAGCCGGCGTGGAAGACGTTGCTTCAGCGCGGTCAGCAGGCCCACCGCCCGCGCCGCCTGCCACCGAGCCCGAACCGTCGCCATCAGCCGCGCAACCAGAAGCCAGCAGCAACGCGAACACCGCCAGCAACCCGGCCCCGTGACCGGCAAGAACCCGCTCCGCCATGAGCCGGGAGTCTACGAGCGCATGTCCCTGGCCCCAGGCGAGCGCGACGAATCCGTCGCTACGTGGGCCGGACGCTCTTCGCGGGGCGGTCGCGCTCCGAGGTGCTTCCAGGCGAAACGCCCGACCACCACCAACGGGCCGACCCTGGCCACCAGCAATCGGACCGACATCTCCACGGGTCCGAGCCGGATGTCCGGGACGAGGCCATCGGAGGAGCGCTCAGTTCACCTCGACGGTCCCCTCGGACTCCAGAAGGCGGCGCCGGCGGGCGTAGCGCCGGATCATCCCCAGCATCGTCGCCTGGTCGTGGATGCCGCACAGCGGGAAGACGTCGAACATCAGCGTCGGTGCGCCCTCGACGCCGGCGGCCAGGGCGCTCTCGGTCGCGGCCACCAGCCGACGACCACGGGCGAGCTCGTCGAGCGATGCGACGCCGCGCCGGCCGAAGTGACCGCGCCGCTCGAATTCGGCGAACAGGGCCTCGATCTCGGCCTCGACCCGGTCCTCGTGGTCGTCAGCGTCGAATACCCCGCCGGCCAGCGCTCCCGCCAACGACTGCGGACCATGAAACGCCTCGAACGCGCGACGCCGCCACTCCCGCTCGACCGCCGGGTCGAGGCCGCGGTCGATGGCAAGGTCCAGCGTGACGGCGACCTCGCCGGCCAGCCGCGAATCAAGCCAGCGAACCGGCGGCACGAGCGGTACGTCAAGCGCCGACGCCACCGCGACCAGACTCGCCCGGCGCTCCTGCGGCAACAGCCGACCCCGCCGGAAGTGCCCGATGCCGGTCAGGTCGATGGCCTTCCAGCGCATCTCGATGCGCTCCGCCGCAAGCTCCCCTTCGATTCGCGCCAGCACCCGGTCAGCAACGTAGCTGAGCGACGACGCGAAGTCGTGGTAGACGAAAACCTCGATCGGATCGGTGTGTGGCGCAGCGTTCAAGGGTCAGCCAGGGTAATCGCCGCTCACTCCCCGTAGCCTGCCGGGTTCCGGCTCTGCCAGCGCCAGGCGTCGGCGCAGATGTCGTCCATGCCGCGTTCGGCGGTCCAGCCGAGGACGCGCTCGGCGAGCGAGGGATTCGCCCAGACGGCGGCCGCATCGCCGGCGCGGCGAGGCGACAGGACGCACGGCAAGTCCCGGCCGGTCGCCCGCCGTACCGCCTCGACGACCTCCAGCACGGTGACGCCGCGACCCGTCCCCAGGTTGATCTCGATGCAGCCTTCCACGCCACCCAGGCGGTCAAGCGCACGGACGTGACCCTTCGCGACATCGACCACGTGCAGGTAGTCGCGGATGGCCGTGCCGTCGCGGGTCGGGTAGTCGGTTCCGAAGACAGAGAGGTGCTGCAGCCGGCCGGACGCGACCTGCATCGCGCGCGGCAGCAGGTTCTCCGGCTCGCCCCGGGGGTCTTCGCCGATGCGCCCGCTCGGATGGGCGCCGGCAGGGTTGAAGTAGCGTAGCGAGAGAACGTGCCAGTCGGGCTCCGCAGCCGCCAGGCTGCCCAGCAGCTGCTCCACGGTCAGCTTGGTCTGCCCGTACGGGTTGGATGCCGAGAGCGGCGCGTCTTCGGGCAGCGGGCAGGCCTCCGGCGCCGGGTCACCGTAGACCGTCGCGGACGAGGAGAACACGAGCCGACGCACCTCGTTCAGCCGCATGGCGCGCAGCAGGCCGCGTGTGCCGGACACGTTCGTGCGGTAGTAGCCGAAAGGGTCCTCGGTCGACTCCCGAACCGACTTGCGCGCCGCCAGGTGAATCACGGCGGAGACCGTGCCGTCGCCGAACGCATCGTCCAGCGCGGCGCCGTCGAGAACGTCGCCCTCGACGAAGCGAAGCTTGCGGCCAGCCAGCTCCTCCACCCGCCGCAACGCTTCGCGCGAGCTGTTGGAGAGGTCGTCCAGGACCGTCACGTCACGTCCCGCAGCCAGCAGCTCGACGCACAGGTGGCTGCCGATGAACCCGGCGCCACCGGTGACCAGGACCCGCTCAGCCATGCCGCGAGTCTAGCCAGACAGGCGGCGGAGTCTCCCCGGTGCTACGATGCCGGCGCCAGGCTGGGGAGGAAACGAGTCGATGCAGAAGCCCGTCAGAGTCGCCGTAACGGGAGCCGCCGGCCAGATCGGCTACTCCCTGATCTTCCGCATCGCCGCAGGGGAGATGCTCGGGCCGGAGCAGCCGGTGAGCCTTCACCTGCTGGAGATTCCGCCGGCCATGGAGGTGCTCGCGGGCGTGGTCATGGAGCTGCGCGACTCGGCGTACCCACTGCTGCACGAAGTGGTCACGAGCTCGGAGGCGGACGAGGCGTTCGACGGCGTCGACGTCGCGATGCTGGTCGGCGCACGGCCCCGGGGGCCCGGCATGGAGCGCGGCGACCTGCTGCACGCGAACGCGCAGATCTTCTCGGTGCAGGGCCGGGCGCTCGACCAGCGCGCCAGCCGCGACGTGCGGGTTGTCGTGGTCGGCAACCCGGCGAACACGAACGCCCTGATCGCGGCCAGCAACGCGCCGAGCCTCGACCGACGGCAGTTCACGGCGATGACGCGGCTCGACCACAACCGGGCGATCAGCCAGCTCGCCGAGAAGACCGACGCCCACACGACCGGCGTGCGCCGGATGACGATCTGGGGCAACCACTCGGCCACCCAGTACCCGGACCTGAACCACGCCACGGTCGACGGCCGGCCGGCGACGGAACTGGTCGACGAAGCCTGGACCAGGGAAGACTTCATCCCCACCGTGCAGCAGCGCGGCGCGGCGATCATCAAGGCCCGCGGCGCGTCCTCCGCCGCCTCGGCGGCCGCAGCGGCCATCGACCACATCCGCACCTGGGCCCAGGGCACCGAGGACGGCGACTGGGTCAGCATGGCGGTTCCCGCCGACGGCAGCTACGGCGCCCGCGAAGGCGTCATGTACTCCTTCCCGGTGACGGTGAAGGACGGCGACTGGTCGATCGTTCAGGGGCTTCCCGTGGACGACTTCAGCCGGGGCCGCATGCAGGCCACCCTGGACGAGCTGTTCGACGAACGGGCCGGAGTGCAGGAGCTTCTGCCCTGAGTCGGCCCGACCCGACCTGACAACCTGACGGAGAACGACTGCGCCATGAACCAGAAGCTCCACAGTCGCCTGAACGAACACCTGAAGCTCGAGTTCGAGGCCGCTCACCGCTACCTCGCGATGGCTCTCTGGTTCGAACGCGTCGACCTGCCCGGGATCGGCACATGGCTTCGCGGTCAGTCTGCCGACGAACTGACCCACGCCCACCGGATCATCGACCACCTGGCCGACCGCGACCTGCTGGTGAAGCTCCCCGCCATTGACGAGCAGCCCACCGAGTGGACTTCGGCCGAAGCCGCCGTCGCCGACATCCTGGAAAGCGAGCAGAAGGTCACGCAAGCCATCGAGAGCCTGTACGACCTGTCCGAGTCGGCCAACGACCGCCCCGCGTCACTCATGCTGCAGTGGTTCGTCAACGAGCAGGTGGAGGAGGAGAACGTCGCCCGCACGCTGCTCGGGCGGCTCCGGCTCGTCGACGGCAACGGCGTCGGCCTGCTGATGATCGACCAGGAGCTGGCCCAGGGCACGGTGCCCGGGGCCATGGCCGAGGCCGAGGCCGAGGCCTGAGCGCCCATGACGGACGGAGACAGAGGCCGCACCGCCACCTCCAGCTACGGCAGTTCCGCGCTGCCGAGTCGGGGCTACTCGAACTACGTCCTGGCCGTCCTGGTCCTGGTCTACGTCTTCAACTTCATCGATCGGCAGATTCTCTCCATCCTGGCCGAGGACATCCGCGCCGACCTCGGCATCGGCGACGCGCAGCTCGGCTTCCTCTACGGCACCGCCTTCGCCGTCTTCTACGCCATCTTCGGCATCCCGCTGGGCCGCCTGGCGGACATGTGGACGCGCAAGAGCCTGATCTCCATCGGCCTTGCGGTCTGGAGCCTGATGACCGCGCTCTCCGGCACCGCCCGCGGCTTCGGGTCGCTCGCCGCCTGCCGGATCGGCGTCGGCATCGGCGAGTCGAGCGCCAGCCCGGCCGCCTTCTCCATGCTCGGCGACTACTTCCCGCCCAGGCTGCGCGCCACGGTGACGGCCCTCTACTCGAGCGGCGTCTACATCGGCGCCGGCATCGGTATCGCCATCGGCGGCGTCATCGTCGACCGGTGGAACGCCGCCTGGGCGGACGGCGCGGCGCCCTTCGGGCTGGCCGGATGGCAGGTCGCCTTCTTTGCCGTCGGCGTGCCGGGCCTCCTGATGGCGCTCTGGGTGTGGACCCTGCGCGAGCCGGTGCGCGGCCTGCAGGACGGCATCGTGACCGAAGACCACCCGGCGCCGTTCCGCGAGCTGGGCCGCGAGACGGCGGCCGTGGTGCCCCCGTTCACGCTGCTCTCCCTGAGCCGCGCCGGAGGCGCCGCCACCGTGGGGCGCAATCTGCTGGTAGCGGCCATCTGCGCGCTCGGCGCCATCGCGCTGACCCAGGTGTTTGGCAACCCGGCGCAGTGGATCGCGCTGGCCATCGGGCTCTATGCCTTCCTGTCCTGGGTGCAGGGGCTGCGGCTGCGCGACCGGCCCACCTTCGAGCTGATCTACGGCACGAAGTCGATGGTCTTCGGCATGATCGGCTTTGGCTGGGTCGCGTTCGTCGGCTACGGCGCCGGGTTCTGGGCGCCCACCTTCTTCCGCCGCGTACACGAGGTCAGCGCCACCGAGGCGGGCGTGGTCCTGGGCGCCACGTCGGCCATCGCCGGCTGGCTTGGCGTTGCGGCCGGTGGCGCCGCGTCCGACTGGCTCAAGCAGAGGACGCCGAACGCGCGGCCCCTGACCGGCGCCGGCGCGTCGCTGGTTGCGATCCCGGTCGGAATCGTCTTCCTGACCACGGACAACCTCGTGGCCGCCTACGTGCTGAACTTCGTGTTCACGGTGTTCTCGGCGGCCTGGATCGGTTCGGCCGTCGCGCTGGCGAACGACCTCGTGCTGCCGCGGATGCGCGGCACCGCGTCCGCCTTCTACATCCTGACGGTGACCTTCGTCGGCCTGGCGCTGGGCCCCTTCCTGATCGGCTGGGCGAGCGGCATGCTGGAGGCCGGCGGCGCCGACTCGGGCCAGGCCCTGAAGCAGGCCCTGATGATCGGCCTCGGCGCCTACGTGATCGCCGTCGTCTTCCTCTTCCTGGCCAGCCGCACCCTGGCCCGGGACGAGGAATCGCGGGTCGAGCGCGCCCGCGCCGCCGGCGAGGCGATCGAAGCAGCCTGACGGGCGCGCAGCGAGCCCGCCGCCGCCAGGGTCCGGACGCGGGCGCTCCGGAGGTGGATGAACGGTTGGCGCCCGCTTCGGCCGGCTGCGCTGCGCCAGGTCGGGCCTGGAAGGCCGTGCAAGGTCGCTTGCCTCCAGACCCCTGCCGCCCCCTCCGGCCCTGCCGGCTCTCCAGCGAGGGAGCTGTGAGGGCCTGCTGGGAAGATCAGGGGGGCCTACCCGTCGAGCCGGGCGATGACCGGGGCGTGATCGGATGCGATCATCCCGTCCTTCTTCTTGCGGTAGTCGCGGTCGGTGTCGGCTTCCGCGGTGCGCGCCCTGACAGGCTCGGTCGCCAGCAGGAAGTCGATCCGCAGGCCCAGGTTGCGGTGGAAGGCGCCGCCCCGGTAGTCCCACCAGGAGAAGCGGACCGTGTCCGGGTGCATCTCCCGGTACAGGTCGACGAAGCCGAGGTCGAACAGCGCGCGCAGCCGTGACCGCTCATGCTCGGTATGGTGGATCCGACCGGCCAGCCGCTTCTCGTCGTGGGTGTCGAGCCCGGTCGGCGCGACGTTGAAGTCGCCGCACAGAACCGCCGGCGCGTCGGCGCGCAGCGTGCCGGAGAAGTGCTCGTGCAGCGAGTCGAACCAGGCCAGCTTGCGCGCGTAGTCGAGGTGGTCGGTGTTCTTGCCGTTCGGGCAGTAGACGGTCGTGAAGTCGAGGCCCGAGGTCTCGACCCGCAGGAACCGGGCGCCCATCTCCTCCTGGCCCGGCAGGCCCGACTGCACTTCCCGAATCGGCCCCCGGGAGAGCACCGCGACCCCGTTCCAGGCCTTCTGGCCGCAGACGGCCACGTGGTAGCCGAGCCCCTCCAGCTCCTTGCGCGGCACCTGGTCGGCCACCGACTTGAGTTCCTGCAGGCCGACGACGTCCGGCTGCCGGGCCTTGAGCCAGTGCACGAGAAAGTCGAACCGGGCGCCGAGCCCGTTGATGTTCCAGGTGGCGATCAGCATCAATGGGCCCGCGAACCCTCAGCTCCAGCCGCAGGAGCGGCCGGCGTTCTGCTCGCGCAACCACTCCGCCAGCGGCGCGAAGTAGTCGAGGATCGCCGTTGCGTCCATGTCGCGTCGGCCGGTGGCCGCCTCCAGCGCGTCCGGCCAGGGGCGACTCAGCCCCATCGCCATCAGCTCGCCCAGACGCCTTCCCGCTTCCTCGTTGCCGTAGATCGAGCAGCGATGAAGCGGCCCGTCGTATCCGATCGCCGCGCACAGGTCGCGGTGCAGCTGGAACTGCAGGATGTGGGCGAGGAAGTAGCGCGTGTAGGGCGTGTTGCCGGGGACGTGGTACTTGGCGCCGGGGTCGAAGTGCTCCTCGGACCGCTCGGAAGGCGCCCCGACGCCCTGGTAGTCCTCGCGCAGGCGCCACCAGGCGGCGTTGTACTCCTCGGGCAGCGTCTCGCCCGAGAACACGCCCCAGCGCCAGCGGTCCACCAGCAGGCCGAGGGGCAGGAAGGCGATCTTGTCGAGCGCCATGCGCATCAGGAGACCCAGGTCGGCATCGGCCGGCGGCTCGGCATCGAGCAGGCCGATGTCGACCAGGTAGCCCGGCGTCACCGACAGGGCGATCGTGTCGCCGAGCGCCTCGTGGAAGCCGTCGTTCGCGCTGTCGCGAAACAGCGGCGGCTGGTCCCGATAGCCGAGCTGGTAGTAGGTGTGGCCGAGTTCGTGGTGGATGGTCGAGAAGTCCTCCGCATTCACGTCGATGCACATCTTGATGCGGACGTCCTCGTCCAGGTCGAGCTGCCAGGCGCTGGCATGGCAGACCACCTCGCGGTCGCGCGGCTTGAGGAACTGGGAACGGGTCCAGAACGTGTCGGGCAGGGATTCCAGGCCCAGCGAGGTGAAGAAGCCCTCCGCCATCCGCACCATCTCGACCTCGGACGTGTTCCGGCTGCCGAGGATCTCGGTCAGGTCGTAGCCGGGGTCGGCAGCCGGCGGCGCCACCAGGTCGTAGATGTTGCCCCAGCTCTGCGCCCACATGTTGCCCAGCAAGTGAGCCGGAATCGGACCGGTCGGGTCGACGACATCGGCGCCGTACTGCTCGGAAAGCTCGGCCCTCACGTGGCAGTGCAGATCGTCATAGAGCGGCCTGACCTGGTCCCAGAGGCGATCCGTCTCGGCCGCGAAGTCGTCCGGCGGCATGTCGTACTTCGAGCGCCACATGGCGCCGGTGTCGGCGAACCCGAGGCCCTGTGCGCCTTCGTTCGAGAGCTCGACGAAGCGCCGGTAGGCCTCCCGCATGGGCGGCGAGACGGTCCTCCAGCCCTCCCACGCGTCGAGCAGGGCGTCAGCGTCGCGGCTGCCGTCGATGACGTCCTCCAGGTCGCCCAGGGTGCGGCAGGTGTCGGTGTCCGGGCCGTCGGGGCAGTGCTTGCCGGAGCCGTAGGCCGCCTCCATCCCGGTCATGATCGACGACAGCTCGTTCAGCTTCGCCTCGTCGGAAGGCGCCGCCAGGACGAGCCCGCTGCGGAGCAGGTTCAGCTTGCGCGCCACCTCTTCCGGCTGGCCTTCGGCGTCGTGTTCGGCCGCCTCCCCCGCGAACTCCACCATGCGGCCCAGGAACGCGGCGTTGGCCCGGGCAGCCAGGGCGTTCGTGTCCTCGGTGATGTGGGTCGCCTGAACCCACTGCGCCCGGTTCACGTCGTAGCCGCTGTCGAGCACCGTCTGCTCGGCGGAGGCGACGAAGGCCGCGGCGTCGGGCCGTTCCTCCCCGGCGCAGGCGAGGACAAGGGCGGTCAGAAGGAGGCAGGGCGCGATGCCAACCCGGAAGACGGCGGACCCTGGGCGATGCGGTCGATGACGAAGCGCTGGTGTCGGCAAGTCGAATCCTCCCACGGTCTGCAGAACCGCCAGTTGACGGACGCCATGGACTCTATCCGCCGGCCCCGGACCGCCACTCCGTACAATCGACACCGATGGCCCCGATCGTCATCGGCACCCGGGCGACTCCCCTGGCCCTCATTCAGGCCCGGATCGTCGCCCGACGCCTCGGCGACCTGGGCGTCGAGACGACCGTGCGGCCGATGTCGACCCAGGGGGACCGCAGCCTCGGCGGCAGCTTCGTCCAGTCCCGGGGCGTCTTCACCGGCGAGCTCGCGGCGGCCCTTCGGGACGGTTCGGTGGACCTCGTCGTCCACTCGCTCAAGGACCTGCCGGTCGAGGACGAGCCCGGTCTCGTGATCGCCGCCGTGCCCGAACGGGAACGCCCGTGCGACCTCCTGCTGCTGGCGCCCGGGGCCGTGCAGGCTGCGGCCAGCGACGCCATCGGCACGCCGTCCACTCTGCTCGACGACGAGCCATCCGCCGCAGGTGCAGAGGGCAACGCGAGCGAGCAGGCGTCGGCGCCGGCGGAGGCCCGACCGCTGTCCGCGCTGCTCGACGCCGAGGCCGGCTCGGGCGGCATCAGCGGCCTGGACGCGGCAGGCATGGACGCGGTAGCTGCCGCCCCGGCGAACCACGCCCCTGCCGCCACCCCTGCCCGGGACGCGTTCGCGGCCCTGCCATCCGCTGCCCGGCTCGGCACGTCGTCGCCGCGCCGACAGGCAGCGGCGCTTGCCCTGCGGGCAGACCTCGTCTGCTGCGCGGTCAGGGGCTCGGTCGGGCGACGCATGGAGTGGCTCGCGAGCGGCGCCATCGACGCCCTGCTGGCAGCCGAGGCAGGACTGCAGAGACTCGCGGCCGACGGGCAGCTCGACCACGCCGGCCGCGACCTTCGGGCCTTCCGGCTCGACCTCCGTTCCTGGCCCTGCGCTCCCGGCCAGGGGGCGCTGGCGGTGCAGATCCTGCGCGGCGGGCGGCTGGACGGGCACCAGGCGATGGCCGCACTCGACCACGCGCCGAGCCGGGCGGCGGCGATGGCCGAGCGCGCGCTGCTGGGACGCCTGGGCGGCGGCTGCCTGCGGCCGTTCGGCGCCTGGGTGGATGTGACCTCGACGGACCCCGGATCGGCAGACACGGACTCGACGGACGCGGGGCTCGGCGCACCGGCGCTTCGGGCGGCGCATGCGCAAATCGCGCCCGATGACTGGCGCCGACCGGCAGCTCTCGGCATGGCGCCCACCGCCGTCCGCGTCGCCGCGACCGACGACAGCCCGGGCGAGATCGATCTGGACGACGTCGCCCGGAGGATCGAGCGGCGCCTTGCCCGAGCCGCAGACGCGGCCGCCGCCACCGGCCTCGGGGCAGTGAACGTCCCTGGCCAGGCCGCCCCGGACCCTGCCCTTGACGCCGCGACGGCCGATCAGCCGGATCTGATCGTGACCTCCGCTCCGGAGACCGCCAGGCGTCTGGCGGCCGGTCTCGATGCCTCGCTGCGAATCGCCGCGCTGCCAGCCACGAAGCTCGACACGTTCGACGTGCCATGGCCGGTCGAGGCCATCGACCTCGACCAACCCCGCCGCCACTGGCCGTGGCTCCTGATCTCCTCGCCCACCGCGGCGCGGGTGGTTGCGGAACGGGCCGCCCGCGAACCGGCATGGGGTCGGCTGCCGTGGTGCGCGCTCGGCGAGGGCACGGCTCGCAGGCTGCTGGCGGCCGGGACGCCGCCCAACCTGGCAGCGCGCGCCGCCAACGGCCGCGAGTTCGCCGCCTTCGCCGCACGGGTGCTGGATCCGAGCTGCCGCCTGCTCGTGCCTCATTCCGCGCGCGGCGGCGAGTCGCTGATCGAGGCTCTCCAGGCCGCCGGACGTAGCGTCACGGCCTGGCCGGCCTACACCGTGAGCTCACGGCAGGACCTCGCCTGGCCGAGGGGTTGGCAGGCCGCCCGCAGCGTCGTACTCTTCACCGCGCCGTCGGCGGTCGCCGCCTTCGCCGCCTCGCAGCTGCCGTGGCCGGGAGTGACCTGGGCGATCGGGACGGCGACTCTCGCGGCCCTCGAAAGCGCCGGAGTCGCCAACGTCAAGTGTGCAACGCAACCGACCGCCGCCGGAGTCGCGCGTCTCTGGCATGACACGCACCCCGGCATGACGGGAGAGCGCTGATGACCCGTGGGCTGATCGGCAGCGCGAAGCACGCACCCCGGCATGACGCGAGAGCAGGCGCCGAGGAAGGCAGCCCGGAGAGCAGAAGCAACGTGAAGCCGAGGATCGCCGAATGAGCGCAGGAACCGCCAGCGAGCGGCTCTGGGCCGAAGCGCAGCGCCACCTGGTTGGCGGCGTGAACAGCCCCGTCCGGGCCTATCGGGCCGTTGGCGGGACACCGCCGTTCATCGTCGAAGCGGCAGGCGCCACGATGCGGTCGGCGGATGGCAGGACCTACGTCGACTTCATCGGCTCGTTCGGCCCCCTGGTCCTGGGGCACAGCCACCCGGCGGTGGTGGACGCGGTGCGGGAGGTAGCCGGCCGCGGCACGTCGTTCGCGGCTCCCCACGAAGGCGAGGTCGACCTGGCGCGGACGGTCAAGGAGCTCGTCCCCGGCATCGACCGGATCCGCTTCGTCAACTCCGGAACCGAAGCCACCCAGTCCGCCGTGCGGCTGGCCCGAGGCTGCACGGGGCGCGACCTGGTGCTCAAGTTCGAGGGCTGCTACCACGGCCACGTGGACGCCCTGCTGGTCGAGGCGGGCAGCGGCCTCGCCACCTTCGGCATCGCCTCGAGCGCTGGCATTCCCGCGGCCACCGCCGCCGACACGATCGTCCTGCCGCTCGACGACGACGACGCCCTGCACGCGGCCTTCCGCCACCACGGCGACCGGCTGGCGGCCGCTATCATCGAACCCCTGCCGGCAAACAACGGCCTGCTGGTGCAGCGCCCGGAGTACCTCCGCCTGCTGCGCCGCCTGTGTACGGAACACGGCGCCCTGTTGATCCTCGACGAGGTGCTGAGCGGCTTCCGGGTCCCCGGCGTGACCGTCGGCGCCGCGCTCGGCATCGAGCCCGATCTCTGGACTCTGGGCAAGGTGATTGGTGGCGGCCTGCCGGTGGGCGCCTACGGCGGACCGGCGAAGTGGATGGACCAGCTCTCGCCGCTGGGCCCGGTCTACCAGGCGGGCACCCTGTCCGGGAATCCGCTGGCCGTTGCCGCCGGGCTGGCCACGCTGCGCGAGCTGCGCGCTCATGACGGCTGGGCGCGCATGGAGGCCCTGGGCGCCTGTCTCGACCGCCATCTGGAACCCGTGCTCGAGGCCAGCCCGCACCCGTACCGACTGGTCCGCCGCGGCTCGATCTTCTGGCTCGCGTACGGCGACGGCGACCTGCCACGCCGAACCGACCGCTTCCACCCGAACACGGCGGAGGTCTTCAGGCTGCTTCACCGGGAGCTGCTTGACCGCGGTTTCATGCTGGCCCCGTCCGCCTTCGAGGTCGGGTTCCTCTCCCTGGCCCACGACGAGGGCGTGCTCTGCGACTTCGCCGGCGCCGTCGGCGACGCCCTGCCGGGCATCCCGGCGCCATGACGCCGGCCGACGAGGTCGATGCGGCGGCGCGGCCCGTGGCATCGCAAGGAAGGCCGCCCCACGGACCAGGTCACGACGAGGGGCCGCATCCGGCGCACGAGAGACCGAGGCGAGTAGCCGCCTGGTTCCGGGAGCTCCAGGAGCAGATCTGCGGCGCCCTGGTCGAGGTCGACGGCGGCCGCTTCGATGCCCGCGAGCTGCACAACGAACGGGGCGGCATCGCCAGACCCCGCGTGCTCACCGACGGCAAAGTCATCGAGAAGGCGGCGGTCAACTTCAGCCACTCGCGCGGCGAGTCGCTGCCCCTGGCCGCCACCGAGCGTCGCCCGGAGCTGGCGGGCCGCAGCTTCGAGGCCACCTCCGTCTCGCTGATCGTCCATCCCCGCAACCCCTGGGCGCCGACCAGCCACGCCAACCTCCGCTTCTTCATCGCCCATCCGCCGCAGGGCGCCGACGGCGACGATGTCACCGAGGCCGAAGACGAGCACGGCTGGTGGTTCGGCGGCGGTTTCGACCTCACGCCCTGCTACGGGTTCGAGGAGGATGCCGTCCACTGGCACCGCACCGCGGCCGACGCCTGCGCGCCCTTCGGCGACGACATCTACGCCCGCTTCAAGGCTGCCTGCGACGACTACTTCGACCTCCCCCACCGCCAGGAGAAACGAGGCGTCGGCGGTCTCTTCTTCGACGACCTGAACCAGCTCGACCGGCCCGCCGAACTCGACCGGTTCGAGCGCTGCTTCGCCTTCGTGCGCAGCATCGGCAACCACTTCCTGCCCGCCTACATGCCGATCCTGAACCGGCGCAAGGACACGAGCTACGGCGAGCGGGAACGCGACTTTCAGCTCTATCGGCGCGGCCGCTACGTCGAGTTCAACCTCGTGTACGACCGGGGCACGCGCTACGGGCTGCAGGCGCGGGCGCGCACGGAGTCCATCCTCGCCTCGCTGCCGCCGCTGGCCGCCTGGCGCTACGACCACAAGCCGGAACCCGGTTCCCGGGAAGCGCTGCTGACCTCGGACTTCCTGGTCCGCCGCGACTGGATCTGACCCAGCATCCCATGAGCACCGGCGTCTCCCTCTACGACCCCGAACCGCGCCTCCCCGCCGAGGCGGACCGCCGCGCCATCGGCGTCCTGCTGGCCAACGTCGGCACTCCGTCGGCGCCGACGCCGGCCGGCCTGCGCCGCTACCTGCGGGAGTTCCTCAGCGACACCCGCATCGCCGAAGTGCCTCGCTGGCGCTGGCTCCCGATCCTCTACCTGTTCGTTCTCACCACGCGACCGCAGCGGGTGGCGAAGCTCTACCGGAAGATCTGGACCGACGACGGCTCCCCGCTGCTGGCCATCGGCCGCCGCCAGGTCGAGGGCATCGAGAAGCGCCTGCAGGCCGCCCGTGGCGACGGCGAACCGCCCTTCCACGTCGCCCTCGGCATGCGCTACGGCGACCCGTCGATTCGGGAGGCGCTCGCCGAACTGCGTGGCAGGGGCTGCACGCGCCTGCTGTTCTTTCCCCTGTTCCCACAGTACTCGGCCGCCACCACCGCGTCGGCCATCGACGTCCTGGCGCAGGAGCTCCGGCGCTGGCGCTGGGTGCCCGAAGTGCGCACCATCAACGACTACCACGACGACCCGGGCTTCCTGCGCGCCCTCGCGGCGAGCATCCGCGAGACCTGGACCGACGGCGAGCCCGACCGGCTCGTCCTCTCGTACCACGGCGTGCCGAAGCGCTACATCGACAACGGCGACCCGTACCAGTGCCTCTGCCTGGAGACGACCCGGCTGCTGGTCGATGAGCTCGACGTCGATCCGGAACGAGTCATCAGCACGTTCCAGTCCCAGTTCGGACGCGAGCTGTGGATTGGTCCGAAGACGGACGCCCTGATGCGCGAGCTCCCGGCGGAAGGGCTCGGCAAGGTGGACATCGCCTGCCCGGGCTTCTCCGCCGACTGCATCGAGACGCTGGAGGAAATCGAGGTCGAGAACCGTGAGTACTTCGAGGAAGCCGGCGGGAAGACGCTGCGCTACATCCCCTGCCTGAACGACCGCCCGGACCATCTCGACGCCCTCACCGACCTGATCCTGCGCAACACCCGCACCTGGCGGCAGTAGCTGGCAGCCGGTGGGGTGGCGGGCTGCGCCGCCGCCAGGTCCGAGGGGGCCGCAGGGGACGCGGGCGCATCGGAGGGTGTTCAGGGGTTGGCGCCCGCTGCGGTCGGCTGCGCTGCGGGAGAGCTGGTGCCTGTCCGAGAGAACGTGCAAGGTCGCCTGCCTGCGGCCCTCTCGCCGCCCCCTCGCACCTGTGGGCCCAGGCCGTGCCTCGCCGGGGCTTTGTGAGGAAGCCGCAGAGGAGCTCTGCCGACCTGATCTCCAGAAGCAGGCGAGCCTCGGATCTCCAGACTGTTTCGAGAGCTGCGGCTGGGTGAGCAACCTGACAGGACGGCGCCAGGGCCTGAAGTGCGGAGGCGCCCGGCGTGACCGGGCTGTGACACACGGGCGACCAAAGCAGGCAAGAATCGGGCAATGGACAACTGCTGCGTCGTGGCGGCGACCTGGCGCTACGCCAGTGCCGAAGACATCGCCCGCTTCACCGTCCCCGACGCTCGCCGTCGCGACGAGCTGCGGAACCTGAAGCGGAGGATCGGCGCCCAGGGCCTGATCTACCTCGCCACCTGCAACCGCGCCGCCTTCATCTTCTCGGCGGAACCCGGCGCCACCCTCGCCTCCTGCCGTCGCGAGCTGCTGCGGCTGGTGGCCGGCGAGGCAGCCGGGCGGCGCGTGTTCCGGAGCTGGGAGGGCGAGGGCGCCGTCGAGCACATCTACCTGGTCGCCGCCGGTCTCGACTCCGCGCAGCCCGGCGAGCGGGAGATCCGCGGCCAGCTCCGGGACGCCCTCGACGAGGCGACGGCCTGCGCAACGGTCGACCCGGAACTCCGTCGGGTGGTCGAGTCGGCGCTTCGTTCCGGCAAGAAGGTCCATCAGCGAACCGGCGTCGGCGAGGGACGCACCTCGCTCGCCGAGATCGCGGCCGAGCTGCTGATTGAGCGGGCCGGCAAGGCGCCTGCGACAGCCGCCACCCGACGGGTGGCGCTGGTCGGCGTCACGACCATGACGAAGACCTGCGCGGCCCGCCTGCACGCCCGGGGGGTGCCCCTGCTGCTGGTGAACCGCACCCGCAAGCGAGCCGACGAGCTGGCAGAGCGGGCCAGGCATTCCGTCCGCAGCAAGCACGGCGTTGGCACGAACGACGCCGCAGCCATCGACACGCTGAGTCTCGACGCCTTCCGCGCCAACCCGCCGGCCCTGAGCGCGGTCCTGTTCTCGACCGGCGCACCGGGGCCGGTGGTCGACCGACCGGCGCTGCAGCGCCTCGCTGCCGTCGCATCGTCCCGCAGCGACGGGCCGCCGCTGGTGGTCGACATGGCCATCCCGGCCGACGTGTCTCCCGTCGATGCGGACGCGGCTGCCCTCAAGCGTCTCGGCATGGACCAGATCAATGAGCTCGCCCAGCAGACGCTGCGCACCAGACACCAGCGCACCGCGGAAGCGCGAGCCCTGATCGACGAGGAGCTCGACGCCTGGCGCGAGGCCACGGCCACCCGGTCGGTGGCCGGCGCCCTGCGGGCCATCGGCGCCAAGTACCAGGAATCCCTCGGCGACAACCTCGACAGCCTGCTCGAAGGCGACCTGAAGGGCCTGTCGGAGGCCGAGCGGACGGCGCTTCGGCGATGGGCCGCCCTGATGGCGAAGCGCCTGAGCCACCTGCCGGTCGTCGGGCTGCGTGCGGTAGCCACAAGAATCGGCCAGGAGGGCGTCGACGCCTTCCTGGCCGCAGCAGCGCCGGAGCTCGTCGAGGAGCGCCGTACCGGCCCAGCAGCCGACGGCACGGAGTCGTGGAGGGTCTCCGGATGAGAGGCCTCCGGACCGGCGGGGCCCAGGCGCCCGCCCCCGAGCCGCAGGCGGAACCGACGAACAGGACCGCCCCGGCGCCGGATTCCTGCCCGCAGTCCGCGGCGCGCGCCCGAGCCGAGCCCGAGCGGGGCCTGCTGATGCGAGCGCTCCGCCTGACGGAAACGCGGCGCCGACCGCTGTGGATCATGCGCCAGGCGGGCCGCATCCTGCCGGAGTACCGGACGCTCAAGGAGCGCCACGGCTTTCTCGGGCTCTCCCGCGACCCGGAGCTGGCAGCGCGGGTGACGATGTTGCCGCTTTACCGGTTCCCCTTCGACGCGGCCATCACCTTCGCCGACATCATGTCGCCGCTGCCGGCCCTGGGCGTCGACTTCCGCTTCGACCCCGGCCCCATCGTCGCCCGCCCGCTCCGCGACGCGGCCGCCGTCAACGCCCTGCCGGACCCGGACCAGCTCGAAGATGGCACCATCGCTCCGGAGGTCACCGCGGCCCAGCGGATCGTCCGCGCCGAGCTCGACGAGGGCTTGGCCCTGCTCGGGTTCGCCGGCGCACCGCTGACGCTTGCCGCCTACGTCGTCGAAGGCCGAGGCGTGCGCGACTTTCCCCGCCTGCGCGCCTTCGCCCACGGCGCGCCGGCCGCGTTCGACGCCCTTCTCGATCGCCTCGGCCGCCTGTCCGCCCGCTACCTGATCGACCAGCACCGCGCCGGCGCCGACGCCGTGCAGATCTTTGACTCGTGGGCCGGCCTGTTCTCGCGCGCCGACTGGCGGCGCCTGGTGCGACCGCACCTGAAGCGGCTGCTGGTCAGGCTGGGAGACGCCGGCGTGCCGCGCATCCTCTTCCTTCACACGGCGCCCGAGCTGGTCGAGGACTACGCCGACCTGCCGTGCGAGGCGCTCGGCGTCGACTGGCGGGTCGACCTGGGCGCCCTGCGTTCGCGGCGGCCGGATCTCTGCCTGCAGGGGAACCTCGATCCGGCGGTGCTTCTGGCCGGAAACGAGGCGATTCGCCAGCACACACGACGCCTGCTCGCCAGCCTGCCGGCTCCTGGCCACATCGTGAACCTGGGGCACGGCGTGCTGCCGGAGACCCCACTCGACGCGGTGCAGACCTTCGTCGAGACGGTCCACGCCGAGACCGTCCACGCCGGGGAGGAATCGGGCCCTTGACCCGCAGCGCCACGCCCCGGCTCGTGATCGTCGGCGGCGGCCCCTCCGGCCTGGCGGCGGCCTGGCGGGCGTCCGGCAGGGCCCGCGACGCCGGCGCCGATCTCGAGGTCGTGGTGCTCGAGGCAGAGTCCGAAGTCGGCGGCAAGGCCCGAACCCGGTTCGCCGACGGTCTGATGATCGAGACCGGTCCCCAGGGCTTCCTCGACGACCAGCCGGCGGTGCGGCTGATGATCCAGGCCTGCGGTCTCGGCGAGGAGGTGATCGCGCCCGAGCCGGACGCCAACCGGCGCTACATCCATTCCGGCGGCAAGCAGCGCGAGCTGAAGCGCACCCCGCTCGGGTTCGCCTCCAGCGGCCTGCTGAGCATCGGCGGTCTCGCGCGGCTGGCCATGGAACCCCTGGTGCCCAGGCGGTTTTGCAGCGAAGACGCCGAGCACGACGAATCGCTGTTCGATTTCGCGGCCAGACGCATGGGCGTCGAGGCAGCGGAGCGGCTCATCTCGCCGGTGACGCTCGGCATCTTTGCCGGCGATGCGCGGCATCTGTCGGCGGCGGCGGTGTTTCCACGCCTGGTCCAGTGGGAGGAAGCCCACGGTTCCCTGTTCCGCGCAATGCGGGTCGGCCGCAGGGCCGGCGGGGCGCCTCCCGTTCACCGCTCGTTCGCCGGAGGCATCGGCACCCTGGCCCGGGGCGTCGCCGGCCTGCCGGAGATCGACGTCCGCTGCAGCCACCGGGTCACCTCGGTCGAGCGACGCGCCGGCGGCGGCTTCACGGTCGCCAAGGACGACGACAGCATGCAGGCGGACGCCGTCGTCGTGGCCGCCGACCTGCCGGCCGCCGCGGACCTCGTCGCCGGCGTCTCGGAGCAGGCGGGCGAGGAGCTGCGACAGATCGAATCGCCGCCGATGGCGGTCGTCCACACGGCTTTCCGGGCGGCGCGCACGAAGCACGTCCGGCCCGCGTACGGCTTCCTTGTCGCGCGCGGCGAGGGCATCCGCATGCTCGGCTGCCAGTACGAGACCGCCACGTTTCGCGGCCGCAGCCCGGCAGATCGCTTCCTGACCCGCTCACTGTTCGGAGGCGCCGTCGATCCGACGGCCGCGCTGCTCGACGACGACGCGCTGGTCGAACTCACCCTTCGCGAGCTGCGGCGCACGGCCCGCATCCGGGTCGCCCCGACGTGGACGGGCGTAGCCCGCTGGCCGCACGCCATTCCCCAGTACGCGCTCGGTCACCCGCAGCGGGTCGAGCGCATCGAGGCGGCCCTCGAGCAGGAGGAGGGCTTCTTCCTGGCCGGCAACGCGCTCCACGGCGTGGGGCTGAGCCGCGCCATCTCGGTCGGCGCCGAACGGGGCAGCAAGGCCGCCCGCCTGCTCCTCGGCTGACGAGAGGCGGCGAGACCGGACGGCTGGCGGACCAGGCGAGCCCCCGCTGCACGAGCGCCGCTCGACCGGGCTAGACTCACGCGGTCCGACCACGGGCCGAACACAACCGGAGAAGTCCCCCATGAAGGAAGCGCTGCAGTTCTACATCAACGGTGAATGGGTCGACCCGGTCACCCCGAAGACCATGGACGTGATCGATCCGTCCACCGAAGAGGCGGTCGGCAGGATCAGCCTGGGCAGCGCGGCCGACGTCGACCGCGCCGTGGCCGCGGCGCAGGACGCCTTCGAGTCGTTCTCGCTGACCAGCCGCGAGGACCGCGTCGAGCTTCTGAGCAAGATCGTCGCCGGCTACAAGGCGCGCATGGGCGAGATGGCCGAGACGATCTCGATGGAGATGGGCGCCCCGGCCTGGCTCGCGAAGGCAGCGCAGGCGCCGTCGGGCATGGGCCACTTCGCCGGCGCGCTTGCCGTGCTGAAGGGCTACGAGTTTGCCGAGACCAGGGGCACGACGAACATCGTCAAGGAGCCGGTCGGCGTCTGCGGCCTGATCACGCCCTGGAACTGGCCCGTCAACCAGATCGCCTGCAAGGTCGCGCCAGCGCTCGCCGCCGGCTGCACCATGGTGCTCAAGCCGAGCGAGGTGGCGCCGCTCAACGCCATCCTGCTCGCCGAGATCCTGCACGACGCCGGCGTACCGCCCGGCGTCTTCAACCTGGTCAACGGCGAGGGCCCTGAGGTCGGCGCGGCGATGTCGGCCCACCCCGGCATCGACATGATGTCGTTCACCGGCTCGACTCGCGCCGGGCGCGCGGTGGCGAAGGCAGCTGCCGACTCGATCAAGCGCGTCGCCCAGGAGCTCGGCGGCAAGTCGCCCAACATCGTGCTCGAGGACGCCGACCTCGACCGGGCAGTCAAGGCCGGGACCAGGCAGTGCTTCATGAACAGCGGCCAGTCCTGCAACGCCCCGACCCGCATGCTGGTGCCGGCGGCATCCCATGCCCGTGCGCTGGAGGTCGCCAAGGCGGCGGCCGAGGCAACCGTGGTCGGCCCGCCGGCAGGGGAAGTCAACATCGGCCCGGTCGTCAGCAAGGTGCAGTACGACAAGATCCAGGCCCTGATAGAGAAGGGCGTAGAGGAAGGCGCCGAGCTCGTCGCCGGCGGCGCCGGTCGCCCCGAAGGCATGGACAGCGGCTACTACGTGCAGCCCACCGTCTTTGGCGGCGTCAGCAACGACATGACGATCGCCCAGGAGGAGATCTTCGGGCCGGTTCTGGCCATCCTCCCCTACGAGAGCGAGGAAGAGGCGATCAGCATCGCCAACGACACGCCGTACGGCCTGTCCAGCTACGTGCAGTCCGGCGACCTCGACCACGCCCGCAGGGTGGCCTCCCGCATCCGCGCCGGGAACGTGCACATCAACGGCGCCCCCGCCGACTTCGGGGCGCCCTTCGGCGGCTACAAGCAGTCCGGCAATGGCCGCGAATGGGGCGACTTCGGCTTCGAGGAGTTCCTCGAGGTCAAGGCCGTGATGGGCGCCCTGCCCAAGGCCAGCTGAGGCCTCGCCGCCGAGCCCCGTTCGGCAGCGTAGTGTTGGCCTTGCCGACAGCACGCGAAGGCGCCGGTCGGTTCGGCAGGTCCGACGGCCTCCTGCCGGCACGCCGCGTCCGGCTCGGGCCGGGCGCGGCGCCGAGAGTCGCGGCTACTCGCCGCCGCCGGTGGCGGCTGCCATGGCGTCCGCCTCCAGCAGGCGGGCGCCTCGCATGATGTTGCCCATCGCGTAGTTGCCCTCGTGGCAGGCGTACTCGTACAGCCTGCCGCCGGCCGACGGCCACGGGAACTCGCCGCTCCAGGCCTTCTCCCAGGTGGCCTCGTCCTCGACGGTGAAGTTGTAGTTCAGCGTGTTCGCGTCCAGGCGGCTGAAGCGCTCCGTCACCTTCAGCCCCTCGCCGGCGCCGTAGGTGTACATGCCGGGCCGCTTGCCGAAGTTCCTCGTCTCGACGATGAGCGTGTCGCCCTCCCAGCGGCCGGTCGAGTCGCCCATGTAGCTCGTCATCCCCGTCGGCAGGTGCTCGCCGCCGATGTGGATGATGCGGGCGTCGTGGATCATCTCGGCGAGGATCATCACGTGGCTCTCGGTCTGCACCACCCGCTTCAGGTTGTTGTAGGCGGTGGGCAGCATCGGCGGGCCGGAGGTCGAGCCGAAGCCGAGCACGCAGCGCTCGCCCAGCGGCCGCTGTTCCATGTCGTCGTACGGGCCGGGGCCGTCATTCTCGATCCACCAGGCCGTTCCCGTGTTCTCCCGGAAGAGCTGGAAGAACGCGATGCGTTTCTGCTGCGCGGCCGCCGTCATCTCCGGCAGACGACCGTTCGGCGGGTCGAACACCAGGGAGGTGCGGAACCTGCCGTCGATGGAGATCGACCGACTGCCGTAATCGAGCCAGAAGTCGTTGTAGCCGCCGACGTTGCCGGCGGCGCCGGCCGAGCCGTCGCCGCCTGGCGGCGGCGCCTCGCGAGTCGGGTCGCTGGCTTCCAGCGCGTCGGCCCTGCGCGTGGCGACCGCGTTCGCGATCTCCGCCGCCTCCTCCGGGCTCAGGTACAGGTTGTCGCCGAACTTCGGGTCCCGCTCGAGCGGCGTCAGCGTGGCGATGTCGTAGATGCCGGTGAGGTCCGGCCGGCCGCTCGCCGTCCGTGGAATGTCGCCGTCATCGGCAGCAGCGGCCGGCGCTGCGGCGAGCAGGCCGGCGGCAACAAGCACCGCCAGGGCAACCTCCGTCGCCCGCCTCCCGAAACGAACTCCCGTCAAGCACCTGGTCTGATTCGTCATGTCGTCCTCGCTCCTCGCATGCTGGTTGCCGTTTCCGAAGATCATGTTAGCGCTGCCGCTCCAGCCCGGCGAACCGGCTCTCCGGGTCGAGGGCCTGCTGCACGCGGCGCAGCAGCTCGCCTCCGGTTCGGCGGCCGAGAATGGGCTTCGCTGCCGCTCCGGGGGCGGCGCGCAGGACGAGGGCCGCGAGCCCCGCATCGTTCAGTCGACTGTCGAGCAACCGCAGGTCGTCGGTGCGGTCAGCCGGCCAGGCGAGGAACGCCTGCTGCACGCCGGCGCTCAGGACGCGGGGAATGCCCGAGGCGTCGAGATCGGCCAGAACCTGCTCCAGCCGAGGCGCGGAAGCTGGCGTCACGGGGACCTTGAGGACGGACGCGTCGGCCGGCGCCCAGGCGAGTTCCTTCCGGTCTCGCCAGAGGATTCCGTCGGCCTCGACCCGCAGCGTCGCCACGTCGCCGCCCAGCAGCTCCGCCGTCCGCTCCAGCCTGGCATCCAGCGAGTCGTACAGGCCGCCGACTTGCGCCTCCAGGCGCCATCCCGACGCCGCAGTACCGCCCGGAGCTCCGCCGCCGTTCGCGGAAGCGGTTACGGACTCCAGCGCCGGACCTGGGTCCGGGTACCCGCCGCCTGCCGCAGCGCTGGCCGCCGCCGCGCCATGTCCGCCGCCCTCGTGGACCAGGTCCAGGCATTCGAGCTCCACCCTGCCTGCGCCCACGCGGGAGGCCGCGGCCAGGGCCTCGTCGAACTCCAGGCCGCCGACCCTCAGCGTGGCGTGGGCATCGGCGTGCGGAAACACCTTGAACGTGCACTCGACCAGGACCCCCAGGCGGCCCAGGCTGCCGACCATCAGCTTCGGCAGGTCAAAGCCGGCGGCGTTCTTGACCACCTTCGCGCCGCCCCGCACGATCTCGCCTCGTCCGTCCACGAACGTCACCGCAAGCAGGAAGTCGCGCACGCCGCCGTAGCGGAAGCGGCCCGGGCCGTTCGCCCCGGAAGCCACTGCGCCGCCCACGGTGCTGCCAGCGTTCACGAGCAGCGGGTCGAACGGCAGGTACTGCCTCTCGAGCGCGAGCCGTTGACGCACATCGGCGAGCGGCGTGCCGGCCAGCGCCGTCACCGTGTACTCGTCGGGCAGGTACTCCGTGATGTCGGTGAGATCCCGGAGATCGAGCACCTCGGCGCCGTCTGCGGTACAGAGCGCCGGCTTCGTCCCGCCGCCGCGAGGCACGACCCGCTTCGCCGAACGCACGGCGTCGGCCACCTTCTCCGCCGAGTACAGACCAGTCATGGCGCCAGGGCCAGAGTACAGCCTGCCGGGCGAGGCGCCGAACTGGAAGTCCATCGACCACAGCCTGGCGGCGAGGCACGGCGCCTTCCCGGGAATCCTGGTCTGCATCGCGCTCTGGATCTCGGTGCCGCTCGCGCCGTTCGCCGCGCCGCGGACGCTGGAGGAGCAGGCGCCGGGCCACGCTGGAACCTGACGGCACCCTCAGCCGTAGTGGAAGGAAGACACGCACGTTGCGCAGGAGGAACCCGCCCTTGAATGGAACCACTCCCCCGTCCCGGCCGCTTCATCGCTCCGGCTCCGACCGCCTCTTCGGCGGCGTCTGCGGCGGCATCGCCCGCTGGCTGGGCTGGAACCCGACCGCGGTGCGGCTGCTCTACGTCACGGTCTCCATCCTGTCGGCGGCGTTCCCGGGGATCATCGTCTACCTCCTCCTCTGGGTTGCCATGCCCCTCAGCGACTGAGGCGGCGCCTTCCGAGAGGCGTCAGCGCCGCCAGAATGCCGGGCGCGACCCGGAGCCGTCAGGTCCGCAGGCCGCGCAGCCGGGCTGTCGGCAAGCGACTCCCGACGTCCTTCGGAGGAGCACAACCTCCCGCAGCGCAGCCGACCTTAGCGGGCGCCCCCCAAGAAGCCCCCGATGCGCCCGCGTCCGCTGCGGCCCCGCGGGTCTGACGGCGGCCTGTAGGCTCGCCGCACTTCGATGACGACGATGGCCGCAGGCGACTTCCTCGCTTCCCTGACCCGTCGCCTGGGCGCGGACCGCGTCCTGACCGGCGACGCGCCGATGGCGGCGTACGAATCGGACGCCCTGACGGCATTTCGCGCCCGGCCGCGCGCGGTGGCGCTGGTCGAGTCGGCGGAAGAGGTCGTGGACGTCGTGCGGCTGTGCGCGGCGGCGGACGTGCCCTTCCTGGCGCGAGGCAGCGGCACCAGCCTGTCCGGCGGCTCGCTGCCCGTCCACAACGGCGTGGTGATCGCGATGAACCGGCTGAACCGCATCCTGGAGGTCGACCCATTGCGTCGCGTCGCGGTGGTCGAGCCGGGCGTCGTGAACCTGACCGTGTCGGAGGCCGCGGCGCCTCACGGGCTCTACTACGCGCCCGATCCGTCCAGCCAGTCGGTGTGCACTATCGGCGGCAACCTGGCCTTCAACTCGGGCGGCGCCCACTGCCTGAAGTACGGCATGACGAGCAACCACGTGCTCGGCATGGAGGTGGTGCTGCCGGACGGCGAGGTGGTCGAGATCGGCGGTGACAGCCTGGAAGGCACGGGGCCCGACCTGGCGGGCCTGTTCGTGGGTTCGGAAGGGCTGTTCGGCATCGCCACGAAGATCACGCTCCGTCTGCTGCCGGAGCCCGAGACGTTCTTCACCCTGCTGGCGGCGTACGACTCGCTGGCTGCTGCGGGCGAGGCGGTGGCGGACGTCGTCGGCTCGGGCCTGCTGCCCGGCGCGATGGAGATCATGGACAACCTGGCCATTGAGGCAGCGGAAGCGGCGGTCGGCGCCGGCTACCCGCTGGACGCGGAGGGCCTGCTGATCGTCGAGCTCGAGGGCGAGTCGCAGCAGGTGGCGGCGGAAAGCGCGCTGCTGCTTGACGTGGTCCGCCGGTCAAAGCCGTACTTCGAGCACGTCGCGAGTACAGCGGAAGACCGGATGCGGATCTGGAAGGGCCGCAAGAGCGCCTTCTCGGCAGTCGGTCGGCTGAGCCCGGATTACATCGTCCAGGACGGCGTCGTGCCGCGGTCGCGGCTCGGCGAGGCACTGACCGAGATCCAGCGGCTCGGCCGGGAGCACGGGATCCGGGTCGCCAACGTGTTCCATGCCGGCGACGGCAATCTGCACCCGCTGATCCTGTTCGACGGCCGGGTCGAGGGGGAGCTGGAGCGCGCCGAGGAACTGGCCGGGGACATCCTGCGCCTGTGCATCGCTCTCGGCGGCTCCATCACCGGCGAGCACGGCGTCGGCATGGAGAAGCGCGTGTACCTGGGCGAGATGTTCGGCGAGGCGGACCTGGACGCCATGCGCCGCATCCGCACCGCCATCGACCCGGGCGA
Organism: Thermoanaerobaculia bacterium; assembly: GCA_965200575.1. Lineage (GTDB taxonomy): Bacteria > Acidobacteriota > Thermoanaerobaculia > Multivoradales > Multivoraceae > Multivorans. Next base: position 537,678 of record OZ241363.1, on the reverse strand, counting down.
GCTGGCGAACCGCGGCAAGATGCTCCCCGACGCCGAGGCGCCGGCGCTCCACGCCCACGGTCCGCATCCCCTGGAGGCGGCGGGCGTCATCTCGCGCGAGTAGCATCCGCGCAGGATGACCCCCGGGATGGCCGAGGAGCGGGAGGCGCAGTCGCGCAGCGGGAAGGCCTGGGGCCTGTTCCGCGCGCTGTCGTCACGCCGGACGGCGTCCGTCGTCCTGCTTTCGTTCTCGTCCGGCATGCCGCTCGGGCTGGTCTGGATCGCGATTCCCGACTGGATGCGCAGCGCCGGTGTCGACATCCGCATCATCGGCCTGTTCACGCTCGCCCAGGTGCCGTGGACGTTCAACGTCGTCTGGGCGCCGCTGATGGACCGCTGGCAGCCTCCCTTCCTGGGACGCCGCCGCGGCTGGGCGGCGCTGGCCCAGGTCGCCCTCCTGCTGGGCACGCTTTCCTTGGCCGGCGTCGGCCACGAACCGGACGCGCCGTGGATCGTCTTCGCCCTGGCCCTGGCCATCGGCCTCGCGGCCGCCTCCCAGGACATCGCCGTCGACGCCTACGCGGTGGACGCGCTGCGCAAGGAAGAGCAGGGCGCCGCAGTCGGAGCGCGCATCGGCCTCTATCGCGCCGGGATGTTCCTGGCCAGCGGCGCCGCCATCAGCGTCGCGGACCGGCTCTCGTGGCCCGTGGTGTGCGTCGGCCTCGCCGCTCTCTACCTGCCGATGCTCGCGGTCAGCAAGTGGGCGCCCGAACCGCGCAACCTGCCGCCGGCGCCGCAGACGATTCGGGAAGCCGTCTGGCTGCCCTTCCTGGGCTTTCTGTCCCGGCACCGGGCGGTCGAGATCCTCAGCTTCGTCATCCTGTTCAAGCTGGCCGACAACATGGCCAGCGCGCTGCTGCGGCCGTTCCTCATCGACATGGGCTACTCGGCGGACGAACGCGGCGTGGCCCTGAGCACGCTGGGGCTGGCCGGAACGGTGGGCGGCGCGGTCCTGGGCGGACTGGCCACAAACGCCATGGGGCTGGGCCGGGCGCTGTGGGTGTTCGGCAGCCTCCAGATCTTCTCGAACCTCGGCTACGTGGTGCTGGCGAACATGCCGAAGCACTCGCTCCTGCTCTACGGGGCGATGGGCTTCGAGAGCCTCTGCCAGGGGCTGGGCACCGGCGCGTTCTCCGTGCTCCTGCTGCGGATGACGCAGAAGCGCTTCTCCGGCACGCAGTACGCACTCTTCTCGACCCTGTTCGGCTTCGGCCGCATCTTCTCCGGGCCGGTGGCGGGCATCACCGTGGACGCCGTGGGCTGGTCGACCTTCTTCCTGCTCACGATGCCGCTCGGCATTCCCGGCCTCCTGATGCTGTCGCGCTTCGTGCGCCTGGGTGAACGCGAGCCCGTGTTCGAGGTCAGGCAGCCCGGACGCCTGCCGCCCCGCACCCCGGGGCAGCTGGCCGCACGCGGAACGGCCTTCGGCGTCCTCGGCGCCCTGGCCGCTGCGGCATTGCTGACCGGCCTGGCCGCGCTCAAGGCGATGCGCGCCGACGACGGCGAGCCGTTCCGCTTCGTGGCCGAGCTGCTGGCGATCGCTTCGCCGGTCGGGCCCGAAGGCTGGCTGGAGCTCGTCGGCGTGCTCACCTTCGGCGCCGCGATGGGCCTGTTCGCCGCCGCGGTCCAGGCTGCCCGTCGGGGCGGCGCCGCGCCGGAGGAGCCCGCGAACGCCTCCACAGGCGCCTGACGGCGCAGCCGGCAGCAGACCGTCACGGCGCCCGCGCCAAGCACGACCTTCCGGCGCGCCCGCGGCCCGCTGCGACCAGCACGGACCCGACGCGACGGTCGCCCTCGGACGGCAGCCGGGCCGAGCGTCGGCCAGCTGAGAGGCTCGACGGGCGCCGCCTTCGGCAGGCTGCCGGGCGCTACCGGGCGATCTCCCCCTCCTTCAGCGGCTCCTGCATCGTGGTCGGCTCGTCGGGGTAGAGCTTCGCGACGTACTCGCCGTAGCCGTTGAAGATCGGCGTCCCGAACCACCGGTTGTCGTGCAGCCAGTGCGAGGTCGCCTGGCTCCAGCGCGGGTGGGGAATGAACGGGTTGACGTTCGACAGATAACCGTACTCGTTCGGCTGGATCTGCCAGAAGGTGCTCGGCTCGTCCGCCACGAACTCGACCTCGACGATCGACTTCGGATTCTTGTAGCCGTACTTCCAGGGCACGACGATGCGCAGCGGAGAGCCGTGCTGCTTGAGCAGGGGTTCCCCGTAGATGCCGGTCGCCACGAAGGCGAGCTCGTTCATCGCCTCGTCGAGCCGCAGGGCCTCGGCGTAGGGCCACGGATACCAGGGCGTCTCGCGGATGCCGGGCATCTGGTCGTCGTTGCGCGCCGTGACAAATCGCACGTGCTTCGCCGAGGACTTCGGCTGCGCCTTCTCGATCAGCCTGGCGAGCGGGAAGCCGCTCCACGGAACGTTCATCGCCCAGCGCTCGACGCAGCGGAAGTGGTAGAGCCGCTCCTCGTGCTCGAAGGCGAAAATGTCGTCGAGATCGAGCGTCATCGGGTTGTCGCACAGGCCGTGAACCTCGACCTTCCACGGCTCGACCGTGAACTTGCCGGCGAACTTCCACACCGGTCCGCCCCGGCCGGGCAGGAACTCGTAGAAGTTGTTGTGGCTGCCGGCAACGTCGCGCGGCGTAAGGTCGCCGCCGACGCTCGCCGGCGGCCCGGCGAACTTCGCGTTGCGCTGCGGCCTGGCGCTGGCCTCGGCGCCGTACACGTCGGGCCGTTCGAGCGCCGGCATCAGCTTCTGGTCGGCCGGCGGCGCGGGCGTCGGCGCCGGCACCTGCTGGCGCTGCGAGAGCAGCGGAGACGCACCGGCAAGGCCGATCGTGCCGACGGTGGCCGCCGCCACGAACTTGCGTCGGTCGAGGTAAACCTCGAGCGGCGTGGGCTCGAGGCTCGGCAGACGCACGCCGGCGTCCGAGGGGAGGTAACGGGCGGGGTCGTGCTTCCTGATCCACATAATCCGTCTCATGGTAGCAGCCCCTGCAACGCCCTCGCCCCGCCCGGCGGCAGAGCCACGAAGATGCCGGGGCGCCCCTCAACGGTCTCTCGCCCGTGCCCGACCCGATCTCGTCGTGCCAGGCCGGTGAACGGGGGACGGCCGCGGCGCCTGCGGCTGCTGGCCCGACCTGCGGCTGCGACCCGCTGGTACGATCAGGACGCTCATCGGAGTGACGCCAAATGACGACGGCACAGGACCACGAACTTCGGCTTCACGAGGAACTCATGCTCCTCGCCCTGCACGACACGAAGGGCACCTTCCTGGGGGCGCACACCAGCATCGGCCTCGGCGGCGCGATCGCCGCGGAACTCCTGCTGCGCGAGCGCATCCGCGTCGACGCGTCGCGCCGTCGCAAGCTGGTCGAGGTGCGCAACTCGCGCCGAACCGACGATCCGATCCTCGACGGCTGCCTCAAGCGCATCCGGAAGGCGAAGCGGCGAGCATCGCTGCAGACCTGGATCACGCGGTTCTCGTCGTCCTCGAAACTCAAGCACAGGGTGGCGGAGCGCCTGAGCCAGCGAGGCATCCTGCAGGCCGACGAGAAGCAGATCCTCGTGCTCTTCACGCGCCGCATCTACCCCGAACTCGACCCGGGGCCCGAGCGGCAGATCGTCGAGCGGCTGCGCGACGCCATCTTCGGCGACTCGCGGGAGCTCGAACCGAGGACGGTGGTCCTGGCCGCGCTGGCCAACTCGGTCGGGCTGCTCAAGCCGATCTTCGGCCGCAGCGAACTGAAGCCCCGCAAGCAGCGTCTCAAGAGTTTGACGAAGGGAGACCTGATCGGCAGCGCCACGTCGGACGCCGTCCAGGCGGCGCAGGCAGCCGTCGCTGCCGCGGCCGCGATGCCCGCGATCATCGCCGCGAGCACCGCGTCGCACGGCTGATCGGGGGCAAGCCAGCCAGCCAGACCAGGCCCACGGCACGGACCGCGAGTTCGGAAGATCGAAGGCCGTCAAACCACCTCGCAAAGGCCAGGTCGTAAAGCTCCGTGGCGGCCCTGTCCAGAGCCTCCCGTGGAGCGCCGAACCGCCCGAAGAGACGCCGACGCCTCCTTGCACCAACACTGAACCAGACCGCGTAGCCCCGACAACTCTGACAGGCGCGCCAACCCGGAATCGACGACATGGAACCGCCGAGTCGCCTGGGCGCCCTGGACCGACAACTCTGGCAGGCGCGCCAACCCGGAATCGACACAATGCCAAGGCTCTACGAGGACATCGCCGCCTGGTGGCCCCTGATCTCCCCGCCCGATGAGTACGCGGAGGAGGCCGGCATCTACCTCCACCACCTGCTCGCAGCAGCTGATGGCACGCCTCGAACGGCCCTGGAGCTTGGCTGCGGCGGCGGGCACAACGCATCGCACCTGAAGGCGCACTTCGACATGACCCTGGTCGACCTGTCGCCGCAGATGCTGGCGATGAGCCGGAAGCTCAATCCGGAGTGCAGGCACGTCGAGGGCGACATGCGCGACGTGCGGCTCGGTCGCACATTCGACTGCGTGTTCATCCACGACGCGGTGGACTACATGACGACCGCGGATGACCTGCGGGCCGCGCTGACGACCGCCTGGGTCCACTGCCAACCGGGAGGCGGCGCCCTGTTCGCGCCCGACCATCTGCGCGAGAACTTCCGGCCCGGCACGGACTGCGGCGGCGCCGACGGAGACGATCGCAGCGCCCACTATCTCGAGACCTGCTGGGACCCGGACCCGAGCGACACGAACATCACGACCGACTATGCCTTCCTGCTCCGCTCGGCGGACGGCAGCGTCGAGGTGATTCACGACCGCCACGTCACCGGTCTGTTCTCCCGCGCCGAGTGGCTCCGTCTGCTCGCCGAGATCGGCTTCGAGGCCAGGGCCGTGCCGTGCGAGCACTCCGAGATCGAAACCGGCGCCTACGAGCTGCTCGTCTGCAGGCGACCCGGGTAGCGCAGGCGAGGGCTAGCGGCTCGTCAGCCAGCCCAGCAGCGTCGCGCCGCTCTTCTCCCGGACGACGGTCGCCAGCGCCGCGTCCACGTCGAACCGGCCGACTGCATCATCGAACAGCCTTCGCTTGGTCTCCAGAATCTCCTGCAGCCGCTCCTCGATCGTCCCCCGGCAGCAGTACCGGTAGACGGTGACGGTTCGCCTCTGGCCGATGCGCACCACGCGGTCGCGAGCCTGGTCGTTGGCCGATGGGTTCCACCACTGGTCGAGCAGGAAGACGTGGTTCGCCTCCACCAGCGTCAGCCCTTCGCCGCCCACCCGGCTCGATGCCACGAGAGCGAGTACTGCCGAGTCCGTACGAAACTCCCGCACCGACCTCTCGCGCTCGGCCTGGTCCATCTGACCGACAAGCCTGCGCACGGCGCCGCTCCCCCAGCGTTGGACGATGCGGCGTTCGAGCTCGAACAGCGGTGCGAGCTGATACGCGAACACGACCGCCTTCTCGCCCGCCTCCCGGATCTCGGCCAGGCGCTCCACGATCCGGTCGATCTTGCTGCTCGATCCGCTCTCCTCGTGGATGTCGCACAGCTGCCGGAGCTGGTTGAGGAGGGCGAGCTCCGTTCCCGGCCGGACCTCGCTTCGGTACCGGGCAACGACTTCGGCGACGGCGTCCGCCTGCTCCGGGTTCAGGTCGAGGGTCTCGGTCGTGTCCAGGACGGGCGGCAGCTCGGCGAGCACCTCGCTCTTTCGACGCCGGAAGATGAAGGCCCGACCGGCGCTTCGCAGCGACGACGGATGCAGGCGAGAATCGCTCGGCGCGAACCGAGCCGGTTCCACCAGCGACAGCAGGGTCGCGAGGTCCTCCAGGTCGCGCTCGAGCGGCGTGCCGCTGAGCGCCCAGAAGCCGCGGCGCGGGAGGCGGCCCACCCCGGCCGTCACCCGGGCCCCGGAGTTGCGCAGTCGATGGGCCTCGTCGGCCACGATCAGATCCACCGGCTTGTCCAGCAGGGCGGAGGGCGGCTGCCGCAGTTGCTCGTAGCTCGTGACCAGGACATGACGGCGACCGACGATGGCACTCCAGGCCTGCTCCCGCAGCCGGCCCGGCGGGGTCGGGACAGCCACGCCGAGGTCGGGCGCCCAGCGGGCGAGTTCGGCTTCCCACACGGCAAGGAGGCTCTTCGGGCACACCACCAGGACGCTCCGCATCCTGGCCTGCCGGAAGAGCAGGTGCAGGGCGGAGGCCACCTGCACCGTCTTGCCGAGGCCCATGTCGTCGGCGAGAATGGCGCCGCGTTTGTGCCGTTCGCAAAGCCAGTCGACTCCGGCTTGCTGGAACGGATACAGGCCCGGAAGGGCAGACGCATCCGACGGTGGCGGGCCGGTTCCCGCAAGCCAGGGCCGCACCAGGGCGCCGACGTCGAGACCGAGAGCGCGGTACGCCGCGGGCGTTTCCTCGTGGACCCGGCCGTCGCCCAATCGCGGGCGTGCAGGCACCCGGACCACCACCCTCCGCCCGCCCCGCACCAGGGATGCAAGCTGGGGGTCGAGCTCCAGCGCCCAGCGCGCCGCCCGTTCCACTCGCGGGTCTTCGCGGCGTGAACGGCAGCACCACGACGCCAGCGTGGTTGCCAGGCCTGAAGGACGGGCCTTCGCGGGTTCGATCCGCAGGCTGGAGGCGCCGCCTGGTCTGTCGTCAAGCAGGCGCGCGTGGAGCCGCTGCTCGTCGACCGGCACCTCGGTTCGCCGAACGGCCTCAGTCGACCTCGCCGCTCAGGATGCGCTCGCGCGTCGTCAGCACGGCCTGCCAGAGATCATCCCTGCCGGACGCGACAGCCGGCCCGTCCGACGGAAGGATGAGCGCATCCAGCCAGCTCCGGCGCAGATCGGCAAGGTCTTCTTCGTTCAGGGCATCCAGCCCCACCAGCCACCGCACGATACGTTCGGCCACCTCCAGCGCCAGCTTGCGATCCTCGCTGCGCATGCGCCAGGAAGCCTCGTCCGCCGACTTCGCGACCAGGAGCAGATACCGCCACGGCGACGCGTGGAGCTCCCACGGCACGCTGGCGAGAGGGCTCAGAGCATCGACGCGCTCGGCCCTGGACGCGCTTCCGGCGATGTCCTCGCGGTCGAGGAGCGACCGCGCCACGTTCGCGAGCATCTGCTGACCGATGGGCCAGAACAGCAGGTGATCCCGGAAGCCGTCCGGGTTGGGCTCCGGCAGCGAGTGACACCGCATCCGGGTCGGCTCCTCCTTCAGGACCGCGACCGCATCGAGCAGCGCGTCCCAAACGCAGCTCGCCTCCTGGTACCAGCGGTCGATCATCGTCTCGTCCGGCCTGAACTGAACGAAGAGCTTCATGTCCTTGCCACTGCCCCAGCGACGGCGGCGGCCGGGCCCCATGAGCAGGGTGCGGTTCACGTCGTACAGGCTCTGCAGGCTGATGAAGTGGGGGGCGCCCTCCTTGAGGTTCTTCCCCTTTGTCTGAACCTTGAAGGACGCCTTCTCCGGCCCGGGTGCGCGGAAGAACGGATGGTCGGTGATGAGCTGCCTGGTCACGATCGCGAAGACGTCGTCTTCGTCCATGATGATGTTCGTGTCGCGGTCGGTCGCCTTCGCGTAGCGGTTCAGGCTGGAGAACAGCCGCCGGTAGCGCTGAAGCCACAGCGCCTCCCCCACGTCCTGTTCCTCGCGCAGCACGACGAGCACGGAGATCTGCTCCTGGGCGAACCCGTCCGGAGCGCCAGCCGGGTCCGCCAGGAGTTCCTGGATCGCCTTCAGCCTGTGCTGGCCGTCCAGCGCGAAATAGCGTGGGTCCCGGTCGAAGCTCAGCGTCCCGAACGTGTCCTCGAACGCGCGGGAATGCAACGACTCCGGCAGCGCCTCCGGCCGCCAGCTCGGGTTCCCGCCGATCGCCGCGACCACCAGCGAAGAGAAGAACCGGTCGTCGCGCCGCGACAGGTACTCGACGATCTGCTGCTTGACCCGCGACTCGTCCAGAACCCGCTGGATCGCGTCGCTCAGGGTCTGGTCCTCCCACAGCTTGCTGGCCAGCTGCACCTCGCGCGCCACCTCGCGCATGGTCATCCGCACCACGTAGTAGTTCCAGTCACCCATCCGGGCGCGCATTGCGGGATAGATCTGCATCGGCTTCTCTCCTCCTGCCGCTACGGGGCGTACCGCGCCGTGAGCCAGCTACGCCTGCTCGGCGATCTTCTCCAGAACACGCTCGAAACGGCGCATCTGCCTGCCGGCGCGCTTCCGGGCCTCCTCATTGACCGCAACGGTCAGCTCCTTGCCGCCGTTCGGGTACTCCTCCCTGAGCTGAGGCCGCACTTCCTTCTTGTGGCCACGGAACACGGTTGCGCCGAGTGCATGGAGCAGCTTGTTCCGCTGCGAGCACCAGTTCGCACCCCAGTGCTCCGGAGGCGCACCGTACGTACCGACGAGCAGGGAGACGTAGGGACCCAGGGCTTTCCCGGCATCCTCAACGCGGTAGTTCACGACGGTCCCGGCGTGGCCCAGGACCACGTGACAGAGATGCGAGTGCGCCCGACCGCCATGCTCCGCATCGAACCAGTCCTCGGCATACGCCCAGTTCAGCGCCTCGGTGAACCACTGCGCGAACTCCAGCCAGTCTTCGCAGGCGAACTGTTCCCTCAAGTGGCCGAATGACTGAACAATGCCGCGCAGCCCGATGTCGTGGTCCACCGGCATCGCTGGTCTCAGCCACCTGTCCTGGGCCCGCTTGATCTCGACCACGAGCGCGTTCTGGATGTCGTCAACCTCGAACTTCGAGGAGCTCTCCTCGCCGCTCGAGCCGAACCGCAAACGGTCGAACGCGTGCTGCTGCAGACCGTGGCCGCTGTAGTGCTCCTTTTCCAGCCGACGCAGATCCTCGATGTAGCGCCGATACGGCTCGAAGTTCTCCAGGAGATAGCCCAGGGCCGGAATCACGTCACGCCGCAGCCGCTTCCGAATCAGGCCTGCAGCTTCGTAGTCGAGCGAGCCCCTCTCCCGGGCGACGATCAGCCGCTGATCCGAGCCCATGTCGAGCACGTCCGCCTGGGACTCGCAGAAGTCCTCCCCCAGGATGTAGTTCTTGAACCATTCCCGGATCTCGACGACCGTCTTCACCGCCGAGGGCGCCGGCTGCGCCTTCCCGTGGTGCTCCACACCCCGCCAGTCGAACAGCAGCAGTGGCGCCGTTTCAGGCTTGCGCTCGTCTTGCGGTTTCAGGTCGTTGGAGTGCGCCCGTTCCAGGAGTTCCTGTGCGGCAACCGAGTTGACCGACGTATCGTCCAGCAGGATGCGTCTCGCCTCGCTGACCCGCTGGGCCTTGTTGTTGATATCGACGAAGATGCTCCTCACAACCTCCAGGACGCTCGGCGGTTCGCGCCTGCCCGCCGCCGCTCGGAACGACACGACGACGACCGGGACGCTCCACTCCAGCAGGGACCCCGGCACGACCACGGGAACGCCGCCGTCCGAGCCAGCCGCATCTCCCGCCTCGGCACGCTGCTTGCCCGTCCAGTTCGCCGTCAGGCGCTTCAGAGCCGAGAGGCGGTGCTGACCATCGATGGCGACGATCACGGTTCGGTCGCTGTTCCACTGGAGCTCGGCGAACTGGGGCTCGGCCTTCGGACGTCTCACGCGGAAAAGCTCGTCCCGTTCGAGCGCCAGCCACTCCTGCCCGTCCTCGACCACAGTCTTCTCGGCCACCCGCGGCATCTTGTCCAGGAGTCGCCCATTCGACCTGTCGACCGGCAGCACGGTCAGGATCAGCGAGTTGAAGAACTTGATCCTCTCCCGGTCGGCCAGGTAAGGAACCAGGTCGTCGCCCACCCGCCCCTCGTCCACCTCGCGCTGGAACAGGTCGCGGACCCGCCAGCGCTCGGAGCCCTTCATGTCCTTGACCAGGGAGACCTTGCGCAAGTCCAGCGGCGAAACGGTGGTCTGCACGAAGAACGCCTGCAGGCCACTGCCGGACCCGAACTCGCCGAAGACGCCGCGCCACGTCTCGTTGTAGAGCGGGAGCGGCTTCGGAAAGAAGGGTCCTCCCGTGGACCGGCCACCGGCCTCGCCGGCTTGCTCGAACGCCGTCATCCCGCCGTCGCCTTCCGTCGCCGAGCAGCCGTCGCGGCCCAACACCGCTCCACCTCCTCATCGCTCGGCCGGGGGTAGAGCAAGTCCTGCCAGTCCGCCCGGATCTCGGCCTCCGGCGTGTCCAGCCAGCCCGCCATCCACAGGATGAGCCTCTCCGCCACGACCATGGCCTGCTTCCGGTCTTCGCTTCGCATGCGCCACCTGCTCTTCCCATCCTCGTGGGGACCGGTCAGGAGCAGGAAGCGCCACGGTGGGGAGTGCAGGTCCCAATCGACAGAGGTCAGCGGGCGCAAGGCTTCCACCAGAGCATCGCTCGCCTCGTCCTCGGCATGTTCCGCCGGGTCGAACTTCAGCCGATCGAGAACCCCGCGAACGACGGCCGCAAAGACCTCCTGCCCAATCGGCCAGAAGCGAAGATCGTCGCGGCTCTCACCACTGTGGTCCCGCATCTCGCGCGGGTCGGCGCCCAGGTCCGGGAACAGGCGAAACAGAGCGTCCCAGCAAGCCTTCAGTTCATCGTAATGCGCGTCGAGATCGTCTTCGGACGGACGCTTCTGGAGAAACGGGTCCCTGGACCGGCCTGGTGGCGGCCATCCCTGCTGGAGACGACGTTCGCTGGTCAACAGCCGCCTGTTCAGGTCGTAGAGGACCTGCAGACTGGTGAAATGGGAACCGCCCTGCTTCAGGGCCTTGCCCTGCGTCAGCACCCGATACGACTCCTTCTCCCTGCCCGCCGCCGAGAAGCAGGGATGCCGCGAAATGAGCCGCCTGGTCAGGACCGCAAAGCGGTCGTCCTCGTCCATGACTATGTTCGTGTCCTTGTCCGTCGGCTTCGCCCAGCGGTTGAGGCTCGTGAACAACCTGCGGTAGCGCTGGCGCCAGCTCCTCCCCGGGCCAAGGTCTTCGGGCAGCACGACGATCACCGACAGCACTTCGTCTCCGAACTCGCTCTCAGACCGCCGATGCGCATCGCCACGAACCAGCTGCCCGATCGCCGAAACCCGGTGCTGACCGTCCAGGACGTAGTACTTCGGTTCGCCCACAAACACCAGAGCGCCCACGCTGTCTCGGAACAGCTGCGAAAACACGGTCGTCGTCTCCAGGCTGTCGACGGATTCGACGGGGTGCCATTCGGGTTCCCCACCGATGGCAGCGACGACGATCGACGGAAAGAACCGGTCTTCCTGATCCAGGAGATAGTTGACGATGTCCTCCACGCGCTTCCCACCCACGTCACGTTGCATGTGCTCGCGCAGCTGGTTGTCCTCGAACAGATCCTCCGCCAGATCGACCTCCCTGGAGATCTCGCGCATCGTCATGCGCACGATGTAGTAGGGCCACGAGCCCATCGTCGCGCGCATTGCCGGGTACATCTTCATGTCGTGGGGCTCCCCTGGTTGAAGTGCGACATCAGCCCGGCGCCGCCAAGGCAGGTCCCAAGGCCTGTGGAGGGCCAAGCCGCAACCGGACTCCACGTAGTCGCGGGTACTGGTCGTTGCACGGCGGACGCAGCGCGTGAATCAGCGCTGCCTCCGCGGCATCCATCCGCGCCGCCTCCGCGACCGGCGCGAACCAGAAGTCAAGGTAGCCCGCGAACGCCCTCGTGTACTTTCTGATCTGCTCCTTCGCGCTCTCGCTCGTGTGCCGCCGGAACCTCGAACGGACGTTCCCCTTGCCGACGTACAGCGCCGTGTAGAGCGCGGGACTCGCAGCGCTCGCGCCATCGGCCGAGCGCCACGGCGGCGAAGCGCAGATCAGGTAAACTCCCGGGCCCTTCTGCACATGGGCGGCGCTGGTCGCCGCAAACGGGACTTGCGTCCATCGCAGGCTGCCAACGGCCGCCTTGACGTCTCTCCACAGATCCACATCGCGGGTCCATCCAGTTTCGCTGGCCTTGCTCAACTCGACGCTCCCTCCTTTGCTTCGCTCCTTGCCGCAGCCCAGAAATCGGGCAACTCGCTGGCATTGCCTGCGCGGCGCACTTCAGCCACTTCGACGCGGCCACCGCCCAGGCCCCACGCCGCGGCGGCGATTCCGTCCGCCGCGGCCCGGAGTTCGCGTTGCGTCGTCCCCCGGCCCAGGCCGACGCGCAGCGTCGCGTACGCCTCCTCGCGGCTGAGGCCGATCGCTCGCAGGACATGGGAGGGCTCCGGGGTTCCGGCGTGGCAGGCCGAGGCGGTCGACAGGTCGAACTGCGGCAGGTTGGCGACGATGGCGTCGGCGTCGAGGGAGCGGCCTTCCGGGTCGCGGAAGGTAAGCGACGTGGCGCCGGGCAGGCGGTGGTCCCTGGCGCCGTTGATCTGCAGGCCGGGGAGGCGCTTGGCGAGCTCATGCTCGAGACGGTCGCGCAACATGGCAATGCCGGCGGCGTCCTCTTCGAGGCGGTCCGCGGCAAGCCGTGCGGTCAGGCCGAAACCGGCGATTCCCGGGACGTTCAGCGTGCCGGGGCGCAGGCCGCCTTCGTGGCCGCCGCCGAAGGCGAGCGGTCGGATCGGCGCGCGGCCCGGCCCGCCGCGGATCCAGAGCGCCCCGACGCCCTTGGGCCCGTACGCCTTGTGGGCGCTGAGCGACGCGAAGTCCAGGTGCAGCGCCTCCACCGAGAACGGCGCCTTGCCCAGGATCTGCGCCGCATCGCTGTGGACGACGACGCCGCGCTGGGCGGCCATCGCTGCGGCCTGGCGAAGCGGCTGAGTCGTGCCGATCTCGTTGTTTGCCGCCTGAATCGACAGCAGCAGGGCGCCGTCGAGGCGCGCTTCGAGGGCGTCGAGGCGGACGCGACCGTCGCGCCGCACCGCAACGTGCTCGACTACCCAGCCCTGCCGACCGAGCGCGGCCATCGGTTCGAGCACGGACGGATGCTCGATGCCGAGGGTCAGCAGCCGCCGTCGAGGGTCGTTTCGCTCGCCGGCGGCCGCCGCCACGCCGAGGATCGCCAGGTTGTTGCTCTCCGTCGCCCCGCCGGTGAAGACGATCTCCTCCGGCAAGGCATCGATGGCGTCCGCCACCTGGCGCCGCGCCCGCTCCACGTACCGCGACGCCCGCCGACCGGCGCGGTGCGGGCTCGACGGATTCGCGTACTCCTCCAGCGCCACGCTGTGCATCAGCGCAGCGACATCCGGGTCACAGGGAGTCGAGGCCAGGTGATCCAGGTACGCGGCGTTCCCCACCGATTCCTCGGCGCGAGCGCCGCCAACGCCCGGCCCACCAGCATGCTGCAGCGCAGGCCAGCGGCCTTCGTCCACCGGAAAGTCCGGCAGGCCGTCAATCGCGCGGCCACTTGCTGCCTGCTCGAGACGACCCGAGACCGGACCGAGTGTTTCTTGTTTCTCGGGGAATCCTCTGGCACCGGAATCCGTCCGAGCGGGCCCTGGAGTCACAGGTGGCAGATCAGGCACCCTGCCCCCTCCTCTTCCGGCGGCTCCTCGAAGCCGTAGGCCTGCGCCAGCGTGCGCGGCCGGCGACGTGCGGCCAGGCGGTCCTTTCTCGCCTGCTCGCGTTCCAGAATCTGCTCCTTCCGTGCCGGCGCCTCCAGGTCGGTCAGGCTCTCCTCCTGCACCCAGGTGTAGCCCTCCTCCTCCTTCTCGTATCCCTTGGCGAGCTGGTACAGGTCCGGGTGCCGCTCGCGCAGGCGCACCCACTCGCCCTTCTGCTGGAAGAAGCAGAAGTAGCAGCCGGAGCGCGACCGCCACTCGTAGTAGGCAGGCAGGCCCACGCCGCTCTCCTCGAGGATGCGCATCACCCCGGCGTGGTCGATGCCGTCGTCGCGGAACGGAAAGACGGCCTCGATGTTCTCCTTCGTCGAGATGTAGCCGGTACGCCGCTCGTCGGCGCGCAGCCCGACGTAGAGCCGGGTGGGATCGTCGCCGACGTAGCGCTCGAACGGTTCGATCTTCAGCAACCGGGTACACCAGCGGGCCTGCGGCGAGGGCAGGAAGCCGCCGTAGATCTTCAGGAAGTGGTCGAACCCGCGCTCGCCGTGCCGGGACGCGAGCCGGACGACCGTTCGCCCGAGCCGGGCCTCGATGCGGGCGAGGTACTCGTATGTCTCGGGCAGCTCCTTGTGGGTGTCGCAGAACAGGTACTCGAAGTCCACGTCCGGTTGCTTGCTTCGCAGGTAGAGCGCGAGCGCCGTGCTGTCCTTGCCGCCGGACAGCATGACCACGTGGCGGGTCGCGGCGGCATCTGCCCCGCCGTCGGAAGGCGTCGCGGCCAACCCCGCCGCCGCCGGTGCACCCACGAGGCTCACGGCTCGCCCGCCTTTGTCACGGGCGCGACAGCTGCGCCGCCGCTTGGTCCGGACGCGGCCGACCGACCGTCCTCTTCGCCCGTGCCTTCACCGACAGAGCCGACAGTGCCGACAGTGCCGACAGCGCCGAGCTCGCCGGCCAGCAGAGCCAGAGCCTGCATCTGAAGCTGCGGCGTCGCATCGCTCGCCGTGGCCGCTTCACGCCATCGATCGAGCAACGACTCGACGCTCAAGCGCTCGCCATCGGGACAGGGGAAGGCCAGGCGCCGCTCGCCAGCCCCCGGCATCCGCACCCGAAGGCTGCCCACCGCGACCGCTCCGTCGGCGCCACCGACCCGCACCATGGACGCGAGTTCGTCGAGCTCCAGGCGCAGCGCACGCAGGCGACGCCCCACGCTGCCGGCAACGTCGTCGTTCCAGTGCTCCGGCGGCAAACCCTCGCCCACGGCGAGCGCAATCGACGAACGCCACTCGCGCAGGGTGCGCCCGTCCGCCCGCGCGGCGGCGCTCAGGAAAAGCTGGAGCTTCCGCTCGCGAGCGTGCGCCGCCAGGCGCAGCGCCTGCGCCTGCAGAGCCCTCCTCAGTTCCTCTCCCCGTTCCTCGAAGCCGAGGGTTTCGCGCACCCGAAGCTCCACGGTCTCCAGCAGGTCCGGCAGCGCCTCTGTCATCTCGCGCACCGCGCCGCCGAGCAGGCGCGCGAACTCGCCCGGACCGTCGTCGCGGTCGACGCGCACGTCGAGCGCTTCGGGCAGGTCCTCCAGCAACAGTTTCCGCGGGTCGCGCGCCTCGAGCAGCCGCTGGCGAACGGCCTGCGCGTCGCGGGAAACGCGACGCGTGCGCCGAGCGAACGGAGACAGCTCCGCCGCCGCCTGGACCAGCTTGCGCACCACGGGCAGCAGAGCAAGGGTCCGCTTCACCCCCACCTCGCCAGCGATTCCGGGTTCCGCAGCGGCCAGCGCCTCGATGACGCGGCGTTCCTTCGGGTTCAGGTCATGGCTGCGGATGGAGAACGTCTCCGGCCGGCGGATGAGGCGTTCGAGCGTCTCGATCTCGACCCGGGGCACGAACAGGTCGTCCTCGTACAGGGCCAGGCGAGCGCCGCGGATCCGCAGCAGCACCGCGATCAGCACCGGAATCGGCCCCCGCCGCAGGCCGTACGGCGGCGCTTCGAGCCGCGCGATCAGCTCGTCGAGCGACCGTTTGCCGCTTTCCGATTCGCTCACGAAGGCCTCGATGGCAGACCAGACCGGCGCCCAGCTGCCCCTCGGAGCGAAGAACTGCCATCGTCGCCAGCCGCCGTGATGACGGTGAAAGTCGCCGGCGACCAGGAACGACCGATACATGCTGTACTCGGGCGGGAAGCCCTCCATGCCCAGGCGCTCCGAGCCGCCATGGCGGAACACGCGCGCAATCAGCTCGCGACGGGCGCGGGCGGCCGCCGAAGAGAGGCGCTGCCGGTTCAGGAGTTCGTTGTGGAGCTCGGGCGCCTGGCAGTAGACGGCATCGAAGACCAGGGACAGCAACGCCTGCAGGTCCCGCGGACGCTCCACGTTCTCTTCTTGACCATTGAAGAACCAGCGGCAGGCGCGAGGGTCGAGAACGTGGCGGTCCAGCCCCAGGGCCCCACCGGCTACCCGCTCGAAGCGATCCCGGGCCGCGGACTCGCGCGCGTCCACCTCGTCGCGGGCCACCGAATCGCCTGCCAGTTCGCCCACGTTCTTCCGGACCCACTGCCACGCCTCGAGCTCGTCCAGCGCTTCGGCGACGTCCAGTGCGCGCCGCGGCGCCGCCACGAGCACCGGCCGGCCGCCGAGAGCCTGGGCGTTCGCCAGCCGCTCGCTCAGTTCGGCGGCGCGCGCCGCGCCGGCCTCCGATGCGCCTGCCGCAGCAGCGCCCGCCTCTGCCACGCGGCCCGCAGGCCTTCCGTCTCCAACCAGAAACAGGAGCAGTCCGTCCGCCCCGAGCGGTCGGCTCGCCGCCTCCTCGGCAAGGCCGTCCGCGTCCCCGGCGATGCGCGGCTCGAACCAGCGGAGTGCGCCCGTCTGAATGTAGTGGGCACGTGCCACCAGCGGCCGAGGTTCCCCCGCCCGCCGCAGCCTCTCGTGTACGGGCGCCGTGCTCCGCTGGGCCAGTCCCTGCTCGAAGGCCGCCTCCAGGTCGACGTCGGAGCCCTCCCACAGGCCCCAGCAACCGCGGTGCCGACGCCAGAGCACGATGGACTCGCGCTCCAGAAGCTCCAGCGCGGCGGCCACCTCGCTCTCCGCCGCGTCCTCGAGAGCGGCGGCCAGCACCCGCCGGTCGGGGCGGAGGCCGACGTCATCCCCGTAGAGGGAGAGAAGGCCGACGCACTTGACGATTCGCGCCGCAACCGGGGGCGCGCTCGCCGGCACCCGCGCGAGCGCCTGCCGGATCAGCCCCCAGAACCTGGCGTCGGGGCCGGTGAACGCGGCCATGCCGAGGGCGTTGGCCACGTAGTCGTGCAGGCGCGGCAGGCGGTAGAGCGGCGTTCGCTCGGCGGAGGCCTCGGACTCCTGCAGGAAGAGCTGGAACCCGAACGGCTCGTGGCCGCTGAGAAAGGCGAACATGGAGCGTTCGTTCTGCGCCACCTTGCTGCGGAACAGCGGCCACATCATCAGGGCCGTCACCGGATGAAGCGGCAGGCAGGAGCGCAGGGATGTCGCCACGTCGCTCCAGGCTGTCGCTTCGGGCAGGGGAAGCTGCGCCGTCACGGCGTCGAGCCGACTCCGATATGTTCGCTCGACTGGCGCGGGCAGCCGCCGTTCCAGCGCGTGTCCCACTAGCTGAAGCAGCTGCGCGGCGGGCAGGGAGAACGACACGTCGCGGAAGCGGCCCTGCACCTTCTGCCATTCGGCCCTGCGAGCCGGGTCGCCCGCGGCCACGTACTCGCCGAAGCCCGAATGCAGCACCGAGACGAACAGCAACGGCTTCTCGCTTCGCGCCGCGGCCTCGGCAAGCTGCTGCAGCAGGAAGACGTCCTCGTCCGGCCTCGCGGCGGCGAACTCCAGGTACTTGCCCAGCTCGTCCACGATCAGGGCGACGCCGCCCTCGCTGCGTCTTGACGCTTCCAGAAGAAGTTCGACGCAATCGGAAGGCCGAGACGACAGTACCCGCGCCCGCTCCTGCAGCTCCAGGCCGGGAGCGTCCGCAACGGCATCGACAATCGCGGGAGCGAGCGGCGCTCGTTCCGCCTGAATGAGCAGCGGCAGCAGCGGCGGCAAGTCGCCGAGAGCTCTGCGGCGCAACTCGCCTGCAGCATCGTCCGGTGCCCCGCCCGCCGATTCGGCAGAGGCGAGAAGGTGCGCCAGGAACAGGGCAAAGGCCGACTTGCCGGCGCCGTACGGGCCGGTGATCGTCCAGGCCCGCGTTCCGCGAGGGCGGCCAAGCTCGCCGACGATCTGCCGCGCGATGTCGAGCACGGCCGGCGTGGCGAAGAACTCGCGCTCGAAGCCGCTGTTCCAGTCGCGGGCCAGGTGAACCGATCGATGGAACCGACCACGAACCCGGACCATCTCCGCCAGGCTTGCCGGAGCGTCGCTGGCAATGTCCTTCACCGCGCCGGCGGCAACGAAGGGGTCGCCTCGGCCGAGCGTTGTCGGCAGTTCGTGGTCGGCCAGGGCGACGACGGCGCTCCTCACGCCGCGTCCGCCTGGTCGCTGTAGTAGTCGTGCAGAATCTCGAACGGGTCGCAGTCGCGCTCCCGCAGCAGCAGCCGCATTCCCGCCGTCTCGTCGTAGCGGACGCCCCAGCGGCCCGGAAAGCGCTCGACCATGGCCACGAGGTCGCGGTCGCCGAGCCGGAAGGCGGCGCCCGGGCTGCCCGGGTCGAACAGGAGACGTTCAAGCGGCAGGGTCCGCTGGTCGGGCGACGTGGCCTGCCAGAACTCCAGCGTTGCGAAAAGGAGCACGCGCACCGGCAGGCTTGGCCGCGCCTGTCGGCGAAGCTCGAAGCGGTCGGCGCCGACGCTCCGCAGCAGGCCAAGCTCGACCAGCGGGCAGTCGAACGCCTCTTCCGCCGGCCGTCGGGCGGAGCGCCCGGCCGCCAGGTAGGTGCGGATGAAGACGTCCAGATCACGACGAATCGACGCCTGCGACGCGCGCACGGCGCCGCCGTCGTGGGCACAGCGCAGAAGCCACTCAGCGAGCCCGTCGCGCGTGAAGACGCTCTCGGCGAAGCGCGTGAAGACGAGGTGCCAGGTGGAGGCAGGCGCCGGCCGGGAGGTCAGCCGCCAGTGCAGCAGCCAGAGCGTGCCCGGGTCCTCGAGGTACGGGTCCAAAGGCTCCAGAAGGACGCTGCGTTCAGCAGCGCAGCCATTGCCTGCCCGGCGGGCACTGGTACGCGGCGGGGCGCTGGCCACAGGGGGAGGCACGGCGTCCTTCGCCCGGTCAGGAGTCGCGGAGGCGCCGACGACGCTGTCGACCTCAGCAGCGACGGCAGAGTCGCTGCGAGTCCGGCGAACGGGCGAAGCGGGAGCCGTAGCCGGGGTCGGAGTCGGAACCGACTCCGGCGAAGCGAGCGAGAGCTGAAGACCGCCGCCCGGCCCGTCGCCAGCCTCGACCCCGTCCGCTATCGGGCTCGACTCTTCTTCAGAATTTCCGGGGGGGGGGGGGGGGGTGACGTGAGCGAAGAGCAATTCGCCAAGCGGCAGCAGGCGCGACACGCCCTTGCGCGTCTCGTACAGGCCCGTGGCTTCACCCCAGTGACGGATGGAGGCGACCATGTTCTTGCCCACGCCCAGCCGCGCCATGGCGTCCGGGCTGACGAACACGCGCTCGTCCTCGCGCACCGCAGCCACGCCCTTCGGCAGCCACGCGTAGCGGAACGGGAACGTCTGGTGACCGGAGAAGCTGTAGCGTGGCGTCGCCCGCCGCGGCGCCGCCGTCGGCAAGGCCGGCGCAGCGCGAAGCGGAGCGATCGACGGCGCCTTCGTCACGCTGACGATGATGTCACAGCACCGCGCCGGCCTCGCCTGAGGCAGTCGGCCCAAGCGCCTTCGTCACGCTGACGATGATGTCACAGCACCGCGCCGGCCTCGCCTGAGGCAGTCGGCCCAAGCACCTTCGTCACGCTGACGATGATGTCACAGCACCTGCTGATCCGGGGCAGCCGCTGAGGAGGGCGCCGCACAGCCGCTCTGGCTGCTTCGGACCCTCTCCAGGCTCCAGCGAGGCACGATCCGGCTCACTACGAGCGCGAGGTCACGCCGCTATGCCGCTCTCCTCGTCCTTGGATCGGAGAACGGCAGCCACGCTGAACGAACATCCGCGGGGAATGGTTCGGAGATTGCAGGCTCGGAGATTGCAAGGCGAACGGCTCGGAGATTGCAGGCGGGCCCGAGGCCCGCCTGCGCCCGGGACTCCCGACGGCTACCAGCGGACCAATGGCGACGCAGCCCGAAGGTTAGGCTCGGCAGACCATGGCAGCGCACCCAGAGTCCGCGTCGACACCACAGGACAGCGCGTCGAGCACGACGCCCTCCGGGCCAAAGCCAGGTGGCATGCTCGAGAGGTTCACGCTGCTCGTTGTTCTGTTCTCGGCTGGCGCCAGCTCGGACGATCTCCTCGGGCACTTCCATCTGTCGGCCGCATCGGCCGTCTACTCCGCTTCCCTGGGCCTGATGGTGCTCGCGACCCTGCGAGCCGCCGGGCTCACCAGGGCAGCTCGGAGCAGCGGCGGCCAGACGCCGGCGGGCGCCAGCCTGCAGCCCGGCTTGCCGACAATCGAAGCGGCGCCCATCGGGCCCGGTCAGAGTCTCGGCGGCAGGTCTGGCGGCGCGACAGCCTGGCACACGCCGACAACCTTCACGGACCCCCTCTTCCAGCTACCGGCGGTCCTGTGCACCGTGATGGTGCTCGCCGTCTTCGTTCGCGGGCAGGTGGCGGAGCCGCCGCAGTCGTTGGCCGGCCTTCTGATTCTCGGCGGGTTCTCCGCCCTCGGCATCACCACCACCGCCTCGATCGTGTGGCGCAGGACACGGACTGACCCGCAGGACGGCGCCAGGGCAGTAACCGAAGCCACGGACGAAACGACTCCTGCGTCATCCCTGGCCGGGACATTCAGCGACCCGTGGTTCTCGGTCCCGGGCTTCCTTGCGGTCTGGCAGGCGGGAGCGGTGGAGATACTCGAGAGCCTCGAGGGAGGCACCCTGTTCAGCTCGCTCGGCATCGTTCTCGCCGCCGTGGCCGCGCTGGTGGCATTCGTGAAGCTGTCGGAAATCCGCAAGCAGAGGAAGGACAAGCGAGCAGCCGCAAACGGCGGCCCACCCGCAGCAGGAGCGACAAGCGCCGCTGAACACGAGACCAGCGAACACCCCGACTGACCACCAGGCTGCGGACCAGTAGTCAGCCCGAACGCCGCGGGTCGGATCGGCGCTGCTGACGAACCCACTCGGCCGGATCGTCGTCCCAGTCATGCCCGGTGTCGGAGATGCCGCCAGGCCCCGCCTCGATGTCGTCCCAACGGCGTTCGTCATCGAGGGTCCGGTGAAGGCGCACTCGGCGATCCTGGCACGAAGCGGCCCGCCGCAAGTCGGTCAGCGGGCCGTGGACGAAACGACTGCCTCGCGCTGCCCGGGCGCCGCGGCGGAGTGCCTGTTCGGCAGCGGGGGCCGCTCGGACCGAGTCTGCCAGCATGGGGCCGATGAGCGCCATCGACATCGGCGGCCTGGCGGTGCCGGCCGCGGCGTTGAGCGTGAAGTTCGTGCGCTCCTCCGGGCCGGGCGGTCAGAACGTGAACAAGGTCGCGACCGCCGCCCAGTGTCGTCTGAACCTCGACGCAGCCGGGATCGAAGGAGCGATTCGCAGCCGCCTGGAACGGCTGGCCGGGAAGCGGCTGACGGTCGGCGGCGATATCGTCGTGTCAGCGGACACTCACCGCAGCCAGGCACGCAACCGCGCCGAAGCGATCGCCCGCCTGGCCGCCCTGATCGAAGAGGCTCGGTCCAGGCCGCGGCCGCGTCGTCCGACGCGCACTCCGGCCCGCGAGCGAGCGAAGCGCCTGCAGGAGAAGCGTCGCCGGGCCCAGACGAAGCGCGGCCGCAAGTCGTCCGGCTGGGAGGAGTAGCGGCGCGCCGCCGGCTACAGCCCGTCGCGGCACGAGATCGTCGTGAAGTGGCCGCGCTCGGCCGTCTCCAGGTCGATCTCGATGTCCTGACCGGCGGTCAGTTCCTCCCACACCGCGTGATCAAGCGGCGGGCAGGCGATCTCGGCCACCATGCGCTCCCGCTGTCCGCCGGGCATGATCATCAGATCGCCCGCGAACTCGGGGATCACCACCACGCGGTGGATGAGCATGTCCACGCGTTCCAGGTCCCTGCCCACCCAGACGCGAGTCCAGCCGCGGCGCAGCGGCCGCGGCGACGGGAAGTCCAGGCCGTGGCGGTAGACGAGGTCGGCCTCGACGTGCGGGGCCGAACTGCACCCGGGCAACGTCAGCACGGCGGCAACGAGCGGCAACAGCAGATGGAGAACCCGGCGCATCGCGAGCGGGAAACTACCGCACGCCGGGCCGATGCGCGACAGCTCCAGAAGACCAGGCGGCCAGGAACGACGTGTACCAGGAGAATCGAGGACCTCTCGACCGCCGCCAACGACCCGTGCTCGGCCCCGGCGGGCGTCCTGCCACGCGTGTTCGCCCAGCAACTCAATCCGCACCTGACGCCGGTTCCACGGCCAGCAGCGAGGCGCGGACGATCTCGCGGTCGTTGCGATGGACGATGTGGCCGTTGGCGTAGGCGGGGTGGACCCACACCAGCTTGCCGAGTTCTCGGCGAATCCGCCGGCTCTGCGTCGTCGGCTCGATGATGGAGGTGCGGTCGAGCTCGTGGTAGCCGCCACGGCTCAGCCGGGCGAGGATCAGTTCGCCGCGATCGTTGCTGATGAAGTAGCGGTCCTTGTTCCGCACCAGGAAGGCGGTGGCGATACGCGCGTCCTCGCTGGGTTCGAAGGTCGCCCAGACCTCCTTGCCGGTTGCGCGGTCGATGGCGCGCAGGGCGCCCAGGCCACCGACGCCGTAGATCATGTCGCCATCGAAGGCGGGAGTCGCGTTGAAGGCATGCAGGCCGTCGACGTCGGTCTTGCTGGAGCTCGACCCCTGCCAGACGATCCGGGCCCGCGGCGACCCGCCCGCCACCGCCGCGGCGACCTCGATCAGGGTCGAGCCGTGGGACGCCGACGACACGAGCAGCTGATCGCCAGCCTGGATGGCCGTGGCGATGGTCTGGCCGTACTGCACTTCGCAAGGGAACTGCCAGAGCACCTCGCCGCCGTCCGGGTCGAGGCCGGCGATGGCCTTCGGGTGCCAGATGATCAGATGCGGGCGTCCACCGAGCTCGTAAATCACAGGCGAGTTGTAGCCGGGTTCGTTCTGGACCTCCATGGAGCGCCAGAGCTCTTCGCCGGTGCCGCGGTCGAAGGCGACGACCATGGCGTTGGGCTCGCCACCGACCAGGGTGATCAACTGCTGCCCGTGGACGAGAGGCGCGCCGACGAAGCCCCACGGCTGGACCGGCGCTCCGTACTCGGCCGCGAGGTCGCGCTGCCAGAGGACTCGTCCATCGTCCACGGCCAGCGCAGCAAGGTGGCCGGCCGAGCCGAGCACATGGACCCGGTCGCCATCGACGGTCGGCGTGGCCCGAGGGCCGTTGGCGTACTCGGGCTGGAGACCGGCCATGTCGGACTCCCAGGCGTGCTCCCAGAGCTTCCTGCCCGTCTGTTCGTCAAGCACCAGGAGGCGCTCCCGGCCGCGATTGCCTGGCAGGCGCTCGAAGTCGGTCACGAAGACCCTGCCCGCGGCCACGGCCGGGCCGCCGTAGCCCGGACCGACCGGTGCCCGCCAGGCGAAGCGGAGCCCGTCGTCGGGAAAGCGGTCGAGGATGCCGTCCTCGTGCCAGACACCCCTCCGCTCGGCGCCGCGCCACTGCGGCCAGTCGTCGGCGTGGAGCGCCTGCGGCGTGATCAAGAGCAGCAGCGTCAGAGGCGCGGAAACGAGGCGGCTGGCCAGCTGCCGGCGCCTGCGCGCTGCAGTGCAGATGCCGTCCCGAGACCGGCGCCAGGGCGCCGAAAGTGGGCTGGCCGACGACAAGGGGCAGGCAGCGCTGGTCGCCGGAGTTGCCGTGTCCGGGATCATGCCGGTCGGGTGCAAGAGGGGTCGAAGGCGCTGCTTCATGCGTTCGCTCCTTGTTGGGCCCCTGCCGGGTCCGGCTCCTTGCCGCCCGGTTCACAACCCGCAGGCTGCGTCGAGATGGTGCGGCGACACGCTTCGCCTCGGGACATCTCAGCGCCCCTCGGCTTCCCTGGGGTCGCCCCGGAACACCTGTCTGGAGTGCCAGGCGACGAAGTCCGGGCTCGGTCGCTGAAGCTCCCGCTGCGGACTGCGAAGAGGTCTGCCGTGGCAGTCAAGCAGCTGCCGAAACGCCGGGCTCTGGCCGTGCACCACGTCGGACACGACGATCCGGTAGCCGTCGCCCGCCTTCGTCAGGCCGAAGGCGCCGCGGTCGAACGTGCGATGGTGCAGGGTGCAGAGCGCAAGCCCGTTCCGGACCTCATCGGGGCCGCCGTGCGAGTGCCACCGGATGTGCGCCGCGTCGAGACCCACGAGGTCGTCATCGAGCCGCAGGTCGTAGTTGCAGACGACGCAGCGTCGCGCGTAGGCCCGCAGCACTGCAACGCGGAATCTCGGGTCACGCCGGGAGGTCTTGCTGGCAGAGGCCTCGGCCCTGTCTGCCGGAGCCGTCCAGGCGACGGCGGCGCGGATCTCGTCGTGCATGGAGGGCGCGAAGTGTCCACCCAGGAGACGCTGCGCGGCTTCCTCGATCAGCTCCGGGCTGCGCTCAAGCAGCTGCTCGACGGGAGTCGGGAACCTGCCACGTGCGTCCGCATCGCGCAGAGCGCGGTCCGTTGGCTGCCGCTTCGGTGAATCGCTCCTTCCGCCCCGGATTCTGTCGAGGTCCTCGTCCGGGATCTCCCACAGGCCGTCGCTTCGCAGGTACCAGAACGGGTTCTCGGGGTGGTGGGACCTTCGCTGTGGCCCAAACCTGCGAAGCAGGTCGCGGAGCGGACCTCGCACGTCTCGTTCGTAGTGGACTGGGCCGACCTCGCCTCGCTGCAGGCGCGACAGGGCAAGCAGCAGCAGAAGCGGCTTGTGCGGCGCACGCTGGCCACCGCGGCGCCAGACCTTGATCCCGTCAATCTGCCTGAGGAACGTCGTCTCGTTCATCGTGTCCGCGAAACGGGCTTCCGCGCGGCGGGTCGGGCCTCCGCCAGTCACCTCAGCCCTTGCTGCATCCGTTCCGCCTGAAGCAACGCTGAGCTCGCGTCGTCCAGCCGACGCAGTGCGGGATGCACCCATCGTTCATCGTCTTCTTCCTGCAGCCGGAGAGAATGCACTTCTCGGGACCTTGGTGCTCGGCGAGACTACGGCAGCTTGATCAGACTCTTGCTCGCCCCGTTCTTACCACAGCGGGTGACGCCGAATGAGCAGTCTGCGCGGCGATCAGTCCGTTCTGTAATGCACCTCCATCTGCCGCACGACCAAAGGCGCTGGCGACCACGGCGAAGGCGAACGGGCCGGCGCCGCCGCGATGGGCGGCATCGACGAGCCCGACCCGCTCGAGCGCCGGCGCGGAGCGGCCGACGCGGCGCGACCGGCACGCACTGCCTGCAGACGCCGGCGGCAGGCAATGCACTCGCGGGTGTGGTCCTCGACCAGGAGTCGCTGCGCTGCCGACAGCGTGCCCGCAACCAGGGCGGGCATCCGGGCACGGTAGTCGGCACACTCGACCAGCGCCGCGTTCGGTTGGTCGCCTCGACCGAGCAGTCGGTCGGGACCGACGACCTGCCAGCGCGGTGGGGGCTGGGGCCGGACGCGGCGTCCGCGGCGCGGCTGGCGGCGTTGGCAGCAGGTCGGGCTCAGGCGCGGGCCTAGGGGGCCTCCTTCCTCGCCGCGAATGCCAGCAGCACCGTGGCGACGGCGATGACCGCGCCGCCCAGCCAGGTCAGCGGGTGGGGCTGCTCGCCGTGCAGCCACATGGCCCAGAACGGGCTCAGCGCCGGTTCGAGCAGGACCAGCAGCGCCAGGGTCGGCGCCTGCAGGACCCGGGCAGCCCTGGTGACGAGCACGTAGGCAAACGCCACCTGGAACAGCCCCAGGCCCGTCACCACAGCGACGTCGACCGCCGTCAGCGACCGGATCGGCCACATGACCGGCAAGCAGGCCAGGCAGACAAACACGTTGCCGCAGGCGGCCGCGGCGATGCCCGGCGACCGCACGGCGCCAGCTTGTGGGCGGCCACCCTCGGCCGTTCCAGCGGCAGGGCCGCGCCCACCTGCCGTCGAGGCATCGGACCGGGCCGGCAGCGGCGCCCGCGACCCGCAGGGCGGCGCTCGCACGCCGGAAGGCGCACGGTCGGCGGCCCGCAGGCCCATCAGCGTCAGGCCGTAGGCGAGGCCGCAGAGCGTGGCGAACACGTTGCCGGTGCGCGGGTCCGGCGCCGACAGCCCCGCCTCGGCGCCGCCAAAAAAGGCCATCACGAGGCCGGCGCCGAACAGCGGCACCAACAGGAGCTGGCGCGGCGCGGTCCTTTCGCCGAGCAGCAGCGGCGAGAGCAGAAGCACGAACAGCGGCGCCGTGGACTGGAGGAAGATCGTCTCCGCAGCCGTGGTCCGCTTGTTCGCGTGCACGAACAGCACCAGGGTCAGGCAGTAACAGCAACCCGTGCCCAGGGTGAGGAGCAGGGCTCGGCGCCGGGTCGAATCCCGCCACCAGCGCGGAGCAGGCGCGCCGCCCGCTGCCGCGACGCCAGCCCACCGACACGCCGCCGGAATCGCGATCATGAGCGCCGCAGCCGCAACGGCCGAGCGCAGCCCCGCCACCTGCCAGGCATCCAGCGAGCTGGACTTGACCGCCGCCCCGCCGGTCGAGAACAGGATGCCGGCGAGGACCGCCTGCAGGCCGGCGACAAGTCGGGGGCTCATGCTCGCCACGGAGCAACCGCCAACCGGTGCATCACCCCGGCATCGTAGCGAGCCGCAGCCCCTGCCGCCGCCTGCGGCGTCGCGGACGCTGCGCCTGGCCCCCAACCCCACCGGCGCAGCAGAGACGTCGTGTCCTCCAGCCTGCTACGCTGGCCTCTCCGTGGCTGAGAAATGGTCCCGCTGGGATACCCGGCCGACCTGGCTTTCCTGGTCGGGCGGCAAGGAGTCCGCCTGGGCTCTGCGCGAGTTGCGCCGCGACCCGGCCATCGAGGTACGGGGCCTGGTCAGTCTCGTGAACGAGAAGAACGGCCGCGTGATGGTTCACGGAGTGCGCCACACCCTGCTTCAGCGACAGGCCGAGGCGGTGGGGCTCCCCCTGCGCTTTGTCCCGGTCGACTGGACGTCGTCCCGGGGCGAACGCCGTGCCGCGGTGGCACGGGCCTTCGGGCGGCTGAGGGCGGACGGAGCCGCGGTCATGGCGTTCGGCGACCTGGTCACGCTGGAGCGGCGCGACCGGCGCCGGGTCGTGAACTCGGAAACCGGGCTGGACGTCGCGCTGCCGCTCAGGGGCCGGGACACCAGCGTTCACGCGGCCGAAATGCTGGCCGCCGGAATCTCCGCCTGGGTGTGCTCGGTCGATACCGGGTCGCTGCCGGCCAACCGAACGGGGCGCCGCTTCAACACGGACTTCGTGTCCTCCCTGCCCGAGGACGCCGACCCGTGCGGCGGCCGCGGCGAGTACCACACCTTCGTGGAGTGGGCGCCGGGATGGGAACACCGCGTGCTGGTGGAACCCTCCCGCTCGCTCGAGGTCTACGACTTCTCGTTGACGGAGCTCGTGCCGGTGGAGAACGGCGCCGGTCTCGGCGACCGGGCGGACGATGAAGCGGGAGGCGATGCGATCAGCTCGGACGGTTCGCCGCTGCCTGGCCGGGTCGACCCGTTCAGCCACTTCGCCCGGCTCGACAGGGTGCGAAGCCACGTCGACCAGCGCATCGCCGAGCAGCTGGACCTCGGGGCGGTCGCCGCCGTGGCGGCCATGTCACCGAGCGGCTTCGGCCGCTTCTTCCGCGAGCACGTCGGCACGACCTTCGCTATCTGGCTCGGTCGCCGCCGGGTGGAGCACGCCTGTCGCCTCCTGCACGACACCGACGTTCCGGTCAGCCGCATCGCCGAAGCGGTCGGATTCGGCAGTGAACGGACCTTCCGGCGCGGGTTCCACGAGCAGATGGACACGAGCCCGTCGGAGTACCGGAAGCAGTCGCTGTCCGGATAGCTGGCTGTGCGACTGGCCGGTCGCGCGCCGGCGAGGTTTTGCGCCGGCAGTTCGATCCATATGCAGGCAACGCCGTCGGCGCCGCGTTCGATCTCGAAAAAGCCGAGCTCCTCGACCTGACCGGCAAAGAAACCGGCCCAGCCGCCTCCCTCCCAGTCGTCTTCGCAGGGATCGCAGTCCGGGGCGGCGGTCATCTCGGCAAGTCAGATGCCCTCTCGCGGCAGCAGGTCGGTGAACTCGCCGTTCTGATTCGTGCGGAGAGCAACGCGCTCCGGCCCCCAGAGGCCGCCGAACCAGACCTCACGTTGGCCAACGGGGCGCGGCCGCGCGCGATGCGACCGATCACGGAAACCGCGTCGACTTCTGCCATGTGGTGGTCGCGGCTCAAGCGGTTGCCGCGCTTGTCCGCGAGATGCAGTTCGTATTCACCCACCGGGAGTCCCTGCCAGCGGAAGGCGCCGGTCGCGTCCCGGCTGTCCGAGGAATGACTCGTGCCGCCGACCCTCGCCTCTCCGCTCTCATCCAGGCTCAAGGCGACCACCTGCGGCCGGAGCTCGCCCAAGCCGTCACGACGGCTTCGCCCGCCGGCTCGGCCACGCCGATTGTCGGCATCAGACCGAGCAGAAACCAGACCCGCGCCGATCAGAATGACCCTTGCCCCAGGTGCGCCCGAGAGCAGTACCTTCCCCATCGCTTCCTCCTCCGGGTCCACGGACGAGACGTTGTCGCCGTTGGACAACGCAGCGAGAACTGGCCAGGAAGACCGGACACCAGACGGCCGACTTCGGCCAGATCCCGTCACTGCGCCCGAGGCGGGCCTGCCCGGCGCCACCGGGACTCACCCAAGCGTCCGCCCCTGCTGCTCCCTGGAGCTCGTGCGGCCTACGGCAGGTCGCCGGTCGGGACGAGGTCGAAGATCAGCTGGTCCACGTCGCTCTGCAGGTCAATCTCCCGCTCCGCGGCGGTGCCTGCCGGCGAAGGGACCGTCACCCGGTGCATGCCGGCCGGCAGGCCCTCGAACACGAAGCGGCCCTGGTGATCCGTGCGCACCTGCCGAGAGGAGCGGTCGTCGGCGTGCCGGGCGACAACCTGACGACCGGCCAGCGGCCCGCCTTCCAGAAACACCTGTCCGCTCAGGCGGTATCCGAGATCGAAGCGCAGCTCCACGAAATCGCTGGTCGCCCCGGAAGCGAACCGAACGGTCAGCATCGGTGTACGACGGTCGGCGCTGGTCGCCCAGACCCGCCATTCGCCGGGAGAGAGTCCGTCCAGCACGAAGGCGCCCTGGTGGTCCGGCGTCGTCATCCACATCTGCAGCCCTCGCCAGGCGACGACCTCCACGGTCGGCATTCGTGCCGACGCCATTCCCGCCTCCCCCAGGCCCGACACCACGCCGCGAATCGAAACCTCGGGCACAAGTTCGATCACGACTCCCGTCACCGACCGACTCTCCACCTTGATCTTCTGCGGCTCTCCCCGCATGGCGTGGCCGGGCAGCGTGGCGCTCAGGTACAGGGTGCCCGGTTTGATGCCCGTCAGGCGGAATGCGCCAGCTGCATCCGTGAAGGTGCGCGGGGTGAGGCCGGCCCACCGGAGGTCGGCCATCGTCCTTGCCGCGCTATCGGTCTCGTCTTCCATGACGTAGAAGTAGTCGGACTCGGCATCGACCACAGCGCCCGGAACTGCCCGGCCGTCCACCGTGCGGACATGCCCGGTGATCTCGATCCCTTCCCCCAGGCGGATCGCGATCTCGTTCGTGCCTGAACCCAGCACTGCCTCCTGCGTTGCGGGACGCCAGCGGGAGTGGAACGCCCGAACCGTGGCCTGGCCCGCTTTCACCGACAGAACGACCCGGCCGCTGATGTCCGTCGTACCGCGCACGGCCCGCCAGCGGCCCGCGGTGTGCACCGACACGCCTGCCTGCGCCACGGGCTGGCCGTGCGGATTCGTGACGGCTACGGTCAGACGCTCCACCTCGCCAAACTGCAGCTCCACCTCGCGCAGGTCGCCGGCCACGAGCCGCACCCGTTCCTCCACCTTGGCTCCAGCCCCGTCCGCGGCGCTGACGGACCAGGCGCCGGGCGGCAGGTCGTCGGCTCGAAACGTGCCGTCGCCGCGGGTTTCGAGCGAGTGGGTCCTTGCCTCCGCCGGCAACCAGGGTTCCGGAACCCAGCCGCCGGTGTCCCCGGAGGCCAGGTGGACCTTGACGCCGGCGGCAGGGCTGCCGTCCTCCCTGCGTACGGTTCCGGCAAGCGAGGCGCCGGCTGCGAGCTCGATCAGGATCGGTTCGCCGGTTCCCGGGCGCACGTCCGTCAGCGCCTGAGGCGCATGCCCTTCCGCGATGACGCCGATGTCGACCGGGGCCTCTGCCAATCCGGCAAGCCTGAAACGCCCGTCACGGTCCGTCCGAGCGGTCAGTTCGACAAGAGAGAGGTTGTGCATCTCCTGCCTGCCGAACACCTCTGCGCCGCTCACGGCCCGGCCGTTCGGGCCGGTGACCACGCCATGAACGTCGGCGCCCGCCGCGAGTTTGAAGACGCCGAGGTCGGCGTAGCCTTCGCCGGGCGGCACGTTGACGTCCTTGAGGCGCAGTGCCAAGTGTTCCAGGTGCTCGACGCGCAAGCCGTAGGTCCCGGGGGCGATATTGGGAAACTCGAACTCCCCGCGGGCGTTTGTTGCAACCGGCTCTGCGGCTGGTGGTGCGAATCTGCTCGCATCGATGGGTGCGAAGTCGGCGGCTCTCAGCAGGCTGACCTCCGCTGCCTCGACCGGCGCGCCGGCAGAGTCGGTCACCGTGCCCCAGGGCTGCCGGCCGCGAGTCACGACGAGTTCGACCGGCGGCGACGGGCCGCCCCGCTCGATGGCCGGGATCTCCCGAACAGCCGTGGCATGGCCCTCCGCTGCGGCAGTCAGACGGTAAGGCCTGCCGTGGACGGCCGTGGCGACCCGGAACGAGCCGTCGGCGGCGGAGAGCACGGAGCCGAACCCGGTCAACCACTGGTCGACGAACACACCCCGGTTGTTCGGTACGGCCTTGACGGTCGCGCCTGGCACAGCTCCCCCGAGACCGTCCACGACGCGGCCGTGGAGGGGCGCGGACGACGTCAGGCCGATGACGACGTTCGCCGCCGCTGGCGTCTCGGCGGCGCCGACTTCCAGTGCACCGAGCAGATAGCCGGCCGCCGCAACGCCCAGGCCGCCTCCGCCGGGCGGGACGGGGACATCCAGGGCGCCGTACTGGTCGGCGCGGGCGCCCCAGCCCGGGTCGGCAGCAAACCACGCGACCGCGCCGGCAATCGCCTGACCCGAGTCCGCTTCCACCACGCGGCCGTGGAACCGCGCCGGGGGCTGGAGCTCCACGTCGATCTCTTCCGTGTCGGCATCGGCGGCGCCACGAGCGCCGCCAGGCGCGTCGCGGGTGCCGTGCCTGGCCCCAGCCTCCACCTCACCAGCACGCTGTTGCGCCAGCCCGCGTGCTCCGGCCGCAGGCTGGCCCGACAGCCTGCTTGCCGGCAGCGCAACCCGGGCCGAGGCATGGCCGGCGGACTCGAACTCGATTCGAGCTCCCTGCCGGTCCCCACGCGCCACCTGCCCCCGCGGGTCCACCAGGTGGACCATGGCCTCGCCCCGTTCATCGGTCAGGCCGAGGGGGATCCCCGCCGGACCGCTCGTGCGCACCAGGACACCAGGCGCCGGGCGGCCGTCCGGGGCTCGGACGCGGACCTTGACACCAGCGTCCGGTTCGAGCCGAAACGAGGCTTCGTCGGAATCCACCGTGCGTCGGCTCGGGAGATGGCCGGGCGCCGACACCAGCACGGCCGAACGCACGTGCGGCACCAGAAGATGCACCCAGCCGTCCTCGCCCGTTCGGGCCGCCACGCGACCGGCCTGCGGACGGCAGGGAACCGACGGTCCAGGCTCGAGGAACCAGGAACCCGCTTCCCGGTTCCGCGCCGTGGTCGCGGCCGGCGGCCTTACGGCCATCTCGTCGGCCAGGACCTGTGCGCCGGGAACCGGCACGCCGGCGGAGTCCTCGGCCCGGACCGCAAGGCGGTAGAGGGAGGGTAGATCGATCACCCCCAGCACCACGGGCACCGCCAGCGGCAGCAACGGACAGTGGAACGCTGGCATCGCGGTCGCGCCACCCGCGAACCGGAACTCCAGCCGGTACGGCCCCACTGCGGGCGCAGTCAGGTGGAAGCGCCCGTCCGCGTCGGAAAGGACCTCCGCCGCCGCCGCCGGAAGCGCATCGGGAACGCCCAGCTCGTGAAGGCCTGCCTGCCACGCGCTCGGCCACGGACGCAGCAGGACCTCGACGCCGGGAGCGGCAACGCCGCCCTGCGAGACCACGCCCGAGACCGCCAGCAAGGGAGAACCGGCGACCTGGGAAAAGAGAGGAACAGCGGCGAGCACGAGCACCAGGACCAGCACGGCGCGGCGCTGCAGCGCGAGCTCTCGCTCCATGAGTTCTCTTCAGGTGGGCAAAGATGTGTCGAAAGGTGGGCGACCAAGTCTCGAAGACTCCAAAACCCGACTCTACTGAAGAGCCGAAGACGAAGACCGGACAACCGGACTGCCGACTTCGGCAGACCCGGCAAATCCGGTCACGGCCCCTGAGGAGGCGCCCCAAACGCAGCGAAGGAGACACATCGACCCCGCGAGCTGTGCGACGACACGCGCACTCGAACCACCAGGTCTCGCAGGACGATGACCGGTCGACGGTCTGCCGAGGCGGCGGGGGCCGAGGCCAGGCGTGATGGCCGCGACGCGATTCGCGACGCCTACTGCCCGTCGCCGAGCGGGCCAACCTCCATGAACAGCTGCTCCACGTCGCCCTGGAGGTCGAGCACCTGCTCTCCGACCGGGCCGCTGTCGCCGTACACCACCAGACGGACCATGCCGGCTGGCAGGCCATCGAACACGAAGCGGCCCTGGTGATCGGTGCGCGTCTGCCGTGGAGCGCTCTCCGCCGCCAGGCGAACCGCCACGGGCGCGCCGGCCATCGCATTGCCTTGCGCGAACACCTGCCCGCCCAGGAGGAGGCCACGATCGAAGCGAAGTTCGACGAACTCGATGGCGCCCTCAACGCCGACCCGAACAGTCTGCTCGGGTGAACGCCGGTCGCCGCTCAACGCGCTGACCTGCCACTCGCCAGGCGAGAGTCCGTCGAGCTCGAATGCGCCGTCAAGGGCCGGCGCCGTGGAACGGAAGTGCGTTCCCCGCCAGGCTCTGACCTCCGCGGTGGCCATGCGTGCCGACGCCGTTCCTGCATCCCCGAGGCCCGTCACCAAGCCGCGAATCGACGCCTCGGGCACGAGCTCGATCACGATTCCCGCGACCGACCCGGACTCCACTTCGACCCTCGGCTGATCTCCCGCCATGGCGTGGCCGGGCAGCATGGCGCTCAGGCGCCAGATGCCGGGGTCGACGCCGGTCACGCGGAATCTGCCGGTGACATCCGACACGGCGCGAGGCGACGAGTCGTCCACATGACTCCAGGAAAGCGCCATGGCCTGAAGCTCGCTGTCGGGGCCCGCACCGTAGTCAGGCCCCAGATGAACGACGGCGCCCTGAACCGCGAGACCGTCCACCGTCCGGACCTGCCCGGCGATCTCGAAGCCAGCCTCCAGTCGGACGGCGAGCTCGTTGGTGCCCGGGCCCACCACCACGTCCTCGGTTGCCGTGCGCCAGCCGGAGTGGGACACCTCCACCTGCGCCACGCCCTCCTCCAGGCCCACGACGACCCGTCCGCTCACGTCCGTCAAGCCCCACTCGGTCAGTCGCGTGTCTTCCGGCCGCACCAGCACGCGCGCCTGCGCCACAGGCTGGCCCTGCGGATCCGTGACCGCCACCGTCAGGCTGCTCCCCGGCACCAGTCGCAGCTCGACTTCGCGCACCTCCCCTGCCACGAGCTCGACGACCTGACCTTCCGCCCTGCCGCCCGCAGCGTCCGAGGCGCTGACGGACCACACGCCGGGCCGCAGGTGGCGAGCGTCAAAGGTGCCGTCGTGGGACACTCCGAACGACTGCGACCTCCCGTCGCCGCGAGCGTGTGTGGAGGACAGACGAACGGCGGCGTCGCGGGCAGGAGAGCCGTGCGCCGTCAGCACGGTTCCGGCCAGCGAGGCTGCCGCCACCAGACCGATCAGGATTGGCTCGCCGGTTCCCGGTCGAACGGCCTCGACGGTCTCCGGCACGTGGCCCTTCGCCATCACGTACAGGTCGACCGGGGCCTCGGCCAGCCCCGCCAGCCTGAAGCGCCCGTCCCGGTCCGTGAAGACGCCCCGGTCGCCGCGCGAGAGGCCAGGGCTCTGACTGCCCTGCACCCGAGCGTCCTTTGCCGGCCGACCGTTCGCACCGTTGACCACTCCATGAATCTCCAGCCCCGCCGCAAGCGTGAACACGCCGAGGTCGGCGAGGCCTTCGCCGTCTGGCACGTCGACCTCCTGCCAGCGCAGCTCCACGTGCTCCGCGTGGCTGACGCGCAGGCCATACGCCCCGGCTGCAACGTTCGGGAACTCGAACTCGCCGCGGGCGTTCGTGCTGACCGGACCCGCCGCCGCCGCCGCGAACGCGCGCAGCTCGACCGACTCGAGCTCGGGCGGCCGGAGCAGGCTCACCTGTGCTTCAGAAATCGGGGCGCCTGCAAGGTTGTTCACCGTCCCCCAGACCTGCCGTCCCCGAACGAGGACGAGTCGGACCGGCGGCGCAAGATCGCCGCGCTCGAGGGCGGGGACCTCCAGAACGGTCGAGGCGAAGCCCCGTGCCGCAACGGTCAACCGCCAGGGGCTGCCGTGGAGGGCCGTGACCCCGAACGAACCGTCGGCGTCGGACAAGGCGGGCCTGAAGGCGAGGACGCCGCCGAACCCGGCCGACAACAGATCGGCCAGCGCACCGGGGGCAGTCGGCTCGGCGGTGACCGTGGCGTTCGGTACCGCTCGACCACGACCGTCGACGACGTAGCCGTGGAGGAGCACCACAGGCGTCAGGCCAACGCTGACGGGGGTCCTGGCCTCCATCTCGGCAAGCCCGACACCCAGCTCGGCGGGCAGATAACCGGCCGCCGCGAAGCCCAGATCAGCGCCCGACGGCCAAACGGCGACGTACATCGCGCCGAACTGGTCGCCCCGCCCGCCGATGCCCGGGTCGGAAGCGAGCCACGCGACGGCTTCGGCGATGCCCTCGCCCGACTGCCCGTCCACGACGCGAGCGCGAAACCGCGCCATCGGTTCGAGCTCCACGTCCATCTCTTCCGGCCCCGCCCTGTTCTGGGACCGGGCGTCGCCCTCAACGCCAGACCGGGCACCGGCAGACGGCAGCGGCACCCGGGCGAAGGCGCCGTCGGCGGCATCGAACTTCAGAGTCGCCCCTCGCCGACCTGCCTGCGCCGCCAGCTCCCGCCACCCTGGCAGGTGGATCAGCGCCTCTCCGCGTTCGTCGGTCAGCCCCAGCGGCGGACCCAGGGATGCACCCGTCCGGACAAGGACGCCGGGGGCCGGGGCGCCGTCCGGGCCGCGAACGCGGACCCTCAGCCCCGGATCCTGCTCCAGCCGGAACCTGGCGCGGCCGGGGGCCGCCAGGCGTCCCGCCGGAGCATGGCCGGGAGCAACGACCGTGACCTCGGCGCCGGAAGCCGGCACGAGAAAGCGCGCCGCACCGTCGTCGTCCGTCGTGGCCGAGCCGCGAATGGCCCACGGACTGCACGGCTCGAACCAGCCGGGCTGAGCCAGGATCGGCGCCGCGTCGCCGCCTGGCGAGTCCATGACGCTCAGCGCTTCGGCGAGCACCAGCGCGCCCGGGACCGGCGCGCCGTCGGAGTCTCGCACCTGCACCGTCAGCCAATGCAGGGCCGGCAGTTCGACGGCACCCAGCACGACCGGCGTCGTCAGCGGCATCAGCGGACAGAAAGACACCGGCGCGGCGCTTGCGCCGCCGGCCCCGAACTGGAATTCCAGCCAGTAGACCCCCGCCGCCGGCGCAGACAAACGAAACGCCCCGTCCGCATCGGACCGGACCTGCGCCACCGCCTCCGGCAGGGCGCCGGGCACGCCCAGGTCGTGAAGGCCCATTTCGTGGCTGGCGGGCAGAGGTCGCAGGATGATCTCGACGCCGGAAGCGGGCGCCCCGCCCTGGTGGACCACGCCCGACACGCCAGGCAGCGGAGATACGCCCCCCTGAGAGAACAGGGGCCCGGCAGCCAGCGCGCAGGCCAGAGCGAACGCGACGCCATTTGACCTGTCCATCATGGACAGTCTAATGTGTCCACCATGAGTTCGTGGCGCATCGGAGCAGCAAAGCAGCAGTTCTCAGAAGTCATCCGCAGGTCCCGGGACGAGCCGCAGAGGATCTACAACCGGAACAGGCTGGTGGCTGCGGTCGTGAGCCCGGACGATCTCGGCCGGGTCGAGAAGTCAAAGCCCGACGCCGACGTTACCCTCGCTGATCTCTTCGACGAGTTCCGCCGGATCTGCGCAGAAGAGGGCTTTGAACTTCCACTGCCGGAGCGCCGGAATCGCGAAGTCTGGCTGGACACTACCGACGAGCACGAAGAGCGTGAAGGCGCCCGGGCGCGAACGGAGAAGGAATGATCCTCCTCGACACGAACGTCGCGACCGAACTGGGAAAGCAGAGGCCACATGACATGGTCAGGCGATGGGCCACCACCGCGAAACCCCCGTTCGCGTTCAGCGCAGTGAGCGTCGAAGAAGTCCGCTACGGACTGGCATGGAAGTCCGCGCCGCGCGCCGAGCACTGGATCGGCGAGTTCCTGGTCGGATTCTGCGAGATCTTCCCGGTTACCGAAGCCATCGCGAACAGGGCAGGGACTCTGCGGGGCCGCTTTCGGGCCAATGGCCAGACCAGATCTCAGGCCGACATGCTGATCGCGGCCACCGCTCTGGAGCATCAGTTCGCTCTGGCCACCCGCAACACGCGGGACTTCCTGGGCTGCGGCGTTGCACTCGTGAATCCCTTCGCCGCAACGGTGATCGGGTAGCGCCGCTCGGTCAGGTTCGGAGCGGGGCCACCAGCTCGGCGACCCGGCGTTCGAGACGACGCGGCAGGTCGGGCGCTGCGGCGGTCTCCTCCACCAGCCGCACGAGGGAGCTGCCGACGACCACGCCGTGCGCGAGCTCCGCCACCTCGGCGACCTGGACGGGCGTGGAGATGCCGAAGCCGACCGCCACCGGCAGGTCGACGCGCTGCCGCACGCGGCCGACCTCGCGGCCCAGGGTCGGGATCAGGTCGTCGCGCTCGCCAGTGACGTCGGAGCGGGCCGTGTAGTAAACGAAGCCGCTGGACGCGGCCGCGGCGCGGTCGATGCGCTCCGGGGTGCTGGTCGCTGCAATCAGGTAGACGGAATCGACGCCGCGCTCAAGAAGCGCCGGCTGCAGCTCGCGCAGTCCCTCGTCCGGCGGCAGGTCGACGCAAAGGACGCCGTCGACACCGCTTCCCGCCGCCCGGGCAGCGAAGTCGGCCACGCCGTGGGCATGCACCGGGTTGAAGTAAGTGAACAGGACGATCGGCACGCCCAGCTCGTCGCGGCGGCGCTCGATCAGGCCCAGCACGGCGCCCAGCGACGACCCGGCTTCGAGCGCACGGTTCGAGGCGCGCTGGATTGTCGGCCCGTCGGCAATCGGGTCACTGAACGGGACGCCGAGCTCGATGATGTCGGCGCCGCCGGCCACGAGCGCCCGAAGCAGGTCGGGAGTCGCCTCCAGCGACGGGTCTCCCGCCACCAGGAAGGGAATGAAGGCGGCGCGACGCTCGCCGGCGCAGGCGGTGAAGGTCGAGGCGATGGCGCCTCCGGTCTCGGTCGCTCCCGGTCCCGACGCCTGGCCGCCGACCATCTCGTCCTGCCCGGCGCTCACGCCTCGCCTCCTTGGGCGCCGCCGGCAGCACAGGCGGCCGCCTCGTACTCCAGCACGGACTCCACGTCCTTGTCGCCGCGCCCCGACAGGTTGACGAGCAGAATCTCGTCCGGGTTCATCCGCGGCGCCCGCCGCGTGACCTCGGCGATCGCGTGGGAAGATTCCAGTGCCGGCAGGATTCCCTCGGTAGACGACAGCAGGTGAAACGCGTCGATGGCCTCCTGGTCGGTGGCGGAGGTGAACTCGATGCGCCCCTGCTCGTGCAGGAAAACGTGCTCGGGACCGACCGCCGGGTAGTCGAGCCCGGCCGAAACGGAGTGGGTGCCGACGACCTGACCCTCCTCGTCCTGGAGTACCAGCGTCCGTGCGCCGTGGAGCACGCCCGGTGCGCCGCCGGCGAAACGCGCCGCGTGGTCGCCTGGCCCCGGACCCCGGCCCCCGGCCTCGACGCCGACCAGCACCACGTCGGGGCTGTCGAGAAAGCCCGAGAACAAGCCCATCGCGTTGCTGCCCCCGCCGACGCAGGCGACCGCCACGTCCGGGGTCGCCGTGCCCGTCTGCACCTTCAGCGCGCGACGGGCCTCTGCGCCGATGACGCTGTGGAACTCCCGCACCATGCGGGGATAGGGCGCCGGGCCGGTCACGGTGCCGAGGACGTAGTGAGTGTCGGCGAAGCTCGCCACCCAGTCGCGGAACGCCTCGTTGATCGCATCCTTCAGCGTCCGGCTGCCAGCGTTCACCGCTGCGACCTTCGCTCCCAGCAGCTGCATCCGGTAGACGTTCAGGCGCTGCCGCCGCATGTCCTCCTCGCCCATGTAGACGACGCAGTCAAGCCCCAGAAGCGCGGCCGCCGTGGCGGTGGCAACGCCGTGCTGACCAGCGCCGGTCTCGGCAATGATGCGGGTCTTGCCGGTCTCCTTCGCCAGCAGGACCTGGCCCAGCGCGTTGTTGATCTTGTGGGCGCCGGTGTGGAGCAGGTCCTCGCGCTTGAGATAGATGCGCGCCCCGCCCAGGCGCTCCGTCAGCCGCTGCGCGAAGTAGAGCGGCGTCGGGCGGCCAACGTAGTGGGCGAGAAGGTCGTCGAGCCGCGCCCGGAAGGCGGCGTCCTGCCGCACCCGATCCCAGGCACGGCTCAGTTCCTCGAGCGGCGCCATCAGGGTCTCGGGGGCGTAACGCCCGCCCCAGGCGCCGAAGCGCCCGGCATCATCGGGCGAAGCCGCAGCGGACGGCGACGGCCCGACTGAGGATGGAGAAGGCGACGTCGTCGCGGTCATCGTGCGGCTCCCGTGCGGAGGTTGGCGAAGAGACGTTCCACCTTCAGGCGATCCTTGCGGCCGGGCGAGGACTCGACGCCGGAGCAGGTGTCGACGGCGAAGGCGGACGGCACCGCGGCTGCGACCTCCGCGACGTTGTCCGGGCCGATGCCGCCAGCGATGAACAGGCGGCTGGCCGACGCGGCGACCACGCCTCCCGCCCCGACCATGCGTGCGGCCGACGCGTAGTCCCAGCTCTCGCCGGTACCGCCGTAGAGCCGCTTGTGCGCCCGGTCGATCAGGATCGCCCAGCACTCGTTCCCGGCCGGCTCGGCCTGGCCTGCGTCAGCCACCACCACGGAGCGCGACGGTTCCGCTGCGCCGGGACTCGCTGCGCCCGGGCCGGCAGGGGCCGTGCTCGCGCCCCCCCGCTCGGCGCCGCCCATGCGCAGGACGCGGATGGCGCGGTCGCGGAACGCAGCAATCAGCTCAGGGGGCTCGTCGCCGCTGAACTGCAGGTAGTCCAGGCCCACGCGCCGGTCGATCTCCACCACTTCCTCGCACGCGTGGTTGACGAAGATCCCCGCGACCCGCGCCCGGTCGCCGACCACCCTGCGTATGCGGACCGCATCGTCGAGTCCGAGCCAGCGCGGGCTCGGTCGGTAGAAATTGAGGCCGATGAAATCGGCGCCGAAGTCGACGGCGAGCCGGGCGTCCGCGGCCGTCGTCACGCCGCATATCTTGACCTTCACCGCGTATCTCCATCGGCCGTTGCGGGCCCGGTCGCCGAGCCCCGGCCCTCGTACACGGTGCCCGGCGGCGCCATGTCATCCAGCAGCCTGGCCAGGGCGCCGGCCGGATCCCGGGACAGCACCAGGCGTTCGCCGATCAGGAAGGCGTCGAAGCCGGCCTCGCGCAGCTTCGCCACGTCGGCGCCGGTGTGGATGCCGGATTCGGCGACCTTGAGCGCCGACTGCGGCAAACGTCCGACCAGGGCCGCGCTGCGCTCGATGTCCACCTCGAAGGTGCGCAGATCGCGGTTGTTGATGCCAACCAGCTGCCACGCGGGCACCTTGCCGCCTTCGCGGCCTTCGGCGCCCTCTGTTGCCACGGAGGCCGGATGCGCACCGGCGCCCTCGGCCGCCGGAGCGCGCAGCTTCTCGAAGTCGGCTTCGTCGTGGGTCTCGACCAGGGGCACGAGCCCGCGCCGGTGCGCCGCATCGGCAAGCCGCCTCAGTTCGGCAGCGTCGTGCAGCGCGGCGATCAGCAGCACGGCCGAGGCGCCCGCTTCGCGCGCCCAGTCGAGCTGCACGTCGGAGACGACGAAGTCCTTGGCCACCGCCGGCAGGCCGGAAGCGGCGGCGCATTCCGCCAGCAGTTCGTAACTGCCGAAGAAGTGGTCCGGCTCGACCACCACGGACAGGCAGGCGGCGCCGGCTGCGGCGTAGGTCTCGGCTCGCGCCACCGGGTCGAACCGTCCACGGAGGTCGCCCAGCTTCGGCGAACCCATCTTTATCTCGGCGATCACCGCGCGTCCCCTGCGCTCCTCGACGGCCTCGAGGAAGCGTCGGCCGGTCGCATCGGGCGCCAGACCGGACAGGCTGACCGACGAGTCAGCCCCGGACGCCGAATCGCCCGACGTGGCTGCTCCTCCAGGCACGGCCGGCCGATGGCTACGGTCGCCAACGTCGCCATGGACGCCGTCGACTCCACCGATGCCACAGCCCAAGCCCGCCAGAGGCACGCGCAGGCGGCGCTGCGCGCAGATGCGCCGCAGGATGTCGGGTATGTCGGCCATGCTCTTCCCGTCTCGGCCTTCAGCTGCCGTCGCCGGCGGTCGGCCAGCCCGACCAGCCCACCAGGTCGGCGAGCTTCGCGGCCGCCGCACCGGACCGCTGGACCTCCTGCGCACGGGCGACCCCGGCGACAAGACTCTCGACCCGACCGCCAACGTACAGTGCGGCGCCGGCGTTCAGGCAGGTGATGTCCGCGAGCGGCCCGCCACCGCCTTGCAGCAGGCCGCGCATGAGCTCGACGTTGCGTTCGGGGTCACCGCCCAGAAGCGCGTCCGGCGCCGCTTCCGCGATCCCGAAGTCCCCCGGATGGACCTCGAAGGTCGAGACGGCGCCGTCCCGCACCTCGGCCACGGAGGTCGCGCCGGTCGTGGTCATCTCGTCCAGGCCCTCGCCGTGCACGACCAGGGCGTGCTCGCTGCCAAGATCGCGGAGCACCCGGGCGATGGGCTCGACGAGGTTGGCCGAGAACACGCCGATCAGCTGACGGCGCGCGCCGGCCGGGTTGGTGAGCGGTCCCAGCACGTTGAACAGGGTGCGCACGCCCAGCTCGCGCCGGACCGGCATCACCTGGGCCATCGCCGGATGGAGCATCGGCGCAAACAGGAAGGCGATGCCGACGTCGTCCAGGCAGCGTCCGAGCGCCTCCGTGTCGCCGGAGAGCGTGACCCCGAGCGCGTCGAGCACGTCGGCCGACCCCGATCGGCTCGACACCGCCCGGTTGCCGTGCTTCGCGACCCGCGCGCCGCCGGCCGCCGCCACGAGCGCGGCCGCGGTCGAGATGTTGAAGGTGCCGCGGCCATCGCCGCCGGTGCCGCAGGTATCGATCACGCCGTCGCTCGCGTGCTCGACCCGCGCGGCGCGCGACCGCATCGCACGGGCTGCGCCGGCGATCTCGCTCACGGCCTCTCCCTTTGCCGCCAGCGCCACGAGGAAGGCGGTCTTCCAGACTTCGGAGAGCTCGCCGTCCATCAGACGGCCAAAGAGCTCCTCCACGGTTGCGGCGTCCAGGTCCTGCCCGTCGAGCACGGACCGCAGGAGGGCGGAAAGGTCGAGGTCGCTCATTCGTCCGTCTCCCGGTGGTAGTCCACGCAGCAGTCGAGGAAGTTCTGCAGCAGTTGCGGCCCGCTTTCCGTCAGCACGGACTCCGGGTGGAACTGCACTCCCCAGTACGGCAGCTTGACATGCCGCATCGCCATCAGGACGCGGTCCGCGGTCCAGGCCAGGGGTTCGAGTTCGGCGGGCAGGCTCGACTCCTCCACCGCCAGCGAGTGGTAGCGGGTGGCGACGAGGGGCGACTCGATGCCGGCCAGAAGGCCGACGCCCGCATGCTCGACCTCCGAGGTCTTTCCGTGCATCAGCGTTTCCGCCCGGCTGACCGTGGCGCCGAACGCCGCACCGAGCGCCTGGTGACCGAGGCAGACGCCCAGCACCGGCGCCCGCGGCAGGGCCCGCAGCAGGTCAATGCAGACGCCCGCGTTCTCGGGGCGGCCCGGACCCGGCGAAAGCACGATGCCCTCCGCCTCGCGCGCAAGCAGGCTCGGCACCGACTCGACGTCGTTGCGCACCACCTCGAGCTCCGCGCCGCGCCCGCCCAGCATCTGCACCAGGTTCCAGGTGAAGGAGTCGTAGTTGTCGACGACAAGGATCACCT
This sequence comes from Thermoanaerobaculia bacterium, assembly GCA_965200575.1. GTDB lineage: Bacteria > Acidobacteriota > Thermoanaerobaculia > Multivoradales > Multivoraceae > Multivorans. The sequence goes on along the minus strand of OZ241363.1, from coordinate 495,519 downwards.
TCGGCGCTCCCTGCCCCGACGCGGGTTCGTCGCGCACGGCAACGCGACGCACGCGAGATCAACCGCAAGGATCATGGTTGCTGCTCCAGGTCGCGCGCCAGAGCAGCCGCGCGCAGCATCGCGGCGGCCTTGTCGCGGGTCTCCTGCGCCTCGCGGACGGGGTCCGAGTCGGCCACGATGCCGCCGCCGGCGGTGATGGAGGCGCGGCCGTCGACGATCGCCAGCATGCGGATCGCGATGCAGGTGTCCATGTCGCCGCCGTAGGAGAAGTAGCCGACCGACCCGCCGTACATTCCGCGCGCCTCGGGCTCGAGCTCGTCGATGATCTCCACCGCGCGGATCTTCGGCGCGCCGGAGAGGGTACCTGCCGGAAGGCAGGCGAGCAGCGCGTCCAGCGCCGAACCGGGGCCGGCGCCCGCTTCCGCGGCCTGCTCCGCCACCACCGAGCTGACGATGTGCATCACGTCGCTGTAGTGCTCGACCACCATGAAGTCCTCGACCTGCACCTTGCCCGGCGCCGCCACGCGACCGAGGTCGTTGCGCCCGAGGTCGACCAGCATCACGTGCTCGGCCCGTTCCTTCGGGTCGGCCATCAGCTCCTCGGCGAGCCGCCGGTCCTCGGCGGCGGCGCCGCCGCGCGGTCGGGTGCCGGCGATGGGCCGCATCTCCAGCCGCCGTCCGGTACGACGCACGAGCATCTCCGGCGAGGCGCCGATCAGCGACACCTCCGGCGACTCGTAAAGCACCATGTACGGAGACGGGTTGACCAGCCGCAGCGCCCGATAGAGCGTCGCCGGCGGCAGGTCGAGGTCGATGGCCCAGCGGCGGGCGAGCACCACCTGGAAGATGTCGCCGGCAGCGATGTACTCCTTGGCCCTGTTCACGACGCCGAAGTACTCCTCGTCGCTCAGCGTGGGCGCCGCCGTCTCCGCCTTGAGGCCCCGATCCTCGACCCGCACCGCCATCGTCTCGCTCGGACTCTCGAGCACCGACTGAAGCTCGTCCAGTCTGCGTTCAGCGTCCGCGGCCGTGCTCTCTCCCTCTATCTCGTTCGCAACCGCGACGATCCGCTGGTGGGCGTGGTCGAAGACCAGCACGTCGTCGTGGCGCGCCAGGATGGCGACCGGCAGCCCGAACGGGTCCGGCGGGCGGGCCGCCGCGTGGTCGACCAGGCGCGGTTCCACGAGGCGGATGGCGTCGAACCCGAAGGCGGCCAGCCAGCCGCCGGCGAACGGCAACTCTGGCGGCCCCTCAACAGCGACGCCGTCGAGCAGACGCCTCAGCCTGGCGAGGGGATTGCCCTTCTCGACCTCCACTCCGCCGCCGCGCAGGTCATCGATCTCCAGCCGGTCGAGGTACACCCGGCAAACGCGGGACGGGCCGGCGCCGAGGAAGCTGTAGCGCGACACGTGCTCGCCGCCGGTGACGCTTTCGAGCAGGAATCGGCGGTCGACGGCCGGGCGGCCGGCCAGCGCCGTCAGCTTGCGATAGACGCCAAGCGGCGTCGAGGTGTCGGCCAGGAAGTCGCGGGTGTGCGCGATGGCAGCCGCCGGCGGGCTCACGACGACGCCTTCCCGGCGGACCGGTGGCGGCGGCCGAGCTCCGCCGCCACTTCGGCCGCGTCGACGCCGGTCGCCCGAAGCAGCACCAGCACGTGGTACGCGAGGTCGGCCACCTCGCCGACCAGGTCCTCGCGTCGGTCGGGCGACTCCGGCTCGGCGTCGGCGCGGACGCCGGCGATCACCGTCTCGCCTGCTTCCTCGGCCACCTTCCGGGCTATCCGGTCGACTCCCTGGCCCAGCAACCGCGCGGTGTAGCTATCGTCGGGCGACGCGGCGCCCCGCTCGGCCAGGACTCGCGCCAGCCAGCCAAGTTCCAGCGTCGCCGGGTTCGGCTCGAAGCAGGTGCGCGTGTAGTGGTGGCACGCGGGGCCCGCCGGCAGCGCACGCACGAGCAGCGTGTCGCGATCGCAGTCCTGCAGCACCTCGACCACGGCGAGCGTGTGGCCCGACGTCGCGCCCTTGCGCCACATCTTTCGGCGCGAGCGGCTCCAGAAGTGCGCCTGACCGGTCGAGAGCGTCAGCTCCACGGCTTTCCGGTTCGCCCAGGCAACCATGAGCACCGCTCCGGAGAGGACGTCCTGGACCACCACCGTAATCAGGCCGCGGTCGTCGTAGACCAGCGCCGCCGGGTCGATCGGGGTCGGGTGCGTCGAGTCGTCCCCGCTCATCTGCCTTGACTCGTTCATCTGCCTGACTCCGCGTCATGAAGAACCGGGGCTCGGACCCGTGACAGTCGTCTGCTCACGAGGTGCGAATCGGGTAGCGCCGGCCGAGGTACTCCTTGACCGCGCCCACCGAGTAGGTGTCCTGATGGAAGATCGAGGCCGCCAGCACGGCGGAGGCGCCGGTCTCCAGCGCGTCGGCCAGGTGCTCCAGCGTACCGGCGCCGCCGGAGGCGATGACCGGCACCGGCGACAGCCCCGATGCCCGCCGCAACAGTTCCAGGTCGTACCCCGCCTTCGTGCCGTCGCTGTCGATGCTGGTAAGCAGGATCTCTCCGGCGCCCAGTTCGATGCCGCGTTCGATCCACTCCACGGCGTCGAGGCCGGTTGCGGTGCGACCGCCGTGCGTGACGACCTCCCAGACCGCATCTTCGCCGTCGCGCGGAGGCCGGCGCTTCGCGTCCACCGAGAGCACGACGCACTGGCTGCCGAAACGCTCGGCCAGCCTGGTCAGGAGCTCCGGTTCGGCGACCGCGGCGGTGTTGATGCCGAGCTTGTCGGCGCCCGCCAGCAACAGCCTGCGGCCATCCTCGACGCTCCGCACGCCGCCGCCGACGCTGAGCGGGATGAACACCTGCTCGGCGGTCCGCCGCACCCAGTCGAGGTCCGTGTCGCGGCGTTCGGGCGCGGCGGTGATGTCGAGGAAGACGATCTCGTCGGCCCCGGCCGCCGCGTAGCGGGCCGCCGCCTCGGTCGGATCCCCCTGGTCGGTCAGGTTGCGGAACTGGACGCCCTTCACCACGCGACCCGCGGCCACATCGAGGCAGGGAATGATGCGCCGGGTGAGACCCGTCGGCTCGAGGGTGGCTCTCATGCCGGGCCTCCGCAGGCGGCGATCGCCTCGCCGAGGTCGAGCGAACCGTCGTGCAGGGCGCGGCCGACGATCGCCGACTCGATGCCCGAACGCCTCGCCGCGGCTTCGAGGTCCGCCGCGGAGCGAACACCGCCGGAGAGGATCGCGGGAGCGCCTGCCATCTCGCCGATGCGACAGGCCAGGTCGATGTTCGGGCCCTGCATCATCCCGTCGCGCGAGATGTCGGTGACCAGCACAGCCGCCAGGGGCAGCCTCGCCAGCTCGGAGCAGAGCGCCGCCGGCGAGCGGTCCGCGGACTCGGTCCAGCCGGCCAGCCGCACCTCGCCGCTGTCGATGTCGAGCGCCGCGACCATCCGGCCCGGGTACTCGCGGCTGAGGTCGGCGAAGACGTCGAAGGCGCGCACAAGAAGCGAGGTGACGACCGCGCGGGCGCAGCCGGCCGCGAACGCCCACTCCACCGCTTCGCGGTCGCGGAGACCGCCGCCGAGCTGGATTCCCGCTCCGCCGCCAGGTGAGGCCGCGGCCTGCCGAGCCAGGTCTCCGATGACCGCGCGCTGCGGCGGTTCGCCGAACGCCGCGTCGAGATCGACCACGTGAACCCGGCTCAGCCCGACATCGGCAAAGCGCTGCAGTGCCTCGCCCGGACCCGAGTCGTAGACGGTCCGACGAGCGTCGTCGCCGCGCTTGAGGCGCACCACCCGGCCGCCCCTCAGGTCAATTGCCGGCAGCAGCTGCACCGTCGCCCTCTCCGCCCGCGCTCGACGCCCAGGAAAGGTAGTTGCGCAGCAGCCGCAGTCCCGCGGCGCCGCTCTTCTCGGGGTGGAACTGCGTGCCTACGACGCGGCCCCGGCCACAGATGGCCGCAAAGCTGCGCCCGTGCCGGCAACGGCCGAGCACCGATTCCTCCGGCACGCCCTGCGGGGCGAAGGAGTGCACGAAGTAGTAGTGCTCGTGGTTGGAAGCTCCGGCCAGAAGCGGATGGTCGGCCACCCCGAAGACGGGGTTCCAGCCGATGTGGGGCAGCGGCACGCCGCCGGGAAGTGCGGTGACTTTGCCCGGCAGCAGGCCCAGGCCGTCGGTGGTTCCGAACTCGTCGCTTCCGTCGAACAGGAGCTGGTAGCCGATGCAGATGCCGAGCAGCGCCCCGCCAGCGTCGAGCGCCGTGCGGATGGCGCGCTCGGGCGCGCCGCGCAGGACTTCCCTGGGCGGCCTGAAGGCGCCGACGCCGGGAAGCACGAGGCAGCGCGACGCGCCGATGGCCGCCGGATCGCAGGTGACCGTCACTTCGGCACCGAGGTGGCGCATCGCCCGCGCCAGGTTGCCGATGTTGCCCACGCCGGCGTCGATCACCGTCACTGCGGGAGGAGCAGTCATGCAGTCAGGCTCCCCTTGGTGCTCGGTATCGACGCCGCTGCGCCCGGCCGGAACGCCACCGCGTCGCGCAGGGCGAGCGCCGCCGCCTTGAACGCGGCCTCGGCCACGTGATGCGGATTCCGACCGCAGAGAATATCCATATGCAACGTAAGTCGTCCACGGTCGGCCAGGGCGCCGAAGAAGTCGCCGACCAGGGTCAGCGGGAACTCGGTGGTCACCCAGGCCTGCTCCAGCTCCGGCGGCAGGCGGCAATGAAAGGACCCGCGACCGGAGAGATCGACAACGGCCCGGGCCAGTGCCTCGTCCAGAGGGGCGTACGCGTGGGCGAATCGGCGAACCCCGGCGCGGTCGCCCAGGGCCCCGCGCAGGGCGTCGCCGAGCACGATGCCCGTGTCCTCCACCGTGTGGTGCAGATCGATCTCCGTGTCGCCTGTGGCCACCAGCTCGATGCCCAGGCCGGCGTGCCGCGTCAGCGCGTCGAGCATGTGGCTGAAGAAGCCGTTCGGCGAGTCGATGTTGCGATCGCCGCCGTCAAGCGACAGATCGACCCGGATCCGGGTCTCGGAGGTCATGCGGTCGATGGACGCAGTTCTGCTCATGCCCTGTCCTCCACTGGCGTTTCGCGGGCAGGCGACACCTGCACGGCTTGACCGCCCGGCGTTCCGTCCACCGCTGGCTTCAACCTTCCGGCCCGCAGCATGCCGGCCAGGGCACCGCGGGTGGCGCGCAGCGCGGGGCCGCCACCGATGCCGATTCTCATGCAGCAGGCCAGGCCCGGGTAGCCGCTCACGTCCCGCACCAGGATGCCCGCCTCTGCCAGTCGGTCACGAATCGTGCCGCAGTGCGCGTGCCGTGCGAGCAGGAAGTTCGCTTCGGAGGCGAAGACCTCGAACCCGAACTCGCGCAGCATCGCCATCCACTGACCCCGGCGCCGCCGCACGAGCTCGATCGGGCGAGCCAGGCGGTCAGCGTGTTCGAGCGCCACCTGGCCGATCACGGCAGAGGCATGGCCCACGTTGTAGCTCAGCTTGACCTTGAGGAACTCGTTCACGAGATCCGGCCCGGCAAGCAGGTAGCCGAGGCGGATGCCGCCCAGTGCCCACGCTTTCGACAGGGTGCGGAACAGGACGAGGTTCTCGTGGCGCCGCAGCAGCGGCCGATAGTCGAAGCGGCAGAACTCGCCGTACGCGTTGTCGAGCAGAAGCGGCGCCCCAAGCGAGGCCGCGAGCCGGTCCACCTCCTCGGGCCGGGCAGCGGCGCCGGTCGGGTTGTTCGGGGTGCAGAGGATCACCGGCCTGGTCGGGTCCCGCTCGACTTCGGCCTGCAGGTCCGCCATCTGAAGCGACAGGTCGGGCGCCGGCGGAAGCGACCGGAGCGTCCCGGCGGAGCGGACCGCGAACATGCGGTAGAGGCTGAAGGTTGGGTCGCAGGTCAGCACTTCGCCGCCCGGGGCCACGACCGCGTCGAGCACGGTCGCCAGCATCTCGTTCGACCCGTTGCCGACCAGCACGCCCTCCATCGGCCAGCCGTGGAGGTCGCCGACGAGCTCGCGCAGCCGGTCCGAGTGGAAGTCCGGGTAGTGCGACCAGTTTCGGCGGCCGAGCCGGGCCAGCGCCGCGCGCTTGAGCTGCCGGGGCAGGTCCCAAGGGGCCTCGTTCTGGTCGAGCTTGAAGCGCGCGTCTACCTGGTGCAGCGAGTAGAGGCCGAGCCGCGCGACCTCCGGCCGCACGAGCGTCGCGGCAGTGCCATCTCCCCGCCTGCTCACGTTCCCGCCTCCGGGTTGCGCGACGCTCGACGAAGCCGGGCCGCCGCGGCGTGGGCGGCCAGCCCCTCCGTGGCGGCAAGCGTCTCGGCGGCTCCTGCCCAGGCGGCAGCGGCAGCGGCCGTGAACCGGACCGTGTGGCTGCGCCGCAGGAAGTCGCCCGTGCCCAGACCGGAGGCGAAACGGGCGCTGCCGCCGGTGGGCAGGACGTGGCTCGGACCCGCCACGTAGTCGCCGAAGACAACCGGCGAGGAGGCGCCGACAAACACGGCGCCGGCGTTCCGAAACGCGTCGGCCCGAGCCTCCGCCGCGTGGCCCACCAGCTGCAGATGCTCCGGAGCGATGCGCTCGGCCAGGGCGACCGCCCGGTCAAGGTCCGCCACGACGAAGGCTGCTCCGAAGCGGTCGAGCGCCACAGCGGCGGTGCTGGCCGTCGGCAGGTCGGCGAGCTGGCGCGTCACCTCGGCGGCGACACGGTTGGCGAGGTCACGGCTGTCGGCAACCAGCACGGCGACGGCCAGCGGGTCGTGCTCGGCCTGCGCGAGCAGATCGGCGGCCACCCACGCCGCGGGTGAATCGGCACTGGCGACGATCACGACTTCGGACGGACCGGCGTCGCGGTCCACGCCCACCTCTCCCGCCACGTGCTGCTTGGCCGCCGCCACCCAGGCGTTGCCGGGGCCGGCGATCAGGTCGACCGGGCGCATCGGGCCGACGCCGAAGGCGAGCGCCGCCACCGCCTGGGCGCCGCCCATGCCCCACACCTCGTCCACGCCAGCCAGCGCCAGGACCCTCCGCAGCACCGGGCTCTCGCGATACGCCCGAGGCGGCGTGGCCACGACGATCTCCTCGACGCCGGCGAGCCGGGCCGGAAGGGCGGACATCAGCACCGTGGACGGATAGGGAAAGCGCCCGCCCGGCACGTACAGGCCGACCCGGCGCAGCGGGATGCGTCGCTCCTCGACGACGACTCCGTCGCGCTCCACCGTCTCGACGCCCGGCCCGCGCAGCAGCGCCCGATGGCAGGCATCGATGGACCCTCGCGCCCGGTCGATGGCATCCAGGACGGCGGGTTCGACGGCGTCGGCCTCCTGGTCGGGGCCACGGCCGTCGAGGCGCAGCTGGCTGACCGACGAGGCCTCGTAGCCGTCATGGCGGCGCACGGCTTCAAGCAGCGCCGCCTCGCCGCCTTCACGCACCCGCTCGACCAAGTTTGACGCCGCCCGCCTGATCTCGGCCGCGATGCCGCCCCTGCCACGCCGGTCGAGCGCCACAAGCCGCTCGCCGGCCTCTTGCGTCCCATCGACCAGCACCCGCATCGCGCCGGACCGGGCTTCGGTTGCCGTCGCCTCAGTCACCGCTGACTCCCATCTCCTCCAGCGCGCCCAGCAACCGGCTCAGGCGCCGTCGGTGGGCGTGGAAGGACGCCCGATTCACGACGAACGTGGCCGCAACATCCGCCAGCACCTCGATCTCGTGCAGATCGTGCGTCCTGAGCGTGGTCCCGGTCTGCACGATGTCGACCGCCACGTCAGTCAGGTCGAGCAACGGTCCGAGCTCGACCGAGCTGGTCAGGTGGATCATCTCCACGTGCAGGTTGCGGGCCGCGAGCAGCCTGGCGGACCACGCCGGATAGCGGGTCGCCACGCGCAGCTGGCCGCCCGGTCGCGGCAGGTCGGGGGTTTCGGCGATCAGCGACAGGCGGCTGCGCCCCTTCAGGAGCCGCAGCGGCTCGAACAGGTCCGGCTGCGTCTCCTCCAGCACGTCGCTGCCGACGATCGCGCAGTCGACGATTCCGTGCTCGACATAGAGCGGCAGGTCCCAGTCCTTGAGCAGCAGCACTTCGACGTCCACGCCCAGGACGGCGGATGCGGAGAAGCGCTGGCGCAGGCGGGAGGACGAAAGCCCCTCCAGCTCGAGCCCGGCAGCGGCCAGCGCGTCGCGAGCAGGACCGAGGTTGCGTCCCTTCGGCAGACCGAACGTGATCACGACGCGTCTCCCGCAAGGTCGCCGAGCATGTCGAGGCCGAAGGAGAAGCCGACCGCCGAGCAGTCGCCGCTGAGGGACCGGAACACCTTGTCGTAGCGACCGCCCACGCCGAGCGCCAGCGCCGCTTTGGGCGCGTAGGCCGCGAACATCACACCGTCGTAGTAGCCACGCGGACCGGCCGAGACCCGGACGCGCGGGTCGAGCGCGGCAGCCGCGAACTCCGCCAGGTCGACCTCCACCTCGATGCCCAGGCCCCGATACGCCGCGGCGAGGCGGTCCCGGAGCGCCAGAAGCTCGGCGACCGCGACGGCGGAACCGCCAAGGACGGCAAGGTCCAACGGGGCGCCCCGTTCCACCACCTCGGACAGGTTCGCCCGGCTCGCGGCGTGGCGGTCGCGGCTCGCGATGCGGCGGGCAAGCTGTCCCGCGCCGTCGCCGGCCGCTGCAAGCAGGGCCTCGTCCAGGGCGCCGGCGAAACCCAGAACGACGCGAAGCGCCGCGTCGCCACCTGCCTCGGAGTCAAAGTTCCCGACCGGCGCCGCGCCGCCCGCAACGCCCTCGCCGGAGGGCTGGCGAGTCGCCCCACCGTCCCGGGCACGCAGCAGCAGGTCGAGGAACAGCCGCAGCATCTGCTCGTCGGCCTCGGCACGGTCGCCGCCCAGCAGCTCGGCGCCCAGCTGGGAGTACTCGCGCATCCGGCCCGGACGCAGCGGCTGATGGCGCACGACGTCGCCGCGGTAGTACAGCGCGAGCGGCAGCTCCAGGTCGTCCAGGTGGGGCGCCAGCAGTCGCGCCAGCATCGGCGTGAAGTCGCCGCGCAGCACGAGCAGCTGACCGTCCCGGTCCACGAAGCGGTAGAGCTGGTCCAGCCGCCGGCCCGTCAGCAGCGGTCGATAGGGCTCGAAGTAGTCGAGGATCGGCAGCAGGACTTCGCCGAAGCCGCGCTCCTCCAGCAACGCGGAGAGGCGCGCCTCCAGACGGCGGCGACGCCTGGCGCTGTCGAACAGGGCGGCCGACACGCCGGTCGGCAGCCCGGCGGAAATCCTCATGGCGAGGCCTCCAGACCCAGAGCCGCGGCGCCGGTCGCGAAGGGCATCGGCTGGCCAGTCATTGCCTCGAACTGCACCAGCCCCTGGTGGAGCAGCACCTCGCGGCCGTTCACGACCCGCAGGCCGCGCTCCCCGAGCCCCAGGCTCCAGGGCGTCTCGCCGCCGCCGTAGACGAGCTCGACAGCCGCGGCCGCCGGGTCCAGCGCCCTCGGGTCGCACGGCAGCGGGTCGTCGGAGCGATAGCCAAGCGACGTGGCGTTGACCACCACCTCGAAGTCACCCGGACAGAGCCGGTCGAGGGGCACGAAGGTCGCGTCCACCGCCTCCGCAGCCTGGCGGCCCGTCGACGCCGTGCGGTTGGCGAGCGTCACCTCGGCGCCCGCCGCGGCAAGGCCGGCAGCGGCAGCCCGTCCCGCGCCCCCGGCGCCGATGACCACCGCGCGACGGCCGGAGAGCTCGACGCCGCGGCGAAGCAGCGGCCCGGTGACACCCTGCGGATCGGTGCTCTCGGCCCTCCACACCCTGTTTCCGCTGCCGTTCCTCTCGGCCAGCAGCGTGTTCGCTCCCCGTGCCGCTGACGCCGCCTCCGACGCGCGCGCCGCCACCCGAAGCGCCGACGCCTTGTGCGGCGCCGTCACGCTGAGACCCATAAGCGGCAGACCGGCGCGCTCGAACAGGTCGGACCCGGCGACGCGCTGCCAGAAGGTCTCGAAGCACGGGGCGTCAAAGGCGACGTAGAGCGCCGCCTCGCCGAGACTGCGATAGCCGGCATTGTGGAGCCTGGGCGACAGGCTGTGCGCCGCCGGGTGGCCCACAACGCCAAAGAGGCGCGATGCGGGCTGCAGATGCGGCAGGTCGTAGTCAAGCCGCAGGCGCTCGATGGACGGCTGGCCGGGCGCCGCCGCCAGCTGCCCGGCGGCGCCGAAGACCCACGGGGCGCCCAGGCGGGGCGCCACCAGCCTGGTCCAGGCGCCGACGGCGCCCATCGCGAAGGCGACCACGTGCGGCCCGTCGTCGTCCTGCCGGTCGGCGCCGGAAAAAAGGTCGAGCAGCAGCTCGAGCGGCGCCAGCTCCTCGCCGGAACGCTCGGCGGCCGTCACCAGCTTGTACAGCCGGGCCGGGGCGAAACGCATCTGTCTCAGCCGCTCCCCGAGGACTGTCAAGTCGGCGGCTCGGCCATGCCAGGAGACGATCCGTCGCGCCGGTTCCACCGCCCGGAGCAGGCCCGGCCCCAGGTCGCGGTCCGCCTCGAGGTCGACCAGGTCGTGGTGCCGCGCAGCCGCGAGTCGCTCGGCCCTGCGGGCGGCATCGACCGGCCCGCTACCGCCTTCCGCAACGCTCCGCAAGGTGTAGAGCAGCTCGCCGTCGAAGCGCTCCCGCAGCCAGGCGACGTCGATGTCGCCGACCAGGTCCGCCCGCACCTCCAGCACGTCGGCCTGGCTGGAGAGGGCGTGCACCTCGTTGCCGGACGCCGAAGGCGCCTCGGTGAGCGACGCCACCAGAGTGGCGCGTCGGACCTTGCTGGATGTCGAGTTCAACGGAAGACCTTCCTGGATCCGAAAGGAGGTCTTCTGAGTTGCGTCCTCGTCCCGGACCGTCGAGCCGGGACCTGCCCCCGGTTCAGTCCCTGCCGTGACCGTGAGCCCACCACGCCGCCGCAACGCACTTCGCGGAGGAAGCAACGCCGATGAGGGAAGCAGGGATGCGGGCAGCAGGGTTCATGGCGTGAGCAGTCGGGAGCGATTCAGCGCAGGGCAGGCGCCCCGCGGACGCCGCATTATAGACACCGAGACCCGACCCGGTGTCAAATGGGTCACTACCTCCGCACGTCGTTCTCCGGACCGGCCTCCGGCTCGGGTTCCGGCGCAGCCCGGATCCCGGCACGGACACTCAGCAGCCGACGGCGGAAGTCGACCAGGGTCGCTGGCACCGAAGTCCGGCCGGAGTCAAGCGGCGTCACGTTGGACACACCGCTCCGGTCCGGCTCTTCCACAAGGAAGACCTCCCCTGGATCAAGGACCAGCATGATCTTGCCGTTCTTGTCCCAAGGGCCGCTCACGGGCATGAAGATCAGGCGGTCGCCCACCGACGGCTGCCAGCCAGCCATGTACCGGGTGCTGCAGTACACCGTGCCGTCGTGCACGTAGCCACCCGTGGTGACCACGACGAAGGGATGCTGTGAGTGGTCTGACGGGAACAGGGCCTCCTCCACATCCAGGTCCAGAAGAAGGGCCGGTTCGATCGCGTGCAGTCCGTGGTGGATCTCGCGCACCCGACCAAGCAGGGCCCCACGGGCCTCTTGTGCGTGCCTGTCAAAAGTGCTCGATGGCGGGTTTGGCAGGACGCTGTCCGGCGGATTGATGCCTGCCGCATTACAGATTTCGGCGTGGGTATCAGCAGGAACCAGCTGGCCGTCGCGCAGACCGTGGGACGCCGCTGCACCGGGCTGAATCGACACGATGAAGGCCCCGGAACCCTCCTGGTCCTGCTGCCACAGCTCCTCAAGCACTTCCAGCCAACCGAGCGTCGTGTCCCTCGCAGCATCCTCACCGAATCGCCACGCAGCCCGCTCCCGAGCAAGCCGATTGATGCTCAGCCAAAGATAATAGGGGCCCTCACCTTCATCCTTGCCGGAATTGCTGTCGCTACGCTCCCGCAGCTCATCGACCAGCACACGCGTCGGAGGTCCATCGTCCGCCAGGACCGGCAGGTGCCCGACCAGGGCAAACAGCAGCGGAAGGGTGAGAGACCTTGCCGTGCCGGTCATCACAGGCCCATCTGGTTGCAGATGATGAGGATCGTTTTCCTGATCCCCTTGCCGCTCGAGATCCTGAGCAGTCCCCGCGCCGTCGCTGTCGCCGTCGCGCTCAGATCCAGGTCATCCGAATCGAGCACCTGCGCTGCTTCATCTCCGCCATCTCAAGACTCTAGCCCAGGTCGCCCTGTTCGTCTCCGGCGGCGTTGGGGCCGAGATCACTCGACAGGACCGGGAATCGACTCAGGGATCGGGTTGGAACGGCGACCTGAAGGAGATGCGGGCGACCAGGTTCCCGTGATCCTGGTGAAGGGCGCTACGCCCGGGTCATGATCAGGGCGCCGTTCGTGCCGCCGAAGCCGAAGGAGTTGGTCAGGGCCGTCTCGATCTTCGCGTCGCGGGGCTCGTTGGGCACGAAGTCCAGGTCGCATTCGTCGTCCGGGTCGTCGTGGTTCAGGGTCGCCGGCAGGATCTGGCGGTCGATGGAGAGCGCCAGGAGGCCCGCCTCGAGGCCGCCGGCCGCGCCCAGCAGATGGCCCGTGGAGGACTTGGTCGAGGACACGGCGAGACGGTGCGCGTGGTCGCCGAAGACCCGCTTGATCGCCCGCACCTCGGCGATGTCGCCGAGCGGGGTCGAGGTGCCGTGCGCGTTGACGTAGTCGATCGCGTCGGGCGCGAGCGCCGCGTCCTTCAGCGCTTCGCGCATCACGCGCGCCGCGCCGTCGCCCTGCGGCTCCGGGGCCGAAACGTGGAACGCGTCGGAGCTCATGCCGTAGCCAGCGACTTCGGCGTACGCGTGGGCGCCGCGGGCGAGCGCCGCCTCGCGCTCCTCGAGGATGAGGATGCCTGCGCCCTCACCCAGCACGAAGCCGTCGCGGCCGCGGTCCCAGGGCCGCGAGGCGAGGTGCGGCTCGTCGTTGCGCACCGACAGCGCCTTCATCGCGCCGAAACCGGCCAGTGCCAGGTCCGAGGTCGTCGCCTCGGCGCCACCGGCGAAGGCGGCGTCCGCGTAGCCGTGCTGAATCAGCCGGAAGGCATCGCCGACGCCGTGCAGGCCGGTCGTGCAGGCGGTCGTCGGGCAGGTGCTCGGACCGCGGGCGCCGTAGCGGATGGAGATCTGCCCAGTGGCCATGTTGGCGATCAGGCCGGGGATGAAGAACGGCGACACCCGCCGCGGTCCGCGCCTGCGCCAGATGTCGTGCATGCGCTCGATGAGCGGCAGGCCGCCCATGCCGGAGCCGACCACGGTGGCGACGCGGTTGCGGTTGCCGTCGTCGATCACCAGGCCCGCGTCCCGATACGCCAGTTCGGCGGCGGCGACGGCGAACTGGATGAAGAGGTCGACCCGGCGGACCTCCTTGCGCGCCATGAACTGCTCGGCCTGGAAGTCGCGCACCTCGGCGGCGATCTTCGTCGTGTAGAGATCGGCGTCGACCCGCGTCAGGGTACCCACGCCGCTCCTGCCCTCGAGCAGAGCAGTCCAGGTGTCCTCGGTGCCCACTGCCAGCGGCGACACCAGCCCCACGCCAGTGATGACGACTCGTCTGCGGCCGTTCATGGGCAGTTCATCTGCGGTGGCCCGAGACCAGACCCGGCGTCCGCCGAAGGCTCCGCGACGTTACGAGCCGTGAGCCTGGATGTAGCTGACGGCCTCCCTGACCGAGCCGATCTTCTCGGCGTCCTCGTCCGGAATCTCGATCTCGAACTCCTCCTCGAAAGCCATCACCAGCTCGACGATGTCCAGGGAGTCCGCCCCCAGATCGTCGGTGAAGCTGGCTTCCGGGGTGACTTCGTCGGCATCGACACCGAGCTGCTCGACGATGATGCTGTTGACCTTGTCGGCTACGGACATTCTGGTTCCTCTCGGGCTCTAAGGTGAATCGGGGCTGCGGTCCAGGATCGGGCAGTCTGGACCTGCGACAAGGCGAGACACTATCAGCGAAGCGCGCCGGACACGTCGGGCGCGGCACGTGCCGGGGCCGGGCGCTCAGGTCATGCCGCCGCTGACGCTCAGCACCTCGCCGGTGACGTACGACGCCTCGTCGCTGGCCAGGTACAGCACCGCGGCTGCGATGTCGTCTACAGTGCCCAGCCTCACCAGGCCATGCTGTTCGAGGAAGCGCTGGCCGGCGCCGTCCCCCAGGGCGGCGGTCATGTCGGTCTCGATGAAGCCCGGCGCGACGACGTTCACCGTGATCCCCCGGCTCAGAAGCTCGCGAGCGAGGGACTTGCTGAAGCCGATCAGACCGGCCTTGGATGCGGCGTAGTTCGCCTGGCCCGCGTTGCCAAGCACGCCGGCGACCGAGGACACGGAGACGACCCGGCCATGGCGGCGGCGCATCATGCCCCGCACGATCGCCCTGGTCAGGGCGTAGGCGCCCGTGAGGTTCACGTCGAGCACGCGCTGCCACTGCTCCAGGGTCATCCGCGCGAGCAGGTTGTCGGCGGTGATGCCGGCGTTGTTGACCAGGATGTCGACCGTCGCGAACCTGGCCGGCAAGGCCCGTATCGCCTTCGGGATCGACTGATGATCGGCCAGGTCGAGCGCGAACGGGAGCGCCTCGCCTCCCCGCTCGCGGATCGCCTCGCCGACCTCACCGAGCAGCTCCTCGTTGCGGGCGGCAAGGACGACGCGGGCCCCCTGCCGTGCCAGCAGCTCGGCCGCCGCGCGGCCGATTCCGCGCGAAGCCCCGGTTACCAGCGCCGTCCGGCCACTCAGATCGAAAACGGTCATCTGCACACATCCTCCGGTTCGGCCATGGCCCGGACCTTCAGGCTGCGCTCTATCCGCCGCGCGAGCCCGCAGAGCACCTTGCCGGGGCCGATCTCCACCAGGCGCTTTACCCCGCGAGACGCCATCAGCCCCACCGAATCCGACCAGCGGACCGACCCGTCGATCTGGCGGACCAACGCGTCGCGGGCGGCGGCAGCGGTCTCGACCTCCGCGGCATCCACGTTGCAGACCACGGGGACCTGCGGGTCAGCCATTGGCACGTCGCGAATGAGCGGTTCCAGGGCCTCTCGCGCCGGTGCCATCAGGGCGCAGTGAAACGGCGCCGACACCGGCAGCGTAATGGCCCTGCGAGCGCCCCGGTCGCCGGCAACCTCGACCGCCCGCTCCACCGCGGCGGCGGAGCCCGCGATCACGATCTGGCCCGGCGCGTTCAGGTTGGCGACCTGGCAGACTCCGCCGGTCTCCTCGGCCGCCTCCGCGGCAAGGCTGGCAGTCTTCTCTTCGCTCAGACCGATGACGGCGGCCATGGCGCCCGTGCCCACGGGTACCGCGCGCTGCATGGCCTCGCCGCGGGCCCGAACCAGGCGGAGCGCATCGGCCAGGCCGAGTGCCCCCGCCGCCACCAGCGCCGAGTACTCGCCCAGGCTGTGACCGGCCACGAACATCGGTTCTTCCGGCGCCGAGCCGTGGGCGCGATGGCAGCGCAGCACGGCAATCGACATCGCGACGATCGCGGGCTGCGTGTTCGCGGTCAGCTGCAGCTCGTCGGCCGGGCCCTCGAAACAGAGACTGGAGAGCGAGAAGCCCAGGGTGTCGTCGGCCTCCTTGAACACCTCCCGCGCCTCGGGAAAGGCCTCGGCCAACGCCCGACCCATGCCGACCTTCTGCGAGCCCTGGCCCGGGAAGACAAACGCCGTACCACTCACGAATCCCCCTTGCGCCCTCGGTTCGACTGCCGCTCGCCAAACGCCGACAACGGCGTCAGAACCGCACCGCGGCGGCGCCCCAGGTCAGACCGGCGCCGAAGGCGGCCATCAGCAGCAGGTCGCCCGGGTCGATCCGACCGGCGCGGTTCAGCTCGTCGAGAGCGATCGGGATGGAGGCTGCCGAGGTGTTGCCGAAGCGCTCCACGTTCACGTAGACGCGGTCCTTCGGCACCTCGACGCGGCGGCCGACCGCATCGATGATGCGGCGGTTTGCCTGGTGGGGTATCAGCCAGCGCACGTCGTCTGCCTTCAGGCCGGCGTCGGCCAGGACCTCGCCCGAAACCTCCGCCAGGGCACGCACGGCGGCCTTGAACGTCTCGTTCCCCAGCATGTGGATGAACGGCAGGCGCGCCTCCAGCGTGGCGGCACGGTTGGGAGGATGTCGGGAGCCGCCGCCCGGCATCTCGAGCAGATGCGCCAGCGAACCGTCGCTGTGAATGGCCACCGAGAGGATGCCCGACTGGCCGTTGGCGGCCCCGGCCGGCGGTGCATCCTCGGCCCGCAGCACGACCGCGCCCGCGCCGTCGCCGAACAGGACGCAGGTGGCGCGATCCTCGTAGTCCGTGAACTTGGTCAGCGACTCCGCGCCGATCACCAGAGCGGTCGTGGCGGCGCCGCTGGCGAGGTACCTGTTGGCCACCGAGAGCCCGTAGATGAACCCAGTGCAGCCGGCGTTCAGGTCGAACGCGGTCGCGCCGCGGGCCCCGAGTTCCTCCTGCACCAGGCAGGCCGTGGCCGGAAACGGCATGTCGGGGGTGACCGTCGAGATCAGGACCAGGTCCACCTCCGCCGCATCGACTTCGGCCATCTCCAGAGCACCGCGCGCGGCATCGACAGCGAAAATGGACGTGTACTCGTCGTCCGTCGCGACCCGGCGCTCCTCGATGCCCGTGCGCGCGATGATCCACTCGTTCGAGGTGTCGACCATGCGCTCGAAGTCCGCGTTCGTCAGCACCTGTTCGGGCACGGCGTGGCCGGTACCCAGAATGCGGACCTGCTGCAGGCCGTGCGACACGCCGCTGAGGCCGTTCGTCATCCCGCCACCGCCGCCACCGGCGTCTCGCTGGCTACCTCGGAGAGCTTGGCGCTGACCTTGAGGTGGGTTCCTGCCTCGCAGAACTCGACCGCACGCCGGATGGCGCTGTGGATGGCGCGAGCCGACGACCTGCCGTGCGCGACGAAGCAGCCGCCGCGCAGCCCGAGCAGGGGGGCGCCGCCGTAGGAGCTGTAGTCCAGCCGACGCCGGAAGCGGTCGAACGCGGGGCGCGCAAACAGGTAGCCGAGGCGAGAGCGCCACGTCCGTTCCATCTCCTCGCGCAGCTGACCGCCGACAAACTCGCCCAGTGCTTCGGCGCTCTTCAGGAGTGCGTTGCCGACGAAACCGTCGCAGACGACCACGTCCACCTCGCCGCTGAAGACGTCGCCGCCCTCGACATTGCCGACGAAGTTCAGCCCGGTGGCATCGAGCGCCTTGAACACCTCCCGCACGAGCTCGGTCCCCTTCCCCGCCTCCTCGCCGATGGACAGCAGGCCGATGCGCGGCGACACAAGCCCGAGCAGCTGCTCGGCGAGGTAGTGGCCCATCACGGCGAACTGCCGCAGCTGGTGAATCTTGGAGTCCACGTTGGCGCCGGCGTCGAGCAATATCGTGCTGCCGTCTCGGCGCGGCAAGGCAACCGCGAGAGCCGGGCGGTCGACTCCCGGCGCAACGCCGATGACCATCTTGCCGGCCACGAGCGCGGCGCCCGTGTTGCCGGCGGTCACCATCGCCGACGCCCGACCGTCACGGACCAGACGGGCGCAGACGCGGACCGACGAGTCTCGCTTGCGGCGCACCGCAAGCGCCGACTCGCCCATCCCGACCACCTCGCGGGCGTGAACGACCTCGACGCGGTCGCGGGCGGAGGCCACCGGCGCCAGGTCCGTCAGCTGGTGCTCGATGGCGTCTCGTTGGCCGACCAGAACCAGGCGGCAACCGTTCTCTGCGGCCGCCAGCAACGCCCCTTCCACGAGCGGGCGCGGTGCGTGGTCGCCGCCCATCGCGTCCACGGCAATCACCGGGGGTTCGGGCGATGAAGATCCAGGCGCCATGGGTCGTCGCCGTCGCGGCGGGCTAGAGAATGTCCTCGACGCTGATCACGTCGCGGCCGCGGTAGTAGCCGCAGTGGGGGCAGGCGCGGTGCGGCAGCTTCATCTCGCCGCAGTTCGGGCAGAGCGAACCGCCGGGCCGCTTGAGGGCGTCGTGCGACCGTCGGCGGTCTCGACGCGCCTTCGAGTGCCGCCGTTTGGGATTTGCCATTTCCTGGTTCCTTTCGCTGGCAGGGCTCAAGCCCCGGGATTCTCTCCTTGCGGAGCTCGCTCGCTGCTGTTCCGGAGCTAGCTCACATTATCGGTAGCGGCATCGGCAGCGGCGAATCGTTCGCGCAACGCCTCGAGGCCCTGCCACCGCGGGTCGACCGCATCGGCGGCGCAGGTACAGGCCTCCCGGTTCCGGTCGACGCCGCAGCTGGCGCACAGACCCTTGCACTTCCTGCTGCACGTGGGCTTCATCGGCACGTTCAGGTCGACCTGCTCACACACCAGGCGGGTCAGGTCGACGGCGCCGTCCGAGGCCGCCAGCGTGGAAAGGTCGTCCGCATCGAGCTGGGCCGTGGCGGGTTCTTCCTCGCCTTCCGACACGGCGGCGGCCTCCTCCGCGGCGATGACGACGAAGACGACCGGCAGGTCCACGTCCTCCTCGAAGGCTGCCAGGCAGCGGTCGCAACGCAGCCGGTGGCGGTAGCGCAGGCGGGCCTGGAGAAGGAAATCCGGGTCGGTGAAGGTCAGGCTGCCCTCGCAGTCGACCCCGGTGGGCACCAGTGCCTCGTCACGCAGGAGGTCGCTGGCCGCCACAGCGACGGCATCACGCCAGCGCAGCGGACCGTTGCGGGCTTGATCAAGCTGCAGAAGCATGCAACGTCACCGTCGGGAGGGGTTCACGGCCGGTCGCCGGTGCCGAAGGTCGCCCGACGGACGAGATCGACGATGCCGGCGTCGATGCGTCCGGACAGACCGGATCCGGGCAAACGCCAAACGCTATGAACCGTCGCCGGGATTGTCAACGGCCCCTGCGCACGAGCCGCCCGGGCAGGGCGCCGGTGAACTCGTCGTTCCAGAGCACGATCTCGCCGGCGCAGATCGTCGCGTCATGGCCCTGCGGCGTTGCATGCAGCGCCTGGCGTTCTCCGGCTCGCAGACCAGGCAAGGCGCTTCGGAGGACAGGCGGTAGAACGATCGTGGTCACGCCGTTCCAGCACCAGGGCGTCAGGTACGGGTCCCACGACACCCAAGCATCGAAGTGAGTGCGGATGTCCATCCGGCCGGGAACGACCAGCTTGCCTTCCGCGTCGATCTCCCGGCGACCCGTACCAGCGCCATTGCCGACCGAGGTGATCGTCGCTGCGTCAACGGCAACGTCGCCGACGAACTCCGGTGCGCCGGTACCGTCGATGACGCGGCCGTTTCGAATCACGATGTCGGGCCTGTTCGATCCTGTGCTCTGTCGATTGGGCGATGGCGACGAACCTGGCAGGCTGTCCGAGCTGCCTCGGTCGTTCGCGGCCGGCCGCCGGACTCCGCCAGAACCTCGCGGTAGATGGCGAGCGTGCTCGCGGCCGCCGTCTCCCAGCAGAAGCGCGCCGAGCGTTTGAGGCCGCGTCGCGCCAGGCGTTCGGCGTGGCAGCGGTCGTTCATGCAACGGACGATGGCCCGCGCGATCGCCTCCACGTCCAGCGGGTCCACGAGTTCGGCGCAGTCGGCGGCGATCTCGCCCAGGGCCGAGGTGCCGGAGGTGACGACGGGCACGCCGGAAGCCATCGCCTCGGCCACCGGCAGGCCGAAGCCCTCGTGAAGGCTGGGGTACAGGAACAGGCTCGCCCCCTGGTAGAGCGCCGGGAGCAGGTCGGCCTCGACGTGGCCGATCACGCGGACCTGTTCGTGCGCCCCGACCTCGCGGCTGCGCTGCCGAAGCTTCGCCTCGCTGTCGCCACGGGCGCCGACGCAGACCAGCGGCGCGTCGATGCCGGCTTCGCCGCGCGCCATGGCGACGGCTCGCATCACCCGGTCGATGTTCTTGTGAGGCTTGGGGTTGCCGACGAACAGCAGACAGGGCCGGGGGACGCCGAGACGCCCGAAGGCGGCCTCGATCTCCTCCTCCGGCAGCCGCCGGCGGTAGCGCTCCTCGACGCCGTTCCAGACCACCTGCACCTTCGCCGGGTCGACGCGGAAGCGACCGAGAATGTCGTCGCGCGTGCTGCCCGAGACGGCGACAATCCGGTCGGCACGGCGGACGCTGTGCCGGAACATCGCCCGGGCGTACCAGAGGGCGACGCGCCCCGGCAGAAGGTCCGGGTAGAGCAGGTGAATGAGGTCGTGAATCGTGACCACCACGGGGCACGGAAGCGCCGGCGGCAGGGCGTAGTGGGTGGCGTGGTAGAGCCCGAGCCGGGCACGCCGGATGCGCCACGGCATGCAGGCGAGCTCGCGCAGCGAGTAGCCGGGCGCGGGCTCCGCGATAGCGCGGAAGTTCGCCGGCAGGTCGTCGGCGAAGCCCTCGTCCCCGGGGCGCACGAACAGGACAAACTCGTGCCCGGCCGCGGCTTCGCCCCCGTCGAGCCCGGCCATGGCGCGCACCAGGTTGGCGACGTGGACGCCGATGCCGAAGTCGCCCAGCTTCCGGGCATCGATGCCGATCCGGGCCACGACGCCAAGCTAACAGGCTGTCGGGGCTTGCCTGCGGCCGGAGGACGCAGGCCGGGCCTCTGCCTGCCGGTACGCCTGGGGGCACAGAGGCCAGGCGCGGCGTCCGCGACGCGGCTGGCGGCGTCGCTCCGGCCGACGCCTCCGAGAAGCTGGCAGTGCGCTGCCGGTAACCGGCCGCCTCAGTACGCGTTCCAGGTCAGGCCGCGGCGAAGCGTGAGCCAGAGGATCTGGAGGTCGAGGCGCAGGCTCCAGTTCTTGATGTAGTAGAGGTCGTACTGGATGCGGTCGCGGATGGACGTGTTGCCCCGCAGGCCGTGGATCTGCGCCCAGCCGGTGAGCCCCGACCTGACCCGGTGCCGCAGCATGTAGTTCGGGATCTCGCCCCGGAACCGGTGCACGAAGTCGGGGCGTTCGGGACGAGGGCCGACGAGCGACATGTCGCCGCGGAAGATGTTCCAGAGTTGCGGCAGTTCGTCGATTGACCAGCGGCGGAGGAAGGCGCCGACCCGGGTGCGGCGGGGGTCGTTCTCGGTCGCCCACACCGGGCCGGTCGCCGTTTCTGCGCCTACCCGCATCGAGCGGAACTTGAGGATCGTGAACGGTCGCGCATCGAGCCCCATGCGCTGCTGACGGTAGAAGAGCGGCCCCCGGTCCTCCAGCTTGACCAGCAGCAGGACGACGGGCAGCAGCGGGCTGAGCGCGACCATGGCCGCGGCCGAAAGACCGATGTCCATGCTGCGCTTCGCCAGGCTCGACCAGCCCTCCATCGGTACGTGCGAGAGGTTGATGACCGGGGTGCCGTCGACGTCCTCGAGCTCGGCCCGCAGCGTGGCGTACTGCAAGACGTTCGGGACCAGGCGGATCTCGATCAGCTCGTTGCCGATGCGGTCGAGCAGGTCGAGGATGCGCCGGTGCGCCTCGAACGGCAGGGCGATCATCACCTGGTCGACGCCGTGTCGCTCGATCGTCTCCTCCAGGTCGTCCAGGGTGCCGATGACCCTCATTCCCCCGGCGATGTCGACGTCGAGCTTCTCCGGGTCGTCGTCCAGGAAGCCGACTACCTCGTAGCCGAGCTCGCGGTGGCGGCCGATCTTGAGCGCGATCTCGCTGCCGCTGTCGCCGGCGCCGACGATCAGAACGCGTCGCAGGTTGTGACCTCGGCGCCGGACCCCACGCAGCACGGTGCGGGTGACCATCCGAACCAGGGCCACCAGGAAGATGTCGGCGGCGGCGAACAGGACGAAGAACGCCCGGCTGTAGGAGAACGGATCGTCCGAGCCGACCAGCGTCATCCGGTCGAAGGTCAGCACCGAGGTCAGGATGACCACCGCCAGCGTGGACGCGACGACGATGCTGACCGTCTCGTCCACCCGGCTGTGGCCGCGCCGGATGCGGTAGAGACCGTGGAAGTAGTAGACCGTCGGCCAGATCAGGACGATGAACGGCAGCATCCTGAGGTACGGCCCGAAGTCCGGGACCGACTTCGTGACCGCTATCACCGGCCACTCGAACCGGAACAGCCAGGCGGCGAAGAACGCGCCCACGGTGGCGGCTACGTCGCCGCCCAGGTTCAGGGCGGCGGTGATGCGGAGTTGTCTGTGGAGCACGGCCTGATCCCCTGCGGCCCCCTCCGGGCCTGGCGGCGGCCTGGAACGCCTGCTGCAGCGAACTCAGTTCTCGGCGGCAAACTCCCGGTAGTCGCCGCGCTCCTCCATCGGAATCGGATGGCGGACCTCGACGTGGAAGCCGTCACCTTCGACGTACTCGACGCCCATCAGTTCGTGGGCGATCTGCTGCTGCTGGCCCTTGACCCAGCCGGTGGTGTCCACCCAGATCAGGTGACGCCCCTTCTCGGTGCCGTCCGCGTCGGCAATCGTCAGGTCCACCGTGACGCCGTCCAGCGCACCCTCGCCCTCGTTGTGCAGCAGGAAGTCCAGCAGGACGTTGTGCGGCGTCGGACCCATCATGGCCTCCTCCGCGCCCATCTCTGCCTCTTCGCCGTCGCCTTCCATCGCACTCGCTTCGCCGTCGCCCGCGCCATCTTCCATCGCGTCCGCGGCGCCGTCGCCTTCCATCGGGTCAACGGGCTGTGCCGAGAAGGACCCCATCTCGGCGATGAAGCCCTGCCGTGCGTCCTCCACGCTGACCTCGCCGCCGCAGGCAGCCATCACGAGCAGAACGGCGGTCACCGCAACCAGCAGCACTCCGACCCGCGTCGTCCGATTCGCATCTCTCGTCATGGCAACCCTTCCCCCGTTCGTCATTTGACTCGTCGTCACTGGCTCGTTCCGCTTTCGGTCCGCGTGGACCGAGAATAGCCTGTTTGCCGCCCGGCTCAATTCGCCGCGGCCAACTTGTCGGCGCCGGCCGGCTGCGGAAGCGGCGGCAAACCGAGTTCCGCACGCAGGCGCGCCTCGATCTCGCCCGCCAGGTCGGCGTTGTCGCGCAGGAACTGCTTCGCGTTCTCGCGCCCCTGGCCCAGCCGGACATCGCCAGCCGAGAACCAGGCGCCGCTCTTGGTCACCTGCTTGTGCTGGACGCCGAGATCGATCAGCTCGCCCACGCGGGAGATGCCCTCGCGGTAGTCGATGTCGAACTCGGCGAGCCGGAACGGCGGCGCGACCTTGTTCTTGACCACCTTGACGCGGGCGCGGGAACCGACCACCCGGTCGCCGTTCTTGAGCGCCGCGATGCGCCGGATGTCGATGCGCACGGACGAGTAGAACTTGAGCGCCCGTCCGCCGGTCGTCGTCTCCGGCGAGCCGAACATGACGCCGATCTTCTCCCTGATCTGATTGATGAAGACCAGCGTGGTGCGCGACTTGGCAACGATGGCGGTCAGCTTCCGCAGCGCCTGGGACATGAGCCGGGCCTGCAGGCCGACGTGGGAGTCCCCCATCTCGCCCTCCAGTTCGGCCCTGGGCACCAGGGCGGCGACCGAGTCCACAACGACGATGTCGAGCGCGTTCGACCGCACCAGCATCTCGGCTATCTCCAGCGCCTGCTCGCCGCTGTCCGGCTGCGACACGAGCAGCTCGTCGATGTCGACGCCGATCTTCCCGGCGTACTCCGCGTCAAGGGCGTGCTCGGCGTCGATGAAGGCCGCCGTGCCGCCGGCGCGCTGGGCCTGGGCGGTGACGGAAAGAGCCAGCGTCGTCTTGCCGCTCGACTCGGGGCCGTAGACCTCGACGACGCGGCCGCGGGGGAAGCCGCCGGTGCCGATGGCGCTGTCGACGGCAAGCGAGCCGGTCGAGATGGACTCGATGCCGACGTGCTCCTGCTCTCCCAGGCGCATGATGGCGCCCTTGCCGAACTGCCGCTCGATCTGGCTGAGCGCGCCCGAGATGGCCTCCTTGCGGCCCATTCTCCGGGGCGCCCTTGCGCGGTTCTGCTTCATGGTCGGGTCTCTCCTGGGTGGCTGATGGCAGCGTGGAGGATCGATGGATTCACCGGCGACCGGCTGCGGGTTCGAACGGGCCGCGGACTCGAACAGGCCGGAAGGCCTCGGCAGCGCCCGCACGTCTATACTCCCGCAAGACGCTCCCGCACGATCCAACCGGCGCTGTCGGCGCCCGGACAGCAGTCCGGACCGCCCGGCCCGAGGCGGAACGTCGGGGGGCGGCCGTTGCGGACGGTTCGCGCCCGGACGGTTCGCGCGACAGGGCACGGACGGCAGCGCGAACGCACATGACAGCCGGCAGCGACAAGGGGACGGTCAGCGTATTGCAGGCCCCCGGAAGCGTCAACCGCCCAACCAGCGAACGGCTGGCCGGAATCCCCGGCGCGGAGGTGCGCGAGAACGTCCCGCTGGCCTCGATCACGACCCTGCGCATCGGCGGTCCGGCCGATCTCTTCGTGCGGGTCTCCAACGAAACCGCGCTCCATGCGGTGCTGGACACGGCAAGCGAGGACGCTCTTGCCGTTCACGTCCACGGCCACGGCTCGAACCTCCTGTGTCCCGACGAGGGGCTGCGCGGAATCGTCCTGCGGCTCTGCGGCGCGTTCGAGGAGATTCGCGTCGACGGCGAGACTGCCGTTGCCGGCGCCGGCGTCACGCTCGCACGCCTGGCCCGCGCCACTGCCCGGGCCGGGCTGCGCGGTCTGGAGGCTCTGTCCGGCTTTCCGTCAACCGTCGGCGGCGCCGTGGTCATGAACGCCGGCTGCTACGGCACGGAGGTGCGCGACGTGCTCCTCGACGCCCGCGTGGCCCGACCCGGCCGCCCAGTCGAGACCATCGGCGCCGATGCGCTCGAACCCGGCTACCGCAAGACGAACCTGCAACGCACGAACGCGGTCGTGACCGGCGCACGCTTCTCCCTGCACCGCGGCGACGCCGATGCGGCGCTGGAACGCATCAACGAGCTGAACCGTCGCCGCTGGGCCAGCCTGCCGTCGGGCAGGCCGAACGCCGGCTCTATCTTCCGCAACCCGCCGAACGATTTCGCCGGCCGCCTGATCGAGGCCTGCGGCCTGAAGGGCAGGCGAAGCGGCGGCGCCGAGATCAGCGAGCGCCACGCCAACGTCATCGTCCACCACGGCGATGCCCGCGCCGCCGACGTCCTCGCCCTGATGGTCGAGGCGCACCGCGCGGTGCGGGAGCGATTCAAGGTCGAGCTGCACCCGGAGCTGGTCCTCGCCGGAGGTCTGAAGGACGAGTTCTGGCGCCGGGTGGGCTAGCAGCCTGGCGGACTTGCCAGCGGACGAACGACGCTGGCCGGACCGACGGTCTGCCGGAGCGGTGGGGGCATTGGGCCAGGCGCGGCGTCCGCGACGCGGCTGCCGGCGCTGGCTGGCCACCGCCGCCAGGCCCGAGAAGGCGGCAGGGGAAGCGGGCGGGTCGGAGGTTGCTCGGGGGTTGGCGCCCGCTGTGAAACGGCTGCGCTGCGGGAGCTTGTCCTGGCAAGAGAGTCTGTCGGGAGTCGCCTGCCTCCATCTCTCTGCCGCCCCCCTTCGGACCTGACAGGTCACATCGCGTCACATCGCGCACCTGCGGGGATCGGCGAGGGAGCTGCTGGCAAGGTTGCGGCGGCGAGAACGACGGCGACAAGACGACGTGAAACACCTCCACGCGGAGCCGGTCAAACAACGAACCGGAAACACTGCCGCCCGAATCCGCGTTGTAGCAGTCGGCGGGCAGTAGCCTAGCCCCGAACCGCCGCCGCCCCTGACTACCGGCGGCGACCCGCAACGCCGGAGACACCGCGCAGATGCCCAAGATCTTCCCTGCCGCCATCCTGCTCGCCCTGACGACGGCGCTGCCGGCGGTGGCTCAGCTGCCCTGCAATCCCTGCGTCGGGCTCTCGACCGACGACGCGGCGGGCGCCGCTGCTGCCCTCGACGCCTTGCCCGACCTGCCCGAAGGGGCCGTGCTGGTGGTCAGGTGGCCGGTGGCGCTTGCCGACGACGCCGGAGTGGCGGCCGCACGCGAGGCGGCCTCGGCGCTCGTGGCCGCGGGCGCCCGGCCCTGGTACGCGGTCCGCTTCGCCGCGCCGCCGCCCTCGGCCGAGCGGGGCGACGAACTCACCGCCGAGCTGGAGCGGCTGGCCGACCTCGCCCGCAGCGCCGAGGCCGGAGCCCTGTTTCAGCTCGAGTGGCCGGGCGAACGCTCGAACACCGACCTGGCCGTGCAGGAGTACGCGCTCGCGCTGAAGCGAGCGTCCGTGGCCGTCTCCGGAGCACGGCCCGGCGCCGGCGTCGTCACCCAGGCACTGCCGCCCGACCCGGACCTGCTCCGCGCGCTCCACGGCCAGGAGCTGGACGCCTATCTCGACGGCGTCTCGTTCCGCCGGACCGGCGCCGCCGACACGGGCCGGATGAAGGACCTGATGCGCGAGCTCGACCCGGACGCCCTGGTGGTGGTGGAGGCGAGCACGGCCGGGTCGGCAGGGGCCCTGCTGGCCGCGGCGGCCTCCGACGCCGAGGCCGGAGCATCGCTGTCCCTGTTCCGGCTCTCCGGCGACGCGGCGACAGCTTCAGGCCAGCTCCAGGCTGCCCGCCTGCTGGCCCAGGAGTTCTCGGGAGACGTCACGTTCGACCCGTACTCCACCCCCTCCGGCGCCGACGCCTGGAGCTTCGTGCGCGGCGAGGACCTGAGCCTGCGCGTGATCGTGGCGCCGCCGCCCGACGGCGCGGACCTGACGCTCCAGTTCACCGACCGCCAGATCGGCTCGCCAGCCCGCTTCGACCCGGCGACCGGCGAGTCGGAGCTCGTGTTCGGGGGCCGCCGCACCCGCAACGGCTACGAACTGCCGTTCGCGGACGCCGCCATGCCGTTCGTCTTCCGGCTCGAACGCGACCTGCAGGTCGACGTCGGCGCCGGCGGCAGCCTGGCGGAAGCTCTCACGGTCGCCGACACGCGCCGCATTCCGGTGGGCGAGATCCTGCGCCGGCTGCAGGCGTTCGAGGACGACCAGTCCCGGCGCATCGCGAACTACACGGCCACCAACACGACCTCGCTGCGCTTCCAGCTCGGCACCGGCGTCCAGTCCGTCGACGCGACCTTCCGCGGGCCGTTCTTCTTCCGCCAGGGCGAGGGATTCGACTGGGCCTGGAGCGACTTCTTCGTCAACGGCATTCGCTGGCGGCGCAAGCGGATCCCCGAGATCCCGCTCATCCAGCCCGAGAAGGCGGCTGCCATGCCGGCCGAGATCACCTTCAATCGCGAGTACCGCTACCGGCTGCGCGGCGTCGACACGGTTGAGGGCCGCGACGCCTGGGTTGTCGACTTCGAGCCCGCAGCGGCGCTCGCCGAGGGACGCAGCCTGTTCCGGGGCACGGTCTGGGTCGACCGCGAGCTGTTCGCGAGAGTGAAGACGCGGGCGGTGCAGCTGGGCCTGGCAGGCGACGTGCTCTCGAACGACGAGACCACCTTCTACTCGCCCGTCGACGCGAACGGCCAGCCGGCGGCCTGGGACCGGTCGTCCTACTGGCTGCCGACCCGCGTGACCGGCCAGCAGCTGTTCTCGGTGCTCAACGCGACGACGGTGGTGGAACGCGAGATCACGCTCGGCGACATCCAGGTGAACCCCGTCGGTTTCGACGACCGCCGCAACGCCACGCTGGCGTCCGACGCGACGATGGTGCGCGACACCGAAGACGGGCTGCGCTACCTGGAGCTGGACGCCGAGACCGGCGAACGCGTGGTCAAGGAGGACGACAGGACGCGGAGGTTCATCCTCGGCGGCGCCTTCCACGACGAGTCGCAGGACGGGCCGCTGCCGCTGGGCGGCGTGAACTGGCTGTCCTTCGACTGGCGCGGCACCGGGCGGCAGGCGAACCTGTTCCTTGCCGGCCCGCTTCTCTTGGCCGACATCGCCGACCCGAGCGTCCGCGGCTCCCGGTGGGACGCCGGCGTCGACGTGTTCGCGCTCGCCCTTGCCGGCGAGGACACGGTCTGGCGCGACGGGGCCCCGGCGCCAGCGGAGAGCGTGAAGCGTCTGCGCCCGAACTTCGACTTCAGTCTCGGCCGACCTCTTGGCAGCTTCACCAAGCTCGACTTCCGCTACGAGCTGTCCTGGAACAACTTCCAGCGGGCCGACGACACGGCGGAGGGGTTCGTCCTGCCCTCGGACCACCTGAGCCACGGCCTCGGCGCCACGCTTCGCTACACCCGTTCCGGCTATCGACTGGTGGCCGGCGGCTCCTGGAACCTGCGCGGCGACTGGGCGCCCTGGGGCCTGGGCGCAGTGAACACGACCCCCGACAACTACACGCTATGGAACGTGGGCGCGGCCAAGACGTGGCACCTGCGGAAGTTCCAGAAGGTGGGCCTCGCGGTCGAGTACGTCGACGGCGCCGACCTCGACCGCTTCAGCAAGTACGAGTTCGGGTTCTTCTCCGACATCACCGTCCATGGCTACCAGAGCGACCGGGTGCGCGCGGAGCGAGCCGCCGCCGCCCACGTGACCTACGGCTTCGAACTCGGCG
The DNA here is from genome assembly GCA_965200575.1 of Thermoanaerobaculia bacterium. Taxonomy (GTDB): domain Bacteria; phylum Acidobacteriota; class Thermoanaerobaculia; order Multivoradales; family Multivoraceae; genus Multivorans. Next base: position 467,106 of record OZ241363.1, on the reverse strand, counting down.
AGCTGTTCCGCGTCGACCTGGTCGGCGACGCCGCCTGGGCCACCGACCCGGCGACCGGCCTCGACCGGGAACTCCTGGCCGGCGCCGGCATCGTCGGCACCTTCATCGGCCCCTGGGGCACGGTGGTCAACATGGATGTGGGCCGCGCCCTGGTCGGCCCCGACGACGGCTGGAGCGCCTTCATCGCCGTGCTGAAGCTGTTCTGAGCCCTGCCGGGGTCGGGTCCTGACACAGGCGGACTCGCTCACGGTCACGATGTCGTCCACAAGCTTCGCGCACCAGGCCGAGGGTGAGGTCGCTGGGTGCTTGACCACGATGCCCTCGGCCATGGTGTGTCGGCGCTCGACTCGTCCAACCGGCGCGACGCGGACGTGCCCGACGTGCTCCCCGCCTCGGCCAGCACGAACCCGGACCGCGAGTCTCGACGGAATCGGATTACGATGCCAGCAAGTGACAAGCCGGATCGTAATCGACTTGCCGGGACCGCAGCCAGCGACACGGAGGGCAACAGCCATGCACGAGGAACACGACCAGCCGTTCGGCCCCGACGACGTGGTCGAGGTGCCCATCGGTGACGAGATCGACCTCCATCCCTTCCAGCCCCGCGAAGTGAAGGACGTCGTTCTGAGCTATCTCGATGCAGCTTCCGAGAAGGGGTTCCGCGAGGTGCGCATCATCCACGGCAGGGGCATCGGCGTCCAGCGCCAGATCGTCCGTAAGGTGCTGGAGCGAGACCCGCGCGTCGTCTCGTTCCGAAGCGGCGGCCCGGGCGGAGGCGGCTGGGGCGCCACCGTGGCGCAGCTTTGTCCCTGACCGGCGCCTCCGGGCGGGCAGTGCCCGCTGATCCAGGTGCTGCCTTGCTCACAAACGGGTCGATCTCCGCGAACTCGGACCAGGTGCATCCCATCCCTCTCGCTGAGCCGCAAGAACGATGCGAGCACACGCGAGGGCATCGGAGACGGGATCATGGTGACGAAGCGGAATCCGCAGGCGTCGACACACGTCCGGCAAGCCGGCAGGCGAAATCCCCCATTGCTGCTTCGCCAGTTCGAGTGTGCAAACGAACCGCTTGCGCGGACATCTGATCTGGTTTCTGGCGCAACAGGCCCTGAGAACCCGCAGGTCGAACTTCGCGTTGTGAGCGGCCACGAAGTCGGCCGCGTCGAGCCAGCCCTCCAGCTCGGGCCATAGATCGGCGAAGGTGGGAGCCTCCGCCACGTCCAGCCAGGTCAGCCCGTGCAAGTCCGAGAAGCTGAACCTGCGACCGGGAGGGCGAATCAGGTAGCTGCAGCTGCGCACGACATGCCCGTGGGTGCACGCGGCCAGACCGACCGCACAGGCACTGCCATGATGAGCGGTCGCGGTCTCGAAGTCGATGGCGACGAAACGACCTTGCATTGCCGCTACCATCCCGCTCGATGCTACCTACCGCTGCCTGGGGAAAGTACGACTGTTCAACCGGGCTGTTCCACTTGCTGGAGCACCACTGCGCCGATGTCGCCGCGTGTTTCGAGGCGCTGCTGTCGCAGCCAGTTCTGCGACGCAGGTTCGACGCAGCCGCGGGGAAGGGCCTCGGCGAAACGGGCGTCGCACGCCTGACGTACCTCGCGTACCTGCACGACTTCGGAAAGGTCAACGCCGGCTTCCAGTTCAAGCTCCCGCGCCCGATGAACCCCGGCCCCATGGGCGACCCCGCGCCGCCACGCACGGGGCACATCCGCGAGGCCTGCCACGGCTTCGCCCGCAACGAAGTCCTCGGCGCCCTGGGCCTTTGCGAACTCCTGAACCACTGGGGCGACGGCACGGCGTCACTGCTGTGCGCCATGCTTGCCCATCATGGCCGGCCGGCATGGGAGGGCCACGCCGGCCCCGACGCCTTCTGGCAGCCATATCGCGGCTACGAGCCGCTGGCGGCGGCAGAACGCCTGCAGCAGATGGGCCGCGCCTGGTTACCGGCCGCCTTCGCGCCGGGTCCGGAGCTTCCGGACCGGCCGGCACTCGCCCACCTTTTTGCCGGCGTCGTGGCTCTGGCGGATCAGCTCGGTTCGGACGAGGCCGTGTTCAGGCCGGAGCCGCACGTAGATCCGCAGTACTTCGACCGTGCCTCCACCCTGGCCAGGCAGTCCATCGCCGCCAAGGGCTTCATGCGCTCCGACTGGCCCGTTGGCGCAGGGCCTTCAGACGTAACGAGCCTGTTCGGCCATGCAAGTCCGCGCCCTGCCCAGGAGGCTGTCGCGGCGGCTCCGCTCGATCAGCCCCTGCTGATCCTCGAAAGCGAGACGGGCTCGGGAAAGACCGAAGCTGCGGTTCTTCGATTCGAAGCCCTCTGGCGAGCAGGAATCGTCGACGGCCTCTACTTCGCCGTCCCGACGCGCGCGGCAGCCAGGCAGCTGCACGGGCGCGTGAATGCTGCAATGGACCGACTGCTGCCCTCCCGCGCCAGCGCCAGCACGGTCCTTGCGGTTCCCGGCTACCTCGTCGCCGGCCACGCGGAAGGCAGGCGGGCAGGCCGCTTCGACGTCTTCTGGGAAGACCAGCCTGACGAAGCAGAGCGGCGCGCCCGGTGGTCCGCCGAGAGCGCTCGGAAGTACCTGACCTCAGCGACCGCAGTCGGCACGATCGATCAGGTACTGCTGGCTGGCCTCCGCACCAAGTGGGCGCATTTCCGCGCCGCCGCGCTCACCCGCAGCCTGCTGGTGGTCGACGAAGTACATGCAAGCGACGGCTACATGACGGAGCTCCTCCTCGGAGTTCTCGGCGGCCACCTGGACCTCGGAGGCCACGCGCTGCTCATGTCCGCAACGCTCGGCTCGGCGGCAAGCGCCAGATTCGTCCGCCAGTCGACACCTTCGGCGGACGAAGCGCAGAGCAAGTCCTATCCGGCGCTGACCCTCATGCAGCCTCGCCGGGAGACCGAGACGGTCGTTCCCATCTCGATCGGCGGCTCGGCAAAGTCCGTCCGGTTGGCCACGCTGCCGATTCTCGAGGCCCCCGGGTCAATAGCTCGTACCGCCGCAAACGCGGCCAGAGACGGCGCGAAGGTCCTCGTCATCCGCAACACCGTCAAGAGCGCTCAGGACGTGTTCGAGGCACTGAAGGACAGCGGTGACGGCCACCTCGCCCTCCAGGCGGCGGGCGGGCCCGCGCTGCACCACAGCCGGTTCGCCGTCGAGGACAGGCAGCTGCTCGACTCGGCCGTCGAAGAGGCGATCGGCAAGGTGAGCCGGACGCAAGCCGGCGTGGTAGTTGTCGGCACCCAGACCCTAGAACAGTCGCTCGACATCGACGCCGACCTGCTGATCACCGACCTCTGCCCAGTGGACGTCCTTCTTCAACGGCTGGGGCGACTCCATCGGCATGCCCGCAACGACCGGGCGGCGGCCTTTGCCGCTCCCCGTTGCCGCGTGCTCGTCCCTGGCGATGGTCTTGAACGCGCCTTGGCTGGCGACCTGCTGAAGCACGGGCTGGGCCGCTCGAGTCAGGGAGGGATCTACGAGAACGTCGTGTGTCTGGAAGCAACCCGCCGGCTGGCAGAAGATAATCCGACCTGGGTCATCCCCGACATGAACAGGCGCCTCGTCGAGCAGGCAACCCACCCGCAGCTGCTTCGCGATCTCGCCGCTGCACTGGGCCCGGAATGGGCGAGTCACGAACGGGAGGTGCATGTCGCTGCCGCAGCAGCCGGCAGCGTGGCCAGGAACCACGGCCTGACCCGGCGCGAGGAGTGGGACCAGAGCCTGCAGTTCTGCGACCTGGACCAGCCTGTGCGCACTCGCCTCGGCGAGGACGGTCCCCGGATCAAGCTGCCAAAGCCGCTGCCAGGGCCATTCGGCAGCGACGTGCGGACCTTCAACCTCCCGGCCCACCTCTTCGGGAATCCACTTCCTTCGCAGCAGGAAATCGAGGCGGCCCGGGCGGAGCCCGATGGACTTGACGGCCTCATCCTCGTGATCGGCAAGAACCGCCTTGGTTACAGCCGGGTCGGGCTTCAGGGCACTTAGTCCAGCACGAGAAGGTTGACAACGGCCGCATCCACGTCTTAGTGTATGTGGTGCAGTTGCAGGCAAAAACCTATGGTGATACTCACAAACTTCTTCCCCTACACCAGCCCAAGCAGGGGGCCGACCATGCTCAGCACCAGACAGCCAGCAGTAGATGCACTGCACAGCGCCGCAGCGCCATCCGTGCGCCCGCCGGAACACCTGGAGATAGTCCCGTATGGGGTGCTGCGGCCGGCATTGCCCCGCCCTCGCGGGGAAAGAACAGCAGAGGTGGCACGGACGTGAGCAATCTCCTGGCGGACCCCATCATCCGAACTCGCCTGTCCGAGGGCGACCGGTCGCTGACGCTGCCTCAGGTATACGAGGCCGCAGCCTCTGACCGCATCATCGGCTTCACGGCGCTCCGACCGCACCAACGCCACGCCTGGCATGCCTTCCTGGTTCAACTCGCGGTCATCGCGACCGGGCGGGCTGGGCTCGGTGCGCCGCCCGAATCTGCTGGCGAGTGGAGCGAGATTCTCCAAGCACTGACCCCGAGCTTCGAGGACGATGAACCGTGGCGCCTCGTGGTTGACGACCCCGCCCAGCCAGCCTTCCTGCAGTGCCCCGCGCCGGGTGGCCTGGGCCAGTACAAGCGGCAGTTCTCGACGCCGGACGACCTGGACCTCCTCGTCTCGTCGAAGAACCACGCCGTGAAGCAGAGAATTGCGAGCAGCAGCGAGCATGACGACTGGCTCTTCGCGCTCGTCTGCATGCAGACGATGTCCGGCTACATGGGGCTCGGGAACTACGGGATAGCGCGCATGAACGGCGGATCTTCCTCACGTCCATGTCTCGGTCTGGCACCGGCAACCGGGGGTTTCGGCGCCCACCTCCTCCACGACGCAGTACAGGTGCTGGCCAGGCGGCCGGCGCTGCAAGCCGAGTACCCGGCCTACTACCGGAAGGCCCCGGGCCGAGCACTGCTCTGGCTGGTGCCGTGGGACGGCTCGAGTTCCCTAGATCTGAGAGACCTTGACCCCCACTTCATCGAGGTTTCCCGGCGCATCCGCCTGAAGTTTGATGGCCGTGGTCTTGTGGCCATGGGAGCGCCTTCCAAGGTTGCTCGAATCGCCGCGAAGGAGGCCAGGGGCAATCTCGGCGATCACTGGACGCCAGTGCACCGCGCCGACGGCAAGGCGCTTACGCTGTCGAGCGTCGGGTTCCGCTACGACCGTCTGGCGAAACTGCTCTTCGGCAACGAGTTCGTCCAGCCAGCAGCCATGCGGGCGCCGGCGCCGGGCCGGTGGCGTGTCGTGGCGCGCGGTCTGGCCGGTGGTCAGGGGAAGACCGAGGGCTACCACGAACGCTCCGACATCGTGTTCAGCGCGAAGACCGGGTCCATGCTGATGCAGCAGCGCCACGCCGACGACCTCGCAAAGGTCAGCAAGGAGCAGCTCGAAGAAGTGAAGCAGGTCGCTGACGCCCTGAAGGTCGGCGTGGCGGTTGCCGCCAGCGGCGGGAAGCGCATTGCCGACCTAGTCAAGGCGGACCGGCTTCACGTTCTGAAGTATGTCCGGCGGCTCGACGAGACGGCGGACGCAACGTTCTTCGATGCGCTCGACCGCCGCTTCACCGCCAAGGACAAGGAAGCGGAACGGGCCGAACGGGCGCGCTTCGCCAGGGAACTCATCTCGTCAGCGGAGCAGCAGCTGAACGCGGCCCTCGAAGAAGTGCCATGCCCGACCGCGTGGCGCCACCGTGCCCGGGCCCGGGCATCGAGGGCGTTCCACGGCGTACTCAGGGGGCCGAAGAGCCGCTTCAGCGACCAGCCGGAGATCTTCGAACGAGGTAGCAAGTCGATGGACGTCACGGAGGCCAGCGAATGAACAGCAACGCCAGACGTGACCAGCTGCCAGCGGAAACAGCGCCCCGGCCTCGCCGGACCCTGCGGGACGCGATCCCCCGGATCGCTAGAGAGATCGCCGCACTTGGGCCGGGCGCCGCAGCGGCTCTTCGCCGCGGCCCCGGGGAAGGCGCCGGCGCGGCTGCGTTCTGGAAGCTCCGCGCGAAGTACCGGCCGGAGGTCATGGAGGCCAGCGGCGAGGCCAACTGGGAGCATCTGCTCCAGGCGATAGCGATCCTGACCCCCAAGGGCAGCGCCGAGCTGAAGAAGTCGGCACACGACTACCGGATCTCCATGGGCGAGGCGCTGCACGCCGCAGGGCTGTCGGAGCTGCGACTTGCACGCCTGCTGGGCACTCCGCCAGACCTGCGCGGGGAAGCAGTCGTTCGCATCTGCAGACGCCTCGCACGGAGCGAGGCCACCCGCTTCAACCTGACCCACCTGGCCCTGTTCGTATTTCCTGCATACGACTCTCGCGCCTATCGCGCGCATTGTCGAGGCGGAGGCCTCGATGCTGTCAACAGGGATGCAGTTCGCCGGATCGCTGGTGACTACTACCGAGCCGCAGACTCCGCGACTCGGAGCAATTCTCAAGACACGACAGAAGGAGTAACCACCTGATGCCTGACGCACGCTTTCTCCAGATTCACAGCCTGCACGGTTACTCGGCCGTGCTGCTCAACCGGGACGACTCCGGACTCGCCAAGCGCATCAACTACGGCGGGAAGAACCGTACCCGCATTTCCTCACAGTGCCTGAAACGGCACTGGCGCGTGACGAAGAGCGACTTCGCCCTTCAGCACATCGACGGTGCAGAGGCAAGCGTCAGGTCCCGCAACATCGTGACCCGCCAGGTGGAGCAGCGGCTACGGGACGCCGGCCACCCCGAAGACGTGGCCAAGGCTGTCTCCGACGGCTTCCAGGTGGCGGTCTACGGCGACAAGGGCGCCGAGCGCAGCAGCCGCCAGCCACTCCTCCTCGGCGGGCCCGAGATTGCATACCTGGCCAGCGAAGCCCTCAAGATCGCTCACGACCACGGCGCCGACGTGAAGGCCGCAGGGAAGGCGGCCGCCGCCTGGGCCAAGGCCTCCAAGGCCAACATGAAAGCGATGCGCGAGAGCTGCAAGCTGCCGGGAGGAATCGCCGCAGCGCTCTTCGGCCGCATGGTCACCGCGGATCCGGAGGCGAACATCGACGCCGCAGTGCACGTCGCCCATTCCTTCACGGCCCACGCCGAAGAGGGCGAGAGCGACTACTTCACCGTGGTCGACGACCTGGCGAGTCTCGACGAGGATCCGGGCCCGGGCGCCGACCACATCGGCGAGACCGAACTGACCTGCGGACTGTTCTACGGCTACGTGGTTCTCGACCGAGGGATACTGCTGTCCAACCTCGGCAACGACGCCGAAATGGCGGGTGAAGTTGCCCGCCGACTCGTGCAACTGATCGCGACAGTTTCCCCGGGGGCAAAGCTCGGCCCGACCGCGCCCTACGGCTACGCGAGCTGGCTTCTCGTCGAGGCCGGAGACAAGCAACCGCGCAGCCTGGCCGAGGCGTTCCGCACGCCCTGCCAGCCCGAGAGCTCCGCAGCTGTTCAACAAATCAACGACCACCTGAAGCGGTTCGATGCGACCTACGAGACGGGCGAAGCACGCAGGTTCATGAGCGTGTACGACGAAGACACTGCCGGCGCCAAGAGAACCGCGACGCTCGACGCCCTGGCATCGTGGGCTGGAGCAGCGATGAAGGAAGGCAGCGCCTGATGCGCTGGCTGCACCTTCAGCTTCACGGGCCGATGGGCTCCTTCGGGGGCGAAGCGGTAGACGCGCACGGCGTCATCCGGAACATGCCTGCGAAGTCAATGCTCACAGGGCTGGTCGCAAACGCCCTGGGCTGGACCAGGACGATGCGGAAGGCGCACCAGGATCTGCAGGACCGCATCGTCTTCGGCGCCGTCTGGGAGCGTGACGAGACGGCGTCCCGACTGACCGACTACCAGACCGCTCAACTCCAGAAGAGCGAACGTGCCTGGACCACTCATGGAACTCCAGCGCTTCGCGGCGGCGGCCCATCGTCCTATCTGGGTGCGGAACAGCTCTGGCGGGACTACCACGCGGATCTGCAGCTGAGCGTGGTCCTGCGGCTGGCGCCTGCTGGCCTCGCGCCGACGCTGGAGGAGGTCGCCTCTGCCCTCCAACGGCCAGCCAGGCCGCTCTTTCTGGGCCGCAAGGCCTGTCTTCCGTCACGCCCCATCCTGGCGGGATGGGTCGATGCGATCAGTGTCGCCGAGGCCGTCCGCAGCATCGTTCGCCCCGGCGCCACTGGTCTGCTTGCAGCCTGGCCGGACACCGGGAGAACCCCCGAACACGGCAGACTGGTGCGGCTGACGGACGAAAGGAACTGGCAGAGCGGCCTGCACGGCGGCGAGCGCCGGGTGGTGGAAGCCCGAATCTCCGGGGCGGACGCCGAGGCATGACACTGCACCTGTTGCACGCCCCCCTGGACATGCGGGCGCTCAGCCGCTGGGGCGGAGAGCGGGGTCTCTTGCGGCGCGGGTTCTTCGACCACGGTTACGCGCTCCACGTCCTGCTGGCTGCACTGTTCGGCAAGGGCGCCCTGCAGCCGTTCCGCCTCTTCTCCTCGGAGCGACGCCGCGCTGGAGCGCTGTACGCGTACAGCCGGGTCGCGGCGCCGGAACTGCGGGCCATGGCGGATGCTGTCGGGCCCCCGGACTGCCTGGAGGTGCTTGACCCGGAACGACTGAGAGCCAAGCCGATGCGGAGCAGCTTCGACAGAAGCCAGACGCTCGGATTCGATCTTCGTCTGCGGCCGGTTCGTCGGGTGCGCAGGAACTTGGCCGAGTCGGGAAGGCCCTTCTCGAAGGGAGGCGAGGTCGACGTGTATCGACTCGAACTACTTCGCAGGTTCCCCTCCCTACCCAGCAAGGAAGCAGAGTCCAGCGACGAAAGGAGAGACTTGACCAGGCAGGCCGTCTACACGAGCTGGCTGGCCGAGCGCTTCGGCGACGCTGCGGCAGTGGATGACTGCTCCTTGACCTCTTTCCGGCGAACGAGGGTCGTCCGGGGCAAGAGCGGCAGCCCGGAAGGGCCGGATGCCGTTCTGCACGGCACCCTGACAGTCAAGGACGAAGCGGCCTTCTCGCGCTTCCTGGACCGCGGGATCGGACGGCACCGCGCCTACGGATACGGGATGCTCCTCCTCCGACCTCCGGGGCGGCAAGTCCCGGGTACTTGATGCTGAAGGGACGTCTGGGCCTCGAGACGGCCCGCATCCCCCACGCTGACCGAGCGGGGCTTCTCTGGCTCTCGCGCGGAGGCCTGACCGCCCGCGACGGCACGTTGTCCTTCGCCAGAGGCCCCATACCGGCGGACAACGACCCTCTTGCGCCAGGGAACTACGCCATACCGCTCCAGGGCGTGTCGATGATTCTGCTGGGTCCCGGTTCGACGGTGAGCCATGACGCCCTTCGCCTGCTTGCAAGACACGGCACCGCACTGGCGGCCGTCGGAGAGGACGGGGTGCGCTGCTACACAGCGCCGCCTCTGTCCGGCCGTCGATCGGACCTCGCAAGAAAGCAGGCGCTGGAATGGGCCGACCCCGACCGGCGGCTGCTCCTTGCCCGCAGGATGTACGCATGGCGACTGGGCGAACTGCTGCAGCACGACGACATCACGGTCCTTCGGGGGATGGAGGGCGTCCGAATGAGGGAGACATACAGGCTGACGGCGCAGCAGGTCGGCATCACCTGGCGCGGACGCCGCTACGACCGCAGACGGCCTGATGCCAGCGACCTCCCCAACCAGGCGCTGAACCACGCCGCCACGGCCGTCGAAGCTGCAGCCGCCATCGCCGTCGCCGCGACAGCAACGTTGCCGCAACTCGGCTTCATCCACGAAGACCCCGGCCAGTCGTTCGTGCTCGACATCGCCGACCTCTTCCGCGACTCGGTCACCATCCCGGTCGCCTTTCGCTCTGCGCGGAGAGTCGAAACAGGGAGGCCAAGGCTCAACATCGAGCGAGTCACCCGGAAGGCGTGTGGTCGCGCGCTGCAACAGGAGCGAACGATCCCGGCGATGATCAGCCGGATCAAGTCCCTGTTCGTCAAAGACACGCCCGAGGCATACCGGAGTTCCTGACCGGATGCCCATGACGCTGGTCGTGACTCGCGACGTGGAGCAGCGATATCGCGGCTTCCTGGCCTCGGCGTTGCTGGAGGTATCTCCAGGCGTCTACGTCGCGCCAGACCTGACCGCCGCCGTGCGGGAGCGCGTCTGGAACGTGATTGAAGACTGGTTCACCGCCCTGGGGAACGGAGCCATCGTGATGATCTGGCGCGACGGAGAGTGCGCCGGCGGACTCGCCCTTCGTCACCTGGGCGACCCGCCCAAGGACATCTGGGACGCCGATGGCGTGCTCCTGGTGAGGAGGTCCTGACCGAGCTCCCCGCAAGCTCGATGCTTGACAACGGAATCGAACCGGTAGCGGCCATCGCTCGTGGTGCGGGTCGGGAACCACTACGCGCGAAGGCCATCGCTGGACACCAGCCGCTGGATCGGCCAAAATGACATGAGGCTGCCCCGCCCACGCGGGGATAGGCCCTCGCGGCCAGACCATTGGGGCCCCCGCCCACGCGGGGATAGGCCCTCGCCTGCCGCCTGCCCCGCATAGGCCTCGCGGCTGGCTGCCCCGCCCACGCGGGGATAGGCCTGGTCCACGTGAACGTCTCGGTTGCGCCCTCGTGGCTGCCCCGCCCACGCGGGGATAGGCCCCTGCGCGAGGCGTTCACCGCAGCGCAAGGCGAGGCTGCCCCGCCCACGCGGGGATAGGCCCCGCTGGAAGACCGGCTGGGACGTCTGGGTGGAGGCTGCCCCGCCCACGCGGGGATAGGCCGCTGCGCTTGCCCTGAGCCTGACCAGCATCGGTGGCTGCCCCGCCCACGCGGGGATAGGCCGTCCAAAGCGGACACCGGCAATGGGTAGGCGCTGGCTGCCCCGCCCACGCGGGGATAGGCCTCAGTGTTCAGTCTGATGGTCACCGAACCGCCGGGCTGCCCCGCCCACGCGGGGATAGGCCCCCCGACCGTCGCTTCGCCCTGATCCGCGATGAGGCTGCCCCGCCCACGCGGGGATAGGCCCGGCAGCTGAGGAGAATGAGATGACCCACCCACGGCTGCCCCGCCCACGCGGGGATAGGCCTGTGACCAGCCGCTGCGCCTCGTCCTCCTCAAGGGCTGCCCCGCCCACGCGGGGATAGGCCTCCAGTCGGACTCGGAATGGCTGCCTCGGCTGCGGCTGCCCCGCCCACGCGGGGATAGGCCTCCGGTGCTCCTCGCGTGACCACGGCGTGAGTCGGCTGCCCCGCCCACGCGGGGATAGGCCCTGTCGCATGAAGCGGTCGAAGTTCGGGGTGTCGGCTGCCCCGCCCACGCGGGGATAGGCCCCCGTCGGGTGGGCATCTCGCGCATCCACGACTGGCTGCCCCGCCCACGCGGGGATAGGCCCTTTCCGCCATACCACTGGAAGGGCAGCAGTTTGGCTGCCCCGCCCACGCGGGGATAGGCCTCGCCTGCCAGCACGACGCCACCGTCAGCGATCGGCTGCCCCGCCCACGCGGGGATAGGCCTCGCCATCAGTCGTCCATCATCATCAAGGCCGAGGCTGCCCCGCCCACGCGGGGATAGGCCCGTGACCAGACGTGCTGCCTCGTCCTCCTCTAGGGCTGCCCCGCCCACGCGGGGATAGGCCCGTGACCAGACGTGCTGCCTCGTCCTCCTCTAGGGCTGCCCCGCCCACGCGGGGATAGGCCGTGGTGCTCAATCCGGTGCTACCACGCGCACTAGGCTGCCCCGCCCACGCGGGGATAGGCCCATCAAGGAGCTGTATGTCAGCAACGTCAAGGCGGCTGCCCCGCCCACGCGGGGATAGGCCCTGGTTGTTGCCGTCCACTCCACGCGAGATGGCGGCTGCCCCGCCCACGCGGGGATAGGCCCGTGGCTCAGCCGGCACGCGGTCAGGTCAGCGAGGCTGCCCCGCCCACGCGGGGATAGGCCGCAGTTCACGTGCGGCAACGAGGAGCTGGAGGCGGCTGCCCCGCCCACGCGGGGATAGGCCTCCAGCAGTACGACGACGACGACAAGATGTTCGGGCTGCCCCGCCCACGCGGGGATAGGCCCGGCTACATGGAGATCTTCGGTAGCGTTGACCTGGCTGCCCCGCCCACGCGGGGATAGGCCCGATCAGTCCAGCACCGCAGGCACGGCAATCACGGCTGCCCCGCCCACGCGGGGATAGGCCGTTCACCACGGACGCTGAACGTGCGCAGGCCAGGGCTGCCCCGCCCACGCGGGGATAGGCCCGAGACCATCACCTCCTTCGATGGACCGGTGGCGGCTGCCCCGCCCACGCGGGGATAGGCCCAGGTCTCCCAGCCACTGCGCGTGAACCCAGTCGGGCTGCCCCGCCCACGCGGGGATAGGCCCCAGCACCGCGTGTACATCGTCCACCGCAACCAGGCTGCCCCGCCCACGCGGGGATAGGCCCGTCAACGCAGCACCCGCCTTGAGTTTGCCCGGGGCTGCCCCGCCCACGCGGGGATAGGCCCAACGCTTGCCCGTCCTCGTCCTTGACGACGATGGCTGCCCCGCCCACGCGGGGATAGGCCCTGGACTGGGCCCACCGGAACCGCCAACCGCGGGGCTGCCCCGCCCACGCGGGGATAGGCCCCCGATTATCTCTACACCATCGTCAGATACACGGGCTGCCCCGCCCACGCGGGGATAGGCCCCAACAAGGAGGACCAGAATGGCAGCAATCGTGGGCTGCCCCGCCCACGCGGGGATAGGCCCCCAGTGAGGCGCTGGAGAATCGATGGACCGCAGGCTGCCCCGCCCACGCGGGGATAGGCCCCATCATGGTGCTCGGCGCGTACGTGCTCGGAGGGCTGCCCCGCCCACGCGGGGATAGGCCCAGATCTGGTGGGCGAAGCAGTTCGCCAAGGACGGCTGCCCCGCCCACGCGGGGATAGGCCCCTCCTCGCCGCCCACGCGGTTCAAGTTCTGCGGCTGCCCCGCCCACGCGGGGATAGGCCTCAGCGTTCCCTTGCCGTTGGCGCCTTCTCCCTGGCTGCCCCGCCCACGCGGGGATAGGCCCACCCCCTGCAGGGTCGTCATCATGCGGGGTACAGGCTGCCCCGCCCACGCGGGGATAGGCCCGGCAAGGGAACGCTGATCAGCATCCTGATGGAGGCTGCCCCGCCCACGCGGGGATAGGCCCCCGTGGACCGGACAAGAGGAATCGGTGGCAGCGGCTGCCCCGCCCACGCGGGGATAGGCCCCCGGCGTTGGCGATGGTGGTCATGGCGTGCTCGGCTGCCCCGCCCACGCGGGGATAGGCCGGGTCCGTGTCCGTTGTGCGGCGGTGACGACCGGGCTGCCCCGCCCACGCGGGGATAGGCCCTCAGGAGACCATCATGACCACGACCACGATCAGGCTGCCCCGCCCACGCGGGGATAGGCCCGGGTATTACGTCGGCCGCCCGGGCTTACTTTGGGCTGCCCCGCCCACGCGGGGATAGGCCCTTACGGGCGGCGCGTACACAAGGCTTCGTCTTGGCTGCCCCGCCCACGCGGGGATAGGCCCGTTCGTTTCGGTGGGAGATAGCCGCCGGCAAGGGCTGCCCCGCCCACGCGGGGATAGGCCGCGCGAGACAACGCACAGGAGGCTGCCAACAACGGCTGCCCCGCCCACGCGGGGATAGGCCTCGACGAGGGCCACCACTGACCACCACGGGCAGGGCTGCCCCGCCCACGCGGGGATAGGCCCCACCTCGAGGGTGGGGTGTCGGGCAGCCGTGGGGCTGCCCCGCCCACGCGGGGATAGGCCCCGCCGATTCAGCGGCACGCCGACCACTGCCGGGGCTGCCCCGCCCACGCGGGGATAGGCCCTGCACGCGGTACTCGTGGTAGCTGCTCATGTCGGCTGCCCCGCCCACGCGGGGATAGGCCCCGCGTGGATCGAGTGCTGAGCGAACCCGCCGTGGCTGCCCCGCCCACGCGGGGATAGGCCCGCGGACGGTACGGTGGCATCTCAGACTGACTAGGCTGCCCCGCCCACGCGGGGATAGGCCCCAGCAACGCGGGCAGCAGCGATTCTCCCAGCGGGCTGCCCCGCCCACGCGGGGATAGGCCCGACGCCATCCAGACCTTCACGTGGACCATCCGGGCTGCCCCGCCCACGCGGGGATAGGCCTCTGATCCTTGATCCGCTCAGAGACGCTTTCGAGGCTGCCCCGCCCACGCGGGGATAGGCCCTGCCGGGTGTCCGGGTGGAAGGACACGCCGGGGGCTGCCCCGCCCACGCGGGGATAGGCCCGTGATGCCCGGCGGCAGGTTGGTGCAGCGGTAGGCTGCCCCGCCCACGCGGGGATAGGCCCTGCCGCGCAGACTCGGAGAAACTGAGGCCGGGGGCTGCCCCGCCCACGCGGGGATAGGCCCGTCTCGTCAGGAGTCTCGAGGGTGGAGTTCGAGGCTGCCCCGCCCACGCGGGGATAGGCCCGTCAACGCCGCACCACGCCTCAGCCTGCCCGGGGCTGCCCCGCCCACGCGGGGATAGGCCTGGCGTTGGAGGCTGATGACCAACGACAGGGACGGCTGCCCCGCCCACGCGGGGATAGGCCCGAACTATCGCTCGGCAACCCGGTCGTTCCGGTGGCTGCCCCGCCCACGCGGGGATAGGCCTTACGTCAGCGGCTACCGCGTACGGCGCCGGCGGGCTGCCCCGCCCACGCGGGGATAGGCCTCCACGCCGTCTCTCATGCTGCCCGCCGGTTCCGGCTGCCCCGCCCACGCGGGGATAGGCCTGGACTTGAACCCAGACGTGCCAAGGGCTGCCAGGCTGCCCCGCCCACGCGGGGATAGGCCCCGCGGGCAAGTGCTGGCCGCCACGCGCCGCCAGGCTGCCCCGCCCACGCGGGGATAGGCCCCGGACGGTTGCCGTGCTGTACCCGGTAGCCCTGGCTGCCCCGCCCACGCGGGGATAGGCCCTGGATACACCTCGGCAAGCCGGTCGTTCACGTGGCTGCCCCGCCCACGCGGGGATAGGCCTTCGCCGATAAGCGCCAATAGCAATAGCGATAGGGCTGCCCCGCCCACGCGGGGATAGGCCGTTTTCGTCGACTTGCCCGCTGCGGTTGATCCGGGCTGCCCCGCCCACGCGGGGATAGGCCTTCGCGAGCCCGCAGAACACAAGCGCGCGATAGGGCTGCCCCGCCCACGCGGGGATAGGCCCTGGACGACTACGGCTCCATGGCCATCCACTCCGGCTGCCCCGCCCACGCGGGGATAGGCCCGTTCGTACCGCGTCGGCGTAGCCGCTATCTGCGGCTGCCCCGCCCACGCGGGGATAGGCCGTACCGAACTACGCGGGAACCCGCCCTAAGCGCGGCTGCCCCGCCCACGCGGGGATAGGCCTCAGTCTTGCGGCGCGGGTGTCCGACCGCGAGTGGCTGCCCCGCCCACGCGGGGATAGGCCCACCGGATCACCCACGGTCACGTACGCCGCTTCGGCTGCCCCGCCCACGCGGGGATAGGCCGATACTAGGGAGAACACAGGGGCGACCCGACTAGGCTGCCCCGCCCACGCGGGGATAGGCCTTACGTAGCGCCTGTACCGCGCCGACGGCGGCAGGCTGCCCCGCCCACGCGGGGATAGGCCACACCCGGCGGCAACCCGGAAGCGGCGTACGTGGGCTGCCCCGCCCACGCGGGGATAGGCCCGAGACGGTCTGGTCTTGTGTCCGCCCGGTGACGGCTGCCCCGCCCACGCGGGGATAGGCCCCGCAGGTTCAGCGGCACGCCGACCACCGTCGGGGCTGCCCCGCCCACGCGGGGATAGGCCTCGGCCGAGCCCGCTCGGGAACCCCCGGCGGCGGGCTGCCCCGCCCACGCGGGGATAGGCCCTTGAGGGTTGGATATCGGCGCGGCTGACCGAAGGCTGCCCCGCCCACGCGGGGATAGGCCTCCTTGAAAAACACTGCGGTTCCTTACGGGGGGGGCTGCCCCGCCCACGCGGGGATAGGCCGCGGCGACCTGTACCCCGCACGGGCTTACGAAGGGCTGCCCCGCCCACGCGGGGATAGGCCGCTAGAGCCGGGGGACGGCAACCGCCCGGATCGGGCTGCCCCGCCCACGCGGGGATAGGCCCCCGCGACGGGGACACGCCGGGCGAACGCCTAGGGCTGCCCCGCCCACGCGGGGATAGGCCGTATTCGTCTTGCGCCGCCCGGGGTTGCGAACGGGCTGCCCCGCCCACGCGGGGATAGGCCCAGTCGGCCGAAGGTCGGCGGCAAGTGTACGAAGGCTGCCCCGCCCACGCGGGGATAGGCC
This sequence comes from Thermoanaerobaculia bacterium, assembly GCA_965200575.1. Taxonomy (GTDB): domain Bacteria; phylum Acidobacteriota; class Thermoanaerobaculia; order Multivoradales; family Multivoraceae; genus Multivorans. Next base: position 450,818 of record OZ241363.1, on the reverse strand, counting down.
CCCTTGATTATTCCGCGCCCAACGTACGCCATAGGCTGCCCCGCCCACGCGGGGATAGGCCCATAACCCCCCGCCCCCGCGGCAAGAACCGCAAGGCTGCCCCGCCCACGCGGGGATAGGCCGTATGTTGCTTCGCGTCTTTCGTGACCGTACCGGGCTGCCCCGCCCACGCGGGGATAGGCCCATATCGCTAGCGGGTATATCCCGCCGGCGGCGGGCTGCCCCGCCCACGCGGGGATAGGCCCTTTTCACGCCGGGTGTTTCCGGCAGCATCATCGGCTGCCCCGCCCACGCGGGGATAGGCCGTTGTCCGGTCCGGGATCGATCTGCGCGTGACCGGCTGCCCCGCCCACGCGGGGATAGGCCTCGCTTAGGAACGGGTTCAACGACCAGGGCTTGGGCTGCCCCGCCCACGCGGGGATAGGCCCCGGGTATGACGAAACTGCGGAAAGTACCGAACGGCTGCCCCGCCCACGCGGGGATAGGCCCCGCGTGATCCGCTGCAGTGCATCAGCCATTGGGGCTGCCCCGCCCACGCGGGGATAGGCCTGGATACTGCCCGCGACGTGCGGGCGGAAACGAGGCTGCCCCGCCCACGCGGGGATAGGCCCGTGCGGCTTAACTTCGGCGTAGCGCCGCTTGAGGCTGCCCCGCCCACGCGGGGATAGGCCGCTGGAAGACACAATATTGGCCAAAGGGTGTATGGCTGCCCCGCCCACGCGGGGATAGGCCTGATCCGCACCGAAGAGATTCCGACTTGATCAAGGCTGCCCCGCCCACGCGGGGATAGGCCTGTTGCCGCCGGTGTCTCGCGGGTGGAGTTCGAGGCTGCCCCGCCCACGCGGGGATAGGCCATTGTGTCACCCGAGGCCACCACGGGTGCGGTCGGCTGCCCCGCCCACGCGGGGATAGGCCCCGCAGGATCTTCGGCAAGGCCTTGGGCGAGGCGGCTGCCCCGCCCACGCGGGGATAGGCCCTTGCCGCCGAACCACCCGAACGGGAGCATGGTGGCTGCCCCGCCCACGCGGGGATAGGCCTGCCGTTCTCGGGCGCGTGTTCCAGCAGTCCTTGGCTGCCCCGCCCACGCGGGGATAGGCCCCCTGCCCGAACCCGGCGGAAACGCCTCGACCTGGCTGCCCCGCCCACGCGGGGATAGGCCGCCAGACACCCCGACGGACTGGAACCCTGCAGGGGCTGCCCCGCCCACGCGGGGATAGGCCTCCGGTGCTACCACGCGCACTACTACCGCGCCAGGCTGCCCCGCCCACGCGGGGATAGGCCCGGGCAGGACCATCCGCAACATGAGATCGTCAAGGCTGCCCCGCCCACGCGGGGATAGGCCCTTCCGGAAGATCACCAACGCCACCAACGAACGGGCTGCCCCGCCCACGCGGGGATAGGCCCCCCTGCTCGAGTCTCCAGCAGTGCCAGCGCAGCGGCTGCCCCGCCCACGCGGGGATAGGCCGTGTCTCGAGAAACTGCTCAGCCACGATCTGACGGCTGCCCCGCCCACGCGGGGATAGGCCCCCCTGCTCGAGATTCCCTGCGGTGTCTGCGAGGGCTGCCCCGCCCACGCGGGGATAGGCCTTTCGTGGGCAAGACCAAAGCGTGGCAACGACGGGCTGCCCCGCCCACGCGGGGATAGGCCCCGGCGTTGCCTTGACGTTGGCGGTGTACATCTGGCTGCCCCGCCCACGCGGGGATAGGCCCGTCCTCGCCCCTGCCCATCTTGTCCAGCCACAGGCTGCCCCGCCCACGCGGGGATAGGCCCCCGCAAGTTCAACGTCTTCCCGGCGCATAGCGGGCTGCCCCGCCCACGCGGGGATAGGCCCTGCAAGGTGACACTGACTGCGCCGAACGGTCAGGCTGCCCCGCCCACGCGGGGATAGGCCCGTGACGGAACAGTTGGAAATGATCAGGCATTGGGGCTGCCCCGCCCACGCGGGGATAGGCCCGCCCACGGCCTCAGCCTCAGCCATGTCATCGAGGCTGCCCCGCCCACGCGGGGATAGGCCCCCATGCGCTTGAAAACGCCTACTTGGCTCCCAGGCTGCCCCGCCCACGCGGGGATAGGCCCACGGGAACCCGCACCTAAGCGTTGGGCCCGTAGGCTGCCCCGCCCACGCGGGGATAGGCCCCGCCCGGATCGCGACAACCGACTAGTCAGCCAGGCTGCCCCGCCCACGCGGGGATAGGCCCCTGCACCTGTTCCCGAGGAGGAACGACAATGGGGCTGCCCCGCCCACGCGGGGATAGGCCGCTGACAATCGCCGCAGCGTCGTCGAATCGCGGGGCTGCCCCGCCCACGCGGGGATAGGCCTGTCCTTGGCCTCACGGATGGCCTTGACGGTGTGGCTGCCCCGCCCACGCGGGGATAGGCCCGCCGAGGAGACCGGCAAGGCCATAGCGCTTGGGGCTGCCCCGCCCACGCGGGGATAGGCCGCCGGCGAGGAGGAGGAGCGTGCGGAAGTCATCGGCTGCCCCGCCCACGCGGGGATAGGCCCCCAGTCCTGCCAGATACCGAAAGCCTCGTCACGGCTGCCCCGCCCACGCGGGGATAGGCCCTTGACCACGTGGATGCACCGGATCAACGAACGGGCTGCCCCGCCCACGCGGGGATAGGCCCCCAGTATTGAAGTTGCCGGCGTTGTGCCGGCAGGCTGCCCCGCCCACGCGGGGATAGGCCGGCGCGTGCAGCACGGACGACGGGTGTCGGCTGGGCTGCCCCGCCCACGCGGGGATAGGCCTCTCACCACGTGGATGGGCAGGATCAACGAGCGGGCTGCCCCGCCCACGCGGGGATAGGCCCCGAAGTCGGCCATCTTCCGGCCGCCCATCAGAGGCTGCCCCGCCCACGCGGGGATAGGCCCCCAGTGCGTTCGGCAATGGCCATGTCACGGGCGGCTGCCCCGCCCACGCGGGGATAGGCCTCGCCTTCAGCGGCGCTCAGAGGCGGTTTACGGGGCTGCCCCGCCCACGCGGGGATAGGCCTCGGCGGGTGGCCGCTTGCCGTCGAGCAGGCCGGGCTGCCCCGCCCACGCGGGGATAGGCCTGCCAACAACCAGTACCGCCCATGGGGTGTCGGGGCTGCCCCGCCCACGCGGGGATAGGCCCCGCGTGGACGCAAGCTCCTCGGCGAGTGCCTCGGCTGCCCCGCCCACGCGGGGATAGGCCTACTCCAAGGAGACGACGACGATGGCCTTCAGCGGCTGCCCCGCCCACGCGGGGATAGGCCGTGACACTCACGAAAGACCCTATCCAGATCATCGGCTGCCCCGCCCACGCGGGGATAGGCCTTCTCGGCGATATACACGGATTGTTCTGACTGGGGCTGCCCCGCCCACGCGGGGATAGGCCCCCGCTAGAACGGCTAGAAACGCCTCCTACGGCGGCTGCCCCGCCCACGCGGGGATAGGCCACGCCTAGCGCCCCAGCCCCCCGTAGCCCCTCAGGCTGCCCCGCCCACGCGGGGATAGGCCCCTGGCTAGCCATGACCAAGGCAAGACCTTCGGGGCTGCCCCGCCCACGCGGGGATAGGCCGGAGAAGGGGTTCGGCGGCTCCCGGAAGCCCACGGCTGCCCCGCCCACGCGGGGATAGGCCCGCCATCACGACGGTGGGCCAATACATATCCCTGGCTGCCCCGCCCACGCGGGGATAGGCCCTGATCGTGGTCTTCGATGATCACGCGGCAGCCGGCTGCCCCGCCCACGCGGGGATAGGCCTCGCTCTTGGCTGGGAGGACGTCAAGGACCTGCGGCTGCCCCGCCCACGCGGGGATAGGCCCCTCTCTGAGAACGCCTTCCACGCCTTCCGGTAGGCTGCCCCGCCCACGCGGGGATAGGCCGCTGAGGCTTCGGAAGCTGCAGCCGCAGTCGAGGGCTGCCCCGCCCACGCGGGGATAGGCCCTGGGTCGAGTGGTGGTACCGCCACGCTGACCAGGCTGCCCCGCCCACGCGGGGATAGGCCCGTCACGTGCGTCTTGGCGTGACCTTGGCGAGCGGCTGCCCCGCCCACGCGGGGATAGGCCTCTTGTTCACCCGGCGCGTGTGGTCCTCGCGTGGGCTGCCCCGCCCACGCGGGGATAGGCCCCGTCGTCAGCGGCGCGGATCACGATCGCCGCAGGCTGCCCCGCCCACGCGGGGATAGGCCCGATGTCTGATGCTCCGAGTTGCTCATCGTCCGGGCTGCCCCGCCCACGCGGGGATAGGCCTCGCCGCGGTGATCACCAGAATACAGACACCCAGGCTGCCCCGCCCACGCGGGGATAGGCCCTCCTTGCGAATGGCTAGGACGATATCACGCCGGGCTGCCCCGCCCACGCGGGGATAGGCCCAAGAACTCGCTGAAGCGCAGCTCCAGTCGGGCGGCTGCCCCGCCCACGCGGGGATAGGCCCTGGACTGTGTTGGTCACCTTGTCAGAAGGAGAGGCTGCCCCGCCCACGCGGGGATAGGCCCACGGAATCGCTGCGCGAGGAGTTGAGTGGCTAGGCTGCCCCGCCCACGCGGGGATAGGCCTTCGACGGTGACACGTCAGCCCGGTTCATCAAAGGCTGCCCCGCCCACGCGGGGATAGGCCCTCTTCCGGTGAAGCCGTCGGGCGCGCTGGCAGGGCTGCCCCGCCCACGCGGGGATAGGCCCTGACGGAATCCAAGAAGGCGCTGGAAGCCACCGGCTGCCCCGCCCACGCGGGGATAGGCCCATGAGTGCTGGTGCTGAGCTTTCAACCCAAGCGGCTGCCCCGCCCACGCGGGGATAGGCCCAGGGCACGGTGCGCCGCGTCGGCAGCGTGGTCGGCTGCCCCGCCCACGCGGGGATAGGCCGACACCGTCACCGTCACCGATGCCAGCGCATGGGGCTGCCCCGCCCACGCGGGGATAGGCCCGGGTGGTGCCAGCCGTACACGACCATGTACCAGGCTGCCCCGCCCACGCGGGGATAGGCCGGAACCCAAGGACATCGCCCACCTGCTGGAGGCGGCTGCCCCGCCCACGCGGGGATAGGCCCTGGTCGCGGAACCGTCCATCCCGCAAGGCTTGGGCTGCCCCGCCCACGCGGGGATAGGCCCGCCTCCACGCGTGCCTTCTCGGGCGCGCCCACGGCTGCCCCGCCCACGCGGGGATAGGCCCCGGTCTTCCGCCGGGCATCACGCGCAACGGCCGGCTGCCCCGCCCACGCGGGGATAGGCCCCCACGGCCCGAGACTGGGTTGCCGTCGTTGTCGGCTGCCCCGCCCACGCGGGGATAGGCCCGATGCGGTCCAGACGTTCCAGTGGACCATCCGGGCTGCCCCGCCCACGCGGGGATAGGCCTTGCATAGTACCGCCGCCGTCGGCGACGTCGGCGGCTGCCCCGCCCACGCGGGGATAGGCCCCCCTTCAGAGCACCGGCAGCCGCCGCGCCGACGGCTGCCCCGCCCACGCGGGGATAGGCCGTTCACCGCATCACCGCTGAATCCGGACCGGTCGGCTGCCCCGCCCACGCGGGGATAGGCCCTTGACGAGGCTGCTGCTGCCGGTACGACCGGCGGCTGCCCCGCCCACGCGGGGATAGGCCCGGCGGTGACGGACTGCGGAATATGACCGGTCTGGCTGCCCCGCCCACGCGGGGATAGGCCCAGCCGCACCAGCTTCACGTGGACCATCACGTCGGCTGCCCCGCCCACGCGGGGATAGGCCCTACACCGTCACGGTCACGGCGAGTGCCACGGGGGCTGCCCCGCCCACGCGGGGATAGGCCCCACACATCCAGGGGTTTCGATGAGTAGCTGAGGGCTGCCCCGCCCACGCGGGGATAGGCCCACGTAGTGTTCGGTCGGCGCCTTGGCGGGGGCGGCTGCCCCGCCCACGCGGGGATAGGCCTGGCGCATCCATGTCTCGAACAGCTTGACCCTCGGCTGCCCCGCCCACGCGGGGATAGGCCAGGCCCAGGCTGCTCACCTGCAAAAGCTCGCGAGGCTGCCCCGCCCACGCGGGGATAGGCCTCGATGCGCTCGTACACGCCGTTGATCCAGATGGGCTGCCCCGCCCACGCGGGGATAGGCCGTGGTCGTCGTCCGTCATCTCGTGCCTGTAGCCGGCTGCCCCGCCCACGCGGGGATAGGCCCATCGCCGTCGGAGGTCACCCTGCGGTCGTCGTGGCTGCCCCGCCCACGCGGGGATAGGCCCCGGGTGGACTGGTCGGTGGTCCTCGGCGGCAGGGCTGCCCCGCCCACGCGGGGATAGGCCTCTCGCCGGTACGGGATTGATGCGTCGGTTCGCGGCTGCCCCGCCCACGCGGGGATAGGCCCGGGTTCAACGACCAGTCGCTGACCGAACTGCGGGCTGCCCCGCCCACGCGGGGATAGGCCCTCGAGGATGCGGAATCTGCGTTCGCTTTCGAAGGCTGCCCCGCCCACGCGGGGATAGGCCAGCACGCCATGCGGTGACCCAATCGATGATGCGGGCTGCCCCGCCCACGCGGGGATAGGCCTCTTCTTCTCGACGCTGGCAGCCGTCAGCGCGCGGCTGCCCCGCCCACGCGGGGATAGGCCGTGACCCTAGCCCGGGGCCGAAGGTACAGCTAGGGCTGCCCCGCCCACGCGGGGATAGGCCCGAGCGACCTCAGATCATGAGGCGTGCCCTCGAGGCTGCCCCGCCCACGCGGGGATAGGCCTCAGGCGGTGACACGCGCCGCGAGACACGCGCAGGCTGCCCCGCCCACGCGGGGATAGGCCCGACCGGTACCCTTGGCTGGGCGGTCACGCGGAGGCTGCCCCGCCCACGCGGGGATAGGCCCGTGGTGGGCGCTGGTCCTGCTTTCATCGACACGGCTGCCCCGCCCACGCGGGGATAGGCCGTCGTACGACCCACCGTCACGGCTTTGGCGCGAGGCTGCCCCGCCCACGCGGGGATAGGCCCCGCTTCGTCCAGATCTCACGGGCGCTGGGGCCGGCTGCCCTCCTGGGACGCTTGGGCCATCGCAGGCACCGGAGCGCCGCCCATCATCAGGCCGAGTAACAGGACGCCCAGCAGCGCGCCCCGAATCCCTTCCCTCATCCCTTGGCTGATCGACCGGGCGCCGCAGGTGGATGAGGCAGGCGAGACGCTGGGTGAGCTCCCCGTAGGGGGCATTCCGAGCCACACCGGCAGAATCCGAGAAGGATCTCTCAGGAGGGCCTCGCAAGGACGCGGAGCCTACGAACCTTGAGTCCCAGAGCCCGACACCCCGGACCGGAATGGACCGAGAAACCTGGCCGAGGTCGCTGGCAGTCGGTCCGGCCGGGAAAACGGCGCAGACGAACGCGGCGGCCGAGCGGCGGGACCGTCGGCAAGGCAGCCAAGGCGCCGGCTAAGGTAGCGGGCCCAGGCAGAACTAGGCGACCGCACAATCCTCGACCACCGGAATGCGGCGGTCCGGCGCCATCGGCGGCGGCAGCACCACCGACGCCGAGGCAGGGCTACCGGTACTGCTCGACGGCCTGCTGCAGGCGCTGGCGCACGATCTCGACGAGTTCCGGGGGTTCCAGGACCTGGACGTCGGGGCCGTAGCGGAGGATCTCGCTGACCAGTTCCTCGACTTCGGAGTAGGGGACGGTGAGCTCCAGGCTGCCGTCGGGGAGGCGCTGGGCGCTCTGCTGCCAGTGCCAGCGCTCGTCGGCCACCCAGCGGGTTCGGCGGGGAGTGAAGCGGAGCCTGGCCTCACCCTTGGGCGGCCCTGCGTAGATGCCGTAGCCGGCGCCGTAATGCTCGCTCAGCCGCTCCCTGGGCACGTCGCGCGCGGCGGCGGCGAGGCGCTCGGCTTCACTCGTCCGGTCGAGCGAGAACGTCCGCAGCGAGTCGCGACCTTCGTCCCAGCAATCCCAGTACCACTGGTCGCGGTAGTAGACCAGCCGCAGCGGCGAAGCCGTGCGGCGGGTCGTCTCGCCGCTCGAACGCGCCTCGTAGGTGAACCGTACCTGTCGCCTCTCGACAATGGCCGAGGCGACGATCTGGAACTCGCGCGCCGACACCTCACGCGGGTGGGCGCGCAGGAGTCGGAACCTGTGCGCCGGAAACGGCTCGGCGCCGGAACAGCCCTGGTCCAGGATCCTCTTCAGACGCTTGCGCAGCGGAGCGAGAGACGCGCCCAGGACGCTCGGCTGCGTCTCGTTCAGGAGCTGGTCCATGACCAGCAGGGCCTCCAGCTCCTCCCTGCGGAACCACAGGCCCGGCAGCTCGAAGCTGTCCGCGGTCTCGCCGTCGTAGATGTAGCCGAGCCCCGGCCTGTTCACCACGGGCGCGTCGAAGTGGTCGCGCAGCATGCCGATGGTCCGGTACAGCGTCGAGCGGGAGCACTCGAGCTCGACCATGAGTTCCTGGGCCGACACCGGATGGCGACGGCGTCTCAAGGCCAGGTGCAGGGCGTTCAGGCGCGCCAGGCGGTTCATGGCCGTGGCGCCCCCGACAGCCTCGTCTCGCCGGTGGTGAACGCCTCACGCATGGCAGACCCCCGGCGACGGTCGCTCGCGACTTTGGCCACGGGCGCGAGCGCAGCCACGGTTGTGGCGTTCAGGGCCGGCGCACCGCCGGCCGGACGCGAAGTCCGCCTAACCATCACATGCCCCAAACCGTCACCGCGACGTCGGCCGCCGATCCTCCCGCATCGACGGTCTTCCCACCGGTTCCCACGAGTTCGTGTCTCGGCGTCCGCACCAGGACATCGAGATCGTCAGCGACGACCCGACCCTCCACAACGTGCGCGCCCTGGCTCGCGCGAACCGGCCCTTCAACATCGGCCAGCTCGAGCCGGACCGCTTCCGCGGGTTGGGCGCTCTCGTGGCCCTCGGCTCCCGCCGGAAGACCATCTCGCTCCACGGCCGCTCTTCCGAACGGTCAAGCACGACGAGATGCCCTGCCCCGGCGCCGCAACGCTCCATGCAGCCCGCCGTCTGGGCAACTCGTCCTCGCGCCAGCCGGGCGCGCTCCGCACCCGCAGTTCCAGCCGCAATGCTCCATGCAGCCCGCCGTCTGGGCGACTCCCCCGCGGATGGTCCGTTCCAGGCTGCCGCGCAGGACCTTGCACTCGATGACGAAGCGTTCGGGGCGTCCGGTTCCGTACCGCCGCATCTTCGGTTGCCAGTCCCACTGCGGCGTGCCGACGGTCAAGTCCCAGGCGCGTCCGGTTCCGTACCGCCGCGTCCTCGGTTGCCAGTTGCGTGCCGTACTGGTCCAGGCCCCGCAACTCCCCGGAGTTCAGCAGGTCGCGCAGCGCCAGCAACGTGGTCGTCCTGCCCGTCTGCCGCGGCGCGTGCAGCACGAAGGGGCGCTCGTCACGGATGAGGGTCAGCACGTTGCCGAGCCGCAACCGCTCGAGCGGCGGCACGTGGTAGTGCCTGGCCGCGACCAACGGACCGGCCGTGTTGAAGAAACGCATTCGGCCGAGTATCGCAGCCTGCGACTCGGCCAGCCAGCTACTCGGCGTCGCCCTTCCTGCCGGACGGCGGCCTCAGGCCGGCGCCGAGGCCGCCGAACCACAGCTTCACGACCTCCTGCGGGTCGGCGTACTTCAGGTTGGAGACCATCCGGTCGCGAACCTTCTCCAGCATCTCGTTCTGGACTCCCGCCAGGTCGGGGAGCCCGAGGAAGGCGCGAGCCTCCTCGGGCGTGCAGTCGATGTCGAGCTTGATCTTCATCGGCCGAGGTCGAAGCGGTCGAGGTTCATCACCTTCGTCCAGGCGGCAACGAAGTCGCGCACGAACTGCCCCGCCGAGTCGCCGCAGGCGTGCACCTCGGCAATCGCCCGAAGCTGGGAGTTCGAGCCGAAGAGAAGATCCACGGCGCTGCCCGTCCACCTGGCCTCCCCGGTTGCCCGGTCCAGGCCCTCGAAAACGCCCGGCGCGTCGGCGCTCGGCTGCCAGTCGATGTTCATGTCGAGCAGGTTGAGGAAGAAGTCGTTCGTCAGCACCTCGGCACGGTCCGTGAAAACGCCGAGCGACGATCCACCGGCGTTGGCGCCCAGCACGCGCAGGCCGCCGACCAGCACGGTCATCTCCGGCGCCGACAGCCCGAGCATCTGCGAGCGGTCCACGAGCAGCGCCTCGGGCGAGCGCTCCTGCGAGCCGGCGAGGTAGTTGCGGAAGCCGTCCGCCGTCGGTTCGAGCACCGCGAACGACTCCACGTCGGTCATCTCCTGCACGGCGTCCGTGCGGCCCGGCACGAACGGTGCCTCGACCTCGTGGCCGGCGGCCTTCGCCGCCGCTTCGACGGCCGCCGTGCCGCCGAGCACGATCAGGTCGGCCAGCGAGACGCGCTTGCCGTTCGCCTGCTCGCCGCCGAAGGCCGACTGCACCGCTTCGAGCGCCGCGACGGCCTCGGCGAGCTGTGCCGGGTCGTTCACCGCCCAGCCGTTCTGGGGCGCGAGACGGATCCGCGCCCCGTTGGCGCCGCCGCGCTTGTCCGTGCCCCGGAACGTCGACGCAGACGCCCAGGCGGTCGAGACCAGGCGCGAGATGGACAGGCCGGAATCCAGGATGCGGCTCTTGAGCTCGACCACGTCGTCCGGGTCGATCAGCTCGTGGTCGACCTCGGGCACCGGGTCCTGCCAGAGCTGCGCCTCGCCGGGAACCATGGCGCCCAGGCAGCGGGTGCGCGGCCCCATGTCGCGATGGGTCAGCTTGTACCAGGCCCGGGCAAACGCGTCGGCGAACTCGTCCGGATTCTCGTGGAAACGCCGCGAGATGGGCTCGTAGACCGGGTCCATCCTGAGCGACAGGTCCGTGGTCAGCATCATCGGCGCGTGGCGACGCGAGGGGTCGTGCGCATCGGGCACGGCATCCGCCGCTGCGCCGCTGGCAGGCTTCCACTGGTACGCGCCGCCCGGGCCCTTTCCGAGCTCCCACTCGTGCCCGAACAGGTTGTCGAAGAAGTTGTTGTCCCACTTCGCCGGCTCCGTCGTCCAGGCGCCTTCAAGGCCGCTGGTGATGGTGTCGGCGCCGGCGCCCGTGCCGAACGTGTTTCGCCAGCCCAGGCCCTGCTCCTCGGGGCCCGCGGCCTCGGGTTCGGGGCCGACGTGCTCGTCCGAGTCGGCGGCGCCGTGGGCCTTGCCGAAGGTGTGGCCGCCGGCAATCAGCGCCACCGTCTCCTCATCGTTCATCGCCATGCGGCGGAAGGTCTCGCGGATGTCGCGCGCCGCGGCCAGCGGGTCCGGCTTGCCGTTTGGACCCTCCGGGTTGACGTAGATGAGGCCCATCTGCACGGCGCCCAGCGGGTTCTCCAGATCGCGGTCGCCGGTGTACCGCTCATCGCCGAGCCAGGTGGTCTCGCTGCCCCAGTAGATGTCCTCCTCGGGCGCCCAGACGTCCTCCCGGCCGCCGGCGAAACCGAGCGTCCTGAAGCCCATCGACTCCAGCGCGCAGTTGCCGGCGAAGATCATCAGGTCCGCCCAGGACAGCCTGCGGCCGTACTTCTGCTTGACCGGCCAGAGCAGACGCCGCGCCTTGTCGAGGCTCACGTTGTCGGGCCAGCTGTTGAGCGGAGCGAAGCGGAGCGTACCCGAGGCGCCGCCGCCGCGACCATCGCCGATCCGGTAGGTGCCGGCGGAGTGCCAGGCCATCCGGATGAAGAGCGGGCCGTAGTGGCCGTAGTCCGCCGGCCACCAGTCCTTCGAGGTGGTCATCACCTCCTCGATGTCCTGCTTCAGCTCGTCGAGGTCAACCTTCGCGAACTCGGCGGCGTAGTCGAAGTTGTCGCCCATCGGGTCCGACAGCGCCGAATTCTGGTGCAGGACCCGGAGGTTCAGCCGGTTCGGCCACCAGCGCTGGTTGGCGACGGTCCCGCTCGCCGCCTGTCTGTCGGTGCCGGCCAGGACCGGGCACCCGCCCGTGCTCGCCATGTCGTCCATCTTCGTGCTCTCCTCGGCCTTCGCCGTCGCTGGTCTGCGTGTCGTCCTGCTTCGCGTTCGAGTCTGCGGCCTTGCCGTCGCAGCGCGCCGTCCATCGCCGTCGGCAGCCCCTGTCGCCGCTGCTTTCTGCCTGGCTGTATACACGGATCCGCAGTCGTTGAAAAGTCCCGGCGGGCGACCCGGCGGCGCTCGCCGCCATTCGATGGCCGGCTCAGTCCACGATGGCGGCCTTGATGGCCCTCTCGAAGTCGTCCGTGACGCCCTTCGTGGGCTGCTGGACCAGGAACACGGCGACGAGCTCCAGCTCCGGATCCGTCCACGACACGGTGCCGAAGGCGCCTCCCCAGCCGAAGGCGCCGCGACCGCGGGCGCTCCCGGCGGCCGCCGGGTCCAGGATCACCGACACTGTGTAGCCAAACGCGGACCCCGACTGCTTGCCCCCGTCGCCGAAGAGGCCGCCGACCTGATCCTTCGACATGGCGGCCACCGACTCCGGGCTGATGATGCGATTGCCGAACAGCGTGCCGCCATCGGCGAGCATCCGTTCGAAGCGCAGGAAGTCCTCCGCGGTGCTCGAGAGGCCCCCGGACGCCGACACGTAGCGGCTCGGCTGCCCCCAGCCCTTCGTCTTCGCGTCCAGGCCGTGGATCACGACCCGCCGGGCTTCCTTCTCCTCGGGCAGGAAAAAGTGGGTGTCGACCATGCCGAGCGGCGCGAAGATGCGCTCCTGCACGAACTCGTCGTACGGCTTGCCCGACACGACTTCGATGATCCGGGCCACGACGTCATGCCCAACCCGAGGGCTGTAGGACCAGCGGGCGCCCGGCTGGAAGTCGAGCGGCATGGTTGCGTACAGCGGCGCCCGGGTGGCCAGGGTGTCCTCCGGTCCGCGAGCAGGGAGCTGGGCGACCGCCGAACCCAGGCCGTAGCTGCCCAGCCCCGCCGTGTGGGTCAGCAGATCGTGGATGGTGATGGCACGCTTCGCCGGCACGAGGCGGTGCTCCGGCGCCTGGCCCGGCGCGACGAACTCCGGGCTCTTGTCCTCGTCTTCCGGCATGGCCAGGACGGCGACCTGCATCGTCTCGAACTCGGGCAGGTACTTCGCGACCTCGTCCGCCGGGTCGAAGAGCCCCTCCTCGACGGCGATCATCGCCGCCACGCCCAGGATCGGCTTGGACGACGAGGCCATCCGGAAAATCGAATCCTTCGCCATGGCCTTGCCGCCGGCAACGTCCGCGAGGCCGTATGCCTCAAGGTGGACCACCTTGCCGCGACGGGCGACGGCCGCGACGGCGCCCTGGATCGTGCCGGCGTCGATGTGCATCTGCACCGCGGCGTCGATGGCTTGCAAACCCTCGCTCGACATGCCGACGTCTTCCGGCGCGGCGACCGGAAGCTCCTGGGCCGGCAGCGGCGTCCCGGCACCGGCCGCGGTCGCCGCGGCCATCAGCAGGACGGCTGGCGCGAGTCGCGCCCTCCTTCCGGGCCGGAGCGGCGCCTCGCGAACGACACCCGCCTGGCGGGCCACGGGCACTGGCCGGAAACGGCGCCTGCGGCGGGGCAGGGGGCCGGGCTTGCTGGTTGCAGAGTCGATCGTCATGGCCTCTCCTCTCACTTCAGGTTCCTCACGTTGCGTTCGAGCGGCTCCGCGGCCGAAACGGCGCGGCTCGTATGGCGCCGCGCCGCAGGACCGGGCTCGCCGTCTCCTCGTTCGCCTTCATTCGCTCCCCGGTGCCAGGGCCGCACGTCTCGCCTCCAGGGCAGTCAGGATCTCCTCGTGCCTGGCGGCGTTCAGGCGGTACATCAGCATGAACAGGATCCCGACACCGTAGATCACGAGGCACAGCGGACCCGCCATCACCAGCAGACCCGTGGCGGTCCCCTCCGACACCCCCTGCTCCGCCGCGTTCTCCGGGAACCCGATGAGCTCCAGGCCGAGGCCGCCGATGAGACCGCCGAAGCCCTCCGTCGCCTTGATGGCGAACTCCCGCACCGAGAAGATCGCACCCTCCGACCGGTTGCCCGTCCGGAGCTCGTGGTCGTCCGTGATGTCGACCAGCTGGGAATCGACGACGATGACCATGACCGACACCAGGGCGTAACCGACGAACAGCGGGCCGAAGAGCAGAGGGAGCAGGAAAGGCGAATCGTTGCCGGGGAAGAAGCCGGACAGGCGCAGAACGTGCGGCAGGGCAATGAGGACGGCGGTGACGACGGTGGTCAGGACGATCGTCGCCTTCTTGTCGAAGCGGCGCGTCATGTACTTCGCCAGCGGCAGCGCGACGACGATGCCGGGCAGCTTCGCGAAGGCGAGCGCCGACAGCCGCTCGGTGGACAGGTCGTACGCCCACAGGTACGAGTAGATGCTGACCATGTCCAGCACGCCCTGAGCCGCGGCGATGGTCAGCCAGGAGAGGGTCACCGACAGGAAGGACCGGTTCGCCAGCAGACGCCGCAGCTCGCCGTGGAGGTCGCCGAACGAGAACTGCCGTGGCGGGCTCGGGTGCAATCGGGGGATCTGGTCCGCAGTGCCAAACGTCGACACGAGAATCGCGCCCAGGCCGAGCACGGCCCCGCACGCGGCGAGAATCACGTAGCGGCTCGGGTCGAGGAAGCCGTTCGCGAACTCGGGCGTGGACGGGAAGACCACGTTCAGGACCAGCAGGCTCAGGCCGACCGCCGCCCCGGTGGCGAAGACGTTGTACCAGCCGAAGACCGACGTCCGCTCGTGGTAGTCGTCGGTGAGCTCGGCGCCCAGCGCATCGCGCGGAATGTTGTGGAAGGAAGCGGAGATCCGGACCAGGACGAGGAAGCACAGGAGCCAGGCGAACAGACTGTCGCCAGCGAGGCCCGGCAGAGGCTGGTACAGCAGGAAGAAGCAGACTGCGAACGGCAGGGCAGAAGCCAGCATCAGGGGATGGCGGCGGCCCCATCGGCTCCGAAACCTGTCGGAAAGCGCCCCCACCGCCGGATCCGAGATGGCATCGACGATGCTCGCGACCAAGTATGCGACCCCGCACAGCGCCGCCGACAGGCCAAGCACCTGGTTGTAGAAGATCAGGGTGGTGATGCGGGCGGCGACGACCACGCCTTCCTGAATTGCACCGGCCGAGAAGGCGAGCTTGGTGCGCATGGCCACCTTGCGCCGACGACCGGAGACTCCGGCAGGCGGCGGGGGCTGGGGACTGTCGCTCATCTGGCCGCCACGAACATGGAACACTGTACCAGCGCCGCCAGCCGCGTCGCGGACGCCGCGTCTCGCCCGTGCCCCCACCTCGCCAGCAGGCTGTCGGGCCCGCCTGCGTCCTGCGGCCGTCACGCAAGTCCGACCGACTGCAAGCCTGCTGTAGCCTCGAACGATCATGGAGTTCGGTGCACAGCTCTCGAGCTACCGGCTGCCGTGGCCGCAGATAGAGGCCACCGTGCGCGCCATCGAGGGCGGACGCTGGAGCAGCCTGTGGTTCTCGGACCACTTCCTGCCGCCGGCGGCGCCGAACGACGAGCACATGTCGGCGCTGGAGACATGGACCCTGGTCACCGCGGCGGCCATGATCACCGAACGGGTGAGGCTCGGAACGCTGGCCTGCGGCGTCACCTACCGCAACCCAGCGCTGCTGGCGAAGATCTGCGCCAGCGTGGACCACATCAGCGGCGGTCGCATGGAGCTCGGCATCGGCGCCGCCTGGTTCGAGCGCGAGCACCGGGCCTACGGCTGGGACTTCCCCACCCTGCGCGAGCGTTCCGACCGGCTGGAAGAGGCGGCGGAGCTGATCCGCATGCTGTTCACGGCCCCGGAGGGCGAGAAGGTCAGCTTTCAGGGCAGCCACTACCGGCTGGAAGAGGCGCCGCTGGTCCCCCGGTCGGCCCGGGAAGAGCACATCCCCATCCTCATCGGCGGCAACGGCGAGAAGCGAACACTCCGCACCTGCGCCCGTTACGGCGACATCAGCAACCTCGACTTCTGGCACCCCGGCGGCGTCGACGTCTTCCGGCACAAGCAGACGGTGATCGACCGCCACTGCGAGGACGCCGGCCGCGACCCGGCCGAGGTCCTGCGCACGGTCGGCCTGCCGTGCCGGCTGTTCGACAGCGAGAAGGAGGCGGCCGCCTCGCCCGGCCAGCCCTGGTACGGCTGGGGCACGGTCGCCCAGCTTCAGGACCTGCTGCACGAGTACCGCGAGGCGGGAGCTGACGGGATCACCCTCTGCGGCATCCCCAACCATCCGGAAGCGTGGCAGCGAGTGGACGACGAGGTCCTGAGCGCCTTCGACTGACAGAAGCCGGCAACCGCCATCGAGCGTGACCGGCGACCGAACGACCCGGAAACGGGGCGGCACGATGCTCCTGAAGTACCGATCCGACCGGAACGCGACCTCGAGGGCGCCGCCTGCCAGCATCCGGCGCCAGCACAACGCGCAGAGAACACGTCGCGAGGCGTCGCGGGCTCGCCAGCACATCGCTGGCCGGCCGAGCTGGGGGGCTGATCTTCCTGCCGGCGGCGCTGGCCGGCCGAGCTGGACATGCCGCTCGCCTCGGCGCCCGCCGGCAGCAATGCCCTGCCAATCACCTCGGCCCGCCTGTTCATCAGCAGCCATCACCACCTGAACATCACCGACAGGAAGCCCTGCGGCTTCGAGGGCCTGACCACGACGGTCGACGAAAACGACACGGAGGCCGTCTTCACGGTGGCCCTGCCGCAGGGCCCCATCGCGCTGCACACCTGGTTCGATTCGGGGCGCGAGGTCGTTGCCAGCGCCTGCTACGTGCGCGTCCGACGGAAGTAGACGCCCCGCAAGCAGAGAGGCGCGGGCCCGCCGACATCTCGCGTGACGATGCGCTGAAGAGACGCCCCGCAAGCAGAGAGGCGCGGGTCCTCCGCGAAGCGCCGCACGACAGGCTCCTCCAGCCGCCCCGCAAGCAGAGAGGCGCGGGCAGTGAATGACTATCATTCACGGCGTGAATGATCTGCGGATACTGCCCCGCGCCGTGCTTCCCGGCCTCGGTGAGCGCCTTGGCGTCATGCCGGCGGTCGTCGTCACCGGCGCACGGCAGACCGGCAAGAGCACGCTGGCCGAGCCGCCGGCGGCTGCCCGATCAACGATGAAGGGAGTATTGCGGTGGCGCGTGCTGCGGCCGCTCTCGCCCCGGCCGCCTGCTACCGCCGCCAGCCGCGCCGCCGACACCGCGCCTGGTCCCAGCCCCCACATCGGCACCGGGCCGGACGACAGCCAGCGTCCTGAGGCCGCTGGCGGCCCGGCGGCCGTCTCGTGCCAAGTACCCGTGTACGGGCGGATCGTCATTCACCTGCATCAGCAACGCCCGGTCTTGGCTGGCAAGTACCCGTGTACGGGCGGATCGTCAGCCAGCGTCCTGAGGCCGCTGGCGGCCCGGCGGCCTGCTACCGCTGCCAGCCGCGTCGCGGACGCCGCACCCGAGCCCAGGCCCCCACCCAGGCAGCAGACCGGACAGCCAGCGTCCCGAGACCGCTGGCTGTCCGGCGGCCTGCTACTGTCGCACCCGACAACGACATCCTGATCGCACTCGGAGAACTCCCCATGACGTCACGCATCGCCCTGCTCGCCGTCGCCTGCGCCCTGCTTGCCGGCGCAGCGCTCGCCGCGCCGCCGGCCAACAACGCGGCAGACCAGGTGCCCATCACCTGGGCCGACCAGGTGGCGGCCATCCTCCACGAGAACTGCGTCAGCTGCCACCGGCCCGGCCAGACGGCGCCGATGTCGCTTCTGGCGTACGACGAGGCCCGTCCGTGGGCGAAGTCCATCCGCCGGGTGACGAGCGAGCGGTCCATGCCGCCGTGGTTCGCCAGCCCCGAACACGGCGAGTTCGTGGAAGACCCGAGCCTCACCGAGGCAGAGATCGAGACCCTGAACCGCTGGGTGGCCGCGGGCGCTCCGGCCGGCGACCTTTCGCAGGCGCCCGAGGTGCCGACCTTCGCGTCCGACTGGAAGCTGGGCGAGCCGGACATGGTCTACACCGCGCCGGCGTTCCACGTCTCGGACGACGTCGAGGATCACTACGAGTGGCTTCAGGTGGACAACCCGGTGGACGAGGAGCGCTGGATCAAGGCCGTCGAGATCCACCCCGGCTTCGTCGAGGCGGTCCACCACCAGCTGACCTACCTGGCGCCGCCGGACGCGACGCTCGCTGGCGTGCAGAGCCGCACCGGCACGCTGGACCTGACCTTCGTCGGCGGCTGGGGCCCGGGCGTGGCGCCGATGCAGTTCGCCGAGGGCCACGGCATGCGCCTGCCTCCGAACAGCACGGTGTTCTTCCAGATGCACTACCACAAGACGCCGGGACCGGGCACCGGGGGCACCGACCAGACCACGATGGGCCTCTACTTCCACGACGAGAAGCCCGAGAACCTGGTCGAGACGCTGTGGCTCGTGGACCCGGTGCTCAACATTCCGCCCGGCGACGGCGACTACCACTCGTGGTCGGCGTTCACGACCGAGCACGAGGCGGTGCTGTTCGACTTCACGCCGCACATGCACCTGCGCGGCAAGGCCATGCGGTTCACGGCGGAGTACCCGGACGGCGAGAAGGAAGTCCTGCTCGACGTCCCGAACTACGACTTCAACTGGCAGCTCACCTACACGCCGACCGAGCCGAAGGTCATTCCGGCCGGCACGACGATTCGCGTGGACGCCACTTTCGACAACTCCGCCGACAACCCGGCCAACCCGGACCCCACAGCCCGGGTGACGTGGGGCGAAGCGACGACCGACGAGATGATGGTCGGCTTCATCCACTACACGTTCACGGACCGCGACCAGCAGACCAACATGCCCTCGTTCGTCGTGCGGGAGGGTCTGCGGATGCAGATGGAGCAGCTCCGCGAGTTCCGGCGCCAGCAGCGGGAGAAGGAGAAGGCCGCGGCGGCAGAGGCGGCCGAGGCCGAGGCGGACTGAAGGCGACTTCGGTTCAGGCAGGGAGCGGACGGGGGCCGGTGGCCATGTGCCCGTCGTTGCAAGCAGAAAGCCCTGGCGGCGCCTCCAGCCGGAGTGCATCGTGGTGAAGATCACCGCGACGACGGCTGGTCTCGGCCGCAGGGTCAGCAAGCCATCGGACGTGCCAGCGCTTCCGACGCGCCTCGTCCACCAACCGTTCGGCAGCTCTCGCCCTGCCTGAAGCGGCCGGCGGAACGGCAAGCGAGATGAGCACGGACCGCTACCTGGGCGCCGACTCCGTCTCGCGCGCGCTCCACGAACGGGCTCTGCGGGTCATGCCCGGCGGCAACAGCCGCCACACGCTGGTCATGGAGCCCTGGCCGATTCACGCGGCCTCCGGCGAAGGCTGCATCGTCACGGACGTCGAGGGCGAGGAACGCATCGACTTCGTGAACAACTACACGTCGCTGATCCTCGGTCACTCGCATCCCGCGGTGACCGACGCGGTGGCGCAGGTCATCACGCGCGGCACGGCCTTCTCGCTGCCGACCGAGGCCGACATCCGCCTCGCCGAGCTTCTGGTTGGGCGCATCCCCTGCATCGACCAGCTGCGGTTCGCGAACTCCGGCAGCGAGGCGGTCCTGCTGGCGGTGCGGGCGGCGCGCGCGGCCACCGGGCGCAGCAAGATCGCCAAGTTCGAGGGCTGCTACCACGGCATCTACGACTACGCCCAGGCCAGCGACAGCTCGCGGCCCGGCAACTGGGGCGCCGCCGAGCGGCCAGCGACGACGCTCGAACCGAGCATGGCGAGGAGCCTCGCAAGCGAGGTCGTCACGCTGCCGCTCAACGACATCGAGGTCTGCTCTGCCCTGATCCGGGAGCACCGGGACGACCTGGCCGCCGTGCTGCTCGACCCGCTGCCGGCCGCGCTCGGCCTCATCCCGCCTCAGCCCGACTTCATCGCGGCGCTCCAGGCCGAGGTCCGGGCCTGCGGAGCACTGCTCATCGCCGACGAAGTGCTCTCGTTCCGCATCGACCATCGCGGCGCCTGCCATCGCCTGGGCATCGCGCCGGACCTCGTATCCCTCGGCAAGATCATCGGCGGCGGCTTCCCCGTCGGCGCGGTCGCCGGCAAGGCCGAGGTCATGGCCGTATTCGACCATCGGGAAGGCGAGCGCGTCCACCACGGCGGTACCTACAACGGCAACCCGGTGACCATGGTCGCCGGCCACGAGACGATGGCCCGCCTGACGCCAGCCGTCTTCGACGAGTTCGATCGCCTGGGCGACCGGCTCCGCAGCGGCCTGCAGCAAGTCCTCCGCCAGCACGGCATCGAGGCCACCTCGACGGGCAGCGGCTCCCTGTTCGCGGCCGTGCCGGGCGCCGAGCCGCCCAGAGACTTCCGAGCCGTCTTCGCCGCCCGCTCGGCCGCCCCGCAGCTCCAGGCCATCGCCCGCGAGATGTTCAACCGCGGCATCCTGATGAGCTCCCGAGGCCTGTTCGGCTGCCTCTCGACGCCCATGAGCGACGCCGAAGTCGACCGCTTCCTGGAAGCTGCGGACGAAGCCGCCGGGCACGTCCTGGCGGCGTAAGGTGGTCAGCCATAGCGCCACTGTGAGGTGCGCGGAGCAGGCAGCGAGCCGAGCCCCGAGATCGGCGGAGGCAGGTCGAGCGATGTGGGCTGTTTCATCAGGTGCAGAGCAGGCAGCGAGCCGAGCCCGGCACCACTGGGACATCCCTGCGTTCCGCGCGATCGTTTTCGGGCAGCTCGGCGAGAACCGGCTCGATGCTGCCATCGAAGCGGATCTCGCGGGCGACACTGCGCACGCCAAGGCCCTCGACGCCGACACCAAGGGACCGTTGCGGAACATTCATCGGCGCGTCAATCGGTGCTGCCGGCACACCAGCATCCTGTCCTTCAGGCCCTGCGCGGACAACGTGGATGGCGCGGTCCTCGCGTCGCAGGAACCCTCTCTTCCGGCGATGCGGCCCTGCCGGTCCTGCGCACGGCGCCGGCCGCCCGCTGGCTAGAGTAGGCGCCGGATGCGCCGCGCTCGCTTCATTCGTCATGCCTTGACCCTCGGCCTGCTGGCCGGGGGCGGGCCGGTTGCGGCTGCCAATCTGGAGCCGGCGGATGTCGAGTTCTTCGAGTCACGGATTCGGCCGGTGCTTGCGGAGCGCTGCTACGCCTGCCATGGCGGCGATCCGCGGCGGATTCGCGGGGGGCTGGTGCTGCTGGACGCGGATGGGCTGCGCGCTGGCGGCGACAGCGGCGCGGTGGTCGTCCCCGGCGCGCCCGAGGACAGCCTGCTGATCGAGGCGCTCCACTACGAAGGCCTGACCCAGATGCCGCCGGACGGCAAGCTGCCGGCCCACGTCATCGCCGACTTCGAGCAGTGGGTTCGCCGCGGCGCGCCCGACCCGCGCACCGGCACGGGCGAGACCGTGGTGGCGGAAAGGTCGGCGGGCGCCTTCGACTACGGGCCGGGCCGCGAGCACTGGGCCTTCCGTCGCATCGCGGACCCCGAACCGCCCGCGGTCACGGACGAGTCCTGGCCACGAAACGCCATCGACCGCTTCGTGCTGGCGCGGCTCGAGGCGAACGGCCTTCGGCCCGTGGGCGCGGCCGACAGGCGCACGCTGCTTCGCCGCGCCACGTTCGACCTCGTCGGCCTGCCGCCGACAAAAGCCGAGATCGAGGAGTTCCTCGCCGACGAGAGCCCGAGCGCCTTCGCGCGTGTCGTCGATCGTCTGCTCGCCTCGCCCCACTACGGCGAGCGCTGGGGGCGGCATTGGCTCGACATCGCCCGCTACGCCGATTCGAATGGCCTGGACGAGAACATCGCCTTCCCGAACGCCTTCCGCTATCGGGACTGGGTCGTGGACTCGCTGAACCGCGACAAGCCGTTCGACCGCTTCGTGCACGAGCAGCTTGCTGGCGACCTGATGCCAGCCGAAACCGACGAGCAGCGCTTCGAGCAGCTGACGGCCACCGGTTTCCTGATGATGGGTCCCAAGGTGCTCGCCGAGCAGGACGAGGGCAAGATGCTCATCGACATCGTCGACGAGCAGGTGAACACCCTGGGCCGCGCGTTCCTTGCCCTGCCGGTCGGCTGCGCCCGCTGCCACGATCACAAGTTCGATCCCATCCCGACCTCGGACTACTACGCCCTGGCCGGCATCCTGCGCTCGACCGAGACGATGAGCGACGGCGCAGGGATGCGCTGGCTGGAGCGGCCGCTGGCGTCGGCGGACGCGCTCGCCGAACACGAGGCAGCCTTGAAGCTCGTGGCCGAGGCGCAGGAGAAGGTCGACGAGCTCGTGCGCGAGCAGAACGACGTGCTGCGGGCGCCAAGGCGCGCCGCCCTGGCGCACTACCTGCTGGCGGCCGAGGAGGCGTACCCGAGCTGGCACGGCGACGCCGAGCCCCACGACCCGAAGGCGCCGCAGGCAGGCAAGGCCGAAGACGGGAACAGCGGCGACGGTTCCGGCGACGACCCGGCGGACGACGCGGCCCGCAAGCGCTCTCGCGAGGCCATCGAGCGCGCCGCCGGGCTCCGAGGCCTCGAAGCGCCGGTGGTCGAGCGCTGGGTCCGCGCCTTCCATCGCTACCGGGAAGGCCCGCCCGTCGAGGGCGACGCACCGAGCCCCGGCGCGGTCTTCGTCATCTGGAACGCGTACGCCGCCGCCACGCCGGACCGCTACGAACAGGTCACGGAAGACCTGCGCGCGCTCATCGCCTCGGAGAAGGTGCTGATCGCGCCGCTCACCCGGAGCCTCGTCCGCGGGCCGGCGCCGAAGTCGCTCGAAGAGGTTGCGTGGCGCTACGCCAGCCTCTTCGCGACGGTCGAGATCGCCTGGGAGGAGCACCTGATGCGGCTCGGGCTCAAGGCCGAGGACGAACGGAAGGCCTCGGACTACAGCCTGCCGCGCGAGCAGGAGGAGCTGCGCTGGCTGATCTACGACGGCTGGTTCTGCATCCCCTGCCTCGACCAGAAAGAGGAGGAGGCGCTCTACCCGGCCGAGGCGCTTGCCCAGCTGGCGGATCTGCGGGCCGAGGTCGAACGCCTGGAAGAGGCCTCGCCGCCGGCGCCGCCGTACGCCATGGCGGTGGACGAGGCGGAGATCGTCGACCTGCCGGTACACATCCGCGGCAGCCACCTGAACCTGGCGGCAAAGCCGGAGCCGCGCGGGTTCCTCAAGGTGACGGACCACCTGGCGCCGCCGCCGCCGATCGCCGGGAGCGCCAGCGGCCGGCTCGAACTGGCGCGCTGGATCACCCATCCCGAGCATCCGCTGACCGCGCGGGTGATCGTCAACCGCGTGTGGCACTGGCACTTCGGCCGCGGCATCGTGGACACGCCGAGCAACTTCGGCGTCATCGGCAGCGAGCCCAGCCACCCCGCGCTGCTCGACTGGCTGGCGCGGCGCTTCGTCGAAGGCGGCTGGTCGCTCAAGAGCCTCCACCGCGACATCATGCTGTCGAGCGTCTACCGGCTGGCCAGCGACCACGACCCGGCGAACGCCGCCCTCGACGAGGAGAACCGCCTGCTCTGGCGCATGAACCGACGGCGGCTCGAAGCGGAGCCGATTCGCGACGCGATGCTCCAGATGACCGGTCGCCTGGACCGGACCGTCGGCGGCAAGGTCGAGCAGTTCGACGCCAGGGGCTACGTCTTCGGTGAGGGCGGGCCAGTCGGCAAGGTCGACTACTACGACGCGCCGCGGCGCTCCATCTACATGCCGGTGGTGCGCACCGCGGTCTACAACTTCTTCGGCGGCTTCGACTTCGGCGACGCCAGCGACTCCGTCGGCGACCGGTCCGAGACCGTCGTGCCGCGCCAGGCGCTGCTGATGATGAACAGCCCGTTCGTCGAGGAAGCGGCCCGTGGGTTCGCCCGTCAGCTGCTGGCGATCCCGGGTGCAAGCGACGCCGACCGCATCGACACCGCGTTCGTCCGGGCGTACGGTCGCCCCGCCGACGCCGCGGAGACCGCCGACGCGCTCACCTTCCTGGAGCAGGTGGCCGGCGAGCCGACGAGCGCCGGCGAGGGAGACGGAGACGACCGGGACGGCGGCGACAGCGCCGACGCGGATCTGCACGCCTGGACGCGCCTCTGCCACGTCATCCTCGCGGCCAGCGAGTTCATCTACGTCAACTGAGACGACGTTCACCCGACCGCAGGAGAGAAGAACGTTGCGCCATCCCCATTACCAGCCGCCGCCGCTCACCCGCCGCGAGATGCTCCGGACCTGCGGCTGCGGCTTCGGCGGCCTCGCCCTGTCCTCCCTGCTCCAACGCGACATGGCGGCCGCTCTCACCACGAATCCGCTGGCCGTTCGCGCGCCCCACTTCGCGCCGAAGGCGAAGCGGATCATCTTCCTGCACATGCACGGCGGCCCGTCGCAGCACGATCTGTTCGAGTACAAGCCGCTGCTCGTCCGCGACGACAACAAGCCGCTGCCGTTCGCCAAGCCCCGCGTGCAGTTCAACGAGACCGGCAACCTGTTCAAGAGCCCCTGGGACTTCAGGCAGCACGGCGAATCCGGCGCCTGGGTGAGCGAGCTGCTGCCAAACATCGCCTCGGTGGTCGACGATCTCTGCTTCATCCGCTCCATGTGGGGCACGAACGCGGCCCACGGCGGCGCCATCCTGGCGATGAACACCGGCAGCGACCGCTTCGTGCGCCCGTCCATGGGCTCGTGGATCGCCTACGGGCTCGGCACCGAGAACGAGAACCTGCCCGGCTTCATCACCATCTGCCCGTCGTACCAGCACGGCGGGGTGCAGAACTACTCGTCGGCCTTCCTGCCCGCGGCGTACAACGGCACGGCCATCGGCACGGCACGGATGGACACCAGGGACGCGACCATCGATTTCCTTCAGAACGAGACGGTGTCTCCGGACGTCCAGCGCAGCGAGCTCGACCTCCTCCAGCGCTGGCAGCGTCGCCAGCTGGAGCGCACCGGACCGGACCAGGCGCTCGAGGGCCGCATCGAGTCGTTCGAGCTCGCCTTCCGCATGCAGACCGAGGCGCCCGAGCTGATGAGCATCGAAGGCGAGTCGGAGACGACCCGCAGGCTCTACGGCCTGGACGATCCGGTGACGAGGGACTTCGGGCTGCGCTGCCTGCTCGCCCGCCGGTTCTCCGAATCGGGCGTCCGCTTCGTGCAGGCGACGCACGGACCGGACACGAAGTGGGACCACCACTCGGGCCTGATCACCGGTCTGCCGCGAAGCTGCGCCGAGGTGGACAGACCGGTGGCGGGCCTGATCAAGGACCTCAAGTCACGCGGGCTGCTGGACGAGACCCTGGTGCTCTGGGGCGGCGAGTTCGGGCGCACCCCCGGCGCCGAGGCCGGCGCCCGCAACGGCCGCGACCACAACCCGCACGGCTACACGATGTTCATGGCCGGCGGCGGCACGAAGCCCGGCCACAGCCATGGCCGCACGGACGACTACGGCTACTACGCCATCGAGGACAAGGTCCACATCCACGACCTGCACGCCACGATCCTGCACCTGCTCGGCCTCGACCACGAGCGGCTCACCTACCGCTCTCAGGGTCGCGACTTCCGGCTGACCGACGTCGAGGGCCTGATCGTCGACGACATCATCGCCTGACCCATCCAGCGCGAACCGCCCCAACCGAACGTCGACCCCCGGCGACCCCCGGCCGGCCGGTCAGCTCGGCGCCGGGATCAACACGCTGTCCGCGACGGGATTGGCGCCGCTGGCCAGGCGCCCGACCAGGCAGCGCAGTCGAGCACTACGGGCGTGAACCGCCAACCGACGCCGCATGCGCCCAAGCCTCCGACGGCAAGAGGATCAAGAGCGTCCTGCGGCGGCCAGCCGACCCCGGCCGGCCAACCGCACTCGCCGGCCTCAGCCGCCCTTGCTCACCTTGAACGGGACGGTCAGCATCTCCCACTGCAGGGCGACCCAGGAGTCCACGATGACGAACTCCATCTCCTCGGTGTGGGTGCCCACGGGCTTCGGCGTGGCCATCACCCGCAGCGCGTCCTGGCCCTCGTCGTACCGGAAGGCGCCCCACTGCTTCGCCACCTTGTTGAAGATGACCGTCCACTGGTCCTTGCCGGGTTCCATGAACAGGGCGTAGGTGCCGGCAGCCAGCTTCTCCCCCTCGACCATGACGTCGGCGTCGAACGTGATCGTGGTCGCCTCGTCGGCGCCGGTCCGCCAGACCTGGCCGTACGGCACCAGGCCGCCCCAGATTTCGCGGTCCTTCACCTTCGGGCGCCCGTACTCGAGGGAGACCTTGACGCCGTCGATCATCCCCTCCACCATGCCGTTCTTGCTCGCCCGGTCGGCGTCGTCGGCGCGCTGCGCGAGCGCCGGAGCCGCCGCGATCAGCAGAGAGATGAGAATCAGCGGAATCGTTGCTGCTCGGAACTTGTTCATTGCGTTCTCCTGGGACAGGCGAGAGCCGGTGTTGATGCCTGGGCCGCAGGATAGCAGTCACACCCGGCGTCTCGTTCCCCGGCGGCCGACGCAAGGCGGGAAGTGCTGAAGGAGGCGGTGGCGATCAGCTAGCACCAGGCGTCGCTCCCCGGTGGCCACACCGCAGCCGTCCGGCGACACGTGTCGTCAAGGGGGCTCAGGGCAAGACCCGAGCAGTCAGGCTACGACCAGGTCCGGCGGCCCGCTGACCGATGTGGGATCATCAGCCGCAGGCGGAACACCGAACGACATCGGGAGAGACCAGATGGCAGAAGATCATCGTCGCTGCAAACCGTGCCCGGCCATTCGGCAGGCCACCCTTCCCTCCGGAGCCTCTTCCACATCACGGACGCCGCGGGCGGCCGCACGGCCCCCGCTGGCCCCGCTCGCGCTGCTCGCCTCGTTCGCGCTGCTCGCGGCCCCTGGCTGCCAGACGGAGGACGGCCCGGCGCCGGAAGCCGCCGCGACCGACGACCCGCCTCACGTCGTGCTGCTCATGGCGGACGACATGGGCTGGGCGCAGACCGGCTACTACGGCCATCCGCTGCTCGAAACGCCGCATCTCGACGCCATGGCCGCCGCCGGCCTGCGCATGGACCGCTTCTACGCCGGAGCGCCGAGCTGCTCGCCCACCCGGGCCTCGGTCATGACCGGCCGCACGAACGACCGCACCGGAGTCTTCCGGGTCGGCGACTCGATCAACAAGCAGGAGAAGACGCTCGCCTCGGCGTTCCGGGACGCCGACTACGCGACGGCCCACTTCGGCAAGTGGCACCTGAACACGGTGAACCCGCCCGGTGAGAATCCGCTGCCCGGCGACGACCCCCACAACCCGGGCGAGCTTGGCTTCGACTACTGGCTGAGCGACACGAACCAGTTCAACATGGATCCCGTGCTCAGCGAGATGGGCGTGCCGAAGCAGTTCGAGGGCGACGGCTCGGAGGTCCTGGTCGCCGAGGCCCTGCGCTACTTCGAAGAGCAGATGGCAGCGGACAAGCCCGTTCTGGCCGTGATCTGGTACGCCTCGCCGCACCGGCCGTTCGGCGCCTTCCCGGAAGACGAGGCGCCGTTCGCGTCGCTCGACGGTCCGTCGCAGACGCATCACGCCGAGATCGTCGCCATGGACCGGTCCATCGGGACGCTCCGCGCGGGCCTGCGCGAGCTCGGCATCGCCGAGAACACGCTGCTGTGGTTCACCAGCGACAACGGAGGCCTGCCCGACATCGACTACACGCCCGAACACCCCGGCATCCGCCCCGACACCACCGGCGAACTGCGCGGCTTCAAGAAGGACTTCCTGGAAGGCGGTCTGCGAGTGCCGACGATCATCGAGTGGCCGAGGGGCATCGCGCCCCGCATCTCCTCCTTCCCCGCCAGCACGATGGACATCTTCCCGACCCTGATCGAGGTGGCTGGCCTCGACCCGGCGTCGATCAACGCCGTCCACGACGGCATCTCCATCGCCCCGGCGTTCGACGCCGAGCCGGCGCGCCGCGAGCAAGCCATCGGCTTTCGCGCCTCGGGCGGACTCGCCTGGATGGACAACGACCTGAAGCTGGTGCGCAACTTCACGCAGAATCCCGAGGAAGCGCCCGAGGCCTTCGCCCTCTACGATGTGGCGGCCGACCCAGGCGAGCTGCACGACCTGATCGACGAGCGGCCCGACGTCGCCACCCGCATGATGGCCGAGCTGGACGCCTGGAACCTGTCGGTTGACCGGAGCATCACGGGCGCGGACTACCCGGAAGGCCGCGTGCTGCCCTCCGGACGTGAACCGGATGAGGCGTCGGCCGACTGAGTCGCCTGGCAGCGAACAGCGTTCGACCCCGCGGCAGGGCGCCGCCTGGCCTGGCGGGGCTTCCGGTCCGTCGGCTGCCGGCCCGTTCATCGCCCGGGCCGCCAACCCGGCTGCGGACCGCGGGCCCGAGCCTGGCCGCAGCCAAGCGATTGGCCTCGGCTCCACCGCCGTCTCGTTACGTCGCCGCCGATTCCTTGTCGCCCTCGTAAACACTCGCCGGTGCGTCAAGCGAGCCTCACACGCACGCTGGACGACGGCGCCCTGCTCCGCGCCTCAGTGGATCACTCCCCGAAGCCGCGGATCCAGAAGATCGCGCAGGGCATCGCCGACGCAGTTGAACGACAGCACAAGCAGGAAGATCGCCACGCCGGGGACGATGGACAGCAGCGGCTGCTGCTCGAGCATCGGGAAGGCCTGCTGCAGCATGTTGCCCCAGGTCGGGGTCGGCGGCTGGATGCCGACGCCGACGAAGCCGAGCGCCGCCTCGGTCAGCACGGCGTAGCCCATGCTCAGCGTGCTCTGAACGATCACCGGAGCGATGCAGTTGGGCAGGATGTGGCGCAGGATGATGCGCGACTGGCTCAGGCCGAGGCTCTCCGCCGCCGTGACGAAGTCGCGCTCGCGAATCGACAGCCCCTGACTGCGGACGATCCGCGCCATCCAGGGCACGTTGGCGATGCCGATGGCGAGGATCACGGTCTGAAGCGAGCCGCCGAGGGCCGCTGCCAGGCCGACCGCGATCAGCAGGCTCGGGAAGGTGACCAGGGCGTCCATCAGACGCATCAGCACGTCGTCGACGCGGCCGCGAAACCAGACCGAGACCAGGCCGAGCGGGACGCCGAGCAGCACGCCGAGGCCGACGGCGCCCAAGCTGACGAGGAGAGCGATCCGGGCGCCAACGATCAACCGGGCGAGCGTGTCGCGTCCGAGCTGGTCCGAACCCAGCCAGTGCGCCGCCGAGGGGCCGGAGAGCAGGTTGTCGAAGTCCATCTCCTCGGCATCGACCGGCACGATCCAGGGAGCGAGCGCCGCCGCTGCGCCGATCAACGCCAGAACCACCAGGCCGGCAACCGCCTGCGGTGCGGCGGCGAGCTTTCCCAGCAGCTCCAGGGTCGGATGGCGCAAGCCGCCGGCGACGCCGGCCCTGACCTCTCCGCCTGGCCGCAGGCCGGTAGGTGTCGCCCCGCCAGCGGCCGGGTCGGACTGCGGGTCACGCATCGATCTTGATCCTCGGGTCGAGCCAGGCGCAGGCGACGTCGGTCACCAGGTTCGCCGCCAGCACGGCGACGGCCATCAGGAGCACGGCGGCCTGCACCACCGGGAAGTCGCGGGCGAAGATGGCCTGCACCATGTACTGGCCGGTACCGGGAATGCCGAAGAGCGTCTCGATGACGATGGCGCCGGCGAAGATGCGGCCGGTCTGCAGGCCGAGGATCGTGACCACCGGCAGCAGCGCGTTCCGCAGCGCATGCGACCAGATCACCGTGCGTTCCCGAGCGCCCCGGGCCCGCGAGGTGCGCAGGAAGTCCTGGGCCAGCACCTCCAGCATCGCCGAACGGCTCTGGCGCATGATCAGGGCGCAGCTGGTCACGCCCAGGGCGAACGCCGGCAGGACCATGTGCCGCAGGCTCTGCAGCGGGTCGTCCAGCAGGCTCACGTAGCCCTGGCTTGGGAGCCAGCCGAGCCCCACGCCGAACAGCAGGATGGCCATGATGCCGAGCCAGAAGTTGGGGATGGCGACGCCGCCGATGGAGACCACGGTCGCCGCGTAGTCGATCGGCCTGCCGCGCCAGACCGCGGAGGCGATGCCCGCCGGAACGCCTGCCAGCATCGCGAGAATCCAGGCCGCCACTCCGAACTGCAGCGTGACGAGAGCCCGGGCGGCGAGCTCCTCGGCCACCGGCCGCATGGTCTGGGTCGAGCGACCGAAGTCGCCCTGCAGGACGTTGCCCAGCCAGATCGCGTACTGCACGAGGACCGGATCGTCGAGGTGATGGCGCTCGCGGACGAGGCGGAGCTGCTCCTCGTCGAGCGCTTCGCCCGGGCCGATGAAGGCGCGCACCGGGTCGCCGGGGATGGCGAGCATCAGCGCGAACACCAGGAAGGTGACGAGCAGGAGGACCGGCACGGCCTGCAGCAGACGACGTCCCAGGTAACCGTGCAGGAGCTCAGTCCTCCAGCCAGATCGTGGCGAAGTTCATCTTGCCGTCCCAGCCCATCAGCTGGTCCAGGTTGCGCACCCGCCGCGGCGCCGCCGCAAAGGTCACGCCGTAGAGCAGGGGCGTGAACCAGGCCTCGCCGAGCACTGTCCGGTTGAGCTCCAGGTAGACCTGCTTGCGGGCATCGTTGTCGTAGAGCGAAGCGCCGAGCTGCACCAGCTCGTCCACGTCGGGCCGCGGCACGTTTCCCGGGTTGTAGTAGCCGTCGCTTCGATAGGCCAGCGAGGCCATCCAGTCCGGTTCCGGGTAGCGGCTCCAGGAGGTGACGAACATCGGGTACTCGCGCCCGTGGTTGAACCTCTCGGTGGCGGCGCCGCTGGTCAGCACGTCGATGTTCATGTGGATGCCAACCTTCTTCAGCATCGCGCGGACGACCTCGGCGCTCGACACCAGCAGCGGGTTATGGTGCGTGACCGCCGTGAACTCCACGCCGCCCTCGCGGCCTGCCATCGCCAGGTACTGCCGGGCCTTGTCGAGGTCGTGGTACGGACGCTCGCTGTCCGGCTCATGCACCCACGATCCCACCGGCCACATGCCGGCGTCGGCCTCGATGGCCCGACCGAAGAAGACGGCCCGGTTGATCACCGACGGATCCACCGCGTGGGCAATGGCGAGCCGGACGTTCACGTCGTCGAGCGGCGGCTTGGCGACGTTGAACACCAGCGTCAGCGCGATGCCGCCGCCCGGCATCGTCTCGATGCGCACGCGCTCGTCGCGCTCGAACGTGGACACGTCCTTGTACGGCAGGTAGGTAACGTCTATCTCCCCGGTGCGCAGGGCCGCCGCCCGAACGGTTTCGTCGCGGATGACGCGAATCGTCACCTCGTCGAGGTACGGAAGCTGATTGCCGTGCTCGTCGCGGCCCCAGTAGTCCTCGTTCCGCACCAGGTGCACCAGGGTGCCGGTAATCACCTCCCGGAGCCTGAACGGCCCGGTTCCCGAAGGGTTCCAGCCGTAGTCGGCGCCCAGCGCCTCGATGGCGGTCGGCGAACTCATCGCCCCGCCACGGTCGGCGAGCATGCCGAAGCTCGCCCCCCACGGCCTCGCGAGGTCGAAGCGCACCGTGTGCTCGTCGACCACCTCGACCGCCTCGATCACCGTCATCGAGGCTCGCGGCGTGGCGACGGTCGCGGGGTCGAGAATCCGGTCGACGTTGGCCTTCACCGCGTGCGCGTCGAACGGCGTGCCGTCGTGGAACACGACGCCGTGGCGCAGGTTAAAGGTGATCGAGTCCGGATCCGTCCCGATCTCCCAGGAGGTGGCGAGCGATGTCTCCGGCCGCGGGGCGAGCTGCTGGTCGGCATCCACCAGCTGATCGAAGATCTGGCGCCAGAAGTAGGCGTCGGCGCCCGACCGCCCGAGCACGGCATCCAGCGAGGTCGGCTCCAGGGAGTGCGCCACGCGCAGGTGGCCGCCGTAGCGGGGGCCGCCCACAGCCGGCGGTCGCAGCGAGGCGCCAGCGGCGTTACCGACACGCGCGGCGTCGTCCGCCGACCCGCAGGCGACCAGGCCGGAAAAGGCGACGACGCCCAGCAGAGCGACGGCGCCGGGCAGGAGCGCGGATACGCTCCGCATCAGCTCCAGCAGCCGACGACGCCCGGACCAACGGGGACAACGCAGGTGCGGAGCTGTGGACGACACCCCCGAATCATGCAACAGCTCCATCGCGCAGCGACCGGCCGGCAGTGACTGGCACGCCCGGCAGGCAGCTTGAGCCGCGGTTGGCCGACGGGCCGCTGTCGGCTCGATGCCCGATGAGCCATGCCCGATGAGGAGCGGCTCGAAGTCGGGCCGGCGGCCACGGACGCGGTCGCACCGCCGATGAACGAGGCGAACGCGCACCCGTCGCGCTCCTGGCGAACCAGGCTCAGGCAGGGCGAGGCCGAGCTGGACCGCGCCGCCAGCTCGCTCGACGTCCGCACCGACATCCCGTTTCGGGAGGTGCTCCGGATCCTGGGTCGGGCGCTCGCCTTCATGCGCCACTTCAAGGCGCGGGTCGCCGTCAAGGCCGGGGTGCTGACCGCCGAGATGGTGTTCCGGCTGCTGGTCGCGCCGTGGCCGGGCAAGGTGGTAGTCGACCACGTCATCCTGGCGATGCCGATAACCGACGCGGCCGGCTTCCCGCACTACCTGGCGCCCCTGGTGATGCTGCTTGCCGGCCGCAGCCCGATGGAGATCATGCTCTGGGTGCTCCTGCTCGGCGCCTTCACGGTGGCGGTGTTCGGTTTCACGACCAGCCGCGGCACGGCAAGGTCGGCGAGCGGGGTACCGACGGGGGCGTCGGCGGGCTCGTCGGGCGGCGTGACGACCCTCCTGGGGCAGGGTCACGGGACGCTGGCGCAGGGGCACGACACGGCGACGCGCACCGAGAACGAGGCGAACCGCGGTTCCGGCCTGATGGGGGGATTGCTGGGGATCCTGGACTTCCGGGTGCATCTGCGCCTGACCCAGTCGATGAACCACGTGCTGCGGACCCGGCTGGCGGAACGGATCAAGCGTCTGCCGATGACCACCCTGGACGACCAGCGCATCGGCGACAGCACCTACCGCGTGCTCTACGACTCGACCAGCGTCAGCCTGGTGCTCCACGAGGTCGGGCTGGAGTTCTACTCGCACGCGCTCGGCATCAGCCTCAGCGCGATGATGATGTTCACCTACTTCGGCGCCGCCCCGGAAGTCGTCGTCCTCGCCGCCCTGTCGCTGCCGATCATGCTCGTCTTCATGGTCCCGTTCGCCCGCATGGCACGCCGCAGGAGCCAGGCCAGCCGCGCCGCCGGCGCCCGCACGACCACCAGCATCGAGGAGGGCATGAGCAACGTCCTGGCCATCCAGAGCCTGGGCGGCGCGCGGCGCGAGAGGCAGCGCTTCCGCAGGGCCAGCGAGGAGTCCTTCAGGCGCTTCCGCATCGAGTCGTTCCTCAAGCTGACGTACCAGCAGGCCGGCAGCCTCGCCTTCCTGCTCGGCCAGGTCCTGTTCTTCGTCGTCATCGCCGGGCGCGTCATCGACGGCACGTTCACCGCCGGCGATTACTTCGTGCTCCAGTACTACTTCTTCGTGCTGAGCGCGACCTTCGCCGGCGCCGGCTACATCTACACCGTTCTCCAGGACAACGTCGCCGGGCTGCGCCGAGTGTTCTTCCTGATGGACCAGGAGGCAGAGCGGACGGACGGCGGCGTCGACCTGCCGGAGATCCGTCAGGGAATCAGGATGCAGGGCGTCGGGCTCATCTGGCCGGACGGTCGCCGGGCGCTGCGCAGCATCGACCTGGAGGCGAAGGTCGGCGAGATCGTGGCGCTGGTCGGCCCCACCGGTGCAGGCAAGACGAGCCTCGCAAGCATGGCGCCGGCGTTCGTGCAGCCCACGGAAGGGGCCGTGTCCATCGACGGCATCGACCTTCGGGACGTCTCCGTGAACAGTCTTCGCCGGCAGGTGTCCTACGTCTTTCAGGAAACGCAGCTGTTCTCGGACTCCATCCTGGAGAACATCCGCTACGGCGCTCCCGACGCCACCCGCGAGCAGGTGGAGCAGGCGGCACGGACCGCCGGCGCCCACGACTTCATCGAGGCGCTGCCCGAGGGCTACCGCACGAACCTCGGCACGGTGACAAGCAAGCTGTCGGTGGGCCAGAAGCAGCGCATCGCCATCGCCCGCGGCCTGCTGCCCGACGCGCGGATCCTGATCCTCGACGAGCCGACTTCCGCGCTCGACCCGGAGACCGAGGCCTGGCTGGTCCGGGCGCTGCGGGAGGCCGCCAGGGATCGGCTGGTCATCGTCATCGCCCACCGGCTGTCCACCATCGCCCACGCCGACCGCATCTTCTTTCTCGACCAGGGCGAAATCCTCGAGCAGGGCACGCACGAGGAGCTGATGGCGTCGCCGGGAGGTCACTACCGGCGCTTCGCCTCGCTGCAGGCCCGGGCCGACGGGTCGCTGGGCGACACAGCGGCATGAGAAGCCACGTCGCGGCCGGAGCTGCCGACGCCACCAACAAAGGCGCCGCAGGAGCGGCAGCGTGACCGCGGCCAACAGGTCGGCGCAGGCGCGGCTGGCGGACTCGGCCGTGGGCCCCGCACCCGCCGCGGGAGGGGAAGCGTGACTGCGGCGAAGAGATCTGCCCCACAGCGGCCGGTTGGCACGGCAGCAGGCCCGGGCCGACGAGTCGCGAGGCGGCGGAGCATGACCAGCGGGACCGAGCAGAAGGTGCTGGCCGCGCTTCGCCGGTACGACGCCCACGTGCGCGCCGGCGACATCGACGGCCAGGTCGACTTCTTCGCCGACGACTGGCGAAGCGCCTCCGGCACGACGAAGGCGGAGCTGCGCGGCCAGCTGGAACGACGGGCCAGCCCCGACAGCCGCCGCAGGCGGGTGGTCCTGGACGACGCGACGGTGGCCATCGACGGCGACGAGGCGACCGTCGACCCGGTCCGCTTCCGCTCGCCGACCGGCAACGGCAGCTTCGCCTTCACCATGACCCGCGAGGCCGACGGCGCCTGGCGCTGTCGTTGCATCGAGCGCTCCCGCGTGGCCGACCCGCCGGCAGAGACCGCCCGCGAACTCCGCGAGCGCATCGTGAGCGACCCGCACCGGCCCGGCTACCACTTCGTCATGCCGGAGGGCGTGGCGATGCCCTTCGACCCGAACGGCGCCATCTGGTGGAAGGGCCGCTACCACCTGTTCCACATCTTCCAGGACATGACGCTCGGGCGGAACTCGGACCACTGGGGACACATGTCGAGCCGGGACCTGTTCCACTGGAGGCATCATCCGACCGGCCTCGTAAACGGAATGTACAGCGGCAACTGCTTCGTGAACCGGGACGGCGTGCCCGCGGTCTGCTACCACCAGCACGGCCTGGGCAACGCGATGGCGGTGGCGCTCGACGACGACCTGGACGAGTGGCGCAAGCTCGACTCGAACCCCATCACGCCGCCGACCGAGGAGGGCGACGAGTTCCACGGCAGGTACCGCTCCTGGGATCCGTTCGGGTGGGTCGAGGGCGACGCGTGCTACGCCATCTTCGGCGGCAACAGACCGGCGGTGGCGAAGGCGCCCGCGCTCGAAGGCCCGTGGCGCTACGTCGGCGACCTGTTCGCCCACGACGTTCCCGGCGTGCCGCCGGACGAGGACGTCTCGTGCCCCGACCTGTTCAGGCTGGGCGAGAAGTGGGTGCTGCTGTGCATCAGCCACCGGCTCGGCTGCCGCTACCACGTCGGCGAGTGGAAAAACGAGCAGTTCCACGCCGAGCGCCACGCCCGGATGAGCTGGGTCGACAACTCGTTCTTTGCTCCGGAAAGCCTGGTCGACGACCGCGGACGACGGATCATGTGGGCGTGGATCCTGGACGAGCCGCTGTTCGGCGTCCGCGCGCAGCAAGGCTGGTCGGGCACGCTCAGCCTGCCCCGCGTCCTGTCGCTCGGCGACGACGGGCTGCTGCGCTACGACCTGCCGGAGGAGATCGAGACTCTGCGCGAGGACCCCAGGCGGGTCGGGCCGCTGACGCTCCCGGCGGGCGCCGAGACCAGGCTGCCGGGCATCGCTGGCGACAGCCTCGAGCTGATCGTGGAGATGGGGGCGGAGATGGAAGCGGACGGCGCCGACCAGTTCGGGGTTTGCGTCCGGGTCTCGCCCGACGGCAGCGAGCGGACCTTGATCTTTTTCGATGCCTCGACCAACCAGCTGATGCTGGACACCACCGAGTCCGGTCCGGCCGACACCCCGAAGGCGGTCGAGGCGGCGCCCTTCGAGCTCCGCCCCGGCGAACCGCTGACGCTGCGAATCTTCGTCGACCGTTCCGTCGTCGAGGTGTTCGCCAACCGTCGTCAGGCCATCGCCCGGCGCATCTACCCCACCCGCCGCGACAGTCTCGGCGTGTCCCTGTTCGCGGTCGGCGGCGACGTGACCGTCCGCAGCGTCCGCGCCTGGACGATGGCCCCGGCAAACTCGACGTAGGCGATCAAGTCGAGCGCCCGCCGCTCCGGCAGCCGCCCCGGAGGAGCGCCACCGTCCCGTCACGCAGCGGCTTGTGGCGTTCACGGCGGCGCCAACCACC
This sequence comes from Thermoanaerobaculia bacterium, assembly GCA_965200575.1. Lineage (GTDB taxonomy): Bacteria > Acidobacteriota > Thermoanaerobaculia > Multivoradales > Multivoraceae > Multivorans. Next base: position 414,526 of record OZ241363.1, on the reverse strand, counting down.
AGTCAACTCCCGGTGCGCCCGCTTGCCCCGAACCGCGGTGCGGACCCGTCGACGGCCCTGCACACGACCGGGTCAATCGGGCGGCAGCCCCTGCAGCGACACGTGCCGACGGTAGCGGCCGTTCGGAATCGCCATCAGTTCGGCGTGGGAGCCCGTCTCGCGCACCTCGCCTTCCTCCAGGAACTGAATGCGGTCCGCATGGGCGACGGTGGACAGCCGGTGCGCCACGACCACGACCAGCTTGTCCTTCGCCGCCTCCCTGAGAGCGGCCACCAGCGCGGACTCCGTCTCCGGGTCGAGCGCCGACGTCGGCTCGTCGAGGATCAGGATGGGCGCATCCGGCAGCAGGCCGCGGGCGATGGCGATGCGCTGCTTCTGGCCCGTGGACAGCTTGCTGATCACCGCGCCGAGGCGGGTCCGGTAGCCGTCCGGCAGCGCGGCGATGAAGTCGTGCGCGCCTGCAATCCGAGCGGCGCGCTCCACCTGCTCCGCCGTAGCGCCAGGTCTCCCGTAGCGGATGTTCTCGAGAATCGAGTCCGAGAACAGCTGCGGCTCCTGGAAGACGTACGAGACCTGCCGGCGCAGGCTCTCGACCCGCGCCTCGGCGATGTCCACGCCGTCCACCTCGACCCTGCCCTCGGTGGGCCGAACAAACGCCGGGATCATCCCGGCGAGGCTCGTCTTTCCGGCTCCGGTCGGGCCGACGATGGCGGTGATCTCGCCCACCCGGGCCTCGAATTCCACGCCTCGCAGCGCGCGGCGTCCATCGGGCCAGACGAGCCCCACGCCCGTCATCCTCACTCCGCACCGCACCGGCGGCAGGTCGCGACCGCCCCGCCCGGCCCCGGCCACCATCTCGCCAGCAGACCGTCGGCCCGGGGAGCGCCCTGCGGCCGCTGTCGATCCCGACCGTCCGCTGGCCATCTCGGACGGCAGGTCCAGCAGGAAGAACACCCTTCGCAGCCCGGCGACGTGCCGTTGCCACTCGGTGTACATGAAGCCCCAGGCGCCGAAGGTCGCGCTCAGGACGAAGAAGTAGTAGGTGAGGACGAAGTAGTCGCCGGCCGTGAACGTGCCGTCGATGACCCGGCCCGCCATGACCAGGAAGAACAGCACCTGCATCAGCATCAGCGCCAGGCTGAAGGACTGCTGGTAGGCCAGGACGACGAGAGACTCGGTGCGAAAGCGCCGGAACGACTCCGCGCTCGCGCCGCGAAAGCGCTCGCCCTCGCGCTCGGCGCCGCCCAGGCTCTGCACCGCCAGCACGTTGCTCATTCCCTCCTCCACATGGCTCGTGGTGCTCGAACCGGCGGCGCGGCTGGCCTGGCTGCGGCGACGCGCCATGCGGGCGAAGGGAAGCTCGATCAGGAACACGACCGGCAGCGCCAGCATGCCGAGGACGATGACCTCGGGCGCCGCGCCGTAGTACGTGAACATGATCCAGAGCGTGATGACGACGCCCAGCACGCCCGACCACAGGCCGAGGGCGATGCCGTGCAGCAGTGCGCTGGCGCTGGTCGAGTCGTAGAGCGCCCGATGGACGAGGTCGCCGATGCGCAGGTCGTCCAGGGTGGTCATCGGCAGCGAGCCGAGCTTCCGGGCTACGCGGCTGCGCAGCAGGTGGTTCAGCGACTGCATCAGCCGCAGATGGACCCGGAAGTCAAGCACGCCGAGGACGCCCGCCATCAGGCCGGAACCCAGGTTCGCCTGGTTCTCGGTCTGGGTCGCGATGTCCTGGCCCTGGGCCAGGGTGCCGTGCCCCTGTGGCGTCAGCGCCGTGGCGCCGCCGGACGACCCGGCCGAGGCGCCCGTGGGAGCCCCGCTCGGCGAGCGCCCCGCGCCGCGACTGGTCGTGAACCCGAAGACTACGACCATGAACGCGCCCAGCAGCAGCACCCACCACATGATCTCCACCGGCCCGAAACCGCGAAGGAGCCGAACGAACGGCGCCAGGTAGCCCGGAAAGCCCTCGGCATCGGCGATCGGCATGCCGAGGATGACGTGGTCGACGACCACCTTGCCCGGCCACGGCGCCACCAGCAGCCGGAACGCGAGCTCCAGCGAAATGAAGCCGAGCTTGGCGGCGATGCGCGCCCGGAAGAACCGGAACAGCGCGACGACGCGACCGAAGATGCGAAGCGCCTCGCGGAACGAGATGTCCGTGCTCGTGTCCAGGACGCTGGCGGCCCGGTCGAGCCTCCGCTCGCCCTGCCGACGGCTCATTCCGGCGACGGGTCCGCGTCCTCGGCGCCTCTCGCCAGCCGGGCCTCCGTCTCCACGAAGTTGCGGTAGCGACCGCCGTCGAGCGCCATCAGTTCGTCGTGAGACCCGTTCTCCAGGATCCGCCCTTCGTCCAGGTAGAGGATGCGGTCGGCCTGGCGGATGGTCGAGATGCGATGGGTGATCAGGAAGATCGCCCGGTCCCGGCCCCACGCGGACAGACGCTCCAGCACGCGATGCTCGGTGTACGCGTCGAGCGCCGCGGTGGGCTCGTCGAGGATCAGGATCGGCGCGTCCTTGAGAATCGCCCGGGCGATGGAGAGCCGCTGCCGCTGCCCGGTCGACAGCTTGCCGCCGCGGTCGGCGAGCACCGTGTCGAGGCCCTCGGGCAGGGCCGCAACGTACTCGTCCACGCAGGCCACGCGGGCCGCCTCGAGCACCTGCTCGTCGCTGGCGTCCGGCACGACGTACCGGATGTTGTCGCGCACGGACATGCCGAAGAGCACGTTCTCCTGAAGCGCGACCGAGACGTTGGCGCGCAGGCTCTCGACTTCCAGCTGGCGCAGGTCGACGCCGTCGATGGACACGCTGCCCCGGTCCGGGTCGAACAGGCGGAGCAGCAGGCTGACCAGCGTGCTCTTGCCCGATCCGGTGGGCCCGACCAGCGCCGTGACCGTGCCCGGCTCGACCGCGAAGCTGACGCCCTGCAGCACCGGGCGGTCGGGCTCGTAGGCGAAGTCGACTCCGTCGAAGCGGATGCGGCGCCCCAACCCCCGAAGCGGCACGGCGTCGGGCGCATTCGTGACCTCGGGTTCCAGGTCCAGGATGTCGAAGGAACGGTGGAGCCCCATCGCCATGTCCTGGGCCTGCGTCCACAGCGTCACCAGGTTCCGCACCGAGACGCTGGACGCGCCGAGCTGCTCCTGCGCCCAGTTGTAGGCCGACAGGTTCCAGGTCAGGAAGCTGAGGCCGACCAGGCCCACGAGCACGGTGGCGAAGGTCTCGCGTTCGCCGCTGGCCCAGACGGCCATGAGGAACTGCCCTGCCAGCAGCGCGGCGGCGGCAAAGGTGAAGGTGACGATGCCGACCACGGCCATCAGCGACCGGGCGCGGAAGGAGGCGTTGAAGGCCCGGACGGAATCCCGCTCCAGCCGCTCCTGCTCTCTCTCCTCCGCCCCGAAGGCCTTGATCACCCGGATGGCGGCGAACGTCTCCTGCACCCGCGACGTGAAGTCCGAGTTCGCCTCGCGCGCCGCCAGGGAGCGCTCGCGCATGCGCGGCGAGAACCAGCGCCCCCACAGCAGGGCGAGCAGGACGATGCTGAGCGCCATGCCGCCGAGCAGCGGGTCGAGCGCGGCAAGGAAGACGACGCCGATGGCGTACGTGCTCAGCATCTGCATGGAATGCGTCATGGTGCCGATGACGGCCGTCACCTGGGCCGTGTCCTGGTAGATGCGGTAGACCGAATCGCCCACCCGGTGGTCGCTGTGGTAGCGCAGCGAGAGGCCGAACCAGCGCTCCACCAGCGCCATGCGCAGGTCCTGGTTCACTCGCTGCATGATGAAGATGTAGTAGTACGGCAGCAGCATCATCGCCGGCAGCTGCGCGAACCAGCCGAAGACCATGAACGCGGCGTAGATCCACTTCAGGCTGTGCCGCTGCTCGGCCGTGAGCGGCGCAAGGTCGATGCTCGGCCGGGCCGCATCCGCGGCCGCATCCGGCGACGTGCCGTCTGGCGGCGGGGCGGCCCCGTCCTGAGCGGCCGCATCCGGGGCCGGCGCGGCGGCGCCTGACCCATTCGCCGGCTGGGACGCGCCGAGCTCGGGTCGGCCGATGACGTCGGCCAGGAACGGCGTCAGCGGCTCGGCCTGCAGGATGGACTGGCTGATCAGGTCGACCGAGAACAGCGCGATGACCATGGTGACCAAGGTCGCGGCCCACACCAGGATGAAGTAGTACGCGAGGTGGCTGCCCAGCCGGACCCGCAGCCGCAGGCGTCCCTGCTCGAACCGGTAGTGCAGCACCCAGACGCCGCTGCAGGCCACCGCCACCAGGCCCACGTGCACACTGTCCGCGAAGCCGCGCAAGCCGAACAGCGAGTACACGAACGTTGCGGCGCCGACCAGCACAAGCGAAACCGTTGCAGCGACCCGCAGACGGCCGGCAGCCGACGGCAACACCCAGGCCAGCGCCGCCATCGCCGCCGTGCCCAGAAGGAGCAGGTCGCCCTGCCAGTCGGTCCCCGGCGCCGGAAGCAAGAGCAGCGGGCCGAGCACGACGAGCAGCGTCGCCAGGACCGGCGCGTAACGGCAGCTCCACTGGCCGTCGGCCGGCCTGGCGGCTGCGTCCGCCTCTCTCGCAGCGCCGGCTGCATCGCCCTCCGTGCTCACGGCGGGCGAGGCAATGTCGGCGTCACCGGGCGCCACGGGCCGGTCGGCCCGGCGCGGGAACTCCCGCCAGCGGCCCACGACCTGGGGACGCAGGTACGGCCAGGTACGGGCGAAGATGCGCAGGATCGCCGCTGCGCCTCGCTGCTCTGCAGCCGGGTCCGACGCCCGCTCCGGCGGCGGGTCGCCCTCGCCCCAGAAAGGAAGCGCCCGAGAGCCGCCAGCCGCGTCGCGGACGCCGCCCCTGGCCCCAGCGCCCACCTTGCCAGCAAACTGTCGGCCCAGCCAGCGTCCTGCGGCCGCAGGCCAGTCCGACAGCCTGCTGGCCTGCTTCATGTCGTCCACGCAGCGCGGAGCTTACGTCGCCCCCGCCAGTCACCCGCCGGCACGCGCCTCCACGATGATCGGTGTCCGGTTCGCCTCGAGATCGAGAGGAACTGCCGTGCGGATCAGCACGCGAACCGAAGCGACCGGCCCCCGCACGACCACAACGCCAGCCTGGTGGTGGAAACCCGCGGCCACGGCCGCTGGCGCCTGCGTCATCACGGCTCGGCGCTGGCGAACGCCGTGGCCAACGACGCTCGGCTGGCTACCTGTCGGGCTCCACCTCGACGACGAGTCCGATGCGCCGCTCTCCCGGCGCCAGATCCAGTGGCATGAAGCCGCCATTGTGATTCCCCCTGGGCGGGATCACCAGCGACACGGACTCACCGGCGACGAAGTGCATCTCGAACTTGCCATCGTCGAGGTCTCCGTCCCCCACCTTTGTTCCGTCGTGGTCCCATGTACCGACGGTCAACTCGGCGCCAGCGATCGCCTCCACATGACCGTACCCGACGCGTTCGCGCGTCACCTTGTGGATCACGGTTCCGCTCACGAACGCCGGCGGTTCGAAGTCGATGCGCACGGTGTCGTGGCCCTTCACCTCGATCTTTCGACTGTAGAGCAAGCCGTCCTTTTGCACGGCCACTTCGTACGAACCGGCGGTCAGCCCCTCGGCCTGAATCCGCCCGAGCCGATCGGTCGTCGCCGCGCGGAACTGACCCGGCGCCGCGACATCCGCGCTCAGGAAGACCCGGGCGCCGTCAAGCGGCTGCCCGCCAGCGAGAACATCCAGGTTCAGAACCAGGCCGGGCTCGTACGTCAGTTCGACGAACTTCTCCCGGTCGGACGCCTCCACCGTCACCGTGCGCTCGACCGTCCAGCCGCTGTCCGAGGCCCGCACGGTCCACGTGCCCGGCGGAACGGAGTCGAACCGGAAGCGGCCGTCGAGGCCTGGGTCTACCGCGCCGAGGTCCCGACCGCCCTGCTCGCCCCCCTGCTCCACGAACACCGTCATGTCGGCAAGCGCCTCGACGGGCCGCCCCAGAATGATCCCCTCGATCACTGCGCCGCGCTCCAGCACGATGTGCACCCCCGAAACCGACCCGGCGTCGACCAGCACCGGATACGCGCCCATGTCGGGGAACAGGTAGCCGTACGCGCGGGGACGGAGCTCGTACGTTCCCGGCGCCAGACCGGCAATGCGCCATGCACCGTTCCGGTCGCTGTACGTGGCATGGTCCTCCAGTTGGAGAAGCCACCTTTTCTGAGGTTCCAACTGTTCGTCCAGGTGCTCGTCCCCCTCCTGCCGCAGGGCAACGACCCGCACGAACGGCACGGGAAAACCATCGCTCGATGTCACGACCCCGCTGATCTCCGAGCCGCTGGCAACCTCGAGGTCCAGGTCGTTGGCGCCCGGCGCCAGAACCACTTCGACCGCATTGTCCAGCCAGGCAGCATGGCTGGTCGCGACAAGAGCACGGCCCGACGAGACCGGGCCATGGAGATAGCGGCCGGCCGCATCCGTCATGGGCACCAGCGGCCGGCGTTCCCCGTCGTCGGATCGAGAATCCAGGAAGTCGGCAGACTGCTCTTCCAGCGACTCGACCTTGATCACCGCACCGGCGACCGGCGCGCCCCAGGGGTCGACGACGACACCCGCGAGCCAGCTTTGCGGGCTCAGGCGCAGATCCAGCTCTCGTTCCTCGCCAGCCTGAAGCTCGATCGCATCGACCCCCTCGATCGCTCCCCCGGCGAGGAGCCCGAGCTGCCACTCCCCTGGCGCCAGAGTCTCGAAGCGGAACCTGCCGTCATCGCCGGTCCCGGCTTCGTGCACGGTCTCGATCCGTTCCAGGATGCCTCCATCGGCCCAGTAGCTCTCGCGCCAGACCCGTACCACAGCGCCGGCGGCGGGGCTGCCATCCGCAGCGACGACACGGCCCTCAAGCGTCGCGCCCTTCGCGAGCCTGGCCTCGAGCAGCGCGTCGGCCAGCGGGTCAATGCCGTCTTGCGCGAACGGACCGTGGCCTTCGGCGACGACGCTAACCTCCACCGGGTAGTCGGCAAGACCGCCGACGCGGAAGGTCCCATCCGGCGCGGAGACCGTGGCGCGCACCAGCGGCAGGAAGAGGTTGCTCCGGTCGTTTCCTTCCTGGACGACCAGCACCCGTGCGCTCTCCACCGGGTCTCCCAGGGAGTCGCGCACCACGCCCCGCAGCTGGGCGCCAAGGTCGAGCACGAACGTCCCCACGTCTTGTTCGCCGTAGCCGGCGCGCACATCGAAGGGGTCGGCCTGAACGGGCATGTGCTCGGGATGGACGACCGTCAGCATCCGCCGTCCCGGCTCCACCCCCGTGAACTCGAACGCTCCGTCCTCGTCCGTCGACGTGGTCTGCCAGTCGATCCAGCGTGGCCAAATGGTCTGCATCCACGGCCGGTATTCTCTCCGCTCCGAGTTCATCAGGTAGAGAGCCACCTCGGCCCCGGGCAGGGGATCGCCGAAGGCGTCCTCAACGTTACCGAAGACGCGCCAGCCCGGGTCGAGAATCAGCTCGACGGGATCGCGGGGCGAACCCGGAGGCGCCGACGGTACTCCCATCTCCAGCTCGGCGTGATCCTCCGCCTCCACAGTCAGCCACCAGGACAGCTCGGGGCCCGCTCCAGGAAGGACGAACGAACCGTCTGAGGACGAGACGGCCCGTTCGTCGGCCCCGCGCGCCCATCTGCTGCCCAAAGATCGGGCCGACACCAATGCGTCGGGCACCGGATCGCCGGACGCGTCCACGACCCGCCCGCGGATCCCCTGTCCGCCAGCCGAGATCTCGTCGGCCGCAGGCCGCCGGGGCGCCGTCTCGCCTTCCGGCGCCGCCTGGACACGCGTCTTCTCGACCGCGACGGCCGTCGCCTCCGCCAAGGCCAGCGCGAGGCCAGGCTCGGGCGGGGCGTGGACCGGTTCGCCAAACAAGTACGCAAGCGGCAGCACGCACAGGGCAACCAGCGCGGCGGCTACGGCAATAGCGATCCTGCGCGTCATCTCGCTCCCCGACCTGGCGTGCCTGGCGGCCTCGACAAGCCGCTGCTCGCGCAGCCCCCCGCGACAGCGCCGATAAAGCGCGGGCGACTCGCTGGCGGCGGCCGCGTGACTCTCATGTCCACAGAGGCTGACAACCGGCAGGGCTTGCCTGTTCCCCGATCAGCTCCCCGTGTCCACGACCTGGCCGCGAGTCGCCGACTCGCGCGTCTCCGGGGCTGCTGCCCGCGTCCTGCAATGCATGTCCTCCTGTCAACGTCCGCTCCCACCATTCGACGGTACACCCCCTGTGTCGGCTACGTTAAACAGAGCGGGTAGTGGTCGCTCTCGCTGCCTTCTCCGGATCGTCGGACCGCACGCCTGCGTGTGTTTGGGGTGACCCGCCACGAAAGGCGCATGGCCCTGAAGAGGGAGGTTCCAATCTACCCTGCGGTCGCAACCTTCGCGGATTCGCCACTCGGCGGCGGGCTGCAGCACCTTCCCAGGAGGCCGGGACGTGGCGGGACGACCTCCAGCGCAACAGAGTCGACGGCGGCGAAGTGCAGCTCAACTTGCCCCCTTCCTCGATCCACGCCCTCTCGCCGACCATGCCGTCGTCGTCGCCGGTCACGGTTCCGCTGATCTTGTGACCGGAACAGAGCCAGAACCGGCTCGCCGAAAGAACCGGCAAGCGGCAGCAGGCAGATGGCCACTGTCGCGGCAACGGCGAGGGAAGCACTCCTGCGTCTCGCCGGCGCCGGCAGCGCGACTCTCATCCGAAGGTGGCCGGGCGCGACCACGACTCGGACGGTCCGCCAATGGTTGTCAATTCTTGTTAGCACAGTTAGCCTCCAGCCCGTGACCACCATGAACATCTCCCTGCCCGCAGCGCTCAAGGCGTTCGTGAGCGAACAGGCCGCCGACGGCGGCTACAGCACGTCGAGCGAGTACGTACGGGAGCTGATCCGCAAGGATCGCGACCGCCAGCGCCAGGCGCCAGGGAGCGCGCCAGGCAAACCGGAGCACCACACGGGCGGTGGCGACCCCGGGCAATCCCGTGCGGCGCGGCAACCACCCTGGATGGCCGGCTACGGCGAGCTGGCAGATCTCGGCGACGATCACCGAGCCGTCCTCCAGGCTGTCGAAGACGAGTTCGAGAGGATCGAACCCGAAGACCTGCCGTGATCCTGGACACGAACGCCCTGTCCGCCTGGGCCGAAGGTGTGGTGACGATCGAGAGCCCGCTCCGGTCTGCACAGCGGCTTGTCCTGCCGACCATCGTGCTCGGCGAGTACTGGTTCGGGATACGCCAGTCGCGCTACCGGGGCCTCCACGAGGCGTGGCTTCGTCGCCGCCTTCCGCTCGCGGAGGTGGCCACCATCACGTCCGCGACCGCCAGCATCTACGCCGACCTGCGGTTGCGGCTCCGGCAGGCGGGCACGCCGATTCCCGCCAACGACGCCTGGATTGCCGCGCTCTGCCGTCAGCACGCGATGCCGCTGCTGAGCAACGATGCACACTTCGACGCCGTGGACGGCGTGCGCCGCATCCACTTCTGAGCCTCCGAGCAGCGCCAGGCACAGAGGCTGCCGTTGCGACGGCGATCGCGAGAGCGGCCACAGCCACCTCGCCGACGGCCCTGCGTGCCCGAGGCATTACACTGCCGGAGGTTTCCTGCCGTCGTCGTTGCTCGCGTCCGCCGCTGCGCTTCGCCTGCGTCCTTCCATGGCGAACAGATGCTCGGCCCCTTCGTCGGTGCTCAGGAGGCCGCGCAGGGTTTCGCCGCGCACATGGAGCCAGGCTTCGAGGACGCCCAGCCCGCCCTTGCCCCAGGTCGACTGGGACGGTGGCGCCTGGTAGCGGAAGACCAGGACGTCGCCGTCGAAGCGCACGTCCGCGTCCACGTCGAGCTCGCCGTCCACCTCGTCGTGCAGGGTGGCCGCAAGCGCCCCGCCCTGCTCGGCGACGGTCAGCACGCCGTGGCGGAAGTCGCCCAGGACCCTTGTCACCAGGTCCCACTCGCCCAGCACCGCGGCGGGGTCGGGCGGTACGCCGGCGCCGCGAACTCCGGGGTGGTCGCGCCAGAGCCAGCGCATGGTGTCCGGGAAGATGGCGCCGCCGTGGCGCAGGTCGTGACCGCCGGTTCCCATCTCGAACCGGTAGTCGTACCGGGCGTACATCAGGGCGGACTCCATCTGCAGGTTGGCCAGCGTCCAGTTGCCTTCCTTCAGGTTGATGTCGTTCTCGCCGTCCTGGAGGAAGACGCGGATGGGCTTCGGCTCCCCTCGCGTCATGCGGATGAGGTAGGGGTAGCGCGAGCCGCCGTCCAGCCTGGTGTAGCTGCCGACGTGGCTGACCACCTTGCTGAAGGCGTCAGGCCGCTGCCAGGCGACCGTGAACGAGGCCAGACCGCCGTCGCTCATGCCGCCGATGGCGCGGTCCTCCGCCCGGTCCGACAGCGCGAAGTCCCGGCCGACCTCCACGAGGATCTCCTCCAGCAGAAAGCGAGCGCAGGTGTCGTCGAGCGGCACGTACTGGTTGTCGCGCTGGTCCCAGGGGATCTCCTTCATCCCCGGGTTGATGAAGACGCCGATGGTCACCGGCATCTCGCCGGCGTGAATCAGGTTGTCGAAGACGACCGGCGCGCGCACCGGCCCGTCCGGGTCCATGTAGAACTCGCCGTCCTGGAAGACCATGACCGCCGCCGGTCGGGCGTCGTCATGCTGCGCCGGAACGTAGACCCAGTAGTCGTGGGTCGTGCCCGGGTAGATGCGGCTGCCTTCCCAGACCCGCCTGGTGACCGTGCCCGTCGGCACGCCCTCCTTCACCAGGGAACCTGCGCCCAGGACGTACTCCTCGCCCTGCTGGCGAGCCGCTGCGCCCGGCTGACCGAGCGCAGCGGCCACCGTGGTCAGGTATGGCAGAGCCAGCATCAGCGCTACCGGACCGAGCCGGAACCGACCGCATGGCGGCCGTGTCGCCCGCGGGCCCCCGGACCTGGCGACGGCCCGCAGCACCAACCGCCCCGGTCCGACAGCCCGCTAGTTGAACGGCCGGAAGCGCAGCTGCATCCCGACCTCGCGCGGGTTGGTCAGGTAGCCGAGCGCCGGCACGCCGCCGTTGCCGGAGATGGGCAGGAACTCGATGACCGCGACCTCGTCCGCGATGTTCTTGAGGAACAGGAGCCGGCAATCGAGTTGCGCCCGTTCAGGGTCCCCTGCGGGCTGCGGGCCACCTCGACGCGCTCCAGGTCGAAGCCGCCGCCCGGGGTCGTGCCGTAGACGCCGAGGGTGCAGGCGCCGTCCACGCAGGTGGCGACGGCGTAGTCGCCCTGGTCGTACTGGGCGTTCCGCGTGCCGATGCCGCGGATGACCGTGCCCTGGCCCTGCTGCTCCGTCTCGTCGCCGAACTGCAGGCCCGGCACCAGGTTCTGAAGATCCGTCCGATCCTGAATCACCAGCTCCTCGAGCAGGCTGGAGTCGAACGCCGAGATCGTCATCGGCACCTCCATCAGGTTCTCCTCGACCCGCTCGGCGGTGACGACCAGCGTGTCATGGCAGGCGGGCCTGATGGAAAAGTCGACCATCGCCCCGTCGGCCGTCACCTGCACCGACTGGCTCTCGGACTGGAAGCCCTCCAGGCTGGCCGTGGCGGTGTAGCTGCCGGCCGAGACGCCCGAAATCGAGAAGGCGCCGTCGGCGTCGGTCATCGTGTTCCCGGCATCGGCGCCGGACGCGCTGCGCAGGCTGACCGTGACGCCCGGAAGCGGGGCGCCGTCGGCATCTGCAACCTTGCCGGACACGCTGCCGCTCTGGGCCAGCACCGGGAGTGCCGCCAGCAGCAGCGCCAGAACCACGAAGCCGGTCGTCGCGGCCCTCCTCGTCGAATGTCGGGGACTAGACTGCGTTTCCTCTCTCCCTCTGAAGGTCGCGCCGACAAGTCGGGTCGGCAGGTCTGCGCTTGGGGCGTACCGAACATGTTGCACCGTTCCACATACCAGGCGGACCCTGGCCGCCTCGCCTGCCCGGCCGATGCCAGAGGGGCCGAAACGAGGCCGGTACGGCAGCCATGAGCGCCCCTGCGCGGCCCCCTGGCGACCCTGTGCCCCCCGAGCATGCGGAGCGCGTCTACGCCGGCGTCCTCGGCAAGGTCATCGGCGTCTACCTCGGACGACCGTTCGAGGGCTGGCCCCACGAGCTGATCCGGAAGCGGCTCGGCGACATCGAGCACTACGTCCACGACCGGCTCGACGTGCCCCTCGTCGTGACCGACGACGACATCACCGGGACCTTCACCTTTCTCCGGGCACTCGAAGACCACGACGCGGGCGCCGAACTGGGTTCGCGGGAGGTCGGCTGGACCTGGCTCAACTACCTCATCCGGGAGCGCACCGTGCTGTGGTGGGGCGGGATGGGCAACTCGACCGAGCACACCGCCTGGCTGCGGCTCAGGAGCGGCATCGAGGCGCCCCAAAGCGGCGCCGCGACGCTGAACGGCAAGGTGGTGTCGGAGCAGATCGGCGCCCAGATCTTCATCGACGGCTGGGCGATGGTCGCGCCGGGAGACCCGGACCTCGCCGTGCGTCTGGCCACGGCCGCGGCGCGCGTCAGCCACGACGGCGAGGCGGTGCATGGCGCCCGCGTCCTGGCGGCGATGGAGTCCATGGCCTTCGTCGAAGGGGACATGGAACGTCTGATCGAGACCGCTCTCGGTTACATCCCGCCCGACTCGGTCATCGCCCGCATGATCGGCGACCTGCGCCGCTGGCACGCGACCGAAAGCGACTGGGAAGCGAGCCGATCCCGGCTGGCGGAGCGCTACGGCTACGACACGTACGGCGGCAACTGCCACGTCGTCCCCAACCACGGCCTGATCATCCTCTCGCTGCTTCACGGCGAGAGCGACTTCGCAGACACGCTGCGCATCGTGAACACCTGCGGCTGGGACACCGACTGCAACTCCGGCAACGTCGGCTGCCTGCTTGGCATCAAGGATGGCCTGGCCGGCATCGAGGCCGGGCTGGAGCGCGGGCTCGACTGGCGCGGACCGGTCGCGGACCGCCTCTACCTGCCGACCGCCGACGGCGGCCGGGCGATCAGCGACTGCGCAAGCGAAGCCGTCCACGTGGTCAACGCGGGGCAACGCCTCGCCGGCAAGGAGGCCTGGAAGCCTGCCAACGGCGCGCAGTTCCACTTCAGCTTCCCGGGGTCGGTGCAGGGATTCCACGTCGCGGAGGGCGCGGCCGAGATCGCCAACGTCAAGGCGCCCTCGGCAGGGCGCGCCCTGTGCATCGACACAAGAGGCGAGGCCCGGGTCGCGTCGCCGGTCTTCATTCCGTCGCTCGACGTGGCCAGGTGGTTCGAGAACCGGGTGTACCCGCTGCTGGCCTCGCCGCGCATCTTCCCGGGCCAGACGGTCGAGGCCGTGCTCGGCGGCGGGGAGGGCGCCGCCGGCGCCAACCTGTACGTAGCCGCGTACGGGGACGGTGACGAAACGGTCACCTTCGACGGCAAGACGGTCGAGCTGGCAGCCGGGGCGCGCAAGCGCCTGACGCTCGACGTGCCGACCATGCCCGGTCCCATCTTCCTCGTCGGCGTCCGGGTCCTTCCGCCGGCCGAGCGCGGCCCGCGACCTGCCCGCTGCGAAACGCAGGCCAGCGTCTGCCTCGAGTCGCTCGGCTGGTCCGGCTCACCCGCGTTCGAGCTCGTCCGGCCCCGCCACCGAGGCGGCATGTGGCGCAGGGCCTGGGTCAACGGCGTCGACTTGCTGGCCAAGAGCCCCGAGATGTTCCGGCTGATCCAGAACGCCGGCATGGGGCTGCTCATGCAGGGGACCCGCGAATGGCGCAACTACACGGTGTCCGCCACCCTTGCGCCCCACATGGTGCGGCGAGCCGGCGTCGCCGCCCGCGTTCAGGGCCTGACCCGCTTCGTCGGGCTGTTTCTGGCTCCCGGCAACCGCCTGCAGCTCGTGCGCATGCTCCACACCGAGGAGGTGCTGGACGAGACCGATCTCGACTGGCGTTTCGGCGAATCTCGCGAGCTGACCCTGCGGGTCTCGGGCAGCCGGCTGGTCGGCAGCGTGGACGGCGAGGCCCTGGTGCAAGCCGAGGACGACGCGCTTGACTGCGGCGGCATCGGCCTGGCGGTCGAGGAAGGCCGGCTCGGCGTCGACCGGGTGGAGGTCTCGTGAAGCCGCTGCACATCGACTCGCCGCTGTTCGAGTCCCGGCCGCTCTCCATCGCCGCGGGGCGGAGCGTGTGGCTGAAGTTCGACGCACTCCAGCCGCCCGGCTCGTTCAAGATTCGCGGCATCGGCGCCGCCTGCCAGGAGTACGTGCGGCGCGGCGCCCGGCGGCTGATCACGTCGTCGGGCGGCAACGCGGGAATCGCTCTCGCCTGGGCCGGCCGCCGCCTGTCCGTTCCGGTCCTCGTCGTGGTGCCCGAGACCACGTCCGAACGGGCGAAGGAGCTGATTCGGCGCGAGGAAGCAGAGGTCATCGTCCACGGGGCGTCGTGGCAGGAGGCGAACGAGATCGCCCTGTCGCTGGTGACGGTCTCCGACACGTACGTGCATCCGTTCGACGATCCGCTGGTCTGGCGGGGGCACTCGACGCTGGTGGATGAAGTGGCCGCAGCGGGCTGTCGGCCCGACGCGGTGGTTGTCTCGGTCGGCGGAGGCGGTCTGATGTGCGGCATCGCCGAGGGGCTGCGCCAGCACGACTGGACCGACGTGGCCCTGGTCGCGGTCGAGACGGTGGGCGCCGACTCCCTGGCCCGTGCCCTCGAAGCAGGCCGTCCGGTCGAACTGCACGCCATCACCAGCCTGGCGACCACTCTGGGCGCCAGGCAGGTCTGCGAGGAGGCGGTCCGGTGCTCGCATCTGCACCCGCTGCAGAGCGTGGTGGTCACCGACCGGGCAGCGGTCAGGGCCTGCCGGCGGTTCCTCGACGATCACCAGGTACTGGTCGAGCCTGCCTGCGGCGCTTCGCTGGCCGCCGCCTACGACCGCACGGCGCAACTCGACGACTTCGCATCGGTCCTGGTCGTCGTCTGCGGCGGCGTCACAACGACCCTGGACCAGGTCGAGCTCTGGCTGGCGTGACCGGTCGAGCAGGCAGGGCCTGCCGAGCCTGGAGATCGGGATCCAGGACTCCGGGCCGAACTGGCGTGCTTGTCTGAAGGACCGGGCGCGGCCGGCGAACTCCTGGCTGGCCAGGCAGGCCCGGGACCGTTCGACGGCGCCAGCACCGTCACAGGGAGAATCAGGATCAGAGCCCCTGCAGCAGCCTTCGTCCCCGAGATCGCAGCAAGGCAGCTTGAGGCAGTCGGCTTCAACCGAGACCAGTCAGAGACGGCGGATTGACGGACAACGTGCCCAGGGCCCTGCCCGACACTCAGCCACCTGATCGGCAGCAGCCAGGGGAGCGGCGGCGACCAGACAGGACCTCGCCGAGCCTTGTTCCGAGATGGCTGCACGGAGCGATCTGGTATCGCACGAGTTGCAGAAGGACCGCGACAGCCTCCGCGCCGAGATCCGGCAGGAGATGCACGCCTTTCTGACCCAGGTGCGGCAGGAAGTCAAAGCCCTCCGCGCCGAGATGGCAAGCCCCAACAACCTGAATGGGCTCCGGCTGGAGGTCGCCGGTCAGATGGAGGGTTCTCAAGGCGAGCTGCGGACGATCAAGTGGATGCTCGGCGGCATGCTGGCACTGATGACGCCGATGGTCGGCGCGCTCATCGCCATCGCGCTCGCCTGAATCGCGCTCTCGCTTGATCGCCGATCAGGCGTCGGAGAGCGGCATCTGCTCGCTCTCCTGCGCCCTCGCCTGGCGGAAGGCGGGCCGAGGCGCTTGTGTGCGCACCTGTTCGAGCCAGAAGACGCCGTCGAACTCGGCGCTGTTGCCGCGCGTGCCGACGAAGTCGAGGTCGCCGTCGCCATCGAGGTCGCGGGCCACGAAGGCGTCGAACATGCCGCGCTTGCGACGCGAGATGTCGTGGCGAATCCACTCGCCGTCCGCCTGGCCGGGGTCGCCGGGGTTCTCGAACCAGGCCAGCCTGCCGAGCGGCGTGTCGGGTTCGACGTCCTGGTCGGTGGCCCGGCCGCTCCGGCTGTAGGCGCCCGACATGACGTCCAGGTCACCGTCGCCATCGATGTCGGCGAAGGTGAAGCCGACCATGTTGTCCGGCGCAAGCCGACCGATCGGGCGCAGTCGCCAGGCGTCGTCGAAGTCGGCCGGCTGCTCCAGCCACACGAGGACGCCGCCAAACTCGACCGTGGCGAGGTCGAGCCGGCCGTCGCCCGAGAGGTCGACGAACGCCATGTGGAAGCCGTTCAGCAGCGCGCCGGTCGAAGGAGCGCTCGGCGGACGCGGCGTGTCGGCGTCGGTCGTGGTCCCGGCAATGCGGACCGTACGTTCCACCAGCTCGACGGCGCCGATGGCGGCGCTCCGGTTCTCGAACCAGAAGATGCGAGCCTCGCCGGTCGAGCCGCCGACGATGTCCATGTCCCCATCGCCGTCGAGGTCGACGGTCTGGGAGTTGATCGGCCAGATGACCCGCGTGATCTCGTGCTCGACCCACTCCCCGGCCAGGGGATCCGCGCCAGGATCGAACCAGGAGATGGGGTGCTTCTCGGTGCTCGTCCGATCCGGGCTCTGCGCGCCCTTGTTGGCGGCCAGGACTTCCGGTCGGCCGTCACCGTCGAGGTCAGCCGCGAATGCCCGAATGTACGAGCCGCGATCGCGCGTCGCCTCGGGCACGACGCGCGGCCAGTCGCCACTGCGCAGGGCGGCGGCCGCCTCGGGGGTGGCGACGCCCGGATTCTCGAAGTACGCGAGATGAGCCAGTTCGCAGGCAACCACCACGTCGAGGTCGCCGTCGAGGTCGAAATCGGCAACGGCGACGTCCTCGGCGGCTGCGGCTTCGCTCCCCTCCGCCAGGGTGGCGAGCTCCCAGCGCTGCGGATCGGGGCCGCCGAACGCGAGCCGCACGTGGCCCTCGCCCTCGGCGCCGTACTCGGTGTCCGACTCGTGGACCGACACGATGTCAAGGTGACCGTCGCCGTCGAGGTCGGCCATGGCCAGCCCGTCGCCGCCCCGGATCGGCGCGCCGCCGCTCGCCTCGTCGTCGATGATGTGCTCGCGCCACGAGATCCACTGCCCGTCGGCAGAGCGGGCCCGCGTCGGCGTGTCGGCAACGGCGACCACCTCGGCCCCGGAGGCCGACGCCGAGGTCTCGGACGACGCCGACCCGGTCGTGTCGCCCGCCTGGCAGGCCGCAAGAACCGCCGCCAGGGCCAG
Organism: Thermoanaerobaculia bacterium; assembly: GCA_965200575.1. Taxonomy (GTDB): domain Bacteria; phylum Acidobacteriota; class Thermoanaerobaculia; order Multivoradales; family Multivoraceae; genus Multivorans. Next base: position 397,288 of record OZ241363.1, on the reverse strand, counting down.
CGTCGGGAAGACTGCCGCACGGCGCATCGCGATCGCCGTTCCCTGGCCCGACCGTGGCCAAACCGGCAGGCTGGCCCTGGCTGACGACTCGACGGTTCTCATGCTGCGACCCGCGGCGCCACCGCCAGCGACGCCGTCAAAGCTGGTTCACCGCCTCTTCCGCGAGGTCGAGCGTGCGGACGATGCGCTCGCGCATCTCGCCGAGGTCGACGCCCGCCGTGCTCTTCTTGCCTTCCATGTACCGGGCGTAGACGCCGTGGACGATGGCGGCGGATTTCCACCGGTTGAAGCCGACGTAGTAGCCCAGCCCGGAGAGGTCGCGGCCGGTGCGCTCGGCGTAGCGGGCAAGGAGCGACTCGCGGCTCGGGAAGCCCGGCGCGGAGGTCGCGCCGCCGGAACCCGTCGGCATGGTGTCCGTCGCCGGCCTCCACTGGTTCATGGCGTAGGTCAGGTCGGCCAGCGGGTCGCCGAGGGTGGAGATCTCCCAGTCCACGACAGCGGCGATCGTCGAATCACGCCCCACCAGGCAGTTGTGCAGGCCGTAGTCGCCGTGGACCACGCGGGCAGGCCCCTGGTCGGGAAGGTGGTCGAGAAAGTAGCGCTGCAGCTCGTGAGCGCGCGGATCGTCGAGCTCCGCCGGCTCCACCGACGCGGTCCAGGACCGGTACCAGGTGCGAAGCTGCCGGCCGACGTAGCTGTCCCGCTTGCCGAGCGTGCCCAGGCCCACCTCGTCCGGGTCGACGGCGTGCAGCTCGGCCAGGACGTCGATGAACGAATGCGCCAGGGTCGCCCGGCGCTCCTCGGGCACCCACTCCTCGGTCTGCTCGGCGCTGTAGAGAGGCCGACCGTCGACCAGGCCCATGACGTAGAACCAGGCCCCCGTCACGCTCGGACTCTCGCAGAAGGCGAGCGCCGGCGGCACCGGCACGGCGGTCGGACCGAGCGCCGAGATCAGGGCCCACTCCCGGCTCATGTCGTGGGCCTTGGGCAGCAGCTTCCCCTGCGGCGGACGCCGGATGACGGCCGAGGCGCCGTGCGCGTCGTCGAGCCGGTAGGTCAGGTTCGAGTGGCCGCCTTGAAGCCGCGTCCAGCGGAGAGGCGGCGCAAGCCCGTCAACGTGCTCCGCAATCCAGGCCTCGACCGCCGCCTGGTCGTAGCCCTCCGGCCCCCTGCTCTCGTCGTGAACTGACATCGGACCAGGAGACTGTAGCAACGAGGGGCGGCCGATGCCGCACACTGCCGAAACGGTCAGCGTCCTTCGGCCGCTGCCGGTCTCGCCAGCCTGCGGGCGCCGCCAGCCACGTCGCGGACGCCGCGCCTGGCCCCAGCCCCCACCTCTACCCGCACACTGCCGAGACGGTCAGCGTCCTTCGGCCGCTGCCGGTCTCGCCAGCCTGCGGGTAGACTCCCGCATCCGTCTTCAGTTCGGATCGAAGTCCTCCCGGCTGACCGGGCGGCGCCATCAGGAGAACGCACCGACATGAGAATGACGTCTCCATCCGACGGGTGGTCGGGCTTGCGAGCGTCCGCAGGACGCCTTGTGGCTCTGACCCCACTCCTTCTGGCGACGGGAATCGCCCCGGTCGGCGCTGAGGACGGCGACCGGGTGGTGGACTACCTCGCCGACGTCAAGCCGATCCTCGAGGGCTTCTGCTACGAGTGTCACGGCGCCGACGCCAGCCGCCGCGAGAAGGAACTGCGGCTCGACATTCGCGAGGAGGCGATGAAGGACCTCGGCGGCTTCCCCAACATCGCCCCGGGCGACCCCGACGACAGCGAGCTCTACATCCGGGTGAGCACCGACTTCGCCGAGATGCGGATGCCGCCGTACGAGGCGGGCACCGAGCTGACGGCAAGACAGATCGAGACGATCCGCCTCTGGATCGAGCAGGGCGCGGAATGGCCCGACGAGGCCGCGGGGCCAGACGAAGAAGGGGCCGGAGACGAGCAACAACCGGACGGAGGCGCAGCACCATGACACGAAGAACCGCATTCACGGCGCTGGCGATCCTCCTCGGCGTCATGGTCGCCGGTCAGGCTGCCGGCCAGGCCGGCTACGGCAGGGGCGGCAGCGGCATCCCCCGGGTCGACCTTCCCGACGAACCGTGGATCATGAACACCCACCTGATCCCCGAGGTGAAGGTCTCCGTCGTCGTTCGGGGCATCAACCACCCGTGGTCTCTCGCCTTCCTGCCGAAGGGCGACATGCTGGTCACGGAACGCGGCGGGGCAGTCCGCCTGGTCCGCGACGGCGTGCTGCTGGACGAACCGCTGGCCGGCACGCCCGACGACGTGCTCGCCCGCAGCCTGGCGGGAATGATGGAGGTGGCGGTCGACCCGCACTTCGCCGACAACGGCTTCGTCTACCTCACCTACACCCGGCAGGTCAGCGGCCGCGAAGGCACCGTGGCGCTGGTCCGGGGCCGGCTCGACGGCACGTCCCTGGTCGAGGTCGAGGACGTGTTCGTGGCCGAGCCCTGGGGCGGCTCCATCGCGGCTGCCCGCCTCGCCTTCGTTCCCGGCGAGGACATCCTGTTCATGACCATGGGCGGTGCCTTCGGAGCGGACCTGGTCGACGGCACGCAGAGCTTCTTCGGCCACGCCAAGCTGGCCCAGGACCCGTCGAGCCACGCCGGCAAGCTGCTCCGGCTGCGCCTCGACGGCAGCGCCCCCGACGACAACCCGTTTGTCGGCCGCGAAGGCCACAAGCCCGAGATCTACTCCATGGGCCACCGCAACCAGATGGGGCTGGCGCTGCACCCGGAGACCGGTCAGCCCTGGACCACGGAGCACGCCCCGCAGGGCGGCGACGAGCTGAACGCCATCGAAGCCGGCAAGAACTACGGCTGGCCCGTGGTCTCCTATGGCCGCCACTACAACGGCGTGCGCATCTCGGAACGCTTCTGGGCCGAGGGCATGGAGGAAGCGGCCATCATCTGGCTGCCGTCCATCGCGCCGTCCGGCCTGGCGTTCTACACCGGCGACGCCTTCCCCGAGTGGAAGGGCAACCTGTTCGCCGGCGCCCTGATGACCGGCCGCATGCCGGGCACGGGTCACCTCGAGCGCATCATCTTCAGCCAAAAGGGCGAGGAGCTCGGCCGCGAGTGGCTGCTGCGGGACATCGGCAAGCGAATTCGGGACGTGCGCCAGGGGCCCGACGGGTTCCTCTACGTGGTCACCGAAGAGACCGACGGCGCACTGCTCAGGATCGAGCCGGTCGCGCAGGAAGCCGCAGAGGGCGAGCCAGCGGCGGGAGCCGGCGCCGGCTGAGACCCGGTGCGGCGCCGCCTCCGCCCCCAACCCTCGCCTACGCCGTCTTCTTGATCACCACGAAGCTGATGTCGTCCTCCGGGTCGGCGAAGGCAAGCAGGTCCTGCTCGAGGCGTCGGCAGATCTCCTCGGCGCTCCTGGACCGCACCGCCTCCAGGACGCCGGCGGCCCGTTCTGGAAGATAGCGCTCGTCACCGTGCTCGGCGAAGCCGTCCGTGTGAAGCAGGAGCAGGTCGCCCGGCTCGAGCAGGTCCACTTCGCTGACCTCGTAGGGGCGCTTGTAGCCCAGGGGACCCGGATCCACCAGCTCGTCCGTGAAGGCGTTCGACGCGAACATGCCGACCGGCGGGAAGCGCACCAGCCGGTCCTCGGGCAGGTGCTCGATGCGGCCCGGGCGACCGACGAACACGAGCGGCGCCGGGTGCCCGGCCGAGAAGAAGCGGAAGCGCCCCTGCTCCGAAACCTCGCCGTAGAGCATGGTCACGTACTTGTTCAGAGCGGTCGACTTGTAGAAGCGCTGGTTGATGTGCTCGAAGAGCCTGGTCGTGATCTCGCCGAACCGGTCGAGCTCGTAGTAGGCGCCGAGCAGGAACGCCTGGTGGAGCATGGCCGCGATCAGGGCGTCCGTCACCTTGTGGCCGGACACGTCCGCGACCAGCACGCCGGCACGGTCACGGCACTTCACGAGCCCGTCGACCACTCGCGTCGCTCCGGCGGCTCTCGCCTCGGCCAGGCGCCGGTCCAGGTCGTAGCGCTCCTTGAAGTCGATGTAGATCAGGTGGTCGCCGCCGATCGCCCGGACCAGCGGAATCGAGACGCCGAAGATGTCGATATCGTTCAGGTTCGGCAGGTCGACGGGTGCCGGCTTGGTCGCCAGGGCGATCTCTTCGAGGTTTTCAAGCTCCTCGCGATACTGGTCGATGGAGCGGTCGTCGGAGCGGTCAACCCGACCGTCGGCTGGTGCGCTGTTCACGTCGACTGCCTCGATTCGTCAGGTTCCGCTGCGCCGCCCGATGGATGCGCCCGAGCCGGCAGACCCTGCCCGAGCCGTCACGTTACTTCAAGGCGCGGCGCCTCCAGGCTCGGCCCTTCAAGGCTCGGCCCTTCAAGGCAGGGCACGTCAAGGCAGGGCGCCGCAACCCGCATCCCGGGGGCCGCACGGCGGTCCGGTCTTGCGGCGGCAACCGGCGACACGGCCGGCAGCCCCGGCAGGCCGACCGGCGGCGGCCGAATGGCGGAGGGGGTGGGATTCGAACCCACGGCAGGAAGACCTGCGCCGGTTTTCAAGACCGGTGCCTTAGACCACTCAGCCACCCCTCCGCGACCCACCGCAACCGGCGCTCGCGAGCCGGGAACCAGCCACCGGCGGCCCGCGACACGCGCCGCCCGACCCCGGCGCCCCGCGTCACGGCGGCGCGATCTCCGACACGCCGCCAACGTATGGGCGGAGTGCGTCGGGGATGCGTACCGCACCCGATTCGGTCTGGAAGTTCTCGAGCAGGGCGATCAGCGTCCGCCCCACGGCGAGGCCGGACCCGTTAAGAGTATGAACGTGACGCAGGCGGCCGCCCTCGGCGGGACGATAGCGGGTGCGAGTCCGCCGCGCCTGGAAGGCCTCCGCGTTGCTGCAGGACGAGATCTCGCGGTACGCCGCCTGGCCCGGCAGCCAGACCTCCAGGTCGTACGTCCTCGCCATGGCGAAACCCATGTCGCCCGTGCTCAGGCAGACGACGCGGTAGGGCAGCTCGAGCCTCTGCAGCACCTTCTCGGCATGCACGGTCAGCTGCTCGTGGGCCTCGCGGCTGGTCTCGGGCGTGGTGAACTGGACCAGCTCGACCTTGTGGAACTGATGCTGGCGAATCAACCCGCGCACGTCGCGGCCATAGGAACCGGCCTCGGCCCGGAAGCACGGCGTCACGGCGGCGTAGCACAGGGGCAGTCGTTGTTCCTCGATCACCTCGCCGGCGTGCAGGTTCACCATCGGCGCCTCGCCGGTGGGAATCAGGTAGCGCGCATCCGGCTCGACCCGGAACAGGTCGTGCTCGAACTTGGGCAGCTGACCGCTGCCCAGCAGGCACTCCGCCTTGACCAGGTACGGCGGCAGCACTTCCGTGTAGCCATGCTCCCCGGTGTGGAGGTCGAGCATGAAGGCAGCCAGCGCCCGCTCCAGACGCGCGCCCATTCCGACGTAGGTCACGAACCGGGCGCCGGCCAGCCGGGCGCCGCTCTCGAAGTCGAGGATGCCGAGCTCCGGGCCGAGGTCCCAGTGGTTCTTCGGCTCGAAGTCGAACTCCGGAGGCGTGCCGACCACCCGCTCGACCCGGTTCGCCGACTCGTCGGCGCCCACCGGCACCGTGTCCTGGGCGATGTTCGGAAGGTGAATCTCGGTCTCGGTCAGCTCGGCTTCCACCTCGGCGACGACCTCTTCGAGCTCGTCGATGCGCACCTTCAGCCCGGTCATCTCCAGGATCAGGTGTTCGGCCTCGTCCTTGCCGGCATCGCCCATCGCCTTCAGGCGACCGATCTCCTGGCCGCCCGTGCGCCGACGCTGGCGCAGCGCCTCGAGATCGGCAACCGCCTTCCTGCGGCGCCGGTCGCAGGCCGTCCAACGGTCCACCAGCGACCGGTCGACCCCGCGCGCTTCGACCGCGGCGGCGACGAGCTCCGGTTCCCTTCTGAGGCGTTCTCGGTGCAACATGGCGGCGGCAGTCTTCCAACGTTCGCCCACAAGGGCAAGGATCCGCAATGACCGCCACGGAGCCAGCCGGGAACATCGGGCGCGACTCGGCGCCGGCGTGGGCAGCCGCCGGACCTGCCCTGATCGCCGGATTCGCCATGTTCGGCCTGGCCGGGGCCGAACAAAGCGCCGAGGCCGCCGCCGAGGGACGCTACCTGGCGCTGACCGCGACCGCCGTGCTGCTGGCAGCGGCCGGCGTCGCCCGACGGCCCTTCTCGGCGCCGACGCTGGCCCTGCCGGTGATCGTCGTCCTCGCCTTCGTCGCGCTGCCGCCCGGCGCGCCGGAGCGCGGGGCGGCCGTGGGCGCCCTCCTCTGCCTCGGACCGTCCGCCCTGCTGCTGGACAGCCTGCTCGCCCGCCGGCAGCACATCTTCCTGCCCGCCGGTTCGCTCGACCCGCCTTCCCTGCATCGCCTGGGCAGGCTGCTGGCCGCCGCCTACATGGGCGCCAACCTGCTCATGCGGCAGGCGGAGCTGCTGGACGGTTCGACGCTTCGGCTGCTCACCGTTCTGGTCGTCCTGCCGGTGATCGCGGCTGCGGTCGTGGTGGTGCTGTTCGCCCGCTTCGGCGCTCCGGCCCTGGCCGGCGCCGCGGCACTCATCCTGCTCGCCGGGGGGCTTCGGTCGAACGTCGTCCTGGTGCTGGCCGCGGCCGCTGCCGCAGACGCCGCCGCACGCGCCATTCGGCGCCGCTGGGCGCGGCCGGGCGCTTTGGCCGGCTTCCTGCTCGTCGTGGTGGTCGTGCCGCTGCTCCTGCGGACGCCGGCGTTCGGAACTTTGGTCGCCGCCATGGCGGCGGCGCTCGTCTGGCGGCGGCTCGCGTTCGCCATCGTGCTGGTCGCGGGCGGCGCCCTGACGATGTGGCTGCCGCCCGCCGACGGAGCGCCCTGGTCCGCTGTCCTGGCCGCGCTGCCCCTGGCCCTGATCGGCGCTCCGCACCTCATCGGTCGAGGCGGCCTGCGCGCGGTGGCAGCTTCCGTCCTGCTGTGCCTGGCCGGCCTGCGGTTCCTGCCGCCCGAGCAGGCGCTGCTCGCCGGCGTGGCGCTGTGGACGGTGCTTGCCTCGAGGCAGGCGGACCGCGAGACCGACGACGACCCGCCGCCAACCGGGCCCTGGCGCGTCCTGGCGCTCTCCGGCGACGCCGCCGTGTTCGGCTACTGCCTTCAGGGCGGCCTGATCGTGTTCGCGATGCTGTCGGCCTCCTACCCGTGGCTTCAGCCCGCCCATCTGGAGGATCGTCTGCGCGCCTTCGGGCTGGGCGTGAGCGTGGAGCAGTGGCTCGCTCTAGGCGGCATTCTCGTGCTCGCCCACGGCTCGTCCGCGCTGGTGCGGCGCACCCCGGCGCCACGGGTCGTCGTGCTCGCCCTGGCCGCCGTCCTGCTCACCACCGCCGCGCTGGGCGCGTGGGACGCGTTCCGTCCCCGCCGCGACCTGCTGGTCGGCCCGCGCGTGGAGCTGACCGTCGACAATCCGAGCTGGTCGGTCGGGAGTGGAGGCTGCGGCCGCCTGGTGATGGACGCCTCCGTGGCCAACAGCGCCGGTGTTGCGCCAGGCCAGCCCGTCCTGCTGGCAGGCGTTGCCGGCGACGCGGCGCCCGAACCGCTGATCCTGCGGCACGGCGAGGACACTGGCGAATGGTCCGCCCGCTCGGGCGGCGGCATCGGCGGCGAGAAGCCGTGGCTCCACTGGGTCGCCGTCGGCGCGGACGGCCCGTTCTTCGGCGCCCGCTACCGAACCGAGCGCCACCTGACCTCCCTGTGCGGGCGCGGAGACCTGATCGTCTCCCGCGCCCCCGGCCTGCCGGCCGCGACCACCGTGACGCTGTTCTCGGTTCTCGAAACGGGCGACAGGGATCCGTGAGCGCACCGCCGGCCGAAGCCGCCACGACGCTCTCCTGGGTCGTGCCGACCATCGGCTTCACCGATCACCTGGCGGCCTGTCTCGACTCCATCTGGCAAGACGCCTCAGCGCTTGGCGCGCCGGGCGAGCTGATCGTCGTCCGGCAGCGTCCGTGCGACGGGAGCGACCACGAGCTCGCCTCGCTCGGCGAGCTCCTCCGGCAGCTTGAAGCTGGCCAGCCGGTCGCCTTTGATCGGCCGCCGCTGGTCGTGGAGCTTCCTCGCCCGGTCGGCTTCGCCCGCGCCGCCAACGAAGGCATCGCGAGAAGCCGGGGTGCGTGGATCGCCCTGGTGAACGACGACGTGACGCTGATGACCGGCTGGGCGCAGACACTTCTGGGAGCCGTCGACGCCGACCCGGAGGCCGCCGCAGCCCAGGGCGTGAACCTGGCGCCGGCCGCTCCCGGGCAAACGCCGCGGGTCGACGGCGCCGGTCTCGCGTGGAACCGCCGCTGGCAGGCGGTGCAGCTCTGCCGAGGCGAGGAGGCGCCGCCCGGTGGGCTGCCCCGTTCCGTGTACGGCGTGTCGGCGACCGCCGCGATCTACCGCCGCGAGGCTCTCCTGAGAACGCACCGGGACAGCCGTGGCCTGCGGCCCTTCGACGAGCGGCTTCACAGCTACTACGAGGACGTGGACCTGGCGGATCGCCTGCACCGCAGGGGCTACCGAGCCCTGCTGGTTCCGAACGCCCGCGCCGAACACGTCGGCGCCCTGTCGAGCCGCAGCCCCGGCGCCGCCCGCTGGCGCACCAGGCAGGTCCACGCCAATCGCCTGCTGGTTCTGGCTCGCCGGCTCGGACGCGGCTTCTGGCTGCGCCTGCCCTCCCTGCTCGCACGCGACGCGCTCGACGCACTCCGGTCCTCCGGAGCCGCGGCCATGCCGGGAGACCTGCCGGCGCCCAGTCATGCAGACGTTCTGCGCGGCTGGGGCCGGGCCGCCCGCCTGCTGCCGGCGTTCGCCCACATCCGAGCTGCGAGCGCCGTGCCTGCCGCGGGGGGCGTCGTGCCGGACGCCGACCCCCGCCTGGACGCCGGTGCAGCCACGCCCGGCTGCCGCGCCGAAGCCGACCCGCAACCGGCGCCGGGGCCGGCGCCGGCGCCATCCGAGCCCATGCCGAGGCCGGCGTCGCCCCAGCCGGCAAGCCAGGCGTCGCCCCAACCGGCACGCCAGCCGGAGGGGAATCCCGCCACGACGGTCCTCACCGGGGTCGTGCCCCACTGGCACGACGAAGCGCACCTCGGCGACCTCGTGCGCGCCTGGCCAGTCGACGGGTGCTTCGAACTGGTCGTCGTGGACAACGGCTCGAACGACGACCTCGTGGCGCTGACGAGCGGCCGCGAAAACGTCCGCCTGCTTGGCCCCGGCGCCAACCTGGGGTTCGCGGCCGCGGTCAACCTGGGCGCCGGGGCGGCGCGCAGCGAGCTCCTGCTGCTGCTGAATCCGGACGCCGTTCCTCAGGCCGGCGCCCTCGAAGCCCTGGTCGAGGCCAGCGAGACCCACCCCGACGCGGCCGGCTTCGCGCCCCGTCTCCTGGGCGCCCGCGGCGACAGCCAGGCCGGCTGGCAGCTTCGGCGGCTGCCGACATTCGGCACGCTGCTTCGCTACTGCTGCTTCGTCGAGCCGCCGGCCGCGCCGGAACCGGCGACGGGAGACGCGGTCGAGCAGCCGGCCGCCTGTGCGCTCCTGCTTCGCCGCACCGCGTTCGAGAGCATCGGCGGCATGGACGAACGGTTCCACCCCGCCTGGTTCGAGGACGTCGACCTGGCGATGCGCCTGCGTGAGCACGGCCTGAGCATCCTCTACTGGCCGCAGGCCGTCTTCGACCACGGGCTTGGCGGGTCGCTGCCCCGGCTGGGCTACGGACCCTTCCTGGCTGCCTACTACCGCAACCTGGACCGCTACGCCCGCAAGCACCACGGCCCAGGCCGGGCCTTCATGCTGAGGGTGGTCCTGGGCGCGACCGCGCTGCTTCGCATCGCCTTGCTGCCGGTCAGACGTCCGCGCCGGGCCAGGAACCGCGCCGACGCGCTGCGCGGACTGAGGCGGCTTCTCGCGCCGGCAGCCGCGGGCTGGGGGAAAGAATGACGACCGGGGCGCCCGCAGTCGTCATCTGCACCGTCACCTGGAACGATGCCGAGCATCTGCCGAGGTTCTTCGCCGCGCTGAGTGCGCTCGAAGGGCCCGCCTTCCGGCTCGTCGTGGTCGACAATGCGAGCACCGACGCCACCCGCGATCTGCTGCGGGAGCATGGCTCCGCGGCGGCCTTTCCGTTCGAGGTGATTCCGCTCGAACGCAACGTCGGGTTCGCCGCCGGCCTGAACCAGGCCATCGAGAGCGTCGTGGCAGGCAAACCCTGCCCCGAGTGGGTGCTGAGCCTGAATGCGGACGCCTGGCCCGAGCCGGCCTGCCTGGAGCGGCTGGTTGGCGGCGCACGGCGGTTCACGAGCGAGCGGCGATCCGTCGGGGCCGTCACCGGGCGACTCCTCCGCGACGAAACCCCGGGCGACCACGACCCGGCCGGCAGCGACCCGCCGCGGCTCGATGCCTGCGGCATGGCTCTGACCCGCAGCTGGCGTCACGTAGACCGTGGTTCCGACCAACCCGACCACGGGCAGTTCCCGGTTCCGGAGTTCGTGTTCGGCGGCACCGGCGCCGCCACCCTGTTCCTCGTCGCCGCGCTGCTCGACACGGCCATCGACGGCAAGGTCTTCGACGAGGACTTCCACTCCTACCGCGAGGACGCCGAACTCTGCTTCCGGCTGCAGGAGCGCAACTGGCAGGTGCTCTACGAACCGCGCGCCGTGGCCGTGCACCGCCGCCTCAACCTGGCCCGGCGTCGGGCCGAGATGAGCGCGGAGGTCAACTTCCACTCCCTCAAGAACCGCTACCTCCTGCAGTACCACCACCGGACGCTGCGCGATCTGCCCTCGACCCTGCTGCCCGGTGCGGTCCGCGAGCTCGGCATTCTCGTCTACGTCCTGCTGCGGGAGCGCTCCTCGCTTCGGGCCTTCCGCTGGCTGTGGCGAAACCGCCGCCGCCTGCGCAGCCGTCGGCAGACGATCCAGGCGCGCCGCCTGGCCCCGAAGCGAGCCACGGCGCGCTGGTTCAGGCACGATTCACTGCCCGCCTACCCGTCGCGCGGCCGCATCCTGATCCTCGGCAGCCGCGGCATACCGGCCAACTACAGCGGCTACGAGACCCTGATCGAGGCCCTGGCCGCCCGTCTCGCCGAGCGCGGATGGCGGGTCACGGTCTACTGCCGCTCCCATCACGTCGACCGACGCCTGCAGTCGCATCGAGGCGTGCATCTGGTGGTGCTGCCGACGCTGCGGACGAAGTACGGCGACACCCCCGTCCACACGCTGCTGTCGTGCCTGCACGCCGCCCTGTTGGCGCGAGGGGTCCGTGCGGCCCTGGTCGTCAACGGCGCCAACGCGATGTTCCTGCCCCTGCTCTGGCTCCGCCGCATCCGCACCGCCCTGCACGTCGACGGCATCGAGCAGCGGCGCAGCAAGTGGGGCCTGCCCGGCCGACTGGTCTACGCGCTGTCGGAGCGGCTGGCCTCCGTGCTGCCCGGAGAGACCGTGACCGATGCGGACGTGATCGCCGACCACTACCAGGAACGCCACGGGCGCAGCTCGACCATGATCCGCTACGGAGTGACGCCCAGGCCGCTGCCCGATCACGAGATCCTGGCCCGGCTCGGCCTCGCGCCCCGCCGCTACTTCCTCTACGTCAGCCGGTTCGAGCCGGAGAACAACCCCCATCGCGTGGTCGCGGCCTACCGGCGGGTCGGCGGCGACCTGCCGCTGGTCATGGTGGGCCATGCCCCCTACGCCCGGGAGTTCATCGCCGCCATGAAGGACGGCGCCGACGAGCGGGTGCTGTTTCCGGGCGCGATCTTCGGCGACGGCTACCGCGGACTGCTGTCCTCGGCGCTGGCCACGGTGCATGCCACCGAGGTCGGCGGCACCCACCCGGCACTGGTCGAGGCGATGGGCTACGGCAACTGCGTCCTGGTGAACGACGAGCCGGCGAACCGCGAGACCGCCGGCGACGCCGGCGTGTACTTCCACGTTGCGGACGAGGACTCCCTGGTGCGGGCCTTCGAATTCGCGGCGGCCGACCCGGAGCGGGCCCGCGCCCAGGGCCGGCAGGCCGCCGCGAGGGCTGCCAGCGAGTACAACTGGGATCGGGTCACGGACGACTACGAGGCCCTGTTTCGTCGCCTTTCGAAGCGCCGGCGGGCCCGCGTGTAGACTCGCGCTCCCGGCCCGATTCCTGCCCGCACGCCATGACGAAGCAGCCATCTCGTTTCCAGGGGCTCCTGGTTCTCGCCCTCGACCTCGCCCTGGTCGCGGCAGCGTTCTTCCTCGCCTACTGGCTGCGCAGCGGGCTGTTCCCGCAGGCGCTGCCGGACCTGTTCCCGCAGCCGCTCTATCCGCTGGCGGACCATCTGCCCCTGCTGCCGCTGGCGCTCCTGGCCTGGGCGTTGCCGCTGCTCGTCACCCGGCGCTACCGCTCGCCCCGCACCGCCGAGCTGGCGACCGAGGCGACCGCGATCCTGAAGGCGGCCGTGGCCGCCACGGCGCTGCTGCTGGTCGCGGTCTTCGTCCTCCAGCTGGACATGGTCCTGCTCGGCGACCGCCTCAGCCGGACCTGGCTGCTCCTCTTCTCCGCCCTGGCCTTCCTGCTGCTGCTGGCGGAGAAGGTGGCGCTCCGCCTGCTCTCGCGCGACCTGCACCGCCACGGGCTCAGCCAGCGGATGGCGCTCGTCGCCGGTCCGCCGGAAGCCGTCGCGGAGCTCGCAGAGGCCATCGCCGACCACCCCCACTGGGGGCTCCAGATCGCGGGTCTGGTCCACACCGACGGCAGCCCCACGGAGGACGGCCCGGCCAACCTGCTCGGCGGCCTGGACGACATCCTCCAGATCGTCTCCGAGCAGGTCGTGGACGACGTGCTGTTCGCCGCCACGCCGCATGACCTGCCGGCGCTGGCCGAGATCGTCAACGGTCTGCAGGAGCAGGGCATCCGCACCCGCATCGCGCTGGATCTGAAGCCGCCAGCGCATACCAGGATCGACTTCGACACCCTGGACGGCCGACCGGTGATCACCCTGTCGCCGGCGCCATCGAACAGGTTTCTGCTGCTGTTCAAGCGGCTCTACGACGTGGGCCTGGGGGCCGTGCTGCTGGTCGTCAGCCTGCCCGTGCTGGCGGTGCTGGCGCTGCTGATCAAGGCGACCTCGTCCGGCAGCGTGCTGTACCAGCAGACCCGCTGCGGCCTGAACGGACGCCGCTTCACGATGTACAAGCTGCGCACCATGGTCGCGGACGCCGATCAGAAGAAGACCGACCTCGTACACCTGAACACCATGGGCGGACCGGCGTTCAAGGTGCCCGGCGACCCCAGGATCACGCCGCTCGGGCACTACCTCCGGCAGTTCAGTCTCGACGAGCTGCCGCAGTTCTGGAACGTCCTGCGCGGCGACATGAGCCTGGTCGGCCCGCGGCCGCTGGAGGAGAAGGAGCCCTACACGCGGCGACAGCGGCGGCGCCTGTCGGTGCGGCCGGGCATCACCTGCCTGTGGCAGATCAGCGGCCGCAGCGACCTGGACTTCGACCGCTGGATGGAACTCGACCTCGAGTACATCGACTCGTGGTCGCCCCGGCTCGACTTCCTGATCCTGCTGAAGACGATCCCGGCCGTCCTCGCCCGCCGCGGCGCTTCCTGAGGAACAGAGCCGCCGAGTGCGGCGGCGCGGGGGTCGCTGATCGCGACTCGGAGTCTCCGGAAGAGCACCGGAGCAGGAACCACGCTGACGACAAGACCACGCTGCTGGCATTGCCGGCTCCGCAAGTACAGCGGCAAGCGTCCTGCCGTGCCCGACGCAAGCCGGCAGGTCCTGGCGGACCGCCGCTCCCCGTCGTCAGCTGACGACCGGCAGCTCGCCAGGACGTCGATCCCGGTAGCTCTCGTCCTCGTACGCGAGGCAGCACAGCAGGCGGCCGCACTGGCCCGAGATCCTCGACGGGTTCAGGCTCAGGCCCTGGCGTCTCGCCATCTGCACCGAGATGGGCCGGAATCCCTCGATCCAGGTCGAGCAGCAGAGGGTCCGTCCGCAGATGCCGATGCCACCCAGCATGCTCGCCTCGTCGCGCGGGCCGACGTGAACGAGCCGCACGCGGACCCGGAAGCGCGCTCTCAGATCGCGAACCAGGCGACGGAAGTCGACCCGCCGGTCGGCCGTGAAGTAGAAGGTCGCGTCGCGGCCATCGAGGCTGAAGGCGACGCGGAACACCTTCATCTCCAGCCGCAGCTCCAGCGCCCGCTGCCGGCAGTACCTCCTGCCCCGCACCTCGTTCGCGAGCTGCCGTTCCCTGGCCACGATGTCGGCGCGACCGGCGCGCCGGATCACGTCCCGGGCCGACGACTTCTGGCACGGCTTGAACACCGGCATCGGCGACTTCTCCACCCGTCCGAAGGCGGGGCCCGCCTCCATCGACACGATCACGTCGTCGCCGCGGGCGAACTGCTCGCCGCCGCTTCGACACAGCGTCAGGTTCGTTTCCTCGCCGAAGCGGACGCCGACGAAGCGGTCCTCGACCTCGGTGGACTGGCCGGCAAAGCTGCAGCCGGCGCAGCTCATCCCGCCGCAGCGCCTGCCGCGACCATCCTGCGGCCGATGTCCGTGCGCATCCTCTTCGAGGGCCAGCGAACGCAGTCGGCCGCCGCGCAGGCGCGGTCGAGCGCCTCGGCCAGGTCGGCCCCCACGGCGCACACGTTGAGGACCCGGCCGCCGGTCGCGATCACCCGGTCGCCGTTGCGCGCCGTGCCGGCGTGAAACACCGTGACGCCTTCCCGCGCCTCCGCATCCGCGATGCCGAGGATCTCGTCGCCGGCGACGGGCTTGCCCGGATAGCCCCGGTTAGCCAGGACGAGACAGGCGGAGGCGCCGGCCCGGAACCCGAGCTCCGAGCGACCGAAGTCGCCGGCGGCGCCGGACAGGAACAGGTCGACCGGGTCGTCCTCGAGGCGCAGCAGCAGGGCCTGCGCCTCCGGGTCGCCGAGCCGGACGTTGAACTCCAGCACCTGCGGCCCCGCCGGGCTCATCATCAGCCCGGCGTAGAGCACGCCGGAGAAGGGAACGCCGTCCGCCGCCATGCCCTCGACCGTGCGCTCCATGACCTCGGCCATGATCCGGCGCAGGTCCGCGTCCGAGACGAAGCCGGCCGGGCTGTGAGCGCCCATGCCGCCCGTGTTCGGGCCGGAATCGCCGTCGCCGATGCGCTTGTAGTCCTTCGAGGTCGCCAGCGGAAGCACCCGCCGACCGTCGCAGAAGCCGATGAAGGAGACCTCCTCGCCGGGCACGAACGGCTCGACCAGGATGCGCGCTCCCGCAGCGCCGAAGCGCTGCTCGACGAAGAACTCGTCCAGCGCGGCATCGAGTTCCGCCGCCGAGGAGACGATCAGAACGCCCTTGCCGGCGGCCAGACCGTCCGCCTTCAGCACCGCCGGGAGACCGAACCTCTCGGCGGCCCGACGGGATGCCTCGCGGTCGGTCGCAACCTCGAAGTCGCAGGTCGGAACGCCGTGCCGGCGCATGAACTCCTTGGCGTACACCTTGGAGCTCTCCAGCTGCGCAGCCTCACGCGTGGGGCCGAAGATCGCCAGACCGCGGTCCCTGAACACGTCGACGACGCCCAGCGACAGCGGCAGCTCGGGGCCGACCACGGTCAGGTCGATCTCCCGTTCCTCGGCGAAGGCGGCGAGGCCGTCCACGTCCGCGGCATCGACCGGCACGCTCTCGGCGCACTGCTCGGTGCCCGGGCTGCCGGGCGCGCAGAAGATCCGGGTGTTCGGAGACCTCTCCCGCACCAGCCAGCACAGCGCGTGCTCGCGCCCGCCGGCGCCGATGACCAGAACCTTCAGGGCGATGACTCCGCCGCAGCCGGAACGCCCGCAGGCGGGGGCGACGGCGCCGCCAGCGGTCTGTCGGACTTGCCGGCGGACGAAGGACGCTGGTTGGTCGACGGACTGCTGGCGCGGTGGGGGCCGGGGCCAGGTGCGTCGTCCGCGACGCGGCTGGCGGCGAAGGCCCGGATCGCCGCCTCGACATCCTCGATCATGGCGTCCGGCGTGGACGCGCCGGCCGTGATCCCCACGGTGTCGCAGCCGTCGAACCAGCCCGAGCACAGCTCGTCCGCGTCGTGGACGAGGTGGCTGCGGGGTTCCAGTTCGCGGCAGATCTCCCACAGGTGGCGCGTGTTCGCGCTGTGCCTGCCTCCCACCACGACCACGCAGTCAACCTCCGGGTCCGAAGCCAGGGCCCGCGCCGCGTCCTGGTTCTCCTTCGTGGCGTAGCAGATCGTGTCCGCCCGGCGGGCCTCGTCGGCCGCCGCCTCGACCGCCTGCGCCACCTGCTCGTACTCCTCGCTGTTCAGCGTCGTCTGGTAGAAGATCATCACCTTCTCCGCACGCGAGAAGTCGATTCGCTCCACGTCGTCGAGCGTCAGAACCACGTCGAAGCTGCCCGGATCGAGGTCGTGCGTGTAGCCGACCACCTCGCGGTGACGCCGGTCGCCGATGAAGACGGCGTGCCAACCCGCCGCGAGCGCCCGACGGGCCTCCTCGTGCACGTCGTAGACGAAGGGACAGGTCGTGTCGACCACGACGAGACCCTTCTCCAGCGCCCGCCGATGGAACGACGGCGGTACGCCGTGTGCGGAGAAGACGACGGCGCCGCTCTCGACCTCGTCGAGCGTCTCCACGGTCGGGAACCCGATCCGTACCAGGTCGGACACGACGCGCTCGTTGTGAACCAGCTGGCCCAGGATGAGGCCCTGGCCGCCGGCCGCGGCCCGCTTCCGCACCGTGCGGTCGGCAATCCGCACGCCGGCGCAGAAGCCGTACTTCTCGGCTCGACGCAGCGTCAGCAACCGGTCATCCCGGCGCTCTGCCTGAAGGTCCGTCCATGCCCACACCGACCGGCGGCGGCCGGAAACGGCGGATGCTAACAGGCTGGGCCGCGTGGCCGAACGTCTGCGGGCGGCGCCGCCGCCGGTTGGCGCAGAAGCCGGTTGGTGCAGAAGCCTGTGTGGCGCAGCAGCCGGGTGGCGCAGCGCCGGGTGGCGCAGAAGCCGGTTGGCGCAGAAGCCGGTTGGCGCAGAAGCCGGGTGGCGCAGCAGCCGAGTCCGGAGGGGGCCGCAGGGGCCGCGGACGCTTCGGAGGTAGACGCTTCGGAGGTAGTTGAGGAGTTGGCGGCTGCTGGAGAGCTCGGGACAGGGAGGACCGCCTGCTAGGCTGAGCCCCGCAGAAACGGGCGCGATGAAGATCTCCACCAAGGGCGAGTACGGCATTCGCGCCATGCTGTATGTGGCGATGCATGCCGACGATGGTCCGGTTCCGAGCCACGAGATCGCGGTGAACCAGGGCATCCCCGAGCCGTACCTGCGCCAGATTCTCGCTTCCCTGGCTCGCTACCAGCTGATCCGCTCGAATCGCGGCCCCCAGGGTGGTCACGTTCTGGGCAGGCCAGCCGCGAGCATCTCGATGCACCACATCCTGGTCGCCCTGGAAGGGCACACGACCTCGATCGACCACATCCTGGCCCAGCCGTGCACCATCGGCGTCGGCCCCCGGCACTGCGCGATCCGCGAGGTGTTCCTGAGCGTCAAGGAGGCGGTCGAAGGCATCCTGTGCAACTACAGCCTGGCCGATCTCGCCAGCCGCCAGCTGGAAGTCTGCGAGTGCCGGATCGAGATTCCCCGCGACCTGCCGCCGGAGCGCGACGCGACGGCCTCTCGATCGCTGCAGGTTCTGGCCGACTGACGGTCGGCGGGAAGGAACGTCGATGAACCGGAACTCGTGCCGCACCGGGCGACTCTGCCCGCTTCTGCTGCTGGCCGTGCCGGCCTTTCTCGCCTGCGGCGCACCGACGGCGACGCCCGTTCCCGACGAGACGGTGCTGGAAGACGTGGCGGTGGGACAGCCAGCGGACGCGATCTTCACCCCTGACGAGGACGAGCGGGAGCGTCGAGGGCCGAAGGAGTCGGTCCGGGGACGCCTTCCCGGCGCCTTTCCGAACAGCTTTCCGCTGCCCGAGGGTTCGACCGTGGTCGACTTCGGCGAGGCGGCGCCCGGGGGCGACGGCCCGAAGGCCGAGTACGTCCAGTTGCTGTTCCGGCTGGGCGTGGACTCGCTGCAGGAGTGGCTTCTCGACGAAGCGCAGGCAGCCGGATGGCGCGCTTCGCTGGGCGAGACGACCACCTTCCGACGCGGCGACCGGGTGCTGAGGATGACCATCCTGCCGGGAACGACCCCCGGCAACTCGGCCGTCCGGTTCGAGTATCCCGTCCCCTGAGCCTCCGCCCACCTGCGATCTCGACTCCCGCGCGGCGCCCCGGGGGACTGCATCGGAAACTGGCCTGCGACCTTCAGCGCCTCTCGCGGCCCGCCTCCTCGTGGCGCAGCCGCCTGCCGACCATGCCCCGAACCACTGCGACCATCCAATCGAGAGTGTCCTCGTCGCGGGGTCTGTCGCTGCCACAAGCAAGCCTTCGCCGACGGTCATCTTCTTCTCGCCAGGACGGTCCCCGAACATGCCGTTGCCGAACGTTTGCAGGTTGGACGGGTAGCAGCAGGCGCAGCCCGTCACGTGCCCAGCAGAGAGTGGGGGCGGGCCGTCTTCCGGCTGGCTGGCCTCCGATGGAATCTCCCTTCCCGCGTCCCCTGCGGACCCTCCGGACCGCCACCGGCAGCAGGACACCAGACGACCGGCCAGCGAGCCAGCCCGCTACTGACGGCCGCGCCCGGCGTCGGCCAACCAGCCAGCTGCGCCCCCTCCGGACCCGACCGCGGCCATCTCGGCAACCAGCGGCCCGCTCAGGCTGGCGAAGGCGGCAGCCAGTCGAGGAGCTCGTCGAGTACGGCGATGTCGCCGCGGCTCGGGTGGAGCCAGAGCGCGCGGAGACCGGCGGCAAGAGCGCCTTCGCGGTCTTCCACCTTGGCGTCGCCGACGTGGACGACGGACTCCGGCGGCAGTCCGATCGCCCGGCAGGCGGCGCGGAAGATGGGGGCTGCCGGTTTCGCCGAGCCGACGTCCTCGGAGCAGACGATGGCGTCCAGGTAGTCGCTCAGGCCGAGGTTGGCCAGCACGCGCGACAGACGCCGGTCCCAGTTGCTGGTCACGACCACCCGCAAGCCGCGCCGCCTCAGCTCGGCCACGACGCGGCGCGCTCCGGGCGTCAGCGCCCAGGCGTCGGCCCGCTCGAACCGGGCGTAGAGCTCGGCGGCGGCAAACGGTCCCGGCGGCTCTTTCTCCAGCAGCAGGCACATGCGGTCCAGAAGCTCGCCCCAGAAGCCCCGTGCGCCCTGCGGATGACTCGCGTAGCGGTCCTCGCCGCGACCGAGCCGACACGCAAGCTCCTGCCAGGCCATGACAAACCCCCGCTCGATGTCGGCGGCAGCAAGGTCGAGACCGTGGCGCGCGAGGACCTCGGCGTAGATGGCGCCACGGTCGGGGCAGGTCATGATGGTGCCGGTGGCGTCGAGCGAGACGCCCAGCAGCTGCGGCCGAGCGCGGCGCCGACGAAACGCCACCCTGCGTGGCCGCGGCCCGCTCAAGGCAGTCCCCGGCGCCGGGCGAGGAAGTGAAACGCGGCGACCACCAGCGAATGGCGAATGCCGCCGGTTTCGATCAGGCCCGGAATCTCGTGCAGTGGAAGGTGGACCACCTCGATCTCCTCGGTCCCGTCCCCGATCGGGTCGCCGGTCGAGACCAGGCCGCGGGCCAGCCACAGCGAACAGACGTTGTCCAGGATGGCAGGGTTCGGCTCGACCTCGCCGAGCCGCTCGACCGTCGCGGCCCGGTAGCCGGTTTCCTCGTGCAGCTCCCTGGCCGCCGCCACGCCCGGATCCTCGCCCGGTTCGACCATCCCGCCCGGGATCTCGAGCGACTCCGCTGCACGCCCGAACCGCCACTGGCGAACGAGCACCACGGTGGGGCCCTTCCGGTCGGCGCCCGCTGCGTCATCTTCCTCGATCAGCGGGATCACGTTGACCCAGTCCGTCGACCGCAGGACCACGGCCTGACGCCGGTCCTCGCCAGCGCGAAGGTCCTGAGTCTCCAGCCGGAGCAGCGGGTGCTCGAACTCGGTCCGCGCCGTCTCGACCCGCCACGGGCGAACACCCCGGTCCGTGCCTTCTGGCTGCGTGCGCCGCACTCAGTCCTCCCGCTCGAAGGGCGGCCGCAGGTACGCGAATCGCAGGACCCGCACGGCCCGACCGGTCAAGAAGACCAGGAGGCCCACGCCGGCGCCGCTCGACAATGCCATCAACCAGGTGAAGCCTCTCCAGGCGAACACCACCGCAGCCACGGCAACCGCCGCCGCGACGGCGCCCAGGAGCAGCCGGACGGCGATGTGGTCGAAGGTCGGCAGTCGAACCGGGGGTCGCTCGGAAGCGGCTTCCTGCTCCATGCCCCCAAGTATGGCAAGGACGAGCAGTTCGGGCCCCGCCATGTCCGAGGGAGATGCGGTGGACGCGGGCGCATCGAAACTTCCTGCCTGCGGCGCTGGCAAGGTGAAGACGGCGCCGCAGGCCCCGCTTATGCTCTGCGCTGATGGGGATCCTCGATCAGGTGACCGGAAGGCCGCCACGCATCCTGCTGGTGCGGCTCTCGGCTATCGGCGACTGCCTGCACGCGGCGCCGGTGGTTTCGACCATTCGCCGCACCCACCCGGACGCCTTCATCGGCTGGGCCATCCAGGAACCGTCCGCAACGCTGCTGCGCGGCTACCCTGGTGTGGACCGCTTCCACGTCTATCCGCGCCGCATCCGTGGCGCCCGGGCCCGTCTGCTCGCGCTCTGGCGCTTTCGACGAGAGCTGCAGAGCTTTGGCTACGACACCGCGGTGGACGTGCAGGGGCTGACCAAGAGCGGTCTGGTCGCGTGGTGCAGCGGCGCCCGCGAGCGGGTCGGTTTCGGGGGCGGGCGTGCGCTCGGCAGCAGGGAACTGAACGCGGTCTTCGTCAATCGGCGGTTCCGTATCGAGCCAACCGTCCGCCACGTGGTGGATCGGAACCTGGCCCTGGCGCGGGCCTGCGGTCTCGCCGCCGACGATGGCGCCACGCCCGAGTGGCGCCTGGCCGAGTACGACGAACCGGCTGCCTTGTCCTTCCTGGAAGCCGGCGGGCTGGCGGAAGGCAGCTACGCAGTCGTGTCGCCGGGCACGATCTGGAGAACCAAACGATGGCCCGCGGAGCGGTTCGCCGCCGTCGCGCGGCGGTTGGCCGGCGAGCTCTCGCTGCCGGTGGTGGTGGTCTGGGCGGGCGACGAGGAGCGCCTGGCCGCCGAACGGGTCGCGGAAGGCGCCGGGGAGGCGGGGCGCGTTTCTCTTGCGCCGCCGACCGACCTGCGCGAGCTGGCCACGCTGCTCCGGCACGCGGCCCTCTTTATCGGCTGCGACTCCGGCCCGGCACACCTGGCGGCTGCCCTGGGCGTGCCCTGCGTGTCCGTCTTCGGCCCCACGGACCCGGCACGAAATGGCCCCGTCGGGCCGCGGTCCGCCTCCGTTCAGTTGCAGCCGCTGATGGACTGCCAGCCCTGTTGGCGCCGCACCTGCAGCCGCGGCGACTTCGCCTGCCTGGAGCGCCTGGAAGCCGACCGTGTCTTCGCGGCCTGCGCGCAGATGCTGGGACCGCCCGGCCGGGATCCCGCGCTCGGCGGCGCCGCCTGATCGTCCCCGGCTGGCGGTTCGCGGGCCTGCTAGTATCCCGCGCTGCCTGTCGGGGCGTGGCGCAGTCTGGTAGCGCACCTGCCTTGGGCGCAGGGGGTCCTCAGTTCGAATCTGGGCGCCCCGATATGCCGTCCCGGTCTCGGCTAGTCTGTCGCTCCCGTCTGCCTGTAGCTCAGCTGGATAGAGCGGCGGCCTTCTAAGCCGCGGGTCGGGGGTTCGAGTCCCTCCAGGCAGGCCAGTTCCTGGAGCATCGGTCGGAAGAATCTGGTGGATGTAGCTCAATCGGCAGAGCGCTTGATTGTGGTTCAAGTGGTTGGGGGTTCAAGTCCCCTCATCCACCCCATTTCGACCTCCTTCCCGGCGCCGGCAGCAGTCCGGCGGGGCGGAAGGCGCCCATGACCGCCACCCCTCACCCTGGTCCTGGAACGGAAGCGATCGCGCAAGCAGCAGACAGAACGCGCCCGTAGCTCAGCTGGATAGAGCGACGGCCTCCGGAGCCGTAGGTCAGGGGTTCGAATCCCTTCGGGCGCACCAGCTGCACGACACCGTCGCCTCGCTGCGACGTGCCGCGACGCAACTTCGTCAACGTCAGCTTCACCCGGCCGCGGTCTTGAACCGACACAGGGCACGCTCCGCGGCAGGCGTGGGCGGCTGCTACGCTTCGTGCTCGTTGCCGGCCAGTGTGGCGGGGCGTCAGCTCGGAGGCGGACAATCGTGAGCAGCGGAGCCGGGCAGGAGACGACGAAGCGGGCAGCCGCCGTCATCCTGGCTGCCGGGCACGGCCGGCGCCTTCGCTCGGCCCACCCCAAGGTCCTGCACGAGACGGGCGGGCGACCGCTCCTTTCGTGGGTGGTCGAGGCCGCCCGCGAGGCCGGCTGCGCGCCCATCTGCATCGTGGTCGGCAGCGGCGCCGAAGCGGTCCGTACGACACTCGCGCCGGAGCAGCGCCGCGGCGACATCGTCTGGTTGGAACAGCCCGAGCAGCGAGGCACCGGCCACGCGCTGTCGATGGCGCGCGAGCATCTGCGCGCGGAAGGCCTCGCCCTCGTGCTCTCCGGCGACGCGCCCCTGGTCCGGTCGGAGACGCTCACGGACCTGCTGCGTGCCGCGAACGCCGGCTGGGGGAGCCTCGCCGTCGCCGACGTTCCCGAGCCCGGCAGCCTGGGCAGGGTCCTGCTGCAGGGCGAGCGCCTCGCCGGGATCGTCGAGTGGGCCGACGCCAGCGAGGAAGAACGCGCGATCAGCGTCGTGAACGCCGGTCACTACGCCCTGCCGGTGCCCGAGATCTTCGACTGGCTGGCAGGGGTGGACTCCACGAACGCCCAGGGCGAGTTCTACCTGACGGATGCCGTGTCGGCGGCAGCGCGGCAGCACCCGGTGGCCGCAGTCCGGGTGGAGGACGCCTCGGAAGTCCTGGGCGTGAACTCCCGGGCCGACCTCGCGCACGTGCATGGCGTCTTCCGGCGGCGAGCCATCGAGGCACAGCTCGAAGCCGGCGTCACCGTCCTCGACCCTGCGAGCGCCTTCATCGACTCCGGCGTGACCATAGGCCCCGACTCCGTGCTGCATCCGAACGTGACACTGCTGGGCGCCTGCCGCGTCGGCGCTGGCTGCACGCTGCACTCCGGCGCCTGGCTGCGAGACACGGTGCTTGAGGACGGCGTCGAAGTGCTGCCGCACTCCGTGCTGGACGGCGCGCGGGTCGCCTCCGGCTGCCAGGTCGGGCCGTTCGCCCGGTTGCGGCCCGAAGCGGTGCTCGAGGAGGGCGCGAAGGTGGGCAACTTCGTCGAGGTCAAGAAGGCGACCCTGGGCCCGGGCGTCAAGGCGTCCCATCTCGCCTACCTGGGCGACGCGTCGGTGGGCGCCGGGACGAACATCGGCGCCGGGGTCATCACCTGCAACTACGACGGCAGGCAGAAGCACCGGACGACCATCGGCGAGGGCGCCTTCGTCGGCAGCGACTGCATCCTCGTGGCGCCGGTCGAAGTCGGCGCCGGGGCCTACACGGGCGCCGGCTCGGTGATCACGAAGGACGTGCCGGAGAAGGCGCTCGCAGTCGGGCGCGCAAAGCAGAAGAACATCGGCCGACGGCCCCGATGACGCCGGACCGCCTGGACCTCGCCTCCAGCCTGAACCCCGAACAGTTCGCCGCGGTCACCCACAAGGACGGCCCGCTGCTCGTCGTGGCCGGCGCCGGATCCGGCAAGACGCGGGTCATAACGCACCGCATCGCCTGGCTGGTCGGCGAGGTCGGGGTCGAGCCCTGGCGCATCGCCGCCGTGACCTTCACCAACAAGGCGGCGGACGAGATGCGCACTCGTGTCCACGATCTCGTCGGCGAGGATGCGAACGTCTTCGTCGGCACGTTCCACCGCTTCTGCGTCCGCCTGCTGCGCCGTTACGGCGAGCGCGTCGGCCTCCGCCGCGACTTCGCCATCCTGGATGGACAGGACCAGCTGAAGCTGATCAAGGCGGCCCTGCAGGCCGAGCACCTCGACGACAAGACCTTCCGGCCGCGCTCGGTTCAGGGCCGCATCAGCAAGGCGAAGAACGAGCTGCTCACGGTCGCCGACTTCATGAAGCAGGCCGAGGACTTCTTCGACCGCCACACTGCATTGGTGTTCCGCCGCTACCAGACCGCGCTGCGGGAGGCCGCGGCCGTCGACTTCGACGATCTGATCGCTCATTCGGTGCGCCTCCTTGGCGAGGACGAGGAGATCGGAAGCCGCGTCAGAGGGCGGTTCCGCCACCTCCTCGTCGACGAGTTCCAGGACACGAACGCCGCCCAGATGAAGCTGGTCGAGAACCTCGTGCTCGGCCCCGACGGATCGGTGTCCGGGCTGACCGTGGTGGGCGACGAGGACCAGAGCATCTACGGCTGGCGAGGCGCAGAGGTCGAGAACGTGCTCCGGTTCGAAGCCAGGTTCCCCGGCGCCACCGCCCGCAAGCTGGAACGGAACTACCGCTCGACCCAGAACATCCTCGATGCCTCGGGAGCGGTCATCGCCCGCAACGAGAACCGCCGCGGCAAGGCACTGTGGACCGACCGCGGCGCCGGCGAGAAGCTCCGCCTCCACTACGCCGGCGACCAGGAGGACGAGGCGCGCTGGGTGGTCGACGAGGTGAAGCGCCTGCGCACCGACGGTTTCGCCTTCGGCGACATCGCCGTCCTGGTGCGGACGAACGCCCAGACCCGTGCGCTCGAAGACCAGATGCTCCGCCACGAGGTCCCCTACTGCCTGGTCGCGGGCGTCCGCTTCTACGAGCGAGCCGAAGTCAGGGACCTCGTCGCCTACCTGCGGGTCATCGCCAACCCGCGGGACAACCTGTCGCTGCAGCGCATCCTGAACCAGCCTCGGCGCGGCATCGGCGGCCGGTCCCGCCAGGTGATCGGCGAGCGCGCCGCGGAGATGGGCCACTCCTGGTGGGACGCGATCCGGCTCGACCCGCTGCAGGAGATGGCCATGCGCAGCCGCCGTGCCGTCGCCGGATTCCGGGGCCTGATCGACGGCCTGCGCGAGCAGGCGGAGCGGCAGCCGCTGGTGGAGCTCGTGCGCGGGACGATCGTCGCCGCCGGCTTCGACAAGCTGTACGACAAGGGCGACGAGGAGGGAGAGGAACGGCTCGCCAACCTGCAGGAGCTCGTCTCGGCCGCCCACGACTTCGAGACCCAGCACGCGCTGGGGGCCATTCCCGCGCGGGCGCCAGGGGCGGGCCGGGCCGCGGCAGCCGCACCTCGCCAGGCCAGCCCGGCCGACGCGGAGAGAACGCTGTTCGAAGGACAGGGCGATGCCGCCGACCAGGAAGACGACGAACCCGCCCTCAACCCTCTGCTGCAGTTCCTCGACTACGTGGCTCTGGTCAGCGACGTCGACGGCCTGAACGCTGACCTGGGCGTCTCCCTGATGACCCTGCACAGCGCCAAGGGGCTGGAGTACCCGGCCGTCTTCCTGACCGGCCTCGAGGACGGCCTGCTGCCGCACTTCCACGCCAGCGACGGGGCCAGCGCCATCGAGGAGGAGCGGCGCCTGCTCTACGTCGGCATGACCCGGGCCGAACGGCGGCTGCTGCTGAGCGTCTGCCGCCGGCGCATGATCGCCGGCCAGTTCCAGGACCAGCAGCCGTCGCCCTTCCTGCTGGACCTGCCGGAGGAGCTCGTGGAGACCACCAGAAGCGAGGACCTGTTCCGCCGGCCCCGCACGGCCCTGGTGCACAGCTTCTTCGGCGCCGACCGCAGCCGCCGCGCCGGTTTCCGGGCACCCTCATCGCCCGCGGCGCACCGTGCGCCGGCAGCGCAGAAGCCGACGACGGGCCCGGCCGGAGTCCTGCGGCCCGGCGCCCTCGTTCGCCACGCCACCCTGGGCAAGGGAGTCGTCCTGCAGCTCGAGGGCACGGGCGCCGACGCCAGGATCACCGTCTTCTTTGACCAGGCCGGCAAGCGGAAGCTGGTCAAGAGCTACGCCCGGCTCGACGTGCTGTAGAGCGCGCCGGCGCGGCCAGCAGGCGCCTGAGCGTCAACCTGCGACGCGCCACGTTCCGCGGCCGCTTCGAGTCCCGCCAGCACCATCTCGCTGTCACAGCGGCACAGCAGGACGGCTCGGGCTGGCTGCCACCGGTCCAGCCGAGCCCTTGCCCGGTCCGCCGAAGTCTCCGCCGGGTTCCGGTCGCGCTCCCGGACTGGCCAGGCCTTCAGGCCTCGGGCTGGTCTTCTTCCAGCAGGCGCGGCAGGTAATCCTCCCGCAGCAGAGCGTACAGGTGGTGGTCGATGCGGCGGCCATCGAGGACAAAATAGGCGCGCAGGGTGCCTTCCCTCATGAAGCCGAGCTTCTCCAGGACCCTGGCCGAGGCCTCGTTGTCTGCCGCGCAGCGGGCCTCCAGGCGTTCCAGCGGTGTGCGCAGCAGCAGGTCCGGCAGCAGCAGACCGAGAGCGGCGGTCATCGTGCCCCGGCCGTGGTGAGCGCTCGACAGGGCGTAGCCGATCTCCCCCAGGCCGTGGTCCCAGTTCATGATCGCCAGGGTGATCCAGCCGGCGCGCTCGCCCCCGGCCTCGATCATCCAGGTGTAGCGGTCGCCACGGCCGCGCGGCAGGTCCCTGTGCCGCTGGGCCGCGATCTCGGCCCGCAGCCTGGCGACGGAAGCGTTGCGGATCGGTTGCCAGCGCCGCACCGCCGGCTCGGCTCGCCACCTCTGCAGATGTGCGGCGTCCGACCCCTTGGCCGGACGAACGGCGACATGCACGGGTGGCAGCGACCGGGCAGAAGCGGGCAGTTGGACGGTCACGGACCCGGAGTCATCGCATCGCCGCGGCGCGACGGCCGCGACAGGGCGCCCAGGGCGAACAGGCTGAAGCCCAGGGCGAACAGGCAAAGAAAGGGTAGCGACCACCAGCGCCCGGCGACCAGCGCCATGGCGACACAGGCCCAGAAGTAGATCGCCAGGGTCGCCTCGCCCCAGCGGCTCCAGGCCGCGTCCGACCGATACGCCGGCGGTGCGGCGACGGCTGGCGGGATCTTCGGCGTGCGGACAAAGTCCCCGCCGCGGCGCAGGAGTCCGCCGATGGTCGCGGCGGAGTTGTGGAGCGACAGGCCGATGCCGATGGACATGGCCAGCGGCACGTCCAGCCATGCTCGCCGCCGGGGCTGGCCGGCCAGCCGCTGACCTGTGGCGTAGCAGCCGGCGACGGCGACGGTGCCGAGCAGGAAGAGCGGCGCGTCGACCAGGAGCACCAGCTCCGGCGCATCCTGCCGCTCCAGAGTGGCCGGCAGCAGAAGCAGCCCCAGGCAGACGAGCAGCGGGTAGCAGAGACACGAGCCGAGATGGGCGACCGCCGCCAGCCTGGTCCAGAGGCCCTCGCCGCTTCGCAGGATGCGCCACAGCAGCTTGCGCAGCGTCTGGGCCGAGCCACGCGCCCAGCGGTACTGCTGGCTCTTGAAGTCGTTCACCCGGACCGGCAGCTCGCCGGGCGCCGTCACGTCGGTGCGCAGAAGGAACCGCCATCCCGCGAGCTGGGCGCGGTAGGAGAGATCCAGGTCCTCGGTCACCGTGTCGCTCTGCCAGCCGCCAGCCGCCTCGATCGCCTCGCGTCTCCAGACGCCGGCGGTGCCGTTGAAGTTGAAGAAGCAACCCGAACGGTTCCGCGCCGCCTGCTCGACCAGGAAATGACCGTCGAGCAGAACGGCCTGGGCGCGGGTCAGGAGCGAGTGACCACGGTTCAGGTGATCCCAGCGTGCCTGCACCATGCCCAGGCCTTCATCCCGAAACGCCGGCGCCGTGCGCCGCAGGAAGTCGGCGCCGGGCACGAAGTCGGCATCGAAGATCGCGATCAGCTCTCCGCGCGCGGTCTCGAGACCAACCGCCAGCGCGCCGGCCTTGAAACCCGTGCGGTCGTCGCGGCGCAGGTGACGCACCAGCGGCAGGGGTCGCTCCCCGCGCCGTGCCTCCGCCAGCACGGCCTCGATGCGCTCCGGAGTGTCGTCGGTGGAATCGTCCAGGATCTGGATCTCCAGCCGGTCCGCCGGCCAGTCCAGTTCGAGCGTGGCGGCCACCAGCCGTGGACCCACGTACCGCTCGTTGTAGACCGGCAGCTGCACGGTGACCAGCGGCCAGGCAGCGTCTCCCGGCGCGTTATCTTCGCCCGTGGCATCGTCAACCGTGACCGGGCCGCCGCCAGGCCCGTCGGCGCCGCTCGGGGGCCGTGCCAGCCGGAGGAGCAGAAGCAGCACCAGCCGATGCAGCCCGTAGACAGCGAGAAGCCCAAGCACCGTGTAGTAGGCCGGTAGCAGCACGGGCCGACGACGATATGGCAAGCCACCCGCAAACGCCGCCATGCTGAGAGCGCTGGCAGCCGGCCTGCCGCTTCTCGCCTGCATCGTCGCGCTGCTGGCGCTCGACCTGCGGGGAGGATCGTCCTCGCCCGAGGCGCCCGGCGCCAGCGTCACGTTCCTGCTCGTGCTCGCCCTGTCCTTCGGGGCGCTGTGGTGGGGGATCCGTCGCCTGGCCGCCGATGAACCGGCCGGCGACTGCGAGGGGGAGGCCCGCGGTCTCCCCCTAGCCGCCATCCTGATCGTCGCCGCGCTGCTCCGCCTGGTCGCCCTGCCGCTTGCGCCCTGCCTGTCCGACGACGTCCACCGCTACCTGTGGGAAGGCCGGGTCCTGGGCGCCGGCGCCAGCCCGTACCTGCTGACGCCGAACGACGAGAGCCTGGCGCCGCTGCGGGAGGGCTCGTCCTGGCCGCTGGTAGCGCACCGCGACGTGGCCACGGTCTACCCGCCGCTGGCGCTCGGCCTCTTCGCCGCCGCGGCCACGATGCCCCACGATCTGCTCGCCTGGAAGCTCGGGGTCGCCCTGGCGGACCTGCTCGGCTGCGCCATGCTTCTGGCCATCGCGCGACGCCGCGGCGACGGGCGTGCGGCCCTTGCCTGGGTCTGGAACCCCCTGGTCATCGTGGAGGGCGTCGGAATGGGTCATGTCGACGTCGTTGGCGTGTCGCTGGTCATCGCCTGCGTCTGGCTTCTGACGGCCCACGCCCACCACGACCCGTCGCGCAGGCGCATGCAGGCCGCGGCCCGGGCGCTCTTGGCCGGCGTTGCGGCCGCCCTCGCCGTGCTGACGAAGTTCGCTCCGCTGGTCGCAATGCCGTTCTGGTGGCGAGCGCTTCACGGACGAAGCGGCTGGCTCTTCGGCGGCGCCGCGGCCGGCCTCCTCGTGCCGGCAGGCGTCGCGGTTCTGACTGGGACCGGCGGTCTGCCGCCGGGCCTGGTGGAGTACGGGCTGCGCTGGGAGTACAACGGTCCGTTCCACGAACCCCTGTGGCGGCTGATCGAGACCCTCCGGCTCGACGGGCTCGCCGGCGGGTTCGTCTCCATCCTGCGGGCGCTCGCCGGCGGCGAGTCGGAAACTCCGCCCTGGAGCACGCTCTTCTCCTTCGCCTACCCGGCGTTCCTGTCCCGGGCGGTGCTTCTCCTCTTCGCGGTCGCCGCCTGGCGCAGACTGTGGCGAGCGCGCCCCGGCGCCGTCGAGGCCGCCTTCGGGGCCTTCGGCATCATGCTGCTGGCGAGCCCGACGCTCTACCCCTGGTACCTGCTCTGGGTGCTGCCGTGGGCCGCCCTGCTCGGCAGCAGGCCCGTGCTGGTGCTTTCCGCGACCCTGCCACTCGCCTACCTTCCCGCCCTGGCCGGGGTGGCGTACTTTCCCTGGGTGTACGGCATCGTGTGGCTGCCGCCGCTGGTCGTCTGGCTGATCGACCGGCGAGGCCGCAAGCCGGCCGCCGCACGATCGTCCGCACGATCGTCCTCCGCTGCTCGACCCTCCACGCCGCGATCATCCGCAGCATCGTCCTCCGCCCCGTCATGAGGTACCGCCTGCTCATCGCCTACGTCGGAACCGGCTGGGCCGGCTGGCAGCGCCAGACGAACGCTCCGGCGATCCAGCAGGCAGTTGAGGAGGCGCTGGCCAGAATCGTCCGGCGCTGCCGAACGGTCCACGGCGCCGGGCGCACCGACGCCGGCGTCCACGCCCTGGGTCAGGTCGCCCACGTGGATCTGGCCCGCCTCGACCTTCCGCGAGGGACCATCCGGCGGGCGCTCGTGCACGGCACGAACCGCCATCTCCCGGCCTCCGTCCGGGTGCTCGAGGCCTCCCCCGTTGACGCTGCCTTCCACGCCAGGTACAGCGCGGTCGGCAAGACATACGTCTACCGGCTGAGCGCCGCGCCGGTCATCGACCCCTTCCGGGCGCCGTTCGTCGTGCCGGCGCCGGGGAACCTCGATCTCGACGCGATGCAGGCGGCCACAGCCCAATTCCCCGGCGAGCACGACTTCACGGCCTTCGCGCGGTCTGGCGGCACGTACCGCAGCCCGGTTCGGCGAATCGACGAGGCGACGTGGACGCGCCACGGCGACGAGCTCCGCTTCCGCGTCCGCGGCGCCGGCTTTCTCCGCGGCATGGTGAGAGCCATGGTCGGCACGAGTCTCGAGGTGGGGCGCGGACGACGGACTCCGGACGAGGTGAGCGGGCTGCTTGCCGGCCGGCCGCGCACGGAGGCCGGCCCCAACGCCCCGGCACGCGGTCTGTGCCTGGAAGCCGTGCAATACGATGACGCCCAATGAAGCGTGTCGTCACCGGTGTCGTGACCGCGGCGCTGGTGGCCGTCATCGTCCTGTTCCTGGCGCACGGCCTCTTCGCCCTGACGGTGGCTCTCGCCATGGTCATCGCCGCATCGGAGTACGGCAGGCTGGCCGGGAAGATCGCCTCCTGCCGGTCCATCCGCCTGCCGCTTGGGGCCGCCGTCGCAGTGCTGGCGCTGACGGATGCCGCAACCAGCGGCCTGATCGATCCGGGTTTCCTGGCGACAGTGTGCACGGCGGACATGTGGTACGCGGCGACAGCGATCCTGTTCGCCATGGCGATCGCCATCGGCTTCGGCGGCCGCGCCAGCGTTCGTGACCGGCTGCTGGCGCCGGCCCTGTTCGTCTTCGGCGTCGTGTGGCTGGGGCTCTTCCTGATCGCCGCGGTCCGCCTGCACGCCATCGAACCCGTCCTGCTGCTCTGGATGCTGGCGGTCGTCTCCATGGGCGACGTCGCCGCCTACTACGGCGGCCGCCGGTTCGGGCGCCGCCCCCTGTCGCCCGTGCTGAGCCCGAACAAGACGATCGAAGGCGCCTTGGCCGGGTTCTTCGGGAGCGCGGTCGCCGGCGTCGCGGTCGTCCTGGTGTGGCGCGGACCGGAGAGCCTCGGCCCCGGCGTCGCAGTCCTCGTTCTCCTGTGCGGCGCCGCCGGCGTGGCCGGCGATCTGCTCGCGTCGCTGCTGAAGCGGGCGGCAGGCGCCAGGGACACGGGCAAGCTGCTGCCGGGGCACGGGGGGCTCCTCGACCGGCTCGACAGCGCACTCCTCGCCGGCCCCGTCCTTCACCTCGCGGTGCAGGCCGGGGCCGCCGGGTCGCTGCTCGGTCCAGTGCTGCAGCAGTGAGCGCGCGAGCGCTTGCCGTGCTCGGCGCCACCGGCTCGGTCGGCGAGAAGGCGCTCGCCGTGGCCCGCAACTTTCCCGACCGGCTCGTGGTCCGGGTGCTGGCGGCACGGGGCACGCGGCTGGCGCGCCTGGCCGAGCTCGCTGCCGAGTTCCGCCCGCGGCACGTCGTGGTCGGTTCGCAAGCCGCAGCCGTGATGCTCCGGCCTCACCTGCCGCCCGGCGTCGGCCTCGACTGCGGCGCCGCGGCGCTGAAGCACACGGTCGCCGACGGCGGCGTCGACCTCGTGCTGAACGCGATCGTCGGCGCCGCCGGTCTCGGCGCGTCCGCGGCGGCGCTTGCCGCCGGCGCCGACCTCGCGCTGGCCAACAAGGAGGCGATGGTGGCCGCCGGGCCGCTGCTGCGGCGACTCGCCGGCGCTTCGGGGGCCCGGATCCTCCCGGTCGACAGCGAGCACGCGGCGATCCACCAGGCGCTGCGGGCCGGCCGGCCGGCAGAAGTGCGGCGCCTCGTGCTCACGGCCTCCGGCGGTCCGTTCCTGAACCGCGATCCGGCCACGCTGAGCGCGGTGACGCCGGACGAGGCGACCGCCCATCCGACCTGGAACATGGGCAGCAAGATCAGCGTGGACTCCGCGACCCTGATGAACAAGGGGCTGGAACTCATCGAGGCCAGCTACCTGTTCGAGACACCGGAGTCGCGCATCGACATCGTCATTCACCCCCAGTCGCTGGTGCACTCGATGGTCGAGTTCCGGGACGGCAGCTCGATCGCCCAGCTCTCGGAAAACGACATGGCGCACCCGGTCCAGTACGCGCTCTCCTGCCCGGAGCGCTGGCCGGCGCCCGATCGTCCGGCCACCCGCGTCGCCGACCTGCTGGTGGAGCGCGCCGCCCTGGAGTTTTTCGCCGTCGAACCGGAAGCCTTCCCGGCGCCGACCCTCGCCAGGGAGGCCCTGCGCACGGGCTGCGGGGCGCCGGCGGCGCTCAACGCCGCGAACGAGACGGCGGTCGCCGCCTTCCTCGGCCGCGAGGCCCCGTTCACGGCCATCGTGCCGACCGCGGCGGAGGTGCTGGAGCGCCACGGCCGCAGCCACCGGGGCACGGAACCGGAAACGATCGACGAGGTCCGGGAGTGGGACGCCTGGGGTCGACGGCAGGCGAGGGAAGTACTGACGGGCCGGCGCGGTTAGTACCATGGGCCGACCCATGCCCCACCCTCTCGCGCCATGACTGTCTTCATCAACCTCGTCGCCTTCGTCTTCGTGATCGGAGTCATCATCTTCATTCACGAACTGGGGCACTTCGCGGCCGCCCGGATGCTCGGAATCCGGGTCAGAACCTTCTCGGTCGGGATGGGTCCGCAGCTGTGGGGCATCCACCGCGGCGGGACCCACTACCGCCTGGCGGCCATACCGCTCGGCGGCTACGTGGCCTTCTCCGGCATCGACAGGGAGAACCCGACCGGCGACGGCGGCGACTTCATCGCCAGGCCTCGCTGGCAGCGGATGATCGTCCTCCTGGCCGGGCCGGCCGCCAACGTCGTGCTGTCCGTGGCCCTGGTGGCGATCGTGCTGATGGTCGGCACGGAGCTGGCCGGGCCGGGCGATCTGGACACCGAGATCGGCGCCGTGGCGCCCGAGTCGGCAGCCGAGGAGGCGGGGCTTCTGGCCGGGGACGTGATCCTGAGCCTCGACGGCGACGAGGCGCCCGACTGGCGCTGGGTGTCGAACCTGCTGCTGATGTCGCCGGACCGTCCCGTGGCGGTGGAGTTCGAGCGCGAGGGGCAGGCCATGGAAACCGTGCTCGTGCCGCGACGCATGCCTCGCTACGAGCTGGGCGAGGCCGGGCTCTTCCCGAGCCTCCAGCCACGGGTGCAGAGCGTGAACGCGGGCTCGCCGGCGGACCTGGCCGGCCTGCGCTACGGAGACACCCTGTACACGGTGGACGGCCTCCCGGTCGCCGATGCCGCGGACTTCAGGCGCCTGGTCGAGCCGCGCGTCGGCGAGCCGGTCGAGATTGAGGTCGGCCGGGCCGGAAGACGGCTCGTCCTGTCGCTTTCGCCCGTGGAGCAGGACGAGGTCGGACGGGCCGGGATCACCATCGCCCACTTCAGCTACCAGCGCCTGGGGCCGGTGGCGGCGCTGGTCGAGAGCACGCGCTTCGTCGGCGACACCACGACCGAGATCTTCTCCTTCATCGGTGGCCTGTTGCAGCAGCGCGTTTCCGCTCGCAGCGCACTGGCCGGGCCGATCGAGATCAGTCGCATCAGCGGCGCGGCGGCGAGGCGGAGCCTCAACGACCTCGTGTTCCTGATCGCCCTGATCAGCCTGAACATCTGCATCCTGAACCTGCTGCCGATCCCGGTTCTCGACGGCGGGCAGCTGATGGTCCTGACCATCGAGAGCGCCCTGCGCCGTGACCTCTCCCTCCGGGTCAAGAGCCTGGTGAACCAGCTCGGCATCGCCGCGGTCCTGACCATCATGGTGTTCGCCCTCTACTTCGACCTGGCCAGGAACCTGCCCGGCATCGGGGCGCCCTGAAGGCCTCGGGCAATGGCGGAACGGCAGAACGAACGGCAGAACGAACGGCAGAACCGGCGCTCTGCCGAGTCCCGCGCGGCCCCCTTCCTGGCAAGGCTGGCCGGCTCGCCTCTCGGTCGGGTCGGCCGCCTGCTGCGCCATCGCTGGCTGGTGCGGAGTCTCCTGTTCGCGGCCTACGGCGGGCTGCTGATCGCCCTGCTCGGCGCCTCCTCCTATCTGGCGCTGTCGAACTTCGTCCGCAGCGGCGTGATCGCGACGCCCGATCTCGTCGGGCTGGACCAGGAGCAGGCCGCCGACAGCCTGGCCGCGGTCGGCCTGTCGCTTCGCCGGGTGGAGGATGACCGCCACGACGACAACGTGCCGCTCGGCCACGTCCTCCGTCAGGAGCCGCCCGCCGGCAGTGCGGTGAAGGCGGAGAGCGGCGTCTCCATCTTCCTGTCCAGGGGCCGGGAACTGGTCGAGACGCCCGACCTGACCGGCCAGGTCCTGCAGACCGCGGAGGTCAGCCTCACCGCGTCCGGTCTGACGCTCGGCCGAAGCCGCAGCGTCTTCTCCGACGACGGCGCGCCGGGAACGGTGTTCGTGCAGGATCCTCCGGCTGGCAGCCTGATCGACCCTTCGTCTCCGGTTGACGTCATGGTCAGCCTCGCCAATCCGAGCACGACCTTCGTCATGCCCGAGCTGATCGACCTGCCCGAAGCGCCGGTCCGTGCCTTCTTCGAAACGAACGGATTCCGGCTCGGAAGGGTAAGGTACGAACCCTACGAAGGAGTGCCAGCCGGGATCATCCTGCGTCAGTACCCGCTTCCGGGCCACCCCCTGCGGCAGAGCGACTCGATCGCCCTCGTCGTGGCCGCGGCCGACTCCCGCTGACCACGATTCTCGCCGACTGAACGCCTTCCTCGCCGCAGAACCCCGAAGGATGAAGATTGCGCCCTCCATTCTGGCGGCCGACCTCGCCGACCTGGCCGCTGCGGTCCGGCTGTGCGAGCACGGCGGCGCCGAGCTGATCCACGTCGACGTGATGGACGGCCACTTCGTTCCCAACCTCACGTTCGGCCCGCCGGTGATCGTCGACCTTGCGCGCCGCACGCGCATCGGCTTCGACATCCACCTGATGGTGGCGAACCCGGAAGCGCTCCTCGACCGGTACCTCGACAGCGGTCCGGAGTGGGTGTCCGTCCACCACGAAGCCGTCGCCCACCCCGAACGGCTGGCCGAGCGCATCCGCGAGCGTGGCGCCGGCCCGGGAGTGGCGATCAATCCGGCCACGCCGCTCGACGAGGTGCTGCCCTACCTTCAGAGCCTCGACTTCGTGGTGCTGATGTCGGTCGTGCCCGGCTTCGCCGGCCAGGCCTTCCAGCCCGAGGTCCTCGACAAGGCCCGCCGACTGCGCTCCGTGGTGGCAGAGCGAGGCCTGCAGGTGAAGATCGAGATGGACGGCGGCATCAAGCCGGGGAACCTCGACGAGGTGGCCGCGGCCGGGGTCGACACCGCAGTCGTCGGTTCCGGCGTGTTCGCGGCGGAGAGCCCGGCCGACGCGCTGGCCGCGCTCAGGAGGCAGGCGGCGTGATGCAGGGGGTCCGCACGCGCCTTCCCCCGTTGGCCGTGCTCCTCCTGCTGCTCGGCGCCTGCGGCGGCGTCCGCGAGGACCCGATCCTGCGCCTGTCGTCCTCCGAAGCCCTCGAGATCGGCAAGCAGCTCATGGCGGAGGAGAAGTTCAACCAGGCGAAGGACCACCTGGTACACGCTTTCGAGGTCGAGCCCAACTCCGAGACCGGCCGGGAAGGGCTGCTGCTGGCCGCGGACGCGCTGTTCGAGCGCGGCGGCTATCAGTCCTGGGTCGAGGCCGAGCAGCGCTACCGGGACTTCCTGAACCGCTTCCCGACCTCCGATCAGGCGGCCTACGCCCAGTTTCGCGTCGCCGCCTCCCTGGCCGAGCGCATGGAGAAGCCGGACCGCGACCAGCAGACCACCCGGCGGGCCCTGACCGAGTTCGAGAACGTCAGGCGGCTCTACCCGACCAGCCCGTTCGCCGCCCAGGCCGCCCAGCGCGTTACGGCGGTCCGCAACCAGCTCGCCGAGCACGAGTTCGTCGTCGGCACGTTCTACTACCGCTTCCGCACCCCGACCGCCGCCGGCGCCCGCTTCCGGGACATGCTGGAGAACTACCCGGACTACCCGGAACCCGACAAGATCCTCGCCCACATGTGCCGGACCTGGGCCATGGTGCTCCAGCGCATCGGCGCCCGACAGGCTCTGGGCCAGTACGAGTACCTGAACGACGCCTGCAAACGTCTTCGCAGCGAATTCCCCGACAGCCCCTGGCTGAAGGAGGCGCCTTCCGAGGAAGAGCTGCGAAAGCTCCTGGAGAAGGTTCCGGTCGCACCGACGCGACCGCCGACGGAGGATTCCGAAGATGAGCCGCCGATCGAACCACCCGACGAGAACTGAAGTCGCCCTGGTCCTGATCGTCGCCATGCTTGTCGGCGGCTGTGCATCGACAGGAAGGGCGGGCAACTTCATCGACCGCCTGCGGATGCCGGACCAGAAGGTGCGAGCCGATCTGGAGGAGCTCGAGGATCGAGTCAACCACCTCGAGGACGAGGCCGCCGAATCGGCCGCCGAGGAGTCCGTGCTTCATGATCGGATCGCGAAGCTGGAGCAGGATCTGAGCGAAGCTCGGGCCGCATTCGACAAGCCACCGGAACCGGTGCCGTTCGACCCGCCGCCGCCGCCCAGGGTGCAGGTGCTGGAGGTAAGCGATCTGCCGGACGACCTGTCTTTGCCGACCGAGCCTGCAGGCCCGGCGCCAGCGGCGGCGGACGGCAGCGCCGCAACCGGCAGGGAACTCTACGATCACGCCCTGCAGACGGTCATGGACCACGACTACGAGTCGGCCGAGCGCGGCTTCCAGCGCTACCTTCGGGCGCACCCCGACACCGACCTGTCGGACAATGCCCTCTACTGGATCGGCGAGTGCCGGTTCGCCCGCAACGACGTTTCGGGAGCGCTGGACGCCTTCTCGCAGCTGCTGGACGACTTCCCGTCCAGCAACAAGCGAGCCGACACGCTGCTCAAGCTCGGCCGCGCCCTGGAACAGACGGGCGACGCCGACGGCGCCCGGATCCGCTTCGAAGAGGTTGCCGACAGGTACCCGGACAGCCATGCCGCTCGACTGGCGGCCGCGTCCCTGGCTCGCCTCGAGGACGGCTGACCGCCCCGAAGCCGGGGGCCGCGACCGCCAGCCGCCGGGGCGCCGCCGGGAGAATCCGACGCGCTCGTTTCTTCCAGTCCTGAAGTGAGCTGAACCCCGGCGCTGGCAGAGCAGTGAACCGGGGTCGTTCCAGAGTGGTTTCTGGTGTTCCTGCCACGGGTGTCTGAACGCCCCGGGCAGCAGTAGCCGGCGCCGGGCCGGCGACGTCTTCCATCAAGAGGCGACCGCTGACACTCGCGTTCCAGGCAACAGACGCGCGACCCGTAGCCCCCAACTCGGTCTCGGCAGAGCAGGCGTCAAGGTTTCTTGACGCCGCACACCATGGTGAAGATGCGCGCCGGTACGCGGCGGTCTCGGCGGAACAGGCGTCAAGATTTCTTGACGCTGGTAAGGTCCCGGTCCTTCTCAAAACGAGAACGAGATGGACGTCTTCGCATTTCGCGACAGCCTGGTTGCCGAGTACGAGCGCTACTCCCGCAGCTTCACCCGGATTCTGGCTACTGACATCAGGCAGAGCGTCGACGAGGAGTGCGAGAGGGGCCGGTTCTGGCCGTCACCCCTGATTCAGCTGAATCCGAGCTTCCAACTGGATGCGACGGTAGCCGAGCTGGTCGAACAGGGCGTTCTGGCGCCAGAGTGCGACCGGATCTTCAGCCACAGCAAGGGCGAGGGGAAGTGGGGCACACCGCTTCACCTGTATCGGCATCAGCGAGAGGGAATCGACGCTGCCTTGACGGGACACAACTACGTCCTGACCACGGGGACGGGATCGGGGAAATCGCTCGCGTACTTCATCCCGATCGTGAATGAGGTACTGCGTC
The DNA here is from genome assembly GCA_965200575.1 of Thermoanaerobaculia bacterium. Lineage (GTDB taxonomy): Bacteria > Acidobacteriota > Thermoanaerobaculia > Multivoradales > Multivoraceae > Multivorans. The sequence goes on along the minus strand of OZ241363.1, from coordinate 359,101 downwards.
GCCGGCAGGCGGGAGACAAGGCGAAGCGGATCGCGGCCATCGTCGTGTATCCCATGAACGCCCTCTGCAACAGCCAACTTGAGGAGCTGCGCAAGTACCTGACGCTGGGCTACGGAGAGGGTAACGAGCAAGTGACCTTCGCCCGTTACACCGGTCAGGAGTCGAACGAGGCCCGGGATCGGATCGCCAGCGATCCGCCGGACATCCTGCTGACGAACTACATGATGCTCGAGTTGCTGCTGACCAGGTTCGTCTCGACGGACGTGGCGATCCGGCGGCATGCGCAGAATCTGCGGTTCCTCGTTCTCGACGAGCTCCACACCTATCGGGGCCGCCAGGGCGCCGACGTGGCGATGCTGGTGAGACGGGTACGCGACCGGTTCGGAGCAGACCTCCAGTGCATTGGCACCTCCGCGACGATCGCCCCGGAAGAGGTGGCTGGTGAGACGGGCGAGAGTCGTGCTCTGGTCGTGGCCCGAGTGGCGAGCAAGTTGTTTGGCGCCCACGTCCGGCCGGAGGACGTGATCGCCGAGTCCCTGCAGCGGACGACGAGCAGGACGACTCGTACGGATCACCGTTCGCTCGCGGAAGCGATCGACAGTGGCGCCATGGTCGCGCCGTCAGCGGAGAGCCTGACGCGGCACCCGGTCGTTGCGTGGGTCGAGCAGGAACTCGGCCTCGAGGAGCGTGGCGGACGGCTGGTGAGGCGGTCCCGCCCACTCCGCGTAGACCAGGCAGCCGAGAAGCTGGCCCAAGCCAGCGGCAGGAGCGAGTCCGTCTGCAGCAGCTATCTGCGGAACCTGCTGCTTGAGTGTGCCAACACCAGAGATGCGCAGGATCGCCCGTTTCTGGCCCTCCGGTTGCATCAGTTCGTCAGCGGCGGCGGGGACGCCCATGCCACCCTGAAGCCTGCCGGGGAGCGCTTCGTTACCCTGGACGGGCAGCGCTTCGAACCCGGGCGGCAACGAGACCGCCTGCTCTTTCCGCTGTGTTTCTGCCGCCATTGCGGACAGGAGTACTTTCCGGTCTGGAAGAAGCCGCACGAGGGTGGTTCCCTGTCGTTTCTGCCCAGGAGGCTGACGGAACGGTCCCACCCGGACGACGAGGATCAGGTGGCCGGTTTCCTGATGCCTGCGGATGCGAAGCAGGCGGGGCCCGAGATTCCGTCCGATCAGTTTCCGGACGAGTGGCTGGAGTACCGCGCTGGCTCTCCGCAGCTCAAGCCGAGCTACAGGAAGTACCGTCCACACTTTCTCGCGGTCGACCCGATGGGCGAGGCCGACCCGATGGGCCAGGCCGACCCGATGGGCCAGACCGACCCGATGGGCGAGGCGAACAGTCCGGGCATGGCGGCGTGGTTCGTCCTGGCGCCGTTCCGTTTCTGCCTGAACCCGGAGTGCGGCGCGGCGTACGGAGGCCATGTTCGCAGTGACCTCTCCAAGCTGTCCGGCCTCTCGAGTGCGGGACGGAGCTCCGCGACCACGGTTCTCGCTCTCTTCGCCCTGAAGAAACTCGCCGGCAGCGGGATTCCGGAGGAGGCGCGGAAACTCCTTGCCTTCACGGACAACCGCCAGGACGCGAGTCTTCAGGCCGGCCACTTCAACGACTTCCTTCAGGTCATGCTGCTCCGGGGTGCACTGCTGGCCGCCATGAGGTCCGCACAGGAAGGCCGTCTGGTCGACGCAGTGCTCGCTCAACGGGTCGAGGACTGCCTCGGCCTGACCCCGTCCGAGTTTTCCGCCACGCCCGGAGCGAAGGGTCCGAGGGCCGAGGACGCATCCCGCGCCCTGCGTGACGTTCTTGGTTACCGGCTGTACTTCGATCTTCAGCGGGGCTGGCGGATCACGAGTCCCAACCTCGAACAGCTCGGCCTGCTCCGCATCGGCTATCGGGGATTGCGGCAGTGCATGGAGGACGAGGAGGAGTGGGAGTCGCGCCATCCGCTGCTCGCCTCCGCGACTCCCGAAAGGCGCTGCGCTGTCGCGAAGAACCTCCTGGACCGAATGCGGAATGCCCTCTGCGTCAAGACGATCTACCTCGATGCGGAGCGGCAGGAGCGGATTCGCAACCGCAGCCACATCGAGCTGGTCGAGCCGTGGGGCCTGACGGAAGACGAACGGATGGCCAGCGCTCGCTTCATGATTCCCCACCCGACCGTCGGCCACAAGGCCGTGAGGCAGAAGTACCTGTTCCTCTCCCACCGCTCGGAGTTCGGCCGCCAGGTCAGGGCAGCAGCCGCGCGGGAGATCGAGAATCGGGACTACGCGAAGCCGTTCACCGAGGAGCACTACCTTGCCCTCGTGAAGGACATGCTGAGTGTTCTGGCGACTTACGGCATCGTCTCGCGCGAACCCCGGGTGGAAGGCAGCCTGGATGGCTACCGCATCCAGGGCTCCGCGCTGACCTGGGAACCGGGAGATGCTGCAGGCGATGACCCATTGGCCCGGAGGCAGCCGTTGCCCGACCCCGAAGGCAGGGCAGGAAGGCAGCCAGCGAATCGCTTCTTCCGCGATCTCTACTGCTCCGTGGCGGAGCTTCTGGTGCGTGACGACCGCTTTCTTCACCGTCTCGAGGCAGGGGAACACACGGCTCAGGTGGAGGACAACGTTCGGGCCAGGAGGGAACGCCGCTTCCGGCGCGGCTTGCTGCCGGAAGGGCCCGGGGGACCCGAAGAACAACCCGCGGGTCTACCGCTTCTCTTCTGCTCGCCGACGATGGAACTTGGCGTGGACATCAGCTCGTTGAACGCCGTCTACCTGCGGAACGTGCCACCGACGCCCGCGAACTACGCCCAGCGAAGCGGGCGGGCGGGTCGAAGCGGGCAGCCTGCCCTGGTGTTTACCTACTGCGCAGCCCGATCTCCCCACGACCAGTACTTCTTTCAGGACCCGGTGCGGATGGTCGCCGGCGAGGTGCTGCCGCCGCAGCTCGACCTGGCGAACGAGTCCCTTCTACGAAGTCATCTCCGGGCCGTGTGGCTCGCGGAGACGGGGGTCAAGCTGGGCACGCACATCCCGGAAGTGCTCGACCTTGGGCAGAAGGCGGAGTACCCGATCTCTGAGGAGGTTCGGCAACAGATCTCGGCGCCGAAGGTGCGGACTCGAGCCCTGAAGCGGTCGAAGAACATCATGGCCGCGGTCACCCGCGATCTCGACCCCGGTGAGAAGGCCACGTTCGGGCCGAGCTTCACGAGCAACGCCCTCGGGGCGGCAGAAGGCCGGCTGGAACGGGCCTTTGACCGCTGGCGTTCCTTGCGTCGGGCGGCCCAAAAGCAGCTTCGCGACGCCATCACTGCCATCGAGGGACCTGCAACTTCGCCGCAGGAGCGGGTTCAGGCGGAGCGGCGCTCGCGCGAAGCATCAGCCCAGATCAGGCTTCTGCACGGCGACTCCCGAGCCCGTTTCTCCGACTTCTACACCTACCGCTACCTGGCGGCCGAGGGCTTTCTGCCTGGATACAACTTCCCGCGCTTGCCGCTTCAGGCCTTCATTCCTCGAAAGAACACGCTGGCGCGCGACACGTTTCTCAGCCGCCCTCGGTTCCTGGGCCTCTCGGAATTCGGGCCACAGGCGATCATCTACCACGAGGGGAGCACCTACCGGGTCCGGCGGGTTCTCTTCAGTCCGGCAGGCGAGGAGGCAACGACCACTGGCTTCAGGCTGCCGACGGAGTCCATCCTGACCTGTCCGGAGTGCGGCTACGGGCACTTCGGCGCGGACTGGGATCAGGAACGCTGCGGTCATTGCAACGCGCCGCTGGAGGGCGGCAGGAGGGTGACGAACCTGTTCCGTATCGAACAGGTTGCCACCCGTCGAGCGCAGCGAATCACCTCGGACGAGGAAGAACGCCAGCGCCAGGGCTACGAGATGGTGACCACGCTCCGGTACGCGCCGCAGGAGGAGGGGCGGCGTCTGGAGAAGATCCGTTACGAGTTGAACGGTGAGACGCTGCTGGGACTCGTCTACGGCCCCGGGACGACGGTCCGTCGTCTGAACCTGGGGTGGCGCCGACGCAAGGCGAAGACGATCCATGGTTTCACGGTGGATCCGGTGACCGGTGAGTGGGCGAAGGACTCGCAGGCGCCGACCGACGCAGAGGACGATGCGCTCGGCAGCAGCGCCTGCGGGAAGCTCCAGCGCATCACGCCGTTTGTCGAGGACACGAAGAATGTGCTCGTCATCTCGTTGCCGCACGGCTTGTCTCGGTCTGCTTCTGTTTCCGTGATGTACGCCCTGAAGCGAGGGGTCGAGCAGGCGCATCAACTCGAGGAGGCGGAGCTCGCCGCAGAGCTCCTGCCCGACCGGGAGAAGCCGTCTCATTTGCTGTTTCATGAATCGGCGGAAGGCGGCGCCGGGGTGCTTCGGCGGCTTGTGGGCAGGGAGAAGCGGGAAGCGTTTCGCCAGGTGATTCGGCAGGCAATCAGTGCCTGCCACTACGAGGCGAAGCGCGGCTGGACGTCGCTTCAGGGAGCGAACGGTCTCCGCAACCTCGAGCCGGAGTGCGAGGCCGGTTGCTACCGCTGCCTGCTCAGCTACTACAACCAGCTCGACCACGACGCGATCGACCGGCGCGACGAGGAGATGCTGAACCTTCTCTGCCGCCTGCTTCGAGCCGAGCCCCGGACATCAGATGACTCGGCGACTTCCGGTGTTCCTGCCTACGAGGCGCTGCTTCGAGCAGCGGAGTCGTCCCTCGAGCGTGAGTGGCTCGCCACGATCAGGGAGGGAGGCTATCGCCTGCCGGACCTGGCGCAGCATTTTCTGGAGCCTTACGGGACCCGGCCCGACTTCGGCTACAGCGAGCTGCAGACCCTGGTCTACATCGACGGTCCGCACCACGATCAGCCTCGGCAGCAAGCCCGGGATGAAGAGATCACGCAACGCCTGACGAATGGGGGCTACACGGTGGTTCGGTTCCCTTGCGATCGGACGCAGTGGCCGGCCAGGTTGCGAGAGTACGCGTGGTGCTTCGGCAGTGGCAACGGCGAAGCGCGACGTCCTTGACCATCGCCGACGTCGCCACCGGCAGGTTCGACCCCGGGGCTCTGGTCAGCGCCCGCGGACGCGAGTGGGTTGTCCTGCCCGAGACGCGCGCCAACGTCCTCCGCCTGCGTCCGCTGACAGGGTCGGAGGACGACGCCACTCTGATCCACCTCGACCTGGAGCCGACCCTGCCGGCGGCGGCAACATTCAGCCCTCCTGACCCCGCCAGACCCGGCTCCTTCGGTTCCGCCCTGCTGCTGCGCGATGCTCTGCGCCTGAAGCTCCGTGCCGGCGCAGGGCCTTTCCGGAGTTTCGGCAATCTCGGCTTCGAGCCCCGCGCCTACCAGCTTGTTCCGCTGCTCATGGCGCTTCGACAGGAGACGATCCGCCTCCTCGTGGCGGACGACGTCGGGGTCGGCAAGACGGTCGAGGCGGGTCTCATCGCTCGGGAGCTCCACGACCGAGGCGAGATCGATCGCTTCGTGGTCATCTGCCCGCCACATCTGTGCGAGCAATGGCAACAGGAGCTGCAGCAGAAGTTCCACTTCGATGCGGTCACCGTTCGCCCCGGCACGGTGCGCCGCCTCGAGCGCGGCCTTGGTCCGGACGAGTCCGTATTCGACGTCTATCCGGTGACCGTGGTTTCGCTGGACTACATCAAGTCGGACAGACGTCGCGCGGACTTTCTCCGCACCTGCCCCCGCCTGGTCATCGTCGACGAGGCGCATACGTGCGTTCAGGCCAACACGACGACGCGCCACCAGCGCTACCGGTTGCTGAAGGGGCTCGCCGGCGATGGGAGGAGCCCCGGGCGGCATCTCGTCCTTCTCACGGCCACGCCGCATTCGGGCGACGAAACGGCCTTCCACAACCTGCTGGGCCTGCTCCAGCCGGACTTCCACGCTTTCGGTGAACTCCCACAGGGGCCGGAACGAAGAGCACTGCGGCAGCGTCTGGCCGGCCACTTCGTCCAGCGGCGGCGGGGTGATATCGCGGAATGGAAGGACGACACAGTGTTCCCGTTGCGCGAGAGCCGCGAGGTGACGTACCGGCTGACCGGCGCCTGGGGCCTGCTGTTCGAGGCGGTGATGGCCTACGCGCGCACCCTGGTGCAGCGTGCTGAAGGCGGAACGGTAAAGCAGCAGCGGATGTCCTGGTGGGCGGCGCTGGCGGTGCTGCGATGCGTCTCCTCCAGCCCGGCCGCGGCTTCGAGCACGCTCCGAACTCGCCTGGAAGCAGCGGGGCCGGAGGACGACGCGCGGGCCGTCGATGAACTGGGCCAGGAGACGGTGTTCGACGGGGCGTTGGCCGATGACCTTCTCTCCCGCCATGAGGCCTCGCCGGCCGGTGCGCTCGAGCACTGGGAAGACTCCCGGGAGCTGCGCGCCCTGATCGAACGGGCCGATGCCCTGCGGGGCCCTAAGAACGACCCGAAGCTGAAGGTGCTGCTCCGGGAAGTCAGAGAGCTTCAAAAGGACGGCTTCCGGCCGGTCATCTTCTGTCGGTTCATTGCAACTGCCCGCTACGTCGGCGAGGCGCTGCGCCAGAGGCTGGGGAAGAAGACCCACCGTGTCGTCGTTCTCACCGGCGAACTGACACCCGAGCAGCGTCGCGAGCAGGTCGAGGAGCTCGCCGAACTGAACGAAGCCACCAGGCCGGTGCTCGTCGCCACCGAGTGTCTTTCGGAGGGCGTCAACCTCCAGGAGCACTTCGACGCGGTCGTCCACTACGACCTGACCTGGAACCCGACGCGGCTCGAGCAACGGGAAGGTCGGGCCGACCGCTTCGGGCAGCGTTCCCCCAAGGTCCGCACGGTGATGCTCTACGGCGAGAACAACCCGGTGGACGGGGCTGTTCTGCGGGTCATCCTCCGGAAGGCCGAGAAGATCCGGCGCGAGCTCGGCGTCTCCGTGCCGCTGCCCACGGACAACAACAAGATCGTCGAGGCGATCCTCGAGGCGGTCCTGCTGCACGAACCAAGCGACGCGGCCCAGATGCGCCTCTTCAACCAGGCGGAGAAGGAGGTGGACAGTGCATGGGCAACGGTGCAGTCAGGGCGTGAGCGCTCGATTTTCTCCCACCGGCGCCTCCGCCCCGCCGACGTCCTGCCCGAGTGGGAGCGAACGACCCGCGTTCTCGGCGGCCCTCAAGACGTCGAGCGTTTCGTGCGTTCCGCCGCCGAGCGGCTGGAAGCACCGCTCGAGCAACAGAACGGGGCCTTTCGCCTGCCGATGGACTACTTGCCGGCAGCCCTTGGGGACCGGCTGCGACCTCTGGGGATGAGCGCCGCCAACCGCATCGGCTTCAGGCCGCCTCTCGCGGCCGGCGCCCGCCACGTTCATCGTTCCGACCCTTTGGTGCTGGTGCTTGCCGATCACGTGGCTGAGGGTGCGTTCGGGGAAGGCGACGCGGCCGTCGGCGCGCGCGTCAGCGCGGCCTTTGTGTCGGACGTCAAGGAGCGGACGGTCGTCTACCTGCTGCGGCTGCGCAGTCAGCTGGAAACAAGGCGCCGGAACGCGAACGGCGCCGGGCAGGGGGCGAGAATGGTCCTGGCCGAGGAGTGCCTCGGGGTGGCAGTGCGAGGTACGGGACCTCCCCAAGTCCTGGGCAGCGACGACGGGAGCAGCGATGAGATCGCTCAGGAACTGCTGTCCTCCGAGCCAGTACGGAACATGCCGAACGGGCAGAAGTCTCTCCACGCGAAACAGGCGATCGCGGCGCTCCCGCAGCTTCAGCAGGAGTTCGATGCGTTGGCTCGACGGAGGGCCGAAGAGCTCCTGGCAGACCATCGGCGGGTGCGGGACGCGAGCGGGATGACCGGCATCCGGTACAGCGTCAGGCCATGCCTCCCGGTCGACGTGATCGGTGTCTACGTGCTCGTGCCGGCGGTCGCGCCGCGGGAAGGGTAGGGAACCGTGAAGCGAGGCGCCTCCCGCGGAACATTCGAGTCGTTCGCCGCTACCGGGGGCATTCTGCCGCCGGAGTTTCTCGTCTCCATCTCGCGCCTGAAAGCCGGGCGGCAGAAGGCGGCGGACTACGGCCTCTCCCCGTCTCTCGACCTGCGCGAGGAAATCGGCCGCTACTTCCGCATCGGATCCGATCTTCACCGGCGCTACTCGGGAAGGCGACAGCGCAGGAACCTGAACGCGGAGCAGGTCGGCGTCCAGGAGTGGCTGTTGCCGCTTCTTCGGGAGGTGCTGGGCTACAACGACCTGAGGCCCCGGTCGCCGGTTGCCTCGGGCGATCGGGTCTTTCCACTCAGCCACGCCGCTCTCGGTGATTCCTTGCCGCTGCTCTTGACCGGACCGTCCTTCAAGCTGGATCAGGCCGCCGTGCGCTTTGGGGAGGCAGGTGAAGGTGGCAAGTACGCCCCGTACAACCTGATGCAGGACTTCCTCAACGCTTCGGACGACAGCCTGTGGGGGATCGTCGCGAACGGCAGCCGTCTTCGCCTCCTGCGGGACAACCCGAGCCTGACCCGGCCGGCGTACCTGGAAGCCGACCTGGAGTTGATGTTCAACGACGAGCTCTACTCCGATTTCGCGGCTTTCTGGCTGGCCCTTCATGCGACCCGACTTCGCCCCGCAGAAGGACGGCCGGAACGTTCCGTCATCGAGGGCTGGCGCAGCGAGGCCCACCGGACGGGCGAGCGGGCACGGCTGGATCTCCGCCACGGAGTGACCAGGGCGTTGCGAGAACTCGGCACCGGTTTCCTCGAACATCCGGCGAACGGCGAACTGCTGCGTCGGCTGAGCCAGGGCGACTTCAGCGCAGAGGAGTTCTTCGCCGAGCTGCTGCGGCTCGTCTACCGGATGCTGTTCCTGCTCGTGGTGGAGGAGCGCAACCTGCTCCACGGTCCGGATGCCGGCGCCGAGGAACGGGAGCTCTACGAAGAGGGGTACTCGATCGGTCGCCTGCGCGGCCGGGCGCTCCGGAAGCGGCACTACGACGAGTACGGCGACCTGTGGCAGGGCCTTCGCATCACCTTTGGCGCCCTGGGGCAGGAAGAGGGGGCGCCGGAGCTTGGCCTGCCGGCTCTGGGCGGCCTCTTCCTTGAGGGCGAGTGCGCCAACCTCGACAAGTTGGAGCTCGGCAACCGGCGTCTCCTGCAGGCCGTCCACTGCCTGTGTTTCATGGACGCGACCGGCAAGGCAGGTCGGGCCAACGTGAACTACCGGGACATGGGGACCGAGGAACTAGGCTCCGTCTACGAGAGCCTGCTGGAGCTCCACCCCGTCGTGACGATCCCGCGGAGGAAGTTCGGCTTCGCGGAGGGGTCCCTGCGCAAGCTGACCGGTTCGTACTACACGCCGGAGCCGCTGGTGAACGAGCTCGTGCGCACTGCGCTCGACCCGGTTCTCGACCGTGCGGTCCGCGAGCATCCGGAGGATCCGGTTCAGGCGATTCTCGACCTGAAGGTGATTGACCCGGCATGCGGCTCGGGGCACTTTCTGCTGGCAGCCGCCCGGCGGATGGCGAACGAGATCGTCCGGCTTTCCGAGAATGACGAGACGCCGGAGGATGCGCTGCGCCAGCAGGCGCTCCGCGACGTCGTCCGGCACTCGATTCACGGGGTAGACAGGAACCCGCTCGCTGTCGAACTGTGCCGCGCGGCTCTGTGGATCGAAACCACGACGCCCGGCATGCCGATGGCCTTCCTTGACGCCCGCATCCGCCGTGGCGACAGCCTGGTCGGCGTTCTCGACCCGGCCGTGATGGAGAAGGGGATTCCGAACGAGGCGTACAAGCAACTGACGGGTGACGACCGGACGGTGTGCAACGAGCTGCGCAAGGAGAACCGACGCTTCGCCGGCGGTCAGATCCCGGTGTCGGAGTCCACGGAAACGGTGGCGGAGTCGGCGGCCCGGGTCGGTTCGATGCCCGAGAGCACGCTGCGGAAGGTGAAGCAGAAGGAGCAGGCCTGGAGGCAGGCCCGCCAGGAAGACGAGCGCCGGATGGAGGCATCTCGGGCGAACATCTTCGTCGGTGCGTGGTTTGCGCCGAAGACGGCAGGCGAGATCCACGTCGCGCCAACGACCGCCGACCTGAACAGGTTCGGCAGTTCCGGCCTAGACACCGCGGTGGAAGTGGTCGCCGACCTGCTGGCCCTGGAGCACGAGTTCTTCCACTGGCACCTGGAGTTCCCCGAAGTGATGCGGCGCGGCGGCTTCGACGTCGTCCTGGGAAATCCGCCGTGGGAGCGGCTGAAGTTGCAGGAAAAGGAGTTCTTCGCCGCTCGCCATCCCGAGATATCGGCAGCGCCGAACAAGGCAGCCAGGCGTCGACTGATCGCCCGGCTCGACCGAGCGGACGCTCCGAAACCGGACAGGATGCTCCATCAGAAGTTCCTCGACGCGAAACGGCGCTCGGAGGCCGCAAGCGGGTTCGTCCGCACCTCGAAGCGCTTCCCTCTGGCCGGCAGAGGTGACGTGAACACCTATGCGCTGTTCGCCGAAACCTGTGTCGAGCTCCTGGCGCCGGCAGGTCGCGCCGGCCTGATCGTCCCTTCCGGAATCGCCACGGACAACACGACCCGCATCTTCTTCGCGGATCTGGTGGAGCGGGAGCGGCTGGTCAGCCTGTTCGACTTCGAGAACCGGGAGGGCATCTTCCCGGGCGTTCACCGCTCCTACAAGTTCTGCCTGCTGACTGTGACTGGCGGAGAGGTTGAAGACGCACGGCCCAGGGCTCCCGGCCGACGCCGGTCAGGCGACACCTCAACTCCTGTGCGTGGGCGCCCTCAGCCGTTCTCCGGCGAAGCAACACCGTCCGGCGGCCGCCGTCTGCCCTTCGCGGAGACGGCGCCGGTCAGCCGACGCTCTGGTGTGCATTCCGCCGACAGCGCTTCTTCCCGTGTCACTCCGGCTACCGGAGCCGAGTTCGCGTTCTATCTGACGCGCGTGGAGCATCTCCGGGAACCCGAGCGGCGCTTCCGGCTGGGCCCTTCCGACTTCGCCCTGTTCAATCCGAACACGCGGACCTGCCCGATCTTCCGTTCCGGCCGGGACATGGAGGTGGCGCGGAAGATGTACCGCAGGGCCGGCGTGCTCTGGAGAGAGCAGAAGGGGAAGGAGCCCGAACGCAACCCGTGGGGCGTGAAGTTCACCAGGATGTTTGACATGTCGAACGACTCGGGACTGTTCCGCACTCTCGAGCAGCTCGAGGACGAGGGCTGGGAACTCGATGGGAACGTCTTCCGCCGGTCCGGAGAGGCGTACCTGCCGCTTTACGAAGCGAAGATGTTCCACCAGTACGACCACCGCTTCGCGACCTTCGAGGGCGCCACGGCCGCGGAGCGCAGGAAGGGAAACGCCCGCGCGATGAACGCGGAGGAGAAGGCGGACCCGGACGCCGTCGCGCTGCCGAGGTACTGGGTCCCCGAGGCCGAGGTCGCGTCGCGGACGGACGGACGGACGGACGGACGGACGGACGGACGGACGGACGGAACCAGGCTGGCAACAAGGGGAGAATACCAGCTCGTTCACTCTCGCCCGCCTGGCCGCGCTCGCTCGCGAATCACTCTCCGCTGCCTCACGCGGGCGACAGACGAACGCACCATGATCGTCACGCTGGAGCTTCCGTCCGGCCTGGGCGACAGCGCATTCCTGCTGACGCCTGGTTACTCGCCTTCCGGAACATCGCCCGTGCAACAGACGAAAGAACAACTCTCTTCACCTTCCTTCCCGAGATGGGCGTGAACGACAAGGCGCCGCTGTTGCGGGTCGAAGGCGACGCGTGGCTTCAGGCACTTCGAAACGTCACGAGAGCAACAGATGAGCGAACCGTGTTCACGAGTGCCCTCTCTGTCGTGCCTGTCGGCCACAGCGCTCACGTGGTGGAGCTCGGCTACGCCCGGGCTCTGGCCTCCTGCCTGCTCCAGGCCAACCTGAACTCGCTGATCCTGGACTGGGCCGCTCGTCTGTCGGTGGGCGGTACGAACATGAGCTTCTTCATCGTGAAGCAGCTCCCCGTGCTCCCGCCGGAGACCTACCTGGAGCCCCCGCCGCAAGGCGTGGCCGGCAGCTACCTGGACCTCGTCCTGCCACGGGCCTTCGAACTCACGTACACCTCCCACGAACTCGACGGCTTCGCCCGCGACCTGGGCCACGACGGACCTCCCTTCCGGTGGGACGAGCACCGTCGCCACTGCCTCAAGTCGGAGCTCGACGCCATCTACGCCCACATGTACGGCCTGACCCGCGAAGAGGTGCTCTGGATCCTCGACGCTCCGCCGCCCTCGACCTCCTTCCCGGGCCTGAAGCAGAAGGAGGAGGACTGCTTCGGGGAGTACCGTACGAAGCGCCTCGTCCTTCGGGCCTGGGACGAGCTCGTTGACGGCGCACTGCCGAGGGTGAGCTGACCGCGGCTCCTGATCAGCCTGCGGGTAGCGGTGTGCTCGAATCAGATCCACGCTACGGAGGCAGAGCTCGACCGGCTCTCGGCTGCCGGCAGCAGGCCTTGTCGCGCGCGGCCGCCGGCACGGCGGAGCGGCGGCGGCAGAAGAAGGAGATGGAGGGCCTGGCCGCGGCGGCGCTCGAGGAAGCGACACGAGCATCCTCCGATGATCCCCGAGTGCCGACCCACGTGCTCGTTTCTCGCCGGGTTACCCGCCCCCGCTGGTGCTCACTTCTCGTTGGACAGGACGGCACCCGGCCGGGTCGTGCTAAGATACACCGCCCTTCGCCGCAAGAGGGGTTTCGGCGCGAAGGCGTTCTGCCGCCCGTCGTGGAACGTCGCGCGAGCAAACCATGCCCTGCGGGTGAAGGTGTGTGGAAGACATGGACGGGTGAACGGCCAACCTGGTGAGGGAGAGGAGAAGATGACGACGAGACAGTCGAACTGGTGGCCGGGGTTCCTTGTGGCGATCCTCGGTCTCGTGCTGCTGGCCCCCGTGGCGCTTGCCCAGACGGACGACGACGGGGACGGTGGCGAGGAGGAAGCGGCGCCCGGGTACAGCGATACGATCGTCGTACTGGGGACCCGGAGCAAGGAGCCCCGTTCCATCGTCGACTCGCCCGTGCCCATCGACCTGATTCAGGCGGAGGACTTTGTCGCCCTGGGTGGCCAGGCCGACGTGACGGACAACCTGAAGTCGCTCGTGCCTTCCTACACGGCGACTCCGGCGACCGGTGACGGCAGCGCCTTCGTCCGACCGACGTCGCTTCGGGGGCTGGCACCGGATCAGGCGCTCGTTCTGGTCAACGGGAAGCGACGGCACCGCTCGGCGCTGGTCCACATCTTTGCACCGGCCGCGGGCAACGGCGCACACGGACCGGACATCGGCATGATTCCGTCCATCGCGATCAAGCACGTCGAGGTGCTTCGTGACGGCGCCTCCTCCCAGTACGGGTCGGACGCGATCGCCGGCGTGATGAACTTCGAGCTGCGGGACGACACGGAGGGCACCGAGGTCCACCTGGAAATGGGTGAGCACTTCGAGGGCGAGCAGAACTACAAGGTGGGAGTCAATACCGGCTTCGCCCTGGGAAGCACCGGCTTCTTCAATCTGAGCCTCGAGTCCTTCGACAACGAGGCGCTCTCGCGCGGGATTCAGCGGCCGGACGCACAGGCGCTGATCGATGCCGGCGTCCCCGGCGTCGGTTCCGACGCGCCCTTCGGCGATGCGCCGCTGGTTCAGACCTGGGGCCGCCCGGAGAGCGGCGGCTCGCGGCTGTTCTTCAACGCCGGCTGGCTCGTCGGCGACAACGCCCAGGCCTACGTCCATGGCGGCTACGCGGACACGGAAGGCCGCTACCGGTTCTTCTACCGCAATCCGAACCACTCGAGCCTGCAGCCCCTTCGGGCGATGGGCTTCACCGGGCTTCCGGCGGGCTTCACGCCAGTCCTCGACGGCGACCAGACGGACACCGTGCTCGTGGCCGGTGTCACCGGTCTGTTCGGCGGCGCCACGACCTACGACTTCAGCGTCGGCTACGGCAGGAACGAGCTGGACTACTTCCTGAACAACTCGATCAACCCGGCGCTGGGCCTCTCGGGCAGTCAGCCGGCGCAGCGCGACTTCAACGTCGGCGACCTCGCCCAGGAAGAGCTGAACTTCAACGCGGACTTCTACCGCACCCTGAGCGACACGGTCGGGCTCGGCTACGGCCTCGAGTACCGGGAGGAAACCTTCGAGCTCATCGCGGGGGAACCGGCCTCCTACGCTGGGCCGGGCGTCAGCGGTTTCCGGGGCTTCTCGCCGAACAACTCCGGAGCCTTCTCGCGCGACAACGTGGCGCTCTACGTCGACCTCGAGCACGACGTGAGCGACGACTTCATGATGCAGTACGCGCTGCGGGGCGAGGACTTCTCCGACTTCGGCAGCACGGTGAACGGCAAGCTGGCGACGCGCTACACGGTCAGCGATCAGACGACGCTGAGGGCAGCGGTTTCCACCGGCTTCCACGCGCCGACTCCCGGCCAGGCGAACTACCAGCAGACGATCACGACCTTCGACGGCGTGACCGGCGAACAGGTCGAGGAGGGGCTGTTCCCGTCGACGAGCCCGCTGGTTCGGGCCGCCGGCGGCACCGCGCTGAAGGAGGAGACCTCGCTCAACATGAGCGCCGGCTTCACCAGATCGTTCGGGGCGCGGACGGAGCTCACCGTCGATGCGTACTCCATCGCAGTGGACGACCGGATCTACCGGACGGGCGACATCCCGGTCGTGCAGGGCACCTCGAACCGGACGATTTCCTTCTACACCAACGCTCTGGACATCGAGTCGCAGGGAATCGACTTCGTCCTGAGCTCCGGCTTCAACTGGGGCAGCCTGGCGGAGACGCAGTGGACCCTCGTGCTGAACGTGAACAACTTCGACGTCGTCGGTCAGACGGCGGTCCGGGGGATCAACCCGGTCAGCGAGGGGATCATCGAGGACATCGAGAACAACTATCCCGGCGAGCGGTTCGTGTGGAACGCGAACACGACGTTCGCCGAGGACTGGAACCTGATCACCCGGATCAACTACTTCGGCACGCACTACGACGAGCGCGGCCGGATCGGAGCGGCGACGAGTCCGTCCTTCGAGGTCGGCGCGATTTCGTACTTCGATGTCGAGCTGGGCTACCAGGTGAACGACAACGTCCGCCTGGCGGTCGGTGCGGCGAACGTGTTCGACACGTATGTCGAGGAGATCGGAGCGCCGTACGCGAACCGGCTAAGCGTCGGCCTTCCCTATCCCCGTCGGACGGCGGCGAACTACGAGGGTGGTTCGGTGTATCTGAAGACCGTCCTGAGCTTCTAGCGGTTCAAGGGGGCCGAGGCCGTGGCGAAGTCGTCGCTTCGCCACGGCCGCTTCGGTCGTTGTCGGGGGACGGTCGCCCCAGGGTGACGCTCGCGCTCCTTTGGAGGATGAGGGGTTGGCGCTCGCTCCGTTCCGCTCGCTTCGGCAGGTTGTCGTTGGCCGTCAGGCCGCCGGCCGTCGCTCGCTCTGCAACAGGGCGTTGCAGGAGGCTGCCCCCCTGGCGATCCCTGCCGACCGACCACCGCACACGAACTTCCTTCGCACACACCGGAAACCTGGCACGCAGCTTGCGGGCTGGTGAAGTCCGAAGACCCTCCCTGCTCGCCCCCGCATCGTCCGAACCCACCTGGCGCATTCGTGCTGGCCTGCCCGCCGGTTCCGAACGCCCACCGGCCCCGAGACCTGCCGTCGCGCGCAAGCCGACCAGAGCGGGGCGCTTGTCCAGGACCCGCAGAGAACACGCTCCATGCATACCGGAAAGCAGAACACCAGCACGCGAGCACTCGGCCTCGCGGTTGCAGTGGCGGCCATTCTGGCGGCCACGCCCAGGGAAACCGCGCCCGGACGGCACGCCGAGCCGCCGCCGCAGCCCCCGCTTCAGGCCGACATTGCCCTCTTCGAGGAGATTCAGGCCTGGTTCGAGCTGACGCCGGAAGGCGCCCGCTCCCCTGGCGAGGAACCGCTCCACCTGCGCGTGTCCCGCTGCCGCGAGAGCTTCGAGCTCTTCACCGGCGCAGCCGACGCAGACGCCGTGAACCGCCTGCTCCAGCAGATTCCCTACGGCGGCCTGATTCTCGACGCGGCCCGGGCCCACGACATCGACCCGCTCCTGGTGGCGGCCATCGTGCAGACGGAATCCTCGTTCAACAAGGAAGCGGTATCGCCCAGGGGCGCCCTGGGCCTGATGCAGATGATGCCCACGACCGCCGCGGACATGGGCCTTGCCAACGCCCATGACCCCGGCGAGAACGTGAACGCCGGCGTCACCTATCTCGGCTGGCTGCTGCGCCGCTTCGACAACGACCTGGTCCTGGCCCTCGCCGCGTGGAACGCCGGCCCCGGCGCCGTGGACCGCTTCGGCGGCATGCCGACCTTCCGCGAGACGCGAGGCTTCACGAACAGCGTGCTCCGCACATACATCCAGCACCACCGCACGGCCTGGGCCGCAGTCAACCCCAACGGCCTTGACTTCGCGGTCCTCGCCGGCGGCTAGCAGAAGCAGGCCGTACGGGCACTGCCGACCGGGGCGGCGCAGCCGCGTAACCGTCGGCGAACCGCCGGCCCGCTGACGAGGCGGGCGTACGGCGCCATGCGCGGCGCCCGCGACGAGGCCGGCGGCGCTGGCGAACATGATCGCCCACCGCCTGTCATTCGACAGGCGTCGGCGCGCGGCGCACGGCTCGCACTCGCCGGCAGCGTCTGCGTCATGGCGGCAGGCACTCCAGGTCTGGAACACGAGGGCGGCTCGTCGAACGAGCAGCCAGGCGAGGAGCTGGTCGAAGGGAGGGCCGAGCAACGGCATGACCACCTCTTCTGCCTCGGCGACAACCGGGACGAATCGGCGAGGAGCCTGGTCGAAGTCAGGGCCGAGCAACGGCAGCTGACCGCCAGGCGGCAGGCGACGCTCGAGCTCATCGGCGCCGAGCCGAACCGGGTCGTCCCGGGCGGCCATCGGTTCCTTCTTGACGCCTTGGTCGTCCGCCCGGAGGATGCCGGCGCGCACAAACCGACCTCGCCCGCTCCTGCATCGTGCTGAAGCGCTCCATGCGCCCGGGCTTCGCCGGCATCGAGAACGAGCTCTTCTTCGCCCCGAACACCGTGCTGACCTTCGGCGACGCGAAGGACGCGCTGACGAAGGTGGTGGGCCGCCCGGAAGATGAAGAGACAGCATCGACACCGCGCCCGATGCCGCACTCGGGGACTTCGCCGTCGCCAGGCCGCGTGACGCTCTCTGCATCTCGCCCTGCGCGACAGGTGACGGCACGCCGATGGGCGGCGCACCCGGACCGGGCAGGCGGCTGATCGGGTCGGCGTTTCCGCTTCGGCATACGTCGCTCGACTCGTTGCACGAGAAGAACGCCCGCCACGGGCACGGGGCACCGGCCATCGGCCACCAGCCACCGGCCACCAGCCACCGGTCACCGGCAACCGCAGACTCCTCCCGCCCATGTAGCATCCGCTGTTTCACCAGATGAGCAGGAAGCGTCTCAGACCCTGGCACGCGGTCGTCCGGCTGAAAGACGAGTTGCGTAGCGGCGAACTGTCGCTGGCGGAGTTTGCCGCCGACCTGCACGAGGTCACCCTGGGCAAGGGCCAGCGGCCGGTCTACGAGGCGCCGGAGAAGTTCTTCGCGCTGACCTGCCCGACCCGGGCGCTGCGCGAGCTGGTGAAGGACACGGCCCACCGGCTGGCCGGGCAGAACGACAGAGCCGTGCGGCAGCTCGAACTCACCTGCGGTGGCGGCAAGACGCACACGCTGATCACGCTCCACCACCTGTTTCAAGACCCCGAAGCGCTACCCGACCTGCCGGCGGTACACGAGTTTCGCGAGCACGCGGGCGGCACGCTGCCGCAGGCCCGCACGGTCGCGCTTTGCTTCGACAAGATCGACGTCGAGCGAGGCATCGAGGGCGTCCGGTCGCCTGGCGGCGAGACGAGGCGGCTGCTTCATCCGTGGAGCGTTCTCGCCTGGCAGCTGGCCGGCGCGGACGGACTGCGTTCCCTTCACGGCGACGGCAGCGCGGAGGAGCGCGAGACGCCGCCGGCCGAGCCGCTCCTGGCCAGGTTGCTCGAAGGCCCACCGGAGCAGGGGCTCGGCACGCTCGTCCTGGTCGACGAGGTCCTCATGTACGCGCGGGAGAAGGCGAGGCAGGACCCGGTCTGGCGTGACCGCCTGGTCGACTTCTTCCTCTACCTGACCCAGGCCGTGACCAGGGTGGACCGGGCGGCGATGGTCGCGTCGCTGCTCGCCACGGACCCCGCGAAGCAGCGGGACGCCGCCGGCAAGCGGCTGATCGGCGACCTGGCCGACGTCTTCCGGAGGCAGCGAGAGGAAGGCGTGCAGCCGATTCAGCGGGAGGACGTGTCGGAGCTGCTGCGCCGCAGGTTCTTCACCCCGGAGTCGCTCCGCGACCGGGAGTCCTGGCGTCCCCAGGCGATCGGCGCGGTGCGCGCGCTGTCGCGTCTCGACGAGGCCACCAGGAAGGCCAGGAGCACCCAGGAACAGCGCTTCGAAGAGAGCTTTCCGTTCCACCCGGACCTGACGGACGTGTTCTGCTCCCGCTGGACCGAGCTTTCCGGGTTTCAGGGTACGCGCGGCATTCTGCGGACGCTGGCCACGGCCCTGCGCACGGCGGAGCCTCAGGATTCGAGCCCGCTGGTCGGGCCCTTTGCCCTGCTTGCTGCGGCAGGCGAACGGAGAATCTCGGAGGCCCTGCGAGAGCTCGCGGGCATCGCCCGGTCGGACGCCGTCGAGGGGCAGCACCTCGAGCGGGCCGGGCTGCTTGAAACGGAACTGACCAAGGCCGTCGGCATTCAGCAGGAACTGCCCGGCCTGGCGGCGCGACGGGAAGTGGAACAGGCGGTGGTGTCCGTGTTCCTCTACTCGCAGCCGGCGGGCCGCAAGGCGTCGACGCCGGAGCTGTTGCGCATGGTGGGAGCGGCAGGTTCGGACGAGATCGCGCTGCGGAAGGGTCTCGCCCGCTGGCGCGAGCTCTCGTGGTTCCTCGACGACGAGGACGAAGGCCTGGCAGCGGAGCCGGCCGCCGGCCTGCCGAAGTCGTGGCGGCTGGGCAACCGGCCCAACCTGCGGCAGATGCACGACGAAGCCTGCAAGGAGCGGGTGACGACGCAGGCGGTCGAGCTTCGCCTCGAGCAAGAGGCGCGCAAGCTGGCGTCGCTCAGGGAAGGCGCCCGGGCGGCGGGGGCGGTGGTCCACATGCTGCCTTCGTCGCCGGGAGACGTGGCCGACGACGGCAGCTTCCGCTACGTCGTGCTCGGCCCGGATGCCGCCTCGGAGCCGGGCAAGCCGTCGTTTGTGGCGCGCCGCTTCCTGACCGAGACGACCGGCGCGGACCGCCCTCGCGTACACCGAAACGCGATCGTGCTCGCGGTGCCCTCGGGTGACGGCCTGAGAGCCGCCCGCAACAGAATCCGCGCCCTGCTGGGCTGGCAGAACGTGCAGACCCAGCTGGAAGGCAGGCCCATGGACGCCGTGCGCCGGGAGCGCCTGAGCAGCAGGCTGCGGGAGGCGTCGCGGCGGGTTCCCGAGGCCGTCCGGCAGGCGTGGTGCATGGTCGTCACCGTCAGTGCCGAGGGCGCCGAGCAGGCGTTCAGGCTCGCCGGATCGGCAGGCCCCCTGTTCGTCGAGATCAAGAACGACGAGCGCTCCCGCATTCAGGGTACGGCGGTCGATGCCGAGGCGCTGCTGCCCGGCGGACCCTGCGACCTGTGGCGCGAAGACGAGCCGTTCGAGCTGGTCAAGGACCTCGCGGGCGCGTTCGCTCGCCATTCGCACCTGCCGAAGGTGCTGAAGCCGGAGGTGGTCCGCGACACCGTACTGCAGGGTGTGGTGCGGGGCCTGCTCGTGGCACGGCTGGAGCGCCCGGACGGCAGTCGTCGCACCTGGTGGCGCGAGGAAGTGGATGCCGACTCGTGCCGGGATCCGGCACTGGAAGTGCAGCTTCCAGGCCTCGCGGAGCTGACGCGGCTCGACCCGGAGCTGCTCGCTCCCCGGAACCTGCCGGACCTCTGGGATGAAGAGGCAGGCAAGGTCGAGTTCTGGCGTCTGGAGGCGTACTTCGCCGGCGGCTACACCGTGAACGTCCGGCGCGACGGCTGGGAGGACCAGCTCGACGTGCCGAAGTGCTCCGTCGCCGTGCTGCGAGAGGCCGTGGAGCAGGCCGTCCTGGACGGGTTCGTCTGGCTGCGCAACGGCCCGACGTCGGTGTGGAAGGAGGCGCTTCCCTACGGAGCGCTCTTGGGACCGGCCGTTCTGCAGGCGCAGCCTTCGGCCCTGACGCCGCAGGAACTGACCGAGGAAGCGCTCCCCGGCGCCTGGAACGAAGGCCGGGCCAGCGGCTGGTCGCTGATGCACGCGCTGTCGCAGAAGCTGGGCGAGTCCGTGCCATGGGGCCTGGTGCGGAGCGCCATCAGGAACGCCGTCAACGGCCGCTGGCTGGAAGTCGCGGACGGCTCCACGTCCGTCGGCATGGAGGACGCAGCCTCGCTCAAGCTGCGCCGGCCGGAGCAGAAGCCACCGCCCGTTGACCCGACACCACGAACACCCACCGCCTCGGCCCTGCTGGAGGCTGGCGAGCTGGCAGACCTCGTACACCTCCTGCCGGAGCAGCTCGAGGCAGTCGCCGGCTCGGGGCTCAAGTACCGCGTCGGCGTCGTCGTGGACGAAGGCGCGTCGCAGGAAGAGCGCGACGCTTTGGACGCCGTGCTCAAGCAGGTATCGGCAGACCTTCGCGCAGAGAAGTCAGCGGGCAGCTGAGCGCCAGCCGACCGCAGCCGGAGCCAACCTCCAGCAGACCTCGGAAGCGCCCGCGGCCCCTGCGCCCCCGTCGGGCCTGACGGCGCCGTGCCGTCAGCCGGTCTTCGCGCTCGACGACGTGGTCTCCTCGTCCAGCTCGGAGGAATCGTCGGAGCGCAGCCCGCGCTTGAAGTTGCGGATCCCTTCGCCCATGCCTCGGCCCAGCATCGGCAGCTTGCTGCCGCCGAAGATGACCATCAGGATGAGGAAGATGACGAGAAGTTCTTGAATGCCAATGCCGAACGGCATGGGGACCTCCTGTGAAACGTCGGCTAACGAGTGTAGCAAGTTGTCGGCTCAGGCCGGCGCCTCGCGGAGCACAGGCGCCCAGGCGCGTCGCAGACCGGCGGCAACGTCGCGTCCCTCCGGCAGACCGTCGACCGCTTCGACGAACCTCGCCAGGGCGCCGGGAATCAGCGGCAGGTGCCGCTCGTTGCCCAGCGCGGCGAAGTGGGCGAAGGTACCGACGATCTTGAGCATCCGCTGGGCCACCGCCGCCCGGTAGAGGGCAAGTTCCTCCGCGTCATCCGCGAGTGCCCCCAGGCGCCGCATGCGCCAGGACGGCGACAGGTCGAGGCTGTCGTTGAGCAGCGAGGCGAGGTCGTAGCAGGGCGGTCCCGGCCGCAGGTCCTGGTGGTCGATGACCACCACGGTCGGCTCGGCGCCGGCCTGGCCGGAGGCTCGCAACATCAGGTTGCGCACCATGAAGTCCCGATGGCAGGGCACCGGCGTCGCAGCCCCGAGCCGTGCGCAGAGCGCTTCGCCGAGGTTGCGCAGATCATCGGCGAGCGCCCGGTCGGGCACGAGTCGCCGCGGGAGGAGATAACGCTCCCAGCTGAGACTCAGCTCCGTGGCCAGAAGCGATCGGTCGAGCGGCGGCGAACCGAGGTCGGCAACTGCCGCCAGGGGCAGTCGCTCGATGCGCCGAAGGTGCCCGGCCGCCTCGGCCAGGCAGCGGTCCAGGCCCTCCGCCGTCAGCTCACCGGCCGTCCACGCCTCGCACACCGTGCGTGGGCCGAGATCCTCCAGCAGAACCCAGGCCGGCGCAGCCTCCAGCGAGTGGCGTTCGACGCGCGGCACGGGCACGGCGACCGATTCCAGCAGCGCGGTCGCCGCCAGAAAGCGAGACGCCGCATCGACCATGTCGCCCGGGTAGCTGCAGACCACGAAGCGCTCGCCGTCTGCCAGGCGAATGCGGGCGTAGCGGCGGGCCGACACGTCGCCCGCGAGCACCTCGACGGCTACCGGGGTGAAGCCCTCGGCGGCCAGATCCTCCGCCACGGCCCGCCACCAGGCACTGACGTCGCCGGGCGAGAAGCCAGCGCCCATCAGGTGCGCCAGATGAAGCCGTGGTTGCGGCCGGCACAAGGACCATCACCGCGGTAGCTCCACCAGTGCGGGCTGCACCGCACGCAGCAGGCCAACGGCTCTGCACAGGCCACGCCCAGCGCGGCGAGCTGCCGGGACGCCGCCAGCTGCAGGTCCAGATGCGGCTTGTGCCCGGTGCGACGTTGCACCACACCTTCGCCGCTCGGCCCTTCCACGCGGCGCGCCACGTCCTCGTCTACCTCGTAGCAGCATGGGCCGATCGCCGGGCCGATCCAGGCAGTCGATTCAGCGAGGCGGGCCGCCGAGCCACCGGCGATCTCGGCCACGGCGGACGCCAGCACGCCGGCTGCCAGCCCGCGCCAACCCGCGTGTACCGAGGCCACTGCGCCGCGCGCCGCAATCAGCACCGGCACGCAGTCCGCCACGAAGACCGTGGCCGCCACGACGGTCCCGGAGACGATCAGCGCGTCACCTTCTCCGGCGGGGCCGGGCCGATCGGCACGCCGGATCCTCGTGCCGTGCACCTGCCGGAGCCAGGCCGGTGCGACGTCGGCCGCGGCCGGCACGTGTCGCGCCACCGCGCCCAAGGCGGCGCCAGCCTCGACCGGCGCCCCGCCAGCGCTCGACGTGCCGTCGCTCGGCCGGCCATGGAACGCCACCCAGGTCGAACCGAGGCGAAACACCACCAGGCCGGGCTGCAAACGAACGGCGGTCGGCACGCTCTGGCGGTCGGGCCTGCTGTAGGATGCCCCGGCCATCGTGACGGGCATGAGCGTAGCGCAAGGCACGGCTGGACCGACAGCGGGACCGGCTGCGGCGGTCGCCGCCTCGGACGACGGATGGGAGACCGTCATCGGGCTGGAGGTCCACGTCCAGCTGCGGACCCGCACGAAGATGTTCTGCCGCTGCGAGAACCGCTTCGGCGCCGAGCCGAACGAGCTCATCTGCCCCGTCTGCCTGGGCTATCCCGGCACTCTGCCGACAACCAACCAGCACGCGGTCGACCTGGCCATTCGGCTGGCGCTGGCGTTAGGCTGCGAGGTACGGCGCAGATCGGTCTTTGCCCGCAAGAACTACTTCTACCCCGACCTGCCGAAGGGCTACCAGATCAGCCAGTACGACCGCCCTCTCGCCGAAGGAGGGGCCGTTCCCCTTGCCTCCGGCAGGACGGTGCGGCTCCACCGGCTGCACCTGGAGGAGGACGCGGGCAAGCTTCTGCACGAGGTGCCTGGCGGCGGGCCTCTGCCAGGCCGCAGCCTGGTGGACTTCAACCGCTGCGGGGTGCCTCTTGTCGAGATCGTCACCGAGCCGGAAATCCGCTCGCCGGAGGACGCACAGGCGTGTCTTCAGGTCCTCCACCAGGTCCTGCTGTACACCGGCGCCAGCGACGGCAACCTGGAGGAGGGAAGCCTCCGCTGCGACGCGAACCTCTCGCTCCGGCCGACCGGGGAGACACGGCTGGGCACCAAGACCGAGGTCAAGAACCTGAACTCGTACCGCCATGTGGCGAAGGCGCTGGAGTACGAGCGGGAGCGGCAGCTTCACGTTCTCGGCGCCGGCGGTCGAGTCGAACAGGAGACGCGGAGCTTCGAACCGGCGACCGGCGCCACCCGGTCCCTGCGGTCGAAGGAAGAGGCGCACGACTACCGCTACTTCCCGGAGCCGGACCTGCCGGCCCTGGTCCTCTCGGCGGAGCGCGTCGAGCGGCACGCCCTGGAGCTCCCGGAGCTTCCCTGGGCCCGGAGCGCCCGTTTCTGCGAGGCGTGGGGGCTGCGGCCCGAGGAGGCCGCCCTGCTGACCGGCAGCGTCGGTCTCGCGGACTACTTCGAGCAGGCGGTCGCGGCCAGGCCTCGCTGCGCGAAGTCCATCGCGAACTGGGTGATGACCGAGCTTCTGCGCGAACAAAAGGAGCGCGACATCGACACGAGCGACGCGATCGCTCCGGAGCGGCTGGCGGCAGTCGTCGCGCTGGTGGACGCCGGCGAGGTTTCAGCGACCGCCGGCAAGAAGGTGCTCGCCGAGGCCTGGAGCACGTCGGAAACGCCGGAGCAGATCGTCGACCGGCTGGGATTGCGCCAGGTCAGCGACAGCGCGCAGCTCGAAGCGTGGGCGGACGCCGTCATCGCCGCCAACGAGAAAGCCGCCGCGCAGTACCGCGAGGGCCGGAAACAGGCGCTCGGCTACCTGGTCGGTCAGGTGATGAAGGCCTCCCGGGGCAGCGCCGACCCCAGAAGCGCCCGGTCAACCCTGCTTGCGAAGCTCGGCGAGCCTGCAGGGGGAGGCTGAAGCCCCGGCAGAGGAACCCTCGGCGGACCGCCCCGGGCCCGCGTGGCATGCCCGTCGGGCGTCCAGGTCAAGGGCGTCCAGGTCCAAGACGAATCGCCGATGCCCTGCCGGGCCTCAGGCCTCAGTGGCGCGGGGGCTCGTTCGTCCCGCCGCCGGGCACCCCGTCGAGCTCGTCACGGAGCGCGTCCTGCTGACGCTTCAGCTCCTCGATGTCCGCGTTGAAGCGATCGGCCTCGGCGTTCTCCTGGGCGATCTGCTGGTTCTCGCGCACCCGGGTGGCGCCGCCAGCGTTCCCTGCCTTCTCGTAGGCGTCGATGGACTCGGCGTACTTCTTCTGCTTCTCGTAGACGAAGCCCAGGTAGCTGTTCACCTGGTTCTTCGCGTCGCCGGACGCCAGGCCGAGAGCGGTTCCGAGCGGCGCCTCTGCATCGGCGAACCGTTCCATCGAACCGAAGGCCTGGCCGAGGTAGTAGTGCGAGTGCCAGTCACGGCCATTCTTCGAGATGGCCTGCTGGAAGGTGGACGCCGCCGAGTCGTAGCTCTTGGCGCCGAGCTGGACCTCGCCCAGAAGCAGGAGGTTGTCGTACGAGGGGTTCGAATTGGCCAGGGTCCGCGCGTGCTGCTCGGCCTTCCGGTACACGCCGGCCTTCGCCCCGCCGGTGGTCTTCCGCCCCTTGACCTTGAGGGCGTTCACCAGCTTCACCCGCCACGCCTGCTGGCCCCCGTCCATCGAGACTGCGCGCTCGAACGCGGCGATTGCCGGGTCGATCTGAGCATCGTCCCAGAGCATCTGCCCGTATTCGTAGCGGGCGCCCGCGTCTCCGGGCTTGAGGTCGGCAGCGCGACCGAGAGCGGATGCCGCCTCGCTGGTGTTGCCGAGCCGCGCATGGCAGCGGGCCCGGGCCTGGTGCACCTGAGTCTGCACGGCTGGCGGCAGACTGCCCAGGTCCAGCGAGTTGAACGTGGAGAGGGCTTCCCTGAACTTCCCGCTCGCCACCTGGGCCTGGCCGAGGTAGGTACGGTCCCTGGGGTTTTCCCCCGCAAGCTCGAGCGCCTTCGCGAACTGCGGCACCGCGTCGGCGGCCTTGCGCGCCCGCAGCAGCGACAGCCCGAGCATCTGGTAGCCGGCATGCACGTCGGGACGTTCCTCGACGAACTGCTGGAACTCGGCGATGGCCTGGTCGTAGTTCCCGGCCTTGAAGGCGGCGACGCCCTCCTCGTAGCCGGCAGTGACAACGGAGGCTGTCAGCAGAAGGCTGAGAGCCGTGAGCGCAAGTACGGGTCGACGGATGGTCATCGGTGCTCCAGTGAAA
Source organism: Thermoanaerobaculia bacterium (assembly GCA_965200575.1). GTDB lineage: Bacteria > Acidobacteriota > Thermoanaerobaculia > Multivoradales > Multivoraceae > Multivorans. The sequence goes on along the minus strand of OZ241363.1, from coordinate 333,409 downwards.
CGATCTGTCCGGGACAGGTTGATTCCAGGTTCCGCGCTCCGGAAGGGGAACCGGCGGCTCGAACGCGGAGGCCCGAAGGCCCCCGGCCTCCATGCCGCCCGCGCCGCCTACTGGAGCTGGAAGTTGACGGTGAGGTTGTAGTAGACGGCGACCGGCTTCTCGTTCAGCGTTGCCGGCTTGAACTTCCACTGCTGGACCGCCGCGACGGCAGCATCAGCCAGGCCCATCGGAAGCGGTTTCAACACCTTGATGTCGGTGACATCGCCGTTCTTGTCGATGGTGGCCTGCAGGATGACGACGCCCTGGATCCGTGCCTTCCGCGCGATCTCCGTATACTGCGGCCGCACGTCGTTCATCTTCTCGGGCTTCGTCACGGCGCCGGTGACGTATATCGGGCCCGTCGGCTCCGGCGGCGGAGGCGCTGTCGGCAGATCCCAAAGGTCAAGTGCGTCCACCTCGGGAATGACGATCTCCTCGGGCTCGTCGATCCGGATCGGTTCCGGCTCGTCCGGCGTGGGATCGGGGATCGGCACCTTCTTGGACTTCGGCTTCGGAATCTGCTGCTTTTCCTCCGGTGGCGGCGGCTTGAAGCGCACCTGCTGCACGACGAAGACCTTCGGCTTCGGCGGCGGCGGCGCCATGTCCGTGTACAGATTGGGAATCTGCACCACGAGCAGGATCGCGTGCAGGATCGCAGCGAACCCGAGCGAGTACCGGAAGGTCTTGTTGTCCTCCTGGGTGCCCTGCACGTAGGTCAGAAGACCCTGTTCCGCGGAGGTGCGGCCTGCCTCCTCCTGAGCGGCCTCCTCGGCCGGCGCGGCCTGTTCGAGCTTCTCGTCACTCATCCGGTTACCTCCCTCGTGTCGGTTCGACAATGTCGGTCGGACTCATCGATTGCGGCCTGTCCGTGTTGGTTCGTGGTGTCCCGTTGGGTTTCCGTGCAAACGGCGAAGCGGTCGGCAGGTATTCCGACCAGCTAGTACCAGAACGCCTGGATCTCGCGCTGGGTCGGCACCGAGATGTTGATCGGCTCCGCCAGCCCGTGGTCCTCGCCCTGGCGCAGCTCGTCGTAGACCTGCACCATGAACTTGTAGGGCGTGTCCACATCCGGGCGGATGATCACCGGCTTCTTCGGGTTCCGCTCCAGCTTGGGCTTCAGGTAGGGGATGATCTCGGTCAGCTCCATCGGATCCTGGTCGACGATCAGCTGGCCGCTCCGGCGGATCTCGATCAGCACCGACTCCTCCTTCTCGACCACCGGCGGATCGTCGTCGTCCTCGGGCAGCGAGAAGTCCAGGCCGCGCGTGGCGGTGAACGTCGTCGTCACCATGAAGAAGACGATCAGCAGGAAAGCGATGTCCGCCATCGAGGAAGTCGGAATCTCGTCGTCCGGGCGTTCGCGGTCAATCTTCATGTCGGTTCTCCCATCCCTGCTTCACGTTCTTCCTGCCTGGCTTCCTGCCCTTCCTGCCTGGCTTCCTGCCTCGCCTGCCGACGAGCCTACAGGTCGTCCACCGTCCGCTGGTCGGACAACAGGTAGACGTCCCGGACCTTGGCGCGCTTCAGCGCGTCGATCACCTCGTCCACCTTCTCCCAGTGCACCTCGCCGTGGGCCTTGACCACGAAGACCTTGGTCGGGTCCGTGGCGATGACGCCCGCGGCCATGGACAGCACCTCGTCCGCCGCGCTGACCAGGGCACTCTGCTCCGTCCCGTCCGACACGCGGATGCGGCCGTTCGGATCGACGGACACGTAGGCCGACTGCTTGGGGATCTCCAGCCGCAGGGTCGTCTTCGGCAGCTGCACCTGGGTCTTGTCGACCTCGAAGGTGATCGTCAGCATGAAGAAGATGATCAGCAGGAAGGCGATGTCCGCCATCGAGGCCGTCGGAATGTTCGGCTTGTGCTCGATGCTTGCCTTGAGCTTCATCTTGGACTGGCTCCGTTGCTGGCCGGAATCCCGCCGCTAGCCGGCGTCGCTGCCGGACTCGGGGGAGATGCCGCTCCGCTCCATCTCGCCGAAGGTCTCGATCAGCATGTTGGCGGCGGTCTCGATGTCGCGGACGAACTTGTTGATCCGGCTCATGAAGTAGTTGTACGCGAGCTGGGTCGGAATGGCGACGGCCAGACCTCCGGCGGTCGTCGTCAGGGCTTCCTTGATGCCCGTGGCAACCGCGCCGGGGTTCGAGAGACCCTGGGCGGCCAGGGCGTCGAAGCCGGCCATCATTCCGGTGACCGTGCCGAAGAAACCGAGCAGCGGGGCGACGTTCGCGGTCGTTGCCAGAACCGCCAGACCCTTCTCCAGGCGACCCATCTCGACCAGCGCCGCGTTCTCGATCGTCTTCTCGATGTCTTCCTTGGGCGCGCCGTACTTCATCAGACCGGCCTTCAGGATCGAGGCGACCGGGCCCCGATACTCCTCGCATACCTCGACCGCGTCACGGATGGACCGGTCCACGACCAGCGCCTTCCGCACCTTCGGCAGGAACTCGTGCACGTTGATCCGGGCCCGCCGCAGCGCGATCAGGCGCTCCACCACCACCGCTGCCGCGATGACGGAAAACGCGAGCAACGGCCACATCACGGGACCACCCTCGTTCATCAACTTCCAGAACGTGCCACCAATGTTCACCTGGCTACCTCCTCAAGAGCTTCCCCGCCTGTCGCGGAACTGTTTCGACCGCCCGCCGGGCGGCGGACTCGGATCGGACTCGTAGGTGACCCCTGCAACCGGAGGGGCGCCTGGCTCACCTTGGGAACGGTCCGGCAATATAGCACACGGTACGAGCGGCGGATCCGCCGCTTCAATCCCTGTCGCCTCGAACCCGCTCGCCGCCGCCGTCTCGCACGCCCGCCGCCTCCACGGCCCGCTCCAGAGGACGGCGCTGGACGTAGCAGAGAGCGACCGCCAGGGCATCCGAGGCGTCCGCGCTTCGCTTCGACGGCGCCGGACCGAGCAGAACGTCCACCATGCGGGCGACCTGGACCTTCTCGGCCCGGCCGTTCCCGCACACCGCCTGCTTGACCTCGGCTGGCGAGTACTCGCAAACGAGCAGGTCGCGGCGGCCGAGAACCGAGAGGATCGTGCCCCTGGCCTGCGCCAGCACGATGAGCGAGCGGATGTTGCGGCGGCGGCCAGCGCCGAGGAACGGGGTCTCCAGCACCGCCGCTGCCGGCCGCCACCGTTCGAGCATCGCCTCCAGGCCCTGGGCCAGACGAGCCAGACGAGCCGGCATCGACGGTTCCCTGACCAGCGAGAACTCGCCAGCGTCCAGCTGCCGGATGCGGGACCCGTCCTGCTCCACCACGCCGAACCCGGTGTGGCGGCTTCCGGGGTCGAGCCCGACGACGATCATTCCCCGTCGCTTCCCGGCTCAGCCCGCCAGCCTCTCCAGCAGCTCGTCGTCGAAGTCGGCGTTGGCCCAGACGTTCTGGACGTCGTCCTGGTCCTCGAGCGCATCGATGAGCCGCATCAGCGGCGCCGCGCCGGAGTCGTCGACCTGCACCACGTTGCCGGGCTCCATGGTCAGCCTGGCCGTCGTCGCGACGAGCCCGCGCTCCTCGATCGCCTCCCTGGTGGCGTGAAACGAGTCCCCCGGGGTGAGGACGTGGTAGCCGTCCTCCTCGACCGACACGTCCTCCGCGCCCAGTTCGAGCGCGAGCTCCACCAGGGCCTCCTCATCGATGCCCGAAGCCAGAAGATCCGAACGGTCGAAGGCGAAGAACCCGCGACGCTGGAACATCCAGGCCACGCAGCCGTTCTCGCCCAGGTTGCCGCCGTGCTTCGTGAACAGGTGACGGACCTCGGACACGGTCCGGTTCCGGTTGTCGGTCATCGTCTCCACCAGCAGCGCGACGCCGCCGGGGCCGTAGCCCTCGTAGGAGACCTCTTCGTACGACACGCCCTCCAGCTCGCCCGTGCCCTTCCGAATCGCCCGTTCGATGTTGTCGCCCGGCACGTTCTGAGACCGCGCCTCAGCCAGGGCATGACGGAGCCTGGGGTTGCCCGCCGGGTCGCCGCCGCCGAGCCGGGCAGCGACCGACACCTCCTTCAGGATGCGGGTGAACGCCCGGCTCCGTCGCGCGTCCTGCGCGGCCTTCTTGTGCTTGATCGTGCTCCACTTGCTGTGACCGGACATCCCGCCCTTATCCTATGCTGCGCGCCATGGCGACCGACGAGAGCCGACCCTCGGCGCAAGAGATCCTGGACCGGCTCGAGATCTGGGGCCAGAAGCTCGGGCTCGAAGCGACGCAAGCCGTGCTCGAGAGGCTCGGCCAGCCGCAGCTGCTGTCGCCCACCGTGCTGGTCGCCGGCACGAACGGCAAGGGCTCGACCAGCGCCGCACTGGCCTCCATCCTCGGCGCTTCGGGCCTTCGCTGCGGGCTCGGTACATCGCCCCACCTCGAGGACGTCGAGGAGCGCATCCGCGTCGACGGCCGGGCCATCTCGACCTGGGACCTCGGGCGCCGTCTGCGCCAGGTTCTTCGCGCCGCGGGCGACACGCCGCCGACCTACTTCGAGAGCCTGACCGCCGCGGCCTGGCTGCACTTCGCCGAGCACCCGGTCGACGCGGCAGTGGTCGAGGTGGGCCTCGGCGGCCGGCTGGACGCGACCAACGTCTCCGACCCCTGCCTCTCCGTCATCACCGGAGTCGCGCGCGACCACGAACGCCAGCTCGGCTTCACCCTGACCTCCATCGCCGGCGAGAAGGCCGGCGTCATGCGAAGGGGGCGGACCTGCCTGTTCCGGCCCGGGCGACCCGAGGTCACGAGCGAGCTGCGCCGCTGTGCGGCCACCTGCGGCGCCCGCCTGGTGGACGCGGCTGCCGGCGTTTCGACCGAGGCATCCGACCCGGGGGCCGACGGAGCGGACGTATCGCTTCGCACCCCGACGGCCGCCTACCGCTTTCGTCTTCCCCTCGGCGGCCGCCACCAGCTCGCCAACGTCGCCATGGCGGTGCGGGCCGCGGAGGAGTTCACGGCCATTGCCGGACATCCCCTCGCGCCCGACGCCGTGAGGGCGGGCATCGAGGCGCTGGCCTGGCCGGGGCGTCTCGAATGGGTCGACGTGAGGTTTCGCGGCCGGCGGCGGCGCGTGCTCTTCGACGCCGCCCACAACCCGGCTGGAGCGGCCGTGCTGCGTGCCTGCCTCCACCGGCTCCGACTCCGCCACGACCTGCTCTACGGAGCGCTGGCGGAGAAGCGGCCGGAGCTTTGCCTGCCGGGTCTTGCGGAACGGGCCGGACGCGTCGTGCTGACCGCGCCCGACCACCACCGAGCCGCCGCGCCGGAGCTACTGGCGCCGTTGGTGCCCGGCAACCGGGCCGAGGTTCAGGCCGACCCCGCAGCTGCGCTCGAAAGCTGCCTCGCCGAACCCTCCCATCCCGACACCGCGCTGGTCGTGACCGGCTCCATCTACCTGCTAGGCGAGGTCCGCACCGCGCTGCGCGCCCTCTGCGGGGCGCCGCCGGCTGCCCGCGACGTCGTGACCGGCTTCTCTGACCACCGACGCCCAGCTGCCTCGGTCGGCACGAGATAGCCGAGACGGCAGGTCCGAGGGGGCCGCAAGGGGGCCGCAAGGGGGGCTCTGGCCAGGCACATCCCGAGACTCTCCCGGACAAGCACAACCTGCCGCAGCGAAGCCGACCGCGGCGGGCGCCAACTTCCCCACCACCTCCAGAGCGCCCGCGCCCCCTGCGGCCCCCTCGGGCCTGACCTCCGCCGCAGCGTCAGCCGGCCGAGGGAGCGTCGATCTTCGCCACCCTGGCGCCGTGGCGGCCGCCGTCGAAGGGGGTATCGAGGAACAGCTCCAGCAGACCGGCGGCCGTTTCGTCGTCCAGAACGCGCGCCCCGACCGCGAGGACATTCGCGTCGTTGTGGGCGCGGGACATGCGCACCGTGAACTCGTCCGTCGGGTTCACCGCCCGCACGCCGGGGAAGCGGTTGGCTGACATCGCCATGCCGACGCCGGTGCCGCAGACCAGCAACCCCCGGTCCACCTCGCCCGCCGCCACGGCCCGCGCCACCTGCGCTGCCTTGTCGGGGTAGTCCACGGCCCCGGCGCCGTGGGCGCCGAAGTCCAGGAAGCCGATCCCGCGCCCTCGCAGCACGGCGCCGAGCCGTTCCTTGAGGTCGACCCCGGCGTGGTCCGCGGCGACGGCGAACTTCATCTCGCGGGCTGCCCCGGCGGAGCACCGGCGGCAGGCCGTGGCCGGAGCCAGGGGCGGCGGCCGCCGCCAGGCAGGCTCACGGCGCGGTCGCGGCCCGGGTCGTTCACTCGCCGGACGCCGGCGTGTCCTGCCTCACGCGCTCGTCGGCCGCTGCCACCCGCTCGCCCATCCGCGCGCGGTAGTCCTTGAGCGCGCCGGCGAGGTCCGCGTCGCCCAGGGCCAGGATCTGCAAGGCGAGCAGTGCGGCGTTGTCGGCCCGGTTCACGCCGACGGTCGCAACCGGGATGCCGGGCGGCATCTGCACGATGGACAGGAGAGCATCGACGCCGTTGAGCGGGCCGTTGGCGACCGGGACGCCAACCACCGGCAACGTAGTCGCCGCCGCCACGACACCCGGCAGCGCCGCGGCGCTGCCGGCGCCCGCAATCAGCACGCCGATGCCTCGCTCGGCCGCAGTCTCTGCCCACTCCGCCGTCTGGCGTGGCGTCCGGTGGGCCGACAGCACGCGCGCTTCGCAGCCGACGCCGAACTCGGCGCACACCCTGGCCGCAGCCTTCATCGTCGGCCAGTCCGAATCGCTGCCCATGACGATGCCTACCCTGATCTCGCTCATTCGCTCCTCGTCGCTCCCGTCTGCTGATGTCTCGTGTCGAATCGGCGCCACCGGTCCAGCGTCTACAGCGGCACGCTGCCATGCTTCCTGGGCGGCACCCCGGCGCGCTTGCCGGCCAGCCGTCTCAGGGCGCCCACGATCTCGCCCCTGGTCGTGCGCGGCGCAATCACCGCGTCCACGAAACCGCGCTCCGCCGCCACGTAGGGATTCGAGAACTTCTCCCGGTACTCGTCCGCGAGCTGGGCACGCAGCGCCTCCGGGTCCTGGGCGTCCCGAATCTGCTGGCGGTAGAGGATGTTCACGGCGCCGCTCGGTCCCATCACGGCGATCTCCGCAGTCGGGAAGGCCAGGTTCACGTCCGTGCGGAGATGCTTGCTGGCCATCACGCAGTAGGCGCCGCCGTAGGCCTTGCGGGTGATCACCGTGATCTTCGGCACCGTCGCCTCGGCGAACGCGTAGAGCAGCTTGGCGCCGTTGCGGATGATGCCGCCATGCTCCTGCTGCACGCCGGGCAGGAAGCCGGGCACGTCTTCGAAGGTGATGAGCGGGATGTTGAAGGCGTCGCAGAAGCGGACGAAGCGGCCGCCCTTGACCGCGGCGTCGATGTCCAGCACGCCGGCCAGGTAGCTCGGCTGGTTGGCGACGATGCCAACGCTCCGACCGCCCATGTGCGCGAAGCCGACCACGATGTTGGGGGCGAAGCCGGCATGAACCTCGAGAAAGCGGCCGTCGTCGACCACGGCCCGGATCAGGGCGAGGATGTCGTAGGGCCGGTTGGGATCGCTCGGCACCAGCTTGTCGAGCTCCGGCGCCTCCCGGTCGTCGGGGTCGTCGGTCGGGCGAAGCGGCGGATCGTCCAGGTTGTTGCCCGGCAGATGGCAAAGCAGGGCGCGGATCTGCGCCAGACAGGCAGCGTCGTCGCCGGCGACGAAGTGGGCAACGCCGCTCTTGCGGGCGTGAGTCTGCGCGCCACCGAGCTCCTCCATCGTGACGTCTTCGTGGGTGACGGTCCTGATGACGTCCGGACCGGTGACGAACATGTAGCTCGTGCCCTCGACCATGAGGACGAAGTCGGTGATGGCCGGCGAGTAGACGGCGCCCCCGGCACACGGACCCATGATCGCGCTGATCTGCGGCACGACGCCCGACGCCAGGGTGTTGCGAAGGAAGATGTCCGCGTAGCCGCCCAGCGACGCCACCCCTTCCTGGATTCGCGCTCCGCCGGAATCGTTCAGACCCACCACCGGCGCCCCGTTCTCGACCGCCAGGTCCATGACCTTGCAGATCTTCCGGGCGTTGGTCGCGGACAGCGAGCCGCCGAAGACCGTGAAGTCCTGCGCGAAGAGGTAGACCGGCCGCCCGTCCACCCGACCGTGGCCGCAGACCACGCCGTCGCCGGGGATGCGCTGCTTCTCCATCCCGAAGTCGGTGCAGCGATGGGTCACCAGGGCGTCGATCTCCACCCAGGTGCCCGGATCGAGCAGCAGGTCGATGCGCTCGCGCGCCGTCATCTTCCCGGCCGCGTGCTGACGACTCGTGCGGTTCTCGCCGCCTCCGGCCCGGGCGGCCTCGAGCCGTCGTTCGAGCTCCCGAGTCTGCCGCGTGCGGGGGTCGGCAGCTGCCCCGTCCGTCGTCGCCACGCTGGTCATTCGGGCGATTTCATACCACAGGCAAGGCGGCGCGGCCCGTCATGCCGACCCGACCCTTGCCGGACTCTCCTTGCCGGACTCTAGAATCCACGGGCGCGGAAAGGCGCGCACGCAGGACCGACCCGCCGCCTCCAGGACCCTGGATTCCAGCCGATGCCGACACCAGCACCAGAGCCTGGGACACGGGCGTGGCTGACCTCGGATTCAGGCGGGCTGATGGACGCGCTGGTTCGCCTGGGGGCCGCGGGCGGCTCGGCGGCGGAGGCCTTCCTGGAACGCCAGGAAACGGTGGAGGTCTTCCCGCACGGCACGCCCAACCGAGTCCGCCGCCTGCGCGAGCAGGGCCTCTCCGTGCGGAGGACCGTGAACGGCAAGTCCACGATGGCTTCCGCCGACACGATCTCCGGGCCCGCCTTCGCCTCCTGCTGCAACCGCGTGGCCGGCGCCTCACCCTGCATCGACGCCGCGCCGCCCCCCATTCGCACAGCCGGCTGGCCACCGCTGCGGATTGCGGAGCTCGAGCGGGTCGAAGCCCGCCTGAAGCGGGCGGTCTTGCACCGGCGCGTCGCCTTCCCGCTTCAGATCACGGCCCGGCGCCACCGACGGCAGGTGCAGGTCCTCCGCGCGCCCATCCCGGCGGCGCCGCAGTTCGAGGAGTACTTCAGCCTGCGTGCGGTGACGCCGTGGGGCGCCTGGGGCGGTCTGCTGCCGTCGCTCGACGACGAGCATCTGGGCCCGGTCGCGGACTGCCTGGTGGACCGGATGCGGGCACGCGGCCTGCCGACGCACCGACAGCCGGCCGGAGTGATGGTGCTCGGCCCCGCCGCCGCCGCCGTCCTTTTCCACGAGACGATCGCGCACCTGCTGGAGGCGGACACCCTGGCGCTCTCCGGTGCGCCGGACCACGCGGTCGGCCTGAAGCTGGGGGCATCGGAACTCGACGTCCTGGACGACCCGGGGGCGGCGCCGGCGCTCAGCGCGAGGTCCAGCGACGACGAGGGCACGGCGGTCGTGGCCCGCTGGCTGCTCCGGCGCGGACGCGTGCGGCAGCCGCTCGCCGACCTCGCCTGGTCCGACCGCTGCGCCGGACTCGTCCCGGGCGCCGGGCGCCGGATGAACCGGCATCGTCTGCCCGGTCCCCGCTGCTTCCACGTCGAGCTCCTGCCCGGCAGGACCCGTGACGCCGACCTCTTCGCCGAAGCCAGCGGCGGCCTCCTCGTTCAGGAGTTCGAGGGAGGCGCGCTGAACCCCCTGGACGGCAGCTGCCTGCTCCGCGCCCCCTGCGGCCAGCGCCTCGGACCGGACGGCCCGGCCGAGCACACGGGGCCGGTGGTGATTCGCGCCCGTGCGCTCGACCTGGTCGCCGCCATTGCCGCCGTCGGCGACCGTCCCCGCGCCGGCGGCGCCGGCTGGTGCGCCAAGGACGGCGCCCTGCTGCCGGTCTGGGCCCGCTCGCCGTCCATCCGCCTGGAAGGCGTGGAGACCGGAGGTTGACTCCGGCACACCTGCCGGGCCTCCGCAGCCTCCGCTCGAGCCTTGCGGCCGTGCGCGAACGCACGGGGGCTCCGAACGCCGAGATCCACGTCAAGGCCGGAAGCACCCGCCACGTCACGCTGACGCCACGGGGGGCGTTGCAGCCTCTGCCTTCCGATCCCGGCGATCTGCTGGCCCGGACCGCCGTCCTGGACGAGCGCGGATGGGCGCTCCGAGCCGGCAGCCGGGGCCGAGCCCTGTTCCTCGCCGACTCCGGACCGCTGCCGCAACCGAACGGCTGGCGGCGACTGACCCGCCACTCGCTGCGGCGGGGACGGCTGGACCTGCCTCCCCCGCCGCGAACGAAGAACCCCGCCGAACAGCCACCGGTTCCGGCTGCCGATCTCGAGGGCGAGGCCGACATCCTGGGCTTCCTGCACCACCTGGTCCGACGCCTGCGCGCGCAGATGCCGGAGATTCGACTGCTGCGCGCCCGGCTGGAGGTCGGCAGCAGCGCTTCGATTCTGGCCAGCAGCACCGGCGTCACCGGTCGCGCCTCGTTCAGGCTCGCCTCGGTACAGCTGGACGTCGGCGCGCCGCGCGACGGTCGCCTGGAGCAGTGCAGCCTCCACCGTGCCGCTTCGTGCGTCGACCGGCTGGACGCAGGCACGGTCGCGAGCGAGGTGGCCGAACGCCTGGGCGCCATGGCGACGCCGGCTCCGCCGTTCATCTCGGCCGGCGAAATCGCAGTTTCGCCGGCCATGTCGAGCAGCCTGCTGTCGGCGCTGGCGCCCCTGTTCCGCGGCCGCGACGGCTGGCGCAAGCTGAACGAGCTGGCCGGGGACCGGTCGGTCGGACCGCAGCAGCTGCAGATCATCGACGACGGCGGCCTGCCGGGCGGCTGGTTCGCCGCCGCTGCCGACGACGAGGGCGTGCCGACCCGGGAGGTACGGCTTGTCCAGGACGGCGCGCCCGGCGAACCGCTGCTGGGCTGGCAGGACGACGGCTGGTCCGGCTTCTCCGCCGCCGGCTGCCGACGGCGAGCCGGCTGGAGGTCGCCGCCCGAGTTCGCGCACTCGCATCTCTACATCGCGGCCGGCGACGAGTCCTCTCACGCCATCCGGAACGGCATCGTTCAGGGCTGCTACCTGATCGGCAGGCCCCACAACGGCCACCTGCGGGCCGCGTTCGACACCTCGCCGGACGAGGCGCGCTTCGAGGTAGAAGCCATCGGCGTCGCTCTCCGCCGCGGCGTGGTCCAGGGCGGCCTGCCGAGGGTGAGGCTGAGCGGTTCGGTGAGGCAGCTGCTCCAGGGCATTCGAGCCATCGGACGCGACCTGTGCTTCGTGCCCGAACCCGGGCCCGTCGGCGCCCCGACCCTGCTGCTCACCGGCCTGCAGCTCGAACCCGTGAGCCAGCCGTGGTAGCGCCGCCGTCAGGCCCGAGAGGGCCGCAGGGGACGCGGGCGCTCAGGAGGTCGTCTGGAACTTGGCGCCGGCTTCGGTCGGCTGCGCCGTGAACCGCCGGGCTTGTCCGGAGGGCCGTGAAAGGTCGCTGGTTTGAAGCCCCTTCGGCCCCCTCGAACCTGCCGGCTCACATCGTGCCGGGTGACAGCGGAACACTGGCGTGGAAACCGTGGAAACTGCCTCTGTCGGTCGCAGTGCCTCTGTCGGTCGCAAGGTGTGGTTCGAGAGCGGGCCGGCCTGCTACCGTGAACCGTCAGTGACCGGACGGCGCCAGCCAGGAGAGCACCCATGAAGCTGCACCCTTGCCACCTGACCTTGCTCGCCGGCGCGCTGCTCGTACCCATGCAGGCGGAGGCACAGGACGTGAAGACGGAATTCCTCGGCGCCCAGCAGGGCTTCTCCCACGTCGCCGTGACCACGGCAAACGGCATCTCCACGATTCGCGTTTCGGGCCAGATCGGCTGGGCGGACGGCGCCGAGGGGCCAGCGGAGACTCTCGCCGAACAGGCCGAGATCGCCTTCGCCAACGTCGTCAAGCGCTTGGAGCAGGCGGGCGCCAGCGCCAACGACCTGGTGAAGACGACGGTCTTCATCAAGGACATCGACCCGGAGAAGGTGCAGCAGGCAGGCCGCGCGCAGGCGAAGGTGCTGCAGCTCGACCCGCCCCGCGCCGCCACCTGGGTCGGCGTGACCGGCCTCGTCTATCCGACGCTGCTGATCGAAGTCGAAGCCACGGCAGTCGTGCCTGCCAGGTAGCCGCCCGGACAAACACGAATCACGTCTCCCGCGCCTGCCCGCGCCCGCAGGCGAGCGCATCAAACTCGCGCAAACACACAAGGGATTCGCCAGCCCGAGCCGCCGCCTGGCGGCGGCGCACGCCAGAATCCCGTCTCCCGCGCCAGTCCCCGCCCGCGGGCACACCAACTCGCGCACTCGCGCAAACACACAAGGGATTCGCCAGCCCGCGCCGCCGTCAGCGGCGGCGCACGCCAGAATCCCGTCTCCCGCGCCAGTCCCCGCCCGCGGGCACACCAACTCGAGCAAACACACTCGCCCAAAACACAGGGGATTCGCCAGCCCGCGCCGCCGCCTGGCGGCGGCGCACGCCAGAATCCCGTCTCCCGCTCCAGTCCCCGCCCGCGGGCGGGGACTGGAGCGGGAGACGGGATTCGAACCCGCGACCAACAGCTTGGAAGGCTGTGACTCTACCCCTGAGTTACTCCCGCTGTGCCCGCGAAGGAAGAGGATGGTGGAGGCGGATGGATTCGAACCACCGTAGGGCTCTGCCCGACAGATTTACAGTCTGTTGCCTTTGACCGCTCGGCCACGCCTCCGGCAAATCTCCCCCATGGAGCCGGCACCCGGATTCGAACCGAGGACCTACTGCTTACAAGGCAGTTGCTCTACCAGCTGAGCTATGCCGGCCCTCGCTTGCGAGGCGCTTGACGCCACGGCGACGCCGGAGTCTACGCCAGGCCGGCTGAGGTGACAAGACGCTGGCGAACGGCTTCGTAGAGCAGCGCCGCAGCCGCCGTCGACAGGTTCAGCGACTCCACCCGCCCCCTCATCGGCAGGCCGACGAGACGATCGCAGATGCCTCGCGTCCGCTGGCGCAGGCCCCGTTCCTCGCCGCCGATGCAGAGAACGACCGGCCCTGTGAGGTCGACCTTCCAGGGCAGTTCGCCGGCAGCGTCTGCGCCGTAGACCCAGAAGCCGTCCTGCTTGAGGCGCTCGATCTCGCGGGCGCTGTTCGTCACTCGCTCGACCTCCAGCCAGTCGACCGCGCCGGCGGCGGCAGCTGCGGTCGCTGCGGAAAGGGGCGCCGAACCTCGGTCACGAATCAGCACACGGCCGACCCCGGCGCCCTCGCACACCCGAAGCAGCGCGCCGAGATTGCGCGGATCCTGCACGTCCTCGACCAGCACCACGAGGTCCTGGTCGACCGAGGCCTCGGGCGCATGCCCGTCCGGCGGCGCCGCCATCCGCGCCGCGAACCCGCGCGCCGCGGCGGCATCCGCGCCGTCGCCTGCCAGACGCTGCCCGAAATCCGCCGTCGACACGCCGCGCATGGGCACGCGGCCCCTGGCGCACAGCTCTTCGATCGTCCGGCGACGGCTCCCGGCGGCGCGAGCGATCAGCACCTCCGTCACCCGGTGCGGCTGGCTGCGGAGCAGCTCCCGAACCGACTGGAAGCCCAGGCGCCAGGCGTCCTCCTTTCGCTCTCCGGCCCCAGCGCCGGAGCGATCGCTCACCTTCCGGCTCCGGCCTCGGCGGCGGCAGCTTCGCGGGCAAGGAGCACCGTCGCATGGGCCGCCATGCCCTCGCCGCGACCCAGGGGGCCCAGCCCCTCGTGGGTCGTCGCCTTGAAGTTCACCTGACCCGGCGCCACGCCGAGAAGCCCGGCGACGTGGGTCTCGATGGCCGGGCGCCAGGACGCCATGGCTGGGCGTTCGGCAACAAGCGTCGAGTCGCAGTGGCAGACCGCGAACCCTCGCTCGCGCAGCATCGCCATGATCCGCCGCACGAGCTGGGAACTGTCGGCGCCACGCCACGCCTCGTCCCAGGGCGGGAAGTGAACGCCCAGGTCGCCCAGCCCGGCGGCGCCGAGCAGCGCATCGCCGATCGCGTGCAGGAGGACGTCGGCGTCGCTGTGGCCGTCCAGGCCGAGCTCGTGGGGAATGTGCTGGCCGCCCAGCATCAGCCGACGACCCCTGCGCAGGCGATGCAGGTCGTAGCCGTGGCCGACCGCGCACGGGAGCGCGGTCTCGGGCGCGCGCTCGGACCGCAGCAGAGCCTCGATCACGGGCAGGTCCGACGGGTCGGTGAGCTTCGGATTGGGCCGCGAAGCCGGCACCGCCGCCACGCTTCCGGGCGGGAACAGGCTGCTCTCGTCGCTCGCATCGCGGTTTCTGCGGCGGCACGATCGAGAGCCGTGCCCAGGTCTCCGGCGCGAAACCCCTGCGGGGTCTCGGCCCGGAACACGCCGGAGCGGTCGACCGTCCGCCCGAGCCGACCGCCGGACAGGGCCTTGAGGGTGTCGCGGACCGGGCGCCCGAGCACGGCGCCGACACCGGCGGTACGGCGGGCCGCCCGGAGCACCGCCGCCAGGTCCTCCTGCGCCAGGCAGGGCCGCGCGCCGTCGTGGACGATCACGCGGTCCGAAGGGGCGAGCCGGGCGGCGAGGATCGCCGAGCGCACCGACTCCTGCCGGCTGCGCCCGCCGGCCACCGCGTCGAACGCCACCCGCGCCACGCCTGGCGCCTGCCGCTCCAGCATCTCCCGCGTCTCGGCTTCGAGGCCGCGAGGCGTCGCGACGATCACCCGGCCGATCTCGGGGCTCGCCAGCAGCCGTTCGACCGTCCAGGCCAACAACGGTCGACCCAGGACGGGCACGTACTGCTTGGAGCGTTCGCCGCCGAACCGCCGTCCACTTCCTGCGGCCGGGACGATGGCGCAGAAGCTCCCTGCTTCGGCCACTGGGCGTTCGGCCATTCGGCGAAGCCCCTCAGACCTCGAGGATGTCCTTCTCCTTGTTCGCGAGCGCCTGATTCACCTGCGCGATGTAGTGATCGTGCAGCTTCTGCATCTCGGCCATGCCGCGCCGCTCGTCGTCCTCGGAGATCTCCTTCGCCTTCTCCATCCGCTTGAGGCGGTCGTTGCCCTCGCGCCGGACGGCACGCACCGTGTTGCGGAAGCGCTCGGCCATCTCGTGCGCCCGCTTGACCATCTCGCGCCGTCTTTCCTCGGTCAGGGGCGGCACGGGGATATGGATCCGCTTGCCGTCGTTGGACGGATTCAGGCCGAGATCGGCGATCAGGATGGCGCGCTCGATGGCGGCAATCTGCGACGGATCGAACGGCTGCGCCACCAGCAGGGTGGCATCCGAAACGGCGATGCTGGCGAGCTGGTTGAGCGGCGTCGGCGTGCCGTAGTACTCGACCGTCACGCCGTCGAGCATCGCCGCGGATGCGCGGCCCGTGCGCAGGGTGCGGAGCTCCGCATGAAGGTGGTCCACGCCATCCTTCATCTTGAGCTCCATCTCCATGAACAGCTCCTGCACCGCACCGCCTCCTGCACGGGATGCTAACAGGCTGACCTCGAGAATCCACTTTCACAGCGACAGGGACGGCGCCCTCGCCGGTGCGTCGCTGGTCCTGGGCACACAACCTGAGCCGGCAGGTCCGAAGCGGCCGCACGGGGTTTGGCGACAAGCGACCTTGCACGTCCTCACGGAAAGGCACAACGTGTCGGAGCGCAGCCGACCGCAGCGGGCGCCAACCTTCAGGCAACCTCCGAAGCGCCCGGGTGCCCCGCGGCCCCGTCGGAACCGACGGCGGCCACCCGCCAGGAGGTCAGGAGACCAGGGAGCCGACCTTCTCGCCCAGCACCACGCGGCGGATGTTGCCCGGAACCTTGAGGTCGAACACGGCGATGGGCAGGTCGTTCTCCCGGCAGAGGCTGATGGCGGCGGCATCCATGATGCCGAGATTGCGCTCCAGCGCTTCCTGGTACGTCACCTGGGGCAGCAGCACGGCGTCGGGGTCGCGACGCGGGTCGGCGCTGTAGACGCCGTCCACCTGGGTCGCCTTGAGCAGGATCTCCGCCTGGACCTCGTTCGCCCGCAGGGCGGCGGCAGTGTCCGTGGTCAGGTAGGGATTGCCGGTGCCGGCGCCGAAGATGACCACCCTCCCCTTCTCCAGGTGGCGGATCGCCCGCCGCCGGATGAACGGCTCGGCAACGCTGCGCATCGAGAGAGCCGTCTGCACCCGGGTAGGGACGTCGATCTTCTCCAGCGCGTCCTGCATGGCGAGACTGTTGATGACCGTGGCCAGCATGCCCATGTAGTCGCCCGTCGCCCGCTCCACGCCGCGGTGGCTGGCTGCCAGGCCGCGAATGACGTTGCCGCCGCCGACCACGATGCCAATCTCGACGCCGAGCTCGAAGACGTCCCGGATCTGGATGGCGATCCGCCGCACCACCGCCTCGTCGAGGCCGAAGGGCTTGTCGCCCATCAGCGCCTCGCCCGACAGCTTGAGCAGGATGCGGCGGTAGGCGGCCTCGGTCATCTGTCGGATCAGGACGCGTCGGCTGGCCGGGAAGCCGCGGCGACCGTCGAGTCGCCGCCAAGCTGGAACCGGGCGAAGCGGCAGATCCGCATGTTCTCGCCCAGCCTGGCGATCGCCTCCTTGAGGACGTCCTCGACCTTCCGGTCCGTGTCCTTCACGAAGGGCTGCTCCAGAAGGCAGTTCTCGGCGAAGAACTTGCCCATCCGGCCCTCGACGATCCGTTCGACGATGGCCTCGGGCTTGCCGGACTCGATCGCCTGCTCGCGGTGGATGGCCCGCTCCCGCTCGAGCACGGAGGCGCTCACCTCGTCGCGGCCGATGAACCTGGGCTGGCTCGCCGCCACGTGGAGCGACAGGTCATGGGCCAGCTGCCGGAAGTCGTCGGTTCGCGCGACGAAGTCCGTCTCGCAGTTGATCTCGATCAGAACGCCGATCTTGCCGCCGGCGTGGATGTAGGACGCGACCAGCCCGTCGCTGGTGGTGCGCCCGGCCTTCTTCGCGGCCGATGCGAGTCCCTTCTTCCGCAGAGCGTCAATCGCCTCCTCCACGTCACCGCCGGTTTCCACCAGGGCCTTCTTGCAGTCCATCATGCCGGCTCCGGTGCGGTCCCGGAGCTGCTTGACCATCGCCGCCGTAACTGTCGTGCTCATCGTGTTCCCTTTTCCTGCGAGCCTCGCCCGGCCTCGCGTTTCTTCCACTCTCGAAACCTGTCGGCCCTTCTGCCCTGAAACCGGCCAACCTGAACCGGCCAACCTGAAACCGGCGACCCCGAACCTGGCAGCGCAGCCCGAACCTCGCCCCCCGGAACCTGGCCGAAGCCGCCGGGACCCGGCCGCCCGGGCGCCATCAGCGCCTTCGGCCCCGCCGACCAGAAGCTCCGTTCGGCAAGTCTGAAGCCTTGCCAGCGCCGCTAGCTTGCGGCTTCGGCGACCTGCTCTGCCGTGACCTGCTCGGAGGCTGCCGCCCCCGCCGCACTGACCGCGGCATCGAGCCCGGCGGTGGCGTCACCCAGATCGACGGCGTTCTCGCCCATCGCCCAGGCGGCCGCGCCCTCGATGTAGGAGTCCGCCAGCCGGCCGGCGAACAGCCGGATCGTGCGGATCGCATCGTCGTTGCCGGGAATCACGTGATCCACCAGCTCGGGATCGCAGTTGGTGTCCACGATCGCCACGACCGGGATGTTCAGCTTGTTCGCCTCCGCGATCGCGATGTGCTCGCGGCGCGGGTCGACGACGAACAGGGCATCCGGCAGCTGCTCCATCTCGCGAATCCCTTCCAGGTTCCGCACCATCTTGTCCCGCTCGCGCTCGAGACGCAGACGCTCCTTCTTGGTCAGGAAGTTCTCCTCGTCGACCAGCTTCCGCTCCGTCTCCCTGAGCCTCTCGACCGAGGCCCTGATGGTCACGAAGTTGGTCAGCGTGCCGCCCAGCCAGCGGTGCGTGACGTAGAACTGGCCGCAACGGCGCGCCTCTTCCTCGATCGGCTGCTGCGCCTGCCGCTTGGTGCCGACGAACAGCAGCCGGCGCCCCATGCGCGCCATGTGCGCCACGTAGGCGGCCGCTTCGCGGAAGCGCTCCAGCGTCTGCTGCAGATCGATGATGTAGATGCCGTTCCGGCGGCCGAAGATGAAGCCGCGCATCTTCGGGTTCCAGCGCCTCGTCTGGTGGCCGAAGTGCACGCCGGCCTCCAGCATCTCCTTCATCGTGACGTGAGCCAAGTCCCTGTCCCCGCTATCGCTTGCTGAACTGGAAGCGTGCTCGCGCACCCTTCTGCCCGTACTTCTTGCGTTCCTTGCTTCGCGGGTCGCGAGTCATGAACCCGGAGGCCTTCAGCGCCTCGCGAAACGACGGTTCCATGCCCACCAGCGCCCGCGACAGGCCGTGCCGGATGGCCCCGGCCTGGCCGGAGCTGCCGCCGCCGCAAACGGTGGCCCGCATGTCCACCTCGCCTTCCTTCTCCACCACCTGGAGCGGCTGGCGGACGATCATCTTCAGCACCTCGCTGTCGAAGTAGTCGTCCATGCCGACGCCGTTGACGGTCATCTCGCCGACGCCTTCACGCAGGAAGACCCTCGCCGTGGCCGTCTTCCGACGCCCCGTTCCGTAGCTCGTCTCGGTCAACTCGCGCTCCCTTCGCTGCCCGCGGCCAGCGGCGCCGGCTGCTGTGCCTGGTGCGGATGGTCGGGCCCGGCGTACACCTTCAGCTTCCGCAGCTGACGGCGGCCCAGTCGATTCCGGGGCAGCATCCCCCTCACCGCCAGCTCGACCATCCGGGTCGGGCGACGGGCGCGCAGACGCTCGGCCGTTTCGGACTTCAGCTTGCCGGGCTGGCCGCTGTGCCGGTAGTAGATCTTCTTGCCGTCCTTGCCGCCGGTCAGCACCGCCTTCTCCGCGTTCACGACGACCACGAAGTCGCCGACGTCGATGTGGCGGGCGTACTGCGGCTTGTCCTTGCCGGTCAGAACGCGGGCCAGACGGGTGGCCAGACGGCCGAGCGGCACGCCCTCCGCGTCCACCACGTGCCAGAGGCGTTCCACCTCTCCCGTCTTCGGGCTGTATGTCCGGTTGGGCGTTCGTGCCCTGTTGATCGCTGGCATCTTGTTCCTGCCCCGTCCACCTGCGTACCGGTGAATGCCGGTGATGCCCGGCCGCCGGGCACCACCCCACGGAAGCGGGCATGGCTCAACCTGTGCCCCCGCACGGAGGATGCAGAATCGTAGAGTCCGCAGCGGGCCTTGTCAAGACGCGGAGCGCCGAGTCGCGCCGCCGGCCGCATCGAGGACGCCGTCTACGACCGGCGGTCCCTCGCCATGGTTCGGAGTCTGCCGAGGATGTCCGTGACCTGGGCCTGCAGCGCCGGGAGGTCGCCGTCGTTCTCGATCACGAAGTCGGCGAGCGCCCGACGCTGCCCGCTGGTGGCCTGGGCCGCCATCCGTGCGCTGGCCTGGTCGCGGGCAAGGCCGCGCTCGACCGCCCGCTCCAGGCGGCGCGCCTTCGAGGCTTCGACCGTCACCACGGCGTCGTAGCGGCCGCGCCCGCCGCCTTCGGCCAGCAGCGGGACTTCGAAGACCACGATCGCGGCGGCGGCGGCGGCTTCGACGACCTCCCGCCAGCGCTGACCGACCAGGGGGTGGATGGCCCGTTCCAGCCGCGCGCGGCTCTCCGGGTCGGCGAAGACGCGGGCGCCGAGCGCCTCCTTGTCCACCGAACCGTCCGGACGGAGCATCTCGGCGCCAAAGATGTCCGCCACCGCACGGGCGCCGGGCTCCCCCGGCCGGTAGAGCTGCTCCACCAGGGCATCCGCATCCGTGACGATGCACCCCGCCGCCGCCAGCATCGCGCCGACGGTCGACTTGCCGCTTGCAATGCCTCCGGTCAGACCTGTCAGAAGGGGACCCACCGGCCAAGAATACGCCCCTGTTAGGGTTGCAGCCATGACGGAGGTCGGTTCGGGCGCCGGTCGCCCGGAGGCGCCGCAGAATCCGCTCCACGAGCGCTACGCGAGCGCGGCCATGGCGCGGCTCTTCGCGTCCCGGCACCGCTGCCTGACCTGGCGGCGCATGTGGATCCACCTGGCCGAGGCCCAGGCCCACCTCGGACTGCCGATCAGCGACAGGCAGCTCGATGCCCTGCGCCGCCACGAGGACGACCTGGACCTTTACCGGGTGGCGCAGATTGAACGCGAGACCCGGCACGACGTCGTGGCCCACCTGCGTCACTTCGCCGAGGTCAGCGGCGATGCCGGCAACATCCTGCACCTGGGCGCCACGTCCGCCTTCATCACCGACAACGCGGACGCGCTGATGATCCGCGAGGCGCTGGACCTGGTCGCCGCCAGGCTGGCCGCGACCGCGATGGCGCTGGCCGGCTTCGCACGGCGGGAACGCGCCACGACCGCCCTGGCCTACACCCACTTTCAGTCCGCGCAGCTCACCACGCTCGGAAAGCGCGCCTGCCTCTGGCTTCAGGACTTCCTGACCGACCTCGACGAGGTGACCCAACGGCGGCGGCGTCTCCGCTGCCGGGGCGCCAAGGGGACCACCGGCACCCAGGCGTCCTTCCTCACCCTGTTCGGCGGCGACCACGGCAAGGTCCGCGAACTGGACGCGAGGATCGCCTCGGCGCTCGGCTTCGAGAGCAGCTGGCCGGTGACCGGCCAGACCTATCCCCGCAAGCAGGACAGCCAGGTGCTGCACGCCCTGGCCGGGGTGGCCGAGAGCTGCCACAAGTTCGGGAGCGACGTGCGGCTCCTGCAGGGGGTGGGCGAACTGTCCGAACCGTTCGACCACACCCAGGTCGGCTCGTCGGCAATGGCCTACAAGCGCAACCCGGTGCGCACCGAGAGGATGTGCTCGCTGTCGCGCCGCATCATGACGGACTCGCTGCACGGGGCGCTCAACGCCGGCACGCAGTGGCTGGAGCGCAGCCTGGACGATTCGGCGAATCGGCGGCTGGTGCTGACCGACTCCTTCCTCACCGTCGACGCCGTGCTGCTGCTCGCGGCGAACGTGGCCGACGGCCTGAGGGTGAACGGCACCGCCGCCGCGGCTCGGGTGAACCGGGAGCTGCCCTTCATGGCCACCGAGACGTTCCTGATGGAGGCTTCGTTGCGCGGCGGCAACCGCCAGCACCTCCACGAGCGCATCCGGCAGCACAGCCTGGAGGCCTGGGCGCGGGTGTCCGCAGGGGAACCGAACCCGCTGCTCGACCTCATCGCGGCCGACTCGGACTTCGGCCTCGACCGCGACGAGCTGGCATCGCTGGTGGATGCGGACGCGTTTACGGGCCGTTCCGCCCGCCAGGTGGACGAGTACCTCGCCGAAGTGGTCGAGCCGGCGCTCCGGGCGCAAAGCCCGGCCGCCGTGGAGGCGCCCCGGGTGTGAAGCGGCCGCTCTGGCTGACGGTCGCCGCGATCACGCTGTCCCTGGGCTGCACCTCGACCAGGGCGCTCGAGCAACCGCGCCGCGGCACGACGCAGGAGGGGCTCGCCTCCTGGTACGGCGGGAAGTTCCACGGCCGGACCACCGCCAGCGGCGAGGTCTACGACATGAACCGGATCTCCGCGGCGCACAAGCAACTGCCCTTCGGCACCATCGTCGAAGTCAGCAACCGGGACAACGGCCGCAAGCTCCAGGTGCCCATCAACGACCGCGGGCCGTTCGTCAAGGGGCGCATCATCGACCTGTCGCTGGGCGCGGCGCGCGAGCTCGGCATGTTCGGCTCCGGCCTGGCCCGGGTCAGCCTGACCGTGGTGCGGCCGCCGTCCGGGCCGCGGCGCCTGCCCATCTCCCGGGCGGCAAAGGGCGGCCCGCCGAATTCGCGGCCGGCTGGCTGGCAGGCAGGCCCGGCAAGGGCCGCGGCGGCGGGTTCCGGCGCCACTGACCGATCCACGGTGTTCACGGTCCAGGCAGGGGCCTTCCGGGAAGAGCGGAGCGCCCAGGCACTCGCCCGGCGACTGCGCAAGGAACTCGGCATCGACCGGGTCCGGGTCCGCAAGCGGGGCAACCTGTACCGGGTTCAGATCGACCGGCAGCGCCGCAAGGCCGCCGACCTGGTCCGGCGCCGGCTGAAGCAGGCCGGCATCGCCGCCATCATCCTTCAGTGAACCCCATCCTTCGGTGAAACGCCGCTTCGGCGGCCGCCGCGGCCCCGGGGGACGACTTCCGCATCGCCGCGGCTGGCGGCCTGAAACCATCACCGGCAAGGTGTCGTGGTCCGACTGGGTCTCGACGACGACTTCCGCATCGCCGCGGCTGGCGGCCTGGAACCTGCGGACGACTCGCCGGCCGTCAGGCTCGCTCGAGCAGCCGCAGCATGAGGGCCTTCTGGGTGTGGAGACGGTTCTCCGCCTGGTCGAAGACCCGGCTGCGGGGACCGTCGACGACCGAGGCGGCCACCTCCTCGCCGCGGTGGCACGGCAGGCAGTGCAGATAGACCGCGTGGTCCGCGGCCAGCGCCATGAGCCGATCGTCCACGGTGAAGCCGGCGAAGTCCGCGATCCGTCGATCTCTCTCCTCTTCCTGGCCCATGGACGTCCACGCGTCGCTGTAGACGGCGTCCGCGCCACGTACGGCAGCGGCCGGATCGCTGCCGACCTCCACCGCCGCGCCCGCCCCGGCGGCCAGGTCAGATGCCCGCTGGACGTGCCGCTCGTCGATCTCGTAGCCCGGAGGCGAGGCCACCGAGATGTCGACCCCGGCCCTGGCGCAGGCCGTCATCAGCGACCGCGCCACGTTGTTTCCGTCGCCGACGAACGCCACGCGGCGGCCGGCAAGGTCCCCGAACTCGGCCCGCAGGGTCAGCAGGTCGGCCAGCGCCTGGCACGGGTGCAGCCGGTCGGTCAGGCCGTTGATCACCGGCACCGTCGCCCATCGCGCCATCTCGACCACCGTTCGATGCTCGAACGTGCGCAGCATCAGCAGGTCCACGTAGCGCGAAAGAGCACGGGCGGTGTCGGCGATCGTCTCGCCGCGGCCAATCTGCAAGTCGCGCGACGAGAGGAAGATCGCCTGACCGCCGAGCTGCATCATCCCCACCTCGAAGCTCACCCGGGTGCGGGTGGACGACTTCTCGAAGTAGAGGCCGATGACCTTGCCCGCCAGCGAGCCCTGGTGACAGCCCGGGTCCGCCGCCAGCTTCGCCGACAGATCCAGGATGGAGCCGAGCTGGCCGCCTTCAAGGTCGTCGATCGAGATGAAGTGACTGGGCATCGGCGGGCAACTGGACCACCTGAACAGCCTGGCGGGCGAGTGAACCGAAAGAGACGGAGTATGCCAGAGTGACCGTCTTGCCTGCGCTCCGCCTTGTCCGACTGGCGCCTCCGCCCTCCGGCGCCTGCACCTCTCCTGCGACGCGCCCGACGCCGGCCTGGTCCGAGTCGCCGCCGCTGGCGGCCGGACCGTGACCGACGGCGTCACGACCGGCAGCGGCCGGCCGTCGTGGGTGCTGGTCACCGGAAATCCGAACAAGCGGCGGGAGGCCGAGCGCATCACCGGCCTGTCGATCGAGACCGTGGCGATCGACCTGCCGGAGATTCAGGCCCCGGACCTGATCGAGGTGCTGCAGGCCAAGGCGGAGACGGCATGGCAGCGCCTGGAGCGACCCGTGGTCGTCGAGGAAACGGGGCTGGAACTCGACTGCATGAATGGCTTTCCGGGCCCGTTCGTGAAGTGGATGCTGCAGGCGATGGGAGACGAGGGACTGGCCCGGCTGGCGATCCGCGCCGGCAATCCTGCCGTCACCGCCCGCTGCGCCCTGATGCTGCTCGACGGGGAACGCCGCGTGGTCGCCGAGGGCACGACCGTCGGCCGGCTGGTGCATCCGCCCCGCGGCGACCGTGGCTTCGGCTGGGACCCGGTGTTCGAACCCGAAGGGCACGACCGCACCTGCGCCGAGCTGGGCCACGAGGTGAAGGATCGCATCGGCCACCGGGGCCGCGCCTGGCGCGCCTTCCTGCGGGCGCTCCGCGGACGCTCGCAGGCTGGCTGACCCCCAGGACTCCGACGCCCATTGGACTTCAGGCGCCGTCGCCCGCCTTGCGGACACCGCGCCCGGCGCCGTCGCCCGCTCCCTGCACTCCGTCGGCCGGCACCCGATCGGCCGCTGATGAGCCCGGCAGCCCTCCGGTCAGGACAGGTCGACGAGATCGACCGAGAGCGTGTCCGCGAGCGCCTCGATGGCCTCCAGGCAGGCGCGGTCCGGCACCTGATCCAGCCGCAGGACGGCGACGGCGTGGCCCTCGGGATTGCGCGCCAGGTGGATGTCGGCGATGTTGATCTCCGCGTCGCCCAGCAGCGTTCCGAGCCGGCCGACGAAGCCGGCGACGTCCAGATTGCGGACGATCAGCAGCAGCCCCTCGGGATTGAATTCGAGCGGGAAACCGCCGAAGGAAACCACCCGCAGGTCGACTTCCCGATGCACGGTGCCGGCCGTCTGGATGGCCGCGCCCTCGGCATTCCGCACTTCAACCTCGACCACGTGCGCATGCGAGGCCTGCTCGCTGTGAGTGGCCTGCACGTGGGCGACCCGCCGGTCGACGGCGGTGCGCTCCGCGTTGACGTAGTTGACGGCCTCGCCGCAAGATGGCTGAAGGGCGCCCTTGAGCGCCGCCACGGCCACCGACTTCTGCAGGTCGTCGTCGATCCCCCACAGATCCACCTGCACCGACTGCAGACTGCCGCCGACCGCCACTGCCGCAAGCCGGCCGAGCTGCTCCCCCAACCGCAGAAACGGCGTCCCCCGCGCTCCCGAGGACCGAAACGGCAGGTTGACCGCCGAGACGGCCAGCGACCCTTCGAGGGCGGCCAGGACCATGCGGGCCGTCTCGGTCGCGATCCGCTCCTGCGCCTCGGATGTCTGGGCGCCGATGTGAGGCGTCGCCACCACCTTCGGATGGCCCGCCAGCCGGTAGTCCCTGGGCGGTTCCTCGGGGAAGACGTCGAGTCCGGCGCCGGAGAGCTTGCCCGCGTCGAGCGCCTCAAGCAGCGCCTCGCCATCCACCACGCCGCCACGGCCGACGTTGATCACCGCGGCGCCCTGCTTCATCAGGGCAATGCGCTCGTGGTTAAGCATGTTCCGCGTCTCGTCGGTCAGCGGCGTGTGGAAGGTGATGAAGTCGGCCTGCATCAGAAGGTCCTCGAGCCCGGTCGGCCGCACGTCGAGTCGACGCGCCACCTCGGCCTGCAGGTAGGGATCGCTGGCAAGGACATCCATCCCGAAGGCGCCGGCTCGCCGTGCGACGCGCTGGCCGATCTGGCCGAACCCGATGATTCCCAGGGTCTTGCCGTGCAGTTCCCTGCCCACGTGGCTCTTGCGGTCCCAGCGCTCCTGCTTGAGCGACGCGTCCGCAGCCGGAATCCGCCGAACCAGCGCCAGCAGCAACGCGAACGTGTGCTCGGTCGCCGACAGCGAGTTGGCCGTGGGGGCGTTGATCACCAGGACGCCACCACGGGTGGCGGCCGCCACGTCGATGTTGTCGACGCCGACACCGGCGCGGCCCACGACCTTCAGCCGGTCCCCGGCCTCGAGCAGTTCGGCCGTGATCTCGGTGCCGCTGCGCACGATGACCGCGTCGCACCTGGCGATCAGCTCCGCCAGGCGCGGCCGCTCCTCGTCCCGCAGCTCGTGGACCTCGGCGCTCTCGCGCAGCAGGTCGATGCCGGCCGGGGCGAGTGGGTCGGCAATCAGAATGCGAGGCATCGGCCTTGAGAACTGGTCAGGAACACCTCGTCAGAACCTCGTGAAGCGTGCGGCTGGCCGCCCAGCCGGCAGGAGGGGGACGGTCGGCAACGGCGCGGTCGCCTGACGGCCATTGTTTCAGCGACTCATCGGTACAGCAACACCGGCGCACGCTCGGCGAGGAACGCCTGCCGATCCTCCGCCCAGCCGGCGAACCACCGGTCCAGCGCGGCGGGCGCATCGAGACCGCGACGAAACTCGCCAGAGCCGGCGAGCAGGTCGACGGCCGGGATGTCGGAGACGAACTCGTAGGGCTCGCGCCGCCAGCCGAAAGCCGACCCCAGCACGTCGCGGAACGCCAGGAGCAGCTCGAAGCCGAGACGCACCGGCTCGAGCGCGTCAGCCTCCAGAAGCAGCAGCTCGACGCCACCGCAGACCGACCCGGCGTGCTTCTGGAACTGCGGCCTGAACATGGCCGGCACGACCGCCACGCCGGAGAGGCCGGCGGCCCGAAGACGGTCCCGACAGCGGGCAACCAGTGCCGGCGCGTTGGCGCCCGGAGCGCCCAGGAGCTGGAACGGTCTCGTGGTCCCCCGGCCTTCGGAGACGGTGGTCGCCTCGAACAGGCAGAGCCCGGGGTACAGAGCCACGGTCGACAGGGTCGGCATGTTGGGAGATGGCGGCAGGAAGGGGCGCCCCGTCTCGTGCCACGTCTGCCGTCGGCGCCAGCCCTCGACCTCGAACACTGTCAGCCCCGCGGTGTCCCAGCGCCGCCGCCGCGCCTCCAGCTGCACAATCTCGGCAAGCGTCAGCCCGTGCCGCTGCGGAATCCGGAAGGCGCCCACGAAGGAGGTGAAGTCCAGGTCCAGGAGGTTGCCCTCCACCCGCTCGCCACCCAGGGGATTCGGACGATCGAGGATCCAGACCTCGCAACCCGCCTGAAGCGCCACCGCCGCCGCCCACACCGCGGTGGCGGCGAAGGTGTAGTACCGCGCCCCGACGTCCTGGAGGTCGACGATCAGGAGATCGCATCCCTCGAACGCCTCGGGCGGCGGCCGCAGGGTGCCTTCGTGGTCGCCGTAGAGCGACACCACCGGTCTGCCGGTCCAGGGTTCCCGCTCGTCGTCGGCGCTCACCATGTCCTGTTCGACGCCGTGAAAGCCGTGTTCGGGCCCGAGCAGGACCGTGGCCGGCTGCACGCGGTCGAGCGCCACGTGGGCATGGACGCCGTCCACCGTCAGCGACGCCTGATGGCTCAGCAGGGCGTAGGACCGACCCCGCAGGAGCAACGGATCCGCCAGCAGGCGGTCGAGTCCGAAACGTGCGGCCGGCATCGCGAGCGGCGCCCTCAGGGCGCCTCGCCTCGACGGAACTCGCCGCTCCGGCCGCCGCTCTTCGACTCGAGCCGGAGGTCGGTGACGACCGCGCCCCGCTCGACTGCCTTGACCATGTCGTAGAGGGCGAGGGCAGCGGCGGCGCAGGCGGTCAGGGCCTCCATCTCGGCGCCGGTGCGGGCGGTCGCCACGACGCGGCTCCTGACCTCGACCCCGCCTTCCGCGGACCCGACCTCCACCTCGACCTGATCGAGCGGCAGCGGGTGGGCCAGCGGAATCCAGACCGAGGTGCTCTTCGCCGCCTGCACGCCGGCCACCCGGGCCACGGTCACGGCATCCCCCTTGGGCAGGCTGTCGAGACGCTCGACGGTGGACTCGGAGAGAAGCACGCGGCAGGAGGCCTCCGCCACCCGACGCGTCACCTTCTTGGCCGACACGTCGACCATCGACGCCCTGCCGCGACGGTCGAGGTGGCTGAACCTGTCGCTGCTCATCACGATTGGCCCGCCGGCCGGGGGCGCCGGCCGCCGGAGGTCGCCGGCAAACCTACAGGACACGCGCCGGCGGATGCCAGACGCGGGCCGCCGCCGGCTCCGACCAGGGCGAGCATGGTAGAAGGCAGGCCGATGCACCTGGTGATCGTGATGCCCGTTCTCGACGAGGCCGATCAGGTACGGGCAGCAGTCGTTGCCGCCCGCGAGCACTGCGACGACCTGATCGTGGTCGACGGCGGCAGCAGCGACGACACCGCCAGGCTGGCCGCTCTCGAGGGCGCCCGCGTCGAATCCGTGTCGCCCGCCGGCCGTGGCGCTCAGCTTCAAGCCGGCGCCGAGGCGGCGCTTTCGGCCGGGGCCGACGTGCTGCTCTTCCTGCACGCCGACAGCCGGCTGCCGGGCGGCGCCAGGAAGCAGGTCGCTCAGGCTGTGGACGAAGGGGCCGTCGGCGGCGGTTTCCTGGTCGACTTCGCGGCCGCGCCACGGCTGCTGCGGCTCGGACGCTGGCTGGTCGACTTCCGCACCCGCTGGCTGCGGCTGCCTCTGGGCGATCAAGGCCAGTTCGCCACCCGCAACGCCTACGAAGCCTGCGGCGGCTTCTCCGACCTGCCGATCCTCGAGGACCTCGATTTCGTCAGCCGCCTCCGTCGGCAGGGGCCGCTCGCCATCGTCGACGCGCGCACGACCACGTCGTCACGCCGCTTCGCGAAGCGCGGCGTGATCCGCACCGTGGCCATCAACTGGCTCATCTGGTCGCTGTTCGCCGCCGGCGTCAAGCCGGCGCAACTCGCGGGCCTCTACCCACGCGTCCGATAGCCGCTGGGACGGCGCGGATTCGGCAGCCGGACGCACCGCGGGCGCAGTCCAGGGCCACCGCCTTCGCCTCACCGAAAGGCGGCAACCACCAAACCGGCTCGGCCGCCTGCGTGTTCGGCAGCCTGGCTTCAAGCTCGTCGAGAGAGCCTGACCGCCAGCCGCGTCGCGGAAGCCAGGCCTGGCCCCGTGCCCCCACCTCCCCGGCAGGCCGCCGGGCCAGCCAGCGTCCTTCGGAGCTGGCAGGTCAGGCTGACTGCTAGTTGAGCGCCTTCTTGAGCGGGGCGCTCACCTTGAAGCGAACGCCGTTGCTCGCCTTGATCTCTATCGCCTCGCCCGTCTTCGGGTTGCGGCCCATGCGAGCCCCGCGCTGGGAGACGGAGAACGTCCCGAGGCCAGGGATCTGGACGCGGTCACCGTTCTGCAGGTGCCCCGAGATGCTGTCGATCACCGACTGGACTGCCTCGCCCGCTTTCTGCTTGCTGATGCCAGCGCCTTCAGCGACGGCGTCCACGATGTCTGCTTTTCCGGCCATTCGGTTCTAGCTCCTTCAGATGTTCAGTGTTGCTTACCGAGCAGATTCGGGCTCGGCGCCATGGGCCCGGCATTCACGCGATGGGTCAAGGCGCTACGCCCCGAAGCGGCCGAGGCCGCATCGGCGTCGTGGCTTGCGAGAAGCACTGCGCTTCCTCCCCGCCTTCGGGTATGCTGAGCGGTTTTCTTTGCTGCGTCTTCACAGCGCGGTCAATCTAGGTCAGATGGCGGCGTACTGTCAACAGGTACCTGTACTCCCGGGCCGGGCCAGTGGAACCGAGGCGCTTCCCGGCGCGGCGCGTCCGCCCCACGCGGCCCCGGGGCTCCCCGAGAGGCCGCCGGCCAGCAACGAGACGGCGCGCCGCCCTGCCGCCCCCGCGGGCCGTCCTCCAGGCGCCGTCGTCCGATCTGTTCCTGGAGGGCCGCCCTTCGAGGTCCGGCTGCCTGGCGAGCGGTCAGTCAGTCCGCTGCAGCACCTGGACCGTGAAGCCGTCGTGCCCGGCATCGGGAAACAGGCGCCACAGCCCCGGCCCGGCAATGTGGTCCGCAGCCGGTCGCCCGAGGTCCGCGCCCAGGTCGCGCCGCCGGAACTCGGGCCGGGACTGCTGAAGCTGGGAGACCACGAGCTCGTTCTCCTCCTCCTCGAGCGAGCAGGTCATGACCACGAGCAGACCGCCGGGGCGGACGGCGTCGGCCGCTCCCTGCACGATACGGACCGCCTGCGCCGCCAGCCGCTCGATCTCGTCGGCGCTGATGCGCCACTTGAGCTCCGGGTGCTTGCGGAGGGTTCCCGTGCCGCTGCAGGGAAGATCGACCAGGACCCGGTCGAAGCCACCGTCGAGCGGCAGGGCGCCCCCGTCGGCCACGAACAGCGGCAGCGAACGCCCCAGACGGCTCAGGTTGCGCCGCATGACGCCGAGGCGCCGCAGCGACACGTCAGAAGCGATCACGCGAGCGTGCGGCTGCTCCGCGAGCAGCGCCAGGGTCTTGCCACCCGGCGCGGCGGCCAGGTCGAGAACGCGCTCGCCGGGCGCCGGAGGCGGCAGGATGGACGCCAGCTGGCTCGCCTCGTCCTGAACGTAGAAGTCGCCCCGGTGGTAGCTCCCGGAGGCGAGCGGGTTGCCCCATTCGACGGTCAGTCCGTGGGGCGCGAGCAGCGACGGCTGAACGCCCACGTCGTCGTCGATCAGCCGTTCGGCCAGCGCGGCGCGGCCTCCGCGGTCCCGGAAGGCCAGCAGATGCAGAGGCTTCACGCGGTTGTTGGCGCCGAGGATGGCCTTCGTGCGCCGCTCGCCCCAGACGCTCAACCAGCGCTCCACCAGCAGATCGGGATGCGAATGCAGGATGCCGAGCCGGGTCACCGGATCACCCGCGTCGATCGGCCATGCCTCCCGGCGCGGCGAGCGGGCGATTCGCCTGAGGACACCGTTGACGAAGCTGGCGGCGCCGGCGTGGGTGCGGCTCACCGCCTGATCGACCGCCTCGTTCACCGTCGCGTGCGCAGGCACGCGGTCGAGAAAGAGAAGCTGGTAGATCGCGATCCGCAGCGGCGCCAGCAGGCCCTGCTGAATCCGGTCGAGCGGCCGTCCGGATGCCGAGACGAGCACGTGGTCGATGAAGCGAAGCCACCGCAACGTGCCCAGCGACAGCTCGCGCAGCAGGCCGTGGTCCATGGGGTCGCAGCGGGCCAGCGCGCCGTCCAGGAAGGTGGCCGCAGGGGCCTTCGACTCCAGCGTTCGTTCGAGCACGAATGCCGCCGACTCCCGCACCCGCCCATGGGCAGTCATCGCCGAGTCCGTGCCGCGACGCCGACGTGACGGTCGGGAATCCAGGTTGCGGATCGGCCGGCGGCGGCTCACCTGCAACACCCCAGGCGCTCGCCCACCCGAAGACGCAGTCCATTCGCCAGGTCCACGCCGCCGACCGGTCGCCGACCCGGCCGCTGCACTCGTTCCAGGGCCAGCGCGGACCCTTCGCCGCACCGGACCAGTGCCGTGCGTCCGAGCTCCGCCACCTTGCCGCAACCCAGGAACGCGCCAGGCCAGTCGGCGCCGCTGGCGGTCACCGAAGACGACGGCGCGGGCCGTGCCGCGAGGATGCGGACGTCCTCGGCGCGCAGCCGGGTCCGCGCCCCAGGCCAGGGCTGATGGGCCCGTATCCGCCAGCCGATCTCGCGGGCATGCAGGGTCCAGTCGACTACGGCATCCGCGGTGCGCAGCATCGGCGCATGGGTGGCGCACTCGTGGCGCTGCGGTCGGGGCGCGACGACGCCCGCCTCCATGCCGTCCAGGGTCCGCAACAGCAGGTCGCCGCCCGCCGCGGCGAGGCGACCCGACAGCTCCCCGGCGGTTTCCTGCGGCCCGATGGCGACCTCCTGCTGCATCAGGATCGGCCCCGTGTCCAGCCCTTCCTCCATCACCATGGTGGTGACTCCGGTGACCTGATCGCCGGCGGCGATGGCGGCCTGGATCGGCGAGGCGCCACGCCACGCGGGAAGCAGGGAGGCATGCACGTTGACGCACCCCGCCGCCGGCAGACAAAGGAGCGCGCGCGGGAAGATCCGGCCGTAGGCAGCGACCACCGCCAGGTCGGGCGACAGCGCACGCAGGCGCTCCAGGAACTCGCCCGCGCGAATCCGCTCGGGCTGCAGCAGCTCGACGCCGTGCCGAGCCGCCCAGCGGGCCACGGGCGGCGCCACGAGACGACTTCCGCGCCCAGCTCGCCGGTCCGGCTGGCTCACCACCGCGACCGGACGCCTGCCGGCCGCATCCAGCGCAACAAGACTCGCCAGCGCAAGGTCCGGCGTGCCGAAGAAGACGATTCTCTCGAAGCGCGGCGAAACGGACATCCAGGCTGCGGACGCTACAGCAGTCCGGCGCCGTCAGGCCGC
Organism: Thermoanaerobaculia bacterium; assembly: GCA_965200575.1. Taxonomy (GTDB): domain Bacteria; phylum Acidobacteriota; class Thermoanaerobaculia; order Multivoradales; family Multivoraceae; genus Multivorans. The sequence goes on along the minus strand of OZ241363.1, from coordinate 301,732 downwards.
AGCGGCGCCGCTGAGGACACGGGTGCTACTGCTGGGCCATGTGCGCGCTGTCCACCTCTTCGAAGTAATCCGGCGGCACCAGGACCTCGCGCGGCTTGCTGCCGCGGGCAGGGCCCAGGATCCCGTCCTGCTCCATGAGGTCGACCAGCCGCGCCGCGCGCGAGAAGCCAACTCGCATTCTCCGCTGGAGGAAGCTCGTCGACCCCCCTCCCTCCGCCACCACGAGCCGAGCCGCGTCGTCGTAGAGCGCATCCACCTCGTCGGCTTCGCCGCCGCCGGTCGACCGACCCTCGGCGGGTGGTTCGAGCACGGTCGGATCGAGGTTGGGTGTGCCCTGCCGCGTCAGCCAGCGCACGAGCGCCGCAGTCTCCCGCTCGGTCACGAAGGCGCCGTGGATCCGCTGCAGGAGACTGCTGTCGGGGGGCACGAACAGCATGTCGCCCCTGCCCAGCAGCCTCTCGGCGCCGACCTTGTCGAGGATCGTCTTCGAGTCGTGTCCGCTGGCAACCGCGTAGGAGAGGCGGCAGGGGAAGTTGGCCTTGATCATCCCGGTCAGCACGTCGGTGGAGGGGCGTTGCGTCGCGACGATCAGGTGGATGCCCACCGCCCGCGCCATCTGCGCCAGCCTGGCGATGGACGTCTCGACCTCCTTCTGAGCCACCATCATCAGATCGGCCAGCTCGTCGATCACGACGACGTAGTACGGTAGACGCTCGAAGCTGCGCGGCTCGTCAAACTCGTCCGTTTCCTCGTCGCGAAGCCGCAACTGTCGGACCACCTCCGGATCCTGGATCGCGGCGTTGTAGGAGCTGATCGACCGGGCAGGGACCTCCGCCAGCAGCACGAGGCGACGCTCCATCTCCGACACCGCCCAGCGCAGCGCGTTCGCCGCCTGCTTCGGTTCCACCACCACGGCGCTCTTGAGATGCGGAATGTCGGCGTAGACGCTGAGCTCGATCCGCTTCGGGTCGATGAGAATGAACTGGACCTCGTCGCTCGACGCCCGGTACAGGATGGAGGTCAGCATGCCCTGCAGCCCGACGCTCTTGCCAGCGCCGGTCGCTCCGGCCACCAGCAGATGCGGCATCTTCGCCAGGTCGGCGTAGTACGGCTCGCCGCCGATCGTGCAGCCGAGCGCCATGGTCAGGGGCGAGTCCTTCTCCCGGAACGCCGGAGCGGACAGCAGGTTGCCGAGAGGAATGATGCTCCGCTGCCGGTTGGGCACTTCGATGCCGAGCTTCGACCGACCCGGAATCGGGTCTATGCGGATCGCCTCGGCCTTGAGCGACAGCGCGAGGTCGTCCGCAAGGTTCTTGATCTGGGAGACCTTCACGCCCGGGGCGGGCTGGAACTCGAACACGGTGATCACCGGGCCCGGGCTGATGCCGTCGATCGTGCCCTCGACGCCGAACTCCGCCAGGCGGGAGCAGATCCCGTCGGCGAGCGCCCTCAGCTTCTCCTCGTCGACTTCCTGGCTGACCTCTTCGCTGTGGAGCAGGTCGAGCGGCGGCAGCTCGGCGGCTTCGAATCCGACAGCAGGCGATCGAGCGGGCGCAGATGGCGCGGTTGGAGCGGCGGCGCTCGGCGACGGCCCGCTCTGCGGCGAGGCAGAGGGCGCACCGGTCACGCGAGGCGTCGCCTCGCTCCTTGCCGGCGCCACGCCGGCCGGCAGATCCAGGCCGAGGTGGTCCGCCACCGACTCCCCACCGACATCACCCGCGGCAGCAGCCGGCGCCCCCTTGCCGGTGCGCTTGCGCCTCGGCACCCTGGACCCGAGCCGCGCCATGGCGGCCTTCAGCTCACCGATCGTCTCCCGGAGACGCTGCCTGGCGGCCGCCAGGGAGTCGCCCAGACGGCTTCGCAGCATCAGGGACAGCCCGAGCAGCAGACCGGCCACGCCGATGAGCCCGGCACCCACACCGCCGAAACGGCTCCCCACCGCTCCGGCCAGCGTGGACCCCAGGAAACCGCCCGCGGCCAGCGCCCCGCCGCGGAACGTCACCTCGCCGGCGGCCAACTGGACCAGAACCGGAACCGAAAGCAGGACGACCACGCCGCCAGTCCACTGCAGCACCGCAGGACTGCCGAAGCGCGCCCGAAGCAGCCGATAGCCGACGATCAGAACCGCAGCCGGCGCCAGCAGGGCGGCGAACCCCAGCAGGAAGAACCCGGCGGCAGCCAGGTCGGCGCCGACCGGTCCGATGAGGTTGGCGGTGTCGGTCGCCTCCTCAGAGCGGTTCAGGAAGCTCCGGTCGCTCGGCCGGTAGCTCGCCACACTGAGCAGCAGCAGGAGGCCGGCCAGCAGAAGAAGCAGACCCAACAGTTCGGCGGCCTTCCCGGCCGACAAGGCGCCACCCAGTGAGAACCGCCCGGGACCATCTTTCGCGCGCGTCATGGTCTCCCTCTCTCTTTAGCGTTCGGGGCTGTCTTCACCTGCCCGCCAATGTAGCGCATCAACCTGCATATTGCCATTACTCTCTGTCTATCTCCATGAATACGCACCACTTCTGCCACTGAGCCCCGGCTACTGCTCGGTCGGGGCGGCGCCGTCTCTCGGCGCGCCGGTTTTGGGCCACCTGCGACGAGAACAGCCGTCACGCCGCCCGCCAACACCACAGCACCCCTCCGGACCCGCTCCAACGGCGGCAGTCAGCGGGTCTCTCAGCTTCCCGGCAGGCACGACATGAGCCGACTGGTCCGAGGCGGCCGCAGGAGGGCTTGAGGCAGGCGACCTTGCACGTCCTTCCAGGCCGGCACAACGGTCCGAAGCGCAGCCGACCACAGCGGGCGCCAACTTCGAACCAACCTCCGAAGCGCCCGCAACCCCTGCGGCCGCCTCAACCTGGCGGCGGCCCCTGCCGGGAGGCCAGAAACAGCGCCACGAACTCATCGACGCCCAGCACCTCAGCGCGCACGCGGGCCGGCAGACCCAGGTCCGCCAGCAGGGCGGCGACCGCCTGCCGGCCAAGCACCGAGCCCAGGTTGTTCAGCAGAGTCTTCCGGCGCTGCTGGAACGCGGCCCGCACCATCGCCCTGAAGTCGCTCCACTGCTCGTCCGCCACCGGCGCCGCGATGCGCTCGATGCCGACGAACGCACTGGTCACGGCCGGCGGCGGCACGAAGCTGCCCGGCATGACCAGCGCCAGCCGCCGCAGACTCGCCCTGGCGCCCGCGAGCACGCTGAGCGAACCGTAGCCGGTGTCGCCCGGGCCGGCGGTCAGCCGCTCGGCCACCTCCCGCTGCACGAGAAACGACCCCCGCAGCCCGACCGGCGAGCGTTCGAGGACTCGCAGGACGATGCGGGTCGCCACGTTGTAGGGGAGGTTGCCCGTGATGCGGGCGGCAGCCGGGAGGCGCTCCCAGGCCAGATCGCAGGCGTCGCCGACCAGAAGCCGCAGCCTCGGCTCGGCCGCCATCTGCCGATGCAGGGCGAACCCCCACAGCGGGTCGAGCTCGCAGGCCAGGACCCGGCGCGCGCCGCGACAAAGCAGAAGCCCCGTGAGCGCGCCGCCGCCGGGACCGATCTCGACCACCGTCCGGCCCGCCACGTCCAGGAAGTCGACCGCCGGAGTCGCCGTCTCCGGGCGCCGCAGATGGTGCTGCCCCAGGGAGCGACGAAGCGGCAGGTCGCCGGGCCGCATCCGAGCGCGACCGGTCAGGCGGCGGGCGCGGGCTTGCCGACGCGTTCGGGGCGCGCCGGAACGCTCTTGTGCCGCGGCGTGCCGGCGACCGGGTCGCGGTCCGATGCGCCGGTGAGCTCGTCGGGCGCCACGCCACCGAGGCGCCGCTCGCCGCTTGTGTCCGGATAGTCGAGACCCGGACCGTTGGGCAGGGAGATGTGACCTTCCTGCATCCGGTCGCTGGTCCTGGCCAGCACGCGGGTCGAGCCCTGCGAGGTCACGAGCCGCAGCTGCTCGCCGTCCTCGATTCGGAGCACGGCCGCGTCGTTCGGAGAGATGGTCAGGGCTTCCTCGAGAGCCAGGTGGCGCCAGCCGTTGCCCAGCCAGTCTCCTCGAAGCTGCCGGGCGGGCGGCGCCGCAGCGGCGACCTCACCCGGTCGCGGCTGTTCTGGTAGCGGTTCAGGCGCCCTGCCTTCTGGCAACGCAGTCCTTCGAGACCGGATTGCCGCGGTTGCCGCGCAGCCGCGCGAACTGCAGTTCGTCTTCGCCGCCGAGCTGGACCCTTGATGCCGCAGTTGTTCTCGCACAGGATGCGGGCGGTGGGCAGCCACGGCGCCGGGGCGGCCGAGGCAAACAGAGTTCCTGGTTCCATTCGCAAGGCTCCTTCGGGTCACTGCGCGACGGGCTGGCCGCAAGTTCTGGCCAAGCCTAGCGCCCGTGTAGCAGCCTGGCCCGATCGAACCCCACTCACCCACCGGAGCGCGACCCGAGCCATGAGGTCGGATGGGGGCTGGAGGGGGCTGTCGGCAAGCGCCTGTCGCCAGCCTCCCGCGCAGGTACGACCTCCGGCAGCGCAGCCGACCGCAGCCGGCGCCAACCCTCCAGGCACCCCCGGCGCGCCCGCGTCCTCAGGCCCCCATCCGACCTCACGGCCGCCTGTTACGCTTCAACCCTGCTCCCGAGCGGGTTGCGACCGGCTGCCGACCGCAAGAGATCGAGACCACTCCGAGATGGACAGCCTGGCCCGGGAGTACGTGGAACGCCCCGGCACGGCGGCCGCGGCGCCACCGGGCGTGCTGGACGTCATGATCGACGCAGCCGTGGGCAACCTGCTGCGGCAGCGGCGCGACGACGGGCACTGGCGCACGGAACTCGAGGGCGACACGATCCTCGAATCGGACTACGTTCTTCTGCTCCTCTTCCTGGGCCGGGGAGACGACCCCCGCGTGGCGGCCTGCTGCCGGCGCCTACGCAGGCAGCAGCAGCGGCACGGAGGCTGGGCCACGTATCCGGGCGGCCCCGTGGACCCGAGCGTCTCGGCCAAGGCCTACCTGTGCCTGAAGCTGCAGGGGGACGACCCGGACGCACCGCGCATGGCTGCCGCGCGCCGGGCGATCCTCGAGGCCGGCGGCCTCGCGGCCTGCAACTCCTACACGAAGCTGCAGCTGGCGATGTTCGGGCTGTGGAGCTGGCGGAGGGCGCCTGCGGTCCCTCCGGAACTGATCCTCCTGCCGCGCTGGTCGTACGTCAACCTCCGGAAGATGTCCTCGTGGACCCGCGCGATCGTCGTGCCGCTGTCCGTGATCTGGGCGTTCAGGCCACACGTGCCCACGAATGTCAGCCTGGACGAACTGGTGGCGGACGGGCCGGCCGCACGCGAGCGAAGGCCGCTGTTCGAGAGGTTCTGGTCTGCGGTCTTTGCCGCCGTGAACTGCGTCATCTGGGCCGTCGAGACCATCGGCCCCGTGCCCGCCCTGCGCCGGGCCGCCCTGAAGCGGGCCGAGGCCTGGCTTGTCGAGCACATCGAGGCCTCCGACGGCCTGGGCGCCATCTTCCCGGCCATCGTGAACGCCGCCATCGCCCTTCGCTGCCTGGGCCACGAGGAAACGCACCCCCTGGTCGGAAGCCAGCTGCGGGAGCTTGCGCGGTTCGAGATCGAGGAGGCGGGCGAACTCCGGCTGCAGCCCTGTCTGTCGCCGGTCTGGGACACCGCGCTCACCGTCGGCGCCCTGCTCGCGGCCGACGTTGACGCCGAGGAGGCGCCGATTCGGGACGCCCTGGAGTGGCTGCTCGACCACGAGGTCACGGTGGGCGGCGACTGGCGGGAAAGGAGCCTCCAGCAGGCGCCGGGGGGATGGTGCTTCGAGTACCGGAACGACCTCAGTCCGGACTGCGACGACACCGCCGAGGTACTGCTGGTGCTCGCCGCAGTTCGCGGCAGGAACGGCGACCTGGAGGAGCGCAGGCAGGCGGCGGCCGGACGCGCTGTGCGATGGCTCCTCGGAATGCAGAACCCCGACGGAGGCTGGGCCTCGTTCGACCGCCGCTGCGACTGCGAAGTTCTGACCTTCATCCCCTTCGCCGACCACAACGCGATGATCGACCCGAGCACACCCGACATCACCGGCCGCGTCGTGTCCGCCCTGCTCGCCCACGGCCACGACCCGCAGGCCTCGCCACTTCGCCGCGGCGCCGAGTACCTGCTGCGCACGCAGGAGCAGGACGGGAGCTGGCCGGGCCGGTGGGGCGCCAACGGCATCTACGGCACCTGGCTGGCGCTGACCGCCCTGGCGCCGCTGGCGTCCCGGACGCGCGGTCGCACGGCGGAGAGGCTGCGGCAGGCCTGCCACCGCGGAAGGCGCTGGCTGCTCGCCGCCCAGAACGAAGACGGCGGCTGGGGCGAGTCGCTCCGCTCCTACCAGGACCCTGCCTTCATGGGCCGCGGCCGCACCACGGCGTCCCAGACCGCGTGGGCGATGATGGGCCTGATCGCGGCCTTCGACGCCGAGCCCGCCGCTGAAGACGCGAACCGCGCCGCCCGTGCCCTTGACCGCGCCGTCGCCCATCTGCATGCCACGCAGCGCAAGGACGGTTCGTGGTACGACCAGGACTGGACCGGAGTCGGATTCCCGACCGTGTTCTACCTTCGCTACCACGGCTACGCGCAGTACTTTCCGCTCGAAGCGCTGGCCGCCTGCCGCCGCCTGGCCCATCGGGGGCGCAACGGCGAACCGGCGAGACCCGGCGAACCGGCCATTCCGGCAAACTGAAGAGCGCGGCAACACAAGAGAACCGCTTCCGCTGATCACACAGGACACCGAAGTCGATGCGCACACCCTTCCACATGGTGACCGACAACTTGAAGCGCAACGTGAAGAACGCCCTGGCCGGCAGGCGCAGGTACCCCTTCGTGCTCATGCTCGAGCCGCTCTACACCTGCAACCTGGCCTGCCTCGGCTGCGCGGTGGAGCGGCACACCGGCAAGCTCGCCGACAGGCTGCCGGTCGTCGACTGCCTCGACGCGGTCGACGTGAGCGACGCCCCGGTGGTCTCCATCTGCGGCGGCGAGCCGACCATCTACCCCGAACTGCCGGAGCTGATCTCGGCCATCATCGCCCGCCGACGGCACATCTACCTGTGCACGAACGCGCTGCTGCTGGAAACCCGGGTGTTCGACCGCGTGGCCCCGCACCGACGCCTGACGCTCAACGTCCACCTTGACGGCATGCGCGAAACCCACGACTTCGTCTGCGCGCGCGAGGGCGTCTTCGACAAGGCGGTGGAGATGATCCGCGCCGCAATCGAACGCGGCTACCACGTCACCACGAACACGACGGTGTTCAAGGAGACGAAGATCCACGAGATCGAGGAGCTGTGCCGGTTCCTCAAGGACCTGGGCGTCGCCGGCATGCTCGTCGCGCCCGGCTACCAGTACGAGTCCGTGGACCGCGACATCTTCCTCACCCGTCAGGACACGGAGCGGAAGTTCCGGCGCATTCTCGAGCTGGCGAAGCAGTACAAACTCGCGTCGACCCCCATGTTCCTCGAGTTCGCCGCCGGCATGCGGGACTACGCCTGCTCGCCCTGGAGCACCGTGACCAGGACGCCACAGGGCTGGAAGGCGCCCTGCTACCTGATCGGCAAGCGCTACCACGACACGTGGGAGGAGTTCTGGGAAGAGACCGACTGGCAGTACTGGGAGTCGCGCGAGGACCCGCTGTGCAGCAACTGCGCCATGCACTCCGGGTTCGAGGCTTCCGTCGTGCGCGAGGCCCGGAACAGCCCGAAGGACGCCCTTCGGCTCGCCTCCTGGTACCTGACGGGATGACCGCACAGCCCGTCCGCTGGTGCCCGAGAGCGTGAGCGTTCTCGTCACCGGCGGCACCGGATTCGTCGGCGCGCACGTCGTCCGGGCCCTGCTTCGGCGCGGCGACCGGCCGGTGCGCTGCCTGGTCCGTCAGGGAAGCGATCGCTCGAACCTCGACGACCTCGACGTGGAGATCGTCGAGGGAGAGCTGCGCCGCCCCGCCAGCCTGGAGGCCGCCTGCAGGGGATGCAGCGAGGTCTACCACTGCGCCGCCGACTATCGCCTGTTCGCTCACCGGCCCGCCGACATCCACGCCTCGAACGTGGACGGAACCCGCAACCTGCTGCGAGCGGCGGCTTCTGCCGGCACCCGGCGCATCGTCCACACCAGTTCGGTCGGCGCGCTCGGCCTCGAACCGGACGGACGCCCGGCAACCGAGACGACGCCGGTCACCGAGCAGTCCATGATCGGGCACTACAAGCGCAGCAAGTTCCTGGCCGAACGGGTCGCACTCGAGGCGGCGGCCAACGGCGCGCCGGTGGTCGTCGTGAACCCGTCGACGCCGATGGGCGAACTGGACATCAAGCCGACCCCCACCGGCAGGATCATCGTTGACTTCCTGAACCGACGCCTGCCCGCCTTCGTCGATACCGGCTTGAACGTCATCGACGTGCGCGACGTGGCCCGGGGCCACCTGCTGGCCGCGGAGCGAGGCCGCATCGGCGAGAAGTACATCCTGGGCAACCGCAACGTCACCCTGGCGGAGCTCCTCGGCCTGCTCGCGGACATCAGGGGAGTCCGACCGCCGCGCCTGCGGCTGCCGTGGTGGCTGCCGGTCGGCGTCGCGGCCGCGGCCACCGGCTGGGCGAAGCTGACCGGCGGCGAACCCCGCGTCGCGCTCGAAAGCGCCCGCATGGCTCGGCGCCGCATGTTCTTCGATGCCGGCAAGGCGGTCAGGGAACTCGGCCTGCCCCAAAGCCCGGTGGAGGAGGCGCTCGAACGGGCGGTTCGCTGGTTCGAGGACAACGGCTACGCCAGGGCCGCCCGTCGATGACAGCGGGCGGAGGTCCGCGGTCGCCGGGCGGCCGGTCAGCGAGCGGGGCGACGGTCTTTCTGGCCGCGATGCGGTCGGAGGTCTCCGCGCTGGTCGGCCGGCTCGTTCGCCGGCGCCGAGTCGCCGACCCAACCGGGAACGCCCGGGTCACGAGGGGCCGGCTCGGCGACCGGCCGCTCGAGGTCGTGGTCACGGGCATCGGCGCCCGCAACGCGGAACGGGCAGCCGAACGGTGCCTCCGCCTCGCCGCCGACGGCGCCTGCAGCCGGGTCGTCTGGCTGGGCATCGCCGGGGCGCTGTCGCCCGACCTTCAGGTAGGCGACCTGGTGGCCGCCGGGATCGCCGCCGCGCCCGGCCGCGCAACCGTCGAGCTCGATGGCGAGCTCCTGCGAACCGCCGTCGCGCACGGGTGCCGCCCCGGCGTCGTCGTCACCGCCCCAGGCCTGGTGGCGACCGCGGCCTCGCGCCACGCACTGTGGACGCGGAGCGGACGCAGGCCCGCGACCGCAGTGGACATGGAAAGCCATCCCTCGGCCCTCGTCCTGCAGGCCGCCGGCATTCCCCTGGCTGTCGTGCGCGCAATCAGCGACACGGCAGCCGACCGGCTTCCCGCCTGGCTCGAAGGCGCCACGGCTGCACGCGGCGGGCTTGCACCCGGCGCCGTCGCGGGAGGTGTCGTCGCCCACCCGGCGAGCCTCGGCCCCCTCATCCGACTCCGCCGGCGAACCGCGCAGCTGGCGCCACGCCTGGCCGACGCGGCCGCGGCGCTGGCCTGAGCTGCCGGCGGCGACGGACCGACGTGCCGGCGGCGACACCGCCAGGTCCGAGGCGGCTGCAGAGGACGCGGGCGCTCCGGAGGTCGCATGGAATCGGCGCCGGCTGCGGTCGGCTGCGCTGTGGACGGTGGTGGATTTCCGAAAGGCCTTGCAACGTCGCTCGCCTCCAGCCCCCTGCCGCCCCATCGGCCCTGTCGGCTCGGGTCGCGCCTTGCTGGAGCGACTGCCAATGAGCCGGAGCGGACTGTCTTCCCTGAGTCGAAAACGACGGGACGGTCTGCCAACTGGGGCGGTGGAAGGCGCATTGGGCGACAGATGCAGCCTTAGAATGCGATCGTGGCACGACGTTCCGGGAATCGCAGAGCGGCAAAAGCTCTGGCCGCGCGGGCGGCTTCGGCGCTGCGCCGGGTCGTGGGGAGGACCTCCCGGCGGGACGGGCTGACAGGACTCCTGGACGATGGCGGCTTGCACCAGGCGCTTGCCGGGGCCATCGCGCATGCGGCGAGTGAAGGAGAGAACGTCGGGCTGCTGTTCATGGACCTCGACCGCTTCAAGCAGGTGAACGACGCCCTCGGCCACGTCACCGGCAGTCGCATCCTGAGCCGGGTCGCGGGGCTCATCGACGACCTGGCTCGAAGCTCGGCGGGCGTCGCCTCGCGTTACGGAGGTGACGAGTTCGTCGTGGTGCTGCCAGGTGCCGATCTGGACCGTTGCCTGCGCGAAGGGGAGCGGCTGCGGGCTGCGCTTGCCGCCACCATCTTCGCCGGCGGTGAACCGTTCGGGCAAGCTCAGCGGGTACGGCTGACCTGCTCCGTCGGCGTGGCGTCGCTGCGTCCGAAGCTCGGTGGCGAAACGGAAGCGGAGCACCGAGATTCGGCAGGCGCCGGGCCAGAGGGGCGCGATCACGCCGCAACCCGCCTGCTGCAGTGCGCCGACGACGCCATGTACCGGGCCAAGCGCGCAGGCCGCAATCGTGTCGCCGCCGCCGGCGGTCGCGCCGCCGGGGTCGCCTGACGACGTCGCCTCCGGGACACTGCCTCAACATCTCAGCCAGGCACGACCCAAGCCGGCTGGGCCTGGGGGCCGGCAGGGGGCTGGAAGCGACTCCCGCCAACCTCCCGGACAAGCACCTGCCACGCGCAGCGCAGACGACCGCAGCGGGCGCCAACCTTCACACAACCTGCAGAGCGCCCGCCTCCCCTGAAGCCCCCTCGGACCTGGCGGCGACCCGGCCGGCTGCCGGCCGCCGCCTACCCCACTCCGCAGCTCGGCACCAGGAAGGGCTCCGGCACGGTTTGCGGCAGCGTGGACGGCGCTGGCAGGGCGGGTTCTTCCAGAGAGCGGAGGCGATGCTCCCGGAGCGGCACTGCGCCGACCGAGAACGGCCACGGCGGTCGCCTGAAGGCGAACAGGCTGAACGAGACGGCCGGGTCGCTGTCCGCGTCGACCGACAGACCGATGCTCGGAGGGCCTTCGCCGCCGTTCGACCAGTCAAGGCCCGGCCAGCGTTCGGCGAAGGCGGCGAACCAGCCGGGCGGCAGTCCGGGCCAGGACTCGACCTTCCGGTAGACCTCGGCGCGCAGGTCCGGGTCGCCCTCGAAGGCGGGCGAAGCCAGCAGCAGCGGCTCGGCGAGGATTGCCCGCGCGGCGCGTTCGCCGACGCGCGGGTCCCCGGCTGCAACGCCCGCCTCCCGTTCCAGGCGCATCAGCTCGAAAGGAGCTAGCGGCGAAAGCGGGTCGAGATCGCAGGCCATCTCCAGAGCCTCCCGCCGCGAATCGACGTCGAGCTCCGAGTCGAACCCGGCCCGCAGCCACAGCGGCGCAAGGCCCCGGGCGGCCCGGGCAGCGGCCGATGGGTCGCTGCGCAGCAGGTACAGCGGGAAGGACGGGTCGGCAGCCGAAGCGGCGGCCAGCAGCTCGGTCGACTCGAGCGCGGACGCTTCATCGTCGACGGCTGCGGCGGAAATGGCCCGTTCGTAGTGACGCACGGCCAGGGCGCGCTGCCAGGTCCACGCCAGGCCGGCCACGAACAGGACGCAGAGGCAGGCCCGAGCGAGGATGCGCCACCGCCCCGGCTTCCCCGCCGAGACCCCCCGCGCACGGGCAGCCGACACCATCCCGAGGTTCAGGACCATCACCGAGGGCACCGCGGTGACGACCGCGAAGACGCCGAACATCAGACACACCGCGGCGCCCAGCAGTCCGGCGAGAGCTGCCGCGAGCAGCTGCGGGTCTCGGGCCTCCGGGTCGGCCAGGTCGCTGACGCGCGCCCTCAGGTAGCGGGCCAGCAGCAACAGCAGCAGCAGAACACCGACCGCGCCCACCTCGTAGGGCGCCTGCGCCAGCAGGCTGTGGGCGTCCGTGACCACCTCGCCCGGCGGGTGAACCCCCGGCGCCGGGCGCCAGTGGCTGGCGAGCGTCCAGCCGGTGGAACCGGGCCCCCAGCCCACGACCGGGCGCTCGGCGAAGCCGGCAAAGGCCGCCTCGGCCCAGGTGCGCCGAGCCAGCAGGGACGGGTCCTCGAGCCGCAGGACGGCGCCCACGCGGGCGAGCGGACCGGGTACGTCAAGCCGGGTCGCGGCCCAGGCAGCGGCCAGCGCCAGGAATCCGGAGACCGCGATCAACAGGCCGAGCGCGCCAGGAAGGCGCCGCCCGGTCCTCTTCATGTACCACCAGACCGCGAATCCAGCCGTCTGCACAAGGAGCGCCAGGAGCCCCGACATGGAGCCGGTGGCGACCAGCGCCGTGACCATGACCGCGCCGGCCGCGCACGTCGCGCCGACTCGGAGCCTCGGCACGGCAAGCCTGAGATTGCGCCACACGCCAAGCAGCACCGCCGGACACAGGGCCACGAGCACCAGCGCCAGCTGATTGTGGTGCCCGATCGGAAGCGCGGCCCGCCCCTGCTCGTGAAGCGACAGGGTCGCGAGCCCCCTGGATGCGGCGCCGAGCCCCACCAGAGCCACGCCGCCGAGGGCGAGGCGCACCGCGCCCGGACTGCCGAGCAGCCGCCCGATGCCCGCCGATGCCCAGATCGCGGGCAGCAGAAAGAGGACGATCGCCTCGCCGGCGCGGCCGACCGGCGACAGCGCCCAGCTCAGGACGACCGCGAGCCAGAAAACAACCACCAGCGCCGGCCACCACCTCCAGTGCTTGCCCTCGACTCCGAGCGGGTCGAGACACCGGCTGCCGATGAACGCGAAACCGAGCAGCAGCACGGCGCCGACGGCCAGCGCAAGGGCCGTGACCCCCCGGTGAAAGGTCCCGGCGAAGAAGACCATCGCCGCCAGCGAGGTCGCGACGGCGATGGCCGCTGCGGATTCCCGAAAGCTGAGGGCGACCATCTTCGACGCCGCCCTCGCCGACTCAGGACCCGGCGCCGCGCGCGTCAGTCGAGCCCGAGCGTCGGGACAGTCGAAGCGCCAGTTCCGGGGCCTCCCGCAGGCAGGTCCAGAGGATGCGCAGCGACTCGATGAAGGCGCGCCATCCGGTCCTGAAGCCGCCGACCGGCTGCTCGCCCACGTCCGGATAGCCGGAATCGTCCGCCTTCGCCTTCTCCCAGCCCGCGAACAGCCTGCCCCAGGGGCTCGCCATCACCTCGGCCATCTGCCGCTTCGCCTTGTACGGATACCAGAACGCATCGTGGTAGAGGACGCTGGCCAGATAGGCCCAGGGCGCCAGGAAGGTGCGCAGCGACCACTCGACGGGGCGGCGCAGCCAGCCCCAGTAAATCCGGTGCTGCATTCTGGCGGCGAAGGTCATCTTGCGGAACGGCCCGACGAACCCCCAGCTCTTCGACGCCACCGCCGGATCCCCGACGATCCGTATGTCGCGGGGGTCGCCGCAGCCGAGGCCAAGGTCGTGGGCGATTCGAATGTAGCGGATGGACAGCGGGTCGAAGCCCATCAACCTTGCCGCCACCGCGTCGATCGCCACCTGGTCGGCGCTGGCCAGAATCACGTTCCCGACCCGGGGGATCATGCACCGCGGCCCCGGGCCGTCGCCCGTGAACGTGCCGTCCATCGCCGCGAACACGCCGCGGTGGATGTGCTGCTGGATCATCAGCAGATCGACCAGCGTCTCGTGGATGACCGGGTGAGTCCAGTGCCGCCGCTCGTTCAGGAGACCACCGAACGCGTTCTTCATCGCACCGGTGGTGGTGGTGAAAACGTGGGTCTTGACCGTCGGCAGGTGGATGATGTTCTCGTCCACGAACCGGGCCGGGATGCTGAAACCGTGCGGGTAGACGTCGTTCAGGCACAGGAAACGCGACGCGAGGTCGCCGACGGCATCCCGGACCGGCACCCACTCCTCTCCCGCCTCGTAGAGATGGACGTTGCGCAGGCCGTGCGCCTCGAGCACGTGAACCTGTCTGTTCTCCCGCTCGCCGAGCCGGGCGTCGATGACCACCGTACGGTTGTGGCAGCCGTGAATCAGGGCCGGGTCGTAGCCGTCCGCCAGCATCGACCGGACGACGCCCTCGAGCTGCCACGGCGTGGTCGAGCTGCCGGGGAAGAAGAAGTGCCAGGAGATGTTGATCTTCAGCGCCGTGTCGACCGCCGGGTCGATCACGTCGCGGTAGCCCGCCAGGTCGAGAAGCTCGCGCCAGTCGGCAAGCACGGAGCCGGGCGCGGTGGGCAGGACCGCCACCCGGGAGGCTGACCCGGGGCGACTCAGCTCGCCGCTCTCCGGGCGCCCCTGGACATGGCCGCCAGGAACTGCGCGTTCGACGGCGTGTTCTTCAGGCGCTCCTGGAGCACCTCCATCGCCTCCACGCCGGCGAGCGGGTTCAGCACCTTGCGCAGAACCCAGACCCGCTGCAGCTCGTCCGGCGTCAGCAGCAGTTCCTCCTTGCGGGTACCCGACTTCTCGATGTCGATGGCCGGGAAGATCCGCTTGTCGACCAGCTTGCGGTCGAGGTGCAGCTCGGAGTTGCCGGTGCCCTTGAACTCCTCGAAGATCACGTCGTCCATGCGGCTGCCGGTCTCGATGAGCGCGGTGGCGACGATGGTCAGCGAACCGCCGCCCTCGATGTTCCGCGCGGCGCCGAAGAACCGCTTCGGTCGCTGCAGGGCGTTCGCGTCGATGCCGCCGGACAGCACCTTGCCGGACGGCGGCTGCACCGTGTTGTAGGCCCGCGCCAGCCGCGTGATCGAGTCCAGCAGAATGACCACGTCGTTGCCGAACTCCACCAGCCGCTTGGCCTTCTCGATCACCATCTCGGCAACCTGGGTGTGGCGGGAGGCCGGTTCGTCGAAGGTGGACGAGACCACTTCGCCCCGCACCGACCTCTCCATGTCGGTGACTTCCTCAGGCCGCTCGTCGATCAGCAGGACGACCAGCTTGACCTCCGGGTGATTGGCCGCGATGGAACGGGCCATGGACTGGAGCAGCATCGTCTTGCCCGTTCGCGGCGGCGCCACGATCAGGGCCCGCTGCCCCTTGCCCATCGGCGTCATCAGGTCGGTCACCCGCGACGACAGGTCGTCGGGCGTCTCCAGTCGCAGCCGTTCCTCGGGGTAGAGCGGCGTCAGGTTGTCGAAGAAGACCTTCTGCTGCAGCGCGTCCGGGTGCTCGTAGTTCACGGATTCGAGCTTGATCAGGGCGAGGTAGCGCTCCCCTGCCTTGTTGGGCTGCCGCACCTGCCCCGACACCGTGTCCCCCGTGCGCAGGTCGAAACGCCGAATCTGGCTGCGGGACACGTAGATGTCGTCCGGCCCCGGCAGGTAGCTGTACTCCGGCGCCCGCAGGAAACCGAAACCGTCGGTCAGGCGCTCCAGCACGCCCTCGCCGAACAGCAGGCCGCTCTTCTCCGTCTGGGCTTCCAGGATCTTGGAACTGAGCTGCTGCCTGGCCATGCCGGCGGCGCCGACCACCTCCAGCTCGCGTGCGACCTTGAGCAGGTCGGGATTGCTCATGTCCTTCAGGACCTTCAGGTCGAACGCCAGCTCGGCGCTGACCGTCGTGCGGCCGCCCTTCCCGCCGCGTTCCACGTCGCGGGTTTCTTCAGTCGTCATTCGTGGAGATCCTCATCGTGCAGCTCGAGCCCCGACAGCACCGCGGCGTTCCGCCAGCTCGGCGTGAAGGCGAGCCACCCCGTCGCCGGTTCGTGCCGACACGGGGAACAGTTCGGCGCCGGGCGGCATTTCCAGGAGCTCGGCCACGCTGGCAAGGGTTCGGGGGCGACTTCCGCGCTTCACGCGGTCGATCTTCGTCACCGCCACGACCGGGTCGAGCCCCAGGCTCTGAAGGTAGCAGAACGCCTCGTGGTCGAGAGGCGATCCGGCGATCTTGCCGTCGACCAGCAGGACGACGCTGACGACGCCGGCGGCCGACCGGAAGTAGCGGTCCACGCTCCGCCCCCAGGCCTCGCGCTCACGGTGGGAGACCCGCGCATAGCCGTAGCCGGGCAGGTCGACGACGTACCAGGAGTCGTCGATCAGGAAGAAGTTCACGCTGCGGGTCCGACCCGGGCGGGAACTGATCCGCGCCAGATTCCTGCGCCCGAGCAAACGGTTGATCAGGCTCGACTTGCCGACGTTCGACCGTCCGGCGAACGCGACCTGCGGGCGGTCGTCGCGCGGCAGGTCCACGGGCCGGACGGCGGAGACGACGAACCGGGCGTCGTGGACCACCACTGGCGCCGTCAGGCGGTCAGCAGGCGACCGGTCAATGCGCGACGTTGGCGGGCGGCGGCTCGTCGACCGGCTTCTGGAAGTCCGACCCCACCTTGGGAGTCCGCGACACGGCGCCGTCGAACGCGATCTCCAGCACGTCGTCCATGGAGTCGACCAGGTGGAACTTCATCTTCTCCCGGACCTCGGCCGGCACGTCCTCGAGATCCTTGTCGTTCTCTCTCGGCAGAAGGACCTCGTGGATCCCGGCCCGGTACGCGGCGAGCACCTTGTCCTTGATGCCGCCCACGGGAAGCACCTTGCCGCGCAGCGTGATTTCGCCGGTCATGGCCACGTCACCCCGCACAGGCACTCCCACCAGCGACGAGATGAGCGCCGACGCCATCGTGATGCCCGCCGACGGGCCGTCCTTGGGGATGGCGCCTTCGGGCACGTGGATGTGCAGGTCCTGGTCGGCGTGAAAGCCCGGCTCCAGGTCGAAGCCGTCGGCGCGGCTGCGCAGGTAGGACATCGCCGCCCGCGCGGATTCCTTCATCACGTCGCCCAGCTTGCCGGTGAGGATGAGCTTGCCGGTGCCCTTCATCAGGCCGACCTCGCTCTGCAGCAGCTCGCCTCCGGCCTGGGTCCAGGCCAGCCCGGTGGCGACGCCCACCTCGGACTCCTCGAGCTTCCTGTACGGCCGGAACTTCGGCTTGCCCAGGAGTTCGCTCACGACGTCGCGGTCCACGATGATCGGTTCCGAGCGCACTGCCCTGGCGGGACGGCGTTTCCTGGCCAGCGCCTTCACCTTCGACACCGCGCCCGCCTCGACCAGCTTGCGGGCCATCTTGCGGCAGACCGCGGCGATCTCGCGTTCCAGGTTGCGGACGCCGGCTTCGCGGGTGTACGAGTCCATCAGGTAGCCCAGGCTGTCCTCGGCGAAACGAATCGTGTCCTCCGTCAGACCGTGCCTCTCCAGCTGCCGCGGCGCCAGGAACAGGCGGGCGATCTCCAGCTTCTCGTTCGGCGTGTAGCCGGCGAGCTCGATGACCTCCATCCGGTCGCGCAGCGGCGGCGGAATCGGGTGCTCGACGTTCGCGGTGGCGATGAACATGACCCTGGAAAGGTCGTACTCGACGTCCATGTAGTGGTCGACGAAGGCGTCGTTCTGCTCCGGATCCAGCACTTCCAGCAGCGCCGAGGACGGGTCGCCGCGAAAGTCCATCGACATCTTGTCGACCTCGTCGAGAAGGAAGACGGGGTTGACCGTGCCTGCCCGCTTCATCATCTGGATGATCTGGCCCGGGAAGGCGCCGATGTAGGTGCGGCGGTGGCCGCGAATCTCGGCCTCGTCCCGCACGCCGCCCAGGGACAGACGCACGAACTTGCGGCCCGTGGCCGAGGCGATGGACCGGGCCAGCGACGACTTGCCGACGCCCGGCGGGCCCACGAAGCACATGATCGAGTTCTGGTTCTTGTGCGTCAGCTGGCGTACGGCAAGGAACTCGAGCACCCGCTCCTTCACCTTGTCGAGTCCGTAGTGGCCGTCGTCCAGGATCGCCGCCGCCTTCTTCAGGTCCCTGAGCTCGCGGCTGCGCTTCTTCCACGGCACCGACACCAGCCAGTCAACGTAGTTGCGCGAGACCGTGGCTTCCGCCGACACCGGCGGCATCGCCTCCAGCCGCCGCAGCTCCTGCTCCGCCTTCTTGCGCACCGGCTTCGGCGCGCCGCAGGCCTCGATCTTCTTCTTCAGCTCGGCCATCTCGTCGCCGCGCTCGTCCTTGCGGCCGAGCTCGTGATGGATCGCCTTGATCTTCTCGTTGAGGTAGTACTCCTTCTGGGCCTTCTCCATCTGCTTCTTGACCTGCACGTTGATGCGCTTGTCGATGTTGATCTTCTCGACCTCGACATCGAGCAGGTCGTGCACGGCCTGCAGGCGTTCGTACGGATTCAGGGTCTCCAGCAGGGTCTGCTTCGCGGACGTGGGCACCGTCAGGTGTGCGGCCAGTGCATCGGCGAAGCGGTCCGGGTCCTCGAGCTTGAGGGTCGACATCAGGCTCTCGAAGGCCAGATGGTGAGACATCTTCGCGTACTGCTCGAAGCTGTTCAGCAGCCGGCTCATGTACACCCGGACCTTCTCGTCCGCCGGGTAGTGGATCTCGTAGACCTCGACTTCGGCCTCGAAGGCGCCGGCGCTCTCCTCGAGCGTCCTCAGCTGGGCGCGCCGCAGGCCCTCGACCATCACCTTCACGTTGCCGTTGGGGAGCTTGACGTTCTGCACCACCCGCGCGACGACGCCGATCTGATGGATGTCGTCGATGCCCGGGTCGTCGACCTTCGGGTCCCGCTGGGCGACCAGGAAGATCAGCTTGCCCTCGGTCCGCAGCGTCCGCTCGAGCGCGAGCACGGAACCGCGACGCCCGACGATGAACGGCGCCATCATCTGCGGGAAGACCACCATGTCCCGGAGCGGCACCACCGGCAGCCGGTCCATGGAGGTCGAAACGTAGCTCGAGGCCATCGCTAACCTGCTTTCTCGTACACGGTCAGCGGCTGCATGCCGTTCACCACCACGTCCTCATTGATGACGCATTCCCTGGCGCCCGGCTCCGACGGCAGGACGTACATCAGGTCGAGCATCAGCTCCTCAAGGATGATCCGGAGGCCCCGGGCGCCCACGTTGCGGGTCATCGCCTGCCGGGCGACCGCACGCAGCGCCTCGGCGGTGAAGGTGAGACGCACGTCCTCGAAGTCGAACATCGCCTCGTACTGGCGCACAAGCGAGTTCTTCGGCTCGGTCAGGATGCGCACCAGGGCGTCCTCGTCCAGCTGCTCCAGCGTGGACACCACCGGCAGGCGGCCGACGAACTCGGGGATGATCCCATACTTGATCAGGTCCTCGGGGAGCACGTGCCGGAGCATCTCGCCGGCGCGGCGCTCGCGGCTCCGGATCTCGGCCCCGAAGCCCATCGTCTTCTCGTTGATCCGGCGCTCGATGCGCTCCTCGAGCCCGACGAAGGCGCCGCCGCAGATGAACAGGATGTTCGTCGTGTCGATCTGCAGGAACTCCTGGTGGGGGTGCTTGCGCCCGCCCTGCGGCGGCACGTTGCACAGGGTGCCCTCGAGGATCTTGAGCAGGGCCTGCTGCACGCCCTCGCCGGACACGTCCCTGGTGATCGACGGGTTGTCGCCCTTGCGACAGATCTTGTCCACCTCGTCGATGTAGACGATGCCCCGCTGCGTCTTCTCCTTGTCGCTGCCGGACGCCTGGTAGAGCTTGAGAATGATGTTCTCGACGTCCTCGCCCACGTAGCCGGCCTCGGTCAGCGTGGTGGCGTCGGCGATCGTGAACGGGACGCTGAGCAGCCGGGCCAGGGTCTGGGCCAGGAGCGTCTTGCCCGTCCCGGTCGGGCCGATGAGCAGGATGTTCGACTTCTGGAGCTCGACGTCGTTGCGCGAGCGCTCGCCGAAGTCGATGCGCTTGTAGTGGTTGTAGACCGCGACCGCGAGCTTCTTCTTGGCCAGCTCCTGGCCGATCACGTACTCGTCGAGCTGCTCCTTGAGCTCCCGCGGCTTCGGCAGCGCGGCCTCCTGGCGCTGCTCGAGGATGCGGTCCTCGGCGATGATGTCGTTGCAGATGTCAACGCATTCATCGCAGATGAAGACCGTCGGCCCGGCAATGAGCTTCTTGACCTCGCGCTGGCTCTTGCTGCAGAACGAGCATCGCAGCGCGTCCTCGCCACTGTCCTTCTTCACCATGAATGGAGCGTTCCAGCCTTGCAGTCTCGCGTTCGGTTTCGGCCACCGCGCAGCGCCCCTCGGGGGGCTTGGGGGACGCCCGCGCAGCAGCTGATGCTAGCAGACTGTCGAGGTGGGGGCTGCGGCCAGAGCGCGGCGTCCGCGACGCGCGTGGCCACCTCAGGTCGCGAGCGACCCTCGCCGCTCCACCACGCGGTCGGCCAGGCCGTACTCGACTGCCATCTCCGCGGTGAGGATCTTGTCTCGCTCGGTGTCGGCGTGCACTTCCTCGGTGGACTTGCCGGTGTGGTGCGCAAGCAGCTCGTCTATCCGGGAACGCATGCGCAGGAGGTCCTGGGCGTGGATGTCTATGTCGGTCTGCTGGCCGCCCAGGCTCTGCACCCACGGCTGGTGGATGAGCACACGGGAGTTCGGCAGCACCATGCGCTTCTCGCTGGCCCCGGCGGCGAGCAGCACGGCGGCGAAGGAGGCGGCCTGGCCGACACAGAGCGTCGAGACGTCCGGCTTGACGTGCTGCATCGTGTCGTAGATGGCGAAGCCCGCGGTCACGGAGCCTCCCGGCGAGTTGATGTAGAGCGAGATGTCCTTCTCCGGGTTCTCGGACTCCAGGAACAGGAGCTGGGCGATCACCAGGTTCGCGACGTCGTCGTCTATCGCGCGGCCCAGGAAGACAATGTTGTCCTTGAGCAGACGCGAGTAGATGTCGTACGCCCGTTCGCCCCGGTTGGTCTGCTCGACCACCATCGGCACCAGCATGGCTAGTCCTCCCCTTCCTCGACGGAACCGCCGTCCGCCGCCTGCCGCGACGGATCGTTCGTCTCCAGCAGGACCTGCACCGTGCGGTTCCGGCGCAGCCTGAGCCGCACCACATCCAGGGCGCCCTCACGTTCCATCTCGCGGCGCAGACGCGCCCGGTTCGTCTGGCGTTCCCGCGCAATCGTGTCCAGGGCGCGATCCATGTCGGCCTGTCCGACCTCGATGCCGTCCGCCCGCGCGATCAGATCCAGAAGCAGGTCCGAGTGGACGCGGTCGCGCGCCGCCGGCCGCACGTCGTCCAGGATGCGGTCCCACTGCATGTTGCCGCTCTCGACGTCGACTCCATTCCTCATCAGCTCGGAGGCGTACGAGTTGACCATCCGGGCCGCCGCGTTCTCGACCGCGGCGTCCGGGAGGTTCACCGGGTACCTGCCCCGCAACTGCTGCAGAAGGGCCTCGATGCGCTGCTCCGCCGCCTGTTCGGCCATCCGCCGGCGCGCGAACTCCCGAAGCCGCTCGCGCAGCTCGTCCACCGACTCGACGCCGCCCCCCAGGCCGCCCGCCCACTCGTCCGTCAGCTCCGGCAGACGACGCTCCAGCACCTCGTCGACCTCCACGTCGTACTGACGCTGGCGCTCGATGTCCTGGTCCATCTCGGCACGCTCGAAGGCCACGCGACCGCCGGCGGCCATGCCGGTCAGGTTGTCGGTCAGTTCGGGCCAAAGCCCTTCGCCGCCCACCTCGACGTCGATGTCGTGCGTCGCCTCGGCGAGCTCGCCCTCAGGCTCCGGTTCGTGGGGCTGGCCGGAGGCGTCCGTCAGCACGATGCGCCCGGGCATGGCGCTCCTGTGCAGCTTGCCGCGCACCCGGTCGCCGCGTCCGGCCGCACGGTCGACCGGCGCCCAGGTCGCGCGCTCCATGCGGAACTGCTCCAGCAGCTGGTCGACCTCGGCGGCGCCGGGTTCCGGCAGATCCCAGGACAGGTCGAAGCTCCGGCTGTCGCCCAGGTCCACCTCCGGCTCGACGTCGACGGTCATCCTGAAGCGCAGCGGCTCGCCCGGCGCCGCCAGCACCGGATCCAGGGTGGGCGACAGCATGGGGCGCACGGCTTCCTGCTCCTGCACCCTCTGCCAGTACATCGGCGCCAGTCGCTCGGTGACCGCCTCGCCAATGGCGTCCCCGAACCGCTGGCGCACCAGATCGAGCGGCGCCTTGCCCTTCCGGAAGCCCGGAATGCGGGCGGTCCGGCGGTACTCCCGGACCACGCGGAGGAACTCGGCGTCCACTTCCTCCGCCGGCGCCTCGAACTCGAACTCGAAGCGGCATTCACCAAGTTCCTTCCTGTTGACCAGCACAGTCATGGCCGAAGGAGAGATTCAGGAGATTCCGGTGGGCGGGCAGAAACGCGGGAAAGCGCGGCGGACTCTAGCAGGCTGCCGGGATCGGACCGCGGACGAAGGACGCGGGCGGCGAGCAGGCAGCGATCCATGCGAAAGGGGGGACTCGAACCCCCACCCCTTTCAGGACCAGATCCTAAGTCTGGCGCGTCTGCCGATTCCGCCACTTTCGCGCTTGATGCGTAGCGTGCCAGCCCAGGCGACGGACGAAGACTGGTGAGCCGCCAAGGAATCGAACCTTGAACCCACAGATTAAGAGTCTGTTGCTCTGCCAATTGAGCTAGCGGCCCAGCCTCCGCGCCGACCCTTGCCCCGCGCCGCTCGACACGGCTGCCAGGGGCGGCCGACAGCAACTGGCGATCATACCCGAATTCGGGGCGCCGCCCTGCACGAAGCGAACGATCTCCACGCGGTCGCCGTCGGCGAGCGGCGTGTCGCCGAAGTCGGCCCGCGGAACGATGCTCCGGTTCAGTTCCACCGCCACCGTGGCCGGATTCTGGTCGACGATGGCCAGCAGATCGAGCACGCTGGCGCCGGCCTCCGGCGCGGTCAGCTCGCGGTCGCGGCCGTTGACGCGGATCCGCAGCACCGTCACCATCGCCGAACGCCTTCAGGCCGGGGCCAGGTCAGCCGTCCGATCGGGGGCATCGGACCACAGCCGCTCGAGCCGATAGAGACCGCGGCGCCTGGCGTCGAAGACGTGCACGATGAGGTCGCCGTAGTCGAGCAGGACCCACTGGCCCCGGTCCGCGCCCTCGAGGTGCAGGGGGCGGGCGCCGCAGGACCGGAGCTTGCGCTCCACTGCCTCGGCGATCGCCTCCACCTGGCGCTCGTTGGCGCCGTCGCAGATGACGAAGTAGTCCGTGAAGTCGCTGACCTCGGTCAGTTCCAGTACCCGGAGATCGCCGGCCTGACGGTCGAGCGCGGCGGCGGCGGCGACGCGCACACGACTTTCGGTGTCGCGGTCGATGGCTGCCGGGCTCGCTGCTTCCGGGCTCGCGGTTTCCGGATTCCCGGCTGCCTGGCCCCCGACGCCCGGACCGGCCCCGGGGCTTGGCGACTTGCCCTCCGGCAGGGCATCAGGCATCTGTGCGTGACTCAACGGTACAACCCGTACTTGCGACAGTAGCGCAGCACCGAGTCCGGCATCAACCCGGCCGGCGGCTCGCCGCCGTCCTGAAGGCGTCGCCTGATGGCGCTGGACGAGACATCGACCAGTCGATGCCGCACGAGGTCGAAGCCGCGAGCGGACTCGACCGCAGCCCGCACTTCCGGGTCGAGCCCGGGCTCGCCCGGCCGCGCCAGCACCACCAGCCTGACGGCAGCGATCAGGTCGCGGAATCGACGCCAGGTCGGCAGATCGTTGAAGCTGTCGATGCCCAGAATCAGGTGCAGCTCGGCATCCGGGAACCGGGCGCCGTAGCCCTCCACCGTGTCGACCGTGTAGACGGGGCGGTCGAAGTCGAGCTCGACATCCAGCACCACCAGCTCGGGATGGGGCAGGAGGGCCAGCTCGACCATGGTGTTGCGCGCCAGTGCCGACGCCCGCGTGCCACCGGGCTTGTGGGGAGGGCGCGCGGTCGGCAGGTAGTGGACCAGGTCGAGATCCAGGGCCTCGCGGGCCGCGAGCACCGGCAGGACGTGGCCGTTGTGGATGGGGTCGAAGCTGCCCCCGAACAGGCCCAGTCGCATGGCCTTCATCGCGGCGCCTGCTCCGCTTCGCCGCCCGACCAGGCAGGGTCCGTGTCGGCCGCATCGAGCAGGCCGCGCAGCTTCATGGCCAGAGCGCCGAGGCCACTGCCGGCGACTGCCGACACCTCGAATGCCGGCGTGCCCTGCCGCTCGGCCACCGCAGCCAGGGCGCGGCGCCGGTCGGGGTCGGCCACGTCCAGCTTGGAGCCGCACAGAATCCGCGGCCGGCGCAGCAGGTCTTCGTTGAACTCGGCCAGCTCCGCGAGGATCGTGTCGACGGCCTCCTCGACCGGGCCCGCCTCGGCAGCCGCCTGCGGCGCCAGGTCCACCAGGTGCAGCAGCACCCGGCAGCGTTCGACGTGACGCAGAAAGCGCGTGCCGAGCCCGGCGCCCTGCGCGGCCCCCGCGATCAGCCCCGGCAGATCGGCGATCACGAACGGCTCCACGGCCAGCGGCAGCATCGGCGGACCCGCCACGCCGAGCTGCGGCACGAGGGTCGTGAAGGGATAGTCGGCAATCTTCGGCCGGGCTGCGGTGAGACGGCCGATGAGCGTCGACTTGCCGGCGTTGGGCAGACCCACGACGCCGACGTCGGCGAGCAACTTGAGCTCCAGCCGCAACCGACGCTGCTCTCCCGGTCGGCCCGGTTCCGCCCGCCTCGGCGCTCGCTGACGGGCGCTCTTGAACCGCGTGTTGCCCCGGCCCCCGGCGCCGCCCCGCGCCGCCACCAGCCGATCGTCCTCATTCAGCACCTCGCCCAGCGTGACGCCGCTCTGCGCGTCGCGGATCTGAGTGCCGAGCGGCACCGGAATCACCAGGTCGCGGCCACTCCTTCCGGTGCGGTTCGACCCCTCGCCATGCCGACCGCGCTCGGCAGCGTAGCTCGCCGGAAACGTGAGGCGGTAGAGCGTGCCGATCCCGGCCGAGCCGACCAGCACGACGTCGCCGCCATGGCCGCCGTCGCCCCCCGCGGGGCCTCCCTGGGGCACGAACTTCTCGCGCCGGAAGGCCACGCAGCCGTCGCCTCCGGCGCCGGCGAGGACATCGATGACGGCCTCGTCGATGAACTGCATCGGCCGCTGCCGGCTGCGCTCGGGCTCAGCCGGCCGGGTGCACGTGGACGATCGTGCCGCGGCGGCCGCGGTTGCGGAACTCGACCACGCCGGCCGCGCGCGCGTACAGCGTGTCGTCGTTGCCGCGCCCGACGTTCTCGCCCGGGAAGAAGCGCGTGCCCCGCTGACGAACGATGATCGTGCCGCCGGTCACGCTCTCGCCCGCGTAGCGCTTGACGCCCAGGTACTTGGGGTTCGAATCACGGCCGTTGCGGCTGGAGCCCTGGCCCTTCTTGTGCGCCATCTATCCGACCTCCGCTGCCTGACCCGCCGCCTGCACGTTGCCGGACCGTTCGATCGCCTCGATCCGGAAGCGCTGCAGATCCTGCCTGTGCCCACGGCGACGCCGGTAGCCCTTGCGACGCTTGAACTTGAAGACGATGATCTTGGGGCCGCGCAGCTGGGTCACCAGCTCGGCCCGCACCCGCGCGCCCGGCACGATGGGATTCCCGACCTCGGGCGCCTCGCCGTGGCCGCCGATCATCAGCACCCGGTCAAAGACGACCTCGGAACCGGCCTCGACATCGCCGAGACACTCCAGATCGACCTCGTCGCCCTCCTGGACGCGCACCTGCTTGCCGCCGGTCTCAATCACTGCGTACATGGTTGCTCTCTCTGCGGTGCTGAGGCCGTCGCGGCGCTCCGGTGTTCGTGGTCCTGCCGTTCCCTGCCCGCACACACGCTGCCTGCCACGGCTGAGCCAGGATGCGGCCCGCACGGGGCAGCAAGGCAGGACAACGCGACCGGCGCCTGCCGACCGTGCGACAAATCGACCGCGAACGGTAGCACCGGCCCGCCCTGCGGTCAATCGCCAGCCTGTCAATCCGGCGCGCGGTCCGACGACGCCCGATCCCGGCTTTCCGCCGTCACGTCGGCCCCGGACGCATCCGACGGCCGGCGCTCCGGCAGGCCGCGCTCGAACCGCGGTCGCGACGACCTGCCCAGGCGGCCATCGCCTCGCGGCAGCGGCAGTTCGACCTCAAAGGTGGCGCCCGGACCCTCATCGTCGCGGACCCTGGCCCCACCGCCATGGGCTTCGGCGATGCGGCGGACGATGGCCAGCCCCAGGCCGGTGCCGCCGTGCCGCCTTGAGTGAAACAGCTCGAACACCCGTTCGTGGTCGGCAGGGTCCACCCCGGGCCCGTTGTCGGAGACGGAGAGGACGACCGACCCGGCCCGGATATCCGCCCCGAGACGAAGCCGCGGCCGTACGCTTTCGGCCATCGCCGCGACGGCGTTGTCGATCAGATTGAGCAGCAGCTGGTTGATCTGGCCGCGGTCGACCTGGAACCTGACGTTCTCGGTGCGATCCTCGATGTCGAGCCGGATGCCGGCAGACCGCAGCTTCCCGGCCACTACCTCGACGCCGTGGCGGAAGAGGCTGGCGGCGTCGGTCGCTTCGAGGTTCAGCTCGGACGGACGGGCGTAGCTCAAGAAGTCCGACACCAGGCGCTCGAGCCGGCCGACCTCCGAGCGGGTGATGGCAACCAGCCGCTGGGAGGCGCCATCCGCCTCCCGACCGGGGGCCGCCATGTCCTCCTGCAGCATCTGCATGTTCAGGTTGAGCGAGTTCAACGGACTTCGGATCTCGTGGGCGAGGCCGGAAGCGAAGGTGCCGACGAAGGCCATCTGCTCGGCCTCCTGCGCCTGCCTTTCCGCCCTTTTCGTCTGCCGCGAAAGTCGGCCGTAGAGGATGTAGCCGGCCACGAACAGGGCCACCGTCAGCAGGGCGACGAACGCGGTCTGGCGCAGCAGCTCGAGCCGCAGCGTGGTCAGGCGCTGCTCCAGCTCGACGCGAGAGAGCCCGATCTGGAACGTGCCCACGTTGCCCACCGGCACCTCGACGTACTCGTACGGGGTCTGGCGCGTCAGGGTGTCGGTGACCAGGGACGGCGACTCCAGGTCGGGAGCGGTCTCGCCGTCCGTGCGGCTCTCCTCGCGGCGGTTGCGGAACACGAGGTGACCCTGGTCGTCGAAGACCTCGACCGTCTGCACGATGTCGCGCCGGATAAGCACCGAGTCGATGTACCGGCGGGTCTCCGACTCGGTGGCCATCGCCGTGTACAGATCGCGGCCAGTGCTCTCGACCCGACCGGCGATGCGCTCGGCAAGCTCCTCCGCTTCGGACCGCGCCTCGAGCACGATCCGGTTCAGCTCCCGCTGCGACAGCGACCTGAAGATCAACCAGCCGAACAGGGCAAGATCGGCAAGGACGAACGAACCGACGATGGCGGCCAGAATTCTCCGTCGGCCCCGGCCCCCGTCTCCGACCAACCTGTCCCACACGGCCACAGACGCTACAAGACCGGGCGGTGTACGATCATTCCGTGCGAGCGGCACGGGGCGGAAGCGCGCGGTCGTCGATTCGGCTGCCTCTGCTGGCCGCTGCGGCGGTCGCAGCCGCCGGAATCGGCTCGGCGTGCATGACCGACGCGCCGCGCGATACCGGCAGCCTCCGCGTCGGCATGCGCTTTGAGTACCCGACGCCGAACGAGCTGATCGTGGCGCCGACGCTCGGCCATGCCGCGATCAACGGCCATCTCTTCCTGCCGCTGCTGGAGGAGGATTCGGACTTCCGGGAAGGCCCGCCGCGGTGGGGACCGGCCCTGGCCGAGGACTGGGAGTTCTCCGCCGACCGGCTGGCCCTGACCATGCGCCTGCGAGAGGACGCGACGTGGAGCGACGGCGTGCCGGTCACCGCCGAGGACGTCCGCTTCACCTGGCTGGCGCAGGTCGACGAGGCCGTGGCCTGGACCTGGGCCTGGGCCAAGGCGCCGATCCGCGACGTCGAGGCGGTGGAGCCGCACACCGTCCGGTTCCACTTCGACGCCACGTCGCCCACGCAGCTCGCCGACGCCGCCCGCGACGCGGTCCTGCCCCGGCACGTATGGGGGAAGCGCCCCTTCGCCGAGTGGCGCGGCGACCCTGGATGGTTCTTCGACAACCTCGTGACCAGCGGCCCGTTCCGGGTCGAGAACCACGTTCCCGGCCAGGAGCTCGTGCTCGCGGCCAGCCCGAACCACTTCGAGGCCGGCCTGCCAAGGCTCGACCGGGTCATCCTGCGCAACGCCGCAGACGCCGACGCCCTCGCCACGAGCCTGCTGGCCGGAGAACTCGACCTGGTCACGGGCATCGGCCCCGCGCAGGCCGAGCGCATCGAAGGACGGCCCGACCTGCGGATCGAGACCTTCTCGACCCGGCAGTACACCTTCGTGGCCTGGAACACGACCCGGACCTGGTTCAGGGACGCGGCCACCCGCAGGGCTCTGGCGCAGGCGGTGAACCGGCAGGCGATCGTGGACACGGTCTGGCGCGGCTACGCCAGGGTCGGCGCGAGCCCGATCCTGTCCGACACCTGGGCTCGCGATCCCGGGCTCGAACCCTGGCCCTGGGACCCGGATGCCGCCCGCGCAGCGCTCGCCGAAGCCGGCTGGAGCGACAGCGACGGCGACGGCATCCTGGACCGGGACGGCGAGGCCTTCCGTTTCGAACTCGCCACCTTCGCCGGCGCCTCGGGCCGATGGGACGCAATGCAGATGATGCAGGCAGACCTGCGTGCGGTCGGCATCGAGGCCATGCCTCGCCGCGTCGACCCGAACGCGTTGCTGCCGCGGCTGCTCGGCAACGACTTCGACGCCGTCCTGTCCGGCCTGGCCATCGACACCACCCTCGACCTGCGGCCAACGTTCCACAGCGAGTCGATCGGCGGCGGCCACAACTACGCGGCCTGGGCGAACCCGGAGGTCGACGCGCTCATCGAGCGCATCGGCAGCCGGTTCGAGCCCGAAGCCGGTCTCGAGGACTTCCACCGGCTGCAGCAGATCCTGCACCGGGATCAGCCCGTGCTGGTGCTCTGGGAGCCCGAGAGTCTCGCAGCCTTCGACGCCGACCTCGAGTTCACGGCGCCGAGCGCCACAAACCCGCTCGACAGCCTCGAGACGTGGGCGTGGCGGCCCCCGGGCTGAGCCGCCGCCTCACATGCCGGTGATGCGCTTCCTGTCGCGACGGCTGCTGGCCGCGGCGGTCCTCTTCCTGATCGTCCTGACGCTGACCTTCGCGGCGGTTTCGCTGGCGCCCGGCGACCCGATGGCGTCCGCGGATCCCCGGGTTCCCCCGGAGCAGGCGGAACGGCTGCGGGCGCTGCACGGGCTCGACCAGCCCCTGCCGCTGCGCTACGTCCGCTGGCTGGGCGCGGTCCTCCTGCACTGGGACTGGGGCCTGTCGCTCCGCACCGGCGAGCCGGTCACGGAGGTCCTGCTCGGCGCCCTGCCGCCGACCCTCCTGCTCGCCGGCGCCGCGCTCCTGATCCAGTACCTGCTGGGCATGGGAATCGGCGTGGTGGGAGCGCTGCGCCCGAACTCGTGGCTCGACCTGGGCACCCGCATCGCCAGCTTGCTGCTCTACGCGCTGCCGACCTTCTGGGTCGGCCTGATCGCACTGCTCGTCGTGGCGGTCGGCCTGGGCGCGGCGCCTGCCGGCGGCATGACGTCGCCCGCTTCGTTCGAGCTGGGCCCGGTCGCCGTCGCGCTCGACGTGCTTGCCCACCTGTGGCTGCCGGCGCTGGTTCTCGGTCTCGCCATGGCCGGCGACATCGCCCGCTACACCCGTAGCTCGCTGATCGAGTTCCGCACCAGCGAAGCGGGGCGGGCGGCCCGCGCCCGGGGTCTGTCCGAGACGCGAATCCTGCTCGTCCACGGACTGGCCCACGCCGCTCCGCGCCTGCTGCAGATCGCCTCGGTCTCGGCGCCGCTGCTGCTTTCGGGCGCGATCGTCGTCGAGGTCGTGTTCGCCTGGCCGGGTCTCGGGTCGGCGACCCTGCGCGCAATCGAGGCCCGCGACCTGCCCGTGGTGCTGGCCGTCACCGCCTGGAGCGCCCTGCTGGTCATCGCCGCTTCGCTGACCGCCGACGTGCTGCTGTCTCGCGTCGACCCCCGGATCCGCGCCAAGTGAGAGGTCCGGGCCTTCCTGCCGCCGCACGTGCCGGGGCCGTCCTGCTCGCCTCGCTGGGTCTGCTGGCTGCGGCCGCTCCCTGGCTGGCGCCGTTCGACCCCGCCCTGCAGTTCGACCCGGCGGAGTCGAGCCGGCGGCCTCCGTTCGCCTCGCTGCTCGTCGTCCGCACCGCAGACGGTCCGCCGCTGCTGGCCGAGGGCGCAACGGTCAAGGGCGGCGCACTCGCGCTGGAGCGACGGACGGGGCCCGTGCGGCTTCCGCTCGGGTCGGTCACGAACCTGGGGCCGGACGGCATCACGGAACGCCGACGACACTGGCTGGGTACCGATGCCCTGGGGCGCGACGTTCTCTCCCGTCTGCTGCACGGCGCCCGCGTATCGCTCGTCATCGGCCTGCTCGCAGCCGCGCTGGCCCTGACCCTGGGCACCCTGGTCGGGGCCGTGGCCGCCACCGGCGGACGGTTCCTCGACCAGGCGCTGATGCGTGCGGTCGACGGCCTGCTCTGCTTCCCTCACCTGGCGCTGGTGCTGCTGCTGGCGGCGCTCTACCGGCCCGACACCACGCTGCTGGTCCTGCTGATCGGCGGCACCGGCTGGATGGGGCTGGCCCGGCTGGTGCGGGCCGAGCTGCTGCGGCTCCGGCAGGAACCGTTCGCCCTCGCCGCGGCGGCCACCGGCCGTTCCTCGGTCGGCATCCTGCTGCGCCACCTGCTGCCCAACGCCACCACGCCGCTGCTGGTCGATGCCAGCCTGCGGGTGGGCGCGAGCATCCTGGTCGAGTCCGCCCTGTCCTTCCTCGGCCTGGGGGTTCAGCCGCCACAGCCGAGCTGGGGCTCGATGATCGCCGACGGCCAAGCTCACCTGACCACCGCGTGGTGGATCGCCGCC
This sequence comes from Thermoanaerobaculia bacterium, assembly GCA_965200575.1. GTDB lineage: Bacteria > Acidobacteriota > Thermoanaerobaculia > Multivoradales > Multivoraceae > Multivorans. The sequence goes on along the minus strand of OZ241363.1, from coordinate 271,028 downwards.
TTCCCCGGTCTGATGGTCGTCGCCGCCGTTATCGGCGCCAGCCTGCTGGCGGACGGCCTCAGCGACCGGCTGGCGGGAGTGCCGGGTCGCTCTCGCGGCCGTCGCTCGCCGTGGGCGCTTCGCACCTGGCTGGGGCAGACGTGACCGGCGAGGCTGCAACGACCTCGGACTTCGACTACGAGCTGCCGCCCGGGGCGGTCGCCCAGCACCCGGGCGAGCGGGGCGGCAGCCGCCTGCTGGTCGTGGGTGCGAAGACAAGGCAGCGGCGCTTCGCCAAGCTGCCCGACCTGCTTCACGCCGGCGATCTGCTCGTGGTGAACGACACCCTGGTCATCCCGGCTCGCCTGCGGGCGCGCCGACCCACCGGCGGCCGGGTCGAGATCCTGCTCGTCGAACGCGAAGGCGACGGCGCCTGGTGGTGCCTGCTGAGGCCGGGGCGGAGAACCGCCGCCGGGTCGCGACTGGCGGTCGACGGAGGCCCGCCAGCCAGGATCGTCGAGCGCCGGGAGGGCCGCTTCCGGATCGTGTTCGAGCAACCAATCGAGCCGCTGCTCGAGGAGATCGGCGAAGCGCCTCTGCCGCCTTACATCGAACGCGCGGTCGGGCCGGAGGACCGGGAGCGCTACCAGACGGTCTACGCCCGCCATCCCGGCGCGGTGGCAGCGCCCACGGCGGGCCTCCACTTCACGCACGACCTGCTTGCGGCGCTCGACGCGCGCGGCGTACGGCGAGCGGCCATCACCCTCCACGTCGGCCCCGGCACGTTTCGGCCCGTTCGCACGGAGGACCCGGCGCGCCACGTCATGGACTCGGAGCGCTTCGATCTGCCGTCAGCCACGGCGAAGGCGATAGCCGAAACGAGGCAGCGGGGCGGCGCCGTGGTCGCGGTGGGCACGACGGTCGTGCGCACTCTCGAATCGGCCGCCACCGGGAACGGCCTGGTCGCGGCCGGCGCCGGGCGCACGGACCTCTTCATCCGTCCGGGGCACGACTTCCAGGTCATCGACCGCCTGATCACGAACTTCCACCTGCCCCGCTCGACCCTGCTCATGCTGGTCTGCGCGTTCGCCGGCCACAGGCGCACGCTGGACGCCTACCGCGAGGCCATCGACAGCGGCTTCCGGTTCTACTCCTGGGGCGACGCGATGCTGGTCGACAGGATGCGGTGAGCGAGCGCCGCGGCGCCGAAGCCGTTGTCGATGTTCACGACGGCGATGCCCGGCGCGCACGACGCGAGCATGGTCAGGAGCGGCCCGATGCCCTCGAAGCTCGCTCCGTAGCCGACGCTGGTCGGGACCGCGACCACCGGACAGGCCACGAGACCGGCGACCACGCTGGGCAGCGCGCCGTCCATTCCCGCCGCAACCACGGCAACGTCCGCGCGGCGCAGCTGATCCATCGAGCCGAGCAACCGACCCAGCCCGGCAACGCCCACATCGCGCACCCGCGAGACGTCGTGCCCCATCCACTCGGCGCAGGTCGCCGCCTCCTCGGCCACCGGGAAGTCGGACGTGCCGGCGGAAAGCACCGACACCCGACAGCCCGACCCGGTCCCGAACCGGCCGACGCTCCACACACCGGCGCGCGGCACGAAGCGACCTTCCGGCAGCTCGGCGCTCAGACGCTCCGCGGCGGCCGCGCTCACTCGCGTCACCAGGACCCGGCCGGCGTCCGCCACCAGGGCCCGGGCAATGCGCACAATCTCATCGTCGCCCTTGCCGGGAGCGAACACGACCTCGGGCAGGCCGGTGCGCAGCTCCCGGTCGAGGTCCAGCCTGGCCTCGCCCAGATCGAGCCAGGACCGGCGGGCCACCTGTTCGTGGGCGTCCTCGGGCGGGATCTCGCCGGCGGCGACGCGCTCGAGCAGGCGCAGGAGCCGGTCGCCAGGCTCGCCCCTCTGCATTCGGCCAGTCCTCCGCCCGCCCGGCTCAGGCGAAACGGTCCGCGTTCGCGCCGCCGCTCCGGTAGCCGCGAGGGTCGAGCACCGCGGAGCGAAAGCCACACTCCAGCAACCGCGCCCGGATGCCCTGCCACTGCCGCTCGGCCTCGGGCACCTCGGACGGCCCCACCTCGACCCGCGCCGCGTCTCGGTCCTGGCGCACCCGGACCACCCTGAAGCCGCGCTCCGCCAGTTCGGCCTCCGCAGACTCGATGCGGCGCAGCCCGGACAAGGTGACGAGCTGGCCGTGGGGAATCCGCGACGACAGGCAGGCATTCGCGGGCCGGTCCCAGACCGACAGGCCGAGCGACCTCGCCAGCCGGCGGGCAGCCGCCTTGGTCACGCCGTGGGCGAGCAGCGGGCTGTACACGCCACGCTCGCGCACCGCGCGCAGGCCCGGGCGATCGGGCCCCGGGTCCGAGGCGTTCGTGCCGTCGCACACCACGGCGAAGCCCTCCGCCGCGGCAAGCTCCAGCATGCGGTCCATGCGCAGCCCCTGACACACGTAGCACCGATGACGGGGGTTTTGAACGAACTCCGGCTCGTCGAGTTCGCTATAGGTGGTCACCAGGTGGCGGATGCCGATCTCCCCGGCCAGCCGACGAGCATGGTCAAGCTCGGCGCCGGCAAGCGTCTCGGCGGCAGCCGTCACCGCCACGGCGCGGTCGCCCAGGGCACGACGGGCCAGGGCGGCCACGAGGCCCGAATCAATGCCGCCCGAGAACGCGACGAGCACCGAACCCCGTTGTCGAAGGTCGTGGCAAACGTCGTCCCGAAGGTCGCGTTCGAGCGTCCTGGCCGTGATCCCCGGCAAGGCCACCTCAGTCCTCGCCGCCACCCAGTTCGAGGCGGCGCCGCGGCGGCGAGGCGCCCCGCAGCAGCACGGGCACGGCGAACAGCGCCGCGTACACGCCGAAGGTCAGGATCGGCACCAGCGGCATCGCCTCCAGCTGCTCGCGCCGGGCCATGCTGCGCAGCAGGTAGAGCCAGCCGGGCGGCCCGAACAGGTAGAGCACGAACATCAGCCGGGTGCGCGCGATGCGGAGGACGATTTCGTCCAGGCTGCTGTCCCCCGAGGGACGGTCGCGGCGCGATCTGTGGACGTACACGTTGCCGAAGAACCAGCCCGTGAACGCGGCCAGGATGTAGAGCGGGTAGAGCTCCAGGGCGAACGTCAGGTTCCAGCGCAGCACGCCGAGCTGAGCGAGGATGCCGACCAGCCAGGCCGCCAGGCTCGAAGAAAGGACGAGGGTCTCCAGGCCCTTCACCGGCGTCGTCTCAGCTCGGCCCGGCCAGGTGCGCCTCGTACGCGGCGGCCGTCATCAGGCCCTCCGGCTCGCCCGCTTCGCTCCGCCGCATGCGCACCAGCCAGCCCTCGCCGTACGGGTCCGAGTTCACCAGCTCGGGCGCGTCCTCGAGCGCGTCGTTGCCGGCCTCGACCGTGCCGGCCACCGGAGTGAAGATCTCGGCCACTGCCTTGACCGATTCGATCTCGCCCAGCTCGTCGCCGGCCGCGAACTCCTCGCCGGGATCGGGCAGGCCGACAAACACCACGTCGCCGAGCTCCTGCTGGGCGAAGTCGGTGATGCCGAGCACGGCCTCGTCGCCCTCGATCTTCAGCCACTCGTGCTGCTCGGTGTACAGGCGGTCGTCGGGGATCATCTCAACCTCTCTCGGACTTGGTTCGGAATCAGCCTTGGCGGGATGGCGTGTTCGAGGATTCGGTCGGACTCGGGGGGCCTGGGTTCGCGGGTCCGGGCCGGGGCTAGGGCCGCAGGATTCAGGCCAGGCGCTCAGGCCCCCGGGCGGGGGCGTCGGTAGAAGGGTAGCCTGACGATACGGCAGTCGACTTCGCGGCCGCGCACCTCCGCCACCGCCGCGCTGCCGGGCGACGGCGCCTTGCCGCCCCTGCAGTCGAGGCGGGCGATGCCGATGGCCCGGCCCAGGGTGGGGGCGAAGCTGCCGCTGGTCACCGGACCCGCGCATTCCGGGTCGTCGCGCAATCGCAGGCGGTGGCCGTGGCGGGCAATGCCGCGGCCCGTGACCTCGAAGCCGACCAACCGATGACGGGGCCCCTCGTCGCGCTGACGGGCAAGGGCCTCGCGGCCGGTGAAGTCGCCCTTCTGGAACTTGACGATCCAGGAGAGCCCGGCTTCGAGCGGCGTCGTGCCTTCGTCGATGTCCTGCCCGCAGAGCATCATCCCGGCCTCGAGCCGCAGGGTGTCTCGGGCGCCGAGCCCGGCAGGAACCAGCCCGCGGCCGCCGCCGCGTTCCAGCAGATCGGTCCACAGGGCCTCCGCCTGTTCGGTCGGCAGGTAGATCTCGAAGCCGTCCTCGCCCGTGTAGCCGGTGCGCGACACCACGCGGCGCCCGCCGTCCTGCTGCAGAAACGAGTAGTAGCGCAGCTCGGCGGCTCCCGCGCCGACGACATCGCAGACAATCTCCGCCGCTGCCGGACCCTGGACCGCGATGAGCGCCGTCGCGTCGCTCTCGTCGTCGACCCGGACGCCGGCGCCTTCGTCGGTCGCGGCGGACGCCACCAGCTCCAGGTCGCGCGCACGGGACGCGGCGTTCACCACCAGCAGGTACTCCTCCGGGCCAAAGCAGTAGACGAGCAGGTCGTCGATGAAGCTCCCCCGGTCGGTCAGCAGCGCGCTGTACTGGGCGCGACCCGGCTTCAGCGCGCCGACATGGTTCGGCGTCAGCCGCTGCAGCAGCGCCAGAGCCTGCGGCCCGCGCACCCGGATCTCGCCCATGTGCGAGACGTCGAACATCCCGGCCCGCTCCCGCACCGCCCGGTGCTCCGCCAGCACTCCCTCGTACTGAATCGGCATCTCGTAACCGGCAAAGGGGCCGAACCGCGCCCCCGCCTCGACGTGACGCCCGTACAGAACCGTCCGTTCCAACCGCAGTCTCCCTCCGAACGACCGTCTGCAAGCCGTTGCAGCGAAGCTGATTCTACCGCGAGCCGAGAGTGACGGCGCTGCGAGCAGCCCGTCCGCCCCAGGCAGCTTGGAGGACCCTCGCCCGCCCCGCCTGACGAAGAGCCAACTCTGGCGGTGCGCCAACGGACCTGCTTTTGACTTCGCTCCCGGAGCGTGCTATGTGGGCTTCACCTCGAAACAGGAGGGCCTCCGAAACAGGAGGGCCTCCGAATGAGACAGACTGAATGGCCTTGTCGCTCGCTCCTGAGCGGGCTGTTTGTGGCTTGCTTGATGCTGGCAGCAGCACCAGCACTCGGGCAGTTCGCCGGGTCGATTACCGTGATTGGCAAGATGCCAAATGACGGTAGAGACGGGAGTCCGCCAGGAGGCAATCAGGGTGGAAGGCCGGGCGAGACCTCCGGCAGTCCGGGCGACCATGAGGGTGGCATGGAACCTGACGCGTCTCCAGCACCCCGGTGGGTAACCCAAATGCTGACCGCTACGACTGGATGGAAGCTGGTGGAAACAGAGGACCGCTGCTCGGAGAACTTCGACCTGAACGACCGGCTTGGCGCAAACCTGAACGCCCGGTTCGGCGAAAACGAAGGCGGCACGAACACGAAGCGGCCCGACCACAAGGGCGTCGATGTCCAGGGCGACACGGGTGACCGGATCAAGACATGGAAGGGGGGATTTCTCAGCGAGTACAGCCGCTGGGACGGGAGGCCAGCGCGCGGAGATAACCCCACGACGACTCCGTGCGGTCACGCAGTGACGGTCGCCCACGCGGACGGCAGCAAGACAACCTGCTGCCACCTGGCAGTCCTTCCTCGAACGAGCGGCTGGATCTCGGCAGGCGACGTCGTTGGTCTGGTAGGGTCAACGGGCAGGTCAACCGGGCCCCACGCTCACATCGTGCATCAACTGGGTAGCGATAAGTACGTTGAGTACTTCGACTACACAAAGGACCGCCCCACGGAAAGCCAGCTTGACCCCAATGGCTGCTGACATCGCATCCCGACGCCTCGTGCGACCCGCAGTACTCTTCGGCGTGCTCTTCGTCGCGGCCGGCGGTGCGTCTGCGGCGCCAGGGGAGCGGCTGCCGCTGCCGCGGACGGTACATCCAGACGGCTTCATTGGCGACGACGGGCGGGCGTTCCTGGTAGCCCGAAGCGACGAGAAGGTACAGCTTCTGGTCTGGGGCGCCGGGCGCCCGCGCCTGGTCGAACTGCCCGATGCCAGCGAAGGCGTCGCCTCCTCGGCGACTCTCTTGCCCGGCAACCGCTTGCGCCTGGGCACCGGCACGGATGATGGCTCGAACCACGGGGGTCCCAACTGGACGCAGATCTACAGCTTGGCCACCTCGGGCAGGCCGAAGCTCCTTTGGACGGCCAGCGAAGCGGACTTCGAGATGTCAAGGATCCGCTTTTCCCCGGACGGGGAGGCCTGGGCGGTTCTGACGGCGCGCCTCGAGCACGTGGAGCGCAACGGCGAAGAGCGTACGGTCACCACCGGCCTCCACTTCGGCTTCGGCGACTTCCGGTCGCCCAAGGTACGCAGGAACGTGACGGTCGCCATGCCCGAGCTGCTCGGCCGCTGGGATACGGAATGGGACGGCCAGACCGAGTTCATCAGCTCGGACGGACCAGTGGTGGTCACGAGCTACGACGACGAGAGGTACCTGCTCCGGTTCGGCGACGACGGCGCCCAAGCCTGGCCCGTGCCGAGAATTGAGGGACGCACGCAACGATCAGTCGCTTTGGCGATGTACTGGCATGAAGAGGACCGGCTGCTCTGGTTCGATGGCCATCTCGCGTGGTACGGATGGCACCTCTGGGATCTTGGCGTTTCGGGCTTCCCGGAATCGCCCGCCTTGCGCCTGCCCGGGGACATCGGCAGACCCCACCGGAAGCGCGGTTTCGTGAGGACCGTGCGCGACGGAGGCCGCTACCGCATCGAGCACTTCTGGCAGAGTCCCGAAAGCCCGAACTGGCAGGAACGCCGCGTCTCGGAGTGGGTGACCGGAACTCCAATCCGCTTTAGACCGAACCTCAGCGACAACGGCCACCACGCCCTGGTATTCGAGCAGGAACTCGCCGTCGAGGAAGGCGGGGACGCGGCCACCGCCAGAACCGAGTTCGACCAGGACATCATCACGAACGCCCTGGCGGCCGGCGCCACCGCCGAGGACGCTTTCGCGATTGCCGCCGCCCGGCAGGGCGAGCAGCAAGGCTGGGCCTACTTCGCCCGTCGCCTTGAACTGTCGCCAGTACCGGTCGAACCGCCGGTGACAGCGCCACCCCTTCCGGGCGACCGCGTACCCTGATGGTCCAGGCAGCCGAGCGTGGGCTGCCGAGCGACACCATGACCTTGAGGACAGCAAGGGGCAGGAATGGACACACAGCCAGGATGAAGCGACTCGCACTCGTCTCGGTGGTCGTCGGCGTCGGCCTGCTGGCCGCCCCGGGTCACGCCAACCGGGCGTGGACGGCGTGGCACGAGCTTGCCACGCTCGAACTCGACGACGGCGGGTCGGTCGTCCTGGAGTGGCGCGCAAGCACGCACAACAGCTGGGAGGAGAACGTGCGCGCCCAATGGCGGGTCACGAACCGCACCTCCCGAACGCTGGGCGACGTGGCGGTCTCGACCCGGACCTACGTATGCGCTGGAAACCGAACCCGGACCGCGCTTGGCGAAGCCCGCCTGCTGGGCAAGAACTCGGACCTCGCCCCGGGCAAGCGACGGGGCACAAAGCCGGACGCTTTCCACAAGGACTCGTGCACCGTCATCTTCCGGGTGGTGTTTCCCGAGATCAACCAGCTCCTGCTGTTCCGGCTGGACGATTCCAACTGGCAGGGGTGGGGCGACTTCGGCCGAATCGTGCTGCCCAGGGGCGTGCGGCTGGGGAAGCCGCAGAGTCAGTAGCCGGAACCGCCTGTCTCGCTTCCCCCCGAGATCGCCATGCTCCCTCGCTGGTCCTCACCAGGGCGTGACCCGGAGCCGTCCGCCAGCGACTGTGCCCGGCCTCCAGGGAAGGGCAACCGTCCGCAGAGCAGCCATTTCCCGGCGGCCTTCAGTCCTCGCTGCCCGGGCCGGACGGCAGGCCGACCACAACGTGCAGGCGGTCCGGGTCGATGTGGCGCCGGGCTGCCTCGTGGACTCCCCGCGGCGTGAGCCGCTCGATTCGCTCGCGGCGGAAACTCCGGCGGTGGCTGGGCAGGTCAAACAGCAGCGAATCGACGAGCAGCCCGGCCCTGGCGGCGGCCGTCTCGCCGGCAAAGGCCTCGCGGCCGATCATTCCCTGCTTGCACTCGTCCAGGGTCGAATCGGCCGGCGGGGTCTCCAGCACCTCCCGCAGGGACTCCTGCACGAGTTCCAGGGCACGCTCGACGTTGCGAGGCCGCGTGCCGAGGGAGACCGAGAGAGCGCCCCGGTCGGTTCCGGCGCCTGCCAGGGTGTCCACGTGCGCGGCGTAGGCGAGGCCTTCCTGCTCGCGTACGCGGTGCGGAATCAGCCCCGCCAGGCCGTCCGAGCCGAGCAGGATCCCCAGGGCCCGGAGCTCGGGAAGGTCGGGATGCCGTCGTTCCACGGTGAAGTGGCCGGCGCAGACCTGCGCCTGGTCGCGCGACCGGGTGGCGACCTCGATGCGGCGTTCGGGCCGCCCGGGCGGCGCCGGCGCCCGCCCCTCACCCGCATCGGCCGCCGCCGACACCAGACCTGAGGGCAAGGGCTCCGAGGCGACGGCATCGGCGGGCGCCGCGTCGCCAAGAAGACGTTCGAGCCCGTCCAGAACCTCCTGCTCGTCGATGGCGCCGGCGACGGCGACCACGCCGCCGCGCTCAAGGGCGATCCGGTGGAACTGCCGGCAGTCCTCTGGCATGAGGGCGGCAAGCGACTCCCCGGTTCCCCGGGAAGGCGCGGCAAGCGGATGCGGGTGGTACAGCTGGTCGCGGAAGGCCCAGCCGGTGACCACGTCCGGCCGGTCCGCCATGCTGTGCAGGTCGCCCACGGTCTGGTCGCGCAGGAGCTCGAAGCGGTCCATCGGAAAGGCAGGTTCGAGCAGCAGCTCGACGAGCCACTTCAGGGCGAGAAGCGCGTCGTCGGCCAGGGCATCCACCGTGACGCCGTGGACCTCGGCGCTGGCCGACCCGTCGACCGCCACGCCTCGACCCTCGGCGTCCTCCGCGATCTCGCGCCAGGACCGCGATCTCGTCCCCTCGACCAGCATGCGGCCGGTGAGAAGGGCCAGCCCCGGCGACGACGCCACTCGGGCGCCGCCGCGCAGCCAGGCCCGCGCTGCCACGACGTCCGTGCCCGGAACCGCGAGCGCGGCCACCCGCAGGCGACCGGACCAGAGATCGATGCGCCGCGGTTCCCGGTCGGCCGGCTCGGACACGGGTCTACCGACGGTCAAGGCCCCCTCGACCGGTCGGGCCGGACGGCGAGCCCGGGAGGCGAGGCAAGCGTCGCCGAACTGGCGCTGGCCAGTGCCCGAACCTCCGGTGTGGCCTGCTCCTCCGCATCACGTGACGGCGCGGAACGGGTCGAAGCCCCGGCGCGAGGCGAACCGGCGGCGCCGGGCTGCGACCAGCCCACCACGCGGGTCCTGGGCGACAGCCACTCGACGGAGGCCGCGACGACATCGGCCGCGGTCGCCTCCCGAAGCCAGCGGAACGAGTCGCGGCTGAAGCCCGGCCTGAAGAGGGCGTGCTCGAGCGCCGCGGTGATGGCGCGCTCGCCGGGTCTCTGGTGCAGAAACACCCAGTCCGCGAGCAGGATCCGCTTCGCCCGCTCCAGCTCGTGGGCATCGGGCGGACGTTCCGACAGACCGTCCACCTGCACGCACAGAGCCGCCTCCAGGCGCTCCGGCGCCGCTCCGGCATTCGCTTCCGCCGTGAACAAGGACATGCCGCCCAGCCGGTGACCCGTGACCGCTGCCTGGGTCCAGAGCGCGAGCGGATTCTCTTCCACCAGCGCCCGCTGGGTACGGCTTGAGCGGCCGCTGCCGAGGACGGCGACGGCGAGACGCAGGTGAAGCGCCGCCCGGCCGTTTGGCGGCGGAGCGGGATGGGCCACCATCAGCCGGGGGGTGTCGCCGCCGTCGAGCCTGATCCGGTCCTCGCCGCCGGAAGGGAACTGCGGCGCGGCGAGCGCCGGACGCGCGACCCCGTCGCCGTCGCCCACGGCGGCGCGGCCCAGAGTGGCTTCGATCCGCGACATGGCGTCCGCAGGCAGGCCCCCGGCGCAGACCAGGACCGCCCGGTCGGGGCGGCAGTGCCGGCCGTGGAAGGCGTGGAGCGCCTCCGCGTCGTGGGCCGCAAGGCCGTCCCGGCTGCCGAGCACGGGCCTGGCGTACGGATGATCGCCGAAGATCCGGTGCGCGATCGCCTGCTCGAGACCGTCCCACGGATCGTCTTCGACCATCCGGATCTCCTCCAGGATGACCTCCCGCTCCCGTTCCACCTCTTCCGGGAGCAGGCTCAGGCCGCGCATGCGGTCGACCTCGATGTGAAGCGCCTCTTCCCAGCATCCGCGCGCGAACCGGAAGTGGTACACGGTGGCATCGTGCGAGGTGAAGGCGTTGTTCGTCCCGCCCAGCCGCTGGGTGGCTCGGTCGATGGCCCCCGGTCCGTACGACGCCGAGCCCTTGAACATCATGTGTTCGAGGAAGTGGGCCAGGCCCTCTTCGCCTGGCCCTTCGTCCCTGGCGCCGACGGTATACGCCAGCGCCACGGCGACCGACTCGGCGCCGGGCTGGGGCAGCAGCACGACCCGCAGCGCATTGTCCAGAACGGCGGCGTCGGCAGTCACTCGGGCGAAGGCGCGCCGGTCCACCGTGCTCACGCGAGTTCGCACTCGTGAACCGCTTCCGTCTCGAAACGCCCGCTCCGCTCGTGCCAGAGCAGCTGCTCCACCTGGGCGGAGCGACCCCCGGCGCCCGTCTCCAGGGTGATCAGGTTGCAGGTGTTGCGGAGCTTCTCGCCGCCGCGGCCCCGTCGGGAGGTCGTGGTACCGCTGTGCACCAGCCACATCCGGCGCCCGACCTGCGGCGCCCGACCGACGGCTGCCACGTGGACGTGGCCGGAGAGCACGAGGTCGACGCCAGCCGCAGCGAAGCCCGCCAGGGCCTCCTCGCTGCGCTCCGCCGTGTTCCACCCCATGAGTTCCGGCAGCGCCGCCAGCGGATGATGTGCAACCGCGACCCGCACCGGGCCCGCGACGCCGGCCGCGCCGTCGCGGGCCGGAAAGCGCTCCGGAATGGCCAGGAGCTGCTCGGCCACGAACCGGCCGTCCTCGATCGTCCAGTTGAACGCCGTGTTGAACCCTGCGACCTCGATCTCGGCGTCCCGAAAGCTCGGCTCCCGCTCATGACCGAAGTGACGCCGCCAGGCGCCCCAGGGATACAGGGTGCGCTCCCAGAACCGGTACATCGGGACGTCGTGGTTGCCCGGAACGGCGAGCCAGCGCAGGCGAAGTCCCTCCAGGAACCGCAGCGCCTGCCGGAACTGCTTCGCCCTGGCACGCTGGGTCAGATCGCCCGAGACCACGACAAGGTCCGGCTGCCGGTCATGAGCGAGCGCCGCCACACCGGCGGCCGCGGCTGGGAAGTGCGGGCGACCGAAGTGGAGGTCGGAGAGGTGAAGCAGCCGGCGCAGCGGCGTCGTCCCGGAGCGGCTACGTGCGGCAGTTCGAGAGGCGCGAAGGTCCGGGAGGACTAAAAGTCCCTCGAATCCGGCGGCGGCGCCATGGCGGCGTGGACTTCGCGGAGAACGCGATCACCAGCCACGTCCTGGGCCATCGCGAGAACCTCCCGGCCGCGGGAGCGGCCGATCAGGAAGCCGACGGACGCCGCCACGGCCAGGGACGCCAGCGGATACGCCCGCACCAGCGAAAGCAGGTCCACGTCGGTCAGGCTGCTGAGGAACCGGTCCTCGACCCGCGGCCGCTCAGTATCAGTCACGGCGGCGGTCACGACGAAACAGAAGTCCGAGCGCGAACCCGGCGGCAGCGGCAATCAGCACGGAGCGGCCCGGGTTGTCGCGCACGTACACGTTCAGGTCGCCCACCACCAAGTCGAGGTCCTTGCGGGCCCGTTCGTAGCCGTGGCCCAGTTTCTCGCGAGCGACGCCGTAACCGTCTCGGGCCGCCTCGCCGGCCCGGTCCGACGCCTTCCTGACCCGCTCCGACAGCCCGGAGTCCCCCATGCGCTCGCGGGCGGCATCCACACCGTGCGAAACCGCGGAGCGCGCCTTCGCCACCCCCTCCGCAACCGCTTCGCGCGCCTGATCCATCGATGTCACGTTGCTGCCGACGTCCTCGTCAGCCTGCGTTTCACTCGCGCCGCTCATGTCTTGTCTTCCCGCTCGAATGTGTTCAGGTCCGCGCTGCCGGACAGACGTCGGCAGGCCCTCGCTGCGAACGCCCGATGATACACCCGGTCGGACTGCTAGAGTCAGCAGCCGGCCCATGGGGCAGTAGCTCAGCTGGGAGAGCACCACGTTCGCAACGTGGGGGTCGAGGGTTCAAGTCCCTTCTGCTCCACCAAACCTGCACAGGCCGAGGCCGTCGTGTGCGGTCCCCTCGGACCTGACGGCCGCATGCGTCACGGGCGGCGCCGCACCAGGACAACGGTCTGGTCGTCGCCCTGCGCCAGGCCGGCGCCGAATCGTCCGACATCGGCTTCGATGGCGTCCACGATTGCGCCAAGGGGCTGTTCCCGCCGCTCGCGCAGGAGGTCCTCCAGCCGCGCCTGGCCGTACTCCTCGCCGTCGTGCGACTCGCATTCGGTGATCCCGTCGCTGTACATGCAGAGCAGGTCGCCCGGCGCCATCGCCAGCGATTGAACCCGATAGCTCGCGTCGGGAAGCAGGCCGAGCGGCAGGCCGCTGGCGGGCAGGGGCGTCACGTCGCCGTCCTCGCGCACCAGCAGACCGGGGTTGTGGCCCGCGTTCAGGTAGCGGAGGCTCGTGCCGCGGGCATCCATCTCGGCGACGATCAGCGTGATGAAGGTATTGCTGGCACTGCTCTCGACGATGTGGTTGTTCAGCCGGGCGAACAGCTCCGGCGACAGTTCGGCCGCCGCCCCGCCGGCGCCCGCCCGGCGGTCGTCCACCAGCAGCCGCAGGGCCGAATCCAGGGTGGAGACGAGGAGAGCCGCCGGCATGCCCTTGCCGGTCACGTCGGCGACCACCAGGCCGCGGCGTGAATCGGCGAAGCGGAGCGAACCGTAGTAGTCGCCGCCGACCTGGCGCGACGGGCGGTTCCAGCCCTCGGTTTCGTAGCACTCGTTGCTCGGCATCTCGGCGGGCAGGATTCGCCGCTGAATGTCGGCCGCCAGCTCCACTTCTCGCTCGAGCCGCTCCTTCTCCAGAGCCTGGCGATGAAGCCGGGCGTTGGTGAGCGCGATCGCGGCCTGGTTGGCGAACAGCGACAGCGCACGCCGGTCCGAGGCCTCGAACGGACCGACTCCGGTGCGGCTCTCCTTGTCGGCGACCACCAGCAGGCCGACCAGACCGACGCCCCCGTCGCCCTCGATCGGTACTGCCAGCGAGTGCTCCGCAGCCGGGATCACGCCGGCCGCCAGGGACTCGACGTGCGAGGCGCGAAGGGCCGCGCCGGCGCTGCCGGGCGCCTCGTCCCCGCCGGGCCGGATCAGCTCGGAGGCGCCGCCGCCGATGGTGCCGGCCAGCGCCAGATTGCCGTCCGCGTCGAGCAGGTAGAAGGCGCCGCGACGGGCGTCCAGGAGGGAGACGGCGCGCAGCAGGATCTCCTCCGTCAGGTCGTCCATGTTCAGCGTGGAGGCAATGGCCAGCCCCACGTCGTAGACCGCCTGCATGGTGACGACGTTGTAGGCGTCGTGGAACCGGCGGTCCTTCAGCTCGTCGGCCACCTCGCGCAGTCGAAGCCCGATGGACAGCACGCCGCCGAGAGCCATCTCGTCCGCGGTGACATCGGGCGTGCCGGCGGACCCCTCGTCATCGGCTGGGCCCGCGGCGGTGGCGAGGACCAAGTCGTGCGCCAGGCTGCGCTCCCCGACGCCGAGGACGCCCCAGGACGCCACCGGGCCGCCGCCGCGCCGCCAGACCTGGGCGCCGTCCAGACCGCGTGCCCGACACCAGTGGCGGACCACGCGCACCGCAGCCGCGCCGCTTTCCCAGTCGGCAACCCTTGCCTCCGCCGCCAGCCGCCAGAGTTCCTGGCCGAGGCTGTTCTGCCCGGCCTGCGAGATCGCCCCAGACGCCGTGGCCGCGCCGGCGGCCCGCGAGGTCACGAGCTTCCTTGCTGCGAAGCTCCGGCCTGCGAATCCCCGGCCTGAAGCTCGCTCAGCGCCGCCTCTTCGTCCGGGAAGATGCTCGTGTACTGGGCGATCCCCATGATGTGGAACGTCTTCTCGATCGTCGGCGTCAGGTTGCAGAAGGCCAGCCTGCCCTCGACCTCGATCATCTTCTCGATCACCTCGATCAGGATGGAGATGCCAATGGAGTTGACGATCCTGGTCCCGGCCAGGTTCAGCAGCAGCGAGCGGTAGCCTTCATCGACCAGCCCGTAGGCTGCCCTGGCGATCTCCTCGCCGCCCTGGTTGTTGATGTAGCCGTCCGTGTAGATCACCGCCAGCTCAACGCGGCGCTCGACGTTCAACGCAAGACCCTCGGTCATCGATTCCAACCAGACTTCCTCGCCCGCAGGGGCGTCAGAGTACCTTCTTCATGACCACGGAGGTGCCGTCCTCGCTCGAGAGCACGTCCACCTCGTCCATCAGGCCCTGGATGATCGTCAGGCCCCAGCCGCGCTTGCGCAGCGACTGGAGACTCGTGTCGACCGAGGGCTTCGACACCCGGGACGGATCGAAGCCGCGGCCTCGATCCCGAATGGTGATGCGGAGCGCAATGGGCGTCTCGGCCGATCCGAGCACCACAAGCTCGAGATCCAGCTTGCCGTCCGCAGCGCCGCTGTGCTCGACCGCGTTGATGCACGCCTCGACCACGGCCATGCCCACCTCTTCGACCTTGTCGGTGCTCATGCAGATGGACTCGGCCATCTCGCAGGCGCACGCACGCACCTTCAACTCCATCTCTGGCGCGAGCCGGAAGCTCCGCCTGGTCTCGCCAAGGACGCCGAGCTCGGACATCAGGCTGGCGTAGCTACCGCACCGACACGGCCGTCACGCAACGAGAAACAGTCGGAGGCAGTAGACAACTGCGGGTTGAATCCGGTCGTTCAGCAGGAGCCACAGGAAGCTGGCGACGACCACGGAAGACCAGAACACGCCAGCGGAAACGGAAGCGAAAGCCGCGAACCATGCGCCCGACAGACTCTCCACCCTCGAGACCAGCGCGCCAACGCCTCCACGGTCCAACAGGTTGAACGGCGATCCTACCATCAGGTGACCTCCCTTAGATCGATCACCCCTGTTCAGAGCAAGTCTCCTGCCAGGTCCGCCGGTCAGCGGGAATCGCCGCAGATCCCTTGTGGCTGCAAGCGATGCCGCCGCCGAAGCGTCCCGCGCTACCCATGACCCGGCGGGTCACAATGTCCCACTTCGACACGGAGAGCACCAGGAATCCATGCCGTGAGAGGCAGAAGGGCACAGTCGACAACCGTATGGGGCATTTCGCCCCGTACTGCGCCATAATGACCCGCCCTCGCTTCTCCAGCAGGCAGCCGGTCCTGCCGACCAGCGCGGCCTTGCCGCCTGGTACGCCTGGTACGCCTGGTACGACAGCCTGCTAGAACCCGCCGCGGTTCAGGGTGCGCCGGTTGACGCCCAGCAGGCGGGCGGCGGCGCTCTTGTTGCCTCCGGTCATTCCGATGACCCGGCGCACGTGGCGCCGCTTGACCGTCTCGAGGTCCAGCGGCTCCGGCGACCGGCCGGTTGCCAAACCGCCGATCAGCGACTGCACCAGCGACACGTCGACCTCGCCGTCGGCCAGCGAAACGGCCCCCTCGACGATGTTCTGCAGCTCCCGGACGTTGCCCGGGTAGTCGTGGGCCAGGAGCAGGTTCAGCGCCGCCCGGTCGAACTGGGGCAGGTCGATGGACTCACGGGCGCAGAACCGCTCGGCGAAGTGCCGGATCAGGTGGGGAATGTCACGCCGCCGGTCACGAAGCGGCGGCAGCTCCACGCTGACCCCCTTCAGGCGGTAGTACAGATCCTCGCGGAACCGCCTCTCCTCGACCAGGCGCTCCAGCGGCTGATGGGTCGCCGCGACCACGCGGGTGTCCACCGCAATCGGTCGCAGGCCACCGACCCGCACGATCTCCCGCTCCTGGAGGGCCCGCAGCAGCTTGACCTGCAGAGCGACGTCCAGGTCGGCCACCTCGTCCAGGAACAGCGTGCCGCCGTCGGCCAGCTCGAAACGGCCCAGCCTGGCCCGCACGCCGGTCGCCACGCCGCCCTCGATGCCAAACAGCTCGCTCTCCAGCAGGGTTTCCGGCAGCGCGGCGCAGTTGACGGCGACCAGCGGCCCGGCGCGTTCGGAGCGGTGGTGCAGAAAGGCCGCCATGAGCTCCTTGCCGGTGCCGCTCTCGCCGCGCAGCAGAACGCTGACGCCGCGCGGGGCCACCCGATCGACGACCTCCAGGATGCGGCGCATCTGGGGAGCGTGGGCGACGATCCGCCGACCGCCGGCGTCCGCGAGGTCGTCGAGCCGCTCCTTGAGCAGCTTGTTCTCCTCCGCCAGGCGCTCGCGCGACACCACCAGCCGCTCCACGTGACGCAGGCCGTCCAGCGCCACGCCGGCGAGGGCGGCCGCCGACCGCAGGAAACGCCGGTCGCCGTCGCCGAAGCCGGGCGCCTGGTCGCCGCGGGCCTCCTTGTCCAGCACCGCGACGAAGCCGAGAACGGCATCGCGCGACTTGAGCGGCACGGCCAGCAGGGAGCGAAAGTCGCGGCCGGCCAAAACGCCCTCGCTGCGGGCCACGACGTCGTCCCGCGACAGGAGGTCGTCCCACAGCGAACCCGCGAGCAGCGCGCCGGCGGTCGGCGTCATGCTGCCGAAGCCGACGGTGGACGATGCCCGGCCGACGCCGAAGCGGTCGCGAGTGACGGCTGCGGCAGCTGCCGGGTCGACGATCGTGCACAGCCGCTGCAGCAGATCGTCGAGCAGGTCCTGTTCGGACTCGTGCGAGTGCAGGGCGACGACCAGGTCGTAGATGGTCTCGAGCTGGAGGCGCTGGCGGCGGCCAGCGAGATCGGTGGACGGTCGCGGGACGCTTGGGGAAGTCACGACGCGGCGTCCTCAGCTCGCTCGGAGCGCCGGCACGGCGCCGGGCAGCACCTTCCTCAGGAACCTGCCCGTGTGGCTCGCGGCGGTGGCCGCCACCTGTTCGGGCGTGCCGGCCACCACCAGCCGACCGCCGCCGCCGCCGCCCTCAGGCCCCAGGTCGACTATCCAGTCCGCGTTCTTGATCACGTCAAGGTTGTGCTCGACCACCAGCACCGTGTTGCCCCGGTCCACGAGCCGCTGCAGCAGGACCACGAGCCGCCGCACGTCGTCGAAGTGCAGGCCGGTGGTCGGCTCGTCGAGCAGGTAGAGGCTGCGGCCGGTGGCGCGCTTCGAAAGCTCCGTGGCCAGCTTCACCCGCTGCGCCTCGCCGCCGGACAGCGTCGTCGCCGGCTGCCCCAGCCTGATGTAGCCCAGCCCCACCTCGTCCAGCGTGGAGAGCACCCGGTCCACCGCCGGAATGCTGGAGAAGAACCCGCGGGCGGTCTCCACGCTCATGCCCAGGATGTCGGCGATGTTGGCGCCCCGATAGCGGACCTGCAGGGTCTCCCGGTCGTAGCGCAGGCCGCCGCAAATGTCGCAGGTGACGTAGACGTCGGGCAGGAAGTGCATCTCGATGCGGTTCTGTCCGTCGCCGGCGCAGGCCTCGCAGCGGCCGCCCTTGACGTTGAAGCTGAATCGACCCGGCTTGTAGCCGCGCGCCCGCGCCTCCGCCGTCTTCGCCATCAGGGCGCGAATCGGCGTGAACACGTTTGTGTAGGTGGCCGGGTTCGAGCGCGGCGTGCGGCCGATGGGGCTCTGATCGATTGCGATCACCTTGTCGAGGTGCTCGAGGCCCTCGATCCGGTCATGCGCCCCGGGCGCATCCACCGCGCGGTAGAAGTGGCGGGCCAGGGCCTTGTACAGGACCTCGTTCACCAGGCTGCTCTTGCCCGAACCGGAGACCCCCGTGACCAGGATGAAGGAGCCGAGGGGAAGATCGACATCGAGGTTGGCGAGGTTGTTCTGGCGCGCGCCGCGTATCCGCAGAGCGTGGCCGTTGCCCGTCCGCCGCACGGACGGCACGGGCACCTCGGCCTCGCCGCGCAGGTAGGCGCCGGTGAGCGAGGTCTTCGCCCGCTCGACCGTCTTGAGCGGCCCCTCCGCCACCACTTCGCCGCCGTGCTCGCCGGCCCGCGGACCGAGGTCGACGATCCAGTCCGCGTCGCGAATGGTCTCCTCGTCGTGCTCGACGAGGAGCACGGAGTTGCCCAGATCCCGCATCCCCCGCAGCGTGTGCAGCAGCTTTTCGTTGTCGCGCTGGTGGAGCCCGATGGAGGGTTCATCGAGCACGTACAGGACGCCCTGGAGCTTGCTGCCTATCTGCGTCGCCAGGCGGATGCGCTGGCTCTCGCCGCCGGACAGGGTCCCCGAAGTCCGGTCGAGGTGCAGATAGCCCAGACCCACGTCGGCAAGGAAGGTCAGGCGATCCTCCACTTCCTGCAGGATCTTGCCCGCGATCTGCCGCTCCTTCACGGTCAGCCCGAGGCCGCCGACGACCTTCCGCAGCTCGCCTATGGGCATCGAGGTCAGGTCGTCGAGGGAGCGACCGCCAACCCGGACCGCGAGCGCCTCGGGACGCAGCCTGCGACCCGAACACGAGCCGCAGACGCGGACCGACATGTACTTCTCGATCTCCGCCCGGACCCCGGCGGACTCGGTCTCGGAGTGGCGGCGGGTCAGCATGGGCACGACGCCCTCGTAGCGTCCGCGCCACTTGTAGGAGGACCTGCGCCCCTTGATCTGGAACCCGATCTCGCGGCTGCCGGAACCGTGGAGGACGACCTGCCGCGCTTCCTCGGGCAGGTCGCGCCAGGGCGTCGAAAGGCTGAAGCCCATCTCCTTCGCGACCGTGCGCAGCATTCTGAGCCGCCACGAGGAGGAGCTGGTCGGAAACGGCCTGAGCACGCCAGCCGCAATCGAGCGACCCGGATCGTCCAGGATGCGCCCTTCGTCCACCGCCATCGACGAACCCAGGCCGCCGCAGTCCGGACAGGCGCCGAAGGGGCTGTTGAACGAGAACAGGCGGGGCGAGATCTCGGCCAGGCTGGTGCCGCAGCCGACGCAGGCGTGGTGCTGCGACATCGTCTCCTCCGGCAGGCCTTGCGGCGCCGCCACCAGCAGGCCGCGGCCCACGTCGAGCGCCGTCTCGACCGACGCCGCCAGCCGCTGCTCGATCCCGGGGCGGACGACCAGCCGGTCGACCACGATCTCGATCGTGTGCTTCTTCTTCTTGTCGAGCGCCGGAAGCTCGTCCGAGAGCTCGTGCAGCTCGCCGTCGATGCGGGCGCGCAGGAAGCCCTCTCGGACCATCTGCTCGAGCTGCCGGCGGTACTCCCCCTTCTTGCCGCGCACGAACGGCGCAAGCAGCAGCAGCCGGGTCCCGTCAGGCATCGCCGCCACCCGGTCCACCATCTGCTGCACCGTCTGCGGCCGGATCACCTTGCCGCACTCGGGGCAGTGCGGCACGCCAATCGAGGCATAGAGAAGGCGCAGGTAGTCGTGGATCTCGGTGACGGTGCCAACGGTCGACCGCGGATTGCGCGACACGGACTTCTGCTCGATGGAGATCGCCGGGGACAGGCCCTCGATGGAGTCGACGTCCGGCTTCTCGACCTGGTGCAGGAACTGGCGCGCGTATGCCGAGAGGGACTCGACGTAACGACGCTGCCCTTCCGCGAACAGCGTGTCGAAAGCGAGCGACGACTTGCCCGACCCCGACACGCCGGTGACCACCACGAGCCGCTCGCGCGGGATCTCGACCGTGATGTTCTTCAGGTTGTGCTCCCGGGCACCGCGGACGATGATCGTGCCGCCGCTCACCGGCCCTTCTCCCGTCGCTCGCCCCCCATCCGGCGACGCCCGCGAAAGACCTCGGCCGCCTCCCGGTCCAGGGCCCGCTCCCGTTCGCGCTCTCGCTTGTCGTGCGTCTTGCGGCCCTCCGCGAGGCCGAGTTCGACCTTGATCCGGTTGTCCTTCAGGTACACGGACAGCGGCACGACGGTCAGCCCCCGATCACGGCTGCGTCCGTACAAGCGGTCGATCTCGCGTCGGTTCAGAAGCAGGCGGCGGGGCCGCGTCAGGTCGTGGTTGGTCCGGTTCCCGTGGCTGTAGTGGGAAACGTGCGCCTCCACCATCCAGGCCTCCTGGTCCCGAAAGGCGACGTAGCTGTCCCGCAGCTGGATCCGGCCGCTCCGGATGGACTTGACCTCGGTGCCCCGCAGCTCGATGCCGGCCTCGAAGCGCTCCAGGACGTTGTACTCGCGCCGCGCCTTCCGGTTCACCGCCAGGGGGCGGCCAGCCGCAAGCGATCGCTGCTTCTGTTTTCTTCGTGCGACCACAAGGTGCCCATTTCCGCCGTCCGGCAAGGCTCTCCCGGCGCCGCCGGCAAGCCCGGAAACGAGTCTATCGGCTGCGACCGGGGCCGAACCTGCGACCGGGGCGCCCCGGACTGTGGCAGAATTGCCACGGTTGCGGGCTCCAAGGTGATCGTTCCCGGCTCGGGAAACTGCCGGAAATCCTTGAAATCAAAGGCACTTGCAGCCACCCCGCGCCGCCCCTTCCGGCTGGCACGGGATGTGCTGCACTACCGATCCCGATGACAATGCGCGCCAAAGGCCAGATCCACGGGCTTCCGAGACCGGACTGCCCCAAGCCGGGCCGTCTGACCAACTCCGCCAGGGACAGGTTGTTCCGGCAGCAGACGATCCGCAGCTCGACCGCGATCTCGGGGGTGGGCATCCACACCGGTCGCGAGACGAACCTGCGCATTCTCGCAGCGCCGCCGGGCGCGGGCATCCGCTTCCGGCGCACGGACGCCGGCAACGTCGAGATACCCGCCAGCCTCGGCAGCGTGTGTTCCCTGGAACTCGCCACGACCCTCGGCCGCGACGACGTCACCGTGTCGACCGTCGAGCACCTGCTCGCGGCCACCTTCATCCTGGGCATCGACAACCTGGTGGTCGAACTCGACGGCCCCGAGGTGCCCATCCTGGACGGTTCCGCGCAGCCGTGGCTGATGCTGCTTCAGGCCGCCGGCCTGAGGCGCCAGAACGCCGGCCGGCGCATCCTGGCGATCTCCTCGGCCATCGAGATCGCCCAGGGCGACAAGTGGCTCCGGGCCACGCCGTACCCGGGCCTGCGGCTCGACTACACGGTCGACTTCGACGGCTGCGCGGTCGGGCGGCAGAATCTCCAGCTGGACGTCGACGGCGCCAGCTTCCGACGCGAGTTGGCCGCCGCCCGCACCTTCTGCCGCCAGATGGACGTCGAACGGATGCGCCAGGCTGGCCTGGGCCTGGGCGGGTCGGTCGACAACTGCATCGTCTTCGACGAAGAAGGCGCCGTGAACACGGACTTGCGGTTCGCCGACGAACCGGTCCGCCACAAGGCGCTCGACGCGGTGGGCGACTTCGCCCTGCTCGGCGCTCCGGTCTGGGGGCACTTCGAGATCCTGCGCGGCGGCCATCAGCTGCACTATGACCTGATGCGCCGGCTGGCCGACGAGCCCGGCTGCTGGACCTGGATGCACGGCGACGAGCGCAACGGCGAAGCGGCATGCCCGACCGAGGACGACCGCCCCGACAGCTGGACCCCGGCCCTCGCAGCCCTGCTGCCGTAGCCGGCCCCCCTCCCCACCATCTCCGCAGCCGTCAGGGCTCCGCAGCCGTCAGGGCTCGGGCCGACTTCTCGCTCGGCACACCTCGAGCCGTCAGGTCCAGGGGGGCCGAAAGGGGGCTGGAGGCGAGCGACCCTGTACGTCCTCCCGCGCAGGCGGGACCTTCCGCCGCGAAGCCGTTTCACAGCGACGCCAACTTCACAGCGGGCGCCAACTTCACAGCGGGCGCCAACCTTCCACCAACCTCCGAAGCGCCCGCGTCCCCGGCGGCCCCCTCGGACCTGGCGGCGCCGCTGACAGCCTCGCCGGCCTGATCGCCGCCAGCCCCCACCTCCCCACCAGGCCATCGGACCAGCAACCGTCCTTTGGCCGCTGGCAAGCCCTCAGGCCTGCTAGGGTGACGCCATGAGAGTCCCGCGAGCGGGACGGCTGGCCTGTGCGCTCGGCCTGCTGATCGTCCTCGGCGCCGGCGCCCTTGCCACCCAGAACCGGCCTGGGGCTTCCGGCCGCGCGGACCGGCCGGCCATAGTCGACCTCTCCACCGCCCGTGACGGACCGACGGTGCTGGTCAGCTTCCGCCTCGACGGCGCGATGGACGCCCGCACCCGGGAGAAGATCGAGAGCGGTCTGCCGACCGGCTTCACCTACACCATCGAGGTGCGCGAGGTGAGGCGCGGCTGGCTCGACCGCACCGTGGCCGACGGCAGCGTGCAGGTGCTGGCGACGTACAACGCCCTGACCCGGGAGTACCTGGTCAACTTCAGGCGCGACGGCGAGCTCTACGCCAGCCGGGTGGTCACCCAGGAGGAGGACCTGGAAGCGGCGATGACGAGGTTCGAGAACCTGCCCTCGGTCAGGCTCGACGAAGTTCCCGCGGGACGCCTGACGCTCCGCGTGCGCGCCGAGCTCGGCGTCCGCACCCGGCTCGGCCTGATCCCGGACCGCGTACACACTCCCTGGGCGCACACCGAGCCGATTCGAGAAACGCCGCGAAACGCCCCCGACGGAGGCGACCAATGACGGCAACGGGCGCCGACCCCCGACCGCCGCTGCGCGACCTGCTCAAGACCAGCCGCTTCCTGGTCTGGCTGCTGGCGCTGGCCCTGCTGGCGCCCGTCGTCGGCTACTGGGCCCTTCAGCGCGGCCGCGAAATCGACCCGGCGGTGCTGAACAACAGCATCCTGCTGTTCGCGCTGCGCAACCTGAACGTGGTGCTGATCCTGATCGTCGCCTTCGTCCTGCTGCGCAACCTGACCAAGCTGTGGGTCGAGCGCCGCCGCCAGAGGCTGGGGGCCAAGTTCAGGACCAAGCTGGTCCTCACCTACATCGGACTGTCGCTCATCCCCGGCATCGTGCTCTTCGCCTACGCCACCGAGCTGCTGCAGGGTTCCATCGACCGCACCTTCCGGACCGACATCGACGACCTGCTGGCGCCCGCCAACCAGGTGTCCCAGGCCCTCACGTCGGCCCACCAGGACCAGCTGCTGCGCGACGCGGAGCGGTTCCTGGCCAGCACCCTGGACCTGGACCTGGACGACCCGCGCGGCCGCGGCCTGGTGCTGGAAGCGCTCGGCGACGCGCTTCCCGGAAGCAGCCTGGACTACATCGCCGTCTACCGAAACGATGCCTTCCTGCACGCCGCCGTGAACTCGCAGACCCTGTCCGAAGCGCCCGAGCCCACGCGCGGCATGCTGCTGGAAGCCGTCCGCACAGGCGCCGCAAGGGCCGTCGGCGAAGTCGCCGGGAACGAGGAGCGTCTGATCCTCGCCGCCGCGGCGCGGGCGGAATCCGAGGCGGGAGAAGACGGGTCGACGGTCGTCGTGGCCGGCAGGCTGCTGGACGCGGAGCTCGCCGGCAGCACCGAGACGCTCATCGCGGCCTACCAGGCCCGCCGCCAGCTCCACGCCCAGCGGGACGAGATTCGTGCGGCCTACTGGCTGCTGTTCCTGGCCGTGACGCTGTGCATTCTGCTGGCCTCGTGCTGGGTCGGCCTCTACCTGGCCGGACGGGTGACCGGGCCCATCGAGGCGCTGGCGGACGGCACCAGACGCATCGCGGGCGGCGACCTCGGCCATCGCGTCGAGGCGGCCGCCGACGACGAGGTGCAGGTCCTGGTGGACTCGTTCAACCGGATGACGGACGCGCTCGAGGAGTCGAACCGCGACCTCGTGGCGACGAACCGACACCTGGACGCGGAGCGTGCCCGCATCGAGGCGGTGCTCGAGAGCGGCCCCGCCGGCGTGCTGTCCATCGACCGCGACGGCCGCATCCTGACCTGCAACCACGCCGCCACCGAGATGCTGGGCCTTCCCGGCCACGCCTCGCTCGCCGGCGCCCCGCCCGAAGCCCTGAGCGAGCTGCTGCCCGACCGCGGGGTCGAGGCCGTCTTCGCCGACCTGCCCGACCCGGCAGGGCCGGAGCGTTCGGGCGCCACGGCGGCACGCCGGCAGGTCAACCTCGGCGGGCGCGACGACTGGAAGACGCTGGAGGTCAAGACCAGCCCGCTGCGCGCACCGGACGGGCGGGGCGGCTTCGAGCTGCTCGGCCACGTGATCGTCATCGAGGATCTGACGGCGCTGCTCGACGCCCAGACGGCAGCCACCTGGACCGAGGCCGCTCGACGCATCGCGCACGAGATCAAGAACCCCCTGACGCCCATCAAGCTGTCGGCGGAGCGTCTGCTGCTGAAGGCGAAGAACCGGGACAGCAACCTCGGCGCCGCGGTCGAGGAGGGCGCCGAGATCGTCGTGCGCGAGGTCGGCGCCATGCAGAGCCTCGTCGACCAGTTTGCCCGCTACGCTCGTCTCCGGCGACCGCAGCCACGCGACGTCGACCTCAGCCGGCTGATCAACGAGACCGTGGACCTGTACCGCGAACTGAAGCCGGGCGTGGGAGTCGGGGCATCGATCGACGACGGCGGCAGCGGCGCCGGTCTGCGCGCCCGCCTCGATGCCGACCAGATTCGTTCCGCGATCGGCAACCTGCTCGACAACGCCATCGCCGCCACCGACCCGCCAGGGCAGGTGACGGTACACGCCAGCCGCCGCAACGGCTTCGTCGGCCTGTCGGTCACGGACACCGGCGCCGGCGTGCCCCTGGCAGCGCGCGAGCGGGTCTTCCTGCCCTACTTCTCCACCAAGAACCGCGGCTCCGGCCTCGGCCTCGCGATCGTCCAGCGCATCGTCAGCGATCACAACGGGTCGATTCGCGTACGGGCCAACGAGCCGCGCGGCGCCACGTTCTCCATGGAACTGCCGCAACCCGAGCCGCAGGACCACTCCGCCGCCGAGCGAGCAGGATGAGCAGGGCGCGCATTCTGGTCATCGACGACGAGGCGGGCATCCGGCAGACCCTCCGCGGCATCCTCGAGGACGAGGGTCACTCGGTGACGACCGCCGCGGACGGCCTGAGCGGCAGGTCCCTGATGGCGAGCGACGAGTTCGACCTCGCCCTGCTGGACGTCTGGCTGCCGGACGGCGACGGGCTCGACATCCTGGAGGAACTGCGACAGGGCGACTTCTCGACGCCGGCGATCGTCATCTCGGGCCACGGCAACATCGACACCGCAGTCAAGGCGATGCGCATCGGCGCCCACGACTTCCTGGAGAAGCCGCTGGCCCTCAACCGGGTGATCGTCTCGGTCCGGAACGCGCTGGAACGCAACCGCCTGGAACGGCAGGTACACGAGCTCTTCGGCCGCCTGGCGCCCCGCCGGGAAATCATCGGCAGCTCGGCGCCGATGCAGCAGCTGAAGCATGATCTCGGCCTCGCCGCCCGCGCCGAGAGCAGGATCCTGATCACCGGCGAGAACGGCACCGGCAAGGAGCTCGTGGCGCGGCGGGTACACGCCCTTTCCCGCCGCAGCGACAGCGCCTTCGTCGAGGTGAACTGCGCCGCGATACCCGAGGAGCTCATCGAGAGCGAGCTGTTCGGCCACGTCAAGGGTGCCTTCACCGGCGCGTCGGGCAGCCGTCGCGGGCGGTTCGAGCAGGCCGACGGAGGGACCCTGTTCCTGGACGAGGTGGCTGACATGTCGCTGAACACCCAGGCCAAGGTGCTACGGGTGCTCGAGGAGCAGCGGTTCGAGCGGGTCGGCGGCCACGAACCCGTCGAAGTCGACGTGCGAGTCCTGGCGGCGACCAACAAGGACCTGGAGGACGACGAGGTGCCAGCCGGGCGCTTTCGCGAGGACCTCTACTTCCGGCTGGCGGTGATTCCGCTCCACGTTCCTGCACTCCGCGAACGTCGAGACGACATTCCGGCGCTGGTCGAGCATTTCCTCGAGCGTTTCTCGGCCGAGGCGGGTCGGCGTCCCAAGACGGTGGCGCCTGAAGCCCTCGACAAACTCGTTTCCTACTCCTGGCCCGGCAACGTGCGCGAACTCCGCAACCTGAGCGAGCGGCTGATGATCATGGCGCCGGGCGAGAGCGTCACCGTGGCCGACCTGCCGCCACGAGTGCGCGGGGCGGACTACGCGGCCCCGGTCGACCGCGACTACGCCTCGCTCAAGGAGGCGCGGGAGACGTTCGAGCGCCTGTACATCCGCCGCCGGCTGGAGAACGCCGGCGGCAACGTCTCCCAAACGGCGCGAGACCTGGGCATCGACCGCCGCCACCTCTACCGCAAGCTCGAGGCGTACGGCATCGCCACCAACCGGGGCTCGTGAACTCGCTGCCGCCGCGCCGCTTCGTCGTCGGCACCGCCGGCCACGTGGACCACGGCAAGACCCGCCTGGTCCACGCCCTGACCGGGGTCGACTGCGACCGCTGGGAGGAGGAGAAGCAGCGCGGCATCACCATCGACCTCGGGTTCGCGTCGATGGTGGAAGGCGGCTGGCAGATCGGCTTCGTCGACGTGCCCGGCCACGAGCGGTTCGTCCACAACGCGCTCGCCGGCCTCGGCGGCATCGAGATGATGATCCTGGTCGTGGCCGCCGACGAGGGGGTCATGCCGCAGACGCTGGAGCACCTGGCCATCTGCTCCCTGCTGCGCATCCCGGCCGGGCTGGCGGTGCTCTCGAAGATCGACCTCGTCTCCGACGACCTGCTGGATCTTGCGCAGCTCGAACTCGAGGAGGCGCTCGCCGACACGCCGTTCGCCGGAGCGCCCATCCTGCCGGTGTCCGCCGAGACCGGCCAGGGCCTCGGCCAGCTGCGGCAGACCCTGGTCGAGCTGGCATCGAGGGCCCCCGCCGACGACCGGCGCCAGAGCCTTCCCGCCCGGCTGCCGGTCGACCGCGCCTTCCACCTGCGCGGTCTCGGCGTGCTGGCCACCGGTACCCTGACCAGCGGCGAGGCGGCCGTCGGCGACGAGCTCGACGTCCTGCCGGAAGGGGGCCGGGCCCGCGTGCGCAGCATCCAGGTCCACGGCGACAGCCGCGAACGTGCAGAGGCTGGCGAACGCACGTCGCTGCAGCTCGTCGGCCTCGACCTTGACGACGTCGCCCGCGGCCACGAACTGACCGCGCCCGGCGCGTACCGCGGGACGACCTCGCTCCTGGTGCGGTGTCGGCTCCTGGCCGGAGCGCCCGAGCCGCTGGAGGCAAGCAGCCCGGTCCGGCTTCATCTGCACGCCGCCCAGCGGATTGGCCGGTTGCGGCCGGTGGCGCCCGAGCGCCTGCTCCCCGGTGAGCAAGCCGTCGCCGAGATCCGCCTGGACGAGCCGCTGGTGGCCATCCGCGGTGACCGCTTCGTCATCCGCAGGCCGTCTCCCCAGACCACCCTCGGCGGAGGCGACGTGCTGGACCCGGCCTGGAGGCGACCGCCGGCCAGGGCCGTGCCCGCAGCCGTTCGAGCACTGTCGAGCGACAGCGAGCAGGCCGCGGCCGTCCACTGGGCCGCTCACGGGCGCGAGGCCGGGCTCGCCGCCGCCGAGCTGGCGCTCCGCCTGGGCGTGGCGCC
This sequence comes from Thermoanaerobaculia bacterium, assembly GCA_965200575.1. Lineage (GTDB taxonomy): Bacteria > Acidobacteriota > Thermoanaerobaculia > Multivoradales > Multivoraceae > Multivorans. The sequence continues at coordinate 243,384 of OZ241363.1, read as the reverse complement.
GGAAGTGGCCGAAGCCGCGCTGGCCAGCGCCGCCGGGCAGGGACTGCTGCTTCGTGCCGCGCCCGGCCGCTACGTGACGGCCGCCACCGTGCGCGCTGTCACCCGCCGCGCCCGACGCCTGGTCGAGGAGCACTTCGCCGTCGACCGCCTCTCCCGCGGGATGCCCAGGGCCGAGCTCGTCCGGCGCCTGCTGGGCGCTCGCGCGGCCGACCTGGCGCCCGCCTACCTCGGCTGGTCGGCCAGCGTCGACGAGGCCTCCGCCATCGCGGTCGACGGAGAGTTCGTCGGTCTGCCCGGCCGCAGCGGCGCGCTGACCGGCGCCGAGTCGACACTCGCGAAGGGCATCGTCGAGGGCTTCGAGCGCCAGGGCCTGACGCCGGGGTCGCCAGAGGAGCTCTGCCGCAGCCTGGGGGCCAAGCCCCAGCTGTTCGAAGGCGTGCTCCGCTACCTGGTGGAGCGCGGCCGGCTGGCCCGGCTGCCGAACGGCCTGCTGCTGGCCGCCAGCGCCCTGGAGACATTCCAGGCCGACCTGCTCGCCACCGGCTGGGAGACCTTCACCGTCGCCGAGTTCAAGAACCGCTTCGACCTGACCCGCAAGTGGGCCATCCCCCTGCTCGAGCACGCCGACCGCACCCGCCTGACCCGCCGCGAAGGCGATCGTCGCCGAGTACTGAGGCCGCGCTGACGCCGGATGCGCGGTTACACCGATCCGCGACCATCCCGGGAGCAAGGCAACCGAAGGCGACAGGCACGGCTCCGGCTGCCGACGCTGCTCCGGGCCCGCTGGAGCGCGTCAGCATCAGCGGCTTTCCACCGGCGCCGTTCGACAGACTCGCCACCGGAGGCCACTGCCAGGAGACCCTGCTCCGACACTCCTGACCCGGCCCGATCGCTGGTCGGAAGGCGCCGCGAGTTGCCATGACCGCCCGCACGAGCGGCGCGCCCGGACTCGGCTACGCCTTCGCTTCGTACCAGTCGGGGCCCGTGCCGACGTCGACCACCAGGGGGACGGCGAGGTCCGCCACTCCTTCCATCTCCTGGCGCACGAGGCGGGCGACCGGGTCGACGGCCGCGGCCGGGGCTTCGAGCACCAGCTCGTCGTGGACGGTCAGGAGCAGTCGCGCGGCGCCCTGCTCTGCCTGCAGGCGCCGGTCCACGGCGATCATCGCCAGCTTCAGCAGATCGGCGGCGGTGCCCTGGATTCGGGCGTTGACCGCCATGCGACGGGCGTTCTCGCGCACCGCCCGGTTGCGGCTCTTGAGCTCCGGGATGTAGCGGACGCGGCCGTACAGCGTCTCGACCTGCGTGGTCGCCGCCGCGGCGGCCAGGGTGTCGTCGGTGTAGGAGCGGACACCCGGGAAGCGCTCGAAGTAGGCCTCGATGAACGCCGCGGCGTCGCCCCGGGCAATGCCCAGGGCGCGGGAAAGGCCGAAGGCGCTCATGCCGTAGATGATCCCGAAGTTGATCGTCTTCGCGGCGCGACGCTGGTCGTCGCTGACCAGCGGCGGCGCAACACCGAACACGGTGGCGGCGGTCGAGCGGTGGATGTCGCCGCCACGGCGGAAGATGTCGACGAGCGTCTCGTCGCCCGAGATGTGGGCCAGCACCCGAAGTTCGATCTGGCTGTAGTCGGCGACCAGCAGCCGGTAGCCGTCGCGGGCGCGGAAGGCGCGCCGCACCTCGCGGCCCATCTCGGTGCGGACGGGGATGTTCTGCAGGTTCGGGTCGTGCGAGGAGAGTCTGCCGGTCGCCGCCACGGCCTGGTGGTAGCGGGTGTGCAGCCGCCCGTCCGCCGCCACCAGGTCCGGCATCGCGTCGACCCAGGTCGACTTCAGCTTGGTCAGTTCCCGGTAACGCAGCACCCTGGCCGGGAGGTCGTGGCCGCGCTCGGCGAGCTGCTCCAGAATGTCGGCGCCGGTCCGGTACTTCCTCGTCTTGCGGGTCCGGCCCAGCACCGGAAGGCCGAGCTTCTCGAACAGGATGACCCCGAGCTGCTGCGGCGAGAGGATATTGAATCGCTCGCCGGCAAGCTCGAAGATCTCGCTCGCAAGCTCGCCTGCCTCCGCTTCCAGGCGCCGCGACATGTCGACCAGGACGGTGCGGTCGAGCTCGATGCCCTCCTCCTCCATCGCACACAGGACCGGCAGCAGAGGCGCCTCGATGCGGTCATGCACCGAAGCGGCGCCCGCGCTCTCCTGCCACTGCTCGCTCAGGGAGTCGAGGATCAGAGCCGGCAGCACTGCCTTCTCGGCCGCATGGAGCGCCAGCCCGGCGCCGCTGCCCAGGGTCGCCTCGCCGGCGGACGACCGTGCCGCCGCGAGGCCCGCGTCGGCAGCGGTCGTCACCTTGTAGAAGAGGCGGTCGAGCGCCACCGTGGCCAGGTCGAAGCTGCGCACGGACGACTGGACGAGGTAAGCCATCAGCATGGTGTCCACCAACCGGGCCGCGATCAGCGGCCTGCCCTCCGCGTGCGGGCACAGGCGCACGACTTCCTTCAGGTCGTGGCCGACGATCACGCGGCCGGAGTCGGCAAGCCACTCGCGAAGCCGCGCCGCGACCGCCCGCCGCATGCCGGCAACACCGAAATCGGCGAAGACGGCCCGGCCCACGGTCGGCTCGCCCCCCCGGCCGTCGCTCGCGCGTACCCCGCCGGCCGCGCTGTCGCCGCTGGCCTCGCCGCCGGCCGGGTCGTCCACCGTCTGCGAGCTGCGATCGTCCGCCCCGGCGCCGAGATCGGCAAGCGACAGCCCGACCGGAGCGCCACCCCGGCGCAGCACGGCGCCCAGCGCCATCCGCCGGCCCAGGTCCGCCGCCACCGCGTCGAACTCCTCCACGCTGCCCAGAAGCCGAGCCGGCTCGACGTCGGGACCGCCGCTCTCGCTCTCGAGTTCCCGGAGCAGGGGCCAGAACTCGAACTCGCGGCACAGGGCGGCCAGCGCCTCGTGGTCGGGCGCCTCCAGCCGCAGCGCGTCGGCGTCGAACGCAACGTCCAGGTCGGTCCGAATCGTCACCAGATCCCTGGACAGAACGGCCTTGTCGCGATGCTGCTGGAGGCCCTCGCGATATCCCTTGCGCTTCAGCCCGGGGGCCGCCTCGAGCAGCGCATCGAGGTCGCCATGCTCGCGCACCAGGGTCTGCGCTCCCTTGATGCCGATTCCCGGCACGCCCGGCACGTTGTCCACCTTGTCGCCGACCAGGGCAAGCACGTCCACGACCTGGTGCGGCGGCACGCCGAAGTCCTTCTCGACCAGCGCCGGATCGTAGGTCTTCTGGCGCCCGGTGTGCATGAGCGACACTCGGTCGCTGACCAGCTGGAACAGGTCCTTGTCGGCGCTGACGATGGTCACGTCGTGCCCCGCCTGCTCGGCCTTGCGGCTCAGCGTGCCGATGACGTCGTCCGCCTCGTAGCGCTCGAGCTCCAGAATCGGGATCCGGAAGGCCTCGATGGCGCACCGAATGGCGGGCATCTGCGCCTTCAGGTCCTCCGGCATCGGCGCGCGGTTCGCCTTGTACTCCGCGTAGGCCTCGCTGCGGAACGTCTCCCGGCCCACGTCCAGCGCGATGCCGAGCAGCGGCGGAGCCTCCTCGCGCAGCAGCTTCCGCAGCATGTTGATGAAGCCGTAGAGTGCGTTCGTCGGCGCCCCGGCAGACGTCGACAGACCCCGGATGGCATGAAAGGCACGGAAGATCGTCGAGTAGCCGTCGATCAGATAGAGGCGTCTGCCGCTCACGACGCGCCCTACTCTAGAGGCACGCCCCGGAAGCGGCGGCGCCGGATGGCGCGGCCTGGGTCGGGACGCGAGCAGAACGCCCCGGCCCGCGTGCCCGAGACTCCGGCAGCGGAAGGCCGACCAGCCATCGGCACCGGGTCAAGCAGCGTGTTGGCCGGTCCCGGGCGTGGCGCGGCGGCGTAGGATGCTTCGGCCGATGCTCCGAGGACTCCCGAGACCTGTCCACGCCGCGGCCATCGCCGCCCTTCTGGCCGCTCTCGCCGTCGGCACGGCGGCCGCCCAGCCCACGGCCGAGCAGGCGGCCCTGCGCAACCTCGGTTACGCCCAGCTGGAGAACGAGGAGGCGGTAGAGGCCGAGACCACCTTCCGCCGCCTGATCGAGCTGCTGCCCGGCGAGCCTCTCGGCCACGCCAACCTCGCCATCGCGCTGCTGCGCCAGGACCGGCAGGACGAGGCGCTCGCGGCCATCGACCGGGCGCTCGACGCGGGAGGCGACCGAGCCGACCTGCTGTTGATCCGAGCCGACATCCTGCAGGGCAGCCGCAACGAGGAGGCACTCGACCTCTACCGCCGCGCAGCGCGTGGCGCGCCCGACGATCCTGAGGTGCAGTACGCCCTCTTCCGGCACGCCGAGATCATGAGCGGTCCCGAAGCTGCGGCGGACCTCGCCGCGGCAACCGGCCGTCTGCGGGCGCTTTGTCCCGACAACCTGGTCGTCCTGCTGCTCAGCGGCGTGGCAGCGCTGGAGGATGGCGACCGAGGGAAGGCCAGCGACGACTACCTGCGGATCCGCGAGCTTCTCTGGCAGGCGCAGCCGGCCGCCGAGCGGGTCATCGAGGAGATCCTCGACGCGCTGGAGGCGAACGACCTGGAGCGAGCCGGGAACTGGGCGCCCCGGCTGCGCAACGTCCTGCTTGCGACGCCGGGATGGCACAGCAGCCTGGCTCAGGTGTACACGAACATCCGGGGATTGCCGGTCGAGCGCTTCGTCGACGAGCCCGCACCCGAGACCTTCGGCGAGCCCCGCGCCGTTCGCTTCCAGGCGACCCGCATCGACAACGCGGCGGCCGCTGCAGGGCGAGGCCTCGAGGTCGGCGACTTCGACGGCGACGAGCGGCCCGACATCGCCTGGACGGTCGTCTCGGCCGGCGCCGACGGCGGCGGCGATGGCAACGACGGCGCCACGACCGTCCACCTGGAGGTGCGCCGCGCCGCGGCCGGGCATGCCGCCCCCGCCGAAGCGCCCCAGGCGCGCGCCAGCAGCCTGTTGGTCGGCGACGCGGACAACGACCGCCGGCTCGACCTCGTCGCTCCGGGGAGCGCCCTGGCCGTCTGGCAGTTCGACGACGAGGGACGTCCCGTGGACGCCACCGGCCGCTTCCTCGCCGACCCGCCGGCGACGACCGCAGCCGACCTGCTCGACTTCGACAGCGACGGCGACCTGGACCTGGCCATCGCCACGGCCGACGGCGAGGCCGACCTGCTGCGCAACACCTCCGGTGAGGGGGTCTTCGAAGGGCCGCTCGCCTCGCTCGGCCGTCAGGCGCTGCCGGCCCTCGAACCGCGGCAGATCCATCACATCCAGGCCACGGACGCCGACCGGGACGGCGACACCGATCTGCTGCTCTCCCACGACGAGGGCGTCCTGTGGCTCGACAACCTGGCCCAGGGCCGGTTCGCGGAACGGACGCCGCCGGCGCCGAGGACCGGGATCGTCGACGCGCTGCTCGGCCGCCTGCGCGGCGAGCCGGCCGCCGTGCCTGGGCTGACCGCCGGAGGCGCCGTCCGGGTCGCGCGCACCGCCGACCTCGACGGCGACGGGATGCCGGAGTTCGTGCTCGCCGGCGAGACGAGCGCCATCCTGCGGCTCGACGACGACGGCGCGGCCGAGCCTTTCCCGCTGACGCCCGAGTCCGCCGCGCTGCCCCGAGGCGCCGTCGACCTCGCCCTGCTCGACGCCGACAACGACGGCAGGCGGGACCTCGCGTTCGTGGCCGAGGGCGAGATCCGGGTCCTGACCCAGACCGCCGCATCCGGGCCCGAGGCGCTGGAGTTCCGGCTTGCCCGCATCTCCCGCCTCGATCGCAACGCGGGCTTCGCCTCCATCCGGGCCGAGGACCTCGATGACGACGGCGACCTCGACCTGGTCGCCGCCGGCAGCACCGGCCTCTACCGGATGGAGAACCTGGACGGCAACGCGAACAACTGGCTGCGCGTGCGGCTCGTGGGCCTCGACCTGGGCAACCAGAAGAACAACGTCTTCGGCCGCGGCACGTCCCTGGAGGTCCGGGCGGGGCGGGCGCACCAGTACTTCGAGGTTGACCGCCCGGTGACCCACATCGGCCTCGGCCAGCGCCGTCGCCCCGACCTCATCCGCATGGTCTGGGCCAACGGCGTGCCGCAGAACCGGCTGCGACCCGGCAGCGACCAGACGATCGTCGAGGAGCAGGTGCTCAAGGGAAGCTGTCCGTTCCTCTACGCCTGGGACGGCGAGAAGGTCTCCTTCGTCACCGACCTGCTGTGGGGCGCGCCGCTCGGCATGCCGCTCGCGGACGGCGTCTGGAGCGGCTACGACCCGGACGAGCTGGTGCGGGTCGACGGCGCCGCGCTTCGCAACGGTCACTACGACCTCCGAATTACCGAGGAGCTCTGGGAGGCCGCGTACATCGACCGCACCAGGCTCTGGGTGGTCGATCATCGAGACGACGTGGCGGTCGCCAGCAACCTGAGAATCGTGCCCGGCCAGAGCCACGTCGGCCGGCCGGCCGACGCGGTGGTCGCGAGCGCCGGCACCCGGCCCGTCGCCAACGCGGTGGACGGGCGGGGCCGCGACGTGACGGAACGGGTCCGGCGCCGCGACGAGGTCTACGCCGACGGCTACGAACGCTCGCGCTACCAGGGCCACGCCGCGACGCCCTGGACATTCACCTTCGATCTGGGCGAAGCGCCGGCGGCGCCGGTCCGCCTGTGGCTCGACGGCTGGGTCTTCCCCGCCGACGCCAGCCTGAACCTCGCCATTGCCCAGGCGGTCGAAAGCGGCGACATCGAATGGGCGTTCACGCGGCTGGAGGTCGAGACGGCGGAGGGCTGGCAGACCCTGCTCGATCCCATGGGCTTCCCGCCCGGCAAGACGAAGACGATGGTCGTCGACACGCCGCCGCTGCCCGCCGGGGCCTCGAAGCTCAGGATCGTCACCACCCGCTGGCTCCACTGGGACCGGGTCGCCTGGAGCACGGACCTGGCCGTCGTGAATGGCGCGGACGGCGCCGACGACCGGGCGATCGTGCAGGCCAGGCTGTTGCCCAGCAGTGCCAGCCTCGCCTTCCGCGGCTTTTCGGCCGCCACCCGGCCGGCGCCCAACGGCCCTCACATGTTCGACTACCAGCGCACCAGCGATGAGTCGCCCTGGCTGCCCTTCCCCGGCCTCTACACCGACTTCGGCGACGTGCGCGAGCTGCTCGGCGAGGTGGACGACCGGCAGGCAGTCATCGGCCCCGGCGACGAGATTCGCCTGCTCTTCGACGCCCGCGAGCTGCCGCCGCCGCCGCCCGGCTACACGCGGACCGTGTTCCTGGAGAGCTTCGGCTGGGACAAGGACGCCGACCGCAACACCTGGAAGGCGGACAGCAACCTGCCCCTCCCCTTTCGGGCAATGACGGGCTACCCGTTCGCCCCCGGCGAGAGCTACCCCCGCACCCCGGAGCTCGACCGCTATCGCGAGCGCTGGCTGACCCGCGTCGTCGGGCCCGGGACGCCGTTCAGTCCGACGCCTCCTTCCAGCCGGTAGCTGGCGCCGCGAACCCCACAACCACCAACTGCCGGCCGGCGCGACGCAAGCCGGCAGGTCGGTTGCGGCTGCAAGGGGGGATGGAGGCGGGCGCCCGTCGACATCCTTCCGACAAGCACCAGACTTCCGCAGCGCAGCCGACCGCAGCTGGCGCCAACCGCAGGCCAGGACTCCAGTGCGCCCGCGTCCCCTGCGGCGGCAACGGACCTGACGGCGTGGGTCACAACGCCGCTCCGCTACGCTAGGCAGGCGCCCGACGTTCACAGAGGCGCAGGGGGAGGAAGCAGATGGCAGGCGGCGGAAGCGGACGCGGCAGGTTCGGCCAGATCGGGTTCATCTTTGCTGCCGTGGGCTCGGCCATCGGGCTCGGCAACATCTGGAAGTTCCCGTACATCACCTACGCCAACGAGGGCGGTTCCTTCGTCCTCGTCTACCTGATCGCCATCACCCTGATCGGCCTGCCGATCATGATGGGCGAGCTCGTGGTCGGCCGGGGCACACGCCAGAGCCCCGTCGGGGCCTTCATGCAGGCGGCGAAGGGCGCGGCCGGCGGGCGCGCCTGGGGCGCGGTCGGGACTCTGGCCGTCGTCGGCTGCTTCATCCTGCTCTCCTACTACGCCCTGATCGCCGGCTGGACGATCTACTACTTCGGCCAGTGCCTCGTCTGGTCGCTGCGCGGCTTCGACCTGGGCGGCGAGACGCTGGGCGACAGCTTCGGCGCCTTCCTCGCCAACGGGCCGCTACAGATCGGCTTCCACTTCCTGTTCATGGCCGCGACCGTGGGCGTGGTCGCGCTGGGCGTTCGTCAGGGAATCGAGCGGGTTACGAAGCTGCTGATGCCCATCCTCGGCGGCATCCTCGTCCTGCTGGTCGTCAACTCGTTCTGGAGCCCGGGCTTCGGCGAGGCGATGCGATTCCTCTTCCACATCGGACCCATCACCGCCGACGGACTGCTCGAGGCGGTCGGGCACGCCTTCTTCACCCTTTCCGTCGGCATGGGCGTGATGATCACGTACGGCTCGTACATGACCTCGCGCCAGTCCATACCGAGGAGCGCCGTTGCGATCTGCATCCTGGACACGCTGATCGCGATCATGGCCTGCGTGGTCATGTTCTCGATCATCTTCAGCGTCGACACGGGCGAGCGGGCAGGCACCTTCGGCAAGAGCGCGACGATCCTCTTCACCACCCTGCCGCGGATGTTCTACGAGATGCCGCTGGGCGCGGTGCTGGCGCCGCTGTTCTACCTGCTCATCGGCTTCGCGGCGCTGACCTCGACCATTTCGCTGCTCGAGGCGGTCACCTCCAGCCTGATCGACCGCAAGGGCTTCAGCCGCAGGAAGGCCTCGCTGTTCACCGGCGGCGGGATCTTCGCGTTCGGCATTCCCTCCGCCCTGTCGCTCGGCGCGAGCGGCGCCCTGTCGTCGTTCGCGCCGCTCGGCGAGCGCGCCGAGGGCTTCTTCGGCGTCATGGACTACACGATGTCCAACTGGATCCTGCCCATGGGCGGACTGCTCGTCGCCATCTTCGTCGGCTGGTTCCTGAGCGCCCGCGCCTCGCGCGCCGAGATCGAGGAAGGCCACGGTGGCAGCGTCCGCTGGCACTTCCTGTGGCGCGGCGTTCTGCTCCGCTTCGGCTGCCCGGCAGCCATCCTGTGGATCATGTGGGAGGTCATCGGCGGCAGGTCGTTCGCCTGACGCGGTCTTGTTCGTCTGACGGCCTCCGTCAGGTCCGAGGAGCCCCGTGGCGTGGCGGGGCCGGGCTGTTCGGAGCTGACGGGGCCTGGTCGGCCGCGCTGCGGGAGGTTTCTTCCTGTCCGGGTTGACGGCGACAAGTCGCCCGGGCCGCCGCCGCGCCAGGGCTGCAGGCCGCAGGCGGGCCGGCGGTAGGATCGTCCGAACGCCAACCAGTCGGCAGCGAACGGCCCGCGAAGCCGTCGCAGTGACGACCCGGCGCCTCGACGGAGGCCCGGAAGGGAGAAGACGACGTGGCCAAACTCTCCCGCAGAGGCAGCTTCGGTCGGATCGGGTTCATCTACGCCGCCGTGGGCTCGGCCATCGGGCTCGGCAACATCTGGAAGTTCCCGTACATCACCTACGCCAACGAGGGCGGCTCCTTCGTCATCGTCTACCTGGTCGCCATCGCAATGATCGGCCTGCCGATCATGATGGCGGAGATCGTGCTGGGCCGGCGCACGCGGCAAAGCCCCATCGGCGCCTTCCTCCAGGCCGCGAAGGACGCGCCGGGAGGGCGGCTCTGGGGCGTGGTCGGCGCTCTCGGCAGCGCCGGCAGCTTCGTCCTGCTGTCCTACTACTCGCTCATCGCCGGCTGGACGATCTACTACTTTGGCCAGGGCCTCATCTGGTCGGTGGCCGGATTCGACCTTGGCGGCAAGGAGCTGGGCGAAGTCTTCGGCGACGTGAGCACCAACGGCCCGCTGATGCTGGGCCTGCACGCCACGTTCATGGCCATCACGGTCGGCGTCGTGGCCCTGGGCATCCGCAGCGGGATCCAGAAAGTCACCCAAACGCTCATTCCCCTGCTCGCCGGAATCCTCCTGCTGCTGGTGGTCAACTCGTTCTGGAGCCCGGGCTTCGCCGACGCGATGCGGTTCCTCTTCCACGTCGGCCCCATCACCCCCGACGGCATGCTCGAAGCGGTCGGCCACGCCTTCTTCACGCTCTCGGTCGGCATGTGCGCGATGCTGACCTACGGCTCGTACATGAGCTCCCGCCAATCCATCCCGAGGAGCGCCGCCGCCATCTGCATCGCCGACACGATGATCGCGCTCATGGCCTGCGTCGTCATGTTCTCGATCATCTTCGGCGTCGACGCCGCGGAGCGGGGGACCACCTTCGGCAAGAGCTCGAGCATCATGTTCACCACGCTGCCCAGGATGTTCTACGACATGCCCCTGGGCACGCTGCTCGCACCGCTGTTCTACCTGCTGATCAGCTTCGGCGCGCTGACCTCGACCATCTCGATGCTGGAGACGGTCAGCTCGAACCTCGTCGACCGAAAGGGCTTCAGCCGGAGGAAGGCGGCGCTGGTCACCGGCGGCGCCATCTTCGCCTTCGGCATTCCCTCCGCCCTGTCCATGGGCGCGAACGAGGCGCTGTCGTCGTTCTCGATCTTCGGCGACCGCGCTTCCGGGTTCTTCGGCACCATGGACTACACCGTGTCGAACTGGATTCTGCCCCTGGGGGGCCTGACCCTGGCGATCTTCCTCGGCTGGTTCCTGCGCGCCCGCGAGTCGCGAGACGAACTCGAATCCGGCCACGGCAGCGTCGGCCGTTGGCACTTCCTCTGGCGCAACGTCCTGCTCCGGTTCGTCTGCCCCGGCGCCATCCTGTGGATCATGTGGGAGGTCATCGGAGGGCAGGCGTTCAACTGACGGCGCGCGGTCGGGTGACCGGGCCGCTCCGCACTGGCGCCCGTGCTTCCCGGATTCCAACCGACTGATGGTGGAGCGGAGGCGCATGAGCACCGTCTCGCGACGGGTCCTGCAGCCCGGCAGGCCGTGGTCTGCGACGTAACTCGTCCCACGCGAGCGTTCCCTGGTCGATCACGCAGCCGAAACCGACCTTCAGCTCGTTGCCGAGTTCAAGCCCTTTCCGAGCAAGGACCGGCAGCCTGCGCCTCGTCCTCCCGGTCCACGCCCTGCGGAAGTTGAGCAGCTTCGGAATCACGGCTCAGTCCGCGGCTTCGAGGAAGCGCTGGAAGCGCCAGTCGAGGATGTCCCGGTTCGGGCGGTCGCCGGTTCGGCGCGGCAAGCGCAGGCGGGTTCGGTGAAGCCCCTTCAGGCCCTCAAGCAGCGGGCCGTCCTCGCCTTCGCGGACCGACCGCGCCACGTGGATGCGGCAGTCCGGGTCGACACCGATCAGGTGGGCGCCGAACGCCGTGTGGTGGAGGGTGGACATGCAGATGCCGTTGTTCACGGTTTCCCGGCCGCCTGCCGCATCGGCCCTGATGCGGGCGCCGACCAGCAGGCGCTGAAGCGGCAGGCCGCTGAAGGCGCAGCGATGGCCGTAGGCCGATTTGACCCGGCTGCTGAACCACGCGCGGTGGTTCCGGCGCCGGGCAGCAACGAGCGAACTGGAGCGGTCGCGAAGCTCGGTCGCCGGCGTCTCGTTGCCCACCCGCGCCGCCTGGAAGGAGCTGCTCGCCGGATCCAGCAGATCGGCCGCCGCCAGCAACACTCGGCCCTCTGCGTAGCTGAAGTGCTCGACCCAGACGGGCCACATCGGTTCGTACACCCGGGGGCGAACGCCATGAAGGTAGATCAGCGGCGCCTGACGCTCATACGCCTTCTTCAGCGCAACATTCGTCGAATCGGCTCTGCCTCTCTCCTGCAAGTCGTAGGCAAGGAGACCCGTCCGGTAGTCAGGCTCGCCAAGCTCCTGATCGCGATACCTGGTTTCGCGACCCTTCTTCGGCACCACCATCTTCATGCTGAGGGCACCGGTCATCCGCACAGGCTTGAAGATCCCCTCCGGCCTGTTGGCGAAGAGCACCCGTTCCCCGCCATACGAGAATCCACGCGCAATCACGCTCCAAGGCAGGTGGGGGCCATGCGCCAGCACGAGCCGTTCAAGCTCGGCAAACGCGGCAGCGCGAACCGCCGCGTCGGGATCAAGCTGCATTCGCCCCAGGCTACCAGGCAGGCCTGCATCGGGCAGCAGTCAGGTCCGCAACGTTGACGGCCCGACGGCAGGAAGCGCGGCAGTCGAGATGAATCCGAGCAGACTGCTCTCGCCCACGACGCGGCACCTGGGATGTCGCGGCTATCTCTGGTCCGCAGGCGGCCTGTCTGTCGCCACCGTTTTCTCGGCGGACAGGCCCGCGTACACGTCGAGCGACGCGCCCATGCCGACGCCAAAGGGCTGTGTCCTGGGGTCCTGGTTCAGGATGACGACCGGCGCCACAGCGAGCCACTTGCCGCTGGCCAGGGCCCGGAAGTGAATCAGGGGCCAGCCAGGCTCCATGAGACGGCGAAGACCGCGGTTGCAGGAGTCGTCCACGTTGACCAGCTTGCCCGTGAGGCTCCCTCCCGGCAGCGGCTTGCCCTGGCAGCGGTAGCGCAGCTCGTTGCCACTGCTCTGCAGGCTGTCGCCGTACGGATCCCTGATGCTGGTCGCGACGGAGATCGGAAAGGCGCACGGACCGGGTCGACAGACGCCCTGCTGGTGCTTCAGCTTGACGCGTTCGCCGCGGCGGTCGAAGGTGAGCCGATCCCGGTCGTGGACCGTCGTGCCGGTTGCCGCATGCCTCGCCGCAAGCCAGCGGAGCGCAGCCACGCGCACTTCCCAGTCCCTCGCCAGGTCATCCCGACTCGGCCCGTTCTGCATCCGGGGCACGGAGCGGCAGTAGCAGCCCGTAGCCACGCCCTCCCGGCACTTCCCGCTGCTCGGCTGATGACCCAAGTGCTGCCAGGCCTGCGCCGCCTGGCAGCCACCCGAGCGTCCTGCCGAATGTAGACTGCGCGCGCAACGATGGCGGCAGCTTGCTCGCCCAGTTCGGTGCCGGCGCGGCCGCGGGAGGCCTCGGCGTGGCAACTGCACGGCCATCGGCGCCAGCTTCAGACGCCGCAACCTGCCCCGAGTCTTCCGCCTGCTTCCATGTCCTCACCCGCCAGCCTTCGCTCGGTCAGCGTCGTTGTGACGGCGGAGTTCCACAACCCGTCCATTTCAACAAGGACTTCCTCCGAAATCAGAGGATCGTGCCCGCCGACTGGGAGCCAGGCGAGGTGCTGGTCACGCCGCCTCTCTCGTTCGCCAAGGAAGGCGACCTGAGCATCACCGTCGATTCGTCGAGGCTGGTCGTGACCGAAGACGCAGGCCCTGACTTCGGCGAGACGTATCGCGTCCACGACATCGCCAGCGCCTGGCTGCGGGCGCTGCCGCACGTGCCGTATCGGAGCCTCGGCCTGAACTGGAGCGTTTCGACGCCCCGCCCGGATGCCGACCGCTGGCTCCTCGAGCATTGTGCCGCGCCGAGGATCCGCGAAGTGCCGGGCGTACGAGGGATGGTTTCGGCGTTCGCCGTCAATGCAGGCGATGCGGTCTGCCACATCAAGCTGCTGGCTTCCGGCCAAGCCAGCGAGTCCGAAGTGGTTGCCGACTGCAACGTCCACCACCCGGGACCGTTGAATGCCGATGAGATGCTCGAAGCCATCAAGGGGTGGGAGCCCCACCAGGCCTTCGTACGCACAACGCTGGATGCGCTCTGGGACGAGGCGAACCGGTGAGTCGTCCCGTCCCGACAAGCGACGAAGACTCCATCATGGAGATGGTGGCGGGAGCAGCCGTCCTGCAGGCGCTTTCTCGGAACGACATCGAGCAACCCTTTTTCGGGCCTGATGCAGAAGCCTCGGATGGCTGGATGCCGCTGACTGCCGCGAGACGGTCCGCCACAACTTCCGTCTCCCCGTCGCCACGCCTGCTCACGGCGTCAAGAGCGCTCTCGAGGGCGCTGCCCAGAGCCGAAGACAGCTGGTCACGGACAGGAAGCCGGCTCGTGGATCTCGGCGCGTTCTCGTTCTCGCCGCGGACTCTCTGGAGCAGATGATGGCCGCTTTGGCTGCTCAGCGTCTGAGCGAGGTCGCATCGCGCCTTGAGGAGCTTCAAGGGTTCGCGGAGGATGACCCCGAAGAGCCGCGAATGGAGCTCTCTTCGCTCAGACACCTCGCTCTCTTCCTCGTGAGTCATCCTGGAGTCGCCGTACCCGAGATCGGCGTTACCTCAGCAGGCCAGCTTCTGGCCCAGTGGCGCATCGACGGCGGAGGCGCGGCCATGGAGTTCCTTGGGGACAACCACATCCGCTTCGCTGCTGTCCGACGGCAAGGTGACCGGACGCACCGGGTCCACGGGACGGTGCCTCAGGACGAAGCACTAGCTGCCGTGCGCAGCTTCCTGCCTCGGCGAGCAGCCTGACGGAGCGGTCAGATGGCGGCCTCCCCTCTGCCCGATGACGACCACGTCTCCAGGTACTGCAAGCCGTCCGCTGTCGGCCGGGATGGTCTGCCCCTTGCCAACGCGTTCGAGCTCAGGCCTGCCTGCAAACAGAGGCCTGCCGAAGACCATCTGTCAGTCAATTGGCTGGAGTACTTCCAGCAGGCCAGGGATCTTGAAGCGGCGTTGACGAGGTGCGCGCTGCATTGAGGGCCAAGGGGTTTTCCGTCAAACGCAACGGGCGGTTTGCCGTCCTGGGGGTGAAGACCGTCCGGGAAACGGTCCACAACGTGACCGGGCGCGAGGCCGCCGTCCACCGGATGCCGACGGAGAACGATCCGTCGCACAGCGGCGTGCTGGGCTACTCGAGCGGTGACACGGCTGTTGAATCTGAACTCAGCGTTGCCGTTGCGTCATCAGGCCACGTCTTCCCGGGGGTTGGCAAGGAGGGTTCCCGGTAGCGCCGAGCCTCGGCCATGACCACCATGTCACGTTCGAGGGTCAGGTCGCCAGGCCCGCCGGTCGGGCCACGATCTCCGGCAGGTCAGAGACCCTTGTGGCGCGCACCCCCGGTGCAGCCGTGCGCTGCACGGTCGGCCTGACGGTCACATGGTGGCGTCCCGGACTCCACGTGGAGGCAGAGGCTTCAAGCTCGGCGGAAACCTCCGTGATGGTGCACCCGTCCCTGCGGCCCGGCGCTCGCTTCACTTGCACTCTGAGGGAGCTCGGCCGCCCCCCCCCCACGGTCAAGCACGAAGTCGCTCTCCCGTGCGGCGCGCTCGCGGTACGTCCACAGGCTGGCGTGCCGGTCTGCAGCATCGGCGAGCTTGCGCATCTCGGCAAAGACGAAGGTCTCCCGGATGGCGCCCTGGAGGGGGCGAGGTCAGGAGCGACGCCTCGTCGATGCCGAGAACGAAGCAGAGCAGCCCCGTGTCGCGAAAGAAGACCCTGGGGCGCGCGGGCCATTCGCTTGCCGGGTTTCTTGTGCCACGGCTGCGCAGCCTGGCACCGAGGTCGCGGGGAAAGAACATCGCGAGAACCTCACCTGCCAACTCGGATTCTCCGACTCTCGCCTTCTAGACCCCTAACCGGACTGCCAGCCAGGCCACGAGGTCCGGGGTGAAGTCGGCTTCTACCCGGAGTTCCAGCAGGGGCGGGAAGCCTTCCGGCAGGCGGCCTCGGAGCTTGACGGCATCCTTGGAAGTGACGGCTAGGGCGTCGCTGCGGTGGCGGGCGCTGGCGGCGGCGATCTTGCCGAGGGATCCTGGCGGGTAGGCGTGGTGGTCGGGGAAGCGGAGGTGGCCGACGGGCTCCAGGCCGGCGGCTGCAGCCGTGCGGGCGACGCGTTCGGGGCGGGCCACGCCGGTCACGAGCAGGGGTCGGGCGGGCAACTTCCGGGCGCCGGCGTTCGCCGTTTCGGCGCCCGGGCGGGCATCGCCGAGCCCTTCACCCGCCCGGCGAGCCGCTGGAGGCGACACCGGAGCGCCCGACTCGTCATGCACCGCCGGGACGACCTCTGCCCGGAGAGACGACGTGAACACCTCGCCCTCGAAACCGTGGCGCCGCAGGGTCGGTTCGAAGTCGGGCGGCGGCGCCTCACCCGCCGGCAGGCCGGTGAGCACGGCGGCGGCGGCCAGGCGCACCATGCCGAGCGGTTCGCGCAGGCGGCCGCTCGGCAGGAGCCTGGCCCCGGCGAACGGATCCAGGTGAGGGAAGGTCAGGATCTCGACGTCGCGCCGGGCCTTGAGGTGGGAGAAGCCGTCGTCGAGCAGGAAGACGTCGATGGCCGGGTCGTCACGCAACGCCATGGCGGCGGACGCGAGCCGGTCCGCGCCCACCGCGACGATGGCGTCGGGCACCGTCTCGGCGATCAGGAACGGCTCGTCTCCGGCCTCCTCCACGGTTGCCAACGGGCCGTCTGCCAGCGGAGTACCTCCCGCGGGACCGCCTGCCAACGGGCCGTCTGCCGCGGGACCGCCTGCCGGGGGACCGTCGCCGGCGCTTACCAGCAGCGAGCCGCTCCCGCGCCGTCGGTAGCCGCGCGAGAGGACCGCCACCCGCAAGCCCCGAGCCGTCAGGCCCCGCGCCAGCGCGATGACCGTCGGCGTCTTGCCGCTGCCGCCCCAGTGCAGGTTGCCGACGCTGACGCAGGGTCGGCCCAGACCCTTCGCGCGCGGCGCCCAACGGCGGCGACGACGGCAATGCGCCCAGGCGTAGAAGCGCTGCCACGGACTCCGCATCGGAATCACACCACCTCAGCGGGCTCGGCGAGCAGGCGCGCCAGGACGCGGCGCCCGCGCCGCAGGCCAGCAGGCTGTCGGACTTGACCGCGAACGAAGGTCGCTCCATGGCCCGACGGCCTGCCGGAGAAGCGGGGTCGTCCAGCGCCAGGTGTGGCGCCCGCGACGCGGCCGGCGGCGCTCGCCGCCCTGCTCATGCCAGCTCCACCAGCTCGGCGAGCAGGCGGTGCGAGCGTTCGACCGCGCCGCGGTTGCGGTCCACGAGCTCGCGTCCCGCACGACCCTGCTCGGCCGCTTCGTCGGGATGGTCGAGCAGCCGGCGCCAGGCCGCGGCCAGGGCGTCGCCGTCGGGCACCACCGTGAGGCCGCCTGCGGTCACGAAGTCGTCGGCCATGCTTCGGAAGTTCTCCATCGACGGCCCAACGGTCACGGGGACGCCGAAGCGCGCCGCCTCGATGGGGTTGTGCCCGCCAGCAGGCACCAGCGAACCGCCGATGAAGGCGACTGCCGCCAGCCGATAGACCGACGCGAGCTCGCCCAGGGAGTCGAGCAGCACGACGCGCACGCGGACCTCTCCCTCCCGGGAAGCGGCTGTCTCACCGGCTGGCGCGACCACGGCCTCGGCGCCGAGAGCTTGTGGACGCAGGGCCTGAACCAGTTCGCCAACGCGCCGGGGGCCTGCTCGTTTCCGCCCTCGTTCTCGTCGCCGTTCCGCGGCGCCCGGCCGGCCTTCACCGACCGGAACGGCCGGCGCCGAACCAGCAGGCGCCGGACCAGGGCCCGGCGCACCCGAGGCCGGCGAACCCGCCCCAGCCGGGCGCCCCGGCGCCCGGGAACCGTCGGCGGTCTCCCCGGCTCGGACGCACGAAGACGCCGCCCACGCCGACCGGCGCTCGGCCGGCAGTGAGCGTTCGCGAACCTCCCGCCACGCGTCGTCGAAGCGCTCGGGATGACGGGGCGCGAGAACCAGCATCGCGTCCCGTTCCATACCCTCGAAGGCGTCCAGGACGAGCGCCTCCTCGCCGACCATTGTCGAGCCGGCGACGATCACGGGGCGGCCGGCGGCGAGGCGCCGCAGGGAGGCTTCGAGGTCGGGAAGCGGCGCAGGTTCGTCGGTGTCGAACTTCAGGTTGCCGGTCAGGACGACCTTCGCCGACGGCACTCCCAGGCTCAGCAGCCTCTCCTCGTCCTGGGCACTCTGGACGCCGAACCGGCTCACCGGATCGAGAAGGACGCGCCGGGCCAGTGCCCCGAATCGGCCGAGACGCGCGAAGCCGCGGTCGCTGACGCGGCCGTTCAGCACCACGACCGGGATCTCGCGCTGCTCGCAGCGGCTCAGCAGAAGGGGCCAGAGCTCGTTCTCGAGCAGCACGAGGACGCGCGGGCCGAATCGCCCCAGGAAGCGGTTCACGAGCGGCCCCAGGTCGAACGGACAGCAAGTGACGACGACGCTGCGGCGCTCGCTCCGAAGCGGCCCGAAGAGCCTCTTCGCCGCCGCCTGGCCGGTCGGCGTGATGGTGGTCACGAGCAGGTCGAGGTCCGGTGGCAGGGACGCCGCAAAGGTAGCCCCGACGGAGGCCTCGCCAACCGACGCCGCGTGCAGCCAGAGCGGGCGGACGCCCCGCGCCTGCGGCAGCCGACCCAGCCGCGCCGGCAGCGTCTCCAGGCCGCGGCGCCCCCGACGCAGCATTCGACGCCCGAGCAGCACCGGCGCCGCGATCACCAGCGCCGGGAGGAACGCGAGCTGGTAGAGGAACCACATGCCTGCTGGCGCCGTTGCCGGAGGCCGCCGGAGTCACCGGGCGGGACGGTCAGGGACCGCAGGCCAGTATAGTTTCGGCTCAGTTGCCGGAGAGTCTCTCGTTCGCCCAGGTGTCCCCGGTTGGACGCTTTGTCCCCCGCCTCCGTATCAAGAGCGAGGCATGAGAACCGCGCAAGCCACCGTCATGAAACCCCCGGCCATGGAAACCCCGGCCATGGAAACCCCGGCCGACGACTCCAGGAGAAGCGACCTGACCATCGCGTACTCGCGCGACAGGCAGCGGGCGGCATGGGCCGATGCGAGCGACGCCGAACTGCTCGAAGGCATGCGCGGCGACGACGATCTCGCTCTCGACGAACTGATGCGGCGCAAGACCGGCCACCTGTTGCACGTGACCACCCAGCTGGTCAACGACACGGAGGACGCGCGGGACATCGTCCAGGCGGCGTTCCTGCGCATCTGGGACTCGCGCCACCGCTTCAACCGCCGCTACAGCCCGAACACCTGGATCTACCGCATCGTGCACAACCTGGCGATCGACCACCTGCGTTCCCGCGCCTCGCGCCTGCGCTCGCTCAAGGGGCTCAAGCAGCACCACGAGCAGCAGCAGCAGGGGCGCGGAGCGAAGCAGCTCGACTCGCTGTCGGAGCGCGAGACCGGCGCCGTCTTCCGGGAGCTCGCGGCCGTGCTGACCGGGAAGCAGCGCGCCGTGTTCATCCTGCGCGAGATGGAGGACCTGTCCGGCAAGGAGATCGCGGCGATCCTCGGCATCCGCCCCTCCACCGTGCGCAACCACCTGTTCAACGCCCGCCGCCTGCTGCGCCAGAGGCTGCTCGACCGGTACCCCGAGTACGGCCCCCGCTCGGACAGCCTGGCCGGCAGGAGGAAGGGTCGATGACCTCGCAGCACTGCCCGGACTGGGCCGATCTGGCCCGTCGTCGAGAGCAGGCCGAGCTCGGCCCGGAGGTCGGCGCGCTGGCCATCGACGCCGCGTGGCGCGACGCTCTCAGGCACCGCGAGAGCTGCCCGAGCTGCCGGGCCGCGTCGGTCGCGGTCGACCCGCTCTTCCTGTTCAGCGGGCCGCTCGGCAGCGACGGCGCCGCGAGCGGCAGGGCCACGAGCGACAGGGCCGACGACTGCGAAGCCAGCCTGGCGGCGGACGAGGTCCGGCGACGGGTACGCCTGGAGCTCGACGCGCGGGCCAGGGCGAAACGCCTGGGCCGGGGCCGAAATGTCCGCCGGCGCCGGGCGGTCGCCTCGGTTCTCGCGGCCGGCGTCGCCGCGGCGGCGCTGGGCGTGAGTTTCCTGCTCTGGCCGGGCGCCTCGCCGCAGGCCGGCGTCGACGGCAGAATCGACGGCAACCTCGACAGCCGCAACGCAGCCCTCGTTCCGGGCGACCTGCCGGACCACGTCGCCATGGCGCCGCTGGTCGAGCCGCTCGGTGACGAGCCGATTCAGGTGTACCAGCTTCCGGGCGCCGGCTCCGGCCTCGGGCTGGACGTCGTTCTGGTGGTGTCGCCGTGAGCGCACCGCACGCCGCACGCCTGGCGGCTGCCGTCGTCGCCCTCCTCGCCGTCGCCGCGCAGGCGCCGGCCCAGCACGCACGGCAGGAAGCGGAAACCAGGGTCCGTCACGTCTTTGCCCTCCAGCACCAGCGGGCCGACGACGCCCTGGAGTGGATGCAGGCCGAGATGTCGCCGCAGGGGACGATCGAACTGCAGCGCGCGACGAACACGCTCGTGCTGAGGGACCGAAGCAGCGTGCTCGAGCACCTGCTCGTCATGCTGCGCGACTTCGACCATCCGAAGCGGCAGATCGAGTTCGAGATCTTCATCCTGGAGGCATCGCGGCGAGGGCGCGGCGCTCCGCGCTCCGAGCTGCCGGCCGAACTGACCGACGAGCTGGGCAACTGGCTCGCCTTCACCAGCTACCGGCTGCTGGGTCAGGGTCGGTTCGACGCAATGGAGGGCGAGGAGGTCCGCTACGAGATCGGCGCCGAGTTCCGGCTGGGCTGCCGGGTCGGCACGGTCATGCTCGACCGGCGGATCAAGCTGTACGGCGTCGAGATCGAGCGCAGCCGCAGCGCCGTTCTGGACGAGCGCGTCTTCAACGGTCACCTGAACGTCTGGGTCGGCAAGCCGCTCGTCCTGGCGCTTCCGAACCGCGGCGCCGACGCCAGCGGGCTCGTGGTCGCCGTCACCGTGCGTCCCGCCGCGGAAGGCGCCCTCCGCGCCGGCGACTGAGGGCGGAGCGGGTCATGCAGTTCGTCTGCCGGCTGGGCACTCCGGACGGTCGCATCGTGGAGCAGATTCACGAGGCGCCGGACCTCCGCAGCGTGCGCCGCGAGATCGAGCGGCGGGGTCTTCACGTCTTCGAGATCCGGCGGCGCGGGATGAGGCACCTGCTCGGGCTGCCGGGAATCCGCTCGACGGAAGCCGAGGGCGACCGCCGCAAGGCGATACCGGGCCACGACTTCCTGCTCTTCAACCAGCAGCTGGCCGGTCTGCTCGGCGCCGGGCTGCCGCTGCTGCAGTGCCTGGACATGATGTGCGAACGCCTGCGCAACGCCGCCTTCAAGGAGGCGCTGGGCGAGGTTCGGGACCGCGTCCGGAGCGGCGAGGAGCTCTCCGACGCATTCGCGGCCTCAAAGGGCAGCTTTCCGCCCATCTACAGCTCGATGCTCAAGGCGGGCGAGCAAAGCGGTGGCCTGGAGCAGGTCATCAGGCGCTACGTCCGGCAGCTGAAGCTGCTCACGAGCTCTCGCAAGCGGGTGGTCAGCGCCCTGTTCTACCCGGCGCTCCTGGTCTGCCTTTCGGTCGGCATCGTGGCGGTGATGATGTTCTTCGTCATGCCTCGGTTCGAGGACTTCTACCAGGCCCTGGAACTCGACCTCCCCTGGGTGACGCGCGCCCTGCTCGCCATGTCCGAGGTGCTGCGCAACCCGACCACCCTGGTGCTGGCGGCACTGACGGCCGTGGTGGTCGTCGTGGTCTGGCGCATCGGCCGGGCCGGCCGCCTCGGCGCCCTGGTGGACCGCCTGAAGCTGCGGCTGCCGATCGTCGGGCCGATCCTCCACCGCTTCGCCCTGTCCGAGTTCTGCCGTTCCCTGGCCACGCTGCTGCACGGCGGCCTGCCGCTGGCCGCGGCGCTGGACACGGCGGCGACCGCGGTGACCAACCGCTTCCTGCACCAGCGCGCCCTGGCTCTCGGCCCGGAGATCCGCCAGGGCCGCACCTTCCACGAGGCGCTCGAGAGCTCAGGCGTCTTCACCGACCTGGCCGTGGACATGGTGCAGGTCGGC
The DNA here is from genome assembly GCA_965200575.1 of Thermoanaerobaculia bacterium. Classification (GTDB taxonomy): domain Bacteria; phylum Acidobacteriota; class Thermoanaerobaculia; order Multivoradales; family Multivoraceae; genus Multivorans. Next base: position 221,613 of record OZ241363.1, on the reverse strand, counting down.
GAGGCGACCGGCGCTCTCGGCGAGATGGTCAACAGCGTGTCCGACTTCCTGGACGAGGACATCGAGACCCGCACCGAGCGGCTGCTTTCGCTGATCGAGCCGGTGATGCTGGTTGTCATGGGCTGCACCGTGGCGCTGCTGGTGCTCTCGATGTACCTGCCGCTGTTCAGCGTTCTGGGTCAGGTGCAGGGCTGATGGTCGTTCACGAGGAGAACCCGGCCGAGCGGAACCGCCGCCTGCTGGCGGAGAGCGTTCCGGAGCTGGAAGGGTTGCAGGCCACCAGCGAGGAAACCGAGCGGCTGGGGCAGGAGCGCGCCGAGGCGGACCGGCTCGCGGCCCGGTTCGGGCTCGAAGTGGCCGATCTGAGCAGCTTCCGCATCGACAACGACCTCTTCAGGCACATCCCCTTCGAGCTCATGCTCCGCTACAGCTTCATCCCCGAGCGGCAGCTGGAGGGCCGCCTGGCGGTGGTCATGGCCAACCCGACGAACGTCATCCAGGTCGACGAGCTGGAGCTGCAGCTCGGCCAGCCGCTGGAGGCGCGCATCGGCGTCCGTTCCGAGATCGAGGACCTGCTGCAGAAGTCCGAGAGCGCCCAGCGGCTTCTGGACGAGGCCACCGAGGACTTCAAGATCCAGCTCGTCCAGGAGGACGAGGAGAGCGGCGAGGTGCTGTCCATCGACCGGATCACCGCCGACCAGAGCCCGATCATCAAGCTGGTCGACTCCACGCTCTTCAACGCCATCCAGCGCCGGGCGTCCGACATCCACATCGAGACCCGCGAGCAGGAGGTGGTCATCAAGTACCGCATCGACGGCGTCCTGTACCGGGCCATGGAACCCATCGACAAGCGGCACCACCAGACCATCGTGAGCCGGATCAAGGTCATGTCCGAGCTCGACATCGCCGAGAAGCGGGTGCCCCAGGACGGTCGCTTCAAGGTGCGGGTGAGCGGCCGGACGATCGACTTCCGGGTGTCGGTCATGCCGTCCGTACACGGCGAGGACTGCGTCATCCGCATCCTGGACAAGGAGTCGATGAACCAGGAGTTCAGGAACCTGCATCTCGACATCCTGGGCCTCGACGACGGCACGATCGGCAAGCTCCGCAAGTTCATCCGGGAGCCCTACGGCATGGTGCTGGTCACCGGGCCGACCGGTTCCGGCAAGACGACAACGCTCTACGCCTGCCTGTCGGAGATCCAGTCCAGCGAGGACAAGATCATCACCATCGAGGACCCGGTCGAGTACCAGCTCGACGGCATCACCCAGATTCCGGTGAACGAGAAAAAGGGGCTGACGTTCGCCCGCGGCCTCCGCTCCATCCTCCGCCACGACCCGGACAAGATCATGGTCGGCGAGATTCGGGACGAGGAAACCGCTCAGATCGCGATTCAGTCGGCGCTGACCGGCCACCTGGTGTTCACCACCGTCCACGCCAACAACGTGGTCGACGTCCTGGGCCGGTTTCTGAACATGAAGGTCGACCTGTACAACTTCGTGGCGGCGCTCAACTGCGTCCTGGCACAGCGGCTGGTCCGGCGCATCTGCAGCCACTGCCGGGAACCGGTGCGGGCCACGAATGCGCTGCTCGAGGAGAGTGGCCTCGGCCGCGCCGACGTCGCCGGCTGGGAGCTGTTCGAGGGCCGCGGCTGCATGGAGTGCAACGGCACCGGCTTCTTCGGCAGGATGGCGGTTTCGGAGCTGCTCGACCTGTCCGACCCCATCCGCGAACTGATTCTCGACCGACGACCCGCGTCCGAGATTCGGCGCGCGGCAGCCGGCGAGGGCATGAGCTTCCTGCGCCACAGCGCGCTGCGGCAAGTTCGTGAAGGAGTGACGACTCTCCGTGAGATCAACAAGGTTACCTTCGTGGATTGAGCGCCTGGCCGGCCTCGACGCACCGCGCGGGCCGGCCTCGGCGTTCCTTCTCGACGAGCGCGAGCTGGTCATGGCGCAGTTCGTTCGCACGGGCGGCGCCCGCGCCGAGCTGCACGCGGTTCGGCGGCGCGAACTGCCCGCCGAGACCTTTCAGGAGGGCACACTGGGCGGACCGCTCCGCGAGCCGGCCACCTTCCACGACTGCCTCGCCGACTTTCGGGACGCCGCTCGCGACGCCACAGGCGCCGAGACCCGAACCGCGGCCCTGGTGGTCACGGACCGGTGGCTGCGCCTGACCTTCGCGGACCTCGAGGACGTGCCGAGGAACGCGCAGCAGCGAGAGGAGGCGCTCCGCTTCAAGCTTCGCCGGCAAGTGCCTTTCCGAGTCGAGGAACTGCGCGTTCGCGGCGCCCGGACCGGCGGCCGCGGCGGCAGTTCCAGGCGGTTCATGATCGCCTTCGGCATCGAACACGTGCTGGCCCAGCTCGAGGACTCGTTCCGACGCGTCGGCATCCACATCGGGATGGTGACCAACGGCAGCCTCGCCGCCGCCCACGCCATGCGGGAGGCCGGCGGCGCCGCGAACGCCTTCCTGCTCCTCCTCGCCCAGCACGACGGCTACTCGCTGCTGGCCCACACACCGGACGGCCCCGCCCTCTACCGCTACAAGCACATGGACCCGGCGCTGCCGCCCGACGTTGCGTCGCAGCTCGCGGTGCGGGATCTCCTGCTGACCAGGAGCTTCATCGAGGAACGGAGCGTGTTCGGCAACGGCCTGCCCGGAAAGGTGGAGATGCTGGCGCCGCGGGAGCTCCGGCCGGAGTGGCAGGAGCGAATCGACCGCGGCCTCGGGCTTCGTGCCCGGCTGCCGGAAGACCAGTCGTCGTCGAGGGTCGGCTCGGCCGGCCTCGCGCTCGAACAGGCGCTCCCGATGCTGGGCGCCTCGCTCACGGTGAGGATGTGACCGTGCTCCTGAACCTGGCCGCCCGACCGTTCGTCGACCGCCGCCCGTGGCGCCGCCTCACGGCGCTGCTGTGGGCGGTCGGCATGGCCCTGCTGGCCCTGAACGCGGTGCTGTACTGGGGCTACCTCACCGGCTCGGCGGACGCTCGCGCCGATCTCGCCGACCTGCGCGAGCAGCTGGCCGCGGATCAGGCCGACCTGGACCGCAGGAGCAGGGAGCTGGCGCAGCTCGACGTGGAGGCGCAGAACAGGGAAGTCGCCTTCCTGAACGAACGCATCGCGGATCGGCGCTTTCCCTGGGGGCAGCTGTTCGGCGACATCGAGCAGGTGCTGCCGTGGAACACCCGTCTGCGCAGCCTGGCGCCGGAACGCGACGACCGCAGCCGGCGACGCACCGAAGCCGCCGACCGGGAGCGCGTCCGGCTCGACCTGACCGGCGAGGCGCGCGACGACCTGGGCGTGCTGGACCTCGTCGACGCCCTGTTCGAACACCCCGCCTTCGACCACCCCAAGCTTCTGCACGAGAATCGACAGGATGAAGGCGGCCCCATCGACTTCACCATCGCGGTCGCCTACAGGCGGACGGAGGCCGAGGCGGCCAGCGCGGCCAGGCCGGGCGACGCAGAGGACGTGGGGGACGTGGGAGACATGGGGGACGTGGAGGACGAAGGCGCAGGCAGGGTCGAGTCGAGCGACGCCGACACCGACACCGACACCGAGGCCGAGGCCGCGAGCACGGCCGGGAAGGCCGGGCCGGTCGAACCGACTGAACCAGCCAGCGCGGAGGCGGCGCCGGGAGCCGGGCCATGAAGCGCCGCCGGGGGTGGCGCCTGCGCGTCTGGTTCTGGGTCGGCATCGGCCTGTGCGTGATGAACGCGGCCCTGCTCTCGACCTACCGGGGCGTCTACGCCGGCCGCTTCCAGGGCCTCGAGGACGAGATCGCCGAGGTGGCCAGCCTGCGCACGCGAGCCGTGCGGGAGGCAGGCCGACGCGCCGACCAGGTCACCACCGTCAAGGCGACGCGCGACCGGGTCCGGGCTCTCTACGGCGAGGGCTTCTCCACCGAGCGGGAGCGGCTGACCGACCTGATCCGCGAGGTCAAGGACCTGGCCACCCGCTCCGGCCTGCGCCCCGGGTCCATCTCGTACCCCGAGTCGACCCTCGAACGCTACGGCCTGGTCGAGAAGTCCATCGTGTTCACGGTGGAGGGGAACTACCGGCAGCTGCGCACCCTGGTCAACCTGCTGGAAGTGACGGACACCTTCGTGACGCTGGAGTCGGTCAGCCTCAGCGAGGCGAACCCGAGCCTGCGCATCGACCTGCGGCTGTCCACCCTGTTCTCGGGCGAGGAGCGGGGCGGCGAACCGGTGGAGGCCGGTGGATGAGCGCCGCCGAACGCGAAACGAGCCGGCGCCCGAACCCGATACTGCTGGCCCTGCTCGGCATCCTGCTTGTCGTCGTCGCCTGGCGCTACCTGCCCACGTTCGGCGGCGGTCCCGGCTTCACCCGAGCGGCGTCCGGCGCCGGTGACCTGCGTTCCACCACGATCGAAGTCGTGGAGCTCGCCGCCCACACCCATCTGGAACCGCCGGCGCCGAGCCCGCCGACGCGGGACCCGTGGTCCTTCGGTATCGCGCCGCCGCCGGAAGTTGCCGGGCCAGCAACCCAGGCGCCGGAGCCTGAACCGGCGCCGCCCCCGGTCGTCGAGCGGCCGACGGCGCCACCGGCGCGAACCCAGCCTGCCGGTCCGCGGCTGCCCAGCGTCGACCTGTTCTACATCGGCTCCTTCGGCCGCACCGACGACCCGATCGCGGTCTTCATCGACCGCGACGCCATCTACAACGCCTTCTCCGGAGACCGGGTGAAGGAGCAGTTCGAAGTGCAGAACATCGGCTACGAGTCGGTCGATCTGCTCTATGTCGACTTCCCGGACCAGCCGCCCGTGCGGCTTCCCATCGGCCAGCGACCTGACAGGTGAGGATCAGCAACCCATGAGCGAACGAGACCGACACGTTCAGAACGACCTCGCCGACGACCTGCTGGCGCACCCGGCCTCCGCAACCCGTTCGGCAACGCGTGCGGCGGCGCCCGCACTCGGCCTGGCGGCGCTCCTGGCGCTCGTCTCCTGCAGCGGCTACCAGAGCTTCCGCGAGGCCCAGCACGCGGAGCTGACAGGCGACTGGGACACGGCCGTGCTCCGCTACATGGAGCTCGTCACCACGGACCCGGCCGACCTGCGCTACCGGGCCGGGCTGCTGCGGGCCAAGACCCAGGCCGCCCACGCGCACTTCGAGAAGGGCCGCGCGCTGCAGGAGGCGGGCCGCGACCGGGACGCGATGCTCGAGATGCAGCGGTCGGTGCAGCTCGACCCGACCAACCAGTACGCGCTGACCGAGCTTGACAAGATTCGGACGAAGCTGGAGACGAGCGGGCTGGAGCCCCTGACCATCTCGCAGATGAAGGAGTCCGCGCCCACAGCCGACTCGCTGCCGCCCCAGCTCAGCCCGCTGTCGGACGAGCCGGTCAGCTTCGACTTCCCGAACGCGAACTTCATGGAGGTCTACCGGGCCATCGGCCAGGCCTTCGGGATCAACATCCTGTTCGACTCGAGGCTGCGCGACGCGCCCATCGGCCAGGGCATCGAGATGCGGAACGTGACCGCGGTCGAGGGGCTGGAGGTCCTCATGCACAGCCTCGGCCACTTCTACCGGGTGCTGGACGAGAACACGATCATGATCGTTCAGGACAACCAGCAGAACCGGCAGCGGTTCGAGGACCGGATCATCCAGACGTTCTTTCTCTCGAACTCGGACGTCCAGGACGTGATGACGATCCTGCGCAGCCTCCTGAACACGCGCTTCATCGCCACCAACGAGCGGCTGAACGCCATCGCCATGCTGGACAGCGTCGAGAAGGTCAAGATCGCGCAGCGCCTGATCGAGCAGAACGACAAGGCGAAGGCCGAGGTGGTGGTCGACGTGGAGCTGCTCCAGATCAACACCTCGAAGCTCCAGGAGCTCGGGATGTCGCTGGACGCGAACCGGCTGGGGATCCGGCTGGACATCGGCGGCGACGAAGTGCCGCTTCGCCTGTCGGACGCGGAGTCCCTGAACCAGAACAACTGGGTGCTCACGGTGCCGGGCTTCCTGTTCGACTTCGTCAAGAACGCGACCGACGCGCAGACCCTGGCCAAGCCGCAGGTGCGGATCACCGAAGGTGAGCAGGCGTCCTTCTCGATCGGCGACCAGGTGCCGATTCCGGTCACCAGCTTCAACACCGCGAACACGGCCGGCAGCAACATCGTGCCGGTCACCTCCTACCAGTACCGGACGGTCGGAATCCAGGTCGACATCATGCCCCGGGTCCACCACAACGAAGAGGTCTCGCTCGACCTCACCGTGGAGGTCAGCAACATCAGCGGGGAGGTCGCCAACCAGCCGATCATCGGCACCCGGAACATCGAGACCAGCATCCGTCTGCGTGACGGCGAGACCAACTTCCTGGCCGGCCTGCTGCGCACTTCCGAGACCACCAGCGACAGCGGCATCCCCGGCCTGTCGGACGTGCCGGTGCTGGGGCGGCTGTTCTCGCGCCGGTCCAGCAACAACGAGCGCACGGACATCGTCCTGACGCTGACGCCGCACATCATCCGCCGTGCGGACATCCGGGAAGAGGATCTGACGCCCATCTGGGTGGGCACCGAGACGAACGTCGTCTACAGGGGGTCCAGCCCCAGGGTCGACACCGGCATCGACGGGCCGTTCGACGAGCCGTTCGAGGACGACGCGGACCTGCAGGACCAGCTGCCGCCGGGGCTGCGCGAGGGCGCAGCGAGCGGCGAGGACGACGGGCCGCCCCTGGGCATCGAGCTCGTGCCGCAGATGCCGGCTTCGCCCGACCCGGACGACGGCGCGCCCCGCAGCAGCGCCAGCCGGAACGCGCTGCCGCCCGGGATCGTCGGCGAAGGCCGCTGGTCCGAACGACCGGCGCCGGCGCCATGAGACGCATCGGCAGATCCCGCTCGGCCGGCTACACGCTGGTCGAACTCGTCACGGTCTGCGCCGTGATGCTGACGCTGGCCGCCGCCGCGCTGCCCACCGCCGCCTGGACCAACAAGCGGATCAAGGAGGCCGAACTGCGCTCGCACCTGCGCCAGATGAGAAACGCCATCGACGAGCACAAGCGCTTCAGCGACGTGGGACTGCTCCCGATCGTCATCGGCACCGACGGCTACCCCGCCGATCTGGAGACGCTGATCGCGCCCATCGGCCTGATCGGCCAGGCGAGCGCCGAGGTGCGCTTCCTCCGACGCATCCCGAGAGACCCGATGACCGGCGAGCAGGAGTGGGGCATCAGGAGCTACCAGGATGCCTGGGACGACACCTCGTGGGGCGGCGAGAACGTGTACGACGTCTACTCGCTCAGTGACGGCGTCGGCCTGAACCGAGTTCCGTACCGGGAGTGGTGAAGATGATGGATCGCGTCCGCAGCCAGCGTGGCATGTCGTTGCTGGAGCTCATCATCGTGATGGCGATCATCGGCATCCTGGCCGCAGTAGCGGTGCCGCTGCTGAAGAACGCCCCCCGGCGCGCCCAGGAGGCGACGCTCAAGCAGAACCTCCGCGTGATGAGGGACGCGATCGACCAGCACTACGCGGACAAGGGGCACTACCCGCCGAGCCTCTACGCCCTGGTCGACTCCGAGTACCTGCGTTCGGTGCCGCTCGACCCGATCACCCGCAGTACCGACACCTGGGTCGAGGTCATGGCCGAGTTCCCGTCGTCCTCCACCGAAGACCCGTGGGCCGAGACCGACCTGTCGCCGTACGGGGACCCGGGCGTCGAGGACGTGCATTCGGGCTCGGAGGCGACGTCGCTGACCGGGGAGCCCTATGCCAGCTGGTGACCGGGCACAGCACCGGCAAGCCTCCGACCTTCGGCCCGTTCCACGGTCGGGAGAAGCCGGCTACAACCTGGTGGTCCTGGCGGTGATGATCACCGCGGTGAACGTCCTGATCGCGGCCGCCCTGCCGTACTGGAGCTCGTGGGCCAAGCGGCAGAAGGAGGACGAGCTGGTCTTCCGGGGCCTGCAGTACGCCGAGGCCATACGCCTCTTCCAGACCCGCCAGGGCCGCTTCCCCAACCAGCTCGAGGAGCTGATCGAGGTCGAGCCGCGCGCCATCCGCCAGCTCTGGGCCAATCCAATGGCGGAGGACGGGCGCTGGGGCGTGCTGCTCCAGTCCGGCGGGGGCCAGGAAGGCGCAGAGGGCGAAGGCGGCGAACCGGCCGTCGGCATCACGGTGACGCGGGCCCCGGCGATCACCGCGGTTCCCCCGGGCGCCGACGGCGAAGGCGACGTGGTCGGCTCGATCGTCGGCGTCTACAGCGCCACTCCCGGCGCGTCGATCCGAATCTGGAACGGCCACCGGGACGTGCAGAACTGGCTCTTCACCAGCGACCTGATCCAGCTGCGGCGCGGCGAGGACTCGGGCCGGCCGCCGCCCAGCCTGAACAGCGACCGGATCGGCAGGCCGTTCCCGCCCGGCATGCTGGAGGGCGCCATGGACGGGTCCGCCCCGGAGGAAGGAGGCAGTTGAGCCCTCGGCCCGCCCTGGACGTCCGGGTCCGCCTGCTGCCCCACGCCGCCGGACTGCCCGAGCGGGCAACGTCCGGCAGCGCAGGCCACGACCTGCGGGCTGCCGTCACCGTGCCGGTCAAGATCGCACCCGGCGGCCGCGAGCTGATTCCCACCGGCCTCGTGCTCGGGCTGCCGCCGGGCCACGAGGCCCAGATCCGGCCGCGCAGCGGCCTGGCCTTCCAGCAAGGCCTGACCGTTCTGAACGCCCCGGGGACGATCGACAGCGACTACCGCGGCGAAGTGCGGGTGCTGCTCGTGAACCTGGGCCGGGAACCCGTCACGGTGAGGCGAGGCGACCGGCTGGTGCAGATGGTGATCGCCGCCGTGCCTGAGGTTGCCTTTCGCGAGGACGACACGCTGGGCAGGCAGCCCCGCCCGGACGACCGCCACGACGGCGGCTTCGGCTCGACGGGCGCGTAGCGGCCTGCTGGCGCCGTCAGGTCCGAGGGGGCCGCAGGGACGCGGGCGCGATGGAGCTGGTCCGGCGGTCGGCGCCCTCTGCGGTCGGCTACACGCCTCGAACCTGGTCGCCCCAGAGGGCCTTGTGCAGCTGCAGCGACAGCCGGGCCGGCAGGCGGTCCTCCAGCAGCCAGGAGGCGAGCTCGTCGGCTGCGAGTTCGCCCCAGACGGGTGACAGGTGGACGGGGCAGATGCGGTCGAGGCCATGCTCGCGGATCGCGTCCCGGGCCCACTCGTAGTCGACCCGGTCGCGGAGCACCAGCTTCACCTCGTCCGTGGCGCGCAGATGGCGAAGGTTGGGCCAGTGGTTGTTCTCCGCCTCGCCGCTGCCCGGGCACTTGAGATCGACGATCCGCCTGACTCGCGAGTCCACGCCCGAGATGTCGAGCCCGCCGCCGGTTTCGAGCAGCACCTCCAGGCCCTCGTCGCACAGACCGCTCATCAGCGTGTGGACGCCGGGCTGAAGCAGCGGTTCGCCGCCCGTGACCTCGGCCAGGCCGCAACCGTGGTCGAGCACTTCCCGGATCACGTCGGCGACGAGCATCCAGTGGCCCTCGTGGAAGCTGTACTCGGTGTCGCACCAGGTGCAGCGCATCTGGCAGCCGGTCAGGCGCACCAGCACGCATGGCTGGCCCACGAAGGTCGACTCGCCCTGGAGCGAGTAGAAGATCTCGTTGATCCTGAGACGCTCGCGGGCAGGCCTCTCGACGATCGCGAGCGCCGCCCGGCCCGTAGCGGCCGCCGCGCCCCGTCCCCCGCTCTCCGGCCGCCGATCAGGCGTCGTCAAGAAGCTGCCGCAGCACGTACTGGAGGATGCCGGCGTGGCGGTAGTACTCCGCCTCCTGGGGCGTGTCGAGCCGCACCCGAGCCTTGAAGGTCGTCTCGCCCGCGGCGCCCGAGGCCCGCACGTCGACCAGGAAGCCCGGCGTGAACCCGTCGCCGAGCCCGGCGGCGAGACCCTGGATGGCGTACTCCTCACGCCCGGTGAGGCCGAGCGCGTCGACGCCCTCGCCGTCGAGGAACTCGAGCGGCGCGACTCCCATCCCCACCAGGTTGCTGCGGTGGATCCGCTCGTAGCTCCTGGCGATCACCGCCTTCACGCCGAGCAGCCGCGACCCCTTGGCGGCCCAATCGCGCGACGAGCCGGTGCCGTACTCGACGCCGGCGAGGATGATCTGCGGCACGCCGCGTTCCAGGTACGCCATGGCGGCGTCGAAGATCGACATCTGCTCGCCGTCCGGCAGCAGCTCGGTGAAGCCACCCTCGACTCCGGGCACCAGGCGGTTGCGCAGCCGCACGTTGGCGAACGTCCCGCGCATCATGACCTCGTGGTTGCCGCGGCGGGCGCCGTAGGAGTTGAAGTCGGCCGGCTTCACGCCGAGGTCGCGCAGGTAGGCGGCGGCCGGGCTGTCGGGGCTGATCGCGCCGGCGGGCGAGATGTGGTCCGTGGTCACCGTGTCGCCGAGCACCGCGAGAGCGCGGGCGCCGGCGATGTCCTCCACTGCCTGCGGTTCGCGCGGCATGTCGGCGAAGAACGGCGGCTGCTTCACGTAAGTCGAATCCTCGCGCCAGGCGAAGGTCTGACCGGCGGGCACGTCGAGCGCCTGCCAGGCCTCGCTGCCGGCGAAGACGTCGGAGTACTGCCGCGTGAACATCGCCGGCCGCAGCGAGGAGTCGAGCACCGACTGAATGTCGTCCCGCGACGGCCAGATGTCGCGCAGGAAGACCGGGCCGTTCGGGCCCTCGGCGATCGGCTCGCTCCTCAGGTCGATGTCGATCCGCCCGGCCAGGGCGTAGGCCACGACGAGCGGCGGCGAGGCCAGGTAGTTGGCCCGGATCTCGCTGGAAATCCTGCCCTCGAAGTTCCGGTTGCCGGAGAGCACGGAGACCGTGACCAGCTCGCCGTCGGCGATGGCCGCGGAGATGGCGGGCGGCAGCGGGCCGCTGTTGCCGATGCAGGTCGTGCAGCCGTAGCCCACGGTGTGGAAGCCGAGCTGTTCGAGGTGCTCGTCCAGGCCGGCTTCGGCGAGGTAGTCCGTGACCACCTTGGAGCCCGGCGCCAGACTGGTCTTGACCCAGGGCATCGTCCGCAGCCCCGCCTCGACGGCGTTCTTCGCCAGCAGACCCGCCGCGAGCATCACGGACGGGTTCGATGTGTTCGTGCAGCTCGTGATGGCGGCGATGACCACCGAGCCATCCGAGATGGAAGCCGCGCCCTCGGCATCCACGTCGCCATCATCGGCCGCATCGGGCGCCTGCCCTTCGACAGCTGCGTCGTCGTCGAGCACCGGCAGACCGCCGGCGCGGGTTGAGAGCTGCGGCATCCAGCCCAGGAAGGACTCCTTGACCTCGGACAGCGCGACGCGGTCCTGGGGGCGGCGCGGCCCGGCGAGCGACGGCTCCACCGTTCCGAGGTCGAGCTCCAGGCTGTCGCTGTACTCGGCGGCGGGCGTGTCGGGACCGTGGAACAGGCCCTGCTCGCGGCAGTAGGCCTCGACCAGCTCGACCTGCTCCTGGCTGCGCCCGGTGAAGCGCAGGTAGTCGATCGCGGCGCGGTCGATCGGGAAGATGCCGCAGGTGGCGCCGTACTCCGGCGCCATGTTCGCGATCGTCGCGCGGTCCGCCAGTCGCAGGGCGCCCAGGCCGGGGCCGAAGAACTCGACGAACTTGCCGACCACTCCGTGGTTGCGAAGCATCTCCGTGACGCGCAGCACGAGATCGGTCGCGGTCGCCCCTTCCGGCAACGCCCCAATCAGGCGGAAGCCGACGACCTGTGGCACCAGCATGGCGATCGGCTGGCCGAGCATCGCGGCCTCGGCCTCGATGCCGCCGACGCCCCAGCCCAGCACGCCCAGTCCGTTGATCATCGTGGTGTGCGAGTCCGTGCCCACCAGCGTGTCCGGGTAGGCGAAGGGCGGCTCGGCAGTGCCGTTTGGCGACTGCATGACGCCGCGGGCCAGGTACTCCAGGTTCACCTGGTGGACGATGCCGGTCGCCGGCGGCACGACGCGGAAGTTCTCGAACGCGGTCTGACCCCAGCGCAGGAACAGGTAGCGCTCCTCGTTGCGCTCGAACTCGCGCTCCGCGTTGATCAGCAGGGCGGCGGCCGAACCGTACTCGTCGACCTGGACGGAGTGGTCGATGACCAGCTCGGCCGGCTGGAGAGGGTTGATGCGCGCCGCATCGCTGCCCATCGACGCCATCGCGTCACGCATCGCCGCCAGGTCGGCCACGGCGGGCACGCCGGTGAAGTCCTGAAGCAGGACCCGGCCCGGCATGAAGGCGATCTCGACGTGCGGCGCCGCCTGCGGCTCCCAACGCGCCACCGCCTCGATGTCCGCGGCCGGCACCGCCTGGCCGTCTTCCCGGCGCAGCAGGTTCTCGAGCAGGATCTTCAGGGTATAGGGCAGGCGCTCGACCGGCAGCCCCGCCTCGGCGAGGGTCGGCAGGTGGGCAATCCGGAACGACCGGTCGCCGACGGTCATGGTGCGGATCGCGTCGAAGCTGTTCGTCATCGCTCGTCTCCCCTCCGGCCTTTGAAGCGGCCGTGAGCGCGGCAGAGATTATCCAACGGGCGACAGCCCCGCACATGCGCCGCGTCCGTTGCGGCTCGCAAACGCGCGCAGGTCGGAGACCGGCAGGCTCGGGACAGGCAGCAACTGGCACGAGCGCCGTGCGGCCGTGGGATGCGGGCGGCGAGACGAGGCGAGGCAGCCGCCGCAACCGGGCTGTGGGGCCGCCTCTGACGTGTAGAGTCGGTGGGCATGTCGGGGCTCGACGACTTTCGGACACCGACGCTGCTGGTCGCGATGCCCCAGGTACTGGACCCGTTCTTCTTTCGCGCAGTCGTGCTGCTCGCCGCCCACGAGGATGGCGACGAGGGCGGCAGCCTGGGGTTCGTCGTCAACCGGCCCAGCCAGCTCAAGGTCGACGAGGTCCTGCGCGAGCTCGACATCGAATGGGCGGGCGGCTCGGAAGCCACGGCCTTCGTGGGCGGCCCCGTCCAGCCGGAGGTCGGCACGGTGCTGTTGTCCCTCGACGGTCTCGGCGACCTGGAGACTGAGGGCATCACGCAGATCGCGCCCGGCGTCGGCGCGACCCAGAACACCCTGGCGCTTCGAACCCTGGCGCGCACAGCGCCGCAGCGGATTCGGCTGCTCCTGGGCCACGCCGGCTGGGCGCCCGGTCAGCTGATGCAGGAGGTCAGCCGCAGCGACTGGTTGACGGCGCCGGTCGAGGAATCGATCGTCTTCTCGACCGATCCAGAGGCCGCCTGGTCGGGCGCCCTCGGCCGTATAGGCGTGGATCCGGGTTCGCTGCCGAGCGCGCCCGCAGGCGACGGCGCCTCGAACTAGGGAAGGTCTGATCAAGTCCGTACGACACGTGTTCAACCGATAACGGAATGGGGGGCGTCATGCAGCAGGCCCCGTTCGCGGAGTTGGAGCACGACCGGAAGAAGAAGCGGACCCGTCGGGAGGTGTGCCTGCGAAACCTCCCCCGGGCTGCTGTCCGACTTGCCAGCGGGACGCTGGCTGGGCCGACCGTCCGCTGGGGCAGTGGGGGCTGGCGGCGGCTCCGAAGACGACCTGGCGGCGGCATCGCCGCCGGAGCTGCCGCCTGAAGCTCAGTCGTCCTCGGCGACGCCACGAGCCTCGAGCTTCTCTTCGAGCTCCATGAGCCGCGTCTTCAACGCCTCAAGCCGTTCTTCGAGGGCCTTCATGTCGGGCCGCCGCTCGTGCAGGAAGCGCTGCACGCGTTCGTGCCGCTCCTTCCACTCGTCGCCGTCGAAGTACTCCTGAATCGTCTCGTGCATGCGGTCGGGGCTGAGGAAGGCGTCCAGCTCGCCATCGCCGTCCAAGTCCTCGCGTCCACGCAGAAAGACCAGGGAGTCCGCTTCCAGGGTGGGCCTCGGACGCTCGTCCAGAGTCGTCGAACCGGTCTCCACCCTGCCGTCACGCCAGAACTCGAGATCGACCGGGTCTCCGGCCTCCGCCCGACGCATCATTGCTCGAAGCTGCCGCCGGGTCGTCACGGCGTCACCGTCCACCCGCGTGAGGATGTCGCCCACCTGCACTCCCGAGCGCGCCGCCGGGCTGCCGTCCACCACATCCGACACCAGCACGCCGCTTCCCGCCGGCACGCCGAAGTGAGTGCGCAGCGGCTCGTTCAGGTTGATGAGCTCGACTCCAAGCCAGGCGCCGCCCCAGGGCAGGGCGAACCTCGGTCCGGCACCGCCGACCAGCCCCCTGACCTCGTCGCTCAGGACCTCGCCGTCACCGAGCACCATCACTCGGACGGAATGCTCCCGCTCGCCCGGCTCCTGGGCGACGATGGCCGGGCCGGCGCCGAGGGCGACCACAGCGGTCAGCGTCGCGACCGCAGCGCGGCGAACGAACGGGTGCGAAGGAAGTCGGATGCCCGTGATCCTCATGGTCTGACTCCTGTTCTTGTGGTGCTGGAAGTTCTGGTGGTTCCCGATGCCGATGGGCACGGCGGCGACCCCGCCGACGCGAAGCGAATGGACAATGGCTCGAGATCGCGCAGGTCGAAGAGGACGTCGGTCTGCGGATTGACGGACACCGGCACGAAGGGCTGGGTGTCCTCGCCGAGCCGGAGAAGCTCGTCAAGCTCGCGGATCAGGGCCCGATGCTCCGACCGCATCTGTTCGATGCCCTCGGCGGTGATCGGCGGCGGCGCACTCTGGCGCGCCCACCAGGCGCCGGCAGCCGCTGACAGGACGACGACCGCGGCCGCAGCCACGGCCAGCGGGCGGCGCGACCCCGTCAAACGGACGGCGGACGGCTCCAACCGGCGCGCTCGGCGCAGGACGTCGTCGGTGAAACCGGGCGAAGCGCCGACACGCGGCAGACGTTTCAGATCAATACGTCCCCTCATTCCCGTTCTCCGTTCCAGTACCCACTCAGGTCCTCGCGCAGGCGCTCCTTCCCCCGGTGGACCCGCGACTTGACTGTGCCCTCGCGGCAGCCGAGCGCCTCGGCGATGCGAGCGTAGGGCCACCCCTCGATCTCGCGCAGCACCACGGGCGCGCGGTGGTGGAGCGGCAGCCGAGCCAACGCAGTGGTGACCACGTCGATGGCCTCGCTGGCCAGGGCGACGCGCTGCGGCGACGGCGCAGGAGGCTGCTGACGCTGCGCGGCCACAAGCGAGGGAAGCAGCCCCCGCCAGCGGGCGGAGCGACGTTCCTCGCTGCGCAGCTGGTTGGTGGCGATCCGGAACAGGAAGGCCTGGAACTGACCCCGTTCCTGGTAGCGGTCGGCCCGGCGGTAGAGGCGGAGGAACGCATCCTGAGCCAGGTCCTCGGCGCGGCTCCGATCTCTGGTCATGCGGGTCAGGTAGTTGACGAGAGGGTTCTTGTAGCGGTCAACCAGCTCGGCAAAGGCGTGTTCGTCGCCGCTTCGGACACGATCCATCAACGACGCGTCCTCGTGGCCCCGTGCCTGCGGAGACGGGGCAGCGACCACTCTCGGCGCCGTCGTCTCCCGCACCGGCGGGGTCGGCGAGCTCGTGCTGAGTGCGGCCACCGTCATTTCGAATGTGTAACGCCCCAGCAGCGCATCTGTTCCGTGGCAAGCGCACCTCCGGTGCGTTCGGCAACTTCGTCGGCGTCCGTTCCGACGGTGGAGCGCCTGCGGGTCCAGGTCGCGGCCGGCCCGCGACCGGGACGCACGGCACGCGAGGCCTTTGCCCCGAGGAAGCTGCCGTGCCGCTACACTCGCGCATCCCCCTTCACTCGAATCGGAACCCTGGAGAAGATCGCATGACCGTCGTCGAGATGAAAGCAGCCTCCGACCCCGAGCTTCGGGTCGACGTTCAGGACCGAGTGGCGCTGCTGACGCTGAACCGGCCGAAGAAGCTGAACGCCCTGTCCTCGGAGATCACGCACGGACTGCGCGAGGAGGTGCCGCGGCTCGCCGCCGACCCCGACGTCGGAGTCATCGTGCTGACCGGCGAAGGACGCGCCTTCTGCGCCGGCGGCGACGTCTCCGGCATGAAGGCAAGGTCGGACAGCGACGCCGCGCCTCCGACGCTGGAAGAGCGCATCGACGGCCTGCGCAGCGGCCAGGAAGCCGCGTGGCTGGTCCACTCGGTGCCCAAGGTGACGATCGCCATGGTCAACGGCTTCGCCATGGGGGCCGGCCTGGGCCTTGCGGCCAGCTGCGACCTCCGCATCGCGTCCAGCGTGGCGAAGTTCGGCACCGCCTACTCGAAGGTCGGCTTCGGCGGCGACTGGGGCACGACCTGGCAGCTCACCCGCCTGGTTGGCCCCGCGGTGGCCAAGGAGCTGTTCTTCACCGCCGACATCATCGACGCCGAGGAAGCGCGCCGCATCGGCCTGGTGAACCGAGTCCACGACGCGGAGTCGTTCCGCGCCGAGGGCATGCAGTTCGCCGCGCGGCTCGCCCACGGACCGATGGTGAGCTACCGCTGGATGAAGGAGAACGTGAACCTTGCGGTGACCCAGGACTTCAGGTCCATCCTCGACCGAGAGGCCATCTCCCACATCCGCTGCGGCGAGACGGAGGACCACAAGGAAGGCGTCACGGCCTTCATGGAGAAGCGGGCGCCGCAGTTCAGGGGCCGCTGACCTGCCAGCGGCCGCCTGGCCGCTGGCAGGCCCGACGGAGGTTGGCGGCTGTCCGGCAGGGCGTTGGCAGTCGCCCGAGCCGCCAGCCGCCTCCAGTCAGCACCAGCCGCGTCCCGGACGTCATGCCTGGCATCCGCGACGCGCCAGCCGGCGCTGCCTGCTGGTTCAGAACGAGAAGCCGATGCCGGCGAGGAAGTCGACCGGCTGCTCGGGCAGTGCGTCGTCGTCGAGCGCGTCGACGTAGCTGACGAAGGCCGACCACGAAGCAGCCGACAGGCTGAACGTGACGTTGCCGTCGTACAGGCCGCCGCCGGACACGCTGCCGTAGGCCGCGGCGAAGTCGTCTCCGGCGTAGCCGGCGGAGACCGAGACGCCCCACTCCAGCACGTCGGCAGCCGCGCCGCCGAACGAGACGCCGACGTTGGCGTAGAAGTCCTGCACCTCGTCGATGTCGTAGTAGACGGAGACGGAAGGAGCAGCCGTGACGTCCCATCCGAGCGTCATGTAGACCTCCCGGGTACCGGCGAAGGCCGTGTTCGGGAACAGGTACTCGATGAAGCCGACCTCGGCCGAGACGGCGTCCGTGCCGAAGCCGTAAGACGCGGTGAGGTCGATCTCGTTGAACTCGCCGCTCATGTCGTTGGCATCGTCAATGTCCAGGTTGCCCCAGACGTTGATCGCGAAGCCGCTGCCGTTCGAGGCGGTAACGGATGGCTGCCAGACGGCGCCGTCAGTGAACGTGATGCCTCGCCAGACGTAGGCGGACGCGAAGTCCATCGAGTACTCGGCGTCGGCGGAAGCCGGCGCCGCCGCCGCCAGGCAAGGCAGGGCTGCGGTCAGAAGAACGGCCGATCTCTTGAGCATGTCATTGTCTCCCGGTGTGCGTGAACTGTAAGTGTGCGGTCGCCATGCCCGGAGTGTCGGGAGGCCAACCGTCGGGGGACAATCCAGGTCAGAACGCCCCAGCCAGCCCCAAAGAGCAAGCCGCGTGCCAGACGATCACCGCCGGACCCGTTCAGGCCCGATGCACCCGCCAGCGCCACGCCGACACATGCCGCCTCGGTACCCGACCTGGCCGTAACCGAGTTCCGCCTACACTCCTCATGCTACCACTTTGGAAGGATCCGCAATGGCAGCGAACAAGAATGTCGTCCGACAGGCCGGGCCGGCAGAAGCGGCCACCGTCAGGTCCAGGGAGCCGCATGCGACGCGAGCGCATCGCTGAAGCCGGACGCGACGACCGGTCCGGGGGGCTGTGGCAGGATCCTGCTGGCGGAGCGGAGTCTTGAGTGCGCGGGAACCCAGGGAGCTCGACCTCCTCTACCGGTTGAGCCAGACGCTGGGGCAGAGCCTCGACCTGCGCGACGTCGTGCAGCCCGCGCTCCAGACCCTGGCCGAGCACCTGAACCTCGAGCACGGCACGATCACGCTGCTGAACCGGAAGACAGGCGAGATCCGCATCGAGGTCGCCCACGGTCTCAGCGCCGATCAGATTGCCGCAACCAGCTACAGCCTGGGCGAGGGGGTGACCGGCCGCGTCATCGAGACCGGCGAGGCGACGGTGATCCCCAAGACCAGCGAGTCGGAGATCTTCCTCGACCGGACCAGGCGCGGGAAGAGCGCCGACGTGTCGTTCCTGTGCGTGCCCATCCGGACTGGCCGCGAGATCTACGGAGCGCTGAGCGTCGACCGCGCCTGGGATCCGGACCACGATCTCGGGTCGGACGCCCGCCTGCTCCAGATCGCGGGCTCGCTGATCGCCCAGACTCTCAAGCTGCGCCGCTCCGCGGAGGAGGAGCGAGAGCGCCTCGAGGAGGAGAACGAGAGTCTGCGGGCCCAACTGCGCGACCGCTTCCGACCGGCGAACATCGTCGGCAACTCGCGCGAGATGCAGGAGGTCTACGACCAGATCGCGACCGTGTCGAGCAGCAACACGAGCGTCCTGATCACCGGCGAGACCGGCACGGGCAAGGAACTCGTCGCCCAGGCGATTCACTACAACAGCGTGCGCTCCGACCGGCCCTTCGTCAAGGTCCACTGCGCAGCCCTGCCCGAGAGCATCATCGAGAGCGAGCTCTTCGGCCACGAGCGCGGCGCGTTCACGGGCGCCATTCAGCAGCGCAAGGGCCGCTTCGAGCTGGCGCACACCGGGACGGTGTTCCTGGACGAGGTCGGCGAGGTGCCGCTCCTGATTCAGATCAAGATGCTGCGGGTGCTGCAGGAACGGGAGTTCGAGCGAGTGGGCGGCGCCAGGACGCTGCGAACGGACGTGCGCATCATCGCCGCAACGAACCAGGACCTTTCCGCCATGACCTCGGCCGGGACGTTCCGCGAGGACCTGTTCTACCGCCTGAACGTCTTCCCCATCCACGTTCCGCCGCTGCGCAAGCGCAAGTCGGACATCGTCCTGCTCGCCGACTTCTTCCTGGAGCGCTACGCCCGGGCCAACGGGGGCAACGTGCGTCGCCTCTCGAGCTCGGTGATCGACATGCTGATGAGTTACCACTGGCCCGGCAACGTCCGGGAACTCGAAAGCTGCATCGAGCGGGCGGTTCTGCTGGCGACCGACGACGTGATTCACCCGCACCACCTGCCGCCGACCCTGCAGACGGCGGAGAGTTCCGGCACCGAGCCGCCGGGGAGCTTCCGCTCACTGGTGCAGAACTACGAGCGGGACCTGCTTCGGGACGCGCTGAAGAGCGCTCGCGGCAACATCGCCGGCGCCGCACGCAAGTTGCGCACGACCCCACGCATCACCAGCTACAAGATCAGGAAGTACGGGATCGACCCCACCCGCTACGCCGGCTGACCCGTGAGCCCGCTGTCAGCGGGAAGCCTGAGCCGGACCAGGAACCTTCAGAAGCGGAAGCATGGTCCAGGAGGCATGGTCCAGACGGTGCTGGCCAGACAACGTGTGCAGGCAGGTCCTGGTCTCCCACCCACAGGTGCGACGATCTGCGCCGTTCGCCCATGGGCGAGCGTTCCTGGCGCTTGCCGAATGCGAGCCGGCGAAGGCGCGACGTCCGCCCCGAAGCGGCTCGAATCGAGGGGCCACGCGGCCCTTGTGCCGAGCCGATTCCTGATCCCTTCAAGGCGAGTCGGGATCGCCTTGCCAACCTCCACACTCCCACCCACGAACAGGTCGGGAGCGAAGCCGCCAGCCTGAACGCTGGTCGCCTTGCCAGCTCCAACCGTCCCCGGACGCCCGAAGCGGCGCGCCGCCTGCCGGGGCGGCAGCCCTACCTCGCCGGCCCGTTCCCGCGGCGGCGCAGCCACTCGACCGTGGCCAGGGCCAGCAGGGCGAAGACGATCAGGAAGGTGGCGACGGCGAGGAGGGTCGGGCTGATCTCCTCGCGGATGCCAGACCACATCTGGCGGGGCAGGGTGCGCTGCTCGAGGCCGCCCATGAAGAGGACGATCACCAGTTCGTCGAAGGACGCAGCGAAGGCGAACAGCGAGCCGGAGACCACGCCCGGAAGGATGAGCGGCAGCTGGACCCGGCGAAACGCGACAAGCGGATTGGCGCCAAGGTTCGCGGCTGCGCGCATGACCGCCCAGTCGAAGCCGGCCAGGGTAGCGCTGACCGTGATGACGACGAACGGAGCGCCGAACACGGCGTGCGCGAGGATGATCCCGATGTGGGTCTGCGCCAGGCCCAGGTTCGAGTAGAAGAAGAACATCCCCACCCCGGCGATGATCACGGGTGTGATCATCGGCGAGATGAGCAGTGCCGACACCATGCGACGCCCCGGCATGGCCGGGTGGGCCAGACCGAGCGCCGCGGCGGCGCCGAGCACCGTGGCCAGGACCGTCGCCGAGATGCCGATGACCAGGCTGTTCAGCAACGGGCGAGTCCACTCGTCGCCGTCGAAGATGCTCCTGTACCAGCGCAGCGAGTACGCGTCCGGGTCGAGCCGCAGCATGCCCTCGGTGAAGGTGAAGTACGGCTCGGCGTTGAAGCTGAGCGGCACCAGCACCAGAATGGGCGCGATCAGGAAGACGAACGCGACCACGCAGAAGGCGAGGTACGCCCAGCGGGCGACGCGATAGCCGCGAGTCGTGGCGGCGGCGGGCATCAGTCGCGCTCCATGTGGTCCGTGCCCGCAACGTGAACGTGGACGACGTGGGGCAACGTCACGGCGAACATCAGGCGATGCCCGTCCGGGTCCATGCCCGCGAGGCGATCCTGGCCGACGTGAGGCAACATCACGGCGAACATCAGCCGAGGCCGATCCGGTCGATGCCCACGAGGCGGTCGTAGACGACGTAGAGCAGGGTCACGCCGCCGAGCAGCAGCGCCGCCAGAGCCGACGCCAGACCCCAGTTCAGCGAGGTCTGAACGTGGTAGGCGATCATGTTGGAGATCAGCTGCCCGCTCTGGCCGCCCACCAGGGCCGGGGTGATGTAGTAACCGATGGCCAGAATGAACGTCAGCAGGCAGCCGGCGCCGACGCCGGGCAGCGTCTGCGGCCAGTAGACCCGCCGCAGTGCCTGGAAAGGCGTGGCGCCGAGCGACGCCGCCGCGCTCAGGTAGGCCGGCGGTATGGCGCGCATCACGGAGTACAGCGGCAAGACGAAGAACGGCAGCAAGACGTGGGTCATCGCCACGAAGGTGCCGGTCATGTTGTAGATCATCGCCAGCCGGCCCTCGTCGCCGATCAGCCCGATGGCGACCAGGAAGTCGTTCACGATGCCCTGGTTCTGGAGCAGCACGATCCACGACGTGGTGCGCACCAGCAGCGAGGTCCAGAACGGCAGCAGGACGAGCAGAAGCAGCACGTTGGCGCGGCGCGGCGGCGAGTTGGCGATCAGATGGGCAATCGGCCAGCCGATCAGCAGACACAGCAGTGTGACGCCGAAGCTCACCTTCAGCGTGCGCCAGAAGAGCGGCACGTAGATCCGCCACTCCCTTGACTGACGCACATAGCCGCCCTCGGGCCCGCGCTCGAAGTCCAGCGCCTTCAGGTAGTGGCGAGCGGTGAACCTGCGGCCGGCGTCGCGCAGCGCCCGCCAGGGCTCGGCCGTACCCCATCGAGCGTCGATGCCGATCATCGTCTCGCGCCAGAAGGCCCCGTCCATCGCGACGCCTTCGGCCTCGGCGAAGGCCGCCGCCTCGACCATCGAGCGGGAGCCGCCCATGATCACGCTGCGCATGCCGCTGGCGACACGGTTGACCCGGTTCGCGGTACGGCCGAGCGTCCGTTCCTCGCGCGCGATCGTGAACTCGCGGCCCGTCGCCGCGAACACCTCGTCGGGCGGCGTCCCTTCGCCGTCCCACTGCCGCAGGGCCGCCATGGTCTCCGGCAGAGCATCGGCCACCTCGGGCTCGTGGAAGCTCTTCGTCAGCAGGCTGACCAGCGGACCGGCGAAGGTCACGACGACGAAGGCGACCAGCGGCAGGGTCAGGGCCGCGGCGCGCCACCTCGGCGCCAGCAGGCGCCGCCACGCCCTGCCGCTCGCCCCTGGCTGCGTGGAGGTCAAGGTCCCGGTCTCCTGCCGCTCATCGGGCCAGCCATGCCTTGAAGCGTTCGAGCATCTCGTCCGCGTGGTCCGCCCACCACTGCCAGTCCATGACCAGGTGGTTCGTGAGGTTGTGGGGGTTCGTCGGCAAGTGAGGCCACATCGGGGTGCCGGCCTCGGCGTGCAGGTCCACAGGCGCCTGGGCGGAAAGCCGCGTCGGACTGCAGGCGATGTAGCGGCTGACCTGCGCCATCGGCTCGGATCCGGCCGCGTGCCGGACGAACCGCAGCGCGTCCTCCAGCCGCGGCGTCCCGGCCACGACCGCCAGCTGGCCGTGGTCCAGCACCTGCCCGTCCCAGACGATCTCGAACGGCTGATTCTCCAGCTCCTGGGCGCTGAAGATGCGGCCGTTGGCGGCAGTGGTCATCAGGACCTCGCCATCGGCCAGCAGCTGGGGCGCCTGGGCCGAGGTCTCCCACCAGGAGACAGCCGTGGGCCCGGTCGGCGGCGGCCGAGCCCGTCGCATCCGGCTCGGCAGGCGCGCCGGCGGCAAGCCCGCAGCCGGCAAGCAGGGAGAACGCCAGCAGCTCGGCTCCGCCCGCATGCAACCCCGAAAGCAACCGTCCGCCGCAGCGAGGCCGCAGCGGGTCCTGAACCCGCCGGACCCCGCCCTGGCGCTACGGCGCAGGTCGGCACGGCACGGCGCCCTGCCGCCGGCAGACCCCGGCGCCGGGACGAACCTGCACGCACGCCGGCTCCCAGGAACGGGTTCATCGCGCCAGCCAGGCGGCGAATCGCTCTTCCATCTGATCCTGGCGGTCGGCCCACCACTCCCAGTCGCTCATCAGGAAGTTCTTCATGTGCTCCGGGTTGGTCGGCATGTGCGGCCACATGTCCGTGCCGGTCTCCACGTGGCGGTCAACCAGCGCCTGGCCCGAACGGCGGGCCGGGCTGTAGGCGATGTAGCCGCCCACGCCGGCCATCGACTCGGACCGCGCGGCATGACGCAGGAACCGCTTGGCGTCGTCGAGCCTCGGCGAGCCGGACACCACGACGAGCTGGCCGCTGGCCATGACCTGACCGTCCCAGACGATCTCGAACGGCTGTTCCTCGAGCACCTGGGCGTTGAAGATGCGGCCGTTCCAGCCCGTGCTCATGATGACCTCGCCGTCGGCCAGCAGCTGCGGCGGCTGGGCGCCCGCCTCCCACCAGACGACCTGGTCCTTGATCGTGTCCAGCTTCCGGAAGGCCCGGTCAAGCCCCTCCGGGGTGCCGAGCACGTCGTAGATTCGCTCCTTCGGCACGCCGTCGGCCATCAGCGCGAACTCCAGGTTGACGTCCGGCTTCCGGTTCATGCCGCGGCGACCGGGGAAGCGCTCCAGGTCGAAGAAGTCGGCAATGGTCGTCGGCGGCGGGCCGGTCAGAATCTCGCGGTTGTAGGCATAGACGGTCGAGAACAGGACCGTGCCGACTCCGCATTCGGTGTTCGTGTCGGGCAGGAAGTCGTCCTCGGCCGCCTCGCCGTTCGGGCCGGGCGGCAGCAGCGACGGCTCGATGACCTCCAGGATGCCCTCGTCGCAACCGGCCACGGCCTCGAAGACGTTCAGGTCCACCACGTCCCAGTGCACGGCGCCGGCCTCCACCTGGGCGCGAATCTGCGCGAGACCGCCGTTGAAGTCCTCCAGCTTCACCTCGATGCCGGTCTCCTCGGTGAACGACTGGTGGTAGCCGAGAACGCAGGCACGGGCGTAGGACCCGCCGTACGAGACGACCGTGATCGAACGCCCATCCCCGTCCGCGGCAGTCGCGGCGCCGGCCGGGGCAGGAGCGTCGGACGCGCCATCCGGGGCGCCGCAGCCCACTGCCGCGACGAGGGCCAGAACAGCCGCGACGGCGAACCCGCGGGCGCGACCCGCGGCAACCCTCACCACTCCTCCTCGCCCTCGGCGAGTTCTTCGGGCGCCAGCGCCCGGCAATCGAGCGAGGCCCAGCCGATCCTCACCGTGTCGCCGGGCAGCACCGCGCCGTGCCCGACCACGTTCGGGATCTTGGCGATGAAGTCGGAACTGCCGCCGACCGTCATGTGGACCCGCAGGTGATCGCCGAGGAAGATCAAGTCGTCGATCTTCGTCTCGACCTCGTTGGTATAGCGGCCCGGTTCTCTCGATACGGCAACCCGCTCCGGGCGAATGACGACCGTCGCCGGAGCGCCGGGTGGACAGAGCCCGAGGCTCAGCGCCCGTACCAGCAGGCCGTCGACGTCCACCTCGCACACGCCGTCCTTCTCGCTGACGACGGTGCCGTGGAGCCGGTTGTTCTCGCCGATGAAGCGCGCCACGAACGCCTTCTCCGGCTCCTCGTACAGGACCTCGGGCGGCGCAGCCTGCTCGATCATGCCGTTGTGGAAGACCGCCACGCGGTCGGACAGGGTCATCGCCTCCTGCTGATCGTGGGTGACGTAGACCACGGTCACGCCCAGCCTCGAGTGGATGCGCCGGATCTCGTACTGCATCTCCTCGCGCAGACGACGGTCGAGGGCGCCGAGCGGCTCGTCCATCAGGACCAGCTCGGGCTCGAACACGAGTGCCCGCGCGATGGCCACGCGCTGCTGCTGGCCGCCCGAGAGCTGCGCCGGACGGCGATCTTCGAGCCCCTCGAGCCGCACCAGGTCGAGGGCCCGGTGGACCCGTTCCCGGCGCGCCGCCGGGTCGACGCCGCGTACCTCGAGCGGAAACGCCAGGTTGCCGCCGACCGTCATGTGGGGGAACAGGGCATAGTTCTGGAAGACCATGCCGATCCCGCGCCGGTAGGGCGGCAGGTCCTGGATCGGGCGACCGTTGATCCGGATCGTGCCGGCAGTGGTCGCCTCGAACCCGGCCAGCATCATCAGGCAGGTCGTCTTGCCCGAACCGGACGGCCCCAGCATGGTGAGGAACTCGCCGCGCGCCACCGTGAGGTCGAGCCCGCGCACGACCAGGTTGCGGCCGTCGTAGCTCTTGTCGACGCCGAGGAACTCGACGTGAGGGGCGTTGTCGGAGGCTTCGGACGGAGGGGGCGATTGGGTCACGGGTCGAAGCTACACGACGGCGCCGCCTGGCGTCAGGCCCGGTTGCGGGCGAAACGGACGCGTGGCCGGAATCAGCCTCCGAGAGGGCCCTGCCGACGCGAGGCCGAGGCCGTCAGGGAGCGGCAGACTCGCCGCCCGCGACCGCGGCGCGCACCCGCTCGACCAGGTCGAGCTCCGCCGCCACGAAGCGCTGGCCCAGGTCCTGCAGGCCGTCCAGGCCGCTGTTCGCCATCGCGAACAGCGCCCCGAGCAGGAACAGGTTGGACAGCACGATCCAGAGCACGGAAGGCGCACGCCCCAGGGCCATGAAGTCGTTGCTGTCGCCGCTGTCAATGCTCTCGCCCACGAAGTTGCGGCGCACCTCGCCGACGGCGGCGACCGCGCGCCGCACCGTCGACTCGCCGCGCCTCGGCAGCGACGCCAGCAGCTGACCCCAGGTGTCGGAGGCCACGTTGGCAAGGTGCCAGCCGACCAGCGCGCCGGTAGCCACCGCGGGCACGGTGCCCGTCTCACCGCCGCGATAGAAGCCGTCCACGACGACCACCACGAGAGCCTCCAGCGGCAGGACGTAGGGGGCCATGGCAACCGCGGGCCGGAAACCGCCCCGATACCGGACCACCCCGCCCGCGTCGCTCGTCGCCCGCAGCTCCTCGATGCGCCCGCCGGTCAGCACCGTGACAAGCGCGTGCAGAAGCTCGTGCCGCAAGGTGACCAGGAACCCGACGCGCCTCAGCAACAGCCCCGACAGCAGAGCCGCCCCCAGCGCCGCGGCCAGAAACGCAAGCCCGGTCTCGCTCGAAGAAGGCGCCGTGCCGACCAGGGCAAGCGTCCACCCCACGCCAGCTCCGAGCGCCACCACGATGCAGATGAATGTGCCCAGCAAGCTCCTCCACCTTCCGAAGACGCCTCCGCCGACGCAGATTCTCCAAGACCTCCGAGCCGACAACTCTACGGTCGCTCAACCTGCCATCAAGACCACAAGCCCGCCCGCCGCCATCCTCATGCAGCCCCGACCAGACCAGGTCCATCGGAAGGTGGTCCAGCCGATCTGGGGGCACCGCCGTCTACGCTTCAGCCAGCCGTCGCCGCGCCAGCCTGGACCGGTGGCCAAGGGCGAACGGTCCGGTGCGTCGAAGAACGCGACCGAGCACTGCCTGCATGGCGACGGTAGCCCGTGGATTGTGGTCTGCGCCCCGGACAAGCGCCCGATCGGGCCGTGGCGGTCGGAGCCGTGGAAGGGCGGCCGACTGGAGGGCCTCTTCCCCTCTGCAGCCCGGGCAGACTTCCGTTTCCGGCTGCGCCGCATCCAGAGCCTTGTTGATGCTGGTGTACCGCCCCGTCTCCTCGGCCGTCAGATGCGCGGCGGCCAGCAGACGGAGTCGACGCTGCGTCGAATAGCAGAACCGCAGAGGGTCCCCGCCGGGAAGGGCTGCATGACGTCGGCGCTGCGTCGAATAGCAGAACCCCTCGCGGCTGTACACGTCCCGCCAGCGCACTCCCTTCGCGGCCCGGACCAGCTCGCGCAGCACGCCAAGCTCGCGCCCGATCTCCCAGTGGTCGGCCGTCTTCTTCTTGAGCGCCCGGAGCTTCAGCCTCGACCGGCGGGTGCTTTCCCGCAGCCCCGCTTCCGGGTCTTGGGAGTCTTTGCCAACGAGAAGTGAGCATGAACGGGGCGCTGGCAGAGCGGTGAACCGTGGTCGTTCCCGGGGTGGTTTCTGGTGTTCCTGCCCGGCTGTCTGGCCGGCGCCGGGCCGGCGGCCGGCGGCCCGAGGTCAGGGATGCCAACGGCGTCCTCCCTGGTGACGGGCCGTTCGCGGGCCGGGCCGGTAGCGCCGAGTCTCGCGGTGGATGAGCTCGAACAGTCTGACTTGAGCACGACGCAGTTCGGCGGCGGAGTCGAGATCGCTCCTGGCCCGCGCCTCGACTTCGAGCTGCTGAAGCGTAACGCCCGGCTTGAGGAAGTGTTCCACGCCGGGCAGGGACGCGAGCTTCTCGAACGGTGCCTTCACGTCCTGGTCCAGGTAGCGGGTCCTTCGCCGGCCCTTGCGGTCGATCTCCGTGGTCGGGAAGAGACATGGATGATGGTAGTTGAGGTGCGGCGACAGCACCTTGTCGACGAAGACGTCGGATTCGGCGTCGAAGAGCCGCGGGATGTGGTCGCAGCCCAGCGTGGTGCGGATCGAGGAGCCGTTCTTCGACTCGACCAAGGCGTTGACGTGGCTGCGGCGGGCGCGGGACCTGGTGAAGTCGATCTGCAGCCGCTTGAGCAGACGGTCGGCGCCCCAGTTGACGTACTCCGAGCCCTTGTCGGTGTGAAATCCCCTGATCACAAGGGGATAGCTCCTAATCAGCCGCTCGATCACCGGCAGGAGGCAGCGCTCGGAGATCGCCCGCACCGTCGCCACCTGCTGCCATTGGGTGACCTCGTCGACGTCATTGATGTGGTACACGCCCTTCTCCCCCCGTCCCGATTCCCCTGGTGCACCGTGTCCACCCGCAGGTAGCCTGGGCAGCCGCCCGGGTCGGGCTTCTGACGTTCGCCGAAGAGGACCCGTGTGGTCTTCGTCTTGCGGAACACTGCGTTCCTGCGCACGCAGGTAGTCGACCTGCGCAGGTTGTGGAGGTGGCCGTTCAAGAGGCCGGCCAGCCGCGAAAAGTGCTCGTCGTCGTACTCCTGGTACTGCCGACGCATCACCACCCGGGTAGCGTGCCCGCACATGTGACCCAAGGTGGTGTCGACCTCTGCCAACAGGCCGATCTCGGCCTTCGTGTACACGCGCCCGAACCGCTGCCGCAGACCCTCGTCGCGACGGTCCCGTATCGTCGCGGTCTCCCGGTACTGCCGGATCGACCGCGTCAATCAGGACTGCGAGAAGCCCGTCAGCTCAGACCAGAAAGGCGCGTACCACGCCCTTGTCGGGCCTCTTCAGCATTGGGGCAGCGGAAGCGCACCAGCGTCCGCCTGACGAACGCGTACGTCGATTCCCGGTCCTGTCGAGTGATCTCGGCCCACACGCCCCCGGAGAGAGACAGGGCGATGGGCGAGAGTCTTGAGACGGTCAAGATGAAGCGACACGAGCATCCTCCAATGATCCCCGCGTGCCGACCCACGTGCTCACTTCGCGCTCGATCACCCTGCCCCCGTTCATGCTCACTTCTCGTTGGACAAGACGGCCGCCTGACGGCTGCTGCGGCGAGTCCGCTAGGATCATGGGCGTCGGTAGGGTCGAGATCGAGGGAGTCCACGTTTCTTCGATGAGTTGGGAGGAGTCTGCATGAAGACTAGAGAAGCCATTGTCACGATCTTCGTCGCGGTGGCCCTCCTGGGGCCCGCAGCGACTGCCATTTCTGAAGATGCGCCCCGCTTTCTGCACGCTCACCCGTCCCGGGGGATGGACGGACCGTACTGGGTCGCAGCATCCTGGGCTATCGGGTCAGATGGACTTGTCCGCCAGGACGAGCGCATGGGCGACTTGGCTCCGAAGTTGTCCGATAGTGTGAAGCGGCGAAGGGAGGCACCGGAGGACGGGACCGTGGCGCCTGACGCGTTGGGTTGCAATGAACGCGCAGCATCCATCCGCGAACGAATGCGTCTGGGGCGACAAAGTGTGTTTCCTCCCGGAGATTTTCGCGGCTGGACAGCGGCGTCCGATGCTGTCGTTCTGGGGACGGTAACGGGACTTGTTCCAGGCTTTGATCACGATACCATGCCCTCGACACTTGTGCTCCTGAAGGACACCGAGCACCTGTACCCCTCCCACAAGTACAGCCACACCCCAAGGTACGCGGTTCTTCCGTATGCCCGCTTTGTTGCTGGCGGCAAGGTCTTCTGTGCGCCCCATAGCACGCCAACGGAGTACTACCCGGAGGTTGGAGATCGAATGTTGATTGCTGCGGACCTTCCTGCCGACAGGGACAGCGAAGCGCTGACGGTCAGGGGGATGAGCCGAGTGGTCAGCGTGGAGAACGATGGCCGCCTAAGGACATGGGGCGGGTCCGACTTCTATCCGGTCACCTTCGCGCCGGACTTTCCGGAGACACTGGACGAGGCGAGATCGCGGGCATGGGAGGTCTGGCGCTCCGGCTTCGTGGACCTGGCCGATACCGTTGGTTTCGAGGAGTTCACGCGGCTGTGGAGGGGCTTGAAGGCGTCCGCTGCCAAGGCAGTTCGCCCCGGTTGCTTTGTGACCGGAGTGATTCCTGACTCGAACGGATGGACTCTGTCGACGGTTTGTCCGCCATCGGAGAACGAGACGAGGGAGCTTGAAGCGCAAGGAACCGTACTCCGACTGTCCTGATTGCGATACCCCCTGTTTGGTGTCATTGGTGCATGTGGGCAGGCGAACTGTACTCGGACACTCTCGAAATACAACGACTCGGCCTGTTCGGAACAAAGCGTGTCCTGCGAGTGGTCCGCGGACGACCAGCCTCCTGCCTGGTTCGCGGGCGCCGTCGGGAAATGGGACAGTTGCGCCGACTCACCCTCGTTGTCGGCAGGTACCAGCGGCGCCGTGACGTGGACGGTCACTCTGACCTCCACACGCCCCAAAGACTCTGCCGGTGTTGAGATGGACGCCTGCGGATACTCGGACGACCTTGGCACCTATGGCAACCCTGGGACTATCTGGTTGATCGAGGACCCGGGGTATTGCTACGATCCACTTGAGAACCTGTTCCTCCACGAGGCCGGCCACAGCTTGGGGTTGGCTCATGATGGGCTTGGCTGTCCATCCACTGTGATGACCGGCAACGCGGCCACTCCCCTCGTCAATCATGTGAGCCCGGTCAACTGCAGGGCGGTTGCCAGGTTCAAGAGAGAGAAGGTCAACAGGGACAGAGGAATCACCCCCCCCCCCCGCGGCGGCGGTGGTGGCAACCCGGGCTCTGGTACTGACGACCCCATGGGCCGCTGCGTCGACAACCCGGACACGTGCGAGGAGATAGAGGAACAACAAGTGTGCAGGTCTGAGTGGGATGCCGAGAACGCGGTGTACACAATCACCTGTTCCTACTGAAGAAGGGGACCCGGGAAGGTAGTGACTTTCGGCGCGAGCGCCATGCGCCGCTGCCGGTGTCTTGATCCGCATTCGTCGGGGGTCCCACAGGACCCCCGCAGCAGGGCAGTTCTGTGGACCTTGGCAGCCCGCGTAGCGTGGCCTGGAGAACTGCGCGAGGTAGTAGAATCCCGTCCATGGCGAAGGGGGAGAAGACGGTGACCAAGGGGCCGGGCAAGGCGCACAGGGGACGGGATGACTCTCCTCCAGCTCGCCGAGATGTTCCCCGACGAGGACGCTGCACGGAAGTGGTTCGCGGACATCGTCTGGCCCGACGGTACCCGGTACTGCCTTGGTTGCGGCTCGGACAACACCCACGAGTGCAAGCACCCGAAGATGCCGTACCGCTGCCGGGACTGCAAGAAGTACTTCTCCATCAAGACCGGTATTGTCATGGCCAAATCGCCGATCCGACTCCACAAGTGGGTCTACACGATCTGCCTGGAACTGACCTTGCTCAAAAGCGCGTCCAGCATGAAACTGCACCGTGACCTCGGGGTCCGCCAGTCCACGGTCTGGTTCATGCTTCGGCGTATCCGCGAAGGCTTCGCCGAGACCGGCTCCACGGTCAGTTCTCCGTCCCTGTAGAGGACGATGAGACGTACATGGGCGGCCTGGAGAGGAACAAGAGCATGTTGTGACACCGATTCTCTTCGACGACGGCGTAGAGGAATACCGGTTCCTGTGGCAGTGGGAAGAGCGCATTCTGTGGGCGGAGACGGCTCTCTACTGGAAGGGCTATGAAGTGCCGGATCTCGGCATATCCGGGATGGACGAAGAGCCGAGCTGGGTGCTCGACAAATCGATGGGCGTTCCGCATCCTCAACGGGGAGTGATCGAGCTCCAGACGCGTGGCGGCAGTTACCGCGCCGAGTACGCTTGGCGCGATCCGGTGACGCACATTGAGATACGCCGCGCTTCGGACTGGTACCCGGGAGAGGTGCCGTTCATACACCTGTCGCCCGGGAATGGAGTCTTTGTCAACGCGAATGGTCGCCACGCGGTGGTTATCGAGCGGCGCCGCTCGGGTGGTGTCACCGGTACCACCACGTCCTACGCTCGCCCCATGGAGTTGCGGCCCGCGGCGCCGTCGCCGCGGATCGAGCCCGACCTTGATGCCGAGGCGGCTGCCGACCGGAAGTTCCTGTGCGGTGGCTGCGCTCAGCGAGACGGCCCGCGTTTGAGATCATTCCCTCGATAGAGACGCTCTCCGACCCGGGGAGGGTCGCTGGCGCGCCTATCGCCTGAGGCTCCTTGAGCGGCGGCCCGCATCACTTCCCGGCCCCGTATCGGAGTCTGGCGATCGCTCCGCGTCCTGCCAGTTGGCCGCGCGCGGAGTGGGCCGGCATGGCCGGGGACTGCCACCTGCCGGCGTTCATGAGTTCGGTTAGCTCGGCCCCGGCTGAGGCGAGGTCCTGCGCGCTGCCGACGCGGGCGGAGTGACCGCTTGTCCTGCCTTCGATTCCGGCGGCTTCGGCGCGCGCGTTGAGCACTCGGCGCACCGTGCGGCCCGTGATCGCGTCCGCGCCGACGGTGTTCGAGCGGCCCCAGACCCGGCGGAACAGCGGCCCTTCGGCGACGTTGCCGGCTTCCCGCCACTTCCGCACCGCCTGCATCGTCGGCGGGCCGAGGTAGAGCACCGCGCCCGCACCGTCCTGATCCGTCTTCGAGCGGCGGACGGTGAGCCTGCCGGAGCCGTCCGCTTCCTGTTCGAGGTCGGCGACATGCACCGCCGCGACTTCGGAGACTCGCAACAGCGCGTCGCTGGCGACCCGGACCAGGGCCGCGTCCCTGAGGCCGACGGCGGTACCGTCGGCGGCCGCGAGCGTGGCGACCTGTTCGACTTCCCGCCACCGCAGCCCGTCAACCTGCCCCCTGACGCCCTGAGAGCCTCTCTGGCGGCGTATCCCGCGTAGAACGGCCTGAGAGACCCGTTTCCGTAGGGATCGGCCGTTCCTGACGCGCTGGCAGCCTTCCTGGCGCCGCCACGGCCTGACTGAGCGTTGCCGGACTCGCGCCGGCGTCGGCCCGCTCGCTCAGGTAGGCGGCGAGTCCCGCGTCCGTGAGCGCCGCGAGCGGTTCGAGGCTGCGCCCGGCGGCCCACTCGGCGAAGCGGTCGGCCTGATTCCAGTAGGCCCGCCGCGTGTTCTCGGCGACGCCGGCGGCGGCGTAGTCGGCGATACGTTCCCGGTCGGCGACGGTGAGCGCGTCGGCGTGCTGTTCGAGTCTGTCTAGCTGTTCGGTCATGTCCGCTCCCTTCGGTACCCCTGTTTGTCTGCTAACTGCGGATATCAACGCTAGCCGTCGGATATGCGGGCCGGGTCACCAGGCTGAGAACACTGTGCAGGCGCTGCCACTTCGAAAGTCACCGGGTTCGAAAGCCAACAGTAGGATGGCAGCGGCTGGACCTCAGCGAGGAATTCGCCTTGCACCACGTCGAGTACCGGAACGGCGAGTCGTGCGCGGCCGCCGCATGGACCTGCGGTCGCCGCCCTCGCCCTCCAGCATCCGCGAGAACTAGTGCCCACTATCTGTCGGGCGGGTCCCGATCGCGATGAGACGGCTGCCAGGAATCTTGCCGAGACTGGTACGGAGCGCAGCAATCGCCGGATCCGTCGAGGCGGGCGGCCATTGCGCTGGCTCGTCAGCGATAATCAGCGAGGGCTGCAGGCCATGCATCCGCCGCGGGTCCAACCCGATGACGCGGACCGAAGCGCCCGTCGCGCGATTCGTGATGGCCGAGACGCTCTGACTGTTCTGCATGCGAAACTCGGCGCGGTCATACTCGCCGAGACCACCCAGGAGCCGCAGGAAGACCAGCCGTGCTTGGTGAAAGGCCGAAGCGACGATGATGCCCCGACGACGACTCCGACCAGGAGGAGTCGGGGGGGCACCTCAGCGTGCGGCTGCATCAGCGGGCCGCGCAGGGCCGCATCCGCGAGGGCCGCACACAAGGTGCTCTTGGCGCGCCTCGAGCAACAGACAGCGTTGCATCGCCGTCCTGCCGGAAGGCACCACGAGTGAATCGCCGCTGCCATGGCATCAGCTGCAGCGTGCCACCGGCGCCAGCGCCCTGGGTGACCTGCACGCGCTCCACGTGCGCGAGCAGCACCTGGATCACGCGAGATCCCCCGACAACTCCGTGCTCCTCAGCGTCAGCACCCACACCGGCAGTTCCGCGTTCTGACGAATCGCCGATCCGATCCCATGGGCGACACCGTCGATCTCGGCCCGCCATCGGGTCCCGACACCTGCGGGCGGACCGTCGACCTCCCACTGCTCCGTGCTCGGGCGTGCTACGGATACCGGACTTGCGCGAGTCTCCTATTGGGTCCGACTTTGGGGACTCCTGGGAGCGCGTGACCTCAGGCCCTGCGGCAGAAGGGTCATGCAGGGATTCGGGTCGGCAACCGGCTGCATTGAGCGGCGCAGTACGGCGAGGCGGCCGGTGTCACGGCGGGCGTGACGGTCCTGTACATCGCGACCGCCTTCGACGAAACCCTCGCGCAGGCCGAGTTCACCAGTCCGCCAAGCGGGGCCCAGCGGATCACCGTGCCGGTGTTTGATGCCGGTCCGCTGTTCGTCGCGTTCGCCGCGAGCCATGTGGTTAGCGAGATCACGGTCAGCGGCCATGCGGCGAATCGGATCGAGGCACGAATGACAGCATCCGTCATGCCAAAGCGAACCCGGTCGTCACCGATCAAGCCCCGTACATAAGCCAAGCCGTCTGCCGCATTCGAGCTATCCATCGTCGTCCTCCTTCTTCAAACGCAACGTCCCGACCCCGCGCCGACCCCCGCTGCACTCGCCGGCGCGCCCTGCAGGGGTGCCGCACCGACCAGCGATGACCACAGTCTTGACAGAGCCGGCGGCGATACGTCGCGCCCCCATTGCGGCGGTCAGTGCAGATGATCACCGTCCGCTCGCCGCTACAAGCAGGGCACGGCTGCCCGCGATGAACCTGCACCTCGATCACGCGATCCCCCACTGCCGACCAGCGATGCCCACTGTCGAGGCAACACCGCCGGCGGCAGGTCTCGAGACGGCCAAGCGCCGTGTCGAGGATCTTCGTCCGCTCGCGGCGGCACGCCGGGCACGGCTTCGGCTTCGGCTTCGGCTTCGGCTTCGACTGCCGCTTCGGCAACACGAGCACCTCCAGCGTCGACCATTCTCACCGCAGACAGCACAAAGACGACGACGGCGCAGCCCCTTTGATGAGCCAGACCTTGGCCTGCAGACCCTCACGGCTGTCACAGAACGGGCAGTGCAGCCTCTCGGGCTGCCGACCGGCCCGGGCAGGTCGTGTTCTGGACTGCCTGGCCTGCGCGCGCAGCCGCTTCATACGCAGCCGCTCCAGGCGGTCGAGATGCTGCCGTAGCCGTGCTTTCACCAGCGCCGCCCCATGGTGCCCGCGGGATGCCGACGCTCACACGACTGACGGCCCGCGAGAATTGTCCTGGGTCCATCTCCACGGCACGAGCATCCATGGCGAAATCTCCACCGACCCGTGCGGGCTGGATCAAGGACCGGTCCCGCTGCCGCCGCTTCGCGGGCTATGGCATCAGAGCGCTCCAGTCGTCCACGATCGGGTACTCATCCAACTGGCTCCGAGCTACCGTGATCTTGTGGTGCCCCCGGTGGGCAGGATGACCCCCTTTGAGTCTCGAATGGGACTACCAGATCCTGTGGGCGAACAACGGCAGGGAATGGCTCGCGCGGGAGCTGTGGAATCTGAACACTCTCACCGAGCTCCCCGAAGGAACCCTTTGCGCGGCATGACGTGTCGGCCGGCTTCCGCATCCGGACAGGGGCTTCGTCTGCACTGTCCACGACTGCCGCCGTTACCGTGTCGAACACATCCTGGCAGGACCCGCGGTTCCCCGAGCGCGGCGAGCGGTCGGTCTCGGAGTGGCTACCGGGCCCGCTGGTCACGGGCTGCGACGCCCACATCACAGGAGTGCCCGGCCGTCCGCTGCCAATCACCGTCAGCCCCAACGGCCGCCACGGCATGACCGTCGAGGTGTGCGTCCAGGACTGCGGCGGCAGCAACGAGCACGCGGTCGCGGGCGGACCGAAGCTGGCCGAGCCCGTGCGCATCGTTCTCCGACGCTTCCATCTCTCGCCCACGCCCTTCCTGCCGCCCGGATACAGCACCGTGCGGGGGCCAGCGCTCCCGTCTTTCGCCACCCTGCGCCACGAGCCGTCAGTCCGCTCAGCCATGCCGACCGGCCTACGGATACAGCAGCCCCGACGTCCAGCCGTCTTCCTGGCGCTCGAAGAACGTCCGCTCGTGGAGGCGGTTCTCGCCGGCGACCCAGAACTCGAAGCGGCGCGGCACGACCCTCAGCCCGGTCCAGTGGGGCGGGCGCGGCACGTCCTGGCCGGCGAAGCGCTCCTCGACCGCCATCACGTCTGCAAGCAGCTGCTCGCGGTTCGGGAGCGGCCTGCTCTGGCTGGAAGCCCAGGCGCCGATGCGGCTGCCCCGGCCCCGGCTGGCGAAGTAGGCGTCGGCCTCGGCCTCGGCCACTCGCTCGGCGCGACCGAAGATGGAGACCTGCTCCTTCGGCTCGCGCCAGAAGAAGTTCAGGGACACATCCGGGCGAGCCAGGATCTCGCGGCCCTTGCGGCTCTCGAGGTTCGTGTAGAAGACGAAACCCCGTTCGTCGAAGTGCTTGAGCAACACGACGCGCGAGGACGGGCGGCCCCAGGCATCGGCGCTCGACACCACCATCGCGTTGGGCTCCTCCAGCCCGGTCGCCGAGGCGCGCTCGAACAGGTCGCCGAAGCGAGCGAAGGGGTTGGCCGAGGTCACAGCCGAACTCTGACCGATCAGACCCCCTGCGCCAAGTACCTGCCCAGGCGGCCTCTCGGCCCTGACGGCGGCGCGCCGCCGCCCCGTTGTGAAACGATTGCCGCCATGAAGGTCGCGGTGCTCCAGTTCTTCTCCTGGCCGGACCGCCGTATCCCGCTGGCGCAGGTCTACGAGCGTGCGTTCCAGCGCATCGACATCATGGAGCAGAACGGCTACGACGCGGTCTGGCTGGCCGAGCACCACTTCAGCTCGTTCAGCATCTGCCCGTCGATTCACCTGATGGGCACCCACATTGCGGCGCGGACGAAAAACCTGCGCATCGGCACCGGCGTTTCGCTGGCGCCCTTCTACAATCCGCTGCGGCTGGCGGAGGAGGTCGCGCTGCTTGACGTGCTGTCTGGCGGCCGCGTGAACTGGGGCGTCGGCCGGGGCTACCAGGAGGGCGAGTTCCAGGCCTTCGGCGTCGATCCCCAGCACAGCTACGAGGTGTTTCGCGAGCACGTGCAGGCGGTCATCGGCGCCTGGACGAACGACCGCCTGACGTTCGACGGCGAGCACTTCAGCTGCGAGGACGTCGAGGTGCTGCCGAAGCCGGTGCAGGCGCCCCACCCGTCGGTCTGGCTAGCCTCCTCGTCGCCGGAGGCGATGACCTGGGCCGCCCGGAACGGCTTCTCCATCATGCTCGACCCGCATTCCGCCCACACGCGCATCGCCGAGAAGCGCGAGCTGTACCGGGAGATCCTGGAGCAGAACGGCCACTCCATCGAGGGCCGCGAGATCCCCATGGCGCGGCTGATCGCCTGCGCGCCGACCCGCGAGGAGGCGAAGCGGATTGCCCGTCAGGGCGCCGAGTGGACCGTCGGCTCGCACCGGAAGAAGGGCGTCCGGGCAGCCGTCGTCGACAGCGCTCTGAACCGCGAGCGCGCCGACCTGACGGCGGAGCACACGTTCCGGCAGCCTGACGAGACCGCCATCGAGCGCTACCTGAACGGGGTGATCATCTACGGCACCCCGGACGAGCTGGTCGACGAGATCGCTCGGCTGAAGGAGGAGATGTACCTGGACTACCTCCTCTGCGCACCGCTCAGCCACAGCTCGTTCATGCTGTTCACGGACGAAGTGCTGCCGCGGGTCGCCTGAAGCGGCGGCGGGTTTCGTGAGCGACAGCGCCAACCATCGCGCCTCCGGCGGCGACCGCCCCGCCGTGAACCCGTGGGAGGAGCGCAGGGACCGCGGCCGGGTCGCCGCCATCGCCGAGTGCATCCGCCTGCTGGCCACGTCCCCCCGGAGCTTCTTCAGGAGCGTGGATCCTCAGGCCGGCATCCGGTCGCCGTTGCTGTTCATCGGCCTGGTGGGGATCGTCAGCGTCCTCGCCAACGCGGTGGTGGTCACGGTTCTCGGGATCACCCTGCCCGAGGCCGCGGCCGACCTGCTGCTGCGGACTGAAGGGCAGTCGAACTCGTGGCCGCCAGCCAGCCAGCCGGACATGCCCTTCGGAGCGATCCTGACTTCGGCGATCATGCTGCAGGCCTTCGTCCTCCTGCTGCCGGTCGTCTTCGTGCTGATGGTGCTGGTCATGCTGGTCTTCGGCGTCCTGGTCCACCTGCTCCTCGTCGTCACCCGGACGCCCCGACCGCAGGGCTTCCGAGGCACGTTTGCCGTCCTCTGCTACGCCTCCGCGACGAACATTCTCGCGGTCATTCCGTTCGCGGGCGACATGGTGAGCGCAATCGCCGGCGCGGCGCTGTTCGCCATCGGCATCGAGGTCGTCCACGGCGTCGGGAGGGTCCGGGCAGCGGTGCTGTCGTCCATCTATCCCCTGCTGGCGCTCCTCAACCTGGTGCAGCGCCTCACCGCCGACAGCGTGATCGCCTGACCGGCCGGGCCTCCGCGATGATCCACCAGCTCGACGACCTGGAAGCACGCGTGACGGCCGCGCTCGATGCCGCGGCCGACCCTGACCAGCTAGAGGACTGGCGCCGGGCGACCATCGGCCGCAAGGGCGAGGTTCAGCTTCTGACCCGGCGCATGGGCGAGATCGACCGCGCCGACCGCCCCGCGTTCGGACGCCGGATCAACCAGATCAAGGCGTCGCTTCAGAGCGCCTTCGAGGCGCGCAAGCAGGCGTTGGCGAAGCAGGACCGCGACGCCCTTGCCGAACATCTCGACGTCACCCTGCCCGGGCGGCGCCCCGACCTCGGCGGCCTGCACCCGTCCACACTGATAATGCGGCGCATCGGACGGATCTTCGGCGACATGGGCTTCCAGACCTGGCGCAGCCCCGACGTCGTCACCGACCAGCTGAACTTCAGCGACCTGAACATGCCGCCCGACCACCCGGCGCGCGACATGCAGGACACCTTCTACACGACCGATCCGGGCGTCGTGCTGCGCACCCACACGAGCGGCGGGCAGATCCTCGCCATGCACGACAGTCATCCCGAACCGGTGCGGGTGATCCTGCCCGGCATGTGCTACCGAAACGAGCAGATCACGGCCCGCAGCGAGATCCAGTTCCACCAGATCGAGGGTCTGGCAGTGGGCCGCTCCATAACCCTGGCCGACCTGAAGGGCACCCTGAACGGCTTCGCCCGGCGGCTGTTCGGGGCCGACCGGCGCACTCGCTTTCGGGCCAGCTACTTCCCGTTCACGGAGCCGAGCGCCGAGATGGACGTCTCCTGCTTCCTGTGCGACGCCAGGGGTTGCCATCTGTGCAAGGAGACCGGCTGGCTGGAGATCCTGGGCTGCGGCATGGTGCACCCGACCGTGCTCGAGAACGGCGGCTAC
This sequence comes from Thermoanaerobaculia bacterium, assembly GCA_965200575.1. Taxonomy (GTDB): domain Bacteria; phylum Acidobacteriota; class Thermoanaerobaculia; order Multivoradales; family Multivoraceae; genus Multivorans. Next base: position 182,888 of record OZ241363.1, on the reverse strand, counting down.
GACCCGAGCGAGTGGAGCGGCTTCGCCTTCGGCATGGGGCCGGAGCGCATCGCCATGCTGCGGCACGGCATTCGCGACATCCGCTACTTCTGGTCCAACGACCTGCGCTTCCTGCGCCAGTTCCGGCGCTTCGACTGATGCGCGTGCCGCTCAGCTGGCTCGCCGACTTCGTCGACGCGGGCCTTGCGCCCGACGAACTCGCCGATCTGCTCACGAACGCCGGCCTGGAGGTCCGGGGCATCGACCGCATCGGCGTCGAGGGGGCCGACCTGCCGTGGCCGCGCGACCTGGTCATGGCGGCGCGAATCCTTCGCGTCGACCCGGTGCCCAACGCCGACCGCCTGGTGCTGGCGACCGTCGACCACGGCATGGGCACGCGACAGGTCGTCACCGGCGCGCCAAACCTGTTCCCGCATCTCGGCCGCGACCTCGAAGGCGCCGACCTCTGGGGGGCGCTGCTCCTGGCCGGCGCCAGCTACCGCAATCCGTACCGCGACCTGAAGGTCACGCGGCTCAAGCCGAAGAAGCTGCGCGGCATCACCAGCGACGCCATGCTCTGCTCGCCGGTCGAGCTCGGGCTCGGCGACGATCACGACGGCATCCTGCTGTTCCAGCCCGCCGACGAGCTGCCTGCGCTTCGTCCCGGGCGCCCCCTGGTCGAAGTGTTCGGCGACCTGGTACTGGAGATCGACGTCATCCCGAACATCGCCCGCTGCGCCTCCATCCTCGGGGTCGCGCGCGAAGTCGCGGCGCTCACGGGCTCGCCCTTGCGGCCGCCCGCCCTGCCGCTGGCGATGGACGGTCCGCCGGTCGCCGGGCGAGTCGAGATCACGACCGAGAACCCGGAACTCAACCCCCGCTTCGTCGCCCTGCTGATCGAGGGCATCGAACAGGGGCCATCCCCGGCCTGGATGCAGCACCGACTGGAGCTCGCCGGCCAGAGGCCCATCGGCGTCGTGGTGGACATCAGCAACTACGTCATGCTCGAACTCGGCCAGCCGAATCACACCTTCGACCACGACCTCCTCCGCCAGCGCGCCCAGGGCTACGCCAGCGACGGCCGTGTCCGCATCGTCACCCGGCTGGCGCACGAAGGCGAGCGGCTCGTGACCCTGGACGGCGCCGAACGGGAGCTCCAGCCCAACCAGATCCTGGTCGCCGACCAGGCCGGCGCACTGAGCGTCGGCGGTGTGATGGGCGGGCGCGACAGCGAGATTGGCCCGGAGACGCGCAACGTCCTGCTGGAGGCCGCTGCCTGGGAACCGCGCAGCATCCGTCGCACTCAGCGGCAGCTCGGTGTCCACACCGAGGCCGGGTTCCGCTTCAGCCGCGGCGTTCATCCCAGCCAGGCCATGGACGGCGCCCGGCGGGCCGCCGAGCTGCTGCGGCTTCACGCCGGCGGCACGGTGGCGGACGGGATCGTCGACCATCACCCGAACCCGGCGCCGTCGGTGACCGTGGACTTCGAGCTCGGCAACCTGCGCCGCCTGAGCGGCCTGGACCTCGACGGCGGGGAGACCGCGGACCTGCTCGGGCGGCTCGGCTTCAAGGTTGGCGCGTCGGAAGGCGACCGGCTCATGGTCACGGCTCCCGACCATCGGCTCGACATCGAGGGGCCGCACGACCTGGTGGAAGAGGTCTGCCGCATGTACGGCTACGACCGCATCCCCGCCACCGTGCTCGGCGACGCGCTGCCGCCCCAGCGCGGCAACCGATTGCAGGCGTTCGAGGACCGGGCCAAGGACACGCTCGCCGACCTCGGCCTGCAGGAGATCGTCAGCTACCGCCTGACGACGCCGGAAGCCGAGGCGAAGCTCGATCCGGCGGCGTCGGCGACGACGGCGGCGGCGGGTCTCGAGGCGAAACCGGCCCACGACGCCTCGACCCGGCCGCCCGGCGCAACGCCGGCGGCGGCTTCCCCGGCAGGGCCCCAACCGGCATCGCCCGGCCAGGCGCCGCACACCGACTCGGGCCGCTACGTCCGGCTGGCCAACCCGTCCACCCAGGACCGAGTGGTCATGAGGCACAGCCTGCTGGCGTCGGTGCTCGAAGCCGCCGCATCGAACGCTCGCTTTGCCGACCGCCTGGCCCTGTTCGAGGTCGGCGCCGTGTATCCGCTGGCCAAGGGCGAGTCGCTGCCCGAGGAGCGGCTGCGCGCCGCCCTCGTGCTCACCGGCCCGCGTCGCAGCGACCACTGGCAGGGCGGCGCGGGTGAGCAGGGGACGAACGGCAGCTTCGACTTCTTCGACCTGAAGGGCATCGTGGAGGCCGCGCTGTACGGGCTGGGCGTCGAGGCGACGTTCCTGCCCGGCGGAGATGATCGTCCGGCCGCTTTCCGCCCCGGCCGGACCGCGGCGGTCCAGCTTGCCGATGAGACCGAACCGGTCGGCTGGCTGGGCGAGGTGCAGCCTGCCGTGGCCGATCAGTTCGGCCTCGAGCCCGCCGAAGGCCAGGCCGTCCTGGCCGCGGAGCTCGACCTCGACTGCATCTTCGGCAAGGCGCCGGAGACCGTGCAGGTCGAGCCAGTACCGGTCTACCCGGCGATACGCGAGGACCTGGCCCTGATCGTCGACGAGGAGGTGTCCGCCGCGGAGGTCAAGGCGGCCCTGCTCAAGGCCGGAGGGCCCCTGCTGCGCGAGGTCGAGCTGTTCGACGTGTTCCGCAGCGAGGCCATCGGGGCCGGGTCGAAGAGCCTCGCCTGGCACCTCGTTTTCCGCGCACCGAATCGCACCCTGCGCGACCGCGACGTCGCGAAGTTGCGCCGCCTTGTCCTGAGCCAGGTCGAGCGAGCGGTCAGCGCCCGCCTGCGCGAGTAGCGCACCGCACCATCAGGGTTCGCCGGTGGCGCCAAGGGAAAGAACGTCGACCGCACTCACCCTGAAACGGATCCGTCGCGAGACGCCGGGCCCGGCGCATCCGCCGAGTGCTGCTCTGGCCGGAGTTCTGACCGCGCTCGACATCGTGCGCCGCGCATTCACCGACGCGCAGGGCAGGTTCGCCTTCGACCCCTGCCCGGAGGGATTGTGGGAGATGCACATCCCCGCCCCGTCGTTCACGAGCAAGGTACTTGCTGTGGTCGCCGGCGCCACCGGGGTACCGGTGGACGCCGTAGCGCCGTCAGGCGCCAGCGCCCAAGCGCGCGAGCAGCGCCACGATCGCGTGCTCGACCCGCAGGGCACGAGGGCCGAGACTCGCGTCGCGAAGGCCGGCGGCCTTGAAGGAGGCGAGTTCCCGATCGAGAAACCCTCCCTCCGGGCCGACCAGCAGGAGCGTCGACTCGTTCGAGCCCGGCGGACACGGGTCGGCGGCCGAGGCGTCGGCGACCAGCGCCCGGTCGTGCTCGCGCACGAGGGCGGGCAGCGCGTCTCGCAGGTCCGCGGGCCGGGGCAGGCAAGCAAGCTCCGGCAGCACGGTGTCGCGCGCCTGCGCCAGGCCCAGGAGCAGATGCCGCCTCAGCGTTTCCGGGCGCATCACGGAGCTCTGCCAGTAGCTCTTCTCGACCCGCGCGGTGTGCACGAGCAGGATCCGCTTGACCCCCATCGCCGTCGCGGCCTGGAGGATGCGGCCCGTGAACCTGGGCCGCGGCAGGGCGAGTACGAGGGTCGCCGGCAGCGGCAGCGGCGGCTTCCGGTCGAGCGACCCGAGGTCCAGCACCAGACGCTCGTGGTTCAGCTCGGCGACGCGACCGCGACCGATGCCGCCGCCGAGTCGGCCCACTTCCAGCGTGTCGCCGACCTCAGCCCTCAGCACCTTGCGGACGTGCTGCAGACGCTCTCCGGCCACCACGGAGCGCCCCGGTCCGACCAGATCGGCGCCTTCCAGCAGCAGAAGGTTCACACCGGGGCGCTCCGGCAGGCTTCGGGCGTCGCACCGCGCCGCTGCTGCCGCGACCTGCCGCCGTGGCCTTCATCCGCACCCGCGAGCCGGCGAAGGCGACGGGCGGCAACGCACGCAGACCAGCCCCCGTTCCGTGTTGAGCGGCGCCGGCCGGTCGCGGCCGAGGCTGGTACAGTCGGGGACTCGACCGCACAGACAGCGCTCCAGACCACACGCACAGGAGGACGGCAGGGCATGGCAGCAGAGAAGTTCCCGATCGAGGCAGGACACATCATGATGTTCGCCCGTTCGGTCGGCGACCCGAACCCGATCTATCACGATGCCGAGGCGGCGGCGGACACGGAACCCGGCCAGGTCATCGCGCCGCCCACGTTCTACCAGTCCTCGGCGCAGTACGACCCCGACTACTTCCTGCGCCCGAAGATCGGCGAGCCGTGGTTCGGCTCCGGCAGGACGCCCACGGGGGTGACCCGCGAGAACACCGGCGGTGACGGCGGCACCGGCCTGCACGCCGAGCAGCGGTTCGAGTACTTCCGGCACGTGAGCCCCGGCGAGACGCTGACCATCAAGACGCGGTCCGGCAACACCTGGGAGCGCCAGGGCAAGCGTGGCGGCAAGCTGACCTTCAGCGAGAACATCACCGAGTACTTCGACGAATCCGGCGCACTCGTCGTGCGCGCCACCGGCGTCGGCGTGCGCACCGAGAAGGTAGTCGAGAGCGACTGAGGAGAGGCAGCGAATGGCACTTCAGGCAAGCAACGTCAAAGTCGGCGACACTCACACCCAGAAGCTCACCGACGACCTCTCCCGCACCCAGATCGTCCAGTACGCGGGCGCCTCGGGCGACTACAACCCGCTCCACACGGACGAGTTGTTCACGAAGAAGGTGGCGGGCTACCCCACCGTGTTCGCGCACGGCATGCTGACGATGGGCATGACCGGCCGCATGGTGACCGACCTCGTCGGCGACGGCAGGCTGACCGCCTACGGCGTCCGCTTCACCAGGCAGGTGTGGCCGGGCGACGCGCTCACCGCGACCGCGACCGTGGACGGCGTGCGCGAGGAGGACGGCCAGCACCTCGTGGACCTCTCGGTCTCGACGGTGAACCAGAACGACGAGGTCGTCGTGATGGGCAAGGCCACCGCCCGCATCGATCCGTAGCCAGCAACCGAACCGTCGAGCCCGGAGCGGTCCCGCCGCCAGGTCCGACGGGCCGCAGCGACGCGGGCGCTCTTGAACTTGTCCGCAGGTTGTTGCCGGCCGTGATCGGCTGCGAGAGACCGGTGCCTAGGGGGAGGCCGCGCGAAGTCGCTTGCCGACAGCCCGCCTGCAGCCCCAGGGACCTGTGGCAGAGTGCCGTTGTCATGGCCGGCAACACCTTCGGGACCGCGCTGCGGCTGACCACGGCCGGCGAGAGCCACGGGCCCGGGTACGTCGGCATCCTGGACGGCGTGCCGCCCGGCCTCGAGCTGTCGGTGGCGGACCTTCTGCCCGACCTGGCGCGGCGGCGTCCGGGTCAGTCGAAGCTGGTGACCCAGCGCAACGAGCCGGACGAGGTCCGCATCCTTTCCGGCGTGTTCGAGGGCAGAACGACCGGCACGTCCATCGCGTTCCTGATCGAGAACCGCGACCAGCGTCCGCGCGACTATGGCGAGATTCGGGACAAGTACCGCCCGGGCCACGCCGACTACACGTTCGACGCCAAGTACGGCCGTCGCGACTACCGCGGCGGCGGTCGCGCCAGCGCGCGCGAGACCTCCGTGCGGGTCGCAGCGGCGGCGGTGGCGAAGAAGCTCCTGCGCGAGCGCTGGCGGGTCGAGATCGTCGGCTACGTCAGGAGCGTCGGCGACATCGAGGCGCAGGTTGACGACCCGGCGGCCGTGACCCTGGAGCAAGTCGAGTCGAACCCGGTGCGCTGCCCGGACCAGGAGGCAGCCGCACGGATGGCGAAGCTCATCGAGCGGATGCGCTCCGAGCGCGACTCGATCGGCGGCGTTTCGGAACTGGTGGCCAACGGCGTGCCGCCGGGCTGGGGCGAGCCGGTGTTCGACAAGCTGAAGGCCGACCTGGGCAAGGCGCTGTTCAGCTTGCCGGCGGTGCTGGGCGTGGAGTACGGCGCCGGGTTCGGCGTCGCGACCGCGCGCGGCAGCGAGAACAACGACCCGTTCGAGATGCGAGGCGGCCGGGTCGCCACCCGGAGCAACCGCCACGGCGGGATGCTGGGCGGCATTTCGTCCGGTCAGCCGATCATCTTGCGCTGCGCGGTCAAGCCGACCAGCAGCCTGCCGCGGCCGCAGGACACCGTGACCCGGAGCGGCGAACCGACGACGATCTCGACCGGGGGCCGCCACGACCCGTGCCTCCTGCCGCGCTTCGTGCCGATGGGCGAGGCGATGGTGGCTCTGGTGCTGGCCGACCACGCCCTGCGCCAGACAGCCGTCGCCGGCGTGCTGTAGCTGGCCAGGGTTTCCGGCCCAGCCAACGCCTGCCCCAGGGGCCGTCATGGTGGCTCCGGCGCTCGCGTACACCCGACACGAGCAAGCGACGCCGGAGCCGGCGTAGACTGCTCGTTCATGCAGCCCCAGCCCGCAGCATTCATGCCCGAGTCGCCGCCCATCGATGCGGTCGGCGTCGAGGAGCGCGTGGCCAGGCTCTGCTCCCGTTCGGTCAAGAAGGAAGCCAAGCTGCAGGCGCTCCGCCTGACCCTGTCGATGATCGACCTGACGACGCTGGAGGGCGCCGACTCCGAGGGCAAGGTGCGCCAGCTGTGCGCGAAGGCTCTCCAGCTGCACGCGGCGCTGCCCGACCTGCCGCACGTTGCGGCGGTGTGCGTCTACCCGGCGCTGGTGGGCACGGCCAGGCGGGCGCTGGCCGAAAGCGGCATCCACGTCGCGTCGGTCGCCACCAGCTTCCCCGCCGGTCAGGCGCCGCGGGAGATCAAGCTGCTGGAAGTGCGGCAGGCCGTCGAGGCCGGCGCCGACGAGGTCGACATGGTCATCTCGCGGGGCCGCTTCCTGGCCGGCGACCTCGCCTTCGTCGGCGACGAGATCGCGGCCGTCAAGGAGGCCTGCGGCGCCGCCCACCTGAAGGTCATCCTGGAGACCGGCGAGCTCGGCACACTCGACGCCGTGCGCCGCGCCTCCGACCTGGCGATGCGCTCCGGGGCCGACTTCATCAAGACTTCGACCGGCAAGATCAAGCCGGCCGCCACGATGCCGGTAGTCCTGGTCATGCTGGAGGCCATTCGCGACCACTACCTCCGCACCGGCGAGCGCATCGGCATGAAGCCCGCCGGCGGCATCTCGACCGCAAGGGACGCGGTGCGTCACCTCGTCATGGTGCGCGAGACGCTGGGACAGGACTGGCTCTGCCCGGAGCTCTACCGGTTCGGCGCGAGTTCGCTCGCCAACGACGTCCTGCGACAGATCGTGAAGCAGCGAAGCGGCATCTACCAGTCGTTCGACGACTTCTCGCTGTAATGCCGCCTCCCCCTTCCGACGGCAACGCATCCGCCCCCGCGGCGATTCCACCGCTTCGCCTCGGCGGCGACGACGGCTGGACCTGGGCGCCGGCGCCGGAATCGACCGACCACGTCGATCTGCGGGACCGCTGCGGCCTGTTCATCGACGGCGAGTTCCGGGAGGCGGCCGACAGACGCTGGTTCGAGACCACGAACCCGGCGACCGAGCAGAAGATCGCCGACGTGGCGCTGGCCTCCGACGCCGACGTGGACGCCGCGGTCGGCGCGGCGCGGAGGGCGTACGACGGCGTCTGGTCGAAGCTGCCGAGCAGGGAACGCGGCAAGTACATCTACCGCATCGCCCGCCTGCTCCAGGAGCGAAGCCGCGAACTTGCGATCGTCGAATCGCTCGACGGCGGCAAGCCGATTCGCGAATCGCGCGACGTCGACATCCCGCTGGCCGCTGCGCACTTCTTCTACTACGCCGGGTGGGCCGACAAGCTGGAGTACGCCTTCCCCGGTCGCGGCGCCCGCGCGCTCGGCGTCGCCGGCCAGGTCATCCCGTGGAACTTCCCGCTCCTGATGGCCGCCTGGAAGGTCGCGCCGGCGCTTGCCGCCGGCAACACGGTCGTGCTCAAGCCGGCCGAGACGACGCCGCTCACCGCGCTGAAGCTGGCCGAGATCGTTCGCGATGCCGGTCTCCCCGACGGCGTCGTGAACATCGTCACCGGCGCCGGCGAGACGGGCGCCGCGGTCGTCCAGCACCCGGACGTGGACAAGGTCGCCTTCACCGGTTCCACGGAGGTCGGCAAGCTGATCCGGCACGCGCTCGCCGGAAGCGGCAAGCACTACACGCTGGAGCTCGGCGGCAAGGCGGCGAACCTGGTGTTCGAGGACGCCGCCATCGACCAGGCGGTCGAGGGCATCGTCAACGGCATCTTCTTCAACCAGGGCCACGTCTGCTGCGCCGGTTCCCGACTGCTGGTGCAGGAGTCGGTCGCGGACGCGGTGCTCGCCAAGCTGCAGAACCGCATGGAAACGCTTGTCGTGGGCGACCCGCTCGACAAGAACACGGACATTGGCGCGATCAACTCCCGCGCGCAGCTCGACCGCATCGAGGAGTACCTCAAGGTCGGCGAGGCCGAGGGCGCCGAGCCCTTCCAGACCTCGTGCCAGCTGCCCGAACGCGGCTACTGGTGCCGGCCGACGCTGTTCCTGCGAGCGTCGCAGTCGCACCGGGTCGTCCAGGAGGAGATCTTCGGCCCGGTGCTGGCGGTGCAGACGTTCCGCACCGTGGACGAGGGAATCGCGATGGCGAACAACACCCCGTACGGTCTGTCCGGCGGCGTCTGGAGCGACAAGGGCGCCAGGGCGTTCAGCGTCACGAGCCGCATTCGCGCCGGGGTGCTTTGGGCCAACACGTACAACAAGTTCGACCCGACCGCGCCGTTTGGCGGCTACAAGGAAAGTGGCATCGGCCGCGAGGGCGGCGTCAGCGGGCTCCACGCGTACCTGCAACCGGAGGAGGCGTCGTGAGCAGGCGCCGCCGGAGAGCACCGCGCCTGCCCGGGCATCCGACGAGCGCAATGCCGCAATCGAGCCCGCGCCCACAGACGCCCGGCTGGTCCGCTCGCGTGCTCTCGCCTTGGGGAGTGGCGCCGTGAGCGGCGCACGCCCCGGCGCCGCGACTGCCCGCCTGCCGGTGATGAAGACCCACAAGGTCTACGTCGGAGGGAAGTTCCCGCGCTCGGAATCGGGCCGCTTCGACCGCGCCCTGGCGGCGGACGGCACCGCCATCGCCAACATCTGCCGCTGCTCGCGCAAGGATGTCCGCGACGCGGTGACCGCCGCGCGCGTCGCCCAGGCCGGCTGGGCAGGCCGAACGGCGTACAACCGCGGCCAGGTCCTCTACCGCATCGCCGAGATGCTGGAGGGCCGCAGCGCGCAGTTCGAGGCCCTGCTCGCCCAGGGCGGCGCGGCGCCGGAGGAGGCGTCCGCCGAAGTGCAGGCAGCGGTCGACCGGCTCGTCCACTACGCCGGCTGGACCGACAAGTACCAGCAGGTCTTCTCGGCGGTGAACCCGGTCGCCAGCTCGCACTTCAACTTCTCCATCCTCGAACCGGTGGGCGTCGTCGGCGTGCTCGCGCCCGAATCCCCGCTGGTGGGCCTGGTCTCGGCCATCGCGCCCGCCATCGCCGGCGGCAACGCGACCGTCGTCCTGGTCACCGGCAGCCAGCCGCTCCCGGCGGTGACCTTGTGCGAGGTCTTGAACTCGTCCGACGTGCCCGGAGGTGTGGTGAACGTGCTCACCGGCAGGCAGGGCGAGATGCTAAGCCCCCTGGCAGCCCACCGCGACGTCGACGCCCTGCTGCTCTGCACCACCGACAGCGAGGTGGTCGAGACCGCCGAAACCGAGGCAGTCCACAACCTGAAGCGCGTGGCCATCCGCAACCACGCCGACTGGACACAGGTCCAGAGCCCCTATGAGATCACCGACCTGCAGGAGGTCAAGACCAGCTGGCACCCCATCGGGGTGTGAGCCAGCAATCGAAAGGGGATTGCTTGCGGTGTTACCAGCCCCGCCTTCCCTGGGCTGGCGGCGAACAGCCCGAGTGTGACCAGGCCGCTCCAAGAGACTTCTGGACTCTGGCGGCGACCTCCATGTCGGGGAGGATCTGATCCGTGTTCGCAGGGTCGCCGCTGACGATTCCCTGGGCTGGCGGCGAACAGCCCGAGTGTCACCAGACCGCTCTCAGAGACTCCTGGATTCTGGCGACTACCTCCATGTCGGGGAGGATCTGATCCGTGTTCGCAGGGTCGCCGCTGACGATCACGCGACAGTAGAGGATCTCGTGGTCCCACGCACCGTAGCAGTGCGGGGCCTCGTCCTCGAACTCCGGCCAGATCAGCACGTCTTCGTCTTCGTTACTGACCTGCACGGCATGGAACACGTCCAGGTTCCGGAGACGGGGCCTCGGCTGCCAAGTCGCTTCACGTCCTCTGTCATGTCCAGCAGGCCTTCTGCGCCGTTCTCGAACCGCAGCCACGGCGTGTAGCCCTCGCGCGGTTCAGCAGCCGCAACGCGAGGCGCGTCGGCGGGTTCTTTCAAACGTCCGGTCTGTCATCGTTTCGGCTACGCTTCGGCGGTCCGGACAGTACATTCTGGCGACTCTCGGGGCCGGAACGACCGCGGCGAAGGCTGGTCGGCGGGCAGGATCGAAGGGTCCTTCCGCAGTGTCATCGACGATCTGAAGACACTCATCGAACTGCTCAGGTCCGTCCTCGATGGAGCCTGGAAACTGGACAAACGGATCTGATTCGTTGGCGCAGTGATCTACGTCGTCACGCCGTTCGACATCGTCCCCGACTTCGTCCCGGGCGTCGGACTCCTTGACAACGTTGCAGTGGTGGCCTGGGTCATCAAGAAGCTGAAGGACGAGATCGACGCCTTCAGGGCCCACCAGGCCAACGAGGACGATCCGGAGCCACAGCACGCGTAGTGGGCGGGCACGCCCTGGCGCCATCGCTCGACCATCCCGTCGCTCCGCATCGCGGCCCAGACTTCAGGAAGGCGTGAAGACGCGGCCGTGCCTGCTCCAGGCGAGGAGCGCGTTCAGACTGGGCGACATGTTCGGGTCTCACCGGCGCCAGCGGAGATCCTTCGAGGCCCGGCGCAGACGGTGACCACCACTGGCCAGCTGCACGTTGATCTCCTCGGACAGCTTCCTCCCCAAAGGTCATGCCGCTTGAACAAGTGGCGGAGATTCAGGATCGTCGTCTCGTCCGGCAGCGGACCCGACAGCCGCAAGCCTGCAAGACGAGGCACCGACTCCACCCCCTGCGGCAACATGTCCTCCATCTTCGCCAGAAACACGTTCCGGCGGGTCCGCTTCCTTTCCGGTCGTGCTCCAACGCCGCGAATGGGGCCTGTTGCATGGACGCCCCCATTCCCTTGTCAACACGGGTCGCGCGGACTTGATCAGACCCTTCCCTGGAGGACCAGACTCTCCCACTCGGTGAGCATCGCCGTCAGCCGCGTCATCATCTCGTCGACTTCGCCCGCGTTGATGGACAGCGGCGGCGCGATCCAGATCGGCAGGCCGCGGGCCAGGGCCGGCTGACGCGACGAGCCGTACAGCGAGCTGTACAGCACGAGTCCGTGCTTCAGCGCCATGGACTGGAAGAGCGACTGTGCATCGACGCTGCGGTCGAAGAACGCCATCGTCCGCTTGTCCGCCACGATCTCGAGCACCATCATCAGGCCCCAGCCCCGCACGTCGGCCACGGTCGGATGCGAGAGCAGTTCCTCGCGCCAGGCGAACAGGTTCGGGCTCTGCTCGTTGCAGTTCTCGATCAGCTCTTCTTCCCTGAGCACGCGGATCACCTCGCAGCCGACGGCGCAGCCGACGGAATGGCCGCCGAAGGTGAAACCGTGGACGAACGAACGCCCCTGCTCGAAGGGCCGGTTGAGTCGACTGGAGACGGACACGGCGCCGAACGGCACGTAGCAGCTCGATATCCCCTTGGCCATCGCGATGATGTCGGGATCGATGCTGTAGTGGTCCATCCCGAACCAGCTTCCCGTGCGACCGAAGCCGGTGATCACTTCGTCCACGATCAGCAGCACGTCGTAGCGGTCGCAGATGTCGCGGATGGTGCGCCAGTAGCTGTCCGGCGGAACGCAGGCGTAGTCCGGTCCGCAGCCGTGCGGCGTGGCCAGGAAGGCCGAGACCGACCTGGCCCCGGCGTAGTGGATCGCGTACTCCAGTGCGCGGGCGCACTCGACGCCCCACTCCTCGCGGCTCGTTCCCTCCGGTCGGTCGAAGTCGGAGTACTGCCGGATGTGCGGCCACTTCGGCAGCATGGGCTCGAACGCGGCCCGGGTTGCGGGGTTATGGGACAGGCCGAGAGTGGCCAGCGTCATCCCGTGGTACGAGTCCCGGTGGCTGATGACCTTGTACTTGTCCCGGTTGCCCAAGGCCATCTGCGCCTGGCGCGCCAGCTTGATCGCGGTCTCGACCGCTTCGGAACCGCCGCACACGAGGTAGGAGTGGTTCAGGTCCCCGGGCGTGACCTCCGCCAGCAGGCGGCAGAACTCGGCCCGCTTCGGATCGGCCAGGGAGGGATGGGTGTAGGCGTACCTGTCGAGCTGGTCAGCGATGGCCCGCTTGATCCGCGGGTGGTTGTGGGGCAGGTTGACCGCCATCGGACCGCCAGAGGCGTCGATGTAGCTGTTGCCCTCCCGGTCGTGGAGATGGATGCCCTCGGCGCGCTCGATCTCCACGTCCATCGGGTGGTACGAGAACAGGTGGCGCCAGTCGCCGTCGGGCCGGAGAGGGCGGGACAGCGTCGGCGCTTCGATCGTGGCAGGTGCAGTGGCCATCGTGGCGGCTCCCTGTGGGTTCTCGTGTTTGAACAGGAGCGGCAGGCTAGCAGGTGGGGGCAGGGGCCAGACCAGCCAGCCCGCGAAGCGTCTGGCGGCTCAGGCTGTCGGCCCACGAGTGAACCTGCTACCGTTCGCCGTCGCTCCGGCGGACGGAGGTGGGTCGTGACACAACCGACAGGCAGCGAAAGGATGGAGCGCATCGTGGCGCTGGCCAAGCGCCGCGGCTTCGTGTTCCCGGCCTCGGAGATCTACGGCGGCATCAACGGCTTCTGGGACTACGGGCCGCTCGGCGTCCAGCTGAAGAACAACCTGCGAGATGCCTGGTGGCGCGACATGGTCGAGTCACCCCCGATCGGACCGGAGGGCACGCCGCTCTCCATCGTCGGCATCGACTCGTCGATCATCCAGAACCCGCGAGCCTGGGAGGCGAGCGGCCATGTCGGCGGCTTCTCCGACCCGATGATCGACTGCCGCGAGACCCGGGCCCGGTTCCGCGCCGACCACCTGCACGTGCTGCGGCCGAAGCGCGACCTGGACCCGCCGGCCCTGTTCGCGTACCTGGAGGGCGAACCGGAACCGGCCCTGCGCACGGCCCGCAAGGCGATGCGCGGTCGCCCGAAGCTGCAGGACTTCGGCTCCCTGCCGCTGGCCGAGGTCGACGCGGAAGAACGTGCCCATGTCTGGGCGCCCGGCGCGTCCGAGCCCGGGTCGCTGACCGAGGCTCGCGACTTCAACCTGATGTTCAGGACCTTCGTGGGCGCCGCCTCGGGTGAAGAGAACCTGGCCTGGCTGCGGCCCGAAACGGCTCAGGGCATCTTCCTGAACTACAAGGGCGTGCTGGACACGTCCAGGGTGCGCCTGCCCTTCGGCATCGCCCAGATCGGGAAGGCGTTTCGCAACGAGGTCACGCCGCGCAACTACATCTTCCGCACCCGCGAGTTCGAGCAGATGGAGATGGAGTGGTTCTGTCATCCCTCCGAAGCCGGGCTCTGGTTCGACTTCTGGACCCGCGCGCGAATGGAGTGGTGGAGCTCGCTCGGCCTCGCCGGCGAGCGGCTGCGCCTGCGTCGGCACGAGGCTTCCGAACTCGCCCACTACGCCCAGGAAGGCGAGGGCACGTTCGACGTCGAGTACCGCTATCCGTTCACGGAGCCGGACTTCGGCGAGCTCGAAGGCGTGGCCCATCGCGGCAGCTTTGACCTGGAGCAGCACCAGAAGCACAGCGGCGTCAAGCTGGAAACGTTCGACCCGCAGACCCGCGAGCGCTTCCTGCCGCACGTCATCGAACCGGCGGCCGGACTGACCCGGGGGGTGCTGGCCCTTCTGTGCGAGTCGTACGCGGTGGACGAGAGCCGGCCGTCGTCCGAACTGATGCGCTTCCCGCGGCGCCTGGCGCCGATTCACGCCGGCGTCTTCCCGCTCGTGAACAAGGGCGGTATGCCGGAGCTGGCCAACTCGCTGTATCTCGAGCTGCGCCAGCGCTATCGCATCCAGCACGACGCGAAGCAGTCCATCGGCAAGCGCTACGCGCGCATGGACGAGGCGGGCACTCCGTACTGCTTCACCATTGACGGCCAGACGGTCAAGGACGGTACCGTCACTGTCCGTGATCGTGACAGCGGCGCCCAGGATCGACTGGCGCTCGACGCCGTGGCACGGTATCTGGACGACCGCTTCCGAGCCTGATTGCGCCATTCTGGCGCAGCCGCGCGTCGGCGCGGCCTGTCAGCACGGGCAAGTCCTTGTGACCGGCAGAACGGTCGTGGCCGCGACCCGAAGGGGGGCGGCGCGGAGGAGGTCCGGGGTGGGAGGATTCTGGACTGGCTGACCGCGTCAGGAAACGCGGCCGCCGAGAGGTTCCGAGCAGGAGGGCCCGTCCGGCCTTGGTGGCGGGGCGACGGCCGTGACCAGATGCGTCCGGTACGAGGCCCCGCCGCCGGCGGGCTTGCTGTCCGAGGGGAAACGTTGAGGAGGACCTCCTCCGGTGGGTTTGCCAACTTTGCGGGACGACGCTTGCGTCCCGACAGTTCAGCAATGCAGGTTCCGTGCCAGAACGTGTGGCCTCTCGTTCGCAGGCGGAGAAGCGCACCGCACGGCCTTTGGCCTCGCCGCCCCGGCAAGGCTGCTGGCGCTGCCGTCGATGCCGTGAGCCATGCGGCTCCGGCGGTCAGGCTCGAGAGGCTGTCAGGCGCCGAGGATCCCTGACCTGGAGGATCATCCGGAATGCGAGCAGGTGGAGGACGATGGCCACCAGGAACACGGCTTCGGTGGGAGCAGTCTGGCTGATCAGGCCGGCGGTGACAAAGCCCGCGACGGCGCAGATCTCGGCCAGCGAGTGGGTTACGGCAATGCGCATCGGCCGGTCGCGCTCGCGGCCGAACTCGAGCGCAAGATTCTGGGACGCCAGGGCGAGGCCGGCCAAGCCGGTCCCGACGCACAGGAAGACGACCCAGGCAACCGGGAACACCGGCGCCCAGATGGCGAGGAGGCTGCCGAGTATCCAGACGCCGAGCGAGAGCAAGAACACCGTCCGGTAGCCGGAGTGGTCGCCCAGGAGGCCCCACGCCAGGGCGCCCACGGACTGGGCGACCGTGAACGTGACTGTAAGCCCTGCCAGGCGGGCGCCGCTCATCCCGAACCGCTCGCCTGCGAGCAGGATGTAGAACGGCAGCGAGCCGCGTGCGGCGCCGGCCAGCAGCCTCGCTGCGAGGAACCTGGCGTAGTGCGGGTCCGAGCGGAGCAGCTCCGGCAGCCTGGACAGGCGGTTGCGCAAGCTGTGTCGGGCCTCGTGGAGGTCGAGCGCCTCCGGCTCGCGGATCATGGCCATGAAGACGAGACCGACCGAAGCCAGCACCGCGGCGCCCAGAAACGTCAGGCCGTAGCCGGTGGGGAATCCGTACTGGTCGAGGATCCAGCCGGCCAGGATGGAGAGCAGGATGACCGAGAGCCCCGCCGCCAGGTTTCGCGAGCCCTGCAGGCGCCCCCGTCGCCGCACCGGCACGGACTTGGCGAACAGCACGTTGAACGCGACCATCTGCATGCCGCTCGACAGGCCCCACAGAAGCAGCACCGGCCAGATCACGAACACCGCCACCGAAGTCGGGACGAACAGCGCCGTCAGCGCCAGCAGCAGCACCTGCAGCCGCATCAGGCCGCCGAACAGGAGCGCCACTCGCTTCACGTGGCCGCGATGCTCGACCAGGGCGGCGCTCAGGAGCGGCGACACGAACATGCCCAGGCTCTGGCAGGCGGACGCCAGGCCGACCGCCGCGTTGGCGCCGGTCAGAAGGTTGATGTAGGTTGGCAGAAAGGTCGGGGCCTGCAGCAGCCGGAACCCCGTCATGCCGAGCAGGCCGTGAACGAGCAGCGCGGCGTAGTTGCGCCGCCGGTCGAGGCGGCCGTGACCTCGAACGGCAGAGTCCATGCCCGACGCCAAGCTAGCAGACGCGATGGAGACCTTCCGAGAGCTCGTGCGGCTGATTCCCGAGGGCCGGGTGGCAACCTACGGTCAGATCGCGGCCCTCGCCGGCCGGCCGCGGAACGCTCGGCAGGTAGGTCGCTCGCTTGCCGGGCTGCGGGGGACCACCGTGCCGTGGCACCGAGTGGTCAACGCGCGCGGGACCATCAGCGAGCGCGGCATCGACCCCCTCGAGAGCGTCGAGCGCCAGCAGTTCCTGCTCGAGGAAGAGGGCGTTCTGCTCGACCACCAGGGCCGCATCGACCTCGACCGCTTCGGCTGGGCGCCATGAGGTTCCGGCCGCGCGCCGTGCCGACGACGCTCCCGCCTGTCTTGGGTTTTCTGCTCCTTGCCGGCTGCGGCGCCGCACCGGCTCCGCCGCCGGAGAGCGAACGGGGTCCGGTCGCCGCGCCCGAATCGCCGCCCGCGGGCATGGTTCGCGTGCCCGCCGCCGGAGTGCGCGGCCCGGACGGCGAGGTGCAGGTCGGCGCCTTTGACCTGGACATCCACGAAGTGACGAACCGCGAGTTCGCCGCCTTCGTCGACGCGACCGGGTTTGTCACGGAGGCCGAGAACTGGGGCTGGTCCCTCGTCTTTCATCCCGAACCGACCGATTCGCCGGACCTCGAGCGGCGGCCGGGAGCGGCCCCCTGGTGGCTGGCGGTCGACGGCGCGTGGTGGCGGGAACCTGGCGGCCCCGAGTCCGAGGCCCTGCCCGAGCACCCGGTCGTTCACGTCAGCTGGAACGATGCCGCCGCCTACTGTGCGTGGCGGGACAAACGGCTGCCGACCGAAGCCGAATGGGACCTGGCCGCGGCTGCCGGCGGCGACGGCGGCGGCGACGGCGGCGGGGCGCTCTATCCCTGGGGCGATGATCCGACCGTCGACGGTCAGTGGCAGGCGAACGTCTGGCAGGGCCCCTTCCCGGCTCGGGACGAAGCAACCGATGGCCACGACTACCTGGCGCCGGTGGGTGCCTATCCTCCCAACGCGCTCGGCATCCACGACCTCGGCGGCAACGTCTGGGAGTGGATCGATGCGTGGTACGTGCCCGGCCGCAGCGGCGGCGACAGGCTCCTGAAGGGCGGTTCCTGGCTCTGCTCCGTGACCTACTGCGAGGGCTATCGAAACAGCAACCGCAACAACTCGGCGCCGGATTCGGGCCTTGACAACACCGGGATGCGCTGTGCCCGGAGCCTGGCGCAACCCGACGGGCGCCTGTCGGCGAGCCGATAGCGGCATCAGCCCCGCCCCGCCTGCAGCCCCTCGGCCAACCAGCGTTCAGCGTCCGCGGGCAGGTCCGGCGCCTGCCTGCAGGCTGTTGGCAGCCGGGAGCAGGCAAGGCGGCTGGAGGGCCGCCTCGCCCTCGGACCTCCCCGCCCTCCCGCCCGCCACGACGCACGGCGGCTTCGGTGGCCTGTATCCGGAAAGCAGACCGCCCCGAACGCCGCGGCCCGACAGTCGGCGTCTCCGGGGCCTCCGTTACAGAGCTTTCAAGAACTTGCGAAAGTACTGAAAGTCCAATTTTGTTACGAAAAGAAAAAGGTTGCGAAAGGGTTTTCTTCTGCTAGGGTGCCCTTTCATTGCTTTTGTGGCGCTGCAGCCCCGACGGTTGAACGCCGCGATTTCACGGACAGCGACGCCCCTGGCCGACCGTCCAAACTGGAGGAAGAACCGATGACCCAAATCGACACGGGGATTGCCTCGATCGGTCTGCACCTGCCGCCCCTCTACATGCCGGTCGAAGAGCTGGCCGCCCTGCGGGGCGTGGACCCCAACAAGTACCTTCTGGGCCTGGGGTGCTCCGAGATCTCTCTCTGCCCGCCGGAGTTCGACATCGTCGACCTCGCGTCCGGGGCCGCCCGACGGGCGCTGTCCCGGTGGGACGGCGACTCAAAGGACATCGGCATGATCGCCGTCGGCACCGAGACCGCGGTCGACATGAGCCGGCCCCTGTCCGCCTTCGTGGCGGACGAGCTCGGTCTTGGCGGCCGCATCCGATCCTACGAAGTGAAGCATGCCTGCTACGGCGGCACGCTGGCGCTGCGCCAGGCCTGCGAGTGGCGGATGTCCGGTGCGGCGCGCGGCAAGGCGGCCCTGGTGATCGCTGCCGACATCGCCCTGTACGAGCAGAACGACCCCGGCGAGCCGACTCAGGGCGCAGGCGCCGTCGCCTTCGTCGTTGATCGGCCCGAGATCGCTACCGTCGGTCTCGACACCCACGCCTGGAGCGAACCGGCGTTCGACTTCTATCGTCCGGTGGGCGAGTCCTACCCGCGGGTGGACGGCAAGCTGAGCCTCGACTGCTACAAGAAGGCGGCCGTGGAGTGCTTCGGGGCACTCGTGGCGGGACGGGACTTCACCGGGGTGATGGACGAGTTCTCGGCGGTCTGCTTCCACGTGCCGTTTCCGAAGATGGTCAAGAAGGCTCTCCACGAAGTTTGCGAAGCAGCCGGCTGGTCCACCGAGAAGATCGCGCGGATGTACGCCGAGAAGGTCGACCCGACCATGGACTGGAACAGGCTGTCGGGCAACTCCTACGCGGCGGCGCTCTGGGTGGCGGTAGCCCGCGCTCTCTGCGGCATGGAGACGGGCGAGAAGGTGGCTGCCTTCTCCTACGGATCCGGCTTCGGCTCGGAGCTCCTCTCCCTGGAAGCAGGTCCCAGTGCTGCCGCCGCCGAGTGGGCCAGCGACATCGAGCGCGACGTGGCTCGACGCAAGCGGTTGGACGCAAGCGGCTACAGCCTCTTGCGGTCAGCAGTCAAGACGGCGGCCGCCTAGAGTAGCCCCTCAACCGGCTGCCGTCGGATGGCCGGACTACGGCTCCTGGATGCCGTAGTCCGCGCCATCCTTTTCGTCATGCACAAGGTCCGCTCCCCGAGCGGCGGCGCGTCGGAATTGAAGACCTGTCGGGACTGCGGGAGGCTGACATGACGCCCGTCCCGGCTGACCGGCGACCTTCTCGGGACCCCGGTCAGCCCGGTGCGCGTTCGGCTGCCGCCAGCACGGTGTTGCGCAGCAGCATCGCTACGGTCGTCGGTCCGACGCCGCCGAGGCGCGGCGTTATCCAGCTCGCCATCTCGCCGACCGACTCGTCGACGTCCGGCAGCAGCTTCCGACCCTCCCAGCTGATGCCGCCGCTGACCACGACCGCGCCGGGCTTGATCATCTCCGGCTGAACGAAGCGCGGCACGCCCAGGGCAGCCACCACGATGTCTGCGCGGCGGGTGAAGGGGGTCACGTCCCGGGCGCCCGTGTGAACCACCGTGACGACCGCGTTCGCCCCCGGTTGCTTCAGGGTCAGCAGCAGGGAGAGCGGGCGGCCGAGAGTCGGCCCGCGACCGAGGACGACGACCTCGCGGCCGCCGACGTCGATGTCGTAGTGCACGAGCATCGCCTGGATTCCGGCCGGCGTACACGGCACGGGCCCGCGCTCTTGCAGCACAAGCTTGCCCAGGTTGGTCGGGTGCAGGCCGTCTGCGTCCTTCGCAGGGTCCATGCGCGCCAGGGCCTGGTTGAAGTCGAAGCCGCCGGGTACCGGGTGCTGGATGATGTAGGCGTCGACCGCCGGGTCGGCGTTGAAGCGGTCGACGGCGGCGAGCAGCTCGGCCTGGCCAGCGTCGGCGGGAATCGCCGCGTGGAAGGACGCGACGCCCACCTGCTCGCAAGTCTCGTGCTTCTTCCTGACGTAGCCGGCCGAGGCTGCGTCCTCGCCCACGAGAATCGTCCCCAGGCCGGGTCGCACCCCGGCGGCGGCGAGCTCCTCGACGCGCTCCGCGACCTCCGCCAGTACCGCCTCGGCCACAGGCTGGCCTGCCAACAGTTGTGCCGTCATGGCTCGAACTCCTCTGCGGTCTCGGGCACCGCGTGCCGTCGGCGGGAACCGCCGACCGGGGTTTCGTGGTTGCGGGAACGGCCAGCCTGGCCGTGTTGGTGCTCCCGGCCATGGTGATTCTCATGGCCGTGATCGTGGTCATGGCTGTGGCCGTCGTGATCGTGGTGATGATCGTGGCCGTGCGGACGGGCCGCGAGCTGCCACGCGAAACCGTCGAGCTCCGCCGGCCCGACCAGCCCCAGGGCGTCGAGCGAGTCCTCCAGCGCCTCGCGCCAGCGCTGCCAGTAGCTCCAGTCCTCGGCGACGCCGGATCGTTCCCAGGCGCCGATGCGGGCAATCAGCCGGTCGCGGAAAGCCGCCCAGTCCAGCCGCCCGGCGTCGACCAGGGCCATGGTCAGCCCGAACAGCCTGCTCTCCCAGGGAGCGGCAAACGCCAGCTCGCCGTTCTCCCTGGGCGGGGCGGCGGCGCCATGCTCGTCGAGGCGCACGGGAAGATTCACCGTGCGACGTCCGCCTTGCTCAACTGTGCTCTGCCAAGGCCGCTGCCAGAACCTCGGGCGGCATCGCGCCCGGCCTCGGCTCCGGCCTCGCCGGGAAGCCTGCGGCCCTGCCGACCACGCCGCCGTTCCGCCGTCGCGTTCGCCAGGGCCGGGTAACCGAGGCGCTCGACGCCGATCATCGAATCGCGCGTGACCAGGTCGGCGAGCTCCTCCACGGCGAGGCCGTCCGTGCCGTCGGGCCTTTCGGGCAGGACCATGTAGCGCACCTCGGCGCTCGAATCCCACACCCGCAGCTCGACGTCGCCAGGAAGGTCGAGGCCCATCTCGGCCAGCAGGCGCCGCGGCTCGCGCACGGCCCGCGACCGATAGGCCGGCGACTTGTACCAGGCCGGCGGCAACCCCAGCACCGCCCACGGATAGCACGAGCACAGCGTGCAGACGACCAGGTTGTGGACCGACGGTGTGTTCTCCTTGACCATCAGGCGGGCGACGTGGGAATCCGTGTTGTCGCCGAAGCCCAGTTCCCCGATTGCCGGCATGCCGTCTGCCAGCAGCCGGGCGCGCAACCCAGCGTCGGTCCAGGCTTCGGCCACCACCCTGGCGCCGCGTAGTGGTCCGATGTCCTGCTCGTAGCGCTCCACGAGGGCGTCGACCGCGGCGGATTCGACCAGGCCCTTCTGCACCAGGAGCGTCTCGATGGCCTCGGTGCGCAGCTCGGGCGACTTGCTGTCGTGGGAATGCTCCGCAGTCACCGAGCCGCCTCCAGGTAGGGCTCGAACAGGTCGATGCAGATGGTCGTCCCGGCCTCCGCCTCGCTGCCCCAGAGCTCCACGGCCTCGAAGGCCACGCTGTAAAGGTACTCGGGCGCCTCGCCGAGGTCGTGAGCGTTGGTGTCGGGATAGACGCAGGCCGGGTGAACTTCCACGATCACGCCGCGCCGGTCGCGGGCGTAGCCGGGCAGCCGCGTGTGACCGGGTGGATGGCGGTTCCAGGTTCGTACCGGGTCGCCGACCGCGAACTTCGGCTGGCGGTCGACCTCCCGCGTGACCGGGCCCATCTCGGGCCGTTCCGGCGTGCTGCCATCGGCGAGTCGCTCCTGCGCCAGGGTCTCCAGAGCGTGAAGCCATCGCCCGTAGTAGCCGTCGGCGAGGTAGCGGTCCGGCGGCATGCGCTCGATGGCGTGGCGGAAGGTGTCCAGGTTCGCAACCCCCGCGGCCATCGCGTAGCCGGCCATGGCCATCACCCGGCCCTCCCATGGCTCGTGAAAGGGGCCGCCTTCGGAGCACCTGTCCACGGCGCCGAAGCCGTGCATGCCGCCCATGTCGTGAATGCCGTTCATGCCGGAAAGCGACGGTCAGCCTATAGCAGTCCGGCGGGTTGCCTGTCGTCGGCTGTCGCCTGGACGGGCGCACAGAAGAGCCGCTGCACGGCTCTGCTCGGCGACCGCGGTCGCGTCGTGGCCGGACACCCGCTCGCATTCTGGCCCGCAGCGGCCGCTGGCGGCGCTAACCTTGGCGCATGGACACCGAAAGGCCGCAGTCCGCCGCACCGCCGCCCGCCACACGGAGCCCGGCCGAGACGGCTACGGGCGAAGGGCCGATCCGGCACGGTCTGGACTATCCGTTCCTTGGCCGGGGGAAGACGCCGCTCGATGTGGCCTCGACCGACGGCTGCTACCTGATCACACCCGACGGCCGCCGTGTTCTCGACGCTGCCGGAGGGGCGATCGTGTCCAACATCGGGCACGGACGGCGGGAAGTGGGGGAGGCCTACGCCCGTGCCGCCGCCCTGGTCGACTACGTCGTGCCTCCGTTCGCCACGCCAGCGCGCAGCGATCTGGTCCACCGGCTGCGAACCCGCTGGCTGCCGGACGGCATGAACCGGGTCCTGTTCGCGAGCGGCGGCTCCGAGGCGATGGACCTGGCGATCCGCCTGGCCCGGCAGCATCATCTGTCGGCTGGACGTCCGGAGCGCTGGCGGGTCATGGGACGCGAGCTCTCGTATCACGGCGCAACCATGGCCTCGCTCGCGGTCGGAGGCCATCTGGGTCGCCGCGCCGGCTTCGAGCCCTGGCTGATCGACGAGCGGACGGAGCAGCCGCGTCCGCCGGCCCACTACTGCCTGCGCTGTCCGCTCGGCAGGACGTACCCCTCGTGCGAGCTCGCCTGTGCCGACGAGGTGGAGCGCATGTTCGAGCAAGTCGGCCCGGAGGAGATTGCCGCGTTCGTCGTCGAGCCGATCGTCGGGTCGAACGCCGGGGCGCTCACGCCCCCCGATGGCTACCTCGAGCGGGTGGCCCGCATCTGCCGGCGGCACGGCGTCCTCCTGATTGCCGACGAGGTGATGACCGGCTTTGGGCGCACCGGCAGGAAGTTCGGCGTCGACCACTGGGACCTCGTGCCCGACATCCTGGTCGGTGGCAAGGGCCTGACCGGCGGCTATGCGCCCCTGGTGGCGATCGCGGCCCGCGACGAAGTCACGACCCCTGTCAGGGAGGCCGGCGACTCGATCATGTACTTCACCTACGGCGCCCATTCCCCGGCCTGCGCCGCCGCGTCGGAGGTCCTGCGCATCCTGGAGGAGGAGGATCTGGTCGCTCGGGCCGCGAGCGTCGGCGCCGTGCTGGGCGAGCAGCTCCGTGAGGCGCTGTCCGAGCACCCCTGCGTGGCCGAAGTTCGCGGGCGCGGCCTGCTCTACGGGGTCGAGATCGTCAGGGACCGCGACACCCTGGAACCGTTCCCGACAGAGGTGCAGATGGTAAACGCCGTGATGGCCGCCGGCCTGTCCATGGACGTGTTCCTCTACCCGGGAGGGAACGGCCCCGCACGAGACGTGATCTGTCTGGGGCCGCCGTTCATCCTGGGCGACGAGGAAATCGAGAAGATCGTCACCGTCCTGCCGAAGGCTATCGACGCCGCGGTAGCCCGCAAGGGCCCGGCCGTGCCGTCCCTCCTGGCCGCGCCCGCCGGTGCCGACTCGTAGTTCTTCGCTTCACCTGGTGGCTGGAGCGCGTGGACGCTTCGCCGCGGCCACCCGTACAAGGAAGCATGGGGGCTCCCGCGGCATCGGGCGGCTGGCAGGTGGTCAAGGCAGCCATGTCGGCGCCTCGGGAGTCCTGGCGCCCGCGATACCCTGCCCGTGCCGTGGAACGAGCCTTGCAGCACCAGGGTCAACTTGCGCCTTCCATGCCTCCCCCTGCCAGCGCCTCGGCGGCCTCGGCGAGGTGCGCAAGATGAGTGGCAAGAGCGACCTCCCCTTCGGCAACGAGTTCTCGCCTTCCCAGATTGACCTTCGGGAGGTTCTGAGGCTGGCCGATCGGCATGGCGGCGACTGGCGCGCGTTCGAGGCAGCGGTGCGAGAGGCCTGGTTCGACCAGCACGGACCCTCGTGGACCACCCGGCCAGGATCGTCCGCATCCTCCAGCGGGAGGCGCGACAGGCCATGAACTCAAGACGCTGGATCTGTGACGACGATGGCCGGGCAGAGCGCCGAACGACCGTGGCTGGAGACGTGCCTGGGTCGGGCGTACTGCGCTGACAGCCTGGACGTGATGAAGCGCTGCCAGCCAGCGTCGGTTCACCTGATCATGACCAGCCCTCCCTTCTCGCGTTCCTGCGGGCCTTCCTGAACGCGTTGGCCTGGCCGGGGCTCGGGCCGTGGATACTGCCGGCGGGCCAGGTCTCCGTGGGTGATGTCGTGGTCGAACAGCCGAGGAGTCGCCGGTCGACCAGCCGCAGACCGACAGCGGAGACTCCTGAACGCACCTGGCTTCCGGGGCTCGCTGGCAGGCGGCGGCGCTGTTCCCTGAACGGTTTCTCGCCGGTCGACTCTGGAGAGCACGGCATGGCCGGCAGGTCTGCCCGGGGCTTCAGGCAAGCGTTGCCGAGGCCTTCCGGCCAACCACCGCTCCCCGGCGCAGTCGTTTCACGGCGGACGCCGCCCCGGAAGCCACCACCAGCGCGCCCGCGTCCCTGTGTCGGCCTCCGGGCGGCGCCAGCTCAGTAGCTGGAGATGCTGATCTCCTTCTCGGTGATGAACTCGAGCAGGGCCGGCGTGCCGGACTCGGTCGCCTCGATGCCGCGGCGGATCGCGGGCACGATCTCGGCGGGATCCGTCACCCGCTCGCCGTAGCCGCCGAAGGCCTTCGCCATGTCGGCGTAGTGGCCGGAGATGTCCGTGCTGCGGTACTTCTCGGTCGCCACCTGCATGATCGGCAGTTCGATGGCCATGGAGAAGTTGTTCAGCAGGATGGAGAGGATGGGGAGGCGCTCGCGCACGGCAGTCTCGAAGTCCATGCCGGTGAAGCCGATGGCCGCGTCGCCCCAGACGTTGATGCACAGCTTGTCGGGCTGCGCCAGCTTCGCGCCCATGGCGAGGCCGAGGCCATAGCCGAGCTGGGTGGTCTTGCCCCAGCCGATGTACGAGAGCGGTGTCGTGCTGCGCCAGAACGGAGTCAGCTGGTCGCGCGGCGAACCGGCGTCGTGCGTGATGATCACGTTGTCGCGGTCAACGGTGTGCATCAGGTCCCACAGCACCCGGTAGGGCGAGAGCGGGGCCGCGCCGGAAGTCAGCATCGGCATCCACTCGTCCAGCCAACCGGAGCGAATGCGCTCGATCTCCTCCGGCACGGATTCGGCGCGCTCGGCGGCGTGCGGCAGGCGCTGCCCTTCGAGCTCGGCAAGCAGTGCGGACAGGGTGAGCTGCGCGTCGCCTGCGACGACGCAGTCCGAGGCCACGTTCTTGTTCAGATCGACCGCGTCGAGCGTCGCGTGGACGTACTTCGCCTGCCGGTACTTGCCGAAGTTGATGCCGAACGCCGTGGCCGTGAAGCTGCAACCGATGCCGAAGATCACATCCGCCGACGAGAGGAACTCGTGTACCGCCTTCGGCACCGAACGTCCGCCGGAACCGAGCGACAGGGGGTGGTCCTCGTTGAATGAGCTCTTGCCGCCGAGGCTGGTGGTGACCGGCGCGTTCAAGAGCTCCGCCAGGCGAAGCAGCTCGTCCCAGGCCCCCGCGTAGTGGACGCCCTGACCGGCGTAGATGACCGGCCGCTCGGCGGCGGCGAGCACAGCGGCGGCCTCGCGAACCAGGTCCGGGTCGGGTCCGACGCGAACTGCGCCGCTCGGCCGCGGCCCCAGGTCGTCCGGCACGTCCTCGCCGAAGACGTCGGCCGGGATCTCTACCATCACCGGGCCGGGCGGCCCCGAGCGCAGCTGGGTGAAGGCGCGCCGCATGACCTCGGGCAGCGCCCTGCCCATCAGGAGCGGCTCGCACCACTTCGTCACGTGCTGGAAGTTGGTCACCGCGTTGAAGTTCGGCGCCACGTGCATGTTCCGGCGGCCGTACCCCATCGGCAGCACCAGGATCGGCGCCGATTCGCCGTACGCCTGAGCCACGCCGCCGAATGCGTTCTCGGTGCCGGGGCCGCTCTGCATCGTGAACACGCCGAGCTGCCGCCCGGAACTGAGGCGGCTGACCGCATCGGCCATGTGGAGGCCGGTGCGTTCCTGGCGCACGATGACGGTGCGGATGTCGGCCACCGCCGCCGCCTCGATGATCGGATTCACCGGATAGGCGACGATGAACTCGACCCCTTCCCGCTTGAGGTACTCGGCGACGCCCCGGGCTGTCTTCACGCTTGACTCCTGCAGTGGCTGGAAGGCACAACGATACCCGGCCGGTCACGCCACAGCAGCCGCTGTGTCCTCGGACACGCTCTGTGACCTGGCCTTCAACGGCTGGGACTGGTGCATCCCCGCCTCGCCGGCGTCTGGTGCTGGCGGGTCTCGTCCTTCCGCCGCCGAACGCCCCTACAGCCCGTGGTAGGCGCGATACCACTCGACGAAGCGCGGGATCCCGTCGGCAATGGTGGTCGTCGGCTCGTAGCCCAGCATCTCCCTGGCGAGCGTCAGGTCCGCCGACGTCCTCACCACGTCCCCCGGCTGCATGGGCAGGAACTCCAGGTCCGCCTTGCGGCCGCAGGCGCGCTCGATGTGCCGGATGAAGGTCATCAGATCCTTGGTGCGGCCCGCGGCAAGATTGCAGACGAGCTGCTCGTGGTTGCGGTCAATTGCCGCGAGGACTCCGGCGACGATGTCGTCGATGTAGGTGAAGTCGCGGTGCATTCTGCCGTGCCCGAAGACCTTCAGGCGCTCGCTGCGCAGCAGAGCGCCGACGAAGAGGAACAGCGCCATGTCGGGCCTCCCCCACGGGCCGTACACGGTGAAGAACCGCAGTCCGGTCGAGCGCAGGCCGTGGAGGTGGCCGTACACCGAGGCCATCAGCTCGTTCATCTTCTTCGTTGCGCCGTAGAGCGAACACTGGGCGGACGTGCTGTCGCTCTCGCCCAGCTGCTTCCTGGTGCTGTTGCCGTACACGGAGCTGCTCGAGGCGTAGATCAGGCCGCCCACCTCGCGCTCCCGGCACAGCTCGAGCAGGTGGGTGAACGCCAGGACGTTGTCGCGCACGAACGCGTGCGGATGCCTGATGGAGTGGCGGACGCCGGCCTGGGCGGCGAGGTGACAGATGCGAGTGTCGCTGCGCGGTGCGCCGGCGACAACGGCATCGAAGGCCTCCGCGAGCGCCTCGCGGTCGCCGATGTCGGCCCGGATCAGGCGGAACTGCCGCCGCTGCTCGAGAATCGCGTTGCGGTTCTCCTTGAGCTGCGGGTCGTAGTAGGGGTTGAAGTTGTCGTAGCCGACGACCTTGTCGCCCCGGTCGAGCAGGGCCTGCGCGACGTGGAAGCCGATGAAGCCGGCGCTGCCCGTGAGCAGGACTCTCACGAAACCTCTCGCATGGACGCCGACGTGGCGCCAGCGGCCTGGCGCAGGCCGTCGAACGGTGGGCCGGCGGCCGCTGCGGCGTCCTGTGTCGGTCGGGCGACTCGCCAACGCTCGGCGAGCTGCGGCAGCGGGTCGATCAGGAGATCCTCCACCCCGAGCTCCGCCAGCAGCGCGTCGTCGAAGGCCGGCGCCACTTCCAGCACCAGGTCGCGCAGGTCGGCGTAGCGATTCCGATAGGCGCCGAGCAGGCAGCGCAGCTCGTCCGCCGGCGCTCGCTCACGGAAGCGCACGTGGATCAGGTCGAGAGCCGAGACTTCGCCGTCGTCGAACTCCGGCACGCCGATGAAGACGCGTCCGTCCGTCCGTCCGCGCGCCGCCAGAAGCCGACCCTCGACCGCCACCGCGTACTTCGTCCCCTTGAGGAGGGGTGCACGAACCGTCCGCGACTGCAGGTCTCGGCACAGACCGCCGGCGCGCAGCACGCGAATGGTGGCCGCGTCGCCCGGCGACGGACCGTCGCCGCCGCGCCACAGGCGGTAGCGGACGTAGCCGAGCACGTGTTCGACGAACGGGTCGAGCGCATTCAGCGTGTGCAGGTCCTCGCGCGAGATCGCCGCTTCCGGAGCGCCGGCCTCCCGCAGCACGGTCCCGAGCGACATCCGACCCAGGGTCTGGTCGTGTCGCGAAATGCCCACGGTCACCGTCTTCGCCTGGTGCTTGATGGTGTCGACGTGCCGGGTCAGGTCGTCGATTGCCGGGTCCAGGGCCTGTTGCAGCTCCTCCAGCGGGCCCGGCCGGCCGGTCTCCGGGGCGGCGCCACGGGTCCAGGAAGCGACCGTCCGTTGCTCCGTGATGCTGGGCCCCTGGTCGTCGGCCTGGCCGCGACCGAGCCGATCAAGCGCCCCGGCCAGGCGGACTGCCCGGCCAGCGCGCAGCACGCCGTCGTGGCTGCCGTCCGCCAGCCCCTGCCGGACTCGGTCCATCTCGTCGCCAGCGAGCTCCCGCAGCCGGGCGCACGACGCTCCCGCGGTCGCTCCTTGCCGAGACAGCTCGCAACGGGCCAACGAGTCGACTGCGGCCCGGATCGCGCGCATCGGGCGGGCGAGTTCGTCGATGGCGAGCGCCGCGTGGTAACCGAACAGGTGGCCGACGATCGTCGCGAGCACGAAGGAGAGCTCGGGCGCGGTTGCGGGTACCTGCACCATGTCCGGGGCTTCGAGATCGACGCCCTCGGAGGCGATCACGATGGGCGTCGCGCGGTGGGCGCGGAACACGGCGATCTCCTTGCGCGTGTCGGCCGCGGTCGAGCCCTCGACTCCCGTAGCGCAGACCAGGATCAGCGGCTCCGACGACAGGTCGATGTGCTTCTTGTCCTCCGTCGCGTCGCAGGCGATCGCCTTGTAGCAGAGCTCGGAGAGCTTGATCCGTATCTCCTCGGCGGCCACCCGGTCGAGTCCGTTGCCGACCACCGACCAGTCGCGCAGCCTCGGTGCGTGGCGGCGCGCGAGCTCGGCGATTCGACCCTGCAAGGCGAGCGTGCGCTCCATCGCGTCGGGCAGGGCGCGCAGCTTGGCAAGCAACCGGTCTGCCGCCTGCCGTCTGTCGGCACTGCCCGCCGCCAGGTCGGCGATCGCCGAGGCGAGCAGCACTCCGGCCGCGATCTGGGAGTAGAACGCCTTGGTCGACGCCACGCTCATCTCCACGTCGCGACCGTCCGAGGTGTAGATCACGCCGTTCGCCCTGCCCGCAAGGTCCGAGTTGCGGCGGTTGACGATCGCGATGACAGAGGCCCCGCGGCGTTGCGCCAGGTTGACGGTGGTCAGCGTGTCGGTCGTCGTGCCCGACTGGCTGATCGCCACGACCAGGGTGTCGGCCATGTCCGGTACAAGGTGAAACCCCGACAGCTCGGTCGCGGGCATCGCCTCGACGCGCAGCGCACGCAGGTTCCGCTCTCGCAGCCGGCCCTTGATGGCGGCGGCGATCCCCTGGCCGGCGACCGCCGCCGTGCCCTGTCCGGTGACCACGACGCGCGCGATGGCGCCGCGTCCGAGGTCCCGCGCCACGGCGTCGGGGATCGACTGCGGGCCGAGCGTTGCCCGAAGCCGCCCGGTCGCGTTCTCGTACAGCTTGCCGCGCAGGGTCTTGCGCACGGATTGCGGCGCTTCGCTGATCTCCTTGAGCAGGAAGTGCGGAAACGGGCCTCGGTCGATGTCCCGGGTGGTGATCTCCGCCTGCTCGATTTCCTCCTCGCCGACCGGAAGCGGCGTGCCGTCCATGGCGAAGCGCGAGATGCCCGAGAGATCGGCTGCCCGGCTCGCATCGAGGACCACGACCTCGCCTCTGGCCGCAGCGGAGTCCTCGCTGCCTGCCGTCGCTTCGCCGTCCATGCGCAGCCAGGTGGAGGTTTCCTCCACCAGGCCGTAGGGCTCGCTGGCGACCACGAAGGCGTGGTCCGCAAGCCCGACGTACTGCCCCTGACCGCTGCCGCGGATTGCCAGGTACAGCCGGTGCGGGTCGTGGCCGTCCGCGTCGGGGTTCTCCTGGTCGCCAGTGCAGATGGCGCCCACCGCCAGCGAGCCGTCGAACTCGGCGATCGTGTCGCGAAAGGCGTCCAGAGGCCCGTCGCCTCGGGTCAGCCGCCGCGACATGAGCACCGGCATGACCTTGGCGTCGGTCGTGATGCGCCCGTCGATTCCGAGACCTTCCAGCACCCGCAGGTCGGCGTGGTTGTCGATGTCGCCGTTGATCGCAGCGACCACCGCAGGCGGAGCCGATGCGCCGCTCTGGCCCGCATGCCCGTTGCCGCCCTGGTCCTGCCCTGCTGCGCCGGCCTCGCCCGTCCCGGCCGCCCGTGCGTCGGCTTCGCTCGGGGTTTCCGCCTCGTTCAGCGGATGGGCGTTCGCCTCGTTTACGCGGCCCACGCTGGCCCAGCGGGTGTGGCCGAGGATCGTCGCGCGAACGTCGGGGCCCTGAAGCGCGGCGGCAAGCAGCGGGTCGTCAGCCAGCGCCGCGCGCAGGAAGCGGACGTTGTCGCCCAGCTCGCCGATCTCCTGGGCGCACTTCCAGACCAGGCCGAGGCGGCCTCCAGCCACGTGCGCCGCGCGATGCCCGAAGGTCGGGTCTCCGGCGCGCTCGACGATTGCCGCCTGCACTGCCGGATCGCGGGTGTCGAGGCCGTGTCGGGTGAGCAACACGTACAGCCCCGCCGAGTCGCGGCCCCGGATCTCCAGACGATCAAGCGACGACAGCGCCTGCTGGATGCCGATCAGCACGTCGAGCCCGGCGTCGGTTGCTTCTGTCGGCGCCAGGACCGCCACCTCGGACGCGGTCCGCAGCCGGTCGCGGCGAACTGCCCATTCCGCATCGGCAAGCGAAACAAGCGCCCGGTTCACCGCCTCCAGCCCGGCGTCGCCGAACCGGGCGGCGCCGCCGGCGTCGAGCACCGCCTCCAGCTTCGGAACGGACTCCGTGCAGGGGCGCAGCGCCTCGACCACCGACGTCCGCAACCCGGCATCGCGCACCAGCGCCCGGACCGCCGGCCGAGCGCGAAGCTGCCGGTTCCGGTCGCTCAGATCGGCGGCCGCCCTGACCAGAGCGGCAGCCAGCCCGGGCGCATCGATGCGTTCAGCCAGGGTGGCCGTCGACTCGACCGAGCGGGAAGTGGCCACGAGGCCCTCCACCAACTCGGACGCGTCGAGCGCCGGCCCCGAGTGGGGGCGCATCAGAATGCCGACGATCCCGCACATCCGGCCGCGAGCCTACCGCCCGAAGCTCCGTCAGGAGCCGGCGCTCTCCCGGCTTGGTGGAGGGAAGGAGACGCCCCGCGAGCCGATGCCAGGCCCGCGGGGCGGAAGGAGACTCACGGATGCGGCGTTGCGCCGCTGCACGAGAACCAGCCCTGGCAGGCGGCAAGCAGGAGCGCAAAGGGAAGAGCCCCCACAAGTCGGTTCACCCAGGGCACTCGGTTGCCTCGGCGCCGAGCGCCATCAACGCGGGAATCAGCCGTTGGGAACCATCCCTCCCAGGGGACGACCTCCGGTAACAGATGGGCAGTGAGGTCATGACCAATGTCGGACCCTTCTCAAGCGGGCTATGCTCGGACTCTCTTCGAGCGCCATGCCGAGCCAGCAGACATTCCTCGCCGCCGTGGTCCAGATGGGCGCCACGTCGGACGAGGAGGCGAACTGGGAGGCGGCGCGGCACTGGGTGGAGACGGCGGCGGACCGCGGCGCCGAGTTCGTGACCACGCCGGAGAACACGAACTTCCTGGGGCCGCACCGCCAGAAGGTGCAGCGGGCGGAGCCGACCTCCGGCCCGACCTGCCGCCGGTTCGCGGCGCTGGCCCTCAAGCGCGGCATTCACCTGCTGCTGGGCTCCTTCAACGAGCTCGCGCCGGACGAGGCCGGCAGCCGCTGCTACAACACGAGCGTCCTGTTCGACCCGCAGGGCGAGATCGTCGCCTCCTACCGCAAGATCCACCTGTTCGACGTGGACCTCTCGGACTCGGTGCGATTCCTCGAGTCGAAGACCGCCGTGCCGGGAACGGACCCGGTCACGGCGGACACGCCGCTGGGCCGCCTGGGCCTGACGATCTGCTACGACATGCGGTTCCCCGAGCTCTACCTGCACCTGGCCCGGGCAGGCGCGGAGTTCCTGACCGTGCCTTCCGCCTTCACCCTGATGACCGGCAAGGACCACTGGCATCCGCTGCTGCGGGCCCGGGCCATCGAAACCCAGTGCTACGTGCTGGCGGCGGCGCAGACCGGCCAGCACGACGACCGCGGCCTCCGCCACAGCTACGGGCATTCCGTGATCATCGACCCGTGGGGGCATGTCCTGGCGGATGCCGGCGACGGTCCCGGCATCGCGATGGCCGAGATCGACCGCCGCCGCGTGGCCGAGGTGCGCCGCTCGATGCCGGTCGCCTCCCACCGGCGCCTGCCGGTTGCCTGATGCGGTTCGAGGCGCACGCCCGGCGAGGTTCGGGCTTCGCTGCGGCGCCGGCGTGGACGCGGCGGGCCTGCGCGACGTCGCCTCGGTCCGCCACGGCGCACGTGCCGGGACCGCAGGCCGCTCCATCGCTCCCTTTTCCTGGCTGACACCCCGGTTCCCATAGGCGCCCTGCATGGACATCTGGATTCTCGTCGCGGTCATCGTCTTCACCTTCCTGGCCTTCAGCTTCGAGTGGCTGCCCATCGACGCGGTAGCGCTTTCCAGCCTGGGGCTGCTGCTGCTGTTCGGCCTGGTGACGCCGCAGGAGGCGATCCGCGGCTTCAGCAACGACGCCGTGATCACGGTGATGATGATGTTCGTCCTGAGCTACGGGCTGACCCACACCGGCCTGATCGACCGGTTCGGCCAGAAGCTGGCCGAGATATCGGGGCGTACGCACTGGACGGCCGCTCTCGCCCTGATCCTCGTCTGCGGCGTCCTTTCGGCGTTCGTGAACAACACCGCGGCGCTGGCCATCCTCATGCCGGTGGGCATCCTGATTGCCAGGCACTACAAGGTGTCGGCGTCCCGGCTCCTGCTGCCGCTGTCCTACCTGTCGATCATTGGCGGCACCTGCACCCTGATCGGTACATCGACGAATCTGCTGGTCAGCTCGATGGCCGAGGAGGCCGGCTACGGCGCCTTCACGATGTTCGAGTTCCTGGCGCTGGGCCTGGTCCTGCTCGCCGTCGGCTTCGTCTACATCGTCTTCGTGCCGATGCGTCGCCTGCCCGACCGCGCCGGCGGCGCCGACCTGACCGTCAAGTACCAGCTGTCCTCGTACCTGACCGAGGTCCAGGTGCCGGAGGGGTCGTCGCTGATCGGCGGCAACGTGGTCGGCGAGAAGCTGAACGAGCGCTTCGGCCTGACCGTGCTGGAGATCCTTCGCGGCGGCGAGCGCATCGCCGTCGAGCTCCGCACGACCCCCATCCGGGCCGGTGACCTGCTGATCGTCGAAGGCCTGATGGAGGCGATCGTCCGGTTCCGGGATCAGTACGGCCTGAGCCTGCTTACCGACGTGAAGGTCAACGACCGCGACCTGTCCGACCAGAACAACATCATGGCGGAGATCCAGCTGTCGCCGGTGTCGAGGCTTCCGGGCGCCACGATTCGCGATCTGGACTTCCGGCGTCGCTTCGGCTGCTTCGTCCTGGCGCTCAACCGCACTGGCGAGCCCATCCGCGAGAAGCTGGCCCACATCGTCCTGCACAACTGGGACACCCTGCTCGTCTTCGGTCCCCGTTCCCGGATCGAAGCCCTGTGCGAGACGGAGGACGTCATCTCGTTGCAGCAGGACGTCAAGCTGCGCCTCACCATGCCGCGTCGCTGGTGGCTGGCGGTGGCGATCATCCCCGTCGTCGTCCTCCTGGCGGCGACCGGCACGGTGTCCATCCTGAAGGCGTCCATCCTGGGCGTCGTGGCGCTCATCGCATTCGGCGGCATCTCGGTGCAGCAGGCCTACGAGGCGATCAACTGGACCGTGATCTTCCTGCTCGTCGGCATCCTGCCCATGGGCATCGCGATGCAGAAGACCGGCCTGGCGTCCATGATCGGCGAGTCGATCGCGACCGCCGGCGCCGACTACGGCCCGCTGGCTGTGGTGGCTCTGGTCTACCTGGTGACCGCCCTGCTCTCCGAGATCGTCTCCAACAACTCGACCGCCGTCCTCATGGTGCCGATCGCCGGCACCGCCGCGGCGTCGATGGGTCTCGACCCGAAGCCGTTCCTGATGACCGTCGCCTTCGCCGCTTCGGCCAGCTTCCTGACCCCGATGGGCTACCAGACGAACGCGATGGTGTTCGGCCCCGGCGGCTACCGGTTTTCCGACTACCTGAAGTTCGGCGCGCCGCTGAAGATCGGGTTCTTCCTGCTCTCGGTGGTCCTGATTCCGCAGTTCTGGCCGCTGACCAGCTGACGGCTGCGTCCCCGGCGGACGCCAGGGTGAGCAGTCAGGCCCGAGAGGGCCGCAGCGGGCTCTCGCAGTCAACCGTCCACACTCTCCCGGCAGACGCCGGCGTGGAGCAGGGCCGGGGAGGCGCGAACCAGAAGCCAGGTCGCCGGGAACTCGCCGGGCAATCCAGCAACCGCCTTCGGGTTCCGGTGGTGGAGCCAGGGGCGATGGGCCCATCTGGCTGGCCTCGAGGCTACCGCTGGCAGCGGGGACACCAGTACGTGCTGCGGTTCGAGAGGTTCACGCGTCGGATGACGCTGCCGCAGCCGTTCATGCAGGGTTCGCCTTCCCGGCCGTAGACGGCCAGCGAGACCTGGAACCAGCCGGCGTTGCCGTCGCCGTCGGCGAAGTCGTTCAGGGTCGTGCCGCCCTGCGCGATCGCCTCCGCGAGCACGTCGCGGACGGATTCCGCGAGCAGGTCGAAGCGCCGCTGCGCGATGCGTGCCACCGAGCGACGGGGGTGGATGCCCCCGCGAAACAGCGCTTCCGCGGCGTAGATGTTGCCGACGCCCACGACGCGCGTGGCGTCCATCAGGAAGGTCTTGACCGGGACGCGACGCCCGC
This sequence comes from Thermoanaerobaculia bacterium, assembly GCA_965200575.1. GTDB lineage: Bacteria > Acidobacteriota > Thermoanaerobaculia > Multivoradales > Multivoraceae > Multivorans. The sequence continues at coordinate 148,120 of OZ241363.1, read as the reverse complement.
GGGCCAGCGCTCGCAGGGCCTTGCCGTCGAAGTCGGCCTCCAGCGGTTCGAGTCCAAGGTGGCGGAAGTGCCGATCAGCTGCCAGGTCGTCCGTGGGCACGACCAACGCCATGCCGAAGCGCCGCGGATCGCAGAACCGCAGCCTGCGCCCCGACTCCAGCGCGAAGGACAGGTGCTCGTGCGGCGCCAGCGACGCGCCCCGTGGGACGAGGGTCAGGCGCCCGCTCATGCCGAGATGCACCGCCAGGGTCCGGCCGCCGGAGACATCGAGCCACAGGTACTTCGCCCGCCTGCGGAGGCGCTCGATCGTTCGTCCTTCGAGTGCTCGCAGTGCCGGGCCGCACAGCGGCTCGCGCAGGGTCGGGAAGTGGATCCGCACCTTCTCGAACTGGTCCCCGACCAGCGGCTTCTCCAGACTGCGGCGCAGGACCTCGACTTCGGGCAGCTCCGGCACTGGTCAGCGACGCCCGCGGAACACAGAACGCGCGGTTGCCAACACCTGGAGCTGGACTTCAGGCGGCGCCGGCATTGATCAGCGACGCTGCCAGGCGCCTTCGCGTGGGGCCGGACCCCTCCTGCCTGGGCCGGACGGTCCGCGTCGGTCGGTGGTGCGGCGCTGATAGGCGGACCGTCGAGGTGCGTTGCGTGGACTGGGCCGTCCGGCGCTGGCGACCGCCGCGACCAGCGCTTCAAGCGCGGTGTCCGTGTCGTCGCTACCGCCCTTCAGCTGGACCTCGGTCTGCAGCACCAGCCAGGGAAGCTCGGCCATCAGCGCTGTTGCCTCCGGTCCGCGTCGGGCCGTGGCGGCCAGGTAGGTCTTGTGCAGTCGGTACGGGCTCATCCTCTTCATCGAGTCGGGCAGCTCGGCGGCGAGCCGGGGCAGGACGCGGCTCTTGAAGGCGTTGTAGTTGCTCACAACCGGCCCGCCCACGGCCGGCAGCGCTCCGTGGACGACGCTCAGCTGCTGGCAGAAGCTGGCGAACAGGCCGAAGAAGCGGAACAGGGCGTCCGAGCGTTTCGGCGCCGTGTCCAGGTGGCGGCGAAGCCTCCCCAGAGCCTCGCCCGCGTTGTGCCTGCCGACCGCGTCGAGCAGCGCCCAGACGTCCTCGTCGCCGCGGTCGACCACGACTTCCCGGACCCTTCCGATCTCGATGAGCCCCGCGCCGTTCGGCACCGAACCGGCCAGCTTGCGGTACTCGGCGTCGAAGCGGGCGGCCGAATCCGCCTGCACTCCGCCGCCCTGGCCCTCCCTTCCGCGCAGGGTCCGGCGGGCGAGCTCCTCGGCGGCCTCCCGGGTGATGCCGACGCCGGTTTCGCGCGTTAGCTCAAAAACCACCGGCTCCAGTCCTTCGAACCTGCCCCGGCGGTCCTTCGCCAGCGACGCGAGGCGAAAGAACGCCTTCTCCGACTGCAGACGCTTGACCAGCGGGTGCTCGGCGTCCACGGAGCGCTCCGCGAGCACCAGCGCGTGACCGTCGGGCAATCCGCTGCGGGCGATGCGGTCGAGTTCCGCGAGGTCGCCTTCCGCGCCGCCCTCGAGGCCCTCGGCCAGTGCCGTTTCGAGCAGGCCGGCCAGGCCGCTGGCGAGCTCGTCGCACGCCTTCCTGGATCGTCCGCGCGCGTTCCGCTTCCGAATCCGCTCGCCTCCCTGCAGGACCCAGGTCGGCAGGGACCCGATGGCGGCCAGCGCCGCCTCCGGCGAACTGCCATCCGGCTCGACGCCGAAAAGGCGGAACACCTGCAGCAGACGCCCGGCTGCCTGCGTCGCGTCCCGGGTCAGCGGTTCGCCGGGCGTGACCGGGAGGGCTTTCTCGGCCTCGTCGATGAGGTCGGTCGCCGCCTGCCGGTCGGCGACGACCGCACTCTGCGACACCAGGACAACCTTGGCGGCATCAAACAGCGAGAAGGTCTGGAGGTCGGCGAGAATGGGCGCCAGGTCCGCGGGCCGCCGCCATTCGGTGACCTTGCAGCCGGCCGCCTCGGCCAGCGCGTCGGCCAGTCGCCTGGCCTCGCGGTCGGCGAGCACCTGCTCGCCCTCGACCAGGTAGAGCGGCTTGCGCTCGCCGCGCCCAATTCGCTCGAGCTCGGCGCCGATCGCCGAGTTCGTCACTCGTCCGCCGGAAGCCGACCCTTCTCGTCGAGCTCCTGACAGTCGATGCAGTACGGCGCCCAGGGGACCGCCCTGAGCCGCGCCGGGCCGACCTCGTTGCTGCAGTGGGTGCAGGTTCCGAAGGTGCCATCGTCCAACCGAGCCACTGCCCCGTCGATGCGACTGAGCAGAATGCCGTCGCTGTCCGAGAGCGTGAAGCTGAGTTCTCGGCTGTAGGCATGGTTGGCCCGGTCGACCAGGTCCTCGGCGCCTTCGCCCGAAAGGGCCTTCATGCCGATCGTGAGATCGCGGGAGTAGCGGTCCAGCAGCTCCTGGCGCTTCTTCTCGAGGTGGCCGCGCACCGCTTCCAGGTCGATGTCTGCGCCGCCGGCGCCGCCACCTGGTCCGCTGCCGCCGGAAGCGCGTCTTGGTCGAAGCAGCATGACGGGCGGCTTCTTCGGCGGCGTCGGAGTGGAGGAGGCAGCCGCCTCGGCAGCCTTCTTCTCCGCTGCCCGGGCAGCTTCCTCGGCCTGGGTCGAAGCTGCCGTTTCAGCAGCAACGGCGACGTCTTCCGCTTCGTCGGCCTCGCGGGACGCCGCCTCGGCGGCGGTTGCCGCCTCGCGGGCCGCGTCGGCCGCCTTGCTGGACGCCCTCTGCCTGGCCTCGGCAGTCCGAAGGCGCCTGCCGGCAGTCGTGCGAAGGAAGCGAGCCCGACGATCTGCCGACTGGGCAGCGGCCAGACGTTCCTCCAGCGTCTCGGAGGCAAGGTCCGCCGCCTTCCGCGCCTTGCCCGCACTCTGGCCGGCTTCGCTGGCGCGCTGCTGCTTCTTCGCGGAGTCGGTGCGGCCCCTCGCCGCGACGTCGGCGGCCGCCTTCGCCTGCCGCACGGCCGCCCTGGCGCGGCGCTCGGCGGCCTGCGCCTCCTTCTTCAGTTCGGCGGCCCGGCTGACGGCAGCCTCGTGAGCCTGCCGCGACTTCTCCGCGGTCCTCTGCGCTGCGGCTGCCGCCCGCTCCTGCCTTCGGGCCTCCCTGCCGAGTGCCGCCGCGCTCTTGCGGGCTTCGACCAGGGCCTCCTTGCTGGTTTCGTGAACCGTCGCCGCCTCTTCGGCCGCGGCGTTCGCCGTCTCCAGCTCCCGGGCGGCGTCGCGCGCTTCCTCCGCCCTCTTTCCGGCGGTCTGGTCCTTCTGCTTTGCCGACCTGATCTTTCGGTTGGCGAGGTTGCGCGCCTTGCGGGCGGCCAGACGAGCCGCCGCCGGGTCTGCGTCCCTGTCGTTCACTTCGTCCTTTCGGGAGAGTTCGTCCGTGCCTGACACCTGTTCCCTCCGTACGTGGCTCAGTGCAAGGGCGAGCGATGATAGTTGATTCCCTCGATGATCGTGAATGCCCGGTAGAGCTGCTCGTAGAGCGTCAGCCGGGCGAGGTCGTGGGCCAGGGTGAGCGGACCCAGCGAGAGCCGGCTGCGCGCCGAGGCCAGCGTTTCCCCTTCAAGCCCGAGGTCCGACCCCACCAGCCAGGCAACCGGTCGACCCCACTCGGTGCGCAGCCGACGCAGCTCCGCGGCCAGTGCGGTCGAGCCGAGGGAGCGGCCCCGGCGATCCAGACACACCGTCCAGGCGTCCTTCGGCAGCGCCGAACGCAACGCCTTTCCCTCGTTGCGCAGCCTGGTGGAGACGTCGCCCCTGGCTGGTCGCACGATGACCTCTCGCACCGGCGCGAACCGGCCGATTCGCCGGCGATAGTCGCCGCAGAGGGTCTCCCAAGGATCGCGACGCCGGCCCACCCAGGCCACCACCATCTCGAACGACACGCGGTGATTATGCCCGCAGACGACCGCAGGCGTTTCGGAGCGGGCGCCAGTCCTGAGGACAGCTCGAATGCGTCCGCGTCCCCGGCGTCCCCTCGGGCCCGACGGCGTCCCCGGCCTGTCGGACGCTGGTAGTCTCTTTGTCATGGCGCGGTCGGCGACGCAGGAATCCCGGCGGCTGATCCGTCGCCGTCTGACCAACGGTCTGCTTGTCGGCGGGGTCGCGCTGGGTGCTCCGGCACTCGTCAACGCGATCGTTGCTCGCCGTGCCTCACGCCTGCCGCAACCGCGCTGGGGCGATGCCAGCCAGGTCGAGATCAAGGGTCGGCAGATCGCCGTCGTCCGCCTGGAGCCATCCCGCCCGAGCGGCAAGCCGCCGGTCGTGCTGCTCCACACCTTCGGCCCGGGCCACAGCGGTCTGCTCTGGCGCCAGGTCGCCGAGCGCCTGGCCCACGACCACGAGTGCTTCGTGCCGGACTGGCCGGGCTGGGGCGAATCCGAGCGGAAACGGCAGCGACACGACGCCGCGCTGTGCATCGAGGTGCTCGACGGCCTGCTTTCCGAGCTGCCGGACCGACCGGCCGTCCTGGTCGCGCCCCATCGAACCGCCGCCTACGCGGTTGAAGCGGCGCTGGCCCGGCCGGACGCGGTTGCGGCGCTGGCCCTTGTCGGTCCCCTGGGAATCGGGGGCGAGGTGACCAGGGAGCCGGGCGACCCGGTGCTGCATTCGCTGCTGCGGGCGCCCGTGCTCGGCAAGTCGGCGCTGAACGTGGTGATCAGCGAACGGGCGCTGGAGAATCACCTGCGGCGCGAAACCCTGTTCGGGCCCGAAGGCGTGGGCTCGTCGGCGGTCCAGGAGCTCTACCGCGCCAGTCACCTGCCCGGCGCCAGCCATGCGCTGATCGACTCGCTCTGCGGCCAGCTCGGACATCGGCTCCCGGCAGGATTCGGCGCCGATGTTCGTCAGCCGGTCTGGCTGGCCTGGGGCCGCCAGGCGACCAATCCGCCGATCGAGGCAGCGGACCTGTGGCTGCAGGAGCTGCCAAACGCCCAGCTCGACATTCTCGACGGCTGCCGCAACCTGCCGCACTTCGAGCGGTCCGCAGCCTTCGTCGCGGCGCTCACGGCGTTTCTGGACCGCCAGCGCTTTGCCGCCTGAGCGGCGGCAGTCTGTTCCACGTCGTGCCTCCAGTGTTCGAGCCTGTCCCGGGCGGCTACCCCTTCCCGGAGATCGAAAGGCGGATTCTCGATTTCTGGCGGCGCGAGCGCGTCTTCGAGGCGTCGCTGGCCGGGCACGGCGAGTCCGATGAGGCCGGTTTCTCGTTCTACGAGGGTCCGCCCACGGCGAACAACGTGCCCCATGTGGGCCACGTCGTCACCCGCGTGGTGAAGGACCTGTATCCCCGCTTCCGCACCATGACCGGGCGCCGCGTGCCGCGCAAGGGTGGCTGGGACACGCACGGTCTGCCGGTCGAGATCGAGGTCGAGAAGCAGCTGGGCTTCTCCGGCAAGCAGCAGATCGAGGCGTACGGGATCGAGAAGTTCAACCGCGCGTGCCTCGACAGCGTCAGTTCCTACGAGCGTCAGTGGCGGCGAATGACGGAGCGGGTCGGCTACTGGCTGGACATGGACGACGCCTACCTGACCTACCGCAACTCGTACATCGAGTCCGAGTGGTGGGCGCTCGCCGAGCTGTGGAAGAAGGACCTGCTGTACGAGGGGAGGAAAATCCAGCCCTACTGCGCCCGCTGCGGCACGACCCTGTCGAGCCACGAGGTCGCCCAGAACTACCGCGACACCGAGGATCCCTCGATCTGGGTGCGATTCCGGCTGCGGCCCGGTCAGACCCTTGATGTGTTGAACAGCGAAGACGGCAACCGCGGTGCTCCGTTCACCACCGACCGTCCGACCGACATCGTGGCGTGGACAACCACGCCGTGGACCCTGCTGTCGCACGCCGGCATCGCGGTGCATCCGGACCTGACCTATCGGGCCGTGCCCGACCCGGCGGACCCGGGCCGATTGCTGCTGATCGCCGACGGCCTGGAGCAGCCCGTGCCGTGGCTCTCCGGCGGCGACGGCAAGCCGACCCGCGTCGACCTGCGCGAGGCGCCCACGGTGGCCAGGTTGGCCGGGCGTTCGCTCGAGGGAGTCGTGTACGACCGTCCGTTCCAGGTCGAGCCGCGCATTCCCTATCGGCCCGAAGAGGTTTCCGACCGCGCCGGCTTCCGCATCCTGCTGGCGGACTACGTGACGCCGTCCGAAGGCACCGGCGCCGTGCATACCGCGCCGCTGTTCGGTGAGGACGACCAGCGCAGCGGCCGGGAGTACGGCCTTCCGGAACTTCAGGCGGTCGATGCGGAGGGAAAGGTCGCCCTCGACCGGGATGGAAGTTCCCCGGACCGCGCGACCCGGGACCTGATCGACGCCATCGACGGCGAGTGGTTCAAGGATGCCGACCGGGCGATCATCCGTTCCCTGCGCCAGCGCGGCCTGTTGCTGCACGATGAACGCCGCAGCCACAGCTACCCGTTCTGCTGGCGCTGCGATCAGCCGCTCCTCTACTACGGGACGACAAGCTGGTTCGTGCGCACCACCGCCGTACGCGAGAAGCTGATCGAGAAGAACCGCGAGATTCGCTGGCATCCGGAGCACGTCGGCCAGGGTCGCTTCGGCGACTGGCTGGAGAACGTGGTCGACTGGGCCCTCTCGCGCAGCCGCTACTGGGGCACGCCGCTGCCGGTGTGGAAGTGCGGCGCCTGCGACGCGACCGACGTGATCGGTTCCTTCGACGAGCTGTTCCGGAAGGCCGGCCAGCCGCCCCCCGACGACCCTTGCGACCGCAAGAGCTTCGACCCGCACCGACCCTTCATCGACCGCATGCGCTGGCCGTGCAGCGAACCGGGCTGCGACGGCACCATGCAGCGAGTCGAGTTCGTCATCGACGCCTGGTTCGACTCCGGCGCCATGCCGTTCGCGCAGTACCACTACCCGTTCGAGAACGAGGAGCTGTTCCGATCGCGCTTCCCGGCGGACTTCATCTCCGAGGCCGTCGATCAGACGCGTGGCTGGTTCTACACGCTGCACGTCCTTGGCTGCCTGCTGTTCGACAGCCCCGCGTACCGCAACTGCATCGTGCTCGGGCACGTGAACGACGAGAACGGGCGCAAGATGTCCAAGCGCCTGGGCAACGTGGTCGAACCGATGGAGGTGCTGGCCGAGACCGGCGCCGATGCGCTGCGCTGGTACTTCTGCGTGAACAACCCGGAGCAGCCGTCGCGCTTCTCGGCGCGCCTGGTGCGGGAAGCTGCCCAGACCTTCCTGCTGCCGCTGTGGAACGCGCTTTCGTTCTTCACCATCTACGCCAACCTGGACGGCTGGCGTCCGGGACGCCCCGAGGTTGCCTTCGCCGAGCGGCCGGCGCTCGACCGCTGGATCCTGCTGCGCCTCCACCGTCTCGTCCGCGCCACCGGCAACCACCTCACGGCCTACCGCACCGCGCCGGCGGCGCGCGGCATCGAGACGTTCCTCGACGAACTGACGAACTGGTACATCCGACGCAGCCGCGACCGCTTCTGGGCGCCCCTGGAGGCGCCCGACGTCAGCCGCTCCGGCCAGGTCAAGGAGAGCGCCTACCAGACCCTCCACGAAGTACTGACCACGCTCCGCCTGCTGGTCGCGCCGTTCACGCCCTTCGTCGCCGAGGAGCTGCATCGCCGTCTGGTGGTCCCTCTGGGCAACGGGCCCGCAAGCTGTCACCTCGAACGCTGGCCCGAAGCGCCCACGGAGCGCAGCGACGAACGCCTCGAAGCCGCGATGGCGACCGTTCTGGACGTCGTGCGCAACGGACGTTCGGCGCGGAACGCTCACCGGATGCGGATTCGCCAGCCGCTTCGCGGGGTCACTCTGGTGACCGCCGACCCGGAGCTTCAGGGCTTGGTCGCGCCGTACGAGGACCTGCTGAGGCAGGAGCTGAACGTGCACGAGGTGCGGTGGGCAGCGGACAGCGCGGAGTACGTGTCCTTCGACGTCGTGCCGCACTACCCGAAGTGCGGCCCCCGATTTGGCCGCCGAATGCCGGCCGTGAGGGCCGCGCTGTCAGCACGCGACGGATTGGAGCTCAAGCGCGAGCTCGACCGGACGGGCCGCATCGCGCTGGAGCTGGACGGCGAGACGGCGCACCTCGGCCCGGACGAGGTGGAGGTCCGCCTGGAAGAACGCCCCGGCGTCGCCGTCCATGGCGACAGCGACCTGCTGGTCGCGCTCGACATGGAGCTCGACGACCAGATGATCGCCGAGGGCCTGGCCCGCGAGGTCGTGCATCGGGTGCAGAATCGCCGGCGTGCGGCAGATCTGGACTACGCCGACCGGATTGCCGTCCGGTACCAGGCGACCAGCGAGGTGGGCGCGGCCATCGAGGCCCATCGCGAGTGGATCTGCGCCGAGACCCTCGCCGTGTCGCTGACGGCAGCGGAAGGTGAGGCTGCCGGCCAGGCGGCAGAAGGCCTTGAGGAGGCGCCCATCGAGGGCCGCGCCTTTGCCCTGGCAATCGACCTGGCCATCGACGCGCAGCCCGGGCAGCCGGCATGAGGCGACGGGCAGGTCAACGGGGAGGTCACCAGGGAAGGGCGGCGCAGTGACGGGGATCTTCAAGGCGTATGACGTGCGCGGCCTCTATCCGGAGCAGCTGAACGAGCCGCTCGCGCGCCGCATAGGCATGGCCTTCGCTCGTCTGATCGAGCTCGAGGGCAACCAGGGCGCCGCCCTGCCGGGTACCGTGGTGGTCGGTCGGGACATGCGCTCGCACAGCGAGCCTCTCGCCGAAGCGCTGCTCGAGGGGCTCGTGGCGGCCGGCCTCGACGTGCTCGACGTGGGGCTTGCCACGACGCCGATGAACTACTTCGCCACCGGACGGCTCGGGGCCGCGGGCGGCATACAGGTCACGGCAAGTCACAACGGCCCCGAGTACAACGGCATGAAGTTCAGTCTCGCTGGCGCCGTGCCGGTGTCCGGCGACCATGGCATCCCGATCATCGAACGGCATGCGCTCGGCCCCGAGCCGGCGCCGTCCACGACCCCGGGCCGGGTCGAGTCGAAGGACATCGAAGCCGACTACGCTGGTCACGCGCTGTCGTTTCTGGACCGGTCCCATGAGGACGGCAGGGGCAGGAAGCTGTGGCTGGCGGCGGATGCTGCGAACGGCATGGGCACGCTCTACCGACCCTTGCTGGAAGCCTGCGACGTCGAGTTGCTGCCGCTGTACTTCGAACTCGACGGGACCTTCCCCAACCACGAGGCGAACCCCCTGCTGGCCGAGAACCTGCGCGACCTGAGCCGGCAGGTCGTGGCGGAGGGGGCGGATCTCGGGGTCAGTTTCGACGGCGACGCCGACCGTGCCGCCTTTGTCGACGAGCGAGGCGAGCCCATCGGCTCGGACCTGATCACGGCGCTGATCGCGGGCGAGATGCTGAACCGGCATCCCGGCGGCATCGTGATTCACGACATCCGGTCCTCCCGGGCGGTGCCGGAGTACATCCGCGAACGCGGCGGCGAGCCGCTGCCGGAACGGGTGGGCCACTCGTTCGTCAAGGCCACGATGCGCCGGACCGGCGCACTGTTCGGAGGCGAACTGGCCGGTCACTACTACTTCCGCGAGAACTACTGCGCCGACAGCTCGATCCTCGCCGTGGTCGCGGTGCTCAACCTGGTCCGACGATCCGGCAAGGCCCTTTCGGAGATCGTGGCGCCGCTTCGCCGCTACGCGAAGAGCGGCGAGATCAACTTCCGCGCGAAGGATCCCGGCGCCGCGATGGACGCCCTGGTCGAGCGCTACGTGGAACGCGACGGAGGCAAGCTGGACCGGCTCGACGGCATCCGGGTCGACTTCGACGACTGGTGGTTCAACGTCCGCTCGTCGAACACCGAGCCGCTGCTCCGCCTCGTCCTGGAGGCTTCCACGCCCGAGCAGCTGGCTGCCCGCCAGGACGAGCTGACCGCGCAGCTGGGCGAACCGCTGTAGCGGGCAGCCAGGTCGGCGGCCTTGCGGCGGCCACCAGCACGCATCAGGCCGGCCTGGGCCCGGGTGCGTGGCTCCGGGGCCGGAAGGTCCGCCCCGGTGCGGCAAGGCAGGAACCGGTTTCTGCTGGCCGGCGGCTTTCCGGAGCTTCTGACGCGACCTGCCTGGCGTCCTTCACCGGACGGCCCCCAGCAGCTGTCGCTGGCTTCGACCTGGGAAGGGCCCGGCGACGCCGATGCCGTCGACATGCTCCTGGAGGCGCAGCGCGTTCTCCGAGACGACGCGGTGGAGCGCGCCATCTGCAAGGACATTCCGCAGTTCTCCGGTGTGAGCAGTCCCCGGGTTCCAGAGCAACTCCTCTACACGTTGGCCGGGCAGGCGACGCGCCTGGTGTCGCCGGTAGCGCTGGCCCGGAACCCTGGCCTCTCTCAACCCACCCTTGACCGCTACATCGCCCACCTCGAACGCGCGTTCCTGGTGTTCACGCTGCCGAACTACGGCGGCAGCGAAGCTCGGGTTCAGCGTCGTGGACAAGAGCTCTACTTCGTCGACGGCGCCATCCGCAACGCGGCGCTCATGCGCGGGGCCGCTCTTCTCGCCGATCCTCGGGATCTCGGCCTTCTGCTCAGGAACCTCGTTGCAAGCACGCTGCACACCCTGAGGTCGCCAGACAGGAACTCGCCTGCACCACAGGCGCGAAGGCCGCGACGAAGTGGACCTCGTCTTCGCCGACCCGCGTACGGCTCTCGCCTTCGAGCTAGCCTCTTTGATCGGCCACGGCCGCAAGGGGCTCAGGGCCCCCTGTGGAGCGACACCCTCGATTCCGCGGCAACGCGTGGCACGTCGCCCCGCAGGCAGCCCTGCATCAGGCCGAGACCAGCTCCTCCGGCATAGGCGCCGTGCCCCTCGACACCCTTCTGGTTGCCGCGGGGCAGCAGGCGAGCAGGGCGCAGCAGGAACGGGTCGGCAGGCCGCGGCCAGCCGGGGGACGGGTTGGTCCCGCCGGTTGATTCCACCCGCGGCGCCGGCAAGGGGCGACGCGGCTGGCGGCGGCAGCTAGACGGCGAACGAGGAGCCGCAGCCGCAGGTACCCACGGCCTTCGGGTTCGAGAACTTGAAACCCGTGCCGGCGACGCCGAGCTGGTAGTCGATCGTCGTGCCCTTCAGGTAGCGAGCGCTGATCGGGTCGACGTAGACCTGGAGGCCCTCGTACTCGAAGACCTCGTCCGTCTCCCGGCGGTCGGTTTCGAAGTCGAGCGCGTACTCGAAGCCGCTGCAGCCGCCGCCGCGGACCGCCACGCGCAGACCGTGGTCCGGCGTCAGTCCCTCGTCCTCGCGGGTCAGCTTGATCATCCGCACCGCCTTCGCAGTGAGATGCAGCGTGTCCGACGCCGAGGGCGGCAGAACGGCCGAGGGCGGTGAGGGAAAGTCAATCTCGGGCATGGTCAAGAGTCAGGTCCGTGTGTGGTCTTGGCCCCGAAGGCAGATCTTGTGCTGAAACGCCTCTCAACGCAGCGCCCACAGTGCGGCCGGGCCGCGTGTCGCTCCCGTTCCTTGTCGAATGTCCCGACCCTGCCGTCGGTCCCGCCCCGGCTGTCGGCGTTGGGGGCACGACCCCGTGGCTCCACTTCGCGAGCCTGGCTTCCATGCTCATCCGTGGCTTCTCGGCGCGGTCCCGCTTGGCCAATGCCTCCAAAGGGCAACCACCGCCACGCTTCCCGCTACCGCCAACGCGTCTGTGGTCGCAGCAGGATTCGATCGGGCGACCTCAACAGCTCCGCGAATCGTCTGTGTCATCAACTGCTTCATCATGCTCCGCGCCGTTGCCGCGGTTCAGCCTGAGCCCGAGGGTATCATCCCTCCCGTCGTGAGCAGGACGCCCGGCCGCCCGGAAGGGCCCGCAGCGAGCGTCGCCGGGGTTCCCGCATGACTCCCCGACAGCAGAGCCGCGTCGACGGCGGCTGCATCGAGGTCATCACCGGCGGCATGTTCTCCGGCAAGAGCGAGGAACTCCTGCGCCGACTGAGACGCGCCCTGATCGCTCGCCAGCGCGTCCAGGCGTTCCGCGTCTCGACCGACACCCGTTCCGAGGACGAGGACGTACTGCGCACGCGGGACAACCGGAGCCTTTCCGCCGTGACCGTCAAGTCGAGCAGCGAGATGCGGGAGAGGCTGACCCTCGGCGTCGAGGTGGTGGGCATCGACGAAGCCCAGTTCTTCGACCGTGGACTCGTCGACCTGGTGACGGAACTCGCGGACGTTGGAGTGCGGGTGATCGTCGCCGGGCTGGATCTCGACTTCCGACGCCGCCCATTCGGCCCGATACCCGCGCTGATGGCGGTAGCCGAGTACGTCGACAAGATGCACGCGGTTTGCGTGCGATGCGGCGGCGCCGCGCAGTACTCGCTGCGCATCGCGGGCGGCGAGCAGCAAGTACTGGTCGGAGACGTGGAGTCGTACGAAGCGACATGCCGTCGCTGCTACGGCGCAGCGACGGGGGCCGCCGGGCTTCGTTCCGTCGAGTCCGGATAGAAGGCGCCCCGGTTCCTCGGCAGCCGCCTGCTACTGCCGAGAAGGCAGGGAACGCTGGCGGCGCCACCCGGTGGGCGCCCCGGTTCCTCGGCGGCCGCCTGCTACTGCCTGGCCGGCAGCAGGCCCTGCAGGGCCTCGCGAATCGTCGCGCCCAGGGACGGCGACGACAGATCGTGACCGACACCCGGCACCTCGAGGCAGCCCTTCAGGGTCGGCCAGCGTTTCGGCAGGCGGCGGATCATGGCCGCGGGGGTGAAGCCGTCAAGCTGGCCGTGCACCATGACGATGGGCGCCTGCGCATCCGCCGCGGCCTCGAAGTCGTAGTGCGTCAACGGCGGAGCGATGAGGACCAGCCCCGCAGGCAGGTCGCCGACCGTCTCGGCGTGCGGCAGCCGCGCCATGCTGACCACGGCGCCGAACGAGTAGCCGATACCGAGGCGCGGCAGGCGGGGAAAGCGGCGTCGGAGTTTCTCCTCGCACACGGCGAGATCCTCGATCTCGCCGCGGCCTGAGTCATGCCGACCCTCGCTTCGACCCGCGCCGCGGAAGTTGAAGCGAAGTGCGGCGCCGCCCAGGGCCAGCGCGGCATCGACGGCCGCGGCGACGACGTGGTTGTCCATGTCGCCGCCGTGCAGCGGATGTGGGTGCGCAACGGTCGCGACGAACGCGGGCGCCAACTCCGGTTCGCACAGCTCCGCCTCCAGGAGGCCGGCGGGGCCCTGCAATTCGAGAGACGTGATTCGCGGCATGTTGCGACGGTGCCTTCGGGGGCTTGGCGCGGGGAATATACTCCGCAGTCGTGCGGATTCCACTTCGCACACCGGCAGGCGGCACGAAGCCGCGCCGGAGACCCCCCGCCAAACCGCCAGCGACGGGCCTCTGCCTCGGGCCGAGCCTTCGCCAGGGAGCTTCTCGATGATCTTCGACCCCATGTACTTCGTCTTTCTGGCGCCCGGGCTGCTGCTGTCGCTGTGGGCCAGCTTTCGGGTCAAGCGGGCTTTCAAGAAGTACTCCAGGGTGTACTCGGCGACCGGCATGACCGGCGCCCAGTCCGCCCAGCGACTGCTCGCCTGCGCGGGTATCACCGACGTCAGTGTGGTCCAGACCCGTGGTCGGCTCTCGGACCACTACAACCCTGTGAAAAAGACGCTGGCCCTGTCCGAGGAGGTGTACGGGTCACGCTCCGTGGCCGCCATCGGCATCGCATGTCATGAGGCCGGGCACGCCATCCAGCACGCGAAGAACTACGCCCCCCTCTGGCTCCGGTCGACGCTCGTGCCCTTGGCCGGGATCGGCAGCAACATCGGCTACTTCGTCATGTTCTTCGGGCTCATCCTGGGCAGCATGGGCATGTTCCTGGTCGGCGTCGTGATGTTCTCGGCAGTCGTCCTCTTCCAGCTGGTCACCCTCCCGGTCGAGTTCGACGCCACGGCCCGGGCGAAGCGCCTCGCGGTGAGCCAGGGCCTCATCCTGCAGACGGAACGTGCCGGCATGGACCGGGTCCTGAACGCTGCCGCGCTCACCTACGTTGCAGCCGCCGTGAGCTCCCTGCTCACTCTGCTCTACTTCCTGATGCGCGCTGGCTTCCTCGGCGGACGCGACTAGCTCCGCCAGCCGGGTCACGGACGCCGCGCCCAGCCCCCCACCTCGCCGGCCGGCCGTTGGCCGGCCAGCCGCCTTCATCGGCAGGCGAGCCCGACACCTGGCTCCCCGCCAGATCCTTCGCAAGGTCGGCCTGACTCCGGCCCCGGCGCTCGGCCAGCTGTCGAGCCGGCCAGGGCTTCGTCCGCTGACAAGTCAGGCACCTGCTGGCCTGGCGTCGCCAGCCGCATCGCGGACGCCGCCTTGCCCCGGTTCGGCCTCGGAGCCGTTCTGCGGTCCCCCAGGATCGAGGCGGTATCTTGCGGTCCGTGGAAGACGCCGGTGGCAGAGGTCAGGCAGGCGGCAACGAGGAACCGGGGCGGCCGGAGCCGCAGGAGGGCGCCGAACTGATCCGTCGCCTCGCCAGCCTGCTCCGGCGTGAGCTGGAGGCGGAGGGCCTGGCTGTGGAGAAGGCTCGGCATGGCGGCGAGCCGGTACTGGTCGTGGGCGAGCTGCGGTTGTTCCCTCGCCGCCTGCTCGCGGCCCAGGCGGCCGCTGCCGGCGGCGCCGAAGCGGTCGATTTCGACCAGGTGGTGCGGGCGCACCGGGCGCACTTCCGCAACCTCCGGCGCTTTCACCCCAGTCTGGTGATGCGAACCGGCGCCTGACCCGGGTCCTTCTGCCGCTGCCTCGCGCCGCCTTGCCTCGCCGGCCGCGACCAGGACGCCGTTCTCGGCCCGCTGCATCGGACATCGGCGGCAGGCGCTCACGGCACTGCCCGCGAGTCTCCGGCAAGGGCACGGCGAGAGCCGCAGCGTCTTCGCCGTCGGCGCCTGCCTGCCCGCGTACACTTGGCCGCCGATGAGGAACGCCTCGACAGTGCGTCGCCGCTCGATGGGCCGGAGATGGCTGCTGCCGTGCCTGGCTGCTGTCGCCCTGTCGGCCGCCTGCGGCGGCGACGGCAGAACGCCGCTGGTGATCTACTCGCCGCATGGCCGCGACCTGCTGACGGTGGTCGAGGAGGCCTACGAGCAGGCGCGCCCGGGCGTGGACGTGCGCTGGCTGGACATGGGTTCGCAGGAGGTCTACGACCGCATCCGATCGGAGCGGGCCAACCCGCAGGCGGACGTGTGGTTCGGCGGACCGGCGACAATTCTCGCCCGCGGCGCCGCAGACGGCCTTCTGGCCCCGTCGAACCCGTCCTGGGCGGGTGCCCTTCAGCCCGCAGACCGCCACTCCGACGGCCTGTACTTCACGCTCTACCAGACGCCGACGATCATCGTCTACAACCGCGACGCGATCAGCCCCGAGGAGGCGCCGGCCGACTGGGACGATCTCCTGGATGCGCGCTGGCAGGACGAGATCGTGATTCGCGACCCCCTGGCGAGCGGCACGATGCGGACGATCTTCGGCAAGATCCTGGCCGATTCGGTGGTCGCGACGGGAAACGCCGAATCCGGCTTCGAGTGGCTGCGTCGTCTGGACGGTCAGACCCGCGAGTACGTGCACAGCCCGGCCGTCCTGCACGAGAAGATCACGCGGCAGGAGGGCGTGCTGACGCTCTGGGAGATGACCGACACGCTGTCGCTGATCGACAGGGGAGCGCCCGTGGCGTATCGGTTTCCAGCGAGCGGCACGGCCGTGATTCAGGACTCGGTGGGCGTCGTCGCCGGGTCCGAGCGTCACGACGAGGCGGAGGCGTTCGTCGACTGGCTCGGTTCGCCGGAGGCTCTGGCCCTGGCGGTTCGTGAGGCGTTTCGCCTGCCGGCGCGAACCGACCTGGAGGCGGCCGAACTGGCGCCCTGGGTGGCGGAAGTGCAGGCCCGGCTCCGGCGAGCAGAGGTCGACTGGCAGATGATCGAGGAGAATGGGGCCGAGTGGATGGCGGAGTGGGACCGAGCCGTTCGCGGCCACGGCGGCGAATGAGGCGGCGCGGGCGCCGGCACCTGGCGCCAGGGTGCGTCCCCAGGTGAGCGCTGCGGGCGCGTCGGTCCGGTTCGACGACGTCTTCAAGTCGTTCGACGACACGGTCGTGCTGGCCGGCGTTTCGCTCGCCGTCGAGCCGGGCGAGATCCTCGCGCTGCTGGGGCCGTCCGGCAGCGGCAAGACAACCATGCTGCGGCTCCTCGCGGGCTTCGAACCGCTCGACCGAGGCCGCGTGCTGATCTCCGGCGAGGCGGTCGACCACCTGCCGCCGGCTCGCCGCGGCGTCGGCATGCTGTTTCAGAGCTACGCCCTGTTTCCCCACCTGAGCGTGTTCGAGAACGTGGCGTTCGGCCTCGAGGTTCGGGGCGGGAATCGCGACTCCGTGGAGGCCCGTGTGGCGGAGATGCTGGAGCTGGTTCGCCTGTCGGGCTTCGAGTCGAGGCGGATAGCCGAGCTCTCGGGCGGTCAGCAGCAGCGGGTGGCGCTTGCCCGGGCCCTGGCACCGCGGCCACGCGTCCTGCTGCTGGACGAGCCGCTGTCGAACCTCGACCCGGCCCTGCGGGAGGAGACCCGGGCAGACCTGCGGCGGACTGTGAAGCAGACCGGCATCACGACCCTGCTGGTGACCCACGAGCAGGAGGAGGCCTTCGAGCTCGGAGAGCGGGTCGGCGTGCTGAACGGCGGCAGGCTGGAGCAGGTGGCCGCGCCGCCCGATCTCTACGACCAGCCCGCGTCGCGCTTCGTGGCCAGCTTCGTGGGGCGGTGCTCGGTGCTGGCGGGAGTCGTGGCGAACCGGCGACCCGACGGCGCTGTCGGGGTGCGCATCGAGTCGGGGGCAGCGCCCCGAACGTGGCTCTGTCGTGCTGGCGGCAGCGCAGCCAAGGGAGAAGCGGTCGATGTATGCGTGCGTCCGGAGGCCCTCAAGCTCGAGATTCTGGAGGTCCAGGCAGTCGAACCGGAATCGCCCCGGCACGATGCCCGGGACGCCCGGACGCCCGGCGCCCCTGTCTCCCGAGTCGGCGGAGCCGAGGCAGCGCCAGGGGAAACCGAGGCGGGAGCGCAGGCAGGCGAGGACCCCGGCCTCGTGGGCCAGATCGAGAGCGAGCGTTACACCGGCAGCCACAGCTTCTACACCGTACGGCTGGGCAGTTGGCCGCCCGCCGGACGGACGGACGACGCAAAGCCGCGAGGCCACCGTTCGGCAGTGGTGGAAGTCGCCATGCCGGGCCGCGCATCCGGCCTGACCGGCGCCTGTGTCGTAAGGCTGCGGTCGGGCGAACCACCGCCCCGTGCCTTTCCGGCCGCGGAAGGCGGCGCCGCTCCTTGAGCCGGGCCAGGAGCGGCCGCGGTCCGGCCCGGGTCCGTTCGCTGGCGCCGTGGCTGATGCTGGCCTTCCTGGCATGGCTGGTCGGCTACCCGCTGCTGGTGGTCGCTGCCGAGGCCTTCGGCATCGGCGGCCCGGAGGCCGACGGACCGACCAC
The DNA here is from genome assembly GCA_965200575.1 of Thermoanaerobaculia bacterium. Lineage (GTDB taxonomy): Bacteria > Acidobacteriota > Thermoanaerobaculia > Multivoradales > Multivoraceae > Multivorans. The sequence continues at coordinate 130,691 of OZ241363.1, read as the reverse complement.
CTCTGCGTTCCGGGAGTTCTTCACCCGCGCCGACGAGTGGGAGGCGATGTGGCGAACGCTGTGGATCTCGGTGCTCTCCACCGTGGCTGCGGCCGCGGTCGGCGTGCCGCTCGGCTTCCTGTTCGAGCGCAACGAGATTCCCGGGCGTCGCGTGCTCGGCGCCCTGGTGGCGCTGCCCGTCGCGCTGCCGCCGCTGGTGGGGGTCATCGCGTTCCTGTTCCTGTACGGGGAGAGCGGTCTGGCGGCGCGGGGCCTGGAGTCGCTGGGCTTCGATCCCTCCTGGCGGCTGACGGGTCCGGTCGCGATCCTGCTGGTCCACGCCTACTCGATGTACGTCTACTTCTACCTGTTCACGCGTGCCGGGCTGGCGGGGCAGGACGGCGCCGCGGTCGAGGCGGCGCAGAGCTTGGGTGCGAGCCGGTCGCAGATCCTCCTGCGGGTCACGCTGCCGAGGCTGCGGCCGGCCCTCGCCGGCGCCACCCTGCTCACCTTCATGACTTCCCTCGGCTCGTTCTCCGCGCCCTACATTTTCGGCGGCGGCTTCCGGGTGATGACCACGCAGATCGTCGCCTCGAAGCTCAACGGCGAGCTGCGCATGGCCTACGTCGAGACCACGATGCTGGCCCTGCTCGCGTTCGCGTCGCTGCTGCTGCTCCGCCGCATCGACCCGGGGCTGGACCTGGCATCCGGCGCTCGCGGGACGCCGCCGGCGCGACGTCGGCTGCAGGGCCGCGGCGCCAGGGCGGCCGCGGCCGCAGGCGGCTGGGTTCTGGCCGGGGTGCTGCTGCTTCCCCACGCGACCCTGATCCTCATGTCGCTCGTGCCGCCGCACACCTGGGCCGTGGAGGCCTTCCCGCCAGTGCTCGGGCTGGTGAACTACGGCGAGCTGCTGTCATCGGCCGAGCGGCTGCGACCGGCCCTCAACTCGCTGTGGATGGCCGCGGCGGCGACCCTGGCGGCGGTCGTCGTGGGCGTCCTGGCGGCGCGGCTCTCGCTGCGGCGCGGCGGCCTGCCGGGCCGGGCGCTGGAGGCGATGATGACCCTTCCCTGGGCGATTCCGGGCACCGTCTTCGCCCTGGCGCTGGCGGCGGCGATGAGCGTGAACGCCCCCTGGGTTGGTCGGTTCGTGCTTGTCGGCACGCTCTGGATCCTGCCCCTTGCCTACGTCGTCCGGTCGCTGCCGCTCACGGGTCGCTCGATCTTCGCCGGTCTCCGCCAGCTCGACCCGCGCCTGGAGGAGGCGGCATCGAGTCTCGGCGCCGGACCGCTCCAAATCGTGGTGAGCGTGGTGCTGCCGCTGCTGAGACCGGCGGTGATTGCCGGAGCCGGCCTCGCGTTCATCACCATGCTGGGCGACTTCGTGACCTCCATCGTGCTCTACACCTACGATACGCGCCCGATCTCGATCGAGATCCAGTCCAGCCTGCGGATCCAGGAGACCGGCATTGCCTCGGCGTACGGGGTGCTGCTGATGGTCCTGAGCGCGGCCGCCTTCATCGCCTGGGACGACCGCGCAGGCGGCCGCCTCTGAAGCCCCGGCGGTTCGGCAGCCCCTCATGATCTCTCGCAGACTGGCGGGCTTGACGCTGGCCGCCCTGCTGGCCTCGCTTGCTGGGGGCTGGCCGGTGCGCGTGCAGGGCAGGCCACGGAAAGAGGGCCGTCTGGCCCGGCCTGGCGGCTGGGGAGAGCCATGGCGCGGCTGATCGACCATCGCCTGGCGGCGCTCATGGTCGTCGCCTTCGTGAGCACGCTGGGCGAGTTCCTGGTGGTGGCGCTGCTGCCGTTCTACGCCGGCCGCCACGGGGCCTCGCCCCTGCAGGTCGGGGTCCTGGTGTCCGCCTTCGCGCTCGCCGCGATGGTCAGCGCCCCGCTCTGGGGACGGCTTGCCGACCGTTCCGGGCGCCGGCCGGCGCTTCTGCTCGGTCTGATCGTGTCGGCTGCGGGCTACCTGCTCTTCGGCTTCGCGCAGTCGCTGGAGACGCTGCTGCTGGCCCGGCTGCTACACGGCGTCGGCGGCGGCACGGTGCCCGTTGTGTTTGCCTACATCGCCGACTCCGTTAGCGGCGAACGGCGCGCGGAGGGGATCGGCTGGGTGACCGCCGTGACCAGCTCCGCGGCCATGATCGGCCCGGCCGTGGGTGGAATCGCCGGTCAGTTCCACCCCGCCGGCGCCGGCGTCCTGGCCGCGGCGTTCAGCCTGGCCGCGGCTGCCTTCGCCTGGTTCTGGCTGCCTGAAACGCGTTCGCGCGACCTGCTGGCCGACGGGCCGAAGGAGCGCCATTCGATCCTCGAGGCGGTCGGACGGGTGGCGGCAAGGCCGATCGAGCCGCTCAACCTGCTGGTCTGGATCTACTCCGCGGGCCAGTTCGGAATGGCCGGAATGACCGCGATCATCGGTCTCCACCTGGGCTGGCGCTTCGGGGTGGACGAATCGACCATCGGGCTGTTCTTCCTCTATCTGGGAGGCCTGTCCATCGTCTTCCGGGTTCTGGTGCTCGGACGGGCCGTGCGCAGGTTTGGCGAGACCCGCGTCCTGCAAGCTGGCGCACTGAGCTTCGGCGTCGGCCTGGTCGCGCTGCCCTTCGCGACCGGTCTCTGGACTCTCGGCGCAGCCATCTTCCTCGTCCCGCTGGGGACTTCGCTTCTCTTCCCGTGCACGACCTCCCTGGTCTCGAAGCGAGCCCCCGCCGGCGCCGTGATGGGTCAGGTGCTGGGCGTCCAGCAGGCGTACGGCAACGCGAGCAAGATCGCGGCGCCGTTCCTCGCCGGCTACCTGTTCCAGGCCGTCTCGCCGCGCGCGCCCTTCATGGCCATCGGACTCGTCATGCTCGCCGCCGCGGCGCTGTCCCTGCGTATTCACCCGCAGGCCGAGCCCGGCGGTCGCGAGGCTACGGAGTCCTGAGGTCCGGTTCCTTCAGGATCTCGGGGCTGCGGTCGGCTCGGGCAAATGGGTTGATGACCCGAACCTCGCCGAAGCTCATGCGGGCCTGCACGTCCTCGGTCAGGAGAATCCGGCACGCGGAACCCTGGGCCCCGGCGACGATCAGCGCATCCCACCAGGAGATCATCCCAGCCAACCTCGCCGGCGCCGTCGTGGCCTCTGGCCAGGTTGGCCATCCGATCGAGGAGACCATGCTCTTGCAGCGCCGCGCGTTCCACGCCGAGCGGCGGGAGCGGCGTCGGGCCGGGTCGGAGGACCTTGAGCAGGAGGGCGCTGGCAAGCTGCGCGTCCTCCGTCGGCTCGCCCAGACGGTCTTGACGTGGCAGCAGCACCCGCTGGCTGAGCAGTCAACCGAGCTCCGACCACGACCCGTCGCGGCGTAGCCGGTCGCTCAGGTTCCGGGCAGTGCTCCCCCGGCCAGACCTTCGGAAATGAAGTCGTCTCGAGGGACCCCTCGATCCACTCGACGGGAAGGAGGCAGCCGGGTTTGCGTTCCGCCGCCTCGCCGTTCTCCGGGCTCTGACCCAGCGTGTCTTCCATGCCCCGGCTGCCCGTTCAGTCCGGCTACGTGGCGCAGCCCCCGAACTGGTTCCCGGCGTTGGGCCCGTTCCCTGCGGTACGCGGCGCCATGGACGCTCCGCACTCGGGACATGACGGCGCTGCTCCCTCAGCTGGGCTTGCGCCTGGGAAGGGGGCTCCGTGTCGTCAACCAGCGACGTCAGGCGGACTGACGCGCAGCGAATCCGGCCGCCGGCCGGCCGAAATGACCTCCGTCCTGTGGCCTGCGGCGTCCGTTCCAGGACGGAAATCCGCTCCAGCAAAAGATCCGCTCCAGCAAGAAGGGGCGCGGCCAACGGCCGCGCCCCTTGACGACTTGGTAGCGGGGACAGGATTTGAACCTGTGACCTTTGGGTTATGAGCCCAATGAGCTACCAGACTGCTCCACCCCGCGTCAGGACAGACGATCCTGACAGAGCAGAGTCGTGCCTGTCAAGGGGTTCTGCGGTCTGAACGGCTGAGGGAGACCGGCTGGCTTCCGGTCGGCGAGCATCGGATGGTCCGGCCTGCTGGCGAGATGGGGCTGGGGCGAGACAGGACGTCCGCGACGTGGCTGGGGGGCGCCAGGCGCGGGCCACGATGCTGCATCTCTCCTGTAATCTCCCTGTCGTGTCGACGAAGCGTGCAGGCCGACGAGGGCAGTTTCAGACCGGCCTGGATCGCTGGCGGGAGCGGATTCACCGTTCCATGCCGACGTTGCTCTTCGTCGGGCTGCTCGGGGTGCTGTTCTTGCTCGGCAGGGCGGGGCTGGAGAGCTACTCCGGGCTCTCGGAGCTGGCCGAGCGCGAGGCGGAACTCAAGGTTGACATCGAGGAGACGCGCCTGCGTGTCGAGCGGCTGGAGCGCACGGTGGAACTGCTTCAGGACGATCCGGTCGTGCTGGAGCGACTGGCACGCGAGGAGCTGGGTTTCGTGCGCCCTGGCGACACGGTCGTCGTCCTGCCCCCGACGGACGACTGAGCCCGCTGGCGAACGTTGTCCGCCTGGCGTGAACTGGGCCGCCGTGTACGGCGCAGTCGAGACTACCGCGAGCTCGCCCTGGCCGGCAACGCCGCGGTCACCGGCCTTCCGGTGCGGGCCGCAGCGGTCGTGTTCGAACTGCTGGCAGCGGATGCGGGGGAGTCGCTGCTCGTGGTCGTGCCGAGCGAGAGCGAAGTGCTGGCCTGGACCGAGGCGGCTGCGCTGGTCCGGGGCTCGCGCCGCGTCATTCCCTTCCCGTCGCCGTCGCTGACGCCGTACCAGCAGGCGGAGTCGTCCCTGCTGGCTCGGGCGTGCGAGAGCACTGCCTACGACTCGCTGCTCGAAGCTCCGCAGGCGACGGTCGTGTGCACTCCGCGGTCCCTGTTTCATCGTCTCGTGCTTCGGGAGGCGTTCCTCCGATCGGTCGTGGAGATCGAGGTCGGCGACGAGGCGGCGCCCGAGAGGTTGCTGCCGTTGCTGCTGGCCCACGGCTACCGCCGGAGCGATCTGGTGGCGTCGGTCGGAGCCGTGGCCCAGCGCGGCGGGGTGTTCGATCTGTTCGTGCCCGGCGAGCGGCGGCCGACGAGGCTCGACCTGTTCGGCGACACGGTCGAGAGCATCCACCGCTTCGATCCGGCCACCCAGCGCTCCGAGGAACCGGTGGAGTCGCTGCGCGTGCGACCGCTGACGCCGTTCGCCGCCGGTCCGGACCAGGCTGCAAGCCTCGCGGATCTGCTCCGCGAGGAGGCTGCGGAGCAACTGTCGGATCGGGCCAGGAAGCAGCTCGAGGCGATGGCCGACGACGAGCCCTTCGACGGTTGGGAGAAGTACCTGCCCCTGCTCGAGCCGAGCACGAGTCTGGCGGAGGTGATGGCGGAAGCGCCGGTCGTGGTCGTCGACCCCGCGCGGGTGAGCGAAGAAGTCGAACAGCACGCCACGTTGCTGTGGGACGAGTACGCCCGGCGGCTTCACGACGGCGAGGTGACGGCCGCCCCGGAACGTCTGACCACGCCGGCCCGGGAGGTCCTGGAGGTCGTCCACGGAGCGCGGTTTTGCGTCGGCGGCGTCTTCGACTCGGCGCCGGACGCAGGTCGCGTGCGGGTTGACTTCGGCGCTGCCGAGACGGACGTGCTGGTGGACCATCTGCCGTACTTTCCTCGCGAGGTCGCGACGGCGGCGAGCCGGGGCGACGACCTGTGGCTGGTGGCTCGCGCCGCCAGGCACGAGGCGCTTCGGCAGACCCTGGGCGACCGCGAGATCGATTGGGATGGCGGCGCCGTGCGTCTGGTGGACGGCGATCTGGGGCGTGGCTTCCGACTGCCGGGGGCCGGGCTGGTCCTGTACGGGGAAGGCCAGCTCCTGCGCGAACGTCCGATGACCCCGCGCCGCCGCATGGGGCCGTTCGTGACCGGCCTGCGGGACCTGCGCGAGGGCGAGTTCGTCGTACACGAAGAGCACGGCATCGGCCAGTTCCTGGGGCTCCGGACGCTCGATGGCCCGGCCGGGGGAGCGCCGCCGTCCGACCCGTTCCAGGCGGCGCCGGCGCGTACGGTCGAGGTGATGGAGCTCCTGTACTCGTCGGGCCGCACGCTGCTCCTGCCCCTGACCCGGCTGGGCGAGATCGAGCGCTACAGCGGCATCGACGGGCTGAAGCCGAAGCTCGACCGCCTCGGCGGCTCCAGCTGGACCAGGAAGAAGAGCCGCATCCGTCGCAGCCTGCAGGCGATCGCCACCGACCTGCTGAAGCTCTACGCGGCGCGGCGCCTCGCGCAGGCGGTGCCGATGAGCGAGGACAGCGACCGGCAGCTGCAGTTCGAGGCCGCCTTTCCGCACGAGGAAACGCCCGATCAGCTGGAGGCGGTGCGCACCATCAAGGCGGACCTGGCGCGCGAGCAGCCCATGGATCGGCTGCTGTGCGGCGACGTCGGCTTCGGCAAGACGGAAGTCGCCATGCGGGCAGCGTTCAAGGCGGTCGACAACGGCCTCCAGGTGGCGCTCCTGGCGCCGACCACCATCCTCGCGGACCAGCATCTCCGCACCTTTCGGCAACGCTTCCAGGGCTTCGACGTGGAGATCGACATGGTGTCCCGGTTCCGTTCCGCGGCCGAGACGCGGAGGATCCGCCAGCGGCTCGCCGAGGGCCGGATCCAGGTCCTGATCGGCACCCACCGGCTGCTGGGCAAGGACATCGAGCTGCCTTGCCTGGGTCTGCTCGTGATCGACGAGGAGCAGCGCTTCGGCGTCGCCCAGAAGGAGCGGCTGCGGGAACTGCGCCGCAACGTGCACGTCCTCGCGATGTCGGCGACGCCGGTGCCCCGGACCCTGCAGCTGTCGCTGGCAGGGGTGCGGGACCTGTCGCTCATCGAGTCGCCGCCGCGTGATCGCATGGCGGTCGAAACGCGCATCCTGCCCTTCTCGGGCGACCTGGTGCGCGAGGCGATCGAGTTCGAGGTGGCCCGCGGCGGCCAGGTGTTCTACGTCTACAACCGGGTCAAGGACATCGAGGGCATCCTCCGCTACCTGCGCGAACTCGTGCCGGGGCTGCGGATCACCGTCGGTCACGGTCAGATGGACGAGCAGGAGCTGGGCAGGCGTATGCGGGCCTTCATCGCCGGCGAGTACGACTTGCTGCTGGCGACGACGATCATCGAGAACGGCATCGACATTCCGAACGTGAACACCATGCTCGTCCACGGCGCCGAGCGCTACGGCCTGGCCCAGCTCTACCAGTTGCGGGGCCGGGTCGGGCGCAGCGACCAGCTCGGCTATTGCTACCTGCTCGCGCCGCGCGACGCGGCACTGTCCGAAGAGGCGCGCAAGCGGCTTCTGGCCATCCGCGAGTTCACCGAGCTGGGCGCAGGCTTCCGCATCGCCGCCCGCGACCTCGAGATCCGCGGCGCCGGCAACCTGCTGGGGCCGGAGCAGAGCGGCCACATCGCCGAAGTCGGCATCGAGACGTACATGAAGATGCTGGAGCAGACGATCGCCGAGCTGCGCGGCGACGCTCGTGCGGAGACGCCGTCAGCGACCATCAGCCTGCCGATCACGATGTCGATTCCGGAGGACTACGTGGGCGAGGTGTCGCTCCGTCTGGACATCTACCGGCGCCTGGCGGACTCTGACGAGGACCCCGCCTCGCTGCTCGCCGAGTTGCGCGACCGCTTCGGGCCGCCGCCGCAACCGGTGCACGCCCTGATCCAGGGGGCCGAGCTCAAGCGAATCGCCGAGGGCCTGGGCGTGCTGTCGATCGTGCATCGGAACGAACGGCTGACGATGCGGCTGCGTCGCGACGCCAGGATCGACATTGATCAGCTGGTGCGATTCGTCTCCGAACGCGACGGCGCCGCCTTCGCCCCGGACGGCGTGCTGACCCTGGGCAACGTTCCCGGCCCCGACTCGACGGAGATCTCGCTGCAGATGCTCGAGTTGCTGGCCGGCGCTCCGCAGCGTCGGCTGACGCCGGTCGAGACGGTCCATTGATTCCGCGCCCGGCCGTCTCGGTCCCGCGCCTGCTGGCGGCTCTCGCGCTGCCGGGGATTCTGGCTGCGGCCTCCGGCTGCACGCTGGGTTTGCCGGACGGCGTGGTGCTTCGGCTTGACGGCCAGGACTGGCGCCACGAGGACTTCGACCGCCACGTCACGGAAGTGCTGGGGCCGGAGGGCCCGGGCCTGGGCAGCGACGTGCTGTCGCGGCTGTTCGAGCGGTTCGTCGATGACCAGCTCCTGCTGCGATGGGCGCGCGACCACGACCTGGTGGACGCGGATGCGACGGCGGCCGATGCGGCGGCGGCGATCATCGAATCGGCATCGCTCGAGGTCACGGCGGACGACGTCGAGGCCCGGTACGCGGACCGCCGGGCCGAGTATCGGCGTCCTGACCGGGCGCGACTGCGGCAGATCCTGCTGGAGGACCGGGCCGCGACGGATCTCGCGCTGGCGGAGCTTCAGGCCGGTGCTGTCTTCGCGGACGTGGCCCGTCGCCACTCCGTCGGGCCGAGCGCCGCGACCGGCGGCCTGCAGGGAGACCTGTCGCGACAGGATCTGCCGGACTCCCTGGGCGATCTCGTGTTCGGTCTCGCAGAGGGCGAGTGGAGCGAGCTGCAGGCGACGGACCACGGCTTCCGGCTCTTCCAGGTGGAGCGCTTCCTGCCCGAGGAAACCCTGCCGCTTGATGCCGTGGCCGCTTCCATCCGCGAACGACTGTCGGCCGAACGGGCCGAGGATCTGCTCCGGGACACCGTCGAACGAGCGCGCCGCGAGTACAATCCGCGCGTGGCGGTTGCAGGATTGCCGTTCAGTTACAGGGGCAGGTACGCCCCCGGTGCGGTCGAATGAGGATTCACGACATGAGCCAGGCCCCCGACCCCTCCCGCCGATTCCGTCGGCAGCGGTTGCTGGCGGCACCGTTCGCAATGATGATGCTGGCCGGTTCGCTGACGGCAGCGGCGCAGTCGTCGCCAGGCGGGGAGAACCGCGTCGTTCTGCGCGTGAACGACCGGATCGTGACCCTCTACGACTACGAACGGGCGGTTGCCGAGCAGACCCGGCTGATCCGCAACGCGCAGGGCCTGACCGAAGCGCAGCGCGAGGAGCAGCTGGCGCAGGTCGGCCGGCTGATGATGAAGGCGCTGTTCGAGGAGCAGCTGCTCCTGTCTCGCGCCGACCAGATGTCGGTGACGGTGGACGAGAGCGACGTGCAGGAACAGGTCCAGATGACCTGGGAGCGCTTCAACATCGAGAATCAGGAGCAGTTCCGGGAGGCGCTCGCTCAGTCGGGCATGCGCGAGGAGGACTTCCGCGAACAGATGCACAAGCAGCTGAGGTCCAACATCGTGCGTGGCCGCGAAGTGGCGCCGCGCGTCACCCTGCTGGACGAGGATCTGCGCCGCTTCTACCGTGACAACGAGGATCTGTTCCGGATTCCCGAACGGGCGCGGTTCGAGGAGGTCGTCGTGCTCGAAGACGTTGTCGCCAAGGACCGCCTGGCGCCCCTGGGCGTGCTGGCTCGGGCGCGCCTTGGCGAGGGGGGCACGGCCGAGGTTGTGGCGGAAAGCCTGGGTACCGGCGCCACGGCCGTGGACGTCGGCTGGGTCAGTCGCGGCGACCTGGCGACCGAACTGGACGAGGTCGCCTGGGAGCTTCAGCCCGGCGAGGTTGCCGACCCGGTCCCCGCGAGGGGCGGTCTGCACATCCTGAAGATGCTGGAGCGCGAGGAGGCGTCGCTCGAACCCTTCGAGAAGGTCCGCGAGCAGATCGAACGCCGTGAACGCGGCCGACTGTTCGACCAGGAGTACGCGCTGTACCTCGACGAGCTGGCCGAGAGCGCCTACATCGTCGAACGCCTGCCGGAGGAGGCGGTCGGCTATCGACCGGTTGCGGCCCCGTCTCTCGATTCGGATGCCTTGGGCCTGCTCAGCGGCTTCGCTCCCGGCGCCGCGGTGGAGGCCTCGGCGCTGCCTTCCGGCGAATCGGCGGCGGACGCCGACAGCGAGGCCGAGAACACGGAGGCCGAACCGGCCGACGGCAATCGCTGAGCCGGGCTGTTCCCATCCGTCGCCGCGAACGCGCGGGGCCTTCGCACGAGGGCATTCGGTCCCCGGCGTCCTGGCGGCGCTGATCCCGCCTCGGGCGGCCAAGGAACCGCCTCGTTCGCCACTGCAGGCGTTCTCGCCTTGAGCCTCGAACTGCTTCCCGTGCCCGGTTTCGGCACTCGCGCCGCGCTCGAATCGTGCTCCAAAGGTGGATCGTAGTGGACTGATGTAGACAGGATTGGCCCAAAGATGCTACGGTCGCGGACTTGTGGACCAGCTTGAGGGCATATCCGCCCGGCCGCTGGCGTCCGGAGTCTGAGCAGTGTTCCGAGGGCATGCCGAGGCCAGGATTGACGCGAAGGGTCGGCTCAAGATGCCGAGGCTCTTCCTGCACCCGCTGCAGGAGAAGTTCGGCCCGGACATCTTCACCACCTCGCTGAACGGCGACTGCGCCTGGATCTACCCCCTGGAGATCTGGGAGAAGTGGGAGCAGGAACTGGGTCGTCTGCCCTCCTCCAACACGCGGCGCCGGGACTACCTGCGGCGGGTCTCCTACTTCGGGCAGCAGGGCCGGCTGGATGCCCAGGGGCGGATGACTCTCCCGAGTCGGCTGCGGGAACGTGCCGGCATCGACGGGGCCGTCGTCCTGCTGGGGAACATGCAGCGCCTCGAGATCTGGAACCTGGAGCGGATGGAGGCCGAGATCGAGCCCCATCCGTTCAGCGACGACGACCTGGACAGGCTGACTCTGGACCTTCGCGACCTGGACGCGGATGGTTAGCCATGTGGACGATGAACCCGATGCCGCCATCCATCAGCCGGTCCTCGTCCGGGAGACTCTCCGGTTCCTGGCCCCGGAACGCGGCGGCTGGTTCATCGACTGCACGGTCGGCCTCGGCGGCCACGCGCTGGAACTGCTGCGCCGCCATCCCGAGGCGCGGGTGCTGGGAATCGACAGGGATCGCGAGGCGCTCGGCCACGCCTCGGAACGCCTCCGCAGCTTCGGCTCGCGGGTGCGCCTGGTCCACGGCAACTTCGGGGCCGTCGACGAGATCGTGGCGGAGGCCGGAATCGGCAGGCCCGCGGGCATCCTGTTCGACCTGGGCGTGTCGTCGCTTCAGCTCGACCGGCCGGAGCGCGGCTTCAGCTTCAGGTGGTCCGGCCCGCTCGACATGCGCATGGACCAGTCGGACGAGTCGCCGGCAAGGAGTGCGAGGGACATCGTGAATCTGGAATCCCGCAGCGTGCTCGAATCGGTGCTTCGCGACTACGGCGAGGAGCGGCAGTTCCGCCGCATCGCTCGGGTGATCGTCGAGCGCCGCCAGCGCCGCCCGATCGAGACCACCGACGATCTCCGCGAGATCGTGCATCAGGCGGCCGGCGGGCCCAGAGCCCGGCGCGGCCGCTCGGCCCGCCGGACGGGTCGCTCCGTCGATGCCGCCACGAAGACGTTCCAGGCGCTCCGGATCGCGGTCAACGAGGAACTGTCCGGCCTCGGCGCCAGCCTCAAGCGGTCGATGAAGCAGCTGGAGGGGAACGGTCGGCTTGTCGTCATCTCGTACCAAAGCCTCGAAGACCGCATTGCCAAGCACAGCCTGCGCGCCGCCGCCCGCGGCGAGGTCGATCCGGTGACCGGACGGCCCCGTGCGGAAACCCGCCTGATCGAGCTGATGACGCGCAAGCCGATTCGCCCGACGCCCGAAGAGGTGGAGCACAACCGGAGGTCGCGCTCGGCCCGGCTGCGAGCGGCGCGTCGCCTCCAGGGAGACCGGGAAGCGGAGCGGTGAAGACCGGCTACAGCGTCAGCAAGGAGGTGGCGAATCCCTTCCTGGTGCGCCAGCGGGATCCCGGTCGTCTCCGCGGCATGTGGCAGGTGTTTGCGGTTCTGCTGCTGCTGGCGCTGGCGATGCTGGCGTACGCCTGGTTGCATGAGCAGGGTCTCGGCGCCGGCTACCGCATCGAGGCGCTCGAGCGTTCGCTGGACGAGCTGCGCCAGCGGGAGCAGCGGCTGGAGCTGGCGGCAACCCGCCTCAGCCGGCCGGACCGGCTCGCGGCACTCGCGCTGGAGGACCTCGGCATGGCGCCGCCGACCCTCGACAGGATGGTCTTTCTGAGCTCGGAGCAGGTGTCGCTGCTCGAGGCCCGAGCGGCAGCGGGGTCGGCGCCTTGAGCCGTCTCGGTCCGAGGGCCGAGAACCTGCGCCGGCGCTACGTCGGAAGGCTGGTCGTGCTGGTCGTGTTCTGCTCCGTGTGGATGGGCGCCATCAGCGTGCGGCTGTTTGACCTGCAGGTGCGGGGCGCGGCCGAGTACCGTGAACGGGCTGCCCGGCAGCAGCGGAGCGAGGTAGTCCTGAATCCGCGGCGGGGCACCATCCACGACGCCCGCGGCAGGCCGCTCGCGGTCTCCGTGGAAACGCGCACCCTCTATGCCGAGACGGCGAAGGTGCGCGACCCGGCGGCCGCGGCAGTTGCGCTCGCGCCCCTGATCGGACGTTCGCGCGAGCGGATCGAGGCCGTGCTGGCCAAGCGGGGGCATGTGCCGGTGGTTCGCAAGCTGGACCGCGACGTGGCCGATCAGATCGACCTGGACGCCTTTCCCGGCTTCTACTTCCTGAGCGAGAGCAAGCGGGAGTACCCGATGGGCCCGCTGATGGCGCACATCCTGGGCTTCGTGGGCACGGACCGCAGCCTGGCCGGGATCGAGTATCGCTACGAGGAGACCGTGGCCGGCGAGGCGGTGAGCAGGCACGTCCTCCGCGATGGCCAGCAGCGGCTGGTCGTGGTGCCCGGGTCGCTTGGCGAGCCGAAGGCCGGGGCGGATCTGCACCTGACGATCGATGCCACCGTTCAGCACTTGGCCGAACGCGCCCTGCGTGAGACGATCGAGGCGTACCAGGCCCGGGCCGGGAGCGTCGTGATCCTGGCGCCGGAGGACTCCGCGGTGCTGGCGATGGCCTCCTGGCCGACCTTCGACCCGAACCGCTTCGGCGACTTCGGCCCCGAGGCACGCCGCAATCGAGCGATCCAGGACGCCTACGAGCCCGGCTCGACGTTCAAGACGATCACGGCGGCCGGCGCCTTCGAGCGGGGAGTCGTCCACCCGAACCAGATCATGGACTGCGGCAACGGCCGCATCGCGGTCGGCAAGGCGCGGATCAAGGATCACAAGCCGTTCCCCGAGCTCACCTTCCGCACCGCGATGGCCAAGTCGAGCAACGTCTGTGCGATCAAGGCAGGTCTGCTGACCGGCTCGGAGCCGTTGAAGGAGCTGGTGGCCGCCTTTGGTTTCGGCGCCGCCACCGGCATCGACCTCGACGGCGAGCATCCGGGCATCCTGCCGCAGCGCGCATGGGACATCGAGACCACGGCGTACGCTTCGTTCGGCCACGGTCTGGCGGTCACGCCGCTCCAGCTGGCCAACGCCTACGCGACGATCGCCAATGGCGGCGTCTGGAACCCTCCCTATGTCGTGCGGGGCGCCGAGCGGGAGGGCGAGATGGTGGATCTGCGGCCGGACGGAGGCGGTCGTCGGGTGATCTCGGCGCCGACGGCGTACCGCGTCATCCGGATGCTGGAGGAGGTGGTCGTCAGCGGCACGGGTCGCAACGCAGCCGTCGCCGGCTACCGGGTCGCGGGCAAGACCGGCACCGCCGAGAAGTCCGACGCGTCGGGCTACTCGGAGACCGGGCGGGTTGCCGGCTTCGTGGGCATCGCTCCGGCGCGCGCGCCGCGACTCGTCTGCCTGGTCATGATCGACGAGCCGCAGGGCACGAGCTCCGGCGGCGCCGTGGCGGCGCCGGTGTTCCAGAGCATCGTCGGCCAGGCGCTCTTCTACCTCGGCGCGTCGCCTTCGCGTCAGCCGATGGGCTGGAGCCAGCCGAACTGGCTGCAACCGCCGCAGCCGGCCGAAGCGCCCGACCCGGTTCGGGTCGCGGCAGCCGCTGCCGACGGGCAGACCGCCGCTCAGACGGCGTCGGATGACGACAAAACGCCCAGGGAAGACGAGGCGTGGACGGCCGCGGGCACGAGCTGATGAGACTCGGCGACGTGGTCGCCGGCCTGCCCCTGCGCTCGGCACCGAGCCCGGCGACGGCCGACACGGAAGTGCTCGGGCTGGGCCACGACTCGAGGAGGGTCAAGAACGGCGATCTCTTCGTGGCCTGGAAGGGCGAGGCCCACGATGGCCGCCGGTTCGCCGCCGCCGCCGTCGCGCGGGGCGCAAGCGCGGTCCTCGCTTCGGGACCGCCGCTCCTGCCCATCTCGACGCCGTGGCTGGAGGTCGATGATCCGAGAGCGCGGATGGGGCCTTTGGCGTCGAGGCTGTACGGGCATCCCGAGCAGCGACTTGTCACGGTCGGCGTCACCGGCACCAACGGCAAGACCACGACCGCCCGCCTGATCGGCGCCTGCCTCGCCCGCGATGATCGCGCAGCCGCCGTCCTCGGCACTCTTGGCAGCGGGGTGTGGAGGGCGGTCGGCGACGGATTGACGGCGACGTCGCTCGATGCCCCCTCCCACGGCCGGACAACGCCGGAAGGCAGCGATCTGTTCCGCATGCTCGGCCTGGCCGTGGACCACGGAGCGCGGTCCGCGGTCATCGAAGTGTCGTCGCACGCTCTCGATCAGGGTCGGGTGAACGGGATGTCCTTCGACGCGGCCGTGTTCACCAACCTGACCCGGGACCACCTCGACTACCACGCGGGCATGGAGCACTACTACCTGGCCAAGCGCCGTCTGTTCTCCCTGCTGCGCTCGGGCAGGCGGGCAGTGGTCAACGTCGACGACGAGTACGGGCGCAGGCTGGCAGGGGAGCTGGAAGCGGCCGAACTGGATGGGGCCGACCGTCACGCGGACCTGTGGCGCTTCAGCGCCGCCGGTCGCCCGGCCGAGGTCCGGGTGGTGCGTGCCGACCTGGAGCTGGCGGGTCTTCGCGCCGACGTCGAGACCCCTGCAGGCCGACTCTCGGTCAAGAGCCCGCTGATCGGGCGGTACAACCTGGAGAACGTGACCGCTGCGGTGGCCGCCGCCGTGGCCCTGGACGTGGCGCCGGAGGCCATCCGGTCGGCGCTCGGCGGCGAGGAGCCCCTGGATGGACGGCTGGAGCCGGTGGTTCGCGGCCAGTCGTTTCCCGTCCTGGTGGACTACGCCCACACGGACGACGGCCTGCGCGCGGCCATCGGCGCGATGCGCGAGCTGAGCGACCGGCGCATCGTGGTCGTCTTCGGCTGCGGCGGCGACCGGGACGCGGGCAAGCGAGCCTTGATGGGCCGAGCCGTGGGCCGCCTTGCGGACCGGGCCATCGTGACCGACGACAACCCCCGGAGCGAGGACCCGGAGCGGATTCACCGCGCCATCGTGGCGGGCCTCGAAGCCGCCGCCGGTTGCGCTCACGAGGTGGTTCCCGACCGCCGTGCCGCGATTCGTCGGGCGGTCCGGCTGGCGGCGGCCGAGCCGGACTGGGCGGTCCTGATCGCGGGCAAGGGTCACGAAGCGACGCAGACGATCGGCGACCGGGTCCATCCCTTCCGGGACCGGGACGAGGCCGAGGAAGCCCTGGCGCTGATCGAAGGAGAGCCTTTCGGTGAAACGGCCCCTGAGTGATGCGGTGGAGGCCATGCGCGGCGAACTGATCGGCGGTGCGTCTCCGGACGCCTGGTACCAGGGCGCCGCCATCGACTCCCGGCGCGCAGCGCACGGCGAGATGTTCTTCGCCCTGCCGGGAGAGCGAACCGACGGCCATCGCTTCGTGGCCGCGGCGCTTCAGGCAGGCGCCGCCGCCGCCGTGGTCGAGACGCCGCAGGAAGGCGTTGCCGGACTGCAGATTCGGGTTCCCGACGTGACCGCGGCGCTCCACGACCTGACGCGGGACCATCGGCGGCGCCTCGACACCCGGGTGGTCGGCGTGACGGGCTCTGCCGGCAAGACGACGACGAAGGAGCTGCTGGCGCTCCTTCTGGGCGAGCGCTGGCGGGTCACGAAGAGCCCCGGCAACCTGAACAACCTGCTGGGTTTTCCGCTCACCCTGCTGGCCACCGACCAGGACTGCGAGTGGCTGGTCGCCGAGATGGGGATGTCGACGCCGGGCGAGCTGGCCGGCGTGAGCCGCCTGGGGCGGCCCGACGTGGCCGTGTTCACGAACATTCGACCGGTGCACCTTGCAGGTTTCGAACGTCCGGGCGCTGCCGCAGCAGGTCTCGATGCGATCGCGGCCGCGAAGGCCGAGCTGCTGGTGGGGCTGGCCGACGACGGGCTGATCGTCGCCAATGCCGGCGACCCGCACGTCGTTGGCCTGGTCGAACGGCATCTGGACGCTTCGCCGACGTTCGCCGAGCGGGGCGGGGTGGTCTGGTACGCGCTGGAGCCGACCGCCGGGACGAGCCCGCAGGCCGAGGTGACGGCGAATGATGTCGAGCCGCTGGCCAGGGGACCCGGCATGCGCTTCACCCTGGCCCATGCCGGCGCTTCGGCCCGGGCGGAGCTGTCCTTGCACGGCAGGGTCAACGTGGAGAACTTCCTGGCCGCTGCCGCGTGCGCGCTGCGTCTGGGCGTACCGCTTCAGGCGGTGGCGGCCGCGGCAGGAAGGACTCGGCCGGCAGCCGGGCGCGGCGAGGTCGTCGCGCTCGCGGGCGGCGCCACCCTGGTTGACGACTCGTACAACTCGAACCCCGATGCGGCGCGTCTGGCGCTTCAGGCTGCGAGAAACCTCGACGGCCAGCGTCACGTCGCGGTCCTGGGCGACATGCTGGAACTCGGACAGGCCGCACCTCGCTATCATCGGCAGCTGGGGCGCGAGGCCGCGGATCTCGGCTTCGGCCTGCTCGTCGGAGTCGGCGAGCTTGCTGCGCAAACTGTCGCCGCAGCCCGCGAGGCCGGGATTGCGACCGAGTGGTTCGAGGGCGCTCGGGCCGCCGCGCTCGCGGCGCCGGTGCTGATTGAAGACGGCGACGTGGTGCTGGTCAAGGGCTCGCGTGGGGCGGCCCTGGAGCACGTGGTCGCGTCGCTCGTGCAGGCGGAGACGAGCTGATGCTGCTGGACCTGCTGC
This sequence comes from Thermoanaerobaculia bacterium, assembly GCA_965200575.1. Taxonomy (GTDB): domain Bacteria; phylum Acidobacteriota; class Thermoanaerobaculia; order Multivoradales; family Multivoraceae; genus Multivorans. Next base: position 113,661 of record OZ241363.1, on the reverse strand, counting down.
TGCCGCTCGGCGAGCGCTTTCCCGCGTTCAACGTCGTCGTGTACATCACCTTCCGCTGCGCCTGCGCGGCGGTCACCGGAGTGTTGCTGAGCCTCCTTCTGGGTCCGACCTTCATCCGTGCGGCGCGGCGGCTCTCCATCTCCCAGACGATTCGGGAGGAGGGTCCCGAGAGCCACAAGGGCAAGGCCGGCACGCCGACGATGGGCGGGCTGCTCATCCTCGCGGCCGTGGTCCTGCCCACCCTCCTCTGGGCCGACCTCGACAACGTGTACATCTGGCTGGGCCTGGGCACGACGGTCGCGCTCGGCGCGGTCGGCTTTGCGGACGACCTGCTGAAGGTACGCCGTCGTCACAACAAGGGCCTGGGGGCCTGGTCGAAGTTCGGTCTGCAGCTCCTGGTCGGGACGTCCCTGGGCCTTTGCCTGGTCACCTTCACGCCTCTCGATTCGAGCCTGAGCTTCCCGTTCTTCAAGAACCTCGTCGTGGAGCTCGGGGTGCTGTACGTCCCCTTCGTCGCTCTCTTGATCGCGGGTACGTCGAACGCGGTCAACCTGACCGACGGCCTCGACGGCCTCGCCATCGGCGCCACGCTGATCGCGGCCGCCACCTACGCCGTCTTCGCCTACATCGCCGGCAACTCCATCGCCGCCCGCTACCTGCAGGTCGCCTACGTGCCGGGCGCTGGCGAGGTAGCCATCATCTGCTCCGCCCTGGTCGGCGCGAGCCTCGGCTTCCTGTGGTTCAACGCGCACCCGGCCCAGGTGTTCATGGGCGATGTCGGGTCGCTGGCGATCGGTGGTTCCATCGGCGCCGTGGCGTTGCTCTCCAAGCAGGAGCTGCTGCTGGCGCTCGTGGGCGGGCTCTTCGTCCTCGAGGCCCTCTCCGTGATCGTCCAGGTGGCGTCGTTCCGCACCACCGGCCGCAGGCCTCTCTACATGGCGCCGCTGCACCACCACTTCGAGCTGCGCGGGTGGACCGAGAACCAGGTCATCGTGCGCTTCTGGATTCTGGCCGTCCTGTTCGCTTTCCTGGGCCTCTCCACCCTCAAGCTGAGGTAGTCGAGTTGACCGGGGATCTTCAGGGGAGCAGGCGCGGCGGCCCGCGGCCGGTGCGGGCCTGGCGGCGTGCGCTGGTCTACGGCATGGGGTTGTCCGGCGCCGCGGCCGCGGCTGCCCTTTCCCGCCGCGAGGTCCGGGTCCACGCGGTCGATGCACGCGGGGAGGCCGAGCTGGATCCTGCGGCCCGCCGTCTCGTGAGGTCCGGGCGGGTCGAGGGGCTGCTCGGGGAGAGTGCGGACCTGCCCTCCGATCTCGACGCCGTGGTGCTCAGCCCCGGCGTGCCCCCGGAGCGGCCGCTGCTGCGGGCCGCTCGCGCCGCGGGGCTGCCGATCCTGGCCGAGGTCGAGCTCGCATGGCAGTTGCTGGCGGAGGCCTCGGCGCCGACCGTGGTGGCGATCACCGGCAGCAACGGCAAGAGCACCACGACCGCGCTCGCCGGCGCCCTGCTGGAGCAGGCTGGCCACCCGGTCGAGGTGTGCGGGAACATCGGCACGCCGCTCTGCGCCCGGCTGGACGGCCCGGCAGACCGCGTCTTCGTGGTCGAGCTCTCGAGCTTCCAGCTGGAAGCCGTCGATCAGTTTCATCCCCGCGCGGCCGCGCTGCTGAATCTCAGCCCCGACCACCTCGACCGCTACGCGAACCTCGAGGAGTACGCCGCCGCAAAGGCCCGCATTTTCCGCCGCCAGGCGAACGGCGACGTCGCGATCCTCAACGGCGACGACCGCGCGTCGCGGCGCTTTCAGGGTCGTGGCGGCGGTGCGCCGGCCAGCGTCCGGCGACGCCTGTTCTCCCGGCTGCGCCGGGTGGAGGACGGCTGCTATCTCGACCGCGACCGCGTGGTCGAGGTGGGGCCCGACATCTGCCGCGAGCTGTTTCGCACCGGCGACCTGGCGCTCGACGGGCTTCACAACCTGGAGAACGCGATGGCAGCCGCCCTGCTCGCGGCGGCCGTCGGCGCCCCTCCGGAGCGCTTTCGGCCGGCGCTGCGCCGGTTCGAGGGACTGCCACACCGGATGCGGCTGGTCGCGACGCACGGTGGCGTTCGCTACTGGAACGACTCGAAGGCGACGAACCCGGCTGCGGTGGTCAGCGCTCTCGAGGGCTTCGAAGCAGGCAGTGTCCACCTCATCCTCGGAGGCCGCGCCAAGGACGACCGGGCGGCCTTCGCGGAGCTGGCGGCTGCCGCCGAGACCACGGCCGCGGCGGTCTACCTGATCGGCGAGGCGGCGCCGAAGATTGCATCCGTGCTTTCCGGGCGCACGCCGCGGCGCCTCTGCGGGACGCTGGCGCAGGCGTTCGTGTCCGCATCGACGGCGGCCGGAGCCGGCCAGTCGGTGCTGCTCTCTCCGGCGTGCGCCAGCTTCGATCAGTTCGAGAACTTCGACCAGCGGGGTCGTCGATTCGAGGCCGCCGTGCGGTCGCTGGCGAGAGGCGGCGACTCGCCGTGCGTCGGGAGCGACGGCTGATGGCCAGGAAACTGGCGACCGACAGGGTCCTGCTGACCGTCGTGCTGCTGCTGGTGGCGGCGGGTCTGGTGATGGTCTTCTCGGCCAGCGGGCCCAACCCCTCCGGCGGCCTCAAGCGTCAGTTCGTGACCCAAGTCGTGGCCGCGGTGGTCGGCCTGTGCGCGATGCTGATCGTCATGAACATCGACTACCGCACGTGGGCGAAGCGCTGGCTCGTCTACTCCGGTCTGGGAGCCGCGTTCGTTCTCCTCCTGGTGGTTCTGGCGTCGGCGCCGATCAACGGCAGCAGCCGCTGGCTGGCCGTGGGGCCGCTGACGTTCCAGCCTTCGGAGCTTGCCAAGGTGATTGTCATCATCTTCCTGGCCCACGAGATTCACGGCGCTCCCGAGGAGGTCAGCCGGCCGCGGGTGCTGGTCCCCTGCACCGTTGCGGTGACCCTGATCACCCTGCCGGTGCTGCTGGCGCCGGATTTCGGCAGCGCCGTCCTGATCCTGGGCATCGCCGGCGTCATGCTCTTCCTCGCCGGCCTGTCGTGGCGCCTGATCGTGCCGGCTGCGCTCGTCCTGCCGACCGTGTTCGGCTTGTTCCTCTGGGCCGAGCCGTATCGTCGGGAGCGACTTCTGGGCTTCCTTTCGCCCGAGACCGACCCGTCCGGCAACGGCTTTCAGGTCCTGCAGTCGCTGATCGCGATCGGTTCCGGGGGCCTTGCAGGCCAGGGCCTGGGCGAGAGCGCCCAGAAGCTCTACTTCCTGCCGCTGGCGAGCTCCGACTTCATCTTCTCGATCGTCAGCGAGGAGCTGGGGCTGATCGGCGGCGCGTGCGTGCTCGTCCTGATCGGGATCCTCGCCTGGAAGGGCTACGTGGCGGGCCACCGGGCGCCCGATGCCTTCGGCCGCTTCCTCGCCTGGGGGTTGACCTCGGCCATCCTGATTCAGGCGCTGATCAACATCAGCGTCACGGTGGGGCTGGTGCCGGTCACCGGCACACCGCTGCCGTTCCTCTCCCACGGAGGCTCGTCGCTGGTCATGACCCTGGTCTGCTGCGGCCTGCTGCTGAGCGTTTCGGAGCACGCATGAGCGGCGGCACAAGCGGCACGGTCGTCTTCTCGGGCGGTGGCACGGGGGGTCACGTCTTCCCGGGTCTGGCCGTGGCCGAGGAACTCCGCTCCCTGGGCTGGAAGGCAGTCTGGATCGGGCGGTCCGACAGCCTCGAGCAGCGCCTCGCGGCCAGAGCGGCGCTGGACTTCCATGCCGTGCCGAGCCGTCCCTTTGTCGATCACAGCGGTCCGCGGCGGCTGCTCGCCCTGGTGATGCTCCTGCTCTCGACCGTGCGTGCCGCCCTGCTGCTCCGGCGGCTGCGCGCGGCTGCGGTCGTGGCGACCGGCGGCCACGTCTGCGCGCCGACTGCCCTGGCATCTCGTCTCCACGGCTGCGGCCTCTACCTGCTGGAGCCGAACGCACAGCCAGGCGCCGCGAATCGGCTGCTGTCGCGCTTTGCGGCCGAGGCCGGGGTCGCGTTCGAGTCGGCGACTGCCGGGCTGGCCTGCCGAACCCGGCTGGTCGGAGTTCCGGTGCGACGGGGTTTCCTGGGGATTGCGGAACCGACGCTCGAGGGCGAGCTTGTCCGGGTGCTGGTGCTCGGCGGCAGTCAGGGCGCCGAGGCGCTGAACCGGGGGCTGCCGACGTTGCTGGCCCGTGCCGCCCGACTGCGACCGCTCTCGGTCACGCACCAGTCCGGCCCGACCGGCGTGGAGGCCACACGTCAGCGCTACGACGCCGCGGCAGAGTCGCCAGCTCTCGAAGCGACGGTGGTCGGGTTCATCGAGGACACCGCTGCCGCGATGGCCGCCCACGACCTGATCGTGTCCCGCGCCGGGGCAGTGACGGTGGCCGAGGTCGCCGCGGCCGGCAGGCCGGCGCTGTACGTTCCGCTGCCGCTCGCGGCGGGGCACCAGCGCGACAACGCCCGCGCCATGGTGGCGTCGGGCGCGGCGGTCCTGGTGGAGCAGGACGACCTCGAGACGAAGGCGACCGCGGCACTCTGTGCGGAGCTGCTCGGCGACCGGGAACGGCTTCTGGCCATGGCGAAGGCGGCAGGCGAGCTGCGGCGCGGGGATGCGGCGGCAACCATCGCGTCCCGCGTGGCCGGGATGGCCGAGCAGGCAGGAGGCCGCAGCTGATGCTCCTGTTCCTGCGCTCGGCGGGTCTGGAACGGATCCACTTCGTGGGCATCGGCGGCGCCGGCATGAGCGGAATCGCCGAGATCCTGCTGAACCACGACCTTAAGGTCAGCGGTTCGGACCTTGAAGCGAGCGAGGCCACCGAACGCCTTGCCTCGCTGGGGGCCCGGGTCGCCATCGGCCACAGCGACAGCCACGTCGAGCGCGCCGATCTCGTGGTCATCTCGTCCGCGGTGCCGGCGGACAACGTGGAGGTCGTGGCCGCACGCCGCAACGGCACCCCGATCGTGCGGCGGGCGCAGATGCTGGCCGAGCTGATGCGGCTCAAGTACGGCATCGCGGTGGCGGGCACGCACGGCAAGACGACGACCACCTCGCTGATCGGCAGTGTCCTGACGGACGCCGGGCTGGATCCAACGGTGATCGTGGGTGGCCGGCTGCGGGTCACGGGCACCGGCGCCCGCCACGGCGACAGCGACTACCTGGTGGCGGAGGCGGACGAGTTCGACCGCAGCTTCCTCGAGCTGGCGCCAGTGATTGCCGTGATCACGAACGTCGACCGCGACCACCTGGACACGTACGGCGGCCTGGACGAGATTCGGGACGCCTTCGCCGCCTTTGCCGTCCGGGTGCCGTTCTTCGGTCGCGTGATCGTCTGCTCGGACGACGCGAACGTGCGTGATCTGCTGCCGCGTCTCGCCGGTCGACGGGTCGTGACCTACGGCTTCGAGGCTGGCGCGGATCTGCGAGCCCACGACGTCACGATCAACGGCGGTGGGGTCCGATTCGCGGTGACCGACACCAGCGAGCGCACCCTGGGCACGGTCGAGCTGCCGATGCCCGGACGCCACAACGTCCTGAACGCCCTGGCGACACTGGCCGTCGCCCGCGCCGTCGGGCTCGATTTCGCGACCGCGGCCTCTTCGTTCGCTCGCTTCCGCGGCGTCCACCGGCGGTTCGAACGGGTGGGACGATGGCGGGGCGCCGACGTGGTCGACGACTATGCCCACCATCCGACAGAGGTGGAGGCGACGCTGAGCGCGGCCCGGGAGATGATCCGCGGCGGCGCCGCGCGCACCGAGAGCGACCGTGGACGACGGGACGCGCGGATTCACGTGGTGTTCCAGCCCCACCTCTACAGCCGCACGCGCGACCTGGCGTCGGAGTTCGGCCGCGCCCTGCTGCTGGCCGACAACGTCCTGGTCTCGGACATCCATGCCTCCCGCGAGCGGCCGCTGCCCGGCGTCGACTCCGGGCTGGTGGTGGCCGCCGCAGCCAGGGCCGGGCACTCCAGCGTCAGCGCCTGTGGCCCGTGGCGGGAGGCGCCGGCCCGGCTCGGCGACGAGGTCCGTGCCGGCGACATGGTGATGACCATGGGCGCCGGCGACGTCTACCGCCTGGCCCGACGACTCGCTGCCGGATGGGAGGATGCGCGATGAGGCGGCGGCCGCGACGGCGGCCCGTGCGCCGGGCGCGTTCGCGCCCCATCCTCTGGCTCGCGGTCGGGCTGGGCAAGGTCCTGACGGGCGTGGGACCGGTGATCGCGGTTGGCGTGTGGCTCGCCACGGCCCCGGCGTTCAACCTGGAGCTCGACCCGCGGCTCGACAACCTCGAACGGGTGTCCGGAGACTGGGTTCGTGGTCGACTGGCGCCGCTTCAGGGCCGCAATCTGCCGCTCCTGTCGCTCGAGTCGGCGGCCGACCGTCTGGAGAACCCCTGGATCGTGGAGGCGACGCTGGTCAAGCGTCTACCCGACCGGCTCATCGTCGAAGTGGTGGAACGTGAAGCGACGGCCGTGTTCGTGGCCGGTAATCGGGGCTGGCTGATCGACCGCGACGGCAGGGCGATCGTCAGTTGCCGGGGCGATGTGGGGCGATGCGAACCCGGCCTGATCCGCGTGTCCATCGAGAGCGCTCTCGCCGGACAGCGGCTCGAGGACGGTCCGGCGCTCTCGCCGGCCACCGCCGAGTCCGGTTCCCTGGAGATCTCGCGCGAGGTTCTGGCCCGTACGCTGAAGCGGGCGCTCGACGTGGCAGACGAGGTGAGGACGTTCGAATGGGGACGGCAGGTCCGGGCGGTCGAGGTGATCAGCGACGACGACTATGTCCTCGCGCGCGACGAGCGCCCGGCGACCGTGCTGGTGCGCGGAAGCGACGTGGCGGCAAAGGCCTCGGTGTTCGAGCTGCTGCACGGCGCGATCCTGGAGCACAACGACCCGGCCGTGGTCGACCTGCGTTTCCGCGATCGGATCGTGCTCTCCACGGAGCTGCCCGGGGCCTCGGCCGGCGCGGTCGAAGCTGTCGAGCCAGACGAGTCGGACCAGACCGAGGTTGCCTCCTGACCGGGGATCGCTGGAGATGGAACACATGGATCAGCTGGTAGCCATTGACGTCGGTTCGGCCAAGGTGGGCGTCCTGATCGCGGAGCGGACCGAACCCGAACGGCCAGGCGAGGGCGCCGAGCCCGGCGCCGGCCTGTCGATCATCGGTGTCGGCCGTGCGCAGAATCGGGGCACCCTGAGGGGCCACATCGTCAACGTGGATGCCACGGTGAGCGCGCTCAAGCGGGCGACGGAAGACGCGGAGACCATGGCCGGAGTGCCGATCGAACGAGCCTTCGTCGGAGTCGGGGGCGCCGATCTGCGCTCGGCGAACAGCCACGGCACTGCCCAGCTGAACTGCGGCGACGAGGGTATCTCGCGGGCCGATATCGACCTCGTGCTGAACGCCGCCCGAGCCGTTCCTCTGCCCCCGGACCGCGAGATCCTGCACGCGATTCCACAGGAGTTCACGGTCGACGACCACGGCGGCATCGCCGATCCGCACGGGATGCTGGGCAGACGGCTCGAGGCCCGTGTCCACCTGGTCATGGGACACGTTCCGCGTACCCGGACCTTGATCCGCTGCCTGAACGGGGCAGGCATCGAGGCGGCGGAAGTGGTCTTCGAGCAGCTTGCGACGGCGGAGGCGGTGCTGCTCCCGGACCAGCGCGAGCTGGGTGTCCTGCTGCTCGACATCGGATCCGGCACCTGCGGCTACGCCTTCTTCCGCCAGGGCGAGGTGCAGCACAGCGGCGTGCTGCCGTTCGGGGCGAGTCACTTCACCGCCGATCTGGCCGCTGTGCTGGGCACATCGTTCGCCGACGCCGAACGTCTCAAGGTGCGGGACGGCAGCTGTCTGCCCGGCATGCTCGACGGCGATGACCTGGTGGAGGTGCCGAGCGTGTCGGGCGGCCGCGGTCGAACGATCAGCAAGGCGGATCTCGCCGAGATTCTCCGGGCGCGGGCCGAGGAGATGATCCAGCTGGTTCAGGCCGAGCTCGAGAAGGCAGGCTGGGACGGTCAGCTCCGCGGCGGCCTCGTGGTCACCGGGGGCGGCGCCAGGCTTGCCGGCCTGCTCGAGCTGGCGGGACCGATGTTCTCCTGCAGCGAGGTCCGCTACGGCGTGCCGCGAGGCCTGGTGACCGACGTGCAGGGGCTCGAGGACCCGACCTGGGCCACGGCCGCAGGGCTGCTGCGCTACGCGGTCGCCTCGGAGGAGGCGCGTCTTCCGATCAGGCGCCGCCGGAGCATGCGCGGGGTCCGGTCGTTGATGGGAAATCTGCGGCAGATGTTCAGCGATCTCGTGTGATCGAAGGGAGCTTGACGGAACCGAGAGGTTCAGAACGGAGGGAACCATGATCCTGATGGAAGAACAGCAGCCAGTCGAAGCCACGCCGCGTGTCGGGGACGAGGCCTCCTTCGGGGAGGATCTCGGCCCGGCCCGCATCGTCGTGATAGGCGTCGGGGGCGGCGGCGGCAACGCCGTCAACCGGATGATCGACGCCGGGCTTCGGGGCGTCGACTTCGTTGCCGCCAACACGGACCTGCAGGCGCTCCGGCGGTGCAAGGCGCCGTCCCGGCTGCAGCTGGGACGGAAGATCACCCGCGGTCTGGGCGCCGGGGCCGACCCGGATGTCGGCAAGAACTCCGCCCTGGAGGATACGGAGAGCATCCTCGACGTGCTGAACGGCGCCGACATGGTGTTCCTGGCGGCCGGCCTGGGCGGGGGCACCGGCACCGGAGCCGTTCCGGTCATCGGCTCACTGGCGGCCGAGGTGGGAGCTCTCACCGTCGCCGTCGTCACCAAGCCCTTCGCCTTCGAGGGCCACCTCCGCATGAAGCAGGCAGAGAAGGGGCTCAGCGAGCTGCACGAGGCGGTCGACACCGTGATCTCGATTCCGAACGAACAGCTACTGACGTTTGTCGAGAGAAACACTACCCTCGCCGATGCCTTCAACACCGCCGACGACATCCTGCGGCAATCCGTCCAGGGGATCAGCGATCTGATCACCATGCCGGGCGAGGTGAACGCCGACTTCGCCGACGTCCGGGCGGTGATGCGCGAACAGGGAGTCGCAGTGATGGGCACCGGCGTGGCGTCGGGCGAAGACCGTGCGCTTCAGGCAGCTCAGGAGGCGGTGTCGTCGCCGCTGCTCGAGGACGTCTCGATCGACGGCGCTCTCGCCTGCCTGATCAACATCACCGGCGACCGGTCGCTGACTCTTCACGAGGTCGCCGAGGCAGCCACGACGATCTCCGACGCCGTGGATCCGGGGGCCAGGATCATCTCCGGCCTGGTCTTCGACGAGGCCATGGGGGACGAAGTGAAGGTGACGGTCATCGCCACCGGCTTCTCCAAGAACCGCCAGGGGGCCGAGGCGATCGCCCGGGAGGCCAGCGCCGGCGAGACGGCCGAAAAGGGGTCTGCCGCCACTGCCGGCCAGGCCGACGCCGAGGACGGAAACAGCAGATTCCGCGATCGCCTGCTGGCCGAGAACCACAGGGTCGACCCCGGCGGCTACGGTCCGAACTGGCGCAACGTGGACGACTACGACATCCCGTCCGTGCTGCGCAAGCAGATGGACTGACCCTCCACGATCAGGTCCGCCGGGGGCGTGGTCGCGCCGGAGGCTCTCTCCGGTCGGCGCCCGCTCCCGGCGGCTACATGCGCTCGGGCAGCGGGACGCCCAGGATCGCGGCGAGGGACTCGAGTGCCCGCTCGAAGATGCGGGTCGCCGCCAGGCGCGCGGCGCGCAGTTCCTCGTCCTTCTCGTGCAGGATCTGGTGGCGGTGGTAGATGGCGTGGAAGGTCTGGGCGAGGTCCACCGCGTGGCGGGCGATCAGGGAAAGTTCCAGCGTGGCCGCCGCTCGCTCGACGACTTCCTGGCAGCGGGACGCGAGCAGCGCCAGCTCCCAGAGGTCGTCCGACCAGACCTCCGCCGGCAGTTCCGCGATGCGCTCCGGCGGGACATCCTCGGTCATCCCCTCCTCGCGCAGCCGGCGACGGATGTTCCTGGCCCGGACGATCGAGTACTGCAGGTACGGCCCTGACTCGCCCTCGAAGGAGGTGGCCTCGTCGATGTCGAAGGCGATGACCCGGGTCGTGGTGGCCCGCGCCATGAAGAAGCGCAGCGCCGCGATCGCGATCTGCCGCGCCAGAGAGTCGACCTCGGCGGCGTCCGCTACGGTGCCGGACTCGCCCCTTCTCTCCAGGATCCCGGCGCGGCTCTTCGCCACGAGCTGATCGAGCAGGTCGTCGGCCTTGACTCCGATGCCCTTGCGGCCGGACATCTCCAGCCTCTCCTTGTCGGAGAAGCCCAGGCGCTCGGCCGTCCGCGACGACAGGGCAACCATCTCGTAGGCGAAGTGGATGCTCGCCTCGGCCTCGGCATCGTGCCCGAGCGCTTCCAGGCCGGCGCGGACGATGCGCTGCAGGTAGGCCTGCCGGGCGTCGATGACGTTGATCACCCGGTCGCCGTGGCCGAAGTCGGGCGCCTCGGCAACGTCGTCACCGGCGCCGGTCTCCCACAGCGCCCCGCCGTCGAAGCGGGTGTACTCGAAGTCCCGTCCGAGCAGCCCGAACTTCCAGAGCTGGTAGGCGATGTCCTTGCCGACGTAGGTCACCGTGCCGTTCGAGCGCACGATCACCTTGTCCGGATCCTCCAGCCCCTGGAACTCCTCGCTGTCGGCCAGCGGCATGACCCAGCAGCCGGCGTTCCTGCCGCTCGCTTCCAGCCGCACGGCGCCGCTCGCCTCGAGCTTCTCGAAGGCGGCGCGGAAGAAGTCCAGGCGCAGAATCTCGCTCTCGCGGGTCAGAAGGTCGTAGCCGATGTCGATCCGGCCCATCGTGGCGAGATGGCGGCGGACGATCCTCCTGGCCACCAGCCTGCCGACCTCGGCTCGTCGACCGTCGCCGGTCTCCAGGGCGTGGAGGGTGCGTCGACGCAGCGCGAGCCGCTCGGCGTCGCCGTCGTACCAGCGGCCGACCTCGGCGTAGAGGTCCCAGCAGGTGTGGTCGAACGGCTCGGGCATGCGCTCGATGTCGTCGACGTCGAGACCCCGCAGGTCGAGAAGTCCGACCACCAGGTCAGCAACCTGCACGCCCGTGTCGTCGATGTAGTTCTGAATCTCCGTTCGGTGGCCGAGCCGCCGCATCGCTCGCGCGAGCACGTCGCCCAGCACCGCGTTGCGCAGATGGCCGATGTGGGCGGCCTTGTTCGGGTTGATGTTCGTGTGCTCGACGATGACCCGCCGGCTCGAGTCGACCGCCGGCGACTCCGCCACCGGCGCGGCTGCTGCCAGCGCGGCGGCGAAGCTGCTGCGGCGCAGGTGGAAGTTCACGTAGCCGGGGCCCTCGATCGACACCCTCGAGAAGGCCTCGGGCACCTCCAGGGAATCCACGATCTGCGCGGCGATCGCGCGGGGGGCCTGCCGCAGTTCCCGCGCCAGGTGCAGGGCGCAGGGGCTTGCCAGGTCGCCCAGGCGCCGCTGGGGCGGCACTTCGACCACCGGCTCGTGGTCGAGGCCGAAGGCTCGCGCAAGGGCGCTCCGCAGCGCGCCGGCGACCGCGACTCTCGCACGCTGCAGCATCAGGGGCGGAGGGTAGCAGGCCGTCGACCCTGCCGGCTCAGATCGTGCTGGGCGATGGGCGGCGAGTCGGGTTCAAGGGGGCCGCTGGTATCTTCCGGCGATCGAGAGCCGCCGTGAACGTCAGCCGTCATCGTGCCGTTCGGAGCACTTGCTCATGGCCGACTCCGGTCGGCGGATGGACGACGTGAGCCAGCCCCCGCGGCCCCAGCCGCCGCATCGGCCTGCTCTTGTGAGCGCGAACAGGGTCCTGGTGCTGGCACCGCATTACGACGACGAGGTCCTCGGCTGCGGCGGGCTCCTGCAGCAGCTGGCCGCGAACGGCGCCGAGATCCTCTGCGCCTTCCTGAGCGATGGCTCGGGAGGCAGCGAGGGACCGCCGGACGGCATGAGCGCAGCGGACTACTCGGCGCTGCGGCGGCTGGAGGCGGAGGCCGCGGCCGAGGAGCTGGGAATCCGCCGAGTGGAGCACACGGGAGAGCGTCGGGGCTTTCGAGACGGTGCGCTGCTCATGTCGCTCGACGAGCTGGCGCGGGAGGTCGATGCCCAGCTCGACCTCTGGCGGCCCGATCTCGTTCTCGCGCCGTCGCCGCTCGAGGTGACGCCGGATCACCAGTCCACCTTCCGCGCTCTGCACGAGGCGCTGATCGCCCGACGGCGCGGCTCTGCCCAGGGCGATGCCGCACGCGCTTCCCAGGACGACGCGGCGCCAGGAGATTCGCACCTGCGGGTCCTCTGCTACGAGGTGAATCACCCCTTCTACCCGGATCTGCTGGTGGACGTGACGGCGGAGGTGGACGGCATCGGCGCCGCCATGGCGCACTACCGAACCCAGCAGGACCGGCACGACTACCTCCGCGCCTGCCTCGGCTTGCGGCGCTTCAGGGCGCACAGCCTGCCTCGCGAGTGCCGGTTCGTGGAGGCCTACTGCGAGCTTGCGGGAAGCGACTTCATCACCCGCAGTCCCGCCCGGCTGGTCGCGCATCTTGGAGGAGCGCCGGCACTCGTCGCCGTGGATTCGCCGCGCCGCGTGTCCATCGTCGTTCGCACATGGAATCGCCCCCGTCGCCTGGCGGAGGCACTCGACAGCGTCGCCTGCAGCACCTGGCGCAACGTCGAGGTGGTGCTCGTGAACGACGGCGGGCGACGGCCCGAAGTGCCCGCCGACTTCCCGTTCCCGGTGCAGCGCGTCGAGCACGAGACGAACCGCGGGCGCGCGGCCGCTGCTCAGTCCGGCGTCGATGCCGCAACCGGCGACTTCATCGGGTTCCTGGACGATGACGACCTGCTCCTGCCGGAGCACCTCGAATGCCTTGCCGGCCTGCTGCGCGGAGACGTCGAGGTGGCCTTCAGCGACGCGGCCGTCGTCACCATCGAGCCGACGGCGGACGGGTTCCGGGAGACGAGTCGCCGGGTGCCCTACAGCCGGGATTTCGACCGCGGCGTGCTGCTGCTCGACAACTACATCCCGTTTCACACAGTCCTGATGACACGCGAGGCGCTCGACCGGGCGGCGCCGTTCGACCTCGACCTGCCGGCCTTCGAGGACTGGGACCTGCTGCTCAGGCTGTCGCGGTCGTCTCCGTTCTTGCACATGGCTCGGGTGACGTGCGAGTACCGGCACTTCCTGGGCGGAACCGGCGGCGTGTCGGCGGCCGGCCACGCGCTCGGCGGCGCCGCGTCGGGCCGCGAGGACTTCGCGGAGCTGAAGGCGCGGGTGATGGCGAAGTACGCCGACGAGCTGGACGCGACGGCGCTGGCGGGCGCGGTGACCCGAATGAGGCGCGACGCCGTGCTGGCCGCCGAAGCCTCGCGGACCCGGCTGGTGGAGGCGCAGGAGCAGCTCGCCGCGACCCGGCAGGAGCTCGACCTGGCGCGGGCGTCGAACCGCTCGAGGGGCCGGGAGGTGGAGCGTCTGCACGCCCGGGAGAGCGAGCTGACGGCGCAGATCGATGGAATGAAGTCCACTCGGATCTGGCGTCTGCACGAGGCCCTGCAGGGCCTGCGCGGCGGCTCTTGAACGCAGCAGCGCCCGGTCTCGGCGTGCCGACCGCGGTAGCAGGCCGGCCTTCGACCCGCGTCGGCCTGGTGTGCAGCGAACCGCTGGGCGAGCGCGCCGCCGGCATCGGCATCCGTTATCTGGAGATGGCGCGTCGCCTTCCGGCCTGGGGTTTCGAGGTCGTGCTGGTCTCTCCCTGGCGGTCCGACCGGCCGCCGGAGCTGCCCAACGGGACGGTCGAGGTCCGGCGTTTCGGCGCCGCGCCCCTGCCGGAACTGCTGCGCGGCTGCGACGCGGCCGTTGTCCAGGGCCAGCTGGCCAACGACGTGCTGCACGAGGCGCCCGACCTGCCCGTGGCGGTCGACCTGTACGACCCGTTCCTGGTGGAGAACCTGACTCACATCGACACCCTGGGGCTCGACCCGTACCGCAACGACCATCGAAGCTGGGTTCACCAGCTTTCCCGGGGCGACTTCTTTCTCTGCTCGTCGCCGGAGCAGCGCGCCTACTACCTGGGCTTCCTCACCGCGCTGGGCCGCGTGAACCCGCACCGCTACCGGGACGATCCGACTCTGTCCGGACTGATCGCCCAGGTGCCGTTCGGTGTGCCGGATCGGCTGCCGCCCCACCGGCCCCTGCTGCCGCCCCGGACGCCCGGCGAGCGGCGCCTGCTGTTTGGCGGGCTGTACGACTGGTACGACCCGTCGCCGCTCCTGTCCGCCTTCGCCGCGCTTCCAGACCGGCATGCCAGGCTGCTGTTCGTGCGCCAGCCGCCGGGCGCCGGAGCGCCGCAGCGACGGCTCGCCGAAGTCGAGGCGCATTCCCGCAGCGAGGATCCTCGGGTCGGGTTCCTGGACTGGACGCCGTTCGAGCGCCGCTACGACCTGCTGCGGGACGTCGATGCGATGACGGCCTGTCACGACCCCGGGCTGGAAACGGATCTGTCGCTCAGGACCCGCTTCATCGATGCCCTCGCGGTCGGCTGCCCGGTGCTGACGACCGAGGGCGGCGCGGTCGGTCGGCTGCTGCGCGAACGGGACGCCGGTCTCGTCCTGCCCTGCGGAGACGTCGACGCGATGCGTTCCGGCCTGGCCGAGCTGGTGGAAGGCGGGCCGGAAGTGCTGGCGCGGGCCGCGCGGGGCCGGGAACTGGCGCGGCGCCACTACTCCTGGGAGGCGGTGCTGGCGCCGCTCGCGGCGTTCCTTGCCGCCCCCGCCGCAGATCCTACGAAGGAGGAGTTCGCGTTCCGCCCGACGACCGCGGCGCCGCCCGACGACCTCGGCTTTCGGCTGCGGCGCTGGTTGGGGCGGTGGCTGGGCAGGGGCCCGGCGTGATGCTGCCGGCGCCGGATCCGCAGCGCCGCCTGCGCGTCGACAGCGTCGACGTCCTGGTCGTCAGCTGGAACGGCCGGCGCCACCTGGAGACGCTGTTGCCTGCCCTCGCGGAGCAGCGCGACCCGGGGACAAAGGTGCGGGTCAGGCTGTTCGACAACGGGTCGACGGATGGCACGGCCGCGTGGGTGCGAAGCGAGCATTCCGAGGTGGCGGTGGTCGAGCAGCCGGTCAACCTGGGCTTCGCCGCCGCGAACAACCGGCTGGCGGAGGCGAGCGCGGCCGATGCGCTGGTGCTGGTGAACAACGACACGCGGCCCCACCCCGACTGGCTGGCCGAGCTGGTCGCGGGGCTGCGGGCGGCGCCCGGCGACGTGGCGGCGCTTGCCGGCTGCATCCTGGACTGGGACGGCGAGCGGCTGGACTTCGGCCGCGGCGTGATGACCTTCGACGGCCACGCGCTTCAGTTCCACCACGGCCGCCCCCTCGCGCTGGCGGACGTGCCTGGCGAGGGCGTCGAGCTGCCGTTTCCGTGCGGCGGCAACATGATCGTGCGCCGCGACGCCTTCCTGGCTGCTGGTGGGTTCGATGGCGCCTACTTCGCCTACCTGGAGGACGTCGACCTCGGCTGGCGCCTCTGGTCCGGGGGCGAGCGGGTCCTGTCGGCGCCGCGCGCCGTCGTGA
This sequence comes from Thermoanaerobaculia bacterium, assembly GCA_965200575.1. GTDB lineage: Bacteria > Acidobacteriota > Thermoanaerobaculia > Multivoradales > Multivoraceae > Multivorans. The sequence continues at coordinate 98,037 of OZ241363.1, read as the reverse complement.
ATCACCGTTCGATGGCGACCAGCAGACGCCTCGGCAATGCCAGCCGGGGGTTGCTGTTCGAACGCAACGCCTGGTTGACGGCGGCCAGGAACTACGATGCCGAGATCTGGCCGCGCATCCTGCCCGTCATCCAGATGACGCTGCTCGCGCGCACCCAGCACCTTCTCGTGCACTGCAACCCGAACGGCGAGCTTCTTGCCCGGAACCAGTTCGCTGCTCCAGTTGCCGAGGCGTCCGCCTGGGCCGCAGCACGCGACAGTGTGCCGTCAACCGAGGTCGTCGACGAGCGGCGGACGAGCGGGGCGCTGCAGTCGGGCGCCATGCGTGCCGGCGGCGGCCACCGGAGCGCGTGGCAAAGGGCCCGCGACGTGGTGGCGTTGCGGAGGCGGCTGCGAGGGCTCGCCCGCAGACTCGGCGGGGCGCCGGCCTGGGCGCCGGTCGTGGTCGACCACCAGACGATCGCCCAGGTTCGGGCGCTGTCGGCGATCATCACGGGTCTCGACGACGTCATGGACCAGCGTGTGCGCATCCAGGCCCGTCGTCGTCGTCCCGACCGCGAGATCTTCGAGCGCTTTCCGCTCCACGTCGTGGCCACCTATCCCGGCGACGAGGACCTCTTCGCCAGCGCCGGCTTCGAGGCGATGTGGCCACAGGACCTGCAGCCGGTCCGCTGCCGGCTCGAGGACATCGTGGAGATCAAGGAGCCGGGTTCGTGACCGCTGCGCCGGAATGGAGCGTCGTCGTGCCGACCCTCGACCGGCTGCCGGTCCTTCAGGAGGTGATCGCGGCGCTGGAAGCGCAGGAAGGCCCCGCCTTCGAGGTGATCGTGGTCAACGACGGCAGCAGCGACGGTACACCAGACTGGCTGGACCGGCGGGCGGCGACCGGCGACGGCCGCTCGCTCGCCCTGCGCGTGCTGCACCAGGAGAACCGCGGCCCGGCAGTGGCGAGGAACCGGGGCGTGGCGGCGGCGCGGGGCCGCTGGGTGGCCTTCCTCGGCGACGACACCGTCCCCGCGAAGGGATGGCTGGCTGGCCACGACCGCGCCCAGCGCGAGGCTCGAGCGGTGTCCACTCGTGAGAACGGTGGATGTGTGGGCGTCATCGGCCGCACCGACTGGCATCCGCGCATGCGCCGCACCCGGTTTCTCGAGTACATCAACGAGTACGGACTGCAGTTCGGCTTCTCGATCATCGAGGACCCGGACGACGTGCCGTTCAACTTCTTCTACACCTCGAACCTCTCGGTCGACCGCGAGGCGATTGCCGCGACGCCGTTCGACCCGGCCTTCCCCCATGCCGCCTGGGAGGACGTGGAGGCTGGCTATCGACTGCGCAGACGGGGCCTGCGGCTGCTCTACCGGCCCGAAGCCAGGGTGGCCCACGACCATCCGACCGACCTGGCGCGCTTCGCGGTTCGGCAGTATCGGGCCGGCTACTCGGCGGTGGTCTTCTTCCGGCTTCACGAGGAGCTCGGACCGTTCCTCGGCTTCGAGCAGGGGGCGCCGCCGCCGCCGCCCGGGAGGCGGGCCAGGGCGTTGCAGTGGGCGCGGGAGCGGTTGGCGATAGCGTTGCAGGGAGTTCCCGCAGGACTGCCCCGAACCTGGGAGATGACCATGCGCTATCACTACCTGGAAGGACTCAGGAAGGGCTGGGCCGACGGCGTCGGCCTGGAGGCGGGAGGCCCATCCGGAGGCACATCGCGAAGCGCATCGGGAGGTGCATCGTGAGCCTTCCGGCGCAGCTCGTTCGCACCGGGCTCCCGATGGCCGCCCTGCTGGCTGCCGGGCACCTGGCCGGCGCAGAAGCAGCGGCGGGCCGGCACGGCGGCACGGTGGCGATGGCCGGCGCCGTCGCGGTCGAAGCGCCGGTGGCGGTCGAGGAGCGGGGCAGTGGTGAACGCGGCGGCGGCCGCGATCGCCGCACCCGCATGGTGCGGCCCGTGTACGGCGGCCACGGCTGGTACGGCGCCCCCTGGAGCTTTCCGCACTGGAGCTACGGCTGGGGGCCGTACGGCGGCTGGGGCTACGGCCCGGCCTACCCATCGGCGGATGCCGGAGCGCTCGACATCAACACGCGTCCGAAGAAGGCGTCCGTGTACGTGAACGGCGAGCTCGTGGGCCGTGCCGACGCGTTCGACGGCTTTCCGCGCTACCTGTGGATGCGCTCGGGCAGCTACCGCATCTCCCTGTACATGGAAGGGTACGAGACGCTGGAGCGCCGGGTGCAGATTCAGCCTGGCGTGGTGATTCGGTTCGACGAGGATCTGGTCCCGGGCACGGCCGCGGTGCCGCGCCCTGCGCCAACCCGCGAGGCCGAGCCGGCTGCCGCTCCGGCGGGCGAGGGGTGGCGGCGCCGGAACCGAAACCGGCCTGTCACCCCGGACCAGCGGCGGGAGCCGGCCCGCCTCCAGGTCAAGGTAACGCCGCATGACGCAGTGGTCTACCTGGACGGACGCCTGCTTGGCAGCGGCGCCGACCTGGCCAGCCTGCGCGCGCCGCTGATGGTGGATCCGGGCGTTCACCGGCTCGAGGTGACGCGGTCCGGCTACCGGTCCGACGCAAGGGCTGTCGAGACCATCGAAGGCGAGAATGTCGCTGTGGACATCGTCCTGCAACGGGAGTGAACCGGCGGGCCGGCGGGCCGGCACTCCCGCTCCGTTCGCCAGCTCCGGTGGCCCTGGCTTGCCGGCAAGGTGGCGGGCGGGGTCCCTTCGTGTTACGTTCGGCCCACTATGGTCCATCAGATCGCCGGCCGGCTCGGCACAGTCGGCGGAGCGCCTGGATGGCGTGCCTCCGGCCACGCCGAGCCGGTGCGAGTTCTGGTCTCCTCCCCCCTCGGTCCGCTCGGTCTGGAGTTCGTCGGGCGGCTCGTGATGGGCATCGCGATCGACCCGAAGGGCGCCGAGAGAGACCGCTATCCGGGCCTCGGACAGGTGGACACGACGGACTTTGTCGACGAGGTTCTGGGGCGCCTTTCGGAGTACTTCGCCGGCGTCCGCCGCAAGCTGGACGTGCCGTTCGACCTGGAACGGGCGGGCGTCGACCCGCTGTCGCGGCGCATCTTCCAGGAAACGGCCCGGATTCCCTACGGGCTGACCCGCAGCTACCGGAACGTGGCCACGTCGTCCGGCCGGGCAGGCGCCTACCGCCTGATCCGTTCGCGCCTGATGGCGAATCCGCTGCCGATCGTCGTTCCCTGCCATCGAGTCGTGCCCCGTCGCAGCGGCCCCGGTTCCTGGGTCGGCGGCGGCGAGCGCAAGGGCCACCTGCTGGAACTCGAACGCAAGCACGCCGAACTGAGCTGACCCCGGCGCGAGGGCAGCGGCGGCCTTGCGTTCCTGCGGCGGATTCAGCGCTCCGCTGCCCGCCGCTGACGCCAGTACCGGACCTGCCAGAGGGCGACGTTCCGGTTGTGCTCGGCCAGGCTTTCGGCGAAGACGTGGGTGCCGTCGTTGCGACTGACGAAGTAGAGGTACGGCACGTCGGCAGGCGCCGCCGCCGCACGCATGCTGTGCTCTCCCGGCGAGCAGATCGGCCCGGGCGGCAGCCCCGGGTGGACGTACGTGTTGTACGGGGAGTCCATCCTGAGGTCGTCGCGCCGCAGATTGCCGTCCCAGGTCCCGGCCTGCTTCAGGGCGAAGATGATCGTCGGGTCCGAGTAGAGACCGATGCCGCGGGAGAGTCGGTTGTGGAAGACCGCCGAAACCATCGGGCGTTCGTCCAGGGCCCCGGCTTCCTTCTCGACGATGCTGGCGAGCGTGACCAGCGAACGCAGGTCCAGGCCGAGGCCCTTCGCCGGCTCCACATGCTCGGCGACGCGGCGTCTGAAGTTGCGCACCATCGTCGCCACGATGCTGGCCTCCGTGGCGCCGCGCGCGAAGGCGTAGGTGTCGGGAAACAGATAGCCCTCCAGCGATTCGGCCGCCGGGTCGAGGTCCGCGATCAGCCGGGGCGAGGACATCTCCGCGAGGAAGGCGTCCAGCTTGCCGAAGCCTTCCGCGACCAGGTGCTCCGCCGTCTCGTCCAGGGTCAGGCCTTCCACCACCGTCACGGAGTACGTCACGACCTCGCCGCGGATGACCTGATCCAGGGCCTCCACCGTGCTCATCGGCTGCTCGAACCGGTACTCGCCGGCCTGAAGCGCCGCGCCCGGTCGACGTCGTTCCAGGTGGAGCCGTGCCAGCAGGGGCCGCGAGATCACCCCCGCGGCCTGCATCTGGTCGAGGATCGAGGACACCGGTGCGCCGCGCTCGATTGTGAGCTCCACGGTGGCGCTCCCTCGCGGGCGGTCGAGCTCCCGGCTGGCCAGGCTCACCATCCACACCGAGGCGGCCGCGACTGCGGCAGCGAGGGCGACGCCCGTCGCCAGCAGCGCGGTGCGCTGTCCTGGTCGCCGGAGCGGGGGCGTGTCCGTCGTCATCGGATCTCAGGCCTTCGGGGCCTGCTCGGCGGCGACGGCGGTCAGTGCGTCCTCCAGGAGAATCTGGGCGGCCACGGCGTCGACCCTCTCCGGCTGTCGGCGCGGGTCGATGCCCAGGGCCCGCAGCCGTCGCTTCGCCTCGACCGAGGTCAGGCTCTCGTCGACGGTCCGGACGGGCAGACCGCTTGCCCTGGCCAGTTTCCGGGCGAAGGACCGCGCCCGTTCCGCAGCCGGCCCGGCGGAGCCGTCCAGCCTTCTCGGCTCGCCGACCACCAGCACGTCCGTCTCGCACTCCGCGGCCAGTGCCACCAGCTCCTCGATCACCTGCCGATCGCGGACGCGCCGAATCGTCGAATGGGCCGACGCAACCCCCACCCGGGAATCCCCGGTCGCCACGCCGACACGCTTCTCGCCGAAGTCGATGCCGAGAAAGCGCACAGCGGCATCACTCTGAAACGGGGCGGCGGCACTGTCAACCGAGCACGGCCTGGCCGCCCGGCGGCACCGCTGCGCAGACAGGTTGCTACAGTGCCTTCCATGCCCATGGCCTCTCGGCCGAGACGGGTCCCTGCACGAGAGACGCGGTGAGCCGCCAACGAGATGTCTGCCGTTGATCGCCGGGCCTTCGCGTCGTTGCTGGTCCTGGCCCTGACTGCCGCGGCCGCCGCGCAGGAGGCCTCGCCGCCTGCGGAGGTGGTCAACGGGGCGGCGGAACCGGTCGCCGGCAGCGAGGCGTCGGCGGCGGCGCCGGACGACCCTGCCGACGATGCCCAGGCCGGCTCGCCAGCGCCGGCAGGGGCGGCGTCCTTTCGCTTCGAGATCGAGGACGAGTCGGGTGGCGGCGAGGTGCAGGGCTGGGCTGGCGCCATGCAGGGCGTGCTCGGCGAGGAGCAGCGGCACGTGCTCACGGGCGGCTTCGAGATCCGTTTCCGCGACTACCTGGCGTCCGGAGACCGGGCGGTCTACGACCGCGCCAACGAGCGCTTTCAGGCCGAGGGGTCGGTCGTCCTGGTCCGAGGCGACGAGGTGCTCAGGGGCTCTCGGCTGGAGGTCAACCTGGCCGACGAGACGGCCTCGGTCTTCGAGGTCGAGGGCGCCCTGGGCAGCGACTACTTCTTCCGAGGCGCCGCCATCCACAAGCTGGGCGAAGATCGCTACACCATTCTCGACGGCGAGTTCAGCGCCTGCGAGGCCCCGGCCGACGGCGGCGCGCCCGACTGGAGCTTCCGTGCGCGACGCGTGGACGTCAACGCCAGGGGCTACGCCAGGACCCGCGGCGTCTCGTTCCGGGCCCGGCGGGCGCCGCTTCTCTACCTGCCGTACATGCTGTGGCCGGTCAGAGGTTCCCGCGTCAGCGGCTTCCTGACCCCGAAGCCCGGGTTCTCCACCCGGCGCGGACCGTCGCTGGGGGTCGCGTACTTCTGGGCGATCAACCGAAGCTACGACGCCACGTTCCAGGCCGACCTCTTCGCCGGCGCGCCGGAGTCGGCCTCCGCGGACGGCGTATTCTCGACGGAACCGTTCTGGGGCCTCGGCACCGAGTTCCGCTATCGGCCTTCCGAGGGCACGGAGGGCATCTTCGACGGCTACCTGATCGAGGACACGGAGCGCGGCGAGCGCCGTTGGCGCATGCGCTGGAACCACGAATCGGAGCGACTGCCCGGCGGGTTCCGCGGCGTGGTCCGCTTCGAGGACGTGTCCGACCTGGACTTCTTTCGCGACTTCGAGCGGCGCGTCGACCGCAACACGCTCCGCCAGCTCTACTCGACAGCGTTCTTCACCCGCAACTGGGGCGCCCAGTCGCTCAACGTGCAGCTGGATTCGCGCCGCACCTTCCTCTCTGCCGACAGCGAAATCGAACTGCGCCAGCTGCCGGAAGTCGAGTACAAGCTGCGGTCGACCCGGCTGGGCCGCGCCCCGGTCTACTTCAAGCTCCGCAGTTCGATGCACTACCTGGACCTGGATCGATCGGAGACGCGCCGCGGCCGCTACGGGCGGGCCGATCTCGAGCCGGAGCTCAGCATCCCGGTGCCGCTGGCGCCCTGGCTGTCCCTGTCGGTCACCGCCGGCGGTCGGTGGACCTGGTATGGCGACAGCCTCCTGAGTTTCGCGGAACGGCGGGCGGCCATGAGCGAATCGGATTTCCGGGGCAAGGACCTGGTGCGCCTGGCGCCCACGGCGGCCGCCGAGATCGTCGGTCCGGGCGTGTCGCGCATCTTCGAGCTGGACGAGGACGGCCGGTTCTCCCGCCTCAAGCATGTCGTGGAGCCCCGGATCGTCTACGGCTACTTCGACGACTTCGACGAGCGCTTTCGCATCCCGCTGTTCGACGAGATCGACTCCCTGCGGGGACGCAACATCGCCCGGTTCAGCCTCCACAACCGCCTGCTGGCCAGACCTGCCGACCCGGACGAGGGCGGAGCCTTCGAGCTCCTGTCGCTGGAGATCTTCCGCGAGCTGTCGCTGGACCGGGACAAACCGCTGCTGGAGTCCTCCGACCGGTCCCTTGCCAGCCAGAACGGTCCGGTCGGCGCCCTGCTGCGCTTCAATCCGTCGCGACGCACCGGGGTCCGCTTCGACGCGCTGTACGACACGCTCCATTCTCAGGTCTCGTCGACCGCCGTGTCGGGCAGCCTCGGGGTCGGAAGCGGCGGCTCGCTCGGCCTGCGCTGGGCGATGCGGCGCAACCCGGAGCTGGACACGACCCGCCGCCACCACGCGCAGGTGTCGGCCGGACTGGATCTGATTCCCGACAGGCTGCGGGTGAACAGCATGGTCAGCTACGACGTCCAGCAGCAGCTCGTCCAGATCCAGCGCCACGTGGTCGACTTCAAGGCCTGCTGCTACGGACTCCAGCTCGAGATCGCAGACTTCCGAACCGCCCAGCGGAGCGACACCCGCTACCGACTGCTGGTCACGCTCAAGAGCGTCGGGGCCTTCTTCGACATCACCGGCGGACGGACGGAGTCCCTGTGACCGGGACCGGAGGTGGCAGGGCGCTCGTTCTCGGCGCGACCGGCCAGCTCGGCCGCGAGCTCGTCGACGAACTTTGTCGGCGAGGCGTCGAGGTGCTTGCGGCGGACCGGCAGCGAGCCGACATCACGGACACGGCGGCCACCGCATCCCTGGCCGAGAGCTTCGGAGCCGACCTCGTCTACAACTGCGCCGCCTTCACCGACGTCGACGCCTGCGAGGGCAGGGAGGCGATGGCGATGGAGGTCAACGGCAGGGCGCCGGCTCGGCTGGCCGAAGCCCTGTCGCGTCGGCGCAGGCTGGTTCACGTGTCGACCGACTACGTCTTCGACGGCAGAGGCCAGCGACCCTGTCGCGAGGACGACGCCACGGACCCGCAGACCGCCTACGGTCGCTCGAAGCTGGCGGCGGAGCAGCCGGTCTTCGCGGCTGGCGGTCTGGTCGTGCGCACCAGCTGGGTGTTCGGGCCGGAAGGCCGCAACTTCGTCTCCGCGATCGCCGCCCGCCTGGGTCGGCGCGAACCGCTCCGGGTGGTCTCGGACCAGATCGGCTGCCCGACCTTCGCTCCCTTCCTCGCCCGCGCCCTGGTCGACCTCGCCTCGGCGGGAGCGACCGGCGTCGTGCACTACTGCAATGCGCCCGCCATCTCCTGGCATGGATTTGCCGAGGCCATCGTTCGCGCGCTCGGACTTGCGGCTCCGGTGACGCCCATCGCCACCTCGGACCTGCTCCGGCCCGCGAACCGGCCTCGGTGGTCGGTGCTCGACACCGGTCGCTTCGAGGCGCTGACCGGGCGCCAGGTCGAGCCCTGGAGCGAGGGCCTGGACGACTTCTTCGAGCGCCTGGGGCAGGGGAAGGCCGAGGCCTGATGCACGTCCTGGTGACCGGCGCCGAGGGCTTCGTCGGCAGCCGCCTGGTTGAGCAGCTCGTGCAGCGAGGCCATGCGGTGACGTCCTGCTGTTCGCCAGCGCCGCCCGTCCGCGGCGTTCAGGCGAGCGACCGTCCGAATGCGCCCGCGACGTCGGTTGCCCTGGACGTGTGCGATCGCCGAGCGGTCGAGCGGGTCTTCCGGGAGAAGGCGCCGGACGCCGTCGTGCATCTTGCCGGCCTCTCGGACGTGGCCGCTTCGTGGCGTCGAATCCACGACTACTACCGGGTCAACGTCGAAGGCGCCGAGCACGTCGCTGCTGCGGCACGGGAGCTTTCCTGTCGTCTCCTCCTGGCCTCGAGTGCGGAGGTGTACGGCCGGGTGCGTGTGGCGGACCTTCCGGTTGCGGAAACGCAGCGCCTGCGCCCGGGCTCGCCGTACGCGCTGACGAAGGCAGCCGCCGAACGGCTGAGCCTCCCGTTCGGCGCCATCGCCGCTCGGGCGTTCAACCTGATCGGCCCCGGACAGAGCACCCGCTTCGCGCTGCCTTCGTTCGCCGCGCAGCTTGCCGCCATCGCGGCTGGCCGTGCGGAGCCGGTGCTGCACGTCGGCAACCTGGGCGCCCGCCGGGACTTCGTGCACGTGGACGACGGGGTGGACGCGCTCATCCTGCTGCTCGAGCGCGGCGAGGCCGGCGGCGCCTTCAACATCGCCAGGAGCGAGGCGGTCGCGGTCGAGAGCGTGCTGCACCGCCTGATCGAGATCAGCGGCATCGAGGTCGAGATGCGCCACGACCCGGCCCGGCGCCGCCCCGCCGACGTGCCGGTCATGTGCGGCGATGCCAGCCGTCTCCGGGCGCTGGGGTGGCGTCCGGAGCGCAGTCTCGACGAGGCGCTCCGCGCCATCTGGGAGCATGCCCGCCGTGCGTAGCGGGCTGGGGCCAGCTGCGGCGTCCGCGACGCGGCTGGCAGCGAGCGCCCCCGCGCCCGGCGCTAAGCTCGGCCACGGTGCATCTGCCGACGCTCAATGCGATCTTGAACCTGGCCGCGGCGACGTTGCTGGTGATCGGCTACGTGCTGATCCGGCGCGGCGACCGAGAGCGGCACCGCCTGGTGATGCTGGCGGCGCTCGGATGCTCGGCCGCGTTTCTGCTTTCCTATCTCTGGTACCACTACCAGGTCGGCTCGGTGCGCTTCGAGGGGGAGGGGACCGTGCGGACCGTCTACCTGGGCATTCTGCTCACCCACACCGTTCTCGCGGCGGCGGTGCCGCCGCTGGCGCTGATCACGGTTGTTCGGGCCCTCCGGGGTCGTTTCGACAGGCACCGGAGGATCGCGCGCATCACGTTGCCGATCTGGCTGTACGTGTCCGTGACCGGTGTGGTCGTGTACTGGATGCTCTACCGCATGTCGTGGTGAGGCTGGCGCTCCTGGCAGTGGCGCTGGCGCCGGCGTTCGCAGTCGCTCAGACCCCCGACTGGCAGGTCGCCTCGTGGAGCGCCGACGAGCGGGAGTTCCTGCTCGACGGCCCCCAGTTCCTGCTCTCGGCGGAAGAGCAGGAGCGGGTTCTCGGCATGGACGGGGCGTCACGTCGCCAGTACGTCGAGACCTTCCTCGGCCGCGGCCAGGTCGACGAAGCGGTGCGCCAGCGCCGCATGCGGGTACGGCTCGCTGGCCTTCCCTTCCTGGACGTGCGGGCGCAGCTGCTGTTCCTGCACGGCCAGCCCGACGCCATCGACCCGATCGACTGCGACCAGACGTTCCGCCCGCTGGAGATCTGGCGCTACGGCCCGGAGGAGGGCGAGCACACGAGCCTGGTCGTCTACCAGCCGAAGCCGAACGAGCTGTATCGGCTCTGGCTGCCGGATGATTCGAAGCGGGTTCTCTACATGCCGGAGATGGAGTACTGGCTGGAGCAGTACGAGGAGCTGCGGGGCCTGATCAGGGCGCGGCGGTTCGACCTGCAGATCTGCAGGGAGGCTCGCCTGGTCGACCAGGTTACGGGGATCGGAGGTCTGTTCGGCTTCCGGCGCCAGCGGCCGACCACGGAGTCCTTCCTCTCCTGGCTGGCGCCGCCGCGCAACCTCGATGCCTGGGCCGAGCTGGCCGCAGCCGATGTGGTGCGCGGTCCGCCGCCTCTGGAGCTCGAAAGCCCGATCCTCACCTTTCCCGAGCGGCGCGGGCAGAGGATCGTCGCCAACGTCCTCCTGTCGCTGCCTCCGGGCGCTGCGGTCGAGCCGTTCGTGGCCGACGACGGCCGCGAGGAGACGCGCATCAACGTGCAGGGCATGGTCGAGCAGCCCGGACGGGTCTTCGACACGTTCAGGGTTCGGTTCGTGGGCGGCGCTCCACCGCCGGACCGCCCGCTTGCGCTGCCGGTCGAGCGTCTCCTGCGGCCGGGGTCGGTTGTCCTCCTGCGCCTGGTCGTGCGCGACGAGATAGGCGGCGCCGCGGCCTTCCTCTCCGTGCCGGTCGAGGTGCCGGCCGAGCCTGCGGCGGCGCCGGCGACGGCGGAGGATCAGCTGCGGCTGGTCATGGCGTCGGAGGACCTGCCGGAGACGGTTCTGGACGCCCGCAACGCGATCATGCTCGTGCCGCCCGAGAACGAGGTGGTGATTGGCCTCTGGCGGGCGGACACGCTGGTGACGGGGGACGAGATCGCCGGGGTGCGCTTTCTCGTCGACGGCACGGTCCAGGTGACAAGGCGGCGGCCGCCCTTCACCGCCGAGGTGCGGCTTGCCAGGTACCCGGAGGAGCAGGTGGTTCGAGTGGAGGGCCTGAACGAGGAGGGGGAGGTGGTCGACTCGGACGAGGTGGTGCTGAACCAGCAGCGGGGCGAGCTGCGGGTCACGATCAACGAGCCGCGTCGCGGGGTCCGCGTCGCGGGCGCCGTGGAGGCGTCGGCCTCGGTCGTGGTGCCCGAGGAGCGCTTCATCGACACGGTGACCTTCAGCGTCGGCGGAGAGCTGGTGAGCACTCTGAACCAGCCGCCCTGGCGAGCCACGGTGGAGGCGCCGGCGGGGTCGGGGGATCAGGACCTGGTCTACCTGACCGTGACGGCGACCCTCGACGACGGCAGCCGCGCCGAGGATGTCCGCTTCCTGAACGCGCCCGACTTCACCGAGAACCTGGAGGTGGACCTGGTCGAGCTCTACACGACGGTCGTGGACGGCCAGAACCGTCCGGTGACGACTGTGGCCGAGAGCGACTTCACCGTCCTGGAGGACGGTCGACGGCAGCAGCTGGCCCGGTTCGAGCTGGTCGATGACCTGCCGCTAACCCTCGGCGTCGTGATCGACACGTCCGGTTCGATGGAGAACTCCCTGGGCGAAGCCCGACGGACGGCCTCGCAGTTCCTGACCAGCATGATCACGCCGCGCGACCGCACGTTCGCCGTGGCCTTCGCCACGCGGCCAGAGCTACTGATCGGCCGCACCACCGACGTCGGCGCGGTGGCCGAGTCGATCGAGCGGCTGCGCGCGGTCGGCGCCACGGCCCTGCACGATGCGCTCATCACGAGCCTCTACTACTTCCGGGGCGTGCGGGGCCGCCGGGCCCTGGTGCTGCTCTCGGACGGCGAGGACACGTCGAGTGCGATCAGCTTCCGCGACGTGGAGGAGTACGCCCGACGTTCCGGGGTGGCGATCTACACGATCGGCCTCGGCGTGGGTCGCACCCAGATCGGTCTGCGCAACAAGCTGAGCGATCTCGCGAGCGTGACCGGCGGCAGGTCGTTCTTCATCTCCAGGGCCGAGGAGCTGGCCCCGGTCTACGGCGACATCGAGCGCGAGCTTCGGTCCCAGTACCTGCTGGCGTACAACTCCGACCGGCAGGACGCCAGCGACGAGTACCGCCAGGTCGAGGTGCGGGTCAAGGGACGTCTGAAAGCGCGCACAATCAGCGGCTACTACCCGTGATCGCGGCCGCGAGGCTGCTTCTGGCGGTCGCGTGTCCGGGGCTGCTGCTTGCCGCGCTGCCGCTCCTTCAGGTCGGCGAGGAAGCCGTCGCGACGATCTCGTTCGAGCGGCTGGACCGCGTGTACGAGGAGTTGATCGAGGACGTGGCGCTGGTGGACATCGGCCCGGCGGAGGTCGTGCTGCGCTCGCCCGAGCACGCACTGACCGTGCATCGACACGAGGCCAGGCTGGTGGCGCGGGGCGACGGCAACTTCGAGACCGAAGTGGTACTGGAGGTCTCGGGCGCGGGCCTGATCCTGGCCGACATCGTCATCGGCAGTGTGAAGAGTCAGCTGACCCAGGAGCTCGTCGTGCCCCGCCAGACACTGGAGCTCGAAGGAGAGGTCGAGATTCGGCGGGATGCGGAGGGATACCACGTGCGCACCGTCCGCCTGCCCGCGACCACCCGGGTGCGTATCGAGAGCGAGCTCGGCGCCCGGCTCTCGGCGGTTTGTCGGCAGATGGCCCTGGTTCTGATCAGCCTCGACTGCGCCGCCATCGAGCGTGCCGTGACCCTGGTCGACGTCGCGCTGCCAGCCCCGGGCGGCGAGTACCTGATTCCCCTGGAGGACACGACCCCGGCCGAGCGAGACCTGCTCGACCGCTTCCTCCGCCAGCACGGGGCGCCGTAGCGCCTGCAGCTCGGCTTCCACCTCGCCACCAGGCCTGGTCCCGGCCGGGCCGACCGCAGCGAGACCGCCACAGCACTACTGTGAGCCGGCAGGGCCGAGGGGACTGACGGGGCTGTCGGCGGCCTCTCCTGTAGAATGGCCGGTCGCGTGGCCGTTCTGGCCGCTGAGGAGTGCAATCGAACATGGCAACCCGACGGATCAGTTCCCATCTCTTCTACTTCACGGTTGACGACGAAGGCATCCTGGCCGAGTGCTTCGCCGGTCTCGACACGGACACGTTCGCCATCGCCTACAAGGTCGAGGACACGGACACCGAGGACGTGTTCGTCATGACCAGCGAGACTCGCGATGCCCTGGACCGGGCGGAGGTTCCGTACAGCGTGCTGGCCGAGGAGGACGGGTCGAAGCTCGCGCTGTACCACTCGCCCCTCTCCCGCGAGGAGCTGTCCGACTTCGAGGAGCCGCTCAAGGCCCTCGCGCTGGCCTACCGCGCGATCGCGATGTACTGCGTCGGCGTGAACGGCGAGTCGGACCTCGGGTTCGATCTCAGTGGCGGCATGCGGGACTACACCTACTTCACCGCCCCGGCCGGCCACACGTTCATCTGGCGGCTCTTCAGCCACCGCGACGACGCGCTCAACTTCGTCGAGAAGCTGACCATCGGCGACCGCACGGCGCTGAACTGGGCCGAGTCGATTCCGATGGAGTCGAAGGCCGAGCTGGAGAGCTTCCATTGAGCGGGGTCGGCGGCCACGAGGGCCTTCCGGCCCGCCGTTGCGGCGCGCCCGGTCGCGCCGGCGTCCGGCCGTAGTCGGTTGCCAGGCTCCCCGCTGCCCGACGGCACGTACTCCATCTCGCAGTTCGCCTGGGAGGTGAAGGGCCTGCTCGCCGACGCCTGGCCGTCGGTCTGGGTAGCGGGAGAGGTCCAGCGCCTGCACTCGGCCGCGACCGGCCATCTGTACTTCGAGCTGGTCGAGAAGGGGCGAGGCGACAAGATCGAGGGGAGGCTCGACTGCGTGCTTTGGTCGAGCCCGCGTCGGCTGGCGGAAGCGGCCTTCCGGCGCGCAGGCGTGGAACTGACGGAGGGGGTCGTCCTGCGTTGTCGCGGCAATCCCGACTTCTGGCCCGGCGGAGGCAGGCTCCGGTTCGCGATCAACGACGTGGACCCCGTGTTCTTGCTGGGCGATCTGGAGAGACGCCGCCGAGAGACTCTCAAGGCGCTGAAGCGCGAGGAGCTGCTGGAGCGCAACCGGGGCCTGGATCTGCCCCTGATGCCGCTTGACGTCGCGCTGGTGACGTCCGCGGGCAGCGCCGCCGAGGCCGACTTCATGGACACGCTCGTGCAGTCCGGTGTCGGCTTTCGGGTGTTCAACGTCCACTCCACCGTGCAGGGCGCCATGGCCGAGGTCGAGATCGAGCGCGCCTTCCGCCTGCTGCGCACCTTCCTCCGCCGCGGTGGCAGTCTGGACGCGGTGGCGCTGGTACGGGGCGGCGGCTCGCGCTCCGACCTGGCCGCCTTCGACAGCCGTCGCGTCGCGCGCGCCGTGGCGCTCTCCCCGCTGCCGGTGGTCTGCGGCGTCGGCCACCAGATCGACCAGTCCATCGTCGACCTGGTCGCACATTCGTCGTGCAAGACGCCGACCGAGGCAGCCGAGTATCTGGTGACCCGGGTCGAGACGACGACTCGCAGGATCCACGATGCAGGCGCGAGGCTGGCATCGACCGGCAGCTCCCTTCTGCGAGATTGCGCGGCTGGCTACGAGGCGGTGCAACGCGGTCTGGTGCGCGCCGCCGAGCGCGCCGGCAGGGCGGCCAAGCGTGCCGTTGACGAGCTCGGCCTGAAGCTGCGCACACGGGCGCCGATCATCGTCGCGGGCGCCAGCACTCGTCTGGCCGCAACGGCCGGCCGTCTGCCGGGTCCCGCTCGAAGGGCCCTGAAGGCCCGCGTGGCGGACTGTCGCCGCCAGGAGGCACGCGTTTCCCCGGCGGCGGAGCGGTTGCTGGCCCGCGTCGCCGAGCGGGTGGAGGCTCACGGTCGTCTGTGCGAGCATCTGTCGCCGGAGCGGACGCTGGAGCGCGGCTTCAGCCTGACTCGCACCGAAGGCGGTCAGCTGGTGCGGAGCATCGACGATGTCGCGGCAGGGGTTCGGCTCCGGACGAGCGTTCAAGGCGGCACGATCGGCAGTACCGTGCACGATGTCGCGAACGAGCGTGCGCCCGGCGCGCCGCGAGAGGAAGAGGACCGAGCATGAGCACAGAGACCCACGTTCCCGACGAGCGGAGTTTCAGCGAGGCGATGGAGGAGCTTGAGGGTGTCCTCCGCCGCATCGAGGGCGACGAGGTGGACATCGACATGCTCGCCAGGGAACTGGGGCACGCGGCCGAGCTGCTCAGGACGTGTCGCGCGAAGATCCGCCGCGCCGAAGTCGAGGTCCAGCAGATCGTCAACGCGATCGAGGAGGACGCCGCGACCACCGAAGGCGCCGATGCGCCGCATCGTCCGGCGGAGTCGCAGGCTTCGTCGGGTTCGGAGTCGTCGGCTCGTCAGCGGCCGCCGGCGGCGCCTCGGGATCCGTGGGACGAAGAGGGCGGCCCGGAAGACTCGGACGACGACCTGCCGTTCTGATGTTCGAGCGTCAGAGGAGAGGTTCCGTCGTCTGCCCCGGCTGCCGCCGGCTCGTGGGCGTGCAGGAAGAACAGTGCTGGAACTGCGGCCGCGCCCGGCCCAGCGTGTTCGGCTTCTCGCGCGCCCTGCAGCGCCTGGAGAACGAGGCGGCCTTCTCGTCCGTCGTCATCGGCATCTGCGTGGTGATCTACGTTCTGGAGCTGTTGATGTCGGCGGGAAGCGCCAGCACCCAGATGGGCCTCGGCTTCCTGTCGCCCAGCCGGGACGTCGGCCTCCGCTTCGGCGCCAGCGGCGCTCCGCTCGTCTTCGAGTACAACCGCTGGTGGACGCTGCTCAGCGCAGGCTGGCTGCACGGCGGCCTGCTGCACATCGCCTTCAACATGTACATGGTGTATCGACTGGGCCCGATGATGGCGGGCCTTCTGGGCGTCCCCCGGGCCGCGATCATCTACTTGCTGTCGTCGGTGGCCGGCTTCGCCCTGACCACCCTCATGCCGCTGGTGCCGCCAGGGTGGCCGTTCGTGCACTACGGAATCACGCTCGGCGCGTCGGCCGCCGTCTTCGGCTGGCTGGGGGCTCTGCTCTGGGTCCTTCGACAGAGGAGCGATCGGTTGTTCATGAGCCAGGTGTTGGGGATCGCCCTGCCAATGGTGATCTTCAGTGTGGTGTTCCGCGGCATCGACCATTGGGCCCACTTCGGCGGCCTGGCCGGCGGCTGGGTCCTGGCCCGTCTCTTCGCTGCCAGGAGGACCGAGGAGGGTCCGGGCGAAACCCTGGTCGCCCTGGCGCTGCTGGTGATATCGGTCCTGGCGGTGCCGTTCTCGTTCCTGGTCTGGCCTCCTTGACGGTCGGTCGGAGGGCCACGGTCACATCGCGCCTGCATCGCCGGTCCGCCGCCAGGGCCCGAGGCAGCACCAGGCGAGCCGTCAGGTCCAACAGGAGCCGGCGCGCCCGCGTCCCCCAACAGCCCCTCCGGCCTGACGGCGGCCAGGCGGCATCCCGTGCCAGTCAGCGAATACTCTTTCACCGAAATGGTGTACTATTCGCCGCCTTGTGATTCGTGCAGCGATTGCCGGGGCATCCGGCTACGGTGGAGTCGAACTCGTCCGGTGGCTTCATGCCCACCCGGAGGTCAAGCTCGCTGCGCTGGCCGCGGGCCGACAGGCGGGTCGTTTGATGAGCGACGTGTTTCCGCATCTCGGCGGCGCAGTCGAAGCACAGCTCGTGCCGACCGACTGGGGTCGGCTGAGCCAGGGCGCCGACGTCGTCTTCCTGGCCCTGCCCCACGGTGAGGCGCTTGTCGCCGCCGGCCAGATGCTTGACGCCGGAGTCCGGGTCATCGACCTGGGCGCCGACTTCCGGTTGCGCCGCCCCGAGGCGTACCGGCGCTGGTACGGCGCCGAGCACACGGCGACGGAGCAGCTGGCGGAGGCCGTCTACGGGCTCACCGAGTGGCATCGGGCGGAAGTCGCCGGGGCCCGGCTGGTGGCGAACCCCGGCTGCTATCCGACCGCCTCGGCGCTGGCGCTCAAGCCCCTCCTCGAGCGCTTTGGCGACCGCGTCGCCGGCACGGTCGTCATCGACGCCAAGTCCGGCGTGTCGGGCGCCGGGAGGAACCCGCGCGACGGCTACCAGTACTCGGAGCTGAACGAGAACCTCGGCCCCTACAGCGCCGGCGAACATCGTCACCAGCCCGAGATCGAGCAGGTGCTCGGCCTGGGCGCGGGCAGCCCCGGCGCAGACGGCCACGGCGGCACGGGTCACGGCGTGTTCTTCTCGCCTCACCTCGTGCCGATGACTCGGGGCATCCTGGCTGCCTGCTACGTGCCGATGACCTCGACGCCGAGCCGGGCCGAGCTGGAAGACGCCTACTCGGAGCGTTACGAAGGCGAGCCCTTCGTGCGGGTGCTCACCGGCGCCGCGTTGCCTCGCACGAAGGCGACGCTGGGCGCGAACTACTGCGACCTGGCGGTGCGGGTCGATGCCGAACGCGGGCTGGCGGTCGTGTTCGCAGCCCTGGACAATCTGGTCAAGGGTGCGGCTGGACAGGCGGTGCAGAACATGAACGTGATGTTTGGACTAGCCGAAACGACGGGCCTCGCGGCCGTGCCGGTGTTCCCGTGAGCTGCGGCGTCACCGCCCCGAAGGGCTTCGTGGCCGCCGGCGTTCACAGCGGCCTGAAGAAGCGTCGGCTCGACCTGTCGCTGATCGCCTCGATCGCGGCAGAACCCTGCTCCGCCGCAGGCGTCTTCACGCGCAACCAGGTCCAGGCGGCGCCGCTGTACCACTGCCGCGAGGTGGTGGCCGGCGGCAGGGCGCGGGCAATCGTGGCCAACAGCGGCAACGCGAACGCCTGCACCGGCGAGCAGGGCCTTCAGGATGCGCAGGCCATGGTGGAGCGAACCGCAGCGACGCTCGGCATCCTGCCGCGCGAGGTCTTCGTGGCGTCGACCGGAGTGATCGGGGTCCCCATGCCGATGCCGGTGGTGCTGGCCGGCATCGACGAGGCGGCGGAGGCGCTCGGGCCGGGCGGCGGCGTGGCCGCGGCGGAGGGCATTCTGACCACCGACACCCGTCCCAAGATCAAGGCGGAGAGGGTTGATCTCTCGGGCGGCGAGGTCACGCTCGGCGGCATCGCCAAGGGCGCCGGCATGATGGCCCCGGACATGGCGACCACGCTGGGCTTCGTCACCACCGACGCGAAGGTGGCGCCGGAGGCGCTCGACCTCGCCCTGCGCACAGCCGTCGAGCCCACCTTCAACAGCGTCACGGTCGACGGCGACACGAGCACGAATGACTGCCTTCTGGTGCTCGCCAACGGTGCCGCGGGTGTGGCGGCCGAAACGTCCGAGGACCTCGGGCGTCTCACCGCGGCGCTTCAGCGGCTGCTCGGCCGGCTCGCGGTTGCCCTGATCGCCGACGGCGAGGGAGCGAACCGAGTGATCGAGGTGCGGGTCACGGGCGCCCGCAGCGACGCGGCAGCCCGCCAGGTCGCGAACACGATCGCGAACTCGCCCCTGGTGAAGACGGCCTGGCGGTCCGGCCAGCCCAACTGGGGCCGCGTCATGGGCGCCGCCGGACGCTCCGGCGTCGACATCGTGGAGCAGCGCATCGCCATCGCGGTGCTGGCCGACGGCGAGCGGGTCGAGGTCGTGCGCGGCGGCCTGGGCGTGACCGACGACCTGGAGCCCCTGGCGCGGACGATGTTGGCCGACCACTCGGTGCTGGAAGTCGACCTGGGGCTGGGCAGCGGCGCCTGGACGGTCTGGACCTGCGACCTGTCCGAGGGCTACATCGAGATCAACGCCAGCTACATCAGCTGAGACCGGCGCGGCAATGACCTCGGAGCGTGATCTCGGCGGCGCCATGGCGGCGGCCCTGCGCTACGCCTCGGCGTGGCGCGGCAAGCGCGTGGTGATCAAGTACGGCGGCCGCGCGATGGCCGACGACGAGTTCGGCTCGCTGATCGAGGATCTCGTGCTGCTGCGGAACGCCGGGCTGCGGCCGATGCTGGTCCACGGCGGCGGCGCCGAGATCTCGGCCACCCTCGAGCGCATGGGCATGGCGCCGCGCTTCGTGGACGGCCTGCGGGTCACCGACCGGGACACGATGCGGGTCGTCGAGATGGTCCTTGGCGGCTCGGTGAACAAGCGGCTGGTGGGGATGATCCAGCGTGCCGGGGGCAGCGCCGTCGGTCTCACCGGCAGGGACGGCGACCTGCTTCGCGTGCGTCCTCACCCGAGGGCCGAGGAGCTCGGCTTCGTCGGCGAGATCGAGCACGTGGACACGACGCTGCTCGATCAGCTGACCAGCGCCGGCTACGTGCCGGTGATCGGTTCGCTTGGCGTCGGGCCGGGCGGCGACACCTACAACGTGAACGCCGATACCGCGGCCGCGGCACTCGCGGCCGAAGTGGATGCGGAGAAGCTGCTGCTGCTGACTGACGTGCGCGGAATCATGGACAACGGCAATTTCCGCTCGCGGCTGACCCCGGTCGAGGCCCAGGATCTGATCGACTCGGGCGTCGTCTCCGCCGGCATGGTGCCCAAGGTCCGCGCCTGTCTGTCCGCGCTGGGCGCGGGCGTGGGCAGCGCCCACATCGTGTCCGCCGGCGAACCGCACGGCATCCTGGTGGAGCTCTTCACCAAAGGCGGCATCGGCACGATGATCAAGGAACGAGCGATCACGCAGACGGAGATTCCGGGAGTGGCCTCAGCATGAGTGAAGAGAGTCTGTTCGCGAACTACAAGCGGCTGCCGGTGGCGTTCCGGCAGGGAGACGGCGTGATTCTCCGCGACCAGGAGGGTCGCGAGTACCTCGACTTCATGGCCGGCATCGCGGTGTCGTCGCTCGGTCACAACCATCGCGCCCTGACCGACGCGATCAGGCGCCAGGCGAAGCGCTGCCTGCACGTCTCGAACCTCTACCGAATTCCGGAGCAGGAGCGGGCGGGGCGGCTTCTGGTGGAGGCCGCGGGCGGCGTCCTGGACCGGGTGCTGTT
Source organism: Thermoanaerobaculia bacterium (assembly GCA_965200575.1). Classification (GTDB taxonomy): domain Bacteria; phylum Acidobacteriota; class Thermoanaerobaculia; order Multivoradales; family Multivoraceae; genus Multivorans. The sequence continues at coordinate 78,061 of OZ241363.1, read as the reverse complement.
CTGCAACAGCGGCGCCGAGGCGGTCGAGGCGGCGATCAAGATGGCGCGCCGCCACGCGTACAACCAGGACTCGTCGGGCACTCGCCACAAGGTCGTGACGGCGGAGAACGGCTTTCACGGTCGCACGCTCGGTGCTCTCGCTGCCACCGGTACCCCGGCCTACCGAGTCGGCTTCGAGCCGCTGCCAGGAGGCTTCGCCAGCGTGCCCTTCGGCGACCTCGAGGCCGCCGCGGCGGAAGTCGACGAGACGACCTGCGCGGTGCTGGTCGAGCCGATTCAGGGCGAGGCGGGCGTCATCGAACCGCCTGCGGGTTACCTCGAGGGCCTGCAGTCCCTGTGCCGGGCGCGCGGCGCGCTGTTCGTCCTGGACGAAGTCCAGACTGGAATCGGTCGGCTCGGGACGGCCTTCGGCTTCCAGCACTACGGCCTCGAGCCGGACGCGATCGCGCTCGCCAAGGGTCTCGGCGGCGGCGTTCCGGTGGGCGCCTTGCTGGCCCGCGAGGAGGTGGCGGCGGCGCTCGTGCCCGGAACCCACGGCACGACTTTCGGTGGCAATCCGCTGGCCTGCGCGGCGGTGACGGCGGTTCTGGAGACAGCTCTGGAGCCGGACTTCCTGGAGCGGGTGGTGCGTGCCGGCGAGTACCTGCGGGCGCTGCTCGGTCAGCTCGGCGCCGGAGGGCTGGTCACCGAGGTCCGCGGCCAGGGCCTCATGGCGGCCATCGAGTGCACGCCGAACGCACCCGAGGTGGCGAACCGCTGCCTGGAGAACGGCCTGCTGGTCAATGCGCCGCGGCCGCACAGCATCCGGATGCTGCCGCCGCTGGTCGTTCACGATCCCGAGATCGAGCGTGCAGTCGCGATCCTCGCCCACTCGCTGGAGGAAGCCGCGGCTTGAGTTCCGATCACCCAGGCTCGGGTCCGGGCGGCGCAGCAGCGAAGCGCCTGTGGGGCGGCGCCTTCGAGGCGCAGGTCGACCCGGTCATCGACGGATTCACGCGATCGTTGCCGTTCGATTGCCGTCTCGCCGCGGCGGACCTCGTGGGTTGCCTGGCCCACGCCCGCATGCTGCGCGAGGCCGGCGTGCTCGACTGCGAGTCGTCATCGGCGATCCTCTCCGGCCTGAGTTCCATCCTGCGGCGCGTGGAAGCGGGGGAGATCGAGGTCGGCGGCGACGACGAGGACGTCCACACCTGGATCGAGCGTCGGCTCACCGAGGAGATCGGTGATGCCGGTCGAAGGCTCCACATCGGCCGCAGCCGGAACGACCAGACGGCGGTGGCGCTGCGGCTTTGGCAGCGAGGCGCCGCCCGGGAGACGGTCGCCGCGGCTGCCGACTTCGTCGTTGCCCTGGTCGAGCAGGCCCGGCAGCACCTGAGGACGGCCCTGCCGGGCTACACGCACATGCAGCGCGCTCAGCCCACCAGCCTGGCGCAGCATCTTCTGGCCCACGCCTGGCCGGTCCTCGCCGATATCGCCCGTCTGCAGCGCGCGCACGAGACCGCCGGTCTCTGTCCCCTCGGCTCTGGCGCGATGGCGGGTTCGCCGCACGCGATCGACCCGGTGCGCAGCGCCGAGCTGCTCGGCATGCCGGCGCCGTATCCAAACACCATGTGGGCCGTGGCGGACCGCGACTACGTCGCCGAGGCGCTGTTCGCGTGCGCGCTGAGCATGGTGCATCTGTCGCGCTGGGCGGAGGAGGTCGTGCTCTGGACCTCGAGCGAGTTCGGCTTCGCCCGGCTGCTGGACCGGGCCGCCAAGGGCTCGAGCATCATGCCGCAGAAGAAGAACCCGGAACCGGCCGAGATCTTGCGCGGCAAGTCGGGACGCGCGGTCGGCAATCTGATCTCGCTTCTGGTCGCGCTCAAGGGCCTGCCGCTGACCTACAACAGCGACCTGCAGGAGGACAAGGAGTCGCTGTTCGATTCCTTCGACACCGTGGGCGCGTCGCTGCGTGTGTCGCGCGTCCTGGCCGAGAGCCTGGAGTTCGACCGCGACGCGATGGCGGCTGCTCTTTACGGCGCCTGCATCACGGCGACCGACCTGGCAGACCAGCTCGCCGCCGCCGGCGTGCCGTTCCGGACCGCGCACGAGCGCACCGGCGCGGTGGTGCGGGCTGCTCGGGAGAGCGGCGTGGAGTTGTGGGAGCTGCCGGCCCCGGAACTGCGCACCCTGGTGCCGGAGATCGAGGACACGGAGGCACTCCGGTCGGCGCTTCGCCCGGAGGCGTCGCTGGCCGCCCACGACAGCCATGGCGGTCCGGCGCCGGAACGGGTGGCCGGGCAGCTCGAAGAGGCGGCCGGTCGCGTTGACGAGGCTCGCCGCTGGCTGGTTGCGCAGCCGCAGCCGTCCATCTACCGCGCCCACCTTGCCGGCGCTCTGCTGGCCGAGACGCTCCCCGGCGCCGGGGGACGGCCCGAGAAGAGCGCATGAGCCCGGCGATCAGGCGCGGCGCCATCCTCGACATCGTCGGCGCCAGGCCGGTGTCGAGTCACCGGGAGCTGGTGCGAGCGCTCGGCCGGCGGGGAATTCAGGCCTCCCAGGCCACCGTGTCGCGTGACGTGCGTCGGCTCGGTCTGCTGAAGGTGCCGGTCAGCGGCGGCGGCTTTCGCTACGCGCCGGCCGAGGAGGCGGCCGGTCGGTCGCGGCTCGACATCGGCCGCGCCATGCGACAGTTCGTCACCGGTGTTGGCAAGGGCGAGGCGCTGCTCGTCCTGCGCACCCGAAGCGGCAATGCGAACGCGCTCGCCGTCGTGATCGACCAGGCGGACTGGCCAGAGGTCGCCGGCACGCTGGCCGGCGACGACACCGTGCTCATGGTGCTCCGAACCGCCGCGGCTCGGGACCGCATCCGGGATGCCCTGGCGGCGATGCTGGAGGACGCCTGAGCGGACGAGGCCCTTGGTGATGCGGCAGGTTCCGGGCGGCAGAAGGGGCGCAGCGGCATTCCAGGGAGCGGCGTCCGTTGCGGCCACAAAGGAAATGACCATGGACAGGTTCCCTTCCCGCATCGTCTGCATGACCGAAGAGACCACGGAGATGCTGTACCTCCTGGGTCAGGAACACCGCATCGTGGGGATCTCCGGCTTCACCGTGCGGCCGCCCCGGGCGCGTCGGGAGAAACCCCGGGTCTCCGCGTTCACCTCCGCCAGGATCGACAAGATTCTCGCGCTCGAGCCCGATCTCGTGCTGGGCTTCTCCGACCTCCAGGCGGACATTGCAGCCGACCTGATTCGCCGTGGAATCAGCGTTCACATCTTCAACCAGCGGTCGGTCGACGAGATCCTGTCCATGATCTGTCAGCTGGGCGCGATGGTGGGTGCGGCAGAGCGCGCCATGGCCTTCGCAGACCAGGCCGCGGTCCGAATCGAGGCTCTGAAGGCCAGGGCCAGGCGTCTGCCGATCCGGCCGAAGGTGTACTTCGAGGAGTGGTACGACCCTCTGATCACGGGCATCAGGTGGGTGGCGGAACTCGTCGAGATCGCCGGGGGCGTGGAGTGCTTCCCGGAGCTGTCGCGCCAACCACTGGCCAAGGATCGCATCCTCGCGGATCCTCTGGAAGTGGTTCGCCGTGCGCCCGACATCTACGTCGCCTCATGGTGCGGTCGAAAGTTCCGCCCCGAGAGGGTGCGCGCACGCCCCGGCTGGGCCAGCATGCCAGCGCTCAGGAACGATCATCTCCACGAGATCAAGTCGCCGCTGATCCTGCAGCCCGGGCCTGCGGCGCTCACGGACGGGCTGGACGCGCTGGTCGAGATCGTCGACCGCTGGGTCGCGCAGCAATGAGACCAGGCGCGGTGCCGCCCGTCAGAACCCGACTTCCGTGACCCGGCCCGCCTCCGCGAACGCCTGTCGCGTACCACCGGGGCTCCGGATCTCGTAGCTTCCCGGCGGCAGGTTCGGGACGGTCTCGCCGACCGAGAATGTTGCCGCGCCGCCGAACCACATGCGGAGTCGGCCCAGGTCCCAGCCTCCGGGCACCAGGATCACGATGCCCTGCCTGGCCTGGTCGCTGGCGGCGACCAGGGCGAGCGACGCCGTGGAGTCGCTCACGTCCAGCGTCAGTCCGTCCTCCGCGGCGTCACGGAATGGAACCCAGCCGCCGAACGCCCAGGCGCCGTCGGCTCGGCACGCGGCCCGCACCTGCGTCGCCTTCTCGTCGAGCGGCGTCTCCGCGCGTCCGGCGGAAAGCTGGACGAGCTGTCCCGATCCGCCTTGTTCGACGTGGCAGAAGCCGCCGGCAGCGCCCCGGACCTCGATGCGCAGGCGGTCGCTTCCGGCGGCGCTCTCGAGACGCAGCTCGACCGAAGCGCGATCTCCGGGCCTGTCCAGAGCGACCTCCACCGCCTCCGAACGCGCCAGGCTCAGTCGCGCCCGCAGTTCGTAGCGCCCCGGCAGGAGGCCCAGAAACCGGAAGTTGCCCTGCCGGTCCGTCACCACCGGCGCCTGATCGGGGAACGCCTCCACGGTGGCATGTGCCGCCGGACGCCCCTCCGCATCGACCACCCTGCCGAGCACGGACACGCCGTCGTAGGCGATGTCTCGTACCACCTCGTCCTCGCCGGCGGGAATGCTGAGCGTGCGCGGCGCCTGGCTACCGCCGCCGGACCGGCGCCAGGACACGTCCCATGCGCCCGGCAGGACGGAGTCCAGGCGGTAGACGCCGTCATTGCCGATGGTGGCCTGCAGATCGCGCAGGCCGTCCACCACGGCGTCGACCCGGTCGAGCCCGTCCGTCCGGCGGCGGATGAAGCCGCCCGGCAGGCCTCCGCCCGTGGCGCCCGAGTACGTTCGCTGCCAGGTCAGCGCGCCCGCCGCGGGTTCGCCGTCGATCGTCACCCGGCCGGTCACACGCACGCTCCGGTCGTCGCAGCGCAGCGACAGGTTGCCCGTCTCTTCGGTCACTTCCCTCATGCACACCGGAGTGCGTTCGTGGTTCGAAACGACGACTTCGAACGGCCCTTCCGGCACCTGCCGGAAGACGGCCCGGCCATCGGCAAGGTTGGCCGTGAACTTCTCCGGCGGCGTCCACTCGCCGACAGCCAGCTCGACCGTGCCGCCGGACGCGTCCGAAGCCACGGTGATTCGCCGCCCGCGGTTCAGGTGGACGGTGCCCACGTCGAGGGGCACCGCGCCCTCGACCAGGATCTCCAGCCGATGCTGGGCGTAGCCCTCTGCGGCGAACCGCAGGCTCGTGGCGCCGGGCTGGGGTCCCAGGAGGTCGAACCGACCGTCGGGCCCGGTGGTCGCCGTCAGGGTGCGCCCCAGGAGCGGAGCCAGAAGCGGTCCGGCTGCCTCCGGCGGCGTCCACCGGACGGTCGCTTCCGCCAGCGGCTGGCGGCCGTCCCCGACCACGAAGCCCGAGATGACGGCTGCCGGGGCGGCGACGACCGCCCCGAGGTCGATCGCATCGCCGCCGACGCCCGAAACCTCAACTCGCGTGGTCCCCGCGTTCCCGGCGTGAAGATCGATCTCCCACTCGCCGCCGTTCGGAAGGTCGAGGCGAAAGGCGCCGTCCACCTCCATGGCGGCACTCATCGACATGGCGCCCTCGCGGGCAGTCAAGCTGCCGTTCCGCGCCCGGGTCACGCCGTCCGGGGCCAGGTAAACGCCGGTCACGGTCAGAGCGGGTGGCAGCGCCACCTCGAATGGACTCTCGGCGCTCGCACCCACGCCCTCCGGCAGGCTCAGGAGCCCGAAGCCGTAGCCTCTGGCCACGATCTGCAGGTCGCGTCCGAAGCGCAGCGGCAGGCGAGCGAGACCGTCCCCGTCCGTGCGCTCCTCGACTCCTCCCGGCCCGCGGACCTTTGCCTCGGCCACCGGAGAACGATGGACGGCGTCCACGACTCGTACCCAGGCTTGCTCGACCGTACTGAGCACCACGTCGCCCAGGTCGACCGAACCAATCAGGTCGAGCCGCTGCGCGAACTCGGCCTCGCCATCGCCTTCCGCCGGCACCGCGCGAAGGGTGGCGGCGCCGGCCGAGAATCCTGCCAACCGGAACACGCCGTCGTCGCTCGCCCGACCCTGGTGCAGCTGGGTCAGGCCGAAGCCGTCGCGAATGAAGGAGCGGCCCCGCAGCCGCGCTCCGACCGGCTCGCCGGCTTCGCTCACCGTCCTGCCACCGACGGCGAACCCGCGCCCGAGCTCGATGCGGCCGGGGGCGCCACGCAGGCTGGGGAAGCCCTGCGCCTCGTGCCCGTCGCCGAAGACGACCGCTGCCGCGTCTGCCTCGGCGGGCAGACTGAAGGACACCAGCCCGTCGGCGTTCGCAGCCTCGAACCCGAGCATCTCGGTCAGCGCGACCGCGCTGGCGGCGGGCCGCACGAGGTGGATGCGGGCGCCGGGCAGCGGCGAACCGCCGGCGCCCGCGACCTCGCGGGTGATGGCGCGTACCTCGTCGAGCGTCAGCGCGACGGCGCCATTGCCGTCGGGGATGTCGGTCCACACCGAACAGAACTCCGCCGCGCCGTGCGTGCTGCAGGCCTGCGCTCGCCAGGGGCCGTCGCCGCCGGGCAGACGCACTGCCGCCGCCTCGGTGGCCCAGGCAGGCAGGAGGCTGCGGGGTATCTCGCGCCACATGTCGGCTGGCCCTGCCGTCAGGGTGACGGTCGCCGGTTGCTCGGGGGTGACGCCCATGCCCTCCGGCAAGGAGAGGTATGCGATGAGGTCGGAAGCAACGGGAACGGCGCCCTGCCGGTCGGCTGGTTCCCAGCTCGGCGCCGCCTCCGTGGTCAACGGGTTCGCGCTGCACAGCGGAGTCAGAGCCGACCCTTCCGTTCGTCTCACCGGACCGCAGACCTGGCTCCAGGCCCAGCACGCCTCGACGGGGCCTTCGGCGCGGGCGCCGATCACGGCCCATGCCGCCTCCGGTCGCGCCGCGACTGCCGGGTCGAGAGGCTCGAGGCGCACGGCGTTCGCCCCTTCGCCGAGGCAGGCGAGGTGTACCGGGTGCTTCGGCTGCTGCGGCGCCTGGCCGAGCGCAGGCGCAGGGGCCAGCAAGAACAGGATGGCAGCCGAGGCGGCCGCAAGGCCAACGACGCCAGCCCCGCCCCGCGGCGCTTCGACCGGGACGCTGGGAGGCCACGCGGACCACTCGTGGGGAACGCCGAGCCGCCCGTTCGTGGTCACGGCGCGCGTGCCCGCTTGTTACCTGTCGCCGGCGCGCAGACGGGCCTGGAAGAGCTGGGCGGGCCGGTCGTGGTCACCACCGGCGAGCCGGGTGGCGCCCCGCAGAAGCAGGACGAGCCGGTCGCCTGAAAGGTCGGCCCGCAGCCGGGCGTCCGCCCGGTTCGACCGCACCGCGCATGTGGCCGTCGCCGTTGCCTGCAGGTCCTCGACCCGGGCATGGACGATGTCCCAGCAGACGTCCGCCTGCGGGGCGCCGGGTGCCGGAGAACCAGGCACGTCGATGTCCGCCGCGCTTGCATCGGCGACATGGACGCTGGCCGTGTCGCGCTGTCTTATCAGCTCCCGCAGACGGTCCGCCTGGTCGCGCGTCAGCACGATCGGCCCGTCGCCACCTGCGGACGCGCGGACTTCTTGCAGCCCGGCCTCCTTGAACTCCTCCACGCTGAAGGCCACGCTCCTGATTGCTGCGCCTGCCGCCGTGGCGTTCGCGGCAAGGGTCTCCGGGTTGCCGGGAAGGGGTGAGGCAGTCCCCGGAGAGGCCGTACTTGCCTGCCCCGCCGAGAAGACCTTCACGGAAACCACGGTCCGGTCCGCAGCTGCGCCGCCTGCGGGTGTCGAAACCGCACCGCCGTTCTCGTCGTCGTCCGGCGCCGGGTTCGGTGCCGGAGTCGCAGGCAGGCGGCTGGCGACCCCGGTTGCCGGGGACGTCGCGGCCGGTCCGTCATTCTGGGCGAGGACGTGACGGACAAACAGAAAAACGTCGCCCCGGTCGTTCGCGACCACTTCGTCGATGAACCTGTGCTGGCCCAGCCAGGCGGCCCGGGAGTCTTCCTGGTCCAGGCGGTCTCTCTCCTGGTCGCCGCACGCCAGATCGCCGATGTCGAGCGCCTCGAGGTCCACCACTGCCTGGAGGGCACGGTTCGCGTCGTAGAGGTAGGCCCCCGGCTCGGCACCGGGAACCACCAGGACGAGGCCGTCGCCCACGAAGCGGCTCACGGAGGGCTCCACCGGGAAACAGGCATCCAGGGCCTTGCCCCCGTCGCGGGTCGGCAGCAGACCCTTCACGTCGCCTGCGGCATCCAGCATCCAGGCGATGTGCGGTTCCCAGACGTCGTGGCGCTCCTGCCCGGGGTCCGGCCGCCGCGCCAGCCCGACGGCGACTGCCCACTCGCCCTGCTGGTCGAGGTCGCCGACGATCTCGACGTTCGCCTTGAGCGCGGTGGCCCTGCCGTCGGCCAGGCGCCAGACGCCGAACAGGTCGCCGCCGAAGATCAGGGAGTCTGCGTCACCGCCACCGCTGCCAATGCGGCTGTGGTCGCCATACCTGCTGGCCCGCGAGAACGGCTGGCCCGCCAGGGTCGCGACCAGTTCAGGCGCCTCGTTGCCGGGCTGCCAGGAGTAGACGCCGTTTCGACGGAGGCCGATCAGGAAGCCGCCGACGTCCCGCCATCGCACGTCGGCCGCAGCCGAAAGGTCCGCCGGCAGCTCGATCGCTTGAAGACCGTCCAGCACCGGCGTGCCCGGCGCGTCGATCTGAGCGCTGGCGACGGGCGCGTGGCCGGCTGCCAGCGCCGCAGCACCGGCGAGAATGACACCCGCCGGCTTCATCGAGCCGGTGCGGAGTTGGGATTCTCGCCGGAGGTGCGTTCTCTCTGTCCAAGAGCCGCGCGGAGGCTGTGGGATCGTTTCCGGTGGCCCTCTTCCTCGCAAACCGATTCGACCGCTCCAAGAAAGTCAAGGCTGGTCCCGGTCGCCAAGGCTACAGGAGCCGACCGGCTCGCATCACCATGCGCCACGAACCCGCCCTCCTTCAACGGGTCTTCGGACCAGGAGATGATGGCTCTGGGATGTCCTGCGTCCGTCTCGTCGGACGGGGGCGAGAAAATGAAGACGACGCAGTCCTCACATCCTGGCCCGGTGCCGCGACAGAAACTCTGGGTCGTGTCCGGGCGCGAGTTGGAGCAAGCGCCGTGCGAGGCACGCGCCGTGATCGTGACGTGTCGTGTCCGGGCGCGAGTTGGAGAAAGCGCGGCAGATCTCGATGAACTGGGCAGCGGCCGACGACGAACCAGCCAGAATCCCGGTGCCAAATGGCAGTGACGCCACGACGTTCGACAGTCTGGACCACGGCCCTGGACCACGGTCGTTTCTCGTTCGCTTGCAGTGTGTTGATCTCCTGAACATAGTGCGGATGAACATAGTGCGGATCCTCCTCAAGGGCCGAGGCTCCATCAGCGTCAGTGTAGGCCAGTGGCCTCCGACGATCAACTCAACCTGACGGCTTCGCGGCTCGCCTCACCTGCCATGCCTGGCGCGTCTCCTGCGACGAGAACCGCTGCTCCTGCCACGGGTCACCGTAGGTGTGGTAGCCGTTTCGCTCCCAGAAGCCGCGTTCGTCCGCGTTCAGGAACTCGATGCCGGAGACCCACTTGGCGCTCTTCCAGGCATAGAGGTGCGGCACGACGAGCCGCAGCGGGCCGCCGTGGTCGGGCGCGAGGGCTTCGCCGCCGTGGCGGTCGGCGAACAGCGCGTGCTCGGAGAGCAGGTCACGAAGCGGCAGGTTCGTCGTGTAGCCGCCGACGCAGTGAACCATCGCGTGGGTGGCGCGGGCGACGGGCTGCACTGCGGCCAGTACGTCGCGGGTCGAGAAGCCCGACCACCGGTTGTCCAGGGTCGAGAAGCGCGTCACGCAGTGGAAGTCCGCCGTGACCTCGCGCCGCGGCAGAGCCTCAAGCGCCGCCCAGTCGAGCGTGCGCTCCGCCTCGACGCAGCCGAAGAGGCGCAGGCCGAAGCTCGCGACGTCCACCCTCGGCGTGTCGGCGGTGGAGAGCACCGGCCACTTCTTCGTCACGTACTGACCGGGCGGCACGCGGTCGTCGCCACGCCTGGGTGCGTCATTCATGGCGTCATTCATGGCGGCGAGCGTAGCGCGTGCCCGGGGCCCACGTCAGCAGCCGCTGGCGAAACCGGCCTGCTCGTGCGCTGAGGCCCCGGGGCCTGGACGCGGCGCTGACAAAGCGCCGTACTCCTCGCGCACGAGATCAAGGTAATGATCGCCCTCCAGGCCGAGCCAGAAGCCGCTGGGTTCAAGGGGCGCCTCCCCTTCACGGGCACGCGAGTCCAGGATCGACCGCCCGGTACGCCGGTCGATCAGTTCCAGCCAGAAGTCCTCGGACTGGGCTGACTCGCTCGCTCTCTGATGCCAAAGCACGGCGAGGGCCTCCCCAGCAGCGCTCCGATCACGCAGTCCTCATCGTTGCGCAGGAGGTCGACCAGGGGGCCGACCTCGTCCGCTGCCGGGTCCATGATCGGCATGCCTGTGGTGATGGTCGTCGTTGCGGGCTTAAAACGCGCAGTATGCCTCCAGGCGATCGCCTCCGAGTCTGTTTCTGACGCCATTGCCCCTCGCGCCCCAAGTTGTCCAGACCTCGAGTGACTGGCCGACGAGATCGGTGTGGTCGCGACTTTCGGCAACTCTTTGCTCCCGGCTGCCCCATGGCGACACGACGTCCGTGCCGTCCGGGGAGACGTCGTCAATCCGATGGTGGATGGTCGCGTGGTGCCGGACGCCGCGGGGACCAGTCCCCACCGGTCCAGGTACTCCCGTACGCGTTCGCGGGGCAAGTTGCCGGGGTTGAGCAGTATCCGACGGGTGACGTGGCTCTTCTCCCTGATGTCCGCCCTCCGGCTTTGGGGTCCCTGAGCTTCTCTTCGAGCCCTGCGAGCCACTCGTTCAGCTCGCGCTGTTCCTCCGGCATCCTGTCTTCGACCCTCGGAGGTTCGATGGCGCCGGGTTCCTCACGGTTCCTGTCGCCCACCCGCTGCGCTGGCGCCGCCCACGGTCAGAACGACTGCAAGGACCGCGTGCAAGGAGCGCGTGCAAGCAGTGCGAGCAAGGAGTGCGCCAGTGATCTTGGCTGGCTTCTTCCTCGGCCTCCTTCGCTGTGGTTCTCTCGGACCGCCAGTGCAAACGGCGGCGGATCTTGGGTGCCGAAGTGCTGTTCAATGAGGGGATCGTGAGCTTGTGCAGGGCGCCAGGAGCACCCTCGTGCTCACGGTCTTCCGAGAGACCGGAGCTCGCCGAGCCGTGCTTCCGGGCTGCGCACGGGCCGGGTGGCCGTTAGGCCCCGGTGCGGCGGCGGTTGCCAACTCTGACCGTTCCGGTCAACATTCCTCGGCCGCCTTGATCCGCGAGCGTGCCTGTGCGCCGCGGGCTTGCCGGGCTTGCGTCCACCAATCGCCACGATGACCGCTCAAGCCGTTCCCCACGCCGACGGGGCTGAAACCGCGTCCGCCGTGGTGCCCGTTCCGGTAGGCATCGGCGATGCCGCTCGCCGTCTGTTGGCACGCATCGGCGACACGCCGCTGCTCGACCTGAGCCACGCCCTGGGGCCTGCGGCGCGCGAGACCGGGTCCGAGCTGCTGGCGAAGGCGGAGATGGCGAACCCCGGCGGTTCGGTCAAGGACCGCCCGGCCCGCCACATGATCCTCGACGCGCTTGCCGCCGGGCGGCTCGACGGCGGCCGACGCATCCTGGACGCGACCTCGGGCAACACGGGGATTGCCCTGGCGATGATCGGCGCCGCGATGGGCGTCGGCGTGACGCTCTGCCTGCCGAGCAACGCGTCGGTCGAGCGGCGCCGGATCCTCGGCGCGTTCGGGGCCGAGCTCGTGCTGACCGACCGGATGGAAGGCTCGGACGGAGCGATTCGCGAAGCGCGTCGGATGATCGAGACCTCGCCCGGTGACTTCTGCTACGTCGACCAGTACGGCAACCCGGCCAACTGGCGGGCGCACTTCGAGACCACGGGGCCGGAGATCGTCGCGCAGACAGAGGGCAGGCTGACCCACTTCGTCGCCGGTCTCGGAACGAGCGGCACCTTCTGCGGCACGGCCCGTTACCTGGCCGAGCGGGCGCCGGGCGTGCGGCTCGTCTCGATGCAGCCCGACGGTCCCTTCCACGGCCTGGAGGGGATGAAGCACATGGCCAGCGCCCTGGTGCCGGCGGTCTACGACCCGGGCATCGCTCACGAGGAGACCGCGGTCAGCACCGAGGACGCGTACGCCGAGGTCCGGGCCCTGGCGCGGCGGAGCGGTCTGCTGGTCGGCATTTCGGCCGGCGCGAACATCGTCGCTGCCCGGCGCATCGCCGAACGGGCCGCCGAAAGCGGCGAGCGCGCCGTAGTGGTGACCGTCCTGTGCGACGGCGCAGACAAGTACCTTTCCGAGCCATTCTGGGACGATGACTGACGGCGCTCGGGACCTCGCGCCATCCGGCGCGCGCGGCTGCCTCGCCGCCAGAAGGCACGGCATGCCGGTCAGGCATGCGGCGGCCTCCGATTCCCTGGCCCCTGGCCCCGCGGTACTCCGACGATGATCGAGCTCTCCACCGACGACCTGGCGCGCATCCGCGCTCACGGCGAAGCGACCTGGCCGGAGGAATGCTGCGGCATCCTGGTGGGCCGCGCCCCGAAGGCCGGCGAGGACACGGTCCGGGTCGTGCGGCTGGTGGGCGCCGAGAACGTCCGGGAAGACGAGAGCCGTCACAACCGTTACCTCATTCCACCGGAAGTCGTCCTGAGCACCGAACGCGAAGCGCGTGCGGATGGCCTGGACGTGGTCGGCTACTACCACTCCCATCCCGATCACCCCTCGCGTCCCAGCGACTTCGACCGCGACCATGCCTGGCCGGGCTACAGTTACCTGATCGTCTCGGTGTGCGATGGCCGCGCCCGGGACGAGCGCAGCTGGCGCCTCGCAGCCGACCGTTCGCGCTTCGAAGAAGAACCGATTCACTGCCTCGATCCGGGCACGACCAGGAAGGCCGGAGACCGACCATGACCGTATTCATACAGATTCCCACGCCGCTGCGCGGCTTCGCCGACGACCAGGCAGAGGTTGCAGTGGCCGCCGCGACCGTCGGCGAGGCCATGGAGCAGCTCGTGGCCCGCCACGAAGGGCTGCGCCCGCACCTGTTCGACGACGGCGGCAAGTTGCGCACCTTCGTCAACTTGTTCCTCGACGACGAGGACGTGCGCTACCTGGAGCGCGAGGCGACGCCGATTGCCGGCGACGCCACCCTGGCGATCATCCCGTCGATCGCCGGCGGCGCGGACTCCGAGGCGGCCGCGGCCGAAGCAACCGCGCAGGTCGCCGGCACGGCGGCAGCGCCAGCGAACGAGCTGAGCCCGCAAGAGATCCTCCGCTACAGCAGGCACCTCATCATGCCCGAGGTCGGTTCCGAGGGGCAGCTGAAGCTCAAGGCCGCGAGGGTTCTGATGATCGGCACCGGAGGCCTCGGCTCGCCTCTCGGCATGTACCTGGCCGCCGCCGGCGTCGGTCGGCTGGGCCTGGTGGACTTCGACGTGGTCGACGAGTCGAACCTTCACCGTCAGCTTCTCTACAGCAACGCCGACGTGGGCCGCCCGAAGATCGACGCCGCTGTGGAGCGTCTGCGCGAGGTGAACCCGCACATCGAACTCGTGCCGCACCCGGTGATGCTCGATTCGAGCAACGCGCTTCAGATCTTCGCCGACTACGACCTGGTGGTCGACGGCACGGACAACTTCCCCACCCGGTACCTGGTGAACGACGCCTGCGTTCTGCTCGGCAAGCCGAACGTCTACGGCTCCATCTTCCGCTTCGAGGGTCAGGTGTCCGTGTTCTGGGGCGCCGAGGGGCCGTGCTACCGCTGCCTCTTCGCCGAGCCGCCGCCGCCGGGCCTGGTTCCCTCGTGCGCCGAGGGCGGCGTTCTGGGCGTGCTGCCGGGGATCATCGGCAGCCTGCAGGCGAATGAGGTGATCAAGCTGATCATCGGCCAGGGTGACCCGCTGATCGGCCGACTGGTGCTCTTCGATGCGTTGCGCATGAGCTTCCGCGAACTCAAGCTGCGCAAGAACCCGGACTGCCCGATCTGCTCCGAGAACCCGAGCCAGACGGAGCTCATCGACTACGAGCAGTTCTGCGGCATCCCCGCCGTGCAGGCCGAACCGGCGCTCGACGAGATGATCGACGTCACGCCGACCCAGGTCCGGTCCTGGATGGATGACGGGCGCGACTTCAGCGTCCTCGACGTCCGCGGCCCCCAGGAGTACGCCATCTGCCGCATCAACGGCTCGACCCTGATTCCGGTCGCCGAGCTCGAAGGCCGGCTGGGCGAACTCGACCCACAGAAGCTCTGGGTCGTGCACTGCCACCACGGGCCGCGGTCGACCAGGGCCACGAACATCCTGCGCGAGCATGGCTTCCCGCAGGCCTACAACCTCGCCGGAGGCATCGACGCCTGGGCCGAGGAAGTGGACCAGTCGCTGCCGCGCTACTGAGGCTCGCGCCAGGCCGAGCATGGCGCCCTGGCCTCCGGCTCTGGCGCCGTCGCCCTTGCCGTCGTCTCGCCTTCAGCCCCTTCCGCCTGTCCGGTCGACCGAGTACGAGTGGAACGACGGCCCGGGTCGCGACCCTTCGTGGACAGCCTGGGCTTGGCGATGCCGTACGTGAACGCGATGGTCGCAGCCCCCAGGGAATCCTCCGGGCCGTAGCTGACAGCAACCGGCGGGCGCTGTCGGACTTGCCGCAGGCCGGAGCCCCCCACCCGAAGCGAACGGAACCGCCTGCCGGCGTCCTGGTTGGTGAAGACCGGGCGCTGCCGACAGCGGGGCAGAGTTCATGCCCCTGGCTGGCGCGGCTTGCCGTGCGTCGGCCAGGCAAGCCGGGCAATGGGCAGGGGCACGGATAGTAGGCTCCCACCTTCTGTTCTTCCCCGCCTCCGGCGACCGGGCCGGACCAGGGAACGCGCAAGTGCGATGCGGCTCCTGCTCTTCGACATCGACGGCACCCTGGTGCGCTGCGGCCCGCAGATCGCGCCGATCTTCATGGGAGCGCTGAAGGGCACGTTCGGCAGGACGGGAAACGTCCGGGCCTATGACTTCGGCGGCAGGACGGACACCGAAGCGGTTCTCGACCTGATGACCGAGGCCGGCGTACCGCAGGCCTCGGTCCGGGATCGCCTGGTCGAGGTGCGGGCGCACTACAGCGAACTGCTCGACGGCCTGGATCCGGCGAAGATGCGGCTCCTGCCGGGCGTGGTCGAACTGCTCGAGGAGCTGGCCGGCAGGGACGATGCCTGCCTCGCCCTGCTGACCGGCAACTGGGAGAACGGGGCACGGGCCAAGCTGGCGCCGTTCGGCCTGAACCGATTCTTCGGTTTCGGGGCGTTCGGCGAGGACGGCGTGCGCCGCAACGAGCTCGTACCGGCGGCCCTCCGCCGCGCCGCGGAGCGCACTGGCATCGAGCCGGATGCTCTAAGCGCGGTGATCATCGGCGACACGGTGCGCGACGTGGCCTGCGGCCAGGCTCACGGCATCCCGGTGCTCGGCGTCGCCACCGGCTTCACGTCGCAGGACGCATTGCGCGAAGCCGGCGCCGACTGGGTGGTTCCCGACCTTCGCCACGCCACCGCCCGCGCGGTTCTGCTGGACGGCCGCGGAAGGAGCCGGGCGCCGTGAGCTTCGCGAGCGACCTGAGGCTGCTCGAGACCGGAGCAGCGCTGCGCGAGCCGCCGCCGGCATCCCGCCTCGAGCTGATGGGGCCGGACCGCGAGCGGTTCTTCGGCGGCATGGTGACCGCGGCAGTCGAGGGACTCGAGCCGGGCCACGGCACGTTCGGCTTCATCACCGACGTTCGGGGGCGAGTGCTCGCCAGCGCCACCGTTCTGACGCTCGAAGACCGCATCTGGCTGGAGATCCCCAGGGGCACGGGCAGGGCGATCATGGAGCACCTGGGGAAGTACGTCGTCACCGACCGGGTCGAGATCCTGCCGCTGGGCGACATGGCGTCCGTGCGGCTGGCCGGGCCCGAGAGCGCCAGAGTTCTCGCCGACCTGGGCGCATCCGCCGTACAGGACCTGACCGAGCCATGGCGACACGTACAGGTCGAGATCCTCGGTCACCAGGCCCGGCTGGTGCGGGAAGGCCACGGCGCGACACCGGAGTTCTCGCTCTGGCAATCGGCAGCAATCGCGCCGCTGCTCGCCGACGACCTGGCGGACGCCGGCATCCCGGGCGTCGACGCCGAGGCAGCGGAAGCGCTCCGCATCGAGCACGGCCAGGCGCTCTGGGGCGTGGACTACGACGACGCGAACCTGCCGCAGGAGACCGGCATCGTGAGCGCGGTGGACTACGAGAAGGGCTGCTACCTGGGCCAGGAGATCGTCGCCCGGCTCCACTACCGCGGCCAGCCGGCGCGCCGGATGTGCCGACTGGCGTTCGAGGCGGGGCACGCCCCCGCAGCCGGCGCCGAGATCCGGTTCGAGGGCCGGACGGTCGGCGCGGCAACCAGCGTCGCCCGGTGCCCGCGCCGCGACAACGCCGCCATCGGCCTGGGCCTGGTCGCCCGCCGCGCCGCTTCTGCCCTGCCGGGCGCCACGCTCGAGGTGGAAGGGCGCGAGGCCACGTTCGAGCCGGTAGACGGCTGAACCGCCTTTGCGGTCGTCGTGGCGACCACTTGCAGACGCCGGTGTCGACGCCGATCAGGAGGCTCGCGCCTCGGTCTGCCGGGGGCAGCGCCGACACCGCGTCGCGGTTGCCGAGCCTGGCGCGAGTCGACACTGCCGCGGCAGGGCAGGCGGCCCGGTCGGAGTCGGTGAGCCGGGGCAGGCGTCAGCTTGCGAACCGGCTCCAACGCGTCCGCATCTGCGGCCCACTCAGACCCGAGGGCGGCGTCCGTCGACCCGTACGACGGACTGCTGTAGCCTTCGCTCCTTGATCGTCGTACGGGTGCTGAGCTTCGCCACCGCGCAGGATGTCGTCGGCAGGGCCGAGACGGTCGTTGAACTGCCGGATGGCAGCAGGGTCGCGGACCTCGTCGGCCGCCTGACCGCTGCGCATCCCGGTTTGGAGGCTCTCTGGCCTCGGCTGGCGGTTGCCGTGGACGGAGAGGTGTCCGGGCGCCAGGCCGAGGAGCTTCGCGACGGCGCCGAAGTCGCCCTGTTGCCGCCCGTCTCCGGCGGCGCGGTGTGCGAAGGCGCAGCCCGGTCAGGCGGGGCCCGCCTGCTTGACGGCGCCGTCGACGCCGACGCCGTGTCCGCCGTGCGTGCCGCGGTCGAGGACGCCGGCAAGGGGGCGGTGGTCGTCTTCGTCGGCAACGTGCGCAACTCCTTTGCCGGCCGTGCGGTGGAGCGCATCACCTACTCGGCGTACGCCGCCATGGCCGAACGCCGACTGGCTCGCATCGTGGAGGAGATCGAGGCTGCCGAGCCGCGAACGCGCGTCGAGATCGTCCACGGTCTGGGCACCCTGGAGGTCGGCGAGGCAAGCGTCGCCATCGCGGCCGCCTCCGCACACCGCCGCCAGGCCTACGAGGCGAACCGCCTCGCCCTGGAGCGGCTGAAGGCGGAGGTCCCCATCTGGAAGCGCGAGCACTACCGGGGCGGCGAGTCCGCCTGGCGGGAAGAGGAGTCGCTCGTGGAGGCCCCGATCGCGTAGCTGGCCTCGGACCTTCAGCTGTTGCCCCGCTCGGGCGTTACGACTCGTGTTGTCCTCTTGCCGCGGAGCTCCCGGGGCACCCGCGAGGAAGTGGGACGAACCGGTGGGCGGGCAGCGGCGCCGCTACGCGTCGGGCCGCGCCGTGATCAGGATGTTCTCGAGAACGCCGGAGTCGGTGTCGAGCTCGCTGTCGCCGGGCGGGTAGTCGTTCGTCTCGAGCATCCAGGCGAGGATGTCGCGGTAGGTCTCTCGCGGCAGGCTGGCCGGGTTGTCGGTAGGCATCGTGGCGCGGATCGTCTCGAACAGCAGCCCGAGGGTTTCGCCGCCCCACAGGAACTCGAAGCTCACGCCGAGCAGGCCCGGCGCGTTGCTGCCACCGCCCAGGTCCTCGCCGTGGCAGGAAGCGCAGTGCTGCTGGTAGGGCGCGGCGCCGCGGGTGGCCTGTTCGGCGGTGTAGACGCCGTCGTTCACGGTCCTCGACGGGCCGGCCGCATCTTCCGCATCGCTCGCCTCGGGGCGCTCGGCCGACGTGGTCCTCACACCGCCGCCTGTTGCTGCAGCGCCAGCCGGCAGCGCGAAGACGTGGATGGAGTTGCCGTTGCTCGGACGCCGAACGTGCGGGATCAGGTCCTGCGGCACCATGGTCGCCCAGCTGGCACCGCCGGTGCCCACCGGGACCGCAACGTACTGGCGTCCGCCGGCCAGGTAGGTCACCGGGAAGCCCTGGGCCGAGGTGGGGAGCCGAGTTCGCCACAGGATCGCGCCGGTTCGGGCGTTCCAGGCGTAGAGGTGGCGATCGTAGTCGCCGGCGAAGGTCACTCCGCCGCCCGTCGCCAGCGCCGCCGTGTTCATCGGTGACAGGGTGCGCTGACGCCACATGATGTCGCCCTCCCGCACGTCGATGACCAGCAGCTCGCCCAGGTTGCCGCCCGAGTAGGGGTGAATCGTGTTGATGCGCCTTACCGGTCCGGCCCCACCGCCGCCCAGGACCCGCTCCACGGGGCCGAAGGTCGCGAGCTCGCAGTTCATCGTCATCGGAATGTAGAGGGCGCCAGTGTTCGGGTCGTAGGACATGGCCCGCCAGCTCTTGAACCCGGAGGTGCTGGGGCACATGTCGATCTCGACCCCGATCTCCGGCACCATCCCCGCCCGGTAGGTCACCTCGCCCGTCTCCCGGTCCACGTCGACCAGGTTCTGGTAGCCGACATCGATGGCGTCGACGAACTCGCCCGTCTCCCGGTCCAGCTGCCACAGGATGCCGAGCTTGCCCATCTTGAACAGTCGCTTTCGACCGTCCACGTCGATGAGCAGCGACTCGAACACCTCGTCCATGTCGTGGGTCTCGCCCGGCAGGAACTGGTAGTACCAGAGCATCTCGCCGGTCTCGGGGTCCAGCGCCAGGCTGGAGTTCGTGTAGAGGGCGTCGCCGTCCGTGCCGCGCACTGCCTGCGCCCAGGGCTTGGCCTGTGCCGTGGCCCAGTAGACGATGTCCAGCTCCGGGTCGTAGCTGCCGGCGATCCAGACGTCGCTGCCGGCGCGAAAGCGGAGCGGCAGATCGCCCCAGGTGTCGCCCCCCGGTTCGCCCGGCCGCGCCACGGTCGAGGTGCGCCAGATCTCCTCGCCCGTATCCGCATCGTGGCCGGTGATGAAGCAGACGTCGTCCTTGTAGCGGCCGCAGCCGGTGATGCCGGTGACGAGCCGGCCGTTGGCGACGATGGGGCCGGCAGTGTAGCGGTAGCCCAGGGCCGGGTCGGCGGTCAGCGTCTCCCAGATCAGCTCGCCGCTTCGCGCGTCCAGGGCGAAGATGGTCGCCCGCGGGCTGGCGCCGAAGATGCGGTCGCCGAAGATCGCGATGTTCTTCTGCACGCCGCGGCTGAAGGAAGCGGGAGAGCCGTCCGGCCAGGTCGGTCGGTACTCCCACAGCAGGTCGCCGGTGGCCGCGTCGAGCGCCTGGACGACGGCGCCCGGGCTCGGCAGGTACATGACGCCGTCGTGGACGAGCGGCGCCGCCTCCTGCGGGCCGGTGTCGTCCATCGCCCACGCCCAGACCAGCTGCAGCTGCCCGACGTTCTCGGTGGTGATCTGGTCGAGAGGGCTGTAGCCCCAGGCGTTCTGCGTCCGCCGCCAGTGCAGCCACTCGCCCGGCGCCGGGTCGTTCAGCATCTCCTGGGTGACCGGAACAAAACCGGTCTCCTGAGCGCCGAGCCCTGCGCCGAGAAGCGACACGGCAAGCAGCGCGTGGACAGAGCGCGCGAATGACCTCATGCGGAAGGCGGGATGCTACTTCACGGTTGGCGGCCGTCAGGCCGGCTGCGCTGCGGCAGGGCGGCGCCCTTGGAGGAGGACATCGGCAGTCGCTCGCCGACAGCCCCCTGCGGCTCCAACCGACCTGACGGCTCACGTTGCGCGCCGCCGCCGGAGTGAGAGGCGCCGCCAGGGCCCGGCCGAGAAGGTGAGCTGACAGTGGTCGAACGGGCGAGCGGATCGGGCGTGGCTAGAATCCGGCCCGGCATGGCATCGATGACGGCGAGGAGCGGAGGTTCTCGGGTGAAGGAATCTCGCCTGCCGGCTGGCGGGCTGGCGGTTGCGGTTGTTGCGCTGGGTTTCGGCCTGGTGGTCGACCTGTGGGCACAGGAAGGCGAATCGAGCTTCGTGCCCGTGACGGACGAGATGCTGGAGAACCCGCCGGCGTCGGAGTGGCTGATGTTCCGCCGCACGCACGACAGCTGGGGCTACAGCCCGCTGGACCAGATCGACCGGGAGAACGTCCACCAGCTCGGCCTGGCGTGGATCCGCGAAGTCGAGGTCGGCACCTCCGAGATCACGCCGCTCGCCTACGACGGCGTCCTCTACATCCCGTCGTTCGAGGACACCATCGAGGCCGTGGACTCGACCACCGGAGAGTTCATCTGGCGCTACACGCGGGAGCAGCCGGACGGCCTGTACGCGCAGGTGGGCTTCAACGCCAAGAACAACCGCAACATCGCCATCTACGACCGGCTGATCCTGAACAACAGCGACGACAACCATGCCTTCGCCCTCGATGCCGCGACCGGCGAGCTGGTCTGGGAGACGCAGATCCTCGACTGGACGGTGCAGCCGGCCACACACAGCTCGGGGCCCATCGTCGTCGGCGGGCGGGTCGTCTCGGGGCGCAGCTGCCGGCCTTGGGGCGGTCCGGACTCGTGCATCATGGTCGCCTTCGATGCACTGACGGGCGAGGAACTCTGGAGGCGGCGGACGATGCCGGCGCCCGGCGAGCCCGGCGACGAGACCTGGGGCAACGTGCCGTTCGAGAAGCGCCACCACGTCGGCACCTGGATGGTGCCCAGCTACGACCCGGAGCTCGACCTCATCTACTTCGGCACCAGCGTCACCGCGCCGGCGCCCAAGTTCATGCTCGGCGGCGTCGAACTGACCCACCTCTACCACAACTCCACCCTGGCTCTCGAAGCGGCTACCGGCGAGCTCCGCTGGCACTTCCAGCACCTGAACGACCACTGGGACCTGGACCATCCGTTCGAGCGCATCCTGGTCGACCTCCCGGTGTCGCCCGACCCGGACGCCGTGCGCTGGATTCGCGACGACCTCGCTCCGGGCGAGACGCGCAAGGTCATGACCGGCATTCCGGGCAAGACGGGTCTCGTCTACACCCTGGACCGCGAGACCGGCGAGTTCCTGTGGGCGCGCCCGACCGTGCCCCAGAACGTGGTCGTCGACCTCGACGAGGCGACGGGCCGCGCGGTCGAGAACGCGGAGATCATCTTCACCGAGCTCGACCAGGAGATGCTCGTCTGCCCGTCCTGGATCGGCGGCAAGGACTGGGAGGCCGGTGCGTACAGCCCGCTGACCAGGACCATGTACTACCCGCTCCGCAACCAGTGCGCGCGGATGCTCGTCACCGGCGACACGGACAGCCCGCGCGCGCAGGCGATGCAGCAGCAGGTGGCCATCTACAACCTGGCCGCGGACCACATCCAGGCCCCCGGCGAGGAGAACCTGGGCACGGTGTACGCCATCGACGCCGTGACCGGCGAGACGAAGTGGCTGTTCGAGACCCCCGGCTCGACGTACTCGGTCGTCGCGACCGGCGGCGGCCTGATCTTCGGCGGCGATTCCACCGGTGCCTTCCGCGCGCACGACCACGAGACCGGCAAGGTTCTGTGGGAGGTAAACTTGGGCGCTCCGCCGCTTGGCTATCCCATCTCATGGGCCGTCGACGGGCGCCAGTACGTGGCCGTCTCGACCGGCGAGGGCAGCCTTCGCCACACCCCCGAAGGCGCCGCCCGCGCCCGCGGCAGCATCCTCTACGTCTTCGCCCTGCCCGAGCGGAGGTGACGCCGGGCGGCGGCCGGGAGGTACCGAGCCCCCGGTCTCGGCCTCAGGCGACGCGGCAGCTCGCGGCGGCGAATGAGTCCCGACGAGGAGCTTCGCCTTGCCAGCGACGGTCTCGGGCGCGCTACCTACCTGTGGTTCGACAGGCAAGTCGTTGCGGATACCGGCTTCGGCGCCCTGGAAAGGACATCTGGCGCTCGCTGATCAGCGCCCAAGGCGCGGCGCGGCCCGAAGTCGCGCTGCGGCAGCTCCGGTTGCTGGCGGAAGACGAGGCCTGTGTGCTTCGGCCGACCGTGGCCGGCGTGCTGCTCTGCGCCGCGGAGCCCCACAGGTGGTTGCCGCAAGCCGCGATCTCGGCGCCCTGACACGACGGCACCGATCGGGCCACGGGCCAGACAGACGCGTGGGAGATCGAGGGCCCGCTCCACCGCCAGGCGGCCGACGCCGTGCGCTTCGTCCGCCGCAACATGAAGGTGGCAGCCGGCAAGACGCCGGCGTGCGTGGAGATTCCGCAATCGAGCCTGCACGCCGTCTTCTACGCGGTCGTGAACGCCGTTGCGCAAAGCGACTGGTCGGTCAGCGAACGTCGAATCCGGCTCTCCATGTTCAGCGATCGTCTGGAGATCGTCTCGCCTGGGGACCTGCCCAACGGCATGACGATCGAGACCATGCCCGATGCCGGGTCCACGCGCAACGAGAAGCCCTGACATCGGTGCTGGGACGCATGTGGGCAAGCGCTACCGCCACGGCGCCGGCTAGGCGTCGACGGCATCCCGGGAGCCGACGAAAGGCATGCTCGGCGAAGAGGTGGACGCGATTCGCACACTTCTTCGCCCCGGAAGGCGCCGCCGGCTGGAAGCTAGTCGAGCTTGACCGCCGTTCCGACCGCCAGCAGCTCCGCTGCGCCGCTGGTGATCACCGAGGTCGTGAAGCGCACGGCCACCACGGCGTCGGCGCCCAGGGCCCGCGCTTCCGCGGTCATGCGGTCAAGCGCCTGCTCACGGCTCTCGGCCACCATCTTCGTGTACTCGGTGACCTCCCCGCCCACCAGGTTCCGCAGCGCGGCGGTGATGTCCCGACCCAGGTGGCGAGCACGAATGGTGTTGCCGCGGACCAGCCCGAGGGTCTCGGTGATGTTGCGGCCGGCAATCGTCTCGGCGGTCACGATCAGCATGCGTACGTCCTCCTCTGCTCTCGCCAGATCTTGCCCTGCTCTCGGTCTGACTGCTCGGGCGCTACTGTTGCACGTCCTTGTACCTGTCCGTTCGCCGCGCGGCCAGCTGCTGCCGCAGGACCGACAGCAGCAGAAGCCCCAGACCGCCGTACAGCGCTCCCACCCCCAGGCGGAGGTAGAGAGGCGTCGACGCGTCCATGGCGAGGGCGTAGATCGCAAAGCCCCCCAGGACGAGCACCCCCGCGACCAGGAGCAGCCAGCCGATCCCGCTGGTCACCTTCGTCGTGGAATTCACCATCGCCTGTTCCTCCTCAGATGGACACAGCCAGCATGGCCGCCTGACCGGCCGCCACGCCGCGGCCCGCAGATCTGCCTTCGCGGCCTGCGTTCAACGCGGGGCCCCGCTTGCCGACTGTGTCGGTTCCGACGCCGGCCGGGTCGACGGCGCCGCTTCGATTCCCGTTGGACACGCCACGCCGGTTCCGCCCAGCCCGCAGTAGCCGGCCGGGTTCTTCGCCAGGTACTGCTGGTGGTAGTCCTCGGCGAAGTAGAAGGGCGGCGCATCCAGAATCTCGGTCGTGACAGGTCCGAAGCCGGCAGCCGCGAGACGCTGCTGGTAGGCCTCCAGCGAAGATGTCGCTGCGCGCCGCTGGCCCGCCGAGCCGACGTAGATGCCGGAACGGTACTGGGTGCCGACGTCGTTCCCCTGGCGCATGCCCTGGGTCGGATCGTGGCTCTCCCAGAAGATGCGCAGCAGCTCGCGGTACGAGATGCGGTCTGGGTCGAAGACGACCCGGACCACCTCGTTGTGACCGGTGAGCCCGCTGCAGACCTCCTGGTAGGTCGGGTTCCTCGTCGTCCCTGCCGCGTAGCCGACGGCCGTCGTGATCACCCCGCGCGCTTCCCAGAACTTGCGCTCGGCCCCCCAGAAGCAGCCGAGGCCGAACAGCGCCTGCTCGCTGCCGCCCGGGTACGGCGGCGCGAGCGGAGCGCCCAGAACGTGGTGCCGCGCCGGAACCGGCATGGCCTCGCTTCTGCCCGGCAGCGCCTCGCCGGACCGGGGCATGTGCGGCGACCTCAAGAACCAGCTCATGCCGGGCATTGTAGCGCCCCCGGCCTGAGCCCGCGCCGCGGCCGAAGCCGCTACGGAGAGTCGACGGACGGTGCACCCACGGACCGCCTGTGGTCGCGGATGGCGGCCTCGATTCGTTCGACGATCTCGGGATGCTCGGCGGCAATGTCGAAGCGCTCGCCAATGTCCGTGGCAAGGTCGAACAGCAGCGGCGGGTCATGGACCTGTTCGTTGTCGAAGCCGCGCCAGGCGAGCTCCCCTTCCTTGCCGAGCGACTCCCACGATTCCAGCACCAGCTTGTGGTCGCCCAGCCGATACGCCCAGAGACGCCCCCGCGTGCCGTAGTAGGACCACTCGTCGCGCGGACTGGGGTGGCGATGCAGCAGAACGTCGGAGAGGTCGAGGGAGTCCACTTCGCGTTCCGGCAGCTCGGCGCCGACGAGCGCGGCGAAGGTCGCCATCAGGTCGACCTGGACGCCGATGTCGTCCACCACTGCCGGTTCGATCGTGCCCGGCCACCAGAAGATGCCCGGCACACGAAAGCCGCCCTCCCAGGCGGTGTGCTTGCCGTCGCGGAAGGGGCCAGGCGAGCCGCCGAGGTCGTGGTAGGTGAGCCACGGGCCGTTGTCGCTGGAGAACACGACCAGAGTGCGATCGGCCACGCCGCCCTCCTCGAGCGCCGCGACGATCTGACCCACGGACCAGTCGAGCTCCTCGATCACGTCGCCGTAGAGGCCCGCCTTGCTGTGGCCCTCAAACTCGGGGGAACGGAAGATCGGCACGTGCGGCATGGTGTGCCCGAGATACAGGAAGAACGGCGTGTCGCTGGCAATCTGCTCCTCCAGCCAGGCCACCGATTCCTCCGTGTAACGGCGGGTCAGCGTCGGCTGGTGGGTCGGCGTCTCGATGGCTTCCCTCTGCCTGAAGAGCGAGAACACGAAGTCCTCGCTGACGGAGTCGCGGATGCCTTCGTAGGTGTGGGGGACTTCGGGTCGCCGCCCCCCGTCGTTGAACTCCTCGACGCCGAAGAAGAAGTCGAAGCCTGCGTCGTTCGGATGGACGCCGCCGTCGGCGAATCGGCCCGACATGCCCCACTTGCCGACGTACGCGGCGGCGTGGCCGGCGGCCCGGAACAGGTCGCCCAGGGTCGTCTCGTCGTCCGGCAGGTGCGACCACCGGTTCAGCCCGCCACCCTGGATGCGCACCGGCATCCGACCGGTGGCAAGCGCAATCCGACTCGGGTTGCACAGCGGACTCGAGGCATAGAACGACGTCCAGCGCTGGCCCTCGGCCGCCAGGCGGTCGATGTGCGGGGTGCGAATGAGTGGATGGCCGTGGGACGACAGGTCGCCCCAACCCATGTCGTCGGCCAGGATCATCACCACATTGGGCGGCGCCGGCGGCACGCCGGGAGCAGGCACCGTCGCAGAAGGCGACCCGCACGCGGCAGTCACCGCCAGTACCACCACCACCAGCAGCACCGATCGTGCAGACATGGCGGGAGACTAGCGCGGCCAGCCCCCGCCTGACCGGCAGGTCGTGGGGCCAGCCCGCGTCCCGCTGCCGCCAGCGTTGCGCGCGTCGCGGCTGGTAGCGTGCCGGGAACCATGCTGAACAGCGCCGAGAGCAGCCGAACCGGCCAGGGAAGAGACGCGTGACGTCAATTCGCAAGCAGGTTCCGAGCCGCGTCGCAACGCTGGTGGTCGCCCTGGCCGCCTTCGCCGGGGCACTGTCCTGGAGCTGGCAGCCGAGCCTGCTCCAGGGCCTGCTCGCTCAGCAGCCCTCCGCGACCGCCGCACAGAACCGGTCCGTCGAGTGGCAGATCGGCGCCGACCCGCAAGGGCGTTCCGCCGACCGGCGGCCGCCGAACATCGTGGTCATCCTCGCGGACGATCTGGGCGTCAACGACCTGACCTGGGCCGGCGGCGGGGTGGCCGGCGGCACCGTGCCGACGCCCCACATCGACTCGCTGGCGCACGACGGCGTCGCCTTCACGAACGGCTACGCGGCGAACGCCACCTGCGCGCCCTCGCGGGCGGCGATCATGACCGGCCGCTACGGCACCCGCTTCGGCTTCGAGTTCACGCCGACCCCGGACGGCATGATGCAGATGGTGGCTCGGCTGCGCGCCGCGGACGACACCCGGCTGCGGCCTCCCGTCACGCACGACGTGCCGCCAGTTCCCATGATCGAGAAGGGGATGCCTCCATCGGAAGTCACGCTCGCCGAGCTGCTCAAGGACGCGGGCTACCACACGGCACACATCGGCAAGTGGCATCTGGGCCTGGGCGGCGGCAGGGCGGCGCACGAACAGGGCTTCGACGAGTCGCTGCTCATGGCCAGCGGCCTCTACCTCCCCGAGGACTCTCCCGACGTCGTCAACTCGAAACAGGACTTCGACCCCATCGACCGCTTCCTGTGGCAAGCGCTCCGCTTCGCGGCCTCGTTCAACGGCGGCGGGGTGTTCGAGCCTGACCGCTACCTGACCGACTACTACACCGACGAGGCGGTCAAGGTCATCGAGGCCAACCGCGATCGCCCGTTCTTCCTCTACCTGGCGCACTGGGCGCCGCACACGCCGCTTCAGGCCTCGCGCGAGGACTACGAGGCGCTCGCCCACATAGAGAGCCACAGGCTGCGGGTCTACGGCGCGATGATCCGGGCGCTCGACCGCGGCGTGGGACGCGTGCTGGAGGCGCTGCGCGACCAGGGCCTGGAGGAGAATACGCTCGTCTTCTTCACCTCGGACAACGGCGGCGCCGGCTACGTCGGCCTGCCGGGGCTCAACGACCCGTACCGCGGCTGGAAGATGAGCTTCTTCGAGGGCGGGATTCAGGTGCCGCTCTTCCTGAAGTGGCCGGCCCGCATCGAGGCAGGGACGACCTTCGACCCGCCGGTCCACGGCTTCGACATCTTCGCCACGGCCGCGGCGGCCGCCGGCGCCGACCTGCCGTCCGACCGCACCATCGACGGCGTGGACCTTGTGCCCTTCGTCGGCGGCAGCCGCGAGGGCGATCCCCACGATCGCCTGTTCTGGCGCTCTGGCCACTACCAGACCGTCATCGCAGGCGACTGGAAGCTGCAGGTCAGCGCCCGCCCGGAGATGGCCTGGCTGTTCGACCTCGCCGCCGACCCCACCGAGAAGCAGAACCTGGCCGCGAACGAACCCGTGCGAGTCGAGTCGATGAAGCGGATGCTGGCGGAATGGAACGCCGAGCAGGCGCCGCCGATCTGGCAATCCCAGGGCGAAGGCCCGATCAGCATCGACAAGACGCTCGAAGAGCCCGAAGAGCCCGACGACGTGCACGTCTACTGGCCGAACTAGCAGCGCCAGGCCAGCCGCCTAGCCGTGTCGGGCCACATCCCCACCTCACCGGCACATCCGACTCGAGGGACGCCGAGTTGGCCACAGCCCCCAATCCGCGAACCATCACGCGCTGGACCGGACACAAGCCGTGCGGGTTCGGTGGCCTAGCATGACCGGCGGGCGCCAGACGACAGGCAGTCTGTTCGGCGGCCCGGAAGAGTCGGGGCCCGGCTCGGAGGCGCCGCTGGCAGAGCGCATGCGCCCGGCTTCGTTCGACGAGTTCGTCGGCCAGGAGCACATACTGGCCGAAGACAGGGTGCTGCGACGGTCCATCGACGCGGACCGGGTGCCGTCGCTCCTCTTCTGGGGGCCGCCCGGGTCGGGGAAGACGACTCTGGCGAGGCTGATCGCGACCACGACCCGCGCCAGCTTCGAGCCCGTGAGCGCCGTATCGGCCGGGGTCAGGGACCTCCGGCGGGCCGTCACCGGCGCCAAGGAGCTTCGCGCGCTTCGGGGGCAACCGACGATTCTCTTCGTCGACGAAATCCACCGCTTCAACAAGGCTCAGCAGGACGTCATCCTCCCGCACGTCGAGGACGGCACGATCACCTTCATCGGCGCGACGACCGAGAACCCGTCCTTCGAGGTCAACGCGCCGCTCCTCTCGCGCTGCCGGGTCTTCACGCTGCAGGCCCTGGACGGCAAGGCGATGGCGATGATCGTGGAGCGGGCCGTGCAGGACGAGGATCGGGGGCTGGGTCAGTTGGACCCGGATCTGGACCAGGAGGCGCTGGAGCACCTGGTGAACATCGCGAACGGCGACGCCCGGGTCGCCCTGAACGCTCTGGAGATGGCGGTACTCGCGGCGCAGCCGGGCGACGACGGCATCCGACGCGTGGGCATGGAGGCGATCTCCGACGCACTGCAGCGCCGAACGCCCAGGTACGACAAGGGCGGCGACAGCCACTACGACACGATCTCGGCCTTCATCAAGTCCGTGCGCGGCTCGTCGCCCGACGGCGCCCTGTACTGGCTGGCCAGGATGCTCGAAGCCGGCGAGGACCCGCTCTTCATCGCCCGCCGCCTGGTGATCCTCGCCGCCGAGGACATCGGCCTGGCGAATCCCGGCGCCCTGCCGGTCGCCGTCGCCGCGCAGCAGGCGGTCCACTTCATGGGCCTGCCGGAAGGCCGCATCCCCCTGGCCGAAGCCACCGTCTATCTGGCGACCTCGCCGAAGAGCAACAGAGCGTACGCGGCTCTCGGGCGCGCCATGGCGGACGTGCGAGAGGCACCGCACGAGCCAGTGCCGCTCCACCTGCGCAACGCAGTGACCGGGCTGATGCGCGGCATGGGTTACGGCAAGGGATACAAGTACGGGCACGACGCCGAGGGCCACTTCGAGGCGCAGGAGTACCTGCCTCCGGGGCTCGCCGGGCGGCGCTACTACGAGCCGTCGGATCAGGGCTCGGAGAAGGCAATCGCCGAGCGCCTGCGCCGCTGGTGGGGCGACGACGACTGATCCGTCTCGGCGGGCGGCGAGCGATGCCTGCGCAGGCAGGCGGCCTTGCCGGGCCGGAAGACTGCCGACGCTCCGCTGCCTGGAGGGAAGCCAGCACCGGGCGTCGCGGCCGGACCTATACTCCGAATCGATGGACCGCAGCCTGCCTCTGGACCACCTCCGCCCCACCAGGTTGCCACCGGAGCGCAGAGCGATGGCCCGGAAGGACGCGGAGCGCACCGCAGCGGTGCTCAGGGAGCACGGTGCATCGCGGGTCGTGGGCATCGGCTCAACCTTCGGGGCCGACCGCCGCTTCACCTGGCGCTCCGACATCGACATCGTTCCCATGGAGTCGGCAACCGAGGCGATGCTCCAGACGATTCGAGATGACGGGGTCGACCTGTGAAGCTGGACGACGTCCTCGCCCGGCGCCTGGCCGCCGAGACAGCCAGCGAGCTGGAGAGCCTCTCGCTCATCGAGCAGGACCTCGCCGACGCCCCCCGGCACGGCGACACGCTCACCCTGCGCGGGCGCGGGTCCATCCTCCATGACTTCTACAGCGGCGCCGAGCGCATCTTCGTGCGAATCGCCGAGAACTGAACGGCGGCGTTCCCAAGGCCAGGAATGGCACCGGCAGCCAATCCTGGAATGGGTCTGGAGATTCCCGAGGTGCGCCCGGCGGTCATCTACCGGGAGCTGGCCCGCCGATTGGGCGAGTTGCGCCGCTTCCTCGGTGTCTGCCCGGGGAACGGCGCGCCGCTCGCAGCCACGGGACCTCAGGGATCAGATGAATCGCGAACCGGCGAGGTTCTTGAGCCGTTCCGCCTGCAGGTGCAGGCGTTTCTTGCATGGCTCGCCGCTCCGCGACCAGGGAGGCAGTGAATGAGAATCGAACCGCAACGCATCCTGGCCGTCCTGGTCGCCACTGGCGCCCTGGCCTGCGGCGGCCCAGACGGCGAGGCCGCCGCGCAGGTGGACGGCGGCGCCATCGATGGCGGTACGGTAAACCGGACCGAGGACCGACCGGCCTGCCTCGATGCGACGCCGTTTCGCCAGGCGCTGTTCGGCGACCTGCACGTCCACACCAGTTTCTCGTTCGATGCAGCGGCGATCAGCACCGGCGCCAGCCCGGCGGACGCCTACCGCTACGCAAGGGGCGAGGCCATTCCGTTCTGGCCCATCGGCGCGGACGGCACGGCCCAGGGCAGCATCGCCATCGACCGGCCGCTCGACTTCGTGGCCGTGACCGACCACGGGGAGTTCCTGGGCGAGCGCCGACTGTGCAGCGACCCGGAATCGTCGCGGTACAACTCGGAGTTCTGCACCACGGCCCGCTCGGACCAGCGGCTGGGGATGCAGATGCTTGGCGCGGTCATCACCACCGAGACGCCCGAACGGGTCGGAGAAGTCTGCGGCGAGGACGGCGCCCTGTGCCTCGAATGGGCCATGGACCCGTGGCACGCGATCGTCGAGGACGCCGAAGCCGCGTACGACCGGACGCAAGAGTGCACCTTCACCTCCTTCGTCGGCTACGAGTACACGGGGACCCCCGGGGTCTCGAACTACCACCGGAACGTCATCTTCCGCGGCTCGGAAGTGCCGGACCTGCCGGTGTCCTACATCGACGCGCCCAGCGACAGCGAGCTCTGGCGGCAACTCGACCAGGTTTGCGGCGAAGGCTCGGCGCGGCCCGATTGCGACTACCTGACCATCCCGCACAACAGCAACCTGGCCAACGGCAGGATGGCGCCCTACCGCGGGCTCGACCGCAGCCTGGAGACACGCCAGGCGTACGCGCAGAAGCGGCTGGAGCGCGAGCCACTCATCGAGATCTTCCAGCACAAGGGAGGGTCCGAGTGCATGAACGGCCTGTCCTCGGTGTTCGCCGAGCCGGACGAACTCTGCGATGTGGAAGCGGTCCGCGTACTTGGCCGTGCGGAGACGGTCCAATCCCTGCTCCAGGGTGAAACGACGCTGGTCACGGAGGAGTGCCCGGAGGGCGAAGTCGGCACGCAGGGCATGCTCGGGGCCGGCTGCGTCGATGGCACGGACTTCGTTCGTTCGGCACTCGTCGTCGGCCTGGAGGAAGAGAGGGAGATCGGACTGGACCCGGTCAAGCTCGGCATCATCGCCTCCACCGACACGCACACGGCGACGCCGGGGGCGGTGGCGGAAGAGGACTGGCGCGGCGCGGTGACCGGTGAGGCGACGCCGCAGGAACGCCTGCAGCCGGGGTTCTTGACCAGCGGAATCGACGGCAACGCGGGCGGTCTGGCCGGCGTGTGGGCGGTCGAGAACTCCCGCGACGCCATCTTCGACGCCATGGAACGGCGCGAGGTTTTCGGCACCTCCGGCCCACGCATCAGGCCGCGGTTCTTCGGCGGCTGGAACTACGCCGAGAACCTCTGCGACAACGTTGACCTGCTTGAAGAGGCGTACGCCGGCGGCGTGCCGATGGGGGGCGACCTGACGCGGGCCGAGGGGAGCCAAACGCCCACCTTCCTCGCACACGCCGTCCGCGACCCGGCCGAGAACGCCGGGCAGTTGCAGCAGCTGCAGCTGGTCAAGGGCTGGGTGGAAGCGGACGGCGCAAGGCACACGCGGGTCATCCCGATCGCCGGGTCGCCCGACAACGGGGCGAGCGTGGATCGCGAGACCGGCGAGCGCAGCGGCGACGGTCACGACAGTCTGTGTAGCGTGTATCGGGACGAGGACTTCGACCCCGGTCTGCACGCTTGGTACTACCTGCGTGTAGTGGAGAACCCCAGCCTGCGCTGGAGCTGGCACGACTGCCGCCGCCTCGCCCGGGAAGAGCGGCCCGCGGTGTGCTCGGACGGGTCGTACCCGGAGACGATCCACGAGATGGCCTGGACCTCGCCGATCTGGTATCAGCCGGAACCGGGGGCCGAGTGACGGGCACCCGTCGCCGCGGCCCGCGCCCGACTCGTGCGTCGCCTAGGAGACGGCGCGTCGACCACCCGCGGAAGCCGGGACCAGCCGGACCACCGTGCTCCTGGCAGCCGCCACCGCGCTGATGCTCGTTGCCGGCCGTACCGACAGTCACCACGTCAGCCAGGACGGCCAGGGAAGGTCTGATCAGGTCCGCGCGACAATGGTCGGACGATAACGGAATGGGGGCGTCAAGCGGCAGGCCGCGTTCGCGGCGCTGGAGCACGACCGGAAGAGAAGCGGACCTGTCGGAACGTGTTTCTGGCAAAGATGGAGGACATGCCGCAGGAGGTGAAGTCGGTGCCTCGTCTTGCCGGCTTGCGGCTGTCGGGTCCGCTGCCGGACGAGACGGCGATCCTGAATCTCCGTCACTTGTTCAAGCGGCATGACCTTTGGGGAGGAAGCTGTCCGAGGAGATCAACGAGCATCCGGCCAGGCCCGGGCCCGTACCAACAACACCAAGTCCTTCCTGCGAAGAAACACAGTTGGTTCCGCGGTCAGCTCTCGACCACGCTGCTCTTCGCACTTCGGATCGGCAACGCGCCGGTCTTTTGGGCAGCCCGACACCGCGGACCCCGTCTGGCGGCAGCGGTTCGGGCGCGTGTACACGAAGGCCGCCATCGGCCTGCTGGCAGAGGTCGACACCACGCTCGGTCACCTGTGCGGGCACGCTGCCCGGGCGGTGATGCGTCGGCAATACGAGGAGTACGACGACCAGCACTCTTGCGGCTGGCCGGCCTCTCCAGCGGCCACCTCTGCAACCTGCGCAGGTCGATCCTCGGTGGTGTCTGAGTTTGCGCCGATTCGTCCGATTCGTCGGGCCCTCGGTGGCCAGCGTATCGGGCCGGCGCCTGGGCGCCCGGCGGCAACTACTTCGGAACTACCTCACGCCACCAGTTGGGGCTGGAAAGGCGCACGCCCTCACGGTCGGCAAGGGTGTTCGCCAGCTCGAGCGCCGGAAAGCCGGGCTCGGTCTCGATGACGAAACCGTTCGGGATTGCGCCCAGCGGCGACAAGCGGTCCACTGCAATTCCCTGTGCCGCGAAGAACCCGTCGACCTGAGCCTGGCTCCACTCCTCGACGAAGACAATGAGGACGCCCCCGGGTAGCGTCATCAAGGTACCCGAACTGGACCGGAACACTGGATAGCCATCCGGCGCGGACGCTCCGCCCACGCTCGAACTCGAACGCGCGACGATCATGCCCTCGGCCGCTGTCGCCATCACCACCCCGTCCCCTGTCACCGCGTCCCTGGGCATCGTCAGATCTTCCTGAAGCCAGGCCGTCATCGTGCGGTCGCCGTCACGCCAGGTGTACGTCGGCCCCTCGGGCGGTCCGGTGACCTGTTGCAAGCCGAACCCCTCAGGTCGCTCGATCTCGGGATCGTCCTCCTGGGCCGCCGCGGCCCCTCCCAACAGGCCCAGGACAAGCAGGCAGAAGGCCACGGACATCGACAGCCTCGAGGCCGAGCCAGCTGTCTCGCGTGCGACGGAAACTCTCAACGCGCCGCGGCAGCGGGAACATGGGTTCTGATGCATCACTGTCTCCTCTCTCAAAATACCGTGTTCAGGTTCACAGCCAACCACCGGTGATCTCTCTCTCGCGGCGCAGGGCTCATGGCCGACAACTGTCCGGGAAAGCGCCCACGTCGACCAGCGCCGGAGCTGCCTTGCCAGGTTCCTTCGTGTAGCTCCGCACGGCGCCGGTCTCCGTGTCGCGCACGACCAGGTTCAAACCCAGGTCCGTGGCGGAAGCTGCGAACACCCAATGGCGTTCGTTGAAGGCGCAGCCGTCGAGCACCTTCACCAGCATCTCCCAGTTGCCCGGCTCGAAGAAGTAGAACAGGCCCGAGTCGACGCTCTTCGCCGACACCACCCGACCAGGGCCGAATTCACCCGCCGAAGTCGACCAGTCGACGGTGACAGTGTAGCGACCGTCGCGGAGGCAGAGCGACGTCGCGCTGTCCGTGCAGCCGTCCTGCCCGTCCAGCTCGGCCCGCGGCACGTCTGCGACCGAAGGCGCCTCCTCCATCGGCCCCCACTGTGCCACCGAGGTGGCCAACGACGACGCGACACGGCCAGTCACACAGCCGCCTGGGAACGCCCCCGTGTCAGTGACCGCCGCCGCCGCCTGGCCGGCCTCGTTCCGGTACTCCCGAACCGCGCCTGTCACCGTATCCTCCACCGCGATCCGATAGCCCACATCCGTTGTCGAGCCAGCGAACACCCAGACTGCGCCGTTCACCTGGCAGCCGTTCAGCACCTTGACCAGCACTTCCCAGTTGTCGCGGCTGTAGAACCAGAACATGCCGGAGTCGTTCGTTCCCGAGCGAACCACCGTGCCAGCGCCGGTCTCCCCCTCCAGCGTCCACCAATCCACTGTCGTGGCGAAGCGGGAGTCCTGGGAACACAACGTTCCCTCGTCCGCCACGCAGGCGCCCGCCGGTTCGCTGGCAACGACGAGGAACACCCGGGACGCCCTCGACTCGACCGTGCCGTCGCTGACGGTCAGCGTGACCTCGTAGAACCCCGGCGTGGACCAGGAGTGGCTGACGGTCGCAGCGCGCGACCTTGCGCCGTCGCCGAACTGCCATTCCCGAGACCGTACGCCGGTGCTCGCATCCTCGAACACCACGGGCCTGCCGGTCACCGCATGGCAGAGGTCGTCCGGGCAATCGGCATCAAGCCTGATCAACGCACGCGGAGGACTGCTGCCGCCGCCGTC
Organism: Thermoanaerobaculia bacterium; assembly: GCA_965200575.1. GTDB lineage: Bacteria > Acidobacteriota > Thermoanaerobaculia > Multivoradales > Multivoraceae > Multivorans. The sequence continues at coordinate 43,396 of OZ241363.1, read as the reverse complement.
ACCGGCATCTTCGCCGCCATCTTCGCCGTCACCGTCGTCAACTCCACGGCCGCCGGTCGGCGTTCCGCCACCCGCAGTCGACCAGGCGCCTGCGCCGGCCGAGTTCACGGCCCGAAGCTGAACCTCGTAGGCGTTCCCGTTCGTCAGCCCGGTCAACTCGTAACGTGGCGGTCCCCCTGCCCAAACCCCCCGTCGCTCCGTCCAGTCGCCACCCGACCTGCTGCCAACGGCGCTCAGACGGTAGCGCAGATCGTACGACGTGATCGCGGAGGACCCCGTGGCCGCCGGGGCGCGCCATGACACCGCAAGGCTGCCGTCGCCGGACCTCACCGAGGCGATTCCTGGCGCGCCCGGTACCATGGCGACCTCGTCCGGGTCGTGACCGTAGACCTTCATACTCCAGGACTCGAGGATGTTCGTGCCGCCGCCGTTGACCTCGTCGACCACACGAAGCGTCCACACTCCGGCCGGGTCCTCGCCCAAATGGCGGGACGAGCCGAAGCGGAACGCTCCCTTGAGCGGGTATCTCGTACCGTCACCCTGCGCGTAGGGAACGCTGAGGATCGAGACAGCGCCAGATGGTGACGTGAGCCGCACGTCCAGGTCCCGAAACGCGTCCGCGTTGAAGGTGGCAACGACTTCGATGAACTCGACGAAGCCGACCCCACGCCCGACGGTCGCCGTGCTCTCGACGCGGCTGCCAGTCCCATCCGCGCCAGCGTCCGGAATCGCATGGTTCACCGTCGCCAGCACCGGAACCGTCTGCCGCAGGGCAGGCGCCCCGCTCCAACCGTCCGCGAGGCCCACCGCCTCCCGCGCGTCGACCACGCCAAACCCGTAATCGTGATGGAAGCTGTAGCGCTTCCCACTTGATCCGTACTGCAGAGCACCGGTCGCCCAGCCCTGACTCGTGGCGTCGTTCCTGCGCGCCGAACCGGCCAGAATCAGCTTGACGTCACGCCAGCTCAGATCGGGGTTCGCGGCACGCATCAGGGCGACGACGCCGGAAACCGTCGCCGCCGCGGCCGACGTGCCGCCGAAAAGACCGTGGCGCCCGTAGTTGTCCGTCGTCACCAGAGCAAGCCCGGCGCCGTCGTCCGAAGGAGCGCACACCCAGAGGTTCGCGCCCCTCTCCGAATAGTCGGCCCGCTGCCCGCGCCCGTCCACCGCACAAACCGCCGTCACGCCGTAGTAGTTCGCATGGCCGTCAAGATTCGAGTTGTCGCCGTTCTCGCCGCCGGAGGGCGCCAACCGGCCGCCGTTCCCGCCAGCCCATACGTAGACGACTCCCTTGCCGCCCCAGCCGGTCTCGACGCCCCGGTCGATCGCCATCTCCCAGGAACGGCTGGCGCCGGACAGACCGGGGCCGTCAGGAGAACCCCAGCTGTTGTTCGACACTGCCGTGGCGCCGACGTGGCGGGTCATCGCGTCGACCAGATTCGTCGTGCTGAACCTCCGGAGAAGGTTGTAGCCATGAATCCTGGCGCGCGGCGCAACGCCCCTGATTCCAACGTTGTCGTCGCGAGCCGCAATGATCCCCGCGACCGCCGTGCCGTGACGGGCCAGCGGGTGCAACAGATCACCGGCCCCGGTGTAGTCATGGCCGCGACCAGCGTGCACGTTGCGCGCAAGGTCCGGGTGCTGTTCGTCCAGCCCGTCGTCGACCACGGCGACCGACACGCCCTCGCCCTTGTTGCCCGAAGCCCACACGCTCGGGACGTCAATGTCCTCGCCCGCCAGCGTCGACTCGAATGCGCCCGTGTTCCGCAAGCGCCACTGGCAACTCGACAAGGGATCGCTGAACGGCGAAGACGCCTCCGACCCCAGGCAGGACTCGACGATGTTCGAACCGTCCGTGTCGATCTGCAGCGCGTAGCCGCCAGCCGAGCTACCCCTTACCTTCAGGTAGTACGTCCCCGCCGACAGACGATCGACCAGGGTCAGACCGCCTGCCGCGTAGCTCGTCTGCTCATACCACAGTGCGTCGGCTGCCCTGAAAGAACTGTCGTAAAGCACACCGTCGAGTTCCGTCGTTCGGCTCAACACCCGCCCGATGACCGACGATTCCTCCGCCAACGTGAATCTGAACCAGTCCTCGTCACTCGACGAATCGAACCGACCGCCAGCAACCTCTCCAGGGACAAGACCGAGCGCTTCCGCTCGGGAGCTGCCGGGCGCACGCACTTCGTCGACACGCAGCAGATAGGCGCCGCCCTCGCCCTCGGCGGCATCGAACCGGACGCGGACCTGATAGTCGCCGGCTTCAAGCCGAACCCGCAGCAGAAACGCCCTGGGGGCGTTCGGAAGCAGACCGTCGTCGCTGGAGGCCAAAACGGTCCTGCCGTCCGGCCCTCGAATCTCGCCCACCGTGTCGAACGCACTGACCGAGCGAATGATGACCTCGCGAGCGCTCGGTACGCTGAACGAGTACACGTCCCCATCGTCCGCGGCTGCACCAAGCTCGTCTTCGCCGATCACGCCGACTTCGCCTTCGGGACTGATCTTCCTGCCCCCCGAAGAGTCGACGGCAGCCTCGATCATGTAGTCGCCGGCCGCTGATCCGCTGCTCTCGACCTCCAGGAGGTACGTCTCGGCCTCGAGAGTGTCGGCGATGACGAAACCGTGCTCGCCTTCGCCAAGCCAGACGTCGGGCCGCCCAGAGGCGACCAGCTCGCCGACACTGTTGAACAGCTTGCCCACCGTGGGAAGCGCACCGCGGGTATGAAGAACCAGGTTCGTCCGTTCCCTCAGCACCAGGCTGTACGTGTCCACCGCAGAACCGCCGTCCCGAATCGTCCCGCTGAGCGGCACGTCCAGCGGCAAGGCCCTGACCCCGGCACCCACCGGGACTCCCAGCATCACCGACGACCAGGCGCCGACCACCGATGCCCTGACCCGCACCTGAACGTCGTAACTCGTGCCGTTTCGCAGACCGTCGATCGCGTGCTCCAGCGGACCAAAGGGCCACGGTACGTAAACCGTGGTCCAGTTCGAGTCCACACCATGATCGACGCCCGATTCGATGTAGCGCACCTCGTAGCCCACGACGTCGGCGGCAGATACGTCCGAGGGCGGCGCCCAGACCACCGTCAGCGCACCATCCCCCGCATGGACCCCCTCGATCGCGACCAGCCCCGACCGCGCCGTGTCGTTGTCCGTGATCGTCGTCACCACCGACGTCGAACCCGGCGGCAGGCCAGCGGCAGGCAACGTGTCGAGCGACAGACTCACCGTCTCATCCGACTCGCCCACCGAGTCGTCCATGATCGGCACCGAGACCGTCTGCGCCCTGTTCCAGTTCGACGGCGTGAACGTCAGCGTCCCGCTGGCCGACGCGTAGTCCGTGCCCGCCTCCGCCGTGCCGTTCGAGGTCGCGTACTTCACCGTCACCGCCGCAACGGGCCGAGAGGTCAGAGACACCCTGTATCTGGCCGTCCCCGCGCCTTCGCCCACCGATGACGGACCGTTCACATTGAACGCCGCCGTCCCCACCGGCGTGCCGAGAACGACCACGTTCGTGCCCGGATGCACGCCGTTGTCCGCAGCGTTGCGCGTGTCCACACGCACCACGTATGTCCTGCCGTTGGTCAGATTCGGAATCGTGAACGACGTGCCGTCCACCTCGTTGATCGGAGACAGCAAACCCTGACCGCGAGCGCGCCAGCGCACGCTGTAACCGTTCGGCGCTGCGCTCGCTGCCGTCCAGCTCACGTTCAACGACCCATTGCCGGGACTCACCTGAAGGTTCGTCACCTTCGTCGGCGTCGAATCGTCGTTGTCCGTGATCGTTGTCTCGACCGATGACGCCGTCGCCGACACCGCCGAACCGCCGGTCGCCTCGCTCAGAGCCAACGTGAACGTCTCGTCGCTCTCCGACGACGAATCGTCCGTGATCGACACCGAAACCGTCTGAGCCGTGTTCCAGTTCGACGGCGTGAACGTCAGCGTGCCGCTCGAAGACGAATAGTCCGAACCCGACGCCGCACTGCCGTCCGACGTCCCGTACTTCACCGTCACGTTCCCGCCAGGCCGAGCGCTCAGAGACACGCTGTACGTCGCCGTGCCAGCACCCTCCGCAACCGAAGAGGGACCGGCCACGCTGAACGTCGCCGTGTCGTTCTCCGTGATCGTCACCGTCACCGAACCGTAGTCGCCACCGGTCACCGAGTGGCCGAGAGTCACCGCCGCATCCGCTGCCGCGTCGTCGTCCTCCGCGGCTGACACACGCACCGTCCGAGCCGTGTCCCAGTTCGAAGACGTGAACGTCAGAGTGTTCTGATTCCCTGATGCGCCACCGTTCGTGTCCACCGACACGTCACCCGACGCGCCGCCGACCGTCACCGTCACGTTACCCGTCGGCTGACTCGTCAACTTCAACGTGTACGTGCGAGAACCCCCTTCCGGCACCGTCAGGCTCGTCACCGAGAGAACCAGGCCCACCGGCGTGCCGAGGGCGACCACGTTGGTGCCCGGCTGAACACCGTTGTCCGCAGCGTTGCGCGTGTCCACGCGCACCACGTACGTCGTGCCGTTGGTCAGATTCGGAATCGTGAACGACGTGCCGTCCACCTCGTTGACCGGAGACAGCAAACCCTGACCGCGAACGCGCCAGCGCACGCTGTAGCCGTGCGGCGCCTCGCTGGCGGCCGTCCAGCTCACGTTCAACGACCCGTTGCCGGGGCTCACCTGAAGGTTCGTCACCTTCGTCGGCGTCGACTCGTCGTCGTCCGTGATCGTCGTCGCGACCGATGACGCCGTCGTCGACACCGCCGAACCGCCGGTCGCCTCGCTCAGAGCCAACGTGAACGTCTCGTCGCTCTCCGATGACGAATCGTCCGTGATCGACACCGAAACCGTCTGAGCCGTGTCCCAGTTCGACGGCGTGAAGGTCAACGTGCCGCTCGAAGACGAATAGTCCGAACCCGACGCCGCACTGCCGTCCGACGTCCCGTACTTCACCGTCACGTCAGCACCAGGCTGAGCGCTCAGAGACACGCTGTACGTCGCCGTGCCCGCACCCTCCGCAACCGAAGAGGGACCGGCCACGCTGAACGTCGCCGTGTCGTTCTCCGTGATCGTCACCGTCACCGAACCGTAGTCGCCACCGGTCACCGAGTGGCCGAGAGTCACCGCCGCATCCGCTGCCGCGTCGTCGTCCTCCGCAGCTGACACACGCACCGTCCGAGCCGTGCTCCAGTTCGACGACGTGAACGTCAGAGTGTTCTGATTCCCTGACGTGCCACCGTTCGTGTCCACCGTCACGTCACCTGACGCGCCGCCGACCGTCACCGTCACGTTACTCGTCGGCTGACTCGTCAACTTCACCGTGTAGGTGCCGGAACCCCCCTCCGGCACCGTCAGACTCGTCACCGAGAGAACCAGACCCACCGGCGTGCCGAGGGCGACCACGTTCGTGCCCGGATGCACACCGTTGTCCGCAGCGTTGCGCGTGTCCACGCGCACCACGTACGTCGTGCCGTTGGTCAGATTCGGAATCGTGAACGACGTGCCGTCCACCTCGTTGACCGGAGACAGCAAACCCTGACCGCGAACGCGCCAGCGCACGCTGTAGCCGTGCGGCGCCTCGCTGGCGGCCGTCCAGCTCACGTTCAACGACCCGTTGCCGGGGCTCACCTGAAGGTTCGTCACCTTCGTCGGCGTCGACTCGTCGTCGTCCGTGATCGTCGTCGCGACCGATGACGCCGTCGTCGACACCGCCGAACCGCCGGTCGCCTCGCTCAGAGCCAACGTGAACGTCTCGTCGCTCTCCGATGACGAATCGTCCGTGATCGACACCGAAACCGTCTGAGCCGTGTCCCAGTTCGACGGCGTGAAGGTCAACGTGCCGCTCGAAGACGAATAGTCCGAACCCGCCGCCGCACTGCCGTCCGACGTCCCGTACTTCACCGTCACGTCAGCACCAGGCTGAGCGCTCAGAGACACGCTGTACGTCGCCGTGCCCGCACCCTCCGCAACCGAAGAGGGACCGGCCACGCTGAACGTCGCCGTGTCGTTCTCCGTGATCGTCACCGTCACCGAACCGTAGTCGCCACCGGTCACCGAGTGGCCGAGAGTCACCGCCGCATCCGCTGCCGCGTCGTCGTCCTCCGCAGCTGACACACGCACCGTCCGAGCCGTGCTCCAGTTCGACGACGTGAACGTCAGAGTGTTCTGATTCCCTGATGCGCCACCGTTCGTGTCCACCGACACGTCACCCGACGCGCCGCCGACCGTCACCGTCACGTTACTCGTCGGCTGACTCGTCAACTTCAACGTGTAGGTGCCGGAACCCCCTTCCGGCACCGTCAGACTCGTCACCGAGAGGACCAGACCCACCGGCGTGCCGAGGGCGACCACGTTGGTGCCCGGCTGAACACCGTTGTCCGCAGCGTTGCGCGTGTCCACACGCACCACGTACGTCGTGCCGTTGGTCAGATTCGGAATCGTGAACGACGTGCCGTCCACCTCGTTGACCGGAGACAGCAAACCCTGACCGCGAACGCGCCAGCGCACGCTGTAACCGTGCGGCGCCTCGCTGGCGGCCGTCCAGCTCACGCTCAACGACCCATTGCCGGGACTCACCTGAAGGTTCGTCACCTTCGTCGGCGTCGACTCGTCGTTGTCCGTGATCGTCGTCGCGACCGATGACGCCGTCGTCGACACCGCCGAACCGCCGGTCGCCTCGCTCAGAGCCAACGTGAACGTCTCGTCGCTCTCCGATGACGAATCGTCCGTGATCGACACCGAAACCGTCTGAGCCGTGTCCCAGTTCGACGGCGTGAAGGTCAACGTGCCGCTCGAAGACGAATAGTCCGAACCCGACGCCGCACTGCCGTCCGACGTCCCGTACTTCACCGACACGTCAGCACCAGGCTGAGCGCTCAGAGACACGCTGTACGTCGCCGTGCCGACGCCCTCCGCAACCGAAGAAGGACCGACCACGCTGAACGTCGCCGTGTCGTTCTCCGTGATCGTCACCGTCACCGAACCCGCCGTCACCGAACCGTAGTCACCGCCGGATACCGCGTGACTCAGAGTCACCGCCGCATCCGCTGCCGCGTCGTCGTCCTCCGCGGCGGACACCGTCACCGTCCGAGCCGTGCTCCAGGTCGAAGACGTGAACGTCAACGACGACGGAGTGAACGACACGTCCGTGTTCTCCGGCGCCGAGGGCGTCACCGTCACGTCCGCCGTCGGCTGGGAACCCAGCACCAACGTGTATGTACCCGTCGAACCCTCCGGCACCGTCAGACTCGTCACCGACAACGTCACCGCGCGCGTGTCGTTGTCCTCCACCGTCACCGACACGGCACCGCCGCTCGCCGAACCGTAGCCGCCGCCCGACGCCGTGTGGCTCAGCGTCGCAGAGTCATCCGATACATCCCCATCCTCCGCAGCCGACACCGTCACCGTCCGAGCCGTGTCCCAGTTCGAAGACGTGAACGTCAGAGTGTTCTGATTCCCTGACGCGCCACCGTTCGTGTCCACCGTCACGTCACCTGACGCGCCGCCGACCGTCACCGTCACGTTACCCGTCGGCTCACTCGTCAACTTCACCGTGTACGTGCCGGACCCCCCCTCCGGCACCGTCAGACTCGTCACCGAGAGAACCACGCCCACCGGCGTGCCGAGGGCGACCACGTTCGTGCCCGGCTGCACACCGTTGTCCGCAGCGTTGCGCGTGTCCACGCGCACCACGTACGTCGTGCCGTTGGTCAGATTCGGAATCGTGAACGACGTGCCGTCCACCTCGTTGATCGGAGACAGCAAACTCTCACCGCGAACGCGCCAGCGCACGCTGTAACCGTGCGGCGCCTCGCTGGCTGCTGTCCAGCTCACGTTCAACGACCCATTGCCGGGGCTCACCTGAAGGTTCGTCACCTTCGTCGGCGTCGACTCGTCGTTGTCCGTGATCGTCGTCGCGACCGATGACGCCGTCGTCGACACCGCCGAACCGCCGGTCGCCTCGCTCAGAGCCAACGTGAACGTCTCGTCGCTCTCCGATGACGAATCGTCCGTGATCGACACCGAAACCGTCTGGGCCGTATTCCAGTTCGACGGCGTGAACGTCAACGTGCCGCTCGAAGACGAATAGTCCGAACCCGACGCCGCACTGCCGTCCGACGTCGCGTACTTCACCGACACGTCAGCACCAGGCTGAGCGCTCAGAGACACGCTGTACGTCGCCGTGCCCGCACCCTCCGCAACCGACGCAGGACCGCTCACGCTGAACGTCGCCGTGTCGTTCTCCGTGATCGTCACCGTTACCGAACCCACCGACACCGAACCGTAGTCACCGCCGGATACCGCGTGACTCAGAGTCACCGCCGCATCCGCTGCCGCGTCGTCGTCCTCCGCGGCTGACACCGTAACCGTCCGAGCCGTGCTCCAGGTCGACGACGTGAACGTCAACGACGACGGAGTGAACGACACGTCCGTGCTGTCTGGCACCGAGGGCGTCACCGTCACGTTACCCGTCGGCTGGGAACCCAGCACCAACGTGTAACTGCCCGTCGAACCCTCCGGCACCGTCAGACTCGTCACCGATAACGTCACCGCTCGCGTGTCGTTGTCCTCCACCGTCACCGACACGGCACCGCCGCTCACCGAACCGTAGCCGCCGCCCGCCGCCGTGTGGCTCAGCGTCGCAGAGTCATCCGATACATCCCCATCCTCCGCAGCTGACACCGTCACCGTCTGAGCCGTGTCCCAGTTCGAAGACGTAAACGTCAGAGTGTTCTGATTCCCTGATGCGCCACCGTTCGTGTCCACCGTCACGTCACCTGACGCGCCGCCGACCGTCACCGTCACGTTACCCGTCGGCTCACTCGTCAACTTCACCGTGTAGGTGCCGGAACCCCCCTCCGGCACCGTCAGACTCGTCACCGAGAGAACCAGGCCCACCGGCGTGCCGAGGGCGACCACGTTTGTGCCCGGATGAACACCGTTGTCCGCAGCATTGCGCGTGTCCACGCGCACCACGTACGTCGTGCCGTTGGTCAGATTCGGAATCGTGAACGACGTGCCGTCCACCTCGTTGATCGGAGACAGCAAACTCTCACCGCGAACGCGCCAGCGCACGCTGTAACCGTGCGGCGCCTCGCTGGCGGCCGTCCAGCTCACGTTCAACGACCCATTGCCGGGACTCACCTGAAGGTTCGTCACCTTCGTCGGCGTCGAATCGTCGTTGTCCGTGATCGTCGTCGCGACCGATGACGCCGTCGTCGACAGCGCCGAACCGCTGCTCGCCTCGCTCAGACCAAACGTGAACGTCTCGTCGCTCTCCGATGACGAATCGTCCGTGATCGACACCGAAACCGTCTGGGCCGTGTTCCAGTTCGACGGCGTGAACGTCAAGGTGCCGCTCGAAGACGAATAGTCCGAACCCGCCGCCGCACTGCCGTCCGACGTCGCGTACTTCACCGTCACGTCAGCACCAGGCTGAGCGCTCAAAGACACGCTGTACGTCGCCGTGCCCGCCCCCTCCGCAACCGACGCGGGACCGCTCACGCTGAACGTCGCCGCGTCGTTCTCCGTGATCGTCACCGTCACCGAACCCGCCGTCACCGAACCGTAGTCACCGCCGGACACCGCGTGACTCAGAGTCACCGCCGCATCCGCTGCCGCGTCGTCGTCCTCCGCGGCGGACACCGTCACCGTCTGAGCAGTGCTCCAGGTCGAAGACGTGAACGTCAACGACGACGGAGTGAACGACACGTCCGTGCTGTCTGGCACCGAGGGCGTCACCGTCACGTCCGCCGTCGGCTGGGAACCCAGCACCACCGTGTAGCTGCCCGTCGAACCCTCCGTCACCGTCAGCGTCGCAACCGACAACGTCACGCCACGCGTGTCGTTGTCCGTGATCGTTGTCTCGACCGAAGAGGCGCTCGTCGACAAAACCGAACCGCTGCTCGCCTCGCTCAGAGCCAACGTGAACGTCTCGTCGCTCTCCGATGACGAATCGTCCGTGATCGACACCGAAACCGTCTGGGCCGTGTTCCAGTTCGACGGCGTGAAGGTCAAGGTGCCGCTCGAAGACGAATAGTCCGAACCCGCCGCCGCACTGCCGTCCGACGTCGCGTACTTCACCGTCACGTCAGCACCAGGCTGAGCGCTCAAAGACACGCTGAACGTCGCCGTGCCAGCACCCTCCGCGACCGACGCGGGACCGCTCACGCTGAACGTCGCCGCGTCGTTCTCCGTGATCGTCACCGTCACCGAACCCACCGACACCGAACCGTAGTCACCGCCGGACACCGCGTGACTCAGAGTCACCGCCGCATCCGCTGCCGCGTCGTCGTCCTCCGCGGCGGACACCGTCACCGTCTGAGCCGTGCTCCAGGTCGAAGACGTGAACGTCAGAGTGTCCTGATTCCCTGACGTGCCACCGTTCGTGTCCACCGTCACGTCACCCGAAGCACCGCCGACCGTCACTGTCACGTTACCCGTCGGCTCAGTCGTCAGCTTCAACGTGTACGTGCCGGAACCACCTTCCGGCACCGTCAGACTCGTCACCGACAACGTCACCGCGCGCGTGTCGTTGTCCTCCACCGTCACCGACACGGCACCGCCGCTCACCGAACCGTAGCCGCCGCCCGCCGCCGTGTGGCTCAGCGTCGCAGAGTCATCCGATACATCCCCATCCTCCGCAGCTGACACCGTCACCGTCTGAGCCGTGTCCCAGTTCGAAGACGTAAACGTCAGAGTGTTCTGATTCCCTGACGTGCCACCGTTCGTGTCCACCGTCACGTCACCCGAAGCCCCGCCGACCGTCACCGTCACGTTACCCGTCGGCTCAGTCGTCAACTTCACCGTGTACGTGCCGGAACTCCCTTCCGGCACCGTCAGACTCGTCACCGAGAGAACCAGACCCACCGGCGTGCCGATCGCAGCCACGTTCGTACCCGGATGCGTGCCGTTGTCCGCAGCGTTGCGCGTGTCCACACGCACCACGTACGTCGTGCCGTTGGTCAGATTCGGAATCGTGAACGACGTGCCGTCCACCTCGTTGATCGGAGACAGCAAACCCTCACCGCGAACGCGCCAGCGCACGCTGTAACCGTTCGGTGCCACGCTCGCTGCCGTCCAGGTCACGTTCAACAGTCCATTACCGGGACTCACCTGGAGGTTCGTCACCTTCGTCGGCGTCGACTCGTCATTGTCCGTGATCGTTGTCTCGACCGAAGAGGCGCTCGTCGACAGCGCCGAACCGCTGCTCGCCTCGCTCAGAGCCAACGTGAACGTCTCGTCGCTCTCCGATGACGAATCGTCCGTGATCGACACCGAAACCGTCTGGGCCGTGTTCCAGTTCGACGGCGTGAAGGTCAAGGTGCCGCTCGAAGACGAATAGTCCGAACCCGCCGCCGCACTGCCGTCCGACGTCGCGTACTTCACCGTCACGTCAGCACCAGGCTGAGCGCTCAAAGACACGCTGTACGTCGCCGTGCCCGCCCCCTCCGCAACCGACGCGGGACCGCTCACGCTGAACGTCGCCGCGTCGTTCTCCGTGATCGTCACCGTCACCGAACCCGCCGACACCGAACCGTAGTCACCGCCGGACACCGCGTGACTCAGAGTCACCGCCGCATCCGCTGCCGCGTCGTCGTCCTCCGCGGCGGACACCGTCACCGTCTGAGCGGTGCTCCAGGTCGAAGACGTGAACGTCAACGACGACGGAGTGAACGACACGTCCGTGCTGTCTGGCACCGAGGGCGTCACCGTCACGTCCGCCGTCGGCTGGGAACCCAGCACCACCGTGTAGCTGCCCGTCGAACCCTCCGTCACCGTCAGCGTCGCAACCGACAACGTCACGCCACGCGTGTCGTTGTCCGTGATCGTTGTCTCGACCGAAGAGGCGCTCGTCGACAAAACCGAACCGCTGCTCGCCTCGCTCAGAGCCAACGTGAACGTCTCGTCGCTCTCCGATGACGAATCGTCCGTGATCGACACCGAAACCGTCTGGGCCGTGTTCCAGTTCGACGGCGTGAAGGTCAAGGTGCCGCTCGAAGACGAATAGTCCGAACCCGCCGCCGCACTGCCGTCCGACGTCGCGTACTTCACCGTCACGTCAGCACCAGGCTGAGCGCTCAAAGACACGCTGAACGTCGCCGTGCCAGCACCCTCCGCGACCGACGCGGGACCGCTCACGCTGAACGTCGCCGCGTCGTTCTCCGTGATCGTCACCGTTACCGAACCCACCGTCACCGAACCGTAGTCACCGCCGGATACCGCGTGACTCAGAGTCACCGCCGCATCCGCCGCCGCGTCGTCGTCCTCCGCGGCGGACACCGTCACCGTCTGAGCCGTGCTCCAGGTCGAAGACGTGAACGTCAGAGTGTCCTGATTCCCTGACGTGCCACCGTTCGTGTCCACCGTCACGTCACCCGAAGCACCGCCGACCGTCACTGTCACGTTACCCGTCGGCTCAGTCGTCAGCTTCAACGTGTACGTGCCGGAACCACCTTCCGGCACCGTCAGACTCGTCACCGACAACGTCACCGCGCGCGTGTCGTTGTCCTCCACCGTCACCGACACGGCACCGCCGCTCACCGAACCGTAGCCGCCGCCCGCCGCCGTGTGGCTCAGCGTCGCAGAGTCATCCGATACATCCCCATCCTCCGCAGCTGACACCGTCACCGTCTGAGCCGTGTCCCAGTTCGAAGACGTAAACGTCAGAGTGTTCTGATTCCCTGACGTGCCACCGTTCGTGTCCACCGTCACGTCACCCGAAGCCCCGCCGACCGTCACCGTCACGTTACCCGTCGGCTCAGTCGTCAACTTCACCGTGTACGTGCCGGAACTCCCTTCCGGCACCGTCAGACTCGTCACCGAGAGAACCAGACCCACCGGCGTGCCGATCGCAGCCACGTTCGTACCCGGATGCGTGCCGTTGTCCGCAGCGTTGCGCGTGTCCACACGCACCACGTACGTCGTGCCGTTGGTCAGATTCGGAATCGTGAACGACGTGCCGTCCACCTCGTTGATCGGAGACAGCAAACCCTCACCGCGAACGCGCCAGCGCACGCTGTAACCGTTCGGTGCCACGCTCGCTGCCGTCCAGGTCACGTTCAACAGTCCATTACCGGGACTCACCTGGAGGTTCGTCACCTTCGTCGGCGTCGACTCGTCATTGTCCGTGATCGTTGTCTCGACCGAAGAGGCGCTCGTCGACAGCGCCGAACCGCTGCTCGCCTCGCTCAGAGCCAACGTGAACGTCTCGTCGCTCTCCGATGACGAATCGTCCGTGATCGACACCGAAACCGTCTGGGCCGTGTTCCAGTTCGACGGCGTGAACGTCAAGGTGCCGCTCGAAGACGAATAGTCCGAACCCGCCGCCGCACTGCCGTCCGACGTCGCGTACTTCACCGTCACGTCAGCACCAGGCTGAGCGCTCAAAGACACGCTGTACGTCGCCGTGCCCGCCCCCTCCGCGACCGACGCGGGACCGCTCACGCTGAACGTCGCCGCGTCGTTCTCCGTGATCGTCACCGTCACCGAACCCACCGACACCGAACCGTAGTCACCGCCGGACACCGCGTGACTCAGAGTCACCGCCGCATCCGCTGCCGCGTCGTCGTCCTCCGCGGCGGACACCGTCACCGTCTGAGCAGTGCTCCAGGTCGAAGACGTGAACGTCAACGACGACGGAGTGAACGACACGTCCGTGCTGTCTGGCACCGAGGGCGTCACCGTCACGTCCGCCGTCGGCTGGGAACCCAGTACCACCGTGTAACTGCCCGTCGAACCCTCCGTCACCGTCAGGGAAGTCGCCGACAACGTCACGCCACGCGTGTCGTTGTCCGTGATCGTTGTCTCGACCGAAGAGGCGCTCGTCGACAGCGCCGAACCGCTGCTCGCCTCGCTCAGAGCCAACGTGAACGTCTCGTCGCTCTCCGACGACGAATCGTCCGTGATCGACACCGAAACCGTCTGGGCCGTGTTCCAGTTCGACGGCGTGAACGTCAAGGTGCCGCTCGAAGACGAATAGTCCGAACCCGCCGCCGCACTGCCGTCCGACGTCGCGTACTTCACCGTCACGTCAGCACCAGGCTGAGCGCTCAGAGACACGCTGTACGTCGCCGTGCCCGCGCTCTCCGCGACCGACGAAGGACCGCTCACGCTGAACGTCGCCGCGTCGTTCTCCGTGATCGTCACCGTCACCGAACCCACCGACACCGAACCGTAGTCACCGCCGGACACCGCGTGACTCAGAGTCACCGCCGCATCCGCCGCCGCGTCGTCGTCCTCCGCGGCGGACACCGTCACCGTCTGAGCGGTGCTCCAGGTCGAAGACGTGAACGTCAACGACGACGGAGTGAACGACACGTCCGTGCTGTCTGGCACCGAGGGCGTCACCGTCACGTCCGCCGTCGGCTGGGAACCCAGTACCACCGTGTAGCTGCCCGTCGAACCCTCCGTCACCGTCAGGGAAGTCGCCGACAACGTCACCGCTCGCGTATCGTTGTCCGTGATCGTCACCGTCGACGTTGACGTCGTGCCAGCGCTCACCCCGGCAGGCAGCGAACCGAACGACAGACTCACCGTCTCGCTTGACTCGTCCACCGAATCGTCCGTCGCTTCGAACGTGAACGTCTTCGACGTGTCTTCGCTGCCGAACGACACCGAACTCGGCACACCGCTGTAATCCCCGGCTGTAGCGCCGGACCCATTCGTCGTGGCTACGGAGATCTGCACCGACCGCTTGGGCGGCGCGCTCAACGTGACCGTTACGCCCACCGAAGATCCCTCCGTCACGTTGTACGTGGCGGAACCGAACGACACCGTCACAGCCGTCACAGCCGTCGAGCTGACGGTGCCCGTCGCAGACCACTGGCCAGATCCCTTTGCGTTCACCGCCCGGATCTGCACGTCGTAACTCGTCCCGGCGCTCAGACCGGCCAGCACATACTCGAGGTCCCCGGACGTCCAGATGCTGGACGCCACGGTCCAGTTTGCATCGTCCGACTTGTCCGCGTCCGACTTGCTGCTCTCGATGTAACGCAGGTCGTACGACGTGACAGCCGATTCGCCAACGTTTGTCGGCGCGGTCCACGCCACGGTGAGCGAGTCCGTGCCTGGGGTCAACGTGTCGATTGTTGGACGGGCGGGAGTCGACCGATGGCCGTAGATCTTCAGCCTCCACGACTTCCATTCGTTGTTGCCCCCATCCACCGAGTCCACAGCCTTGAGCGTCCAGGTTCCCTTCGGGTTCTCGCCGAGATGACGAGCCGAGCCGAAACGGTGAGAGCCCATCAGCCCGCACACCTCGCAACTCGCACCAAACGGAACCGAAAGCGTCGAGACCTTGCCCGCCGGAGACGTCAGCGACAACGTCAGGTGCCTGAACATCGGCGCGTTGAAGGTCGCGTCCACCTCGACAAACTCGATGAACTCGACGTCGTCGCCGACTGTCAGGGTGCTCGAAATGCCTGCTTCGGCGCCCGCACTCGGAGGATCCGGCACGTTCCGGTTCACCGTGGCTTCGACCTCCGGCGCCTCGACGAACGTCGGCAGCAGCGTCCAGCCGGCAGCGAGGTCCACGGCAGCCTTCGCGTCAACCGCGCCGAAGCCGTACTGGTGGTTGAAGTTGTACTTTTCCGAGCCAGGGCCGTTGTACTTGGAAGCTCCCTGCTCCCAGCCCGAGTCCGTCTCATCGTTCTTGCGTGCCGAGGCGGCCAGGATCAGCTTGACGTCGCGCCACGTCAGATTGGCGTTTTCCTTTCGCACGAGGGCTGCAACGCCGGACACGGCGGGCGCTGTGCCCGAGGTGCCGCCGAAATCTCCGTAGCCGCCGTAGCCGATCGTAGATTTAAGGAAGATCTGGGGGTTGACGTTGCTGTTGTGCGACGGCGCGCACACCCAGAGGTTCGGGCCGATCTCCGAATAGTCCGCTCGCTGCCCCCGCGCATCGAGCGCGCAGACCGCGGTCACGGCGTGGTAGGTAGCGTCCTCAGAGAAAGTTGCGTAGTCGCCGAAGGCAAAAGCGCTGGTATCCGTACTACCGCCGTTGCCGCCGGAGAGGACGTAGAAGACGCCCTTGCCGCCGTTGCCCTGCCGAACCCCCTGGTCCACCGCCATCTCCCAACCGGCAGACGCATAGTCGAGACCTGGGCCGTCCAGGGGGCCATAACTGTGGTTCGAGATCGACGTGACGTCCATGTGCCGCGTCATCGCATCGGCAAAGTCGGCCTCAGTGCCCTGGCCGTCCCCGAAAATGCGGAAGCCGTGGATCTTCGCCTGGGGCGCCACGCCCCGCAGTCCGACCTCGTTGTCCCTTGCCGCGATGATCCCGGCCACAGCCGTTCCGTGGCTGTCGCCCGGGTACAGAATGTCCTTGCGACCCTTCATGGAGATGTAGTTGTGGTTGCGGCTCGCTTCCACATTCTCCCGCAGGTCCGGGTGGGCGTGATCCAGGCCGTCATCGACGACCGCGATCACGACGTCTTTCCCAAAGTTCCCCTTATTCCAAACCTCCTCGACGTTGATGTCCTCTCCCTTGACCGCCGTCATGCCCTCTTGCGTGAACCCCGGGTTCTTCAAGTGCCAAAGGCAGCCGCGCAGAGCGTCGTTCACGTTCGCATCACCGGCAAAGGCGTTGATCTCCGAGCAATCCGGCGAGCGCCAATCCTCCACGACCCGCAACGCGTAGCCTCCTCCTCGGCGTTGCCCGTCGTTTGGTCTGGTCACCTTCAGGAAGTACGTGCCCGCCTCCAGACGGTCGGCCAGCGTCAGGAGGTTGCCGTGGTCACTGATTCGCTCGGGCTGGTCCCACCAGGTCTTGTTGACAACGGCGCCGTTGCTGTCGAGGAGCGTGCCATCAAGGTGGCTATCTCTGCTGACCACACGCGCAAACACCGTCGTGTCCCGGGAGAGCGTGAACCGAAAGAAGTTCTCGTCCATCGGCGCGTCGACCCGGCCCCCGACAATCTCCCCAAGCCGGACCTTGCGCGCAGCACTTCGGGTCGTTCCAGGCGGCTCCACCAACTCCACGTGCATCCGATATCTGCTGTCCGTGGTAAAAGACGACGTGAATACCCAAACCTGGTGCGAACCAGCTGGTAGCCGGCGCCGCAACACGAATCCACTGTGGCCAGGTAGACGGCTGCGAATGCTCTGCGACGAGTTAATTTGTGCGCCGTCCGGGTTGACCAAGACTCCTCTCGGGAACGCCCGGGAATTCGAGAAAACGATCACGTCCGTTTCCTTCGGCAAGGTGAGGCGGTACGCGTTGTACGGAATGCCTAAACTGTCGGGGAGCTGGCTGAACTGGCTGGTTTCCATCGAGCCGATCTGAGCGCCCGGACGGAGCTCCCGGCCTTCCGTCACGGCATACACCTCGAAGGGACCGACGGCCCCTGAACCGCTACCTCGAACCTCCAGGTGGTACGTGCCGGCGTCCAGCCTTCTCGAGTGAACGAACTGGCTCGCCTCGCCATCGACTATCGTTCTGCTCAGGTTTTCGGCCGTCAGAGCGGCGCCGCCCGAACTTCTCAGCACGCCCTGAAGCGAAAACGACGCCCGGGTGTAAAGCACGACATTCGTCCGTTCGGCTACCTGGAACGTGAAGACGTCAACGTCGTTCTCGCCTCCCGAGGGCGCGGCGATGCTCCCGCCCAAGGGAACGTCCAGCGTGAGCAGGTTCCCCGTGCCCGTAGTTCCGCCAGCTTCCTTCGGCGTCCCCGCCATCGTCGAAGACCACTCGTCGACCGTGCCGCCGCCGGTCGTTGCCCTGGCCCGCACCTGGACGTCGTAGCTCGAGCCGTTCGTCAGACCGGTCAGGATTCGCTCCAGCGGACCGAAGGACCAGGGGACGTTGGTCAAAGTCCAGTTGCTGTCGTCGCTCCTGGCGGCGGCACTTGCAGAGGTGAGGATGTAGCGGACGTCGTAACTCGTGATGTCTGCCGCCGCAATGTCGGCCGGTCTGGTCCAGACGACGGTCAACGCTTCGTCCCCGGCGTGGACCGCGTCGACCACGACACCCATGTCGTTCTCCGTGATCGTCACCGTCACTGAATCTGCCGACGCCGAACCGTAGTCGCCACCGGTTACCGAGTGGCTGAGAGTCACCGCCGCATCCGCATCCGAGTCGTCGTCCTCGGCAGCTGACACCGTTACCGTCTGAGCAGTGCCCCAGTTCGAAGGCGTGAACGTCAACGACGACGGAGTAAACGAAACGTCTGTGTTCGCCGGTACCGATGGAGTCACCGTCACATTACCCGTCGGCTGAGAACCCAGCACCACCGTGTAACTGCCCGTCGAACCCTCCGCCACCGTCAGGCTCGAAACCGACAACGTCACCGCGCGCTCGTCGTTCTCCGTGATCGTCACCGTCACCGAACCCGCCAACACCGAACCGTAGTCGCCCCCGGATACCGAGTGGCTGAGAGTCACCGCCGCATCCGCATCCGAGTCGTCGTCCTCGGCAGCTGACACCGTTACCGTCTGAGCAGTGCCCCAGTTCGAAGGCGTGAACGTCAACGACGACGGAGTGAACGAGATGTCTGTGGTCGCTGCCACCGACGGCGTCACCGTCACGTTACCCGTCGGCTGAGAACCCAGCACCACCGTGTAACTGCCCGTCGAACCCTCCGTCACCGTCAGGCTCGAAACCGACAACGTCACCGCGCGCTCGTCGTTGTCGCCGATCGTTGTGGTCACGCTCGACGCACTCGTCGACAGCGACGCGTTCTCCGGACCGCTCAGCGCAAAGGTGAACGTCTCGTCTGATTCGTCCAGCGAATCGTCCGTAATTGACACCTCCACCGTCTGTGCCGCCGTCGAGCCCGCCGCAAACGTCAGCGTCCCGCTTGAAGACGCATAATCCGAACCCGCCGTCGTCGTGCCGTCAGACGTCGCGTAGTCCACCGTCACGGCCTCGGAAGACATCTGGCTCAGCGACACCCTGTACGTCGCCGAACCCGCGTCCTCTCTCACCGACGGCGGTCCGCTCACGCTCAAGGTCGCCTCGCTCGAAGCCTGCGTGCTGGCGGCGAGCGTCGCAGACCACTGGCCCGCGCCGTTCGCGTTCACCGCCCGTATCTGAACGTCGTAACTCGTCCCGAGGCCGAGACCGGCCAGTACATACTCGAGATCGCCCGACGACCAGACGCCGGTCACTTCGGTCCAGTTCGAATCTTCCGCCTTGTCTTCGTCCGATTCGCTGCTCTCGATGTGGCGCAGATCGTACGACGTGACTGCCGACGCCCCGACGTTCGTCGGCGCGCTCCATTCCACGGTGAGCGAGGCCGCGCTCGGGGTCAACCTGTCGATCGTCCCAGCCGCGGGAGTCGATCGGTGGCCGTAAACCTTCAGCTCCCAGCTTCCCAGCGTCTTGGAGCCGACGCCGATGACGTAATCAACCGCTCGCAACGTCCACGTACCCTCCGGATTCTCGCCCAGGTGGCGGCTGGAACCGAAACGGTGCACCCTGTACAGCCCGCCCCTCTCCCCACCGGTCGTCGCGTGCGACAGCACCGTCACGGCACCCGCCGGAGACACGAGCTCGAGCTGCAGATCCCTGAAGGCAGCGGCGTGAAACCAGGCGTTCACCTCGACGTACTCGACGAACTCGACGTCGTCGCCGACAGTCAGCGTGCTCTCGAGAGCAAGCGCGTTCTCCGGAATTGCCTGGTTCACGTCCGCGTAGATGCGCCTGGTCTCCACGAAGTCAGGCAAGTTCGTCCAGGCCTTCGCCAGGTCGACGGCCGCCTTCGCGTCGACAACACCGAAACCGTACGAATGATTGAAGTTGTACTTCTCCCCAGGACGGTTGTACTGAGCCGCTCCTTCCACCCACCCCGAGTCCGTAGCATGGTTCTTGCGCGCCGACGCCGCCAGAATCAGCTTCACGTCCCGCCAGGTCAGATCCTCGTTCGCCGCGCGGACCAGCGCCACCACGCCGGAAACCACGGGCGCCGCGGCCGAGGTGCCGTTGAAACGCCAGTTGTACCCGCTGTAACTGTCCGTCGTAAAGATGTTGTTATGGTAGCCGTCGCCCGAAGGAGCGCACAGCCAGATGTTGGCGCCCGGCTCGGAGTACCAATGGCGCTCACCGACGCCATTTACGGCGCAAACGCTCACGATGCCGTAGTGGTTCTTGTCCCCGTCAAGATTCGAATTGTCGAGAGGCCCGCCGTTTCCGGCCGAAAAGACGTAGACAATCCCCTTGCCCTTGTAACCCGTCCGGATACCGGTTTCTATTGCAATGCTGATGTTCTCGCTGAAGCTGTCTATGCGCCTTTCGCGGGCTCCCCAACTGTTGTTCGACACCGCGGTGTCGTCGAAGTTGCGGTGCAATGCCCTGACCGCATTCAAATCGTTCGTGCTCAACAGGTAGTTCACACCGAAGATCCTGGCGCGCGGCGCCACTCCCCTGACTCCGATGTCATTGTCTCGCGCAGCAATGACACCGGCAACCCCGGTGCCGTGGCTTCTTCCTGGATACAGCACGTCGTTGGCGCCCAGGAGGTCGAGGTTGAGCGAACGGTCCACGTTGTCCTTGAGGTCGGGGTGCCGGTAATCCAGTCCGGTATCAACAACGGCGACCGTGACTCCTTCGCCCAGCTCCTTTCGCGGCTCGCTCGCGCTGGTCGTGCCGGACTCCCAGACGGCCTTTACGTTGATGTCCTCACCTTCCCGGGTTGGACCCTCCGTCATTCCCTTGCGATAGTCGCCCGTGTTTTCCAGATGCCACAGACAGTTGGACATTTCATCACTGAACAGTGCCGGATAATCCGGAGTGACGAGGTTCTTGCACCGGTTGATGTTCGCAACCATTTCCACGTTGCTCTCGATGCCCAGCGCGTAGCCCCCTGCGGCCTTGCTCGAATTGCTTAGCCGCAAGTAGTACGTCCCTGGCTCGAGGAACTGCCCGAACGTGAGTCCGCTGCCCTGCCGGAAGCTCCCGTTCTGTCCGTCTTTCAGGTAGTTCTTCTGGAAAGCGAATGACGTATCCTCTATCTCCTCGCCTGCACTGTTGTAGAGCGTTCCGGACAGTGAAAAGGTCGGGCTGACCGCACGGCCCAGCACGAACGCCGCACTCGTCGTGCGGAAGCGGAACCAATGCTCGGCTCCCGCATCGAGCACTCCGCCTGTCACACCGGATAGCGCCAGTTCGGTCGCTGTCTGCCGTGAACTGCCGCGGGGCGGCAATTCCTCGATCCTGAGCGTGTAGTCCCGGCTAGCTACTTCAACTTTATGGGGACTCTTCACGTGCAGCTTGTACGTTCCCCTCGCGAGTCGGATTGGCAGCACAAAATGCTTGGGCACACCAGGGAGCTCGGGGTTGTCGATTCCTTGGTGGAGGGGCGGCCATCCTGAGTCCGGCCCCCGGACCTCCAGGAACGTGTCGGCCGACCCCCGTGTCGTACGAATCAGAAGGTCGGTCTGTCGCGGCAGCTCGAGGGTGTAGGTATGGCCGCTTTCGGTACGGTCTCGCCCGCTCGTGGCGTGGCCATTTCTGAAGGCGCTGGGCTGGTCGCCAGGACCGAGCTCTCCCCCGTTCCGGAACACGACGATCTCGTATGCGCCGGCGACATGGCTTTCGCCGGCCGAGACATCGAACTGGTGCGAACTGTCCGGCAACA
Organism: Thermoanaerobaculia bacterium; assembly: GCA_965200575.1. Classification (GTDB taxonomy): domain Bacteria; phylum Acidobacteriota; class Thermoanaerobaculia; order Multivoradales; family Multivoraceae; genus Multivorans. Next base: position 21,812 of record OZ241363.1, on the reverse strand, counting down.
GTCGGTGGATGGCCCAGGCATCATTGCCTTTCGCCAGCTCACCCGTCTTTGCGTCGGCGCTGCCGCCCGACCAAAACTCACCGTCCGCGATGGAGAGTTTCACGTTGAGGCCGCTGGAGAGGATCCTGTACACAGCATAGATGGATTCCTCTTCTGCTGTCTTGAACCCGAAGCGATCCACGTCGTCTCCGTCCTCCAGCGTCGCGCCGATGGGCACGTTCAACGGAAGAACGAGCGGCTTGCTGTTCGACGGTTCCCTCGGCGTGCCCGTGGTCGTAGCCGACCACGCCCCCAGCACGGTCGTCCTGGCCCTGACCTGCACGTCGTACTTCACGCCGTTCGTCAGCCCCTTGACGACATGGTGTAGCGGGCCGAAGCGCCAGGGAATCGTCTCCTCCATCGTCCAGTTCGCCTCGACCGTCTCGTCGGCTGAGGTCGCGATGTAGCGGACGTCCCAGCCGGCGATCGAGGCGGCGATCTCCGACGGCGGCGCCGCCCAGACGACTGTCAGCGCCTCCTCGCCGGCATGCACGGCGCCTATCGCAGGCGCGCCCGGTGCCGCCTTTTCACCGATCGTGACGACGACCGACGGCGCCTCGACCTCATCGTGGGCGCCGCCGCCAACGGCATGCGTGATCGTCACGGGGTCGTCCGCCGTTGCGTCCGAGTCTTCCGCCACGTTGATCGTCACCGTCTGCGCCGTCGACCAGTCCAGCATCGTGAATGTCAACGACGACGGACTCACCGACACGTCCGTGTTCTCGGGCACGGTCGGCGTCACCGTTACGTTCCCCGTCGGCGCCTTCTCGAGCACGACCGTGTACGTACCGGAAAGGCCTTCCATCACCGTCAATGACGTCGGCAGGATGATGACGCGCGTTCCCAGCACGGTAGCCCTGGTCGTCGCGGACCACTGACCATCGCCCTTCGCGCTGACCGCCCTCACCTGCACGTCGTACGTCGTGCCGAACGGCAGGCTCAGCGTGTGCTGGAGCGAACCGCCATCGGCGGTCTTCCAGACGCCCAGGGCTTCGGTCCAGTTCGAGTCGTCCCTCTTTGTCTCAGTTGACGCGCTGCTCGCGATGTAGCGCACATCGTAAGACGTGACGGCCGAGGCCCCGACGTTGTCCGGCGCGGTCCAGGTCACGGTCAACGAGGCGTCGCCCGGGGCCACGGATGTGATCGCGGGAGCGGCCGGAGTCGACCGGTGGCCGTAGATCTTCAGGCTCCAGGACACGAACGTGTTCTCGGGTTTGCCATCCACCATGTCGACCGCACGAAGCCGCCACGTTCCCTTCGGGTCTTCGCCGAGATGACGTGCCGAGCCCAGGCGGAACGCCGCAGGCAGTTCCCATGACCCGGGCTCGTTGGCGGCCGGCAGGAAAAGTTCCGAAGTCACTCCCGAAGGCGACGTAAGAGACAAGGAGAGATCCCTGAACGACCCGCCAGAAGGGCTGGTGATCGTCGCCTTCACCTCGACGAACTCGACGAACTCAACGTCGTCGCCGATCGTCACGGTGCTTGAGGCGCCAGTCAGCGCATTGGTCTCCCCAACGTCGGGAATCGACTGGTTCACCATGGCCTCCACGGTGTCCGTCTCCACGAACTTCGGCAAGAGGGTCCAGCTCTTCGCAAGGTCGAACGCGGCCTTCGCGTCTACGACTCCGAAACCGTAATTGCGGTTGTAGTTGTAGGTCTCCGTTTCGGGTCGGTTGTACTTCTGGGCGCCGTCCTCCCAGCCGCTCTCGGTCGGGTCGTTCTTGCGCGCCGACGCCGCCAGGATCAGCTTGACGTCCCGCCAGGTCAGGTCCTCGTTCTCGGCCCGGATCAAGGCGACGACGCCGGAAACGGCTGGCGCCGCGGCCGAGGTCCCGCCGAACGCACGGTAGCGACTATAGTTGTCCGTGGAGTACACAGGCCCCTTACCGTTGGACGGGGCGCAGACCCACAGGTTTGTCCCCGGTTCCGAATACCACGTGTACTTCCCGAGGCGGTTCACGGCGCAGACCGCGGTGGTGGCGTAGTAGTTCGCGTAACCTTCGAGGTTCGAGTCGTCGGAGGACGTGCGTCCGTTGCCGGCCGAGAAGACGTAGACGATGCCCTTGCCGCCGTAGCCCGTCGTTACGCCCGTGTCCACCGCCATTTCCCAAGCGGTATCCACGTCGTCAGCCCCCGCGCTTCCCGGCGTACCCCAACTGTTGTTCGACACGGCCGTCACGTCCTGGCCGCGGCTAACCGAACGAACCAGGTTGTTGCTGCTCGCGTGCCGCAGGTAGTTGACCCCGTAAATCGTCGCGCGCGGAGCGACGCCCCGGACGCCGACCGTGTTGTCGCGCGCGGCAATGATCCCGGCGACCGCCGTCCCGTGGTTGTGTCCCGGCACGAGCTGGCCTGGGCCATCCCGAAAGTCCAGGCCCAGGGTCTTGTTCACGTTTTCCTTGAGGTCGACATGGTCTTCGTCGAGCCCGTCGTCAACGACGGCGACCGTTATCCCCTCGCCCTTCTGCTCGGCCCAGACCGGAAAGACGTTGATGTCCGCCTTGTAGGTTTCGTTTGTCAGGCGTTTGGGCGAGGCCACGGTCCGGAGGTGCCACAGACAAGGCGCCAGAGCGTCCTCGAACCCGCGGTCGATTCCCTCGAGGTCGGCGCAGCGTGAGGCGAACTCGCTTGACGGGTCCCCTATCACCTGGATGGCGTAGCCATCGTCGTTCGCGGATAACGCCGCCGAACTGCTGACCTCCAGGTAGTACGTGCCCACGGGAAGCAACCCGGCCAGCGTGCGGACGCCGGCCGCGAAGCTCGTCTGGGTTCGCCATTCGATCCCATCGGTGACCGGCTGCACCTGGGACCCGACCAGGCGGTGCAGCGTTGTGTCCAGGGCAACCGAGTGGCTGATCACGCGGCCGATCACCCAAGTCGCCTCCCCCGTCACGCTGAACGAGTGCCAGTCCTCGTCCGCAGCGTCAACGAGCAGACCGGTCGCAATCTCGCCCGGCTCCAGCCGTCGGGCATTGGCGTGCGACCCACCGGGCGCTTCCGCCTCCTGCACGTAAAGCCGGTAAAAGCCACCGTCATACCAGGACGCCACGCGAACGCGGTAAGTGCCGGCGTCAAGCTGCGCCCGCATCAGATATTCGTAGGGACCTACCGGGAGAAAGGCGTCGTCGTCATCGAAGCCGTCGGCTAGAGCCACGACGTTGTCCTCGTCGTCGAGAATCTGCCCGACGGTGTCGAGGCCGCTGAACGTGCGGAAAACGAGGTCCATCCGCCGAGGCAGCGTCAGGGTGTAAAGGTCGCCGTCGAGGTACCCGGCTTCGCTTGCGTCGATCTCGCCCCAAACCTCGCCGGGGCCGATCTCGGATCCCGTGGAAGCCCACACTTCGTAGCTTCCCGTCCCTAACCCCCGAACCTCGAGGTCGTACGTGCCCGACGCGAGTTCTCGCGAAAACAGGAAGTCGCGCTCTCCCAGAAAGTCGTCTGCTACCAGCGGAGCGCCGCCGTCCAGGTAGAGATGCCCTACCGTGTCGAGACCGCTTCGGCTGTAGAGAACGACCTTCGTACCTTCAGTCAACGTGAACCGGAACCGATCTGCATCCCCCCCTACTGTCGTCCCCGAAACGGTAGCGGCAGCAGCGGTACTGATCACGCCGCCGATCGGCACATCGAGAGGCAACGCGAGCACCGTAGCGTCGGCAGGCAACGGCGTAGAGCCCGTCGCCGAACCCGGTTCCTTCGGCGTCCCCGCTGTGGTTGTTGACCAGGCGCCGACCGTGCCGCCGCCCACGGACGTTCGGACCCTCACCTGGACGTCGTAGCTCGAATCGTTCGTCAAGCCAGTCAGGACATGGTGCAGCGGGCCGAAAGACCACGAGACCTCCTCGACGGTCCAGTTTCCCTCCTCCGCCTTGTTGGCATCGTCCGCCGAGGTCAGAATGCGGCGGAGGTCGTAGCCCACGATGTCCGCCACCGCCACGCCCGTCGGGGCGCTCCATACGGCCGTGAGCGCCTGGTCACCCGGATGGACCGCCGTCAGCGTCGGGGCCGCGGGAAGCGCGGGCGGACTCTGGCTCGACACCGGCGCCGCCACCACCGTGGCGGCAAGCACGGACAGTGCGAAGACCCAACACCACCACCAGACTGACAACCGCCGCGCAACCGTCAAGGACCTTCCCTCTCGCGGCAAACACCGGACAGGTTCAGGCCACCTGGCGAGACTGATGCGAACGAACATGGGGCCTCTCCAATTGAGCGTGACTCGCCACAGATTGCTAGAGAGTTTCACCACCGTACCAGATGCGGCACCGTCTGGTCCAACGAGAAGTGAGCATGAAGCGGGCGGGCAATCCGGCGGGAAAGAGCACGTGGGTCGGCACTCGGGGATCATCGGAGGATGCTCGTGGCGCTTCATCTCCACCGTCTCGAGACTCTCGCCGGGTCGCCGCGTCCGGCTTCGGCGGCGTTGGGCCCGAGATCTCTCGACAGGACCGGGAATCGACCTGCGCGCTCGTCAGGCCGACGCTGGTGTGCTTCCGGTTCAGCGCGGCCTTTGACCGGTCGGGGACGCGCCACAAGGCGCAGGAAACCGCGCAACCTCAATGCTGAAGAGGCCCGACAAGGGCGTGGTACGCGCCTTCTGGTCTGAGCTGACGGGCTTCTCGCAGGCCCGGTTGACGCGGTTGATCCGGCAGTACCGGGAGACCGGGACGATTCGGGACCGTCGTGGCGAGGGGCTGCGGCAGCGGTTCGGGCGCGTGTACACGAAGGCCGCCGTCGGCCTGCTGGCAGAGGTCGACACCACCTTGGGTCACCTGTGCGGGCACGCTGCCCGGGCGGTGATGCGTCGGCAACACGAGGAGTACGACGAGCAGCGCTTCGAGCGGCTGGCCTCTCCAACGGCCACCTCAAGAACCTGCGCAGGTCGACCACCTGTTTGAAGATCGCCGTCGACGCGGCGAACGGCGCCGCGTCCTCGCATTGTGCGCGCAGGAGCGCAGGAGCGCAGGGCCGAGATGTCCGATGCGTCCGGCGCGAACCGCGACCACCTGCGGGTGGACACGGTGCACCCAGAGGGATCGGGAGTGGGGAGAAAGGGCGTGTACCACATCATGCCGTCGACGAGGTCACCCAATGGCAGCAGGTGGCGACGGTGCGGGCGATCTTTGAGCGCTGCCTGCTGCCGGTGATCGAGCGGCTGTCGAGAGCCATCCTCTTGTGATCAGGGGCTTTCACACCGACAACGGCTCGGAGTGCGTCAACCAGGGCACCGACCGTCTGCTCAAGCGGCTGCAGATCGACTTCACCAGGTCCCGCGCCCGCCGCAGCAACGACAACGCCCTCGTCGAGTCGAAGAACGGCTCCTCGATCCGCACCACGCTGGGCAACCACCACATCCCGCGGCTCTTCGACGCCGAAGGCGACGTCTTCGTCCACAAGGTGCTGTCGCCGCACCTCAACCATCTATCCATGTCTCTTCCCGACCACGGAGATCGACCTCGAGGGCCGGTGAAGGACCCGCTACCTGGACCAGGACACCGTTCGAGAAGCTCGCCTCCCTGCCCGGCGTGGAACGCTTCCTCAAGCCGGGCGTCACCCTTCACCAACTAGAAGTCGAGGCGCGGGCCAGGAGCGATCTCGACTCCGCCGCCGAGCTGCGCCGTGCTCAGGTCAGACTGTTCGAACACAGCGAGACTCGGCGCTGCCGGCCCGCCCCGGGAACGGGCCGTCACCAGGGAGGACGCCGCTGGTATCCCTGATCTCGGGCCGCCGGCCGCCGGCCCGGCGCCGGCTACTGCCCGAGGCGGTCAGACACCGGGGCAGGAACACCAGAACCACCCCGGGAACGACCCCGGTTCACTGCTCTGCCGGCGCCGGGTTCCTGCTCACTTCAGGAACGGGAAAAGACGGGCCGCAGGAGGGCGGAACCCGCACGGATCGACGCCTGGGCACCGGGCACACCGGAGAACTCCGGGGCAAGACGAACACCATCGTACCCGCCGCCGCGGCCGGAGAAGGCGCTGCCGCCACCTCTGGGTATTCCGGCCCGCCGGAGGGAACCGGCGACCGAGCTGCCCGTTCCAGGCGGGGGGGGGGGGGCGACCAGACCGCCCGATACCGCACGCGGTTGTCGCCACGGGGGGCGACCGGCAGGCCCGGCAACCGTCCCGCTACAGCTGCTCGACCTCGTCGGCGGTTTCGAGGATCAGGTCCAGCGTGCCATCCAGGACCGGGTCGGAACCGTCCTCCTGGTCGCCGGGGAAGAAGAGGCCAATGCGGTTGTCGCTCTCCACGCGGATGCTGCCGTTCAGGCGCTCGCCGTCCGGGTCGGTGTAGAAGGCCGCCGTGGTTTCGAGCAGGCCGCCGCCGTCCGGGAGCTCGATCTGTCGCAGCGTTCCGGCCCAGCCGAAGGTCGGCTCGCCGTAGTGGTCGGCCTCCAGGGACTTGCGCAGCACCGCGGTCAGAATCTCGGCGGCGCCCTGGGAACTGCGGTCGGTCAGCACGTCCACGTCGCCGGAGTACAGGCCGCCGCTGCCCGCAAACGACGCGAGCTGCCGGTCATGCCGGTCGACCAGGCCACCCAGGTCGCCGTCGACGAACAGGCCGGCCACGGCGTAGGCGGCCTCGTCGTCGCCGCCGGCCACGCCGCGCAGGTCGATCAGCAGGGACTCGCCGCCGTAGCCGTCGAGCAACGCCTTCACCTGCTGAGGGAGGTCATCGCCGAAGCTGGGTATGCGCAGCACGCCGACCCCGCGGACCTCTTCGAGCTCCGGCGGCGGAGGCTCGTACTCGCCCAGCGCAAGGCTGACCTCGACGCTGTCGCCGCGCCGCACCAGCTCCAGGTCGAGCTCGGCCCCCACCGGCCCCGCGAACTGGCGCCGCAGCTCCCACAGCGGCATGTCGCGGGACGACCGTCCGTTGATTCCGGCCACGATGTCGCCGCGCTGAAGCCCGGCATCGGCGGCGGGGCTGCCTTCATCGACGGCGACCACCCAGGCGGCGCCCCGTTCCTTGAGCACCAGGGCGCCCGACCGCTGCCGGCCCTGTTCGCGAGCGGCGAGCCAGGATTCGACTTCGCTGGCCGGCACGTAGACCGAGAACGGATCGAGCGCGTCCGTGACGCCGTCCATGGCGCCCGCGACCAGGCTGCGACCGTCCGCCTCCTCGACGTAGGACTCGCGGACCAGCCTGAGCACCTCCTCCCACAGGGTGAGGTACTTGTAGATCGAATCCCGTTCGCGCTTCTCAGCGTCTTCGCTGGCGCCCAGCCAGACGCCGGCGGCAACGGCCGGCACGAGGACCAGGCCAACCAGGATCGGCCGGCCGCCGCGGAAGCCGTGCCGGCGCATGGCCGCCACGAGCCGCCTGGCCGCAGCGGCAGGACTGGATTCTGCGTTCACCGATTCTGCGCTGACCTGGAGGACCGCGTCAGGCGAGCGACGCGACCGCCTCGTCCTCGTTGTCGAGAATGTCCAGCACGGTGACCAGCTGGGTCATCTCGAGCACGCCCAGGACCCTGCCGGGCAGCCCGAACAGGCGCAGCTTGCCGCCCCGGTTGGCGACCGTCGTGTAGGCCGCCACCAGTTCGCCGACCCCGGACGAGTCGATGGATCGGACCCGTCCCATGTTCAGCAGGATGTTCGTGGCGCCGTCCGAGATCGCTCCCTGCACGGCCTCCCTCAGGGCCACGTCGCCCACGCCGATCGTGATCTTGCCCCGAAGATCGAGGATTGTCGCTCCATCCCGCTGGCGCCTGTCAATCTTCATTCGCTCCTCCGTGATCTGGCTCGGCGTTGTCGCCCGGGCCGTCGAACTTCTTCTGAAGCCGAACCCTGGTGCCGCCTTCGGCGCCAAAGTCGTAGTCGATCCTATCCATGAACTTCCGCATGTAGAAGATGCCCCTGCCCTGGGTCCTGAGCAGGTTGTCGGGCGCGAGCGGATCGGCGACGGCGCCCGGGTCGAAGCCCTCGCCCTCGTCCTCGATGGTGATCTCGATCCCGCCCACGTTCACCACCAGGCCGACGTCCACGCGCTTGCCGGTATCGAGCCGGTTGCCATGCTTGATCGCGTTGGTCAGCGCCTCGCGCACCGCGATCTCCATCCAATAGCAGCTGTCCTCGTTCATCGGCAGCGGCGCGAGCGTGTCGGCCAGCACCGCCAGCACCAGCTCGATGTTCTCGTAGCGGCTGCCGATCGAGAGCCGTATCGTCTGAACGGATGGCTCGGCCAAGGCGGGCGTCCCCTCAGGTCCTGGCCCGCGTGGCGCCACGCTGGTGCTGGTAGCGGCTTCCGGCGCCCGGCTCGCCGTAGGCGATGTCCGGCTCGGACTCCATGGTGATGAAGATCAGCTGGGCGATCCGGCGGCCGGCCTCGAGCACGAACGGCACCGGGCCAAGGTTCTGCAACTCCAGCGTGATGTTGCCCTCGAACCCCGGGTCGCACCAGCCAGCCAGCGAGTGGTTGATCCACAGGCGGCCGAGCGTGGACTTGAGCTTCAGGTCGCACGCTACCGAGCGGGGAATGCGCACGAACTCGAGTGTCGTGGCCAGCAGCACCTCGTTCGGGAACAGTCTGATGCGGTCGCCGCGGGACTCCTCCGGATCCCTGGTCGGGCAGATCCAGTGGTCGCCGACGCGCACGTCGTAGCTTGCGGCGTTGACCTGGGCCGGATCGAACGGGTCGACGCCGCCCGCCTCGCCCCAGGATCGGATCCAGTGGTCTGGCTTGATCATCGCTGCCGCAGGCGCCTCAACCGAAACGGACCGGGCCGGCATCGCCCCGGCGGTGAATCGTCTCGACGAAGCGGATCTCCCCGGCGCGCAGCAGCATGAGCAGCGTCGAACTGCGGTGGCCATCGCCGTCGAAACGCACGCCGCGCAGCAGGTCGCCGCCGGTCACGCCGGTGCAGCAGAACACGATGTCCTCGCCCGGAGCGAGCTCCGCGGTGGTGTAGACGCGGTCCGGGTCCTCGATGTCGAACTGCGCCAGCCGACGTTCCTGCTCCGCTCCGATGGCACGGAGCCGACCCTGGATCTCACCGCCCAGGCAGCGCATGGCGGCTGCCGTGATGACGCCCTCCGGCGCGCCGCCGGTGCCGATCACGGCGTGTATTCCGGTGCCCACCACGGCCGCCGCGATCGCGGTCGACAGGTCGCCGTCGCCGATCAGCTTGATCCGGGCGCCGGCCGCTCGTATGTCGGCGATCAGCTGGCGGTGCCGGTCCCTGTCCAGCACGACCACGGTCAGCTTGCTGACGGCGCAGCCGAACGCATCGGCAATGGCGCCCAGGTTGTCCTCAACCCGGGCATCCAGGTCGACGCTGCCGCACGCCGTGGGGCCGACGACGATCTTGTCCATGTAGATGTCCGGCGCGTGGAGCAGGCCGCCGCGCTCGGAGGCGGCCAGCACTGCCATGGCGTCGGACGCGCCGGAAGCGCACAGGTTCGTCCCTTCCAGCGGGTCGACCGCGAAGTCCACCGGGAGGTCGCCTTCCGCCCTGCGGCCCACCTTCTCGCCCACCCAGAGCATCGGCGCCCGGTCTCGCTCTCCTTCGCCGATCACGACTCGACCATCGATGGCCATGCTGGCCAGGGTGCTGCGCATCGCCTCCACGGCGACGTGGTCGGAGCGGCGGCGGTCGCCGTACCCCATCGTGCGGGCCGCCGCGGTGGCCGCTGCTTCGGTGACGGCCACGAAATCGAGGTCGCCGAGCTCTGCGGTCACCCACCGGCCCCCGCGGCCGCCTCGCGCGCCTGATGCCGGGTCATCGGCGGGTTGAACGCGGGGATCCCGGTGATCGCCTGCCCGATCACGAGCCCGTGGATGTCGTGGGTGCCCTCGTAGGTGTAGACGGACTCGATGTTCAGCATGTGACGGACCACCGGGTACTCGTCGACGATGCCGTTCGCGCCCAGAATTTCCCGCGCCAGCCTTGCGCACTCCCGCGCCACCCACACGTTGTTGCGCTTGCACATCGACACGTGCTGCGAGGCCATCGTTCCGGCCGTCTTGAGACCCGCAAGCTGGTAGGCGAGGAACTGACCCTTGGTGATCTCGGTGATCATCCAGGCCAGCTTCTCCTGCACCAGCTGGTGGCTGGCGATCGGCTGGCCGCCGAACTGGACGCGCTGGCGGGCGTACTGAAGCGCTGTGTGGTAGCACTCCATCGCCGAGCCGAGTCCTCCCCAGCAGATTCCGTAGCGCGCCTGGTTCAGGGTCTGCAGCGCGCTACCCACGCCGCGCGTGCCCGGGAGCAGGTTGTGGGCGGGGATGCGGCAGTTCTGGAACGACAGCTCTCCGGTGACGGAGGCGCGCAGCGAGAACTTGCCGTGCTGCTCGGCGGTCACGAAGCCCTCGGTCCCCTTCTCGACCAGGAAGCCGCGAATGCCCTCGTCCGTGCGGGCCCAGACCACCGCGACGTCAGCGACGCTGCCGTTCGTGATCCACTGCTTGGCGCCGTTCAGCACCCAGTGGTCGCCGTCCCGCCGGGCCCGCGTCCGCATGGCCGAAGGGTTGGAGCCGTAGTCCGGTTCGGTGAGACCGAAGCAGCCGATCAGGCGACCTCCGGCCAGGCCCGGAATGAAGCGGTCCTTCTGCTCCTTCGACCCGAACGTGAGGATCGGGTACATCACCAGGGAGCTCTGGACGGAGACCATGCTCCGCAGGCCGGAATCGCCGCGCTCCAGCTCCTGCATCACCAGGCCGTAGGCGACGTTCCCCAGGCCGGGCAGTCCGTACTCGGTGAAGTTCGCCCCGAAGAGGTTCAGATCCCCGATCTGTGTGGCCAGCTCCATCGGCGCCCGCGCCTCGCGATGGCACTCCTCGATGATGGGCTTGACCCGCTCGTCGACGAACTGTCGAACCGTGTCCCTGATCAACCTCTCCTCGCCGTTCAGCAGCGAGTCGAAGTCCATGTAATCGACGCCGGGAAACCGCTCCAAAGCCCTTCTCCCCTTCGGATGGTTGGCAACGGCGATGGACCCTAGCAGGCCGCCAGGAGGCCGGCCTGCCAGGTGCCCGTGCCACCGGCTGCGCCAGCAGGGAAGTGGTCCGCTACCAGCCGGCCGCGTTGGCGGCCAGGGGCACGATCACCAGGAGCTGAATCGCGTCGAACAGGAAGTGGGCGATCACTGCCGCCCAGATGTTCCCGCGCCACAGGGTGAGCCAGCTGAAGGCCACGGAGAGGAGGCCTACGCCGAGCAGCATGGTCGGCTGCTCGTAGCTCAGATGGGCCAGCACGAACAGGACGTTCGAGACGACGAGACCGGCACGGGGCATCAGGAAGCCGCGGAAGAAGACCTCTTCCACGACTCCCGCCGAGACGCTGACCATGAAGCGGAAGAGGACCGGCAGGCCGCCCATCCACAGCACCATCTTCGGCGCTTCGGTGGGCAGGTCCTCGAATCCCGATGCGGCGCCCGCGACGAGGCCGGCGATGGCCATGACGGCGAGAACGCCTGCCCACAGCAGGATGCCCGTCCCCAGGCCCAGCCCGAGCTCCGAGGCCGCGGTCTGGCCCGGCCGAAGGCGCATGCCGAGCTGGCTCAGAACCACCGTCACGGCATCGTGGCCGCAGCGCCAGTAGCCCAGCGCCAGGAACAGGGCCAGCGTCGCGACGAGCACCGCGTGCATCTGGAACAGGCTGAAGGGCGACAGGCTCTCGAAGTCGATCTGGTCCACGACCGACGGCTCGCCGATGCTGGCGACGGAGACGAACACGCCCACCCAGAGCACGAGGCCCAGAAACGCCATGAAGCCGATTCGACGTCCGAGGGCGGTCGCGTCGGCGCCGGCGAACCTGGGCGGCAGCAACCCCCGCAGCGCGGTCGACCGGTCGATCCACCAGGCGCAGGCAAGGCCGGCGAGAAGCGGAAGAAGAAAGCGCAAGGGCGACACGATGGGGCCGGATGCTAGCGCCGTCGACCACGGCGCCCTCGGCAGCCCCTGGCCAGGCCGCGGCCAGCGCCGCCAGCCTCCTCCTCTTGCCGAACCTCAGACCAGCAGGCCGGCGATGGTTGCCGTCTGCAGGCAGGCGAGGGTGCCGGCGACCATCGCCCGCAGGCCGAGGCTTGCGAGTTCGCTCTTGCGTTCAGGAGCGATGCCACCGATGCCGCCGATCTGGATCGCGATCGAGGAGAAGTTGGAGAAGCCGCACAGTGCGTAGGTGGCGATCACCTGGGAGCGCTCCGACAAGCCGGCTTCGACCACGAAGGACTCGAACCGCGAGTATGCGACGAACTCGTTGGCCGCCGTCTTCAAACCCAGAAGCGTGCCGACCGAATCGGCTTCCGCCCACGGCACACCCATCGTCCAGGCGAGGGGCCGGAACACGAAGCCGAGGATCATCTCCAGATTCAGACCCTCGACCCCGACCCAGCCGCCGACCGGGTTCAGGAGTCCGTTGGCCATGGCGAGCAGGGCGGTGAACGCAAGCAGCATGGCGCCCACGTTCAGCGCCAGCTTCAGGCCGTCGCCGGCGCCCTGGGCGGCAGCGTCGATCACGTTCGCCCAGGGCGTCTTGACGCTGAAGTCCGTCTTCGCCGAAACGCGCTCCACCTCCGTTTCCGGGATCATCAGCTTCGCCATCACCAGCGCGGCGGGAGCCGACATGACGCTGGCCGCAACCAGGTGTCCAGCCGGGATGCCCATGCCGACGTAGGCCGCCATGACGCCGCCGGCCACGGTGGCGAACCCGCCCGTCATCACCGCCATGAGCTCCGAACGGGTCATGCCGCCGACGTAGGAGCGAATGAGCAGCGGCGCCTCGGTCTGGCCGACGAAGATGTTCGCCGACGCGGACAGCGACTCGGGGCCGGACGTGCCCATCAGACGGGTCATCACGACGGCGAACAGGCGGACGACCTGCTGAATCACGCCCAGGTGGTAAAGCACCGCCACGACGCTCGAGAAGAAGATGATCGTCGGCAGCACCTGGAAGGCGATCGGCGCCTGATCCAACACACCGCCGAAAACCAGGCGCGACCCTTCGTTCGAGAACTCGAGGAAGCCCTCCACCATGCCCGAGGCGCCGCGGAAGAAGGCCTCGCCCGGGCCCCAGCGCAGGATCAGCAGGGCGAGAGCGAACTGGATGGCCATGCCCGTGGCAACGGTTCGCCAGCGGACGCTGGAGCGGTGGGTGGAAGCCAGCCAGGCGATGCCTGGAATGACGAGCAGCCCGATCAGCCCGGTCACGGTCTGCCGATCCAGGTCTTGCCGCCGTTTGCAGCGCCGGTCAGTGTGCCTGTCGCGGGGCTGGTCACGGTCTTGCCATCTCGCCACCAGTCACCGTCCTGGCAGTCACGGTCCTGGCAGCCCGGCCGGCTGGGGCCCTACTGACTCCCCTTCAGGAAGCTGAAGTAGTCGCTGTCCGTGGACAGCACCAGCCAGGTCTCGGTGTCGATCGTATTCTCGAAGGCCTCCATCGTGCGCAGGAACTCGTAGAAGTCTCGCGACTGCGCCGACTGGTTGTAGGCCGAGGCGTAGACCTCCGTCGCCTCCGCGTCGGCTCGGCCCCGGATCTGCGCCGCCTGCCGGTAGGCCTCCGACTGGATCCGCTTCAGGTCCCGCTCCATGTTGCCCAGAATCTCGGACGCCTGGCCCTGACCCTGGGAGCGGAAGCGGTCGGCGATGCGCTGGCGCTCGGAGATCATCCGGTTGAACACGTCCGGCTCCACCTGCTCGCCGTAGTTGATGCGCCGGAACTGGATGTCCAGAATCTCGATGCCGAGGTCCGCGGTGCGCTCCTGGGCAGCGGCCAGGATGTCCAGCCGGATCTTGTCCCGCCCGGTGACGATCTCCTCCAGGCCGCCGCTCGCGTCCGGGTACGACTCGTCGGCCGCGGCCTCCCGGTTCGACGTGCGGATGACCTCGATCAGGTCGTGGTTGGCGATGGCGTTGCGGGTCTCGCCGTCCAGGATGTCGTCCAGCCGCGACTGGGCGCCCCGCTCGTCCCGAAGCCGCTGGTAGAACAGAAGCGGGTCGGAAATGCGCCAGCGCGCATAGGTGTCCACGAAGATGAACACCTTGTCCCGGGTCGGCAACTCCTCCGGCGAGCCCTGCCACTCGAGGAACCGGCGGTCGAAGAACTGGGCGCGCTGAATGAACGGCAGCTTGACCTTCAGGCCGGGGGTGTCGATGGCATCGCCGACCGGCGCGCCGAACTGGATGATGATCGCCTGGCGGTCTTCCGGGACGATGAAGAGAGCGTTGCTGGCAACGAGCAGCAGAACGAGAGCGGCAAGCAGCGCGGCGATCTTCATCGTGAACCCTCCGAGGACACGGCCGCTGCCGCCCGGCTGGAGGTCCTCGCCGTGCTGACCCCCTCGAAGCTCATGATCGGCGTCAGCCCCTCCACGTTCTCGTCGACCACGATCTTGCGACCGACGTCCGGCAGGATCCGCTCCATCGTCTCGATGAACAGCCGCTTGCGGGTCACTTCCGGCGCCTGCCGGAACTCCTCGTAGAGCGACCGGAAGCGGGCGGCGTCGCCCTCGGCACGGTTCACCCGGTCGAGCGCGTAACCCTCAGCCTGCTGGATCGTCTGCCGCGCTTCACCCTCGGCGCGCGGGATGACGCGGTTGTACTCGGCCTCGGCCTCGTTCACCAGGCGCTCGAGCTCCTGCTCGGCCTGGTTGACCGCATTGAAGGACGGCTTGACCGGCTCGGGCGGGTTGTTGCTCTGCAGGACGACCTGATCGATGTCGATGCCGGTCTCGTACTGGTTGCAGAGCTCCTGCAGCTCGACCTTGACCGAGTTCTCGATCTCGGCGCGCCCGACCGTGAGGACCTCGTTCACCGTCCGGTCGCCGACGACCTCGCGCATGACCGCCTCGCTCATGTCCCGGAAGGTCTCGGTCAGCCGCCGAACCCGGAACAGGTACTGGTACGGATCGACGACCCGGTACTGGACCACCCACTCGACGACCGCGGCATTCAGGTCGCCGGTCAGCATGTTCGCCTCGTCCTCCACCCCCACGAAGGAACTTCGGACGCCCACGCTCTCGCTGCGGAAACCGAACTCCTGCTTCAACTGGCGCCTGACCGGCACCTTGGTGAGACGGTCGACCACGGGAATCTTGAAGCGCAGACCCGGTTCCGTGGTGCCGGCGTAGCGCCCGAGGCGCAGGATGACGCCCACTTCCTCGGGCTGCACGGTGTAGACGCTGGAAAGGAGCAGCAGCCCCGCCACCAGCACGACGGCGATGATCTTCAGGCTGCCGAGGCGGTCGCGCAGGGCCTTGCGCAGATCGCCGAGATCGAGCGGACTGTCGCCGCCTGGAAAGTTGTCGGACATGATGTTCGACTCTACGCCATACCGGGGCCGCCCACAACAGCAGGGCGGGTAGTCTCGCGGCCCATGCCGCCGCGTTTCGACGACGAAGCGAGGACGCTGCGGTTGTCCGTGGCCGACCTGCTTCAGCACGGAGCGGCCCGGCACCTGGGCTTTGCCCATCGCGGCGGCTTCGAGCGCCTGTGGGTGGGGCAGGCCATTCACAGCCGCTACCAGGAGCGGGCGATGGAGCGGGATCCGAGCTACCGCCGGGAGGTGGAACTGCGTTTCGAGTTCGACCACCGCGGCTGGCGGGTAACCCTGACCGGGCGGGCCGACGGCCTGTACCACGACGCCGACGGCAACCTGGCGCTGGAGGAGATCAAGTCCGTCCGGCCCGGCATGACACCGTCGCCGCCGCTGCTGGATCTGTACCGCCGCCAGGCGGCGCTCTACGCCTGGATGATCCACGGTTCTGCAGCCGCCGGCTCGGCGCCGGTCCGAGCCGAGCTGGTGCTGATCGAGATCGGCGCCCTCGACATCGAACGGCTCGGCGTCGAGCTCGACTTCGAGGAGCTCGAAACCTCGGTCCACCTGCGGCTTGCGGCTCTCGTGGGCGAGCACGAGTCGGCGCGGGCGGAGCGGCAGCGCCGCATGCTGGCCGCCGAGCGCCTCCAGTTTCCCTTCCACCGCCCGCGCCCGGGGCAGCAGGAGATCATCGACCGGGCCGGCCTGGCGGTCGCCCAGCGCGAGCACCTCCTGGTGCAGGCGCCGACCGGTCTGGGCAAGACCGTGGCCACGCTGCACCCGGTCCTGCGCCAGGCGCTGGAGCACGACCTGCGCGTGTTCGTGCTCACCGCCAAGAACACCCAGCAGGCGATGGCCAACTCCGTCATCGACCTGCTGAACCGCGAGGGCGCCTTCCACGCCCTGCAGCTGCGGGCCAAGGCTCGCATGTGCGCCAACCACGAGACCATCTGCCACGAGGACTACTGCCGGTTCGCCCGCGACTACTACCTGAAGCTGCAGCGCAGCCAGATCGTCCCGCGCCTGCTCGAGGAGCGCAGCCTGCTGCTCCCCGACGACGTCTTCGAGGCTGCCAGGGGGGCCGAGGCCTGCCCGTTCGAGATCAGCCTGGAACTCGGGCGCAGGGTCCAGGTGGTGGTCGGCGACTACAACTACGCACTCGACCCGTTCGTCAAGCTGACCGAGTTCCAGGGCGACGCCGACCTGTCCGGCACCGTGCTGGTCATCGACGAGATCCACAACCTGATCGACCGGGGGCGCGGCTACTACAGCCCGGAACTCACCGCCGCACAGTGCCGGGCGGCGCAGGCGGGCCTTCGTCGAGCCGGTCGCGGCGCCGAGGGCGCCCCCACCGAGCGCCTGCGGGAGCTCTGCGGGGCCCTCGAGGACCTGATCCGCGACCAGGTGGACTCCCGGCTCGACCGGCCGGACCGGAACACCGTGGACACGGGCGCCCCGCCCGAGGACGAACTGTGGCGCCTCCGGCCCGCCTTCGACCGCGGCTTCGTGGACTACCTGGAGTTCCGGCGCGACACGCGTTCCTTCGCCGCGAGTGACCCCTTCGTCGAGCTCTACTTCCAGCTCCTGCGCTTCCTGAGCACGCTGCAGCTCGGCACCCGCGCCGAGCACGCGGCGGCCTTCAGCTTCCTCTTCCGCCGCATCGACAACGAGCCGTCGCTGGCCATCCTGTGCAAGGACGCGAGCGCCTTCCTGGGCGCAACGATCAACCGCTGCCGCTCCGCCATCGGCCTCTCGGCCACCCTGCAGCCGTTCGACTTCCATCGCGACCTCCTGGGGTTCGACCCCGAGCGCACCTCGACGGTCGAGACGCCGAGCGCCTTTCCGGCCGCCAACCGACGGGTCGTGGTCGACACCTCCGTCACCACCGTCTACAGGGAGCGGGAGCAGAACTACGGCCCCATCGCGGAGCGCCTGGCCGAGTTCGTCCGCTCCGTGCCGGGCAACGCGATGGCGATCTTCCCCAGCTACCGTTTCCTTGCCGAGGTCCGGGACCGGCTGCCCGACTGCGGCCGCGAGCTGCTGGTGCAGCAGCGCACGAACAGCGAAGAAAAGCGCAAGGAGATGCTCGACGCCCTGACCAGCCCGCTGTCGGGGAAGGCGCTCCTGCTCGCCGTGGCCGGCGGCGTCTTCTCCGAGGGCGTGGACTACCCCGGCGACGCGCTCCTCGCGGTGGCGATCGTCAGTCCCTGCCTGCCGGCGCTGACCATGGAGCAGAGGCTGCTGCAGGCCTACTACGACGACCGGTTCGAACGCGGCTTCGAGTACGCGTTCGTGGTCCCGGGCATGACGCGCGTGGTGCAGGCTGCCGGGCGGCTGATTCGCTCCGCCGAGGACCGCGGCGTGATCGCGCTGTTCGACCGGCGCTTCCTCCAGCTCCCCTACCGGCGGCACCTGCCGACCGAGTGGTGGCCCCAGGCCGAGGATGAAGCGGACGGAGGCAAGGCCCCGACCGCCGATCTCGCCGGGCACCCCGCCGCGACCGCCGCCGCCTTCTTCGGCACGCCGCCGGCGGCGCAAACCGGCGCATCGACCCGCTCGTGACCGACCTGCGCCGGAGCATCGAGCGGTTCATCGCCGGGGACGGCGGCGACTTCGACCTCCTGGCGTCGCAGGCCGCACGCTTCGGTCACGACCGCGTCGCGCCGTATCGGCGGCTCTGGGCCGCCCGCGGCGTCACTCCGGAAGGGCTGGTCAGCTGGCGCGACTCTCCGGCCGTGCCGACCTCGGCCTTCAAGTCGCTCCGCCTGGCTGCCGCCGAGCCTCGCGAAGTCTTCAGGAGCAGCGGCACGACGCGCGGCGCCGAACAGCGGAGCGTTCACCACCACCCCTTTCCCGACCTCTACCGAACCGTGGTCGACCGCACCTTCGCGGCCGCCTGCATGCCGGGCGGCGCTTCGGCGGCGCCCATGCTCTCGCTCATACCGGACCGGGAGGCAGCCCCCGCTTCGAGCCTCTCGTTCATGGTGCAGCACGTGTTCGAGCGGCACGCGTCCCCGGGAAGCGCCTGGGCGGCCGGCCCGGGCGGCATCGACGTTGACCTGGCTCGCCGCTGGCTCCGAGCGCAAGCCGACGGACCGCCCGTGCTGGTGCTCGCCACGTCGCTCGCCCTCGTCCTGCTGCTCGACCGGCTGGAGCAAGACGGAGCAGAAGCGACACGGCTGCCGGCGGGAAGCCGGGTGTTCGAGACCGGCGGCTTCAAGGGCCGCTCCATCGAGACGACTCCCGAGGCCGTCCGGCGCCGCACCGGAGCCCTGCTCGGCCTGGGCGAGGAGGGAATTGTCCGTGAGTACGGCATGACCGAGCTCACCAGCCAGGCGTACTCCAATCCGGGCGGCGAGCTGCTCCGCCCGCCGCCCTGGATGCGATCTCGGGTGCTCGACCCGGAGACCCTGCACGAGGTCGATGCAGGGCGCACCGGGCTGTTGTCGTTGTTTGACCTCGCCAACCTCGGTTCCGTCTGCCACATCCTCACCGAGGACCTCGCCGTCGCCGAAGGTTGCGGCTTCCGGCTCCGCGGCCGCGCGACCGGCGCCGACCTGCGCGGCTGCTCCCTGACGGCGGAGGAGCTGGGCATCGCGTGAGCGAGTCCTTCCGAACCGGACCACCCGAGTCCCACGAACGCGCCGTGGCGAACGGAGCCGGCGCAAGCGCCGCCGGGGGCCTGGAAAACACCGCGGTCGCTTCCGACCTCGAAGTCACCGTCCGCGGCATTCTGGCGGCGGCGCCGAAGCTGCGCGACACCTCCGACGACGCGATCCTCTCCGCCTGGAACGACACCGTTGCCCGGTTCCTCGACCCGGGCAGCCCGGAGCGCCGAGCGCTCGACCCCGACCTTCTGGCCGCCACCGGCCTTTCCGCCGTCGCCCTCGACCTGGGGCTTCGAACCATCTGCGCCGGCATGGCCGGAGAGCCCGCCGCCCGTGCGCTACGAGAGGCACACGGGCAGCGCGCGTCCAGGCAAGCCGAGCACGGCTTCAGCCTGGTCGTCCTCGCTCGCACCCCGCCGGGCCTCCTGCTGCAGTCCCTGCTGCCAGCTCTGGCGGTGCGAGAGCCCGTCCTGTTCAAGACCTCGCGAGCCGAGCCCTGCTTCGCTCCAGCCTTCCTCTCGGCCCTCGGCCGCCGCCTGCCCGTGCTCGGCGACGCCTTCGCAACGGCCACATGGACCGGCGGCGACCAGACCATCGAACGCCGCCTGTTCGGGACGGCCCGGGTCGTCGCGGCCTACGGCGACGAGACGACCGTCGGTTCGATCAAGGCCCTCGCGCCACGGCGACTCGTCGCCTTCGGCCCCGGTATCGGCCTCGGTTGGGTCGGCAGCGATGCCGATCTCCTGCCGGCGGCACGCGGCCTGGCGACCGACGTCGTGCTGTTCGACCAGCGCGGCTGCCTGTCGGTGCAGGCTGTTCTCGCGGACCGCGCGGTCGCCGCATCCTTCGCCGCGATGCTTGCGGAAGCGCTTGCGGATCTCGCGACCCAACTGCCACCCGGCCACAGCACGGCAGCCGAGCTCGCCGGCGTCCGCCTCGCCCGCGAGGAGGCCGCGCTGCGGGGGCTCTCCTGCCATGGCGACGCATTCGACGCCGGCACCGTGATCGTCGAGAACGAACCCCGGCTTCGCCCCTCGCCGGGCCTGCGCACGGTCCGGGTCCACCCCGTGCCGCCGCTCCCCGCGCTCGACGAATGGAGCGGACGCCTGCACGGGGTCGCCCGGGCCGGCGAGCTGCCGCGCCGGATGCGACGGGCGTTGCGGGTCGCGGGCGTCTCCCGCTTCGCTCCCGCCGGCCAGCTTCAGGCGACCGATGCCCTGTGGCGCAACGGCGGCATCGACCTCGCCGCCCTGTTCGCGACCGGCTCCTGAGCGCCGATTCTCGTCAGGCAACCCGCAGCGGGCGGCAGGCCGGGGCCACGCCAGGCGTACGCGACGCGGTGGCGGCGCTACGGCGCGGGCGGCAGGCCCGACACCGTCTTCAACACCACGCCGTCCTTCACCCGGAAGGAACGCGGCAACGTGCGGTAGAGCGGCGAAAGGAAGGTGGGTGGCGCCTCGCGGATCTCGAAGGCCGGACCCCAGGACCAGAAGAACGTGCGGGCCTCGTCCGGCGTGGCCGAGCTGAGAACCCACATCCCCTCGCCGGCGAAGACGTGCTGGTTCAGCTCGTCGACCGACTTGCCCAGGGCCTCATCGAGCTCGGCCATGACGAGCCAGTGGGAACCGTCGACAAGCTCCGGGACGATGGTGCTCAGGCAGAGCCGGCTGTCGCCGTCGCCGGTGCAGATCGAATCGGCGGTCAGGCCGGGCTTGAGCCGGGTCGCCACGTCGTCAAGCGGCAGGTCGGGCGCCGCACGGGCGAACGCGAGCAGACCCACGATCAGCACGCCCACGACCGCGAGCCGCACCCAGGGCAGCCGTGCGGCACCGGGCCGCCCGAGAAACGCGATGGCCAGGGCCGGGACCATCAGCGCCAGGTCCTGCCAGAACGCCTCCGCCGGCGTGCGCTCGACCAGGTTGCCGAAGCACCCGCAACCGGCCTCTTCGCTGCCCTCGATGCCGCGCAGGTCGCGGTAGTAGCTGCGCCCGGTCAGGAACAGGAAGAAGGCGACCAGAAGGGTGGAAGGCAGCAGCACCCAGGATCGGCGCAGGCCCAGGATCAGCGCGCTGCCCAGGCCCATCTCCAGCGCCAGGGCGATCGACGTCACCACCACGGCCGGCAGCAGGAAGTCGAGCCCCTCGATCTCGATCTGCCGGACGAATGCCTGCGGGTCGAGCGCCTTGACCACGCCGCCGAACACCAGGACGGCGCCGAGGAAGGCGCCGCCTGCCCAGCCGGCGATTCCGAGCAGCCGGCTCGGCGCCTGATCGGGGACCGCGGGGCGCGTCTTCTGGCGAGCCGTTTCCGACAGGCCGCTGCTGCGGGTACTCGCCACGGTCCTACGCGCGCCCGCCGCCGAGACCGGCCGCTGGCAAGCCCGAATGCCTGCCTGTACTCTGCGCCATGGTCGTTCGCCCGGTTCCGCCTCAGCCTCCGCGGCCGTGAATGCCCGCGAGCCGTTCGACCGTGGACCCTAGCAAGTGATCTCCGTCTCCAACCTGGCCAAGAGCTTCGGAGATCAGACCCTTTTCGAGGGCGCGACCGTCCGCTTCGCCAAGGGGGAACGCTACGGCATCGTCGGCTCGAACGGCTCGGGCAAGTCGACCCTGCTGCGCATCCTGAGCGGCAACGACACGCCCAGCGCCGGGACGATCTCCATCCCCAGACGCTGCCGCCTCGGGGTGCTGAAGCAGGACCACTTCGAGTACGAGGACGTTCCCATCCTCGATGTCGTGATGATGGGCAACGCCGAGCTCTGGGACGCGATGGTGGAAAAGGACCGCCTGCTCGAGCACGCCGACGAGCACTTCGACGGCGACCGGTACGCGACCCTGGAAGAGGTCGTCATGCGCTGGGACGGCTACTCCCTCGAATCGCGCGCGGCCGAGATTCTCGAAGGGCTGGGCATCGAG